>NZ_CP031747.1:4164758-4204139 GCF_005311025.1 Alcaligenes faecalis | reverse complement strand
AAGCCAAAGTCACCACGACTGACGACGCTGGCAACACCACGACTGCGACCGACGAGAAGCCTTACGATGTCGACGTTACGCCTCCTGAAGCCGAGATCGTGACCATCACTGGTACCGTGGGTAAAGACGTCAAGGCTGGTGACACTGTCACTGTGACCGTGAACGGCAAGGACTACACGACCACCGTTAACGCCGACGGCAAGACCTGGAACGGCCTTGTTGATTACGTCATCGCCCGCAATGGTGTCGATCGTGATCGAAGCTTCTGGCAGATCGGTATCGACACCGTAGCCGCGGTCAGCTTCAGCGCTCGCAGGGTTACCCGCAGCATCTTACAGGCGACGACGTGATCAACAAGGAAGAGTCGGGCGGCGACGTCACGATCACCGGTACGGTTGGTAAAGACGTCAAACCTGGCGACAAGGTCACTGTGACCGTCGGCGGTAAAGAATACGACACCGTAGCCGCGGTCAGCTTCAGCGCTCGCAGGGTTACCCGCAGCATCTTCGGTCTCAACCTTGGCGTGTACGTTCGAATCAGCAGCCAACTCAGCACCAGGAACGTCTACGTTCCAGGTCTTGCCATCAACGGTAAGGATTACACCACCACCGTTAACGCTGACGGCAAGACCTGGAACGTGGACGTTCCTGGTACCGAACTGGCTCAGGACAGCAATGTTCACGCCAAGGTCGAGACCGAAGATGCTGCGGGTAACCCTGCGAGCGCTGAAGCCAACCGTACCGGTGATCGTGACGTCGCCGCCCGACTCTTCCTTGTTGATCACGTCGTCGCCTGTGATCGGATCAATTTCGATCTCGGCTTCAGGAGGCGTAACGTCGACATCGTAAGGCTTCTCGTCGGTCGCAGTCGTGGTGTTCCGTTCACGGTCACAGTGACAGTGTCACCAGCCTTGACGTCTTTACCCACGGTACCAGTGATGGTCACGTCAGACTCGGACTCAGCCTTGTTGATTACGTCATCGCCCGCAATGGTGTCGATCGTGATCGAAGCTTCTGGCAGATCGGTATCCATCACCGGTACCGTGGGTAAAGACGTCAAGGCCGGTGACACCGTCACTGTGACCGTGAACGGCAAAGACTACACGACCACCGTGAACGCTGACGGCAAGACCTGGAACGTGGATGTTCCTGGTACCGAGCTGGCTCAGGACAGCAATGTTCGTAACCCCGCTTCGGCTGAAGCTGACCGCGGCTACGGTGTCGATACCGACCTGCCAGAAGCTTCGATCACGATCGACACCATTGCCGGTGACGATGTGATCAACAAGGCCGAGTCCGAGTCTGACGTGACCATCACCGGTACCGTGGGTAAAGACGTCAAGGGGCAGATCGGTATCGACACCGTAGCCGCGGTCAGCTTCAGCGCTCGCAGGGTTACCCGCAGCATCTTCGGTCTCGACCTTGGCATGTACGTTCGAATCCTGGGCCAGCTCAGAGCCAGGAACGTCCACGTTCCAGGTCTTGCCATCAGCGTTCACGGTGGTCGTGTAGCAAGACCTGGAACGTAGACGTTCCTGGTACCGAACTGGCCCAGGACAGCAATGTTCACGCCAAGGTTGAGACCGAAGACGCTGCAGGTAACCCCGCTTCGGCTGAAGCCGACCGCGGCTACGGTGTCGATACCGACCTGCCTGAAGCTTCGATCACCATCGACACCATTGCCGGTGAAGCCAAAGTCACCACGACTGACGACGCTGGCAACACCACGACTGCGACCGACGAGAAGCCTTACGACGTCGACGTTACGCCTCCTGAAGCCGAGATCGAAATCGATCCGATTACAGGCGACGACGTGATCAACAAGGAAGAGTCGGGCGGCGACGTCACGATCACCGGTACGGTTGGCCATCACCGGTACCGTGGGTAAAGACGTCAAGGCCGGTGACACCGTCACTGTGACCGTGAACGGCAAGGACTACACGACCACCGTGAACGCTGACGGCAAGACCTGGAACGTGGACGTTCCTGGTACCGAACTGGCCCAGGACAGCAATGTTCACGCCAAGGTGGAAACGGAAGACGCCGTCACCAGCCTTGACGTCTTTACCCACGGTACCAGTGATGGTCACGTCAGACTCGGACTCGGCCTTGTTGATCACGTCGTCGCCGGCAATGGTGTCGATCGTAATGGCGGCTTCGGGCAGATCGGTATCGACACCGTAGCCGCGGTCAGCTTCAGCGCTCGCAGGGTTACCCGCAGCATCTTAGGACAGCAATGTTCACGCCAAGGTCGAGACCGAAGATGCTGCGGGTAACCCTGCGAGCGCTGAAGCCGACCGCGGCTACGGTGTGGATACCGACCTGCCCGAAGCTTCGATCACGATCGACACCATTGCGGGCGATGACGTGATCAACAAGGCCGAGTCCGAGTCTGACGTGACCATCACTGGTACGCAAGGATGTGAAGGCCGGTGACACCGTCACTGTGACCGTGAACGGCAAGGATTACACGACCACCGTTAACGCTGATGGCAAGACCTGGAACGTGGACGTTCCTGGCTCTGAGCTGGCCCAGGATTCGAACGTACATGCCAAGGTCGAGACCGAAGATGCTGCGGGTAACCCTGCGAGCGCTGAAGCTGGTTCGGTACCTGGAACGTCCACGTTCCAGGTCTTGCCATCAGCGTTAACGGTGGTCGTGTAGTCCTTACCGTTGACCGTCACGGTCACGGTATCACCGGCCTTAACGTCTTTACCCACGGTACCAGTGATGGTCACGTCGGACTCGGACTCAGCCTTGTTGATCACGTCATCGCCAGCAATGGTGTCGATATGGTCACGTCGGACTCGGACTCAGCCTTGTTGATCACGTCGTCACCGGCAATGGTGTCGATCGTGATCGAAGCTTCTGGCAGGTCGGTATCGACACCATAGCCACGGTCAGCTTCAGCCGAAGCGGGGTTACCGGCGGCGTCTTCCGTTTCCACCTTGGCGTGAACATTGCTGTCCTGGGCCAGTTCGGTACTCCACGTTCCAGGTCTTGCCGTCAGCGTTAACGGTGGTGGTGTAATCCTTACCGTTGACCGTCACGGTCACGGTATCGCCAGCCTTGACGTCTTTACCCACGGTACCAGTGATGGTCACGTCGGACTCGGACTCGGCCTTGTTGACCACGTCGTCACCGGCAATGGTGTCGATCGTGATCGAAGCTTCGGGCAGGTCGGTGTCTACACCGTAGCCGCACGCTGGGTGATAACACGCCATTGACCGTCTCCGGCGAACTGGCCGAGGGCGAAGCCTCCACGGGAGCCAACCTGCGCGTTGATAGCGACGGCAACCAGTTGAACCTGGTGATGGCTCAGAACCTGACGGATCTGAACAGCATCACCATCAATAACGGTGGTCCAGTGATCAATGGTGACGGCATCAATATGAACGGTAAGAAGATTACCGATCTGGCCGCTGGATACCGATCTGCCAGAAGCTTCGATCACGATCGACACCATTGCGGGCGATGACGTAATCAACAAGGCCGAGTCCGAGTCTGACGTGACCATCACTGGTACGGTTGGCAAGGATGTGAAGGCCGGTGACACCGTCACTGTGACCGTGAACGGCAAGGATTACACGACCACCGTGAACGCTGATGGCAAGACCTGGAACGTGGACGTTCCTGGCTCTGAGCTGGCCCTGATGGTCACGTCAGACTCGGACTCAGCCTTGTTGATCACATCGTCACCGGCAATGGTGTCGATCGTAATCGAAGCTTCGGGCAGATCGGTGTCTACACCGTAGCCACGGTCGGCTTCAGCCGAAGCGGGATTACCGGCGGCGTCTTCGGTCTCAACCTTGGCGTGAACATTGCTGTCCTGAGCCAGCTCGGTACCAGGAACATCCACGTTCCAGGTCTTGCCGTCAGCGTTGGGCCAGCTCAGAGCCAGGAACGTCCACGTTCCAGGTCTTGCCATCAGCGTTCACGGTGGTCGTGTAATCCTTGCCGTTCACGGTCACAGTGACAGTGTCGCCAGCCTTGACGTCTTTACCCACGGTACCGGTAACAGTGACATCCCCTTCCGATTCGGCCTTGTTGATCACGTCGTCACCGGCAATGGTGTCGATGGTGATCGAAGCTTCAGGCAGGTCGGTATCGACACCGTAGCCGCGGTCATACCGATCTGCCAGAAGCTTCGATCACGATCGACACCATTGCGGGCGATGACGTAATCAACAAGGCCGAGTCCGAGTCTGACGTGACCATCACTGGTACGGTTGGCAAGGATGTGAAGGCCGGTGACACCGTCACTGTGACCGTGAACGGCAAGGATTACACGACCACCGTTAACGCTGACGGCAAGACCTGGAACGTAGACGTTCCTGGTACCGAACTGGCCCAGGACAGCAATGTTCACGCCAAGGTCCTTGTTGATCACGTCGTCACCGGCAATGGTGTCGATCGTGATCGAAGCTTCGGGCAGGTCGGTATCCACACCGTAGCCACGGTCGGCTTCAGCCGAAGCGGGGTTACCGGCAGCGTCTTCGGTCTCAACCTTGGCGTGTACGTTCGAATCAGCAGCCAGCTCGGAGCCGGGAACATCCACGTTCCACGTCTTGCCATCGGCGTTAACGGTGGTGGTGTAATCCTTGCCGTTCACGGTCACAGTCACCGTGTCACCGGCCTTCACATCCTTGCCAACCGTACCAGTGATCACCAGCCTTGACGTCTTTACCCACGGTACCAGTGATGGTCACGTCAGACTCGGACTCGGCCTTGTTGATTACGTCGTCGCCGGCAATGGTGTCGATCGTGATCGAAGCTTCAGGCAGATCGGTATCCACACCGTAGCCACGGTCGGCTTCAGCGCTGGCTGGGTTACCCGCAGCGTCTTCCGTTTCCACCTTGGCATGTACGTTCGAATCAGCAGCCAACTCGGAGCCGGGAACATCCACGTTCCAGGTCTTGCCGTCGGCGTTAACGGTGGTCGTGTAGTCCTTGCCGTTCACGGTCACAGTCTAGGTTCTGCTCCAGAGAACGCAACGTTAAGTTTTTAAGCGGTTTTGCAGGTTGAAACGGTTTTGAAAATTTACCCTTGTTTGTGAAGTGGGATGGTTAGCCTCACGGTTGATTGTTCAGCAGGTAGGAAAGAACGAAAGTTCTGGTTTAAGCGGGACGAGTTGGATGGTTTTAAAACTTTCTAACTTCTTCAAAAAAACGCTTGACACACTGCCTGATCTGCTTCATAATCTCGTTTTTATGCTGCTAACACAGCAAGGCACGAAGCGCTAAGCGCGACGAGCCAGCCGGGTTAGTCAGTAGAACGACAGGCAACTGTCACTGCTCTTTAACAATTAACAGCCGATAAGTGTGGGCGCTTGGAATACCGACCTGCCTGAAGCTTCGATCACGATCGACACCATTGCGGGCGATGACGTGATCAATAAGGCTGAGTCCGAGTCTGATGTGACCATCACTGGTACGGTTGGCAAGGATGTGAAGGCCGGTGACACGGTGACTGTGACCGTGAACGGCAAGGACTACACGACCACCGTTAACGCCGACGGCAAGACCTGGAACGTGGATGTTCCCGGCTCCGAGTTGGCTGCTGATTCGAACGTACATGCCAAGGTTGAGACTGAAGACGCTGCGGGCAACCCCGCTTCGGCTGAAGCTGACCGCGGCTACGGTGTCGATACCGACCTGCCTGAAGCTTCGATCACCATCGACACCATTGCCGGTGCGTCAGCGTTAACGGTGGTGGTGTAATCCTTACCGTTGACCGTCACGGTCACGGTATCGCCAGCCTTAACGTCTTTACCCACGGTACCGGTGATGGTCACGTCAGACTCGGACTCAGCCTTGTTGATCACGTCGTCGCCCGCAATGGTGTCGATGGTGATGGCGGCTTCCGGAGCATCGGTATCAACATCGTATGGACGTTCTGCATTGGCGGAAGCGGGGTTGCCTGCTTCGTCCTCAGTCGTAACCTTAGCGTCAACTTTAGCGTGACCCAGCAGGTCCACGCCTGGAACATTCACGTTCCACGTCTTGCCATCGGCATTAACCGTTGTAGTGAACTCTTTACCACCGATAGTGATAGTGACGGTGTCGCCGGCCTTGACGTCCTTGCCAACCGTACCGGTGATCGTAACGTCGGATTCGGACTCGGCCTTGTTAATGACGTCATCTTCAGCGATGACATTAATAGCGATCTCGGCTTCAGGAGGCGTAACGTCGACATCGTAAGGCTTCTCGTCGGTCGCAGTCGTGGTGTTCAGGGAAAACCCTGTGTGTGCTGCAGCGAGAAAAGAACTATAGCACGAGGATTTTCCGCTTTGCAAGCGTTTCATGGGTTTTTTCTAGGTATTTCAGGAGAGAAAACTCCGTAAAACAATGTAGCTGATTGATAACTATGAAGAATAACTATAAAAATAATTTTTAGCTTATTTCGACTTTTTGCCTTCAGGCAGGAGGCTTCAAGCTTCTTCAGAGCAAAACACGAACTGAAAGCTATTTTTCTCACAGAAATACGTTAAATCATCTCCCCCGTTCTCTGACAACTCCTCCCTCTATCCTCCTCTATATAGATAGAAGAGAAACTCCCTCCGAAAAACAGTCGCCAGTCGATGGGTTGGTTGGTTGGTTGGTTGGTTGCTGGATGGATAGATGGCGGACAAAAGAACGGCCATACGAAAACTGGATTGGCCCTGTGCCTTCAACCAACAAACAGTGTCTATATATAGATAACGAGTTGAATGGCCTCCAATATCGAGCATTATGCAGGGCTGCTAGCCGCTCGGGGCCCCGGGACCGGGTGTTGGGGCGAGTCAGAGTTCACGATCGACACCATTGCCGGTGACGACGTGATCAACAAGGCTGAGTCCGAGTCCGACGTGACCATTACTGGTACGGTTGGCAAGGATGTGAAGGCCGGTGATACCGTGACCGTGACGGTCAACGGTAAGGATTACACGACCACCGTTAACGCTGATGGCAAGACCTGGAACGTGGACGTTCCTGGTTCCGAGTTGGCTGCTGATTCGAACGTACATGCCAAGGTCGAGACCGAAGATGCTGCGGGTAACCCTGCGAGCGCTGAAGCTGACCGCGGCTACGGTGTGGATACCGATCTGCCAGAAGCTTCGATCACGATCGACACCATTGCCGGTGACGACGTGATCAACAAGGCTGAGTCCGAGTCCGACGTGACCATTACTGGTACGGTTGGCAAGGATGTGAAGGCCGGTGATACCGTGACCGTGACGGTCAACGGTAAGGATTACACGACCACCGTTAACGCTGATGGCAAGACCTGGAACGTGGACGTTCCTGGTTCCGAGTTGGCTGCTGATTCGAACGTACATGCCAAGGTCGAGACCGAAGATGCTGCGGGTAACCCTGCGAGCGCTGAAGCTGGGCAGGTCGGTATCGACACCGTAGCCGCGGTCAGCTTCAGCCGAAGCGGGGTTACCGGCGGCGTCTTCAGTCTCGACCTTGGCGTGAACATTGCTGTCCTGGGCCAGTTCGGTACCTGGAACGTCCACGTTCCAGGTCTTGCCATCAGCGTTAACGGTGGTCGTGTAGTCCTTGCCGTTCACGGTCACAGTGACGGTATCACCAGCCTTGACGTCTTTACCCACGGTACCGGTGATGGTCACGTCGGACTCGGACTCGGCCTTGTTGATTACGTCGTCACCGGCAATGGTGTCGATCGTGATCGAAGCTTCGGGCAGGTCGGTGTCTACACCGTAGCCGCGGTCAGCCTCAGCGCTCGCTGGGTTACCGGCGGCGTCTTCCGTTTCCACCTTGGCGTGAACATTGCTGTCCTGGGCCAGTTCGGTACCAGGAACATCCACGTTCCAGGTCTTGCCATCAGCGTTAACGGTGGTGGTGTAGTCCTTGCCGTTCACGGTCACAGTGACGGTATCACCAGCCTTGACGTCTTTACCCACGGTACCGGTGATGGTCACGTCGGACTCGGACTCGGCCTTGTTGATTACGTCGTCACCGGCAATGGTGTCGATCGTGATCGAAGCTTCGGGCAGGTCGGTGTCTACACCGTAGCCAGCTTCAGCGCTCGCAGGGTTACCCGCAGCATCTTCGGTCTCGACCTTGGCATGTACGTTCGAATCAGCAGCCAACTCGGAACCAGAAACGTCTACGTTCCAGGTCTTGCCATCAGCGTTCACGGTGGTCGTGTAGTCCTTACCGTTCACGGTCACAGTCACGGTGTCGCCAGCCTTCACATCCTTGCCAACCGTACCAGTGATGGTCACGTCAGACTCGGACTCGGCCTTGTTGATCACGTCATCGCCCGCAATGGTGTCGATCGTGATCGAAGCTTCTGGCAGGTCGGTATCCACGCCGTAGCCACGGTCAGCTTCAGCGCTCGCTGGGTTGCCCGCAGCGTCTTCGGTCTCGACCTTGGCGTGAACATTACTGTCCTGGGCCAGTTCGGTACCAGGAACATCCACGTTCCAGGTCTTGCCGTCAGCGTTAACAGTGGTCGTGTAGTCCTTACCGTTCACGGTCACAGTCACGGTGTCACCGGCCTTGACGTCTTTACCCACAGTACCGGTAACAGTGACATCCCCTTCCGATTCGGCCTTGTTGATCACATCGTCACCGGCAATGGTGTCGATGGTGATCGAAGCTTCTGGCAGATCGGTATCGACACCGTAGCCGCGGTCAGCTTCAGCGCTCGCAGGGTTACCCGCAGCATCTTGCCAGCAGAATCTTCGTGCCCGACTTCAGAATGTCGATCTGCTCGGGCGAGAACAACAGGGTCATCAAGTCCAGCACCAGATCACTGGCCTTCAGGGCTGCAATCGCTGCTTCGTTACCCGTCAGCGGGGTCGTACCCAGGTAGGCCAGCGAGTCACGGCTCAAGGCTTTTTCCGCGTTGACCGGCAACAAGTCCAGGCGATTCACAATTGCACCCATGGACTGAGCGGCAATCTGCGCACACTGCATGGTTTGCGGGTGCGTGGTCGAGCTGGTCAGCAAGGTCACGGTTTGACCGGCCTGCAGCTTGGACAGGCGTAGCACTTCTTGCCATGCCTCGATAAGTTGGTAATCACTAACTGCCATCTTGTCTCTCCTTGTGAAAGGTTCCGACACTGACGCGGAACCTTTGCATCACGACGGGCCGCCCATGCGGCCCTTTCAACATCACACCAAGCGCTGGCCCAGGAAGTCACCGAAGGCTTCGTAAAAGCCTGCTTCGTTATCCCAAGGAATCATGTGACCGGCATCAGGCACGCGAACGTGCTGAACGCCAGGGGCCAGCTGCTGAATCTCGGCCACATCTTCATCACGCACCACGTCACCGCGCTCTGCTGTCATCAGCAAGGCGGGGACGTTCAAGTGCGGGAAATCGACATGAATATCGTCGGTCCAGGAACGTCCACGTTCCAGGTCTTGCCGTCAGCGTTAACGGTGGTGGTGTAATCCTTACCGTTCACGGTCACAGTGACGGTGTCGCCAGCCTTCACATCCTTGCCAACCGTACCAGTGATGGTCACGTCAGACTCGGACTCGGCCTTGTTGACCACGTCGTCACCGGCAATGGTGTCGATCGTAATCGAAGCTTCAGGCAGGTCGGTATCGACACCGTAGCCGCGGTCGGCTTCAGCGCTCGCTGGGTTGCCGGCAGCGTCTTCGGTCTCGACCTTGGCGTGAACATTGCTGTCCTGAGCCAGTTCGGTGCCAGGAACGTCCACGTTCCAGGTCTTGCCGTCAGCGTTAACGGTGGTGGTGTAATCCTTACCGTTCACGGTCACAGTGACGGTGTCGCCAGCCTTCACATCCTTGCCAACCGTACCAGTGATGGTCACGTCAGACTCGGACTCGGCCTTGTTGACCACGTCGTCACCGGCAATGGTGTCGATCGTAATCGAAGCTTCAGGCAGGTCGGTATCGACACCGTAGCCGCGGTCGGCTTCAGCGCTCGCTGGGTTGCCGGCAGCGTCTTCGGTCTCGACCTTGGCGTGAACATTGCTGTCCTGAGCCAGTTCGGTGCCAGGAACGTCCACGTTCCAGGTCTTGCCGTCAGCGTTAACGGTGGTGGTGTAATCCTTACCGTTTGCAAGGGTCGTGCTGTTTGAGGAGCACGCTTGCGGTTTGTCCGGGGGACAAACCGCGCTCCGAGTTCACGACCCGCCCGCCCCAGCACTCTGACAAGGGTACCCACGCTCAGCGTGGGCAAGAGACCCGCCAAGCCAAGCCGTCCCCGGGCCCCACAAGAAAACTATCCGCCGCCCTCACGCAAAGCCCAAACGGCACGTCCAGAAGAAAGCCCTGACACCGCAATCCTTGCAAACCCACAACGCTAGCAGACATAAAAAAGCCCCCGAGAGCCATACGGCTTCCAGGGGCACAGGTCCGATAGCCCGCCCCCAAGCGGCAGGCCATCGATACTCAATCACAAGGCTATCAACACAGACTTGTTAACGACGACTCATATCCATCAAGCACGGACGCCCATCCAGACCATGATGAAACACGTCGCTCTTTTCAAAAGCTCAAAAAAATTGAATAGCGTTAAAGACCGATCAACGTCATCGCCTCTTCACATGTTGCCACGGTGGCGTACTTCTGACGCATATCGAACAGGTTAGCCTCGTGAGGGCCAATCGCACGGTCACCCACGCAATCCGATACCACCAAGGGGCGGAAACCCAGTTGCATCGCATCAACCACGCTGGAACGCACGCAACCGCTGGTCACGGCGCCAGCAACCAGCAGTGTTTGCACACCACGTTGGGTCAACCAAGCGGCCAGTAACCCCGCTTCGGCTGAAGCTGACCGCGGCTACGGTGTCGATACCGACCTGCCAGAAGCTTCGATTACCATCGACACCATTGCTGGCGATGACGTGATCAACAAGGCTGAGTCCGAGTCCGACGTGACCATCACTGGTACCGTGGGTAAAGACGTTAAGGCCGGTGATACCGTGACCGTGACGGTCAACGGTAAGGACTACACCACCACCGTTAATGCCGATGGCAAGACCTGGAACGTAGACGTTCCTGGTGCTGAGTTGGCTGCTGATTCGAACGTACACGCCAAGGTGGAAACGGAAGACGCTGCCGGTAACCCCGCTTCGGCTGAAGCCGACCGTGGCTACGGCGTGGATACCGACCTGCCCGAAGCTTCGATCACGATCGACACCATTGCTGGCGATGACGTGATCAACAAGGCTGAGTCCGAGTCCGACGTGACCATCACTGGTACCGTGGGTAAAGACGTTAAGGCCGGTGATACCGTGACCGTGACGGTCAACGGTAAGGACTACACGACCACCGTTAACGCTGATGGCAAGACCTGGAACGTGGATGTTCCTGGTACCGAACTGGCCCAGGACAGCAATGTTCACGCCAAGGTGGAAACGGAAGACGCCGCCGGTAACCCAGCGAGCGCTGAGGCTGACCGCGGCTACGGTGTAGACACCGACCTGCCCGAAGCTTCGATCACGATCGACACCATTGCCGGTGACGATGTGATCAACAAGGCTGAGTCCGAGTCTGACGTGACCATCACTGGTACGGTTGGCAAGGATGTGAAGGCCGGTGACACCGTGACCGTGACGGTCAACGGTAAGGACTACACCACCACCGTTAACGCCGATGGCAAGACCTGGAACGTAGACGTTCCTGGTACCGAACTGGCCCAGGACAGTAATGTTCACGCCAAGGTGGAAACGGAAGACGCCGCCGGCAACCCAGCGAGCGCTGAAGCCGACCGCGGCTACGGTGTAGACACCGACCTGCCCGAAGCTTCGATCACGATCGACACCATTGCCGGTGACACCATTGCTGGCGATGACGTGATCAACAAGGCCGAGTCCGAGTCCGACGTGACCATCACTGGTACGGTTGGCAAGGATGTGAAGGCCGGTGATACCGTGACCGTGACGGTCAACGGTAAGGATTACACCACCACCGTGAACGCTGACGGCAAGACCTGGAACGTAGACGTTCCTGGTACCGAACTGGCCCAGGACAGCAATGTTCACGCCAAGGTCGAGACCGAAGATGCTGCGGGTAACCCTGCGAGCGCTGAAGCTGATCGTGGCTACGGTGTCGATACCGACCTGCCTGAAGCTTCGATCACGATCGACACCATTGCCGGTGACGACGTAATCAACAAGGCTGAATCGGAAGGGGATGTCACTGTTACCGGTACTGTGGGTAAAGACGTCAAGGCCGGTGACACCGTCACTGTGACCGTGAACGGCAAGGACTACACGACCACCGTGAACGCTGACGGCAAGACCTGGAACGTGGACGTTCCTGGTACCGAACTGGCCCAGGACAGCAATGTTCACGCCAAGGTGGAAACGGAAGACGCCGCCGGTAACCCCGCTTCGGCTGAAGCTGACCGTGGCTATGGTGTCGATACCGACCTGCCCGAAGCTTCGATCACGATCGACACCATTGCTGGCGATGACGTGATCAACAAGGCCGAGTCCGAGTCCGACGTGACCATCACCGGTACCGTGGGTAAAGACGTCAAGGCTGGTGATACCGTCACTGTGACCGTGAACGGCAAGGACTACACGACCACCGTTAACGCTGATGGCAAGACCTGGAACGTAGACGTTCCTGGTACCGAACTGGCCCAGGACAGCAATGTTCACGCCAAGGTGGAAACGGAAGACGCTGCGGGCAACCCAGCCAGCGCTGAAGCCGACCGCGGCTACGGTGTCGATACCGACCTGCCAGAAGCTTCGATTACCATCGACACCATTGCGGGTGATGATGTGATCAACAAGGCTGAGTCCGAGTCCGACGTGACCATCACTGGTACCGTGGGTAAAGACGTCAAGGCCGGTGACACCGTCACTGTGACCGTGAACGGTAAGGACTACACGACCACCGTTAACGCTGATGGCAAGACCTGGAACGTAGACGTTCCTGGTGCTGAGTTGGCTGCTGATTCGAACGTACACGCCACTTGCCCACGCGCAGCGTGGGCAAGAGACCCGCCAAGACAAGCCGTACCCGGGCCCCACAAGAAAACACGCGACACTGGTTAAAGCCCAAACGGCACGCCCAGAAGAAGGCTCCTCTTAAACAACGACCACTCCTGCCAGCACACAATCCCTGGGCCTCGGCAAACCACCGCCCGTTTAAAAAACAGGGCCAAGGGTTTAAAACCATCCATATCCATTTGACACCATCTGATATATTTTCCCGACGCAGACCAAGGTAGCTCCCCCTACGTCAGCCCCTCACGATGCAGCAATAATGAACGCCCAACTCTAATCAAACTGTTTCCTCTACCTCAGGGGCCATCCAGTGCAAACAATATCTCGCGCCATCAACACCTGCTCAACAATGAAACCAACAAAACTGTGTGCCGCCCTGGCGCTTGTCATTGCCCCACTGTCTGCTCAAGCCCTGGAAGACAGAATCATAGAAAACGCCTCGGGACGCCCCGTCTTTATCGCGCGTTTTTTTGAAATTGGCGATGGTCCGTTCGACAACCAGGGCAATACGTCCTACTGGAGCTGGCAAGGTCATGAAGCCTACAAAAACGAGATCGTTGACGGCTTGGGCTATTGGGCTGAAATACTTCAGACCCAAGGTAACAATCCTCCAACCATCGTCAATATAGGTACGAGCAATGTGTCGGGCAACGCCTACGGTGGCTCACCCGAAGCCAATGACGGCCAAAGTTCGTTCACGCAAATGCAGCAAAATATCTTCGGCCTGACGCCAGCGGCAGGCACGCTGCCATTAGGTGGGCATGGGTTTTTTGGCCTGGGCACAGACGACTACGCAACAAAACCGACGCTTACACAAACACCCCAGACCGGTAAAGACAGCGTACTCCTGACGGCCATTCACGAAGTTGCTCATGGCCTGGGTATCTTAAGCAGCGTAGAAAACAGAGGCGATGACTATGACATACGACCGTATTTCACAAGCCAGCTGAGTAGCTGGACGCAACTGCTAAGGGACGACAACGGTAATGCAGCGCAGGCAGGACAGAAAGTTCTATGCAATGGCTGCAACACCTCTTACGACCCTGATGCCTTCGATCTGCGCCAGGACAAGGGTTTCCTGGTCGGTGCCAATATCGAGCAAGTCCTGGCTGGAGGCCTGCAGGGCGTGCCCGTCAAGATACTGGGGGAAAACGGCGACGTAGATGACAACTTCATGAGCCACATCGAACTTCGAAACAGCGTCATGAGCCACCAGAATTTCCGTAACTATTCGGGCTTCATGGAAGCTGAACTGGCCGTTCTGCAAGACCTGGGCTACACCATTGACCGGGCCAACTTCTTCGGGCGCTCGATCTACGGCGATGGCCTGGAACTGGTGAACACACAAGGCTTCTTTGCCCGCAATGCCCAGGGCACCCACTACCTTCCAGGTCAGTACAACCAATCCACTTTAGGCTTGGGCCTGCATATCTATGGCAGCAATAATCAGGTCCGACAAGCCGCTGACCTGCTGGCAGCAGGATCAGGCGGTGCAGGCATACGGGTCGATGGCGAGAACAACACCCTTGTCATCGATCCAGGCGTCAGAATCTACGCAGATGGTTTGAACGGGCGAGGCATTCAATTTGCCTACGGACGCGGACACACACTGGTTCATCGCGGCGATATCCAGGCTAGCGGACCTCAGGGTGTAGGCCTGCGTTTTGATTTTGGCACCAACTCGCTAGGCAACGAGACCGAGCGACGTGGATCCTACATCCGTAGCAGCGAGGGCAGCAATGAAGCCCTGCTCCCCGAACTGAACGGCCCCCTAGTTCAACAAGCCGACATCAGCGGGCGAGTTGCAGGTCAAGAAGCGGCCATCCTGATCTCTGACAATGCCTACGTTGAGCGCATCAACCTGATGCAAGGTGCACAAATTGAAGGCGATATAGTGTCGCATTACGCAGAACGCGACGACAACAACAAGCCGCGTCTGACTACGCTGTCCTTTGGTCAGGCTGCCGACAAGATGGGCCGCAGCATTGATCAGCCCGATGCCACATTCCACTTGAGCTACGCCGGCAACATCACCGGCAAAGACAATCTGGCCCTGTCATTTGACGGCGGCACAACGCAACTGAACGGCACCTTGCAGGTTCACAGCGCCACCATCAAGGAAGCGGCAACCTTGGGCGGGAATGCCAGCTTTGATCTGGCCAGCGGCAATGCTCTGATTAATGCTGGCACCCTGGCGCCTGGCAACTCCATCGGGCGTATCAATGTAAATGGCGACTTTCAACAAACAGCAACGGGCCGCCTGTTAGCCGAGTTTGATGGCAAAGGCGGCCACGACACCCTTGCCGTCAGTGGCCATGCTGACCTGGCCGGCACGCTGCAACTGACGCCCGCCGCCGACTGGTATCAAAACGCCTGGTCCGTCGACACAGGCTCGTTTGTTGAAGCAACCAGCTACAGCGGCAGCTTCGGCACCACTCAAATCGCTTCCGTATCACCCACCTTGCAATTTGACGCCGCTCCCTTGGGTAATGAACGCTATCGCTTGTCGGCCACGCGAGCCAACAATGCCTATAGCCAGTATGGCCGCGACGAGAACCAGCAAGAAGCCGGCCAAGCCTTGTTCAAACTAGCCGCCGCCGGGCCAGCATCCGCACAAGGCCTGTTCCAGACGCTCGACTTCTCCGCTACCGACGGTTCACAAATATCCGCCGCCCTGGACCAGATCTCACCGGCAGGCTACAGCGCTGCAATGGCCGGCTCCCTGATGCATGAGCGCTCGATCATGCAAACCGCCCGCCAAGGTCTGAGCCAAAGTATGCTGCGGCCCGGTACTGACTGGCAGGGCTACGCCTTGGTATTCGGTGCCAGTGGCGATCAAAACACGCGCGGGTCAATGCTTGGCTACGATGCCAACAGCTATGGCCTGATCGTTGGAGCTGGACGCGCCCTGGAAACGGCCCCCGACTTCGCCGTGGGAGCGCAGCTGGATATTTCAGACCTGTCGGTCAAACCAGATGCCCCTTACTCCGGCAAGAGCAAAGCCACCGCGTTTGGTCTGGCTGCCCATCTGCAATACCGCCCCGGTGCTCGGGAAGGTCTTTTTGCATTCAGCGGGCTGCGCCTGGGTCTGGAACAAGCCGATATGCGCAGGCAAATTGCCATTGGAGACTACCAGGCCACGCACTCGTCTGACTGGACAGGACGCAATCTGTCGATTGACGCCGGCACAGGCTACCTGTGGCAGTTGAACCCATCCTTTTCTGTCGGACCCTTTGCCAGCATGAACTATGCCCTGGTGTCCCGCCCATCGGTCGACGAATCTGGCAATGCGGCCACTCGACTTCACCTGGACAGCAAGCGCGTAGACGCCCTGCGCTCCAGCCTGGGGCTGACGGCGGAATGGAAGCGCGCCCTGGCTGATGGCAGCAACTTGGCCGTGAACGTTGACATTGGCTGGAATCACGAATGGCTGGATCGCGACCTGACTCAAGCTGCCCGTTTCGCCATTGCATCCACAGATACGACGTTCAATACCCGCAATAGCGTACTGCCCCGCGACACGATGAGCCTGCGAACTGGCCTGACCTGGCAACGCAGTGAGCGTCTGTCGATTGGCACCAGCATCAGTTCACAGTTCGGCGGCGGGTATTCATCGCTGCAAGGACAGATAAATCTGCGCTGGGCGTTTTAAAAACAGATGGCCTCACACGGACCTGAACAGCAACTATAAAAAAGCCCCCGAGCGTCGTTCGACTCCCAGGGGCACAGGTCCGACAGCCTGCCCCCAAGCGGCAGACTACCGATACTCGATCAAAGTCCGATCAACTTCATCGCTTCTTCACGCGTTGCCACGGTGGCGTACTTCTGACGCATATCGAACAGGTTCGCCTCGTGAGGACCAATCGCACGGTCACCCACGCAATCCGATACCACCAAGGGACGGAAACCCAGTTGCATCGCATCGACCACGCTGGAACGCACACAACCGCTGGTCACGGCGCCAGCAACCAGCAGTGTTTGCACACCACGTTGGGTCAACCAAGCGGCCAAAGGCGTACCGAAAAACGCCGACGGCACGTTCTTGCGAACGATGAACTCACCGGGTGCAGGAGCCAGTTCCGGCACAATATGGCTGTTGTGCGCGTCTTCAGTCAGACCCAGCATGCCGGGGACTTTAATGCTGAAGATATTGTTATCAGCGCCATCATCGGCATACACGATACGCGTATGCGCCACCGGCCAACCCTGTTCACGCGCCGTTGCCAGCAACTTCTGGGTGTTCTCGATGGCTTCAGGAATATTGCCGCCACCAAACACGGCAGGATCCGCAAAGCCATTCACCAGATCAATAATCAACAAGCCGTAAGGAGCTTTAGGCTCCAGCGTCGACCCAAACCCTTGTTGAGCGTACACCGCTCCTTCATTCGTACTCACCAACGCCTCCGTCCAGTACTTTGCCATCACGTACGACAGCGCGGCCATCCAGGCTGACCGTGCAATTGCGCAAAGGAATATCAATGTGGCATGCGGTTGTGCGCTTGCCGCCAGCTTCATTGTTCGGGCCCAGGGAGAACAGGAAGTTACCCTCGAACGCACGCGCATCCATGCCAATGGTGTTCTCACGCGAGTACAGACCCAAGGTGGACCAGTGAGCGCGCGGCTGCAAACCCCAACCAATGTGGGAAATGGCATAACCTTCGGGATCGTTGAAGGTCTTCATGTATTCGTCCAGCAGCTCGGCTTCGATACCACCTTCAATCTTGGTGGCATAGCCGTTTTCCACGGTCAGAATGATCTGCTCGGTAGAGTATTTCTTCTGTGGCAACAGGATGTCGCCCTTGTCGATCACGATGGTGCCGTTAGTGCCCAGCTCGTTCGGCCAGGTCAGCACAAAACCGCTGGGCCAGTGGTCCCAACGACCGGGCTCATCCACAAAACCGTATTCACGAATCGCCGGGAACTCACCCAGCGGGCAACGCAAATTAGTACCGGCAGGAGAGGTGATGCTCATTTCCTTGGCGGCCTTGATCAAAGCGGCCGCCGCAGTCACGCGTGCACGATCCGCTTCCGTTGGCACCGTGCGAACCAGAATTTCTGGTGGCTCCACGGCCAGCAGAATCTTCGTGCCCGACTTCAGAATGTCGATCTGCTCGGGCGAGAACAACAGGGTCATCACGCGCTCTGCTGTCATCAGCAAGGCGGGGACGTTCAAGTGCGGGAAATCGACATGAATATCGTCGGTGTGGAAACCTTCAAAGCTGGCCAGAATCGCAGGCTCGTGGCAGGTGTGCAGCCACTGGGCACGCAATTGCAATTGCTCTTCGGTCCAGGTCGGGCAAAAGGCACGCATGTCTTCTGCGGTGCAGCCCTTGCGAGCCATCGCCATGGAATCGACGTACCAGGGCAACTTGGAGGGATAAGCGCGACGACCTGGGCCAGACACTGGCGGATCAACCATCACCAGACGATTCAGGCCCTCGCTGTTCTTGTGAGCGGCACGCAAACCAATGCGGGCACCCATGGAGTGACCAACCACGATGTAGTCCTTCAGGCCCAGCGCCTGAGCCAGTGCAATCAAGTCATCCGCCTGCGCATCCAGGCTGTAATCCATACCTTCAGCCGCTTCGCTCAAACCGCGACCACGTACGTCCTGAATGTAGGTATCAAAGTGCTTGCCGAACTGCTCGCCCACAAAGCCCCAGGTCACAGCCGGACTGGTGATACCAGGAACAATGATGACGGCTGGGCGCTGATCGCGACCCTCGCTGGAACCACCGTAACGCAAGTAATGCTGACGAATGCCATTGGCATGAACATGGCCGCCGTAAAGAAAGGTACTCATTAATCTGTCCTTGGATTGAAACCGTCAGGCCCTAAGCCCGACCCATGAAAACTGCTGCTGCCTAGGCCATTTGAGGCGTAGCAGCCAGCGCGGCCCGGACCACATCCGGTGTAAAAGGCACCTGCCGAAAACGTCGGCCAGTTGCATCAAACAAAGCATTGGCAATGGCCGAGGCACAGGGTACGGAGGCGGATTCGCCCGACCCCATAGGCGGCTCGGACTGCCTGTCCATCAAAATCACCTCTATGGGCGGGATACGCGGGAAATCCACAATGGGATAGGCACCCCACTCCGCACTGACTACGCCCTGTGCGTTAAAGCGCACCTGTTCATACAACGTGCGGCTCAAGGACTGAATCACATTGCCGTGAATCTGGTGACGCACACCGGCCGGGTTCACCATCTGCCCGGTATCCTGACCCACATAAATCTTCTGCACGTCGATCACGCCCGTTTCTATATGGACCCGCAAATCCAGTAACCAGGCTGACCAGGCCGCCCCGAAACCAGGGAACTTGCTGTGTATATAACGGGCATACGACAGACCACGGCCATACAAATAGCCCTGCTCATCCGGCTGCCCGCGCGAACCACGCTGCCCAATCTGCCAGTGCCCCTTATCCGCCACCGCCTGCAGCAGTTCCTGAGCACGTTCATCCTGATCCAGATAACGCAGGCGATAGGTCAAGGGGTCCACACCCGCTTCCACTGCCAGCTCATCCAGAAAGCAGTCATGCGCAAAAGAGTTGGGCATGGCCGACACGCCGCGCAACCAGGAAGCGCGCACAATCGCGGGCATGTCCTGACACACAATGCGCTGCTTGGGATAGCTGTAAGGCGGTACGGCCGTACGGTCCCCCATTTCCAACTGACGGGGGGCCGCCGACTCCCGCCCCGTCAACAAGAGCGCCAGGTTCGGCGCATCATTGGAGGGGTAATGGGTCACAAAATCGTAATGACGCAGTTGCCCTTGGGCATCAATGGAGCCTTCGACATCCATCAACTGAGCAGCGCCTTTAGGCTCCCAGCCGTGCTCTTGTTCTCGCGTCAGTTGCACACGCACCGGCGCACCTACGGCTCGGGACAAGAGCAAGGCATCCGCACACACATCGTCAGCACAATTACGGCCATAGCAACCGGCCGCTTCGTGACGGATGATCTCCAGACCGGCCTCGTCCTCGTCCAGCAACTGGCTCAAATGAACGCGCAACATATGCGGGTTCTGCGAGCCTGACCAGATCCGGCTATGACCGGGCTGATAGTCCGCCACCGCGCAAGACGGACCAATAGAGGCATGCAGCTGAAAAGGCCAGACATAGCTACGCTTCAAGCGTTTGCCTTCTGGCGGCAGCTCGTCAAAACCCGGCCCTTTATCGGCCAGCAAACGCTCTGTCATGGGCTGACGACGAATCAGCTGCTCCAGATTGCTCATATCCTCCAGCGGAGGAATCGCTTTCCAGCGCACTTTCAATTCGCGGGCAGCACGCATAGCGTGTTCTTCACGACGCGCGACCACACCAATAAAGTCGCCAATCACCACGACTCGCACATCGTCGCCAATATGACGGATGGACTCCTCGTCCACAGACTCCAGGCTGCAACCGATGAAGTCGCCGCTATCACGCCCTATATAAGGAGGACGCACAACGCGGCCATGCAACATACCGGGCACGCGCACATCGTGCACATACACCCACTGCCCTGCGACCTTGCCCGGAATATCGACACGCGCCTGGGCTGTCCCTACAATGCGCAATTGTTCGGCCGGTTTGGTGGGAGTTTCTTTATCCAGATAGGCCCGCAGTTCCAGACCCTCCAGCAGTTTCCAGTAAGTCAGGCTACGCCCGTCCGGGGCAATGATGGTACCGTCTTCCACGCGTAATTGTTCGGCAGGCAGTGCCCAGCGTTCTGCGGCCTGTGCCAGCAGCAATTGACGTGCCTGAGCCGCCGCCTTGCGCAGCGGCACAGCATGAATCTGAATCGAAGCACTGGCGATGGTGGGGCCTTGATTGGGCACCGCATCGGTATGACCCAGCACCATTTGCACGCGTGCCATGGGCACATCCAGCTCGTCGGCCACAATCTGACTCAGTGCAGTTTGAATGCCGGTACCCAGATCCACGTGCCCATTAAAAGCGCGCACCCAGCCCTGTTCGGACACGGCGACAAAGACATCGTCGTGCGCCTGCAAATACTCGGACACCACGCCGGGCTGGCCGGGCGAAGGCTTGGGAGGCCGCGCCGGTGCCGCTAAAATCAGCAAGGTGCCAGACGCCCTGAGCAAGTCTTGCTGCTGGTGGCGCGGCGCATCGTAAGACATCACACTCTCCTGGCTGGGCTTTATATAAGGGGCTGGAAACCGGCCATCAGGGCTCCATCCCTGAAAACCTGCCTGAAACGCCCCCTGGCAAAACATTGATTACTAGCGTACACGCCCTAATAAAAACAAATGCAGTGCGCTTCAACCCATTTATCGCAACTACTATAAAGAGAAAATCAAGGGCTTAATAATCAGTGTAAACCCTATATTAAATAAGATTAGACCGAATTTCGAACGGCTTCCCAAGAGGGCTTTGATTGATACCTCAAGGGAGTAGTAGAATCTATTTACTCTATAAATTAAAGTGTATACACTTAATTTAAGCATATCAATACCGAGCTGATAAAAGCACCGCACACGCTGTCCGACAACAAGGTGCGATCTACCAAAGGTGAAACCCATGAACCCTTGTACTCGCCCGCACACCTTGCGGGTCAATCAAGAGACCCACATCATCGAGGTGGAACCCGATACGCCGCTGCTTTATGTATTGCGTAACGACCTGGAACTGAATGGCCCCAAATTCGGCTGTGGCCTGGGTGAATGTGGCGCCTGTACGGTGCTGGTCGATGGTGTGGCCGCCCGCTCCTGCGTTGTGCCTGTCAGCCTGGTAGAAAACCGTCAGATCACTACCTTGGAAGGCTTGGCCCGGAACGGCCAGCCTAATGATGTTCAGCAGGCATTTATTGACTGCCAGGCCGCACAATGCGGCTATTGCCTCAATGGCATGGTCATGACTGTGCAGGCCCTTCTGGAACGCAATCCGCAAGCCACCGAAGAGCAAATTCGGGACGAGCTGCGCTATAACCTGTGCCGTTGCGGCACGCACGTAGAAATCATGCAAGCCGCCGTACGCGTCGCAAAGGCCCGGCAATGAGTCATTCAGTACAAGACCTTTCCCGAGCGTTGTGGCCGGAACTGCCTGCTGGCACCAGCCTGCTGCATGGCGCTGTTGTGCGGCCTCCTTACTGGTCGTACGAGAACGGGCAGTATCTGGGTGCTGAATTACAGACAGTAAACCAGCAGGCCGCCCTGCAAGTGCCTGGTGTCGTGGCCTGTGTGCATATGGGCAATTTTCTGGGTGTGCTGGCGGTGCAAGCCGAGCAGGCTCAGCAAGGCGCTGCTTTGCTGGATGCACGTTGGGCTACGCCCGTAGCGGCAAACCAGGCTACGCTTCCAGCGAATGAGGAAGTTGCTGCTACGCTTAGCACCCCCGATCAAAGCTATGAATGGCAATCTGCCGCCGAGCATCAGGAAACTGCCTGGGCCCGTGCCTGTTATCACGACAAACAGCTTTATGTTTGGGCGCATACGCAGCGCCCCGCGGCCCTGCTGATTGAGCTGCAAGCCTTGAGCGGCCTGCCCAGCGAACAGATCCATTTGCAGGATATTGCCGGTAATCAGGCCGATGCTTACGACTGTGCCATGGATGCGGCAGTCATGGCCTTTGGGCGCCCCCAGGCCGTACAAATTCGTGCCAGCCACAGTGCAGACATCATTCGCCTGAGTGTCTTTAAAGGCACTGCAGAGCCAAACGACCTGAATGCCCATTTGCGGGCCACCCGCTGGCAACTGAATACCTTGTCCGGTGCGCGCCCTTCTCTGGCGGCCATTCTTTGCGGTCAGCCAGGTTTGCCCAGCAGCGGCCCGGCCGTAAAAAGCGATTACTTCTCCGCCCCTACGCCTAACTATGATGGCGCAGCCGCCAGCAGCGACCCCGACAGCCTGGCCCAGGCCACGATCTTTGCTCAAGAGTCGCAGTTCGATCAAGACTGCCACAGCCTGGGACTGGACCCCTTGGCGGCACGACTGGAACAAGTCAGTAGTCCCCAAGGTCGAGATCTTCTGCAACGGGTTGCCGAACAGTCGGACTGGTCCGAACCCTTGCCCGCCCATCAAGGCCCTTTACGCAAGGGTCGCGGGCTGGCCTACAGCCATATTGTTGAACACGTCCCCGGGCAAGCTGCACGCGAGCAGTGGTCCGCCTGGGCTGTCGATGTCAGCGTCGATACCCGCCAAGGCACACTCAGCATAGACAAGCTGACCATTGGCCACGACAGCACCGAACTGGGCAATGCCGAGCAGGCCCCAGAGTCTGCACCCGCCTTGGCAGACCGACTAGGCCGTTGGGCGCAGCAACTGCTGGCCAAGGGCGTGGGCAAAGGCGGCGAAGGTAGCAGCGACAGCCCCGTCAAAGAAACAGCCGACAAGCCAGCCGTTCAGCTGGTCAAACGGGAGTCTGCTGTAGGCCAGCCTTTGGCCTGGAATCAGGGCGTGGAACTGCCTGCCGCTGCCGCCATTGCCAATGCAATTTTCAATGCCAGTGGCATACGCCTGACCAGTGCGCCCTTTAGCGAACAGTCTTTGACACTGGGCTATCAGGCCGATAAGACAGGCAGCAGCAAAAAACGCAAAGCCTGGTGGGGTGCCTTGGCCGCGGTCGCCACCGGCACAGTCTTGAGTGCCCTGCCCTGGCGACCTGCCATTGCACCGGTCGGCCAGGTGGATACCTCCATCTTTTCAGAGCTGGCCATCGAACGCGGCCGCCTGGTTGCGATTGCGGGCGACTGCATGGTCTGCCACACCGCTGAAGGCGGCATACCCAATGCGGGCGGTCTGGGTTTGGATACGCCGTTTGGCACAATCTATACCACCAACATCACCCCGGACAAAGAAACCGGCATAGGCAGCTGGAGCTACAAAGCCTTTGAACGTGCCATGCGCGAAGGTATTCATCAGGACGGTCGCCACCTGTACCCGGCCTTCCCTTACACGGCCTTTGCCAAGATCAGCGATGAGGACATGCAGTCCCTCTATGCCTACTTGATGACGCAAGAGCCGGTGAAATCCGAAGTGCCTGAAACCAAACTGCCCTTCCCCATGAATATGCGGCCTTTGGTAGCGGGCTGGAACCTGCTGTTTCACCGTGATCCGAATGCCTACGTGCCGGACCCCACGCAAACTGTGCAGTGGAACCGGGGAGCCTATCTGGTCAATAGCAGCGGCCACTGTGCCGCCTGCCATAGCCCGCGCAATATGCTGGGAGCCGAGAAAGGGGGTGAAGCGAATTTCCTGGCCGGTGGTTTTGCGGACAACTGGGAAGCGCCTGCACTCAATAGCTTGTCCAAAGCCCCCATCCCCTGGACAGAGCAGGAGCTGTACCAGTACTTGCGTACCGGCTATTCGCCCCGTCATGGCGTGGCAGCAGGACCAATGGGACCGGTCGTGGCGGGTTTGGCAGAACTGCCTGAATCCGATGTCCGCGCCATGGCGCATTATCTAAGCAGCCTGAACCCGGTCGAGAGCGAACAAGAACAAACGCACGCCGCCCAGGCCGCGCTTTTGGAGCAGAACAGCCGCAGCAATAAGGAAGTGATGTTGATGCCGGGCGAAAACCTGTTCAACGGCGCTTGCGCTGTTTGTCACGACCCGCGCGGTGGGCCGGTGCTATTTGGTGCCCGCCCGTCCCTGGCCTTGAACAGCAATCTGCACAGCGAGCATCCGGACAATACGATTCAGGTATTGATGCACGGCATTACCCGTCCGGCACAGCCTGCTCTGGGCTCCATGCCCGGTTTCAAGAACAGCATGAATGACGAGCAGATGGAAGATTTGCTCAACTATATGCGGGCGCGTTTTGCTCCGGACAAACCAGCCTGGACAGGACTGAAAGACAAGATTGCAACCATACGGGAGCAAAAGGGACACTTGTAGACCGGGCTGGTCCGCAGATAGTGTTTAGATAAGGGGTAAACGAACCAAAGGCGGCTTCAAGTTTTCACCTGGCCGCCTCTGTTTTATGGTGCATCACCTTCAGACTTGGCCCAGGCCAAGCCCAAGATCCCAGCCTGGCCCGGACTCAAAACCCATCAGCCGGAAAAACCACCGGCCTCCAGGAACTTCTGCTCTTCCGCCGTGGTAGTACGCCCCAGGATCGAATTACGGTGCGGGAAGCGACCAAAGCGCTCCACCACATCCAGATGCTCCTCAGCGTGGTCCAGCCAGGGACGGCCAATTTCCTGATTCAGACGCACGGCCTCTTGCTGATCGGCCAGGTTCTCTGCATGGGAATATGGCAAGTAGCAAAACACCCGACGCTCCACCGGAATCTGTTTATCCAGCCCCTTGGCCACCATTTCCTTGGCAATCGCCAACCCCTTTTCATCGGTCGCATACATGCGCGTGGTATTGCGAAAAGAGTTGCGCGGAAACTGATCCAGCAGAATCAGCAAGGCATAGGCTCCTTCTGCCGTCTGTGCCCAATCATCCAGCTCGCCCCTGGCAGCACGTTCGTGCCAGTCCAAAAACCGTTCGCGAAATTCCCGGTCAAAGTCATCGGACTTGCGAAACCATTTCTCTGGCCCTGATTCAACCCAGAAATCAATCACTACCTGAGGATTGGGACGTGCATCTGCCATGGTGTTCTCCTGGAGCCGGTCTGGCCTCCAATACGGGGAGGCCCGAAGTTAGACGGACAGGTAAGTGCGCCGCACTTGCTCGTTGGCACTTAATTCCTGCATGGCGCCACTGTACCGTATTTGCCCCTTTTCCAGCACATAAGCCCGATCCGACACCAGCTCGGCAAAATGCAAATTCTGCTCGGACAGCAAGATGCTGACACCGGCCTGCTTCAGCTCCAGAATCATGTGCACCATCTGCTCCACAATCACGGGAGCCACGCCCTCGGATGGTTCGTCCAGCAAGACCAGATAAGGATTGCCCATCAAGGTGCGCGCGACGGTCAGCATTTGTTGCTCGCCCCCGCTCATCTGCCCACCGGGCCTGTCCTGCATTTGACCCAGATTCGGAAACAGGCTGTACAAGCGCTCGGGCTGCCAGTGCGGAGCTGCTGTACCATCGGGCCAGCGCCGTGCTGGCTGACGTCCCACTTCCAGATTTTCCGTGACGCTCAGGTCGGTAAAGATACGCCGGTCTTCGGGCACAAAGCCCAAACCCGCACGTGCGATTTCAAAGGGCTGCTTGTCGTGAATGGCCTGGCCCATGAATTCAATATGACCGTCGCAGCGCTCCATCAAACCCATAATGGATTTCAAGGTAGTGGACTTGCCCGCACCGTTACGCCCCATCAAGGCGACCACTTCACCACGTCGCACGGTCAGTGACAGGTCAAACAAGATATGCGCGGCACCGTACCAGGCATTCAAGCCATCCACACTTAGCAAAGGCTGCTTGTCGACCACGCCTGTGGCAACCCGCTCAGAACCGGCTACTAAATCCTGCGTCATGCTGGCTCCTTGTTCTCGAATGTTTTGCCTGTGCCAAAGTACACCTCCTGCACCTTGGGATGCTGACGGATATAGTCTGCATCCCCTTCTGCCACCAGCCGACCACGGGCCAGTACCAACATACGGTCCGAGTGCTCGAACACCACGTCCATGCTGTGCTCGGTAAACAGCACACCCATATTGCGTTCGATCACCAGTTTTTTGGTCAGGCGCATCAACTCATTACGCTCTTTGGGGGCCATGCCTGCCGTAGGCTCATCCATCAGCAAAAGACGGGGATCGTTGGCCAATGCAATCGCCAGCTCTACCCGCTTCACGTCCCCGTAAGCCAGCTCGCTACAAGGGCGTTCAGCCTGCGCCAGCATACCCACCTGATCCAGCAAATCCAGCGCACGAGCCCGTTCGAACTGAGCCGCCCGACGCCAGAAGGAAAACAGTTTTTTCTGATGTGCCAGCAAGGCCATCTGCACGTTTTCCACCACCGTCAGAGACGCAAAAGTCGCAGCAATCTGAAAGGTACGGCCCACCCCTAAGGCAGCAATCTTGCGCGGGGCCAGCCCTACCAGTTCCTGATCGCCCAAACGCACTGACCCGGCTGTAGGCGTCAATTGCCCGCCCACCATATTGAAGGTGGTGGTTTTGCCAGCCCCATTGGGGCCGATCAAGGCCAGAAACTCTCCGGCCTGCACATCAAACTCGATACCGTCTACGGCCAGATTGCCGCCAAACGCTTTTTTAAGACCTCGTACTTGCAGCAAACTCATGACGATGCCTCCGGTGCTACGCGGCGATGCGCCCAGCGTTTGAAAAAGCCGGCAATACCCTGCGGGAAAGCCAGAACCAGCAGCAGAATCACGCCACCGAACAAGGCGCGCCAATACTGTGTAATGCCCAGGAAGAAATCCTGCAGCAAAGTGAATACGGCTGCACCCACCACTGGCCCAACCAGAGTTTGCAAACCACCCAGCAAGACCATGACCAAGCCATCCACGGACTTGTTCACTGCGATCACTTCAGGCGAGACGCTACCTTTGGAAAAGACAAACAAGGCACCGGCCAGACCGGCAAACGTACCTGCCAGAATAAAGGTCAGCCACTGCACGCGCTTGACGGGGATACCAATGGCCTCGGCCCGCAAGGCCGAGTCCCGGCTGGCACGCATGGCGTAACCAAAGGGGGAGAACAAGATGCGACGCAACAGGAAGGCCGCTGCCACCACCAGCAGCAAGGCAAAGTAATAGTAGCGATCACCCGACAGCCACTCCGCAGGCCAGATACCGACCACGCCATTGGAGCCACCCGTAAAGCTGTCCCACTGATACACAATCGACCAGATAATCTGTGCGAAAGCCAGGGTCAGCATGGCCAGGTAAACACCGGACAAACGCACACAGAACCAGCCAAAGATCAGCGCACCCAAACCTGCGACAGCTGGAGCCAAGACCAGAGACCAGCCCATGGACAAGGCCGCCGCCTTGAACAACAGGGCAGCCGCATAAGCGCCTAGACCAAAGTAAGCAGCATGACCAAAGGAGTTCATGCCCCCTGGCCCCATCATGAAATGCAGGCTCAACGAGAACAGGGACAAAACCAGAATATCCAGAGCCAGCACGGGTGCGTACGGGAACCAGTCGCTCATCAAAGGCAAGGCCGCCATCACACCCAGAACCACCAGCACCATGATCTGGAACGCTCCACTACCAGCACGCAGGGGCGCTTCGATAGGAGCCGAGTTACGGCTGACAGCTTGAGCACGCCCGAACAAGCCCCAGGGCCGGAACACCAGCACCACGGCCATGAAGATGAATTCCACCACCAGCGTCAACTTCGGAAAGGCAAAGTCCACACCAAAGAAGGTGACCGTGCCCAGCGCAATACACAGGGCTTTCAATTCAGCGACGATCAGAGCAGCCACGTAAGCGCCGGGGATGGAGCCCATGCCACCGACCACCACAATCACAAAGGCATCCCCAATCACGCTCAAGTCCAGCAGCAGATTGGCGGGCTGACGCGGCAATTGCACAGCACCACCCAAACCCGCCAGGAAGGCACCCAAGGCAAACACACCCGTAAACAACCAGGCCTGATTCACACCCAGCGCACCCAGCATTTGTCTGTCGTGGGTCGCGGCGCGCACCAGCACACCCCATCGGGTACGGGTCAGCAAGAGCCACAGCAAGCCCAGCACCACCGGACCGATCACGATCAGCACCAGGTCATAGACCGGGAAGAAGCGACCTGCAATAGAAATAGAGCCGTTCAAACCCGGAGCCAGCGGCCCCAGCAGATCTTCCGGCCCCCACACGGCCAAAGCGCCATCATTAATCACCAGCACCAGGGCAAAAGTGGCCAATAACTGGAACAGCTCGGGCGCTTTATAAATACGCCGCAGCAGCACGATCTCCAGCAAGGCCCCCAAGGCGCCGACCAGCAAGGCCGCCACAATCAAGCCTGCCCAGAACCCCAGCGCCGAGCCCCCCATGAACTGCACGGTGGAGTACGCCATGTAGATGCCCAGCATATACAGGGAACCGTGTGCAAAGTTGACGATACGTGTCACCCCGAAGATCAGGGACAAACCCGCCGCCACCAGGAACAAAGACGATGCCTCGGCCAGCCCGTTAAGGAACTGCACCCATAAACCCGATAAGGCCATTACTGCCTCGCGTCAGAAGTGGCGCGCCAGACGGCGCGCCGATCTACGAAATACTGCGTTGTTGGAATTATTGATTGGCCGCGGCAGGACGCCACTGGCTGACTTGCTCATCCGTAGGCTGTACATCTTTGCCATCGGCGTAACGGATATTGGTCATGATGCCCTTGCCGTCTTGTTTGGCCAGCACACCCACATACGCCCCCTGCGTGGATTGCTGATCTTGCGTACGGTAAGTGATGGGACCAAAAGGTGTGACCACATCCAGACCACGGAAGGCTTTGATCATGGCTTCCGTGTCGGTAGAACCGGCTTTTTCAATACCGGCGGCAATCGACACAATGGTGCTGTAGCCAATAATCGTGCCCAGGCGTGGGTGCTCTTTGTACTTGTCCTGATAGGCTTTCAGGAAGGCATTGTGCTCGGGCGTGTCGATGGCGTACCAAGGGTAGCCTGTCACAATCCAGCCTTCTGGCGTTTCTTCACCCAAGGGGTCCAGATACTCCGGCTCGCCAGTCAACATGCTGACTACTGGCAAGGCAGGGCTGAAGAACTGGCGCTGATTACCAGCCCGAACCAAACGAGCCAGGTCGGACGCAAACAGCACGTTAAAGACCGCATCAGGCTTGGCTTCGGACAAAGCCTGCACTACGGCACCAGCATCGACCTTACCCAGAGGAGTAGCCTGTTCAGCCACGAACTCGATATCGGGCTGGGCTTCTTTCATCAAGCTCTTGAAGGTGGCAACAGCGGACTGACCGTACTCGTAGTTGGGGTACACAATGGCCCAACGCTTCTTGTTCAGCTTGACGGCTTCGGGCACCAGCATGGCTACCTGCATATAGGTAGAGTTGCGCAGGCGGAAGGTATAGCGGTTGCCATCGGCCCAGACGATCTTGTCGGTCAACGGCTCGCTGGCCAGAAAGAAAACTTTTTTATGCTTGGCAAAGTCGGTAATGGCCAGACCGATATTGGACAAGAAGGTCCCGGTCAGCACATCCACTTTTTCACGCGAGATCAATTCTTCGGCAGCGCGTACCGCATCGCCGGGATTGGAGTTGTCGTCCTTGATGATCAATTGCAGCTGCTTGCCGTGAATCCCCCCGGCCTGGTTGATCTGCTCAACCGCCAGCTCCATCCCGTTTCGATAAGGCCCCAAAAAAGCGGGCTGGGATTTATAGCTGTTCAGCTCACCAATCTTGATCACCCCCTCGGCGGCAGCGGTGGCCCCCAAGGTTTGCAACATCATCGTTCCTGCCAGTGCTACCCCTGCAAATGTCTTGTTCATTGTCTTCTCCGTGGGCTTGTGAGGCGAAACACGACTCAGCAACTTGTCTTGTTTTAGTGATTTAAAGTGTACACATGGTATTTTTGCGAGTAAATCGGCCAAGACCTAGGGATATACCCTTGAACACTTTAAACATAAAACACAGCAAGCCACGCAGAAAGCCATTAAAGCAAGGAGACCAAGAAGAAATGAGCAGAAAAAGTAGATAGCCTGAAAAGAAGATAACTACCGATATACAGTGACTACACTTAATAAGCCCAAAGATTAAAACGCAACCACCCCGCCTGGTTCCTGCACGCGCCGAATCATGGTTTTCATAAACTGCTCCATCATATCCGGCAAAGGGGAAGCAAACGGCTAAAAACGCTAGAAAGGCTTATGAGCTACTGCTCTGGAGTCACCGCGCCAAAGTGGCAATCAGCCACTGCGAGTCTCGTGAACTTTCTGCCCCGCCGAGGGTAAATCGTATAACTGAGGGGTGCGCGTTGGGTTGAAGTCCTGCCATTGGCCATCACTCCAATTGCCGTTGGCCCATTCAATCGCGTAGCCCCCATTGCGCTGCAATTCGCGCACTAGTACCGCTTCCTCGGCCGACCCCAGACGCGCCGCCAACATGACGCCCGAAACACGATTTAAAGGCTCTTTTTCAGGCTTATGGCCACCCAGCTTCACGATCCCGCCCACCATGGCACCGATGTAAGCCCCCAAAGCCGCAAAGGCAAGCAACAGCAGCTGAGGCCAGCTTGTCATGCTCAATAACCACCAGCCCAGGGCGATCCCCAAGACGGCCCCTAGAACGACACCCAGGATGGCACCCAAACCACCTCCTCGGGCAGCCTTGTCCAAAGTTCTGTCACCTCCAATCGGATACTGCGCATGTTGACCTCCTGGTTTAAGGTAGAAAATCTGCAGATCCTGACTTTCCAAGCCCAGCCCCTGCAGGACTCTCGCAGCTTGTTGGGCCTGATCAAACGTATCGAATTCCGCCGCAATAATGCGTTCCATAACAAGGCTCCCCAATAAATGTGTTCAACAAAGAACCAGCAAGTTTCGTTCCCAAACCCCGCTTCTACTGGGGAAATCCTCTAGAAGGTTTCACCTGGAAATATCAATGCCTAAAGAATTTTGACGTTATATTCTCAAGAGATAAAAAAACGTAGCCTTCCAGGCTATTCTTTTGGAGACAAGATTTTGACTTTTCCCCGTCGCTTTCCATCCCGACTGACTCTTGGCGTGTTGACCACCAGCGTCTTGCTGGCCGCCTGTGCCAGCGCCCCCTTAAGTGAGCGCAGCGTCACCATCAAGCGCGACAGCTACGGCACTCCTCATATCTATGCCGACAGCACTTATGGCCTGTTCTATGGCTATGCCTATGCCGTGGCTACAGACCGTCTATACCAGATGGAAATTGCCAAGCGCTCTGGCTGGGGAACCGTGGCAGAAGTTCTGGGACCGGACTTCCTGGAGCTGGATAAAGTCACTCACAATAATATCGATCCGGACTCTATCCGCAAACAATTGGCCGCTCTGTCCAAAGAGGACCGCGCCATGTTCGAGGGCTATGCCGCTGGTTTCACCCAACGCGTTCGCGAGGTGAAAGCCCAGCGCGACACCTTGATGCCCAAGGAGTTTCTGGACAAAGGGTTTGAGCCTTCTGAGTGGCAGCCTGAAGACATTGCCATGGTCTGGGTGGGCCTGATTCTGAACCGCTTCTTTGCTGGCACGGCCGAAGTGGCCAACCTGAGTCTGCTGGAAACCCTGAAAGCAGACCAGGGCGCGGAACGTGGCGAACAACTTTACAAACAACTACGCTGGCTGAACGACCCGACTGCCCCCACCATTATTCCGCAGCCTGACGCCAAGGCAGCGCTAGCCGATTTGCCTACGCATTTGCAGGCTCTGTCCGCACAAGCGGCGCAGGACTACCTGCACAAGCAAGCCGTGGCCTTGGGCCCCACCGTGGCCGCAGGCACACCTACTGCCAGCAATGCCTGGTTGCTGGGCCCCGAAAAGACAAGCCACGGTCATGCCGTGCTGTACAACGGCCCGCAACAAGGCTGGTACACGCCGTCCATTACCTATAGCGTCGGCCTGCACGGTGCGGGCTACGACCTGACCGGCAGCACGGCCGTTGCTCTGCCCGCTATTTTGTTCGGCACCAATGGCCAGATTGCCTGGGGCTCCACCGTGGGTTCACTGGACACCAATGACGTCTACCAATTGCGCTTGAAAGACGGTGACCCGCATAGTTACTGGTACAACAATGCCTGGCACCCCATGGAGCACAAGCAGGTACGCATCAAGGTGCGTGGTCAGGACGATGTGACGCTGGACGTTTACCGCGCAGCTCAAGGTTATGTCAGCAGTTGGGACAAAAAGAACAACACCGCCTACGCCAACCGTCGCACCTGGGAAGGCCGGGAAATTGAAACCTTGCTGGGCTGGGCCCATGCGGCCAAGGCCAAGAACTGGGATCAATTCATGGCTCAGGCCTCGCGCGTCAGCGCTTCCATTACCTGGTTCTATGCCGACACCCAGAACAATATCGGTGCGGCAGCCTTGGGCCTCTTGCCCAAGCGCCCAGCCAATCAGGCGATCCAGTTCCCTGCAGCGGGCGACGGCAGTATGGAATGGCAAGGCTTCCTGAGCTTTGATCACAACCCCAAAGTGCTGAACCCGCAGCAAGGCTATATCGCCAGCTGGAATAACAAGGCTTACGGTGCCTTGCTGGCAGACAACTCCAACTTCTCCTATGTGGACCGTGTGCAGGAACTGCTGGCACCGCTACAGGCCAAGCAGCGCCTGAGTGACGAAGAAATCTGGGGCATTGACTCCCTGGGTGCCCGCTCTGATCTGAATGCGCGCTACTTCGCCCCCATCATCCAGGAAGCTGCCAAGCTGCCACGTGCCAGTGCACTGGCACGTCAGGCTGCCGAACAACTGAAAGGCTGGGACTACAAGCTGCACGTGGCCAGCAATGGCAAACAGTACGAAGGCAGCGCCCCAGCCGTGATGCAGGCCTGGATGCAAGCCGCAGTGCCCGTATTCCTGAAAGGTCGTTTGCCTGACAGCGTCTACAACACCTACACACAAAGCCTGTACCCGGCCATGGATGATCCGCGCAGTGCCCAGCCCGCTGCGGCCGCCAAGCTGATCTGGAATGCCATTCAGGGCCCGGCTGCTGGTGTGCCACAAACAATTGATTTCCTGCAAGGTCGCCCGGCCCAGGAACTGGTGCTGGACGCACTGGAGCAAGCTGCTGCCTCGCTACAGAAATCACAGGGTGCACAAGCCCAGCAATGGCGTGCTCCAGCCGTATCCATGCTGTTCGCCGCACGCAATGCGATTGGGGTGCCTTGGTCTGACCCTGCACACGAGCGCCGCATCATGCCTTATCTGAACACCGGCAGCGCCCGATTCCAGTATGTGCTGGACCCCACCGGCGTGCGCATGTGCTCGGTTATGGCTCCCGGTCAAAGCGGTTTCATCAATCCTGAAGGCGAAGCCAGCGCCCATCACTCGGATCAGTTGGAGATGTTTGCTGCCTTCAAGTGCAAGAGCGATGCCATCAGCGCTCAGGACATCGACAAGGCCAGCCAGGATAGCCAAACCCTGCGCTACTAAGCCGTCAATAGCAAACGGGGCCTGGAGCGGTACACGCTCCAGGCCCCGTTTCCTTGTGCTTCACCCGGCAGGCTTAATCCCTCGCTACCACCTGGTTACGACCAGCGCGCTTGGCTTGATACAAGCGCTGGTCAGCCTGCATCAGGACATCCTCAATCACCTGACCAGGCTGGCATACCGCCAAACCCATACTGGCCGTAATCTGAAAAGCCTCGCGGTCGTGGTTATAAAAGGTTTGTGCCTGTACCTGGCTCAAAAGCAGATCGGCAAAACTCAAGGCCTGTGCATCACTACGTCCGGCCAGAATCAGCACAAACTCCTCGCCACCATAACGGGCCGCCAGATCATCCGGCCCCAGCTGCGCCTTGAATAAAGAGGCAGTACGCGTCAGCACGTCATCCCCTACCGAGTGACCGTGGGTATCGTTGATCTGCTTGAAATGATCCAGATCCACCATCAGCACATGCAGCCTTTCATGCACTGGCCCCTGTCCCAGCTGACGGCTAATCGCACCCCGGTTCAACAAGCCGGTCAAGGTATCGTGTGTGGCTTGCCGATATAAACGCAGCAAAAGTCCCAGGTGGAAATAATTGGCTGTTAAAGCGACGACCAGCAAGGCTGTCAAAAGCCAAAGATCCTGTAAACCTTTCATGCTTAGCCAGGTTCCCGAACTGACACTGGCCAAAACCTGCAAAGCAATTAACGCGCCCCCCACCAAGGCTGATTCCAGCAAAGTGAAAGGAAAAATGCTTAAGGTGGCCACCAACAGAAAAGGAATAAAGCCATACCCCAGTACAACGTACTGGCCGGCCCCGGACAGGGTCAGCAGCATATAGGCGTAAAAAGAGGCCGGCAAAATAAAGACCAGGCCGCTTAAAACATAAATGCGGGTAATGCGCTGGTGGCCATTGAAAGCCAGCCATACACACAAGATCAGTCCCCCCAGGCTTAAAACCCGTATCGCCATCAAATGCGCGGGCCAACTGGGCAAGACCAGCCAGTCCATCAAAGTCCAAAGGGGGGTCAACAAAGCAAATAACAAGCCGACCAGAATGACACGGCTGCGCAAATACTCCATTCGGGCATGAATGAAGTCACGAGAATGATATTTCCCGCTCAGTGTGTCGCGCACCGAGCTAATACTGATCGCTTGCAAGTTTTTCCAGCCTTCCAGAATTGTTCCCATCAATCAATTCGCTAAGAAGAAACAAAGTAACATAACGGCAATTTTTAGTTACATGAGTTTGAAAAACAAGCTGTCAGTTCTTTCAGGGTCAGCCCGCGCTGACCCCGACTTACAATCACACCACTTGAGGTTGCTTACTCATCCAGCTAATTACCTCTTCCAACATCGGTTCGCCCGAATCCTGCGGGCGCCACAACAGACCCAGTTGACCATGCAAGCGCGGGTCGCTCCAGTCCAGGTTCAAGATACACAGCTCCGGGTAGACCGGCACCATGCTGCGTGTCATGGGCACTAAAAAGTCGCTATTGACCGCCACACGGGCATTGGTGTGTGCGTAGGCGGACTCAATGGCGCAGGTGGGATACGGCAGGCCTTTGGCATCCAGACCCAGTTCAAAACTGCGCCGCATCGGGCTGTTTCGTGGTGGCAAGATCCAGGGATACTCCAGCGTCTGCTCCCAGGTGACTTCATCTTGCTGTGCCAAAGGATGCTTGCGGCAAGCCGCTACCCCCAAAGGCACCATACCCAAAGGCAAATACGCCATCGCCGGGTTACGGCCTGCTTCATCCACACGGCCAATGACCAGATCCAGTTCGCCCTGTTCCAGATTACGGCTCAAAATATCCAGCGTGCCTTCTTGAATACGGATATGGCATTGTGGATCGCGCTCGTGCAAATACACCAGCAACTGCGGCAAATAAACCGCAGCCACCATAGGCGAAATACCCAAAGTAAATTGCTGGCGAAAACCCTGCCTGTATTGCTCCAGAGTTGCATTCATGCGGTCAAGGCGATTCAACACCCCCTGGGCCTGGGAAACCAGCGCCAGGGCGGCTGGCAAAGGCTCAATGCCGCGAGCATGACGCTCGAACAAGGGCATGCCTATATTGTCTTCAAAATCCTTGAGCCATTTTGACAAGGCAGGCTGAGTCATATTGGACTGCCGGGCCACATCGCTCATGCTTTTTTCTTCGCACAAACGAATTAAAACCTGCAGATGCTTCAAGCGAATGCGTTCACTCCAGCTCATGACTTACCTATATGAAAGAGGTATATATACCTGCAAGTTATTCAATTTAACATTATGGCTACTGCTTCCATAATGGGGATACCCAAAGCTACAAAATAGGCACTTCATGTCTCAGTCAGTACCCAATTTTTTATTGATCATTGCGGATCAACTCCGCGCAGACCATTTGGCTTGTTACGGCAATAAAGAAGTTAAAACGCCCAATCTGGATGCGTTAGCCGCTCGCGGTTGGAGTGCTGACCGATTTTACGTCGCCACCCCCATCTGTATGCCCAACCGTGCATCCCTGATGACAGGTCGCATGCCCTCGGTGCACGGCGCCCGCCACAATGGTGTGCCCCTGCCACTGGACTCCAGCACCTTTGTCGATGTACTGCGCCAGGCAGGCTGGAGCACAGCTTTGGTCGGCAAGGCGCACCTGCAAAATATAACGGATACGCCCCCGCTCTACCCACGGCCGGATGATCCTCCGACCAAGGGAGAAGCTCGCCCTCCTCTGCCTACCAACGATTACGGCCAGGAATGTGGCCAATGGTGGCGCGATCGCGCCGATCACGGTGTTCAGCTACCTTTTTACGGCTACGAGCACGTGGACCTGGCCATTGATCACGGCGATCAGGTCTGGGGCGACTATGGCCGCTGGCTGCAGGATGAACACCCTGAAATCGCCGCCCTGTCCGGCCCTGAAAACGCCATCCCGACTCCGGACTACGAGTTAAGCCGCATTGGCCAGGCATGGCGTACCCGTGTGCCAGAAGAGTACAGCACCACGGCCTGGATTGGTGAACGGACCCGCGCTGTGCTGGACAAATATGCCCAGGAACAACAGCCCTTCTTTATTCAGTGCTCCTTCCCGGACCCGCATCATCCCTTCACTCCGCACGGTCAGTACTGGGATATGTACAAGCCTGAAGAGGTCAGCCTGCCTGACTCCTTCCACCTGGGCCCGCATCCCCTGCCTGCCCATCTGCAATTGCTGCATCAGCTGCGCGATGAAGGCAAAGCCATCAAGCACACTCCTACGCTGTTTGCCTGTTCCGAGCGCGAGGCCCGCGAGGCGATTGCGCTGAACTACGGTTCCATCACGCATATTGATGCCGAGATCGGGCACATTCTGGACCATCTGGAGCGCACTGGTCAGGCGGAAAACACCATCGTCATTTTCATGAGTGATCATGGCGACTTCATGGGCGACCATCAATTGATGCTGAAGGGCCCTGTGCATTATCAAAGCATTATTCGCAGCCCCTTTATCTGGTTTGACCCCAAGGATGCGAAAACTCAAGGCACAAGTGAGGCGGTCTGCTCTACCATTGACGTCGCGCCTACGGTGCTGGAACGTGCCGGCCAGCTGCCCTACAACGGCATCCAGGGTCGCTCCTTGCTGAAAGTGATGCACAAGGAGCCTGTGGAATGGCGCAAAGGCGTACTGATCGAAGAGGAAAACCAGCGCAAGCTGTTCAATACGCCTATTCGCACCAAGCTGCGTTCGCTGGTCACGCAGCAGCACCGTCTGAGCCTGTATGAAGGCGGTCAAATTGGCGAGCTGTACGATCTGCAAGCCGATCCGCTGGAACAACATAATTTGTGGAATGAACCTGACGCGCAAGCGTTAAAAACAACGCTTTTGTGTCAATTGATCGATACCATGATGGCTCACAGCGAAACCAGTCCCTTGCCTTTGGCGATAGCGTGAGCTGAACACTGTTAATTACCCCTATCTGGAGACATCTATGCCCACCCTTTCCTTGCTGCGCAAAGTAAGCATTTGTGCGCTGATCCTACCTTTGGCTACACCAGTCCAGAGTGCCGAGGTGGCCACCATTGTGGTCAGTTCCGTGGCAGGAGGCCCGCTAGATGTCCTGGGTCGCATGTTGGCCCGCGAAGCCACTGAAACCACCGGCCAGACGATTGTGGTGGAGAACCGGGCGGGTGCAGCCGGTACGATTGCTGCAGAGGCAGTGGGCCGGGCCAAGCCAGATGGCAATACCTTGCTGCTGACACTGGATACGGTTGCGACAGCCAACCCGCATATTTACGTCAACAGCAAGTTCAAGATCGGGGAGTCCCTGGATCTGGTGTCTTTGCTGGGTACTTTTGACCAGGTTCTGGTGGTTCCCAGCAAGACCGGCATCACAACACCTGCCGAGTTTCTGGAGCGCGCCCGCGCCAAGCCCATGAATTACGGCTCGGCCGGTATGGGTTCGCCTGGGCATTTGATGATGTCGGCCTTGACGCAAGATAGCGGTATCAAGCTGGATCACATTCCGTATCGCAGCAATAGCGCTGTGGTCAATGATATGTATGGCGAGCGTCTGGACAGCGGCTTTTTGACGATTGCCGGTGTCTTGGGTCCGATCAAGGAAGGTTTGCTGACTCCCTTGGCGACTTCTGGTGGCAAGCGCAATCCTTTACTGCCTGAGGTTCCTACTTTGGCCGAAGCAAAGCTGCCTGGATTGGAAAACTTTAACGAGAGCTTCTCGTATCTGGTTTTCACCACCAAGGGTTCGCCTCCAGAGAAGATCAAGGCATGGAACGATTTGCTCAGCGATATCGTGAAGCGTCCGTCCACCGCCGAGACTTTGCGGATGCTGGATATTCAAGCCTACGACTCATCCAAGGTTTCTCCAGCCCAATGGGTGCAGCAGCGTAACGCTCGCTGGGAGCAGATTGTGCGGGATAACAATATTCGTTCTGATCAGTAATTGTTGGAATTACAGCCCCTGGTTTCAGGGGCTGTTTTTTTTGGGCTGCGTAGGTGCGTAGGTATTGTTGAGGGGAGGCTTTCTTCGTGGAGTTGCCTTGGGGAGACTCAATGCTTGATAGCGAGCCAGCTCGTAAAAAGAAGGGAGCAGGAGCAGGGAGCCGGTTAGTGCAGGTGTAGTGGTGTTCGGGCTGAGCACTTGCCGGTGCTACGCACCGGTGCCCTTGTCAATTCTGGAATCCGGGCGCCCTGTGAACTCGCGGGGTACTTGGTCCCCCGGACCAAGTACAAACGCCCCGCTCAAACAGCACAGGGCTTGCATCCCGAATTCCCAAACTGACCGCGGCAAGTACTCTGAATCGCCCGAACACCACTACACCTGCACCAACCGGCAGACTCACATTGCTCTGCTCCCTTCTTTTCAAGAGCCCAACTGAATGGCTCAATGCGATATGAGGTTTGCTGCTTTTACGCCCTGTTTATAGTGCGAAAGCAATAGCGCCAGAAGAGCCCCAACAACAACAACAACAACAACAACAACAACAACAACAACAACAACAACAACAACAACAACCAAAGCC
>NZ_CP031747.1:3571869-4164714 GCF_005311025.1 Alcaligenes faecalis | reverse complement strand
AGCCAAAGCCAAAGCCAAAGCCAAAGCCAAAGCCAAAGCCAAAGCCAAAAGAGTAGCGCCCCAAAACCTTAAAGCCTCCTCCAGCATCGTAAAAAAGCTACTTAATCCCCACCCCCTTTTTCCTCAACTGCAGTCACCTCGCCTATGACCCACGTACTCAAACCAAGTTCAAAACCTGTCTGAAGCGTCCCAAGAAAAACGAAACCACCGTTCAACAAGTCCAAACCATTTCTACTCTCCAGTGCTGTTTGGGCTATGTACACGATGTTGCTTGTTTTCTTGTGGGGCCCGGGTACGGCTTGGCGGGCGAGTCAGGGCTCTTGCCGCAGGCAGAGTGCTGGGGCGGGATGCAAGGGGCGTGCTGTTTGAGGAGCACGCTTGCGGTTTGTCCGGGGGACAAACCGCAAGCGTGCCTTGCCCACGCGCAGCGTGGGCAAGAGACCCGCCAAGACAAGCCGTACCCGGGCCCCACAAGAAAACTACCCGCCACCCTCACGCAAAGCCCAAACAGCACGTCCAGAAGAAAGCCTCCTCCTGTCAAAACCAGCGCCCTCCCACTTCAAACAAGCCCTCGCATACAAGGCTCGACAAAACACTCAATCCCAATCAAGCCAACCCTGTACCCAAGCGACATATCAATCCAAACTAATCCCAGCCTTAGTCACGATATCGTGCCAATAATCCGCCTCTGCAGGCAGTCCCTTCCGAAACTCCTCAGCAGAAACCTTGGACAGCAAATACCCTTGATCCAGCAGCTTGCTGCGAATAGCCGGATCAGCCAGAACCTTCTCCAAAGCCCCTTCAATCCTGCTCACGATCTCCGTCTCCGTCCCGGCAGGAACAGCCAACGCCCACCAGTTGCTGATCACCACGTCCTTGTAGCCCAACTCCTCCATCGTGGGGACATCGGGCAAAGCCGGGAAGCGCTCTGGCAAGGCCACTGCCAAGGCCTTCAAACGACCTTCAGGCAGAAAAGCCGCCCCCAAACCATAGCTACTGACAAACATCTGCACTTCATTGCTCAACAAAGCCTGAATCCCCGGCGCCGAGCCTCGGTAATGAATGCCCAACATGTCGCCCTCCAGGGCCTCGGACAACTTCCAGGCCGACAGCTCCGGCGTTGTGCCTGCTCCTGGCGTCCCGTAATTCACCTGCCCTTTACGCTGCTGAACATAATCCCGGAATTCAGCCATGTTCTTGACCGGCAAATCCCCATTCACATAAACAAAAGCCGCCGCATCCGCCACCTTGTTGATCACATACAAATCCTTGAACGGGTCATAACCCATGTTCTTGTACAAGAACTGATTGATCACAAAATTATTGGTGGCTGAAAACAGCAAGGTGTAGCCGTCCGGCTTGGAGCGCGCCACCATCTGCGTGCCAATATTGCCGCCCGCGCCGGTCTTGTAATCCGTAATTACCGTCTGCCCCAGCTCCTTCGACAGTTCGGGCTGCAAGATACGGAAAATAATGTCACCCGCCGCTCCTGGAGGGTAAGGAATCACCACTCGCACAGGGTGATCGGGATAATCTGCCCAGACCGGACCTGCCGCAGCCAGACCAAGCGCAGCCACCAGGCCCACCACCGTCTTTTTAATTGCTTGCATCTTGTCTCCCCCGCGCGCCTTTTACAGGTCTATGCGCATCAAATCCGTTGCCAAGCGCAAATCGCCTTTGTAGCTTTTGCGAATATCCCGAGCCACTTCATCCAGACGCTCCGGCCCCATCAAATCAACCGGCAAATGATTGCCCGCCGCACGTTTAATCACCGGACTGGTGGAGTCGTAATGTCCAAAATGCGTGGCCACTAAACTCTTCACATTGGCTTTACGAGCGATCTCACCCAACTGCAAAGGACTGGTATGGGCAAACGTCCCTACCCCTGACTGCGCGCGATGCTTCAGGAAAGACTCCGGAAAAGTGCACTCATGTATCAGCAGATCCGCATCCTGCGCCAGGCGAATCATGGACTCACACGGAGCTGTGTCGCCACTGAACGCCACAACCTTGCCTTCAGCCTCCATACGAATACCAAAGCAGTCCGTAATTTCGCTAGGAATGTGGTCCACCACATCAATGTAGATTTTGACGTCCTCGTCCTCGTACATCAGACCTGGCTCCACCTCGAAGACCTCGGGGCGCACCGCTTCAATATTTTTCTGACGAGCCGGATAAGCCGCACGAGCCTGAATATCCACCCGGAACGCGCCATTCTCGAAGGAATGATCCACAAAATCCTGCGTGCCTTTGGGGCCAAAAACCTTCAGCTTGCCTTCACGGTTAAAAACCCAGCTGGACAGTACAAAAAAAGGCAGACCGCAAACGTGGTCATAGTGCAGATGGCTTAAAAACACCCAAGGCACATCGGCTGGATTGATATTGGCCTTCACCATCTGACGCGTGGACCCTTCGCCGCAATCAAACAGATAATTCTTGCCATTCTCCAGCGTCACCAAAATGGACGACTGAGCACGATCGGGATCTGGCAACGCAGCGCCGGTGCCAAGCATGGTTATCTTCACGTAAAACTCCTCCAAACAATAAAAACATCCAGCACCAGAACAGTGCCTTCCCTATAAAGTCATAAAGTTCTATTTTTAGGACTTTATGGAAAAAGTGTACACCTCGCTATCCAGCGGCATAACTTGGTGTTTTTACCTAGGAGTGTCGTAAAGGCGCAGCGCGCCTGGGATGGCAGTCTTAAAGGCCGGGGGTCAGCTCGGTCTGAATGCTGAGATATTTAGCGGGATAAAAGACCTGTGCCGCATAAACCAGTTGATTTGCACGGTTCACAATCAGGCGAATTACCCGCACCACAGGCATGCCTATGTCCATATTCAAATGGCGTGCTAAATCCGCATCGGCAACCCGTACGGTCAGTGTCTGACGAATAGTATGAATCTGCTCGCGAGCCAGACGATTCAGCACCAGCAGCACTGGTTCCTGACTTAATTCCGGTTGCAAGGTCTGGGCCAGAGTATTCAACACGTAGACCGTATTCAGGCTGTAAGCCACGCCATCAGCGTAATTCACACGGCTGGTCCACCAATACTCATCGGGCAAGGACTGCCCGGTAATTTCAATGGGCAAGGCTCCCAGACCATTGCCCAGCTCCACCATGACCGAATCCAGACGCGTCAGATGTTCAATCAAGGCATCCCAATTGGTGGGCAACATCAGCCAATGGTCTTGCGCGACGTCGCCAATCACAAACGTGCCCTTGCCGCGTGTGCGCTCGATCAGGCCTTCGTGTTCCAGCTCATCCAGCGCCGCCCGCACGGTAGCGCGCGAGACGCCATACTCCTGCATCAACTCTTCCAGCGTGGGAATACGCGTGCCTACCGGCCATTCGCCACGCTCCAGGCGCGCTCGCAAGGTATATTTCACCTTGAGCGACAGAGGCAATTTGGACTGTTTGCGCAGCGATGAACGTGTGGGATCGACCATACCAAGAGGCAAGCAAGCACAGGAAAGTGACAAGTCCACATCATAGCCTGCGATGAGTTAAGCCGGAGTTATCCCAAAAAGGTTTAATCTTGAACAAGCAAAGCGTTTATTTTTGCAAAAGTTGGTAAACGAAAATTAAACGGATCGGATACATTATCCCAATCATTGCTTAACTCTTGATACGAGCCCGAGCCCATGGATGTTTTGCCTTCCTCCGCCTCGCACTTGGCCCAAATTTACCTGCTCGGTACCTACCGACTCCTGGTGAAAGGACAATGCCGCGCACAAATCATTAACTACGATAAAGCGCGTATTTTATTGTCCATGTTGGCCTTGGCCCAGGGCAAGCCGATTAGTCGCAGCCGTCTGGCTGAAACGATCTGGCATGAAGATCCCATCAGTGTGGGCCGCGCTCGTTTACGCCACGCGCTGCACGCCTTGCGCCGCGCCTTTGAGGGTTGTGATCAGGCCCTGCACATTACCAATGACACCCTGGCCCTGGACCCCAGCCACACCCAGGTGGATGTGCTCAGCCTGTTGCAACACCCCAGTCAGCCATCGCTTAACGATCTGGAGCGCCTGAACCTGTATCAAGGCCCCTTGCTAGGGCAGGTAAAACTGCACCATGGCGAGCAGTTACAGGACTGGTTGCAGGATACACAGCAAAACATTCGTCAAACTCTGTCGCAATGCCGTGACCGTTACATACAGTCTGGCCTGAGCACGCTGCCTACGCCGCAAGCAATCAGTTACCTTAAACGCTGGCTCCTGATCTGGCCAGAAGAAGAAAAACTGCATCAAGAGCTGATTCGGCTGCTGAAACAGGAAGGCCAGCATGAAGCTGCCCTGCACGCCTACGAGCAGTGCTCGGTCTTGCTGGCCGACCGCCTGGGTTGCGAACCCAGTGCCCAGACACGCAGTCTGGTGGATTTGCCGGCACGCTCGATCAGCCCTGCCAAATCCTTACCCACGATGGTCTCCCTGCGCCTGCGCCCATTGGCCGCGGTCGGCTTTTGCCTGCGCTTTGAGCCCGGTCACCGGCATGCTCGTGAGCGCGGCGGCCATCTGCTGGAACAATGTCGCCAGACCTTGCAAACCTTAATTGAACAGCATGGCGGCTGGCCCTGTGAGGCCGGTCCCAATCAGTTGATTGCCTACTTTGGCTATCCCGAGTTGCTGGAGTCACCCGTTGCGCAAGCAGCCGCATTGGCACGGGTTGCGGCAACCTTGCGCATGGATGAACACGTCAAGCTGAGCATCGCCCTCCACGCCGATCTGGCCATGGACGATCAAAGTGCTTACCCCGATCCCTGGGGCCAATTGGCACAAGTGGTGCTGCCCTTGAGCTGGGAAGCCAGCCCCGGCACACCACGTATCAGCGTGCAGGCCGCTCTGCGTCTGGACACCAAGGATGTGCAAGGCCCGCTGGGCCGCCAGAGCGAAGCGCTGTGGCTGAATCTGAGCCCTTCCGACGCAGACCCTACGCGTTTAACCAGCCGTGTCTATGGCCGCTCGCAAGAGTTCGACCATCTGGTGCAAGCCTGGTCGCATATCGGTCCCAACCGTGCCTTGCATCACATTGCCATTCACGGTCGGGCTCATATCGGCAAGAGTCTGCTGGTGCAGTCTCTGGCGGACTATGTGCAGAAAACCGCCCACCACTGCATTGTGCTCAATTGTCGTGAAGACAAGCGTCGTGTGGCCTGGCATCCGATTCGCCTCTGGCTGCACGAGCAGATTGCCGATTACCTCACCGCGCAAAACGGCAAGCAGCGCGATCCCTTCTCCGTGCAAACCTTGCAAGAGGCACTGGAAATCAGCCCCAAACAGGCCCAGTCCCTGCATCAATGGCTAAATAGCGGCCCGGACGAGCAAGACCTGAACGAGCCTTCCACGGCTCATATGGATTTATTGTTCAATTTGCTCAGCGGCCCAGGCAATTCGCCACGCCGTCGCTTGCTGATAATTGAAAACGTGCAATGGGCCGACCCGCCTACCCAGCGCCTGATCCGCTTGCTGGCGCACACGGCACCGCGTCACCCCACCTTGCTGCTGACGACCAGCCGCAAACCCGGTCATGGACTGGAACGTGCCGAGCACCTGAGCCTGCGTACACTGGATCGCTCCAGCATCAACAGCCTGTTAAGCAGCCAACGGGGGCAAAGGCTGGCGCGCGATAAACGCAGCCGCCTGGTCCGCTTAAGCGCAGGCAATCCGGGCCATGCCAACGAGCTGCTGCGCTGCCATGAGCTCAATAGTGAATGCAGCGATGCCTTGTGCCTGACTGACCTGGTCTGCACCCAGTACCACAGCCTCCTGCCCGCAACACGCCACATCCTGACCAGCATCGCCTTGCAGGCACAGCCTATTTCCATCGACGAGCTGGCTCTGATGCTGCGCCTGGAAAACACCGCCTTGAGCAGTGGACTGGACACGCTGGCAACGCTGGATCTGATCGATGTGCATGACAAGCATGTCTCCTGTCTGCCGCTGGTCTCCCAGGCACTGGAACGTGTGGCGATGCAGGAAGAACTGCGTCAGGCCCACTACGCCATCGCCCAGCACGGCATACGCCGCCGTCACGCGCCCGAGTACATTGCCCTGCATCTGTGCGAAGCGGAAAGTCCGGAAGCCGCCTTCTGGTGGCAGCGTGCGGCCCGCGAAGCGCTGGCACAGGACGACCTGCGCCAGGCCAGCCAATACCTGCAGCGCTCCTTGAACCGCAGCGAATTGATTGAAGATTTGCAGGTTCGCCAAACCCTGCAATTTGAATGTCGCATGTTGCAAGGCGCGATTGAGTCCTCGTTGTACGGCCCCGCCTCCGCCTCTACGGCCATGGCCTACGAGCTGGGCCATGAGCTGCATGACGAGCATGACTCGGATCAGGTCATGATCAGCTTGTGGACAGCCTGGACAGCCTTTCAAGCCCAGGGCAATTTCGAGCAAGCCCTGCAAAAAGCGCGCCAGTTACTGGCTCTGGCCAATGAAACTAGCCACGATCAGAACCGCAGCTGGGCCTTGTACGCCATTGGTCAGCACGAGCTGTGGAAAGGGAATGTCACCAATGCCATTCAGACGCTGAACCTGAGCCTGGCCGTCTTTGATGACTTGAAGGAGCAGAACGGTCGTCAGGCCATTGCCGAGCACTTTCCTCAGTCCATTACCTTTGGAACCCTGAGCGTCGCCCTGGCCTTAAAAGGCAATATGGATGCCGCTCAGCAGCATGTCCATCTGGCCTTGCAATCCTTGCGTGTGGATACCGCTTTTTCACTACGCGCCATTACGCACTTGTTCGTCATGCAGGCCTACTACCTGATGGAACAGCTGGAAGACTGTCAGCAAGTGGCCGAGCTGTCCTTGCAAGAGCTGCAAAAATCGCATAACCCCGAGCCCTGGTCTGCACTTAGTCGCTCTTACCTGCACTATTGCCAAGTGATGTTGCAAGGCCGAGAAACCAGCCTGCAGTCCCTGCTCGATTGCGTACAGATCGCCCAGTACGGTCTACCCATCAGCACCGATGGCCTGATGAGCCGCATTGCTCGCGCCATGATACGTCTGGGTCGCAGCAATGAAGCCATGCCCTGGCTGGACAAGGCTGCCGCTCAAGGTCTGCGTTATGACACCAATAGTCTGGGCACCGAGCTGCACTGTGTGCGCGGAGACGCCTGGATGGCGCTGGGAGAGAACGCACAAGCCTTGCAGGAGTGGAATCTGGCCGAGCAACACATGGAAAAACATGGCTTGCATCGCTACGCAGACTGGATTCAGACACGCCGACAGGCTGTGCAAAAGCTCAAGGTCTAGTCAATAAAACCAGTAACGACAAGAAAATGCCCCCAAGGATCAAGCTGACTCCTTGGGGGCATTTCAGATCCGCTACCGATAATTGAATCGGCTTAAAGCAGCCACTCGATCGGCAGGATAGACAAGACGCCTACCCCGGCTCGACGCCAGATACTGGCATTCGGCTCGGAGGTGAAAAAGCGCTGGGTGCCGTCTTCGTTCAACTGAATCCACACCAGATCACCCTTTTCATCCAGTTCTACACGATAACTGCGGTAAGGCAGGACGTCCTCAAAACTCTTAGACAGGGCTTGCGCCATTTCGGGGCTCTCGATAATAAAGCCCAGCTCCGTATTCAAATTGACCGAACGCGGATCGAAATTAAAAGAGCCCACAAACAGGCGCTTACCGTCTACCGCAAAGGTCTTGGCATGCAGGGCCGAACCCGAGCTACCAAAAGGCCCGGAGCCGTGACGCGTAGGCTTGTCCATGGTGGGCCGCAGCTCCAGTAACTGCACCCCGGCTTCCAACAAGGCTTTACGTCGTTTCGCATAGCCTGCATGTACGGCCGTCACGTCCGTTGCAGCCAGGGAATTGGTCAGGATACGGACCTTCATGCCAGGTCGCTTCATCATGTCCTCAAAGGCCCGTACACCTGCAGCGGTAGGCACAAAGTACGAGGACACTAGGTCCACCTGGCTGGTGGGCTTGCCCAGCACATGGTCCATTTGCCAGACCATCAATTGCTCCGGGTTGACCGGGCCCAAGGCCTTGGCCGGATCATCACTGATCATGGTGGTCCGCGCCCACTGGAAATCCAGCTCACCACGCACCAAATGGCTGACCAGGTCCGACTCACGCAGCACCTGCTGGTAATCCTTGGCGCGTGGTTGCGCTTCGGCTTCCTGCAACTTGGCCTGAAACTTCATCAGAGCTTCCGAACCACCCGTTTTGATCAGGCTGTCCACCGGATAGGCCGATTGACTGGCCCAGTAACGGTCAAAATCCTTGGAGACGTCCTGCACCACCGCGCCAATCGCCATCACATCCAGATCCGCAAACAAGACGTCCTGAGTCGCACCGAAGTACTCATCGCCTACATTGCGCCCACCAATAATGGTGACCTGGTTATCCACGGTAAAAGACTTGTTGTGCATGCGCCGGTTCAGACGGGAAAAGTCCGTCAGAAAACCCAGAGGTTTGGGCCAGCGCAGCACAAAGGGGTTGAACAGCCGTACCTCGACATTGGGGTGAGCGTTCAGAGCGGCCAAGATATCGTCCAGCCCGGTGATGCCGTTGTCATCAATCAACAAGCGCACACGCACGCCACGTTCGGCAGCCTGCAATAAGGTGCCCAGCATCAAGGTGCCGGTGGTGTCGCCCCGCCAGATGTAATACTGCACATCCAGCGTTTTTTGAGCGGCAAAGGCCAACAAGGCACGGGCAGCATAGGCATCGTGCGGATCGAACAAGGGATAAATGCCTGTCAGACCGGGATGCTCCTGGGCCATGGGGGCCACAGCCTGGCCAATCATGGTCTCCTTGGCCTGATCCAGCGGCAAAGCCTCACTTTGGCTACGTCCTTCCAGCGAAGGCAGGGCACAGCCTGTCAGGCTAGCCAGCAAGGCCCCACCCGCCATCAAGCTGCGCCAGAAAAAGGACGGCGCTTGTCCCGTAGAACGAGGAATCGTCGGCTTTTTAGCGGGGTCGATTTTCATGAAGGCATCTCTGTGGACATGGACATCGCTCAACATAGTAGCACCGCCCTCGGGACCAAGCCTGGGCATGTTTCGCAATCAATACTTGCAGCAAGTGACGGGGCGGACAACAATAAAGCATCCGCCCATTCTTTAAACTTGAAATAAAAGTAGCATGCCCCCCGCAACATCCCCTGCCTTACTGCCCCGTCACCTTGCCATTATGTTGCTGTTAATGCTGGGCAGCTCCTTCGCCGCCAACCATATCGCGGCCAAAGTGGCGCTGGACCATGGCACCGGGCTGATCATCTCGGTTATTTTTCGCTCGGCCGCGGCCACCCTGGCCTTGAGCATGCTGCTGATCTGGCGCAACCAAGCCCTGTATGTGCCCCGTCAGTATCTGGGCTGGCAACTGATGCTGGGCGGGCTGATCACCATGCAGTGCATGCTGATTTATTCCTCCATTGCCCGTATCCCCGTCGCCTTGGCCTTGCTGGTGGCCAATATGTACCCGATTCTGCTGGCGCTACTGACCTGGATACTGGGCGGGCACAAACCCACGCGCAAAACCTCCATCATCATGGTGGCAATTCTGGTCGGCCTCTTGTTGGCACTGGACGCTCCCAGTCTGATCAAGGGCGCAACGCTGGATGGGCAGTGGGTCCTGGGCGTGGTGTGCAGCCTGCTGACCGCCCTGACCTTTGCGATTGGCCTGTGGATTACAGAAAATAAACTGGCACCCTTGCCCGGCCTGGTACGCAGTTTCTGTACCATCAGCCAAACTTTGGTCTGCCTGATTGCACTTAGCCCTCTGGGACTGCTGCCCGGTGGCTCTTCCCTGCCCCACGACGCTGTAGGCTGGATTGCCCTGTCGCTGGTCTGTGTGCTGTACACCACGGGCTTTGTGACCCTGTTTGTGCTGGCTCCCCGCCTGGACATGACACGCAATGCGCCCTTCATGAATATGGAGCCGGTGGCCTCGCTGATTCTGGGCTGGCTGATTCTGAAACAAACCTTGAACTCCACCCAATTGCTGGGTGGCGCGGTGGTGCTGAGCGGGATTGTGGCATTGGCCTACCAGCGCGCCCCACGCAAGTAAGTCTCAGGCTCTGGACAGAAGGCGCTGCCAAACACGGGGCAGCACCTCTATCAAATCCTCCGGAATCAGTCCGGGACCAAACTCCAGGGCGGCCTGTGAATGCAGCCAGACAGCCGCCCCCGCCGCTTCAAAAGCAGGCATGCCTTGGGTCAACAAGCCACAGACCAGACCCGCCAATACATCCCCGCTGCCCCCGGTGGCCAACCACGGCGGTGCGCAGGCATTGATCAAGGCCCGCCCATCGGGCGCGGCAATAACAGTATCTGCTCCCTTCAACACCAGCACGGCACCACATTGGGTAGCAGCCAGTCGTGCCGCTTCCAGACGATCAGGCGCTTCCTCAAAAACGCGGGCAAACTCGCCCGCGTGAGGAGTCAATACGCACTGCTCATGCAAGGCATCCCATAACTCCTGGGGCTGTGCTGCAAAGCTGCTGATGGCATCCGCATCCAGAACACAAGGTCGCCCCGTTGCCAGCAAAGCCAAAGTCAGGCGACGGGTTTGCTCACCCAATCCCGCACCCGGCCCCACCAGCCAGGCGCGAATGCGCTCGTCCGTGGTCAAAGTGTCATCCAAGGGGGCCACCATGATGCTGTCCAGCGCACCGGCGTACACCGACCAGACCGAGGGCGGCACAGCCATGCTGACCAGTCCGGCTCCTGCGCGTTGTGCTGCACGAGCCGCCAGACGGCTGGCTCCGGTCATCCGTTCGCCCCCGACCACCAAAGCGTGCCCACGCGTGTATTTATGGCTCTGGGCGCCCAACTGCGGCAGATGAGCCTGCCACAAGGCAGGTTCATTCAACCAGGTATTGGCCTCTTGCAAGGCCGGCGCTGGCATACCGATTTCGGCCAGCTCAAGCTTGCCGCACAAGGCACGGCCCGGATACAGCACATGGCCCGGCTTGTAGCGCACAAAGCTGACTGTCACCGTGGCAGGGGCGACCACACCGCGCACCTGCCCGCTGGCCCCATCCAGGCCCGATGGCACGTCAATGGCACATACAGGAACCTTGGAAGCCGCCAAAGCCTGAATCAAGGCAGCTGTCTCGCCCTCTACATCACGATCCAGGCCTGCTCCCAGCAAACCATCCATCACCACGGAAAAACGTCGAAAGTCCGGACACTGACTTTCCCAGCGACCCTGCCATTGCGTTTGCGCCCAGGCAGCCGTTCCCTGCCGCACAGACGGGTCCACCAGGCTGAACACGGAAACCACCCGCCCCTGCTCGCGCAGAATCTGCGCCGCCACCAGAGCATCTCCACCGTTATTACCCGGCCCGCACAAGAACAGCACCGCTCCTTGCGGCCAGTGGCGCTGCACGGTACGCGCCACCGCACTGGCAGCGGCCTGCATCAATTGCTCGATGGATACCCCGAAAGCCGGAGCGGCTGCATCCATGCTGGCGCACTGTGCCGGACTGTACAGGGCCTGTTTTCCGGGCGCGGCACTCAGGGGCAAAAAACCATATTGGGACACAAAGGGCATGGCAGGCTCACAAAGGCAGAAATCAAAACGTCCCTACGCTGCACGGGCTGGTCACCCGCTGGCGGCCTGCTGAAAACAGAAGGCGTCAGGTCCTGGGCGGCCCGGAGACAAAAAAAGAACGGGTCGCCGCCCGTTCTCTTATCTTAGTGCGAAAAGTCTGAATGCAGAACTGTCGCAACAGCCACCACCTAGGCCGACGGCTGTTCTTGTCTATCCTTGACAGAGCCGACGGACAGCTCACGCGGTACCTCCACCCCGTTCTTGATCGCAATGATCTCGGCCATGATGCTGACGGCAATCTCTGCCGGGGTCTTGCTACCTATATACAAGCCAATCGGACCTTTGAGCTTGTCGATTTCCTCGGCCGTCAGATCAAAGTGCTCGGCCAGGCGTTCGCGCCGGCTCTGGTTATTACGTCGCGAACCAATCGCCCCCACATAAAAGGCACTGCTCTTGAGCGCCTCCAGCAAGGCCATATCGTCCAGCTTGGGATCGTGCGTCAGGGCCACAATGGCCGTACGCCGATCCGGCACGCAGGCAATGACCTCATCATCCGGCATGCCCTTAACTACACGCGCACCCGCTACGCTCCAGCCTTGAATATGCTCGCTGCGCGGATCGCAGACCGTCACATCAAAGCCGTTGAACAAGGCAATGGTCGCCACGTACTCGGACAGTTGCCCACCACCGATCAGCAAGAGCCGATAGGACGGGCCAAAAGTCACCGACAGGCTGTCCTGACTTAAATGCAAGGCAGCCGGAACGCGGGTGGCACTGCCCCAGGCACGGCCAGTTTGCAGATCCACATGACGTTGCACCAGATGGCGCTGCTCCAACAAGCTCAGCAATTCCGACAGGGCTTGCGGGCAGGGATTGAACTCCACCAGCAAACGGATCGTTCCACCACAAGGCAGGCCAAAGCGATGCGCCTCATCCGCGCTGACGCCATACGTCAGCATCTGAGGACAGCCATCGCCATGCAGGCGCCTATCCGCCCCTGCGGGGTCGTGATAGGCACGGATCAGGTCGTCCTCGATACAACCACCCGAGACCGACCCGACCACCGCCCCACCTTTTTCCAGAGCCATGATGGATCCCTCTGGACGGGGGGACGAGCCCCAGGTCTGCACAACCGTAACCAAAATGGCATCACGTCCTTGTGCGCGCCACTCGTGCAACTGGCGCAATACCCTGACATCCAGGCTCTCCATATGTGTCTCCAGTCTTTCCTGTGTTTATTTGAATACCGGCATACCGCCACCCTCGCCCGAATCATCAAACGGATTCAGGTCGGCACCGTACTCGTCCTGCATGTCGATCGTGACTGTATTGGGATCAACTTGGGCGCCCGTTCCCTTGTAATGCGTCACCATGCCAGGGAACAACAGCACCACAGCAATCATCACGATCTGGATACAAATAAACGGTACGGAGCCCCAGTAAATGTCGCCTGTGGCCACACCCGGAATCTTTTTCTTGGTCACTTTATCGATGTAATCATCCTTGGGCGCCACCGAGCGTAAATAAAATAGTGAGAAGCCAAATGGTGGATGCATAAAGGATGTTTGCATATTAACGGCTAAGAGCACGCCAAACCAGATTAAATCAATGCCCATCTTGTCGGCCACCGGCCCCAGCAAAGGCACGATGATGAACGCCAGCTCGAAGAAATCCAGGAAAAAGGCCAGTACAAACACCAGCACACTGACCAGAATCAGGAAGCCATATTCGCCGCCAGGCAGGTCAATCAGCAGGTGCTCCACCCACAAGTCGCCATCCACGCCACGGAAAGTCAGCGAGAAGATGGTGGAACCGATCAGAATGAACATCACGAAGCAGGACAGCTTGGTCGTGGTATCCATGGCTTGCTTGAGCAAATCAGTGCTCAAACGACGACGGCTGACCGCCATCAGAATGGCACCGACTGCGCCCATCGCACCGCCTTCCGTGGGGGTGGCAATACCCAGGAAAATCGTGCCCAGCACCAGAAAGATCAGGCCCAGGGGCGGGATCATCACAAACACCACGCGTTCTGCCAGCACCGACAGCAAGCCCAGCTTCAGCCATTTGTTGATCAGGGCCAACACGAACGCCACACCACCAACCAGCAAGATGCAGATAATGACTTTCTCATCTACAGGGCCGTTGGGATCAACCCAAAATTCGTCCAAGATATAACCGGCCACCAGCGAGATCAGCAGCAGCACACACAAGGAGCGCGCACCCGAACGGCCATTGGCCTCCGAATAACTGCGATGTTCGGCAGGAATCGGTGGCACATCCTTGGGACGCAGCACGGCCAGAATCAGGATGTAAAGCAGATAAGCGCCTGTCAGCACCAGACCAGGCACCATGGCACCGCGGTACATATCGCCTACCGAACGGCCCAACTGGTCAGCCAGCACAATCAGCACCAGCGACGGCGGAATAATCTGCGACAAGGTGCCTGAAGCGGCAATCACACCCGTGGCCAGTCTGCGGCTATAACCGTAGCGCAACATGATGGGCAAGGAGATCAGGCCCATGGAGATCACCGAGGCTGACACCACACCTGTGGTTGCAGCCAGCATGGCACCCACAAACACCACGGCAATGGCCAGACCACCAGGCATGGAACCAAACAGCTGACCAATCGTATCGAGCAGGTCTTCTGCCATGCCGGAGCGTTCCAGAATCAGCCCCATGAAGGTAAAGAAGGGAATGGCCAGCAAAGTATCGTTGGCCATGATGCCAAACACACGCAGCGGCAGCGCCTGGAACAGGGACCAGTTGAACAGGCCCATTTCCACACCGATCAGACCGAACACCATACCGTTGGCGGCCAGCGCAAAGGCAACCGGAAAGCCCAGCAGCAAGAAAACAATCAGTGACGCAAACATCACTGGCGCCATATTGGCGACAAATAAATCCATCATGATCTGGTTCAGCCTTTGTGTTGATGCGCTAACTTGGCCTCGGCTTGCCGAGCAATTTCTTCAGCCAGCAGCTCTTCGGGCGATTTTTCCTGCAACTTCTTGTTGGGGTTGGGGCAGGCACCGCGCAAGAAACCAATGCACTTGATCAGGTGCGAGATCCCCTGCAAGGAAATCAGGGCAAAACCGATGGGAATAATCAATTTGGCGGGCCAGCGAATCAGGCCGCCGGAATTAGAGGACACTTCCTGAGTCAGATAGGAGTCCATGAACACCGGCCAGGACAAGGCCATGATGGCAATACAGGCCGGCAGCATGAACAGCACCACACACGCGGCTTCGATCACAATCTGCTTGCGCTCGGACAGGCGTGAGGCCAGCACGTCCACACGCACGTGCTCATTGCGCAAGAAGGTATAGCCGCCCGTCAGCAGGAACAAGGCGCCAAACAAATACCACTGCACCTCCAGCCAGGCATTGGAGCTGGAGTCAAAGAACTTGCGCGCGATGGCGTTATAAGAGCTGATCACGACAACCAGCAAAACCACCCACATGACCACCCGGCCACATAGCTGATTCAGGCTGTCGATCGCCCTGGATAGTTTGAGTAAAGATTGCATCAATCCCCCAGATTTTCTGCGTTGAAGTTAGTTGGAATCTAATGAGACCGAAAACGGGTGGCGCGCTTTTCGACTGCATCCAGCAGGAAGTACAGCGCCAGTCCCATGACGGCCAGAATGAACAGGGCGGAGAACACCCGCACCGTGTCGAACACCCCTTGGGCGCTCATGATCACAAAGCCCAGGCCACGCTGGGAGGACACGAACTCGCCCACAATAGCCCCTACCAAAGCCAGGGACAGAGCCACTTTCAGGCCCGCCATGATCGATGGCAGCGCAGAGGGCAGGCGCACTTTGAAAAACAGGGCAACCGGCCCGCCTTTCAAAACCCGGCCCAGGTCCAGAATGTCGGGCGAGACCGAGCGCAAGCCTTGCACCGTATCCACAATCACGGCAAAGACGGCGATCAGAAAAGCAATGGCCACCTTGGGCTCGTAGCCGGTACCCATCCAGACCACGAACAGCGGTGCCAAAGCCACTTTGGGAATGCTGTTGAAACCCACAATCAGGGGATAGCAAAAACGCTCGAAGAGCGGTGAACCCACGAGGGCGACGGCAATCAGCACGCCGCCTACGGCGGCCAATACAAATCCAGCCAGCGTGATGCCGAGCGTGTATAACGCTTGACCCATGTACCAACCCAGTTCGCCATACAAATCCTCCAGAATCAGCGAGGGGCGCGGCAAAATCACTTCCCGCACCTGACCCAGCCAACAAATTAATTCCCATGCCAACAGCACCACGACGGTAGAGACCACGCCCGCCAACCAGCTGGGCATGGAACGCAAGGCTTTATTCATGGCTGTCTCCTGCACCATCGGCAATGCCGAACAATTGACGGATATGAGCGACATGCCGGCCGAACTCCGGGGTCTCGCGCAAGGACAGCGGGCGCGGACGAGGAAAGTCGATCTTGATCTGCTCCAGAATGCGGCCTGGACGGGACGAGAACACCAGCACGGTATCGCCCAGGAAAACGGCTTCGGCAATGCCGTGCGTCACAAACAAGGTAGTGTTGCCCGTTTTCATCCAGATGCGCTGCAATTCGGCGTTCATGTTGTCGCGCGTCAGTGCATCCAGCGCACCGAAAGGCTCATCCATCAACAGCAGGCGCGGATCATCCACCAAAGCACGGCAAATGGAGGCCCGCTGGCGCATGCCTCCAGACAACTGGCGTGGATAGCTGTCGGCAAACTGAGACAGGCCGGTCAAGGCCAGCAATTGATCCACCTTGTCCAGATAATCGGCCGTGCGCTTGCCGGCAAACTCCAAAGGCAAAAGAATGTTGTCGCGTATGCTGCGCCACTCCAGCAAGGCATCGCGCTGGAACACCATGCCCACCTGGTCGGGCGGGCCGCTGACGGGTTGCTGGTCTACCGTCAGGGAGCCGCTGCTGATGTTTTCCAGCCCGGCCACGCAACGCAGGAAGGTGCTTTTCCCGCAGCCGCTGGGGCCCAGAATGCTGATGAACTGGCCTGGTTGAATATCGACATTGATGCCGTCCAGCGCCAGCACATCACGCGCGCCCTCAAAGCGCTTGCGCACATCTTGAGAAAGTACCCGCGCCGCCATTACTTCAGCTCCAGACTGCTCAGGGATTGCGGGGTGACCACGCCGGACTGGTAATAGTCCGTGGCCTTCTGACCGGCAGGAATCAGCTCTACCCGTTCCAGCGTGGCAACTGTCTTGTCCCAGTCCGCAGGCTGGTTCACGCCGATACTGCCTTGCTCCACAGCCGGGCCAAAGTAGGTTTTAAGAATGTTCAGCTGGTCCAGCAAAATGGCTTTGTCCAAACGCGCATTGGGGCGTTGCGCCACAATCGCATCCACCGCTTCTTGTTCGTGACCGCTGTAAATGTAGTTCCAGGACTTGGCCACCACATTGGAGAAAGTCGCCAGCTCCTGTCCCCGGCTGGCTAGCTTGGCTTCGCTGGTGAACAGGCCAAAGCTGACCATATCCAGGCCGTGCTGGGCGAAAGGAATGGCATTGGAGGCGCGCTGACGCGACACCGAAGCCAGTACAAATGGAATGGTGGAGATCACGGCATCAGCCCGCCCCACCGCATAGGTCGCTGCCTTGCCAGCCGCATCCACACTCAGCAGATCCACATCACTGCGACGCAAGCCGCCCGCCGCCAGAAACGCATCGACAAAAGGCGCTTCCAGAGAACCGGCGGTATAGGCGATCTTGCGTCCCTTCAAACCCTCCGGCCCGCTAATACCCGAATCCTTGGGCACCAACACGCCGATATCGCTGGACGTGGCAAAGGTGGCCAGCCCTTTGACTGGCAAGCCTTTGCTGCGTGCAATCACCATGGAGGCCAGCGCTGCCTGGCCCACATCAAAGCGATCACTGCCACCCACGATCTGCACCGCCGTGACAGAACCGTTGCCATCTTCCAGCCGTACATCCAGGCCAGCCTGCTTGAACCAGCCCTTTTCCACGGCCAGATGAAACGGTGCATGGACGGCCCAAGGGGTCCAGTCCAGCTTTACATTCAAGGGCTCGGCTGCCGCCCCCCAGGTGCTCAACAAGAAGGTGGCCCCGATTGCGAGGCGCACACGTCCCCCCAAAGCTTTACGCTCCGTCATCTCCTTACCCCCGTTTTATTTATCGTCTTGCGTCGTCTATGCGCTTATGAGCGCCGGAAAAGTCCCTTGAAGCGGTCCCACAAAATGCTGAAGAACATCTTGACCGGATTGAACTCGGCCACCACCGGCTCTTCGCCTTCGGCCAGCGGTTTTTCCAGGCGCAGGTTCACGTTCTTGCCGAACTCCGCAATCATGCGGCGCACGAAATCCTGAACCAGCCCGGAGCGCGAAAACTGCGCCAGTGGCCCTTGCAGCGAATACACCAGCTCCACTTCCACGCGGCTGCGCGCTTCGCCATCCGGATTGACCTGAAAGCTGACATCGCCACGGGCACGCGATTGGCTCAAGGAGTCCACGCCCTCACCGCGCAGCACGGCAGCACGGCGTTCGTTATCCTCTTCCAACGTGGCATTACCCTTGAAGGCAGCCGACATGGGGCCAAATTTGATGGCGATCTTGCCCTGTACCGTGGCCCCTTCCTGGGACTCGATAATCGCGCCGGGCAGACAGCCCGCCACTTTGGGCAAATCCTTCATGAAAGCCCAAACCTGATCGGCCGGGAAACGGGCATCGAAACCACCTTGAATGGCCTGACCCTTGCCCTTGTCGGCACTGCCGGACGCGGCAGGTGCAGCAGCGGCCACCGGAGCGGGCGTCTGCACTTCTTCCTGTACCGCTTCAAAAGTCGTAAAGCCGTTCTGGTTCCAGTCTTGCTGCACGTTCTGCACCACGGCAGCGCGCAAGGCTTCTACCTGGGCATCGGGCTGATCGCGCAGGGCTTGCAGCACGGACAGAATGGCGGCTGTAATGCCTTGATAGCCGGTGCAGCGACAAATATTGCCGGACAACTCAATACGCACACGGGCTTCGTCTGCATCGGGCAAACGCAGCACGATGTCGCGGCTGGTCGCCAACATGCCAGGCGTACAGAAGCCGCATTGCAAGGCGTGTTTTTCCGAGAAAGCCGTACGTAGACGGCTCATGATCGGATCGTCGTCGTAGCCTTCTACGGTGGTGACTTCGTGGCCATCACAAGCACCGGCAAAAGTGATGCAGGAGCGCACTGGACGGCCATCCACCAGCACCGTACATGCGCCGCACACACCGTGTTCACAGCTCAGGTTGGTGCCGGTCAAACGGCTTTTCTCGCGGATGAAATCACCCAGATGGGTGCGCGGTTCGGCCTCGTGCTTTTGCTGACGGCCGTTAACTTGAATCGAGATTTCTGCCATGTCTTAACCTTTCACACCCAGCGCTTGCTTCAGGCTGCGCTCTACTACCGTACGGAACAGCACCTGATGAGCTTCATCCCGTTGTGCCAGATACGGCTGCAAGGCCGCTGCAATCGTGTCCCCTTCCAGGACGGCGGCCCCTTGTGCAGCCACGTGCACGGCCAGCTCGGGCAAGGAGCGCGGGGCGCCTTCCATGGCACCAATCACTACGCGCGCCGTGCGGGTGGCCGGGTCGAAATAGCAGGCACAACTGGCATCGGCAAACTCGCCCACTTTGCGGGTAAATTTGTAATAACCCCAACGGGCCGAACCGGACACTTCAGGTACATCCACAGACTCGATGAACTCACCGGCTTCCAGCACCGTGGTGTAGGCAGCCAGCATGAATTCGCTCATGGGAACCGTACGGCTGCCTTGGGTTCCACGCACATTGATGCGTGCGCCCAGGGCGGCACAGGTCAGCACCCAGTCTGCCGCCGGGTCCGCATGGGCCAGGCTGCCACCCAAGGTGCCGCGATTACGCACACCCCGGTAAGCAATGCGGCCTGCCACTTTCTGCATCATGTGGCCGCGCAGCAGTTCGTGAATGCCATCTTCAATCTGGGCGTGAGTCACAGCAGCGCCGATACGCACTTGCCCTTTATTGGCCGTTACCTGTCGCAGCTCGGGCACTGCCGACACATCCAGCACTCGAGCAGGGCGCACCAGACGCAGATTCAACATGGGGCCCAGGGACTGGCTGCCACCCATCAAGCGCACGGCGGAAGGGTCGCTGCCATAAGCGTCCTGGATCTGTTTCAGGCTCTGGGCCTGTTCATACTCAAACTTGGCGGCCTTCATGCCTGAACCTCCGACACGGGCTGTTTATCTTGCTGATTGGCGGGCTGTGCTGCAGCGCGAATGGCGCTTAGCAGTCGATGCGGTGTCACGGGCGTGTGCGAGACCTGTGCTCCCGTAGAGCGCAAGGCATTATTAATGGCGGACATGATGGCGGCAGGAGGGGCAATCGCTCCGCCCTCGCCCATGCCCTTGGCACCAAACTCGGTATTGGGCGATGGGCTTTCCATGTGTTCGATATGAATATTGGGCACCTCGCAGGCACCGGGCATGACGTAGTCTGCCAGGGTCGATGCCAGCGGCTGAGCAAACTCGTCGTAAGGCATTTCTTCGTACAAGGCGGTGCCGATCCCCTGGGCAATCCCGCCTATGGTCTGGCCTTCCACAATCATGGGGTTGATCATGACGCCGCAATCTTCCACCACCACGTACTTGAGCACTTCCACCCCGCCAGTCTTTGGATCAACAGCCACCACCACGGCATTGCTGGCGTAGGTGAAGCTGCCGGTATCGACTTTGGGTTTGTAGCCTACGGATAGCTCCAGACCTTGCGGGTCCACGTCCTCGGGCAAATGCTGCGGATTGATGTACCAGGCATCCGCCACTTGGGCGATGCTGATTTGACGGCCCTCGGCACTGAACATATCGCCTTGATGCTGCATGCTGTCCACATCGGCTTTCAGCATATGCGCGGCAATCTTGCGCACGCGCGGCAGCAGCTCTTTACAGGCCTTCGATACCGCTCCGCCAGACATCACCAGGGAGCGCGAGGCATACGTGCCGGTAGAGAATGGCGTACGGCCCGTATCGCCGTGCACCACTTTGATCTTGGCCACGGGAATACCCAGAATTTCGCTGGCGATCTGGGCAAACGAGGTTTCCATACCCTGGCCGTGCGAGTGCACACCCACACGCACTTCCAGCCCACCGTCCGGGGTCATGCGTACAAAAGCCTGATCAAAACCCGGAATCACCGCAGTGCCCCAACTGGCGAACACGGACGTACCGTGTGCGGACTGCTCGGTATAAGAAGCCACACCCAGACCAATCAGGCGACCATCGGGCTCACCCTTGGCCTGACGAGCCAGCACAGCCTCCACATCCACCGCAGCCAGAGCGCGGCGCAGGCTTTCTGGATAGTTGCCCGAGTCGTAGTGCTTGTTGGCCACGTTGACGTAAGGCATTTGCTCGCCTTGCACCAGGTTCATCAAGCGAATTTCCCAGGAGGGCTTGCCGACCGCCAGGGCGATCTGATCCATCATCTGTTCAATGGCCAGGCAGACACCCGTACGGGCAACGCCGCGGTACGGCATGAAGCCTGGTTTGTTGGTGCTCACACCGCGTGTGCGGCAGCGGTAGCCACGAAAATCGTAAGGACCGGGCAAGTTGCCCAGGGCCTGGCCTACTTCCAAACCCACGGTAAAGGGCCAGACCGAGTAAGCGCCACCATCAATATCAATTTCAGCATCCAGCGCCAGCAGGCGGCCTTCATTGCTGATGTGCGCTTTCAGGCGGTATTGGTGTTCACGGGTATTGGCGCCAGCAATCAAGTGCTCACGGCGGTCTTCCATGAAACGAAAGGGCTTGCGGAAGGTCTTGGCCAACCAGGCCACGCACAGCTCTTCCTGATGCAGCACGCATTTATAACCAAAGGCGCCGCCCACATCGGGGGAAATCACACGAACCTGCGCCTGATCCATACCCAGGAACTGGGCAATGCCAGTGCGGTGCATATGCGGAATCTGACTGCCGCAATACACCACCAGTTGATCGGCCTGGAAATCCCAATAGGCCAGAACGGCCTTGCCTTCCATCGGCAACATGCACTGACGTGACAGGCTGACCGAGTGCTCGATCACGCGATCGGCACGGGCGGCATGCTCTTCAAAGGCCACGTCCGAGCGCAGTGTCACAAACACATTATCCTGCCAGCCTTCATGCAGCAGATCACCCTGCGCGGCCAGCGAGGCCGGCACACTGCCGTAAACCGGCAGTTCGTCGTACAGCGCTTCAATCTCCTCCAGAACGTCCTCGGCCACGGCGCGGCTTTCACCAAAGGCCATGGCAACCGGCTCGCCCACATAACGCACACTGCCCGAGGCCAGCGGCGGCATGCTGGAGGCCTGGTAACTGGGCAAAGTGGAAGCGGCGTAAATATCCAGACAGTCCGGCATATCGGCGCGGGTAATAACCTGCGCACGTGCGCTGTCTTCAATATTGATCTGACGGATTCGGGCATGCGCCATGGGGCTGCGCAGGAAGGCGACTTCCTGCAGCCCTGGCATGGTCATGTTTCCGATGAAGTTGCCCCGGCCATTGAGATGGCGCGCATCCTCCTTGCGAAGAATACGCGCACCCACTCCTTGGCCACCCAGGCTTGACGGGTGACTGTGCTGACTCATTTCACTACCTTAAGAATGTGCTGCTTAACTGCGCTTGCCCAACTCGCTGAAGGTGAAGTTGTCCAGGGCGCTTTCAGCAACCCGGAACCAACTGGCTTCCTGCTCCTGGAAGGCCTTCCAGCTTGGATAAATCTTGGCAAAATCGGCGTTGCTGTCCGACAGTTCCTTCCACAGTTCCTGGGACTTGTCGTAAGCGGCCTTCATGACGTCCTTGGGGAAGTAGCGCAGCTTGGCCCCATCGGCCACCAGCTTGCGCAGAGCGCCGGGGTTCAAGGCATCGTACTTGGCCAGGCTGAGCATGGTCTGCTCATTACAGGCCGTCTCGAATGCAGCCTTGAAGTTGGCGGGCAAGGCTTCCCAGGCATCCTTATTAACCATGGTGGTCAGGGACGCACTGCCCTCGAACCAACCGGGGGAGTAGTAGAAGGGAGCGACTTTGTTCAAGCCCAGCTTTTCGTCGTCGTAAGGGCCAATCCACTCGGCCGCGTCAATCGTGCCCTTTTCCAGCGAGGAGTAAATATCGCTAGGAGGAATCTGCTGGGGCACGGCGCCCAGTTTGGACAGCACCATGCCGCCAATGCCACCGATACGCATCTTCAGGCCTTGCAGACTGTCCAGGTCCTTGATTTCCTTACGGAACCAGCCACCCATTTGCACGCCCACGTTACCGGCCACAAAGTTCACGATGTTGTACTGGCTGTACATTTCGCGCAGCAATTTCAGGCCACCACCAAAGTGCACCCAGGAATTGTGCTGACGGGCGTTCATGCCAAAGGACAAGCCGGTATCAAACGTTACGGCGGTGTTCTTGCCCACAAAAGCGGTACTGAGCACGTGGTTGCATTCGACCGTGCCGTTGCTGATGGCATCCATGTTCTGGGCATAAGGCACCAGCTCGCCACCGGGGAAAGCACGGATTTCGAACTTGCCTTCAGTCAGTTCGCTGACACGTTTGCACAACGCTTCGGCCGAACCATAAATGGTGTCCAGGCTTTTGGGCCAGCCGGTAGACATGCGCCAGCGTACGGTGGGGCTGTTCTGCGCAATTGCAGGGGCGGCTACGGCTGCCAAACCCGCACCCGCAACCGTTGCCGATTTCAGCAGAAAACTACGACGCTCCATCACTCACCTCTTTGTATTTTTTAATGTATTTACACCCCTTGCTCGATAGGGGTCTGGGTAGTTTGCCCGCCAGTCTGGCTTGCAGCCCCGACAGCAACTGCCCGAACCTTGCCAAACCGTCCCCCCCGAGGGGCCAGACGGACGTTCCAAGCAGTGTCAGCACACTATGAAATTGACATTCACCGCTTCGATAATAGTAAGTGTGCTGATTAATTAATTTTTGGTCAAGCAGGGAAACTACTGACGCATGTCCTTGATGAGATAAAGGAAAGCATCATCAATAGCTTAAGCCTCAACTAGCGCAATCCCTTATAAAAACGATATTTGATTTTATAATTTATACAGTATACTGACTAATTGAAAGCACAACCCGGAGACAACTTTGAACTGGATAAAAATTTCCGAAACTGATGCCATCGACAACGAAGAGTCCCTGGCAATCGAGTGGGAAGGCAAGAAACTGGCCCTGCACAAACTGGATGACGAGTTCCACCTGACCGACAACGTCTGTACCCACCAATATGCCCTGCTGTCCGACGGCTATCTGGAAGACGGTTGCGTGGAATGCCCGCTGCATCAGGCCAAGTTCTGTTTGCGCACCGGCAAGGCAATGAACGCCCCTGCCACGGTGGACATCAAGGTCTACCCGCTGCGCATTGAAGGCAACGATATTCTGGCCGACTTCAGTCAGGCCTGAGCTTTTTTCTGCTGACGAGACCTGCAACATCATGGCACACCACACTTCCGTACTGATCATCGGCGCTGGCCAAGCGGCTTCGGTGCTGGCGCGCGAACTGCGCAGCCTGGGCTTTAGCGGCAGCATCACCTTGGTAGGGGATGAAACTCACCTTCCCTACGAGCGTCCGCCCCTGTCCAAAGACGTGCTCAAGTCCAGCGCGACCACTGACAGCGTGTTTTTGCAAAAAGCCGAGTTCTATCAAGAACAGAATATTGAACTCTTGTTGGGCACCAGCGTGCAGTCTCTGGATTGCGCCACGCGTCAGGCCAGCCTGAGCAATGGCCAGACCTGGAGCTTTGACCACGCGGTGCTGGCCACAGGCGGCGCGGCCCGCGAACTGGCGCTGCTGCCCGCCAGCCAGGCCAACGCCCTGTATCTGCGCACGCTGGACGATGCCCTGAGCCTGCAAGCCCGTCTGCATCCCGGTTTGCGCGCCCTGGTGATTGGTGGCGGCTTCATGGGTCTGGAGCTGGCTTCAACTGCCAGTGAAACTGGCGCACAGGTCACTGTCATTGAAGCGAATGAACGTCTGCTGGCTCGCAACGCCCCTGCCCTGCTGTCGCAATGGTTGCTGGAGCGCTTCGAGTCGCAAGGCATCACCGTGCGCTTGGGTCAGGGAGTGCGTCAGGCCCACTTTGCGGCAGAAAACGAGCACCCCGTTCAGCTGGAACTAAATGATGGCCAGATCCTGAATGGCGATCTGGCCATTGTGGCCGCCGGTCTGAGCGCGAACTCCGCCTTGGCGCGGGCCAGTGGTATCGCGGTAGACGATATGACGGCCGGGATTATTGTGGATCGCCAGGGCCGCACCAGTGTGGCGGGCATTTATGCCGCTGGCGATTGCGCCACCCAGATCTGCCCCGATACCGCCGTGCGCACGCGCACCGAATCCTGGCAGAACGCCAACGAGCAAGCCCGTCAGGTGGCCCACGCCATTGCCGGGCAGGATGCTCCTGCTGCACCTGTCAGTTGGTTCTGGACGGATGTGCTCGGTTGCAACATTCAAATGCTGGGCCAAGGCAGCCCGGATCTGAACTATCAGGTACGCGGCGTCATGGACAGCCAGGGCGATGCCATCAGCTTCATGTTGCTGGCATTTGAAGGCCAGCATTTGCGACACGCAATTGGCGTCAATGCCGGCGCTGATCTACGCGCTTTGCGCAGCGTCATGGAACAGAACTTGCCTGTGGACCCGGCCATCGTGCTGGAACCGGCCACCAAGCTGCGCCAGTACGTGAAAGAAGCGGCTCGTACCGCCCAAGTCTAAGAAAGAGAAGCGGCCTGCGCCGCCTCGTCATCACGAATCATTAAAGAGTTATCAGAGGAGAACCCCATGTATCAGACGCAAACGGTGATAGGCCAGACGGTCGGGTCCAAAGACCGCCCTGTCGAGGAATGCACCTGGCCCGAGGACGTGCTCAACACTATTCCGGACTGGGTCTACACCAGCAACGACATTTACAACCGCGAGATGGAACGCATTTTCCATGGTGACACCTGGAACTTTGTGGCCCTGGAGGCGGAAATTCCCGATTCGGGCGACTACAAGCGCTCGTATGTGGGTTCCACACCAGTGGTCGTCGCTCGTGCGGAAGATGGCAGCATCAACGTATTTGAAAACCGCTGTGCACACCGTGGTGCTGAGTTCTGCCGCCACAATCAGGGCAATACCAATGAATTTGTGTGCCCGTATCACCAGTGGTCTTACAGCCTGAAGGGTGATCTGCAAGGGATTCCTTTCAAGCGCGGTGCGAATAAAGAAGGCGGCATGCCGCGCAGCTTCAAGAACTCCGAGCATGGTCTGAAAAAGCTGCATGTGACAACGCACAACGGCGTAATTTTTGCGTCCTACAGCGACAAGGTCGAGCCTATTACGGAATACCTGACGCCTGAAATTCTGAAGGATTTCGAGGCGGTGTTTCCCGGCAAGAAGCTGAAGATTCTGGGTTACTACCGTAACGAGTTGCCTTGCAACTGGAAGATGTACCACGAGAACCTGAAAGATCCTTACCACGCGACCTTGCTGCACTCTTTCCTGGTGGTGTTCGGTCTGCTGGTAGCGGGCAACAAGTCGCAGATGTATGTGGACCCTGTGCATGGTCGTCATGGCTATATGGCTTCGGCCAAGTCCGAGGACAAGTACGCCGAGGTCAGTGAGGACAACAAGAAGGAAATGCGTTCCTTTGTGGACGATATGCGTTTGCGCGATGAGCGTTTCCTGGACTACGTCAAGGAGTTTGATTCGCCGTGGTCGGTGACCATGCAGACGATCTGGCCCAACCTGATTGTTCAGCGCGAGATGAACACCTTGGGTGTGCGTCAGATCGTGCCCAATGGCCCCAACAGTCTGATCATGCAATGGACCATGTTTGGCTATGAGGACGATACCGAGGAGATGACTCGTCACCGTCTGCGTCAGGGCAACCTGATGGGTCCTGCCGGTTTCCTGGGTCTGGAAGACAACGAGGCCATGAAATTTGTGCAGGAAGGGGTACGTCGTTCCAGCAGCGAGGTGAACATCATCAAGCTGGATGAAAGCAAGCTGGGTACGTCCAATACGCTGATCTCGGAAGCGGCTATTCGCTCCATGTACCAGTATTACCGCCAAGTGATGGATCTGTAAGACGAGCTGACTTATGAAAATGGATTTTTCTTTCAAACCCGCCCAGGTTTCGGTTGAGCGTGCTTTGGCCTTGAAGGCGGAAATTGAGCTTTTCAATGCCGAGTACTGTGCCACTTTGGATCGTGGCAATGTTGAGGACTGGCCCATGTTTTTTGTGGAGGACGCGGTTTACCGAGTCACTTCTCGCGAGAACGCGGATCTGAATTTGCCGGTAGGTCTGGTCTATGCCGAAGGGCGCGACATGATGCACGATCGTGCGGTGGCCATTGCCCGCACGCAAATGTATGCCCCGCGCTACATGCTGCATCTGGTCACGGATGTGCGCGTGATCAGCGAGGCTGACAATGGCGACATTGAGGCTGAAGGCAATTTCATGCTGATGCAGACTTTGGTGGAAGGGCCTTCCACGGTGCATCTTGTGGGTAATTATTTCGATACCTTCACGCGTGTGGACGGTCGGTTGATGCTCAAGGAGCGTCAGGTGATTTTTGATACCTCCATCCTGGCGAATGATCTGGTGTTTCCGGTCTAAGTCCGGGGTTTGCTTCTGGTTTTAAAACTGTTTTTTGTGTGCTGTTTCCGAGCCACTTGAGTCAGAAGGTCTTCTGATTCCTTTGAGCACCCTTCTTTGTTGAGGGGTGCTTTTTTTTGCTTATTTATTGGGGCAAAGGTCTGATGCCTGGCGCAACGTCAGAGATATGAGGCTTTAGGGCTGGTAGCGCAGGTTCTGGGGGCCTATCAAGCCTGGAGGGAGTTAAGGTTAATCAGGGGACCGGGGTACAAGAAGTCTCTGTGAAAACGCCATTCAGTCGGCCTGCTGGGGTGTCCGGGCTGAGCACTTGCCGGTGCTGCGCACCGGTGCCCTTGTCAGGAGATAGCTACGGGCGCATCCTGAACTCACCCGGTACTTGGTCCCCCGGACCAAGTACAAGCGTCGGGTTCAAACAGCAGGATGCTTGCACCCCTACGCTATCTCCTGCCCGCGGCAAGTACTCTGATCCGCCCCGACACCCCAGCAGGCCGACTGAACGGCTCACAACGGCTTTTTATCTACCAATCTCTTACGGGCTCTTTGACCAAACAGGGCCTCGTGCCTTGCTCCTCTGCGTTTCCTAAACGCATATCGTTCTGCTCTTCTGCCCCCCTAAACCCCGAGAACATTCAGCCTCAGCCAAAGCCCCTCCTCCCTTCCCTTCCCTTCGGGTGGAGGCGGCGGAGGGGGCAAACGACGAAAACAGTCATCGTCCCCGAGGTAATCATGTCCAGACCAATCCGAACGCTGATCCCAGTCCCACGACGAATCACCCTTCTGCTTTTTGCTGCCGCAGTCAGGGTAATCGTGAGAATGGGCCAGTGCCAATGGCATCACCGCCGTCAAAACGGCGGCCAAACTCATCAGCAAGGCGGATTGTTTAATGGACGTCATAAGAATCGGTACGTGCAGAAAAAAAGAGGGATCAAACGATCACTCCCCCTTATATAGCAAGCTGCGGATGAACATAACATGAACAGCGGCTTCAGTTTAGATTCAGAGCCACCTGTCCATAATGGGCACCAGGCTGACAGGACAAACAAACCTTCCCACCTCAAAAGGAAGCTACCCAGGAATCTGACAGCACCACTTTTTGATTACATGAAGGAGCTATACATGAAACGCACTTCCCTCTTTTCTGCCCTGGTATTGAGCGCAAGTCTGTTGGGTGGCACCGCTGCCATTGCACAGGAAGCCACAAGCGCAGCCCAAACACAGAGCACGCAGAAACAAGCCCGTCAGGCCCGCGACCACAAACCGCTGACCGCTGATCAAGTCACCGATATCGGTCCCGCCTACCAGCGCCTGAAAGATGCCGGCTACACCAAAGTGGGCAGCCTGCATCAGCGAGGCGACAACATCATGGCCATGGTGGTTGATAAGGACGGCAAGGTTGTACGTGTCCGTTCCGAGGGTGCCAATGGCGAGTTTACGGTTGTAGAGCGCAAGAACGACGGTCAGCATCGTCGCGGCCACCGCTCCGGTCACGATCAACAACGTGACAGCGCCACGAAAGAGGCCACCAAGTCCTGATCATCACATCACTTTCCCCTAAGCAGTTGATGTTCGCAAGCAGTAGCAGTGACAACACGCAGTTGTTTTAGCAGTAGAAGTCGGTAGCAGGACGAAAAACGGCGCCCCCCCAGCGCCGTTTTTCTTTTCTACTGATTAGCCCGGATAGGGTCATCCCGCTCAAGGCGTTAGGATGGGAGTCTGTTTCACCTTTGGGAAAAGTGTCTCTCATGCTGTCTGCTGATTCGGTTTACTCACAAAGCTACTCGGAATTTCACTGGTCCATCCCCGAGCACTACAACATCGCTCACGACACCTGCGACAAATGGGCTGACGGGTCCGGGCGTCTGGCCCTGATCCAGCAATTGCCCGATGGTCAGATCAAGCGCTACACCTTCGATCAGCTCAAAGCCTGGTCCGATTCTTTAGCGGCTGCCTGGCAAGCCCAGGGTATTCAGGCAGGCGACCGTATCGCCATCTTTCTGGCTCAAGGACTTGAAACGGCGCTGGCGCATTTGGCGACCTACAAGATTGGCGCCATTGCCATGCCCTTGTTCACCCTGTTTGGCACGGACGCGCTGCGCTACAGGCTGAATGATTCCGGTGCCAGCACCTTGATTACCGATCAACAAGGCCTGGAGACGGTGTTGCCCTTGCGCGAGCACCTGCCACAGCTCAAACATCTTTACCAAAGTGACAGCCAGCAGGATCAGGGCGATGCACTTTCCTTATGGCAAGCCATTGCCGCCCACCCCGAACCGGCACCGCGCACATTGAACACCCGCGCAGACGACCCTGCCGTGCTGATCTATACCTCCGGCACCACAGGTTCGGCCAAAGGTGCTCTACATGCCCACCGCGTGCTGCTGGGGCATCTGCCGGGCGTAGAGATGTCGCACAACTTCCTGCCCACAGGCGAAGGCCTGATGTGGACGCCCGCCGACTGGGCCTGGATTGGCGGCTTGCTGGATGTGCTGCTACCGGCCTGGCATCACGGCATACCCGTGCTGGCCTACCGCTCCCCCAAATTCGATGCCGAGGCTACCTGGAAACTGATGTCCGAGCACGGTGTCACGCATACCTTCCTGCCCCCTACTGCCCTGAAAATGCTGCGTCGCAGCCAATGGTCACGCGAGCAATGGCCTTTGAGGCTGCAATCCATTGCCAGTGGCGGGGAGTCACTAGGCGCACAGCTGCTGGATTGGGCGAAGCAGGAACTGGGCATCACCATCAACGAGTTCTACGGACAAACCGAGTGCAACATGATCGTGTCCTCTTGCTCGGCTTGGTTTCCGGGCCAGGCGGGCAAGATCGGCAAGGCCGTGCCTGGTCACAAGGTCGCGATTGTGGATGATCAGGGGCAAACTCAGAAACCCGGCATCGAAGGCCATATTGCCGTGCAGTCCCCCGATCCGGTTATGTTCCTGGGTTACTGGCAGCGGCCTGAAGCCACTCGCGAGAAATTTGTGGGTGACTGGCTGCTGACTGGCGACAAAGGCATGCAGGACGAGGATGGCTATATCCAGTTCGTAGGCCGCGATGATGATGTCATCACCAGCTCCGGCTACCGCATTGGGCCCGGCCCGATTGAGGATGGCCTGATGGGGCATCCCGCTGTCGCCATGGCGGCAGTGATCGGTGTCCCCGACCCCGAACGCACCGAAGTCGTGAAAGCTTTTGTGGTGCTGAAGGAGGATATCGAACCGTCCCAGGAACTGGTCAAGGAGATTCAGGAGCACATCAAACGCCGGGTGGCTGCACATGAGTACCCACGGCTGATTGAGTTTGTCGATGCCCTGCCCATGACAACCACCGGCAAAGTCATACGTCATGCTTTACGCAAATTGAGCCAGTAAAGGCACTAGCTGCAGGCGGCACCCGCACAACACAAGGCCGTCGCTACTCCCTTTACTGGAGCCAACACTGTATCGCCGCCCCAATGGATAAAAAAACACCCCAATCCTTGGACGTAAATCCAGCGATTGGGGTGTGTGCCACACAGGAACGACTGTCCCGATGTGGGGGTATGGCTTTATTCAAACTCCAGGCAAAGCACTGCAAGGCCGCTCTGCCCGCATCCGTCTGATTAACCGAAACGACCCGTGATGTAGTCTTCGGTTTCCTTGCGAGCGGGCTTCACGAAGATCTGGTCAGTTTCACCAAACTCCATCAACTCGCCCAGATACATATAGGCGGTGTAATCCGAGCAACGTGCCGCTTGCTGCATGTTGTGGGTCACGATCACCACGGTGTAATCCGCTTTCAGTTCAGCAATCAGCTCTTCAATCTTGGCCGTGGAAATCGGGTCCAGTGCCGAGCAAGGCTCGTCCAGCAGCAGAACTTCGGGTTTGATCGCCACACCACGGGCAATACACAGACGCTGTTGCTGACCACCGGACAGGCCGTTACCGCTTTGGTGCAGCTTGTCTTTCACTTCGTTCCACAGCGCGGCTTTGGACAAGGCCCACTCCACGCGCTCGTCCATCTCACCTTTGCTCAGGCGCTCGAACAAACGCACGCCAAAGGCCACGTTGTCATAAATGCTCATGGGGAACGGTGTCGGTTTCTGGAACACCATGCCCACTTTGGCGCGGATCAGGGAAATGTCCTGCTTGGACGTCAGCAGGTTCTCATTGTCCAGCAGGATTTCACCTTCAGCGCGCTGGCCGGGGTACAGCTCGTACATGCGGTTCAGCGTGCGCAGCAAGGTGGATTTACCGCAACCGGATGGTCCGATAAAGGCCGTGACCTTCTTTTCCTTGATAGACATGTTCACATTGCGCAGGGCATGGAATTTGCCATAGAAGAAATTCAGGTTGCGGATTTCAATCTTGGTCGATTCGTCGGAGGTAATAATTTGACTCATAGCGTTGGCCGACTAGGGCGCTCCGTGAAAACGTTATTTTTGGCGGAAAAGGCTGCGAGCCAGGATATTGATACCCAAGACCAGCAAGGTAATCAGCACCGCACCTGCCCAGGCCAGACGGTTCCAGTCCTCAAAGGGGCTGGCAGCATATTGGAAAATCACCACCGGCAAGTTGGCCAGCGGCGCGTTCATGTTCAGGGACATGAACTGGTTGTTCAAGGCGGTGAACAACAAGGGAGCCGTTTCACCCGCAATACGAGCCACAGCCAGCAGAACGCCCGTCACGATACCGGGCAAGGCAGCACGGTAGGAGATGGACATCACAATCTTCCACTTAGGGCAGCCCAGAGCCGCCGCGGCTTCGCGCAGACCGTTGGGAACCAGCATCAACATATTGTCTGTGGAACGTACCACCACGGGGATCACCAAAATAGCCAAAGCCAAGGAACCGGCCCAACCCGAATAGTGACCCACCTGTGCCACATACACGGCATAAATGAACAGACCAATAATGATGGACGGTGCCGACAACAGCACGTCGTTCAAAAAGCGGGTGGCCGGAGCCAGCCAGCCACGCTGACCGTATTCGGCCAGATAGGTGCCGGCCAGAATGCCGATAGGCGTACCGATCAGGGTACCGACGCCAGCCATCATGACACTGCCAACAATGGCGTTCAGCAAACCACCCTCACCACCAGGAGGCGGGGTGCTTTCAAACAGCAGGGACCAGGCCATGGCACTGCTACCCTTTTCAATCAGGGTCCAGATGATCCAGAACAGCCAGAACAGGCCGAAGATCAAGGCAGTAAAAGACACACCCAGCATCAGGCGGTTAAACACCTGCCTGCGTTTGTAAATCGGGTTGCTCAGACTAATTGCGGATTTTTTATCAAACATGGTAGGTGATCCTTAGCGCGACGTGCCTTCGTTCTTGGCCAGACGCAACAAGAGCAACTTGGAGATCGCCAATACAACCGTGGTGATCAGGAACAGGATCAGACCCAGCTCCAGCAAGGCGGATTTCTGCATGCCACCGGCTTCGTTAAACTCGTTGGCCAGTGCAGACGCAATCGAGTTCGAGGGCGAAAACAGCGAGCTTGGCAAGTTAAAGGAGTTACCAATCACAAAGGTGACAGCCATGGTTTCACCCAGCGCACGTCCCAGACCCAACATGATCCCGCCAATCACCCCGTTCTTGGTGAAAGGCAGCACCACACGCCACATCACTTCCCAGGTCGTGCTGCCCAGACCGTATGCGGACTCTTTGAGCATGGGAGGCACCAGCTCGAACACGTCGCGCATCACGGCGGTAATAAAGGGGATCACCATAATGGACAGAATCAGACCGGCGGTGAACACACCAATCCCGAAGGGAGGGCCCGCAAAGATCTGACCCAGCACTGGCACCCCGTCAAAAAAGGAGATCAGGCCAGGCTGTACATAGCGCTGGAACAGGGGCACAAAAACAAACAGGCCCCACATACCGTAAATAATGGAGGGAATCGCAGCCAGCATTTCAATGGCCGTACCCAGAGGGCGACGCAACCAGGCTGGCGAGAGCTCTGTCAGGAACATCGCAATGCCAAACGAGACCGGCACGGCAATACAGAGTGCGATGAAAGAAGTCAGCAAGGTACCGGCAATGGGCACCAATGCACCATATTCGTTATTGACCGGATCCCAGTTATTCGTCCAGAGAAAAGAGAAACCGTATTCGGCAATGGATTCCCGGCTTCCATAGATCAGGGAAATAGAGATGGCAGCCAGCAATATGAACACGAGAAACGCAAACGAGCGTGTCATGTTCTTGAAAATGCCGTCCATAAAGGCGTTCTGATTTGATTTCATGTAGACAGATGAAGGGTCAGGCCGGAATAGGACGAACGCACTGCAACCGATTCACAGATTCTGTAACAGCCAAGGCTGCTCCAGCCCAACAAACCGGATAACGCTACGCGCTGTGCGTTCAAGACAAAACCGTAATTTTTACATAATAAAGACGGCACCACCTAGAGGTGGGCCGTCTCGCAGGATCAATTTACAACTGACCTGTATTTGAACACGAATCTTACTTCCAGACCGCAGCGCCGTCTTTGGACTTGATCTCCGAGGCCCAGGCCGCCTTGATCTGGTCGGTTACGTCCTTAGGCAACGCAACGTAATCCAGCTCTTCAGCAGATTTGGCACCGTTCTCGAAGGCCCAGTTAAAGAAGTTCAGCACTTCTTTACCGTTCTCGGGCTTGTCCTGCACCTTGTGCATCAGGATGAAGGTAGCCGAAGTGATAGGCCAGGACTGTGCGCCAGGCTCTTCGGTCAGAATCACGCCCATGCCAGGCGTACCGGCCCAGTCTGCGTTGGCAGCGGCGGCAGCAAAGCTTTCCTGACCAGGCTGGACGAATTGGCCGTCCTTGTTCTGCAACTGGGTCCAGGACAGTTTATTTTGCTTGGCGTAAGCGTATTCAACGTAGCCGATCGAGTTCTGCAGCTGACGTACGTAAGCAGCCACGCCTTCGTTACCCTTGCCACCTTGACCGGTAGGCCACTTCACAGCCTTGCCTTCACCAACCTGGGACTTCCAGTCTGGGGACACTTTGGACAGGTAGTTGGTCCAACCGAAAGTGGTGCCCGAACCGTCGGAGCGGTGAACCACCACGATGTCCTTGTTAGGCAAGGTCAAATCGGGGTTCAGTTCCTTGATGGCTGCATCGTCCCACTTGGTGATCTTGGCCAGGTAGATATCGCCCAGTACTTTACCGGACAGTTTCAGCTTGCCAGGCTCAATGCCTTCGACGTTGATCACAGGCACCACACCACCGATCACGGCGGGGAACTGCAACAGGTTTTCTTTTTCCAGTGTTTCGACCTTCATTGGGTCGTCCGAAGCACCGAAATCCACGGTCTTGGCAATAATCTGCTGCTGACCACCACCCGAACCAATCGACTGGTAGTTGACGCGGTTATTCGTTTGTTTGGCGTATTCAGCCGCCCATTTGGCATAGATTGGGTAAGGGAACGACGCACCAGCACCGGTTACGTCTGCAGCTGTGGCAGTAGCCGCAAAAGCGCTGAACGCCAGAGCAATACTTACCTTGTTGAATACACGTTTTAACATCGAGAAATCCTCTTGATGATAGTCAGATCACAGGCCCACCCTGTATGTGTCGTCATAGTAAACAGACTATATGACACGTTCATGACAGTCTGTATTTCACACACCGCCCAAGCGCTGCATCATGCTCAGATGCAGATTGAACGGGGCACCGCGACTGCGGATGCGGTTATAAGTGCCATCCGGATTGGCCTTCCAGGACAACTGGTTGTCACGCAAGGCATAGGTGAAGGCTTCGGCAATAACCCGCTTTTTCAGGCTGCGGTCCAGCACTGGCACACCCAGCTCCACGCGGCGGAAGAAGTTGCGGTCCATCCAGTCGGCCGAGGAAATAAAGACCTCTTCCTGACCGCCATTGTAGAAATAGAAAACACGCGAGTGCTCCAGAAAGCGTCCGATGATTGAACGTACCTGGATGTTCTCCGACAAACCCTTGACCCCCGGACGCAAGGCGCAAGCACCACGCACGATCAGGTCTACCCTGACTCCGGCCTGGCTGGCATCATAAAGCGCCTGAATGATCTTGGGCTCCAGCAGCGAGTTCATCTTGGCCATGATGCGGGCTTTCTTGCCTGCCAGGGCGCGCTCGGTTTCCGCCTGGATGCGTTCCATCATGCTGTCATGCAAGGTGAACGGCGACTGCAGCAAGCGCTTCAGGGGCCGCCAAGCACCCAGCCCGGTCAGCATGGAAAACACCTTGTCCATGTCCTCGCAAATTTCCTGATTAGCGGTAATCAGGCCAAAGTCCGTGTACAGGCGAGCAGTGCGCGGGTGATAGTTACCCGTACCCAAATGGCCATAACGCCGGATCGAACCCCCTTCACGACGCAGCACCAGGGCCATCTTGGCGTGGGTCTTGTGCCCCACCACCCCGTAACTGACGTGTGCTCCCACCTCTTCCAGCTTGGCGGCCCAATTGATATTGGTCTGCTCATCAAAACGAGCCATCAGCTCCACCACCACCGTTACCTCTTTGCCAGCACGCGCCGCCGACAGGAGGATATTCATCAACTCCGAATCTTCACCAGTACGGTAAATCGTCTGCTTGATACCGACGACGGCCGGGTCCGCCGCTGCGGCACGCAAGAAGCTCAAGACGGGCTGGAAGGACTGATACGGATGGTGCAGCAGTTGGTCTTTGCGGGAAATCGCCTCAAAAAACTGTGCGGGGGATTCAAATGAAGAATCAAACGGCGCCGGAATAGGCGCACGGTAATCCGGGAACAGAAGATCCGGACGGTCTGGCACATTACACAGCTGCATCAGGCGCGTCAGATTGACCGGGCCGCTGACGCGATAAGTATCTGGCACATCCAGCGAAAACTCGCTTTGCAAAAAGCGCTCCAGGCGCTCGGGCATGGAACGGTCAATTTCCAGACGTACGGCCGCACCAAAGTTACGTTGCGACAGCTCGCCCTGCAAGGCGGCGCGCAAGTTGGTGACTTCTTCCTCGTCCACAAACAGATCGCTGTTACGAGTAACGCGCCACTGATAGCAGCCCTTTACGTCCATGCCGGGAAAAAGCTCGCCCACAAAAACGCTGATCAGGGAAGTCAGCAGCATATAGCCCTGGGGAATGCCGGCGATATCGTCTGGCACACGAATCACACGTGGCAAGGCACGGGGTGCCTGCACAATGGCAATCGTGCCGGTGCGGGCGAAGGCATCTTCACCGCTCAACTCCACAATGTAGTTCAGGCTTTTGTTGTAGACGCGCGGAAAGGGATGCGCCGGGTCCAGACCAATAGGCGTGAGCAAAGGCATAACGTCACGCAAAAAAGTTTGATACGCCCACTCACGCTGAGCAGGTGTCCATAGCGCGGTCAACAGCAAACCTATACCTTCATCCATCAAGGTCGGCAAGACCTCGTCCATCAGCAAGTCGTTTTGTTTCTCGACCAATTGGTGAGCCGCAGCCTGCACCTTGTCAAACGCTTGTTGAGGCAAAAACCCGTCATCCCCCACTTGATGAGGATTTTGCAAGATCTGTTCTTTCAGACTGGAAATACGAATTTCAAAGAATTCATCCAGGTTAGAGCTCACGATACAGATGTAGCGCAAGCGCTCCAGCAAAGGCGTGGTCGAATTTTCGGCCATGGCCAGCACTCGCTCATTGAACTTGAGCAAGGACAACTCACGGTTTAGCAAGGTTGAATCTGGAGAAGGCAGCATGGTGAGGTCGTTAAAAAGCCAAAGAAAATGGGATCGTGAGACTTTTACTACATGAATGTTACAGCTCTATGACCCGTAGCAATTCAAGTCTAAAACAGCTCTGCCTGGCAGGAGCGCAAATATCACATCGCCTTTCCCAAGATGCTTTCGTCTAACTTTTCTTAATTTTCCGGTTTATGTAACAAAACCCATGATTAATGTCCTTATAATCGCACAGTAATCATCCCGAGCGATGCCTCATGGAACAACTTCTTGCCGCTGTGGACCTGGGCTCCAACAGCTTTCGTTTATCCATTGGACGAGTGGTTCAGCACAACGGTCATGCCCAGATCTACACCATTGACCGCCTGAATGAATCCGTCCGACTCGCCGCTGGCATGGGTCCCGACAAATACATCAGTCCCGATGCCATTGAACGCGCCGTAGTCATTCTGAAACGCTTCAACGAACGTCTGGCCGGTTTTCACCCCAATCGCGTTCGCGCTGTGGCCACCAATACCTTCCGGGTGGCACGCAATTTAAGCGAGGTTCTGCCGGCTGCCGAGGCGGCCTTTGGCTTTCCTATCGAGGTCATCTCCGGCCACGAGGAAGCCCGCCTGATTTTCTCGGGGATCAGCAACGAGCTGCCCCCCTCCCCCAATCGCCGTCTGATGATCGACATCGGCGGCGGTTCGACCGAAGTCATTATTGGCAAGGGCCTCAAACCTCTGCTGCTGTCTTCGCTCTACATGGGCTGTGTCAGCTATACCGACAAGTTTTTCTCCGATGGCGTGATCACCGAAGAGCGCATGAGCAATGCGATCCTGACGGCTCGTCGCGAACTGGAAGGAATTACGCGCCAATACCGCAAAACGGGCTGGCAGGAAGCGTATGGCTCCTCCGGAACCGCCAAGGGTCTGATCGCCATCCTGCAAGAGAACGGCATGTCCAAAAAGGGGATCACCCTGGAAGGCATGGAATTGCTGCGCAAACGCCTGGTACACGATGGCAAGGTGGACACACGCAATCTGAGCGGTATCAAGCCTCACCGCGCGCCCGTGCTGGCGGCAGGTCTGGCCATTATGATGGCCGCCTTCCAGGAGCTGAAGATTCGCCAGATGCTGCCTGGTGAAGGCGCACTGCGTGTGGGTGTGCTCTACGACATGCTGGGGCGCGAATCGGAACACGATCAGCGTGACCAGACCGTTCAGCAAATGATGAAGCGCTATCAGGTCGACACACGCCAGGCCCATCGTGTGCACGATGCGGCGATGAAGTTCTTCGCACAACTGAAGCTGCCCGACACCCCTGAAGTGCAGGAACTGCAGCGTCAATTGGGCTGGGCCGCCGATCTTCATGAAGTGGGCCTGAGCATTGCACATGCGGATTACCACAAGCACACGGCCTACGTGCTGGAACATGCCGATATGCCCGGTTTTTCCAACGACGACCAAGCCTTGTTGAGCTTCCTGAGCCTGGGTCACCAGGGCAAGCTGGGCAAACTCAAGCGCTTTGAGTCCAATAACGCCTGGTGGCTGACATTGCTGAGCCTGCGTCTGGCCGTCATGCTGATGCGCCGTCGCGAGGACAGGGAAACCTTGCCGCTGAGCCTGCAAGCGCGTGGCAAAACCGTCATGATTCATCTGGATCACGAATGGATGGCCAGCCATCCCCTGTCCCAGGCCTCCTTGCTGGCTGAAGTACAGGCTTGGCAAAGCGATATCAATGATTTGAGCTTGGAGCTGGTCTGACAAGGCCTGCTGAACGTGTAGCGGCCAGGTGGGCCTGTTGAAAAACACTCCACCCAGCTTACAGCCCCGATAGCCTTGCTGACAGGCCCGTTGATTGGAGTATGGCTGACGCTAGCTGGCCGAGCCGCTCATTGACAGCGCCAAAGCCTGCCAAGCCAAGCCAAGCCAAGCAGATCATCAGAACCTAAAAAACCCCCGAAAGTTGGATGGCAATCCAACTTTCGGGGGTTCTTTTTATTCGCAGGCCCTATTCAGGCCCGACTTGGTCAGGCCTGAGCAATACGCAATCAGACCAGGCCAAAGTGACGTTTATAGCGCTCGTCCATGGCTTCCAGATCCAGCAGGACAGGAAAGTCTGCCGTATTGAAGTCCGGATCCCAGGCAGGCTCACCACAAATCGTGGCACCCAGCTTCAGGTAGCCTTTGATCAGCGGTGGAATGCGCGCTGGCAAATCGCTGTTCAGTCGTTCAACCGGATAGCGATTCAAGGGCTGCACATGCGGAATGTGCTTGTTGTCCTGCATGGACTTTTGGGCCACACGCCAGACTTCGGCGGCGGTGACGCCATCGTCACGCAAACTGACACTGGCACAACCCAGAAGGTAACGGTAACCGCCTACACGCGTCAGGGCAGCAATGCCACCCCACAGCATCATGATGGCCGAGCCATTACGGTAGTCGGGATGGATGCAGGAGCGCCCAACCTCAACCAGGCTGGGGCGCAGCGCATCCAGGGCGCTGATATCGAATTCGGACTCTGAGTAATAGCCGCCCGCTTTATTGGCATTTTCAGGGGTCAGCAAGCGGTAGGTTCCTACAACCCGGTTTTCTTCGGGTTCGGTAACCATGAAATGCTCGCACCAGGGGTCGAAGCGGTCTATATCCAGACCATTGTGCTGGTCTGGAAAGACGGCATTCATTTCCTGGGTGAAAACCTGAAAACGCAAGCGCTGAAGGCATTCAAGCTCAGCCTGGGTACGAGCCAGGCGCAAGGCCAGGCCTCCAACGGTATGACCTGCCCAAGTATTCGCCCAATCCACTTCAGTACGTTCGCGCTCAAGATTTAGCATCGTGATGACTCCAAACACTTTCGTGCATCATGCACAAACAATGTTTCAGGTATTTGATAGCCACATTACTATTTCATTAAATCCACTGCAAGCAAGGTATCGATGCCTGCTTGAGCCAGATCGGCTTGTTCTGCTTCCACCATCAAGCGCAGCTTGGGTTCTGTACCTGATGCACGAATAAGCACTCGCCCACGGTCACCCAACATTTGCTCCACTTCACGGGTTGCCTGTTGCAAACCCGCATGGTTTTTCCAGTCCTGGCCCGCTTGCAATGGCACGTTAACCATAATTTGCGGGTACATCTTCAGGCCTTCCATCAGTTCTGGCAGGCTCTTGCCGCTATGGCACAGGGCGGTCAGCACTTGCAAGGCGGCAATAATACCATCGCCTGTGGTGTGCCAGTCCAGGCACAGCAGGTGACCGGAGCTTTCGCCACCGAACACCCAGCCGTTTTGCTGCATCAATTCCAGCACGTAACGGTCGCCCACTTTGGCGCGGGCAAACTCCACGCCCAATTCCTGCATTTTCTTCTCGAAACCCAGGTTGGTCATCAGCGTGCCGACCACACCTTTTACAGGCTGGGTCTGCAGATGATCAGCAACAATTAGATACAATAGTTCGTCGCCATTGTAAATGCGTCCCTGGGAATCGACCATTTGCAGACGGTCTGCGTCACCATCCAACGCAATCCCCAAATCTGCGCCGTGCTTGCGTACTTCTTCGGCCAGCTTCTCGGGATAAGTCGCGCCCACTTCCTGATTGATGTTGAACCCATCAGGTTGAACACCCACGGCAACCACTTCGGCACCCAATTCGCGGAACACGTGCGGAGCGATGTTGTAAGCCGCGCCATGAGCGGCATCCACAACAATCTTGAGCCCGTTCAGGTTCAAGTCGTTCGGGAAGGCACTCTTGCAAAATTCAATATAACGGCCAGCCGAGTCAGCCAGACGACGGGCGCGGCCCAGGGACTCGGACTTCACCCAGTGCATGGGCTGGTCAATGGCTTGCTCGATTTTCAGCTCGATCTCGTCAGGCAGCTTGGTGCCCTGTGCGGAAAAGAACTTGATACCGTTGTCGTAATACGGGTTGTGCGAGGCAGAGATCACGATACCGGCCGTCAGGCGCAGCGTACGCGTCAAATAGGCCACAGCGGGCGTAGGCACAGGGCCAGCCAGCAATACATCGATCCCGGCGGCCGACAAACCGGCTTCCAGCGCCGATTCCAGCATGTAGCCAGAAATACGGGTGTCCTTGCCAATCACCACGGTGGGGCGGCCTGTACCTTCATACTGGGCAGCCAGAACCTGCCCGGCAGCGTAACCCAGGCGCAAAGCGAACTCCGGGTTAATCGTTGGGCCACCTACTTCACCGCGGACACCATCGGTGCCGAAATACTTACGATCGCTCATTCAGAGACTCCACATTCAACCGCGTTCCACACATCCAGCGCTTCGCGCGTGGCGGCTACATCATGGACACGGACAATTTTTGCGCCCCGTGCCACGCAGGCAAGGGCTGCCGATAGACTGCCAATCAAACGCTCACTGGCGGGTTTCCCCGTGACATGGCCAATCATGGATTTGCGCGACAAGCCGATCAACCAGGGGTAACCAGGCACTGCCGCCTGCTGCAAATCCCGTAGCAACTGATAATTATGTGCCGCTGTTTTACCGAAGCCAAAGCCGGGATCCAGCATGATACGCTCGGATTGAATGCCTGCGCTCACTATGGCGTCACATCGTTGTTGCAAAAAATGACGTACATCAACGACCACATCATCGTAGTGCACCTGCTCTTGCATGGTCCGGGGCTCACCTTGCATGTGCATGATGCACAGCCCGCAATTGGAGTCCTTGACGGCCTCGAGGGCACCGGGCATGCGCAAGGCATAGATGTCATTGATCATGTCTGCACCGGCCGCCAGGCTGGCGCGCATGACCTCAGGCTTGAACGTATCCACCGACAAGGCCACACCGCTGTCGCGCAAGCCCTCGATCAGCGGGATGACACGCTCAAGCTCTTGTTCCAGGGAAACGGGTTCGGCACCGGGACGAGTCGACTCGCCACCAATATCCAGAATGTCTGCGCCTTCGGCGATTAATTGACGGGCGTGGTCCAGCGCCCGAGGCAAATCATTGTGTGCATTGCCGTCATAAAAGGAGTCTGGGGTGACATTCACAATCCCCATAACCAAAGGGCGCTCCAGCCCAAACTGGAAGCGCCCACAAGACCACTCAGGGTAATTCATGAAATAGGCATGGCCTATGTTGTAAGTTAAGCAACCGGCGTTGTCGCCGCGGCACCCTTGTCATCGGCTGGGCGAGGACCAGCGGCTGGTGGCGTGGAGCCATCGGAGGGTGTGTTGTCATTGCTGTTGGGCACGTGTGGCGCCCGTGGTGGCAAACCTTTCATGATGTCGTCGATCTGGTCGGCATCAATGGTTTCCCACTCCAGCAAGGCCTTGGCCATGGCATGCATCTTGTCCATATTGTCTTCGATCAGCTTGCGGGCAACCGCGTACTGTTCGTCGATAATCTTGCGGATTTCGAAGTCCACTTTCTGCATGGTGGCTTCGGACACATGGGTGGTTTTGGTGACGCTGCGACCCAGGAACACTTCGCCTTCGTTCTCGGCGTACACAACAGGCCCCAGAGAGTCTGTCATGCCGTAGCGAGTCACGATGTCACGCGCAATTTGCGTGGCACGTTCAAAGTCGTTCGATGCGCCCGTGGTCATTTGATTCATGAACACTTCTTCAGCGATACGGCCACCGAACAGCACGGCGATCATGTTCAACAGGCGCTCTTTGTCCATGCTGTAGCGATCACCTTCCGGCAATTGCATGGTGACACCCAAAGCACGACCACGAGGAATGATGGTGACTTTGTGAACCGGGTCCGTCTTGGGCAGCATGCAAGCTACCAAAGCGTGACCGGCTTCGTGGTAAGCGGTGTTGCGACGCTCTTCCTCGGGCATGATCATGGTGCGACGTTCTGCACCCATGATGATCTTGTCCTTGGCGCGCTCGAAGTCCTGCATATCCACGGTGCGACCATTACGGCGCGCAGCGAACAAAGCGGCTTCGTTGACCAGGTTGGCCAGATCAGCACCGGAGAAACCGGGAGTACCACGAGCCAGCACCACGGCGTCCACGTTGGGAGCCAAAGGCACTTTGCGCATGTGCACTTTCAGAATCTGCTCACGACCACGGATGTCAGGCAGGCCAACAACCACTTGACGGTCAAAACGACCAGGACGAAGCAAAGCGGGGTCCAGTACGTCAGGACGGTTGGTTGCAGCAATGACCAGTACGCCTTGGCCGGTTTCAAAACCGTCCATCTCGACCAGCAACTGGTTCAGTGTCTGTTCACGTTCGTCGTTACCACCGCCCAGGCCTGCGCCACGCTGGCGGCCCACGGCGTCAATTTCGTCGATAAAGATGATGCAAGGCGATTGCTTCTTGGCGGTCTCGAACATATCGCGAACGCGGGAAGCACCCACACCCACAAACATTTCGACGAAGTCGGAACCGGAAATGCTGAAGAAAGGCACTTTGGCTTCGCCTGCAATGGCACGAGCCAACAGGGTCTTACCTGTACCCGGCGAGCCCACCATCAGGATACCGCGTGGGATGCGGCCACCCAGACGCTGGAAGCGGCTTGGGTCGCGCAGAAAGTCCACCAGTTCCTGTACGTCTTCCTTGGCTTCGTCGCAACCGGCCACGTCCGCAAAGGTAACAGGGTTGGAGTTCTCGTCCAGCAAACGTGCACGGGATTTACCGAAGCTGAATGCCCCGCCCTTGCCGCCACCTTGCATCTGACGCATGAAGAACACCCACACGCCAATCAGGAGCAGCATGGGGAACCAGGAGATGAACAGGCTGGTCAGGAAGGAAGGCTCTTCACGGGCTTTACCCGATACCTGCACACCGGATTTCACCAGTTCAGGCACCATCCACAGGTCACCGGGGGACGTCAGCGAGTAGCTGCGGCCAGAATCCGGCGTGACATGCAGGGTATCGCCCTGAATATCCACCTTGCTGATGCGGCCGGAGCGGGCATCATTCATGAATTGTGTGTAAGTGACGCCATCAGTGGCTGGTGGCCGGCCGTCAAACTGCTTGAAAACAGTAAACAGCACCAGCGCAATAACCATCCAGATCGCGACTTTGGAAAACGAATTGTTCAAAGCCAATCTCCTGCGATTGCGATAACTTGCTCCATATGCTTACACATACCTGAACAAGCGCCATACATAGTTCATTCTACCCGATTCAAAGCCCGGCAAGTCATAAATTACCTGCGCTTCAAGCCACGGGCAACGAGAAAGGTTTCGGAGGATTTATCACGCGAAGCCTTGGGTTTACGCTCGACGACTCTGACAAAATTCTGCTTGAAAGACTCCACGATCTGGGAAAACCCGCTGCCGTGGAAGGCTTTGACGATCAGTACCCCTTCATCGGTCAGATGCTGCAGGGCAAATTCCTGTGCCAGCTCGCATAAATGCTGGATGCGGGCGGAATCGGCCGATGCCACACCAGACAAGTTGGGGGCCATATCCGAAATCACAAGGTCTACCGCCGCACCTTTTAAGGAATCTTGCAATTGCTCCAGTACAGAGTCCTCGCGAAAGTCGCCTTGCATGAACTCTACCCCGGCAATTGGTTCCATTTCCAATATATCCAGTGCGATAATGCGACCATTGAGCACACCGCCAGGGCCGACCATGCGTTCCCGTATCAATTGCGACCAGCTGCCCGGCGTAGACCCCAGGTCGACCACCACCTTGCCCTGAACCTGAATCTTCTCCAGATCCAATATTTCACTGAGCTTGAAGGCCGCACGCGCGCGATACCCTTTTTGTTGCGCCAATTTGACGTAGGGGTCATTTATATGCTGCTGAACCCACTCTTTAGAGAATTTTTTCTTGGCCATTCCCGTACAATCTCTTTATGCCAAAACTCAACCTTACACCTCATGAGCGCAGCGAACTTCGTGCTGCTGCTCACGCTCTGCGCCCAGTTGTCCTGATTGGAGACAATGGCCTGACCGACGCCGTGATCAAAGAAATCACCGTCCACCTGCAGGCTCACCAGCTCATCAAGATCCGTGTGGCCGGTGATGACCGTCAGGCTCGTCTGACCATGTTAGAACAAATCTGCGATGCGCTCGATGCTGCCCCTATTCATCATCTGGGCAAAATCCTGACTATCTACAGACCCAATATCGAACGCCCCCCTGTTTTGGGAGCGCCTGTTGAAAAACCTACCCGTGCGGTGCGCAAGCCTTCGGAGCCTTACACGCCCAAAAAGCTGGCCGCTTCCGGTGTTCAGCGTACGCGCAAGACGGAACGTGCTCGCCGTGCTGAAATGCAAGCTGAACGCAGCAGCACCCAAGCGAAAAAAGCCTCGGCCGCACCACGCAGCGTTCAAAAGTTCTCGGCAGTCAAACCTGCTGCCGCGCCCCGTAGCAATACCAACCGTCCTGGCAGTGCCATGTCCTTGCGGGCAGGCGCTCGTCGCGGACTGGGCGGTTCGGGCAAACGCTAAACTGCCGTAAATTATAAGGCCCCCGCACAATGTGCAGGGGCCTTTCTTTTGCGTGCTCGAATCAACAGCAGGACAAGCCTGCTGTCAGAAGCAAGGTCAAACGTAACTGATCGACAGGATTTCGTATTCACGAATACCGGCGGGCGCCTTGACCTCGACCACATCGCCTTCGCTCTTGCCAATCAGGGCACGAGCCACAGGGCTGGAGATGGAAATCTTGTTGGCACGGATGTCGGCCTCGACGTCACCCACGATCTGGTAAGTCACGGTGTTGCCGGACTCCAGGTCCTCGATTTCAACCGTAGCACCAAACACGATGCGGCCATCCGCCTGCAGCGCGGCCGGTTCGATAATCTGGGCATTGGACAAAGTGCCTTCCAATTCGGCAATCCGACCCTCGATAAAGCCTTGGCGCTCGCGCGCGGCATCATACTCGGCGTTCTCGGACAAATCGCCTTGTGCTCGCGCTTCGGCGATGGCGTTAATTACATCCGGGCGTTCCACCGTCTTGAGGCGGTGTAATTCGACTTGCAAACGTTGTGCGCCCTGCGCAGTCAATGGGATCGCAGACATAGTATTCCTGCTCAACAAGTAAAAGACGCTCCGTAGCAGGAGCGCCTGGAAGATAGGGGGATAACGATGATGGGGCAAACAATCAAACAGGTTGAATCGGCCGACTTGAAAGTCCTGCTGACCCTACAGCGTACATTCAAACACACTGCTCAAGCCAAACCTGCCGGCTGCCCCAATATGGCTTTTCCGACACAGAGAAATTCTGCGGCAGAAAAAAACCCCGCGAAGAACCGGGGTGTGAGATCTATTGTCGGCAAACTGCCTGAAAATAGCAAGCCCCTGAAACCCCTGTGTAAAAAAACAGAAGCTCAAGGGCCACGGGTTTAGAGCAGGCTATTTCAAGACTGGTGACAGGCTGATGGCCAAACTAGTCAGAGCCAGGCCAGTCTTGATCCGCCTTGGGCCGACTACACCATATTCTGGCGACGGCCTCGCAACAAAGCGTGCAGCAAAATAGCACCAAAGGTGGCGCAGCCAATGCCGTCCAGACGAATCACGCCAAACTGCAAGGAGAAGTTACCAGCCCCCAGAATCAGGGTGACGGCTGCCACCAGCAAATTGCGGTTATCGCTGAAATCCACCTGGTTCACCACCCAGATACGGGCGCCGGCAATAGCGATCAAACCAAACACCACGATGGACATGCCACCGAGTACAGGGCCAGGAATGGACTGGATCACGGCACCGAACTTGGGCGAAAAGCCCAGGAAAATCGCGATCACGGCAGCAAAGGCAAACACCAGCGTCGAGTAGATACGGGTAGCGGCCATCACGCCGATATTCTCAGCATAAGTCGTCACACCAGTGCCGCCTACGGAGCCGGACAGCATGGTCGCCACGCCATCACCCACGAAAGCACGACCCAGATAACCGTCCAGATCCTGACCGGTCATGGCGCTAACCGCCTTGATGTGACCCAGGTTCTCGGCCACCAGAATAATGGCCACCGGCACAATCACGGTCATGGCATGAGCCTGGAACACAGGCGCGGCAAAGCTGGGCAGACCCAGCCAGGCGGCTTCAGCAACCGGCGCAAAGTTGATTGGGGTGCCGTAGCCCATCACATTGGTGAAAACCCAGTACAACACGCAAGCCAGAGCCAAACCCACCAGAATCAGCAAACGCTGAGCCACCCCACGGGTATAGACCGCAATACCACCCACGCACAACACGGTCATCAAGGCCATCATGGAATCGAAGGTGCCGCTACCCATCGCGCCCTTGGCCGCAATAGGAGCCAGGTTCAGGCCAATCACCGCCACAATCGAGCCGGTAACAACCGGAGGCATCCAATGGTTGATCAAACGCGCTGCCCCACCCTGGGTACGGGCATTGAACACCCAGACCAGAACACCGATCAGCGTATAGACCAGACCACAGATAATAATGGCCCCCAAGGCCACGCCAATATTGGGATTCGGGCCGCTACCGGCATAGCCGGTAACCGCAATCACACCACCAATAAACGCAAAGCTGGAACCCAGGTAGCTGGGAACCCGGCCACCGACAAACACAAAGAAAATCAGCGTACCAATACCGGACATCAAGATGGCCAGATTGGGATCAAAGCCCATCAACAAGGGGGCCAGAATGGTGGAGCCGAACATGGCCACCACGTGCTGCGCACCCATGGCAATGTTTTGCGGCGTGGCCAGACATTCGTCGGGCTGCACAACCGCACCGGGTTCGCTGCCGGACACTCGGCGCCAACGCGGGAAGTAAGACTGAGACATAAAGGGTTCCAGAAAAGGAATAAAGAAATACAGCGCAATTCGTCAGACGGTCGCGCAGTGCTCCCTGAGGCACTGGCTGATTCGTTGAGGCATGATTTTAAACGTGAAAGACTCAACAAGGCACCTGAAAATAAGGCAGTACGCGGTAAACCCCAACATGGATCCAGCCAATACGGGTTTCAAACTGCCTTTTGGCGTCGATGCTCGCGCTATATGCGGTATATACCCCCTCTATCTGCCTGTGCTTGACTGGCCCATTACAATAGACAATCAGCCTGCCTTTGGCAGTCCGATTCCCTAGCAGAGTGATTACGCCAGCATGAGTACGTCTATTTGTCTGATCCGCCATGGTGAAACCGCCTGGAACGCCGTACGCCGTTTACAGGGCTGGCAGGATATAGAGCTGAACGAGACCGGCCGCGAACAGGCCCGTGCCCTGCAAAGTTACCTGAGCTCCCCGGCGTTTCACATGCCTGTGGATGCCGTCATCAGCAGTGATCTGCAACGCGCCTCGGAAACTGCGGCAATTGCCTGTCAGCATTGGGATATTGAAATCCAGCAAGTCCAGGGACTGCGCGAACGCGGCTTTGGCAAGCTGGAAGGCCAGGCCTGGGATGCGGCAGGCCGCCATGGGCCGGATCAGCCCGACGATACCGTCGATATCGATTACGCCGTAGAGGGCGGCGAATCACTGCGTCAGTTTCAAACACGGGTTCTGAGCTGCTTTGAGGCGCTGGCGCAGGACAATGCGGGCAAAAACCTGCTGGTCTTTGCCCATGGCGGTGTCATTGATATGGTTTGGCGCAAGCTGAACCAGCAGGCGCTGAATGCCAAGCGCACTCACGCAATTCTGAATACCAGCCTGAACTTCTTCAGCATTGATGCGGACTTGAACTGGACCTGTACGCAGTGGGGGCAGTTGCCACATCTGAATACGGCACTGGACGAGCAAGTCTAAGCCATACATAGCCATGATCAGGCAGGTACCCGCAGATCGGATTAGCTGCAGCGTTCGATAAACCAGCCTGAGATTTGTGCGGAGTCCTGTCCGCCTGACTCACCTCATCAGTTCCTGACAGTGTCTCCAGCGCCACGCCCGCAAGCTTTATCCTTACGATAGCGACGGCCCCATACCAGGAAGAGCCACAGGCACTATTGCGGTTGCGGTTGCGGTTGCGGTTGCGGTTGCGGTTGCGGTTGCGGTTGCGGTTGCGGTTGCGGCCATAAGCATAGCCAGCCCCCCCCCTTCAAACCGCGATGAGGCCAACAAGGGCCTCAAAAATCAGCTACAGGGGCAATGATCAGCTTTTTTTGTTCAGTCGTGGCTTGCGCGGCGCCTGACGAGCCAGACGGTCATACAGCCAATTAGGCAAAAGACGCATCAGGCGCGAGACAACTCCCATCTGCCACGGAATGACTCGATAGGACACGCCCTGCTCGATGGTCTTGCGGGCTTTGCGGGCAAAGTCCTCAGCAGGCATCAGAAACGGCATGGAGTAAGGATTCTGTGCCGTCATGGCCGTGCGAATATAACCGGGCGTAATGGTGACAACAGAGACCCCGTACAGCGACAGCTCCAGTCGCAAGCTTTCGCAGTAGGCAATGACAGCCGCCTTGGAGCTGCTATAAGCTCCTGCACCAGGCAGACCACGAATACCCGCCACGCTGGCAATACCCACCAAGGTTCCCTTCCCCGCCGCTTTCATGGTGCCGATAAAAGGCTCGAAGGTCGCCACCATGGCCAGAAGGTTTGTATCCACAATGGCTTTGAAGACGGCAAAATCCTCGGTTTCTTCCGTCAAGGTGCCAGCGCTGATCCCCGCACTGGCAATGACCACATCAATTTTTTGCCCTGTGAACTGCAAAAAGTCCTGGGCCGCTTGATGCAAGGCGTCTCTGTCACGTACATCCGCCACATAGATACGGTGCACACCGGGCAAGCTCTCAGCCAGCGCCTGGAGTTCTTCCTGACGCCGGCCCAGCAAACCCAGGCAAGCACCTTGAGCTGCGTATTCCTGGGCCAGCGCTTTGCCCAGACCGCTGCTGGCACCCGTGATAAAGACGGTTTGCATCTTTGCCTGCTTTTTACAGGAAGATCAGGGCAGCAATGCCCAGCACCAGCAACCACTTGAGGATGTAGTACAGGGTTTCGTTCTTTTTCTTGATCGCCTTGCCGAAACGACGCACTGCGTAAACCGTACCGAAAATACGGTTGATACCACCGGTGCGGTCACCTTCCTGGTTAGGAGCGGCAGCGGCGCGCAGCAAGAAACCACCCACTGCGTGATTGATCGCCTGTGCCCAGCGGTAACGCATGGGGCGCTCTACGTCCGCGAACAAGATAATGCGGTTCTGATCCGTTTTGTTCTCGGCGTAGTGAATAAAGGTTTCATCAAACACCACGGCCTCGCCATCACGCCAGTGGTAGCGCTGGCCGTCCACTTCGATATAACAATCCGGGCTATTAGGCGTCATCAGCCCCATGTGAAAGCGCAGCGAACCCGCATAAGGGTCGCGGTGACGCGGTAAACGGGCACCGGGTGGCAAGGAGGTGAACATGGCCGCCTTGATCGAAGGAATGTCCTTGAGCAGATTGGTCGTCACCGGGCACAGTTCGCGTGCTGACGGATGATCCGCGTCATACCACTTCAGGTAAAAACGCGTCCAGCCGGTTTTGAAGAAGGAGTTGAAACCCGCATCGTTGTACTTGTCCGAGGCCTTGATATGGCCTTCGCCAAATAGCTGCTCGGCCTCGGCACGGATTTCATCGCAATGCTCCAGCAGCTTGTTCAGCTCGGGAAAGTGTTTCAAATCCAGATACGGCTCGTTCGGTACTGCCGAAAAGCCGTACATGAAGACGTTCAGAGGAGCCGTGAAGGTGGAATGATCCAGCAACTGGCGAGAAAACCGGTGCCTGACTCGACCCCTGAAGTGCACAACAATCGTGCACACGATGAACAAGGCAAGAATGAACCATTTCACGACATGATCTCCAAAGAAGAAAACTTCTGCACTGTGCAGGCGATGGCCTGCGTGCTGCCCCAATACGACGGCTTGGTCTTGTCTGATGCAAGAACAAAAAAAGGCGCACCACTAAGGTGCGCCTTTCCAGCCGGGTAAGACTTAGTGTTTCGCGAGCAGAGCGTGCAGCTCTTGAACCGCGTAAACTTTCAAGCCCTCACCTTGGCTCAGATACTGCAAGCCTTGAACCGCCGCCACAGCACCGGCAATGGTGGTGTAGTAGGCCAGGTTGGCAGCCAGCGCATGTGTACGGATTGTACGCGAATCAACGATGGCGTTGCGACGCTCTTCAACCGTATTGATGACCAAGGAAACTTCACCGTTCTTGATCATGTCCACAATGTGCGGACGACCTTCGGTAACCTTGTTCACCACTTGAACAGCCAGACCGGCCTGTTCGATGGCGCTGGCGGTACCGCGGGTAGCCACAACCTTGAAGCCCAGCGAGATCAGGCCACGAGCCACTTCAACGGCTTGTGGTTTGTCCTGAGCACGCACGCTGATGAAGGCCAGGCCGCCCTTGGGCAGGTTCACGCTGGCAGCCATCTGCGACTTCACGAAGGCTTCGGCAAACGAGGTGCCCACGCCCATGACTTCACCGGTGGACTTCATTTCAGGTCCCAGAATGGTATCCACACCAGGGAACTTCACGAAGGGGAACACGGCTTCTTTCACGCTGTAGTAAGACGGCGTGACTTCTTCAGTAATGCCTTGCTCGGACAGAGTCTGACCAGCCATGGCGCGAGCGGCGATCTTGGCCAGCTGCAAACCGGTAGCCTTGGACACGAACGGCACGGTACGCGAAGCACGTGGATTCACTTCCAGCACGTACACATCACCATCCTGAATGGCGAACTGCACGTTCATCAGGCCCTTCACGTTCAAGGCCTTGGCCATGAGTGCGGTCTGGCGCTTGATTTCAGCTACGGTTTCGTCGCTGAGCGAGTAAGGAGGCAAGCTGCAAGCGGAGTCACCGGAGTGAACACCAGCTTGTTCAATGTGTTGCATCACACCGCCCACGAAGACGCGCTCGCCATCGGCCAGGCAGTCCACGTCCACTTCGGTAGCGTTGTTCAGGAAGTGATCCAGCAGCACGGGCGAGTCATTGCTGACCTTGACCGCTTCGCGCATGTAGCGCTCCAGGTCTTGCTGCTCGTGCACAATTTCCATGGCGCGGCCACCCAGCACATAGCTTGGGCGCACCACCAGGGGGTATCCAATTTCAGCAGCCAGAGCAATGGCTTCGCCTTCGGTACGAGCCGTACGGTTTGGCGGCTGACGCAGACCCAACTTGGTCAGCAGCTTCTGGAAGCGCTCACGGTCTTCAGCCACGTCAATGGATTCAGGGCTGGTACCGATGATAGGTACACCGTTGGCTTCCAGAGCACGTGCCAATTTCAGCGGAGTCTGACCACCGTACTGAACGATGGTGCCCACGGGTTTTTCGATGTGAACGATTTCCAGCACGTCTTCCAGAGTCAGAGGCTCGAAGTACAGACGGTCGGAGGTGTCGTAATCGGTAGAAACGGTTTCGGGGTTGCAGTTGACCATGATGGTTTCGTAACCATCTTCACGCAATGCCAGAGCAGCGTGCACGCAGCAGTAGTCAAACTCGATACCCTGACCAATACGGTTAGGACCACCACCCAGAACAATGATCTTCTTCTTGTCCGTAGGATTGGATTCGCACTCTTCCTCGTAGGTCGAGTACATGTAGGCCGTATCGGTGGAGAATTCAGCCGCGCAGGTGTCCACACGCTTGTAGACAGGACGCACGTTCAACTGGTGACGCAGTTTGCGCACTTCCGATTCCACGGTGTCCAGCAGGAAAGCCAGACGGCGGTCGGAGAAACCACGACGCTTCAGACCGAACAAGGTGTCGCGGTCCAGATCGGCCAGCGTCTTTTGCTCCAGAGCCAGTTCAATGTCCACGATCTCTTTGATCTGGGCCAGGAACCAGGGGTCGATCTTGGTCAGGTTGTGAACTTCGTCCAGGGTCAGGCCTTGAGCGAAAGCATCGCCCACGTACCAGATACGCTCTGGGCCGGGTTCGCCCAGTTCGACCTGCAGTTTTTCGCGGTCGGTGGTTTTCTGGTTCAGACCATCCACACCCACTTCCAGGCCACGCAGGGCTTTCTGGAAGGATTCCTGGAAAGTGCGGCCAATAGCCATCACTTCACCTACGGACTTCATCTGGGTGGTCAGGCGCGAATCGGCCTGAGGGAATTTTTCGAAAGCGAAACGTGGCACCTTGGTAACCACGTAGTCGATAGTGGGCTCGAACGAAGCAGGGGTCGCACCGCCGGTGATTTCGTTCAGCAGCTCGTCCAGGGTGTAACCCACGGCCAGACGCGCAGCAATCTTGGCGATAGGGAAACCCGTGGCTTTGGAAGCCAGAGCCGAGGAACGAGACACGCGCGGGTTCATTTCGATAACGATCATGCGGCCGTTATCGGGGTTCACCGCGAACTGAACGTTCGAACCACCGGTATCCACACCGATTTCGCGCAATACGGCGATCGATGCATTACGCATGATCTGGTATTCGCGGTCGGTCAGGGTTTGGGCAGGAGCCACGGTGATGGAGTCACCGGTGTGCACACCCATGGGGTCCAGGTTTTCAATGGAGCACACAATAATGCAGTTGTCGGCGCGGTCACGCACGACTTCCATTTCAAACTCTTTCCAGCCCAGCAGGGATTCTTCAATCAGCAGTTCGTTGGTTGGCGAGGCTTCCAGACCACGACGGCAGATGGTTTCGAATTCTTCAGGGTTGTAGGCAATACCGCCGCCCGTACCGCCCAGCGTGAAGCTGGGGCGAATCACGACGGGGAAACCGGCGGTACCGATTTCTTCAGCGATACGCTTTTGAACCGCCCAGGCTTCGTCCATGCTGTGAGCCACGCCGGACTTGGCGGACTCCAGACCGATGGAGGTCATGGCGTCCTTGAATTTCAGGCGGTCTTCGGCTTTTTCGATAGCAGCGGCGTTGGCACCGATCAGCTCGACACCGAATTTTTCCAGCACGCCATGCTTGGCCAGATCCAGGGCGCAGTTCAGCGCGGTTTGGCCGCCCATGGTGGGCAAGAGCGCATCGGGACGCTCTTTTTCAATGATTTTCTCGACAGCTTGCCAGGTGATGGGCTCGATGTAGGTGACGTCGGCCGTATCCGGGTCCGTCATGATGGTGGCCGGGTTGCTGTTGACCAGCACAGTCCGGTAACCCTCGGCCTTCAGGGCCTTACATGCCTGGGCTCCCGAGTAGTCGAATTCACAAGCCTGACCAATGATGATCGGGCCTGCGCCAATGATAAGAATGCTTTTTAAGTCTGAACGCTTTGGCATAGTGCGATTTATTTATTGGCCTGGTGGGCAGCCATCAGGCTGATGAATTTGTCGAACAGCGAGGCAATATCGCGCGGGCCGGGAGTGGCTTCGGGGTGACCCTGGAAGCAAAACGCGGGGCGATCTGTCAACTCGAAGCCTTGCAGGCTCTGGTCGAACAAAGAAATGTGCGTGACCTTGGCATTGGCTGGCAAGGTTGTGGCATCCACCGCAAAACCGTGATTCTGGCTGGTGATGAACACGCGGCCGCTGGCCAGTTCCTGCACAGGGTGGTTGGCACCGTGGTGGCCATTTTTCATCTTCAAGGTCTGAGCACCTACGGCCAGACCCAGGATCTGATGACCCAGGCAAATACCAAACACAGGCAACTTGCGCTCCAGCAAGCCCTTGCAAGCTTCGATTGCGTAATCGCAAGGCTCCGGATCACCAGGGCCATTGGACAGGAACACGCCATCAGGTTCGTAAGCCAGCACATCGGCCAATGGAGTTTGCGCAGGCACGACGGTGACCTTACAGCCACGGTCCGCCATCAGGCGCAGGATGTTGGCCTTGACGCCAAAGTCGTAAGCCACCACGTGAAAGCGGTCGCCTTCGGGCTTGGAGAAACCTTGGCCCAGTTCCCACGAACCTTCGGTCCAGTTGTAGGACTTGTCGGTGGTAACCACCTTGGCCAGGTCCTGACCTTTCAGGCCAGGGAAAGAGCGGGCCAGTTCCAGTGCACGTTCGGCATCATCACCCACCAGGATGCAGGCACCCATGGAGCCTTTCTCGCGCAAAATGCGAGTCAGCTTGCGGGTGTCGATACCGGAGATGGCCACAACGCCCTGAGCTTTCAGGTAGTCGGGCAAAGACTGGGTGGAGCGGAAGTTGGACAGGCGGGCGGGACAATCGCGAATGACAAGCCCGGCAGCGTGGGCTTTGGTGGATTCGGAGTCCTCTGGATTGACACCGGTATTACCGATGTGCGGATAGGTAAGCGTAACAATTTGACCGCTGTAGCTTGGGTCTGTCAGGATTTCCTGATAGCCCGTCATGGCTGTATTGAAAACGATCTCAGCAACACAGTGCCCCTCGGCACCGATTGATACCCCTTTGAATAGGGTTCCATCCGCCAGGGCTAGGACGGCACTAGTGATAGTGCGGGACTCCTCAGGAAATAAAGACGGCAGCACGTTAAAAACCCCGGATTCTGAAATTAATATTAAACCTTCTAATTATATGCTCAAACGGGGTTTTTCCGGTAGTTTATCGGTAATAACACCGAAACCAGGCACGAAAACCTGGAAAATCGACTACAGTAATTGATTGGTTTGATGGCTTTGCGATGGACTAGTAACAGACATGACTACTCAGCTTGACTCCCTGCGCCAGTGCACAACCGTAGTGGCCGACACAGGCGATTTTGAAGCGATGCGTGCGTATCGCCCTACCGATGCAACAACCAATCCTTCCCTGATCTTGAAGGCTGTCCAGCAGGCGGCCTATCGCCCCTTGCTGGACCGTGTCATCGCCGACCACCCTCACGCCAGCCTGGCAGAAACCAGCGACCTGTTGCTGGTTGCCTTTGGCCAACAAATTCTGGACATTGTTCCCGGCCGCGTCTCCACCGAAGTGGATGCTCGCCTGTCCTTTGATACCCTGGCCAGCGTCGAGCGCGCCCGCCATATCATTCAGCATTACGAAAAGGCCGGTGTGCCGCGCGAACGGGTACTGATCAAGCTGGCCAGCACCTGGGAAGGCATTCAGGCCGCCCGTACGCTGCAAGCCGAAGGCATCAACTGCAACCTGACCCTTTTGTTCTGCCTGCCGCAAGCCATCGCCTGCGCCCAGGCCAAAGTCACCCTGATCTCGCCCTTTGTGGGTCGCATCTACGACTGGTTCAAGAAAACCGCTGGCAAGGACTGGGACGAAAGCGCCAACCAGGGCGAGAACGATCCCGGCGTGCGCTCGGTCCGCAGCATTTACGAATACTACAAAACCTATGACATCCCCACGGAGATCATGGGTGCCAGCTTCCGCAATGTCGGCCAGATCAAGGCGCTGGCCGGTTGCGATCTGCTGACCATCAGCCCGGATCTGCTGGGCCAGCTGGATGCAGCCCAGGGTGAAGTCCCTGCCATGCTGGATGTGGCGCGCGCCAAGGCGGTTGCCCCCGAATGGCGTGCCAGCAATGAAATCACTTTCCGCACGGATTTGAACCAGGACGCGATGGCTACTGAAAAGCTGGCCGAAGGCATCCGTCAGTTCACCGCGGATGGCATCAAGCTGGACTCCTTGATTCAGCAAGCGCGTCAGCAGGCTTGATCACTGGCACAACACTTTAGAAGGCTTTGCATCCTGCAAAGCCCTGAAAGAAGCCCGCTGCTTGATCAACAACTTGAGCAGCAAAAAGACTCAGCCCGGCATTGCGCCGGGCTAATTTGCTTTGAACCTTCAGGCTGCAATCAGATCTTGCTCAGATCAATACGCACCACACTTTCGCGGGCGCTGACCTTATGGTCAGGCGTGAAGGGAGCTTTCACCGTGACATACAGTTGATCGTCCGGCCCCAGCAGCAGACTGTTGGGATGAGCAAGCAAGCTGTATTCCGCCTTTTTCGCATAGCTGCCCGCATCCAGCACAGACACCTTGCCCTGCTGGCGGTGCGACACATACAGCTCGTCACGCTTGGGGTTATAGACAATATCCAGCGCGTCCCCTACGTCCAGTTGCTCCAGCAGCTTGCCTGTGCTGGCATCCAGCACATAAACCGTTTTCTGATGCTGATTTTCCGTGGCGTATAAACGGTTGCGCTTCGGGTCCAGAGCAAAGTTGAGCAAGATCGCCGGCTTGTCCCCGGCAGGTTTCCAGCGCTGTTGGATCTGGTTCTTGTCCGTATCAATCACCAGCACTTCACCGTCGCCATTGCCTGCGTACATACGGCGATGATCCGTGTCCAACAACAAGCCGGTCACCCATTTGCCCGCATTCTCAATGGTGTTGAGCACTTCCATGCTGCTCGTGTCCAGCACCCAGATTACCGCCGGATTGCCTACGCCCCCTACATAAAGACGCTTATGGGCCTCATCCAGCTTCACCGTACGTGGCCCCACCTTGAAACCATCCGTCCCCATATTGCTGAAGGCCGTACGTTTCAAACCGCCCTTTTCGCCCAGCTCCACGCGCGCAACTGCCGGGTTCAGGCTGTTCGTCATGAACAGCACATTCCCCTCGGCATTGCTGCTCAAGCCAAAATTGCTTTCATCGGTGTGAATCACACCCAGCACATCCAGAGTCTGCGGGTCCAGCTTGTAGAGCGCCCCGCCCCGCACACCATCAAGCATTTCTGCCGAGGCTACATACAGGGCCTTTTCAGACGCGCTGTAAGCCATCTGATAAATCCCGTAAGCCAGTTCCTTGCGCAAGGCGCCATCGGCCGTGATCGAGCTGCGCTGCGCCAACTCTGGACTCAAGGGCTGCACAGATGGCTGGGTAGGTTGAGCATACGCGGTCACGCTCAACAGGGCCGCCGACAGAACGGACATCAGAAAACATCGTTTCAACATTTTGTTCTTCCCTTCCAGGTCCAGGTAGGGCCAGGCGGTATCGAATACAGCCGCGAAGCCCTGCCTGACGTTAACAATCAGCGAATCAGAAATTCACGGAGGCCGACAACATGAACGTGCGCCCTGCCCCGTTCGTGGCAAAGTTGCTGGAAGCCAGCCAGTAGCGCTTGTCGGTCAGGTTTTCGATATTGGCGCGAATCACCACATCCTTGCCCGCAATATCGGTGTAGTAGCGCGCACCTACATCAAAGCGGGTCATGGCGGGCAGCTTCAAGGTATTGGTGTTGTTCAGATACTGGGACGAGGTATGAATCACGCGACCATTCAGACTCAGGCCTTGTACCCAAGGCGTATCCCAATCCAGACCCAGGTTATAGGTGCTGGCAGGTACACCCGGTGCCCGGTTGCCTTCATTCACACCGTTCTGGGTTTTGGTGAGCTTGCCTTGGGTAAAGCCAGCACTGGCCATCATGCGCAAACCTGGCATCAATTCACCGTAGGCACTCAGCTCCAAACCACGGTTGCGCTGTTCGCCAAAGTAGCCATACACATTGTTTCCATCCTCTTGCCCTGCAGGTCGGGCAATCTGCCACAGGGAGGCCGAGGTCATGATGCCACCCCAATCCACTTTCACACCCGTCTCATACTGACGGGACTTGAAAGGCTTGAGAATCTCGCCACGATTCGCGTAGGTGTCCCCAACAATCGTGCCGCGCGTCAAACCTTCGGTGAAGTTGGCGAAGACCGAGACATTCTCCATCGGCTTGACCACAATCCCCGCCAAAGGCGAGATGGAGCTGGCCTTGTAATCGGAGGTTTTTACACCTGTAGTCGTATTGAAGCTGGTGACATCCACGGTCTGACGACGCGCCCCCACCGTCAGCAAGACACGGTCATCCGCAAAGGACAAGGTATCTGCCACGGCAAAGCTGAGCAGGCCGGTACTGGACGCTTTTTGTGGCGTCAGCCGCTCTGTTGGACCTGCCGGAATAGGCACAGGATTATAGATATTGGAGTCCGCCACTTCCGTACCAGGGCTGTAGGCATTGCCCAGCTCCTGATCCATATAGCTCACTCCGAAAGCCAGTTTGTGCGCCACGCTGCCCGTGTCGAAATCCACGCTCAAACCCGCATCGCTACTTAGCGTTTTGGAGTAGGAATCATAGAAGGTGGAGATCACGCTGAAATTGCCATCCGCATCCACAGACTGACGTTTATTGGGATTACCCGGCTCTACATTCACCGGGAAAATCTGGCGATTCTTGCCATGGCGATAGCCCACCCCGATGTGCCCGGTTACCGAGTCGCTGAAGTCATATTCCAGACGGGACATGATGGTGTTGTCGCGCTGGGTCAGGCGAGTGCCGGGGTAAAAATTGGTACGGCCATCGGGTGGTGCGGGCAGCTCGGTCAGATCGCTTTGAAAGCCAATTTGCGAACGGATATTTTCCAGCGTGTCTTCCTGGTGGATGACATCCGCAGACCAGCGCAAGCGGCTGCCTCTATAGTCCACCCCCAAGGCGGCCATACCCAGATCCTGCTTGCCATCACGTGACGTGGCTTCTCCACCGCGCTTGACGCCGTTAAAGCGCACGCCCCATTCCTTGTTTTCACCGAAGCGGCGGCCCACATCCAGCTGTGCCGTCACATTTGCCTGGCTGACATAACTGGCCGTCACGCGGGTCAGCGGCTCGTCCTCGGCCCGCTTGGTCACCAGATTGATCGCCCCGCCTATACTCCCTCCGGGTGGGATACCGCGCATCAAGGTGCCGGGCCCTTTCAGGACTTCCACACGCTCCAGAATCTGCACGGGCACACGGCTGGAAGACACCAGGCTATACAAGCCGTTCACGCTGACATCACCACTGCCTACCGCAAAGCCGCGAATCACAAAGTCCTCACCAAAACCGCCGGTAGAAGTCGTCGTCCGTACAGCCGCATCATTCACCACCACATCGGCCAGAGTTCTGGCCTGCTGGTCATAGAGCAATTCGGAGGTGTAGTTGGTGGTGCTAAAGGGGTTGTCCATCACATCCACGGAACCCAGCAAACCCAGGCTACCCCCTGTTGCCACTTGCCCGCCCGCATAGGCAGGCGACAAGTCGCCCAGAATCCCGCCCTTGACGGTAATGGTGGACAGCTCGGCCACCGAGGAGGCCGGGTCCGGCGTCAGGCTGATGGTATTACCCTTGCGCTGGTAAGTGATGCCCGTACCCTCCAGTAGCTGCTGCAAAGCCTGCTCAGGGGAATAGCTGCCCGACAAGGCCGGCGCCTGATGGCCATCCACCAATTCCTGAGAAAAGAAAATCTGGACCGAGGCCTGCTGCCCCAACTGCAACAAGGACTTGCTAAGGGGCTGCACAGGAAGATTGATGGAGGTGGCTTGAGCCTGCGCACGTACGTCCAGCGGCAAGGCGCTGACGGCGCAGGCCAGGCTGATTGCCAGAATCGTCAAGCGTGTATTGATCGCGGGCTTGTTGCGCCACACAGAAAAGGTCGGTGTATTCACAGTCTGACTAGGTCCAAAGAGTAGCAAGGCACGCGCAAGGCGGCCTCAAGGCAAGGTGATGGGCGCTGCCGTCTGCGACATAAAACAGCTCCCCTTACTCTATCGACGAACCAGAATCAAAACACCGGAACAAAAATGAGAATTATTTTTGATAAATAAAAAACAGAGCCTGGATTGCCAGGCAAACTCGGGCTCTATTCGCTGATTCGCAGTTGTCCGCTGGGCAAGGTTTGAATTTTCACCGGCACCAGGTCGGGCAAGGTATGAATCAGGGCCAAAGGCTCATTTACACTGAAAACCCCAGCTACCTTGTAGGAGGCAAAACGGGGTGCATTAAAAACGGCCGCTTGCGGCAAGTAACGATTGATCTGCGCTACCGCCTGCTCCAGCGGCGTATTTTCGAACACAATCATGCCGTTACGCCACGCCAGGCTGGTATCCAGATCCGCCTTTTGTACCTGTCCCAGAGGAGCATCCTCAGCCGTGTGAACGGATTGCCCACGCTCCAGCAAGCGTGTATCCCGGTCCCACCAGGCACCCTGCTGCACCTTGACTGAACCGGACTCCACCGTCACCTGTAATTGCTGCTGCTCATGCAGAACATTGAAGCGCGTACCTGTGACCACCACCCTGCTTTGCCCGGCATGCACCACAAACGGTCGGGACCGATCAGGCTGCACATCAAAGAACACCTCGCCTGCATACAGATCAACGACACGCTCATTCTCGTAAAAACGAATCTGTGCGCGTGTGCCGGTATTGGCCATCAAGGTAGAGCCATCGGGCAGACGCAATTCCTCGTGCAGCCCGCGTGGGGTCGTCAATGTGGTTTGATAGGAAGGTTCAGCATCCAGGCTAGCCCGTATGCCTACGGCTGCAAGTACCCCCGCCGCACACAGTCCTGCCGTCATGCCCCAGGCAAAACGACGGCGTGGCTTGTTGACTGGGGTCGATGGGCGCGAAGCCCGCAAGGCAGCCCGCAGCTCGGACTCGGGAATCTGCAAGGTCGCTTGCCAGATCGCCTCCAGATGGCGGTAACAGCGATCATGCTCCTGATCAGACTGTCGCCATTGCTCGAAGGCACGCCAATCCTCGGGCGAGGCCTCACCCGAGCGCAGATGAGAAAACCAGGCGGCCGCCTGATCCTGCGCGGTCGCTGCGTTCAGGACATCAGGGGGCATACTTCTGTAACCTTGTACTCAAATGACGCAGCGCTTTGTTCATATGCTTTTCCACCATGGCACGGGAGATGCCCAATTCACGGGCAATCTCGGCATGGGAGCTTCCCTCCAGGCGCTGGTAAATATACACCTGCCTGCAAATGTCCGGCAGTTCATCCAGAACCGTTCTTAAATCATCGACCATCTGGCTGGAATAAACCTGGGACTCCGGGCCAACTGCCAGCGGATGCTCGGACTCATGCAGTTCATGCAAAGGCACCATGGGCAGCTTTTCCTCCCGTCTGTGTCGGTCGATCAGACCGTTGGAGGTACTGCGTTGCAGATAGGCGGCCGGATTATCAGCCGAAACCGAGCCGTTTTCCAGTATGCGCAGCACGGCGTCGTGCATGGCATCTTCCACATCGTGATCAACTTGAGATCGACGCCGCCACGCCCCCAGCAGCTCACTGTAGTGAGCAAGCCAGGTTTTACGAAAGGCACGGCGGTCGGACATGAAAGCAAAGAGCCTGCAAGGAAATGAGAAGGCTGATAATAACAACAATTCTCATTTCCAAACAAATGAACGGATCTTGATCAAGGGTTATATATCAGCCTAAATAGGCCTGCTTTCTGCTTTGCGCTGAGTCCTATCCAAAGTGACTCTAAGCAGAAAAACGCCTCAAGCCGTGCATGGCTTCCTCAAGGCACGACGTGCTCCCCACTAGGCTTCAGTTTTTTGAACTTTCAGCGCTCACCAAAATGCCGAGCCACAAAAATGCCGGCACAAAAAAACCGGCCTCTCCAAAAAGAAGCCGGTTTTCGGGGCAAGCCCTGTCAGATCGCTATCTGACCGCAAGCGACATGGATCAGAGCTTTTCTGTACCGCCACCTTGTGGCCGCCAGGCCAACAAGCGGTCTTCAAACACACTGACCAGTCCATCCAGAATCAGCGCAAATACCGTAAGCACCACAATACCGGCAAACACCGTATTCACGTCCAATGTGCCCTCTGCCTGCAGGATCAGATAACCGACCCCACTGGCTGAACCCAGGTATTCACCCACCACAGCACCCACAAAGGCCAGACCGACCGAGGTGTGCAGGCTGGAGAACACCCAGCTGGTTGCCGAAGGGATATAGACGTGGCGCAGCAACTGGCGACGGCTGGCACCCAGCATGCGGGCGTTGTCCAGCAAGGTGGAGCTGACCTCACGTACACCCTGGTACACGTTGAAGAACACGATGAAAAACACCAGTGTCACGGCCAGAGCCACTTTGGACCAGATGCCCAGACCAAACCACATGCCGAAGATAGGCGCCAGAATGACGCGCGGCATGGAGTTGGCTGCCGTCAGGTACGGGTCCAGCAAGGCAGCTGCACGCGGCGACAGGCCCAGCCACAGACCGCAAGCCAGGCCGGCAATCGTACCGATGGCAAAGGCCAGCAAGGTTTCGCTCAAGGTCACACCCAGGTGCAGGTAAATATCACCATTGGTGACGAACCAGGCCCAGATCACCTTGACCACTTCCAGTGGCTGGCCAAAGAAGAAGGCTACTTTGGGGTCCAGCGTAAAAAAGTGCCAGGCAGCCAGAATGACGATGAGCAGCGAAATTTGCCAGCCGCGCAGGGCCAGCTTGGATTGAGTAATAGATTTAGACATATCAGGCACGCTTTTGCTGGGCATAACCCTTCAGAACTTCATCACGCAAGACGGCCCAGATTGCCGCATGCAATTCGACAAAGCGGGGGTCGTTGCGTACTTCGGCCACGTCACGAGGGCGTGGAAGATCGACATGAAATTCGCCGATGGGATGAGTGCCCGGCCCGGCCGACAGAACCACCACCCGATCGCTCATGGCAATGGCTTCGTCCAGGTCGTGCGTGATGAACAGCACGGCTTTACGCTGCGCCATCCAGATCTCCAGCACTTCGTTTTCCATCAATTGGCGGGTCTGAATGTCCAGTGCCGAAAACGGCTCGTCCATCAGAATGATGTCGGGATCACGAATCAGGGTCTGGGCCAGCATGACGCGTTTGCGCATACCGCCAGACATCTGATGCGGATAACGATCCCCAAAGCCACCCAGGCCGACTCGCTTGAGCCATTCCTGGGCACGGGCGCGGGCCTCGTCCTGCGGGACACCAGCAAACTCCAGACCGGCCATCACGTTGGATTCGGCACTGCGCCAGGGCATGAGTGCTTCGCCCTGGAACATGTAGCCAGCGCGCTCGTTCACCCCTTCCAGGGGTTTACCGAACACACGCACTTCGCCCGACGAAGGGCTCAGCAAACCCGCCCCTACGTTCAGGAGCGTGGATTTGCCGCAGCCCGTTGGGCCTACAACCGACACAAACTCGCCTGGAGCAATGTTCAGGCTGGCGTCACGAACCGCTGTGTACGTACCTTTGCCATCGCGGGAGGCAAAAACACAGCTGATGTTATCTAAAGAAAGTGCTGCCTCAGACATTGGGATACTTCTTGTTGGCTTTTTCAGCAAATTCGTTGGTGAAGATCTTGCTGGTATCAATCTTGGATGCGTCCAGATTCGGCACAAAAGCGGCCAGCGCATTCAAGGCGGTAGCGGGGCCATCAGCATCGACCAGACCATCTGGCGAGAGTGCTTCTTTATTGGCGTCCAGACATTGCTTGTACAGCTCTACATCACCCAGCAGGTAGGTGGCAGGCACGGTTTTGGCAATGGTTTCAGCGTCATTGGCCTGAATCCATTTGTCGGCGCGCACGATGGCGTTGGCCAGGGCCTGAGCCGTGTTCGGATTCTTGGTGATAAAGTCTTCAGAAGCGTACAAGCAGGCCGAAGGCATATTGCCGCCAAAAATGGTCTTGGTGTCGGCAACGGTACGGGTGTCAGCAATGACACGTACTTCGTTTTCCTTGAGCAAGGTGCCGATAACCGGGTCCAGGTTAGCCATGGCATCGATCTGACCCGTACGCATGGCAGTAACCGCACCCGCGCCAGCGCCTACGCCGATAAAGGCCACGTCCGAGGGTTTCAGACCGTTCTGTTCCAGATAGAAGTTGACCATCATATTGGTCGAGGAACCCGGTGCGGTCACACCGATTTTCTTGCCCTTCAAATCCGCAGGCGACTTATAGTCAGCCATCGTCTTGTTGGACACGGCCAAAACGATGGCCGGTGCGCGTCCTTGCTGCACAAAGGCACGGTACATCTGGCCTTTGGCCTGCAAGTTGATGGTGTGCTCAAAAGCGCCTGAGACGACATCGGCACTGCCACCGACAACCGCTTGCAGGGCCTTGGAGCCACCGGCAAAGTCGGCCACTTTGACCTTGAGGCCTTCATCATCAAAATAGCCGTTGATCTCGGCAATGGACAAAGGCAGGTAATAGATCAGCGCTTTGCCACCGACGGCAATCGTGATGCTTTTTTTCTCGATTTCCTGTGCACGGGCCAATGTTGGCAGCGACAGTGCCAATCCCGATGCTCCAACCAGCTTGAGTGCATGACGACGAGTCAGTTTCATGGCAATCCCCTTCTTGTTGTTGGTCATTAATTATTTAGGTCTGATACTTATACTAAAAAACAAAGGGGGGTGTCCCCCCCTTGTCCGCCAAGCGGTCAAACCCGTTTACGTGGCGCGACGCTCCATCAAGGCCCAGGCAATGGTGCTGGGGTCTACGTACTCCAGCTCGCTCCCGGCTGGCACACCGCGTGCCAGTCGAGTCACTTTCAAACCTTGGCTAGTGAGCATTTCCGCCAAATGATGGGCGGTGGTTTCGCCCTCTGCGGTGAAATTGGTCGCTAGAATCACTTCCTGCACTTGGCCATCACCGGCTCGCTCTAGCAAGCGGTCAAATTGCAAGGCATCCGGGCCTATGCCTTCCAGCGGCGTCAAACGCCCCATCAGCACATAGTAAAGGCCTCGATAGCCATGCGTAGCCTCGATCATGTTTTGATCGGCAGGCGTCTCCACCACACACAACAACGCCGGATCACGGCGGGGATTGGCACAGGTTTCACAGATAGGTTGAACAGTGAAACCATTGCAGCGCTGACAGTGCTGCAGTGCCGTCGTGGCATGTTCAAGAGCGCGGCTCAATTGGTCGGCGCCTACCAGGTCGTGTTGCAACAAGTGGTAGGCCATGCGGCGAGCGCTACGCTCGCCCACACCGGGTAGCCGACGCAGAGCCTGGATCAGAGCCCGAAGCGGTTCGGGCTCAGCGATCTGCGGTTCGTTCATTAGAACGGGAACTTCATACCGGGTGGCAGTGGCAGGCCAGCGGTAACACCCGCCATTTTTTCCTGCGACGTTGCCTCGGCTTTGCGCTGTGCATCGTTAAAGGCAGCAGCAATCAAATCTTCCAGCATCTCTTTTTCGTCTTCCAGCAGGCTGGGGTCGATAGAGACACGGCGCACATCGTGGCGGCAGTTCATGATGACCTTGACCAGACCACCGCCGGAAACGCCCTCGACCTCGATATCGGCCAAGGCTTCCTGGGCCTTTTTCATGTTTTCCTGCATTTGCTGCGCCTGGCGCATCAAGCCGGCAATCTGACCTTTCATCATGGTTTGGTTTTCCTGATTGATATAAATTGACAAGGGGCCATTCAGGCGGCCCGAACCAAAGGAGTGGCCTTGATCGACCCGGCTTTGACGCTGCCGTCAAAGTCCTGGATCAGGCTCAAGACAAAGGGATCCTGGGCAACCTGCTCTTCGGCCTGCCGCTGGCGCTCGGCCAGCTTGGCCTGCTCCACGGCATGCGCGGTAGCATCGCCCGTATCCCCGTATTCGATCACCAACTGAATGGACTGGGCAAAGTATTCCGACAAAACGGTGCGCAAGCGCGCTTTGCCCTGGCTGCCTTCAGTGGCCTTGATTTTGGCACGCAGATGGATTTCCTGGCCTTTCACGCCCAGCCATTCGCTCTGGCGGGCCAATTCAGCGGCCCAGCCACTTAAGGGCAGGCTGGTTGCCACTTCGGGCCAGGTTTCCGGTTTCATGCCGCCCAGACGGACGGTACGCGGGCTGTCCGAGCCGCTTTGCGGTACAGGCAGGCCCAGTTCAGTATCGGGCATGAAGCGATCAGACAGGGACACAGACGGTACATCGCCGTCTTCTTCGGCACGAGCCGCGTCCATATCCAGAGGTTGGTAATTCTCGAACTCTTCGTCCATGCCCTCGGACAGCCAGGCGGGCTCTTCCGGGCCGTCCTGGGTGGAGACGGCTGGCGGCGCTTCTTCAGCCACGGGTTCTACTCGGGCGGCGGCCTGAGCCTGAGACGACATCAAGGGCTGAGCACTGCTCTTACCCTGGGCTTTGGAGGACTCTGCTACAGGGTCGGCAGAGGAGTCTGCCTGGGCTGCGGAAGTGGACTCTGCGGCTGGCTGGACGGACGGAACGGATGGAGTCGATGCCGCTTGGGCGGCCTCAACAGCGCTGCTGTCAGCAACTGCAGTCGCAGCTTCTTGAGGCTGACTGGTCGCGGAACCGGCGTCAAAGTTTGCATCTGCTGGGGCAGACTCTGAAGAGTCATAGCTGGCCCCTGCACCGGCAGGCTCGGGAGCATCTTCCCAGGCCGGGACAAAATCGTCGTCAGCAGGGATGGATTCTGCGACAGGCGCTGCTTGGGCTGCATGTGCACGGGCAACATCAGCGACCGGGGCGGCTGCAGAGGCAGAAGCCTGTGCCTGCTGAGACGCGGCCTGTGGGTTAACCGCAGGCTGAGTGGTTTGCGCTGCTTGTGCAGTTTGTGCGCTCGGCTCTGTTTGCGCACCCTGCGCAGCTTGCTGTAGAGGCGCGGCAGAGGCGGCGGCATCAACAGAGACAGCGAGGGCTGCCGCAGGAGCGGGAGCAGCCTGAGCCGCACCAGCACCAGCACCAGCACCAGCACCAGCACCAGCAGTATCAGATCCCGAAGGCCCTGCTGGCGGCACATACGCCGAGACAGGCTCGGGCAGCAAAGCCAGCATGCGCAAGCACGCCATCACAAAACCGGCGTACTCATCCGGAGCCAAAGACAGCTCCTGACGGCTATGCACCGCTACCGAATAAAACAACTGCACATGATCGGGCGAGAGCATGGGCGCTAATTGCCGCACTGCCTCAGCCAGAGGATCATCATCAGAAATCGTGCCGGGAATGCGCTGCTCGATGGCGATACGGGACAACAAGGTTGCCAGATCAGCCAGAGCGCCCGAATAAGACAGGCCACGCAAGGCCAGATCATCGGCCACACCCATAATGGCCTGCGCATCATAAGCGACCAGCGCTTGCAGCAATTGCGCCAGGTGGCGTTGATCAATGGTGCCCAGCATGGCTTGTACAGCCTGGGCGCTAAGATCGCCTGCGCTATAGGCAATAGCCTGGTCGCTCAGCGACAAGGCATCCCGCATGGAGCCATCGGCTGCCTGCGCCAGCAAACGCAAGGCGGGCAGCTCGAACTGCATTTCTTCCTGGGTCAGAATGTCTTGCAGGTGACCCACAATCGCGGGCACTGTCATCTGCTTCAAATTGAATTGCAGACAGCGCGACAAGACCGTGACCGGAATCTTTTGCGGATCGGTCGTGGCCAGAATGAATTTGACGTGCGCTGGCGGCTCTTCCAGCGTCTTGAGCATGGCGTTGAAGGCGTGCCCGGTCAGCATGTGAACTTCGTCAATCATGTAGACCTTGTAACGGCCCGAGCTGGGGGCGTAGACCGCCTGCTCCAGCAGCTGGGTCATCTCTTCCACACCTCGGTTGGAGGCAGCGTCCAGCTCTACATAATCAATAAAGCGGCCCGCATCAATCTCGGTACAAGCGCGGCAAACGCCACAGGGCTTGGAAGTGATGCCAGTTTCGCAGTTCAGCGACTTGGCCAGAATACGCGACAAGGTGGTCTTGCCCACGCCGCGTGTGCCCGTAAACAGCCAGGCATGGTGCAGGCGCTGGGTATCCAGGGCGTGCGTCAGAGCGCGCACCACGTGGTCCTGACCAACCAAGGTGTCAAAGGAACGGGGGCGCCACTTGCGGGCCAGTACGAGATAGGTCATGCGAATTCCGGACGGCGTGAACCATCAATACAAATAAGCGAAAGGAAAAGTGTACCGGATTCGGTGCTGAAGGGAAGCAGATAGACCGGGCGCGCATAACCCGATAAGCAAATGAAGTGGCGAGCCTGACTCCGGCACTGATTCTGCACGGCTGTGGCTGCTTCGTTCCCGACCTGACCAGATTCACCGCCGAACCATGCGGAGGGGCCCGCCGACCAATAGTGTAGCATCAATACGGCAGCCAAAGATCGGCTCTCGGGAAATAAAGCGCAGCCTGCGCGGGCCGGCCATCCAGAGCCTGCACCTGCTCACAATACCGCTGCAATTGCGGCGCATAACGCTCCAGCATCCGGGCCTTGAAATCGTCCAGACTTTCATGCTCGGCAGGTCGTCCGGTCTTGTAATCCACCACCAGCCAGTGATCTTCCTGGGAAATGGCCAGGTCAATAATCGACACCCGGCCACTGACGTCCAGCAAGGACCATTCCCGGTAAGCTCGGCTGACGCCCAGCAGCCAGCGGCCCCGTTCCGTCTGTACGGTCGCAGTAATCGCTTCAAACAGGGATTGGGCGGCTTCATCCAGATAGGTCGCTGGCACACCAGCACGCAACAGTTGACGACGCATCACGGCGCGGCCTTGCTGCAAGCGTTCTACCGGCCATTGCTCCAGCCCTTCACGGCCCAGCTTTTCCAGCCAGTCGTGGGCAACCGTACCAATGGCTTTTTCATGAGTCGTGTCCAGAGACCACTGCCAGCTTTGATACTGCGGGCTGTCGGCCTGCAACTGCTCGGGCGGCGCGGCCGGCAAGCTCACCACTCGCTGCAACAATGCCGCGGAACCTTGCCCGGATTCCTCTTGCTGTCCGCCCTGCTCGGCTTGCCAAACAGGAGCCTGTGGCTGCTCCAGGACCGGCCAGACACGGCTCAGCAAGGAGCGGCCATCCGGCTCGCGCAGGCCCTTATCCTGGGTGATACTCAATTCCGCAAACAGATGCAGCTCCTGACGGGCACGCGTCAGGGCCACATATAACAAGCGGTGGCTTTCCTGCTCGGCCCGGATACGCTCCCGCGCCGCCAGAAACTGCGACACCGGATCGCGCTGCTCGCTGCCCTTGTGACTGATCGGCCCCAGAATCAAGCGCTCGGCGCTGTGCTCCAGACGAATCAACGGCTCGGAATCGGCTGCCGATTGCTTGTGCAAGCCAAACAAGATGACGGTTTCGAACTCCAGCCCCTTGGATTTGTGAATCGTCATCACCTCCACGGCCTTGCCCGTACCTTGCGGAGTGGCATACAGCGACTCCACACGGGCCTGCAATTGTTGCTGGTCGGGCGGTCCGTAAGGGCATAACTCCTCCAGCAGACGCAAGACTTGTTCTGCATCCGCCTGATCAGCCAGGCTTGGATAGACTTGCGGCCCGCCCAAGCGCGTCCAGCATTCCTGCACCCAGGCAGCAAACGGCATCAAGCCACTACGATTGCCTTTGTCCAGCAAGATCTGGCAAGCAAAGAGCAGACGAGCACGCTCGTTGGCATCCCAGTCTTCAAAATCCTGATTGTGTGTAAGCTCGGCCAAGGTCTGTGTAGGATACAAGGCGCACAGGCGGTGCAGGCTCTCCAAACGCAGGCCGATCAATGGCGAGCGCAAGACAGACAGCCAAGCCAGTCGATCAGCCGGGTGCGCCAAGGCACGGACCAATTGCACCAGATCAGCCACCACAGGACGCTGTTGCAAGGGTTCCAGTTCTACGGCTCGACACGGTATGCCCTGCTCGCCCAGCTTGCGCACCAGACCATGCAAGTGCGAGCGTGCTCGCACCAGAATCGCCACCGGATGTTCGCTGTCCTGATAACGTTCCAGAGCTTGGGCCGCACACTTAACCGCCTCCTGCACTGCACGCTCTTGAGCCGCTTGTTGCGACGGCACAGCATCCTCTCCCCGTGCCACTCGGAAATGCCAGGACGGGTGAAAGTGCACCGCCCAATCGGGGATATCGGGCTTGAAGGCGGTGGAGTGTTCGTAGGTGACCATGCCCAGATCCGGGTCAGGTCGAGCCGGAAACAATTGCGCCCCCACCTTGTTCACCCATTCCACCAAGCGCGGATGTGAACGGAAGTTATTACTGAGATTCAGTGGTTCCAGCTCTACTTCGCCCAAGCGTCGAGCTTGCCAGACTTGCAGAAACAAACCCACTTCCGCCTTGCGGAAACGGTAAATGGACTGCATGGGGTCACCCACCAAAAACAGGCTGCGCCCGTCGCCCGGCTCCCAACCACTGGTCAGGCGTTCCAGCAACTGCACCTGGGATTGGCTGGTGTCCTGGAACTCGTCTACCAGCAAATGGCGTATGGACCTGTCCATGCGCAAGAGCAGCTCGCCCGGCTCGTCGGCATCACCCAAGGCTTGCAAGGCACGTTGGGCAATTTCGGTGAAATCGACCTCGGCTTTCTCGGCAAAGCGCAGTTTCAATTGCGCCGCAGCCAGCCACAAGACCTGAATCAGATTGGACAGGACTTCTTGCTGTTGGGGGGAGTATTGCTCGGGCAAAAGGCGTGCACTGGCCAGGCGAGCAATCCAGGGCTCTGCACCCAGACAATTGCTCAACCACTCGGTCAGCATTTCTTTTTGTGCCGTTTTAGGGGGAAAGCCATTACGCACCGTCAGGCTTTTGCGCAGATCGCCTTTATCCGTCAGCAACAAGGCTGCCAGACCACGCCAGCGCGGCAAATCGTCCATGACCGGGGCCAGGTTATCGCCTTGCCAATCCGCCAAGGCCAGCACATCGCCGCTTTCCAGATTCGAGGCCGCAAAACAGGCCAGGGGGGCCAAGGTTCGCGCCCAACCGGGTGGCAGTGAATCGCTTAGCTGCTGCAGCTGCTGCTCCACCACCTCATGCAAACTGTCTTGTAAAAAGGCTACATCACCGCCCTGCCCCACCGCTGGCAACCACTGATCACGGCTGGCCAACATACCTGCCAACAGAGCTTGCGCCTGCAGCAGGTTCACATCCATGTGTTCCAGAAAACGCGCCACGCTGGGCACGCTTTCCGCCATCTCCAGCGTGGCCCAAGCCGCCGCTTCGTAATGCTCCTGGGCCTTATCGGTAATGGCCGGAACCCCGCCCAGCCCCGTAATCCAGGGCATGGCGCGTACCAGGTGGGCACACAAGGAGTCGATGGTCCGGATGCTTAAACGGGCCGGGTAAGCCAGCAAATCCCACTGCTGCTCCTGATTGCGCTGCATGGCGGCACGCGCCAGTTCCCAGCTGCGTACCCGGTAGGGCTCGGCAGGCCGTTCCTGATTGGCAGCGGCCAACTTCTCCAGTACACGCGCATGCATTTCAGCCGCAGCTTTACGGGTGAAGGTAATGGCCACTATTTCTTCTGGCCGCTGCACGCGAGCCAGCAAGGCCAGAATCCGATCGGTCAGCAGCTCTGTCTTGCCGGAACCGGCTGGGGCCTGGACCAGAAAGGAGGACTCGGGGTCCAGTGCCCGTGCACGGGCGGGGCTATCGCTAGGGACTGTCACCATTACACCTCTCCTCCATTGTCTTGGAGGTCTTCCTGGAACAAACGTAAAAAGGGCAAAACATCGCAATACAGCAAATCGTTGCGGTTCCAGATCTGGTTGGCGGCCTGCCCTTGCAGGAACTCATCTGCCAAGCCTTCCACCGCCTGTTTCCACTGCGCGATTTGGGCGGTCCACTGCTGGGCGCTCTCCAATTCGGTCAGACCCTCAATATCCATGCCGGGCGCGGCCAAACCGCTTAAACCGACCTGTCGGGCATGCAAGCGTACAAAGGCCAAACCACTGACGGTGCGGCCCTCATCCTGCAAGGCGGCGGCATAAAACGGCAATTGCAGATTCACGGGTCTGGGCCGCAGCCAGTCTTTATCGGGCCGCAGCTCGCCTATGCCGGTTTTGTAGTCCAACAGCAATTGCTCGCCATCAGCCAGATCATCCAAGCGATCCAGACGCAGGTTCAGACGTAACAAGCCTCGATTCCAGCTCAATTCATGCTCCGTCGCCCCCAGAGCAAACGGTGGGCGCTGGGCTTCCTGATGGGCGTACTCGTTCAAGACCGCCAGACCCCGCTCCATTTCCAGGCTGCGCAGCACCGGACCATAATCGGCCAGCTCTTCCTGAGCGGCCTGTTCGATACATGCTTGCACCACACCCAGCAGTGAGCCCTCACCAATCAGCTCATGCAGGCTGTCCTGATCCTTCACACGCAGCCAGAACAATTCGACGGCGCGGTGCAGGAACATCCCACGTGTATTCATATCGCCGACACGGGCGTAATCGGGCAAGGCCTGACCATGCAAACGGAACTTCACGAAAGCCCACAAGGGGTTGCGAGCCTGCGTATCCAGCACGCTGATCCCGCCACGTATGCGCTCTTCCAGCTTCAGACTGGGGCCTTGCTCGTCCAGCAAGGCTTCCTGTGCGACGGCCTGCTCTGCCTGCACCGCCCAAGGCATTTCAAGCACAGGCCAATGAGCAATCAAGGGACTGGGCCTCAGCTCCTGTTCGCCCTGATGCAAAGGCGCACTTAGCAAAACCTGTTTACCACAGCGCAGCAAGGCGCTCAGCATCCAGCGCGCCCACTCCAGCTCCCGCTCCGGCGTACTTCGAGGCGCCGAGACTCGGCGCAGCACCTGGGCAGGAATCAAGGGATTCGGTTTGACGGCGGCAGGCAAAATATCATCGGTCAGGCCCAGCACCCATACGGCATCCCAACGCCCGCCTTCCGCTTCCAGAAAACCCAGCACGTCCAGCCGGGAACGTGGGTCTCGTTGTGGCTGGAACAAATTTTCACGGGCCATGCGGGCCAAAGCGCTTTGTGCCTTCAAGGCACTGATGCGACCCAAGACCGGCGCTTGCTGCGCCAATTGCAGCAGCAAGGCTTCCAAAGCCTCCAGAGTTTGAAACTGGGCACTATCCAGACGGTTAGTGCCAGGAAAGCCCAAAGCCTCCAGGCATTGGCGCATGACCGACGCCCAGGTATCCACTCCTTGAGCGCCTGCCGATACGGACTCGAAGCGTTCCACCGCCTTGCCCCAGGCCAGAGCCAGTTCGGGTGTGTGGAAGCTGAGCATGTCGGCAAATTCTTTACGGCTAACTTGTGTAATGCGGTTGTCGCGCCAGGCCTTGTCAATGCGGGCACGGCCACCTGCTTCAGACTGTTCTGCCTGACACGCTCCCAAACGCAAGGCTTCGCCCAGCATGGCGGGCTCAGCCTGCCCCTTGGTCGCCAAGGTAAACAAGGCCTTCAACCAGGCCATGGCCGCTTCAACCACTGGCCACTCAGCCAAGGATCGGGCTGCCGCCACGTTATAGGGCAAAGCACCTTGATCCGTGTGCATGGCCTGTCGCAAAAGACGATGCACCAGCGGCAATTGCGTTTCCAGCTGCGCGGCCACAATGGCTACTGTGCGATCCGGGTCCTCGTCCAATTGACGACGCGCCCACTGCACCGCCAAGCGCCATTCCGTATCCGCATCCTGCGCCTGCACCCGATACACCTCTGTCGCCGGAGCCTCTTCGTGCTGCAGCTGGAGAATCTCTACCCCCATGTCCTGCAAACCACTCAAGAGGCTTTGCAGACGCGGGGAGTATTCATGAAAACCATGCAGCACCATATGGCGATGACGCATGTGCAAGGCGCCTGCCCGCACCGCTTTGAGCACACGCTCCGCAGCCAGGTTTGCATCATCCAGATCTGCCTGCTCCAGGCTTTGCCGGTAGTGAGAGCGCCATTGCATGAAGCGTTCAAAATCCACGCTGGCCTCGCCGGGTTTCAGCTCGATATTCCACTCATCCAGCAAGGTATCGGCTTCACAGGCCAGGCGCGCTGCCTGACCGACATCCAGAAAATAGCCCTCTTCCTCGCACTGCTCAATACTGTGTTCCCAGCGCTGCAAGGCGGCGAAACGATCCATCTGGTGCGCGGCTGGTTGCCACTGTTCGGAAAAGCAGAGCTGATCACTGGCCTGCGCCAGCCACGCGCCCAAAGGCACAATTTCCGGTACGGCAACTGTCCCGCCAGCACCCGCCAGACGGGCCGACAAATGTCCCAGCAGGCGGCGCGCATAGCGCTTGTTCACGGTCAAGACAACCGTCTCGGCACTATTGAGCTCCTGCAATTGAGCCATGGAAACAGCAGGGGTGTCGTACATAGAAAAAACCAGTTAAGGTTGCAAGAAAACAGAACGGCCAGCAGCGCTGATCCGGCCATTGTACCGGCGCTCTATCCCTAGTTTGTTCCCGCCCTTACACTTATCACCATGTCTAGTTCACACACCCCCAATACCGAATTAACCGGCAGCCTGTCGCTGCGCACTGGCGACCATACCTGGGGTAGCGCCCGCCGTATGGCCTTGCTGGCCGCCATTGCCGAGCAGGGCTCGATCTCTGCCGCTGCCCGTCATATTGGCATCAGCTACAAGGCGGCCTGGGACGCCATCGACATCATGAACAATATGGCGGGCGAACCTCTGGTGCTGCGCAGTACGGGCGGTCATCGTGGTGGCGGTGCCACCCTGACGCCCAAAGCCGTCGAACTGCTGGAGCTGTATCAAACCTACGACCGGCTGCATCAACGCTTCATGAGCCGTATTGGTCGTTTAATGCCTTCCGTGGCGACTCAAATGGAGTTACTCCAAACCATGATCATGCAAACTTCGGCTCGCAACCAACTGCCCGGTATCGTTACCACGATTAAAACGGGAGCCGTCAACGACGAAATTCATGTGGATATTGGCCAGGGCCAAATCGTGGTCGCGTCCATCACACGAGAAAGCACGGAAAACCTGGGCCTGCGTGAGGGGCAGAAAGTTCTGGCCTTTCTGAAAGCGTCCTCGATCATGATTGGCACGGGCGACACCCGTAACTCCCTGTCCGCACGCAATCAACTGCCCGGCACGATTACCGATGTCATTACCGGTGCCGTCAATGCAGAAGTACGTCTGGAACTGCCGCAGGGCCTGACAGTCACCGCCAGCATCACCCTGGACAGCACACAGCGCTTGCACCTGGAAGCAGGCCAATCCGCCTATGCACTGTTCAAGGCATCCAGCGTGATGATCGCTACGCTGTAAGAACTTCCAGATCCGCGCTGGTACAGCATTCGATAATGCGTCCATCGCGAATACGATAGACCTCTTGGGCCAGGGCCCTGGCATCCTCAGGATCGTGCGTGATCAGGATAGTGGGAATATCGATCTGGCTTTGCAACTGAGCCAGTTCAGCCCGCAAACGCGCCCGCAAGTCCTGATCCAGGGCCGCCAAAGGCTCATCCAGCAAAAGCAGCTGAGGTTCAATAGCCAAGGCTCGCGCCAAGGCACAACGCTGCTTTTGCCCGCCAGACAACTGGGCGGGATAGCTGCTTAATACCGACTCCAGCTGAAACGCTTCTACCCAACGCTGGGCAGCCGCAGGCATGTCTCGCACGGAGCGGTTGAACAAGCCCGTGTTCAGACCAAAGCAAATATTCTGTGCTGCGGTCAGATGCGGGAACAGGCCGTAGTCCTGAAACAGGTACGCCACCCGACGCTCGCGTGGTTTCAGGTTGATGCCTTTTTCAGAATCAAAATAGACCTGATTGCCAATTTGAATGCGGCCATGGTCGGGCCGCAACAAGCCCGCCACGCTTTGCACCGTCAAGGACTTGCCCGAACCCGAAGGCCCGTACAGGGCAATATGACGGGCTTCGGTTTGAATCTGAATGTTCAAGTCGAAATGACGGGCCTCGCTGACCACGGTGCGTTGAATCTGTACAGTCAGGCTCATTGCATCCCTCTTTTACGGCGTACGTGACGGGGTGACAAGGCACTGGTACTCCACAGGACCAGCACACAAGTAATCGAAATAATAGCGACCAGCACCAATGCCTGCTGATCCTCCCCTGCCTGGACTGCCTCGTAAATGGCGATGGACATGGTTTGGGTGCGCCCCGGTATGCTGCCCGCGATCATCAACGTAGCGCCGAACTCGCCCAAAGCGCGGGCAAAGGCCAGCAAAACGCCTGCCATGATGCCACGCGCTGCCAAAGGCAGGCTGACACGAAAGAAGATGGCCAGGGGTTTCAGGCCCAGCACGCTGGCCGCATTTTCCAGGCGGGGGTCCACGTCCTCAAAAGCCGCACGCGCTGCCTTCAAAATCATGGGAAAGGCCACGACAGTGGCGGCAATCACCGCCCCCTGCCAGGTAAAGACCAGCTCAATGCCCATGCTGGAGAGCCATTGCCCAAAGGCACTGCGCCGACCCAGCAAGACCAGCAGGTAATAGCCGATGACGGTAGGCGGCAAAACCATGGGCAAGGTCAGGATGGAATCAAGCAGGTCACACCAACGCGACTGCCAGCGTGACAAGGCATAGGCCACCCCTATACCCAGCACACAGGCGAACAAGGTCGCCCAACCGGCGACCTTGAGCGATAAGCACAGGGGAATCCAAAGTGAAGTCATCCGGCTATCAAAATCCTATCAAGGCTTGGCAAAACCGTATTTTGCCAGCACTTGCTGTCCGGATTCAGACATGACGAAATCCTGGAAAGCCTGAGCCTTGTCATTACGGCCTTCGCGCTGCACCAAGGCGATCGGGTAAGTGACAGGTTCCGTGGTCTTGAGCACTTCCAGCACTTCCACCTTGTCTTTCATGATGGCCGCGTCAGTCGCGAACACGAAACCGGCTTCCACTTCACCACGAGCGACATAATCCAGCACCTGGCGCACGTTCTGGCCCAGAATTTCACGCTGTTTCACCGCATCCCACTGACCGGCTTTCTCCAGAGCGGCCTGAGTATAACGTCCCACAGGGACGACAGCCGGATTACCCAAAGCAACGCGTTTGACTTCCGCCTTGCCCAGATCGCCAGCGTTCGTAACCTTGGCAGGGTTGTCGCTAGGCACAATCAGCACAACCTGATTCTGCACAAAATTCTTGCGGGTAGCAGGATCCACAGCCTTGGCCTCTTCTGCCTTGTTCATGGCTTTCTGGTCGGCCGAGGCAAACACATCCACCGGAGCACCATTAACGATCTGCTGCAGCAATACATCCGATGCGGCGAAGCTGGTCAGCACCTTGGTGCCGGGGTGCTCTGCCTCAAACTGGCCTGCCAGTTCCTTGAAAGCATTGGTCAGGCTGGCAGCCGCAGCCACAACCAACTCATCAGCTTGTGCTGTGCCTTGCAGAAACAGGGATATGGCGGCTACCGATACGACGCGTTTGAACATTGTTTTCTCCTCCGGGACGGGTGTAACGAATTAGTATAATCAGGAAATATATATAGGTATATAGCGCAAATCTACCCCTCTACTGAATGAAGCTCATCATCCCGGAGTGATAGCATGAGGGCTTTCCTGCCTCATCCCGGCTCCCAAAAGCACGCCAACAGCCACGCTTTCCGAATTTTTCATACTCATGACGCAAGCCAGTCTGATTTCCGATTTCATCACCATGCTCTGGTTGCAGGACGGCCTGTCTGCCAACACCCAACAAGCGTATCGGCAGGATCTGGAACGCCTGGAGGAATGGGCTCAACAAGAGCGCGAAGGCAAAGCGCTGGAACAGTTGGAAGCCAAGGATTTGCGGGAATGGATGGCCAGCCAGGCAGATCAGAGCAAGGCCAGCACAGCCAATCGCAGGCTGGCCACCTTACGTCGCTTTTACAACTGGACAGTGCAAGAAGGCATGCGGCAGGACGATCCCTGCCTGGAATTGAGCAGCGCCCGACAGGCGCCACGCGTCCCGCACACCTTGTCCGAAGAACAGGTAGAACGCCTGCTGGCTGCCCCGGACATACATAATCCCTTGGGGCTGCGCGATCGCTGCATGCTGGAAACCTTGTATGCCAGCGGTTTGCGCGTCACGGAACTGACTGAACTGCCCTTGCAGAACCTGAGCCTGAGCGATGGCGTGCTGCGCATCGACCAGGGCAAGGGGGGCAAGGACAGGCTGGTGCCTTTGGGACAGGAGGCCCTGCACTGGATCGAACGTTATATGCAGGAGTCCCGCCCTGCCTTGCTGGGCCATCGCCGCAGCGACTTTGTATTTATTACAGGACGCGGCACTTGCATGAGCCGCCAGTCTTTTTGGTTGATCGTCAAGAAATATGCGGTTCAGGCCGGTATTCTGGCCCCCTTGTCCCCGCACGTTTTACGTCATGCTTTCGCGACCCATTTGCTCAATCACGGCGCCGACTTGCGCGTGGTGCAGATGCTATTGGGACACGCCGACATTTCCACGACCCAGATTTATACTCATGTGGCACGTGAGCGCTTGAAAGCCTTGCACGCAGCCCATCATCCACGCGCCTGAGCGCACGACCAAGATATGGCTAAAGAAAAACACGTTAGCGAAACACCGGCCACACAGTGGCTACGTAAAAATGGCATTTCCTTTACCGAGCATAGCTACAACTATGTCGATCATGGCGGAGCCATGGAAGCGGCAGCCCAGCTGGGTCTGGACCTGCACCGGGTGGCCAAGACCCTGATCATGGAAGATGAAAGCGCCAAGCCCCTGATCATCGTGATGCACGGCGACCGTGAGGTCTCCACCAAGAATCTGGCCCGCCAAACCGGCGCGAAAAAGATCGCCCCCTGTAAACCGGATGTGGCTCAACGCCATTCGGGCTATATGGTTGGCGGCACCTCGCCCTTTGCCACCCGCAAGGCCATGCCCGTATGGCTGGAAGAAGAACTGCTGGAGTTTGACACCATTTACATCAATGGTGGCCGACGCGGCTATTTGCTGGGTATCAATCCCCAGGTTCTGATCGACAAACTGGGCGCGCGCCCAGTGCAGGCCGGTCTGGAAAAAGGCTGATCTTACTTAGCGGCAGGTATAAAAAGACGGCGCTGTCAGCCCGTCTTTTTTTATGTCTCGCGCTTGCTTGAACCCTCAAACGCCATAATAAACAGCCTGGTTCTGCTCCCTGCACTTCCTGCCACGCGCAGCCACCACCACCACCACCTCCTCCTCCTCCTCCTCGGGGCCGGGGGCGGGTTGAGATCCTGGCGGACCTGACCTTGCAACTTCTTCAGGTCTGCCAGACTACGCCCTACGGCTTTGGGCTTATTTGTTTTCATCCAACCAGCGCTGTGCGTCCAGGGCGGCCATGCAACCGCTGGCTGCACTGGTAATGGCCTGACGATAGATATTGTCTTGCACATCGCCCGCGGCAAAAACGCCAGGAACGGAAGTCATGGTGGCCATGCCTTTCAGACCGCTGCGAGTCGTGATGTAGCCGTCGTGCATCTCCAGCTTGCCTTCAAAGATCCCGGTGTTGGGCTTGTGGCCGATGGCGATAAAGGCACCAGTCACAGCCAGGTCTTCAGTGGCCTGGGTCTGGTTATTGATGATGCGCACACCTGTCACGCCCGAAGCGTCACCCAGCACTTCTTGCAGTTCGCTGTGCAGTTTCAGCTGGATATTGCCATTCTGGACGCGGTCCATCAGCTTGTCGGTCAGGATGGGTTCGGAACGGAAGGTATCGCGACGGTGAATCAAGGTCACGGTCTTGCAAATATTGGACAGGTACAGGGCTTCTTCCACGGCGGTATTGCCACCACCGACCACGACCACGTCCTGATTCTTGTAGAAGAAACCATCACATGTTGCGCAACCGGACACGCCACGGCCCATGAATTCCTGCTCCGTTGGCAGGCCCAGGTATTGGGCCGAGGCGCCTGTCGCAATAATCAGCGAATCGCAGGTGTAGACTGTGCCACTATCACCATTCAGGGTCAGGGGACGGGTGGACAGATCAACCGAGGACACCATGTCAAAGATTAATTCTGTTTCGAATCGTTCCGCATGAGCCTGGAAACGTGCCATAAGATCAGGTCCCTGGACGCCTTGGGCATCGGCTGGCCAGTTATCTACATCCGTGGTGGTCATCAGTTGGCCACCTTGCTCCATGCCAGTGACCAAGACGGGGTTGAGGTTGGCGCGGGCTGCGTAGATCGCTGCGGTATAGCCGGCCGGGCCTGAGCCCAGAATGAGTACTTTTGCGTGCTTAGTAGTCGACATCACAGAAAATCCGAAAAAGACGATCTCCAATTATAATGAGTCCATGGCAAGAATACCTGCAACATCCCCTCGTTCGTCCCGGTCATCCAAAAATGTGCGTAATGGGCCTTCAGCCCTGCAACAGCGCCTGACAGGACTGCTGCGCGAAGCACGGTGGATTATCTTCGCTGCTCTGGCAGCCTGGCTGGGCCTGGTACTGGCAACCTGGGATCCGGGCGATCCCGGCTGGTCGCATTCCGTGCACTCGGGTCTGACTCAAAACGGCGGGGGCATCTTTGGTGCCCACATCGCCGATTTCCTCCTGTTTCTATTTGGTCTGACGGCCTGGCTTTGGGTGGTGCTGCTGGTGCAGCGCGTGGCCGTGGGCTTTTACCGTCTGACCGCTTTGCTCTTGCCCAGCACTAAAAACGAGGATGTTCTGCCTCGGGTGCGCTGGGAAATTGGCATAGGCTTTTTCTTTTTGTTTCTGGGCAGCATGGGCCTGGAATCGCTGTTTTTTAAAGACCTGGGCCAGCAATGGCAGCTCCCTGCGGGGGCTGGCGGGCAGTTGGGCCAATTATTATCGCAACTATTAGTAACTTCGATAGGCTTTGGTGGAGCCTCTCTGGTGCTGATGGGCCTGCTCGCCGGTGGGGCCAGTTTGTTTTTCGGTTTCTCCTGGCTGACGTTGGCAGAACGTCTGGGCGGCTTCATCGAAGGGGCGATTCGCCGTGTGATGACTTTGTGGTCGGCCCGTCAGGATCGTCGCGTGGGCGAGGTCAAACGTGCCGAGCGTACGGAAAGCGTGGTCGCCAAGCAGGAGCAACTGGTACACGAACAGCCTGTGCGTATCGAACCTGCTTTTGTGGCTGTGCCCAAATCGGAGCGCGTCGAGAAAGAAAAGCAGCAGACCTTGTTCAAGGCGCCTCGTCAGGCTGGCGAAGCGGGCGATTTGCCTCCGCTGTCCCTGCTGGACCCCGCCTCTGACAATGTAGAGACGGTGTCGCCGGAAACCATTGAGTTCACCTCGCGCCTGATTGAAAAGAAATTGTCGGACTTCGGTGTTGCGGTGACGGTAGTGACCGCCCAGGCGGGGCCGGTCATTACGCGCTACGAGATTGAGCCTGCCACGGGCGTGAAGGGTAGCCAGATCGTGAATCTGGCCAAAGACCTGGCCCGCGCCTTGAGTCTGGTCAGCATCCGGGTGGTGGAAACCATTCCCGGAAAAAACCTGATGGGCCTGGAACTGCCCAACCCTCGCCGCCAAATGGTGCGTCTGGAAGAAATCGTTGGCTCGCAAACCTATCACAGCAGCGCTTCCTTGCTGACCATGGCTTTGGGCAAGGATATTGCCGGCAAGCCTGTGGTGGCGGATCTGGCCAAGATGCCTCACTTGCTGGTGGCCGGTACAACCGGCTCCGGTAAGTCCGTGGGGATTAACGCCATGATTCTGTCGCTGCTCTACAAGGCAGACCCGGCAGATGTGCGCCTGATCCTGATCGACCCCAAGATGCTGGAAATGAGTGTCTATGAAGGCATTCCTCATTTGCTGGCGCCGGTGGTCACGGACATGCGCTTGGCGTCCAATGCCTTGAACTGGTGTGTGGCCGAAATGGAAAAACGCTACCGCTTGATGAGCAAGCTGGGCGTGCGCAATCTGGCCGGTTTCAACGCCAAGATACGCGAAGCGCAAAAGCGTGAAGAGCCTATCCCCAATCCTTTCTCCTTGACGCCAGATGCGCCCGAGCCGTTGTCTGTTCTGCCCATGATCGTCGTCATTATTGACGAGCTGGCTGACCTGATGATGGTGCAGGGCAAGAAGATCGAAGAGTTGATTGCCCGTTTGGCTCAGAAAGCTAGAGCAGCTGGTATTCACCTGATTCTGGCTACGCAGCGCCCTAGCGTGGACGTAATTACGGGTCTGATCAAGGCAAACATTCCGACACGTATCGCTTTCCAGGTGTCCTCCAAGATCGACTCGCGCACCATTCTGGATCAGATGGGGGCAGAAACCTTGCTGGGCATGGGCGATATGCTCTATCTGCCTCCCGGTACAGGCTTGCCTAAACGAGTGCACGGCGCTTTTGTCAGCGACGAGGAAGTTCACCGCGTGGTTGAGCACCTGAAAGAACACGGCGAGCCCGATTACATCGAAGGCCTGCTGGAAGGTGCGGTCGAAGGTGAGTCGGGTGACGGCGTCAACCCGGCGACCGGCATGGCAGACGCTGAAGCAGACCCGCTTTACGACCAGGCTGTTCAAGTCATTATCAAGAATCGTCGCGCTTCGATTTCCTCGGTGCAGCGTCATTTGCGTATCGGTTATAACCGGGCAGCCCGACTGCTGGAACAAATGGAGCAGGCCGGTTTGGTATCGGCCATGCAGCCCAACGGTAACCGTGAAATTCTGGTCCCCGCAGGAGGTGCCAAAGATGAAGATTAAGACACTGCTGGCCAGCATGCTGCTGGCCGCTACACCTGCCTTGACCATGGCTGCTTCGGCCAGCGAGCAATTGCGCTCTTTTGTGCAAGATGTGCGCGCTGCAACGGGCGAGTTTTCCCAGCGTACGGTCGATAGCAACGGCCAGTCCAAAGGTGCGCCGCAATCCGGGCAATTCGTGTTTCAGCGTCCCGGTCAGTTCAAATGGCATGTGCAACGCCCTTATGAACAGTTGATCGTGTCTGACGGCAAGCTGCTTTATCAATACGACCCGGATCTGGCCCAGGTCACCGAGCGTGGTGTGGACCAGTCCATCGGCGCTTCGCCTGCTGCGATCTTGTTTGGTACTGGCAATCTGGAAGACTCCTTCCGTCTGGTTGAGCAAGATGCACGGGATGGATTGGAGTGGATCCGAGCCACGCCTTTGCAAAGCGATGCCGGCTTTTCCTACGTAGACATCGGCTTCAAGGATCGTGAGCCACGTCGTCTGGAATTGCAGGACTCGTTCGGGCAAACCACGTATATCGACTTCACCGGCTTGGAACCGAACCCTCGGATTACCTTGGGTACCTTCACGTTCAAGGCTCCTGCCGGAGTGGATGTCGTCTCCATGCCTTGATGCACATTCTGTTTTTGTGCAGCTATCGTCAGGGTCAGTGTTGGCTGGCTTTGACAAAACAAGTTTTCAATACAGACCTGGTCCGCTTGGCCAGGTCTTGCCATTTTAGGAAGGGCGATCGCCATGCGTGATTTGTTCGCTCAGGAACCCGCCGCACCTTTAGCCGAAGCACTGCGCCCCAAAACCCTGGATCAGGTGGTGGGGCAGTCTCATTTGCTGGGCGAGGGCAAGCCACTACGTTTGGCTTTTCAGTCCGGCAAACCACACTCCATGATTTTCTGGGGGCCTCCCGGCGTGGGTAAAACCACGTTGGCACGTTTGACGGCCAGTGCATTCGAATGCGAGTTCATCGCCTTGTCCGCCGTCTTTTCAGGCGTGAAAGATATCCGAGCCGCCATGGAGCAGGCCCAGCAGAATCTGGCCATGGGCAAGCACACCATCCTGTTTGTGGACGAGATACACCGCTTTAACAAGTCTCAGCAAGACGCGCTGCTCCCTTATGCTGAAAGCGGCTTGGTGACCTTTATTGGTGCCACCACGGAAAACCCGTCCTTCGAGGTTAATTCGGCCTTGCTGTCGCGGGCGCAAGTCTATGTGCTCAAGTCCCTGACGGATGATGAACTCAAACTTCTGCTACGCCGTGTACAGGAACAAAATGCCCTGGATGGCCTGGAGTTTGAGGATCAAGCCGTCGACACCTTGATCAGTTATGCCGACGGCGATGCCCGACGCTTTTTGAACCTGCTGGAGCAGACCAATACGGCCGCCAAGACTTCCGGCACCGAGCTGGTCACGACAGACTTCCTGCAAAATGCTCTGACCCTGAACTCCCGGCGTTTTGACAAGGGGGGCGACAACTTCTACGACCAGATTTCTGCTTTGCATAAGTCGGTACGTGGTTCCAACCCGGACGCTGCCTTGTATTGGCTGACCCGGATGCTGGACGGCGGAGCAGATGCCCGTTATTTGTCGCGCCGTATCATACGTATGGCTTGGGAAGATATCGGTCTGGCCGATCCGCGCGCCATGCAAATTGCCAACGATGCTGCCTTGACCTTCGAGCGCCTGGGCAGTCCCGAGGGAGAGCTGGCGCTGGGGCAGGCCGTGATTTATCTGGCGATCGCAGCCAAGAGCAATGCCGGTTATATGGCATACAACCAGGCCCGCGCCTTTGTGAAGCAGGATAAAAGCCGCGAAGTGCCAGTGCATTTGCGCAACGCGCCGACCAAGCTGATGAAAGAGCTGGGCCACGGTCATGCGTATCGCTATGCGCATGACGAGCCTAATGCCTATGCGGCGGGTGAGACCTACTTGCCGGACGGCATTCCCGATCCCCACTGGTATCAGCCTGTGCCTCGTGGTCTGGAAATCAAGATTGCTGAAAAAATGGAGCGCCTGCGTCAGCTGGATGAGCAGGCCGGTAAAAAAGACACCTAAGACAGGACAGGCGTTGCCTGACCTGTCACCCCCGTATTTCCCGATACCTCAGTACTGCTTGCGCTGTGCTGCGCTTGTGGTGGCTTGTGGTTAAAATCACCAGATCAATCGGGATTGAACCATCACCTATATGGCTATTAAATGTTAGATCTGAACCAATTACGCAAAGACTTGGAGCCGCTGGTACAGGGCCTGGCGAAACGTGGCGTGCAATTTGACACCGAGCGTTTCCAGCAGCTGGAAGCCCGCCGCAAAGCGGTACAGGTGGAAACCGAAACCTTGCAGGCCGAGCGCAATGCATTGGCCAAACGCATCGGCCAGCTCAAGTCCAAGGGCGAAGACGCCAGCGAAGCATTGGCTCAATCCCAGCAAATTCCGGTGCGCCTGAAGCAGCTGGAGCAGGACTTGTCCCAAGTGCAGGTCGAGCTGTCCTCCTGGTTCGCCACGATTCCTAACCTGCCGCACGAAAGCGTGCCGGTAGGCGAGTCCGAAGAAGACAACGTCGAAGTACGTCGCTGGATCCCGGGTCCTAAAGATGATCAGGGCAAGCCTGCGCACATCACCTTTGAGCCGCGTGATCACGTGGATCTGGGTGAGCAGTTTGGTCTGGATTTTGAAGCTGCCCGCAAACTGGCAGGCGCTCGCTTCATGGTGTTGCGTGGCCCACTGGCGCGTTTGCACCGTGCTCTGGCTCAGTTCATGCTGGATACCCAGGTGGAAGAGCACGGCTATACCGAGTGCTACACCCCATACATCGTGAACGCGTCCACGCTGTATGGCACCGGCCAATTGCCCAAGTTCAAGGACGATATGTTCTGGGTCACCAAAGGTGGTCAGGACAACGAGCCAGCCGATCCGACCGAATCCAAGCCTGAAGACCTGTACCTGATCTCGACCTCCGAAATCAGCCTGACCGGTACTGTGCGTGACGAGATTCTGGCCGGTGACGATCTGCCTATCCGCCTGACTGCTCACTCGCCTTGTTTCCGTTCGGAAGCCGGTAGCGGTGGCCGAGACACCCGTGGCGTGATCCGTCAGCACCAGTTCGACAAAGTTGAAATGGTGCAGATCGTTCATCCTGAAAAATCCTACGAGGCGCTGGAGTCCATGGTCGGTCATGCCGAGCACGTTCTGCAGGCTCTTGAACTGCCATACCGTGTAGTGCAACTGTGCACTGGCGATATGGGCTTCTCTGCTGCCAAAACCTACGATCTGGAAGTGTGGTTGCCTGCCCAGGACACATTCCGCGAGATCTCCTCGGTGTCGAACTGCGAGGCTTTCCAGGCTCGTCGTCTGCAGGCGCGTTTCCGCGCCGACAGCAAGGCACGTCCGGAGTTTGTGCATACGCTGAACGGCTCTGGCCTGGCCGTAGGCCGCGCCTTGGTGGCTGTGTTGGAAAACCACCAGCAAGAAGATGGCAGCGTGATTGTGCCCAAGGTTCTGCGTCCTTATATGGGCGGACTGGAACGTCTGGTGCCTGCGAAGTAACGCCTCTGCTTGAATAGCAAAAGGGCTGATGACCTTTGTGGTCCTCAGCCCTTTTTCATTCATGGTTCCGTAGTGATGGATTAGTCATCATCCCAGTAGCGCTCCTGCTGTTTGCGCCAGCGCTTGTGAGCGCGTCGCTGCTCCTTGCGCCATTCCTTGTTGGAGCGACCATATTCCACGTAGCCGGGACGATAGACGTAACGTGGCGGGTGGTAAACCACTGGGGGTGGGGCGACATAAACCGGGCGTTCCACAACATGAGCGGGTGGGTAGTAGATCGGCCCGTAACCGATACCCGGAATACCGACATTGATATCGACATTTACACCGCCCGCAGAGGCGGCGCTGGTGCTCAAGGCCATTAAACCGGCTAATAGTAGTTTTTTCATAAGCTGCACCTCTAATGACACTAGCTGCAGCGATTGTTGCCTAAAACCTGTAGTCCAAACGTTAGGTAATCCTGGCAAAGCACTTCCAAACGCAACACGGCTCGTATGCGCTATGCCAGGGGTTTACCTTTCTTAACACATGTTTCTCCTTTTTCGGCAGGAGGGCATGAGTGCATCTAGAAGGTATGGCGTTCAACCTGACGATGGCGGACAGGGCGCCGGTTGTAGTTCGCGTGTAGCTGCCGACCGTGCACAGAATCCAGTTGCTTGTTCAAGTGTGGCGCATGGCGTACGTTGCGCTGCGCAGGCTCTGCACGTGGCTTGGAGTTGACTTCCAGAAACCAGAGACAGAGTGCGGCCCAGAAGAATAACGACAGGATATTGACCAGTCCGCCTCGCAAAGAAGCGTAGCCTGTCGCTTCTGAAGCCTGGATACGCAGTAGATCAGACAGAACCGGGATGGAGCCCAAGGTTTCAACTACCAGGCTGCCTGGTATCCGAAAAGCCCAGCGCAGAGTCTGGAGAACCTCATTCAGGCTGTATATGCCGTCGCCGTTGGCGTCGATAATCCATTGGAAGGTTTGCATGACAATTCCTTTTATCAAGTCCAGCAAGCTGCGCCGGAATTACAAGGACTGCCTTGGAGAGGCAGGGCTGCGATGCATCAATGTGTGTTTCCAATATAGGCCTGCGGCTCAGGGTGAACAAGTGAATTAGGCCAAAACAGAGGGTAAACCCTTGATTGAAAAGAGCTCTTTGGTTTGAGTGGCTGGTCTTATCAGGAAACTCCGCTCTTTGACGCAAGTGCTATGTCTCTTTAGTGCTTGTCAAAGAGTGTTCTTTGATCTATATTTATGGGCTTGCTTGTAACCATATAAGCAATCGCGGACAGGTGGCAGAGTGGTCGAATGTACCTGACTCGAAATCAGGCGTACGTGCAAGCGTACCGTGGGTTCGAATCCCACCCTGTCCGCCACCTGGAATTTTGAAAGCCCTTGATTATTCAAGGGCTTTTTTGTTTTCTGCTGGTTTGATCGTCCTGCTCCCTCAGCATGGTTTATTTGCTGTTTTGTCACATAAGAACGTTAAGGTAAAAGTGTCCGTCGCGGCCGATGTTCGGAAAACTCATCCGCAACATTGTGTATGGCCGACTTTTCCCCGCGCAGGCCGAAGTTCTAGGGGGTAATGCGCTAGTACGTGGTCCGATGGTGTTTGGCCTTGTTTTGCAAGCCTTGATGATTGCGGACAAAACGAGCCCATTGCATTTCCCGGCAGTGCAGGCCGGCGAGTACACTTGGGGTTTCAGTTCTCTGTTGTCCATACTCACGAGGTATCTATGCTGAAAGGTAAAAAAGCGGTCGTAACAGGATCGACCAGTGGTATCGGTCTGGCCATGGCCACCGAGTTGGCGAAAGCCGGTGCAGATGTGGTGATCAATGGTTTTGGTCAGCCTGAAGATATCGAGCGCGAGCGCAGCACGCTGGAGTCCAAGTTTGGTGTCAAAGCCTATTATCTGAATGCTGATTTGAGCGACGCACAGGCCACGCGTGACTTTATTGCCAAGGCGGCAGAGGCCTTGGGCGGTTTGGATATTCTGGTCAATAATGCTGGTATTCAGTACACCGCGCCTATCGAAGAGTTCCCTGTCGACAAATGGAACGCCATCATTGCCTTGAACCTGTCAGCCGTCTTCCACGGCACAGCGGCTGCCTTGCCCATCATGCAAAAGCAGGGTTGGGGGCGCATTATCAATATCGCCTCGGCACATGGTCTGGTGGCATCGGTAAATAAATCGGCTTATGTGGCTGCCAAGCATGGTGTCGTGGGTCTGACCAAAGTGACCGCACTGGAAAATGCTGGCAAGGGTATTACGTGCAACGCAATCTGCCCGGGCTGGGTACGGACTCCCTTGGTGGAAAAGCAGATCGAAGCTATCAGCCAGCAAAAAGGGATTGATATTGAAGCTGCCGCACGCGAGCTGCTGGCTGAGAAACAACCTTCCCTGCAGTTTGTGACTCCTGAACAATTGGGCGGTGCTGCTGTGTTCCTGTCGTCTGCCGCCGCAGACCAAATGACGGGTACGACGCTAAGTCTGGATGGTGGCTGGACGGCTCGCTAATTGCTGTCAAAGCGCGTTTTGTAGATGGCAGATAAAGGGCATGGCCCTTTATCTGTTTGGATAGAAAGGATATAGGCGCATGTTGTTATTGCTCTCGCCAGCGAAAAAGCTGGATTACGATTCCCCTGTACGCACGCAGCTGGAAACCCAGCCTCTGTTTGTGGAGCAGGCGCAAGGCTTGATTGATATTTTGCGCACTCAGTCCGAAGAGGATATTGCCGGCTTGATGAAGCTGAGCGACGACCTGGCGCGCTTGAATGTCCAGCGTTACCAGGAGTGGGAGCCCAAGTTTGACCGCTCCAATGCCCGTCAGGCCATTCTGGCTTTTAATGGTGATGTATATGAGGGCATGGCTGCAACGGATTTGTCGGACAAGGAGCTGAAGTGGGCGCAGGACCACATTGTGATTCTTAGCGGTTTGTACGGTGCTTTGCGTCCTTTGGATTTGATGCGTCCTTACCGTCTGGAAATGGGCACTCGCTTGAAGAATCCCGAAGGTGCCAATTTGTACGCTTACTGGGGCAGCCGGATTGCCAATTATTTGAACGAGCGTCAGGAAGGCGAAGCCAAGCCCGTTGTCTTGAACTTGGCCTCCGAAGAGTATTTCAAGGCGGTCGATCAAAAAGCCTTGCGTGCCCGTGTGGTTCAGTGCGTTTTCCAGGACGAGAAAAACGGTGTCTGGAAGATTATCAGTTTCTACGCCAAGAAAGCCCGTGGTTTGATGGCCCGCTTTGTCATCGACAAGCGTGTGCAAACAGTGGAAGGCTTGAAAGCGTTTGATCGCGAGGGGTATGTATTCCAGCCTGAGCTCTCCAGCGAGGACAAGCTGGTGTTCCGTCGCTCCGAGCAGGATGCCAAGGCTTGATAAGTAGTTAGCGTTGTTGCTTGCGCCGTAAGAACAGCTCTTTAGCTGATCTGCGGTCTTGCAGGTAAAAAAGGAAAGGCAAGGCCATGTATTTGCGCCTTGCCTTTTTATTTTTGGTCCTGCGAACTGAGGAGGGCTTGGCACCCTATGCTCTTGTGCTTTGTGCTTTGAGTTCTTGTTTATTTGGTCCCGACAGCGAGCTCCAAATGTATACGGGACATGGCATGGCCATCAGGCCCCTTGCTGTTTCAGTTCCTGCTTGCGCTCAGGCGGCAGTTGCGGGCCAGCGCTGTATTCCAGGCCTCTCATATCCTGACGTATCAGTTGGGCGGCCTTGACCATTTGACGGATCGGGTAGGCCAGCATGGCCAGCTCACCGTCGGTTTCGATGGAAGCAGGCGGGTCGGCATCCTGGTCGTTAATCAGTGCGCCAATGGCATCCAGGGAGTTCTGGATGCCTGGCGGAATCTGACTCAAATTAGCCAGAAGCGGGGCAGCGGCGCTGATCTGCGAGGCCAGTACGTGGTTCTGAATCAGCAGGTTATTCAGCAGGGATACATTGGCTTGTCGGCTAACTGGTTCATCCATCATGCGATAAAAGGCCGAGGCAAAGTTGCTAAAGGCAATGTGTACGTTCTTGTTTGCCACTTGCCAGGCGGTGTCGGCTTCCATCAAGTCCAGATCCACCTGGTTTTTCTGAGCCTCTGTCATGGTGGGTTCGCCTTCCTGACCGCTTTTAAGGATCTGGTTATGCAGGCGGCTCAAGCGAGCGAATTCCAGCCCTGCACGCCAGAACTCTTTGTTGGCGGCCAAGGCTGCTCGGGCCAGACCTGTCATGGCGCTGGATTCCCAGTTGGGGAGCAAGTAACTGGCGGCCATGGCAATACCGCAACCAATCAGCGTATCCACCAGACGTTCTCCAATAATGAAGGAGCCGCCCGTGGACAGGAATTGGAAGGACAAAATCACAAAGATTGTGTTGAACAGGGCCGATAGCAGGAAGTTCAGCTGAACCAGGCTGTTACCCAGCAGGTAGGCCAGCAACATGGCGATCAGATACAGCTCGCGGTTGTCCGTCAGCTTCAGGAGCAGGAAGGCCGCCCCGCAGCCTAGTACCGTGCCAAAAAGGCGCCAGCCATTACGTTGGCGTGTGATGGCAAAGCCTGGCTTCATAATGACCAGAATCGTCAGGATGATCCAGTAACTGTGTGCTGTCAGGGCGCTGACCAGGCCCAGTTCGCTTTGGAAATGGGCGCTGAGTGCGCCAACTCCCAGGGCCACCATGGACGCAATGCTGACACGTGCCGCATAGCGGAAGTGCGAGGACTTCAGCTTCATATTGCTGCTGAGCATGCCCAAACGCAGTTCTTCACGCGAGAGCATGCGGCTTAGCGATTTATTCAGGTACTGATCGACTGGCAGGTTCTGGCTGGCACGATGCGACAGGCTTGCCATGCTGTCCACAATACGGTTCAGGTTACGCAGTCGGCGCAAGACCTGGACTAGCAGGGCGTAGGTTTCCGGGTCTGTTTGCGACATGCCCTGGCGTTTGTACTTCTCCAGCTCGTATTCCATGGCGCGGATTTCCGCTTTGACGCTGGAGCGACGGGTGGTGCGAGCGCTTCGTGAAACATTCATGGCAATGCGGCCAATATCCAACGAAAGCTTGTGCAAGCCATCACGCGCAAAAACCATGAAATCGCTGTCGGAAAGCTGACGGCGCAGGACGGTGTAGTCGGTATAGGTCGCGACCAGCGAGTCCAGAATGCTGACCATATTCAAGAAGATTGTCAGCAGTGCCTTGCGGTGGTGATCGCCTCGTCCATAACCGCGCGGCAGTTCACGTAGCACCACATCGCGGGCGGCCTGGTGCTTTTCGGTCATATTGGATTGAAGATTGATCAGCCGTCTATAGCAGGCGTCCAGATCCGAGGTGGAGTCATAGAATTGCGAGCGCGCTTCCATGTATTCAGCCGTGGCAAACAGGGCTACCGCCAGTGTCTGGCGCTCTTCCCGATACCAGAACAAGCGTCGGAACAGGGTGCTGAACAAGTAATAGGACAGACCACCGGCAAAGGAATACAGCGTGTGCGCCAATACCTCGTGAGGCTGCATGGGAAAGCGCATCGTCAAGGTCATCAGCAGCAGGGCGGCAAAGCCGATCAGCCCGCCGCGACGACCAAAGACGGAGAACATGCTGTACAGAAAGCACAGAAACGGTACGCACAGGACCAGCAGCAGGGGAGAGCTGGAGGCCAGACCTGTCAGGCCAACGGTGACCGTGCCCAGCGCAATACCGCCCAGCATTTCATTGTTGCGATAGCGGCGTGGGCCGCCGGGTTGGTCAATGATGGCAACGCAGGTGGCACCCATGGACGCAATGACGCCAATGTCATAGTGACCAAAGAAGCGGCCCAAAATAATGACCGGCAACAGCACACCGATGGACTGGCGCAGTCCGCCGAAAAAATAGTGGCTATACAGGAATTGTTTTAATTGTGGGATGGGCGATGCCATAAAATACCCGGACAGCTCGTCATAGGTAGACAGTATATCGTTTTACGTATGCAAGCTTTAAGCCTGTTTTTTTGCACTTTACCAACAATCACAGTTGCTCGCTTTGTGCAGTCAAGGTAAAGTAACCAGGTGTTTTTGCTCCTTATCCGAGCAAATTGTAGCGAGGCACTGTTAACCGGGCCATCCGCCCGGTTTTTTGCGCCTAAAAACTTTGTTGCTGGCCGCGTCACAAGCGTGGGATGCCAGGACTTCCGTTTCAAGCTAACGCATACGTTTTTGTATGCACGCACTGGGTGTCGAAGAGTGCAGGCCGGACGGTAATGTGTCTGGGTGGTGTGGTCCTGTGGGCCATGAAGCGCCAGATCATGTTGCTGACATCGGTTCAAGCTCGGACCGTCGTGGTCAGTCGATATTGCAGAGCAAGACTGAAAGGAAAACTCATGTCTGAATTAAATGGCGCAGATATTGTTGTGCGCACGCTCGCGGACGAAGGCGTGGAACACGTTTTCGGTTATCCGGGTGGTGCCGTTCTCTATATCTACGACGCAATCTTCAAGCAGGACCGCTTCCAGCACATTCTTGTGCGTCATGAACAGGCTGCTGTTCATGCTGCGGATGCCTATTCCCGTTCGTCCCAAAAAGTTGGCGTGGCACTGGTAACCAGTGGCCCGGGCGTCACCAATGCCGTCACCGGTATTGCGACCGCTTACCTGGACTCCATTCCGATGGTCATCATCAGTGGGCAGGTCAGCACCCAGGCAATTGGTGAAGATGCTTTCCAGGAATGTGATGCCATCGGTATCACCCGTCCTTGCGTCAAGCACAACTTCCTGGTGCGCGATGTTCGTGATTTGGCCGATACCATTCGCAAGGCATTTTTTATTGCCACGACAGGCCGTCCTGGTCCTGTGCTGATTGATATCCCTAAAGATATTACGACCGCAACGTGCAAATACACGCCCAAGCGTGGCGAGGTCAAGATGCGTTCCTACGCACCTGTGACCAAAGGCCATCAAGGTCAGATCAAGAAAGCCGTCCAGATTCTCAATAGCGCCGAGCGCCCGCTGATTTATGTTGGTGGTGGTGTGGTGCTGGGTAATGCTGACAGTGAGCTCAATGAGCTGGTCAAGTTAAGCGGTGCTCCTTGCACGACTACCTTGATGGGTCTGGGTGCCTATCCAGGTACGGCGGATCAGTACATCGGCATGCCCGGCATGCACGGTACTTACGAAGCCAATATGACCATGCAGCATTGCGACGTTCTGATCGCAGTGGGTGCACGGTTTGATGATCGAGTGATTGGTAATACCCGCCACTTCGGTCAGAACCCACGCAAGATCATTCATATTGATATTGATCCTTCGGTAATTTCCAAGCGCGTGAAAGTTGATGTGCCTATCGTGGGCTGTGTCAAAGACGTGCTGACCGAGTTCAATGAGCTGTATGCGCAAAGCCGTCAGGAATCGCAGAACCAGCCCTCCCTGAATGATTGGTGGAAACAGATCAATGTCTGGCGTGGCAAGAACTCCTTGGCCTACGCCAAGTCGGACGAGCTGATCAAGCCGCAATACGTGGTGGAATCCCTGTGGGAAGTGACGGGCGGCAACGCTTTCGTGACGTCTGATGTGGGTCAGCACCAGATGTGGGCGGCTCAGTACTACAAATTCAATAAGCCTCGTCGCTGGATCAATTCCGGTGGCCTGGGCACGATGGGCGTGGGCTTGCCTTACGCAATGGGTGTGCAAATGGCCAACCCTGGCCAGGATGTTGCCGTCATCACTGGTGAGGGCTCCATTCAGATGAACATCCAGGAACTGTCTACGTGTAAACAGTACCGCTTGAGCCCCAAGGTTCTTTGCCTGAACAATCGTTATTTGGGCATGGTGCGCCAGTGGCAGCAAATCGACTACGGCTCGCGTTATTCCGAGTCTTACGTGGATGCACTGCCTGACTTTGTCAAACTGGTGGAAAGCTATGGTCACGTGGGTCTGGAGATCGACAAGCCAGCCGATGTGGTCCCCGCTATTCGCGAAGCCTTCACCACGCACAAAGACCGCCTGGTATTTCTGAACTTCATCACGGACCAAACCGAAAACGTGTTCCCGATGGTGAAAGCAGGCCGCGGCCTGACAGAAATGCTCTTGGGCCCGGACGATCTGTAAGGAGAGAATCATGAAACACGTCATTTCTATCCTTCTGGAAAACGAGCCCGGCGCACTGTCCCGTGTGGTCGGCCTGTTTTCGGCCCGTGGCTATAACATCGAGACCTTGACGGTCGCTCCAACCGAGGACGACACCCTGTCTCGCATGACTATCGTTACCCGAGGGGCGGACGACGTCATCGAGCAGATCACCAAGCACTTGAACCGTCTGGTTGACGTGGTCAAGGTGGTGGATCTGTCCGAAGGCCCACACATTGAGCGTGAACTCATGCTGATCAAAGTGCGGGCGGTGGGCAAGGAACGTGAAGAGATGAAGCGCATGGCGGACATTTTCCGTGGTCGCATCATTGATGTTACGGACAAGACATACACCATCGAATTGACCGGTGTTCAAGACAAAATTGCTGCTTTCATCAATGCGCTGGATCGTACGGCCATTCTTGAAACAGTGCGCACCGGGGTCTCTGGTGTCAGCCGTGGCGAACGTGTCTTAAAGCTGTAAGCCAAGGCTTTTTCAGGACATAATTACCGCTTTTATTCAAGGAGCTGCTTTTCAAGGCAGCTCCTTATAAAGGGTAAACACGGCCTGACGCTGTGTAGACCGCGGTGGCCCTGTTCTGAAAGTAATGAGTCAAGGTCCTTTTTGTGCCGCTGCTGCATGAGCGGCCATTCTCGAATTGCTGTTTAAGCGAAATTATTAAATTTGGAGCACCTGAAATGAAAGTTTTCTACGACAAGGATTGTGATCTTTCCCTGATCAAAGGCAAGACCGTTGCCATCATCGGTTACGGCTCGCAAGGCCACGCCCACGCCCTGAACCTGCACGAGTCCGGCGTGAACGTGGTTGTTGGTCTGCGCAAAGGCGGCGCCTCCTGGAGCAAAGCCGAGAACGCTGGCCTGAAAGTTCAGGAAGTGGCTGAAGCCGTCAAGAGCGCTGATGTCGTCATGATCTTGTTGCCTGACGAAAACATTGCTGAGGTTTACCGCAACCAGGTTGCCGAGAACATCAAGCCCGGCGCCGCTCTGGCATTTGCTCACGGCTTTAACGTTCACTACGGCCAAGTTGTGCCACGTGACGATATCGACGTCATCATGATTGCTCCCAAGGCTCCTGGTCACACTGTGCGTGGCACCTACAGCCAAGGCGGCGGCGTTCCTCACCTGATCGCTGTTTACCAGGACAAGACCGGCGCTGCTCGCGACGTAGCTCTGTCTTACGCATCGGCTAACGGCGGTGGCCGTGCCGGTATCATCGAAACCAACTTCCGCGAAGAAACCGAAACCGACTTGTTCGGTGAACAGGCTGTTCTGTGCGGTGGTGCGGTTGAGCTGATCAAGGCTGGTTTCGACACGCTGGTTGAAGCTGGTTACGCTCCTGAAATGGCTTACTTCGAGTGCTTGCACGAACTGAAGCTGATCGTGGACCTGATCTACGAAGGCGGTATCGCCAACATGAACTACTCGATCTCCAACAACGCCGAATACGGCGAATACGAGACCGGTCCGAAGATTGTTACCGACGAAACCCGCAAAGCCATGCGTCAGTGCCTGGAAGACATCCAGACCGGCGTGTACGCCAAGAACTTCATCCTGGAAAACGCCGCCGGCGCTCCTACCCTGATCTCGCGTCGTCGTATCAACGCCGAATCGCAGATCGAGCAAGTGGGTAGCAAGCTGCGCTCCATGATGCCTTGGATCGCCGCTAACAAGCTGGTCGACAAGTCCAAGAACTAAGTTTGATATCGGGGCAACCTCATAAGCTGCCCTGGTCTTGAGCCTGAACCGGCTGACGTCTTGCGGCGTCAGCCGGTTTTTTATTGCTGCAAGAATTTGGCTTTCAGCGCCGCCTCTGCTTGGGCTGAGAAAAGGATGGAAGCGCCTTGTTCTCGCCTTATAGCCGTATTGGTGAGGGCGCGATAAAATGCAGTGCTTGGTTTGACCATCGTGCCCCTGTTGGGGTGGTGCGCAAGCGGGTTCGATAAAATCTACTGTTTATCCATGAACTCCCTGGGCGCAGGCCTCTTGGCCATTTTTGTTCGCTCTGGCTTATATATGCTGGAATTATTTGCACTCTGTAGCCTTGGGGACAATGCTACATTCGAGTGTTCAGTCCTTAGCAACAACTCTTAAAGCATAAATTATGCCCAATTTGCTCAATGATGAAACCCGTCGTCGGCGTAGCATCTATCTTCTGCCCAACGCATTTACGACCGCCAATCTGTTCGCGGGGTTTTATGCTGTTGTGCAGGCCATGAATGGCCGCTTTGAGGCGGCAGCCATCGCCATTTTCCTGGCGCTGGTGTTTGATGGTATGGACGGGCGGGTTGCTCGTTTGACCAATACTCAGTCCGCCTTTGGTGAGCAATACGATTCCATGGCAGACATGATTTCCTTTGGTGCGGCGCCCGCGCTGGTCATGTACGTCTGGGCCATGCAGGGCCTGGGACGCTGGGGCTGGTTGGCTTCCTTTATTTACGTAGCCGGTGGTGCGCTGCGCCTGGCCCGCTTCAATACCAATATTGAAGTGGTCGACAAGCGTTTTTTCCAGGGCTTGCCCAGCCCGGCGGCCGCTGCTCTGGTCGCTGGCTTTGTCTGGCTGGCGGTGGACAACAAGCTGTCCTTGCAAGTGAATGTGATTCCCTGGGTTGCCTTTGGTTTAACCATTTATGCCGGCCTGGCCATGGTCTCCAATGCGCCGTTCTACAGCGGTAAGTCCTTTGCGATCAGCCGTAGCGTGCCATTTTGGGTCATGCTGCTTTTTGTGCTGGTCTTCGTGTTTGTCTCTACGGATCCGCCAGTCTTCCTGTTTGGCCTGTTCTGCCTGTATGGCTTGTCGGGCTGGTTTGTAATGGCCTGGCGCTGGCGTCGAGCCCGTGCTTTGGCACGACTTCGGCGTGGAAACAACTAAAATCCCCGGCTTTGGCAGGCTAGCAGGCCGAAATGCTTAACGCCTTGTCCGGTTTTTCGTTATAATCGTTTGCTTGCACTTGGCCTGATGGGCCCGGTGCACTCAATCTCATTTTCAACACGTTAGGGCACCTCGGTCCTAACGCAAGTCTTAGAGGCTAAATAAAATGGCAGTTGCAGATATCAAAAAAGTCGATATCGTTTCCGAGTTTCAGCGTAAACAAGGCGATACAGGCTCCCCAGAAGTGCAAGTGGCTTTGCTGACCGCTCGCATCAACGAATTGACCGGCCACTTCAAGGCTCACAACAAAGATCACCACTCCCGTCGTGGTCTGTTGCGCATGGTTAGCCGTCGTCGCAAATTGCTGGATTACCTGAAAGGTCGTAATCCAGACGCTTACCGTGCTTTGATCGAAAAACTCGGTCTGCGTAAGTGATACCGGGGCTGGCTCCCCGCTAAACAACCGTGCATTCGGCGAACTGGTTTCGCTGTGTGCACGGTTTTTTTATTGTAAGGATTCTCCTAATGTTCAATAAAGTCACCAAGTCTTTCCAGTACGGCGAACATACCGTCGTTCTGGAAACCGGCGAAATCGCACGTCAGGCGTCAGGTGCCGTGCTGGTTTCGATTGAAGACACTGTTGTGTTGGCCACTGTTGTTGGCAAAAGCGAAGCGAAAGCAGGTCAGGATTTTTTCCCTCTGACCGTTGATTACGTCGAAAAAACCTACTCCGCTGGCAAGATCCCTGGTGGTTTCTTCAAGCGTGAAGGCCGCCAATCCGAGCGCGAGATCCTGATCTCCCGCTTGATCGACCGCCCACTGCGTCCCCTGTTCCCTGAAGGCTTCTACAATGAAGTTCAGGTCATCATTCACACGGTATCGGTCAACCCTGAAATTGATCCTGATATCGCTGCCATGATCGGCGCCTCGGCTGCCCTGGCTATTTCCGGCATTCCTTTCAACGGTCCTGTGGGCGCTGCCCGTGTGGGTTACGTTGATGGTCAGTACGTGCTGAACCCATCCGCTACTCAGCTGAAATCTTCGGCTCTGGATCTGGTTGTGGCTGGTACCGAGCAGGCTGTGCTGATGGTTGAGTCCGAAGCCAAGCAATTGTCCGAAGAAGTCATGCTGGGTGGTGTGGTGTTTGCTCACGAGCAAATGCAAGCAGCCATCAACTGCATTCACGAACTGGTTGAAGAAGCTGGCAAGCCCGAGTGGGATTGGCAGCCTGCTGCTGTTAACGAAAGCCTGTTGGCTGCGGTAACCGCTGCTGCTGAAGAAGGTCTGACACAGGCCTACCAGACTCGCGAAAAACAAGCTCGTACCGAGCAAGTGCGCGCTGTCTACGCTCAGGTTAAAGAAACGGTCAAGGCTCAAGCTGAAGCCGCCGGTCAGGATCAGCCTGATATGGTTGCCGTTGAAAACATGATGTTCGACCTGGAAAGCAAGATCGTGCGTTCGCGCATCTTGAGCGGCGAGTCCCGTATTGATGGTCGCGACACCCGTACCGTTCGTCCTATCAGCATCCGTTTGGGCGTTCTGCCCCGTGCTCACGGTAGCGCCTTGTTCACGCGTGGCGAAACTCAGGCCTTGGTGGTCACCACTCTGGGTACCAAGCAAGACGAGCAGATCATTGATTCGATTATGGGCGAGTACCGCGATCGCTTCATGATGCACTACAACATGCCTCCGTTCGCCACAGGCGAAGCCGGCCGTTTCGGCGCTCCCAAGCGTCGTGAAATCGGTCACGGTCGTCTGGCCAAGCGTGCTTTGACTCCCTTGCTGCCAGCCGCTGAAGACTTCCAGTACTCCATCCGCGTGGTGTCCGAGATCACTGAATCCAACGGTTCCTCCTCCATGGCATCGGTGTGTGGTGGCTCCCTGTCCATGATGGACGCTGGTGTGCCTGTGCAGGATCACGTGGCCGGTGTGGCCATGGGTCTGATCAAGGAAGGCAACAAGTTTGCTGTGCTGACCGACATTCTGGGTGACGAAGATCACCTGGGCGATATGGACTTCAAGGTTGCCGGTACCGAGAAAGGTATCACTGCCTTGCAGATGGATATCAAGATCCAGGGTATCACCAAGGAAATCATGCAGGTTGCATTGGCTCAGGCTCACGAAGGCCGTATGCACATCCTGGGCAAGATGAAAGAATCCATCGACGGTTCCCGTACCGAGATGTCCGAATTCGCGCCTCGCATGCTGACCGTGAAGATCAACCCCGAGAAGATTCGTGACGTGATTGGTAAGGGTGGTGCAACCATCCGCGCCCTGACCGAAGAAACCGGCACACAGATCGATATTTCGGATGATGGCACCATCACGATCGCCAGTGCTGATCTGGACAAGGCCCGCGAAGCCGAGCGTCGTATTAAGGAACTGACCGCTGAAGTGGAAGTGGGTCAGGAATACGAAGGCCCAGTGATGCGTTTGCTGGACTTTGGCGCGATTGTGCAAGTGCTGCCAGGCCGTGACGGCTTGCTGCATATCTCCGAGATTGCCAACTACCGTATCGCCAACATCAATGACGTGCTGAAAGTAGGTCAGGTTGTTAAGGTCAAGGTCATTGAAGCTGACGAGAAAGGTCGTCTGCGTCTGTCGATCAAGGCTATCGGCGGTATCGAAGCTCAAGGCGGCCCAGCTGCTCCTGCTGCTTCCTGATAGCGCTTGCAGTCTGCTTGAAGAAAAACCCGCCGCAAGGCGGGTTTTTTGCGTTTGGCATTGCCCGGGGTTGGGGGGACTGGTTTGAATGCGCCTTGTTTAAACGTTGTGCATTCTGACTAAAGCCTTGGCCTTCCGTGCTTTAGAGGAAATCTGTCACGGGCTCTGGTAGCGCTTGTCTTGGGTTTGCAGAGCTTTATTAAGCGCTGTCTGGATGTCGAAATCATAAAATCCATAAACAGGGAGTGATGCGATGTCATGCTGATCCAAGTTTGAGTTGTCGCTTGGGTGGGTACTGGCCGAGCATGATCAAAAGCTGATGCAGGAGACAGTCAATGATGGGGATAAACAGGCTATTCAGGTGCTTGTGTGCTGTGATGCTAGTTGGGTCTATGGGGAGCGTTGACGCTAATGAAGTCGCTGATACGATCTTTCTGGACGCGAAGATCTATACCGCTAATGCCAATTCACCTGATGCCGAGGCGATGGCCGTGAGCCACGGCCGAATTCTGGCCATAGGCAAGAGCGAACAGATCTTGCACTATCAGGGAGCGAAAACTCGCATGCTAAGCCTTGAGGGTCGACGCGTTATGCCTGGCCTGATTGATGCGCACTCCCACGCTATTTTTGCGGGCCTGGCTGCTTTGGAGCCAAACCTGGAGGATCAAGAGTTCAGCCCGCTTGAGCTCGCTCAGCAATTGCAAGCCTGGCTGGTGGAAAAAGAGTCCGGACCAGATGTGCCTATGGTGGTGTTTGGGGTGAATCCAGCGGTGTGGTCTGCGCCCGAGTCATTGAGCGATTTGCTGGATGCTGGGGCTTGGCAGCACCAGGCTGTGTTGCTGATGGGGGCTGACTATCATACGGCCTGGGCGAATCAGGCAATGCGTGAAAAGGCGGGAATTGACGCTGCTTACGTGCAGTCATTGCCTGCGAAGTCTCAACACACCATAGGTGTGGCTAGTAATGGACAGCCTGATGGGGTGTTGGTGGATGCTGGCCTGGATAAGGTAACGGTGATCTTGCCCAAACCAGCTGAAAAGCAGCTACTGGCAGCTGCAAAAATCGCTGTTGAAACCAATAATCGCTATGGCATTACGGCCTGGATGGACCCGGCGGCCAACGCCGGACCGGGGGAAGCGTTGTTTTCTCGATCTCTTGGCAGTGTTGGAGAGGGCATATTGCCGGCTTACCGGGTTTTATCAGAAGCGGGTTTATTAACTGCTCATGTTGCTGCCTTGCTGGTGGCCAGTCCGGAGAGTGATGCTGCGGATCTGGAGCGGCTTGATGGTGTCCGAAAGCGCTTTGCGCACATCCCTAACCTGAGTTTGCCGGGTATCAAGGTGTTTGCTGATGGGGTGTTGGAGTATCCGGCTCAAAGCGCAGCCTTGCTGGGCCGCTATGAAAACTCAGGCAAGCAGGGCGAGCTGCTGCTGGAGCAGCGCAAAATGACGCAGCTGGTTGATGCTATTGATCTGCGTGGCTGGCTGGTGCATATCCACGCCTTGGGTGACAGAGCAGTGCGTGTATCTTTGGATGCTATTGAGTCGGCGCGCAAAAAGCGTAGCAGTGGTGTACCGCATTCCATTACGCATCTGCAGTTGGTAAGCCCGGCTGATTATCCCCGCTTTAAACAGCTCGATGTGATGGCTGTCATGCAGTTGCACTGGGCCGAGCTTGATAACTATCTGCTTGATCTGGTCAAGCCTTATATTCCTGATTCGGAGTTTCAGGGTCAGTATCCAGCTCGATCGCTGCAGCAGCATGGAGCGGTGATTGTGGGTGCTAGTGATTGGCCTATTTCTACGGCGAATCCGTGGGAAGCCATGCATCATGCAATGACACGCTCTGGGCCGGGTGGCGGTTTGAATGCAGGCGAGCGTATGGATAAAGATAGTATGTTTAGGGCCTATACCATCAACGCGGCCAGGGCTATCCGAATGGAGAGGGAAATTGGCTCTCTGGAGGTGGGTAAGCAGGCAGACTTTATTGTGCTGGATCGCGATGTGCTGGAGGTAGATGTAGAGGCTTTGAAAGACACTCAGGTTCTGGCGACTTACTTTGCCGGTCGGCAGGTCTACGGCGCAGCTCCGTAGAAGGAGCCTGGCAGTGTTTTTCTGATTGACAGGGTTTGAACAGGCAGTGTGTATGCCGTATGCGGCTTATATAGCGGCAGATGGTTACTGCCCCATTCGATGGTTGGTGAAACAAAAAAGCCCACTATGCGTAGTGGGCTTTTTGTCGCCTGGTTTTTGCTGCAAAACCAACGCAGGTTTGGGCAAATTCAAGGCTTATGTATCAGTGCAGACCGCTTCAGGTCTATGGTGCATCCAGCCGGAATCGAACCGGCACGATCAAAGATCGAGGGATTTTAAGTCCCTTGCGTCTACCAATTCCGCCATGGATGCAGCGGGAGATGATGGCGGAAGCGGTGAGATTCGAACTCACGGATGGGTTACCCCATCGCCGGTTTTCAAGACCGGTCCATTCAACCGCTCTGGCACGCTTCCTGTCTGTTGGGCTTTTCTTCCTGACAAGTCACATGCGCAAAAAAGCACGGAGGCCAGGAAAGCCTTAAAGTGTAACGTATAAATTTGCCAGCGTCATTGAAATAATCTGTTTTCATGGCTGGAATAGAGCGTTGATGCCAGTGCCTGTGATAGATTGCAGCAGGTAAGGCGGCTGCTTATGGTTTGTACTTGCAGCCGCGCTGGAAAAATAGTCTAGATATCAGGGAGTAGGTATGCGAGCTGTTGAAATTACCGAGTTTGGAAAGCCGGAAGTGTTGCAAGTGGGCGAGCGCCCCATGCCACAAACAGGTCCGGGTGAAGTGCTGGTCAAGGTGCTGGCGGCGGGCGTGAACCGTCCGGACGTCTTGCAACGAGCAGGCGCTTACCCGCCGCCGGCTGGTGCCTCTGATATTCCCGGCCTGGAACTGGCCGGTGAAATCGTCTCGGGCGATGTGCAGGGCAGTGAGTTCAAGATTGGGGATCAGGTCTGTGCGTTGGTCACTGGTGGTGGCTATGCCGAATATTGTGTGGTGCCAGTACAGCAATGCTTGCCTATTCCTGCGGGTTTCAGCTTGCTGGAGGCGGCGGGGCTGCCAGAAACTTTCTTCACTGTCTGGAGCAATGTGTTCGACCGTGGTCAGTTGAGCAAGGGTGAAACCCTGCTGGTTCATGGCGGTGCCAGTGGAATTGGGACAACAGCTATCCAGTTGGCAGTGGCTCTGGGGCATACGGTATATGCCACGGCAGGCAGTGATGAGCGCGTGGAGGCCATTAATCGCTTGGGCGGGATCGGCATCAACTATAAAACCGAGGTTTACGAAGACGTCATCAAAAGCAAAACAGGCGGCCGTGGCGTTGATGTGATTCTGGATATGGTCTCTGGCGACTACATCAACCGGGATTTGACGTGCCTGGCTGATGACGGTCGTATCGTCATTATTGCTTTGCTGGGTGGGGTGAAGGCCACGATTAATTGTGGGGAGATCCTGCGTCGTCGCCTGACTATCACTGGCTCAACCTTGCGGTCCCGCTCTGTCGAGTTCAAGGCGCAGTTGGCGCAGGCTCTGAAAGAACGTGTCTGGCCTTTGCTGGAGGCAGGGCAGGTGCGTCCCTTGATCCATGCCACTTTCCCCTTGGAAAAGGCGAGCGAAGCGCATGCCATGATGGAGGCGGGTGAGCAGGTGGGCAAGATCATTCTTGTTCCATAAAAGCAGCAAGGGTGGCGCAGCCACCCTTTTTCTTGCTGTTCTGAAACGAATTTTCTGTCAAATATGCGCGAAACGGATTAGCACGCGCTACAATAGCCGGTTAGCTGCGCCTTGATTGTGGGCGTTGGTGTAACTTTTTGACTGGCATCAAGGGAGCAATGAGCGTACATTCTTCGCGTAAACGACTGGTTGCGGGTAATTGGAAATTAAATGGCTCGCTTGATGGCAACAGCCGTCTGCTGCAAGAACTGCTCGTTCAGCCTGGTGCGCAGGCAGATTGTGATGTGCTTGTATGCGTTCCTTATGTGTATTTGCCTCAGGTGGCAGGTATCTTGAAAGATTCGACCATAGCGGTCGGCGCTCAAGATGTCAGTGTCCACGCCAAGGGTGCATACACGGGGGAAATCTCGGCGGCAATGCTGGCTGATATCGGCTGTCGCTGGGTGATTGTCGGGCATTCCGAGCGCCGTCAGTATCACCAGGAAAGTAGCGCTCAGGTTGCCGCCAAAGTTGTTGCGGCACTGGATGCGGGCTTGACGCCTATTGTCTGTATTGGCGAGCAGTTGGCTGATCGTGAGGCGGGGCAGGAAACCTGTGTGGTGCAAGATCAGCTTGAACCCATCAAAGCTCTTGGGGCTGAAGTGGTATCCAAACTGGTCCTGGCGTATGAGCCGGTCTGGGCTATTGGTACGGGCCTGACTGCAACGCCGGAGCAAGCGCAGCAAATGCATCAACAGATTCGTGCCTATATGGAGTCGGATCAGTTGCGTATTTTGTACGGTGGCAGCGTGAAGGCAGATAATGCCGCCGAGCTGTTTGCCATGCCGGATATTGATGGTGCCTTGGTGGGTGGTGCATCTTTGGATGCGCAAGAATTTTTACGTATTGTGGCCGCTTAAAGGGTCTGGAGTCTTTAAATGCAAGATTGGATGTCTTCCGTTCTGATGGCGGTGCAGGTTATCTCCTCGCTGTTGATTATTGGTCTGGTTCTGCTGCAGCAAGGCAAGGGCGCTGATATGGGCTCGGCCTTTGGTGGCGGCTCGGCAGGGAGTGTGTTTGGTGCGGCAGGTGCGGCAAACTTTTTGTCGCGCATGACCAAGTGGGCGGCAATCGTCTTTTTTGTGTCCACCGGTGGTTTGGCTTGGGTTGCTCACCATCCTGCACAGAAAGTGGATGCGGGCGTGATGCAGGGTTACGAATCGTCTGTTCCTGGCGCAGCTCCATCGGGTGCAGCTTCGGTTCCGGCCCCTGACACCTCTGTGCCAGCTGCAGTTCCTTCGGCAACTCCTGAGCAAAGCGCTCCTGCGGTTCCTGCTGCTGAGTAAGTTCGATCTGCTTGGGGATTCAATGCTGCTCTATATATAGAAGACGGTAAGGATCAAAAGCAGGATCGGAAAATACGATATCAAAGCCCGCCTCTAATGGCGGGCTTTGTCTATTTGGCGTTGTTTGTGTGGAATATGCTTGAGTACGTGCTTTTTTAGGTGTTTTGGGCTGTTTTGTACTGACAGCTTTACTTTTGTCATGCTAATATCGCTGTCTTGATTGCTTGCCGACGTGGTGGAATTGGTAGACACGCTATCTTGAGGGGGTAGTGGCGAAAGCTGTACGAGTTCGAGTCTCGTCGTCGGCACCAAACAAAAAAGTTGAAAAGTTCTGCGATTGCGGAGCCTGGAAATAAAACCTGATCCTGGCAAGGGCAGGTTTTTTTTTCGCCAATTTTTGGGTGTTTTGCCTTCTTGTGTAAGTTGCTTGCGTTTGATTTCCGGAACCCGTTCTTGATTGCTAGGAAAGTGATTGAACCGGGTCAGTGCATGCTGAATCCTATGTTGGTGTTAATTCTCATAATGTGAGAATTTATCAGGTGGATTGAGTAGCCAGCTTTGGCTCTCGATAGGCTGGGGTCGGCGATCTTGTCTTTTTCGGTGCCGATTTCATTTTTTGCCTTGTTTGCAGAAAACCAGCATTGGCAACCGATTGCTCGGATCACTTAAAGCAACTTCTTAAGAAGATTCCGGCTTTAGCCTGCTAATTGTCGTGCTTGCTCAATGCGGCATGGAAAGCGGCTTCAAGTGGGTTTTTGTTGTGTATAGCCAACAAGCTGTGCACAAAGATTCACGTTTCCGAAGGGTTTCGTAGTCAAGCGACGGGAATTTTGATGCAATAGCGTTAACTTCCCATCGCGGAGTTAGAAAGAGCAGCAGCACTGTTGTAGTTGGGCTGCTCTGATTTACTCAAATCTACGGAGATTTCTTACATGAAAAAGACTCTGCTCGCTGCTGCTCTGATGGCCGGCTTCGCTGGCGTCGCACACGCAGAAACGTCTGTCACCCTGTACGGTATTCTGGACGGTGGTATCGGTTACCAGAAATTTAAGGGTACCGATTCCTACGCTTCTAACCGTGATGGTCTGGAATCCGTTAGCCAGAAAAAAACCGGCATGATCAATGGCATCCAGTCCGGCAACCGTTGGGGCCTGAAAGGTTCTGAAGATCTGGGTGACGGCCTGCGCGCTGTGTTTGTTCTGGAAAGTGGTTTCGATCTGGGTACCGGTACTCACAAGCAAGGTGACCGTCTGTTCGGCCGTCAGGCCACTTTGGGTCTGGCTGGTGACAGCTGGGGTCAACTGGACTTCGGTCGTCAGACTAACATCGCCTCCAAGTATCTGCCAGGCGTAGCCGATCCATTCGGCGGTGGTTTTGATCAAGCTAACATCGGTGCTGCTTTCACGGCTGCTAACACCGTTCGTTACGACAACATGATCATGTATCAAACCCCTAACTTCTCCGGCTTCCAGTTCGGCGTTGGTTACTCTTTCAACACTGATGGTCCTCAGGAGTACAAGATCACCAACAGCGCAAGCGCTGAGGATGGTCTGGAGCGCAACCAGCGCGGTATCACTACCGGTCTGCGCTACGCTAACGGCCCAATCGGTGTTGCTCTGACATACGATCAGTACAAGACTCGTGAAATCCGCAATCAAATTGGTGATCCTGTGACTGGCGGCGACACTGTCAAGTCCTGGAACATCGGCGGTAGCTACGACTTTGAAGTTGTGAAAGCTCACTTGGCTTTCGGTCAAACTCGTGACGGCCTGTTTGAAGCTCAGTCCTTCAGCGGTGTTGGTATTGACACCAGCAACCTGAAAGGTCTGAAAGTAAATACATACCTGGTTGGTTTGTCTGCTCCTGTTGGCGCTGGCACTCTGATGGGTTCTTGGACTATGGCTGATCCTCGTTCGGCTCCAGAGTCGCTGGATCGCAACACCCCATCGTGGGAAATGAAGAAACAGCACACTTTCAGCCTGGGTTACAGCCACCCACTGAGCAAGCGCACCAACGTGTACGCAATCGGTTCTTACGCCAAGAACGTGCACTTCCTGCCTGATGGCAAGTCGACTTTGGTCGGCGTTGGTCTGCGTCACCAGTTCTAATCGATTTGCGTAGCATGTCTACGCATTGCGATGAGCAAGTCTTCGGACTTGCTTGAGCTGAAGAAGTATAAAAAGCCATCCTTCGGGATGGCTTTTTTATTGCTCGTTGTTTAGGGTGTTCAGGTCGGTCTGTTTGGATTGCGGCTCTTGGGCTGTTTTGGGGCTGTTGCTTCTGGGGTTGTTGGTATGTGCTTGTCCTCGCTCTTGCGGTTCTGTGTGCGGATCTGTTGAATACGCCGTTGCTGTGCTCCTCTGTGCCTGGTGCCCGAATCGCTTGTGTGTTGTGCTTGCCTATCTATTATTCCGACTGCTCGGTCTTGTTTGTCTTGCTTACAAAATAAGCGCGAAAAATCGTTTTCCTGGCTGTTGTGGCTGACATTTTCCTTACAAAAGCGGGTAAGATAATTAATCAGCGCTTGAAATCGCAACCCTTAATAAAGTAAATAATCAATAGTTGAAGGGTTTTTGGTCAGGTAGCTGACAGTTTTTGCGGCATGGGTGCAACACCCGTGCATAGATGTAATGGTTTGGGGTTATCCCCCAAAACTGTGCTCTCAAAATGCTACAATCCAAGAGTTTATTTACTGCGATTGGATGCTTTGCATGAACCTGCAAGAGTACTTTCCCGTTTTGCTATTTATCATCGTCGCCACTGGGATTGGCCTGGCTCTACTTTTAGTCGGTCGAGTGCTCGGTCCAAACCGGCCCGATGCTGAAAAGCTCTCTCCTTACGAATGCGGTTTTGAAGCATTCGGCGATTCGCGCATGAAGGTGGACATTCGTTACTACCTGATCGCGATTCTGTTCATCATGTTCGATCTGGAAATCGCTTTTCTGTTTCCCTGGGCCATGGCCAATGGAACAGTAGGCCTGGTCGGTTTCTGGACCGTTATGGCGTTCCTGGCCGTTTTGACGGTCGGTTTTATCTACGAATGGAAAAAAGGCGCTCTGGACTGGGAGTAAGCCCATCCATAGAGAACCCTGCTAGGGGTTTTCGCGTCTGCTGCTGGGCATAAGGGGCACGAGGATGCGTCTTGATGACAGCGGGTTTGGTCAGCAACAGGATAGGCCGGGGCTTCCCAGGGTCTGATCCGGCAAAAGGCAACTACTATGGCTATCGACGGCATTCTCAAAGAAGGTTTTGTGACGACCAGTGCAGACAAGTTTCTGAACTGGGCAAAAACAGGGTCCATGTGGCCCATGACATTTGGTCTGGCCTGTTGTGCAGTGGAAATGATGCACGCTGGTGCAGCTCGTTATGATCTGGACCAATTCGGCATTATTTTCCGTCCCAGCCCACGTCAATCTGACTTGATGATTGTGGCGGGCACCCTGTGCAACAAGATGGCACCCGCCTTGCGTAAGGTGTACGACCAGATGGCCGAGCCACGCTGGGTCGTCTCCATGGGCTCCTGTGCCAACGGTGGCGGTTACTACCACTACTCCTACTCGGTCGTTCGCGGCTGTGATCGCATCGTGCCGGTAGATGTGTACGTGCCAGGCTGCCCTCCGACTGCTGAGGCTTTGGTCTACGGCTTGCTGCAAATGCAGAACAAGATCCGCTTGACCAATACCATCGCACGCTGAACGGTTAGAACAGGCTAAACAAGACTATGACACGGCTAGAAACTTTAAAAACCAACTTGCTCTCTATCCTTGGCGAGCAGGCTGCGTTGACGCAAGCGCGCAATGAACTCACTTTGGAAGTGCCCGCTGATGCATGGGTCGACACTTGCACATTGCTTCGCGACCACGCTGATCTGCGCTTTGAGACCTGTATCGACTTGTGCGGGATTGATTATTCCGCCTGGAAAGCGCCCACCTATCAGGCTGCATCGGCTCAGTTTCCCCATCGCTTTGCCGTTGTACTGCACCTGATGTCCTTGAAGCACAACTGGCGCCTGCGTGTGCGCTGCTTTGTGCCCAACGACGATTTCCCCGCTTTGCCAACCCTGTTCGAGGTCTGGCCGTCGGTGAACTGGTTCGAGCGCGAGGCGTTTGACCTATACGGCATTATTTTCGAGAACCACCCTGATCTGCGTCGCATCCTGACCGACTATGGTTTCATCGGTCATCCGTTCCGCAAAGACTTCCCCATCTCCGGCTACGTCGAAATGCGCTATGACACCGAGCAGAAGCGGGTCATTTACCAGCCCGTCACCATCGAGCCGCGTGAAATCACGCCACGAGTGGTGCGCGAGGACGATTACGGAATTGGGCGATAAGCATCATGGCAGAAATTCAAAACTACACCCTGAACTTTGGTCCTCAGCACCCAGCCGCACACGGTGTGTTGCGTTTGGTGCTTGAGCTGGACGGCGAAGTCATTCAGCGTGCTGACCCCCATATTGGTCTGTTGCATCGTGCCACCGAAAAGCTGGCTGAGCACCGCACTTTCCTGCAAACCCTGCCATACATGGATCGTCTGGACTATGTGTCCATGATGGTCAACGAGCACGCTTACTGTATGGCCGTGGAGCGTCTGGTCGGTGTTGAGGTGCCGTTGCGTGCTCAATACATCCGCGTCATGTTTGACGAGATTACCCGCATCCTGAACCACCTGATGTCGGTCGGTTCGCATGCGCTGGACGTGGGTGCCATGGCCGTGTTCCTGTACGCCTTCCGTGAACGTGAAGACCTGATGGACTGCTACGAAGCGGTCTCCGGCGCCCGTTTGCACGCGGCCTACTACCGTCCTGGTGGCGTTTACCGCGATCTGCCCGGCACCATGCCTCAGTACAAGGCCAACAAATACCGCTCCGACAAAGAACTGAAAGCCATGAACGAAGCGCGTTCAGGTTCCTTGCTGGACTTCATTGAAGACTTCACCAATCGTTTCCCCGCTTGTGTTGACGAATACGAAACCCTGCTGACCGATAACCGTATCTGGAAGCAGCGTCTGGTGGGCGTGGGCGTGGTTGATCCTGATCGCGCCAAGGCGTTGGGCTTTACCGGCCCCATGCTGCGTGGTTCGGGCGTGGAGTGGGATCTGCGCAAGATGCAGCCCTACGAAGTCTATGATCGCGTCGAATTTGATATTCCTGTGGGTCGCAACGGTGACTCTTACGACCGTTACCTGGTTCGTATCGCAGAAATGCGCGAGAGCAACCGCATCATCCGTCAGTGTGTACAGTGGCTGCGTAACAACCCCGGTCCTGTCATCACGGATAACCACAAAGTGGCGCCGCCATCGCGCGAACGCATGAAAACCGGGATGGAGGACTTGATCCACCATTTCAAACTGTTCTCCGAAGGTATGCACGTGCCTACTGGCGAAGTGTATGCCGGTGTGGAGCATCCCAAGGGCGAGTTTGGCATTTATCTGGTATCTGACGGCGGTAACAAGCCTTACCGCATGAAGATCCGTGCTCCGGGCTTCGTCCACTTGCAGGCCCTCGATGAAATGAGCCGCGGTCACATGATTGCCGACGCGGTCACGATCATCGGCACGCAGGACATTGTGTTTGGCGAGATCGACCGCTAAGGTCGCGCCTGGAAAAACGGAACCGAATTATGTTGCTTTCCGAAAAAGCCTACCAACAGATAGATAAGGAACTGAGCAAGTTCCCGGCAGATCAACGTCGCTCTGCCATCATGGCCTCCCTGGCCATTGCCCAGCAGGAAAAAGGCTGGGTATCGCCAGAAATTATCGAGGATGTGGCCCAATACATTGGCGTGGAGCCTATCGCTGTGCAGGAGGTTGCGACCTTCTACAACATGTTCCACACCAAGCCCGTTGGCCGCGTCACTATTTCCGTTTGCACCAACTTGCCCTGTGCGCTGCGTGATGGCGTCAAGGCTGGCGAGTACCTGAAAGAGAAACTGGGTATCGAATACGGTGAAACCACGGCGGACGGCCAGTTCTCCCTGATCATGGGAGAGTGCATGGGTTCATGTGGTGATTCGCCCGTCATGCTGCTGAACAATCAGCACATGTGCGTGCGTATGGAAGCCGAGCGCATTGATGCCATGCTCGAAGAATTGAAGACACACGGAGAATCGGCATGATTGCACCGGACATTCTGCGCAAGTTCGCACAGGGATTGGAACCTAACCCTGGTGGCGACCTGTCGCGCAGCATGATTTTTCATGATCGTCATATTCAGCCACAGATTCTGGCTGGTTTGAACGGCGATAACTGGGGCCTGGAAGAGTACGTCAAGCGCGGTGGCTATGAAGCTCTGCGTAAAGTACTGACTACCGGCATGAAGCCCGAAGACGTGATTGCTGAAGTCAAGACTTCGGCCTTGCGCGGTCGTGGTGGTGCAGGTTTTCCATCGGGTTTGAAGTGGAGCTTCATGCCCCGCAGCTTGCCCGGTCAAAAGTACCTGGTATGTAACTCCGACGAGGGCGAACCCGGCACTTTCAAAGACCGCGATATCCTGCGTTTCAACCCGCACATCGTGATCGAGGGCATGGCCATTGCAGCCTACGCCATGGGTATTACCGTGGGCTACAACTACATCCACGGTGAAGTGTTCGAAATCTATCAGCGTTTTGAAGAAGCGCTGGAACAGGCCCGTGCGGCAGGCTTTCTGGGTGACAAGATCCTGGGTTCGGATTTCAGCTTCCAGCTGCATGCGTTCCACGGTTACGGTGCCTATATTTGCGGTGAAGAAACTGCGCTGCTGGAGTCCCTGGAAGGCAAGAAGGGCCAGCCTCGCTTCAAACCACCATTCCCGGCCAGTTTTGGTCTGTACGGCAAGCCGACAACCATCAACAACACTGAAACCTTCGCGGCTGTACCCTGGATTTTGCGCAACAGCGGTCAGGAATACCTGGAAGTGGGTATCCCCAATGCGGGCGGTACCAAGATCTTCTCCATTACTGGCGACGTAGAGCGTCCCGGTAACTACGAAGTGCCTCTGGGTACACCGTTTGCCACCTTGCTGGAATTGGCAGGCGGCATGCGCGACGGTCGCAAACTGAAAGCTGTGATCCCTGGTGGTTCCAGCTCGCCCGTTTTGCCCGCCGACATCATCATGGCGACCAACCTGGACTATGACTCCATTGCCAAGGCTGGTTCCATGCTGGGTTCGGGCGCTGTCATCGTGATGGACGAGACTCGTTGCATGGTCAAGTCCCTGCTGCGCCTGTCCTATTTTTACTATCACGAAAGCTGCGGCCAGTGCACGCCGTGCCGGGAAGGCACAGGCTGGTTGTGGCGCATGGTGCATCGTATCGAGAACGGTCAAGGTCGCCCAGAAGATCTGGACATGCTCGATGACATCGCACAGAACATCATGGGTCGCACCATTTGCGCCCTGGGTGATGCTGCTGCCATGCCGGTGCGCAGTTTCGTTAAGCATTTCCGCGACGAGTTCGCACACCACATCGAGCATAAAGGCTGTGTGGTGCCTCAATATTTGTAGGCCAGGACAACGTAATGGTAGAACTCACCATCGATGGCATTAAAGTTGACGCCCCGGAAGGCAGCATGGTCATTCAGGCTGCCCATGACGCCGGGGTCTACGTGCCGCACTTCTGTTATCACAAAAAACTGAGTATTGCCGCCAACTGCCGCATGTGTTTGGTGGACGTGGAAAAAGCGCCCAAGCCTTTGCCTGCTTGCGCCACTCCCGTCACCAACGGCATGGTTGTGCGTACTCGTTCGGAAAAAGCCATTGCCGCTCAAAAAAGCGTCATGGAATTCCTGCTGATCAACCACCCCCTGGATTGCCCCGTGTGCGATCAGGGCGGTGAGTGTCAGCTGCAGGATCTGGCCGTGGGTTACGGTGGCTCCGAGTCGCGCTACAAGGAAGAAAAGCGCGTTGTGGCCGCCAAATCCATGGGCCCACTGATCTCGACCGAAGCCATGCAGCGTTGCATTCATTGCACCCGCTGTGTGCGTACTGGCGAAGAAATCGCCGGCGTTCAAGAGGTTGGTATGCTCAACCGCGGCGAGCACGCTGAAATCACCACCTTTGTGGGTCGCGCAGTCGAGTCTGAATTGTCGGGCAACATGATTGACGTTTGCCCCGTGGGTGCCTTGCTGTCCAAACCCTTCCGCTTCAATGCCCGTACCTGGGAATTGGCCCGTCGTCGCAGCGTTAGCCCGCACGACAGCGTAGGTGCCAACCTGGTGCTGCAAGCCAAGATGGACAAGGTACTGCGTGTTGTTCCTTTCGAGAACGACGAAGTCAACGAGTGCTGGATCAGCGACCGTGACCGTTTCTCCTACGAAGGCCTGTACACCGAAGATCGTCTGACTCGCCCCATGGTGCGCGGTGATGACGGCCAGTGGCGCGAAGCCTCCTGGAACGACGCCATGCAAACCATCGTTGCCGGCATGAACGCCGTGCGCGAGAAGTTTGGTGCAGATCAGCTGGGCTGTATTGGTTCGGCTACCTCCACGACTGAAGAACTGGCTTTGCTGGCTCGTCTGGGTCGTGCTCTGGGTACCGAAAACGTGGACTTCCGTCTGCGTCAGACCGATGCCCGTCTGGATGGTGCTCTGGCCGGTGTGCCTTGGTTGGGTATGCCTCTGACCGCCTTGAACGAGCTCGATCGCGTTCTGGTCGTGGGCTCCTTCCTGCGTAAAGATCACCCCTTGATGGCCCAGCGTCTGCGTCAGGCTGTCAAACGTGGCGCTCAAGTTTCCTTTATTGATTCGGCTGCCGATAATCCATTGTTCAATGCGATTGCTGGCCGCATGACGGTTGCTCCCAGCCAGTTGGCCAACTCTCTGGCTCAAGTGCTGGTTGCCGTTGCCAAAGCCAAAGACAGCGCAGTTCCTGCGGGTCTGGAAGGCGTGCAAGTTTCTGCTGAAGCTCAGCAGATTGCTGACAGCCTGGTTTCCGGCGAACGCGTCGCTATCTTGCTGGGCAATATGGCTGTCAACTCGGATCAGGCTAGCGTAATTGCTGCCAACGCCAATGCGATTGCACAGGCTAGCGGTGCCAAGCTGGGCTTCCTGACTGCCGGTGGTAACACCGTGGGTGGCTACTTGGCTAACGCCGTACCGGGCAAGGGCGGTTTGACTGCCGAGCAAATGCTGGCTCAAACCCTGCGTGCTTACCTGGTTCTGAATGTTGAGCCAGCACTGGACAGCGATCTGGGCGAACGTGCAGTAGAAACACTGAAGTCCGCCACCTTCTCGGTCGCGCTGACTTCCTATCGTTCCGCTGCCGAGCAGTGGGCCGATGTGATGCTGCCCGTGTCTCCTTTCACTGAAACCTCCGGCACCTTCGTGAACGCCGAAGGCCGTGTACAAAGCTTCAAGGGTGCTGCTGCTCCTGTGGGCGATACACGTCCGGCCTGGAAGGTTCTGCGCGTGCTGGGCAATCTGTTCCAGCTGGATGGTTTTGACGATGAAACCTCGGAATCGGTTCGTGACTCTGTCATGGCTGCCGGTGTGGAATCGCGTCTGTCCAACCAGATCAATCTGGCTGCCAGCGTTCTGCCTGCAGCAAGCGGTCTGGAGCGTGTGGCAGATGTGCCTATCTACCGCAGCGATGCGCTGGTACGCCGTTCGGCTCCCTTGCAGGAAACACCCGCTTCGGCAGCCCCTACGGCTCGCATGGCCGCTGCCACGCTGGCCCAACTGGGTCTGGCTGACGGCGATCTGGTAAAGGTTCGTTCTTCGCAAGGCGAAGTCAGCCTGCCAGCTCAGCTGGATGACACCGTGGCATTGAACTCGGTGCGTGTTGCCACCGCTTTTTCTGAAACTGCCGCTTTGGGTAGCGCATTCGGTCAATTGACAGTGGAGCGTGCATAACATGGAATTTCTCTCTGCCATCAATAGCTACGGCACGGACCTGCTGGGTCCGGACGCATGGTATGTGGTGTGGACGCTGCTGAAGGTTGTTGCCATCGCTGTGCCTGTCATTCTGTGTGTTGCCTACCTGACTTACTGGGAACGCAAGATGATCGGCTTCATGCACGTTCGTCTGGGACCAACTCGAGTTGGTTACCGCGGCTTGCTGCAGCCTTTCGCTGACGTATTCAAACTACTCACCAAAGAGCTGATCGTTCCAGCGAAGTCCAACAAGGTCTTGTACCTGTTGGCTCCGGTTGTGACGCTGATGCCTGCTTTGGCCGCCTGGGCTGTGATTCCCTTCAGCCCCGATGTGGTTCTGTCTGACGTTAACGCCGGTCTGCTGTACATTCTGGCGATTACGTCGCTGGGTGTGTACGGTGTGATCGTGGCCGGTTGGGCTTCCAACTCCAAGTACGCCTTGCTGGGTGGTCTGCGTGCAGCCGCTCAGGTGCTGTCCTACGAACTGGCCATCGGTTTCGTGCTGATTACCGTGTTGCTGGTTTCCGGCACGCTGAATCTGTCGGGCATCGTGCTTGGTCAGACTCAGGGTTACTTTGCGGACAAGGGCTTGAACTTCCTGTCCTGGAACTGGCTGCCACTGCTGCCACTGTTTGTGATCTACGTGATTTCCGCCGTTGCTGAAACCAACCGTCACCCGTTTGACGTGGTGGAAGGCGAATCGGAAATTGTGGCCGGTCCCATGGTGGAGTACTCCGGTACTGGTTTCGCTCTGTTCTTCCTGGGCGAATACGCCAACATGATTTTCCTGTCGGCTCTGGCGTCCATCATGTTCTTGGGTGGCTGGACTCCCATTGTCGAGTTCGCTCCATTTACCTGGATTCCGGGGTGGCTGTGGCTGGGTCTGAAGACCTTTGTCGTGGTCTCCATGTTCATCTGGTTCCGTGCAACGTTCCCACGTTACCGCTATGACCAGATCATGCGTTTGGGCTGGAAAGTATTTATCCCGCTGACCGGTGTTTGGCTGGTTATTGTGGCGATCTGGATGCAGACGCCCTGGAACATCTGGCATTAAGGCTAAGGGGCAAGATTATGGAAGCAATCAAAGATTTCTTTGGCAGCCTGATGCTGTCCGAGATGCTCAAAGGCATGCGCCTGACGGGGAAGTATTTCTTCAAGCGCAAGGTAACCCTGCGTTATCCCGTTGAAACCACGCCCGCTTCGCCACGTTTTCGCGGTCTGCACGCTTTGCGTCGCTACGAAAACGGCGAAGAGCGTTGCATCGCGTGCAAACTGTGCGAGGCCGTATGTCCCGCCATGGCCATCTCGATCGAATCGGCAGAGCGCGAGGACGGTACCCGTCGTACTACGCGTTATGACATCGATCTGGCCAAGTGTATTTTCTGTGGTTTCTGTGAAGAAAGCTGCCCGGTCGATTCGATCGTGGAAACGCACATTCACGAGTACCACGGTGAAAAACGCGGCGATTTGTACTACACCAAGGACATGCTGCTGGCTATCGGTGACCGTTACGAAGACGAGATCGCTCGTCGTCGTGCCGCAGATGCACCTTATCGCTAAGGCCGGAGCTCTACACTCATGTTATTTACTACTGTTCTGTTTTATGTGCTGGCGCTGGTGATGGTGGTGGCCGCGTATCGCGTGATCGCTGCCAAGAATCCGGTTACAGCCGTATTGCATTTGATTCTGGTGTTCTTCACGGCCGCCATGATGTGGATCACGATGGGCGCCGAGTTCCTGGGCCTCTTGCTGGTGGTGGTCTATGTGGGCGCCGTGATGGTGATGTTCCTGTTCGTCATCATGATGCTGGACGTTCGTCAGGAATCCGCTGCCAAGAAATTCAAGGCTCACGTGCCTATGGGGCTGTTGATCGGCGCCATCATGGTTCTGGAAATGGGCTTTGTGCTGACCAAACTGTGGTTCACAACGGCACCTGCTGCCGCGGTGGCTGCGGACTACAACAACACCCGTGTTATTGGCGAGTTGATGTACTCCCAGTACGTGCTGGCGGTGTTGCTCGGTGGCATTGTGCTGCTGGTTGGCATGATCTCGGCCATTGCACTGACTCTGCGTAAACGTGAAGGTGTCAAACGCACCGTCTCCAGCGAACAAGTCAAGGTTCGTTCGCAAGACCGTCTGCGCATGGTTTCCATTCCTTCTCAAACCGAAAAGCCGTCGGCGTCCAGTTCGGCTGACGCTGTCGTGCCAGGAGACAAATGATGATGACGCTGACGCTTGCGCACTATTTGGTCCTGGGCGCTGTGCTGTTCACGATCGGCCTGTTCGGCTTTTTCCTGAACCGTCGCAACCTGATTATCTTGCTCATGTCTGTTGAGCTGATTCTTTTGTCGGCCAACATGAACTTTGTGGCCTTCTCCACCTGGATGGGCAACGAGGCAGGTCAGGTGTTTGTCTTTTTCGTCCTGACGGTCGCTGCGGCCGAGGCGGCCATTGGTCTTGCAATTCTGGTTCTGTTGTTCCGTAACCTTAATTCGATCAATGTCCAGGATCTCGACCAGCTCAAGGGTTGATGGGATAGCACACTAATGAACTCCATAAATCTTTACTTAACGATTGCGCTTGCTCCCCTGGTGGGTTCGGCGCTAGCCGGTTTGTTCGGTACCGGCTTTCTGGGTCGATTTATCGGCAAGACAGGCGCTCACCTGATTACGATCGCGGGCGTGCTGATTTCCTTTATCGGCTCGGTCATGGTCATGTTGCAGGTTCTGGAAGGCCAGACCTTCAACGGTCCGGTCTACACCTGGATCACCATTGGCAGCATTCAGTGGGATATCGGCTTTCTGATCGACAAGCTGACTGCCCTGATGATGGTGGTGGTGACGTCCGTGTCGCTGATGGTGCATATCTACACCATTGGCTACATGAAGGATGATCCGGGCTACCAGCGCTTTTTCTCCTACATCTCGCTGTTTACCTTCTCGATGCTGATGCTGGTCATGTCCAACAACATGCTGCAGCTGTTCTTCGGTTGGGAAGCGGTGGGTCTGGTGTCTTACCTGCTGATCGGTTTCTGGTACGAGCGCAAGACTGCCATTTTTGCCAACATGAAGGCCTTCCTGGTCAACCGTGTGGGTGACTTCGGTTTTGCTCTGGGTATTGGCTTGCTCTACGCCTACACCGGCTCCATGAACTACAGCGACGTGTTCGCCAAGGTTCAGGAACTGAGCACCATGACATTCCCCGGTACTGACTGGCAATTGCTGACCGTTGCTGCTCTGGCCCTGTTTGTGGGTGCCATGGGTAAATCGGCTCAGGTTCCTTTGCACAGCTGGCTGCCTGACTCCATGGAAGGTCCTACTCCTATCTCGGCGCTGATTCACGCCGCGACCATGGTGACGGCCGGTATCTTCATGGTGGCTCGTTTCTCGCCTGTGTTTGAACAGTCGACAACCGCGCTGTCCTTCATCATCGTGATCGGTGCAACGGGTGCCTTGTTCCTGGGCTTGCTGGGTATTATCCAGAACGACGTCAAACGCGTTGTGGCTTACTCCACCTTGTCCCAGCTGGGTTACATGACGGTAGCTCTGGGTGCTTCGGCTTACTCGGCTGCTGTGTTCCACCTGATGACACACGCTTTCTTCAAAGCCTTGCTGTTCCTGGGCGCTGGTTCGGTGATTATCGGTATGCACCACGATCAGGACATCCGCAATATGGGTGGTCTGCGCAAGTACATGCCTATTACCTGGCTGACTTTCCTGATCGGTACGCTGGCTCTGGTGGGTACGCCGTTCTTCTCGGGTTTCTACTCGAAAGAGCACATCATCGAAGCCGCAGGCGAAGCCGGTATCTGGGGTTCGACCTACGCTTACTACGCCACACTGATCGGTGTGTTCGTCACCTCGCTGTACTCCTTCCGTCTGTACTTCCTGGTATTCCACGGCAAAGAGCGCTTCCGTGACGTCAAGCACGACGAGTCGCATGGCCACGACGACCATCACGCTCACGGTGGCGATCCTCACGAGTCGCCTTGGGTGGTTACGCTGCCTCTGGTTCTGCTGGCCATTCCGTCGATCTTCGCCGGTATCTGGTTCGTTGATCCATTGCTGTTCGGTGGCTACTTTGAAGGCATTGTGACGGTTCTGCCTGACCATCCTGCAATGGCAACGCTGGCCGAGCACTGGACCGACTGGATGGCTTACGCCGTACACGGTTTTGGCACATTGCCATTCTGGCTGGTTGTGGCTGGTGCTGTGGTGGCCTGGTACATGTACCTGGTTAATCCTGCTTTGCCTGCCGCTATCAAAAAGAACTGCTCTTTTATCTACCGTATCCTGGAGAACAAGTACTACGTTGACTGGTTCAACGAGCAAGTGCTGTCTCGTGGCGTTCGCTGCCTGGGTACGGGCCTCTGGAAAGGTGCTGACCGCGGTCTGATTGACGGCCTGGTGGTCAACGGTAGTGCACGCGTAGTGGGCTGGGTGGCTGCAATCAGCCGTCATATCCAGTCCGGCTATGTCTATCACTACGCCTTTGCCATGATCCTCGGGATCCTGGCGCTCTTATCCTTTTTTGTACTGACGGTTCGGTAAATGGCTAGCGATATGGCGTCTTCTACTCTTCCTTGGTTAACGCTGGCGATTTTCGTACCTATCGTCGCTGGCCTGTTGGTGCTGGCTCTGGGGCGTGATGATCGTCCCACCTTCACCCGCTGGCTGGCTCTGCTGGGTTCGATTGCCGGTCTTGTTGTCACTATTCCTCTGTACACGGGCTTCAATCCCGGTACGGCCGACATGCAGTTTGTCGAGCTGGCCCCCTGGATTGATGCCTTCAAGGTGAATTACCACCTCGGCGTGGACGGTATTTCCATGTGGTTTGTTCTGCTGACCGCTTTCATCACGGTGATCGTGGTGCTGGCGGGCTGGCAGGTGATCAAGAACCGCGTGGCGCAATACATGGGTGCCTTCCTGATCCTGTCGGGTCTGATGGTTGGCGTGTTTGCCGCTCTGGATGGCTTGCTGTTCTACGTGTTCTTTGAAGCCACGCTGATCCCGATGTACTTGATCATCGGTATCTGGGGTGGTCCGAACCGCGTGTATGCATCGGTCAAGTTCTTCTTGTACACCTTGCTCGGCTCGCTGTTGACCCTGATCGCATTCATCTACTTGTGGAATGTGTCCGGCGGTACTTTCGATATCCTGACCTGGCATAAAGTGCCGCTGGATTACACCACTCAGGTGCTGATCTTTGCTGCTCTGTTCATGGCTTTTGCTGTGAAGGTGCCTATGTGGCCTGTCCACACCTGGTTGCCGGATGCCCACGTGGAAGCACCTACTGGTGGTTCCGTGGTGCTGGCTGCCATCATGTTGAAACTGGGTGCTTACGGTTTCCTGCGCTTTTCCCTGCCCATCGCTCCTGATGCTTCGCAAGGTCTGGCCGGAATCATCATTGCCCTGTCTCTGGTCGCGGTGATCTACATTGGTCTGGTCGCCATCGTTCAGGACGATATGAAAAAGCTGGTGGCTTACTCCTCTGTGGCTCACATGGGTTTTGTCACGCTGGGCTTTTTCGTGTTCAACACCACGGGTATGGAAGGCGCGATCATGCAAATGATCTCGCACGGTTTCGTGTCCGGTGCCATGTTCCTGTGTATCGGTGTTCTGTACGACCGTCTGCACAGCCGTCAAATCGCCGATTACGGTGGTGTGGTCAAGGTGATGCCTCGTTTCGTTACCTTCTTTGTGCTGTTCTCGATGGCCAACAGCGGTTTGCCAGGCACCAGCGGCTTTATCGGTGAGTTCACCGTCATCATGGGCGCGGTGGAGTACAACTTCTGGATCGGTCTGTTGACTGCAACAGCGCTGATTACAGGCGCGTCTTACTCGCTGTGGATGCTCAAGCGCGTGGCCTTTGGCCCCGTGGGTAACGACAATGTTGCCGGCATGAGCGACCTGAGTGGCCGTGAGTTCTTCGTTCTTGGCGTAATGGCGATTGCGGTGCTGGGCATGGGTGTGTATCCCAAGCCATTTACCGAGGTCATGCACGTTTCGGTTGAAGCGTTGCTGCAACACGTCTCCATCTCGAAACTGTAGGCCGAATCACTATGGATACTACCTTTAACTTTTCTCTGGCTTTGCCCGAGATCCTGCTCCTGGTTCTGGCTTCGTGTGTGCTGATTTTTGATGCGTTCAGCAAACACAAACAGCGCCACTCGACGTTTGTTCTGAGCCTGTTGACGCTTGCCGTGGTTGCGGCCAGCGTAGCCTGGCAGTGGTCCAAGGGCGTGAGCGGTGTCTCGTTTGGTGGCCTGTTCGTCGCAGACGAGTTGGCGCACTTTCTGAAGCTGCTTTCGTGTGTGGCCGTGGCCGCTACCCTGATCTACGGTCGTGAGTACGCCGAACAGCGCGACATGATGGAACGCGGTGGTGAACTCTACACCCTGACTCTGATGGCTCTGCTGGGCCAGATGATCATGATTTCGGCCAACAGCATGTTGACCGCTTATCTGGGTGTGGAGCTGATGTCCTTTGCGCTGTACGCACTGGTTGCCCTGCGTCGTGAACACCGTCAGTCCATTGAAGCGGCGTTGAAGTACTTCGTTCTGGGTGCGTTGGCATCGGGTATCTTGCTGTACGGTATGTCCATGATTTTTGGCGCTACCGGCCATCTGGAATTCCCACGTATCGCTGAAGTCATCGCTAACGGTCAAGCCGAGCGTCTGGCTCTGGTCTTCGGTGTGGTGTTTGTTGTGGCAGGTCTGGCCTTCAAATTGACGGCTGCTCCTTTCCATATGTGGACACCGGACGTCTATCAAGGCGCTCCTACTACCGTTACCCTGATCATCGGTGCTGCTCCTAAACTGGCTGCTTTTGCCGTAACCATGCGCTTCCTGGTTGAGGCTCTGCACGGTATTGCCGTGGACTGGCAGCCCATGTTGTTGATCATGGCTGTGCTGTCGCTGGCTCTGGGTAACCTGACTGCGATCATGCAAAAGAATCTCAAGCGTATGCTTGCGTATTCGACCATCTCGCACATGGGTTTCATTTTCCTGGGCTTGCTGGCTGGCGTGTTCAATGGCGAGACTCACTCTCAAGCCTACGGTGCTTCGCTGTTCTATGTGGTGATCTACGTTCTGACCACCCTGAGCACTTTCGGTCTGATCCTGATCCTGAGCCGTCGTGGTTTTGAATGCGAAAACATCAGCGACCTGAAAGGCCTGAACCGCCGTAACCCTGGTCTGGCTTTGATCTGGCTGCTGTCCATGTTCTCCCTGGCTGGTATTCCTCCGCTGTCCGGCTTTGCTGCCAAGCTGAGTGTTCTGCAAGCTGTGGTGGGTGCAGGCTATGTCTGGCTGGCTGTGTTTGCCGTGATCATGTCCTTGATTGGTGCTTTCTACTACCTGCGTGTCGTGAAGGTTGTTTACTTCGACGAACCTGAAGGTGAAGAGCATCCTGTGGCAACGGGCTTGCTGACCAAGCTGGTCATGCTGGTAAACGGCGTTCTGATTATCGGCCTGGGCGTGTTGCCTGGTGGCTTGATGGACACCTGCATCCGCGTGATTCAGTCTTCCCTGCAGTTTTAAGTAGGTAGCACTATGGACCAAAGCCTTTCCATCTGGGTCTTGATTGTTCTTTCCGTGATTACGGCTAATCTGCCGTTTCTCGTGGAAAAGCCCTTGCTGGTTTTGCCTTGGTCCATGCCGGGCGAGCGCTCAGGTCTCTCGCCCTGGCTGCAACTGATTGTTGGCCTTGTGTACCTGGCCGTGCTGGCTGCTTTGGGTTTGGGAATCTACACGGTGATTGCCTCCAGCTCCGGCTTGAGCTCCTTGCCAGTCATGTTGGGCAAGTTGTTTTTGGGTCTGGCTTTGGTGGGGGCCATGTTTTACTTCCCGGCCTGGCGCTCTCGCCATCAGAAAGTTTCCAAAGGCTTTTTTTCTCGCCTTCTGGAAGTCTGTGCTTTTTACGGGATTATGGGTGCGTTCGGCTTTGCTTTTGAAGCCAGTATCGGTAACCCGTTCAAGCAAACTTGGGTGTTCTACACCATTACCTTTGCTCTGTTTTTGGTGATGGCGTACCCCGGCTTTGTGTATCGCTATTTGATGCGTCACCCCAAGGGCAAGTTTGAATAGTGCTGAATGCATGAAAAAAACCTCGCAATTTTGCGAGGTTTTTTTTGCCCTGAATGTCTGGGCCATGCCGTCAGCGGCTGGCTTTGACCCATGTGAGGGGCTGCATACCGCGTGTGCAGCCCACAGAATCGATCAAGGTTTGTCCAGTGGGGCATGGGTAGCGCCAGCCACGCCCAGACGCTTGCAGACGCCCTGAGCTTCTTGAGCGAGAACCAGCGTCAGTTGTTCGGCAGGCAGGGCACGACCCAAGGCAGCGCTTTGTCCGCTCCACAGAGAACTGAATTCGGTACGGCCTTGTTTTTCGGCTTCGATACGCAGCGGGCTGAGAGCCGAACCCGCATGGGGAAATACCGGAGCGCTGGCACTTAAAGGACCGATTTCATCCATCAGACGAGTGCGGATACTGCGGGCAGGGCGGCCGGAGAACAGATTGGTCAAGGCTGTGCCGTCCGAGCGACTATTGGACAGGGCTTCGCGATGCAGTGGAGTGATCTTGGATTCAGGGCAGAACAGGTAGGCCGTGCCAATTTGAGCGGCGCTGGCGCCCAAGGCCAGGGCGGCAGCAATACCGCGTCCATCGGCAATACCACCGGCCGCAATCACAGGAATAGTGACGGCATCGGCAATCTGGGGAACCAAAGACATGGTGCCCACTTGTGTATGCACTTTATCGTCCAGGAATATGCCACGGTGGCCACCGGCTTCCAGACCCTGGGCGATGATGATGTCGGCGCCGTGCTCTTGCAGCCAGACCGCCTCAGCTGTCGTGGTAGCGCTGGACATGACCAGGGCACCGGCTTTTTTCACACGCTGGACCAGCTCGGGGGAGGGCAAGCCGAAGTGGAAGCTGACGACTTCGGGTTTCAGGTCTTCGACCAATTCTGCATGCTGACTGGAGAAGGGTGCGCGTGCCGCTTTGGGCAATTCCTGATTGGGGTCCTGGCCGTATTCCTGGTAGTAAGGCATCAGGCGCAGACGCCACTCTTGCAGAGCCTCAGGCTCCAGGCGCAGGTCTTCATGACAAAAGAAGTTCAGATTGATAGGGGCCGATACGGCTTGCCGGAACAAGCCTACTTGTTCCCGAATCTGCTCCGGACTGAGCATGGCGCAGGCCAGAGAGCCCAGGCCCCCAGCACGAGCAACGGCAATAGCCAGTTCGCTGTCTTGGGCGCCGGCCATAGGGGCTTGAACGATGGGGTGTTCGATGTGGAGCAGATCCAGCAAGGTATTGTTGGGCCAGATGTACATGGAGGGCGTCCTCGGTCATTTCGCGATAGCTTTTATCGTAGCAGGATGAGTTCAGGCTGAAAACTGACATTGTCGCCTGTTGGCAGGGCCGTGCCGGGGCTGCAGCAGGCTACAATAATCGTCTTTTGGCACAGTGGCTGTGCTGTATTTTCTTGCTTTGTGGACGATCTGATGTCTCATCTCATTCTTCAAGGGCCGCGCCTGGATAGCGCCATCATCGAAAAAATTGCGGCAGTGGTGCAGGCCGATGGAGTCCAGGAGCTGGGTCCTACCGCCGTGCGCCTGCTGGGTGCAGATGCTACGCAACGCGCTGAGGTGCAGGCCGTGTGCAAGACCGGCGCGATGGATTTTGCTTTTCTGGAGCAGATTGATCGCCTGAAAGAAATGCGTGTGCTGGCAATGGACATGGATTCCACGCTGATCAATATCGAGTGTATTGACGAGATCGCTGATATGGCTGGCCGCAAGGAGCAGGTTGCCACAATTACTGAAGCGGCCATGCGCGGCGAAATCAAGGACTTCACCGAGAGTCTGAATCGCCGTGTCGCATTTCTGGAAGGTGTGCCGGTCAGCGATCTGACTCGCGTCTATGAAGAGCGCTTGCAGCCTAACCTGGGTGCGGATCGTTTGATTGCGACGGCCCATGCCCACGGGGTGAAAACTTTGCTGGTGTCGGGGGGCTTCACCTTCTTCACCGAGCGCATGAAAGACCGTTTCAGTCTGAGCTACGCCCACTCCAATACCTTGGAAGTGGTGGACGGCAAGCTGACCGGTAAAGTGTTGGGCGCAATTGTAGATGGTCAGGCTAAAGCCCGTTTCCTGCAGGAACTGGCGGCTGAGCTGGGTGCAGGTCCAGAGCAGTGTATTGCGATTGGAGATGGGGCCAATGACTTGCCCATGATGTCCAAGGCCAAGTACTCGGTGGCTTATCGTGCCAAACCGGTGGTGCAGGAGCAAGCCAGCTTTGCCTTGAATCACTCTCCGTTGGATGCCGTGTTGAACTGGTTCCGCCTGGACGTTTGATGTTGGCGGATCGTCAGCGTAGTATGGCGAAAAAATGAAGGTGGGCGCCGCAAACTCAAGGCTTACCAAGAGTTGGTCTGTATATAGGCCTTCCAGCTCATCAGCGTAAACGCACAAGGCAGGAGTTTGGCTGTCAAAAATAAAAGAGCGCTGTCCTTGGGCAGTGCTCTTTTTTATATCCTAGCCTTGTTGTTAAGGCTTACTTCTCTTTGCGCAAGCTGTTCAAGACATTACGCACGGCTTGAATACGGTTCTTGATTTCCTCGCCTTTGGTAATTTCAACTTTCAGCTTGTCTGGCCCAGCCAGGCGGACCTGCTTGTTCTTTTGCACCAGTTCAATAATGCTGACCGCGTCCACATTGGGCTTGGAGGAAAACTGAATCGTCGCTTGAGCTTCGCTGGCATCGATTTTCACAATGCCCAGCGGTTCGGCCTTGATGCGCAAGCGATGCACGGCCAGCAGGTTTTCGCCCGCTTCTGGTAGCAGGCCGTAGCGGTCGATCAGCTCCTCATGGATATGGATCAGGTCGTCTTCGGTACGGGCGTGTGACAGGGCTTTGTAGTGTCCCAGACGGGCATTCACATCCGGACAGTAGTTGGCTGGCAGCAGCGCAGAAGTATGCAGATTCACTTCGCACTGCAAGGCAAAGGGCGAGTCCAGATCAGGTTCTTCACCGGCCTTCAGGGCTTTGACGGCGGTGTTGAGCATATCCGCATACATGGAATAGCCCACTTCCTGAATGTCGCCGGATTGGGATTCGCCCAGCACTTCACCGGCACCCCGAATTTCCAGATCGTGCATGGCCAGGAAAAAGCCGGCACCCAGCTCTTCCATGGCCTGAATGGCTTCCAGCCGCTTTTTCGCATTGCTGGTGATGGCATCCTCGCCGGGGGTCAGCAGATAGGCATAAGCCTGGTGGTGGGATCGACCCACTCGTCCGCGCAACTGGTGCAGTTGAGCCAGACCCAGGCGATCCGCACGGTGGATGACGATGGTATTGGCCGTGGGTACATCAATGCCGGTTTCAATAATCGTGGTGCACAGCAGCACGTTGTAGCGTTTCTGGTAGAAGCCCTTCATGACGGCTTCCAGTTCGCGCTCCGGCATTTGGCCGTGAGCCACTGCAATACTGGCTTCTGGCACCAGTTCTTCCAGACGGGCACGGCGGTTGTGAATGGTCTCGACTTCGTTATGCAGGAAGTAGACCTGACCACCGCGTTTCAATTCGCGTAGCAGCGCTTCGCGTATGGTGCTGCCATCTTCACGACGCACGAAGGTCTTGATCGCCAGACGTTTTTGCGGTGCCGTGGCAATGACGGAAAAGTCCCGTATGCCTTCCAGGGACATGCCCAAGGTGCGTGGAATAGGTGTAGCGGTCAGGGTCAGGATATCGACTTCGGCACGCAGCTGTTTCAAGGCCTCTTTCTGGCGCACACCAAAGCGGTGTTCCTCGTCGATGATGACCAGACCCAGTTGTTTGAAACGCACGTCCGAGGACAGGATTTTGTGCGTACCAATCACAATATCTACGCTGCCATCGCGCAGGCCCGCAATTGCGGCCTGCGTTTCCTTGGTCGAACGGAAGCGGGACAGTTCGGCAACACGGATGGGCCAATCGGCAAAACGGTCCGAGAAGGTCTGCGCATGTTGCTCGGCCAGCAGAGTGGTTGGGCACAACAGGGCAACCTGTTTGCCATTGGCCACGGCCAGAAAGGCGGCACGCAGGGCGACTTCGGTTTTACCAAAGCCCACATCCCCGCAGACCAGACGGTCCATAGGCTGGCCGGACGTCATGTCGTTCACGACGGCTTCAATGGCAGCAGCCTGGTCCGGTGTTTCCTCAAAGCCAAACCCTTCGGAGAAGGCTTGATAGTCATTGAGCGGCAGCTTGAACTTGAAGCCTTCACGAGCGGCGCGCTGAGCGTACAGAGCCAGCAATTCCGCAGCGCTGTCACGCGCTTGTTTCGCAGCGCGGCGGCGGGCCTTATCCCATTGGCCGGAGCCGAGCTGGTGTAAAGGTGCATGCTCGGGATCAGCACCGCTGTAACGGGCAATCACGTGCAACTGGGCTACGGGCACATACAAAGTGCTGCCTTTAGCGTATTCCAGGTGCAGGAACTCGACCGGGCCTTCGCCCAGGTCCATTTCTTTCAGGCCGCAGTAGCGACCAATCCCGTGCTCGGCGTGAACCACGGGGTCGCCTTCACGTAGCTCGGACAGGTCCCGCACCATGGCTTCCACATCGCTGCTGCGCTCGTTGCGGCGACGGCTGCTTTGGGTGCGAGTCTGGGTGGGGTAAAGGTCGTTTTCAGTCAGCAGGCTCAGGCTGTCATGCACCAAGGCAAAGCCACGTGACAAAGGCGCGACGACCAGGGCAAAAGCCGCGTCTGACTCCAGGAAATCGGCCAGACTCTGGCAGTCTGTTGCGGGTGACAGATCATGTTCACGCAGCATCTGCAGCAGCGTTTCCCGACGACCTGCCGAATCTGCACACAGCACGGTCCGGTTTTTCGGGTCCAGCACTTCTTGCCGCAGTTGAGACAATGGATCCTTGTCGCGTCGGTTTACCGCGACCACAGGCAAAGGCTCGAAATCGGGATGAGCGATAGGCTGGTTGTCAGCCTGGGCGCTCAGGCTCAGGCGGCTGAAAGGCTTGATGCCATTGAAAAACTGCTCGTCTGACAAAAACAGGCTTTCTGGCGGCAGAATCGGGCGTTCACGGTCGTTCTTCAGGAAGGAAAAACGGCTATGAGTATCGCTCTGGAAGCGGCCAATCGCGTTTTGTGCATCCCCGTGAGTAATGACCAGGCTGCCTTGGGGCACATAGTCCATCAAGGTGGCCGTTTCTTCAAAGAACAGCGGCAAATAGTATTCAATACCGGCAAAGGCAATGCCATTGCCTACATCTTTATAGGGCAGGGCGCGTGAAGGATCGCCTTCAAAGAACTCGCGAAAACGAGCCCGGAATTGTGTGCGCGCCTCTTCATCCATGGGGAATTCACGGCCGGGTAGCAGCTGGATTTCCTTGACCGGATACAGGCTGCGCTGGGTGTCGATATCAAAGCTGCGTATGCTTTCAATTTCGTTGTCGAACAGGTCCAGACGGTAAGGCAGCACTGAACCCATAGGGAACAGGTCAATCAGGCCACCGCGAATGCTGAATTCGCCTGGAGCGCTGACCTGTGTCATATGGGTGTAGTTGGCCAACATCAACTGGGCGCGCAGTTGCGCCTCATCCAGCTCGTCGCCCTGGCGGAATGAGAAGGTGTAGGCGGCCAGAAAGGAGGGCGGTGCCAGACGATACAAGGCGGTGGTGACGGGGACCGTCAGTACATCGACCTCGTGCATGGTCAGGGCATGCAAGGTGCGCAAACGTTCGGAGATCAGATCCTGGTGCGGAGAGAAGCTGTCGTATGGCAGTGTTTCCCAGTCCGGCAGTTGGCGAACGCGCAGGGCGGGGCCAAACAACAGGATTTCCTCGGCCAGCCTTTGGGCCGTCAAGGGATCGGCGCAGAGCACCAGAATAGGCGCTTTATGTTGGCGGGCCAGGTCGGCAATCAGGCAGGCATCACCCGAGCCGGGGGGCATGGGCTGCGAGTAGCGTTGACCGGGGCGTAAGGCAGCCAGCACATCTTGGGTGCTGGGCAGGGACAGGGAGTGCTGTTTTTCGGTTTCCATCAGGATTGTCATTATAAAATCACCCACCTATGAAGACTACCTTGATTGCAATTGTTCCAGCCGCCGGTATTGGCTCGCGCGCCCTGGATTCTGCCACGAAGGCGCAAGGTTTGCCCAAGCAATACCGTTTGCTGGGTGGGCAGCCCATGTTGCGCCGCTCGGTACAGGCTTTGCTGGCTGATGAGCGCATCAGCCAGGTGCGGGTGGCCGTGGCCCCCGGTGATACCTGGGCCGCCGCGGCACTGGAAGGCTTGCCGCGCACGATTTGTCTGCCTTGTGGTGGGGAAACGCGGGCAGAAACAGTGCTCAATACCTTGCAGGGCCTGGATAAGGACGAACAAGCCTGGGCTCTGGTTCACGATGCTGCTCGTCCCGGTTTGCCCAGGAAGGCTTTGGCGGGGCTGATTGATGCCTGCTTGCAGGCGCAACGCGGTGGCTTGCTGGCTTTACCCGTGCCTGATACCGTCAAGCGCGCAACGCCCGCCGAGCCAGCTGCGGTGCAGGAAACAGTGGATAGAGATGGACTGTGGTTAGCGCAGACTCCCCAGCTGTTTCCTGCCCATACTTTGCGTGAGGCTCTGCTAGCGGCTAAAGAACAGGGTTTTGCGGTGACGGATGAGGCCAGCGCCATGGAGTTGGCGGGCAGCCAACCCTTATTGATATTGGGTTCGGCGCGGAATTTTAAAGTCACCTGGCCTGAAGATTTTGAATTGATGGAGAAATGGTTATGAGCATGCCGATTCGCGTAGGACAAGGTTTTGATGTGCATGTGCTGTGCGAAGGCCGACCTTTGATTTTGGGCGGCGTCACTATTCCGCATACGCATGGCCTGATGGGGCATTCGGATGCTGATGCCTTGCTGCATGCGATTACCGATGCGATTCTGGGGGCGGCAGGCCTGGGAGATATTGGTCGTCACTTTCCGGACACGGACCCAAAATACAAGGGGGCCGATAGTCGAGTGCTGCTGCGCCATGCTTATGAGCAGGTACGTGCGGCTGGCTGGTTGGTAGGCAATGTGGATGCCACGATTCATGCGCAAAAACCCAAGATTGCACCACATGCTCCGGCGATGGTGGCCAATATCGAGGCCGATCTGCAATTGGAACCCGGCAGTGTGAACATCAAGGGAAAAACAAACGAGGCGATCGGCTTTGTGGGGCGCCAGGAAGGGATTGCGGTGACCTCAGTTGCCTTGTTGTACCGTGCTTGATTGACTGCGGGGCTGAGTCCGGCCTTGGGCAAGGGCTGTCCCCTGCCCAAGGCTCATGGTACTCAGGAGGCTTTGGTGTCTTTATCGCCCTGGGTTCCAGGCGCATTACGACTGGCGCGGATGCGGGGCAATTGAATGCGCGCGGTCAAGCCCTCGGACGGAGCACTGACCAGCTCGAAGTGGCCGCCAACTTGTCCCAGCAAACGCTCCACAATAGCCAGTCCCAAGCCTGCGCCACTGACGCCTGTGCGTGCAGAGACGCCGCGCGAGAAGGGGCGCAGCAGGCGCTGGATATCGCCTTTTTCAATACCGGCTCCCTGATCCTTGACGGCAATTACCAGAATATTGCCATGCTGATGCGCCGACAGCTCAATGCGTGCCCGATCATCCTCAGGACTGCGTCCATAGCGACGGGCATTTTCGATCAGGTTGGAGACGATACGCTTCAAGTCGTGGGCGCTGATGCGGGCATACAGATTGGGTTCAACGGAGGCTGTCAAAATCCCACCCAGTGATTCGGTATGCGTGCGTTCGCGTTCGTAGACATCATTGAGCACGGCGGAAACATCAATGCCATGTTCAGGAACGGCAGCAGCGGGGCGGGCGTATTCCATCAGTTGACCAATACTGTGGTCAATCTGTGCCAGGTCCTCGTCAATGGCGGCGCGGGTTTCGTCCGATACCTGGCTTAATTCAATTTCCAGACGCATGCGCGCCAGCGGTGTGCGCAAGTCGTGCGAAATGCCGGCCAGCATGATTTCCCTGTCGGCCTCCGTCTGGCGAATGTCGCGCGCCATGCGGTTAAAGGCAATATTCATGTCGCGGATTTCAACCGGACCTTTTTCAGGCAGGGTACTGGGGGTTTCGCCACGGGCCAGTTGCTGAGCCACTTTGGCCAACTGAGCCAAAGGCCGGTTCACAAAACGCACACTGACAGCGGCACCAATCAAGGCCAGCAGCAAGGCGGTAGCGCCCCAGCCCAGCCATTCCACGCCGGCAGTCAGACTTAATTGTTCGCGATCAAAGACCAGCCAATACTGATCTTCATTGATATCAAAGGAAACCCAGATGCCCGGCACGCTGTTGACCGACCACATGATCAAGGTCTGGCTGCCCAGTGCGCCACGCACTTCGGTAGAGACGTGCTGCCAGTAGTTGGAGCGCGGCAGGGGTTCAAGTTCGTCCGTGTTCTCGCGTGGTTGTACGCGCAGACTTTCCTTGGTGGCCAGATCCAGCAACAGGGCAGGGCGTACCGCCGGGGGCGCGTACACCAGGGCCGAGCGGGTGATGCTGACAATGGACGCCACGCGCTGCGCCATTTGGGCTGCGCGTGGGCCTTCTTCCATACTGAAGAATACTTGCAGCCAGGCACCCAGGCTGACGAGCATCAACGCTGCGAGCAATAAAAAAGACCGGCTGAATAAACCCAGCCGGATACTTGAGTTTTTTGTTGCTCGGCGTTGGGCGGCCACGGCGGGCCGCCCTTCTTGCTGACCGGAAGACAAGGTCAGTTACCGCCGTCTGGAACAAAAACGTAGCCCAGACCCCAGACCGTTTGAATGAACACGGGCTTGGAGGCATTGGGTTCGATCAGCTTGCGCAGACGCGAAATCTGCACGTCCAGGCTGCGGTCAAAAGCTTCGTATTCGCGGCCACGCGCCAGTTCCATCAGTTTGTCGCGCGACAAGGGGATCTTGGGATGACGGGCAAACACCTTCAGCACGGAGAACTCGCCCGTTGTGATGGGGACGACTTCGTTGTTGCGTGTCAGTGTTCGTGTGGACAGGTTCAGCACATAGGGGCCAAACTCGATCGATTCATTTTCCTGACTAGGTGCGCCGGGGTGTTCCTCGGTACCACGGCGTCGCAAGATAGCGTTGACACGGGCTAGCAGTTCGCGGGGGTTGAAAGGTTTGATGAGGTAGTCATCGGCACCCATCTCCAGGCCCACGATACGGTCGATTTCTTCGGCCTTGGCTGTGAGCATGATGATGGGAGTGTTGTCGTGTCCGCCGCGCAGCCGACGACAGATGGACAGGCCATCCTCGCCTGGCAGCATCAGATCCAGTACCAGCAGATCGAAATGCTCGCGTTGCCAGAGTTTGGCCATTTCTTTACCGTCTTCGGCGACGAAAACGTTGAACCCTTGTTCAGACAAGTAGCGGCGCAATAAATCGCGCAGCCGGGGATCGTCGTCAACGACAAGGATTTTGCGGGTGAGGGGGGGGGTCGGCGTATTCATAGCGAAAATGTAACAGGCATCAGAAACCGCGTATAGGGGGGTGTAGAAAAATATTACACATTAAGCGTTTTGTACTATTTATGCGCCTTGCAGCGGATTTGGACTGGCTTCACAGAAGATTATATGGTGGCAAATAGTTTGACAGCCCGGCTTGAGTCAGGTCAAAAAAAGAGCGGCCAGAGGGCAAATACACCCGAAACTCCATGATGGACTGCTTTGTCCTTGTCCGATCCCAGGGAGCTGCCTATTTTGAGTCTGCTTAAACTAAAATAGCGCGATGGATGCACATATTCTTGCCCTGGAGACTTCCTCCAATCTCTGTGAACTGACCTTGTTGTCTCGCACCCAAGCGGGTATTTCGCTGGTGGAGCTGAGCCACGAGGGGACTGGCGATCATGCCGAACGCCTTTTGCCCATGGCTGAGCAACTGCTGGAGCAGGCCGGTCTGGATAGGCACGCTCTGACGGCGATTGCTTTCGGCCAAGGCCCTGGCGGTTTTACCGGCCTGCGCGTGGCCTGTGGTGTAGCTCAAGGTATGGCTTTTGCCTTGGACTTGCCGGTGCTGCCGGTCTCGTCCTTATTGGCGGCTGCTGCTTGCGGTACGCCTGTAGAGGGCACAGCCTATGTGGTGGCACAGGATGCGCGCATGCAAGAGGTCTACGCGGCTGTGTACTGCTGGACAGCTGAGAAGTCCTGGTCTGTGCTGCAAAGCCCGGTCTTGCTGGATGCCGCGCAGGTCACTACCTGGATCGCCCGTTTGCAGGCTGAGGGTTTGATCGCAGAGCAGCAGCCTATTCAAGTCGTCGGTGACGCATTGGAGCAGTTTCCTGATCTGGCCCCAGCTGTGCTCGCACAGGGTTGGGAAGTGGGCCAGACATGGCGTGCAACAGGTGCCAGCGTGGCGCATTTGGCTCTGCATGATCTGGATGAAGGACGGGGGATCTCCCCGGATCTGGCCATGCCGCTGTATGTGCGCGAGAAAGTCGCCTACACCATCCAGGAGCGTGAGCAGGGCCTGGGCGGAAACCCTGCGGCTCTGGATCAACCTCTGCAAATTGAAGCCATGCAGGCCGGGCATGTGTCCGCTGTGCTGGATATTGAGCGTCGTGTGGAAAGCCATCCCTGGACGGCAGGCAACTTCACGGATGCCCTGGGCAATAGCGCGTACTGCTCCCGAATCATTCACAAACAAGGCCTGGTGCAAGGCTATGCCATCTGGCTGCAAGCCCCCGATATGATCGAACTCTTGCTGATTGGGGTGGCCCCCGAACAGCAGCGGCGCGGTCTGGCTTGGCAATTGCTGGATGACGGCCTGCAGTGGGCTCGTCAGCATCAATTGGAGCGCGTGGTTCTGGAAGTGCGGGCCTCGAATGCGCCAGCTATTGGTCTGTATCAGAAGTACGGTTTCAAGGCGGATGGTCTGCGTAAAAACTACTATCCGCTGGGCGATGGACAGCGTGAAGACGCGGTCTTGATGAGTCTGAACCTGGCCAGCAGGGCTGGGGCATGATCGATTTTCAGCCTATCTCTCCTTTGCAGCGCACCTGGCTTTTGGAGTTGGGGCTGGAGCGTGCTTTTCTGGCGCGTCTGCCGCAGCCACAACCTCTGGTGCAATCCGCCGCCAATACCGCAGCCCCTGCGCAAGAGGCCGCAGCGTCACCGCAGACGGCTCAGTTGGCAGGCCGAAATCTGGATGATGCAGGCAGCCCTGCGCCTGTTTCAGCTCCCGCAGCGGCTACTGATGCCATGTCGGCGCGTGATCAGGCGCTGGCGGTCTTGCGTAAATCCGGCGCTCGACCTGTTGCAGCGGCTCCTGTGGAGGAGGTCGTGCAGCGGCCTGCTGTACTGATTCAGCCCGAAAAAGCCCAGGATATGGCCAGCTTGCTGGAGCAGGTACAGGCTTGTCAGGAATGCGGTTTGCATACGGGCCGCGCTCAAGTGGTATTTGGTTCAGAACTCTTGTCTGAACCGGACTGGATGATTATTGGTGAAGCGCCGGGCACCAGTGATGATCGCAGCGCCCAGCCTTTTGACGGCAAAGCCGGGCTGCTTTTGCAAGCCATGCTCAATAGCGCGATTCCTGATGCTTCGGTCTATAAAACGCATCTGGTGAAATGCCGCCCCTTGGGCAACCGTCCACCTACCCAAGAGGAGCTGGCCGCGTGTCGGGCCTTTCTGGATGCGCAGATTCGCTTGGTACAGCCACGTCGCTTGCTGGCCGTTGGCCATTTGGCGGCGGTGGCATTAAGTGGTCGTGATGAAGATCTGGAGGCTTTGCGGGGCCAGGCCCTGACGTATACCGATGCCCAGGGTCGTAGCCTGCCTTTGGTGGTGACTTACCATCCTGCCTCGCTGTTGCTGCGCCCGCAGCACAAAGCCAATGCCTGGCGGGATTTGTCCTTGCTGCGCGAGTTGCAGGGCCAGTCCTGATCTCAGTTCTTGCAGGTGGCTTTTAGCGCTTAGTTGCCTCGTCAGACGTCATCATGGAAAAACACCCCAAAGATTGGATTCAAGTCCAACTTTTGGGGTGTAGTGCCTTTTTCGGGGCTGTCCCTTACTTGGCCGTCAAGGCCTGTCCATGACCTTCCTGGCCTATGCAGGCTTCCAGCTCGGGGTGCGCGCGCAGATTGGCGTTTTTCCAGATGATGAATACCGTCATCAAGGACGCTACCATCAGGCCAAAGAACACAATGATGTAGTTGATGGGCAAACGCAGCCATAACAGCAGGCTGTACAGCGCCAGCATGAACAGAATGTTCAGCTGTTCATTGAAGTTCTGCACGGCAATGGAATGACCGGCCGACAACATGACGTGCCCGCGATGTTGGAGCAGGGCATTCATGGGAACGACGAAAAAGCCGGACAAGCCGCCAATGCCCATCAGTAGGGTGTAGACCGCCCATTTCTCGTGCACCAAGGGCATGAGCAGAACCACAAAGCCCATTGCCACGCCCACTGGCAGAACGGCCAGTGATTTCTTCAGGGGGACGCGGGCCGCAAAAACGGCGCCAAAGACCGTACCCAATGCGGCTACGCCCATCAGCACCGAGGCCTGGTCCAGACGGTAGCCCAGATGTTGAGCGCCCCATTCGATCACAATGAATTGCAGTGTGGCACCGGCCCCCCAGAATAAAGTGGTTACCGCCAGCGAGATCTGGCCCAGCTTGTCACGCCACAGAATATGTACGTAGGTACGGAATTCCTTGAGCAGCAGAATGGGGTTCTTTTGTTGGGGCGGGTAGTCGATATTGGTGCGGGGAATCAGCAGGTTGCACAGCGCTGCCGACAGGTAGATAAAGGAAATCAGCAAGATAGCGACTTCGGCACGCGTCTGGGCCAAAGGTGCAATCAGGGGGTGTTCGGCCAGCGAACTGGCGATCGACGGGTTGATCAGAATGCCGCCCAGCACGGTGCCGCCGATGATGGACAGAACGGTCAGCCCTTCAATCCAGCTATTGCCCTTGACCAACTGTTCGGGCTTGAGCATTTCGGTGACGATGCCGTATTTGGCGGGAGAGTAGGCAGCAGCACCGATACCTACCAGGGTGTAGGAGACAAAGACCAGAACCAGCTGCTGGGAGTCGTTCATGCCAAAGTACTGGTGGCAGAACATCAACATACAGCCTATCAGCTTGATGGCATTGGTGGCGAACATCACCCGGCCCTTGGGATACGAGTCGGCAAAGGCCCCTACAAAAGCGGCCAATAGCACGTAGGACAGCGCAAACCACCATTTCATCATGGGGACCATCCAGATAGGTCCGTGCAGGTCAGCGATCAGGGCGATGGCGGCAATCAGCAAGGCATTGTCGGCAACTGACGACAATGCCTGCGCGGCCATGACCAGATAAAATCCTTTATTCAAAATACATCCCGAATACGTGTGCCCATAGGTGCAGTCTCGAGACTGCAGAGCACGAATCAAAGCCAGGTGTCAGGCCTGGGGAGCTTTTTCAAGGCGGCTCCTCATGGTTTTTCTGACCAAGCCTGAGCCGGTGTGAAATTTACGAAGAGAGATGGGGAGCAAGAATAACAGGGACTGCGGGGGCAGTGGTATCAGAAATTCATTGCGGCTATCTGTCTGCGCGGATTTTCTGGCCGGGCGGGCGCTGGCAAAGCGCTATTGTAAATGCCCTGTCTGACACTCTTGTCCTGCTTGCCAAGCAGGGTAAACAGGACTTGACGGCAAGGGGGAGTTTACTGCCTTATCATCCCAGCAGCCGTGCCGTGGTTTTCATTTGTTTTTTGGCGTGTTTTGCTGTGGGTGGCAGGTGCTGCGGTATCATACGACTCGCGGTGCCGGGCAGATCAAGATGCGCCTGTGCGCCTGTTCAAATTGGTCTTTTCTGAGCTGACTTCTACCCTGTGCGTCTAACCCAGATCAAACTAGCTGGTTTCAAATCCTTTGTGGACCCGACCTCCATCCCAACTCCCAGTCAGTTGGTTGGCGTTGTCGGGCCCAACGGCTGTGGAAAATCCAACATCATCGATGCGGTGCGCTGGGTGCTGGGCGAGAGCAAAGCCTCCGAGCTGCGTGGCGAGTCCATGCAGGACGTGATTTTCAATGGCTCCTCGCAACGCAAACCGGCGGGCCGCGCATCGGTTGAGCTGGTTTTCGATAATTCTGAAGGGCGGGCCTCGGGTCAGTGGAGCACCTATGCCGAGATCTCGGTACGGCGTGTCCTGAGCCGCGACGGGACCAGCAGCTACTTTCTGAACAATCAGGCTGTTCGCCGGCGTGATATTCACGACATCTTCCTGGGTACGGGCTTGGGGGCGCGGGGTTACGCCATCATCGGGCAGGGCATGATCAACCGCCTGATTGAAGCCAAGCCGGAAGAACTGCGTGTGTTTCTGGAAGAAGCCGCAGGCGTGTCGCGCTACAAGGAGCGTCGTCGCGAAACAGAAAGCCGCTTGCGCGATACCCGTGAAAACCTGCTGCGAGTGGAAGACATTCAAAGAGAACTGGATGCGCAGTTGGAGAAATTGCAGGCGCAGGCCGAAGTGGCACGCCAGTATCGTGACTTGCAGCAAGACGGTGAGCTCAAGCAAAACCTGCTGTGGCTGCTGAAAGAGTCCAATGCACAGAGCGATCAAAAAGCCCGTTTCCTGGCGATTGAACAGGCTCAGACCAAGCTGGAAGAATCCATTGCCGGTTTGCGGCATGCCGAATCCACGTTGGAGTCGCAGCGACAAGCTCATTTACAGGCTGGCGATGCTTTGCATCTGGCGCAAAGCCAGTTGTATGAGGCGGGCTCTCAAGTGTCCAGCCTGGAAGCAGAAATTCGCCACGTGCTGGATTCGCGCAGCCGTATGGCGCAGCGCCGCGAGCAGCTGGAACAACAGCAGCACGACTGGATTGAGCAGCAGGAGCATTGCCAGCTGGAGCTGGAAAACAGCGAACAGCAACGCGAGGAAGCAGCAGTCAAGCTGGAAGAATTACAGATTTTGTTGGAAGAGGCTCAAGGAGCCTTGCCCGATCTGGAGCTGCGTGTACGCGAACAGGCCCAGCGTCGGGACGAAATGCGCATGGCTTTGGCGCGTCTGGAACAGAGCTTGGCCCTGGCTGCGCAATCACAGCGTGATGCCGACCGCCAGATTCAAGGCGTGGAGCAGCGTCAGGAGCGCTTGAAGCAGGAATTGCGCGAACTCAATGCCCCGGACCCGGACAATCTGGAGCGCCTGCAAGGCGATCTGAACATGCTGCAAAATCAGCTGCAGCAAGCTCAGGAACATATGCAGCATCTGGAGGCCCAGCTTCCTCGACTGGAAGAGGAGCGCAAGAAGGCGCAGGAGCAAGCCTTGCAAGGCGGGCAGGATATGGCCCGTCTGGAAGCACGTCATCTGGCCTTGAGTCGTTTGCAGGAGGATGTGGCGCGCAAGGGAACTCTGGAACCCTGGCTGGCCAAGCATGGACTGGAGAACATGAAGCGTCTATGGCAAAGCCTGGACGTGGAAAAAGGCTGGGAAACCGCGCTGGAGGCTGTGCTGCGCGAGCGCATGACGGCCTTGGAGCTGCGCCGCCTGGATATGGCCGCAGCTTTCGCCAGTGATGCACCACCGGCCCGTTTAAGTTTTTATCAGTTGCCCGAGGCGGGAGCGCCGGCCAAGCCTGCCCTGGATTTACCCTTGTTGACTTCGGTGCTGCGTCAGCAAGAGGGCGGCTTGCGCAGCTTGCTGGATAATTGGTTGCACCAGGTTTATGTCTGTCAGGACTTGAAGCAGGCCCTGAGCTTGCGCGATCAACTGACAGATCAAATGGCAATCGTGGTGCGTGACGGCCATTTGGTGGATAAGTACAGCATTCGCTTTTATGCACCCGACTCCGAACAAGCCGGGATGCTGGCACGTCAGCAGGAAATTGCTCATCTGGAGCGCGAGCTGCGCGGCGCTCAACTGATTGTCGATGAACTGGGCCATACCAGCACCCAGGCCGAAATGGCCTTGCAGCAAGTGCGTAACGGCCTGGTTCCGGCCCGGGCCCGCGTGGGCGAGCTGACAGCTCGGATGCACGATGTGCAGCTGGAGCACTCCAAGTTGGCCCAACAGGCGCAGCAGTCGCAAGAGCGTGGTAGTCGCATCAACGAAGAGCTGGAAGAACTGGCAGTACAGCGCGAAGAGCTGCAGGCGAACCGCGAGGAGTTCGAGGCCCGCTTTGAAACGCTGGATGAAGAGCTGGCCGAACATCAGGGCGTGTTTGCCGAAGCGCAGATGGAAGGCGAGAAGGGCGCCGAACAGGCAGAACAGGCCCGTCGTACCGTACACGAGCGTGAGCGCGCGGTGCATGATGCCCAATTTGCCGAGCGTGCTTTGGTGCAGCGCATGGCCGAACTGCAGCGCAATCTGGCCCTGGCGCAGGAGCAGGCACAACGCACGGCCGGTCAGCTGGAAGGTTTGCAAGGCGAACTGCTGGATCTGGATGCTTCTGCTGCACAAGCCGGTTTACAAGATGCCCTGGAGTTGCGTGCCGAACGTGAAGAAGCCGTTCGTCTGGCAAAAATTCAACTCGATACGCTGGCTGCCCAATTGCGTGAGCATGAACAGGCCCGTGCCGAGAACGAAAAGAATCTGGCACCCTTGCGCGAGCAAGTCACTGAATTGCAGTTGCAGGAACAAGCGTCGCGTCTGGCGGTCGAACAGTTTGCTGAACAGCTGGACAGCAGAAAGGTAAACCGTTCCGAACTGTGGAGCTTGTTACAGGAAAAGACACCGGAATGGCAGCGTGTGGGCTGGTTGCAGTCTGAAGTGCAGCGCATCTCGCGCCAGATTGAAGGCCTGGGTCCGGTGAACCTGGCGGCCCTTGAGGAGCTGACTACGGCCCAGGAACGCAAGACCTATCTGGATGCTCAGCATAAAGATTTGAGTGATGCCATCGAGACTCTGGAAGATGCGATTCGCAAGATTGACCGCGAGACCCGCCAGTTGCTCATGGAAACATTCAACATCGTTAATCAGCACTTTGGCGAGCTTTTCCCAAGGCTATTTGGTGGTGGAGAGGCTAAACTGACGATGGTGGGCGATGAAGTGCTGGAAGCTGGGGTGCAGGTCATGGCTCAGCCACCAGGCAAGCGCAATAGCACGATTCATTTGCTCTCTGGTGGTGAAAAGGCATTGACAGCGACAGCGCTGGTTTTTGCCTTCTTCAAGCTCAATCCCGCACCCTTTTGTTTGCTGGACGAGGTGGATGCGCCACTGGATGATGCGAATACCGAACGCTATGCCAATCTGGTGGCCAGCATGAGTGACCAAACCCAGTTTTTATTTATTTCTCACAATAAAATTGCCATGCAGATGGCCAAACAACTGATCGGGGTCACCATGCAAGAGCAAGGTGTATCCCGAATTGTGGCAGTGGACGTAGACGCTGCCATGCAAATGAGCAGTGTGTAAGCCTGTTTTTTTTAATCCGCTAGTGTTGATTCGACGGAACTGACAATGAGTGATTTGCAAATCGCACTGATTTTATTGGGCATTTTGCTCATCTTGCTCGTGGTGGTCTTTAACTGGTGGCAAGACCGCCGAGTGCGCCAGCAGATGCAAAGCCAATTTCCGGATGGGGATACCGATCCCTTGATGAGCCAGCTCACCGAGCTGGAACGCCGCGAGCCCAGCATGACGCGTGGCGGCGATTCTGCGTCTGCTGACGGTGAGCACGATGCGGCCGAGGCCGACTGCACGACCGAGGCCGTTATCGATATCAGTTTCAGCCAGCCCGTGGATGCTCAGGATCTGGCTCAGGCCTTGCAATCGGTATCGCGTACCGGTGCCAAGCCTGTGCGTTATTTCGCGGAATGCGAAGGGGGCGGTCATCGTGCTCGCCTGCGTTCGGGCGAGTCCTACGCCAGCATGCAGATTGCCGTTTTGCTGGCCAACCGTAGTGGCCCCTTGTCGGCGATCGAGTGGTCGCAGGTCTGGATGGCTGCGCAAGCGCTGGCACAGCAGTTTGATGGTTCGGTAGAAGGTCCGGAACAGGATGATGTGCTGCGTCGTGCGGCTGCCCTGGATAATACCTGCGCTGATCTGGATGCCCTGGTGGGCGTGTCGGTGCGCTTGCCTGGCCCCATGCCTGCCTCGTCCGTGATTCAAATGGTCAAGGATGCCGGCTTTCTGCCCTTTGGCCAGCAACTGGCCTGGTTGGCAGATTCGGGACAGCCCCGTTTCACCGCCATGTTCGATGGTGCTCAGCCCAAAGATATTCAGTCGGCCAGCATTGAGCGTATCGACTTGCTGCTGGATTTGCCCAACAGTCCGGCGGACGATCATGCCTTCAGCCGCATGGCAACGGTGGCCCGTGATCTGGCCAGCCGTCTGGACGGCGTGGTGCTGGATGATCAAGGTCGCCCCTTGCCCGAGAGCACCGACCAAAACATTGATGAACAACTAAGTAATCTGTACGAACGCCTGGAGCAGGCTGGCTTTACAGCAGGCCAGGAACGTACAGGCAGGATTTTTTCGTGAGCTTGAAGCGAGTACAGCAGTTACATGAAGAACTGGCCCAGCATAACTGGGCCTATTACGTTCAGGATGCGCCCAGCATTTCGGACGCGCAATACGACGCATTGATGAACGAGCTGCTGGCGCTGGAAGCCGAGCACCCGGAATGGATTACTCCGGACTCGCCCACACAGCGTGTGGGTGCAGCGCCTCTGGACGGTTTTGATACGGTTCAGCACGCTGTCCCCATGCTGTCCTTGGGTAATGCCTTTGATGCTGAAGAAGTTCAGGCCTTTGACAAGCGTGTCGCCGATACCCTGGTCGAGGCAGGTGTGGTGGGACTGGACCGTCGGGTAGATTATCTGGCCGAATACAAGTTTGACGGCCTGGCGATCAGCTTGCGCTATGAGCAAGGTCTGTTGGTACAGGCATCGACTCGCGGTGATGGCACCACGGGCGAGGACGTCACCAGCAATATTCGCACCATCAAGTCCATTCCTCTGCGCTTGCGTGGCGATGCGGCACAATTGCCTGCCGTGCTGGAGGTGCGAGGCGAGGTTCTGATGAACCGGGCGGACTTTGAGCGCCTGAACGAGAACCAGACCAAGCGTGGCGAGAAAGTATTTGTGAATCCGCGCAATGCGGCCGCAGGCAGCTTGCGTCAGCTGGACCCGAAAATAACCGCTAAACGGCCTTTGCGCTTTTTCGCCTATGGTTGGGGTGAAGTCAGCCCCATGCCTGCCGCGAATCAGCCACAAAGTGCCTTGTTTGCGGAACCCGCTGGCGAGGCACTGCCTCGTGATACCCAATCGGGCATGATGGACTGGCTGGAAAGCCTGGGTATGCCGTTGAGCCGCGACCGTAAAGTCGTGAAGGGCGTGCAGGGCCTGCTGGATTTCTATGGTGAAACCCAGCAACGTCGTCCCGGTTTGCCCTTTGAAATTGACGGTGTGGTCTACAAGGTCAACTCCTTGGCTGCGCAGCGTGTTCTGGGCTATGTGGCCCGTGCGCCGCGCTTTGCCGTTGCTCATAAATTCCCCGCCCAAGAAGAAATGACGCGTGTGGAGAGTATCGAGTTTCAAGTGGGCCGTACCGGGGTTGTCACACCCGTCGCGCGTTTGAAGCCGGTGTTTGTGGGCGGTGTCACAGTCACAAATGCCACGCTGCATAACGAAGACGAAGTGCGTCGCAAAGATGTGCGAGCGGGCGATACCGTCGTGGTACGCCGTGCCGGTGATGTGATCCCTGAAGTGGTTGCTGTGGTGTTGGAGCAGCGTCCCGAGAGCAGCGTGCCTTTCGAGATGGTCAAGGAGTGTCCCGCTTGTCAGTCGGCACTGGAGCGTCTGGAAGGAGAGTCTGCCTGGCGTTGTACTGGTGGTCTGATTTGTCCTGCCCAGCGCAAGCAAACCCTGATTCACGCCGCCAGCCGTAAAGCGCTGGATATTGAAGGCTTGGGTGAAAAGCTGGTGGATCAGTTGGTGGAAACCGGGCTGGTGCATACCTTGGCCGATATCTTCAAGCTGCAAGTCGAAAAGTTGGTGCTACTGGAGCGTATGGGACGCAAGTCGGCCGAGAATCTGATCGAGGCGATTGATAAAGTGCGCGAACCGGCCTTGAATCGTCTGATTTACGCCTTGGGCATCCGCCATGTGGGTGAGACCACGGCGCGCGATCTGGCACAGCATTTTGGCTCCTTGCAGGCATTGGAGCAGGCTGATGAAGAAGCGCTGCTGCAAGTCAATGAGGTGGGCCCGGTTGTAGCAGCTTCCGTACGGCACTTTTTCCAGGAGCCGCATAATCGTGAGGCCCTGGATGCGCTGCTGGCGGCTGGGGTGACTCCTCAACAGGCGCAAGCCCGCGCCAATAGCGCTAATCTGCCGCTGGCGGGCAAAACGGTGGTCATTACAGGTACGCTACCCAGCATGAGCCGCGACGAAGCTACACGCCGTGTATTGGAAGCAGGGGGCAAGGCCAGTGGCTCGGTCTCCAAAAAGACGGCCTATGTGCTGGCAGGCGCAGAGGCGGGTTCCAAGCTGACCAAGGCGCAGGAGTTGGGCGTGACTATTCTGGACGAAGCCCAGTTCCTGGCTTTACTGGCGGGTGAATAGCGCAGGGGGAAGAAGTGAAGTTCTGCCACCTTGCAGGCTTAGCTTTTTTGCCAAGAGTCTATGAGTCAGCAGGATATTTGCTCTGGTAGCTATTTTTCGACTTTTAGGCAGTGCGCTAAGCACGCACTGCCTTTTGTTTTAATGCGCGTTGAATAGTCCTGGTGGTGGTTCAGCAGTGATCTGGGCTTTTAATTACCGCATGAACGACCTGCACAACAAACAAATATGGCGCCATTGAGGCGCCATATTTGTTTTTCCTGCAAGCCGCCTTATCGGGATGATAAAGCGGCCTGCAAAGCCATTACTTGATGTTGGCTTCTTTCAGGATTTTCTGCTGGTACTCAGCCAGCTTGCGCTGACGCATCATTTCTTCCAGCTGAGGCTTCACTTCGGCCATGGCGGGGAAGGTCACAGGGCGAGCATCGTCCACCTGGATGATGTGCCAGCCAAACTGCGACTGCACAGGCGCAGCGCTCAGCTCGCCTTTTTTCATCTTCTCTACAGCCTGAGCGAACTCGGGCACGTAGGTGGAGCTAGGAGCCCAGCCCAGATCGCCGCCTTGCTGGCCGCTGCCGGTGTCGATGGAGTCTTTCTTGGCGGCATCAGCAAAGCTGATTTTCTTGGACTTGATCTTGGCCAGCAAATCTTTGGCGGCAGCCTCGTCCTTGACCAGAATGTGGCGCACCTTGTATTCCTGCTGACCTTCTTCCATCGCCTTGATGGTGTTGTATTCCTTGGTCAGGTCGGCGTCGGTGACGGGGTTCTTTTTCAGGTAGTCAGCCATCAGGGCACGGACCAGAATGCTCTGGCGGGCCAGTTCCAGCTCTTGCTGAACCTGGTTGGTCTTGTCGATACCGGCTTTTTCAGCGGCTTGCACCACAGCCAGACGGTTGACCATTTCCTGTTTGACTTGCTCACGCAGCTCGGGCGAGTCCTTGGCGCCTTGCTCGACCAGAACGGCGACGAACTGATCCAAGTCTTTTTGCGTGAGGTTTTTGCCGTTTACGGTGGCAATCGTCTGTGCATAGACGGGAGCAGCCATAGCGCAGGTCAGGGCAAATGCGGCAATACGTTTCATGAGCATCCTTAAGCGGTGGTTTTGGCTTGAATAGCCAATGCGTGAATCGGGAAAGGCATTAGATCGTGGACGCGATCATACACAAGTCTGTGTCGTGCCAGTGTTGAAATTCCATCAAATTGTTTCGAGGCGATGATCACCCGAAAGTGGCTTGCACCACCTTGTGCACCGGCGTGGCCAGCGTGCAGATGGGACTCATTGATGATGTCCAGTTCCGACGGCTCCAGTGCCTGGAGCCGTTCGTGAATCAGGGAAGCAAGTGCGTCTGTCATGGCGAAATCAGGATTTTGGGGGAGTGGAGTTGTCGGAAGAGTCTTGCAGGTAGCGGCCCAGCCACAAGGATTGGGCAACGACAAACACCAGCATCAAACCCAGCAGGCCGAAGGCCTTGAAGTTGACCCATTGGGATTCGGTAAAGTGGCCCGAGAAGGCAACGTACAGATTGACCAGGCCCATGGCGACAAAAAAGCTTGCCCAGACCAGGTTTAATTTGTCCCAGACATGGCCGGGCAAGACCAGATGGGTGCCCATGAATTTTTGCATCAGATTGCGATGCATCAGGTAACGTCCGCCCAGCAGTACCAGAGCAAAGATCCAGTACAGCACCGTGGGTTTCCAGCGGATGAAGACATCATTGTGGAAAAACAGGGTGGCACCGCCAAAGACCACAATGACGGCCAGATTGATCCAGTGCGAGGTCTCGATCGCCTTGCTGGTGAGCTTCAGCCACAGTATCTGCAGGACCGAGGCGGCCATGGCCACGCCGGTGGCGACATAAATGTCGGAGAAGCGAAACGCCAGAAAGAACAGTACGAGCGGGAATAGATCAAATAAGAGTTTCTTCATGCTTCGGGTTCAAAAGTCATGGATAGAGAGTTAATGCAATATCGTAGCCCAGTGGGTGGGGGACCGTCTTCAAAGACGTGCCCCAAATGAGCATCGCAGACATTGCAAAGCACTTCGGTACGGCGCATGCCGTGACTGGTATCCAGCTCCTCGCGCACATTGTCCGGGTTCAGGGGCGTGAAGTAGCTGGGCCAGCCGCAACCGGCATCAAACTTCGTGTCCGAGGCAAACAGGGGCGTGCCGCAGCCGACGCAGCGGTAGATGCCGGGCGTGGTGGTGTCCCAGTAGCGGCCGGTAAAGGGGCGCTCCGTCCCTTTCTGACGGGTGACATAGAATTCTTCGGGGCTGAGCTGGGCGCGCCACTCAGCGTCTGTTTTACGTACTTTTTCCACGTGTGCTGCCTTATGAAAAACAGTTCAATGCCTACAGGAGGTGCAGTCCTACATAGTAATCGACAATTAGAGTGCGTTTGGAACAGAGGGTTCCAAAGTGCAGATCTTCCTGACCTCCAGTGGGCTCTCCAGTAAAGAAAATCGCGGTACAGGGCACTTAATTAGTGAGCTATCACTTTAGTTAGTGCACTATTTAAACTTTTAATATTTAAGGTAAACACCAATATCTGAAATTCTCGTGACTTGATACGTTTCTGGTATGTGCTGGTGATTATCTGTATTACGATTTTTTGACCGTTAAATCGGTCCACAACAATGAACAAAATTTGGGAGAAAAGGATGAACTGCATTACTACTGGTCGCCTGACGACATTGGCTGCAGCCCTGGCCTTGAGCCTGCCCGTGGCCGTGTCCGCGCAGATCAAGGTGGGTGTGACGGTGGCAGCGACAGGACCGGCGGCCTCACTGGGCATTCCTGAGCGCAATACAGTCAGCCTGCTGCCTACTGAAGTGGCCGGCCAGAAAATCGAGTACATCGTTCTGGACGATGCTACCGATACCACCGTGGCCGTACGCAATATGCGCAAGCTGATTACCGACGACAAGGTCGACGTGGTGATCGGTACCTCCGTGACGCCTGGCTCCCTGGCCATGGTGGACGTTGCCGGCGAAACCAAGACTCCCATGATCAGTGTGGCCGCCAACGCCAAGATTGTTGATCCTGTGGAAGGCGCCCGTACCTGGGTGTTCAAGACCCCTCAGAATGACCAGTTGATGGCCGGTGCTCTGGCCGATGCCATGGTCAAGCAGAACGTCAAAACCCTGGGCTTTATCGGCTACAACGACGCCTACGGTGACGGCTGGCTGAACGTGATTACCGAAGCCGCTCAAGCCAAAGGCATCAAAGTGCTGGGCGCCGAGCGCTATGGCCGTAACGACACCAGCGTGACCGGTCAGGTTCTGAAGCTGCTGGGCACCAAGCCTGATGCCGTTCTGATCGCCGGTTCCGGCACCCCTGTTGCCTTGCCCCAGCGCGAACTGAAAGGTCGCGGCTACGCTGGCATCATTTACCAGACACACGGTGCCGCCAACAGCGACGTGCTGCGTGTGTGTGGCAAAGACTGTAACGACATGATCTTGCCAGCCGGTCCATTGCTGGTTGCCGAACAACTGCCTGACAGCAGCTCGGTGAAAAAGACCGCCATGGACTACAAGGAAAAATACGAAGCCAAATACGGCGCTGGCTCCATCAATACCTTTGGTGGTCACATGTGGGATGCCGGTCTGCTCGTGACCGAAGCCATTCCGGAAGCCCTGAAGTCCGGCGCCAAGCCAGGTACCCCCGAGTTCCGCGCAGCCCTGCGTGATGCTCTGGAGCAAACCAAGGAACTGGCTGCTTCCCAAGGTGTGTTCAATATGTCTGCAACGGACCACGCCGGTCTGGACAAGCGTGCCCACGTGATTGTGAAAGTGGTCGACGGTAAATGGACGTATCAGCCTGATCTGTAATATCTGACAGGCAAAAACCGGCTCAAGAGCCGGTTTTTTCCAAGGCGGGTGCTGGCTGATCCTGGCACCCGTTCCCGCTACAGGCCTGCGTTTGCCGTAAGCCCTTTGCCCTTTTTGTTGTACAGGATGTTGTCCGACATGGATACCACCATCGCTTTAATTTTGTTGCAGGATGGCATATTGAATGGCGCCATCTATGCCTTGCTCGGGCTCGCCCTGGTTCTGGTTTTCCTGGTTACCCGCGTTATCTTTATCCCGCAAGGTGAGTTCGTCACCTTTGGCGCCTTGACCCTGGCCTTTGTGGTCAATGGCCGCATGCCGGGAACCGTTATTTTGCTATTGATCGCTGGTGCGCTGGTGTTCTTGCTGGAGTTGCTCTCTGCCTTGCGCAGCCGCAGCCTGGCCGGCATGCCCCGCAAGTTTCTGGTCAATATCGTGATCCCCGTCGCGGTTTACTTTGCCGCTCCCGCCATTGTCAGCTCGGAGCTGCCATTGTGGGTGGCCGTGCTGTTCTCGCTGGCGGTGGTGATTCCTCTGGGCCCTATGGTCTACCGCCTGGTATACCAGCCTATCGCCGAAGCCAGTGTGCTGGTGCTGCTGATTACCTCGGTCGCCGTGCACTTCGCGCTGACGGGTCTGGGCCTGGTGTTCTTCGGTCCGGAAGGCTGGCGCACGCCTCCCTTCATGGAAGGTGAAGTGTCCCTGGGTGCAGTGAGCTGGTCTGCTCAAACCTTCTTTGTGATGGGCGCCTGCGTGGTCCTGATTCTGGCCTTGTGGGGCTTTTTTGGTAAGACTCTTTACGGTCGCGCCCTGCGTGCCACGGCGGTGAACCGTCGTGGTGCCCGTCTGGTGGGTATCAGTACCAATATGTCCGGATCCCTGACCTTCACTCTGGCTGCGGCCATCGGTGCCTTGTCAGGCATGCTGATTGCGCCTGTAACGACCATCTACTACGACACGGGCTTTTTGATTGGTCTTAAAGGCTTTGTGGCTGCAATCTTTGGCGGCCTGATCAGCTACCCCGTCACCCTCTTGGGTGCCTTGTTCCTGGGGGTTCTGGAAGCGTTTTCCTCTTTCTGGGCCAGTGCCTACAAAGAAGTTATTGTATTTACCATGGTGATACCGGTGTTGTTGTGGCGCTCCTTCGGTAGCAAGCACGTGGATGATGAGGAGTAAATCACATGAGACACTGGCTGACGCTATTATTTATTGCGGTTCTATTGGTTTTGCCGCAGCTGGGCGCAACGCCCGAATTCTGGATTACCCAGCTTAACTATATTGGCTTGACCAGCTTGGTCGTGCTGGGTCTGGTGTTGTTGACTGGCGTGGGTGGTCTGACTTCTTTTGGTCAGGCTGCATTTGTGGGCCTGGGTGCATACACTACGGCGTACCTGACGGCTCGCCTGGGCTGGTCGCCCTGGTTCAATCTGCTGATTGGCATGGCCATTACCATGATGGTGGCCTACATTCTGGGCGCGATCACACTACGCTTGTCCGGTCACTTCCTGCCCCTGTGTACCTTGGCCTGGGGCCTGGCCTTGTACTACCTGTTCGGTAACCTGGAGTTCCTGGGGCAGTACGATGGTATTTCCGGTATTGCTCCTTTGGAGTTCTTCGGTATTTCCCTGTCCTCCGGTCGGGATATTTACTACCTGATCTGGGCCTTTGCCTTGCTGGCCATGTGGGGTACGCGTAACTTGCTGAACTCCCGTCCCGGACGTGCTATTCGCGCTCTGAAGCACGGCAGCGGCATGGCCGAGTCCTTTGGTGTGAACATGGCCAATTACAAGGTCATCGTGTTCGTTTACGCCGCTTTGCTGGCTTGTGTGTCCGGTTGGCTCTACGCGCACTACCAGCGCGCCGTCTCGCCCAGCCCCTTCGGTTTGAACTACGGTATTGAATACCTGTTCATGGCCGTGTTGGGCGGAGCAGGCAGTGTCTGGGGTGCCGTTCTGGGTTCGGCCCTGGTGCTGAGCCTGAAAGACCAGTTGCAGAACTGGTTGCCCAAGCTGCTCAATACCGACATCAACTTCGAGCTGATCGTTTTCGGTATCTTGATGGTTCTGATCTTGCAGTACGCGCGCGACGGTTTGTGGCCCATCCTGCACAAGGCCTGGGAACAGGTTTTCGGTGCACAGAAGCGTCGTCAGGCTGCTCCCCCACAAGCCGAGGCTTTGCCTCAGCGTGAGCGTCCGCAGGCCGGTTCGCTGGTTCTGGAAGTGAATAAGATTCGCAAGGAGTTCGGTGGTCTGGTGGCTGTGAATGACATCAGCTTCACCTTGAATGCAGGTCAGATCATGGGCCTGATCGGTCCTAACGGTGCGGGCAAGAGCACGACCTTTAACCTGATTACCGGCGTGCTGTCGGCCACCAGTGGTCAGGTCAGCTTTCTGGGGCAGCGGATTGATGGCAAACCTGCACGCGAGATTTCTCGTCTGGGCGTGGGCCGTACCTTCCAGCACGTGCAATTGCTGCCTACCATGACGGTTCTGGAGAACGTGGCACTGGGCGCTCACTTGCGTCGGAATGTCGGTGTGGTGTCCGCCGTCCTGCATACCGAGCGTCGCAGCGAAGCCGAGCTGTTGCACGAAGCGGCTGTTCAGCTGCAGCGTGTGGGTCTGGGTGACTACCTGTACGAAGAGGCGGGCAATCTGGCCCTGGGCCAACAGCGTATTCTGGAAATTGCCCGTGCTCTGGCTTCTGATCCGCTGCTTTTGCTGCTGGACGAACCGGCTGCCGGCTTGCGCTACAAGGAAAAGCAGGAACTGGCCAAAGTGCTGGATCAGCTGCGTAGCGAAGGCATGAGCATTCTGCTGGTGGAGCATGACATGGACTTTGTCATGAATTTGACGGACAAGCTGGTGGTCATGGACTTTGGCACCAAGCTGGCCGAAGGTTTGCCCAAGGAAATTCAGGAAAATCCAGCCGTGCTGGAAGCCTACCTGGGTGGTATTGATGACGACCTGGATCTGGATCAGGTCAATGAGCCCGCCTCGGCAGGAGCAGCGCTATGAGTTCGGCACAATCGAAAGACATTATTCTGAAGGTAGACAATCTGGCGGCTCAATACGGCAAAGTCAGTGCCGTGATGGGTGCCAGCCTGGACGTGCGTGCCGGCAGCATTGTGACCGTGATTGGTGCCAACGGCGCCGGTAAGTCCACTTTGCTCAATTCCATGATGGGTTCTTTGCCCAGCGTGGGCCGCAGCACAGGCTCGGTGCAGTACGAAGGGCAGGAGATCAGCCATTGGGAAGTGGAGCGTCGTGTTGCGGCCGGTATTTCCCTGGTGCCAGAGCGCCGCGAGCTGTTTGGCAGCATGACGGTAGAAGACAATCTGCTGCTGGGTGGTTTTCGCCTGTATCGTGCCCGCCATCCCGGTTGGCGCGACACCATGGACAAGGTCTACACCTTGTTTCCCCGCTTGAAAGAGCGTCGTACACAGCTGGCAGGGACTTTGTCAGGCGGGGAGCGGCAGATGCTGGCCGTAGGCCGTGCCTTGATGGCGCAACCCAAAGTGCTGATGCTGGATGAACCCAGTCTGGGCCTGGCGCCGCGTGTGGTGCGGGAGATCTTCATGATCATTGCCCGACTGCGCAGTACCGGCGTGGCCATCTTGCTGGTCGAGCAAAATGCGCGTGCCGCTTTGCAAGTGGCTGACTACGGTTATGTTCTGGAGACGGGCGATGTGGTGCTGCAAGGGCCCGCGTCTGACCTGGCTCATAATCCCCGAGTGATAGAAAGCTATCTGGGCTTGGGGCAGGGCAAACGCGAGCAGGAAGAGGCGACAGCTTAGAAGCGGTAGCCGACCCCGATGGTGGCAACCACGGGGTCCAGCTTGGCTTTGCCAATGGACTGGCCGTTCAGCTTCACGTCTGGGCGGATGCTGATGTAACGCACGTCAGCATTCAGGAACCAGTTCTTGTCCAGCTTGTAATCCACACCGACCTGGGCTGCAAAACCCCAGCTGTTTTTCAGCTTCAGGTCGGAACCCGCCAGAGCACCGCGCGACTCGGTGTCAAAGAACATGGTGTAGTTCACACCCACACCCACATAGGGCTGGAAGTCGCTGTCAGGCAGGAAGTGGTATTGCAGGCTCAGGGTTGGGGGCAAGTGCTTGGTCTTGCCGATACGACCCAGATTGCTGTCGATATTGTGCTGGAAGGGGAAAGCGCCCAGCAGCTCAATACCAATATTGCGGGTGGCCATGTAGGTCAGCGAGAAGCTGGGGCGAGCATTATTGCCTACGTCCAGCTTGACGGTGCCGTCAGCCACAGAGCCGTTATTGGATTTTGGGGATACCCAGGTCACGCCACCTTTGAGCAAGAAATCACCCGCTTCGTGTGTTTGGCCTTGAGGCGCGTACAAAACAGCGGCCAGTCCAACAGCAAGCAAGGACAGGTGCAGACCTGGAATCAAGTGGCGGGATTTCATAGGAGCTCCGTAGGTGTGTGTAAAGCCTACAGAGTGCATGAGGGCTGGGCCTGCGGATTTGATCCAAAGCAAGCTTCAGAGGTAGTTGGCCGCCTGACCTTGTTGTAGATCAAGTAAGCAGAATTCATGCGGGGCCAATTTGGCCGCTATGTCTGTTTTTAGCATCACCTGGTAACAGCCCGGAAATGGAAAGCCTTGGAACCCGTCCGGTTATTTCTGGGCATTTTTCCACTTTTTGGGATGCCTGTTTATTGGGATCCTGTACCTGCCTTCCAGGCAAGGACAAGCAGGGGGAAGACGCAGGTTTGGAGCTTGGCGAATCAAGTGCTCATACATTCAGGAGTGCGTGCAGGGCTTCGTATTTATGGCTTAATTCGTTGCGGCTGAATCGCTCGATAATTTGCCCTTGTTCCAGCACATGAAACTGATCGCTGAACTCTGCCGAGAACTGCGGGCATTGTTCGGCCAGCACAATGGTGTAGCCCTCATTGCGCAGCGTGCAGATCAACTTGCTCAGTGTCTGGGCCTGCACCGGGGCCAAGCCCTCGGATACCTTGTCCAGAAGCAGCAGATTCACACCCGTGCGCAGCAAGCGCGCAATCGCCAGTATCTTTTGTTCCCCAGTAGACAGGTGGGTAGCCATATGGTGGCGACGCTGCTCCAGACTGGGCAATAGTTCATAGATTTGTACCAGCGACATTCCACCACCCAGGGCTGTGCCTATGGCAGGTGGCAGCAGGAGATTTTCCTCGCAGCTCAAGCCGGTAAAAATACTTTGTTCGTAGGGGCTGTAGCCCACGCCCAGATCTGCCAGCTGATGCTGGTTCAGGTGAATGGCTTCGGTGCCTTGGATACGGATGGAGCCGCGGCGGCTATCCGTTAAACCCACGATGGCGCGTAGCATGGCGCTGCGGCCGGCCCGGTTGCGGCTCAAGACAGTGCAGATTTCGCCGGAAGCGACCTGCAAATTCAAACCGCGCAAGAGCGGGAACTCTCGGTGCCAGGCGTACAGATTCTCAATATCCAGGGCAGCCCGTGTCATGAGAACGCTCCTTGTCGTGAGTCGTCAATATGGGCCTGTACGTTGGCTGGTCGGCGCAGGAACCCGTTACGCGTCCTTTGCCTCTTACCGCGGTGATTCCATCGCCAGCAAACTATAGGCAGAGTCCTTCATGCGTTTCAGTATGGAAGCGCCGACGAAGCAAAACTATGCGGGTTTGTCATAGGATGGTCCGGTTTAATGCACTGTTTGGTAAACAAATGTTGTTAAACCGGGTATGTGTTACTTAAGTGTTAACGGTTTTCGGTTTGAAGTCGCATAAATCCGAGATGCCGCACTGGGGGCACTTGGGCTTGCGGGCTACACAAATGTAGCGGCCATGCAAAATCAGCCAGTGGTGGGCGTCCAGCAAAAAAGGCTTGGGTATGACTTTCTCCAGCTTCTTTTCCACTTCGACCACGTTCTTGCCGGGCGCAATGCCGGTGCGGTTCGCTACACGGAAAATATGTGTGTCTACCGCAATGGTGGGCAGGCCAAACGCGGTGTTCAAGACCACGTTGGCAGTTTTACGACCTACACCGGGAAGCGCTTCCAGAGCGGCGCGATCACAGGGAACCTTGCCTTGATGCAAGTCCAGCAGCATCTGACAGGTCTTGATGACATTGGCGGCCTTGGTCTTGTACAGACCGATGGTCTTGATGGCCTCGCGCAAGCCTTCTTCACCCATGGCCAGAATTCCTTCGGGCGTGCCATGCTCGGGAAAGAATCGGGCTGTGGCCAGGTTCACGGAGCGATCAGTGGCCTGGGCCGACAAAATCACGGCAATCAGCAGCTGAAAGGTGTCAGCGTATTCCAGTTCGGTGGTGGGTTTGGGGTTGGCAGCCTGAAAACGACTGAAAATCTCGTAGCGCTTGGCAGCGTTCATGGTGTGGTTCCGCTTGCAGTCTTGCTGGCACGGCGGGCACGGGCGCGAGCCAGGGCAGAGGCGATGGATGCCTCGCGTTTATCAGCCTGATCGGCATCATTGGCCAGAACGGGTTTATTGGCCAGGGTACGGGCCGCCAGGTCCGAGCTTTCCTTGTGGCGATTCAGCAGGCGCTCCCGGCGCTGTTCGGTATCCAGGCGTGCTTGAGCGGCCTGTTCGGCGCTCCAGTCGTCGGTGGGCACCATGCTGATGCAGTCCACCGGACAGGGTGGTACACAGAGCTCACAGCCCGTGCAGCGATCGGCCAGCACGGTATGCATCAGCTTGTTGGCGCCAATAATGGCGTCCACCGGACAGGCCTGGATGCACAAGGTGCAACCAATACAGTGTTCTTCGATAATCACCGCCCGACTGGGGCCGGTGAATTCGCCACAGGACGGATCCAGGGGCAGGGCCTCACGACCCAGCAGCTCGGCCAGGGCTTGTACGCCTTCCTGCCCGCCTGGCGGGCAGCGGTTGATGGCCTCGCCCTCAAGCGCGATGGCTTGGGCATAGGGCAGACAGGCGTCGTAACCACAGCGGGTGCACTGGGTTTGAGGGAGCAGGGCGTCAATGCGCCGTATTAAGGTGTCGGACATGAATGCAAAAACGGGGCCATCTGGCCCCGTCAGAAACGGCCTAAGCCAAATATCAGTTGTGCTGACGGATGAAGTCCCTGATTTTAGGACAGATCAGCGTGCGCCAGCGACTTCCGGAGAAAATCCCGTAATGCCCACAGTTGGGTGCGGTGAATTGTTGCTTGAGTTCAGGGGCAATTTTTGCGCACAGCGCTTGAGCCGAATGGGTCTGGCCCTGGCCGGAAATATCGTCCAGTTCGCCTTCAATGGTGAACAAGGCTACGCCATCAATATCTTGTGGACGAACCTGTTCGCCATGCACGTGCCATTGGCCCTTGGGCAGGCGGTGCTCCTGGAACACAATGCGGATCGTGTCCAGATAGAACTCGGCGGGCATATCCAGCACGGCATTGTATTCGTCGTAGAAACGGCGGTGTGCTTGTGCGTCGTCATCATCACCCTTGATCAGGTGCTGATAAAAATCGTAGTGCGAGCTGACGTGACGATCCGGATTCATGGCCACAAAGCCGGCATGCTGCAAAAAGCCGGGGTACACGCGACGGTGAGCACCGGGGTACTTGGTGGGCACGCGATGAATCAGGTTGTTTTCAAACCAGGAGTAGGACTTGGTCGTGGCCAGACGGTTCACTTCCGTAGGCGACTGACGCGTGTCGATGGGACCACCCATCATGATCATGCTGCGCGGCATCACGGCCGAGCGGCGGGTTGCCATTAGCGAGACGGCAGCCAGTACTGGCACTGTGGGTTGGCAAACCGACATGACGTGCACCTTCGAGCCCAGCGCCTGGATGAACTCCTGTACATACAGAACGTAATCGTCCAGATGGAAGGGGCCGGCCGAACGGGGCACCATGCGGGCATCAATCCAGTCGGTGACATAGACGGAGTGATCGGGCAACAGCGCACGTACGGTTTCACGCAGCAAGGTGGCGTGGTGGCCGGACAAAGGGGCTACCAGCAAAATTGTGGGGTCCTGAGCGGCTTTGGGGTGATCACGCTCGAAGTGGATCAACTTGCAGAAGGGCTTGCTCAGGTGTTCGACCTCGCGCACGGCAACGGTCTGGCCGTCGATCCGGGTTTCGTTCAGCCCCCAGGCTGGCTTTTCGTAATCCTTGCCGATACGGTGTACCAGTTCAGAGGCCGCCGCCAGTTGGCGCGACAGGGGCGTGTAGGCCAGTGGACTGTATGGGTTGGAGAACCATTGGGAGCTGGTGCCGGTAAAGGCAGCCAGCGGGGCCAGAAAGGACCGCTGAAGTTCGTGCAGATCGTAAAGCATAATGTGCGCCTTGGTGTTGCCTAATTTGATACAGAGGAATGTATATGCTTATTCCTGTGGGAAACAATACGACGTTTACCGTTCCTCTGTACTTGGGATTTTCCCTTGCTGCAGTGCGGCAAGTTTTTTATCAAAAGGCGAGATTGGGCGCAAGAGTGGCTGGATAGGAACGCAGCCACCGGGTCGGACTTCTATAGAGCGAGCGAAGGGCTTAGCGCTCCAGATACTGTAGTTTGTTCTCCACACCGTTCCAGTCGTCCGCATCTTCCAGCGGTTTCTTGGAGCGGTTGATGCTGGCAAAAATAGGCGTCAGTTCTGCGTTCAGTTCGATGAAGGGAACTTGATCCTGCGGCACATCTTCTTCAGCAAAAATGGCATTGGCCGGGCATTCGGGAATACAGACGGCGCAGTCAATGCACTCGTCCGGGTCAATCACCAGAAAGTTCGGGCCTTCACGAAAACAGTCGACGGGGCACACATCCACACAATCGGTGAATTTGCACTTGATACAGTTTTCGGTGACGACGTGGGTCATTTCAGTAACACTCCTGCGGTATCGCTAAGGCGGTCAGTCACGGCAAAGGGCCGTGGATGGGGTGCGCGACAACGCACAGGGCCTGAACGATAAAAATGGGATTTAAATCGAATCTTTCGATTTTAACGAATATTCAGCTTCTTGCTTATTGAGATGGCGCAATAGCTCACCTGCTAGATAGCTGTACGCAAGAACTGGCGCCCGTGCTATGGTTGCGCAATCAAAATCGGTAGGTTTGTGATGATCATTACCTCTTTACTTGATACTGACCTGTACAAGTTTTCCATGATGCAGGTTGTTTTGCATCATTTCCCGGCTGCGCACGTGGAGTATCGCTATAAGTGCCGTACTCCCAATATTAATTTGAGCCAGTACCTGGACGAGATTCGGGCGGAAATTCACGCACTGTGCCAGTTGCGTTTTTCAGACGCCGAGCTGGATTATTTGCGTAGCCTGCGCTTTATCAAAAGCGACTTCGTCGATTTTCTGGGCCTGTTCCACCTGCCCGAGCGCTGCATTCAGGTGCAGGCCGGTGATGTGCCCGGCGAGATCGAAATTTCGGTTCAGGGGCCCTGGCTGCACACGATCCTGTTCGAGATCCCGGTGCTGGCCATTGTGAACGAGGTTTACTTTCGCAACGAATGTCCGCAGCCGCCATGGGCAGAAGGGCGCGAGCGTCTGCAGTCCAAGATGCGGCTGGTGGTGGATGATCCGGCCCTGAGCGACTTTCGTGTGGCTGACTACGGTACGCGCCGCCGCTTTTCCAAGCAGTGGCACGAAGAAGTGGTCACTACCATGATCGAGCAGATGAAGCCGCACTTTGCGGGCACCAGTAACGTCTGGCTGGCCATGAAGTATGGGGTGACGCCGCTGGGCACGATGGGGCACGAATACTTGCAGGCTTGTCAGGCTCTGGGCCCCCGTTTGCGTGACTCGCAGATTTTTGCTCTGGAAGTGTGGGCCAAAGAGTATCGCGGTGACTTGGGTATTGCCTTGTCGGATGTCTACGGCATGGATGCCTTCCTGCGCGACTTTGACATGTACTTCTGCAAGCTGTTTGACGGTGCTCGCCATGACTCGGGTGACCCATTCATTTGGGGCGAGCGCTTGCTGGCGCACTATCAGGCCAACCGTACCGATCCACGTACCAAGACCTTGGTGTTCTCTGACGGTTTGACCATACCCAAAGCCATTGAGCTGGCCCTGCGTTTTGCAGGCCGCTGCAAGGTGTCTTTCGGGATAGGCACCAACCTGACCAATGACCTGGGCCATGAGCCCTTGCAGATTGTCATGAAGATGGTGCGTTGCAATGGCCAGCCCGTGGCGAAAGTCTCGGATGCGCCTGAAAAGACCATGTGTGATGATCCGGCGTATCTGGCTTACTTGCGGCAGGTTTTTCAGCTGCCTCCGGCTTAGAGCTTGAGGCTTCCCTTCTTGAGGTCCTTGCTGCTTGAGGCAAATGCTGCTTGGGTAGGGGAGCTAAGGGCATCGTAGTCAGTGATGCTCGTGATTTCAGACGGGCGGCATCGTTTTAAAGCGATAAAGCTATAGCACTAAAAGTTTGAATCAAAGCCCTTTGCACACGCAAAGGGCTTTTTCATAGACACAGCAGTGCCGCCAGATGCCCACCGGCTTCCCGAGCCTGGGCAATTTGCTCTTCACTCAAGGTCTTGGGAGCCAGAATGGCTTCTGGCGTCTGGGCGTGAAAATTGAAGATACGGATGGGGGCGGCCAGCTCCAGCCGCCAGCCCGTACAAATCCGCTCCAGTTGCCGTTGCGCACCTTGTCCGTCGCTACCCGCACTGATCAGGGCGGAATAAGGACGCCCGTTGAGTTGATCCAGCACCTCGTAATAGTTCCGGTCCAGACATTCTTTCATGGCACCGCTCAGACTGCCCAGATTCTCGGGCGCGCAGAACAAATAGGCGTGGGAATCGCGCAAATCCTGTGCTTGCACCTGATCACAATGCAAGCGTTTGATACAGACCTGCTCTGTCTCGCCCAGTTCTTTGAGGACCTGCAGCGCGCCTTCCTCGGCCTGTTCGGCCAGTTGACGGGCGGCGCCGGTACGGGAGTGCCAAATCAACAGAAGCTGGCGGCATGTGTTCAGACTCATAAGCTCTTACTCGCGGTGATAGACTAGCGTCTACAGTATAGAGAGCCACTTCAGCGCTGAGTGGCCACATCGACGTAATCCACATGAATCACACCGCTTCTCCCCCTATGGCCGAGTCGGCCTTCAATCCTCAATGGTTCGCGCAAGCCAGCCACGGACTGGATGAAGCAGGGCGTACGCTATTGCAGGCGGCTGCCGACTGGGCGGGGCCTATTTTGCTGGATCTGGCCGGAAGTACCGGCGAACCCTTGGACAGCCATTGCGCTCAGGTCGCGCTTATTTTGGCTGGCTTGGGTGTGGACGCTCAAACCCGTGCCAGCGCCTTGCTGGCCGTCACTCCTGCTCCTGGGCCGGAGGTCAAGCAGGACCCGGTTCAGAAAGCCTTTGGTGCCGAAGTCATGACGCTGGTACGTGGCTCACGCGCCTTGTACCGTCTGGGCTCGTTGACAGGTCAGGCCAAGGAGCAGACAGGCGGGGGCGATCAAAAGGAAATGAAGCGCAAGATGCTGCTGGCGATGGCCGCTGACTTGCGCATTGTGATGATGCGTCTGGCGTCGCGCCTGCAGTCCTTGCGCTGGTATCGGCAGTCCAAGACCGTCTGCCCGGTCGAGTTTGCGCGTGAAACGCTGGAGCTTTATACGCCCTTGGCGAATCGTTTGGGGATTTGGCAGATCAAGTGGGAAATGGAAGATCTGGCCTTTCGCTTTCTGAATCCCGAGGTCTACAAGAATATTGCCAGTAAGCTGGAAGACAAGCGCGTAGAGCGCGAAACCCTGATCAGTCAGGTGCGCGACCAACTGCTGGCAGCCTTGAAACGCGAGCATATCGTGGCTGAGGTTTCAGGCCGGCCCAAGCATATCTTCAGTATCTGGAACAAGATGCGCAACAAGCATCTGGATTTCGATCAGTTGTTTGATCTGCGCGCCTTGCGTGTCATTGTTGATGACGAGCGCAGCTGCTACCACACCCTGGCGGTGGTGCATTCGCTGTGGACGCCGGTGCCCGAGGAGTTTGACGATTACATCTCCCGGCCCAAGCCCAATGGCTACCGCTCCCTGCATACCGTTATTGCGGATGCACAGGGGCGCTGCTATGAAATTCAGATCCGCACGCGCGACATGCACCAGTTCGCGGAATACGGGATGGCTGCCCACTGGCGCTACAAGGAGGCTGGAGCCCAAGGCGGACAGCAGGTGGCCGATGGTGAGGACGATAGAAAGATCGCCTGGATGCGTCAATTGCTGGCCTGGGACAGGGAGGCGTCCACCTCGAACGCTACCGAGCCTGGCCTGCAAGCAGACAGCAGCAAAGATTCGGCTTCCGAAAAGGTAGTAGAGCCCGTTGCCAGCAAGAAACCGGCTGTTGGCAGGCCTTTGAAGGCTCAGGAAGACGAACATATTTATGTGCTGACGCCGCAGGCTCGGGTTATCGAGCTGCCTGTGGGGGCGACGCCGGTGGACTTTGCCTACTACCTGCATACCGATCTGGGCCATCGTTGCCGGGGTGCGCGGGTTGATGGGCAGATGGTGCCTTTGTCCACGCGCTTGTCGACTGGTCAGACGGTAGAGATTGTGGCGGCTAAATCCGGCGGTCCATCGCGTGACTGGCTGAACGTGCAGTTGGGCTTTTTGGCCAGCCCACGCTCGCGCTCCAAGGTGCGCGCCTGGTTCAACGCGATTGAATTGCAGCAGCGCATCTCCCAAGGCCAGAGCATGGTCGAAAAAGAGTTGCAACGGCTGGGTCGTACGGCTGTGAACCTGGAGCAGATGGCGCAACAGCTTGGCTTTGCCAAGGCAGATGACCTGTATGTTGCCGTGGCCAAGGATGAATTCAGCCTGCGCCAGGTGGATGCCTTGTTCCGTGAAGATGTGCAGGAGGAAGAGCCCGTACAGCGTGTGTTTGATGCGGCCCGGGAAAGTGTTTCCAAGACCGGGAAAAGCGGCGTGCTGGTGGTGGGTGTGGATTCGCTAATGACGCAACTGGCCCGTTGCTGCCGTCCCGCACCCCCTGATCTGATCGCCGGTTTTGTGACTCGTGGCCGGGGAGTGTCCATACACCGTGCCGACTGCAAGTCCTACCAGGAACTGGCTGATCGACAACCTGAAAGGGCTATTAGCGTCGATTGGGGCGATACGGGGGATACTCAGTATCCCGTGGATCTGGCCATTGAGGCTCAGGAGCATCCCAGCCTCTTGCGTGATCTCTCTGAGGTGTTTGCCCGCCTGCGTTTGAACGTAACGGGTATCAACACCTTGAGTCGCCGCTCGTTGACGCGCATGATATTTACTATTGAAGTGCGTGATGGCGAGCAAATTCAAAAGGCTTTAGCGGCCTTGAACGAGTTATCGGGCGTCAGCGCCCGCCGCTACTCGTCCTGAACTGCTAAAATCGGTAAACCTAAACCTCGCGGGCGTTGTGCCCGCGATTGTTCTTGTCAATCAAGAGAGCGAGCTTTGAAAACCTATACCTTGCCCGACCCGGATGGACATTTTGGTCAGTTTGGTGGTTCGTTTGTCGCTGAAACGCTGGTCCACGCCCTGGACGAGTTGAAAGCAGCCTACGAACAGTATCGGAACGATCCTGAGTTTCTGCGCGAGTTTCACTACGAACTCAAGCATTTTGTCGGTCGTCCCAGCCCCGTGTACCATGCCCGTCGATGGTCGGAGCAACTAGGTGGAGCTCAGATCTGGTTCAAGCGCGAAGATCTCAATCACACTGGCGCACACAAGATCAACAACTGTATCGGTCAGATTCTGCTGGCTCGCCGCATGGGCAAGCCCCGTATTATTGCTGAAACCGGTGCAGGCCAGCACGGCGTGGCAACGGCTACGGTCGCCGCCCGCTATGGTCTGGAGTGTGTGGTCTACATGGGTAGCGAAGACGTACGCCGTCAGGCTTCCAATGTGTACCGTATGAAGTTGCTGGGTGCGACGGTCGTTCCTGTGGAATCCGGTTCGCGCACGCTGAAAGATGCGCTGAACGAAGCCATGCGCGACTGGGTCACCAATATCAGCAATACCTTCTACATTATTGGTACGGTGGCTGGACCTCATCCTTACCCGATGATGGTGCGCGACTTCCAATGCGTGATCGGTGACGAGTGCGTGGAGCAAATGCCTCAGGACGCCGGTCGTCAGCCGGACTACGTTTTGGCGTCGGTGGGTGGTGGTTCCAATGCCATGGGCATTTTCTACCCCTACATCGAGCACAAGGATGTGGAGCTGATCGGAGTGGAAGCGGCTGGCCGCGGTCTGGATACGCTGGAGCACTCGGCTTCCCTGAACAAGGGCATGGTGGGTGTGCTGCACGGTAACCGTACCTATGTGCTGCAGGACGATGACGGTAACGTCATGCCTACGCACTCGGTGTCGGCTGGCCTGGATTACCCCGGTGTGGGTCCCGAGCACGCCTGGCTGAAAGATTGTGGCCGTGCGCAATACGCCACCTGCACCGATGAAGACGCCCTGAAAGCGTTTCACGATTGCTGCCGCATCGAAGGCATCATGCCCGCGCTGGAGTCCTCGCACGCGCTGGCGCATGCGGCTCGCATTGCCCCGACTTTGCCCAAGGATAAAATCATCCTGGTCAGTTTGTCCGGTCGCGGTGATAAGGACATGCACACGGTCGCCGAGTACGGCGGCTTGACTCTGTAAGCAATCGGGAACGGATATGTCGAGTAATGTGCGTCTGAAAAAGACGTTTGAAGGTTTGAACGGGCGCTGTGCCCTGGTGCCTTATATTACGGCCGGAGACCCTTCGGTGCCCGCTACCGTGGCCTTGATGCATGCCTTGCGTCAGGCCGGGGCAGATGTCATTGAATTGGGTGTACCGTTTTCTGATCCCACTGCCGATGGCCCGGTGATTCAGCAAGCGGCTGAACGTGCCATCAGCCGTGGTGTGGGCTTGCGTAAAGTGCTGGAGATTGTGCAGCAGTTTCGCTTGATCGACGAGGAAACGCCGGTTGTTCTGATGGGTTACGCCAATCCTATTGAGCGTATCGGTCAGGCTGAATTTGCTGTCATGGCAGGCAAGGCGGGTGTGGACGGTGTGCTGACGGTGGACTACCCACCTGAGGAGTCCGAGGATTTCACCCGTTTGCTGACCGAGCAGGGCGTGGATACTATTTTCCTGCTCTCGCCTACGTCCACGGACGAGCGTATTGCCAAGGTAGCCGCTTTGGCGCAGGGCTATGTGTATTATGTGTCCCTGAAAGGTGTGACCGGTTCGGCCCAGATTGATGTGGCTGATGTGGAACACCACTTGCAGCGTATTCGTCAGCACGTCAAAATTCCGGTCGGAGTGGGTTTCGGGATTCGGGACGCGCAAAGCGCCAAAGCTATTTCCCGTAGTGCGGATGCAGTTGTCATTGGCTCCAAGCTGATCCAGACCATGGAACAGGCTGTGCAGGAGAACGCTGGCAAAGAGCAAAAGGATATGGATGCGGCTGCGGTTGCAGCAGCCAGCCAATGGCTCGCACAGATACGTCAGGCACTGGATAATTAGCCTAAATACCTATTCCGCGTATAGAATCATCTGCCTGTTCTTTAGGAACAGGCGCTTTTTTTCAGAATAAAGAGCTTGGTGGGCCGGGTGCCGGCCAGGCGAAAACAGGATCTAACAATGAGCTGGATCGAGAAAATACTCCCGCCGCGAATTAACCGTAACCCCGAAAGCAGCCGTCGCGTTCCCGAAGGGCTGTGGGTGAAATGTCCGTCGTGTGAGTCTGTGCTCTACAAGGAAGATCTCCAGGCCACCTTGAATGTCTGCCCCAAATGCAGCCATCACATGCGCATTGGTGCTCGTGCCCGGATCAAGTCCTTGCTGGACCCCGAAGGCCAGACCGAGATTGGTTCCAACACCCGTCCTATGGACCCCTTGAAGTTCCGCGATTCGCGCAAGTACACCGAGCGCGTTTCCGAGGCGGCCAAGCAGACGGGCGAAACTGAAGCCATGGTGGTCATGAGCGGCACGATTCTGTCTGTGCCTGCCGTAGTGGCCTGCTTCGAGTTTGAATACATGGCCGGTTCCATGGGTTCCGTGGTAGGCGAGCGTTTCACACGTGGTGTGCAGGCGGCTATTGCCAACCGTAGTCCTTTTATTTGCGTGGCCGCTTCGGGTGGTGCGCGTATGCAGGAGAGCTTGTTCTCTCTGATGCAGATGGCCAAGACGACGGCTATTTTGGCTGAATTGTCGGATGCGGGTTTGCCGTTTATCAGCATTTTGACTGACCCCACCATGGGTGGTGTGTCGGCCAGTTTCGCTTTTATGGGCGATGTGGTGATTGCCGAGCCTAATGCCTTGATCGGTTTTGCCGGCCCTCGCGTGATTGAGCAGACTGTGCGCGAAAAGCTGCCTGAAGGCTTCCAGCGTGCCGAGTTCTTGCTGGAGAAGGGCGCTATCGATATGGTGGTTGATCGTCGCGAGCTGCAGCGTGAGCTGGCCGAGTTGCTGGCTTTGCTGACTCGTCAGCCTGCTGAGGCTGTGTCGCGGCATTCTTGATTGCCAAGGAATTGCTAAAGAAGAACGCCACCTGGGTTTAGGTGGCGTTTTTTTTGGGCTGATGTTTTTTTGGGTGGAGAGGTTTGTGCTATTGAAGCATAGGCTTCTGGGTGGAGATCTCAGGGCGAGATTGGCTTGGTTTTCTTGGTGTGGGGAGTACGGCCCTGGGGCGGGGCCTTGGCCCGTGCTGCGCACGGGTACCCTTGGCTATTGAACAATCCAGGCGCCCAGTGAACTCGCCAGGTACTTGGTCCCCCGGACCAAGTACAAGCGTCTGGCTCGAACAGCACTGGGCTTGCACCCTGGATTGTTCAATAGCCCGCGGCCAAGTCCCTGACTCGCCCCAGAGTCGTACTCCCCACACCAACAAAAAAGGAATATCGCAGAGGGCTCAAGAAGAGGGAGAAGGAGCCTAGATGGCTACTCTTTATGGATACGAGAGGAAAAAAAACGCCGCCCCAAAGGGCGGCGTTTCTAGTCTTGCTGTTTACTGCGTTTCGACCTGTTGCAGCGGCTCGCTGTTCTCGGTTTCTGCAGCACGTTGCTTGCGTGGGCGACCCAGGCGCACTGGTGCGGGCTGGTAGTCGTCCTGTGTTGCCGAGCGAACGGTTTCCACTAGTTCGATGCCCGCTGCGTTCAGTACGGCTTCCAGAGGGGCGGCTGCGGGCTTCTGTGCTTGTTCGGCAGCAGGGGCTTTTTCAGCTGCAGTCGTTTGAGTCTCAACGCGAATCTCTACGGCTGTGGTTTCCACTGGAGTGGCTTCAACGGCCGGGGCTTCAACTGCAGGTTGTGCTTCTGCGGGAGTAGCAGTTGTCTCCACGGCTTCAGCTTGAGCTTCGGTGGCTTCTGCTTTGGCTGGTTCGGCAGCAACTTCTGCTTGCGCAGGAGCAACAGCTTCTTCAGCGGCAGGAGCTTCTGGCGCTACCTCGGCCTGAGCGGCTGGAGCAGCAACTTCTTCCTGGGCAGTAGCGGTTTCTACGGCTGCAGTTTCCACTGGAGCGGCTTCAACGGCTGGGGTTTCTGCTGCGGCTTGCGTTTCTGCGGGCGCTGCGGCTGTTTCTACAGCTTCAGCTTGAGCTTCGGTCACTTCTGCTTTGGCAGGTTCGGCGGCAGCTTCTGCTTGCACAGGAGCAACGGTTTCTTCTGCGGCTGGAGCTTCTGGAGCAACTTCGGCCTGAACGGCTGGAGTGGCTACTTCTTCCTGGGCTGGAGCGGTTTCAACAGCGTTTACCGGGGTCGTAGCGACTTCTTCAGCTTGTTGTGCGGCTTGAGCAGCGGCAGGGGCTTCTTCAGAGGCCTCTACGGCGACAGGAGCGGCTTCTTGGGCTGCAGGTGCCTCTACGGCTGCTTGTGGCTGTTCAGGCTCGGCTGCTGCGGTTTGGGCGGCAGCTTGTTCCTGGGCATCCAGGGCAGCGGGGTTGAAGCTAGGTGTTTCGTGAGCAACGTAGGCGCCGGTATTGCCTTCTTCGTTGTTCTCTTCGTTCTCGGCTACGGCGTTGGCGTCGGTGTTGCGACGACCACGACGGCTACGACGACGGCGACGTTTGCGCTCTGGGTCCAGAGCGCCGTTTTCGCTGTTCTCGTCGGTTTCGGCATCCGAGTTGTCGCTGGTATCAGCGCTGTCGGCCTCGGCCAGCTGTTCAGCGCGGTTTTGCGCTTCTTGCTTGGTGGCGGCCACGGCAGCAACTGCGGCCACGCTGGCCGCTGCGGCAGCAGCCTGTTCGGGCTGGGCTTCTGTGCTGGCGACGTCTTTGTTCAGCTCGACGTTTTCTGCGCTGCCTTCTTCACGGCGTTGACGGCCACGGCCACGGCGGTTGCGTGGGTTGCGGCTGTTGCTGCTGCCTTCGTCGGCAGTGGCGGGCGTCGTGTTGGCGCTTTGTGGAGTTTCCAGAGCAGATTCGTTACCTGCTGAGGCGTTACGGCGGCGACCACGGGTATTCCCCCCGGTGCTTTCCGTGCTGGCTTTTTCTTCCTGAGCCGCTTCCGGGCGGTTGGACTGGCGACGGCCACGACCACCTTGGCCACGGCCACTATTGGATTGGCCGGGACGACCTTGGCGGCGGCCAGAGGAGGATTTGCTGCCTTCGGATTTGGTGGTCTCGGCCACGGGTTCGGCAGGTGCGCCGGACAACCAGTTCAGCAGGCGCTTGAGCAGGCCGGGTTTGTTGTCGCTAGCAGCGGCGCTGGCGGCTGCGGCGGCAGCAGCAGGCTTGCTCATGGGAGCTGGCTGGGCCGGTGTGGTGCTCTTGACCAGGGCTTCTGGACGAGGCTTGATTTCGTGGCTGCGGTGCGGCACCAGGCTGTCTTGCTGCTCAGGCTGCTGGACCAGCTCGTAGCTGCTGCGCAGTTCATCCAGGCGTGGGTCGTCGTGGCGCAGGCGCTCGATGATGTGGTGCGGGGTTTCCAGATTCTTGTTCGGAATCAGGATCAGGGCAATGTTCAGGCGCGATTCGATCTTGGTGATGTCAGCGCGTTTTTCGTTCAGCAGGAAGGTAGCCACATCCACCGGCACCTGAGCGTGCAGGGCGGCCGTGCCTTCTTTCATGGCTTCTTCTTGCAGCAGACGCAGTACATGCAGAGCGCTGGATTCGGCATCGCGAATGACGCCAGTGCCGGTGCATCGTGGGCAAGTAATGTGGGAGCCTTCATTCAGGGCAGGGCGCAGGCGCTGACGGGACAGTTCCATCAGACCAAAGCGCGAGATCTTGCCCATCTGGACGCGAGCACGGTCCAGGTGCAGGGCATCGCGCAGGCGTTGTTCGACAGCACGCTGGTTCTTGCTGTCTTCCATATCGATAAAGTCGATAACAATCAGGCCACCCAAGTCACGCAAACGCAACTGGCGGGCCACTTCGTCGGCGGCTTCCTGGTTGGTGCGCAGGGCGGTTTCTTCAATGTCGGCACCACGTGTGGAGCGGGCCGAGTTCACGTCAATGGCAACCAGGGCCTCGGTGTGGTCGATAACGACAGCACCGCCCGAAGGCAATTGCACGGTACGCGAGTAGGCGGTTTCGATCTGGTGTTCGATCTGAAAGCGCGAGAACAGCGGGATGTCATCGCGGTACATCTTTACGCGATGCAGATTGTCGGGCATGACCACGCTCATGAAAGCGGCGGCCTGCTCGTGAATCTCGTCCGTGTCGATCAGGATTTCGCCAATATCGGGCGAGAAGTAATCACGGATTGCCCGGATAACCAGGCTGGATTCCAGATAAATCAGGATGGGGGCTGCATTGTCGCGGGCTGCGCCGTCAATGGCGGTCCACAACTGCATCAGGTAGTTCAGGTCCCACTGCAGCTCTTCGACGCTGCGGCCGATACCTGCGGTGCGGGCGATGATGCTCATGCCCTGCGGGATGTCCAGCTGGTCCATGGCTTCGCGCAGTTCCTGGCGGTCTTCGCCTTCAACGCGGCGCGATACGCCACCCCCACGGGGGTTGTTGGGCATCAGAACCAGATAGCGGCCTGCCAGGGAAATGAAGGTGGTCAGGGCAGCGCCCTTGTTGCCACGCTCTTCTTTTTCAACCTGGATGATCAGTTCCTGGCCTTCAACCAGGGCGTCCTGGATGCGGGCGCTGCGTACATCAACCCCTTCCTTGAAGTAGCTGCGAGCTACTTCCTTGAATGGCAGAAAGCCGTGACGCTCCTCACCGTAGCTGACGAAGCAGGCTTCCAGGCCGGGTTCGATGCGGGTGATGACCCCTTTGTAGATATTGCCTTTGCGCTGTTCGCGCCCGGCTGTTTCGATGTCGAGGTCAATCAGTTTTTGACCGTCGACAATGGCGACGCGTAGTTCTTCTTGATGCGTCGCATTGAACAACATGCGTTTCATGAGTGTGGATCTCCGTTGTCATGGAGCACCGAAATATCGGCGCACGACCGCGGGTCACAGGTGTGTAGCGCTATAGCTGCATCAGTTTGGTGCAGGCAGGCAAAATCGGCCTACCGGCTTATAGTCTGGGAGGCACGAGTCGCGCCAAAGCGCGAAGTTCAATCAGCAGGGGGGTCAGAGTCACGGTGTGTGTTTGACGAATATAAAATTGCTGGGGGAACGGCAGCCGCATAAATCATGCGGCTGGTGCAAAAGAGCGGGACAATCTGTGCAGGAATTCAGCGCCGCACGCGGGAGGAAAACATCTCTTGGAAAGCGGGCCTTCTTGCCACACGACTTTCGCTATTTCGGACTCACCCCGGCGACCTTATGACCCGGAAGCTGGAACTCAAGGATACAATTATCAGTCCTTGGTCATCCAACGGAGACGCACCCTTTGCATCTCTACGCTGGACCCAGTCTCAGCTTCCATAGGCTGAAGCGATTATATGCCCCTTTTTGTTATGTGCAAACCTCATGAATCACAAAGATCAGCCCCTCAAGTGCGAATATTACGCATTGATGAAACGCGGGCAGGTCAGCGTATAGATAATTTTTTGTTACGTGAATGTAAAGGGGTGCCAAAAAGCCACATTTACAAAGCGATCCGTGGCGGTCAGGTGCGCGTGAATAAAGGCCGTATCAGCAGTGACTATCGTTTGCAGGACGGCGATATGGTGCGCATTCCGCCGCTGCGCCTGCCCGAGCCCGAGCAGCCGCGTCATGTTCCCGCTGCCGTTTTCCCGGTGGTGTTCGAGGACGAGCACCTGATGGTCATCGACAAGCCTGCTGGTGTTGCCGTGCATGGTGGCAGTGGTGTGTCTTTTGGTGTCATCGAGCAGTTGCGTGCTGCCCGTCCTCAGGAGCCCTTTCTGGAGCTGGCCCACCGTCTGGACCGGGATACCTCCGGTTTGCTGATTATCGCCAAGCGTCGTGCTGCCCTGGTTGGTTTGCACGATATGTTCCGCGAAATCCGTGCTCGCAAATTTTATTGGGCGCTGGTGCAGGGCGATTGGGTGAACGATCGCCAGCATATCCGTTTCCCCTTGCTGCGCTGGCTGACCGAAAGCGGGGAGCGGCGCGTCAAGGTTGACCCCACAGGCAAGCCTGCGCATACCATCATCACCATGCAGCGCCGTTTTGGTCGCTTTACTTTGGTACAGGCGGAGCTGAAAACCGGCCGCACTCACCAGATCCGGGTTCATTTGGCCCATTCGGGCTTTCCGATTGTGGGCGACGACAAGTATGGCGACGATGCCATTCGCGATCAATTCGCCCGCCAGGGCTTCAAGCGCATGTTCCTGCATTCGGGGCGCCTGGAGTTCAATCATCCTGTCACCGGACAGCCTCTGGTTCTGGAGGCCGCCTTGCCGGCTGCCTGTCAGGCCGTTCTTGAGCGTTTGGAGAAGTAGTTATGACGCGTTACGCCGCCGTTCTGTTTGATTGGGACGGCACAGTTATGGATTCGACGTACTCAATTGCCAGTTCTATTCAGTTGGCCAGTGCGGATCTGCAATTGCCTGTGCCCTCGATTCAGCAAGCCAGCTGGGTTATTGGTTTGTCGCTGGAAAGCGCCTTGTATCGCGCTGTGCCGGATTTGACTGCCGAGCAGATGCCGCTGTTTCTGGAGCGTTATCGTCATCACTTTATGCAGCGTGACCCGCATATCAAGTTATTTGACGGAATTTTGCCTTTCATGGGTGAACTTCGTGGCCGCCAGATTGCCTTAGGAGTGGCAACGGGTAAAAGTCGTCAAGGTTTGGATAGAGTGCTGCAGCAGGTCAATCTCAGCACTTTTTTTGATGCTACCCGTTGTGCAGATGAAACCCGCAGCAAGCCGGACCCGGAAATGCTGCATCAATTGCTGGCCGAATTGATGTTGGAGCCCGAGCAGGTCTTGATGGTGGGCGACACCGTGCACGATATTCATATGGCGGCCAATGCGGGCATGGATAGCGTGGCTGTCACTTACGGCGCGCATGATCCTCAAACCCTGGCAAAGGCTGAGCCCACGGTCATGGTTGATAATGTGGCGCAAATGCGCGATTGGGTATTGGCACGGATTTAATAGGCGGCAAGCCGGTTTGACGACCATCTTGCCAGACAGGTTCAGGAGATGGAGATGTTCAAATCACGTTCGCAGCCCATACGTCCCTCTGAAATTACCGACGAGTCGGTCTGGCGGGCGCGCCGCCGCCTGCTTTTGCAGGCTCCCGGCGCCTTGGCCTTGGCGGCCAGCTTGCCGGGTCGGGCTCAGGCGGTCCCGGTAGGGCAGGACTTGTCGTTCACGCCTTCCCAGCGCTGGAAACTGGACGATATGCCCACCAGCGAGTCCGATGTCACCTCCTACAATAATTTCTACGAGTTTGGCACGGGCAAGGAAGATCCTGCCCGCCATTCGGGGAAATTCAAGACTGAACCCTGGACTTTGCAGATTGACGGTTTGGTGAACAAGCCGCTTACCTTGGATATGGACCAGATATTGAAGCTGGCCCCTTTGGAAGAGCGTATTTATCGTCTGCGTTGTGTTGAAGCTTGGTCCATGGTGGTGCCCTGGGTGGGCTATTCCTTGTCGGCCTTGCTAAAGCAGGCGTCGCCCCAGGGCTCGGCCCGCTTTGTTCGGTTTGAAACAGCGGCGGACCCGGAAACCATGCCGGGTCTACGCTCTCGTATCTTGGCCTGGCCCTATGTGGAGGCGCTACGGTTGGACGAGGCCATGCATCCTTTGACTCTGCTGGCTACCGGTCTGTACGGAAAAAGCCTGCCTGTTCAGAATGGAGCGCCGGTGCGGCTTATCGTGCCGTGGAAGTATGGGTTCAAATCGGCCAAGTCTTTGGTGCGCATCACCTTGACGGACACCATGCCCGAGTCCAGCTGGATGAAGGTGGCTCCGCATGAGTATGGCTTTTACGCCAATGTGAACCCGGAAGTGCCGCATCCCCGCTGGAGCCAGGCCACTGAACGTGTCATCGGTTCGGGATTCTTCGCCACCAAAAAGCCGACTTTGCCTTTTAACGGCTATGCCGAAGACGTGGCAGGTCTGTATGCCGATATGGACTTAAGGCGTTACTACTGATGAGTACCTGGAAGGCTGCGCAGTTGGATAGGCTCAAGCCCTTGGTATTCTTGCTGGGCTTGTTTCCCTTGGGGCGCTGGGTATGGTTGGGTTTCAACAATGGCCTAAGTGCCAATCCAGCTGAATTTTTGACCCGATCCAGTGGGATCTGGGCCTTGGTACTCTTGCTGCTGACCCTGGCTTTAAGTCCTGTAAGGCGTTTGCTGGCTCAGCCCGCCTTGGTGCGTTGGCGCCGCATGTTGGGCTTGTTCAGTTTTTTTTATGCAGCTTTGCATACCTTGGCCTGGGCCTGGTGGGATCGCTCGGGCGACTGGCTGTCCATGTGGCAGGACGTGATGCAGCGGCCCTTGATTGCGATCGGGGTAGTGGCTGTGCTGATTTTATTGGCCCTGACCCTGACCTCCACGCATGGCTGGCAGAAACGTTTGGGTCGTGGTTGGAGCCGCTTGCATCAAACCGTGTATTTGGCGGCGGTCCTTTCCATCCTGCACTTTTACCTGATTCGTACTGGTAAAAATGATGTGGTGGAAGTTTATGTCTATGGTTTGGTTCTGGTGGGCTTGCTGGTTTTGCGCCGCTGGCCCGTATTGAATAAGACAGCGCACTAAGCAAAACAGGTAATGAGCATAAGCCCATTACCTGTTTTTTTATCAATCCAGACTTTGCAGAATGGCGGCTGTTTCGGCATCCAAAGTGCCGTCGTAGCGGGCTGGGCGGTAGTGCATCTGGAAGGCGGCGATCACGTTTTGTGTGGCCTTGTCGAACATGCCGCTGTCAGGCGTTTCGTAGCCTGCTTTGCGCAGCAGGGCCTGGGTTTGAGCGGCAGAGGGCAGGGGACGCGTGGCGTACTGCGCCTGCAGTGCTCGGGCCTGTGATTCCTTGTACCAGCGGCCTATACCTGCTTGGGCCAGTTCCTTCCAGGGGAAATGAGGGCCGGGGTCCAGCTTGCGTTGTGGGGCAACATCGCTGTGGCCAATAATATTGCGGGCAGACACGCCATGGCGCTGAGCCAGGTCTTTCAGCAGTGCTTTGATTGCTTCAATCTGCCCGGACGTATACGGAGCCCAGCGACCATCTGCCAAGCGGCCCATATTAACGATTTCGATGCCGATAGAGCCGGTATTCAGGTCTGTGAAACCGTACCAGGAGCCCAGACCTGCATGCCAGGCGCGGCGTTCCTCTGGAACCAGACGGTAGACAGTGGGACGGCGCTCGTCGCTGACCAGGTAATGGGCGCTGACATCACGCTGCGTCAGCACCTTCAAGGAGGTGGCGTGGTCGCCAGCGGTGTAGTGCATGACCAGATAACGCACTCGGCTGTTCTGGCCCTGAGCGCTATAGCTGTCATCAAGTTTGAAGGGACCGCTACTGCCACAGGCCGCCAATAAGGCCGTCAGGCTAAGTACGCTAATCTGAACGCTGCGCTTCAAGGCGGGTGTAAGAAAAGACAGGGATTTCATCTTAACGACCAGCCAGAAACAGGAAAATGCAGGGGGTTTTGTCCAGGGCAGGCGGCTGGCGCTCGCGCCATTGTTCAATGGTGGCAGTCTGGACCAATTCACGTGTACCTGTCAGGTCACGAGCCAGGCACAAGCGTGTTGTGGGCTTGAGGGACTGCAGCAAGGTGCTGTACATGGCCTGGTTGCGATAAGGTGTTTCGATCAGGATCTGGGTTTGTTTCAGAGCTTGGGACTGGCTTTCCCATTGCTTGAGCTGCTTGGCGCGAGCGGCCCCATCTACAGGCGCATAGCCGTGGAATACAAACTGCTGACCGTCCAGGCCGCTGGCCATCAGGCTCAGCAAAATGGAAGAGGGGCCAACGTGAGGGCGCACGGGGATCTTCATTTCGTGGGCCATGGCAACCACCAGCGCACCGGGGTCGGCGACGGCGGGGCAGCCAGCTTCCGATACCAGACCAATGGCTTGACCTTGCAGGGCTGTTTTCAACCACTCACGCATTTCACCGGGTTTGTTGCCGCGCTTGTCCAGCGTGTGAATAGTGATTTCTTGCAGAGGTACCACGGGCTCAACCAGTTTCAGGAAAGCACGGGCGGTTTTGGCGTTCTCGGCAATAAAGACGGTCAGTTCGCGCGTCAAAGCCTTGACGTCGGCGGGTAGCCAGCCGCTGATCGGGCTCTCACTTAAGCCTACGGGGATCAGGTGCAAAGGGGCGGCTTGGGGCATGGCGTATCAGTCCTAAACGGAAGGGTGCAAAAGGGTGGGGCGCAAGGGGTTCAAGCCAAAGTGACGCAGCATGGTGCACAGCTCGATCAGCGGCAGGCCAATGATAGCGGTTGGGTCGTCCGAGCGCATGGACTCCATCAGGGCAATACCCAGGCTTTCGGCCTTGGCGCTGCCAGCGGTGTCATACGGTTTTTCCTGCAGCAAATAGTGCTCGATTTCTTCATCACTCAATGCGCGAAAACGACAATTGGTAACAATATCGCTGCACAGAAATTCCTGGCCATCTGTCACGCATAAAGCGCTATGGAAATCGATGTCTTGACCGCTCAGGCGACGCAGTTGTTTCTGCGCACCGGCATGGTCGCCAGGCTTGCCAATAGCGTCCTGGCCCGATGTGGCGACCTGATCGGAGCCGATCACGAGCGCGCCTGGGTTCAGCTGGCTGATACGGGCCGCTTTTTCACGCGCCAGACGCAGGCTGAGCTGGGCGGGAGCCTCTGCGGGAAGTGGGGTTTCATCAATGTCAGGAGACTGACAGGTGAAAGGCAAGCCCAAACGCGCTAACATAGCGCGGCGATAGACTGAGCTTGATGCAAGGATGAGACGCATAGTGTGTTTTAGCTGTGCTTTGGTTTGACTGCCTTGTGCTTAGCACGGTATTATCTAATGTTTTCTTCGTTATTGAAATGGTTGTGGGCTAGCTTGGCGGTTTGCCAGCTGCGCTTTACATGCTTCAATACCGAGGGGCAGGAAAAAAGCAGTACAAGAAAAAGTGGTAGAGCCCCCAAGCGATACCAAGGCAGTGAAACAAGCAAGCAGCAAACAAGCGAAAGCGACAAATAAAGCAGAACAAACAAGCGGTTCCAGATCCTGGTAAAACCGTGGTTTGATGCCCTAAGCATACTTATGACGACACAGTATATCGACACCTTGAATCTAGCCCGTGCCCCTCAGGAAATGTCGGGTCAGGTGCTGGTGGAAGATTTGTCTCGTCTGGTATCCGATTTGCCCGATCAAGGCGATTTGCGCATTGACTGGAGTGTGTCGGGTCGGGAAGATTCTGCCCGGCGTCGTTTTGTGCATGTGCAGGCCAAAGGTAGTGTCATTTTGGAATGCCAGCGCTGTGTGAAGCCTTTTGAGTGGCCCATCGATATTTCCAACGAAGTACAGATTGTGGCAACCGAGGACGAACTTGAGCTGGATGATGACGATACGGAAGGTCCTGATCGCATCTTGTGTGAAGGCCAGTTGGATGTCCTGGGACTGGTCGAGGACGAGCTGATTCTTAGCGTGCCTTATGTGCCGCGCCATGAGGTTTGTCCCGACGCGCAGTCGCTGTCCATGGAAGCCAAGTCTGACGACCTGGATGAGTCCGCCTTTGAGCGGCCGTCCCCGTTTGCCGTATTGGGCTCGCTCAAGAAGTCTTGATTGTTTGTTACTAATTCGTTAATTTTTTCGGGCTGCACCCATTTATTCGGGGTTGTCCATCTACAGGAGTCATCATGGCTGTTCAGCAGAATAAAAAGAGCCCGTCCCGGCGTAACATGCGTCGTTCGCACGACGCGCTTACTGGTCCTTCGACGGCTATCGAGCCTACGACTGGCGAACTGCACCTGCGTCACCACATCAGCCCTAACGGCATCTACCGTGGCCGTAAAGTGCTGAAAACAAAGAACGACGAGTAATAGTCTCTTTGTCGTTGCAAGCAACATAGGTTGCATGCTTGATGTCTAACAAAAAAATACGTATTGCCATCGATTGCATGGGCGGCGATATCGGTTTATCCGTCACTGTCCCTGCAGCGCTGCTTTTTGCCAAGCGCTATCCGGATGTGCACTGCTTATTGGTTGGCGAGCCTCAGGCCATCGAGCAAACATTGCGTGCGCAAGGTAATGTCGATACCTCCTGGTACGACATTCTTCCCGCATCCGAAGTTGTCACCATGGCCGATTCGGTCGAGGTGGCCCTGCGCCGCAAAAAAGACTCCTCCATGCGAGTGGCTGCCCAGTCCGTCAAGGATGGGATAGCTGATGCCTGCATTTCTGCGGGCAATACCGGCGCATGGATGGCAATTTCGCGCTACGTACTCAAAACTCTGGATGGGATTGATCGCCCAGCCATTGCCACGTCCATCCCGAACCAAAAGGGCGGGGCCACGATCATGCTGGATCTGGGTGCCAATGTGGATTGCTCCGCAGAACACCTGTTGCAGTTCGCCATTATGGGATCTGCTCTGGCCAGTATTGTGGATCGCCATGAGCGTCCCACCGTGGGTCTGCTCAATATTGGGGAAGAGGTCATCAAAGGCAACGAAGTCGTCAAAAAGGCGGCTGAACTGTTGCGCTCCAGCGGACTGAATTTTTACGGCAACGTAGAAGGTGACGATATCTGCAAAGGTACCGTCAACGTGGTCGTGTGCGACGGTTTCGTGGGCAATGTGGTCCTTAAATCCATTGAAGGGCTGGCCAAGATGGTCGGCAGTATGCTGCGCGACGAATTTACCCGTGACCCATTGAGCAAAGTGTCCGCTTTGCTGGCTCGTCCTGTCTTGAATCGTTTCCGCGACAGGGTGGATAATCGCCGTCATAACGGTGCGGCCCTTTTGGGTTTACGCGGTATTGTTATCAAGAGTCATGGTTCTGCCGATGCCTACGCTTTCGGTTATGCTTTGCAACGGGCCCGCGGTGCGGTGCTCAATGGTCTGCTCAGCGGTACCAGCCAGGCAGTCGAACGCATCATGCAAAGTGTGAACTTGCATGAAGAGCAAAGCGGCGAACCAGATACACGCCATACTTCAGAGCCCTCGTCCTCATAAGAACGGGCTTGATCGGGAACATAAAATGACGATATTTGCCAAGATTATCGGTACAGGCGGCTACCTGCCTCCTCGGATTGTGTCTAACGATGATCTAGCGGTGGAGCTGGCTCAAAAGGGTATCGAAACCTCCGATCAGTGGATTGTCGAGCGTACCGGTATTCACCAGCGTCATCTTGCCGATCCCGGTGTCCGTACCAGCCACTTGGCAACCCAGGCCGCGCGTCAGGCGCTGGAAGATGCGGGCATTGCTGCCCAGGATCTGGACCTGATTGTGGTGGCTACTTCCACTCCCGATTACGTTTTCCCCAGCACCGCGTGTCTGGTGCAGGCCGAATTGGGCAACAAGGGCGCTGCCGCGTACGACGTACAAGCGGTGTGCAGCGGCTTTGTCTATGCACTGACGACTGCCGACGCCATGATCAAGGCCGGCCGTGCGCGCAATGCGCTGGTCATCGGTGCTGAAGTGTTCTCCAGCATCCTGGACTGGAACGACCGCTCTACCTGCGTCCTGTTTGGCGACGGTGCGGGCGCTGTGGTTCTGCAAGCCAGCGATGAACCCGGTGTTCTGGCTGCCCAGCTCAATGCAGATGGCAGTCAAATGGGTATTTTGTGCGCGGCCGGCAATGTCTCGCACGGTCAGGTAGTGGGCGATCCCTTCCTGCGTATGGATGGTCAGGCTGTGTTCAAGCTGGCTGTCACTTCTCTGGCCGCTTCGGCCAATCAAGTCTGCGAACAGGCTGGCGTCTCTCTGGCCGATATCGATTGGCTGGTGCCGCACCAGGCCAACGTTCGTATCATCAATTTTCTAGGTCGTAAGCTGGGTATCCCCTCCGAGAAGGTGGTTATCACGGTTGATCAACATGCCAACACCTCGGCAGCCAGTGTGCCTTTGGCCCTGAATGCCGCTCGCCGGGATGGTCGTATCCGTGCCGGTGATCTGGCGCTGTTGCAAGGCGTGGGTGGCGGCTTTACCTGGGGTTCGGTGCTGGTCCGCTGCTAAGTAGCGCGATCCGGATTACCGCCTCATCTCTTTGGGTTTTTCTACCATGAAAATTGCGTTTGTCTTTCCAGGACAAGGCTCGCAGTCCGTAGGCATGCTCGATGCCTGGGCCGAGTCTGCTGTCGTACAGCAAGCCATTGCACAAGCCAGCCAGTCGCTGGGCCAGGACCTGGCTCAGTTGATGGCACAAGGGCCTGCCGAGGCTCTGAACCTGACTACCAATACTCAACCTGTCATGCTGGCTAGCGCTGTGGCCATGTACCAGGCCTGGATTCAGGCCGGTGGCCCCGCTCCTGCCGTAATGGCCGGTCATAGCCTGGGTGAATACTCGGCCCTGACTGCTGCCGGTGCTCTGAGCCTGGAACAAGCAGTTCCGCTGGTTCGCATTCGTGCCGATGCCATGCAAGCTGCCGTACCTGTGGGTGTCGGTACCATGGCCGCCGTGCTGGGTCTGGATGACGATCAAGTGCGCGATGTGTGTGCTCGTGCCTCTGAGGGACAGCAGATTGTTCAGGCTGTTAACTACAATGCGCCTGCTCAGGTTGTGATAGCCGGGAATGTGGAAGCGGTAGATCGTGCATGTGCGCTGGCTAAAGAAGCCGGTGCCAAGCGTGCCTTGGTGCTGCCTGTATCGGCTCCTTTCCACTCCAGTCTGTTGGAACCGGCAGCTGCTGTGCTGGCCCAGGCTCTGGCCTCGGTTCAAGTGCAAACACCTGCTATTTCCGTGATCAATAACGTGGATGTAGCCGCGCCCACCGACCCCGAACAGATTAAAGATGCGCTGGTCCGTCAGGCCTGGCATCCCGTACGCTGGGTGGAGACCATCCAGGCCATGAAGGCCCAGGGTGTCACCCACGTGGTCGAGTGTGGACCAGGCAAAGTGCTGACAGGTCTGATCAAGCGTATTGATCGCGATCTGGTCGCCTTGTCGATCAGTGACCCTGCATCCTTGCAGGCCACCTTGGAAGCCCTGGAGGGAGCATAAATGCAAGAATTGGATTTAAGCGGCAAGACCGCCCTGGTAACCGGCGCATCGCGCGGTATCGGTCAGGCGATTGCCAAAGAATTGATGGCACGCGGTGCCAAGGTGATTGGTACCGCCACTTCCGAGTCCGGTGCACAGGCGATTTCCGCTGTGCTGGATCAGAACGGCAGCTATGGCCATGTATTGAACGTGGACGACCCGGCTGCTTGCGAAGCACTGATCTCTGCCTTGAGCAAAGAAGACGGTGGCCCGCACATTCTGGTCAATAATGCCGGTATTACGCGTGACAACCTGGCCATGCGCTTGAAAGATGAAGACTGGGATGCCGTTATCCAGACCAATCTAAGTGCCGTGTTCCGCCTGTCGCGTGCCGTTATCCGCCCCATGATGAAAGCCCGCTGGGGCCGTATCATCAGCATCACTTCGGTGGTGGGCGAGAGCGGTAATCCCGGTCAAGCCAACTACGCAGCTGCCAAAGCCGGTGTCGCCGGCATGAGCCGTGCCTTGGCGCGCGAGCTCGGTAGCCGTAACATTACAGTTAATTGTGTCGCTCCGGGCTTTATTGATACGGACATGACACGCTCTCTGACCCCTGAGCAGTCGGCGGCAATTTTGTCGCAAATCCCCTTGGGACGACTGGGCGCTGCTGAAGATATCGCTAATGCGGTAGCCTTCCTGGCCGGGTCGCAAGCGCAATATATTACGGGCAGCACCATCCATGTGAATGGTGGTATGCACATGTAAGGCTTGGCATCGCGCCCGGCTGAGGTAAAATTGCGGGATTATTTGGGGCCTATTGCTTGAGCCGGCGTTGTAAGAATAACGTTGGGCCTCATACAAGAACGCCGTTTTTTGTCATAGCTTATCCCTCTTAGCAGTATGGATTGGCTATAATTTGCGGGAATTTTTCCCAACTTGGAGAATCTGCATGGAAAGCATCGAACAGCGCGTCAAGAAGATCGTCGCTGAACAACTTGGCGTTAACGAAGCCGAGATCAAAAACGAATCTTCTTTTCTCGACGACCTCGGTGCCGACTCGCTCGACATGGTCGAGCTCGTGATGGCGCTCGAAGACGAATTCGAAACCGAAATACCAGACGAAGAAGCTGAGAAAATCACGACGGTCCAGCAAGCTGTGGACTACATCAATTCTCACAGCAAGCAGTAAGTTCAATTAAGAGGGTGGGCGGCATTGTGCACGCCCTCGCTCCAGAGCGGTTTCCAGAGAGTAGCCTGTGCCCGGCGGCTTTAGCTTGCAAGACGCAGTTATTCCCTTTAAACCGCTTTTTTTGTGTTTAGGAGTCATCCGTGAAACGACGTGTCGTGATTACCGGGCTGGGTATTGTTTCCCCGGTCGGCAACGATATTCCTACCGCGTGGGATAACATCGTCAATGGGCGTTCGGGCATCGGGCGTATTACCCGTTTCGATCCTTCGGCCCTAACAGCCCAGATAGCGGGTGAGGTCAAGGATTTTGATTTAACACCATACATTTCGTCCAAAGAAGCCAAGCAGATGGATACCTTTATCCATTACGGCGTGGTCGCAGGTATGCAGGCCTGGAAGGATTGCGGTCTGGATATCAACAGCATCAATGCTGAGCGTGTGGGCGTTATCGTCGGTTCGGGGATTGGTGGTTTGCCCCGCATTGAAGAAACCCAAAAAGATTATCTGGAACGGGGCCCACGTCGGATTTCCCCGTTCTTTGTGCCTGGCTCCCTGGTCAACCTGGTGTCGGGACAGCTGTCCATCGGCCTGGGCCTGAAAGGTCCTAGCTACGCTGTTGTGTCGGCATGTACAACCGGTCTGCACTCCATTGGTGACGCTGCTCGCTTGATCGAGTATGGCGACGCTGATGTGATGATTGCCGGCGGTGCCGAGTCCACCGTGTCCCCTCTGGGCATTGGCGGTTTTGCCGCCATGCGTGCTCTGTCCACCCGTAACGACGATCCTGAAACAGCATCGCGTCCATGGGACATGGACCGTGACGGCTTCGTACTGGGTGAGGGCGCTGGTGTACTGGTGCTGGAAGAGTACGAACATGCCAAGAAACGTGGCGCACGCATTTACGGCGAGTTCTCCGGCTACGGCATGAGCTCTGACGCTCACCACATTACTTCGCCTGACCGTGACGGTCCGCGTCGTGGCGTGATGAATGCCTTACGTAACGGTGGCATCAACGCTGACGAAGTTCAGTACGTCAACGCACACGGTACTTCCACGCCACTGGGCGACGTGAACGAGTCCGAAGCATTGAAACTGGCTTTTGGCGATCACGCTTACAAGCTGGTGGTCAACTCCACCAAGTCCATGACGGGTCACCTGCTGGGTGCGGCCGGTGGTATTGAAGCGGTGTTCACCACCTTGGCGGTGTATAACCAGATCTCGCCTCCAACCATCAACATCTTCAACCAGGACCCTGCCTGCGACTTGGATTACTGCGCCAACCAGGCGCGTGACATGAAGATTGATGTTGCTCTGTCCAACTCTTTCGGGTTTGGCGGCACTAACGGTTCGATGGTGGTTCGTCGTCTTCGCTAAGTTAGACTGCCCCACTCGTAACGCCCAGTCCTGGTCGATCGGAGCTCCGGCTCCGGTGCGCCGACTGGGCGCTTTTGTCTGTGCCTTGCTTGCAGCAGGCCTGGCCTGGACAATGTCTAGCTGGCAATGGCCCTGGGCCCTGGCAATATTGGCAGGTGCTTTGTGGGCTTATTTTTTGTATGCTCGCAGTCGTGGGGCATGGGATGAGCGCGCTACACTAGCGCATCGTGCAGGGCTATACTCCTTGCAGTGCGAGGGGGCAGCAAAGGAGTCCGTGCAAATAGAGCAGATCTGGCGTTGTGCCTGGTTCATGACCTTGCGTTTGCGCCGTGATTGCACCAAGGCTTGCCGTACCGTGACCGTATGGCGCCGCGCCCAGTCGCAGCAGGACTGGTGGGCCTTGTCTCTATGTGCCAACCGACTGTCTCATCAGGTCCGTGCTCAGAATAAGGATTCTTAATGAGTGAACGCGATACCGATGCCGAACTAGTTGCACGTGTTCAGCGTGGGGATAAGCGAGCCTTTGACCTGCTGGTACTGAAGTACCAGCGCAAGATCATGCGTCTGCTCAGCCGCATGGTACGTGACCCGTCTGAAGTCGAGGACGTGGCTCAGGAAACCTTCATCAAAGCGTACCGAGCTCTTCCCCAGTTCCGGGGCGAGAGTGCTTTTTACACCTGGCTGTACCGCATTGCGATCAACACGGCCCGTAACTGGCAGGCCTCGGCCGCCCGACGTCCCAATACTTTGCAGAACGTCGAAACTGAAGAAGGTGAAACTTTTGACCGAATCGACAACCTAAGCGATATAAGCACGCCAGAATCCATGATGGTCAGTCGCCAGATTGCTGAAACGGTAAATACAGCGATCCAGGCACTGCCCGAAGAGTTGCGGACGGCTATCGTGCTACGTGAAATAGAAGGTATGAGCTACGAAGATATTGCTCAGACCATGGACTGCCCTATAGGAACTGTACGCTCACGCATCTTTCGAGCCCGTGACGCCATTGCTGCGCAATTGCGTCCCATACTCGATGGTGAAGATAGTGAACGACGGTGGTAAGGATTGATGATGCAAGCCCTGAAATCCCATTCCGATGATGATCAACTCAATGCCTGGGAGGCCGCCGTGTCTTCCTGGGTGGATGGCGAGGCTGAAATACGCCCCGAGGAACTGGACTCCCCCTACGGGCGTCAAGTCTGGGATACGTACCATTTGATTGGTGACGTCATGCGTACCGATGCGCTGGCGATCCGTACGTCGGATCGCTTTTACGCGCGTCTGTCCAAAGCAATTGACGAAGAGCCTACCGTGCTCGCCCCGAATGCCATGAAACGACCCTTGGTGCAGCGCTATGGTGTCAGCGGCCTGGCCGTGGTGGCTGCCGTGGCTGCCGCCTTGTGGGTAGGCCTGCCGTATATGGGGGTGAACTCCGTGCCAGGCACGCTGGTGGCCAGCGCCCAGGATGATCAGCTCTGGAATGATTACGCGGATTTGCACCGCGACTTTGTTGGTACCGGTCCGGTACGCCATGTTTCCTTTGAAAGTGGAGCCCTGGGTCAATGAGGTCTGTACGTATGCCGTCGCAGATGGGCTTGGCGCGTCTCTATAAGGGCTTGTTTGCCCTTTCTCTGGCGGTGCTGTGCACACCTGTACTGGCTCAGGATGCCAGCGGGCTGGAGCCCCTGGATCTGCCCTGGTTGCAGAAAGTCCATAAAGCGGCGCGTGACCTGGATTATTCCGGGGTCATTATTTACACCCAGGATCAGGCCAGCCAGTCCATGAAACTGGTCCACATTATTGATGGTACCGGCGAGCGCGAGCGTCTGGAGATTCTGGACGGCGAGCCGCGCGAGTTTCTGCGTCAGAACGAAGTCACCCAATGCCTGATTCCCGAAAAGAAAATGGTGGTGATCGAGCGTCGTGAAAACGAACGCTTTCCCAGTTTTCTGGTTGGTGATGTCAGCCAATTACCCAATTTTTACGATATGCGCCGCTTGCCATCGCGCGAGCGCGTGGCCGGTCGCCCTTGCGACCTGATCGAGCTGGTTCCCAAGGATGATCAGCGTTACGGCTACCGCGTGTGTGCCGATACCGATCATCATTTGCTATTGAAAATGCAGACTCTGGACCCACAACAAGAGGTAGTGGATCAGATCGCTTTTGCCTCTGTTGCCTTTGGCGAGCAGGTGGATTTGCAGGAACTGCGTACCAGTTGGAACCCCAGCAAGTGGGAAGTGGTCGAACCCGAAGTACGAAAAATAGATTTGAACGAGCTGGGTTGGCATCTGGCCATGCCTGCCGGTTTTACCTTACGGTCCGAAATGCTCCGGCCCATGCGTGCGGGGCGTCAGGTTACCCATTTGATGTTGTCTGATGGTCTGGCTGCCATTTCCGTGTTTCTGGAGAAGGTAGGGACCCCTGAAGCAGAAGAAAACAGCCTGGGTGCCTTTCACCGTGGCTCCATGAATATGTACCGCAGTCGCATTAATGATTATGTTTTGACCAGCACGGGTGCCGTACCTGTACAGACCTTGCGCGCCTTGCTGGAAGGTACCCAGTTCACCCCTCTATCCCGGACACATTGACTATCGTCCACCAGGAGTCTTTGAATGGAAAAATCGAGTCAAAAAATGCGTATTCCTGTTCTCTCGGCCTTGACGGCGGCCGTGATGCTGGCGGCGGGTGCGCCTATGGCCTACGCGCAGGCTCAGCCTGTCACGACAACCGAGCAAGTCCAGAGCACGACGCTGGGGCTGCCTGACTTTACTGGCGTTGTTGCCAAGACCGAGGATGGAGTAGTCAATATCCGTACCACCGAGGCCGTCCGGGTGCGCTCCCCCGCCATGGGTCCGGGCTCGGATCCTTATGATATGTTCCGCTGGTTCTTTGGGCCCGATTTCATGCCGCCCGGCATGGCGCCGCAGCGCCCTCGTGGCGGTGGCAATGAAGGCCAGCAGCCTCAAGAGCGCACAGTGCCACGTGGTGTGGGTTCGGGTTTCATCATCTCTGCTGACGGCTACATCCTGACCAATAACCATGTGGTGGCCGACTCCAATGGCATTTTCGTCACGCTGAGCAACGGCAAGGAATATCCAGCCAAGATCATCGGGACGGACGAGCGCACCGACGTGGCCCTGATCAAGATCGAAGCCAAAGACCTGAAGCCCATGGTGATCGGTGATTCCAAGCAGCTCAAGAAAGGACAGTGGGTTCTGGCTATTGGCTCGCCCTTCGGTCTGGAATCCACCGTGACTTCCGGGATTGTCAGCGCCATCAACCGTGAAACCGGCGATTACCTGCCTTTCATTCAGACCGACGTGGCTGTGAACCCTGGTAACTCCGGTGGTCCGCTGATCAACCTGAATGGTGAAGTAGTGGGTGTGAACTCCCAGATCATTTCGCGTAGCGGTGGCTTCATGGGTATTTCCCTGGCCATTCCTATCGACGAAGCCATGAATGTGGTCGAGCAGCTCAAGTCTGACGGCAAGGTGACTCGCGGTCGTATCGGTGTGCAGATCACTCCGGTAGCCGATGATGTCGCTACCGCACTGGGTCTGAAAGACAGCAAGGGAGCCTTGGTCAGCAGCGTGGAAGAGGGCGGTCCTGCCGCCAAGGCCGGTATTCAGTCTGGCGACGTGATCCTGAAGTTCAACGGTCGCACCATTGATCAAATGACAGACTTGCCCCGTATTGTGGGAAGCACCAAACCAGGTCAAAGCTCCACACTGGAAATCTGGCGCAAGGGCAAGTTGCAGACCATCAAGATTGATGTCGAAGAAATGCCTTCCAGCAGCCCAACTGCTGCCGCCAAGGACGAGAAAGACAGTTCTGCTGCCAGCACGGCCGATGCCTTTGGCTTGAAAGTGACGGCAGTTCCTGCTGCTGATCTGAAGCGTTTGGGCGTTGAAAGTGCGGTTCAGGTAACAGAGGCCACGGCCCCTGCCAGCGAAGCCGGTCTGCAGCCTGGTGACCTGATTTTGCGTGTCAACGATAAAGACGTAGGGACGCCGGATCAATACGCTAAAATGGTGGCTTCCTTGGATAAATCCAAAGCAGCAGCCTTGCTGGTCCTGCGTGCAGGGCAGTCGCAATGGGTTTTGATTACGCCATCGAAATAAAAATTCTGTAAAACGGCTAAAATGGTAGTCATTGATGAACTCCGGCCAGGGGCCGGAGTTTTTCCGCCGCTATTCGCGGGGGCAGTTTGCCCCGAATGGATACTGGCTCCACGTGCGCCCGTCTGACAGGACGGGTCTTGCGTTTTCGGCGCGTGGACTGAAAAGGGGCGTCATGTGCGCCCCTTTCTTGTGCCGTCTCTCTGGCATTGCGCCTCAACATTTTCTTTGTTTATTAACGGGTTTATGGATCACATCCGCAATTTCTCTATTATTGCCCACATCGATCATGGCAAATCGACCTTGGCTGACCGCCTGATCCAACGCTGTGGTGGCCTGGCCGACCGCGAGATGTCGACCCAGGTTCTGGATTCGATGGACATCGAGAAAGAGCGTGGCATCACGATTAAGGCCCAGACCGCCGCTTTGCACTACAAGGCTCAGGATGGCAAGGTATACAACCTGAACCTGATCGACACCCCCGGCCACGTTGACTTCTCCTATGAAGTCAGCCGTTCCTTGTCGGCCTGTGAAGGTGCCTTGCTGGTCGTGGACGCTTCCCAAGGTGTGGAAGCGCAGACTGTAGCCAACTGCTATACCGCTTTGGATCAGGGCGTGGAAGTGATTCCAGTGCTCAACAAAATGGACTTGCCTTCGGCTGACCCGGATGCAGCTCGCCAGGAAGTGGAAGACGTGATTGGCATTGATGCCAGTGACGCAATTGCCGCCAGTGCGAAAACCGGCCTGGGTATCGACGAGATTCTGGAAACCATCGTGGCGCGTGTTCCGCCGCCAGTGGGTGATCCGACTGCTCCCTTGCAAGCCCTGATCATTGACTCTTGGTTTGACAACTACGTGGGCGTGGTCATGCTGGTGCGCATCGTCAACGGTGTGCTCAAGCCCAAGGAAAAAATTCTGCTGATGGCCACCCGTGCGACGCACCTGGTCGAGCATATCGGTGTCTTTACCCCCAAGTCTGAAAACCGTCCTCATCTGTCTGCAGGCGAGGTGGGTTTCATTATTGCCGGCATTAAAGAGCTGGAACACGCCAAGGTTGGTGACACCATCACTTTGGCCGGCAAACCGGCTGAAAAAGCCTTGCCGGGCTTCAAGGAAGTGAAGCCTCAGGTGTTTGCCGGTTTGTACCCGGTGGAGAGCAGCGAGTACGATCAACTGCGCGATTCCCTGGAAAAGCTCAAGCTGAACGATTCCTCCCTGATGTTTGAGCCCGAAGTGTCTCAGGCGCTGGGCTTCGGTTTCCGTTGCGGTTTCCTGGGCCTGCTTCATATGGAAATCGTCCAGGAGCGTCTGGAGCGCGAATTCGACATGGATATCATCACCACCGCGCCGTCGGTGGTGTACGAGGTCGAGCGTCGTGACGGCGAAGTCTTGATGATTGAAAGCCCTTCCCGCATGCCGGAAGTGTCCCATATCGAAGACGTACGCGAGCCTATTGTTGTGGTTTCGCTGCTAATGCCGCAGGAATACGTGGGCCCGGTCATGACCCTGTGTACAGCCAAGCGCGGTTTGCAGTTAAATATGACCTATCATGGCCGTCAGGTGAACCTGGTCTATGAGATGCCTCTGGCCGAGATCGTGCTGGACTTCTTTGACCGACTCAAATCGGTATCGCGCGGCTACGCTTCCATGGACTACGAGTTCAAGGAATACCGTTCGGCCGATGTGGTCAAGGTTGATATCCTGATCAACGGCGACCGGGTTGATGCCCTGTCCATGATTGTGCACCGTAGCAACGCCCGTTACCGTGGACGCGAAGTGGTCGCCAAGATGCGCTCTCTGATTCCGCGGCAGATGTTTGATATTGCGATTCAGGCTGCCATTGGCGCCGAAGTTATTTCTCGCGAAAACGTCAAGGCATTGCGCAAGAACGTGCTGGCCAAGTGTTATGGCGGCGATATTTCTCGTAAGAAAAAGCTGCTTGAGAAGCAAAAAGCCGGTAAGAAGCGGATGAAGCAAGTTGGGAACGTGGAAATTCCGCAGGAAGCCTTTTTGGCAATTTTGCAGGTCGAGGATAAGTAATGCTCTGGTCGGCAGCTCAAGCCGACCACAGCCAGGACTGCTTTAATTTCTTTAAAGGAAACCGATGAGCTGGGATTTCGCTCTGATTTTGTTTGTACTGCTGATACTGACCGGCGCAATCTGGTTTTTGGATCGTTTCTCCCTGCGCTCGCGCCGTCTGGCGCGTGCGCAGGCCGCGATGCAGGCGGTACCGGAAACGGCAGCTCAAGACCCCGAGCACTTGCAGCAACTGCGCCAGGACGCTTATGACCAGGCCAACCGCATGCCGTGGTGGATTGAGTATGGCGTCAGTTTTTTCCCAGTCATTCTGTTCGTGTTTGTATTGCGCTCTTTTATCATCGAGCCTTTTCGCATTCCGTCGGGCTCCATGTTGCCCACGCTGAAAAATGGCGATTTGATTCTGGTGAACAAATACGAGTACGGCATTCGCCTGCCTGTCAGTGGTACCAAGGTTGTGCCTTTGGGCCATCCCGAGCGTGGCGATGTGATTGTGTTCCGCTATCCCGTTGATACCACTGTGGATTACATCAAGCGTGTGGTTGGTGTGCCGGGTGACCGCGTGGAGTACCGCGACAAGGTATTGTCCGTGAATGGTCAAGTCATTACCCAAGTGCGCAGTGGCGATTACTACGAGCCGGATCGCTCCGCTTACATTGGGCGCTATCTGGAAGAGCTGGGCAAAGTGCAGCACAACATCTTGCTGAACAAGACTCAGCCTCAGGGTTTGATGCCTATCGTGGCGTTCCCCAACCGCGACTCCTGTGAGTACTTCTCCAACGGTATCTCTTGTGTGGTGCCCGAAGGTAATTACTTTGTCATGGGAGATAATCGCGACAATAGTCTGGACAGTCGTTATTGGGGCTTTGTGCCCGATGAGAATATTGTGGGACGCGCCTTCTTTATCTGGATGAATTTCCGCGAACTTAGCCGTATAGGTCGCTTCCATTAATGAAACGTCTTGCTTTGCTTGAAGCCGCTATCGGCTACTCCTTCAAAGACACAGGCCTGCTTGAGCAGGCCTTGACCCATCGTAGCCACAGCGCTCGCCATAACGAGCGGCTGGAGTTCCTGGGGGATTCGGTCTTGAACTTCACGGTTGCGGCCTTGTTGTTCGACCGTTTCCAACGCATTGATGAAGGCGATCTGTCCCGCCTGCGAGCGAATCTGGTCAAACAGGCCGCTCTGGCGGAAATCGCTACCCGTCTGGGTTTGTCGGATTATTTGCGTCTGGGGGAAGGGGAGCTGAAAAGCGGTGGTTTCCGTCGTCCCTCCATTCTGGCAGACGCGCTGGAAGCCATTTTTGGCGCTGTCTTTCTGGACGCGGGCTTTACGCAAGCCCAAACCGTCATCACCCAGCTCTATGAGCCCATGCTGGTAGATGTGGACCCCAAAACCTTGGGGAAAGATCCCAAGACCTTGCTGCAGGAGCTGCTGCAAGGTCGCAAGCTGGATTTGCCGGTGTATACCGTGGTGGCCACCCATGGCGCAGCCCACGATCAGCTCTTCGATATCGAATGCACGATCGCCAAGCTCAACATCCATGTTCGTGCCAGTGGCAGCAGCCGTCGTGCGGCTGAACAAGCCGCCGCGACGCAGGCCATTGCTATTTTAGAAGCTGAATTTCCAGCCAAGACGACGCGCGCCAGTCGCCATCGTCGCCCCTCACAATTGACATTGCCCGTGGCAGTGTCGCAGGAAACAGAATGACAGAGACCCCTTTTCGCTGCGGCTTCGTGGCTATTGTTGGACGACCGAATGTCGGCAAGTCCACGCTGGCCAATGCCCTGATCGGCAGCAAGATTTCGATCGTGTCGCGCAAGGCGCAGACCACGCGTCACCGCATCAACAGTGTGCTGACGCGTGATCACGATCAAATGGTGTTTGTGGACACCCCCGGTTTTCAGACCAAGCACGGCGGGGCCATGAACCGCATGATGAACCGCGTCGTGACCCAGGCTCTGGCCGATGTGGACGTGGTGGTGCATGTGGTTGAAGCCGGCAAGTGGTCCGCTTCGGACGCCGAATTGCTGCCCATGCTGCCTAAAGGCGGCAAGACCATTCTGGTCATCAACAAGGTTGATGCCTTGAAAAGCAAGAATGACTTGCTGCCTTATATCGCCCGCCTGTCGCAGGAGTTCGAGTACGGCGCCGTGATTCCGGTCAGTGCTGCCAAGCGCCTGCAACTGGACCCTTTGCTGAACGAGATCGCCTCCCGCCTGCCTGAAGGTGAGGCCATGTTTGACGCTGACACCATTACCGACCGCTCGGTGCGCTTCATTACCTCGGAGCTGCTGCGCGAGAAGATCTTCCGCCTGGTGGGTGACGAGCTGCCGTACGGGTGTACCGTGGTTATCGAACAATGGGACGAGAACGAGCAGGGCGCGCGTATTTCGGCCTGCGTGGTCGTAGAACGCGAAAGCCACCGTCCGATTCTGTTGGGAGCGGGTGGCATGCACATGAAGCGCATTGCAACCGAGGCTCGCCAAGATATTGCCAAGCTGATCGACAAGCCCGTGTTCCTGGATGTGTACATCAAGGTGCGCAAGGGCTGGTCCGATCGTGAAGCGGTCCTGCGCGACCTGGGGTATGAGTAATCCCCGTCATCGCTTTCAGGACGAAGCGGGCTATATCCTGCACACCAGTGCCTGGCGTGAAACGTCCCTGATCTGTCATGCCTTTACACGTAACCACGGGCTGGTGCCCCTGGTTGCAAAAGGCGCCAAAAGGCCGCATTCCATTTTGCGGCCTGCTTTGTCTGTGTTTCAGCCTTTGTTATTGGCCTGGTCGGGCAAAAATGAAGTCAAAACGCTGACACGGGCGGACTGCGCCGGGATTCGCCCCTTGAAAGGTCGTGCTCTGATGTCGGCCTGGTACATGAACGAATTGTTGATTCGTTTGTTGCCGCGTGAAGACCCACATCCTGTTTTGTTCGATGCCTACGAAGAGGCTCTGGTGCACTTGGCACAGATTCCTCGTCCACCCGTGGCGGGGGCCTTGCGGCGCTTTGAGTGGGTGCTGCTGACCGAAACCGGCTATGGCTTTGATGAAGCCACGCCGGACTTTGACGACCCTGTCGGCGAGCCAGAGTTGCGCATACGCTTGCGCGAACGCCTGAACAGCTTGCTGGGTCGCCCCTTGCATACCCGCTCTGTTCTCATGCAGCTGCAACGCTATTGATATGGCCGTCTCCCTTCCTTCCGTGCTGGTTCTGGATACCTGCGTACTGATCTCCAACGTACTGCGCCGCTTGCTCCTGGCCCTGGCTGACGAGCAGTTGTTCAAGCCTGTCTGGAGTCCGGTGATCGGGGACGAATGGCGGCGTAATGCGGGCAGGTTGTGGAAAGTCATGCCCACCTCTATCGAGGAGCAGTGGGAAGCGCTGCAACAGCGTTACCCCGAAGCCGATTTAGGCGATAGCAGCGAGTTCAAGAAGGACTTACGCTACTCCGATGCCAAGGACTGGCATGTGATCGCCACTGCCCGTTTGGCACAGCAGCGTTATCCCGATCAGCCGGTCGGCATCTTGACCCGTAATCTGAAAGACTTTAATCGTTCCGAGCTGCGTCGCCTGGGGATCAGCTTGTGGGAGCCGGATCAGCTTTTGAGTTTGTACATGGCCGCGCACCCGGATTTGATGCAGCGTTTGCTGGATGGTTTGCCCGCTTTGATGCTGACGCCCGAAGCGCAGGCACTGGATACGCATACCTTGTTAAAGCGTGATCGTTTGTTCAGTGTGGGGCAGGCTTATTTGCGGCGTCAGAAAATGGACGAGGCGCACTCATGAAGCAAGGTGTTTTGCTGTCGGTCCTGGCCTCCGCTTTATTTGCCTGCCTTTACTACTACGCCACCGTCTTGCAGCCACTTAGTGGCGAGCAGGTTTTTGCCTGGCGTATTGTGCTGGGGCTGCCTGCTTTGGCTTTGGTGATCACTCGGGCACGGCGCTGGCGGGAAGTGCGTTGGGTATTGCGTCACTGGCCCGGGAATTGGCGCTATTTTGCCTTGCTCTTGCTGGCTGCAGCCCTGGTCGGGGTACAGCTCTGGATTTTTGTCTGGGCGCCTTTGCACCAGATGGCGCTGGACGTGTCCCTGGGCTACTTCCTCTTGCCGCTGATGATGGTGCTGGTAGGGCGGGTGATCTACAAAGACAGATTGAGCACCATTCAGTGGATTGCTGTGGCATTGGCCGGCGTGGGTGTGCTGCACGAGCTGTTCCGCGTAGGGAGCGTCTCCTGGGCGACAGCGGTGGTGGTTGTGGGTTATCCACCTTATTTCATGCTGCGCCGTTATCTGCGTCTTGGCTCGCTGGCTTCACTCTGGTTTGATCTGAGCTTCTTGTTCCTGCCAGCTTGCTGGCTGCTCTTTGTTCAAGACACGCAGATGTGGGGCCTGTTCGCGGATCAGCCTCGCTTGATCTGGCAGGTCCCGGTTCTGGGCCTGATCAGCTCGGTTGCGTTGGTCAGCTATCTGTCTGCCAGTCGTCAGTTGCCTTTGGCCTTGTTTGGCATTCTGGGCTATGTGGAGCCGGTGCTCTTGTTCTGGGTGGCGTATTTGCTGCTGGACGAGCCCATGAGCGCGAATCAGTGGTGGACCTATATTCCGATCTGGATTGCCATTTCCTTGATGGCTATGGAAGGTTTCATCAAGATGTGGCGACCCGGACCGCCTGTGCCGCCTCCCAAGGCGTAAACTCTGCTTGTTAGTACCAGCCAGTGCCGAAGGGCTGTTAGTGTCTACCCAGACGTTCTGGGGGCTTCCTGAGTGAAGCAGAACCCAATATAAAACGACTCCTGAAAGACCCTCTCCAAAGTTGGATAGCTATCCATGCTTTTGGGAAGGACATGACAGGAGTCGTTTTTTTTACTACGGGGCTCTTCTAGAGGAGATAGTCCGGGCCGTACCAGACTGGGTCCTGCGCGATATAAGCAGGCTGCTTAGCGCAGTTTCTCCGGGCAGTCAGGTTGATTGCGCAACAAATTGGCCTGGGTCACCGAACAACCCGCTGGTACGTCTTCCGTAATCCAGACATTCCCGCCAATCGTGGAGCCGGCACCCAGCGTGACGCGGCCCAGAATCGTGGCGCCAGCGTAGATGACCACATCGTCTTCCACGATGGGGTGACGGGCCTGGCCCTTGAGCAGCAAGCCTTTTTCGTCCTTGCTAAAGCGCTTGGCACCCAGGGTGACGGCCTGATAAATACGAACCCGCTTGCCGATGATGGCGGTCTCGCCAATCACAACGCCGGTGCCGTGGTCGATGAAACAGGAATGGTCAATTTGCGCGCCGGGGTGAATATCAATACCGGTCTGGCTGTGGGCCAGTTCTGCAATAATGCGCGCCGTCAGGGGCAGCCCCAGATTGGTCAGAGCATGGGCGATGCGGTGATGGATCATGGCCAGCAGACCGGGATAGCACAGCAGTACCTCGTCCACATTGCGGGCAGCCGGGTCGCCTTGATAGGCGGCGACCACGTCCAGATCCAGGGTGCGGCGCAAGTCTGGCAGCTTGTTGGCAAAAGCCTGTATGGCCTTGTGTGCCTGCTCTTCAATGGTTTCGCGATCGTATTTGTCACCACGGAGCAGGGCAGCGCGTTGCAGCTCGATACGCGCCTGTTGCAGCAGCGTATTGAGCGCCTGGCCCAGGTGGTGGCCGACAAAGTGATCTTCGTACTCGCGACGCAGCTCCGGGCTGCCCAGGCGCATGGGAAACAGGATGCCTTTGAGCTGCTCGGTCACTTGAATCAAAGCTTGTACCGACGGAAATTCCTGGCCTTCAAGCTCGTTCAAGCGTTGATGCGCCTGTCGCCATTCTTCGCGGGCCCCGCGCAGATTGTCGACGATATGTTGAGTTTCAAAGACTGCCACCAGTGTTCTCCAAAGGGGAAATTTTCTACAAGGTTTACTATACCCGCGCGTCTGAGCAAGGACACGAAAAACAGGGCGCTGCGTCAGGGTGATTCCCTTTGCCATGGCTCAGGCCTGGTCGTGCCGCTTCAAGGCCCCATGAGCTTGGGGCAAGATCAAGCAGATGAGGGGCATGGTCAGGTTTTCAAGCCAGCGTGCTTGAGCGTGCGGATAATAAAAAAAGCCCCCTTCGAAAAGGGGGCTTGGGGAGTGCGGGGTCCGCGATCTTATTCGCGGTTACCGCCCAGCACGCCTAAAAGCACCAGCAGGTTGCTGAAAATGTTGTAGACGTCCAGATAGATCGCCAGGGTGGCCGACACGTAGTTGGTTTCACCACCGTTGATGACGCGCTGCAGATCAACCAGCAAGAAGGCCGAGAAGATACCGATAGCCATCACGGAGATGGTCAGCATCAGCGCAGGCAGTTGCAGGAAGATGTTGGCCAAGGCCGCAACCAGCAAGATAACGGCACCGACAAACAGGAATTTCTGCATGCCGGAGAAATCACGCTTGGTGGTACTGGCAATAGTTGCCATCGCGCCAAAGACCGCAGCGGTACCGCCAAAGGCCAGCATGATCAGTTGTGCGCCATTACCCATGCCCAGGACAAAGCCCAGCAGACGGGACAGCATCACACCCATGAAGAAGGTAAAGGCCATCAGCAGGGCGACACCCAGCGAGCTGTTCTTGTTCTTTTCGATCAGGAACATCAGGCCAAAGGCACCGACCAGGAAAACAATGGCGCTCAGGCCTGGGCTGGCGCCCATAACCCGGTTAATCCCGGAGGACAGGCCCAGCAAGGCTCCCAGCACGGTGGGAATCATGGACAGGGCCAGCAGCCAGTAGGTGTTGCGCAGGACGCGATTGCGAGCAATCAGCGACTGGGCGCCCAGGGTGCCGTTATGCTCAGGCAAGCTTGATTGACGAAATTCGCTCATGATGAGTCCTTAGAATACAGAGAGATCAGTGGTCAAGAATAACTGACAACTACCTGAATAATCAAGAATCTTCTTTATTATTCAAGCACCCAGTTTATGAGCATGCACTTGGCAGCCTTGCGCCTGGTAGACACGCCAGCGTTCGCGAGCCTGGGTACGGTCAGCTTCCCGTTCGGAGACAATTTCCAATATACGCGGGAATTGTTCAAAACCGGGCGGGCATTGGGCATCCAGATTCAACAGCCAGCTTTGCTCACCTGCGGGCACGGGGGCGGCACTGGTCAACAAAACAGGGGTGGTGGCTGCCAAGGGGTCTTCCACACCGACGTGCGGGACAAAAGCTGTGGATTCAAAACCCCAGAGCAGGCGATCGAAACGGGCCAGTTGGCGGGCATCGGAAAGATACACCACCACCTGACGGCCCGCCTCGTAGTGCTTGCGCACGACCTCGCAGGCCATACGCAAGCGATCTGGCGCGCCGAAAGCGAAATCGACGCGGCTCATGCTTAGCGACACTGATTAAGCAGGTACTGAACCAGCAAAGGCACGGGACGGCCTGTGGCGCCCTTGTCCTTGCCGCTGCGCCAGGCAGTACCGGCGATGTCCAGGTGAGCCCAGCGGTACGCTTTGGTGAAGCGGGACAGGAAGCAGGCGGCGGTTACCGAACCGGCTGGTGGGCCACCAATATTGGCCATATCAGCAAAGTTCGAGCGCAGTTGCTCCTGGTAGGCGTCGTCCATGGGCATGCGCCATGCCGTGTCACCCGTTTGCTTGCCAGCTTGCATCAGTTCATCAGCCAGGTCGTCGTCGGTCGAGAACAGGCCGGTGTTGACGTGGCCCAGAGCGACCACGCAAGCGCCGGTCAGGGTGGCCATATCGATCACGGCAGCGGGTTTGAAGCGCTCGACGTAGGTCAGGGCATCGCACAGAACCAGACGGCCTTCGGCGTCCGTGTTCAGGATCTCGATGGTCTGGCCAGACATGCTGGTCACGACGTCGCCCGGTTTATTGGCGCGGCCGCTGGGCATGTTTTCGCAAGAAGCCACCACAGCGATCACTTCACGGTCGATGTTCAGTTCGGCAATGGCGCGCATGGTGCCCAAAACGCTGGCAGCACCGCCCATGTCGTACTTCATTTCGTCCATATTGCCGGCTGGCTTGATGGAGATACCGCCCGAGTCGAAGGTCAGGCCCTTACCCACCAGAACGATAGGACCGTCCTCGTGTTTGGTCTTGGTGTTGGGGGTATGGCGCAGCACGATGAACGCAGGCGGTTCATCCGAGCCCTTGGCCACCGACAGGAACGAACCCATCTTCAAGGCTTCGATCTGCTTGCGCTCCAGCACTTCGGCTTTCAGTGTCTTGAACTCCTTGGCCAACTGCTTGGCGGTTTTGCCCAGGTAGGTAGGAGTGCAGATATTGCCGGGCAGGTCAGCCAGCAAACGGGTCAGGTTCACACCGTTACCAATGGCCTGACCTTGCTCCAGACCCGCCTTGGCTTCGCTGGCTTGGGTGCGGGCCGTCCACAGCAGGAACTGGCTCAGCTGGGGAGCAGGTTCGGGCTTGCTGAACGTGGCGGTGTAGCGGTAACTGGCGCGGCATACGGCCACGGCAGCGTCCTGAGCGCGGCTGCGCAAGGTGGTGCCTTTGCAATCAATGCTGGCCAGGGCCGAAACGGCTTCTTTCAGGTCTGCTTTCAGGCAGTAAGAAGCAAGGCAGGCCTGGGCTTGCGTATGAGTTGCTGCTTTGTATTCCTCTTGAGCGCCTAAGCCGACTAAAATAACGCGTTCGGCCTTAACACCGGGCAGATTGCGCAGCACCAGGTGGGTATTGGGCTTGCCTTTAAACTCGGCTTTGACAGCAGCGCTCACAGCTCCGTTGCTGGCGCGGTCGATAAGTTCCGCTGCGGGGCTTAGAATGCCCTCGGCAAAGACGCCTACGCCTAGTGCGGCCGTCTTAATTTGGTGCAAAGAAGCGGATGTCTGTGTGCTAAATTCCATTCAACTATCCTCAGTGTGTCGCAAATCGTACCTGCGATTATCTCGCAAATTCTCATATGTCTCTATTTAAACGCTCTGCGGTATCCGAAATCTTAAGTCACAGTGGCGTTGTACTGTCCACTTTGCTGATTGTGTGGCTTAGTGTACTTCTGGTGCGTTTGTTAGGCGAAGCGGCCAATGGCACGATTGGCCCTGACGTGGTGCTGGGTCTGGCCGCCTTTTCCAGTATTACCGCCTTGCCGATTATTCTGGCCGTTTCCCTGTTCATTGCCGTGCTCACCACCGTGACGCGCAGCTTTCGGGAATCCGAAATGGTGGTCTGGTTTGCCAGCGGCCTGTCCTTGAAAAACTGGGTAACGCCCGTTTTGCAGTGTGCAGTGCCGGTTGCCATTCTGATTGCCGTTCTGACCTTGCAGGCTTCGCCCTGGGCTTATCGTCAGATTGCCGAGTACCGCCAGCGTTTTGAGCAGCGCTCGGACCTGAGTAAAGTGACCGCCGGGCAGTTCATCGAGTCCGATGATGGTGCCCGTGTGTTTTACGCCGACTCCCCAGAAAAAGAAGGGGATGAGCTGGGTAATGTGATCGCCCGCGTGATCGACCCGCAGTGGCTCAGCATTGTGACTGCGCAAAGTGCTCGCATGGAAGAGCAGCCCAATGGCGATCGCTTTCTGGTCTTGAGCGAAGGCCATCGCTACGACTTGAAGCCCGGTCAGGCCGAATTCCGTATGGTGGACTTCGAAAGTTACGGCATGCGTCTGGAGAGCCGTGATGCAGGCAATACCGCTGAAACGATTCGCGCCCGCGCCGAGCAGCAGATCAAGGCTCGTCAAACCACCTTGTTACTCAGTGATGACGATGCCGAGGCGCGCTCACAGATCATGTGGCGCTTGGCTTTGCCCCTGGCGGCACTGAATCTGGCCTTGCTGGCGATTCCTCTGGGAGCGGTGAATCCCAGGATGGGACGCTCAGGCAATATTCTGGTGGCTGGTCTGGTAGGTCTGCTCTATATGAACCTGATCAACCTCTCGCGCGGCTGGATTCGTAATGGCCAATTGGGTTTTGAAATCGGTTTGTGGCTGGTTCATGCCATCTTCTTGCTGATCATGGTCTTCATGATGTGGCGTAAATTGCGCATCAAGGCACCTAAACCACCAGCGACAAGCTGAAGTAGAAAAGGGGCGTGACGCCCCTTTTTTGTACCTGTTACTTCTAGCTTGATTGAGCGATTCAAGCTCCATCCAGCAAATCTTGTCGCTCCTGAACAGACTGCTTCAGAAAGTGCCAGAGCCGGGTCAGGCTGGGATTTTGACGCTGCTCCTCATGACAGAACATCCAGAAGCGTCGACGCAATTCCACCTGGTCGGGTAGAACACAACGCAGGCGCGGATCGGTTTTTGCCAGAAAGCAGGGCAGAACGGCAATTCCTTGTCCCTGCAAGGTAGCCTGATACTGCGCAATCACGCTGGTGCTGCGAAAGCGCACGGCTGCAGATCTGACGATTTCTTCCAGATAGCGCAGGCTGTCGCTGAACACCAGATCATCCACATAGGCAATAAAGCGATGCTGGGACAAATCCTGCACGCTTTCTATGGGCGGATGGCTGTTCAAATAATCCTGATGGGCATAGAGCCGCAAGCTGTAGTCTGCCAGGCGCGTACACCAGTAAGGGCCGCGTTGGGGGCGCTCCAGTGCAATGGCCAAGTCGGCATCCCGGCGTGACAGACTGATAGGGCGGGGTACAGGCAACAGCTCCAGGGTCAGCTCCGGATACTGGGCCTGGAAAATGCTGAGCAAGGGCGTCAGGACATAACTGCCAAAGGCTTCAGTGCAGCCCAGGCGCAGCTTGCCCGTCAAGGGTCTGGCCTTGCCCGTAATCGCATCGCGAGCCGCCAGCAAGCGGCTTTCTACCGGCTCCATGCGTTGCTGCAGATTCTGCCCTTCGCTGGTCAGGCTATAGCCGCTGACCGTGGACTTGTGGAACAGCCGCAAGCCCAGTTCCTGCTCCAGTGCCTGGATACGGCGTGCCACGGTGCTGTGTTGAACGCCCAGCCGTTGAGCGGCAACGCTGATACGCTGGCAGCGGGCCACTTCCAGAAAGTAACGCAGATTATCCCAGTCCATCGTGATGGGCCCGCCCTGAAAAAGACTTGTGCATAAATGCCCAGCTCCTGTGCATTTTTCAACATGGTAAACGGGTCTTGAGGCTTCTACACTCGATGAGAACCCTCATACAAGTGGGATAACAAATAAGGCTTAGCCGCCTGAGCAATTCATTGGAGACATGCTATGACGGAAGTGGTTCGTGTACCTTTGCTGATCGATGGACAACATGTTCAATCCAAGAGCACCCGTTGGGACGATGTGCTCAATCCAGCCACCCAGGAAGTCGTGGCCCAAGTGCCTTACGCCACGATGGAAGAGCTGGAAACCATTATTGCCAGCTCGGCCAAGGCTTATGAGAGCTGGCGCCATTCCAGCCAGGGCGCGCGCATGCGCGTCATGCTGAATCTGCAGCGTCTGGTGCGTGAAAACAGTGCCAAGCTGGCTGAAGCCATTTCGCGTGAACACGGCAAGACCATGCCTGACGCTGAAGGTGAAGTAGGCCGCGGCCTGGAAGTGATCGAATACGCGTGTTCCATTGCTTCGATGCAATTGGGCGAATACGCAGAAAACGCTGCGGGCGGTATTGATGTCTACACCCTGATCCAGCCCTTGGGCGTGTGTGCCGGTGTGACCGCGTTCAACTTCCCGGTGATGCTGCCCTGCTTCATGTTCCCGCTGGCTGTGGCTTGCGGTAATACCTTCGTGCTCAAGCCTTCCGAGCAGGATCCTAGCGCCAGTCTGATGCTGGCTGAACTGGCTCTGGAAGCTGGCCTGCCTCCAGGCGTGCTGAACGTGGTCCACGGAGGTGCAGATATTGCCAATGCCCTGGTGACCCATCCTGAAGTCAAGGCTGTGTCCTTTATTGGTTCGACAGCTGTTGGCACCGAAATTCACCGTCGTGCCACTGAAGCTGGCAAGCGCTCGCAAGCCATGATGGGCGCCAAGAACCACTGCATTGTGATGCCTGATGCGGATCGTGATGTGGCGATCAACCAATTGCTGGGCGCTGCTTTTGGCGCGGCCGGCCAGCGCTGCATGGCGATCTCGGTAGCCGTGATGGTCGGCGAAACTGGTGAGTGGGTTGATGAACTGGTCAAACGTGCTGCCACCATGAAGGTCAACGTAGGTACGGACCGTCAGGCCGATCTGGGCCCCTTGGTCTCGCCGCGTGCTCGCCAGCGTGTGGAATCCTTGATTGAAGCCGGTGTACAGGAAGGTGCCAGTCTCTTGCTGGATGGCCGTGGCGTGAAAGTGCCTGGCTATGAAAGCGGTAACTTTGTCGGCCCAACCATCTTCAATGATGTGAAAGCCGATATGCGCATTTACGAAGAAGAAATCTTCGGACCCGTGCTGTGCATTGTGCGTGTCAATACGCTGGAAGAGGCGGTGCAGTTCATCAACCGCAACCCCAACGGTAATGGCGTGTCCATCTTCACCCAGGACGGCGGCCATGCGCGCTACTTCCAGAACCGTATCGACGTAGGCCAGATCGGTATCAATATTCCTATCCCTGTGCCGGTGGCCTGGTTCAGCTTTACTGGCTCGCGTGCGTCCAAGTTGGGTGACCTGGGTCCGAACGGCAAACAAGCCGTTCAGTTCTGGACACAGACCAAAACCGTGACGGCCCGTTGGCAAGCTCATGCCAATACGATGAATACAACAATCAGCATGACGTAATTGTTGAATCTATATATATAACTTAATGCAATAAGCGAGCTGTTCCTTATTACATATAATAGCCCTGTACCTGGGGCTATTAACATATGAATATTCAACAATTCCGCTTTGTCCGAGAGACCATCCGACGTAACTTCAATCTGACTGAAGCCGCTCGCTCGCTCTATACCTCCCAGCCGGGGGTGTCCAAAGCGATCATCGAGTTTGAAGATGAACTGGGCATCAAGATTTTTGAACGTCATGGAAAACGCATTAAGGGCTTGACCCGACCGGGCGAAGCTGTCGCCGAGGTGATCGACCGCATCATGCGCGAGATCGACAACCTCAAGCGTGTCAGCGACGACTTCGCCCGCCGTGATGAAGGCACCTTGGTGATCGCTTGTACCCACGCCCAGGCACGATATTTGCTGCCCAAGGTGATCCCTGAATTTCGCCGTCGCTTTCCCAAGGTCCATATGTCCTTGGCTGAGGGCAGCCCGCCTGTGCTGGCCCAGATGGTGATACATGAGCAGGCTGACGTGGCCATCGCTACCGAAACCCTGGCACTGACGCCGGGCCTGGTCGCCTTGCCGGTCTACACCTGGGAGCATACGGTGGTGGTGACGCCGGACCATCCACTGGCTGATCTGCCTGCCAACAAGCAGCTGTCTATTGAAACCCTGGCGCAATACCCCATCGTGACTTACGACCATGCTTTCTCGGGCCGAGGTTCGATCGACGAGGCCTTTGCCAAGCACGGTATCACTCCGGATATTGTGCTGGAAGCTATTGATGCTGACGTGATCAAAACCTACGTTGATGTCGGTCTGGGTATCGGTATCATCGCAGGCATCGCGTTCGATCCGCGTCGTGACAAGGGTCTGGTGGGCTTGCCAGCAGGGCATTTGTTTGGCGCACACCACACCAAGGTGGCGGTGAAAGCCGGGGCTTTCCTGCGTGACTATATTTTTGAACTGCTGGAGATGCTGGCACCGGAATTGACCCGGGATGTGGTGCTGAGCGCTCTGGACGAGAAACAAGCTGGTGGCCCGTTGTAGAGCTAGCCGCTGTTTAGTTGGCAATAAGGGCCACCGTGTAATCACGATGGCCCTTATTGTTTGTGCGGTCGGCGTGGTTTGGCAGGGCAGGTGAGAGCTTATGGTCAAAGGCTATAAGTAAAAATTGAAACAAGCTATCGACTCAATTGACTATGATAATAAGAATGATTATCATTATCCAACTTTCTTAGCCAATGGAGCTTCCTGTGTCTCAATACGTCAGTGCAGTCGTGGTTGGAGCAGACCGTCTGGGGAACATTCCCGACTTGCTCAAGATCCACAATATCTCGATCAAACATCATATTAGCGGGCGTGATCCAGCCCACCAGAAAAAAACCCTGCAGTTGCCTTCCGGCACCGATTTGCTGATTTTGCTGACCGACTTCCTGGGTCACAACGTCATGAAAACCTTCCGGGCTGCTGCCTTGAAGTCCGGTATTCGAGTAGTTGCCTGCCGACGCTCGGTTTGTAGCATGAAGCAAGCCTTAACCCAATGCGGCTATTGTGAATCTTGTCCGCTCGGTAAGTCCAAGAGCCACTAGATTGGCGGCATGACTTACTGGGGCAAAGAAGGAATCTTTACAGATTAAAAAAAAGCCACTGTTATGAAACAGTGGCTTTTTTGTGTGCTGCCGGTTTGGCAGCAGGTCGGTCTTATTTGACGCTACGCAAACGAGCTTCGGACTGCTGCGTATCGGCAGCCGCCAGACGGCGTGCGCCGTTATAGCGTTTTTTCCAGTAACCCACTTCCATGCTCTCGACGCGGACAACAGCGCCAGTGCGAGGGGCGTGGACAAATTTGTCATCACCCAGGTAAATGCCTACGTGAGAGAAACGAGCGCCACGAGTATTGAAGAAGACCAGGTCACCTTTGCGCAGCTCGCTACGGTTAACCGAAGTGCCTTCTTTGGCAATGTCCTTGGATTGGCGGGGCAGTTTCAGACCCAGGGACTTTTCAGCCACGTAGGACACCAAACCGCTGCAATCAAAGCCAGTGCTGGGAGCATCGCCACCAAAACTGTACTTCACGCCCAGGAAGTTCAGGGCGGCGTTGGCAAGGCCGTGGGTAGAGGAAGAAGCTTGGCTACTGCGGCTTTCGACGCGCCCTTGGCGACGATCGCTGCTGTACGCAATATTGATGTCATTGCGAGCGCGGTTAGCTAGATATGTACCCAGCGGGTCGGACTCGGTCTGGAATTCGTAGTCGGCGTAATAGCCGTGATCCAGTTCTGCACGATCTTTGTTCTGGCTGGACTGTTGAGTTCCAGTGGTGGCACACCCTGTCAGAGCGAGCGCGCCGGCTAACAAAAGATACTTGGCGCTGCGATAGGTAATGTGCAAAAGTGCGGGTGGATTCAGGTAATGTGGCGGCATGACCAGGGCTTTTTTAAGGACTTGGTGGGCAGCAGCACAACCTTGATGCCTATTTTTGCTGAAATTAGCAGCAATTGATGGGTATCAGGGCTGTAAGTATGGCTAAAAGCACCATACTTTGCCGGACGTTGCTGTGCGTTGAATGTTTGGCAGTGTACCGGATGATAATTGCACCGTAAAGCATTGTAGGAGTGTATTTTGCGATTGAATCATACTGTTGCAAAGTGCGGCTGACAGCGGTTTTCAGGCCCTGTGCATGGGTCCAGTGCTGTTCTTGCTGACTTGTTGAAAGTTAGCCGAAATAGAGCGAAGTTTTACTGTTTATAGGGATTGAATGATGCGATTTATGGGACAAGCCCTAGGGAAAGCCCTAAACGAAGGAGTACGGCTGCGCGAGTTGTGGGCTTGGGCTATGTATGATTTCGCAAACTCTGGCTACACCACCGTCATTTTGACCAGTGTTTACAGTGCCTATTTTGTTGGTGTCGTCGCCGAAGGCCGCAGCTGGGCTACCTTGGCGTGGACCTTGGCCTTGTCCGCTTCGTATTTGAGCATCATGTTGACCATGCCGGGGCTCGGTGCAAAAGCCGATGCACGTCAAGGCAAAAGGCGACTTTTGTTCAGCAGCACCATAGGCTGTGTGTCGGCAACCGTGATGCTGTATTGGGCCGGTCCCAATGACATTGTCTGGGCCCTGGTTTTTATCGCTTTATCCAATTATTGCTATTGCATAGGCGAGTCCATCATCGGCGCTTTCTTGCCGGAAATTGCCCGGCCTGACGCCTTGGGGCGTGTCTCCGGTTGGGGCTGGGGTTTTGGTTATTTTGGTGGCATGTTGGCCTTGGGCCTTTCCCTGGCTTTTCTGACCTGGGCGACATCGCAAGGATGGACGGCTCAAGAGTATGTGCCCGGTATCGCCCTGATTACGGCTGCCTTGTTTGCCTTGTCAGCCTTGCCTTCTTTTCTGTTTCTGCGCGAACGCAGTGCACCCAGCGGGGCAGAGCAGCAGGGCATGTTGTCGCGCCTGATTGCATCGGCGCGTGATGTGCATCAGCATTTTCCCGATTTCCGCACCTTGTTGTTATGTGGTGCTGCCTATCAAGCCGGGATTGCCGTCATTATTACTTTGTCGGCGGTGTACGCCACCGAGGCCATGGGTTTCACCATGGCGCAAACCATGACGCTGATCTTTACCGTCAATATTGCGGCTGCCGTGGGGGCTTTGTTGTTTGGACATGTGCAGGATCGCATCGGCCATAGACGTGCTCTGGCACTGACGCTGTGCGCGTGGCTGGTCATGGTGGGAATTGCTGTCAGCACGCGTTCCTTGGCCGGGTTCTGGGCGGCGGCAGCCGTCGCCGGGCTATGCATAGGGAGTAGCCAAAGTGCAGGGCGAGCCATGGTTGGACTGCTGGCTCCCAAGAGTCGTCTGGCTGAGTTTTTTGCCTTGTGGACCTTTGCCATTCAACTGGCCGCAGTATGTGGTCCGCTGTCTTACGGTCTGGTGACTTGGCTAAGCGGCGGGAACCACCGCTTGGCTCTGGCCTGCACGGGATTATTCTTTCTGGCGGGCCTGCTGATCCTGTCGCGTTTGAATTTTCAGCGCGGCATTTTGGCCAAGAATCAAGCCGATCTCAGTTGTCAGGATTGAGTAAGTAAGGCGCGTTACGTTTATATAAAATTAAGCTGGGCTGCCCATGCGTGGCCCAAAAAAAACACCAAATCTGGAAAATAAAGGAGCCAACACCATGAGCGGTCCAACGTCTATTGAATCCGTCCTGTCGGAAAGCCGAGTCTTTCCCGTGTTCCCCAAACTGGAACGCGAAGCAAGCATTGCTGGCATGGCGGCCTACCAGGAGCTTTGCCAGAAAGCCGAGCAGGACAACCCCGGTTTCTGGGCGGAGTTGGCCCGCGATCGTCTGGTCTGGACCAAGCCTTTTACCCAGGTTCTGGACGACAGCAAGCCCCCGTTTTACAAGTGGTTCCATGATGGCGAGCTGAACGTCTCGGCCAACTGTCTGGACAAGCACCTTGGCACCCCCACTGAAAACAAAACTGCACTGATCTTTGAAGCCGACGGTGGTGAAGTCACCAAAGTGACCTTCCGCGAACTGTATGAACAGGTTTGCCAGTTTGCCAATGGTTTGAAAGCCCTGGGTTACAAGACGGGCGAACGTGCCCTGATCTACATGCCCATGTCGGTGCAGGCCATTGTGGCCATGCAAGCATGTGCTCGTTTGGGTATTACTCACTCCGTCGTGTTTGGTGGTTTCTCGGCCAAGAGCCTGCACGAACGTGCCGTGGACGTGGGTGCCTCCCTGGTCATTACCGCTGACGAACAGCGTCGTGGTGGCCGTGCCATCCCCCTGAAAAATGCAGTTGACGAAGCCCTGAGCGGCGGTGACTGCGAAGCCGTGCGTCACGTCATTGTGTACAAGCGCACGGGCGGTCCCGTTGCCTGGCATGAAGGTCGCGATCTTTGGTGGGAAGATGCTGTCAAAGGTCAAGGTAGCGAGTGCCCAGCCGTGTCCGTGAATGCAGAGCACCCTCTGTTTGTTCTGTACACCTCCGGCTCTACGGGCAAACCTAAAGGCGTGCAGCACTCCTCGGCAGGTTATCTGCTGGGTGCCATGCTGAGCGTGCAGTGGACCTTCGATGCCAAGGACAGCGATGTGTTCTGGTGTACCGCCGATATCGGTTGGGTAACAGGCCACACCTTCATTACTTACGGCCCTCTGGCTGCCGGCGTGACGCAGGTTGTGTTTGAAGGCGTGCCTACCTATCCGGATGCCGGCCGTTTCTGGAACATGATTGAACGCCACGGCGTGACGGTGTTCTACACCGCACCTACCGCTATTCGCTCCTTGACCAAGGCAGCCGAAGCGGACGAGGCCATTCACCCCAAGCAATACAATCTGGACACCCTGCGCATCATCGGTTCGGTGGGTGAACCCATCAACCCCGAAGCCTGGATGTGGTATTTCAAGAATGTGGGCCGCGAGCGTTGCCCCATTGTGGATACCTGGTGGCAAACGGAGACCGGCGGTCACGTCATTACTCCCTTGCCTGGCGCCACTCCCCTGAAACCCGGTTCCTGCGGCCTGCCGTTCCCCGGCATGGACGTTGCCATTGTGGACGAGGTGGGTGAAGAAGCGGAACGCGGCAATGGCGGTTTCCTGGTCATTCGCAAGCCTTGGCCCAATATGATCCGCACCATCTGGGGCGATCCAGACCGTTTCGTGAAAAGCTACTTCCCACCCGAGCTGAAAGGCTATTACCTGGCCGGTGACGGCGCACAGCGTGATACTGACGGTTACTTCTGGGTCATGGGCCGTATCGACGACGTGCTGAACGTTTCGGGTCACCGCTTGGGCACGATGGAAGTGGAGTCTGCTCTGGTGGCACACCCGCTGGTCGCTGAAGCCGCTGTTGTGGGCAAGCCTGACCCAACGACAGGTGAAGCCATTGTGGCCTTTGTGGTGCTGAATGGCGATCTGCCTTCCGGCGAAGAGGCCGACAAGGTTGCCACTGAGCTGCGCAATTGGGTAGGCAAGGAAATCGGTCCTATCGCCAAGCCTCGTGAGATCCGCTTTGGTGAAAACCTGCCCAAGACACGTTCGGGCAAGATCATGCGTCGTTTGCTGCGCTTTGTTGCCAATAACGAGCCGATCACCCAAGACGTATCCACGCTGGAGAATCCGGCCATTCTGGATCAGTTGTCCGAAGCACACTAATTTTTTTGGTAGTTCCTGTTTGACCCTGGTTTCTTTGCAGAGCCAGGGTTTTTTTATTTCTCCTGATTATTTTGTTACTGAAAACCTGCGCAGTGTGGAATTAGCCTAGCATTGAGTCCGTGGCCAAAACATCGGTCCATGAATTCAAAGAAAAGGGGAAAGGTTTGAGCGGGGAACAGCAGGCAGACAGGGGCGCTTTGGCGCTGATGGGCTTGGTGGTACTGACCTGGGGCATGAGCTGGGTCGTGATGAAGGCGATGACTGTCTACATCGGGCCAGTGGATCTGATTGCAGCACGCTATGCGGTGGCATTTGTTTTTTTATGGCTGGTGCTGCGTCTTAAAGGCGGGCATTTACGGCCTACGCCATGGAAGCTGAGCCTGGGTGTTGCCATTTTCCAGACTACCGGCTTTCAACTGCTTAGCCAGTTTTCCTTGCAAGCCGGTGGGGCAGGCAAGATGGTGGCCCTGGCCTACACCATGCCAATCTGGATTCTGCTGTTGTCCTGGCCCATGTTGGGGCAACGACCTCAGAAACGTCACGTAATGGGTATGGTGCCCGCGATTTTGGGCTTGATGCTTCTGATTGCGCCCTGGGAAGGAATGGGCGGCATACTTGGTTCGGTTCTGGCGACATTGAGTGGCGTGAGCTGGGCCTTGGGGGCGGTTTTCTCCAAACAGCTATTTGAGCGTCATCGAGTGGAGCTGCTCAATGCCACAGTCTGGCAGTGTCTTCTGGGGATTGTGATTGTTCTGCCCTTGAGCTTTCTGATTTCCCAGCGTCCTATCGTGATGGAATGGCAGATGTTCAGTGGCGTTCTGTACCTGGGCGTGATTGCAACTGGGGTAGGTTGGCTGCTGTGGATGGCGGTAGTCAGTCGTGTCAGCGCGACCTTGGCGGGGATGTCCAGTCTGGGCGTGCCTGCACTGACTGTTTTGCTGGCCTGGCTGTTGTTGGACGAATGGCCAACTCAACTGGAGTTAATGGGGACAGGCCTGATTCTATTGGGGCTGTTCGTAGTGAACTGGCCCAGCCGATCTCGCAAGTCATAGAGCAAAAAAAAAGCCACCCTGAGGGGGGGCTTTTTCGACATTAATACTTCTGGCCTTGGCGGTGACACCAAGGCCAGATTTGTTTTTACATGCCGTTGTACACCGGACCTTCGCCGCCTTGCGGGGGAACCCAGACGATATTCTGGGTGGGGTCCTTGATGTCACAGGTTTTGCAGTGCACGCAGTTCTGTGCATTGATCTGCAGCTTGTCGTCGCCGGTTTCAGTCTTGATGAACTCGTATACGCCAGCCGGACAGAAACGGGCTTCGGGGCCACCGTAGCGAGCCAGGTTCACCGCCACAGGAACGGACGGATCTTTCAGCGTCAGGTGGACAGGTTCGTCTTCTTCGTGGTTGGTGTTTGAAATAAACACGGAGCTGAGACGATCGAAGGTGATCTTGCCATCTGGCTTGGGGTAGTCGATACGCGCGCATTCGGCTGCAGGCTGCAAACAGGCGTGGTCAGGCTTGTTGTTGCGCAGTGTCCAAGGCATTTTTCCTTTGAACAGGCCTTGCTCCACAAAGGTCATGACGGATGCAATCGAGCGGCCTTTCTTGAACCATTGCTTGAAGTTGCGGGCCTTGTTCAGCTCCTCATGCAGCCAGGACTGTTTGAACTTTTCGGCAAATTGTGACAGCTCGTCTTGCTTGCGTCCGGCTTGCAAGGCTTCAAAAGCGGCTTCAGCGGCCAGGGAGCCGGATTTGATCGCAGCGTGGCTACCCTTGATGCGTGAAGCATTCAGGAAACCGGCATCACAACCGACCAAAGCACCACCGGGGAAGCTGAGCTTGGGTAATGCCAGCAAACCACCGGCGGTCAGGGAGCGAGCCCCGTAAGCAATGCGCTTGCCACCTTCAAACGTGGCGCGCAGGGCAGGGTGGGTTTTGTAGCGCTGAAATTCTTCAAAGGGAGACAGCCAGGGGTTGGCGTAATCCAGACCGACTACCATCCCGACCATGACCAGATTGTTATCCAGGTGGTACAGGAAAGAGCCGCCGTAGGTGTCCGAATCCAGTGGCCAGCCAGCGGTGTGGATCACCAGGCCGGGCTGCGATTGGGAGGGGTCTACTTCCCACAATTCTTTAATGCCAATGCCGTAGCTTTGGGCATTGCGGGACTCGTCCAGCTTGAAACGCTCGGTCAGCTCACGGCCCAGGTGGCCACGCGAACCTTCGGCAAAAATGGTGTAGGACGCCAGCAGTTCCATGCCGGGTTGATAGTGGGCGGTGTGCGTGCCGTCACGGGCCACACCCATATCGCCCGTCAGGACGCCACGGACCGCGCCGTTGTCGTCATACAGAATGTGGGCAGCGGCAAAGCCGGGGAAAATATCCACGCCCAGGGCCTCGGCCTGTTCACCCATCCATTGCACGACATTGCCCAGGCGAACAATGTAATTGCCATGGTTTTTAAAACAGTCAGGCAGCAACCACATCGGGGTGCTGCGTGCGCCTTTTTCGGTCAGGAAAAGGAATTTGTCTTCAGTCACTTCTACCGAAATAGGAGCGCCTTGCGCTTTCCAGTCTGGCAGCAGCTCGTCCAGGGCGCGCGTGTCCATGACAGCGCCTGACAGGATATGGGCACCCACTTCAGCGCCTTTTTCCAGGACACAGACGCTGATTTCTTGTTCTTTTTCTTGGGCGAGCTGTTTAAGACGTATCGCGGTGGCCAGGCCTGCAGGGCCAGCGCCGACGATAATAACGTCATATTCCATCGATTCACGTTCAGACATTGCTGCTGATCTCCTATTACGGCTTAGCGCTTTGTTCTTGATTGTTGGCGGGTGAAATTCGTGTACTGTGCGTACGGTCGATTGTATTGTAGTCTGAGCAATCCCGTTTTGAGTTCAGAGGCCAGAGGCAGTGCCCCTTGGCTTCCGGCTTCATCAGTAAATATCAGTAAGGAGAGCATGTAATGACACAAGTAGTAGATTCTGGTGCAGGAGCCACTTTTGATATTGCCGTGCGCTGGGGCGATCTGGATGCCATGAATCATGTTAACAATACGGTCTACTTTCGCTACATCGAGGAAGCCCGTGTCCAGTTAATGATGAAGCTGGGCATGGTGCCACCTTCTCCACGTACCGGGGTGCTGGCGCACGCCAGCCTGGATTTCCTGCGTTCGGTCCTGTATCCGGCCACTGTGCGGATTGTGCACAAATTGCTGAAAGTCGGTGGCAGCAGCATTGAGTTGGAAGTCTTTGTATGTGACGCAAATCAAGCTGATGTCATTTATGCACGTGGCCGCTGTGTGCTCGTGTCCATTAACCCCCAAGGCGGCTCACAACCTTGGACCGAAGATGAGCGTAAACAGATACACTCGGTTTTTCAGGGTTAAGCTTTACGTATACGGAAAGCATAGTCAAGTCGTAGAATGCCTGATAGCACTGTATGGTGCATAGCGGCATTATTGGACAAAGTTTGCTGTTTAGGCCAATTAAAGAGTTATTGGAGAGTCAATTGAATAAAGTCTATCCAAGCGCCAAGGAGGCGTTGCAGGGGGTCGTTGCCGACGGACAGACAGTCGCTGTAGGTGGATTCGGCCTGTGCGGAATTCCCGAAGCGCTGATTGCTGCGCTGCGCGATAGCGGAGTCAAAAACCTGACCTGCATTAGCAATAATGCCGGGGTGGATGGCTTTGGTCTGGGTCAGTTGCTGGAAACACGCCAGATCCGCAAGATGATTTCCTCCTATGTGGGCGAAAACAAGGAGTTCGAGCGCCAGTATCTGGCGGGCGAGCTGGAACTGGAGTTCACTCCTCAGGGCACACTGGCTGAAAAGTTGCGTGCCGGTGGCGCAGGCATCCCTGCGTTCTTTACCGCAACGGGTGTGGGTACTATCGTGGCTGACGGTAAGGAAATCCGCGAGTTCAATGGTCAGCAATACGTGATGGAAGAGGCCCTGGTGCCCGATGTATCGCTGGTCAAAGCCTACAAGGCCGACCGCAGCGGCAACCTGGTGTTTCGCAAGACCGCGCGCAACTTCAACCCGAACGTGGCCATGGCTGGAAAAATCACCATTGTCGAGGTCGAGGAAATTGTCGAGACCGGCAGCCTGGACCCGGATGATGTGCATTTGCCCGGCATTTACGTGCACCGTATCGTGCTCAATGCCCAGCCCGAAAAGCGCATTGAACAGCGTACCGTTCGTTCTTCCTGATTAGCGAGGCAAGATAATAATGGCTTGGAATAGAGATCAAATGGCGGCACGCGCCGCTCTGGAGCTTCAGGACGGCTTTTACGTCAACCTGGGTATCGGTTTGCCTACGCTGGTTGCCAACCACGTGCCCGAAGGCATTGAGGTCTGGCTGCAGTCGGAAAACGGTTTGCTGGGTATCGGCCCCTTTCCGACCGAAGACAAGATTGATGCTGACCTGATCAACGCAGGCAAGCAAACCATCACCACCTTGCCCGGTTCGTCCATCTTTTCCTCGGCAGACTCGTTTGCCATGATTCGCGGCGGCAAGATCAATATCGCGATTCTGGGTGCCATGCAGGTGTCGGAAAAGGGTGATCTGGCCAACTGGATGATCCCCGGCAAGATGATCAAGGGTATGGGGGGTGCCATGGACCTGGTCGCAGGCGTTGGCCGTGTCGTGGTTCTGATGGAACACGTGGCCACCAAGAAAGACGGCACAGAAGACCTGAAAATTCTGCCTTCTTGCACCTTGCCCCTGACTGGCGTGGGGGTAGTTGACCTCATCATTACCGATCTGGGGGTGATGGAAGTGACGGAAAATGGTTTAAAGTTGCTTGAGTTGGCACCAGAAGTCAGCCTTGAGTACATTCAGTCCAAGACAGGCGTCCCGCTGGACGTCAGTGCTTTGGCCTGATCGGTCTCTCTGGCTAAAAAAGCTTCGGCGCGAGTCGGAGCTTTTTTTATGCTTGATCGGTGCGTGAACGCTGTTTATGTAAAGGAAGTTGGCATGGCCCATCCCCCCGTTGCCGCACGCTTGCAGGCGCTGCGCGAACAAATGCAATTTCAGTCCGTGCAGGCAAGTATCTGGCCTACATCTGACCCCCATCTGTCTGAATACCTGCCTGATCGCTGGAAAAGCCGTCAGTGGCTAAGCGGATTTGTCGGGTCGGCGGGCTTGCTGGTGGTGACAGCGGATTGGGCCGGTCTGTGGACCGATAGCCGTTATTGGGAACAGGCGGCCAAGGAACTGGAAGGCAGCGGCATTCAATTGCAGCGCGCAGGGGAGGCGGGTGTGCCCGAGCCTGCCAACTGGCTGGCGGAACATTTACCTGCCCAGTCGCGAGTCGCGCTGGATAGCCAGTCGGTGTCGGCACAAAGTCTGCTGGCCTGGCAAAAGGCTACGCCGGAGCTGGAGTGGGTGCTGGAGGCCGACTTGCTCAGCCCGATCTGGACGGAGCGACCTGCTGCACCTGTTGGTCAGGTGGTGGAGCATTTACCCCCGTTTGCCTGCCGCACTCGTCAGGAAAACTTGAGCAGCACGCGGGCGGCCATGCAGGAGCAGGGGGCACATTGGCATTTGCTGAGTGCGCTCGATGATATTGCCTGGACCTTGAATTTACGCGGCAGCGATGTGTCCTATAACCCGGTGTTCCTGTCGTACCTGCTGATAGGCCCGGATCAGGCGTTTCTGTTTGTGGATAGCAACAAGCTGTCAGCAGGCATACAGGAGGCGTTGGCTGCGGATGGCGTGCAAGTTCAAGGCTATACCGAACTGTCCTCCTTCATGCGCGCCTTGCCGGCATCCATGCCCATCTTGCTGGATATGGCTCGGACCACGGCCTGGGCCGCCCAACTGGCTGCGCATTTGAATGTGGTCGAATACATCAACCCGGCTCAATTGCTCAAGTCCTGCAAGACCGATGCCGAGCTGGATCATGTGCGTGAAACCATGGAAAAAGACGGCGCTGCCTTGTGCGAGTTCTTTGCCTGGTTTGAACAGCAAAGCGATGTCAATGAGCTGGATGTGGATGAACATATCTGCGCCGCCCGTGCTCGTCAGGAAGGTTTTGTCAGCCCCAGCTTTGGCACGATTGCCGCCTATAATGCCAATGGTGCCATGCCGCACTATCAGGCTACCCAGCAGTCCCATGCCCGTATTGAGGGCAATGGCTTGTTGCTGATCGACTCGGGTGGGCAGTATCAGGGCGGGACGACCGACATTACCCGTGTCGTGCCGGTAGGTCAGGTATCTGCCGAGCAGATTCGTGACTTCACGTTGGTGCTCAAAGGCATGGTGTCCTTGTCCATGCTGGTGTTCCCGGAAGGCATTGCCGGTCAGCAAATTGATGTACTGGCCCGTCAGCCTTTGTGGGAGCAGGGCCTGGACTTCGGTCATGGCACTGGCCATGGCGTGGGTTACTTCATGAATGTGCATGAAGGCCCGCAGTCCATTTCCTGGCGCGGTCGTATCGGGCCTCATTCCGCCATGCGTGCCGGCATGATTACCTCCAACGAGCCTGGCTTGTATCGTCCCGGCCAATGGGGCATTCGCATCGAGAATCTGGTGGCGGCGGTTCCGGCCCTGCGCAGCGAGTACGGGCAGTTCCTGCGTTTTGAAACCCTGACCCTGTGCCCCATTGATACGCGTTGTATAGATGCCGCACTACTGACGGCTGCCGAGCGTAACTGGCTCAATGAATATCATCAGCAAGTGCGTGAACGTCTCTTGTCTCGTGTTCAGGGGGATGCACGCAAGTGGCTTGAGCAAAGGACGCAGGCGATCTGATCGCCACCCTCTGCTCTTGTCAATAGCTGCAAGGGCTAGTGGTATTTCCGCTGTGAAATGCCACTAGTCGGGTCGCCAAGCATGGGCGCTTGCCGTTATAATCCAAATTTCCCGCTATCGCCTGATTTGACCTCAGGCGCCTTTTATAATGACCACCAAATATGTATTCGTAACGGGAGGCGTTGTGTCCTCCCTGGGCAAAGGTATTGCGGCTGCATCCCTGGCTGCCATCCTGGAGTCCCGCGGTTTGCGCGTGACTATGCTCAAGCTGGATCCCTACATCAACGTAGATCCGGGCACCATGAGCCCCTTCCAGCACGGTGAAGTGTTTGTTACTGAGGATGGTGCGGAAACCGACCTGGACCTGGGCCACTACGAGCGCTTTATTTCCGCTCGCATGCGCAAGGTCAACAACTTCACCACGGGCCAGATTTACGAATCCGTGCTGCGCAAAGAGCGTCGCGGGGACTATCTGGGCAAGACCGTGCAGGTTATCCCGCACATCACCAACGAAATCCAGGATTTCATCATTCGTGGCGCCAAGGCTGCCTACAATGGTGAGGCCGATGTTGCCATCGTCGAGATCGGCGGCACAGTGGGTGATATCGAATCCCAACCTTTCCTGGAAGCTGCCCGCCAGATGAATCTGCGTCTGGGCCGCAACAACACCGCTTTTGTTCACCTGACGCTGGTGCCTTTCATTGCATCGGCAGGCGAGCTGAAAACCAAACCTACCCAGCACTCGGTGCAAAAGCTGCGTGAAATCGGTATTCACCCACACGCTTTGCTGTGCCGTGCGGATCGCGTCATTCCTGACGACGAACTGGCCAAGATTTCGCTGTTCTCCAACGTGCCCATGGACGCCGTGATTTCGGTGTGGGATGCGGATTCCATCTACAAGATTCCAGCCATGCTGCACAAGCAAGGCCTGGACAGCCTGGTGTGCGATGCATTGGCGCTGTCGCCTCCACCGGCTGATCTGTCCATGTGGGATCGTCTGGTACAGGCCCTGGAAAATCCGGAGCACGAAGTGCGTATCGGTATGGTCGGCAAGTACGTAGACCTGACCGAATCCTACAAGTCGCTCAGCGAAGCACTGGTTCACGCCGGTATTCACACCCGTACCCGTATCAATATCGAGTACCTGGATTCCGAAGTCATCGAGAACGAAGGCACCGATTGCCTGAAAGGTCTGGACGCCATTCTGGTGCCAGGCGGCTTTGGCAAACGCGGTACCGAAGGCAAGATTCGCGCCATTCAATACGCTCGTGAAAACGGCGTGCCATTCCTGGGTATCTGCCTGGGCATGCAATTGGCGGTGGTTGAATTTGCTCGTAATGTGGGCAATCTGGTGGGCGCGAACTCGACTGAATTCGATCCATCGGCCGTGCATCCGGTTGTGGCCTTGATTACCGAATGGGCAGACCGCGAAGGCAAGATTGAGCACCGTGATGGTTCCTCCGATTTGGGCGGCACCATGCGCAAGGGCGCACAGCGTTGCCCAGTGAAGCCAGGTTCGCGTGCTGAAGCCATTTACGGTCCGGAAGTAAATGAACGTCACCGCCACCGTTTCGAAGTGAATACCTTATATGTGCCACGTCTGGAAGAAGTGGGCATGGTGATTTCCGCTCGTACTCCTACCGAGAACCTGCCAGAAATCATGGAACTGCCTGATCATCCCTGGTTCATGGGCGTGCAATTCCATCCGGAATTCACTTCCACTCCGCGTGATGGCCATCCGCTGTTTACCAGCTATATCAAAGCTGCTCTGGACCACCAGAAAAAATCAGCCTGATAATTTGGTATGACTGAAAAGGCCCGCGCTACGCGGGCTTTTTCATTCGGGGCGACAGAGTGTGTTGCCCGCTTTCCTGGGAGTAATCATGATCGAACAGCTGGATCATTTGGTGCTGACCTGTACCGACCCGCAAGCCACGACCCATTTCTATACACAAGTGTTGGGCATGAAGCAGGAAGTCTTTGGGCAAGGACGCATTGCCTTCAGCTTTGGCTCGCAAAAGATCAATTTGCATGTGCGTGGGCAGGAGTTCGAGCCCAAGGCGCATTTGCCGGTGCCGGGGGCGCTGGACCTGTGCTTTATTGCCAGCATTCCGCTGGAGCAGGTGATCGTGCATCTGCAGTCACAAGCTTGGCCCATTATTGAAGGGCCGGTGCAGCGTACAGGAGCTACCGGCCCGATTCGCTCAGTCTATGTGCGCGACCCGGACTTGAACCTGATCGAAATCTCCGAACGATTGGGCTGACAGGCTTGCTGCACTGCGGTGCAGCAGCGCCGTCAGGAATGTGGGAGAATGCAGAAATACTGAAACGAGGTCTATTATGGATTTATGCGGTTACGACGTTGGCCTGGATCGGCCCTTTTTTCTGATCGCTGGCCCTTGTGTGATTGAATCGCGTCAAATGGCGTTTGATACAGCGGGCCAGCTTGCCGAGATTACCTCGGCTCTGGGTATCCCCTTTATCTACAAAAGCTCGTTTGACAAGGCCAACCGGAGTTCGGACAAGTCTTATCGTGGCCCCGGCATGGCCGAAGGTCTGCAGATTCTGGCGGATGTGCGCTCGCACTACAAAGTGCCGGTCCTGACCGATGTGCACGACAAGGACCAGGTCGATGATGTGGCGGCCGTCGTGGATGTGCTGCAAACCCCGGCTTTCCTGTGCCGTCAGACCGACTTTATTCAGGCCTGCGCTGCTACCCTGAAACCTGTGAATATCAAGAAGGGCCAGTTCCTGGCTCCTCAGGATATGGTGCAGGTGGTGGCAAAAGCACGTGCGGCAGCGATGGAAATGGGCGGAGATGGCTCCACCATCATGGTCTGTGAGCGTGGTGCTTCATTTGGCTACAACAACCTGGTGTCTGATATGCGGTCCCTGGCGATCATGCGCGCCACGGATTGCCCGGTCGTGTTTGATGCCACGCACTCGGTGCAGTTGCCGGGCGGGCAGGGCACGACATCGGGTGGTCAGCGTGAGTTTGTGCCCGTCCTGGCGCGTGCTGCTGTCGCAGCGGGTGTGTCGGGCGTGTTCATGGAAACTCACCCTAACCCGGACAAGGCCTTGTCTGATGGCCCGAATGCTGTCCCTCTGTCGCAGATGGCAGACTTGCTGCGGACATTGCAGCAGATCGATTCGATTGTTAAAAACAGCGGTGCCTTACAGCACGGCTATTAAAAGTAGTTTGGAGACACTATGTCCGCATTTTTGATTGCTAATGTCGAAGTAACCAACCCCGAGCAGTACAAGCAGTACCAGGAGTTTTCCAGCATTGCCATGAAAACCCACAACGTGAAAGTGTTGGTACGTGGCGGTGAAACGGTCACTCTGGAAGGCAATGCGCCTTTGCGTACCGTGGTTATGGAGTTCGACACACTGGAACAGGCCCAGGCGTTCCACGATTCCGAGGAATACCGCCGTGCTCGTCAAGCACGTGAGGGTGCTGCCAACATGACGATGTACGTGGTGCAGGGTCTGTAAGAAGCGGACTACGCCATGTAGTCAGGCAGGAAAAAGGGAGTGTGAAAACACTCCCTTTTTTGATGCTTGCAGGGACACAGCCCGACCTTCTTGAGCACGATGGCAGGAAGAGTTGTGTGGCTGTTTAGAAACGCGGATCACGCAGGGCTGGTAGGGTCAGCTCACGTATGAAGCTGGCGGGAGATAGTTGCAGCAGGCTACGCACAATCGTGAGCACGTCATGCACTGGAATCGTCTCGCCCTGGTCACGCTCTGCGGCGGCGTGCAGTGGCACATCCAGGCCGTCTTCCGTATTCAGGTAGCCCAGTTGCAGGCAAGTGACGGCCAGGCCTTGATCTCTATAGCCTTCACGCAGACTATCTGCCAAACCATTCAAGGCAAATTTTGTCGCTCCGAAGGCAACTTCTGGGCGACCGCTTTGACGCAGACCCGAGGTGGAACCAGTCAGAATCAGGCGGGGCTGTTTGCTGCGCAGTAAATGAGGCAGCAGATGACGTATGGCCAATAAGGCTCCAGTCAGATTCACATCGACCAGACGACGGATGGCCTGATCGTTTTGCGACAGGAAATCGTAGTCCTCACTGAAGGCAGTGTCTTCCCAAATCCCAAGGTTATAAATCAGCACGTCCAGTGATTGCGGGCAGGCGGCTGCTAATTGGCTGGCGGCGTCAGGCTGGGACAAGTCGGCACTGATCCAGTGTTGATTGATGCCGGGATCGGGACTGAGCGGGCTGGCCGATGGTGCAGGTGTCCGGCGAGCCACGCCATAAAGCGTGTTGCCGTCTTGGGCCAGGCCGTCCATCAAGGCGCGTCCCAGCCCCATGCTGGCACCGACAATCATGATATTCATACTGTTTTCCTGTGGGGAGGATGTGCTTGGAAAGCGGTGCTTTCCGGATGGTCGCTATTGTGTACCGGGATGCCGGGATAAGGGTTGATTCAGGCAGCGCTTGTCAGGTTTTTATCACTCTCGTAAAATTGTTGACTAGGCAATAATTGCATGGTCAATGGAAATGGTAAACGTATCGGAAACAGCACAAAAGACGCCGGGGCGGGTCTTGTCAGTCACAGAGTCCATACTGGCGATGATGGGGCTGTGCTTTGTGGTGATGTTGGTGGCAATTGATCAGACCGTGGTTGGGACAGCCTTGCCCACCATTGTCTCCGAGCTGCATGGTTTTGAACTGTATGCCTGGGTGGCAACGGCGTATTTGCTGACTTCAGTGATTACCGTGCCTATCTTTGGCCGTCTGGGAGATTTTTATGGACGCCGCCGCTTTGTGCTGGTGTCCATCGTTTTGTTTACCCTGGCTTCCGTGCTCTGCGGCATGGCGCAAAGCATGTTGCAGCTGGTACTGGCACGTGCCTTGCAAGGGATTGCGGGGGGCATGCTGGTGGAGACCGCATTTGCCTGTGTGCCTGATCTGTTTCCTGACCCCCGTGTGCGTTTGCGCTGGCAAGTCATGCTGAGCGCTTCCTTTGGGATTGCGAACGGGATAGGGCCCTTTCTGGGCGGAATTCTGACCGAGCACTATGGCTGGCGCTCCGTGTTTTATGTGAATCTGCCCGTGGGTTTGTTAAGCCTGTATTTTGTCTATCGCTATTTGCCGCAGATCCGTCATTTTCGTCAAACCCAGGTCCGCATGGATTACTTGGGTGCTTTCTTGTTGATGGTCGGTTTGGCCTGTATCCAGTTGCTGGTAGAGTTGCTGCCGCAATATGGGGGCAGCTATTTGATGGTTTTGCTTGGCCTGTGCAGTGTGGCCGCTTTTGTTCTGCTGGTGACCTGGGAGCGACGGGTGGCAGAACCTTTGCTGCCCCTGGTCTTGTTCAGTAGCCCAGCCCAATTCTCTTTGCTGGTTCTGTCTGCGGGCTTGGGCTTTATTCTGTTTGGTCTCTTGTTCTATGCGCCCTTGTTGTTGCAAGGGGGGTATGGGCTGCGACCACAAACCGCCGGTTTGTTGATCACACCCTTGGTCGTGTTCATTACGGTGGGCAGTATCATTAATGGCCGTACGATTACACGCCTGCGTCGTCCTACCTTGATGCTGTATCTGGGTCTGGTGCTGTTGACGATCGCCTGCCTGGGTATGGTGTTCATCAAGAAGACCGACCCGCACTGGCATTTTGTGATCTATGCCACTATTGCTGGCACCGGGGTCGGTTGCATCATGCCCAATCTGACGGTATTTGCGCAGGAAATTGTGGAACGCTCCATGCTGGGCATTGCCACGGCCATGCTACAGTCCATGCGCATGGTGGGTGGCATGTTGGGTACTGCTGTGGTCGGAACCCTGATCAATTATCAGTATGGGGAGGCCATCCGCACGCAATTGGCGGCTTTGCCCACAAGCCTGGTCAACTCCCTGCAAGATCCGCAAGTTCTGATGAGTGTGAGTCAGCAGACGCAGTTTCTGGAGCAGGCCGGGCAGGAAGGGCAGGTGTATCTGGGCTTGGCCCGAGACGCCCTGGCACATGCCGTCAATATGGGGATGGCCGTGACCTTGCTGCTGATAGTCTGGTGTTTTTATTGGGTACGCAAAGTGCCACCGATACGTTTTAATCGTCAAGAACAGTCTTGAACATGATGAATGAATTTCCGCAACTTCAAGCGGCTCAGCAGCTGGGGCGCACGTATCGCAGCCTGATGGCGGCATTTGATCAGCAGTTGGGGATGCCCTTGCCACGCTGGCGTATCCTGATTTCCTTGTACCAGGAAGAGGGTAGTCTGTCTCAAAAGCAGTTGGTGCGTCTGCTGCGCATTGATCCGGCTGCGGTGACACGGCAGCTTAAAAGCATCGAGTCCCTGGGGCTGGTCGAGCGTTTCACGGATGAGCAGGACAACCGGCTGACCAATGTGCGTCTAAGCCCCGCTGGCCGCGAGCTGGTGGAAGCCACCTTGCCCCGGCGTCGTCGTCTGGTGGAAGCCATGCTGCAAGACTTCTCTGATCAGGATCTGAATCAGTTGATCACCTTGCTGGGCAACTGGGAAAGCGCCTTGTTGAAAGCGGCCGACAAAGATTTACTTTGAGACGTATCGGTACTTTTTGTATTTACAGAGACGCCGCCTAGTCTCGGAATTTCTGGTGATAATAAACACGTGCCGGTTTCGATCAGGATGAAGGCAGGGTCTTGAATCCAGGCTTTTTTCCAGCTTTCGGGACCAGACATGGCACGGCTGTGTCATGGGCAGGTACAATCCTGTTTTAGCAGGAGGGCAGGGGGCGCTGATTGCACTATAGCTGTCGCGCTTGCTGATCTTTTCAACTTCCAGGCTAGGCGCCTTTTCAAGCTGATTTTCACATCGGCTTACGGCGATATGCCCGGCAGCAGGATTGTTTAACTTATCTAGCTTAATGCTACTTCAGGCAGGACTGTCAAAATCATGAGTGCAATCGTAGATATTATTGGCCGCGAGATTCTGGACTCCCGTGGTAATCCAACGGTGGAGTGTGATGTATTGCTCGAATCGGGCGCTATGGGGCGTGCCTCCGTTCCATCTGGTGCATCCACTGGCGCTCGCGAAGCGTTGGAGCTGCGTGATGGTGACAAGAGCCGTTACCTGGGCAAAGGTGTTTTGCGCGCTGTCGAGAACCTGAACACAGAAATCTCCGAAGCCTTGATGGGCTTGGATGCTCAAGAACAAACCTTTATCGATCGTACCCTGATCGAGCTGGACGGCACCGAAGACAAGAGCCGCCTGGGCGCTAACGCCATGCTGGCTGCCAGTATGGCTGTGGCCCGTGCCGCTGCTGATGATTCGGGTCTGTCCCTGTACCGCTACTTTGGTGGCAGTGGTGCCATGGCCATGCCCGTGCCGATGATGAACGTCATCAACGGTGGCGCACACGCCAACAACACCTTGGATCTGCAAGAATTCATGATCATGCCCGTGGGCGCGAAGAGCTTCCGCGAATCGCTGCGCATGGGTGCAGAAGTGTTCCACACGCTGAAAGGCCTGATCCACGATCAGGGCATGTCCACCGCTGTGGGCGACGAGGGGGGGTTTGCTCCTAACGTGGCCAATCATGAAGCCGCTATCGAACTGATCCTGCGCGCTATCGAACAAGCTGGCTACGAGCCTGGCACCCAGATCGCTCTGGCCCTGGACTGCGCCGCTTCCGAGTTCTACCGCGACGGCAAATACCACCTGGCTGGCGAAGGCGGCGTGTCCCTGAGCTCGCAAGACTTTGCCAATCTGTTGGCCAACTGGTGCGACAAGTACCCCATCATCTCCATCGAAGACGGCATGGCTGAAGACGATTGGGACGGCTGGCGCATTCTGAGCCAGCAACTGGGCGACAAGATCCAGTTGGTTGGTGACGATTTGTTTGTAACCAACACCAAGATCCTGAAGAAGGGCATTGAACTGGGTATCGGTAACTCCATCCTGATCAAGATCAACCAGATCGGCACCCTGACCGAAACCTTTGCTGCCATCGAAATGGCCAAGCGCGCTGGTTACACCGCCGTGATTTCGCACCGCTCGGGTGAAACCGAAGACTCCACGATTGCGGACATCGCTGTGGCAACGAACGCCATGCAGATCAAAACAGGCTCCCTGTCCCGTTCCGATCGCATGTCCAAGTACAACCAGTTGTTGCGTATTGAAGAAGAATTGGCAGAAGTTGCTACCTTCCCTGGTCGCGAAGCGTTCTATAATCTGCGCTAATTCTGTTTGATGAACCGGGTCGGAAGACCCGGTTCTTATATCGCCATGCGCCTTATCGTCCTGCTTCTGCTGTGCCTGACCCTGGTAACCCATTACGCTTTATGGTGGGGCAAAGGCGGTTGGCTGGATGTACGGCAAATGCAGACCAAGCTGGTTGCGCAAAAAGAAACCAACGAAGCCCTGACGGCGCGTAACAACGCCTTGCTGGCCGAGGTTCAGGATTTACGCTCGGGTACCCACGCAGTTGAAGAGCGCGCCCGTAGCGAGTTTGGCATGATGCGTGAAGGCGAGATCTTTGTGCAAATCGTGCCTCCCGGTGGTTCGGCTGCCACGACAAGCAGCCCACGTTAAGAAGTAGCGCGCAAGGTGCTGCTGGAACGGCTGATCAGCCAGTTCCTTTCTGATAATTCTTCTTTTTTCCCTTATTGCTGTCTCGACTACGGCCACAACTGCTGATTGCGGCGACTGTAAGTCTGTTTCCCGCTTGAGTCAGGAATGCGTTTATCGCGTCCTATGCTGCCGCCGCCCGCCGCCCGCTCTGGCTGGCTCGGCGATTAGTAGCAAGCAGGGTTTGGAGGTGAGTAGTCAGCTCCTCCTGAGTCTGGTGTGGGGGCGGCGGGCCCTGGAGAAGGGGAAGCACCACCTGATCCTTGAGCAGGGCTATCCCATGATGGCAGACGGCCATCCCCGTCCGTTGATGGCGGTTCTGCTGGCTCCAGGTCTGTGGACCAGCCTGTTTGGGAAACTGGCAAGGCAAGCTCGTTTTCAGTCTGCTGGGCATAGACGACCCGACCGTCAGCCAAGTCATCCCACTGCACGGCATCAGACTGCATGGGGTGTCTGATTTCCAGGCGGAGCCAGACCGCTGCCGAACCTGAAGGGCCAGGCATGCTGGCAGCAAGCTTGGGTAGCAGGCGAAGCAAGGAAAGAGGGCCCGGCTTATGGGCATAGAGCAGGTACAAGTGCAATGTGTTGGCCTGGTAGATGCTGGGGCCGCCGTGGCTGGCTTGATCCGCTTGTTGCGCCTGCCAGCCCTGGGTAATGCTTGTACGCCCCTCATGAAGCCGGGAAGGCCTGCCATGCAGCATAAAAGCCTGTGGTGAGGGTGATAGGATCTGGATCTGCCACTGATCGTGCAGTGGCACTTTGGCAGCAGCCAGTGTTTGGCTGAATGCCAGGGCAATGGTTTCAGGCCGGGCATGCTGCACACTGGCCTGGCGAGCCGCCTGTAACAGGCCGTGCTGCAGGCGTACGCGCAAGGAGTACAGCGTCAGCACGTCCAGCACCAGCCAGCTCAGCAGGATGATTGCAAGCAGGGCTCCCATGATGTGAGCGCCAGCCAAACCAGATTGAGGATGGGGTGAGGAAAAAGAATCAGCCATGATGTTGCCATCATGGCTGAGTGTCTTTTAGCTTGGTAGAAGGACTTGTGCGGGTGTAGTCCTTCGTAGCGGTTTCTGCTTAGTGCAGGGTATCGTCACCAGGCTGGGTATCGCCCTTGTCGACAAACAGGGACGCGCAGTCAATTGCATCGTACTGGTAGGGCTTGCCGCAGAAGTTGCAGGACACATTGATGGTGTCTTGTTCTGCCAGCATTTGCTCGATTTCTGCCCGACCCAGCATGCGCAGCATATTGCTGACGCGTTGACGGGAACAGGGGCAATGCCAGCGCACGGACTGAGGTTCAAAGACTTGCAGGTCTTCTTCCCAGAACAGGCGATGAATCAAGGTGTCGCTATCGAGTTGCAGCAATTCTTGTGTCTGGACGGTGGAGCCCAGCGCCAGGGCGCGTTCCCAGGTGTCCAGGTTTTGCGCCAGGCTGTGGCCGCCTTGGGGCGGGATACGTTGCAGCAACAGTCCTGCACAACGGTTTTCGTCGGCGGCCAGCCACAGGTGGGTATCCAGTTGCTCGGAGGTGCGCATATAGGTTTGCAGAACCTCGGCAACGGTCTCGCCTTCCAGAGGCACCACGCCTTGGTAGGGGCGGAAATCCTTGCTGCTTTGACGCGGGGCCAGTACTACGGTGAAGCGGCCTTGGCCTTGCGGGTTCAGCAGGGTTTGCAAGGTGCCGGTTTGGGGCACGGGATGGTTCTCACGCAGCGACACCGTTGCGCGTATGTCCATGTCCGATGTGCATTCCACCACCAGCAAGGCGATCGGGCCGTCGCCCTGGATTTGCAAAATCAGGGAGCCGTCAAACTTGAGGTTGCCCGCCAGCAGTACCGAAGCGGCTACCAGCTCGCCCAGCAAGTCGCGGATGCAGGCAGGATAGTGCTGGTGTTCCAGACCCATTTGCCAGGCTTGCTCAAGATGAACAATCTGGGCTCGTGTGCTTTGGTCGGCGAACAAGTATTTTTTTAAAATGTCAGTCATGACTTTGCTGTACTACTAAAAAATGAAGAGGCAGCCTGCCTGCTCAGGTGGCTGCCGAAGTAACACGGGTAGGGCGCGCATCGATCAGGCGAGTCTTGCTAAGACGGTCGTGCAGGAACTGCTGGTCTTTGTCGAACCAGGTCCAGATGAAGTTCAGAAAAGGCGTAAACACGATAAGCAGGTCCGTGGACGCATAGCCTGTGTAGCCAGATAGAAGCTGAACCAGCAAAGCTCCCAGCAAGGGTAGGGGCCATAGCAGAATATAACGCAGCAGCAGGGTACGCAGGGCAGGAATCTGACCTTGCTCGTCTACCAGTCGCATATGCCAGGTTTTCATGGGCAGGGTCTGGCCCACTTTGCGCCAGCAAAGCACGAAATAAATCCCCAGCGCAATAAATAGAACGACCTGACGCACATGACGCAGATCCAGGCCGCTACGGCTTTGGGTCAAGGTGTCAAACAGATAGCCGGTGGTGAAAATAACGCCAAATAGCAGGATGGATTCATACATCATGCAGGCAAAGCGTCGCCAGCGGCCAGGAGTAGTGAAAGTGGGTGTCATGGTGCGTCTTGAGGCAGGGAAGACTGCCATTATCGCGTATATCGCTGCCTAACGGAATGCTGCCGGCTCGGGGCTGGAACAGAAGGCATGGAGTCGGGCGGGCCCCAGAAGGGTAGAAAAGTAATCAAGATATGGGGGGCTTGTCTCAATAAACAAGGGCCAAGCCATTTTCATGGACTTGGCCCTTGTTGCCTTGTACAAGACGGCTTGACGCTTATTCGGCGCTGGCTGAGTCTTCGCTGGCGTCCGAGGCTGTCTCGTTATTGCGATAACTGGCCGGAACCATGTCAAAGCAGAACAGACGGCAATCCAGAGCACCGTTGTACAGCGGGTAACGACGCTTGGGCTTGAGGCGCATATGACGTGGCAGCTCCAGGTCGCTGCTGATCATGTTCACGCTCCAGTTGGCGAAGTTTTGCTTGAGGTTGCTGGCCCAGTTTGGCCAGAAGTCCTCGTCCTGATGTTCCAGGCGCTCGCCGTAAGGAGGATTGGTGACAATCCAGCCGGCTTCCGTTTCTGGACGAATCTTCAGGGCATCGCCTTGCTCGAAGCGAATCGTCTCCAGCGTCAGGTGCGAGCGTTCCAGGTTGGAACGGGCTGCATCCAGAACGGTGGGGTTGATGTCGTAGCCAATCAATGGAGTATCCAGACGAGGAGCGATCATGGAGCGCGCTTCGTCCTTGATGTCACGCCACAAGCGCTGGTCGTGGCAGCGCAGACGCTCGAAGTGGAAGGGGCGCCAGATGCCGGGAGGCGCTCCCAAAGCCATCCAGGCGGCTTCGATCAGAATTGTGCCACTACCGCAGAAGGGGTCGATCAAAGGCTTGCTGGGGTCCCAGCCAGACAGGGCCAGCAGGCCCGCTGCCAGGTTTTCACGCAAAGGCGCATCGCCCTTGTCGTGACGCCAGCCACGCTTGAACAGGGACTCGCCACTGGTATCCAGGTAGAAGGTGGCACTGGTCTCGTCCAGGAACAAATGCACCTTGGCATCCGGGCGTACGGTATCGATGGAAGGACGTGCGCCTTCCAGATCACGCAGGCGGTCACAAATCCCGTCTTTGGCGCGCAGATTGCAGTACTGCAAGCTTTGCATGGGGCTGCGTACGGCCGAGGTGTCGACACGCAGTGTCTGCTCGGGGCCAAACCAGCGTTCCCAGGGAGTCACCCGAGCCAGGGCCAGAATGTCCTCTTCGTTGGTGACAGGAGCGTGCGAGACTTCCAGCAAAATGCGTGTCGCCAGTCGCGAGGACAGGTTGGCACGCATGACACCGATCCAGTCCGCATCAAAATGGCAGCCCGCACGGCCGGTTTGAACGTTCTCGTAGCCTAGTGCTTGCAGTTCCAGCGACAGCGCTTCTTCCAGCCCTTGTGGGCAGGGAGCAAACAGACGGTAGCGTTCCCCTTGCAGAGCCTTGACCTGGACGCGCTCGTTTTGCTCGATATTGCTATCGGGCAGGCGCTGACCGGGCTTGGGGGCCTGGGGGCTGTCTACACGCTGAATAGGCGAGACATATTGAGGAAAGGCATCGGAGTCACCGGCCGGGCTAAACAGCTTGCTGGGCATTTTGCCGGCAGGGGTACGCTCCGAAGATTCCTTGTCGCCCTTGAAGGCTGGACGCTCGCGGCGTTCACCCGAGAAATTGCGGCGCTCGCCCGTTTGAGGGCGGCTGTCGCGGTCACGATTGAATGCAGGGCGTTCACGACGCTCACCGGAGAACTCACGACGTTCGCCCGATTGCGGACGGCTGTCACGGTCACGGTTGAATGCGGGACGCTCACGGCGTTCGCCGGAGAATTCACGACGTTCGCCCGATTGCGGACGGCTGTCTCGGTCACGGTTGAATGCAGGACGTTCACGACGCTCACCGGAGAATTCACGACGTTCGCCCGATTGCGGACGGCTGTCACGGTCACGGTTGAATGCAGGACGTTCGCGGCGCTCGCCGGAGAATTCGCGACGTTCGCCCGATTGCGGACGGCTGTCTCGGTCACGGTTGAATGCGGGACGCTCACGACGCTCACCGGAGAATTCGCGACGTTCGCCCGATTGAGGGCGGCTGTCACGATCACGGTTGAATGCGGGGCGTTCACGACGCTCGCCGGAGAATTCACGACGTTCGCCCGATTGGGGACGGCTGTCACGGTCACGGTTGAATGCAGGACGTTCGCGGCGCTCGCCGGAGAACTCACGACGTTCGCCCGATTGTGGACGGCTGTCGCGGTCACGGTTGAATGCTGGACGTTCGCGGCGCTCACCGGAGAATTCACGACGTTCACCCGATTGCGGACGGCTGTCGCGGTCACGGTTGAAAACTCGGAGCGCGGTTTGTCCCCCGGACAAACCGCAAGCGTGCTCCTCAAACAGCACGACCCTTGCACCCCGCATCCGGCCTCTGCCCGCGGCGAATAACCTGACTCGCCCGCCGACCTGCTCCGGCCCTCAATAAAACAAAAAGAGGCTTACTGCCGCCACTCTATTACTCGTAATCCAGCAGCCCTAGAAACAAAAAAAGCCCGACATTGTTTTAATGTCGGGCTTTTCGTTATAACAGCGAGCCAAGAAGCAACTTAGCCTTCTACAACCTCGCCGCCTTCGTCTTTCTTGATCGGCTTGACCAGATCCTCACGTTTCACGCCCAGCCACATGGAAATGGCGGCGGCCACGAACACGGAGGAGTAAATACCGAACCAGATACCGATGGTCAGCGCCAGCGAGAAGTTGTGCAGCGTTGGGCCACCGAAGAAGAAAATCGACAGCACCATCATCTGGGTAGAACCGTGGGTGATGATGGTACGCGAGATGTTCTGGGTGATGGACAGATCAATAATGTCCGAAACCGACATCTTGCGCTGCTTGCGGAAGTTTTCACGGATACGGTCCATCACCACAACGGATTCGTTCACGGAGTAACCCAGCACCGCCAGGACACCGGCCAGCACCGACAGCGAGAACTCCCATTGGAAGAACGCGAAAAAGCCCAGAATGATGACCACGTCGTGCAAGTTGGCAATCGCACAAGCCAGCGCCAGCTTCCACTCAAAGCGGAAGCCCAGGTACAGCAAGATACCGGCGACCACAAAGGCCAGGGCCATCAAACCGTTATGCAGCAGTTCTTGCCCCACCTGTGGGCCGACGAACTCCACACGGCGCAGCTCCACGTCCGAGTGCTGCTGCTTCAAGGCCTGGAGTACTTGCTCGCTTTGCTGGGTAGAGTCTTGTCCGTCCAGAACGGGCAAGCGGATCATGATGTCCTGCGACGTGCCGAAGTTCTGTACCTGGAAATCGGTATAGCCCAGCGACTGAATCGAGCCGCGCACATCTTCGACCTGCACGGTTTGCTGATAGTGCACTTCCATGACCGTACCACCGGTAAATTCGATGGACAGGTGAAAGCCGCGCACAATAATGAAGACGACCGCTGCAATAAATGTCAGAAAACTGATCAGGTTCAGCACCAACGCATGGCGCATGAACGGGATAGTGCGGTGAATACGAAAAAATTCCATGATGCTTTATGCCTGTAGTTGGGCCTGGCCGGTTTGCACCGGCCCCGGCACTTTACTTCTTGTCCTGTGGTTTCCAGACCTGACCAATGGAAATACCCTGCAGGCGACGACGGTTGCCATACCAGAGGTTGACCAGGGCACGAACCCCAACCACCGAAGAGAACATGGAGGTCAGAATACCGATCACGTGTACGACCGCAAAACCACGGATAGGACCGGAACCGAAGGCCAGCAAAGCGACACCCACAATCAGACTGGTCAGGTTGGAGTCGAAAATAGTGGCCCAGGCACGATCAAAACCCAGGTGAATGGCTTGTTGCGGCGAGGCACCATTGCGTAGCTCCTCGCGGATACGCTCGTTGATCAGCACGTTGGCGTCAATGGCCATACCCAGGGTCAGGGCGATGGCAGCAATACCCGGCAAGGTCAGGGTGGCTTGCAGCATGGACAAGACAGCCAGCAGCAAGAGCACGTTGAAGGTCAGGCCAATGGTGGAGAACAGACCAATCAGGTGGTAGTACAGCATGATGAAGATGGCGATCGCAATAAAGCCGTACAGCGTGGCGTTAAAGCCTTGGCGAATATTGTCGGCACCCAGGCTAGGGCCAATGGTGCGCTCTTCAATGATGCTCATGGGGGCGGCCAGCGAACCGGCACGCAGCAGCAGGGAAATATCGGCGGCTTCCTGGGCATTCATGCTGCCGCTGATCTGTACCTGGCCGTTAGGAATTTCGCTACGGATAACCGGAGCCGTCACCACTTCACCCACGCCATTTTCAAACAGCACAATCGCCATGCGCTTGTTGATGTTGTTGCGGGTAATGTCGCGGAAAATGCGCGAGCCCTTATTGTCCAGCGTCAGGTTGACGGTGGGTTGCTGGGTTTGCGAATCACGACCGGGCTGGGCGTCCTGCAGGTTTTCACCTGTCAGGATGACCTGGCGACGCAGCAGCAGGGGGGCACCACCACGCTCGGTGTAACGCTCCAGACCAAAGGGCACGGTGCCCGAGTTCAAGGCCGCAACGGCAGCAGGCGAGTCTTCCACCATGCGCAGTTCCAGTGTGGCCGTACGACCCAGAATTTCCTTGGCTTTGGCTACATCCTGCACGCCGGGCAGTTGAACCACGATGCGATCGGACCCTTGCTGTTGAATCACAGGCTCGGCTACGCCCAGCTCATTGATTCGGTTATGCAAGGTGGTGATGTTTTGCTTGAGGGCGTTCGATTGCACCTGAATGGTAGCGGCTTCGGTCAAACGGGCTGTCAGACCGCTGTCACCGGCAGGGGTGAAAGCCAGATCAGGCATGGCGCGACGCATTTCCGATTGAGCGCGGTCGCGATCGTCTGCCGAGGCAAAGCTCATGCGCAGCGAGTGACCATCACGCTCGATGCCGCCAACAGGCACTTTGGCTTCGCGCAGCACGCTGCGGGCATCAGCCACCATGGAGTCGTAGCGGGCTTGAAGCGCGCCTTGCATATCCACTTGCAGCAGGAAGTGCACGCCACCGCGCAAGTCCAGGCCCAGGTGCATGGGGTGGGCACCCAGTGCGGTCAGCCAGGCAGGCGACGCAGACACCAGGTTCAGCGCGACGGTGTAGTCGGGGGCGGTAGCTGTGGAGTCCTTGTTCAGTTCGCGCTCGATCAGGTCTTTGGCCTTGAGCTGAACATCGGTGGACTCAAAACGGAAACGCGCAGTGGCGCTAGGTCCGTTTTGTTCAAAATACGAGCCCGTCGTAGGAATATTGTTTTTCTTGAGCAGCTCTTCAACGTGACTGATCAGGTTGGTTTCAAGCCGGACCGTGGATTTGGCGCTGGAAACCTGGACAGCAGGAGACTCACCAAACAGATTGGGCAAGGTATAGATCAGGCCGATCGCCAGCGCGACCAAGACGATGACATATTTCCAGAGAGGATAACGATTCATGGGATATCTACGACGGGTGCAGAAATGGCAACCCCGGACCGAGGTCCGGGGTCGGAGGCATTACAGCGACTTGATCGTGCCTTTGGGCAGAACAGTCGTAACGGCCACGCGTTGGACCAGAACTTCAACAGGCTTGTCGGTCAGGTTGGCCACTTCAACGGTCAGGTAGTTGTCGTGAACTTTGCTGACTTTGCCCAGCAGACCGCCGGAGGTGATTACTTCGTCGCCTTTGGCCAGGTTGGAGACCAGGTTGCGGTGCTCTTTCTGACGCTTCATTTGAGGACGAATCATCAAGAAGTACAGCACAACGAACATCAAGATGATGGGCAGCATGCCCATCAAGGCATTTTCGCCGCCGGCAGCTGCCTGGGCGGGGATGAGAGTCAGAATGTCAACAGCGGACATGTGGGGCTCCTGAGGATTATTTTGTGTGGGTTGTCAAAAACTAACGGTGTATTGTAGCGGCACTTTATTGCGGTATCACAAACAGCGTGTCATTCAATACCGCGCGCCCGATCCTGGTGGAACTGCTCCCGCCAGGCCGCGAAACGCTTTTGCTCGATAGCATCGCGCATCTCTTGCATGATCTGCAAATAGAAATGCAGATTGTGCAAGGTATTCAAACGCGAGCCGGTAATTTCATTGGAACGCTGCAAATGATGCAAGTAGCCACGCGAGAAATGCTTGCAGGTATGGCAGGTGCAGCTGGGATCCAGCGGGCGGGTATCGTCGCGGTATCGGGCATTGCGTATCTTGATGTCGCCGTAACGGGTAAACAGCCAGCCATTTCGCGCATTGCGGGTGGGCATGACGCAGTCAAACATGTCCACGCCCTGGCTGACCCCTTCGACCAGATCTTCCGGTGTACCCACACCCATTAGATAGCGGGGGGCATGCGTGGGCAGTTTTGGAGTGGTGTGCGCCAGAATGCGCATCATGTCTTCTTTGGGCTCGCCTACGGACAGGCCGCCAATGGCATAGCCTTCAAAGCCGATTTCGGTCAGACCAGCCAGGGATTCGTCGCGCAGGTCCTCGTACATGCCGCCTTGCACAATGCCAAACAGGGCATTGGGGTTATTCAGACGCTTGAATTCCTCGCGTGAACGGCGAGCCCAGCGCAAGGACATGCGCATGGATTTAGCCGCTTCGATATGCGTGGCGGGACGGTCGTCAATCAAGTAGGGCGTGCATTCATCGAACACCATGGAAATATCGGAGTTCAGGGAGTACTGGATTTGCATCGACACTTCAGGCGTCAGAAACAGGCGCTCGCCAGTGATGGGGGAGGCAAACTTCACCCCTTCCTCGGTAATCTTGCGCATGCCTTTCAGGCTGAATACCTGAAAACCGCCCGAGTCCGTCAGGATGGGCTTGTCCCATTGCATGAAATTATGCAGGCCCTGGTACTTGTCCATGACATCCGTGCCCGGACGCAGCCACAGGTGAAAGGTGTTGCCCAATATGATCTGCGAGCCAATCTCGTTCAGCTCGTGCGGCATCATGGCCTTGACGCTGCCATAGGTGCCTACCGGCATGAAAATGGGGGTTTGCACCACACCGTGGTTCAGGGTGATCTGGCCACGGCGAGCGGCGCCATCGGTGCTTAAGAGGTCAAACTTCAGTCCACTCATGGGGTAGGAGGCTCAATGAACATAGCATCGCCGTAACTAAAGAAGCGATACCGGGATTGGACGGCGTGCTGGTAGGCACGTTGTATGGGGTCGATCCCCGCCAGGGCCGATACCAGCATCAGCAAGGTGGACTGGGGCAAATGAAAATTGGTGATCAGTGCATCCACCCACTGGTACTGGAAGCCGGGGGTAATGAACAGGCGCGTGTCGCCTTCAATGCTGCCATCGGCGCAGCGCTGGTTCATGCCGGGCTCTTTGCTGGCGGCAGACTCCAGCGAACGCACACTGGTGGTGCCCACGGCAATGACGCGGCCACCGGCAGCGCGGGTGGCTTCGATCTTGGCCAGGGTGGCGGCGGGCACATGGTAACGCTCGGCGTGCATGACGTGTTCGCTGATATTGTCCACACGCACAGGCTGAAACGTGCCTGCACCCACGTGCAAGGTCACAAAGGCCTGGTCCACGCCCTGCTCGCGCAAGGTGTTCAGCATGTCGTCGGTAAAGTGCAGGCCAGCCGTCGGGGCGGCCACGGCACCGGGGTGACGGGCGTAAACAGTCTGGTAGCGCGAGTCGTCTTCCTCGTCCGCTGCGTGGGTAATGTAGGGTGGCAAAGGCGTGGCGCCGTATTGCTCCAGCATGTCCAGCACAGGTTCGTGAAAGCGCAGCGCAAACAGGGCGTCTTCCCGCCCGGTGCAATCGGCCAGTACCTTGCCGTCGGCCAGTTCCAGCAAAGTGCCAGGTTTGGGGGACTTGCTGGCGCGGATATGGGCCAGAGCCGTATCGGGGCCGGTTACGCGCTCGATCAGCACTTCCACCTTGCCGCCGCTGCTTTTCTGGCCATGCAGGCGGGCCTTGATGACGCGCGTATCGTTAAAGACCAGCAGGTCACCCTTGCGCAGTAGGCTGGGCAGGTCGGTGAACTGGCGGTCATGCAATTGGCTGGCACCGTCCAGATGCAGCAGACGGCTGCCCTGGCGCTGGGCCGGCGGGCTTTGAGCGATCAGATCAGGGGGAAGCTCGTAGTCGAACTGGGCGATAGTTAAAGAGGGGTCGATGCTCATGGTTTGTCGTAAAGGGCCACTGGCCAGAAGGCCGGGCCTGATGGGGTAACCGACTATTTTAACGCTTTGCCGCCAGATTGCTGAAACGGCCATATCCGTGGTGTTTTTCTTTCGGTATGCTTGGGTCTTTCCTGAATTGATCTGTTGGAGACGAGGGCATGGGCGTTTTAAAGGCAAAGCCTGTTTTGAGTCGTTGCAAGCACGTGGCTCTGGCCACCTTGCTCATGGTGCAAGGCGCATCACTAGCCCTGGCCCAGGCCTTGCCGCCCGAGCTGGCTTCGGTATGGAACGCCAGCCGCTTGCCGCAATCGTCTCTGTCCATCGTGGTAGACGAGGCGGACGGTCCGCGCCTGATCGGCGTCAATCCCCAGGAGCCCCGTAACCCCGCCTCGGTAATGAAACTGGTCAGTACCTGGGCCGGTTTGTCCGCTCTGGGGCCAGAATATACCTGGCGTACGACGTTAATGGCCCAGGATGGCCTGCAGGTGGACGAACAAGGCACCTTGAAAGGGCCTTTGTACATCAAGGCGGGGGGCGATCCGTTTTTGACCGTGCCGCAGTTATGGGACATGTTGCGCGAGCTCCGCTTGCGTGGGGTGAAGAATCTGACCGAAGTTATTGTGGATCGTTCCATCTTCGGCAACGTCACCATCAATCCGGGTGACTTCGATAATGCGGGTGACCGTCCCTATAACGCCAGCCCGGATGCCATGATGGTGGGGCTAGGCGCTTCCCGGCTGGTGTTCCAGCCAGATACACAGGCGCGCAAATGGATTGCGATTATTGACCCGCCTTTGCCCGGAGTGCGCGTACAGGGTGAAGTCGAGTGGTCGACGGCGACCTGCCCTGGTTCGCCTGTTGTTGGTACCCAGATTCAGCCTGAAGCCGGTGGCATGGTGGTCCGTGTCAGTGGCAAGGCCGCCGCTTCTTGCGGCGAGTTCAGCGTTTACCGTCTGGTTCATTCCCAAACCGAGTTTTTCGACAAGCTGTTCCGCAGCCTGTGGCGCGATCTGGGCGGCACCCTGGCCCGCGACATCAAGGCAGGCCGTGTGCCGGCTCGTGCGCAGGCGATTACCTGGCATGACTCGCAGTCCCTGTCTGACCTGATCCGTCTTATTAATAAGCAAAGCAACAATGTGATGGCCCGTACCATCTTGCTGACCGTGGGCGCAGAAATGAATGGTCCCGGTGCCACGGTGGCCACCGGCGAGCGCGCCGTCATGAACGTGCTCGGTCGCCAGGGGGTCAATACCGCAGGCTGGACCGTGGACAACGGCTCGGGCCTTTCACGCAATGCCCGCGTCACGGCGGGCGGCATGGCTGACATGCTGAAAGTCGCCTGGCGCTCGAACTGGATGCCCGAGTACATTTCGTCCTTTGCGATCTCCGGTGTGGACGGCACGGTGCGTTCGCGCTTGCGCGATGACGAGGTCCAGGGCCGTGCCCACTTGAAAACCGGCACGCTGCGCGATAGCCGTGCCTTGGCCGGTTACGTGCTGGGAGCCAGCGGAAAGCGGTATATTGTCGTCATGATGGTCAATGACGAACGTTCTGCCTCTGCCCGACCCTTTTTTGATGCGGTGGTGAAGTGGCTGGCAGTACGTTGACGATCTCGATAGTGCGGGCTGCTGTGCTGCAGCCCTGTTTTTAGTTAGTCCCTAATTTGATGAAGCAATCATGCCCATACACGAAATACGCCACCCTTTGATCCGCCATAAGCTGGGCTTGATGCGCAAGGCAGATCTGAGCACGAAAAATTTCCGCGAAATGTCCCAGGAAATCGCCTCTTTGCTGACCTACGAGGCGTGCAAGGATCTGCCTCTGGAACCCACCACCATTGAGGGTTGGTGTGGCAATGTGGAAGTGGAAAAGCTGGCTGGCAAGAAAGTGACAGTTGTGCCCATCTTGCGCGCTGGTATTGGCATGCTGGACGGGGTGTTGAGCTTGATTCCTGGCGCCAAAGTCAGCGTGATCGGTATTGCTCGCAACGAAGAAACCTTTGAAGCCCAGACCTATCTGGAGCGTCTGGTCGGCGAGCTGGATCAGCGTTTGGCCCTGATTATCGACCCCATGCTGGCAACAGGTGGTTCCATGGTCGCCACGATTGATCTGCTGAAAAAAGCAGGCTGCAAGAATATTCGCGCTTTGGTGTTGGTGGCGGCTCCGGAAGGCATTGCCACTCTTGAAAAACATCACCCTGATGTCCATATCTATACCGCGTCCATTGATCAGCATCTGGACGAGCATGGTTATATCGTGCCGGGGCTGGGTGATGCGGGCGACCGTATTTTTGGTACTCGCCAGAAGGTTCAGGACGGCGAACTCTAAGTCCAGAACTTGTCGTGCTTTTTTACAATCCCTTGCCAGTACGCCAGAGGGGATAGGCATAATAAAGAGTCGAATCTAAGTTTCACTGAATCAGGATGTACATGAAACTGAATGCTTGGATGGCTGCACCGCTGTTGGTCATGTTGGGCCTGAGCTCGGCTCAGGCTGGTTTGTGTGACGTGCCTTTCATGCGTGACGGTGGGCAGATACAACTGACTGGCTCGGGCTTTCTGGCCTTGGGCGCTGATCTGGCTTTTTCTGACGTGAAAAAGCAGGGCGGTGATCAGTGCCAGGCGCGTGTACAGGGCAAGGCCAGTGTAGCTCTGGCCGGTTTGCCGGCCAGCAAGCCCAATATTGACTACGTGATGACGGTGCGCGATGGCCGCACCCGTTTCCAGCGCGATGATGGCCGTGGTGGTCTGGAAGCCGTTCAAGGTTCGTTTGACCTGCGCCTGCTGGGCCTGTTTTCCTACGAACACGGTGGGCTGCAGGAAGGGCAGACCTTCCCGCGCCAGGATTTCCAGATCAATCTGGACAAGCGCTCCCAGTCCAACGCCAATGTCTTGCGCATTCATACCGGTGCCAAGACGGTTGGAGCTCAACAATCGGTACAGACTGCATTGGGCAATTACCAATGTTGGCCTATTCGTTATCAACGCGAGATCGAGCCTACCCAGGCCAGTTTCAGTGGCATCAGTCTGCCCATACCGGGCATCAACTCCCAAGTTACGGATTGGTATTGCCCGGATGTGCAGATGGTGATGAAGCAAGAAAGTATTCAGAACGGTGTCCCGTCCACGGTGGATGTGACGCAACTGAAGTAAACCTGCGACTGACTGGTCTCAGGTACACCGAGTATCTTTATCCTGAAAACAGCGGGTTAAAGAATTTTGTGCGGCGCTGCTATGGCGCCATTCACTTGGCGATACGTATTTGTCGCGTGTCCCTTTCAACTGCAAGGAGTTATTTATGGCTACCAAGAAAAGTGTGGAAAACAGCGGAGACAAATTCATCGAAGAAGTGAAAGCGAGCTTGGATGAAGCTGAAAAACTGATGCGTGAGGCCGCTGAAGCCACGGGCGACAAGGCCGGTGAGCTGCGTGAGAAAGCGCTGCGCTCTCTGCGTGTGACCCGGGATTCCCTGCATGATGCTCAGGAAGCCGTGGTCGAGCACAGTGTGCGTGCCGCCAAGGCAACCGACAACTATGTCCACGACAAGCCCTGGCAAGCCATCGGCGTGGCCGGTATTGTGGGTCTGATGTTCGGTATGCTGATCAGCCGACGTTAATCTGTCTTTGCTCTGCGCTGCGAGCCCTTTGCTGGGCTGCAGCAGCATAAAAAGCAGCCCTGCCGATCTGGACTTTGCGGTCCAGATCGGCAGCCTCTTAGAAATCAGGCTCTTGTCATTGCATGCAATGGCAGGATGTCGCAGAGCAGGGATAAATCATGGCGCTTAGGCAAACTATCAGTCAGCTTGGTTCTACCTTGATAGGGGCTGTCAGTACCAGGCTGGAGCTGTTCGCTCTGGAAGCCGGTCAGCAAAAGGCAAGCCTGATCACCATCTTCAGCATGGTGTTTGGCGCACTGCTGTTCTCCACTCTGGCGGTGCTGGTTTTCAGCTTGTTGCTGGCGTTGTACTTCTGGCCTACGGATTATCGTTACTGGGCTTTGGGAGTGCTGGTCGTTCTGTATGCCGGTTTGGGAGTGGGTCTTTTCCTGGCCGTACGCCGTCGTCTGACCACAGGCCCGATTCCTTTTTCGGCCACCTTGTCCGAGTTGCGTCGCGATGTCGCATTTATTGAGCGCTTGAGGGATTCCGAGGGAGACGGCAAATGAGCACGAAGCAAGAGAGCATGTCCGCCCAGGAGCGGGCTGTGCGTATTGAACTGTTGCGAGTCCGCGCCTCGTTGGAGCGGCAGACCATGTCGTCCCAGATCCACTCCCTGGGCGAAGATTTAAGCCCCGGCAATTTGTGGAACAGCGTCAAGCCTTCGGGTTTGAGCATGGGCGGTGTGGTCACCAGCGCGCTGTCCTTGTCGCGCCGTTATCCGTTCCTGTTGTCCGGTGCTTCTGCCGTGCTGAGCAGTTTTGGCGGGCGCTGGATGCGTATCGGGGCTTTGGCTCTGGGAGCTTGGAAGCTGTTTGATTCTTCCAAGTCGGCACGCGAGAAAGCACGCAATGTACTGGTTCCGGTACGACGCAAAACCGATGTGGACGAGTAAGTCTGCTTGTCTGTTTGAAAACCGGCCCAGGCCGGTTTTTTTTTGCCTGCCAGAAGTTCCACGTTCTGCCCGACTGGTTTTTGAAGGCGGCAAGGCTTATGCTCCGATAATAAATAATTCCAGAACAAAGCTACCCACATCAGGAGACATAGCCCGTCATGCAGGTGCCATTACTGAATGCCTTAAGAACCTTTACGGTGTCGGCGCAAAGGTTGAACTTCACCAAGGCGGCAGAAGACCTGCTGGTCTCTCCCTCGGCAGTCAGCCACCAGATCAAGGTGCTGGAGGAGTATCTGGGCTGCAAGCTGTTTTTGCGTAAAAACCGTTCGCTGGAGCTGACGGATCAGGGCCAGTTTCTGTTTGACCGTTTGCAACGGCCTTTTTACGAGATCAATCAGGCCTTGAGTGAATTGCGCATGCCTCACGGCAAGAGCCGCATCAATCTGTCCTTGCGGCCCTTTGTGTCCAGCATGTGGTTTACCGGGCAACTGGGGGATTTCTGGCTGAAGCATCCGGATATTGAAATCAACTTGCTGCACAGGTTGCAGGCACCGGATTTTTTCAGGGACAACATCAATTTTGCAATTGTCTGGGGCAAGCAGGGCGACTGGCCGCAGTTGCAGACCTTGCGCATCATTCCCGGCAATTTGACGCCAGTGTGTGCACCGTCTTATTTGCAGGCGCATGGCCAGATCACCTCCCCGGCGGATCTGAACCAGCATGTGCTGATTCACGAAGAAAATCAGCTGTGCTGGGAGCAGTGGTTACGCAAGGCAGCAGGACAGGAGCTGACGGCCAAGAAGAGCTTTCACATTGATGACACCAATGTGCGCATGAATGCGGTCTTGAATGGCCAAGGGGTGATGCTGGGCTGTCCGGCCTTGCTGAAGCCTTTGATCGACAGGAAGGAAATCGTCCAGCTGTTCGATGTGTGCCTGGAAGAGTACGCCTATTTCCTGGCCTACCCCAAGGAGGCAAACCTTAGCCGACAGGAGCAGGAGTTTGTGGATTGGGTGGCGTCGATTGCAATACGCTAGGCGGTAGTTGCTTGATGGCTTCCATGTGTTGTGCTCGGTGACCGGGCTTTCTCCGCTCTTTGCTGATCTTGTCGCTGTCCCTGCGTCTTTAAAAAAACCTGCAAATATGCAGGTTTTTTTATGTATCGGCCTTCCCGAACCAGGCTGGATGCTCATCGCTCATCGCTCATCGCTCATCGCTCATCGCTCATCGCTCATCGCTCATCGCTCATCGCTCATTTCTCGGCGATCAGGGTGTGGAACCCCGATCTGACGCGTGTGACTGGGGGCTTTCTCAAGCTCCGCATAGTTTTCACACCGCTCATACGTGCTTGCCAAATACCTGACACGCAGCCATGAATCGGGTTTCATGACGCTGCGAATTTCCACACTTTGCAGTGCTTGCGACCTACCGCTTTCTCGTTATCCATATTCAGCAACAAAAAAAACTCATCGTTCCGTCAAATTTGCTCAATTTTCAAGTGTCGCTCCCTGTCGCATGATTGGCCTGACCTAATAAAAGCCATTCATGGTGCTTATGCAAACCAGAGGAGATACTGAGATGAATACCGCTCTACGCTCGCCCATTGCGATTGAAGAATTTGACCGCAGCTACTTTCAGCAGGAAACCGACGAGGTTTTCGCCTTGCCCCCCGAGTGCTTTACCTCGGAAGAGTTTTTCCAGTTTGAGCTGAATGCCGTCTGGAAAAAGCAGTGGTTCTGTGTGGGCCGCGCCACTGACATCCCCAACGCCGGTGACTTCTTCACCTTCGATGTAGGCAATGATGCGCTGTTTGCCATCCGCACTCGTGAAGGTGGCATCAATGTACTGTCCAATGTCTGTCGTCACCGCAATATGTTGTTGCTGGAAGGTGCAGGCAATGTACGCCGCATCAGCTGCCCCTTGCACGCCTGGGTCTACAACATGGAGGGCGAGCTGGTTTCCGCCCCAGGTCTGACCGATACCGGTGCCAGCTTTGACCCCAAGAGTGTTTGTCTGCCCAAGATCCGCGCCGAGGTTTGGGAAGGCTTTATCTTCATCAACTACGACGCCATGGCTCCTGCCTTGCACACCCGCTTGGGTAATCTGGGCAAGCAGTTGGCGAACTACCGCATGTCCGAGCTGAAGTCCTCGGAACCGTTGAAGATGGAAAGTTTCGACTGGAACTGGAAGATCTTCAATGACGAGTGCTATCACTGCAGCTTTTTGCACGCCTCCTCCTGGGGCGGCATGTATGAAACCAATCCGGATCGTGTGGACGAAACCGCAGTCTTCAATGACGTGGCCAACGGCATTGTTTCCTACAACCTGATCTCCACCCACAAAGACGCAGCCCCCACGCATACCGGCTCCATCTTGCAGCCGCCCATGAAGGGTTTGACTGACCAGGAGCGAACTCAGCTTTCCTACGTGACGGTAGCGCCCAACCTCTTGCTGGTGGCCATGCCCGACAAGGTGAAGTACTTCATGTGGCTGCCCAAAAGCGCCAAGCAGTCCACCTATGGCGTGTCCTGGATGTACCCGCAGGAAACGTTGGAGCGCGAGGACCACAAAGAGAAGTTCGATCAGGAACACGATGATCTGTACCCCGTGATGATCGAGGACCTGTTTGCCTGGCGTCGTTCGCATCAGGGCATGCAATCCAACTTTGCTTCCCGTGGCCGTCTGACCAATGAAGAGCTGGTCATCAAGCGTTTGCAAAACTGGCTGATTGATCTGTACCGCGCCGAAGAGCGCCGTGTGGACGAGCAAAGCCGGGTATTGCCGATCCGAGCGATTGCCTAAGGGAGCAGGAGCAGCATCATGCAGCAAACTTTGCAAACACGCGTGTTGAAGAAAACCAGGCTGTCAGAGCGAGTCGTAGGCCTGACCCTGGGTTTGCAAAACGGGGACGCGTTCCCTGTCTGGGAGCCGGGTGCGCATATTGAGCTGGAGCTGGCGGTGTCAAAGACCGAGCCGCTTTACCGTCAATATTCCTTGTGTGGCCAGCAGGCCAATACCCGTGAATGGCAAATTGCCGTTCTGAAAGAAGAAGCCGGGCGGGGCGGCTCTGCGTATATCCATGAGGTGTTGCAGGAAGGTGATGCGCTGGCTGTCAGCGTGCCGAAAAATCACTTTCCCTTTGCTGCAAACAAGAAGTGCTTTTTTGTGGCCGGGGGCATAGGCATCACGCCTATCGTGCCCATGGTCCAGGCCGCTGCGGCAGCCGGCCTGGACTGGCACTTGCTGTATCTGGCAAGAAACGCAGCGGATTTTATTTTTCTGCAAGAGCTGCAACAAGTGGATGCTGCGCGTATCACCACGCATGCCTCCAATCAGGACGGGCTGTTTGATCTGCAAGGTGCATTGCAAGCGCTGGATGCGCAGACCGTCGTCTATTCCTGCGGTCCGCAGCCTTTGCTGACCGCCTTGGAAAACTATCAACAGGAACAGGCCGATATTGGCTGGCAACTGGTGCTGGAACGCTTCTCGGTAGAGACCGACCCGGCCATGCTGCAAGGCAAGGGCTTTACCGTGACCTTGCAGAAGTCGGGCAAAAGCATCGCGGTAGCGGGGGATGAAACGATTCTGGCCGCCTTGAAACGGGAGGGCATACGGGTCAAGTGCTCATGCCAGAACGGCACCTGCGGCACCTGCGAAACCGTGGTCATTTCCGGCTTGCCGGAGCATCGAGATTTTGTGCTGTCGCCAGAAGAACGGCAGCTGAATGAAACCATGATGATCTGCGTTTCGCGCGCCTTGTCGGCCGAACTGGTTTTGGATCTATAACAATAAACAGGAGAAACACCATGAAAAAAGTGGTGGTTACAGGCGGCTCGGGCCGTGTGGGCTCGTACGTTGTACAGCAATTGATGCAGACCATGGATGTGGTCGTGGCGGATCTGAAACCCAGCCAGCATCAGGTTTCTTTTATTCAAACGGATGTGATGGATCTGGAGGCCGTGCGTGCGGCCACCAAAGATGCCGATGCCGTGATTCACCTGGCGGCAATTGATTTTGACTGGAAGGCCGCTGAAGAGCAGTACATCAACGTTAATGTGCGTGGCACCTGGCATGTGCTGCAAGCCTGTCGCGAAAACGGCGTCAAGAAAGTGGTGCTGTGTTCCAGTATTTCAGCCTGCGGTCTGTCGGAGATGCGAGCCGATTGGAAACCCCAGTATCTGCCTGTGGACGAGGCCCATGAAAACAAGCCTTATCAGGCCTACAGTGTCAGCAAGATCGTCATGGAGCAAATGGCAAAAAGCTTTAGCGATGCCAGCGATATGGAGGTGATCTGCCTGCGTCCGCTGGCCGTGGTGCTGCCGGAAACCATTGCCGAGTACATCCAGTTTGTCGATAGCCCGCAGCGTAACTGGCTGTTCTATTACATCTGGGCTGCAGATCTGGCGCGTGCTTTTGAGGCCGCCGTGAATCTGCAAGGTTTGCGCTACGGCGTGTTTTTCATTAGCGCAGACGATAGCTCCCACCCCTTGGCAACCACAGACTGGTATCAGCAGATTATTGGCCCTGTGCCTGAAATCAAGAACCCACGCTGGTATCAGAACAATCCTCGTGCCTCCATTTTCAGCAGCCATGCGGCCAAGGAAATTCTGGGCTGGCAACCAAGCACGGACTTCCAGCAACTGCGTCAGGAATACGCGGTGGAAAAAGACCTGGCGTGAAACGTCCAGGCTCCCATGACGACTACATTGAACACGGAGACTTGAGCATGACGGGAATTAAAACCGGCACCTTGGATTGGACGGGTGACAACCCTTTTATTTACTTGAAGACCGACCCTGAACAGGACTGGTCGTCCTTGTCCCTGTACTTTCGCATCGCCAGCTCGGCGTATGGCAGCGGCCAGGCCATCCTGGTGTTGGACAAGCCTTACGAAGACGGGCAGGACAGCGACGCGCGTTTGCTGATCACGGATAACAAGCCCTTGGCCGAGTATCTGGTACGGGACTTCGTGCGCCATTTTGGCCTGTTTCGCAAGGCGGTGGCGCTGGACAAGTTGCAGGTCTTGAGTGACGGCGTTTTCCAGACAGTGAACCGTTTCCCTGATCTGGTCAGCGAATCTGTCACCTCCGCCAGTGCAGGTCTGACGGTGGAATTGCAATGGCATCACATGACGCAGCCAGCGATTTGTGTGGACCTGCCGCAAAGCCAGACCCAAACCCAGAAGCACGAAATGATGTGCGTGTTCCATCCGGCGCAGCAAGCCAGGGTGCTGATCAATGGCACGGCCTTGCCGGGCAACACCATAGAGCGGGACTTTAACGGCTCGCGTGCGCAGTCCGCCAGCCTGGCGAACAGCGAAACCTGGGTGCGCGTGGCGTAAGGAGACGATATGGCTCAGCATGTAGAGACGCAGGCCGTGATGCCAGCCTGGACAGGGGTCCGGCCTCTGCAATCCATTTTGCCCTCGCAAGGCCGTCTGGTCCTGCATGCCGGGCCACCGTTTCGGGATGCACAGGAGCTGCCTGCCGCAATCCGAAATTCGGTTTTGATCGGCATTTTGTATGAGGGCTGGGCAGCTAGCAAACAAGAGGCGCAAGCCTTGCTGGACGCAGGGGGCGTGCAACTGGCGCCCGCGCAGGATTACGGCGTGGTGGTGCCATTGGCCGGAGTGGTCACGCCGTCCATGTATTTGATTGAGGTCAGCGACAGTAATCAGCCCGAAAACAAGAAGTACTCGGTGCTGAATGAAGGCATGCAATGGTGTACCCGCCTGGGTATTTTTGCCGATGAAATGGTGCCGCATCTGCGTTGGCTGCATCAGGATTTGGGTGCGCGGCTGGCTGCACAGTTTCAGGGACCGGTAGATCTGGCTCCCATCGTTCAGGCCTCCTTGTTGAATAGTGATGACGGTCATGCTCGTACCATGCATGGCTCCCGGCAGTTGGCCGACATTATTGTCTCCTGGGGCATTAATGACGACGCCAGCCAAAGCTTTCTATATGGTGCGATGGCTTGGGCCTTGAATTACTGGATGGCCGCCAGCGCCTTGATTCTGGCAAATCAGGCTCCTGCTGATGGCGCGGATGCCATCGTTAAAGTTGGCGGTAATGGCTTGCGCTTTGGTTTGCAATTGGCCAGCTCCACAACTTGGCTGGTTACGGACGCTCCTGTTATTGCTGGCAATAAAGAGCCCGGTAATGAGCAGGCAAAAGCACTGGGTGCCCTGGGCGATAGTGCTGTCGTGGATTTTGTAGGGCTGGGTGGCCAGTGTCTGGATCTGGCGGGAATGAGTGCCAGGAACCTGCACGCCTTTCTACCCTCGGACTACCTGACGCGTCAAAACAAGTTCCTGAAAACCCGCTTGCCCTTTCTGGCTGGGCGCAATGGTATTAGCGATTTTGGGCAAGTGATTGCCAACAATACCGGGCCGTTGGTGCTGCTGGGCATGATTGACGGTGCCGGAGAACGTGGCCGTGTTGGTGGTGGGGTGGCGACGGTGGATGCCTCTTTATTGCAAGCTCTCAAGGAGTGGCAGCATGAAACGACAGTGGTTTAAGCTGCCTTTGCATCAATTGCTGCATGCTCTGCATACGGGCGAAGCCAGTCTGCCGGAGATCGTGGCCTCCTTTTATGAGCGCATTGCCATACGCGATGACAAGATTGGTGCCTGGCAGTATCTGATTGATCAGGACGACTATCTGGCCGAGTACGAAAGCCGCAGTGATTTTTACAAGGCCTCGCCCTTGATGGGTCTGCCCTTTGCGGTCAAGGACGTCATTGATACGGCCGGTATTCCCACCACAATGGGCTCGGCTATTCATCAGGATCGGATTCCGGATATGGATGCCTCCTGCGTTACCGCGATGAAAGCGGCAGGCGGCATTTTGATGGGCAAGACGGTCACGACCGAGTTCGCTTATTTTCAGGCTGGCAAGACGAATAACCCGCATGATGCCGAACGCACCCCCGGCGGCTCCTCCAGCGGCTCTGCTGCCGCCGTGGCTGATTTCATGGTGCCAGTCGCCTTCGGGACCCAGACGGCGGCATCGGTCATACGGCCAGCGTCCTACTGTGGCTGCATTGGCTATGTAGGTAGCAAGAACGAGTTTTCCTTGCGCAATATTCAGCCGCTGGCTCAGTCTCTGGACTCCCTGGGCATACTCAGTAATGACGTGCTCGACACGCTCTTGCTGCGCAATATTCTGCTGCACAAGCCCTTGAGTCTGAGCTCGCCGGGAGCGCAGGCGGCTTGTGTGTTCGGTGTTTTCTCCGGGCAGGCATTGGGTGACGTTCAGGGCAAGATGCTGGAGACCTTGCAGGCGTGCCAGCAGGATTTGTCGGAACAGGGGCATACGCTGGTGGATTTTCCCTTGCAGGACGCCGTTGTTGAATTGACGGCCTTGCATGCTCAGATCATGGCTTATGAAGTGGCCCGGAATCTGGTGTACGAGCAACAGCAGCATGAAACCTTGAGCGCCCATATGCAGTCCTTGATGAGCACGGGTCTGGCTTTTCCCTACAAGGAGTACATCGCTGCCTTGCAAAGAGCGGACACGCTCAAACAGGCAATGCTGCAGTGGTTTGCAGATAGTGGGGCGGATTTCATTCTGGCACCTGCGGCAGCCGGTGTTGCGCCTTATAAAACCGAAGGAACAGGGGCACCTTTCATGAGTCGTGCCTGGCAGTTGCTGGGTTTGCCGGTGGTGTCCCTGCCTTTGGGGTATTTCCAGAAGTTGCCTATGGGTTTGCAGTTGATTGGAAAGCCGCACCAGGATGATGTTTTGCTTTTACAGGCGCGTCAGTTGCAGCAGCGCTTTTTAAACAGCAGCTCAGTTCTTGCGGTGTAGTTTTCTTTTTTCTTTTAAGCGTCCTGTTTTTACAGGACGTTTTTTTTGGGCCGCGTTTTTATAGTTTGGGCAGCAGGTACTTTTCAAAGAGCCATTTCAAACCATACAAAGCCCCGAAAATAATCGCGGCAATGGCCAGAAAATCTGCGCTGAAAACGCTTTGCTGTTTATGGGACAGCTCCATATAAACGTGCTCGTCAGCGGGACGGGCATAGGTCATGGGAATGGAGGTCTTGGGTAAAGTGGCCTGCAAGACGACATAGCTGCCATCGTCAGCCGCTTGCATCAGCAGCTCGTCCACCTGCGTGGGAGCCAGACCGTCGTGATGTCCTGGCTTGCACAACTGCCGGGTTCCCTGAGCCCAGTTGTCATTACTCTCGGGGCAGGAGGCCTGGATGCGGTAGCCATTGCTGAATTGAACCGTCAGCCACCCTTGGGCATGCGAGGCGGCGTCGCTGCTTACGGTTACGTCGGTAAGGCTGATGGTGGTCATGGTGCAAATCCCTTGGGCAGTGCAAGCGCATTCTTCAGTCTGCTTAAGGCAGGAGGTGAGTCTATATTTGACGCGGGCTATAGAAGGCTATTCTATAGAAGCCGGTATGGGAATACTGTTTCTGTATGGGCAGAATCAGCTTTATGTGAATTGCTTTTAATGTAAATCAATGCTCTTTTTCCATAAAAAAACAGCCCTGTAAAACAGGGCTGTTGATTGCGGAAAACCAGCGGGAATAAAGAAGGCTTAACTGGCGCTTGCCTTGCCCATGCTGACGGCCGGTTTGGCATCATGAGCCGGTTCGGTGTGGTAGCGGCGCAAAGGCTTGTTGGCGGTTTCGGGCATCAGCACAGTTACCCAGAAAAAGCACAGAACCGCGACCACCGTGACGTAAAACGCGGGAGCCAGATAGCTGCCTGTTTGCGCCGTCAGCCAGATAGCCAGGTAAGGTGCGGTGCCACCAAAAATTGCGAAGGTGATGTTGTAGCACATGCTCGAAGCGGTATAGCGCATGTCGGTCGGGAACATCTCCGAGAGCAGGGTGACGGCCACCACGCTGGCTGCCACCTGACCAATACCGATAATCAGCATGCCGAAAATGGCGGCCTCCAACGAAGCTCCCTTGCTGACGATCATATAGGCCGGAATGGTGAACAGCGCATGCCAGACAGCGGCAAATTGCATCATGCGACGGCGGCCCACTCGGTCCGAGATCACACCGGCAAGCGGGGTCAGGGCGGTGACAAACAGCAGGGCAACCATGTTCGCAGTCAGGGACTGGACGGAGGACAAGCCAATGACCGTGCGCAGGAAGGTGTTCATGTAGGTGGAGAAAATGTAGAAGGACAGGGCGTACAGCACGATAAAGCCGCCCAGCTTCACAATATTGGAACCCTCTGCCTTGAACACCTGGGACGCGCTGTAGCTGAGCTGGCCTTTTTTCTCCGCACGCATTTGCTGGAACTCGGGCGACTCGGCCAGATGATCCCGAATGAAGAAGGCCACGATGCCCATGGGAACGGCCAGCAGGAAGATGGTGCGCCAGCCCCAATCGCCCATGGCCTCGGTACCGACAATCGCGGCCAGACCGGCGCTGATCCCGGCTGCCAGTGCAAACGCAAAGTATGTAGCACCGGACATGGCCCAGGCGTAGGAGTTGCGTTTGTTCATGGGGCTGTGTTCAACGGTGTAGATGGTGGCGCCCGTATATTCGCCACCGGCCGACAGCCCCTGAATACAGCGGATGATGATCAGCAGAACCGGAGCCCAGATGCCAATGCTTTCATAGGTTGGAATCAGACCGATGGCGGCGGTGGACCCGGACATCAGCAAGACAGTCAGGGCCAGAATCTTCTTGCGGCCAATGCGGTCGCCCAGCCTGCCAAAGTAGATGCCGCCCAGGGGGCGAACAATAAAGGACACCAGAAATACGGCAAAGGTGGCCAGCAGGCCCGCCATCTTGTCTTCCGAGGGGAAGAAGTTTTGTGCGATGTAGACGGCCATATAGCCGAACAAGGCAAAGTCAAACCATTCAACGATCGTACCGGCCGCTGAACCCATCATTACTTTCTTGATGTGACCCGTATCGGTATGTTCCGATTCGGCCACGGTGCTTTCCCTTTGCATACTTATGTCTCCTCAAGTATTGGGACTATCTGTTTTTTGAAATCAAACCCTGTGGGGGTAGCTGGTTTTTTTATTATTTCTACGTGTCTATCTTTTCTTGGTATTGGTTGAAAGCTCGGCTAGAGCATCGGCTGCAACAGGATGAGTTCCTCCTTTCCGTGGGGCTGGGCATCCGGTCCTGGCATGCTTGCAAAGCGCCATCCAGTGCGTGCTAGATAAGCTAATCCTCTGCAAATTGCTTGTCCATTCACTATTCGCGCACTATTATTGATCGCAATGTTATCAATCTAAAATATGAGCAAAACCATGATTCCCGCACGCCTGGATTTGCATCACCTGCGCGCCTTTAAAACGGTGGCCGAACAGTTGCATTTCAAGAAGGCGGCGGAGCTGCTGCACATCACGCAACCGGGCCTGACGCGCATCATCAAAAAGCTGGAAGATGATTTGCAGGTGGACCTGTTTGAACGCAGCACCCGCCAGGTCAAGCTCACAGCGGCAGGTTTTTTATTGCTGCAGGAAATCGAACAGGTTTTTGTGCATCTGGAGCGCGGTATCGAGCTGGCTCAGAAAGCCAAGTTTGGCGATATCGGACACCTGATCATTGCCTATAACGACTATGCGGTGCAGGACGTGCTGCCCAGAACGCTGGAGCACTTCAAGCAGCAGTATTCGAACATCACAACCGATTTGTTATATATGCCCACGCAACAGCAAATACAGGGCTTGCAGCAGGGCAGTCTGGACCTGGGCTTTGGCTTTGCTTTCTCTGATGACCCCGAGGAACTGGGTGTGCTGTGGAAGCCGGTATGCCGTGATGATCCCATCGTTCTTTTACAGAGCGATCATCCTTTGGCAAAAGAAAAATCCATCCCCTTGGTGGAACTGGCCAATGAGCGTTTTGTGGTGGGCAGCAAGACGCATTGGCAGGTCTGGCGGCGCTATTTCTATTCCCTGTGTCGACATGCCGGTTTTCATCCCAATTCCGTACAGGAAGCCAGCACCATTACCGGCATCATGAGCATGGTGGCGGCCAATATCGGCATTGCCGTTTTGTCGCAGTCCTTGCGCAAGTACGTGCACCGTGATCTGGTGGCGATTGATCTGGACTTGTCGGGCCAGCATCCGCAGTCCTTCATCAACATCATGTGGCAGGAAAGCAATGCCAACCCCTGTGTGCCTTTATTCATCCAGACCATCTCGTCGGAGCTGATGGCAGCCAGTGCGTAAGGCTTGAGTATTTCTCATGGACCCTTGATGAGCGGTCATGATGCAAGGAGGGCGGTTTTGCTACATTGCAATTTTCAACCCTCTGCCCCTTGCTATGAGCACTTCCCAAATACAGTTTGGCCTTGATCATGTCATGTTGCGTGTCCTGGATCTGGAGCGGTCCCTGGCGTTCTACCGCGATATTCTGGGCATGCATGTGGTGCGCCACACGGACTATGAGTCCGGCCGCTTTACCAATGTGTTTCTCAGCTTTGACCAGAGCACACAGTCCAGTCTGGAGCTGACCTGGAACTGGGATCAAAAAGAGCCGTATGAAAAGGGCGGGGCCTTTGGTCATCTGGCCTTGATAGTCCAGGACGTGCATCAGGCGGTGCGTTATCTGGAAGAGCAGGGCGTCAGGATCAAGACACCTCCCAAGCAGATGAATCACGGTAAACGCACGATCGCCTTTGTGTTTGACCCGGATGAGTACCTGATTGAACTGGTGGAGCCTTTGGCCTTGCCGACCTGATACTGGCCTTGGGCGTAGCGTTGACTGGCCCGCATTGAAGAGCAGAATAAAACAAAGACCATGCACCGTTGCGGTGATGGTCTTTGTTTGTTTTTGGAACATGCCATATGAGGGCGCGTTCTGGCTCACAGCCCCAGCGAACTCCACATATCGTCCACTTTCTTCTTGGTGGACTCATCCATCTGGATAGGCGTACCCCATTCGCGCTGGGTTTCTCCGGGCCATTTATTGGTGGCATCCATGCCCATCTTGCCGCCCAGTCCCGAAACGGGCGAGGCAAAGTCCAGATAGTCGATAGGCGTGTTTTCCACCAGCACGGTATCGCGTACCGGGTCCATACGGGTGGTCATGGCCCAGATCACTTCTTTCCAGTCGCGCGTGTTCACATCCTCGTCCACCACCACGATGAACTTGGTGTACATGAACTGGCGCAAGATGCTCCAGACACCAAACATCACGCGCTTGGCATGGCCTGCGTATTGCTTGCGAATCGACACCACGGCCAGGCGGTAGCTGCAGCCTTCGGGAGGCAGGTAGAAGTCCACAATTTCAGGCAATTGCTTGCGCAGCAGGGGCACAAAGACTTCGTTCAGCGCAACGCCCAGAACGGCAGGCTCATCGGGCGGCTTGCCGGTGTAGGTGCTGTGGTAAATCGGGTTGCGGCGCATGGTGATGCGTTCGACAGTAAAGACCGGGAACCAGTCCTGCTCGTTGTAGTAGCCGGTGTGGTCGCCGTAAGGGCCTTCCAGTGCCATTTCGTAGCTGCTGTCGGCGGGCGGCTTCATGCCTTCGGGGACTTCGGGAGCCAGAGCATCCGGGTGATTGCTGGGCAGGATATGTCCTTCCAGGACAATCTCGGCCCAGGCGGGTACGGACAAGTCGCTACCCAGGGCTTTGGCCACTTCGGTGCGCGAGCCGCGCAGCAAACCGGCAAACTGGTATTCGGACAGACTATCGGGCACGGGGGTGACCGCACCCAGAATGGTGGCGGGGTCGGTGCCCAGGGCAACGGCAATCGGGAAGGGCTTGCCGGGGTTGGTCAGTGCATGATCGCGGAAGTCCAAGGCACCGCCACGGTGGGACAACCAGCGCATGATGAGCTTGTTACGGCCAATCAGCTGTTGACGGTAGATACCGAGGTTCTGACGCTTGGCGTGGGGGCCTTTGGTAATCACCAAGCCCCAGGTCAGCAAGGGGGCCACGTCGCCGGGCCAGCACAGTTGCAAGGGGATCTGGTTCAGGTCCACATCCTTGCCTTCCAGCACCACTTCCTGACACGCGGGAGAGCGGACATTCTTGGGGCTCATATCCCACAGGGCGGACTTGAGCATGGATACTTTGGACAGCGCATCACGCATCCCGGTGGGGGCTTGCGGCTCTTTCAGATTGGCCAGCAGCTCGCCAGTGTCGCGTAATGCCGACACATCCTGTGCACCCATGCCCCAGGCGACGCGTTGCGGCGTGCCGAACAAATTGGCCAGGACAGGCATGGCGGCTTTGGAGCCTTGATGCTGGGCATTTTCAAACAAAAGCGCCGGCCCACCGGCACGCAGTACCCGGTCACTGATTTCAGTCATTTCCAGCGAGGTGGAAACTGGCTGCGTAATCCGCTTCAGATCGCCCTTGGCTTCCAGCTGGGCAATAAAGTCTCTCAAGTCACGGTATTTCACAGAAGAACGGGGCTCCGCTTGCAGATATTTTTGGTTAAGACCTTGAACAGGTTCTAAGGTTAACATCGGGCAGTTAGCAATACTAAGGATGATCCCATGGGCTTCCAAGATATGGACTATGTACTTAGTCGCTCGGCCCGCACCCTGACGTATCGCATCGGTGAGTTTGTGCACGTGTGTGCCATGTACCTGGGCATTGCCGTACTGGTGACGATTGCAGCCTGTGTGGTTGTGCCGTCGATGCGCGCTCAGTTTAACCAGCTTTATACCGGTCTCGTGCAAACCCTGCGCCCCGAGGCGGTGAAATACGATGCGTACAGCCAGGCGGTCTGGCCAGCGGACAAGACACAGCCCAACCTGTCGGAAGAGGGCGAGGACTTGAGCCAGACAGAACAGCAGCAAGCTGTCTCTACTTATCAGGGCTTTATGAAGAACCTGCGTGCTTCGGTCACCGGGCAGCCCATTGCGGGCGTCACGGCGGCTCAGCAGCAGGCCTTGCGCAGCTATTTGGCGCGCAAGTACAAGATTGCCTATTCGGTGGCGGGGGCCTTGATCCACACCGCTTTTATTGTGGGCAAGGAAAAGAACCTGGACCCGCAACTGATTCTGGCGGTGATCGCCATTGAGTCACGCTACAACCCCTATGCGGAAAGTCATGTAGGTGCGCAGGGCCTGATGCAGGTGATGACCAAAGTCCATAAAGAGAAGTTCGATATTTATATGGAAGGGACGTTGGCCGTGCTGAGCCCCGAGGCAAATATTCGGGTGGGTGCGCAGATTCTGTCGGACTGTATCCGTCGCCGTGGGTCTATTGAAGGCGGCCTGGCCTGTTATGTAGGAGCCACTGGCCCTAGCGATGGCGGCTACGGTGCGAAGGTGCTGGCTGAACGCCGCCGTATCGCTTTGGCCTCGGGCATTCCGGTTCGGGCACGCTAAGCTGGTTTGAATAGAAAAAGAAATCGGGCCTTGCGGCCCGAAATACCTTAATGGGGTTGAGCTTCACGGCCCGACAGACGGAAAGGATGCCTAGGCTTAGCGGCCCAGAAATTGTCCCAGACGACTGATCGCTTCCTGCAAGCGGTCCATGCCAGTGGCGTAGGACAGGCGCAAGGTGTAAGGCGCGTGGGCCGTACCAAAGTCCCGGCCCGGCACAGCGGCCACTCCGGCCTCGTGCAGCAGTTGCTGCGAGAAGGCATCGCTGTCCTGACTGTACTCACGAATATCCGTATAAATATAGAAAGCGCCATCCGGGCGCACGGGTACGCGCAGGCCCAGACGCTCCAGCTCGGGCAGCAGATAATCACGACGCTGTTTGAAGGCCAGCCGACGCTCTTCATAAATCGCCATGGTTTCAGGCTCGAAGCAGGCCAGGGCGGCATGTTGGGCCAGGGAGGGAGCGCAAATTGCCAGACTGGCGGCCATGCGCTCGCAGGCTTCTGTCATCCAGGTGGGCAGGATCAACCAGCCCAGACGCCAGCCCGTCATGTGGAAGTACTTGGAAAAGCTATTGATAACAATAATGTCCTGATCCAGGGTCAGGGCGCTGAGCGGTGCTTCTTCATAAAACAGACCCAGATAAATCTCGTCCATGATGATGAAGCCATCACGGGCGCGCACTTCCTTGATCAGTTCTTGCAGGGCAGGGCGGGAAATCGTTGCGCCGGTGGGATTGTTTGGCGACGCAATCAGAACGCCGCGGGTCTTGGGACCCCAGTGCTCGCGAATATGCTGGGCACTTAGTTGAAAGCGTTCATCTGCCGAGGCCGGGATCAGGCGGGCCGTACCACCGGCTGCCATGATGAAGTTCTGGTTGGCCGGGTAGGACGGATCGGGCATCAGCACTTCGTCACCAGGATTGATCAGAGCCAGCGTAGCCAGAGACAGGGCACCGGATGCGCCGGCCGTGACCACAATACGCGAAGGGTCGACACGGGCCTGGAACTGCTGCTCGTAATACAGGGCGATGCGTTCACGTAAAGCCGTCAGACCGGCAGGGGCGGTGTACTGACTCAAGCCTTGATTACTGGCCTGATGCAGCGCATCGACCACGGCTTGCGGGGCGGTGAAGTCCGGTTCGCCTATGCCCAGGCTGATAATGTCGCGGCCCGTGGCCTTCAGGGTATTAGCCTGTTTGAAGAGTTCAACAGCATGAAAAGGAAGAACATGTTCGGTACGACTGGCGAGGCGGGACATACGGCAAATCTCGGGTAAAAAGTGTATTGTAGGACCTTGCTCAAAAGGGCGTCAGGTGGCTGTGGCATGTGCGTGTGCCCTGTAGGGGTACAAACCGTCGGGCCAGTGAGACTCAAGTTTAGGTTTGTTGCAGGAAAAGTCTATGGTTTCTTCGTCGCGGCGTGCATTTTTGATGGGGCGTCGTCCTCCCCAAACAGCGTGGCAGACATTTTGTTCACGTCTGAAAGCTCGGGTTCAAGGTGAGTGGTCAGAACTCAGTGCGAAACCGGATCACGAGCAGGCTCGTCTGGAGCCTGCCTCCAGCGCGGATGTCCATATGGTGTTGACGCTGGCCGCCGAGTACGGTGTGACGGTGTGTCTGGAAGGTGTGCCGCAGGCCAGTGAAACCGATGGTCCCTTGATTGTTCTGGCACCGGGCCGACAGATGGCCCGCTGCGACCGTCTGGAGCCCAACTCCAATCGCTGGTTTGTTCAGCCCGGCTGTCTGCTGGGTGAAATGGAAGCCAAAGGTTTTCAAGGACTGGCCAATGCGCCTGCCGGGATGACCGTGGCCGCCTGGCTGGCGGATCGACGCCAGCATGATTGGCCCACAGGTCGCACTGCCTTGTCGGGCGTGTTGCATTGCTCGGTCATTCTGGCTGACAACACGCAGGCAGCCTTGGGTCCCTTTGGTCAGGAAAACCGCAACCCGCTTGATAGCCTGCGCATGCAGCAGTTGATTCCGGCCCTGTTCCAATTGATGGGCGAATCCGAAACGCAGGCCTTGAGACAGGAACAATGGCCTTGCCGATATAGGCTGGATGCACTGGAGCCGGTTGAGGGCGAGGGCATTAATCTGGCTCATCTGATGCTGGGCCACGGCGGTGATTTGGCCTGGGTGGAATGGCTGGTGCTGGATGATGCCGTTTTAAGCGGCTCGGACCCGCAAGATTGGTCCTGGCCGAATCAGGAGCAGTCCTGGCAAGCTCAGGATGTGGATAGCCGCATCAAAGCGCTGTTTGATCCAGCGGACCGATTTTCCTATCCGGGCCAGACGCTGTAAGTTTGTCCAGGCCTGTGCTTGACCCATGTTGTAACTCAAGGGCTAGAATGGTCCTTGCTTTGGCCTTGAGGGCCAGGCAAGGCGACTGGGGTTTCGGAGACAAGAACAGCATTCAGCGTATCAAGCCACGCGCTTGTTTGAATTCACGCTGACAGGCAATGGCAGCGCTCTGGCGATCCCGGTCCGTTTTGAATGGATTTTTGGGTAGGTATAAGCATGGACGCCAATTTTCGGAAAGCAGCCCTGGAATATCACGAGCAGGGCAGACCCGGAAAGTTATCGGTCACGCCGACCAAGCAACTCTCCAACCAGCGCGATCTGGCACTGGCCTATTCGCCTGGGGTTGCGGCCGCTTGCGAGGAGATCGTCAACGACCCGCAAAATGCCTTTCGCTACACCGGTCGGGGCAATCTGGTTGGGGTGATTTCCAACGGCACCGCTGTGTTGGGCCTGGGCAATATTGGCGCGCTGGCTTCCAAGCCGGTCATGGAAGGCAAGGCCGTGCTGTTCAAGAGTTTTGCGGGTCTGGATGTCTTTGATATCGAGATCAATGAAACCGACCCAGACAAGCTGGTGGACATTATTGCGGGTCTGGAGCCGACCTTTGGCGGCATCAATCTGGAAGACATCAAAGCACCCGAGTGTTTCGAGGTGGAGCGCAAGCTGCGCCAGCGCATGAGCATTCCTGTTTTCCACGACGACCAGCATGGCACCGCCATTTGTGTGACGGCCGCTTTTCTGAATGGCCTGAGCGTGGTGGAAAAAGACATCAAGCAGGTCAAGGTGGTGACTTCGGGGGCTGGTGCGGCCGCGCTGGCTTGCCTGGACCTGATGATTGATATGGGACTGCCGCTGGAAAATGTCTGGGTTACGGATATTGATGGCGTGCTGTATGAAGGTCGTCCCGGCAATCCCGTGCCCGAGCTGGCCCGCTTTGCCAAGCAGACCGACGCCCGCAGCCTGAGTGATGTGATTGAGGGGGCCGATGTGTTTCTGGGCTTGTCCGCCGGTGGCGTGCTCAAGCCCGAGATGTTGAAGAAAATGGCTCCCCGGCCCCTGATTCTGGCCTTGGCCAATCCCAATCCCGAGATCCTGCCTGAAGATGCCCACGCTGTGCGTGATGATGTAGTCATGGCAACCGGCCGTTCGGATTACCCGAACCAGGTCAATAATGTGCTGTGCTTCCCTTATATCTTCCGTGGTGCGCTGGATGTGGGAGCCACCACGATCACGCGCGGCATGGAGAAAGCCGCTGTGCTGGCTATTTGTCAGCTGGCGCGTGAAGAGCAGGATGAAGGCGTAGCCGCTGCTTATGGTCTGGAAGAGGTTTCTTTTGGCCCATCCTTCTTTATTCCCCGTCCGTTCGATTCACGCCTGATCGTGCGCATTGCGCCTGCCGTTGCCAAGGCGGCGATGGACGAGGGCGTGGCGACGCGTCCGATAGCGGACTTGAAAAGCTATATCTATCAGCTGCGTCAGTTCGTCTACAAGTCCGGCTCCTTCATGAAGCCCATCTATTCGCTGGCCCGTGGCCTGGTGCAGGACGGCGCCAAGTCCCGTGTGGTCTTTACCGAGGGCGAGGACGAGCGTGTATTGCGCGCCGTGCAGATTATTGTGGATGAAGGTTTGGCCAGCCCGATTCTGGTGGGGCGTCCGGCTGTCCTGCAGCAGCGTATTGAACGCTATGGCCTGCGCCTGCGTTTGGGCATTGATGTGGAAGTGACCAACCCCGAACAGGATGATCGCTTTCACCGTTACTGGACCAGCTATTGGGAAATCATGTCCCGTCGCGGTATCAGTAAAGAGATGGCGCGTGTGGAAATGCGTCGTCGCCCAACCTTGATCGGCGCCATGATGCTGCATCTGGGTGATGCTGATGGCATGATTTGCGGTACGGTGGGCCGTTACGAGAACCATCTGGAGCTGGTCGATCAGGTGATTGGCAAAGCCCCCGGCGTGGAAACGTATGCGGCCATGAATATTCTGCTGCTTAGCGAGCGTACCGTGGCCTTGACGGACACGCACGTGAACCACGATCCCGATTCGGATCAGGTAGCCGAGATCACCTTGGCGGCAGCTCGCAAGATGCGTCAGTTCAATATCGAACCCAAGGTGGCCTTGCTGTCCAGCTCAAACTTCGGCACCAATGATTCGCCTGCCGCCGTCACCATGCGGGGTGCGCTGGAGCGTGTGCGCAAGCTGGACCCCAGTCTGGAGGTGGACGGGGAAATGCACGGCGATTGCGCGCTGGATGAAAAGGCCCGCCATCAAATCCTGCCCACCTCGGCCCTGACTGGCGAGGCGAACTTGCTGGTGTGCCCGAACGTGGAGGCAGGCAATATTGCCTACAACCTGCTCAAGACGGCTGCCGGTGGTAACGTGGCAATCGGCCCCTTCCTGTTGGGGGCACGAGCACCGGTTCACATCATGACGTCCACTTCTTCGGTGCGCCGTATCGTCAATATGACGGCGGTCACGGTAGTGGATGCCAACGTCGCTACTGAAGGCTGATACCGATCATGATCCAGCGCTCTCCCGCTCCTGTGGCATTGGTCCTGAATGGGGGCGGGGCGCGCGGTGCGTATCAGGCCGGGGTGCTGGCCGGTTTGCTGGAGCTGCTGGACCCTGATCGCAACCCTCAGTTTCGCAATCCCTTCGATATTATTTGTGGCTCTTCGGCAGGCTCCATCAACGCGGCCGGATTGGCGTGCCGCGCCGACAGGCCTCATGAGGCTGTAGACCATATACAACAGCTGTGGGGCTCGTTGCGCACCAACGATATTTTTCATGCTGACCCTTTGCAGTTGCTGGCGACCAGTGTGCACTGGGTGGCCACGCTGGCCTTGGGCTGGCTGGCGCCGCGTCTGCGTGACCATGTGCCGCACTCCATGCTGGATAATTCGCCCCTGCGCGACCTGCTGGAAGAGAGCCTGGACTTCGACCGTTTGCAGCGCAATCTGGCCCAGCAGCATGTGGGCGCGCTGGCGATTACGGCAGCGGCCTACACCACTGGTGAGCACCTGACTTTCTATCAGTCTGACGAGCGTATTCGCCCCTGGACGCGCAATCTGCGCCGTGCCATCCCCGGTGTCATCGGGGTGGACCACCTGATGGCTTCCAGCGCCATTCCCTTCATGTTTCCGGCTCAGTCTCTGCAAGTGGGCAAGCAAACCCAGTGGTGCGGGGACGGGACGATGCGTCAGTTGGCACCCATCAGTCCGGCCATTCATCTGGGAGCGCACAAGGTGCTGATTGTGGGTACCGGATACGCCGACAACACCTATCACGAACAGGAATCCAAGGATCCGCCATACCCCTCTTTGGCGCAGATCAGTGGCTATGCTTTATCCAACATATTCCTCGATAGTGTGTCAACGGATATTGAGCGTATGGAACGCATCAATACATTGCTTGCCTATATGCCTGCAAATGTATTACAAAGCCAATCGCTGCGTCCTGTCAGCACGTTTGCCATCACCCCCAGCCGCTCGCTGGATGAAATTGCCACTCGGCATATTCATCAGATGCCAACTGCTGCACGTACCCTATTTCGAGTACTTGGTGTATCTTCAAAGTCCGGTCCGACCACAGGCGGTGCATTAATTTCATATTTGTTATTCGAGTCCGGCTACACCCAAGAGCTGATCGAGTTAGGAAAGACCGATACCATGAGTCGTCGTGAAGAAGTGTTAGCGTTTTTTAAGGAAGCGTCCTGATGAGCCAATCCCTGACTTTGCAAGAAGCTTTGCAACAAGGCGGTGTGCTCGACGCAACGGGCCTGACGGCTGCTGATTTTCTGGAGCAGGCACAGGACCAGGGGCTTACCGCCCTGGAAGTAAGTTGCGATCGTGCGCGCAATCGTTCCGCTGTGCTGCGAGCAGTCGCCAAGGCTGTCGATTACCCTGAATTTTTTGGTGGCAATCTGGATGCGCTCTACGATTGCCTGTGTGACACCGTGCTGGATCAGAAAGCAGGCCTGGCCCTGTGGCTGGACAATCTGCACAGTGGTGATCCTGCGTTGGAAAAAGACGCCCAGGCTATTTTGGGCGTGTGTGAAGATGTGCATGCCTGGGCCTCGAATAACGAGCGCCGTTTTGTATGTGTCGTTCTGCACGCCGGCAAGCATCCTGACCCTGAACCGGGTGAGACCCCTGCTTCCTACTCCAGCCAGGACGAAGAATAAGCCTTATTCCCAGCCTTGCAAGGCGCTGATCGCTGCTGTCAGCGCCAAGGCGGCGGTTTCGGTTCGCAGCACGCGGAGCCCGAAACGAATCGCCTGAGCCTGGGCACCCAGTGCCACCTTCTGCTCTTCGGGCGACCACCCGCCTTCGGGGCCAATCAAGATAGTCATGGCCTGATCTTGCGGTCCGATGGCCTGCGCCAATTGCTGGGGCGCATCGGGATCACAGAACAGATGCAGGCCAGTTTCCGCCTCGCGGAAATATTCGGCCAATGTCAGCGGCGCTGACAGTTCCATCAAGCGGTTGCGACCACACTGCTCGCTGGCCGACTCAATCACTCTTTGCCAATGGCCCATACGCTTGGCCTGTCGCTCCGCGTTCAGTTGCAGCACGCTACGTTGCGCGCGAATCGGCACAAACCGGCTGACGCCCATTTCCACGGCTTTTTCAATAATCCAGTCCATCTTGTCGCTGGAGGCAATGCCTTGCAGCACCGTTATGCGACCGGCCAGCTCGCGGACAGGTGTTTGGGCATCGCCCAGGCTGGCAAAGCCCTTTTTGCCATCAATGCGCAAGGTGGCGGGATACTGGGTTCCGCGCCCGTCAAACAGGACAATGTCCTGACCGTCCTTCAAACGCAGCACCCGGATAGCGTGATGCGCCAGAGCCTCGGGCAGGGCGATCTCGGTCTGGGCCGTCAAGTCCAGGGGGTGGTAGAAACGGGGAGCTGCCATATCAAGACACCATCAAGCATAAAAAACCGCACAAGCATACCGTACCCAGGCTTCGGGGAGAAAGCGCAAGGCCCCAGCTCAAGTGGGGGCGATTTAGCGCCAGCAATGCTAAAATAGCGCGTTTTATAAACTAATCAGGGCCGTGAGCCGTCCGCCTGTCGGAATTGTCGCGCCGCCGCCCCAATGAGCTTCTAATGGATATTGCGTCAGCCTCTGATAAAACCCTAGCCAATGCCGTCCGTGCCTTGTCTATGGATGCCGTGCAACAAGCTAATTCGGGCCACCCCGGTGCGCCCATGGGCATGGCCGATATCGCCCAGGTTCTCTGGTCCCGGCACCTGAAACACAACCCTGCCGACCCTGCCTGGTTTGATCGCGACCGTTTTGTGTTGTCAAACGGCCACGGTTCCATGCTGATCTACGCTTTGTTGCACCTTAGTGGCTACGACCTGCCCATGGACGAGCTGCGCAACTTCCGTCAGATGCATTCACGCACTCCCGGCCACCCTGAAGTGGGTATTACCGCGGGCGTGGAAACCACCACAGGTCCTTTGGGCCAGGGTTTGGGCAATGCTGTTGGCTTCGCATTGGCTGAAGCCTTGTTGGCGCGCGAGTTCAACCGCGAAGGCCACGATGTGGTCGACCACCTGACCTGGGTTTTCGCTGGCGACGGCTGTTTGATGGAAGGTATCTCGCACGAGGCTTGCTCCTTGGCCGGTACCTGGAAACTGTCCAAGCTGGTCGTGATGTACGACGACAACGGCATCTCCATCGACGGTAAGGTCGAGAACTGGTTTGGTGACGATACGCCCGCCCGTTTTGAAAGCTACGGCTGGAACGTGATACGCGCGGTTGACGGCCACGATGCCGCTTCGATCAATAGCGCGATTGAACAGGCTCGCCGCAACGCGAAAGAGGGCACGGGTCCTACCCTGATTTGCTGCCGTACCGTGATCGGCAAGGGTGCTCCTAACGCCGCCGGTTCCGAGAAGGTTCACGGTGCCCCACTGGGCGCTGATGAAATTGCCGCCACCCGTGCAGCACTGGACTGGAACCACGGACCGTTTGAAATTCCTCAGGAAGTCTACCAAGGTTGGGATTGCCGCGAAAAAGGCGGCGCCCAGCAAGCGGAATGGCAAAAGCGCTTTGACGCTTACAGCCAGGCTTACCCTGAACTGGCCGCAGAACTGGCTCGCCGTCTGAAAGGCGAGCTGCCTGCCGACTACAGCGCCAAAGTACAGGCCTTTATTGAAGAAACCGCTCAGAAGGCCGAAACCATTGCGTCGCGTAAAGCCTCGCAATTGGCCATTAGCGCTTTGGTCAATGTGCTGCCAGAAATGCTGGGTGGCTCGGCTGACCTGACCGGCTCGAACTTCACCGACTGGAAGGGTGCCGAAGCGGTTCGCGCCCACGCCGACGGTGTGCATTTCGGTCGCCACATCAACTACGGTGTACGTGAATTCGGTATGGCCGCCATTATGAATGGTCTGGCTCTGCACGGTGGTTACCTGCCTTTTGGCGGCACCTTCCTGACTTTCTCCGACTACTCGCGCAACGCCATCCGTATGGCTGCCTTGATGAAGCAGCGTGTTGTGCACGTATTCACCCACGACTCCATCGGTCTGGGCGAAGACGGTCCGACACACCAGTCCATCGAGCACGCCAACAGCCTGCGTTTGATCCCCAACCTGCATGTCTGGCGTCCTTGCGACACCACGGAAACGGCGGTGGCCTGGGCTTGCTCGGTCGAGCGTCCTACCAGCATCGGTATGGACGTACAGGACGGTGGTCCTAGCGCCTTGCTCTTGTCGCGCCAGAATCTGCCTTTCGTCGAGCGCGATGCGCAAACCATCCAGAACATCCGTCGTGGTGGCTACGTGCTGCGTGATGCGCAAGATGCGCGCGCCATCATCATGGCAACTGGCTCGGAAGTGGGTTTGGCGCTGCAAGCACAGGAGCAGTTGGCTCAGCAAGGTATTGCGACCCGTGTGGTGTCCATGCCTTGTACCAACCTGTTCGACGCGCAGGACAAGCAGTGGCGTGATCAGGTCCTGACACCCGGCATCCCGCGTGTTGCGGTTGAAGCCGGTACCACAGGTCTGTGGTTCAAGTACGTGGGCCTGGAAGGCGCTGTAGTGGGTATCGATACTTACGGCGAATCCGCCCCGGCTGGCGTCCTGTTCAAGCATTTTGGTCTGACAGCAGAGAAGGTCGCTGCGGCCGTTCAAGAAATTTTGTAATTGGAGTCTGACATGACGATTCGCGTCGCAATCAATGGTTATGGTCGTATCGGCCGCATGATCTTGCGTGCCCACTACGAGTACGGCAAAAAACACGATATCGAGATCGTGGCCATCAACGCCTCGGGCGGTGCCGAGATCAACGAACACCTGACTCGCTATGACTCCGTGCATGGCCGTTTCAACGCTGATGTGTCGCTGGATGGCGATCATCTGGTGGTCAACGGCGACCGTATCCGCCTGCTGAGCCAGCGCGATGCGCTGACCCTGCCTTGGGCTGAGCTGGGTGTGGACGTAGTGCTGGAATGTACCGGCGCTTTCACCACCAAGGAAAAGGCTGGTGAGCACATTCAAGCCGGTGCCAAGAAAGTCATCATCTCGGCCCCCGGTGGCAAGGATGTGGACGCCACCATCGTGTACGGCGTGAACCACGACATTCTGAAGAGCACCGATACCGTTATCTCCAACGCATCGTGCACCACCAACTGTTTGGCTCCCCTGGTTGCTCCTTTGCACAAGGAACTGGGTGTGGTCAGCGGTCTGATGACCACCATCCACGCTTACACCAACGACCAGGTTCTGACCGACGTGCGTCACAAGGACATGCGCCGTGCCCGTTCGGCCACCAGCAGCATGATCCCCACCAAGACCGGCGCAGCGGCTGCCGTGGGTCTGGTGCTGCCAGAACTGAATGGCAAGCTGGACGGTTACGCCGTGCGCGTTCCCACCATCAACGTGTCCATGGTTGACCTGACTTTCGTGGCCAGCCGCAACACCAGCGTTGAAGAAGTGAACGGTATTCTGAAAGCCGCTTCGGAAGGCGCCATGAAGGGCATTCTGGACTACTGCACCGAGCCTCTGGTTTCCATCGACTTCAACCACACTACCGCCTCCAGCACGGTTGACTCCCTGCTGACCAAGGTGACCGGCGGCAATATGGTTAAAGTGGCTGCCTGGTACGACAACGAATGGGCCTTCTCCATTCGCATGCTCGACAGCACCATCGCACTGATGTCGGCCAAGTAAGATCTGAATAGCAGGGGCGGGATTTCCCGCCCCTGTCACGTTAATTCCCAGAACAAAAAATCATGTCTACAAGCATCAAGACCTTGTCTGCGTTGGCCGAAACGGACGCGCTGCGAGGCAAGCGGGTATTTATCCGCTCTGATCTGAATGTCCCCCTGCAAGACGGACGTATCACCGAAGATACGCGCGTGCGTGCCTCGGTGCCTGCCATTCGCATGGCGCTGGATGCCGGCGCTGCGGTGATGGTCACGTCTCACCTGGGTCGCCCTAAAGAAGGCGAGTGCCAGCCTGTGGATTCGCTGGAGCCCGTGGTGCAACGTTTGTCCGAGTTGCTGGGCATGCCCGTTGAGCTGCGTCGCAATTGGCTGGATGGCGTGCAAGTGTCGCCCGGTCAAGTGGTCTTGCTGGAGAACTGCCGCTGCAATGTGGGGGAAAAGAAGAACGATCCCGAGTTGGCTCGCAAAATGGCAGCCTTGTGTGACGTTTACGTAAACGACGCCTTTGGTACGGCTCACCGTGCTGAAGCGACTACCGAAGGTATCGCCCGCTTTGCTCCCGTGGCTTGTGCCGGTCCTTTGCTGGAAGCCGAGTTGAAGGCCTTGGGCCGTGCCCTGAACCAGCCTGCCCGTCCTCTGGTCGCGATTGTGGGTGGTGCCAAGGTGTCCACCAAACTGTCCATCCTGCGCGCTTTGGCTGAAAAGGTTGACCAACTGGTGGTCGGTGGCGGCATTGCCAATACCTTCATGATGGCTAGTGGCCTGTCCGTGGGCAAATCCCTGGTGGAAGAAAGCCAGTTGGAAGAAGCCCGTGAAGTGATCCGCATCATGAAAGAGCGCGGTGCCGAGGTGCCTATCCCTGTGGATGTGGTGTGCGCCAAGTCCTTTGCCGCTGATGCAGCGGCTGAAATCAAGGCTGCTGATCAGGTTCAGGACGATGACATGATTCTGGACGTGGGCCCGCAAACGGCTCAGCAGATCGCTGACATCATTGCCAAGGCTGGCACCGTGGTCTGGAACGGCCCTCTGGGCGTGTTCGAGTTCCCGGCTTTCGCACAAGGCACCGAAACCCTGTCGCGCGCGATTGCAGGCTCCAAGGCCTTCTCGATTGCGGGCGGTGGCGACACTCTGGCAGCGATTGCCCAGTTCAATATCGGCGAAGATGTGGACTACATCTCCACCGGCGGCGGTGCCTTCCTGGAATTCCTGGAAGGCAAGCGCTTGCCAGCCGTGGCTGCGTTGGAAGACAAGGCTTAAGCCAGTCTTTGCTTCGTCAGAAAAAGCCAGTCAACGAAAGTTGGCTGGCTTTTTTGTTTTTTGCCTACTTGGATAGATCAATATCGACCATCATCCAAAATCCCTCTTTATAGCCCTCGTGCTCTAACCAGTCTTCAGGTGTGGTCGGTGAGGGGAGGGGGGAGCTATCACCGAAGCAGTGTGCCTTAACCGCTTCTTGGGCAGCCCGAGCAAGATTCTGTAATTCATCAGTTGCTGTAAAACAGCCTGGGAAGTCGGGGAAGCGCCCGCCATAGGCGCTATGTTCATCCTTGTGCACGTGGAGTGGATAGAGCATGGGCTGCGCTTTACGCCCCATCTTTAATCAACTGTGCATACCCCTGTAGGGCGTCGGGCCAGTCCAGCTGAAAGCCGCTGTCCAGCAGTCGCTGGTTGCTCAGGCGCTTGCCACCTTCGTTGGACTGACGCCGTTCGGGGTGGGCTACTTCCAGCAGATCCGCCAGTCCGTCGTAAAGCTCAGTAATCCGGTAAGGGCGGCTGTCCGTACCTATGTAGCAAGGGAAGGGCGCGGGAGTGCGCAGCAGGTGCCAGCAGGCGCGCGCGGCGTCTTCAATATGCAGGCGGTTGGCCCAGTGCTCCGGGTCGTCCGGCACGGTGGCACGGCCTTCACGCAGGCGGTCCAGTAATTGAGTACGCCCTGGCCCGTACAGGCCGCTGGGGCGGATGACGACGGCTTGGGCCGGGATGCGGTGGTGCAGCAGCTGCTCGGCCTCCAGCAGTACTCGGCCATTGAATTGCGTAGGCTCTGTGGGCGAGTTCTCGTCCACCCATTCAGTGCTCGGCCCGTAGACGGCGCTGGACGATACAAAGACAAAGCGTTTCAGGGCTTTCAGGTCCAGCTCGTTGAGCAGGTTTTCCAGACCGTGCAGAAATACCCGCTCATAAGCAGCCTGGCTACGCTGGTCGGGAGAGACGGCGTAAAGTACGTGGGTGATTTTACGGTGCTTCAGGCGCAGGGAGGTGGGCTCGCTCAGATCAGCTTCCACCCATTCGATCCCGCTGTGATCGTCCAGGGGAACATGACGGCGCAGGCCGATCACCGGCCATTCGTGATGGCGGGCCAGCATCCCGGTGCGGGTGCCCAGATCGCCAGCGCCCGCTAAGAGCAAAGTACGTTGTCGAGAGTCCAAAGCAGCAGGTCCTTGAGTAGAATGATCTCGAGCAAAGCTCGATTGGCTGAGATAACAATAGCATTGGAGGCGGTCATGGAGTGTCGCAATTGGATTGACGGACAGCAACTTGGCGCGGAGGGCGGTGGTTTGCTACCGGTTATCGACCCCTCCACAGGCGAGACCTTCGCCCGCTTGGCGCAATCGTCCGAGGTGGATGTTGATTGGGCCGTACAGGCCGCCCGACGTGCCAGCCAGGGGCCGTGGAGCCGTCTGACGGCCGCCCAACGCAGCCAGTTATTGTTGCGTTGCGCTCGAACTCTGTCTGATGCCCGAGAGGAGCTGGCGCGGCTGGAGTCTCGCGATACCGGCAAGCCTTTGCGTCAGGCCCAGTCCGATGCTGCTGCCATTGTCCGCTATTTTGAGTTCTATGCGGGCGCTGTGGACAAGCTGCATGGTCAAACCATCCCGCTGGGCTGGGAGATGACGGCGTTCACCTTGCGTGAACCCTTGGGAGTGACCGCGCACATCATCCCCTGGAACTACCCCTTGCAGATCTTCGGGCGCAGCGTAGCCGCGTCCCTGGCTGCGGGTAATACCTGCGTGGTGAAACCGGCCGAGGATGCCAGCCTGTCCTTGCTGCGCGTGGCCGAGTTGTTGCACGAAGCAGGTTTGCCGGCGGGTGTGCTCAACATCTGCACGGGGCTGGGTAGTGAAGCCGGGCAGGCTCTGTCTGCTCATCCGGATATCAATCACATTTCCTTTACTGGCTCTCCCGGCACAGGCCGTCAGGTGGCCTTGCAAGCAGCGCAGAATTTTGTGCCGGTCACCTTGGAGCTGGGCGGCAAGTCTCCACAAGTCGTGTTCTCGGATGCGGATCTGGATGCTGCTTTGCCGGTCGTGGTCAATGCGATTGTGCAGAACGCAGGGCAGACTTGCTCGGCAGGGAGTCGAGTGTTGATTCAGCGCGCTATTTATGGCGACTTTACCGAGCGTCTGGCCGAAGCCTTCAAGGCGCTGCTGACCGGGGCGGCCAGCGACAATCTGGATTGCGGTCCCCTGATCAGCGCGCAGCAGCAAGCGCGGGTGCGTTCCTATCTGGAAAATCTGGACCAGGACGGCATTGTGGTGCTGGCGCAAGGCAAGCTGGACTCCAAGGCCCCCGCAGGCGGTTTTTACCAAGTGCCTGTTTTATTGGGCCATGTGCCTGTTGAACATCGTCTGGCGCAGGAGGAAATCTTCGGTCCTGTTCTGGTGGCCCAGCCCTTCGGTACAGAGGAAGAAGCCATCGCCATGGCCAATGGCACGCCTTACAGTTTGGTGGCCGGGGTCTGGACCCGCGACGGGGCTCGTCAAGTGCGTATGGCCCGGCAACTGCGAGCCGGGCAGGTCTTTGTGAATAATTACGGTGCGGCAGGCGGGGTGGAACTGCCTTTTGGTGGAACCGGCCAGTCCGGCATAGGCCGCGAGAAGGGCTTTGAAGCCTTGTACGCCCTGACTTCCCTGAAAACGGTTGCGCTACGTCATGCGGCCAGCTGATCGTAGGGGTATTTAGGGGTTAGCGCGGCTGTGGCGGTTCCGGTTTTCTGGCAGCATGGCAGCTGAACGCTAAACAGGTTTCACCAATGGCGGCGCAAAGCCGCCATTTCTATATAAAAAGCAGAAGGAGACAAACATGCGATTGCAAGACAAAGTGGCTATCGTGACGGGCGGTGCATCGGGTTTTGGCCTGGGCATTGCACAGCGCTTTGCACGCGAAGGAGCGCGTGTACTGATTGCCGACCTGAATGCAGAGCAAGGGCAGGCCGCAGCGGCCCAGATTCAGGCACAGGGTGGTCAGGCCATTTTTGCCGCTTGCGATGTCTCGCAAGGGGACGAAGTTCATGCCCTGTTGGATATTGCCCTGCGCGAATGCGGTGGGCTGCATATTGTGGTGAACAATGCGGGCACCACGCATCGCAATAAACCGTTGCTGGAGGTCAGCGAAAGCGAGTTCGATCTGGTCTATGCCGTCAACGTGAAAAGCATTTACTGGACCGCCAAACACTTTGTGCCGTATCTGCGCGCCCAGGGCTCGGGCTCTTTCATCAATATTGCGTCTACCGCCGCCTTGCGTCCGCGCCCCGGACTGGTCTGGTACAACGGCACCAAAGGTGCGGTCGTGACCATCAGCAAGGGCATGGCGGCAGAGTTGGGGCCGGATAATATCCGGGTGAACTGCATTAATCCGGTGATTGGTGACACGGCGTTGCTGGAACAGTTCATGGGCATGCCCGATACGCCGGAAAACCGCAGCCGTTTCTTGGCGGGAATTCCGCTGGGACGTTTTTGCACACCCAAGGACGTGGCAGCGGCAGCGCTGTATCTGGCCTCGGACGAGGCCGAGTTCATTACAGGCACTTGCATCGAAGTAGACGGCGGCCGTTGTATTTAAGCCCCACTGCGATTCGTTACAATCGTGCTATTGGCAGGCCCGTTCAGGGCCTGTAGTTTATTTCGCTTCCAAGGAAAAGCATGACATTCAATCGACAGTCTCCCCGCGAGCATCCGGATCAATTGCGTATCGGCTTGGTGTCGGTTTCAGATCGCGCCTCCAGCGGACAGTACCAGGATCAAGGCATACCGGCGCTGCGCAGCTGGCTGGACTCCGCCTTGACGGTAGCGCCTGCCTATCTGGAACGGCTGATTCCCGACGAGCGTGCCCAGATTACCGACACCCTGGTCGACTTGGTGGAAGCGGGTTGCGACCTGATTTTGACTACCGGTGGCACTGGTCCGGCGCGTCGCGACGTGACGCCGGAGGCCACTCTGGACGCTGGAACGCGCGAAATGCCCGGTTTCGGTGAACAGATGCGTCAAATCAGTTTAAAATTCGTACCAACAGCGATTTTGTCGCGGCAAGTTGCGGTCATCCGAGAAATTCAGGACCACGCTGCTCTGATTATCAATCTGCCTGGGCAGCCCAAAGCCATTCAGGAAACTCTGGAAGGATTACGGGATTCAGAAACCGGACAAGTATTGGTGCCGGGTATTTTTGCAGCAGTCCCGTATTGCATCGACCTGATTGGTGGACCTTACGCACAAACTCACGAGCATGTGGTCAATGCGTTCCGCCCCAAGTCGGCGCGTCGGACCGCCAGTTAATACGCTTACAAACAATCGGCTGTGCACGGAACCGTGCCCGGCCAAGTTTTTCAATTATTTTAGTCTTCAGGAGGTCTTCTCATGGCCCTAGTTTCCATGCGCCAGCTGCTCGATCACGCGGCCGAGCACGGTTATGGTATTCCAGCGTTCAACGTCAATAACCTGGAGCAGGTCCAGGCCATTATGGAAGCCGCCTCGGAGACGGATAGCCCCGTCATCATGCAGGCATCGGCCGGTGCCCGTAAATACGCAGGCGAAGCGTTTCTGCGTCACCTGATCGAAGCTGCTGTCGAGTCCTACCCCAACATCCCTGTGGTGATGCACCAGGACCACGGCCAGTCCCCCGAGATTTGCAAAGGCGCCATCGAGCTGGGTTTCTCCAGCGTGATGATGGACGGCTCCCTGTTGCCCGACGGCAAGACCATTGCCGACTTTGAGTACAACGTGGAAGTCACCCGCAAAGTGGTCGAAATGGCTCACAAGCTGGGCGTGACCGTTGAAGGCGAACTGGGCTGCCTGGGTTCCCTGGAAACCATGCAGGGTGATAAGGAAGACGGTCACGGTGCTGACGGCGTTCTGACTCTGGATCAGTTGTTGACCGACCCCGAGCAGGCCGCTGAGTTTGTGACACGCACTCAACTGGACGCACTGGCCATCGCCATCGGTACCAGCCACGGTGCTTACAAGTTCACCCGCAAGCCTACCGGCGACATTTTGTCCATCGAGCGCGTGAAAGAAATTCACCGTCGTTTGCCCAATACTCACCTGGTCATGCACGGCAGCTCCAGTGTGCCTCAGGAACTGCTGGCTGAAATCCGCCAGTTCGGTGGCAACATGAAAGAAACCTACGGCGTGCCTGTGGAAGAAATTCAGGAAGCCATCAAGTACGGTGTGCGCAAGGTCAATATCGACACCGATATCCGTTTGGCCATGACCGCTGCCATCCGTCGTTTCCTGTTCGAAAACCCGGAGAAATTCGACCCACGCGAATACCTGAAACCTGCTCGCGAAGCCGCCAAGAAAGTGTGCGTGGCCCGCTACCAGCAGTTTGGTGCCGCCGGTCAGGCCTCCAAGATCAAGGCCATTCCTTTGCAGGAAATCGCCCGCCAGTACAGCACCGGCGAGTTGTCCCAGATCGTTCAGTAATTTTGTCAGGCGGAGCAGGAGTGGGCAGCACGACTGCCCGCCCCGGTCTCCGCGTCTTTGCCCGGTGCCGCAGGCGCCGGGATTGTCGTCCCGCCTGCATCCATAGTCAGCGGGATGTTTTCGTTTTAAGGATGAAATCGTGCAAGAGCCCTTACATCAATCCAGCCTGAGCTCCCTGCCGCTACTCGCGCGCGGCAAAGTTCGGGACATGTATGCGGTGGGTGAGGACAAGTTGTTGATTGTGGCCAGTGATCGCATTTCGGCATTCGATGTGATTCTGGACGACCCCATTCCCGGCAAGGGCGCTGTCTTGACGCAGATGACCGAGTTCTGGCTGAACAAGCTGGCGCACATCATCCCTAATCACACCACTGGCGTGAACCCGGTTGATGTGGTGGCGCCTGAAGAGCGCGCCCAAGTGGAAGGCCGCTCCATGGTGGTCAAGCGCTTGAAGCCCATCATGGTGGAAGCCGTGGCTCGTGGTTATCTGATCGGTTCGGGCTGGAAAGACTACCAGGCTACCGGCGCGGTATGTGGCATCACCTTGCCGGCTGGCCTGAAGCAAGCGGCCAAGCTGCCTCATGTGCTGTTTACGCCGGCTGCCAAAGCCGAAATGGGCTCGCATGACGAGAACGTGGATTTCGCCCACGTGGTCAAGGAAGTCGGTCAGGAGCTGGCCGAGCAAATCCGTGATGTGACCTTGCGTTTGTACACCGAAGCTGCTGACTACGCGGCCAGCCGTGGCATTCTGATTGCCGATACCAAATTTGAGTTTGGCCTGGACGATCAAGGCCAGTTGCATTTGATGGATGAAGTGCTGACCCCGGATTCCTCGCGTTTCTGGCCAGCCGACAGCTATGCCGAAGGCATCAGCCCACCGTCTTACGACAAGCAATTTGTGCGCGATTGGTTGGAAACCCAGGTTTGGGACAAGACGCCACCCGCTCCTCGCTTGCCTGCTGAGGTGGCCGAGCGTACGGCTGACAAATACCGTGAAGCCCTGGAACGCCTGACAGCGTGAACGGTTTACAGCCCGGACAGGCGCTCGCCGTAAACGAGCTGCCTGCTCGTCCTTCGCAGGGTGCCAAGCGGCTGCATGTCCTTGGACGACTTTGCCACAGCGAGCCGGGCTTTGGGGGAGGGCGATGGGCAGAGCAAAGTCTGCCTCGCCGGAAAACCCATCATTGGATGGACCCTGCTGTTTTTCTATTTACCAAGGCGCCCGGCAGCATGGCGCCTTCTTCCTTTTAGGGCGTATCTCTAATGAGCGTACAAACTCCTGCGGCCCCCACAGTGGGCATTGTGATGGGTTCCTCCAGCGACTGGGATGTCATGAGCCAGGCTGTGGCCATTCTGGACGAATTTGGCGTGTCCTATGAGTGCCGTGTGGTCTCTGCCCACCGCATGCCGATTGATATGGTGGACTATGGTGCCCAGGCTCCGGCCCGTGGCCTGAAAGCCATTATTGCCGGTGCAGGCGGCGCGGCTCACTTGCCCGGCATGCTGGCTGCCCTGACGCACTTGCCCGTGTTTGGCGTACCTGTACCTTCGCGCTACCTGCGTGGTGAAGATTCCCTGCTGTCGATTGTGCAAATGCCCAAGGGCGTGCCGGTTGCCACCTTTGCCATTGGCGAGGCCGGTGCCGCCAATGCCGCGCTGCACGTGATTGCCAATCTGGCGGTCAACGATGCTGTGCTGACTGAAAAACTGATTGCGTACCGTGCCCGCCAGACTGAGGCCGCCCGAGCTATGCGTGTTCCTCCTGCTACTGCCTGATTTTATTTTGTGATGATGACCCCCATGACTGATGTTGCCCTTCTGGTCCCTGGCTCCTGGCTGGGCATGATTGGAGGCGGCCAACTGGGCCGCATGTTCTGCCATAGCGCCCAAAGCCTGGGCTACAAGGTGGCCGTGCTGGACCCGGACACCCATAGCCCTGCAGGCGCAGTGGCGGATCTGCATATCTGTGCGGCCTACGATGACGCCCAAGCGCTTTCCCGTCTGGGGGACTTGTGCCAAGCCGTCAGTACCGAGTTCGAGAACGTCCCGGCGCAGTCCTTGCTGACCTTGGCCAAGCACACACGAGTCACACCGTCTGGTGATGCCGTAGGCATTGTGCAGGATCGTATTCGTGAAAAAGCCTTTATCGCGCAGGCCGGTGTGCCGGTGGCTCCTTATGCGGCCATCGAAAGCCTGGACGATTTGCAGGCCGCTGACAGCGCCTTGTTTCCCGGCATTCTGAAGACAGCGCGCTTTGGTTACGACGGCAAGGGTCAGGCACGTGTGGCAGACCGTGAACAGGCGCTGGCTGCCTTCAAGGAGTTCGGTTCCCAGGCCTGTGTGCTGGAAGCCCTGCAACCCTTGAAGTCCGAAATTTCGGTTGTCCTGGCCCGTGGCCTGGACGATCAGGTCAAAACCTTCCCATGTGCCCGTAATGAGCACCGTGATGGCATTTTGGCCGTGTCCACCATCAGCGCCCAGTTTCAGGATGATGCCTTGTCCGAGCAGGCCCGTCAGGCGGCTGCCGCTATCGCCCGTACGCTGGACTACGTGGGTGTCTTGTGTGTGGAGTTCTTCATTCTGGAAGATGGCCGTTTGTTAGCCAATGAGGTGGCTCCCCGTCCGCACAATAGCGGTCACTACACCATGAACGCCTGCGTCACCAGCCAGTTTGAACAGCAAGCCCGCGTGATGGCGGCCTTGCCTTTGGGTGATACCAGCGCTTTGTGTCCTTCCATGATGCTCAACATCCTGGGCGATATCTGGTTTGATGAACAGGGCCAGATGCGTGAACCTGATTGGGCTGCCTTGCTGGCTGTGCCTGGCGTGTCCTTGCACCTGTACGGCAAGGCCGAGGCCCGTGTTGGCCGCAAGATGGGTCACGTCAATATTGTGGGCGAGTCGGATCAGCAAGTGCGTGAACGCACTGCCCGAGCCGCCGCTGCCTTGCGTATCGCGTTTGATCATGAGTGATTCCACCCGTAGCCCTTCCGAGCAGCAGATAGAGCAAGCCGCCCGTGTGCTGGCACAAGGGGGGCTGGTGGCCTTTCCAACCGAGACAGTCTACGGTCTGGGCGCGGATGCAGAAAACCCGGCGGCGGTGCAACTGATTTACAAGGCCAAGGGCCGCCCTGCGAATCATCCCTTGATTGTGCATGTGGCCCCCGGTGCTGACTTGCGCTATTGGGTGACGGATATTCCGCCCGTGGCGCAGCAATTGATTGATGCCTTCTGGCCGGGTCCTTTGACGCTGATCTTGCCGCGCAATCCGGCTATTCCGGATACGGTCAGTGGCGGGCAAAGCAGCATTGGTATTCGTTGCCCTTCCCATCCGGTGGCACAGGCTTTGCTCAAGCGCATGGCAGAACTCAAGCCCAGCGGACAGGCAGGAGTAGCAGCACCTTCGGCCAACAAGTTCGGTCAGGTATCGCCCACGGCGGCCAGCCATGTACGCGATGAATTCGCGGACATGAGTGCAGAGGAACTGCTGATTGTGGAAGCGGGCCCGTCGGAAGTGGGCATCGAGTCCACCATTGTGGACGTGTCGCGTACTCATCAAGGTGTGGGTGCCGTGCTTTTGCGGCCTGGCCACATTAGCGCCGCCATGATTGCCGAGGTTATCGGCTACGAACCCGCCAGCCCGGATCAACAAGCCCCACAGGTTTCGGGCAGCTTGAAAGCGCACTATGCGCCGCGTACCCCTTTATCTTTGTTTGATGAAGACAGCGCGGCTGCTGTGCAGGCTGCTTTGAGCCAGGGGGGCAAGCAGGCCATTGTCGCTTTTGCCTCCTTGCCGCCATTTTCGGCGGAGGTGCACGACTGGTATGTGTGCAGTCCGGATGCGCAGCTTTATGCCCAGGACTTGTACGCCATGTTGCGTCGTCTGGACCAAGGCCAGTACCAACATATTTGGGTGCAGCGTTGCCCGGATACGCCGGACTGGCAGGCGGTCAATGACCGCCTGGGCCGAGCAGCAGCAGCCTTTGAATAAGTCTGCTGTTTAGTAGTGCGTGTGTGCTTTAAGGGCTGAGCTTAGGGACTGAGTGAGTTCGCTACTTAGCGGGCTGTTCGTTTCAGAAAGTCCACAATCGCCTGGTTCACCTGCGCTTCCTTATCCCGGTAGGGCAGGTGACCGCATTGCTCCAGTTCCAGCAGCTCGGTGTGGGGCACCAGCTCCTTGATGCGGCGGATCTGTTCCAGCGTGCCGTATTCATCATCCACGCCCTGAATCGCCAGAATCGGGCAGGTGATACGGCTGACCTCTTGTTCAATATTCCAGTCGCGGAATCGGGGATCGGTCCAGGTGGCGTTCCAGCCCCAGAAAGCGGATTCCACATCATCGTGATAGCGGCCCAGACGTTCGCGTAAAAAGCCTTGCTCGTAGGCTTCGCGGGCAACCAGAATGCCGCGCAGGGAAATGTCTTCCACGAACAGGTGCGGGGCCATCACTACAATGCCTTGCAGCTTGTCGCTAAAGCCACTGGCCGCCAGCAGGGCAATCGAGCCACCATCGCTGTGGCCGACCAGCACAATCGGGCGCTTCTTGCCGTCTTCGCCCAGTTGCTCCAGCAGTTGAGGCAGCACGTCCAGCGACTGCTCATGCAGGTAGTCGGGCTCTTTGGGGCGATTGTCCGGGCGCGGGGTGCTGCGGCCATAGCCATAGCGGGAATACATCAGGCCGCTACAGCCGGTTTGTTCGCACAGTTGTGCCGGCCAGTCTTTCCACATGGCAATCGAGCCCAGACCTTCGTGCAGGAACACCAGCAAAGGGGCGGTTTCCCGTTCGGGGGCAATGCGTTGATATTCCAGCTGGATGGCTTGTGAGCCCTGAGTCAGGCTCGCAAATTGCAAAGATGAATCGAGTGTTGTCATAGCCTTGGTTGTGCATAGCCCCGAACAAACCGGGCGCTCAGGTAATTAGTAATCAGGAAACTCTCTTTATGCCATAGATTGGTATAAGACGCACAGGCTGGCTTCTCCTGATACCGGATGTGGACAGTTTGCTGCGGTTTGTGGCGCAGTAGGGGCAGGGGCTGCAAATTCTGGCAGAGATGGTAGAGTGGCGATCTCGATCTTTTTTGCCGCCGGGCCGTCCCAAGGTGAAAGCTCCCCCTTGGAGGGGCAGCAAGCCGAAGGTGTAGCGTGGGGGCTTTTTTTGTCGCCGGGCCGCCCCAAGGCAAAACCTCCCCCTCGGGGGGCAGCAAGCCGAAGGCGCAGCGTGGGGGCTTTTTTCGTTGTACAACAACATGAAATTTGCTGAATTTGAAGTGGGTATGGTCATCAAGCACCCACTTGTCCCTGTGACTCGCGAAGAAATGCTGGAATTTGCCCAGAAATACGATCCGCAGTCCTTTCATATTGACGACAAGCAGGCCGAAGAGGGCCATTGGGGCGGTTTGATCGCCAGCGGTTGGCTCACTTGCGGCAAAACCATGCGCATGGCCGTGGATTCTGCCTTGCACGATTCCGAGTCCTTTGGTTCGCCCGGTCTGGAGCGTCTGCGCTGGGTCTTGCCTGTGCGGGCCGGTGATTCAATCCGTCTGGAGGCCACGGTGGCGTCCAAGCGTGTGTCCAGCAGCCGTTCAGATCTGGGTATCATTCGCTGGAATTGGAATGTGTTCAATCAGCGTGATGAGCTGGTGCTGGAAATGGAATCGACCAGCATGTTTGAGTTGAAGTCCGAACAAGAATAAAAAGACCGCCACCGCATAGTTTTGGTTTACCAACTTTCCAGCGGCCATTTTGATCTTGAGACGGCCCTGCGACTGGAAAGAACCTTCATTCCAGGCTTTTTGCCCGCTGCTTATGAAGGGATACTGTTTACCTCGAGTCTCTCGGCAGTAAAAACCGTAAATGCAGACGGGAGAGAAGTCCCCTTACGGCATGTAATTCACCAGTTTGTTCCGGTTGAAACGGACAAGGGCAAAGCCTTTGGCTTTGCCCTGTTTGGTTTGCTTTAGAAGAAAGCCTGAATCCCGGTTTGTGCGCGTCCCAGAATCAGGGCATGTACGTCGTGGGTGCCTTCGTAGGTGTTCACCACTTCCAGATTGACCAGGTGGCGAGCAATACCGAACTCGTCAGAGATACCATTACCTCCCAGCATGTCGCGTGCCAGTCGGGCAATATCCAGTGCCTTGCCGCAGGAGTTGCGCTTCATGATGGAGGTGATTTCGACCGCCGCTGTGCCTTCGTCTTTCATGCGTCCCAGACGCAGGCAGCCTTGCAGCGCCAGTGTAATTTCGGTCTGCATATCAGCCAGTTTTTTCTGGATCAGTTGATTGGCCGCCAAGGGGCGACCAAACTGCTTGCGGTCCAGGGTGTACTGGCGGGCGGTATGCCAGCAGGATTCGGCGGCGCCCAAGGCACCCCAGGCAATCCCGAAGCGGGCCGAGTTCAGGCAGGTGAAAGGGCCACGCAAACCCGAGACATGGGGCAGCATCTGGCTGTCTGCAATCTCCACATCGGCCATGACGATTTCGCCGGTCAGGGAAGCACGCAAGCCTACTTTGCCGTGAATGGCCGGGGTGGACAGACCTTTCATGCCTTTTTCCAGAATGAAGCCGCGGATCTTGCCGTCGTCGTCACCACCCACGACTTTGGCCCAGACCACCAGCACATCGGCGATGGGGGAGTTGGTAATCCAGGTCTTGTTGCCGCTCAGACGATAGCCACCGTCCACTTTTACAGCGCGGCTTTCCATGGCGCCGGGGTCCGAGCCATGATTGGGTTCAGTCAGGCCAAAGCAGCCAATCCATTGGCCGCTGGCCAGCTTGGGCAGATATTTCTGTTTTTGTTCTTCGCTGCCAAATTCAAAAATCGGCACCATGACCAGAGAGGATTGCACGCTCATCATGGAGCGGTAGCCTGAATCCACACGCTCCACTTCGCGGGCGATCAAACCATAGCTGACATAGTTCAGACCAGCGCCACCGTAGGCTTCGGGAATGGTGGCCCCCAACAGGCCCAGCGAGCCCATCTCGGCAAAGATGGCGGGGTCAGTCTGTTCGTGGCGAAAGGCCTCCAGTACGCGTGGCAGCAGCTTTTCCTGTGCATAGGCGTGGGCGGCATCGCGCACCATGCGCTCTTCATCGCTCAACTGCTGATTCAACAGCAGGGGGTCGTCCCAATGGAAAGAGGGATTGGCAGACATAGAGGTACTCCGGGAAGATCAAAGAGGGTCAGTCAGGTGGAGCCTGGATGGGCGCCACCAATCTGGAAAATAGAAAAGAGCTGCTTAAGTATCGCTGACAGTCGCCACTATGAGCAGCAAGCGCATCATCAGGTGGCTGTGGATCAGCGAGATCAATATAAAGTCTCAGCATAGTGTGCATAAAGCGCACAAGGCAATTGATAAAATTGCACAATGTCGTGTTCTGGCGTAACGATCCGGCTCTGCACTGAATGAGGAGGGCTGAGGCGGCATGATTAAGAGGAAGACCTATGAGACAAGGCGTACCCAGTTTGGGCGCATTACAGGCCTTTGAGGCCACGGCCCGTTTGGGGACTTTTTCCCGTGCGGCCGAGGAATTGTCCTTGACGCATAGCGCGGTGTACCGGCAGGTAAGCGGCCTGGAGCAGCGGCTGGGTGTCACCTTGCTGACACGGGTGCGGCGGCGTCTGGTGTTGACTCCGGCAGGGCGCGATTATGCTGCTCGCATCCGTCACCATCTGGAGCAAATCGGCAAGGATACTTTCAGCCTGATTGCACGCGCCGGTGTGGGCCGCAGCATCCATCTGGCCGTGCTTCCTACCTTGTCGACCGTGTGGTTGATGCCGCGTCTGGCCCGTTTCTCCCAGCGCTATCCGGATATCACCGTCAGCCTGTCCGTGCGTACCACTCCGTTTCAGTTTGGCGACCACCCCTTTGATGCTGCCATTTATCATGGACGGCAGTTGTGGCCGCAAACTGAAGGGATCAAGCTGTTTGACGAAGGCGAACTGGTGCCGGTCTGCTCGCCCGAGCTGGCCGCCAGTGACGACTGGCAAAAGCTGGTTCACCTGCATATGTCCACGCGCCCCGATAGCTGGTCGGACTGGTATCGATCTGCCGGTCTGGAGCCTGATTTGCGTGTCAGTTCCGGCCCGCGTTACGAGCTGTTCAGCCTGGTGATGGCGGCATTGCATGCTGACATGGGCGTGGCCTTGATGCCGCGTTTTCTGGTGCAACAGGCGCTGGAGCAGGGCGAGCTGATCATGCCGCTGGATCATGCCATGCCTGTCAGTGAGGCCTATTTTTTTAGTTATCCTACGGCCAATGAGCCCAGCGAAGCGGTGCTTTTGCTGGAACAATGGCTGCTTGAGGACCAAAAGGAGAACACATGAGATTGCACTGGAAACCGGCTCTGATGTCGGCTGCCTTGACCTTGGCGCTGGCGCTACCTGCGCACGCTCGGGAAGCAGCCAGCCAGCATTTGAACCCGGAAACCGCCAGCAGTGTCATGCAGCGTGACAAGCTTGTCACCCAGAAAAGCATGGTGGTGACGGCACATCCTTTGGCGACACAAGCGGGTTTGCGCATCCTGGATCAGGGAGGCAGTGCGGTGGATGCAGCCATTGCGGCTCAGTTGGTTCTGGGGCTGGTGGAACCACAGTCTTCCGGCATAGGCGGTGGCGGCTTCTTGCTGATGTTCCAGCCCAAGACCGGCCTGATGAGCTATGACGGACGGGAAACGGTGCCCGCAGCCAGCAGTCTGGATCGCTTCGAGCTGGACGGTAAAACCATGTCCTTCAAGCAGGCGGTCAATAGTGGTCGCTCGGTAGGCGTACCGGGTTTGCTGCGTGCCCTGGAGTTGATGCATAAAGACGGTGGCGTGCTGCCGTGGGCGAATTTGTTTGACCCGGCGATTGAGCTTGCTGAGGTCGGTTTTGAAGTCAGCCCACGCTTGAATACCTTGATTGCCGATAATCCTGAACTGGCTGACAAGGCGGCTACACGTGCCTATTTTCTGGACGAGCAAGGCAAGCCCTGGCCTGTTGGTCATCGTTTGCAGAACAAGGAATACGCGCGAGTGCTGCGCCTTTTGGCCAGACAGGGCGCACAGGCTTTTTATCAAGGTGAACTTGCCCAGGATATGGTGGCTGCCGTTGCCGCCGACCCCATTGCGGGTGATCTGGCTGTGTCTGACTTGACGCAGTACCGCGCCTTGCGTCGTGAACCCCTCTGTATGGACTGGCAGCAAGTGGCTCTCTGTGGCATGGCACCGCCCAGTTCCGGGGCTATCAGTGTGATGCAGATGCTGGGTATCTTGCAGCACACGCCCATTGCTGCGGCGAAGCCGCAATCTGTGGAAGCGATTCACTATTTCTCTGAAGCGGGGCGTTTGGCCTTCGCGGATCGGGATGCCTGGGTGGCCGATCCGGCATTTGTGTCTGTCCCTCAGCAGGCTTTGCTGGCTCCGGAGTATCTGAAATCCCGCGCTGCCTTGATTCAGCCAGACCGATCCATGGGACACGCTCAACCGGGTAAGCCCTTGGCCGACTCACAAGCTGCCAGCGATAACACGCCCGAGCTGCCTTCCACGACGCATTTGTCCGTGGCGGATGCCAAGGGGCAAGTGGTGTCCATGACCACTTCGGTCGAGTCAGCTTTTGGTAGCAAGATCATGGTGCATGGTTTCTTGATGAACAATCAGCTGACTGACTTTGCCTTGAGCCCCAAAGACGAAATGGGACGCCTGTCCGTGAATCGGGTGGAACCCGGCAAGCGTCCACGCAGTTCCATGGCACCGATGATGGTGATGCAGGATGGCCGCCCTGTCATTGCCCTGGGTTCACCCGGTGGCAGTGCCATTATTCCTTACGTGGCTCAAGCCCTGACCGGCATGTTGATGTGGAACCTGGATGCTCAACAGGCAGTCAGCCTGCCCCACTACGGCAGCCGCAATTGGGCGACTGAGCTGGAAGCTGGGACTACGGTGACGGAACAGGCGCAGGCCTTGAGGGCAATGGGGCACGAGGTGCGTGAGCAGCCTTTTCCTAGCGGTACGCATGTGATTCGCTGGACTCAGGAGGGGCTGGAAGCGGGGGTAGACCCTCGGCGTGAAGGGTTGGCGTTAGGGCAATAAGCAGAGCTTGTAGCCGTGTACCCGAGGTAAACATGGGTCTTGCCGACGAGACATGCTGCAAGCGTATGGTCGACTTGAGGAAGCAGTCAGTATGCGGGAGAGGCTGTTGGCGATTTGAAGCAGATACTCGTCAGAGATTGGCAGAGACAGCAGTCGATCGTTGCCTGAGGCTGGTAGAGCTAATTGCCAAGTAGCGAGCAGGCTCATGTCATCTGGCTTCTGAAAAAATGGGTGACCAGTAAAAAACCCTCAATGCGTGGATCTATATCCATAGCATTGAGGGCTTTTTTTCAGTCTTAAGGCCGGTCTGACCTCACTGCTTAGCGGAATACCACCGTGCGCTGATCGTTCAGCAAGATGCGGTGCTCCACGTGGGCGCGCACAGCACGGGCCAGAACCAGAGACTCCACATCGCTACCGATCTGGGTCAGCTCAGCTGGGCTGACCGAGTGGGTGACGTGTTCCACGTCCTGTTCGATGATCGGGCCTTCGTCCAGATCAGCCGTCACGTAGTGGGCGGTAGCACCAATAATCTTCACACCACGAGCATGTGCTTGGTGGTAGGGGCGTGCGCCCTTGAAGCTGGGCAGGAAGCTGTGGTGAATATTGATGGCGCGGCCAGACAGGGATTGGCACAGATTGGTGGACAGAATCTGCATGTAGCGGGCCAGCACAACCAGATCAATCTTCAGGTCACGAGCCAGGTCGATGATTTGCTGCTCTTGCTCGGGGCGGGTTTCCGGTGTCACGGGCAGGTGATGGAAAGGGATGCCATAAGAAGAAGCCAGACCGGCGTGGTCGGTATGGTTGGAGGCAACGGCAGCAATTTCCACCGGCAGTTGGCCGCTATGGGCGCGGAACAGCAGATCGTTCAGGCAGTGGCCTTGGCGGCTGACCAGGATCAGCAGGCGGGCTTTACGCTGGGCGTCATAAATATTGGCGTCCATGCTGAATTTTTCAGCAATGGGTGCGAAGCTGGTTTGCAGCGCATTGACGTCCTGCTTTTCGGGCAGGGAAAACTGGATGCGCAGGAAAAAGCGGTTGGTGGCGGCGTCGCCGAACTGCTGTGCCTCAAGAATGTTGCCGTTCTGCTCAAGCAGCCAGCCCGATACGCTGTGGACAATGCCGGTACGATCCGGGCAGGATAGGGTCAAGATGTAATCGTTCATCGACAGTATTGTAAAGATTTCAGAAAAGTTTTTAAGCTGCCTGGGCCAGGGTTTCTTGGCTGTGTTGTGCAATCGCTAAACACGCGGTCAGGCCGGGGGATTCGATGCCGAACAGATTCAGCAGTCCGGGTATGCCGTGCTCGGCGGGACCCGAAAAGACAAAGTCGGCTGCCGCATGGCCTGCGGGCACAATTTTAGGCCGGATACCGCTATAGGCGGGGTTCAGGCTGTTATCAGGCAAAGCGGGCCAGTACTCGCGCACGGCCGCGTAAAAAGATTGGCCCCGCTGCGGGTCCATATCGTAGTTCTCGTCCTGTACCCATTCGGTGTCCGGGCCAAAGCGGGCTTGACCGGCCAGATCCAGCGTCAGATGCACACCCAGCCCGGCTTTATTGGGCATGGGGTAGATCAGGTGCTTGAAGGGCGAGCGACCCGCCAAAGAGAAATAGCTGCCTTTGCACAGATAGGCATTCGGGATATGGCTGGCATCCAGCCCCTCGATCTGGCGTGCGGCGGCGACCGCGCCCAAACCAGCCGCATTGATCAGATGGGTGCTTGTCAGGCTGAACGCTTCTGCGCCACCCACATGCACTTCAAAACCTTGTCCGGGCAGGACACGCGCACTGACAAAAGGCGTATTGAAGACCAGTTGGGCACCGTGGTTTTCTGCATCGCCTTGCAGGGCCAGCATCAAGGCATGGGTATCTACAATGCCGGTGGAAGGAGAGAGCAGGGCGGCGCTGCAATTCAAGGCCGGCTCCAGAGCCTGGGCCTGGGCGGCATTTAGCCACTGCAAATCGTCCACACCACAAGCGCGCGCCTGGGCCTGCAGCTTGAGCAGATCGGCTTCCTGTTCGGGCGTGGTCGCCACAATCAGCTTGCCGCAACGGGCGTGGGCTATATGGTGTTCCTGGCAGTAGTCATACAGCCGGGCTTTGCCTTCTACACACAGGCGGGCCTTCAGGCTGCCCGGCGTGTAGTAAATGCCCGCGTGTATGACCTCTGAATTGCGGGAACTGACGCCATTGCCAATGCTGGCGGTTTGCTCGATCAGCAGAACCTCCATGCCTTGCTGGGCCATTTGTCGGGCGCAGGCCAAACCTACGACCCCCGCTCCCAGCACTATGCAATCGACATCGTTTGCCATGAATCAGGACCTTATTGGCGCGTTGGAGCAAAAGGCGTAGTGTACTCCCGCCATGCTGTCGTCGTCAGGGCTGCGTTGCAACACCCCGTCACGCCAGGGAAGGAGTCAGGTCAAAGTCGCCCGCATGGTAGATCAGGGGCTGATGGGCGCTGCGTTCGCAGTGGGTGACTTCACCGATAAAGATCAGGTGGTCGCCTGCCTCATGCACGGCATAAGGCTTGCACTCGAACCAGGCACTGCAGCGCTCGTCGTCCAACATGAGCAAGCCGTGCGGGGAACGCTTGATGGGGTGATCGCGAAAACGCTCGGCCTGATCGCCCCAGGCAAAGCGCTTGGCCAGCGATAGCTGACTGGCTCCCAAAACGTGAATCACGTAGCCCTGGCCGTCCACAAAGTGTGGCAGGGACTGGGAGCGCTTGGCCAGCGACCACAGCACCAGAGGTGGGTCCAGGGAAACAGAGTTAAAGGAGCTGACGGTCAGGCCAATGGCCTGATCCGGGTGGTCTTTGTTGGCACCGGTCACGACCGTCACGCCAGTGGCGAAACGGCCCAGTGCCGAACGGAAGAAGTCGCTATCGAAGGTAGAAGAAAAAACAGTCATTGCATCAATGCTGAGGGCAGGCGTCCCCAAGGGAACGGCTTAAGGAGCCAGTCGGCTCACCTGCCAGTCAGATGTGTCCTTGCGGTCGAACACCAGCCTGTCGTGCAGGCGCGAGGCACGGCCTTGCCAGAATTCGACATGGTCTGGAGTCAGTCGGAAGCCACCCCAGTGTTCAGGGCGGGCGGGATGTTCACCTAAGCTTTCAGTGTACTGCTTGGCACGGGCATCCAGCTCTGTGCGGCTGATGGGTTGGCTTTGCGGCGAGGCCCAGGCCCCAATGCGAGAGCCCAGAGGACGGCTGTGAAAGTATTCGTCGGATTCGGCTGCGCTGATGCGGCTGATGCGGCCTTCAAAGCGCACCTGGCGCTGCATGGAGGCCCAGAAAAAGGACAGGCTGGCCCAAGGGTTATGGTCCAGGTCCGTACCCTTGCGAGATTGGTAATTCGTAAAGAACACCAGGCCTTGTTCGTCGTAACCCTTGAGCAGAACAATGCGCGCCGATGGGCGGCCTTCCGGGTTCACGGTGGCCAGCGTCATCGCCGTGGGTTCGACTTCCTTTAGCTCAATCGCCTGATCCAGCCAGCGTTGAAATTGCTGGCGAGGATCGGCACAGAGTTCGTTTTCGCTCAGGGAAAAGCGTTCGTATTCGTTACGCAAATCGGCAAGGGACATGGGGCGCTCTTAGGCTTGTTGAGGATTAAGCAGTGCAGTCTGGCTCTGTAGTAATTGAACCACTGATTGCAGGCGTTTATCCAGAATTTTAGAGCGTTGCAGCGCCGAGGCGGTTTCCATGACGTATTCGATGCAAGGGCCGTTGGTTCCCTGGGCCGAGTACACCACTTGTCGCAACTGTTCGTCCGGCATACGGGGGACGTAGGCGTCGGTCTTGCGGTTCATGGTAAAGACCAGGGCACGAATATCGCCCTGGCTGGTGCGGCAGCGCAACCAGCGAGGAATATAGGCACCGCTGGGCATTTCGCGCAGCCATAGGGCATCGAATACCTTGGGGACGCTTTCGGCGGGAATGCGAAAGGCCATGCCCCGGCAAGAACCGCCTACATCCAGCCCGAAAACCAGACCGGGCTGCTCGGGCGTACCGCGGTTGATACGTGACCACAAGCACAGCGCCCGATGGTAACCGCGCAGCAAGGCTTGGCGCTGCTCGGCAAATTCAAAATCGGGACGCCAGATCAGAGAGCCGTAACCATAGACCCACAGGTCCTGTTTTTCACACCACTGCACCTCTTCCAGGGATTGACGCAAAGAGGCGTTGCGCTCTTCGTCAGTCAGGACACGAAAGCTGCACGGTGTGGGTACGGCGGAAGGCGAGGCGGAAATAGAATCGATGTTCACGGCAAAAAGGGGTGGTAAGCCAAAATCACAGATGCTTGAAACCTATGACAATTGTAGAGCAAGCACAGTCCACTGTAGCGGGCTTTCTTGCTGATAACTAAGGAAAAATACTAATTTGCTTATACGAGTGTTGCTATTTGGCAGGGCCCAGTCAAGCCACCAGGGCATAAGGCCCGTTTCACAGGCTGGTCAGGGGCAATTAGACGTAGAATTAACGGGTTTGGCCGCATGGGCCGGTGATGGACAGATTGCATGACAGAGCAGCACAACATGGATGCCGAACGCCGTTTCGGCGGTTTGGATCGTTTGTATGGAGCCGGAGCGCGAGAGCGTCTGGCGGCCGCCCATGTGATGGTGGCGGGTATCGGGGGCGTGGGAACCTGGGCGGTGGAAGCGCTGGCCCGTTCGGCCGTAGGCCGAATTACCCTGATTGATCTGGATAATATTGCCGAATCGAATATCAACCGCCAACTGCCTGCTCTGGACAGCACCTTGGGCATGGCCAAGATTGAAGCCATGGCCCAGCGCATTGCGCAGATCAATCCTCAGTGCCAGCTGCAGCTGATTGAAGATTTTGTCACCGAGGATAATGCGGCCAGCCTGATGGAGCAGCGTCCCGACGTGTTTCTGGATTGCACTGACCAGGCTAGTGCCAAGATTGCTCTGATCTTGCAGGCCAGGCGCTGCAAGGTGCCCCTGCTGAGCTGCGGCGGGGCAGGAGGCAAAACCGATCCGCTGACGTTGCGCCGGGGAGACTTGTCGGTAGCACGCCATGATGCCTTGTTGGGCAAGCTGCGCCAGATCCTGCGCAAGCAGCATGGCTTTGCGCGTGGCAGCGATGCTCAGGGCCGCGCCTTGAAGCGTGTGCCTCGCATGGGAGTGGATTGCCTGTGGTTCGAGCAGGAAACGCGTCTGCCACAGAACTGGACCCAGGCCGAAGACGGTGCGCTGCAAGGACTGGCCTGCGCGGGTTATGGCTCCGGGGTCACTGTGACGGCCAGCATGGGCATGCAGGCCGCCGACTACGCCTTAAACCGGATACTGAACCAGTAAGGCGTCCTGCCAGCCACGCAAGGCATTCGAGACTCGGATTGCCTTGGCGTTCAGTAAATCCTCCAGGGAAATCTCGGTTTCACGAACCAGCTTGCTATTGAGAAGCGCCTGCCGTTGCACGCCGGGCAAGAGCCAGCCTTGGGCGGGCGGTGTCCACCACTGGCCCTGTTCGTCCTGAATATAAATATTGCTGCGGCTGCCTTCACAAACCCGGTTCTGTGTATCCAGATAGATCACATCAAAGATTTGGGGATGCTTTTCCAGCAGGGCGCTGGCCTCTTGATACCAGGGGCGATGCGTCGTCTTGTGCGAGAGCAGCGGGTCCTGAGCGGGCAGGGGTATGCGGGACAGGCATAGCTGTAAGGGGCCTTCCAGTGCTGGCAGTGCGTTCGCCTGTGCCTGGGCGCTGGCGTCGGCACCCCACAAGATACGCAGTCGCAAGGGTGTGTTGACCGGGGCCTGGCCCAACGCGGTATGCATGGCCTGCAACCAGGTTTGTGCATCCCAGTCGTAGCCCAGTTCCGTGCAGCTGCGTGCCACGCGCTCCAGATGCAGTTCCAGCAGGGGGATCTGGCCGTCTGCATCTACCCGCAAGGTTTCTATCAATTCAGGTTTGCTTTGGCTCATGATGCTGCCTTTAAGTCAGTGTTACAGGGGTCTGCAAGACACGTGCTTTCCACAAACACTCCAACCATTCCTGGTCCGGGTCCGAGTCCAGCACAATGCCACCGCCCACGCCAAATGTTCCTTGACCATGATTGTTCAGCTCCAGACTGCGGATGCTGACATTCAGGGACAAGTCGCCCTGGGGGCTGAGATACCCCACCGAGCCGCAGTAAATACCGCGTCGCTGCGTTTCCAGTTGGCGTATGCATTGCATGGCGGCCAGCTTGGGGGCGCCGGTAATCGAACCACAGGGAAACAGGGCGCGTAGCAGGGTCTGCAGGCTCCAGTCCGGGTCTACCTCGGCCTGGATGCTGGAAGTCATGGTCCAGACGGAAGCGTATTGCTCTACATCGAACAGACTGGTGGTTTGCACGGTGCCGGTGCGGGCCACCTGGCCCAGATCGTTGCGTAGCAAATCCACAATCATCAGGTTTTCGGCCCGGTCTTTCAGGCTGCTTTGCAGCTCCTGGGCGTTTTTCTGATCTTGAACAGGGTCGGTATCGCGCGGGCGGGTGCCTTTCATGGGGCGGGTCCGCACAGTGTTGCCACGTTTTTCCAGAAACAGCTCGGGTGACAGCGACAGGATATGACGATCACCCAGATCCAGATAAGCACCGTAGGCTACAGGGTGGCGGCTGGCCAGTGCGGTATAGAGATCACGCGGTGCCATGCCGGATTGAATGCACAGGGGCATGGTGTAGTTGATCTGGTAGAAATCTCCGGCCTGCAAACCTTGCTGAACCTGGGCCAGCGCATCCCGATAGTCTTTCTGACTGATTTGAAGGCTGACCTTCAATTCGGGCTTTGCCTGACTATCCCATAAAGCCACTTCCTGAGCCTGCTCAAACACCAGCGCATTCAGGGGCGCATGGGGCGCTGCATCACGCGCAGACAGACGGGGTTCGAACAGCTCGGCCAGTTCGTAGTCCAGTGCCAGGGCCACCCAGTGGCCGGCTTGGCGAGCCTGTTCGATTTTTTCAAAAGCAGTACTTAAGTCTTCCGGGCTACGAGCCTGGATATGGCCCAGGTAGCCCTGCATTTCCAGCGCATAGCCTTTTAGTCTGTCTTCAAATCGGCCATACATGCGCCGTGTTCCTTTAAAAATTCCGCCAGGGCCATGCCGGTATGCGAGGCATGGTTGGCTTGTACTTGATCCGGCGTGCCTTGCACCACCAGCCTGCCGCCGCCCGAGCCGCCTTCGGGGCCCAGATCGACAATCCAGTCTGCTTCGGCAATCAAATCCAGATTATGTTCAATCACCAGCACAGTATGGCCGGCATCGACCAGTCGGTGCAGCACCACAATCAGCTTTTCCACATCCGCCATGGATAGGCCTACGCTGGGTTCGTCCAGCACGTACAAGGTGTGCGGAGCCTTGTAGGCGCGGCCTGTGCGAGTCAGACCTTCGTCCAGACGAGCCTTGACCAGTTCGCTGACCAGCTTGACGCGCTGCGCCTCGCCACCGGACAGGGTGGGGGAGGGTTGGCCCAGGGTCAGATAACCCAGGCCTACGCTTTGCATCAGCTGCAGGGGGCGCAATATTTTAGGATGTGCGGCAAAGTATTCAACCGCCTCATCCACATCCATTTGCAAAAGCTGACCGGCGGAGACGTCGCGCCAGGTCACCGCCAGTGTTTCGGGGTTGAAGCGCTGGCCGTGGCAGGCGTCACAAGGCACCTTCACGTCCGGCAGGAAGCTCATTTCCAGGGTGCGCATGCCTTGGCCTTCGCACAAGGGGCAACGGCCATCGCCGGTATTAAAGGAGAAGCGTGAGGCGCTCCAGCCGCGCAGACGGGCATCGCTGGTGTTGGCAAACAGTTTGCGCACCTCGTCCCAGAAGCCGATATAGGTGGCGGGGCAGGAGCGGGGTGTCTTGCCAATGGGGGTCTGGTCCACTTCCAGCACGCGGTCCAGGCTTTCCCAGCCGCTGATGCTGGAACAACCCTGCCACACCGGTTTTTCTTTGCTGCCGACCACGCGCTGCAAATTATCCAGCAGCACATCGCGGGCAAAGGTGGATTTGCCGGAGCCTGACACGCCCGTCACCAGACTGAGCTTGCCCAGCGGAATACCGGCCTGGACCTTGTTCAGGTTATGCAGGCTGGCATCGTGCACCGTCAGCATGGGTGCATCGGCCTGGACGGGACGGCGTGCCTGCATGGGGTGCTTGAGCGGCTCGCGCAGATAGCGGCCAGTCAGCGAATTGGGGTTGGCCTCGATTTCTGCCAGTGTGCCCTGCGCGATGACTTCACCGCCGCGTTTGCCCGCACCGGGGCCCATATCAATAATGTGCTGGGCACGGCGTATGGTGTCTTCATCGTGCTCGACAACCACCAGCGTATTGCCGTTGCCTTCCAGACGCGCCATGGCGTTCAGCAGAATCTGGTTGTCGCGCGGGTGCAGACCGATCGTGGGTTCATCCAGCACATAGCACACGCCCTGCAGGTTTGAGCCTAACTGGGCCGCCAGACGGATACGCTGGGCTTCCCCACCCGACAAGGTGGGGGCGGCACGATCCAGCGCCAGATATCCCAGGCCCACTTCGTGCATGAAGTCCAGACGGCTGCGGATTTCGTTCAGAATGTCGCGCGCAATATCGGCCTCGCGGCCACTCATGTTCAGGCTGCCAAAAAAGGTCTGCGCTTCATCCACGGGCAAACCGGCCAGCTTGGCAATGGATTGGTCGCGCCATTCAAAAGCCAGAGAGACCGGGTTCAAGCGTTGGCCGTGACAGCTTGGGCATTCCACAGCTTCGCCTTCGTAGCCGTTATTCCAGCTGTTTTCTTCGCCCGTTTGTTCCTGGTCGAAGCCGGTCAGCTTCAAGCCCGTACCAAAGCAGTCCTTGCACCAGCCGTGCTTGGAGTTGTAGGAGAACATGCGCGGGTCCGGCTCGGGGAAGCTGGTGCCGCAGCAAGGGCAAGCCCGCTTGACGGAGAAGTGTTGCTGGCTGGCCGTGGACAGCGGTTGACCTTGTCGGCGTTGCTCCAGCGACATGGAACCCGATGGCGTCAGGGGAGCCAGCACACTGAAGGAGCCGTGACCCAGCTCCAGCGCCTCGCGTATGGCTTGGCGCAGTTGCAGTTCGTGGCGAGGGTCAATAATCAGGTCGGCCACCGGCAGTTCCAGCGTGTGTTCGCTGTAACGGTCCAGGCGCGGCCAAGGGTTGACGGGGATGAACTCGCCATCCACGCGCAAATGGGTATAGCCCTTGCCCTGCGCCCATTTGGCCAGGTCGGTGTAGTAGCCCTTGCGAGCGGTGACCAGGGGAGCCAGCAAACCAATATGTTCACCCTTGTGATCACGCAGCAATTGCGCGGCGATTTGCTCGGCCGTTTGCGGGGCCACAGGCACATGGCAGTCCGGGCAGTATTGGGTGGCCAGCTTCACATACAGCAAGCGCAGGAAATGGTGGATTTCCGTCATGGTGGCCACGGTGGATTTGCGACCCCCACGGCTGGTGCGCTGCTCAATGGCAACGGTAGGTGGAATACCGTAGATTGCGTCCACATCGGGCTGACCGGCGGGCTGCACAATCGCGCGGGCGTAGGCGTTCAGGGATTCCAGGTAACGGCGTTGACCTTCGTTAAACAGAATGTCGAAGGCCAGGGTGGATTTGCCCGAACCGGAGACACCCGTCACGACGGTGAAGGTGTTGTGCGGAATGTGCACCGAGATGTTCTTCAGGTTGTGTTCGCGTGCATTCAGGATGGCGATCTGGCCATCGTTGCTGCCGCCCGAGCTGGCCTTGTAATCTACCTCGGGTTCCTGGAACAGAGCCGAGCCTTTACCCAGAATGGCTTGTTCGTATTCTTTCAGGGCATGGCCGGTGTGCGATTGCTCCAGCGCCATGATGTCGCCAGGCGTACCCGTGCCCAGCAATTGGCCGCCATGTTCGCCGCCTTCGGGGCCCAGATCAATAATCCAGTCCGCCGCGCGGATCAGGTCCAGATTGTGCTCAATAATCAGCAGGCTGTGACCAGCGGCCAGCAGCTTGCGGAAGGCGCGCATCAGGCGGGCAATATCGTCAAAGTGCAGGCCGGTGGTGGGCTCGTCGAACAGGAACAGATTGCCTTTCTTGGCGACCTTCACCTGGCTTAGACGGGTGCGCGAAGCCTGGGCCAGATAAGCCGCCAGTTTCAAGCGTTGTGCCTCACCGCCCGAGAGCGTAGGCACAGGTTGGCCCAGTTTCAGGTAATCCAGGCCCACATCGGCCAGGGGTGCCAGGCCGGTTTGCACATCGCGCAGGCCTTCAAAGAACTCCATGGCCTGATGCACGGTCATGTCCAGCACCTCGTCAATCGAGGCGCTGCGACCAAAGTGTTCGATACGCACTTCCAGCACTTCGGGGCGGAAGCGCTTGCCATCGCAATCCGGGCAGCGCAGGTACACGTCCGACAGGAACTGCATTTCGATATGCTCAAAGCCCGTACCGCCGCAAGTCGGGCAGCGGCCATCGCCACTATTGAAGCTGAAGGTGCCGGGCGTGTAACTGCGTTCTTTGGATAGCGGGGCCTGGGCAAACAGCTTGCGGATAGGGTCAAAGGCACCGACATAACTGGCCGGGTTGGAGCGGGCCGTTTTGCCGATAGGCGTCTGGTCCACCATCACTACTTCGGCAATTTGCTCGGCGCCCAGCAAGGCACCGTAAGGGCCAGGGGCTTCCGTCGGCTTGCCTTGCTGTTTCAGGATGGCTGGGTAGAGCACGTCCTGGATCAGCGTGGATTTGCCCGAGCCGGAAACACCGGTCACGCAGACCAGACGGCCCAGCGGAATGGACACGGAGATATGACGCAGATTGTGTGCGCTTACGTCTTCCAGCAGCAGGCGAGGGGTGTTATCGGCCACAGGCATAGGGCGGGGTGATTCGATGCTCAGCTCGCCACTCAGGTAGCGGCCTGTCAGCGTTTCTGCACCGCGCAAGGCTTGGGGTGAACCATCAAACAGAATCTGACCGCCACGCTCGCCAGGGCCGGGGCCCATGTCCAGAATACGGTCGGCGGCCACCATCACTTGCGGGTCGTGCTCGACCACCACCAGGGTGTTGCCATTGCCGCGCAGACGATGCATTACTTCAATAATGCGGTGCATATCGCGTGGGTGCAGGCCAATCGAGGGCTCGTCCAGCACGAACAGGGTGTTTACCAGCGAGGTACCCAGTGCCGTGGTCAGGTTGATACGCTGCACTTCACCGCCAGACAGGGTGCGGCTTTGGCGGTCCAGCGACAAATAGGACAGGCCCACATCGCACAGATAATCCAGGCGGGACAGGGTTTCTTTCAAGAGCAGATCAATGGCCGCATCGCGTGCATCGCCAAAGTGCAGGCCACGGAAAAATGTGCGTACGTGCTCGATAGGCAAACGCATCAGGTCCGGGACGCTCAGGCCGGGCATGGCATCCAGTTGCTCGCGCAGCCAGTTTGAATGCACGGGCATGAAACGTGGGTAGCGGGAATCGGCGGGGGCCGCCTGATCGCCTGCACGCCACAAGCTGGCTTCGGGTTTCAGACGCGAGCCGGCGCAGGCCGGGCAGGTGTTGTAGCTGCGGTATTTGGACAGCAGCACACGCACGTGCATCTTGTAGGCGCGCGACTCCAGCCAGTCGAAAAAGCGTTGCGCGCCGTACCACTGGGTTTTCCAGGCCTGATTGCCGCCTTTCCAGTCCGGGGTGCCGTTAATCACCCAGTCGCGCTCTTCCTGGCTCAAGTCTTTCCAGGGCACGCTCAGGCGTACACCGGCTGCCGGAGCGTAGCGCTCCATCTCGACCTGACATTCTTTGTAGCTGGCTGTCTGCCAAGGGCGGATCGCACCTTCCAGCAGGCTTTTGCTGGGATCGGGAACGACCAGGCCGTAATCAATACCCATCACGCGGCCAAAGCCACGGCAGGATTCACACGCGCCCAGGGGCGAGTTGAAGGAGAAGGTGCTGGCTACGGGGGGGCTGTATTCAATATCGCACTGGGCACAGTGCAGACCCTGGCTGAAACGCCAGGCGGTTTCCGGGCCATCGGCACTGGCCGAGGCATACACCGTCAACTTGCCTTGTCCGTGGCGCAAGGCCGCTTCGATCGCTTCCATGAAACGTTCCGGCTCTACCGTGCTGGCACGGAAGCGGTCCTGAATCACATAGAGAAGCTTTTGCTCCGTGGGGGCGGCTTTGCTGCTTTTACCCTTTTTCGTGCTGCTGCTGGCCGTGACGGTCTGTGTTTCCTCGTGGTGCAGGCGGGTGTAGCCCTGCTGATGCAGCAAGGTTTCAATTTCTTGCTGCGTGAAGTTGGCCGGAACCTTGACGGCAAAGGTCAGAACCAGGCGTGGGTCATCGTGGTCCTCTGCCAGCTTGCGAATCTGCTTGGCGATGCTGTCGGCATTGTCGCGGCGCACAGGCTGGGCGCACTGGCGGCAATACAACTCGCCCAAGCGGGCGTACAGCAGCTTGATGTAATCGTTCAGCTCCGTCATGGTGCCCACGGTGCTGCGCGAGTTGCGTACCGGGTTCACCTGGTCAATGGCAATGGCGGGCAGAATGCCTTCAATGCGATCGACCTGGGGCTTGTCCATGCGGTCCAGGAACTGGCGCGCATAAGGGGAGAAGGTTTCTACATAGCGTCGTTGGCCTTCTGCATACAGAGTGTCAAAGGCCAGCGAACTTTTGCCTGAACCTGAAACGCCGGTAATAACCAGTAACTCGCCCGTTTTGATACGTACATTCAGGTTTTTCAGAGTGTTCTGGCGGGCGCCAAAAATGCGAATTTCTGAGCTCATGGCAAGGTCGGCTTTCTGGAGAGGGCAGAGTAGGGAAGCGGCAGCGAAAAGGCCTGTCAAACAGGCCCCATGCGCCAGTGAGAGCGGTACACGCCAGCAAGGTGTTGCCAGGGATGCACACTCTAGCCTTTGTATCTTAACGCGGATTACGGTAGAATTTCTGGTTAGCTATTGCGCTTTTGTCGGGATCATCCGGCAGGGCTTACATTAAGATCGGAGATCACCATGGCGGAAATCAAACGCACTCGCCGCAACACGCTGGAGCGTCGTTGCCTGGGTAAAGCATTCAAACGTCTGTTTGTGCGCGCACCCAAGGGCGTTTTCAAAATGCTGGAAAAGGTCAAGCGCGTCTAAGTGCCTGGCTTGAGCGGTGTACAAGCAGAAACCTGATTTTTCAGCTTGAAATCACACCCAGCAGCAAAAAAACCACAGGCTTGCCTGTGGTTTTTTTGTGCGCGTTTGATTTTGCTTCGGGTTTGTCTGGAGCCCTGCAGATAGTGCGCTGCACAGCGCCGTGCTTGCTTTATGATGATGTCATTCTGATGCAGATGTAAGTAGCTGCCCGTAACAATAATCAAAACAGTGGTTTATGGGGACACCCGCGTATGGAATGGCGCCATTTGTTCACCGTCCTGACACCTAGCTATAACCGCGCTCACACCTTGGAGCGCGTTTATCGTTCCTTGTGCGAGCAAACCTGTCAGGACTTTGAATGGGTGGTCATTGACGATGGTTCCACAGATGGGACATGGGAACTGGTGCAAGGCTGGCAACAGCAAGCCTCCTTTCCGATTCATTATGCCTGGCAGGAAAATCGTCACAAGAAGGCGGCGTTCAATCACGGCGTGGCTCTGGCCCAGGGTGAACTGGTCGTTGCTTTGGACAGTGATGACACCCTGCTGGTGAATGCGCTCTACGATATGGCGCAGATCTGGGCCGACATCCCTGTATCAGAGCGGGCAGCTTATGCAGGCATTACGGGTCTGTGTGTGCGACCGGATGGCAAGGTCGTCGGGGATATGTTTCCCCAGGATATTTTTGATGCCAGCTCTTTGGACATGAGTTTTCGCTACCACGTGCGGGGCGAGAAGTTCGGCTGTTTGAGTACCGCCGTACTGCGCAAGTTTCCCTTTCCCGATCAGATCGACGGCTTTGTGCCTGAAAGCCTGGTGTGGCGGGCGATTGCCCGTGCGGGCTACAAGAACCGATTTGTGAACACCGTATTCCGTGTCTACCACGACAGCCCGGACTCCTTGTCGGTGCAAGGCAAAACCAGCCAGCAACATGCACTGGGCTTGTGGTTGCTGGCGCAGGATACGGTGGTGAAGTGTCTGCCCTGGTTCCGCTACGAACCCAAGGCGTTCTTGATGGCTGCCGCGCGTTACACCCGCTTTGGGCTGCACCTGCGTGCCAGTGGGCGCAAGCCACCAGCAGGTTATGGCTTGAAAGGCCTGGCCTCTTATCTGCTGGTGGGTTTGATGTGGCCGGTGGGTGTCGCTTTATATCTGCGGGACAAGCGACGGGCCTGAACGCGATTAGTGCAGGGTGTGGCCGTGCGCGCCCGGTTCCGGGCTGTCATCATCGTCGTCCTCGTCGTCTTCATCCGTCTCATCCTCGACGGCGAAGGCATCTTCGCTCAGGGCGAAGGGCAGCAATTCTTCCAGGGTCTCGGTCCAGGCGACTTCCTCGCCTTCTTCGTCCACTTTGATAAAGCGCACAGGCTCGGCATCACTTAACTGGATGGCCCACAGGTAACGGCAGGCGTAGACCGCCGTGTCCTTGGGGTCCAAGCCGCCGCGGTTGCCCACGATGCGGGCCTGTTCGCCGCCTACCTGCACAATCGTGAATTCGCTTTCGTCTTCATTCTTGTCCAGGGGCATGGCAAAGATGACCCATTCAAAGCCGGTTTCTTCCGCTCCCACGATCTCGGCCAGGACGGCACGACCCAGGTAGGCACTCAGCGCATCGGCGGTGCGGCCCAGGGTTTCGATCTCTTCGGTGGTAAATACAAGTTCAGGGGCGTCAGGTGTGGGCATGGCGTTTTTGGATTGTCAGCAAAAGTGAGTATATTACCTGAGACAGGCCTGCACTCAGGCCGGGTGTTTTGTTCTGAACCTGACAGAAGCGCACCTTTCGGGCGCCAAACGCCTACAATCCCAGTTTTCCGAACACGACCTGTTTTTCCTTTTTAGGTTTATATGGCTCAATACGTTTATTCGATGAACCGCGTGGGCAAGATTGTGCCGCCCAAGCGGCAGATTCTGCGCAATATCTCCTTGTCTTTTTTTCCAGGTGCCAAGATTGGTGTGCTGGGCCTGAACGGCTCGGGTAAATCCACCTTGCTCAAGATCATGGCCGGGGTAGATACCGAGATCGAGGGCGAAGCCGTCCCCATGGCGGGGATCAAGATCGGTTACCTGCCACAAGAACCTCAGCTGAACCCCGAACACAGCGTGCGCGAAGCCGTGCAGGCCGGTTTGGGTCAGGTGTTCGAGGCGCGTCAGCGTCTGGAACAGGTCTACGCCGAATACGCCGAGCCCGACGCAGATTTTGACGCTCTGGCCGCCGAACAGGCCGAACTGGAATCCATTATTGCCGCCGCCGCGACCAGTGGTGCGGACGACATCGAAACCCAAATGGAAATCGCGGCCGATGCGCTGCGTCTGCCACCTTGGGATGCCTCCATTGCAAACCTGTCCGGTGGTGAAAAGCGCCGCGTGGCCCTGTGCCAGTTGCTGCTGTCCAAGCCTGATATGTTGCTGCTGGATGAGCCCACCAACCACCTGGACGCGGAAAGTGTTGATTGGCTGGAAGTGTTCCTGCGCCAGTTCCCCGGCACTGTAGTAGCAGTCACTCACGACCGTTACTTTCTGGACAACGCCGCCGAGTGGATTCTGGAACTGGACCGTGGCCACGGTATTCCCTGGAAGGGCAACTACAGCTCCTGGCTGGAGCAGAAAGACGACCGTCTGAAGCAGGAAGAGGCGTCGGAAAGTGCTCGTCAGCGCACCATCAAGAAAGAGCTGGAGTGGGTGCGCCAGAACCCCAAGGGACGTCAGGCCAAAGCCAAGGCCCGTCTGGCCCGTTTCGAGGAACTGTCCTCGCACGAATACCAGAAGCGCAACGAGACCCAGGAAATCTTCATTCCTGTGGCCGAACGTCTGGGTAATGAAGTTATTGAATTTGAAAACGTCAGCAAGGGCTATGGCGATCGTCTGCTGATCGACAACTTGAGCTTCAAGGTGCCAGCTGGTGCCATCGTCGGGATTATTGGTCCTAACGGTGCCGGTAAGTCCACCTTGTTCCGCATGCTGGCCGGTAAAGAGCAGCCTGATTCCGGTACGGTCAAACTGGGCCAAACCGTCAAGCTGGCTTATGTGGACCAGTCGCGCGATGCCCTGGCTAATGAAAAGACCGTCTTTGACGCGATTGCCGATGGCGCAGACCTGCTGACCGTGGGCCGCTTTGAAATGCCATCGCGTGCGTACCTGGGCCGCTTCAACTTCAAGGGCGCGGATCAGAACAAGATCGTGGGCAATCTGTCTGGCGGGGAGCGTGGTCGTCTGCACCTGGCCAAGACCCTGATCGCCGGCGGCAACGTCTTGCTGCTGGACGAACCATCCAACGACCTGGACGTGGAAACCCTGCGTGCCCTGGAAGATGCCCTGCTGGAGTTTGCCGGCTCAGTCATGGTGATCAGTCACGATCGCTGGTTCCTGGACCGTATCGCCACCCACATACTGGCTTTTGAGGGTGATTCGCAGGTCGTATTCTTTGATGGCAACTATCAGGAATACGAAGCAGACAAGAAGAAACGTCTGGGCGAAGATGCTGCCAAACCTCGTCGTATCCGCTACAAGTCCCTGAAATAAGGAAAGTGCCATGCCTGTGCTCAATGCTCACCAGTCTTTCGTCCTGATTGTGGATATGCAAACGGGGCTCCTGCCCGCCATTGCAGACCACCAAGCCTTGGTCGAACGGGCCGGGAAGCTGGCACAGGCGGCGCGTCTTTTAGGGGTGCCGGTGCTGGCAACCGAGCATTGGGCCGAGAAAATCGGCCCAACCGATGCTTCTTTGTTGCCACATATTGATAAAGTGCTGCATAAAACCCACTTCGATGCCACGCGCGAAGCCGATTTTTTGCCTGCCTTGCCGGTAGGGCGCACACGAGTCTTGTTACTGGGTACAGAGTCTCACGTGTGTGTGTTACAAACTGGCCTGGGTTTGATGGAGCGCGGTTATGAACCTGTGCTGGTCGGGGACTGCGTAGGCTCACGCCATCCCGAGTCCCGACAAGCCGCCTGGGATCGCTGGGCGATGCATGGATTGGAGCGCGTTAGCGCCGAAATGGCCATGTTTGAATGGCTGGAAACGCCGGCTAACCCTGTATTCAAGCAGGTTCTGGCTTTGATCAAATAAACTGAACAAAAGCTGAATTACATCTGTTGCGTTGCCTAACAATAGGGTCTGGACTAATTGGCTCCGTAGGGTGAAGATAGACTTTAATGCCGTGTTAAGCACGGATACTTCACGGAGGTTTACGGATGAAAATGACGACTATCACTAAAGTGGGTATGGCCACGGTTCTGGCCGTCGTGATGGCGGGCTGCTCTTCCTGGGATGGTATGAGCAAACGTCAAAAGGGTGCCGTAACCGGCGCGGGTCTGGGTGGTGTTGCCGGTGCAGTGATTACTGACGGCGGCATTCTGGGTACGGTCGGTGGCGCAGCGATTGGTGGCGTGATCGGCGATCAGATCGGCAAGAACCGCTAAATTCAAATTCTCTGATTGAGCTGAAACGCTCATCGGATTAAAAGCCTCTTAGCCTGGGAGATCCCTCCCGGCTTTGAGGCTTTTTTCTTGCTTAGGGCAGTAAGCAGGCTTGCGGTGATGTCTTACGGGTGGTGCCGCTCGTCCATCATGGAGCGATACCATTCGTGAAAGTGCTTCATGCCGTCTTCCAGCGGTGACTGGTAGGGGCCTACCTCGCAGACCCCACGCTCCATCAAGGCGCGGCGGCCGGCATCCATACGTTCGGCAATCTCATCATCTTCTATGGCCGTTTCCATATAGGCGGCGCGTTGTGCTTGCACAAAGTCACGCTCGAAGGCCACGATGTCTTCCGGGTAGTAGAACTCCACCACATTCATGGTTTCCTGCGGCCCCTTGGGGTACAGCGTAGAGAGCACCAGCACATGCGGATAGATCTCGATCATGTGGGTGGGGAAGTAGGTTACCCAGACGGCACCGAAATCCGGTGCTTCGCCCTGGCGGTAGGCCAGCAGATTGTCATGCCATTGGCGATAGGTAGGTGAGCCTGGATTGGCCAGGGCCTGATGCACGCCGACTCGTTGCAGGCTATACCAGTCGCTGAACTCCCACTCCAGGTCATCACAGGTCACGAACTGACCCAGACCGGGGTGGAAGGGGGCGACGTGATAGTCCTCCAGATAGACCTCGATAAAGGTCTTCCAGTTGTAGTTGCACTGGTGGATTTCGACGTGATCCAGCACATAGTCCTGAAAGTCGAATTCAGGGCGGCTGAACAAGGCGGCCATATCCTGGGCTGGATCGCGCGGGCCTTCAAACAGCAGGCCATGGCAATCGCGCAAGGGGTAGCGTTCCAGGTTCAGACAGGGCTTGTCCTTGAAACGGGGAGCCGCCAGCAAGTCGCCTTGCGCGTTATAAGTCCAGTTGTGCAGGGGGCAGACAATATTGCCGCCTGTGCTGCTCAGGGAGCCGTGGTTGGCCTGATTGGGCTGGCCGGGCATGCCACCAAGCATCAGGGCCTGACGATGCCTGCAGACGTTCGAGAGCAGTTCTACGCCGTGTTGGCTGCGTATCAGAGTACGGGCAGCGTTTTCCTGGATCAAGGTGCGCCAGTCGCCGGGTTCGGGAACAAGTTTTTCATTGCCGACGTACAAGGCCGACTGCTGAAAAATACGCTCTTGTTCGCGCTCGAACAGAGCGTGGTCGAAATAGGCGCTAACAGGAAGCTGGGGGTGAGCGGGCACAAGACGTGCCATCTGACCGAGCTCGGTCATGATTCCCTCCGCATGGGTCAATAAGCCAGGCCTCAGGGGACATCGATGGCACTACTTGCCATCTCTGGCGCGAAGAAAAATCGGAACGGGCCGATTACCAAGGGAAAATTGTACCTGATCTATTAGCCGCCTAGCCGCATTGCGCTGCTCGTTGCAGGTGTTTTGCGGCTCGCTTTTGGTATAGGGAGCAGCCATGAAAATGGCCATCCGCAAGGGATGGCCATTTCAAGCAGCAAAGTTTTTCTGTCAGCGACGCTTTACTTGTTTTCCAGCGTGCTGGCATCAATTTGCGGCATTTCGATTTTGACTTCCAGCACTTCCAGCGAGTCCTGGCGATCAAGGTTCACCTTGATGTCATCGGGATTAATCTTCACGTAGCGCGAGATCACTTCGACCAGCTCTTTTTGCAAGCGGGGCAAGTAGTCCGGGGCAACACCCCCTTGGCCACGTTCGTTAATAAGGATCAGTTGCAGACGGTCCTTGGCAACTGTTGCCGACGTTTTCTTGTGACCGAGCAGGAAGGACAGGAAAGACATATTACTTTCCTCCGAACAGGCGCTTGAACAGACCTGGCTTTTCGTAATCCACAAAACGCAATGGTTTTTCGCCACCCAGGTAACGATCTACGATGTCCTGATAGGCCTGGGACACATCACTTTCCTTGATATGGATAACGGGTACTCCTTGGTTGGATGCTTGCAGCACGGTTTCCGACTCGGGGGTGACACCAATCAGCTTGATGCGCAAGATATCTTCAACGTCTTGCAAGGACAGCATCTCGCCGTCCGACACGCGTTTGGGGCTATAACGGGTCAACAACAAATATTCTTTGATGGGCTCTTTGCCCTGTTCACCACGTCGCGATTTGGCGGCCAGAATGCCCAGGATGCGGTCCGAGTCACGAACCGAGGACACTTCGGGGTTGGTCACAACCAGCGCATCATCTGCGAAGTAGGAGGCCATCAAGGCGCCGGTTTCGATACCTGCGGGCGAGTCGCACACAATGTATTCAAAACCCATGCCCTTGAGCTCTTCCAGTACTTTTTCCACACCTTCGCGGGTCAGCGCGTCTTTGTCACGCGTCTGGGAAGCGGGCAGGATGAATAGATTTTCCAGCTGCTTGTCACGGATCAGGGCCTGGTTCAATGTGGCTTCGCCCTGGATCACGTTGACGAAGTCATACACCACGCGTCGCTCGCAACCCATGATCAAGTCCAGGTTGCGCAAGCCGACGTCAAAGTCGATGACCACGGTCTTGTGACCGCGCATCGCAAGACCAGATGCAAAACTGGCACTGGTGGTGGTTTTGCCCACGCCACCCTTGCCGGAGGTCACTACAACTATACGCGCCATGACAATCGGATTCCTTTGTTTTTCAAGTCACATAATCGTAAAGCATAACGGGCCTAATTTTGACATCCGTTCTGCCACTTAGCCTACTGCTTAGAAACAAAACATATCAATTGCTTTGTTCCGTGTCAGCTTACACGGTTGCGCTTGCACTTGCTTGCTCTCATGCGGGCTCTCAGTGCAAGCCTCTATAAAAAGCGCCGGCAAAAGCCGGCGCCTTGTACTGCTAGGAGCTCAGAGGATCAAATCTGAGCGTATCTTCTTCCAGCGTGACGACAACGGGCTTGTTGCGTAGCTGTGCATCCAGTCGCGTTTCAATAATGCGATACACACCGGCAATGGCAATCAGTTCCGGGTCCAGCTCGGTGGTGAAGATGCGTGCTTTTGCATCGCCACGGGCACCAGCCATGGCCTTGCCGCGCAGTGGTCCGTAGACGTGGATATTGCCATCGGCTACCACTTCTGCACCCTGACTGACCGCCCCGATCACGATCAGATCCGTGTGGCGCGCGTAGATGCGCTGGCCGGAACGCAGCTGACGGTTGATGATGAGCGCCGCCGGCGCAATAGCGGGCGGTGGCGGGGCGACCGCCGCGGGTGCTTCTTGCTGGGCGGCTTGCGACAACACGGGCACTTCCTTGTCCGGTGCGGCCTGGGTTTGGGGGCGGGCTGGCGGATTGGACAACTCCACATGCGGCAAGCCGCTGTCGATGGCGTTATCGGCATGGTCAGGGTGGGCAATGATACCCACCGGGTGCAGCTTGTGCTCACGCAAAGCGGCAACCAGGGTGGCCCAATCCACCGGCGCATCAATAGCGCTGGCATCAATGACGACGGGTTCGTCCTCAAAGAAGGAGCCAGCGTCTTTCATGCGTTGAGACAGAGCGGCTAACTGCTCGGCCGTGTCAGCCGAACGCAGCACCACCCGCACGGCGTACAGCGTGGCGCTTTTGAAATCCAGGGCCTGCGGCCCTTTGGCATGAGTCTGATCGTTCACGTCAATAGCCTTAGACCCAAGTGTCTTTCAGAGTCGTAGTACGGTTAAGAACGGGTTTTTCTGGCGTGGAGTCTACACGGTCCGCCACAAAGTAGCCCAGGCGTTCAAACTGCCAGCGGGCATCGGGCGTAGCCTTGGTGCCGGGTTCCAGCCACCCCTGAATCACGCGCAGCGAGTTCGGGTTGATGTGCTCCAGGAAGTCCTGGTCGGCTGCATCAGGCTGAGGGTGGGCAAAGAGACGGTCGTACAGACGAATCTCGGCGGCAATCGCGTGCTCGGCGCTGATCCAGGTGATATTGCCCTTGACCTTGACCGAGTCCGCGCCGGGCGTGCCGCTCTTGGTGTCGGGCAGGTATTCCGCCAAAACCTGGGTGACATTGCCTTGCTCGTCCTTGACGCAGCCGGTGCAACGCACGACATAGCCGTACTTCAGACGCACGGTATTGCCGGGGAACAGACGGAAGTACTTTTTAGGCGGCTCTTCCTTGAAGTCCTCGCGTTCAATGTACAGGCGCCCGGAGAAGGGGAACTCGCGTTGGCCGGCTTCCGGATTGTGCGGATTGCGCGGTGCGTGACACAGCTCGCTTTGGCCTTCCGGGTAATTGGTAATGATCAGTTCGATCGGGTCCAGAATGGCAACGCTACGGTCAGCCACCGGGTCCAGATCATCGCGCAGGGCTTGTTCCAGCAGGCTGTAGTCCACATGTTGGGCTGCCTTGGACACACCCAGGCGGTCGGTGAACAGGCGGATGGCACCGGCGCTGTAACCACGGCGGCGCAAACCGGCCAGGGTAGGCATGCGCGGATCGTCCCAGCCCGATACGTGATTTTCCTGAACCAGCTGGCGCAACTTGCGCTTGCTGGTGACCACGTAGGACAGGTTCAGACGCGAGAACTCGTACTGCTTGGGCAGCGGGTCGGACAACTGACCCAGTTCGACCAGGCGTTCCAGAATCCAGTTATAGAAGGGACGCTGGTCTTCAAATTCCAGGGTACACAGACTGTGGGTGATGCGCTCGAGCGCGTCTTCCACAGGGTGCGCCCAGCTGTACATGGGGTAGATACACCATTTGTCGCCTGTGCGATGGTGTTCGGCATGGCGGATACGGTACATGACCGGGTCGCGCATATTGATATTGGGCGAGCCCATATCGATCTTGGCGCGCAGGGCCATGCTGCCATCGGGGTGCTTGCCGTCGCGCATTTCGCGCAGCAGCTTGATGGACTCCTGGGCAGGGCGGTCGCGCCAGGGCGAGTTCACGCCTTTTTCAGTCAGGGTGCCACGGTTGGCACGCATTTCTTCGGCGCTTTGCTCGTCAACGTAGGCATGGCCCGCGTTCACCAGGGCTTCGGCGAACTGGTACATATAGTCGAAGTAGTCGCTGGCAAAGTACAGGTTCTCTTCTTTATTGAAGGTCCAGTCAAAGCCCAGCCATTTCACCATGTCGATAATGGCGTCCACGTACTCCTGTTCTTCTTTTTCAGGATTGGTGTCGTCAAAGCGCAGGTGGCAGGCACCTTGGTAGTCGCTGGCCAGTCCGAAGTTCAAACAGATACTTTTAGCGTGCCCAATGTGCAGATAGCCGTTGGGCTCGGGGGGAAAGCGCGTACGGATACGCGCGGCATCAACAGCCGCCCCTTCCTGGGTACTGGCCGGGCCTGGCTGACCGGCCCAGGATTTTTGTGCGTAACGGCCAGCGCTCAGATCCTGGTCGATGATCGTGCGCAGAAAATTAGATACGGGAGCGGGAGTGGTGTCAGAGGTCATACACGTTTGAAATAAAGAAGCCGACAGACTAATCGGCCATTTTGCCACGTTCTTGTTTTAGAGGGGTATTTACCCCATGAACGGGTTCTAAAAAATCAGGGAAGAACTTGGGGTAGTATGGTGGCGTTTGCAGGCCAATTCACCCTACACTAGCGCTCATTATGACGCACTCCGCCCTTTCTCTGTCTCATGCCCAGTTTTTCCTTAGCCTGGGCTTCATGCTGCTGTTTCTGGCCCTGGAGCTGGGACTGGCCTGGGTGTTGCTGTATTTCAAGATCAGAACCTTTGGCAACAAGGCCGCGGCCTGGATGGGGGCGTACCGTTTTTGGGTGCGTCTGTTTGCGCTGGCGTTTATTTTAAGCTTTGCGGCGTCCATGCCCGTGCTGCTTCAGTTTGGCAGTGTCTGGCCGGGCCTGATGGAGCAGGTGGGTGATGTTATCGGTCCCATGCTGGCCGCCTCCATGCTGTCCTTGTTCATTTTCAAATCCTGCTTTTTGGGTGTGATGCTGTTTGCCCAGCGCATGCTGTCCAATCTGGTTCATACCGTGGTGGTGCTGATGGTGGCTTTGGGCGTTACCGTCACGGCGTTCTGGCTGGTGGCGATTGTGGCCTGGATGCAGGTGCCAACGGGTGTCGATGTGATTGAAGGCCATTATGTGGTGATGGAATGGCTGGATGTGCTCAGCACGCCCGCCTTGCCCTGGTATGCCGGTCTTTTGTTTGCAGGCAGTTTGCTGACGGTGGCCTTTTTCATGTTGGGTGTAACCTGCGCCCAGACCATGCAAAAGCCGGTTACCGACCAGGAGCGTCTGGCCTTTCGCAGTGCCTTGTTTCTGGGCGGGGTGGCTTGGCTGGCCCTGATCCTCGCTGTGATAGGCAATGGTTTCATGACTGCGGAGCATCAGCCTGCCAAGGCAGCGGCTGCGGCGGCGTACTGGGAAAGCGGCTCGCAGCCTGATTTGATTCTGGTGGCGGCGCCCTCCGCCATGCAGGACAGTGTTCTGGGTGTGCTGCGCTGGTCTCATGCAGGTGGACGCTGGTTGGGGCGTAATGACAGTGGCATTTTGATGGGTCTGGATCAGTTTTCCGACGCCATGCCGCCCGTCACCCTGACCTTCTGGTCCTTCCGTGTAGCCGTGCTGGCAGGAGCCTTGATGCTGTTCCTGCTGCTGTGGGTCTTGTTGCGCACTCGCCGTTATGGCCTGGACCCGCACTCTCTTTCTTATAGAGAACGTCAGCTCATGGTGGTCGCCTCGGTGTTGGGCTGGATCATGTTGCTGGGTGGCGCAGCCTACGTCTTGTTGGGCTTTTTGCCTTATCTGGTCGGTAACGATATTCAGGCCGTGCAAGTGCAAAGCACCGAGAGCGTCTTTACCGTCGGGCTGGGTTTGCTGAGTTACGGCCTGGTCTACATCTTGTGCATGATTGGTTTTTTCCAGAAGTTGCGACATGCCGTTCGTTTTGGTGTGGTACCGATCGCGCGTCATCGGGGGCGGGCATGATTGACTCTTTTGCAAATGCGTTGGGCCTGGGCGCCCATGATCCGGCGTTTTGGATGCCGCTGGCGTTTCTGGCCCTGTTCTTTTTGATTATTGTGGCCGGGACGGTTCTGGACGGCTTCGATATTGGCGTGGGCTGTCTGTCCTTGCTGGCACCGGACTCCTTGCGTCCCCGCATGCTGTCATTGCTGAGCCCCTGGCGCGATGCCAACGAGTTCTGGCTGTTTCTTGGCCTGGGTTTGTTTGTCTGCGCTTTCCCCAAAGCCTGGGGGGCGGTGATGGGCGGCCTGTACGGACCGTTATGTGCGCTGGGCGTGGGCGTTTTTGCCCGTTCCGTCTCTTTCGAATTCCGACTGCGCGCGCCGGTAGAGCGTCAGTCCCGCTGGCAAATGGGTTTTGCCCTGGGGTCCTGGTTGACGGCGTTCTCCCATGGTGTGTTGCTGGCGCAGGTCGTAGTGGGCTTTCAGAGCGATGCCGGTTATATCTGGTTCTCTGTCTTCATGGGCTTTTGCGCTATTGCCGCGTACTGCTTGCTAGGTGCTAGCTGGCTCATCATGCGTGAAGCAGGCGAGCTGCGTGCCCGAGCAGTCAATTGGGGCCGTCGTTCGGTACGCTGGTTTGCGGCCGGTGCCGTGGGTGTGTCCGTCGTGTTGGCCTTTGTGAATGCCGGCGTGCTGCTTAAATGGAGCGACGGGCCGTATTGGGGCTTGGTCTTGTTCCTGTGGGCCTTGATTCTCAGCTGCTTTGTGTCGATTGAAATGAGCCTGCAGCGCATGATCAACAGCAGCTATCGCACCACGACCTTGCCCTTTTTGCTGACCCTGTTCGTGATGGTGTCCATCATGGCCGGGCTGGCGTTCAGCTTCTTCCCCTATCTGATCCTGGACGAGATGACGATCTGGGACGCCGCTGCCGGGGTGCCAGCCCTGAGCCTGATCCTGTCGGCGATTGTGATTACCTTGCCCATCGTGCTGATTTTCAACGTGTGGGTGTACTGGCGCATGTTTGGATTGTCCCGCCCACCTTTGCCGCCCAGCTTTAAAGGCTGACCTTTTTTATGATTGCCCATTCCGTGCTGTCGATGCGCAAGCGTCTGCAGGGTTTCAAGTGGTTGTCTGATATGCCCGCCATGCTGGCCTGGGCGGTCTTGGCTGGTATTTTGGGTGCCTTGGCGACTTTGGCCTTTCATCAGGGCATGCGCTTTGTGCAGCAAGTTGTCACGGGTCAGCACGGGGGGATCGTCGCAGTCACGGAAAGTCTGCCCTGGTACATGCGCCTCCTGTTTCCCACCTTGGGCGGTTTGTGTGCCGGTATCCTGCTATGGCTGGCAGGGCGTCTGCCGTCGGGAAGCAATTCTGACTATATGGAAGCTGTGGCCATTGGCGATGGCCGCTTGTCCATTCGCCAGGGGCTGCTGCGATCCTTGTCGTCCTTGATGACGGTGGCCTCGGGTGGTTCGATTGGCCGCGAAGGGGCGATGGTGCATCTGGCCTCCTTGTCCGCTTCCGCGATTGGCCGTTTCACCTTGTTTGGTGAAGCCCGTCTGCGCCTGCTGGTGGCCTGTGGTGCCGCAGCCGGTGTAGCTGCCGCTTATGGCGCTCCGATCGCCGGTGCCGTGTTTGTGGCCGAGATTGTGCTGGGCACCATGACCATGAGCAGCTTTGGCCCCCTGTTGATGGCGGCTGTCAGTGCTCACCTGACCATGCGTATGCTGGGTGGTTATCACGCCCCTTACGAAATGACGAACGTTCAGGCCGTTGCAGGTTGGGACATCTTGCCCTTTCTGGTCCTGGGGGTGCTGATTGGTCTGGCTGCACCCGCTTTCCTGAAGTTGTTGAATCTGTTCCGTACCCTGTTCAAGCGTACTGGCCTGGGTTTGCCTTTGCGCTTGGCTTTGGGTGGTTTGCTGCTGGGACTTTTGCTGATTGTCATGCCGCGCGTGGCCGGTAATGGCTTTAGCGTAGTGTCCTCCATGCTGCACAGCGACTGGGCCTGGTACAGCGTGCTGCTTATCCTGGCGTTCAAGGTTCTGGCCACAGGGCTGACAGTTGGTTCGGGCGCTGTCGGCGGTGTGTTTACCCCCGCCATCTTTGTGGGCGCGGCCTTTGGCACCTTGTTTGGTCAACTGACTTTGCTGATCTTGCCGGGTCTGGATTTACCGTTGTACTTGTTCACCCTGGTGGGCATGGGCGCGTTTCTGGGGGCCGCCACCAGCGCTCCCTTCATGGCCATACTGATGTTGTTTGAAATGACATTGAGCTATCAGTTGGTGCTGCCCTTGATTGTGGCCTGTGTCATGGCTTATTTTGTGTCCCGTGGTGTGGCCGAGGTCGCCATGTATGAAGTCACCCTGGTGCGCGAGCGCGATGCCTTGCTGCGCCACAAGTTGCGTCACACCACCTTGGCCGAGCTGGTACGTCCAGCTGATACCGTCGTCAGCACCACTACTCAAATGCGCGATGCCTTGCAGATGTTTCTGGACTACCCCGTGCGCTATTTGTATGTGGTGAACGAGGAGCAGGTTTATCAAGGTGTGATTGCTCAGCCTGACCTGACTCGAATGTTGTTGGACGACAACGCTGCCCAGGAGCGTGTGGTGGGCGATATTCTGCGCATGGATTTCGTCAAGACGCTCTACCCGAACATGAGTCTGGACGAGGCTCAGGAACACTTTGTGAGCTTTGCTGGAGAGCGTCTGCCCGTATTGAATGGTGACGGCTCGGGTCGTCTGATTGGTGTAGTCTATAAGTCTGCTGTGCTGGAAAAATACTCCGCCATCAAACGCTCCCTGGATGCGAGCGGCGAAGTGATGCTGGATGCCCGGCGCTAAACTCTTTTTGTGACATAAATCATGCGTACAAAAGCTTGCCAGCGAGGCTTGGCAGGCGGGCTGTTGGTCGGTCTTGCCATGCTGTTCGCTGTTCCATTGGCCACCGCTCAAAATCGTGTTGGGCTGGAGAATTTGTCTGCTACCCGCGTGTATGGCGTGGATGAGGCACAGGCCATTCCGGCCCAGGAGCTCCCGCCTGTGGAGCCATTTTTTGATGCTACGCAGTGGCATCGCCAAGGAGATCAGGACTTGCTCAGTCCAGCGGCCTCCATGGATTACACATTTTCCGATTTCAGTCTGAGCGGTGCCAGCACCGCCAGTCTGGCGCGCTCCATCCAATATAGTCAGCAGTCCTCTCCAATTTGGAGTGCCCGCTGGTTGAGCAGTGCGCCCGACCAGGTCTGGCAGTTTGGCGAGCGCAACTGGCGCTATGTGAATGAAGACGGGCTGCAGCTGACCCTGGGCAATGACACGGTTACCGCACCGGACTGGGCGCGGCCCGTGGAACTGGGCGGTATCAATATCACTCAGCAGTTCGAGCAGGGCCCGGCCGGGCCATGGCGTTATGCCCTGGCTGTTGGCGCGCTGGATATGACGGGCAAGCAGGATAACGGGGATCTGGTGTATGGCTCTTCGGCCGGCAGCTTGATGCTCAGCACCGATGTCACCAGTCGTACCAGTATTGATACTCAGATGGAAAGCGCTCGTGATTTTGGGCTGACCGGTCTGGGTGCAACCTATCGATCGCCGGACTTTGGCGTGTGGCAGGCCAGCGTGGCCAAAGCTTCCCATGCGGTGGGGCAAGGTTGGCGTTATCAGGCAGCCTATGGCCTGGATGTGCTGGAGGATTTGCACCTGCAGTGGCAGGGTGAACGCTACCAGGACAATTTTCTGGATTTGAGCCGTTACCAGGGCATGAAGGTGGATGCGGCCAGCAGTCGGCAGATTGTCGGTCTGTCCGTGCCCCTGCGCCGCTGGGGTGAAGTGAAGACTCAGTACGAGGTGCAGCAGGTAGTTGCCGGGGGGGAGAACCGCTACCTTGGGGTCACGCAGCAGTTCTGGTACAGTCCCCACCTTAGGGTGGGTTTGCAAGCTCGCCGTCATCTGGAAAGTCGTCAGTCGAACATCGCGCTGCGTTTTTCTATTCCGATTTTTTAAGCAGGCGGCATGGCCCAGTCAGCACTTGAGGTTCTTCAGGAAGTTTTTGGTTATGACAGTTTTCGTGGTTCTCAGCACGAGATTATCGAGACCCTGATCCAAGGCGGCGACGCCCTGGTCTTGATGCCCACCGGCGGCGGCAAGTCGCTCTGTTACCAGATTCCTGCTTTGGTGAGACCCGGCACCGGTGTGGTGGTGTCTCCCCTGATTGCCTTGATGCAGGATCAGGTGGACGCCCTCAACGAGTTGGGCGTTAACGCGGCGTATCTGAATTCCACCCAGGATTGGCAAACCGCCCGCGAGGTCGAGCGCGAATTTCTGACGGGGCAGTTGGATCTGCTCTATGTGGCTCCCGAACGTTTGCTGACAGACCGCTGCCTGGATTTGCTGGCACGCGGCCAGATTTCCCTGTTTGCCATTGACGAAGCCCACTGCGTATCGCAATGGGGGCACGATTTTCGCCCTGAATATCTGGGGTTGGATTTGCTGGCCCAGCGTTGGCCAGGTGTGCCACGGGTTGCCTTGACGGCTACCGCCACTCAGTTGACGCGGGTAGAAATTGCCCAGCGCCTGAAGCTGGAAGAGGCCCGGCATTTTGTTGCCAGTTTTGATCGTCCCAATATTTGCTACCGCATCATTGAAAAGAACGAGGTGCGCAAGCAGCTCTTGAGCTTCATTCAGGAAGAGCACTCCGGAGATGCGGGGATTGTGTATTGTCTGTCGCGCTCGCGCGTGGAAGACACGGCCGAGTTTCTGTGCAAGAACGGTATTCATGCCTTGCCCTACCATGCAGGGTTGGATGCGCAGCAGCGCGCCATCAATCAGGCCCGCTTTCTGCGCGAGGAAGGAGTAGTCATGGTGGCGACCATTGCTTTTGGCATGGGCGTCAATAAGCCGGATGTGCGTTTTGTGGCCCACATTGACCTGCCCAAATCGGTGGAAGGGTATTACCAGGAAACCGGGCGGGCAGGGCGCGATGGCGAAGTGGCCACGGCCTGGCTGGCCTATGGCCTGCAGGACGTGGTGCAATTGCACCGCATGATTAACCAGTCGCAAGGCGATGCGGCACACCGACGCCAGCAGGGTCACGCGCTGGATGCCATGTTGGGCCTGTGCGAAACCATTTCCTGCCGTCGTCAGCGTTTGTTAGCGTATTTCGATCAGCAGATCGAACCTTGCGGTAACTGTGACACCTGCCTGGAAGCGCCAGAAGCCTGGGATGGCACAGTGGCGGCGCAGAAAATGCTCTCCACCATCTATAGATTGTGGCGTGAGCGCGGTCAGCGCTTCGGGGCCGGGCACCTGATCGACATTTTGCTGGGCAAGCTGACGGATCGTGTCAAAGAGCATGAGCACGACAAGCTGACCGTCTTTGGTGTGGGCAAGGATTTGACCGATCAAGCCTGGCGCGGGGTGCTGCGCCAGTTGCTGGCACACAGTCTGGTTACCGTTGATCCGGAAGGCTACGGCACCTTGTTGCTGACCGAGGCCAGCCGTGAAGTGCTCAAAGGGGAGCGGACCTTGATGTTGCGGCGCGAAACCGTAACACGCGGACCGGCTGCTCACCGAGTAAAAGGTCAGGCGCCTGCCGGACCTGCTCTGGAACCCGACCAGCAGAGGCGGTTCGAGGCTTTGCGCGCCTGGCGTGCGGCTACCGCACGCGAACATGGTGTGCCGGCCTATGTCATTTTCCATGATGCCACTTTGCGCGAAGTGGCTATTCGTTGCCCTAGTTCAGAGGCTGATCTGGAGCCAATTACAGGCATAGGCGTACGCAAAAGAGAGGCCTATGGCGAGGCTTTGCTGCGCTGCGTGCAAGAGTTCCAGGCGCAATAGGAAATTGTTAGCAGAGCAAAGTTTGGTTGCATTTTTATGTGCCGAATCTGCTCTGCAGTCCAAAAACCGCTATTCGCTCAATCCGCTATATGTAGTAGAATGACGTCAATATCACACTATATATGGTGTGCATCAACTGACGCTGGCGGCTGCAAAAGCCGCGTCTTCCGTCAATCTTCACCGATTTCCGAGACTGAAATGCAATCAACCGAACAGTTAATGGTCACTAAAAGAGATGGCCGTACAGAACCTATTAACCTCGACAAGATTCACCGAGTGGTTGATTGGGCCGCTGAAGGTCTGAGTAATGTGTCCGTCTCTCAAGTAGAGCTGCGCTCTCACATTCAGTTCTATAACGGCATTCGCACTAGCGACATCCACGAAACGATCATCAAGTCGGCTGCGGATCTGATTTCCGAAGATACGCCTGACTACCAATATCTGGCTGCCCGTCTGGCGATTTTCCATCTGCGCAAAATCGCTTTTGGTCAGTTTGAACCTCCAAGCCTGTTCGATCACGTAACCTTGCAAACCAAGGAAGGTCGCTACGATCCGCATCTGCTGCAAGACTACACGCGCGCCGAGTTCGATGAGCTGGATGCTCATCTGGATCACTGGCGTGACATGAACTTCTCCTACGGTGCCGTCAAGCAGCTGGAAGGCAAGTACCTGATTCAAAACCGCGTGACCAAGCGCATTTACGAAAGCCCCCAGTTCCTGTACATGCTGGTGGCCATGTGCCTGTTCGCCCGTTACCCTGCCGACACTCGCCTGGGCTTTATCAAGCGCTTTTACGACGCGGTATCGCAATTCAAGATTTCCTTGCCCACGCCCATCATGGCTGGTGTGCGCACACCCACCCGTCAGTTCAGCTCTTGCGTGCTGATCGAATGTGACGACAGCCTGGACAGCATCAATGCCACGACCAGCGCCATTGTCCGTTACGTATCGCAGCGCGCCGGTATCGGTATCAACGGTGGTCGCATTCGCGCCGTCGGTAGCGAAATTCGCGGTGGTGAGGCTCAGCACACCGGCTGCCTGCCTTTCTTCAAGATGTTCCAGGCCGCTGTGAAGTCCTGCTCGCAAGGCGGCGTGCGTGGTGGTGCGGCAACCTTGTTCTACCCCATGTGGCACCTGGAAGTGGAAACACTGCTGGTTCTGAAGAACAACCGTGGTGTGGAAGAAAACCGTATCCGTCACCTGGACTACGGTGTTCAGATCAACCGCTTGCTGTACCAACGCTTGATCAAGGGCAGCCACATCACGCTGTTCTCGCCTCATGACGTGCCCGGTCTGTACGAAGCCTTCTTTGCCGACCAGGACGAGTTCGAGCGTCTGTACGAGATGTACGAACAAGATCCCGCCATCCGCAAGCGCAGCCTGCCTGCTGTGGAGCTGTTCTCCCTGCTGATGCAAGAGCGTGCCAGCACTGGCCGTATCTACATTCAGAACGTGGACCACTGCAACACGCACAGCCCATTCCAGGCTGACCGCGCTCCCGTGCGCCAGTCCAACCTGTGCATGGAAATTGCCCTGCCCACCAAGCCTTTGAACGATCTGAACGATCCCGAAGGTGAAATCGCGCTGTGCACGCTGTCGGCTTTCAATCTGGGTGCTCTGGAGTCCCTGGACGAGCTGGACGGTCTGGCTGAACTGATTGTTCGCGCTCTGGATGCTTTGCTGGACTATCAGGACTACCCGGTCAAGGCTGCACTGAACGCAACCAACAAGCGTCGCTCCCTGGGCGTTGGCGTCATCAACTACGCTTACTACCTGGCCAAGAACGGCACCCGTTACTCCGACCCGGCAGCGTTGGGCCTGACCCACCGTACCTTTGAAGCCATCCAGTACTACCTGTTGAAGGCTTCGGTACAGTTGTCGCGTGAATACGGTCCTTGCGACGCCTTTGACGAAACAACCTATGCCAAGGGACTGCTGCCTACCGACACCTACAAGAAAGATGTAGACGGTATTTGCAACGAGCCGCTGCACCTGGATTGGGAAGCCCTGCGTGCTGACATCGTCAAGCACGGTCTGCGCAACTCCACCCTGACCGCCTTGATGCCTTCGGAAACCTCCAGCCAGATTGCCAATGCCACCAATGGTATTGAGCCTCCGCGTGGCCTGGTGTCCGTCAAGCAGTCCAAGGACGGCATCTTGCGTCAGGTGGTGCCTGAATTTGAAAAATATAAGGATCAGTACGAGTTGCTGTGGCAAATGCCTGGAAACGACGACTACCTGAAGTTGGTTGGCGTGATGCAGAAGTTCGTTGACCAGTCGATCTCTGCGAACACCAACTATGACCCACAGCGGTTCGAGGGTGGTCGCGTACCGATGAAGCAACTGCTCAAGGACTTGCTGCTGGCCTACAAATACGGTGTGAAGACCTTGTACTACCACAACACCCGCGACGGTGCCGATGATTCGCATGGCGAAGTAGAGGATGACGGTTGCGCAGGCGGCGCGTGCAAGATCTAAGCAAGGGTAAATAGCATCATGACTACCTATAGTACTTTTTCTAAAACGGATAACGACCAGCTCAAAGAACCCATGTTCTTTGGGCAGCCGGTGAACGTGGCTCGCTACGACCAGCAAAAATATCCGATTTTTGAAAAGCTGATTGAAAAGCAGTTGTCCTTCTTCTGGCGTCCGGAAGAAGTGGACATCACCCAGGACCGGATCGACTACCAGAACCTGCCTGACCACGAAAAGCATATTTTCATCAGCAACCTGAAATATCAGACCTTGCTGGATTCCATTCAGGGCCGCAGCCCCAACGTGGCCTTCCTGCCTCTGGTATCGATTCCGGAGCTGGAAACCTGGATTGAAACCTGGGCTTTCTCCGAGACGATTCACTCGCGCTCGTATACGCACATCATTCGCAATATTGCCAATGATCCGTCCGTTATTTTTGACGACATCGTGCGTAACGAAAACATTCAGCTGCGTGCGGCCGATATTTCTTCGTACTACGACGATCTGATCAGCGACACCATGCTGTATGCCCAACTGGGCGCGGGCGAGCATGAGATCAACGGTGAAACCCGCACGCTAAGCGTCTACGAGCTGAAGAAGAAGCTGTACCTGTGCATGATGAGCGTCAATATTCTTGAGGCCATCCGCTTTTACGTCAGCTTTGCCTGCTCCTTCGCTTTTGCCGAGCGCAAGTTGATGGAAGGTAATGCCAAGATCATTCGCTTGATTGCGCGTGATGAAGCGTTGCACCTGACTGGTACGCAACACATCATCAATATCCTGCGTTCCGGTAGCGATGATCCCGAGTTCGCTCAGATTGCCCGCGAACTGGAGCCGGTCTGCTTTGATATGTTCAAAGACGCGGCCGAGCAGGAGAAACAGTGGGCGGATTACCTGTTCCGCGACGGTTCCATGATTGGTCTGAACAAGGACATTCTGGGACAGTACGTGGAATACATCACCAATATCCGTATGGGTGCTGTGGGCCTGAAGCCTGCGTTTGAGTCCGTCAAACACAACCCCATTCCCTGGATCAACACCTGGCTGTCCTCGGACACCGTGCAGGTGGCACCTCAAGAGGTGGAACTGAGCTCTTACCTGGTCGGTCAGATCGACTCGGCCGTGTCGGCTGGCGACTTCGACGGTATCGAGTTATGAGTCAAGTCCGGACAACTGATCATGACTTTCAGTTGCGGGACGGCGAAACTTTGTTGGAAGGTTTGGAACGAACCGGCCATCAGGTTGAGTATCAATGCAGGAGCGGCTATTGCGGCTCCTGCCGTATTCCTCTTGTGTATGGAAAGGTTGCTTATAAAGAGCAGCCTTTAGCGTATGTCGGCCCAGGCGAGGTTCTGCCGTGTTGTTGCACGGTACTCGAACCGATCATGGTCGACTGTCAGCGCATTGCCCGGATTGAGGAGGAACCGGAGGATCAGTTCGGCTTTACCGGGCTGAATCCCTGATTCCTCTGTCTCCCTTTAGCTGGCCAAGCGCTTTTCTTCCAACTTTTCCCAACGCTCAAATAACTGCTCCAGGTCAGTGTTGAGCTGATCCAGTTGTTGGTTGATCTCGTCGGCTCGAGCAGAGCCATCTTTATACAGATCCGGTGCGCTCAGCTGTTCTGCCAGTTCGGCTTGCTGGCTTTCTATAGCCGCAATCTTCTCGGGCAACGCGTCCAGTTCCTTTTCTTCCCACGGGGCCAGACGGCCAGGCTTGTTAGCCTTATTGTTGCGCTCTGCAGCAGGCTTTTCAGTGGCGGCGGGAGTTGGAGTGCTGGCTGCCGGTGTCTCGGCTTTGGCTTGCGGGCGTTGTGCCAGCCACTCGTCGTAGCCACCCACATACTCGCCCCAATGGCCGTCGCCTTCGGCCGCAATCACCTGGGTGACCACGTTGTCCAGGAAGGTACGGTCGTGGCTGACCAGCAGCACGGTGCCCGTGTAATCCTGAATCAGGTCTTCCAGCAGCTCCAGAGTTTCGATATCCAGGTCGTTGGTCGGTTCGTCCAGTACTAATACATTAGTAGGTTGGGCAAACATGCGGGCCAGCGCCAGTCGGGCACGTTCACCGCCAGACAGACTGCGTACCGGGGAGTGAGCGCGGGCTGCCGGGAACAGGAAGTCTTCCAGGTAGCTCATGATGTGCTTGCGCTGATTGCCAATTTCCACCCACTCACTGCCGGGGCTGATGGTGTCCGCCAGAGTGGCGTTTTCGTCCAGGCGACTGCGCATCTGGTCAAAGTAGCCAATGTTCAGTTTGGTACCGTGGCGTACAGTGCCAGAATTAGGCTCTTGCAAACCCAGCATGATGCGTAGCAGTGTGGTTTTGCCGGCGCCGTTGTGGCCGATCAGGCCAATACGGTCTCCGCGCATCAGCACGGTGGAGAAATCCTTGATCAGGATGCGGTCGTCGTAGCCGTGTGTGACATCTTGCAGTTCAGCGACCAGCTTGCCGGAGCGCTGGCCTTCGGAAATGGCGAATTTGACGTCGCCCGAGCGCTCGCGTCGCTCGGCACGATCACGGCGCAATTGTTCCAGGCGGCGAACACGACCTTCATCTCGGGTGCGGCGGGCTTGCACGCCTTTGCGAATCCAGACTTCTTCCTGGGCCAGAAATTTGTCGAATTTGGCATTTTGTTGCTTCTCTGCTTCCAGGTATTCAGCCTTGCGTTCCTGCCATTGGCTGAAGTTACCGGGGAAACTGAACAACTTGCCACGATCCAGCTCGACAATCCGCGTTGCCACCACATCCAGGAAACGGCGGTCGTGGGTAATGATGACCGCGCTGCCACGGAAATCCAGCAGCAATTGTTCCAGCCAAAGAATGCCGTCAAAGTCCAGGTGGTTGGTGGGTTCGTCCAGCAAGAGCAGGTCGGGTTCGTTCACCAGGGCATTGGCCAGAGCGACGCGTTTACGCTGTCCGCCCGACAGGCTGCCAGCCAGTGCATCCGGATTCAAGCCCAGCTTGTCGATCAGGGCGTTGACGCGGGCAGGGCGTTGCCAGTCTTCGGCTTCGGTGAAATCGCCACACAGCAAATCGTAAATGCTCAGATTCGGATCCAGCTCCGGTTCTTGTTCGACGGTGGCTACTTTCAGCCCGCCCAGTCGTTTGACCTGACCATCGTCGGGAGCTTGACGTTGATCCAGAATTTTCAAAAGCGACGATTTGCCAGCACCATTGCGCCCGATCAGACCGATACGTTCGTTGCTTTGAATGACCAGATCGGCATGGTCCAGCAAAGCATGGTGGCCGAATGCCAATTGGGCATCGGTCAGGGAAATCAGATTGGTGGACATAAGACTCCAGATAAATCAGCGCGTCCTGCGAATTTCTCTATTGTCGCAGGTTACAATGCATCTGTGAGGCAGGCTGGGCAGTCGCGGTACGCAAGTATCGAGGAAGGTCCGGACTCCATAGAGCAGGGTAGCGGCTAACAGCCGTCCGGCAAGTGTGGCATCACGCCAGACGAGCCGAGGACCAGGGCCACAGAGACGAGACCACAGCAAGGGCTTGCGCAAGCAGGCACAGATACGGCGACTTCCGTGTTTTCTTGTACTTCGGTGCAAAGTGCTGTGGGGTGAAACGCGGTAACCTCTACCCGGAGCAATACCAAATAGGCATACGCAGGCTTTTAGCCCGAGAGGCGGCTCGTCTCAGTATGCGGGTAGGTAGCTAGAACCGGCCAGTAATGGTCGGTCCAGAGGAATGATTGCCGGCCAGCGGGTTCCCGCTGGCATACAGAATCCGGCCTATAGGCCTGTCTCACACTTCTCCCGGCGTTCGCCATCAATTGCACCGATTTCGTACATTTGAAAGCAATTGTTAAGGATGTTGAATCCTTGGCAAGAGTCGCTTGCGCGCATTTTTATAACAATTCACTTTTAATGCGCCCTGCAATTTCTTGATTTCACACAGTATTTTTTTTTAGCCACTTCTAGGATAGTGCGCTAAGTGCTTGTTGTGATTGAAAAAATTGCAACCACTGCCTTGACCGCAAAGGCTTTCCCCCGTAGAGTGGGGAAAAGTAGGAAATAGTGTAAAAAAGTGGGGGAAAATAGTGTTCCAAGGCAGCAGCGCACTCACACTGGATGCTAAGGGTCGGATGTCCATTCCGACTCGGCACCGTGACGCGCTTTTGCAGCAGGAACAAGGCCGCTTGACCCTCACTCGCCATCCCGACGGCTGTTTGCTGGTGTATCCGCGCAGTGTGTGGGAAGAAAAGCGCGAACAAATTGCCCGCTTCCCCATGAGTGCCCGTTTCTTGCAACGCCTGCTGCTGGGTAGTGCTCAGGACGTTGATCTGGACTCCGCTGGTCGGATATTGATCGCTCCCGAACTGCGCACCGCAGTGGGGTTGGAGCGCGACGCCATGCTGCTGGGTATGGCCACCCATTTTGAGTTGTGGAATGCGCAGGAACTGGAACGCCGACAGGCCCAGGATCTGGCTGAAAACTCCACAGACGTATTCGACACTTTTTCTTTCTGAGTAAGTCATGACGCTGGTACATCGATCCGTGCTGCTGGAGCCTACGGTGGCGGCCCTCGTGGATCCGTCCTTTGAGGCCCGGCGCTGGGCGCAAAACCCCGAAATCCAGGGTTTGGCCGATGGTGTGTACGTCGATTGCACTTTTGGTCGTGGCGGTCACAGCCGTCTGTTGTTGTCGCACTTGAGTCCCCAGGGGCGCCTGATCGTGATCGACAAGGATCCGCAAGCGATCGCCGTGGCCCAGGAGCTGGCAGCACAAGATAGCCGTGTGACGGTTGTACATAGTGGTTTTGGTGATTTGGCCCAGGCTCTGGACGAGCTGGATGTGGGGCCATTGCAAGGCGTCATGATGGATTTGGGCATTTCCTCGCCACAAATCGACGACGCAGAACGAGGTTTCTCTTTTATGCGCGAAGGTCCGTTGGACATGCGCATGGATACCAGCGGTGGTTTGACCGCTGAACAGTGGCTGGCTGAGGTCAGCGTAGAAGTTTTAAAGGAGGTCATTGCAGAATATGGCGAAGAACGGTTTGCTTTCCAGATTGCAAAGGCGATTGTTGATCGCCGCCAATCCCGCCCGCTACATACAACGCGTGATCTCGCCGAGCTCGTCGCCGGTGTCGTCCGCACGCGCGAAAAGGGTCAACATCCGGCAACCAGGACCTTCCAGGCTATACGGATTTACCTCAATCGTGAGCTCGAAGAGCTCGCGCACGCGCTTCCGTCAATTCTGAGTCGATTGGCGACTCGGGGCAGGCTTGCGGTGATTGCATTTCATTCACTGGAGGACCGCATGGTCAAACAGTTCATGAACGCAGCTGCGCGTCCCGCGCAGGAACAGTCACGTCTACCTATCCTAGAAAAAGACTTGCCCCAGCCTCTGGTGCAGTCTTTGGGCAGAATCTTGCCCACCGACGAGGAGTCCAGCGACAACCCCCGAGCCCGCTCGGCGGTATTACGTGTGGTGCAACGCACCGACACCCCCATCCCCCAGGACTGGATGCGCAGCGCCAGCGAGCGTCTGCTGCAACAGGCCGCCTATAGCCGACAGCCCGCCGGCAAGCGAGGCCGCCGATGATGCGCCTGGTCATCACCCTCTCTTTGGTGTTGATGCTTTCGGCCATCTCTTTGGTGACGGCGCGCTATCAGGCGCGCGAGCTGTTTGTGCAAACCGATCGTCTGGCCACCAAAGCCGGTGAACTGGATACGGACTGGCGTCGTCTGCAACTGGAACGGGCCGAGCTGGCCCGTAACGCTCGCGTGGACGATATTGGTCGCAACGAATTGGGCCTGGTGTTGAGCTCTCCCGAGCGCACTCTCTATTTGCAAGGGGGTGAGCTGAGCTCGACCCAGGTGCAGTCCGGAGGGCGGCCATGAAACGATTCGGCTATCACGAAAATCCCGTCCTGAGCGTCCAGATTCCATTCTGGCGCTCGCGTTTGGTGCTGGTTCTTTTATTTCTGGGCTTTGGTGCCCTGATCGTCAAGGCCTTGTACTTGCAAGGCCTGTCTACCGAATTCTTGCAGCAGCAGGGCGAGCGCCGTTACGAGCGCACCCAGGTGCTGCCGCCCATGCGTGGCAAGGTTTTTGATCGTACGGGTTCTGTGGTGCTGGCCTCCAGTGTGCCTGTCAAAGCCATCTGGGCTATTCCTGATGATGCTCGGAATGCCAAACCCGAGCAGATCGGTCAGTTGGCCAAGCTCCTTGGTATGGGGCAGTCCGATATCGAGCGTCGTCTGTCCGTTGAAGATCGTAACTTCGTCTACATCAAGCGTCAGGTGGATGTGGATGTGGCGGCTCAAATCGCTGAACTGAAAATCCCTGGTATCCACCAACAAGAAGAAATGCGTCGTTTCTATCCCGAAGGGGATGTCATGGCGCACATTGTGGGCTTTACGAATATTGAAGACCAGGGCATCGAGGGCATTGAGCTTGCCTTCAACTCTGCCTTGTCCGGCACGCCCGGTTCACGTCGCGTAATTCGTGACCGTCTGGGACGTGTGGTGGAGGACGTACGCGCCATCATCCCGCCTACCCACGGTCAGGATTTACACTTGTCCATTGATGCCGGCTTGCAGTTCGACGCGTACACCGCCTTGAAAAAAGGCATGGAAGACGTCAAGGCCAATGCCGCTGCGGCCGTGGTGATGGACGTGAAAACCGGGGAGATTCTGGCCCTGGTGAACTTGCCTACCTACAACCCCAACGACCGGGATGATCGCAAGGGTCCGGCCCTGCGTAACCGTGCCTTGACCGACACCTTTGAGCCCGGTTCCATCATGAAGCCGTTTACCGTGGCTCTGGCGCTGGATATCAACCGCATTACCACCGCCACCCAGTTCAACACGGGCAATGGTCAGTACCGCTACCAAGGTAGCGTGATCAGTGACGTTAGTCGCAACAATGGCATGCTGGATGCTGCCGGTATTTTGCGTCGGTCCAGCAATATTGGCATGACCATGATTTCCGAGCGCCTGACTTCGCAGGAAATGTGGAACAAGTTTACCGAGCTGGGTTTTGGCCGTTCTCCGCAGGCCGATTTTCCCGGTATTGCCAGTGGGAGACTGCGCCCCTGGGAGCGTTGGCGTCCCATCGAGCGCGCCACCATGTCGTATGGCTATGGCCTGTCGGTTTCCCTGCTGCAAATTGCCCACGCCTACACGGCGTTTGCGCGTAATGGCGACATGGTTTCCATGACTTTGCTCAAGCGCGAAGGCAAGCCCGCCAGCGTTCAGGTTTACACCCCTAAAGTGGCCGCGGAAGTTCGCGCCATGCTGGAAGCCGCGGCGGGTCCCGCCGGTGCCCGTCTGGCTCAGGTGCAAGGCTATCGCGTCGCTGGCAAGAGCGGTACGGCCCGCAAGATTGTGGATGGTCGCTACAGCAAGTCCTTGTATCGCGGCTCTTTTGTCGGCTTCGCGCCTGTCTCCGACCCTCGCATTGTGGTGGCCGTCACGATCGACGAACCACATAGTTCCAATTATTACGGCGGGCGTATTGCCGCGCCGATTTTTTCAGAAATTGTGGCCCGGAGCTTGCGACGCCTAGGTGTCCAGCCTGATGCGCCCATAGATTCGCTGGTGGCCGTTGGCCCCGGTGCGGAGAATGTACGATGAACGCCGCAGCAATATTGGAGTGGCTGGCGCAGCATGTAGCGCCCACGGCTAATCTGTGTTTGGATTCCCGCCAGATCAAGGCGGGTGACGCGTTTTTTGCCTGCCGCGGCCATCAGGGTGATGGTCGTGAGTACGAAGTTCAGGCTGTGCAGCAAGGTGCAGTGGCCATTGTGCGCGAGCAGGGCGATCAGGCGGTTGATCCCGGTGTGCCTGTCTTGCAAGTTCCCAATCTGGGTGCCTTGCTGGGTGAAGTAGCTCACGAATGGTGGGGCCGTCCTTCCGAAGCCATGACTGTCGTGGCGGTGACTGGCACGAATGGCAAGACCTCCACTGTGCAGTGGGTGGCGTCGGCCTTGAATCATTCCCAAGTGCCTTGCGGCACGATCGGTACGCTGGGCGTGACCTTGCCCGATGGCTCCAATCTGGGTGGCGTCCTGACCACGCCGGACGTGCTGACCGTACACCGTAGCCTGGCTGCTATTCGCGCCCAGGGCGGCAATGCCGTGGCCCTGGAAGCGTCGTCGATTGGTCTGGAACAGGGCCGTCTGGATGGTGTCCGTATTGATATTGCCGGGTTCACCAATCTGACGCATGATCATCTGGACTATCACCACAGCATGGAAGAATACAAACAGGCCAAGCTGCGCCTGTTTAGCTGGCCTGGTCTGCGTAGCGCCGTCGTGAATGCAGACGATGAAACGGGCCGTGAATTGATGCAGGCCGGTCTGGCTGCCCGTGTGATTTCCTACTCCATGAGCCAGCCCGAAGTGGACTTGTTGGCCCAGGACGTACACACCGGTGCCGATGGTCAGGTATTCAATCTGGTGACTGCTCACGGCACCGCCCAAATTCTGACTCACCTGCTGGGTGAGCATAACGTGGCCAACCTCTTGCTGGTGGCCGGTGTGCTGCAAGAAGTAGGCTGGCCCGTGTCCAAGATCGCGCGCATCATGGACAAGCTGGAGTCCGTGCCTGGCCGTTTGCAAATTGTGACGCCCAAGAGCACCGCAGGTCGTCAGCCCTTGCCTTTGGTCGTGGTGGATTACGCTCATACTGCCGATGCGCTGGAACGCGCCCTGCAAGCCTTGCGTGAAGTGGCCAGCGTACGTGGCGGCAAGCTGATTTGCGTATTTGGTTGCGGCGGTAACCGCGACACGGCCAAGCGCCCCATTATGGGTGAAGTGGCGGCCCGTCTGGCTGACAGCGTTCTGGTCACGACCGACAACCCGCGTTTTGAAGATCCTGCCGAAATCATTCGTCAGATCGTGGCTGGTATGCCTGAGGCGCCGGCCGTGCAGATGGATCGGGCTCGCGCCATCCTGTCTTCGATCTGGGCTGCCAGCCCTGAAGATATTGTTTTGCTGGCCGGTAAGGGGCACGAAACCTATCAGGAAGTGCAGGGCGAGCGCTCTGTGTTTGATGATTCCGACTGGGCCAAAGCCGCCTTGCTGTGGTTGCGTGGCGTGCGTTTGAGCACCGATTCCCGCAGCCTGAGCAAAGGTGATGTGTTCCTGGCCCTGAGCGGCGAGCAGTTCGATGGTCATCGCTATCTGGAAAAAGCGAAAGAGCAGGGTGCTGTGGCGGCCCTCGTGGCTCAGCGTGATGCCGAAGTCGAGTTGCCTCAGATTGTGTTGGGCGATACGCGTCGTGCGCTGATGACCTTGGCGACCGAGTGGCGCTCGCGCTTTGACATCCCTGTCATCGGCGTGACCGGCAGCAATGGCAAGACCACGACCAAGGAAATGATTGCCGCGATCTTGCGCGCCTGGTTGGGCGAAGCAGAAAGCCTGGCAACTCGCGGTAATTTGAACAACGATCTGGGCGTACCCCTGTCCATCCTGCGTTTGAGCTCCGAGCACAAAGCCGCCGTTCTGGAAATGGGCATGAACCACCCCGGTGAGATTGCCGTGCTGGCGTCCATGGCTCGCCCCACGATTGCCCTGATCAATAACGCACAGCGTGAACACCAGGAGTTCATGCACAGTGTGGAAGCAGTGGCTCGTGAAAACGGTGCCGTGATTGACGCGCTGCCACAAGATGGTGCGCTGGTGATTCCTGATGATGATGCCTTCAGCGCCATGTGGGCTGAGCAGGCTGGTCAGCGTCCCGTATTGCGTTTTGGCCTGAGCGGTCAGGAAACGGTCTTTGCGGCCGATATGTTTGTCGAGCCAGCTCAAACCCGTTTTGTGTTGCATGTGGCAGGCCAGTCTGCTGCCCTGACCTTGAACAGCCCCGGTATCCACAACCTGCGCAATGCCTTGGCCGCTGCCGCTTGCGCTCATGCCGCCGGTGCGCCGTTGAGCGCGATTGTGCAGGGTCTGGAAAGCTTCCGTCCTGTCACGGGCCGTATGCAGCCCAAGCAGCTGTCTTCCGGTTACCAGTTGATTGACGACACCTACAACGCCAACCCGGATTCGGTACGTGCTGCCATTGATGTGCTGGCACAGCTGAAAGGCCGCAAGGTGCTGGTGCTGGGCAATATGGCCGAGATCGGTGATAACAGCTCCGAATTGCACGCTGAAGTGGGTGCTTACGCCAAAGAGCGTGGCATGGATGAATTGCTGACCTTGGGTGGCGATGCCAGCCATGCTGCCCAGGCTTTTGGTGCGCGTGCGCATCAATTCGAGACTTTGGAAGACATGGTGGCTTATCTGCTGGCCCTGGAGCCATCCCATGTGTTGATCAAGGGTTCGCGCAGCGCCCGTATGGAGCGTGTGGTTGCCGCCCTGGAAAACCACTTCTCTCATAACGAAGGGGCCACTCATGCTTCTTGAACTGGCACGTTGGCTATCGGACGATCATATTCGCGCCTTTGGGGTGTTTGAGTACATCACCCTGCGTGCTATTTTGGCCAGCGCCACTGCGCTGGCAATTGGCTTGTTGGCAGGACCCTGGGTGATTCGCAAGCTGACCGAACTGAAGATTGGTCAGGCGGTACGCGCTTACGGCCCGGAATCGCATTTGCAAAAGAACGGCACCCCCACCATGGGCGGTGTCCTGATCCTGATTTCTATCGGTATCAGTACCTTGTTGTGGGCAGACTGGACCAACCGTTTTGTGTGGGTCGTTCTGCTGGTAACTTTTGGTTTTGGCTGGATTGGTTGGGCAGACGACTACAAGAAAGTCGTCAATCGTGACCCCGAAGGCATGTCCTCGCGTCAGAAGTTTTTCTGGCAAGCCTTGATCGGTATCGTTGCGGCCGTGTACCTGAGCTTTGCCGTTTCGGTGCCTGCCAATACTGAGCTGTGGCCCTTGTTCAAAGAGTGGGTCTTGAGCGGCTTCACCATGCCCCTGCCTACGCAGGCTGACCTGATCGTGCCGTTCTTCAAGTCCGTCAGCTACCCGCTGGGTGTGCTGGGCTTTGTGGTATTGACCTGGGCAGTGATTGTTGGCTCCAGCAACGCCGTCAACCTGACGGACGGCCTGGACGGTCTGGCCATCATGCCTACCGTGCTGGTGGGCGCTGCCCTGGGTATTTTTGCCTACGTGGTTGGCCGGGTCGACTACTCCAAATATCTCTTGTTTCCCTATATCCCCGGCGCGGGTGAGTTGATGGTGATCTGTGCGGCCATAGCCGGTGCGGGTCTAGCCTTTTTGTGGTTCAACGCCTATCCCGCCCAAGTGTTCATGGGTGATGTGGGTGCGCTGGCCCTGGGCGGTGCGCTGGGCACGATCGCGGTGATCGTTCGCCAGGAAATCGTGCTGTTCATTATGGGTGGCGTGTTTGTGGTGGAAACCTTGTCGGTGATGCTGCAGGTGACCTGGTTCAAGTACACCAAGAAACGCTACGGGCAGGGCAGACGAATGTTCCGTATGGCGCCGCTGCACCATCATTTTGAAGTTGGCGGCTGGAAAGAAACACAGGTGGTGGTTCGCTTCTGGATCATCACCATGATGCTGGTCATGGTCGGTCTGTCTACATTGAAATTGCGATGAATGCGTTGAGTTTTCCTTCGATCCGTAAAGACGGTCTCATGCTTATCCTGGGGTTAGGCGAGACAGGCTTTGCTGCGGCTCGCTGGTCTTTGGCCCAGGGGGCCAGCATTCGTTTGGCGGATACGCGCGAAAACGTGCAGGGTCTGGACAAGCTTCAGGCCCTGAGCAGCTCGGCTCTGGATACGCGTCTGGGGCAAAACGCCCTGCAGGCCGATAGCCTGAACGACGTGCAGACCCTGGTGATCAGCCCCGGCTTGTCGCCCCTGGATCCTGCTCTGGCCGCCTTTTTAGCCCAGGCACGAGATCGTGGAATCGAAGTCATTGGCGAGATCGAGCTATTTGCCCGTGCCTTGAAAGATCTGGCTGATCAAGGCCATGAAAGCCGTGTGGTGGCCATTACCGGCACCAATGGCAAGACTACCGTCACGGCCATGACGCGCCACTTGCTGGAGCAGGCAGGTGTTTCTGCACTGGCCGTGGGCAATATCAGCCCTGCTGCGCTGACCGCCCTGTGCGACGCTCTGGAAAACAATGCCTTGCCTCAGGTCTGGGTGCTGGAGTTGTCCAGCTTCCAGCTGGATAGCACTTTTAGCTTGCAGGCGGATGCTGGCGTTGTACTGAATATTTCGCAGGATCATCTGGACTGGCACGGCGGTATGGACGCTTACGTCGAGTCCAAGCAGCGCATGTACAGCATGTGTGATGTGGCCTTGGTCAATCGTGATGATCCAGCCGTTATGGCCATGATTCCCGATGCCAGCCAAGAGTCGGTGCGCAGCTTCGGTTTGGACCAGCCCGCTTTGCTGGGCGATATGGGCTTGCTGACGGATGGCGGCATGCAGTGGTTGGTGACCAATGAGCCTACCGATTTTGAGCTGCCGGCCACAGGCCTGAAAAAACGTAATGCACCGGCTGAGCCTGCCGTGCGCGGTAAAGGTGGCTTGAAACGCTTGATGCCGGTTGAGGCTTTGCAGATCAAGGGGCGTCACAACGCCTTGAATGCCCAAGCAGCCTTGTTGCTGGCTCGTTGTCTTGGTCTGGGTTGGGCTGAGTTGCTCAATGGTCTGCGCACCTATCAAGGGGAGCCGCACCGTGTCGAACTGGTGCGTGTGCTGGACGGTGTTCAATATCTGGATGACAGCAAAGGTACTAATGTCGGCGCGACTGTTGCCGCCTTGCGCGGGTTTGATCAGCGTGTCTGGCTGATTGCCGGTGGTTTGGGCAAAGGCCAGGATTTTGAGCCGCTGGCCGTTGCGGCTGCCTCGAATGTGGCCGAAGTGTTTTTGATTGGGCAGGACGCCAAGCTGATTGCCTCTGTTCTGGACGCTCATGATGTCCGTTATCGTTTCTGCGAGGGTCTGGAAGCTGCTGTGCAAGCTGCTGCCGAGCAGGCGCGTTCGGGGGATGTGGTCTTGCTGTCTCCGGCCTGCGCCAGCATGGATATGTTCAAAAGCTATCACCATCGCGGCATGTGTTTTGTCGCCGCCGTGACCGAGATGGCACTGGATAGAGGAGAGCCGGCATGAGTCTGTTTGCTGAGCTGACCTCGGGTGTCAATGCCGTACGTCCCGGACGCACGGCATTGCCTGCGTTTGATCGCCCCTTGCTGGCCGCCACACTGATGCTGACCCTGTTTGGTTTGCTGATGGTGTATTCGGCCTCGATCGCTTTGGCAGACGGACCGCGCTATGAAAGCTACGGTCGTTACTACTTTGTAATTCGCCACGCCTTGTTCATTGTGGTGGGTGTGGTGCTGGCCATGTTTACCGCAACCGTGCCGCTGCGTGTGTGGCAGAAGTTGGCCGTGCCTCTGTTTGCTCTGGCTATTTTCTTGCTGCTGGTGGTGCTGGTTCCCGGCATTGGCCGTGAAGTAAACGGTGCACGTCGCTGGTTGCCTTTGGGCATCATCAACTTCCAGCCTTCGGAGCTGATGAAAGTAGCCATGGTTCTGTATGCCGCTGATTACACCGTGCGCAAGCAGCAGCATCTGCATACCTTTATTCGGGGTTTCCTGCCTATGGCGGTGGCCCTGGGTCTGGTTGGTGTGTTGCTGTTGATGGAGCCTGACTTGGGCGCCTTCATGGTCATTGTGGCCATTGCGGTGGGCATTTTGTTCATTGGCGGAATTAACGGCAAGTTGTTCTCTGCCTTGCTGGGCATTATGGTCAGCAGCTTCCTTTTGCTGATCTGGCTCTCGCCTTGGCGTCGTGAACGTTTGTTCGTGTATCTGGACCCCTGGAATCCTGACAATGCTTATGGCAGTGCCTATCAGTTGTCGCACTCGCTGATTGCTTTGGGCCGAGGCGAATGGTTTGGCGTGGGTCTGGGTTCCAGCGTGGAAAAACTGCATTACCTGCCTGAAGCCCACACCGACTTCATCGTCGCGGTAATTGGTGAAGAGCTGGGCTTTGTTGGCGTGGCCGCCCTGATCCTGACCTTTGGCTTTGTCGTATGGCGCAGCTTCAATATTGGTCGTCAGGCCTGCGCCATGGATCGCTTGTTCAGCGGTGTCGTCGCTCAAGGTGTGGCGCTGTGGTTCGGCGTGCAGGCTTTTATCAATATTGGTGTGGTGCTGGGTTTGTTGCCTACCAAGGGTCTGACCTTGCCTTTGGTCAGTTACGGTGGTTCGGGCATTGTGATGAATCTGGTGGCTTTTGCCTTGTTGCTGCGGGTGGATTTTGAGAATCGGCAAATGATGCGAGGTAAGCGCACATGAGCACTCCAACCATCCTGATCATGGCAGGCGGTACAGGTGGGCACATCATGCCCGGGTTGGCCGTGGCTGAAGCCATGCAGCAACGCGGCTGGCAAGTGTTGTGGCTGGGTCATCCCGAGCGCATGGAAGGTAGCTTGGTCCCACAGCATGGGATTAAAATACTGCCTCTGCGATTTTCCGGGCTACGAGGCAAAGGCGTGAAGGCATTGCTCTCTTTACCCTTTACTTTGATCCGTGCCTGCTGGCAGGCGCATCGCTGCCTGCAGGAAGCCAAGCCGGATGTGGTACTGGGTATGGGCGGCTACGTGGCTTTCCCCGGTGGCCTGATGTCTTTTGTGTCGCGCCGCCCGCTGGTAGTGCACGAGCAAAATGCGGTCGCCGGTACGGCGAATCGCTACCTGGCCAAAATGGCGACCAGTGTGTTGACCGGCTTCCCCGGTGCCTTGCCTGGTGCAGTAACTGTGGGCAACCCGGTGCGCGATGCCTTCGTAGGCCAAGGTCCGGCTGCCGAGCGTTATGCCAAACGCAGCGGACCGCTACGCATTCTGGTGGTGGGCGGCAGCCTGGGGGCCGCCGCGCTGAACAAAGTGGTGCCTGAGGCCATGGCGCTGATCCCTGCCGAGCAGCGTCCGCATCTAACCCATCAGTCCGGCCAGCAGCATCTGGAAAGCTTGCAGCAAAGCTACGCAGACAATCAGGTGCAGGCCGACTGCAAGGCCTTTATTGGCGATATGGCGCAGGCCATGAAAGAGGCCGATGTGCTGATTTGTCGCGCCGGTGCCATGACGGTAGCTGAAGTGGCTGCAATCGGCGTAGCGGCTCTGTTCGTGCCTCTGCCACACGCGATTGACGATCACCAGACAGCCAACGCCCGCTACCTGAGCGAATGCTCGGGTGCGTGGCTCAAGAAACAATCGGAGTTGACGGCTCAGTGGCTTGCGCAGTGGTTGCAAGGACTGAACCGTGAAGAGTTAAGTCGTGTGGCCAGCCACGCGCAAGAACATGCACAGTTGAATGCCACGCAGCAGATTGCCGAAGCATGTCAGCAGGCGGCAAGGAGGGTGGGATGAAACACCGCATTCAACATATTCATTTTGTAGGGATTGGCGGCTCGGGCATGAGCGGCATTGCCGAAGTCATGCTGAACCTGGGCTTTGCCATCAGTGGCTCGGATATTCAGGAAACGGCGGTGACTCGACGCCTGGAGCAGCTGGGTGCTCGTATCGTGATCGGTCATAAAGCCGAAAACGTCGCTGGCATGGGCGCTATCGTCACCTCCACCGCCATTGCGGGTGACAACCCCGAAGTGCTGGCCGCGCGTGCCGCCCGCATTCCGGTGGTGCCACGTGCCCTGATGCTGGCCGAGCTGATGCGCTTGAAGCGCGGCATTGCCGTGGCTGGTACGCACGGCAAGACCACCACCACCAGCCTGGTAGCGAGCCTGCTGGGCGCGGCTGATCTGGACCCCACCTTTGTGATCGGTGGTCGCCTGAATTCGGCCGGTGCCAATGCCCGCTTGGGGCAGGGCGATTACATCGTGGTGGAAGCGGATGAGTCCGATGCTTCTTTCCTGAACCTGTTGCCGGTGATGGCCATCATCACCAATATCGACGTCGACCATATGGACACCTACGGTCATGACGTTGCCCGACTGAAAAGCGCCTTCATCGACTTCACGCACCGCCTGCCGTTTTACGGTAGCGCCATCGTGTGCAACGACGATGCGAATGTGCGCGAAATCATTCCTTTTGTATCGCGTCCTGTCACGACTTACGGCATTGATACAGATGCCCAGGTCCGCGCGATCAACATCGAAAGCCGTGGCGCCACCATGTGTTTTGATGTGCAGCGCAAAGGGGCCACAGGCGATCTTCCCCTGCTGTCCGTGTGCCTGAATCTGCCCGGAAAGCACAATGTACTCAATGCCTTGGCTGCCATTGCGGTTGCCACTGAGCTGGGTGTCAGTGACGAGGTCATAGCCCGTGGCCTGAAAGAGTTCACCGGCGTGGGGCGCCGCTTCTCCATGGTGGGTGACTTCCCGGTTTCCCAAGCGCAAGGTGGTGGCACGTTTACTGTTGTTGACGATTATGGTCACCATCCTGTCGAGATGGCTGCTACCTTGGCGGCCGCACGTGGTGCTTGGCCTGATCGCCGCATCGTGCTGGCATTCCAGCCGCACCGCTACACACGCACCCGTGATTGCTTTGAAGATTTCGTGCAGGTACTTAGCCAGGCCGATGCGGTCCTCCTTGGAGAGGTCTATCCCGCCGGTGAGGCTCCCCTTGTGGCCGCCGATGGCCGTGCCTTGAGTCGCGCAGTGCGTGTGCTCGGCAAGGTCGAACCCATTTTCGTGGCCGAAATCAGCGATATGGCACAAGCCGTTCTGGACTTTGTCCGTGACGGCGATGTGGTGTTGGTAATGGGTGCAGGGTCCATCAGCCGGATCCCTGCTCAATTGGGAGAAATGGCATGACAGCGGATTTTGGTCGGGTCGGCGTGTTGTACGGCGGCAAGTCCGCCGAACGTGAAGTGTCCTTGATGTCTGGCGCAGGCGTGCATGAAGCGCTGTGCAGCATGGGCGTGGATGCGCATTTGTTCGATATGGGCGAGAAAGGACTGACCGAACTGGCTCAGGCCGGTTTTGACCGCGTGTTTATTGCTTTGCATGGTCGTTATGGCGAAGACGGCACCTTGCAGGGGGCTTTGGAGTGGATGGGCATTCCTTACACCGGCAGCGGTGTGATGGCCTCCGGCCTGGCCATGGACAAGATCATGACCAAGCACATCTGGCAGCACCTGGGTTTGCCCACTCCCGGTTTTGCGCAGCTGGATCATGTCAGCCAGGTTGCCGCTGCGGTTGAACGTCTGGGTGTGCCCCTGATCATGAAGCCGCCCCATGAAGGTTCCACCGTGGGGGTGGTGCGTGTGGATCGCGCCGAGGAGGCTGTTGCCGCCTTTGAAACCGCCATGCATTACGACACGGTCGTGCTGGCTGAGCAATTCATTCGTGGTCGCGAATTGACTGTACCCATCATCGGCGTGGGTGCCCAGGCACGTGCCTTGCCCGTGATCGATATTGTGGCCCCACAAGGCAATTACGACTTCGAACACAAGTATTACTCGGACGAAACCCAGTACTTCTGTCCTGCAGATCTGTCGCCTGAGTTGACGGCACATATCCAGGATCTGTCCGTCCGTGCGTTCAATGCACTGGGCTGCGAAGGCTGGGGCCGTGCCGATTTCATGCTGGACGAGCAAAACCGCCCCTGGCTGCTGGAGATGAATACCTCTCCGGGCATGACCAGCCACTCTTTGGTGCCCATGGCAGCCAAAGCAGAGGGCACCAGCTACGCCCAGTTGTGCGTGAATATTTTGGCAACGGCGCGCTGCAAGGTGCAGGCCATTGCTCGCAGCCTATAGAACGGGGAGCCTGACTCATGTTTTCCGATGCACGTCTGACCAACCTGATCGCCAATACGCTGGCTTTGCTAGCGGTATCGGCATTGGTGATCAGTGTTGTGGTTTGGGCTGTGCGTCGTCCGTACTTCAATATCGAACGCATTCAGATCGAGTCCTCGCAAGGCGAACGTCTGGCCTATGTGACTCCTGAAGGGGTGAAAGCCACGATTGCCGGTCGCCTGCAAGGCAACTTCTTCACAGTAGATCTGGACAAGTCCCGCGCTCTGATTGAAACGGCTCCTTGGGTACGTCGCGCGCAGATCCGCCGCGTTTGGCCCAATAGCTTGTCGGTACGGATTGAAGAACAGCAGCCGCTGGCCTATTGGAACGAAGACGAAATGATCAACACCTGGGGTGAATCATTTTCGGCCAATAAAGCCGTGGTGCCTGATGATGTGGATTTACCCCAGCTAAGCGGTCCTCCCAATTCGGAGCGTCTGGTGGTGCAACGGTATGCCGAGCTGGCACGCTGGTTTGGGCCGCTGGATGTACAGGTCAGTGAAGTGACGCTGAGCCCGCGCTACGCCTGGGATGTAGTGTTGTCCAACGGCATGCAGCTAAGCCTGGGGCGTGACCCGGCTGCTGATATTGCCGACCCGCACGGTCGTAAAGGTGCATTGCCCTTTGCGGTACGTGTTGAACGATTTGTGCAGGCTTGGCCTGCCTTGATGCAACGGCTTGGCGACCGTGCTTTGCAAAGTGCCGACTTACGTTACCCGAATGGCTTTGCGATAACGCTGGCTCCGGTTTCATCTACCCCTGTGAAGTAAAGAACATATGACTCGTGACATCAAAGACCTGATCGTTGCATTGGACATCGGCACCAGCAAAGTGGTTGCGGTGGTGGCCGAAGTGCTGCCGGAAGGCCGGTTTGAAGTGCTTGGTCTGGGACAGCATGAATCCCAGGGCATGCGCAAAGGGGTGGTCGTCAATATCGAGACGACAGTCAATTCCATCCAGCGCGCTTTGGAAGAGGCGGAGTTGATGGCCGATTGCAAGATCCGTGAGGTCTACACCGGAATTGCAGGCAGCCACATCACCAGCTTCAACTCCAGCGGCATGGTGGCGGTGAAAGACAAGGAAGTCACGGCGACCGATGTGGCACGCGTGATTGAAACGGCCAAGGCCGTGAATATCCCCACCGACCAGCAAGTGCTGCACGTGCTCACGCAGGAGTTCATCGTGGATTCGCAAGAAGATATTCGCGAACCCATAGGCATGAGCGGTTTGCGTCTGGAAGTGCGGGTACACATTGTGACCGGTGCCGTCAGCGCGGCGCAGAACATCGTCAAGTGTGTGCGTCGTTGTGGCCTGGAAGTACAGGACCTGATTTTGCAGCCTCTGGCCTCCAGCCTGTCTTGCCTGACGGCGGACGAGAAAGAGCTGGGCGTGGTGCTGGTGGACATCGGTGGCGGTACGACCGATATCGCCATCTACACCGGCGGTGCGATTCGTCATACCGACGTGATCCCGATCGCGGGCGACCAGATCACCAGCGACATTGCCGCCATGTTGCGCACCCCTACGCCGGATGCGGAAGAGATCAAGCTGCGTTTTGGTGTGGCCAAGCAATCGCTGGCCCATCCGGAAGAAATGATTGAAGTGCCCGGTCTGGGTGATCGTCCCAACCGACAGGTCAAGCGCCAGGCCCTGGGTGCCGTGATCGAGCCGCGTGTGGAAGAGCTGTTTACCTTTGTGCAGCAAAGCCTGCGCGAATCGGGCTACGAAGACTTGCTGTCCTCGGGCGTGGTGTTGACTGGTGGTACGGCCATGTTGCCGGGCATCGTGGAGCTGGCCGAGGACGTGTTCCTGAAACCTGTGCGTATTGCTGTGCCCAGCTATGAAGGTAGCTTGGCTGATGTCATGCGCAACCCACGTTTTTCGACCGTGATGGGCTTGTTGACCGAAGCACGCCTGCAAAGCGCTCGTGGCCGCAAGGTGGCTCAGCAAAAAGGCAGCGTCAAAGGTCTGATGGCCCGTATGAAGGAATGGTTCATGAATTAAGGGCGTTGCAAGACGCTCAGGTCGGGCAGCCTGAAAGGGCGGTCCAGGAGGCAGTTCAAACCGGGTGCGAACCCCTTGGTTGGCAGATGTTTTGAGCTGATTCCAAATTTCAGTTGTATCGGGGAAGTACGTAGAAACTTGACTAATTAAGTGTTTGAGTGGGAGTCAATCATGATGAACTTTGAAATGTTAGATACCAGCGGTAGCGGCACGGTCATCAAGGTCGTGGGCGTGGGCGGCGCAGGCGGTAACGCTGTGACGCATATGATCAACTCTGGTGTTCAGGGCGTTGATTTCATTTGCGCCAATACCGATTCGCAGGCGCTGGCCAGCAGCGATGCACCTATCCAGATTCGTCTGGGCCGCAGCGGCTTGGGCGCCGGTGCCAAGCCTGACCAAGGCCGTGCAGCCGCTGAAACCGCTCGCGAAGAAATTCGCGCAGCATTGAACGGCGCCAACATGGTGTTTATTACAGCCGGTATGGGCGGTGGCACCGGTACGGGTGCCAGCCCCGTTGTGGCTGAAGTGGCCAAGGAATTGGGCATTTTGACCGTGGGTGTCGTCACCAAACCTTTCTCCTTTGAAGGCAATCGCCGTCTGCGCATGGCCGAAGAAGGGATCGAGGAGCTGAGCAAGCACGTTCACTCCCTGATCGTTGTATTGAATGAAAACCTGTACGACTTGATGGATGAGGACGCAACACAGTCCGATTGCTTCAAGGCAGCTGACGATGTCTTGCACAATGCCTGCGCCGGTATTGCCGAGATCATCAATGTTGAAGGTAACGTGAACGTCGACTTCGAAGACGTGAAAACCATCATGGGCGAGCAAGGCCAGGCCATGATGGGTACCGCTGTGGCTTCCGGCTCGAACCGCGCTCGTGAAGCGGCTGAGCGTGCCATCGCTTGCCCATTGCTGGAAGGTGTGGACCTGCACGGTGCCCGCGGCATGCTGGTGAACATCACCTCCTCGTCGTCCCTGAAGATGCGCGAAACGCGCGAAATCATGGACACCATCCGTGGCTACGCTGCAGAAGACGCCACCGTTATCTTTGGTACCGCTTACGATGAGTCCATGGGCGACAGCCTGCGCGTGACCGTTGTGGCTACCGGCCTGGGTCGCAAGCAAGCGCGCCCACAGTTGGTACAAAACAACGAAGAAGTGTTACGTACAGGTACGGACAACATGCCTGTCATCGGTGCGGATTACGCCAACGCCGACGTGCCTGCCGTCATCCGCAATCCACGCAGCCAGGCTTCGGCTCAGGTGCGTGCACTGGAGACTGCCGGTATGGATCACTTCGACATTCCGGCGTTCTTGCGCAAGCAGGCTGATTAAAAATCAGGTTCGGCGATTACCCGAGTCGCCAATTTGATTTCTCCCACGACTCCCCCTGGGCGTTCGCGCTCAGGGGGCGTAAGTGCTTTGTTGTGTCGTGGTGTTTGACGCTTGACAATTGCTTATGTTTTTAGAAAGCGTATAGTGGATAACCCGTATTACGGTTACAATAGTCTTTGCGAACAACACTTTACAAATACAAGAACAGCCATGCTTCGTCAGCGCACCATCAAGAATGTCATCAGTACCAAAGGAGTCGGCTTGCACTCTGGTCGTCGTGTCGAACTGACACTGCGCCCTGCTGCGCCTGACACGGGTATTGTGTTTCACCGTATCGATCTGCCCGAAATCGTGGATTTGCCCGCACAGGCAGACAAGGTCGGTGGTACGCGTATGGCTTCGGTGCTGATCAAGGATAATGTTCGGGTTTCAACCGTCGAGCATTTGATGTCGGCCATCGCTGGCCTGGGCATTGATAATCTGCACGTGGACCTGACGGCTGAAGAAGTGCCCATCATGGATGGCAGCGCTGGCACATTTGTGTATTTGTTGCGTTCGGCGGGCTTGCAGGAGCAGGAAGCCGCCAAGAAGTTTTTGCGTGTCCTCAAACCCATCGAAGTCTCTGAAGGCGAGGGGCAGGACATCAAGTGGGCCCGTCTGGAGCCCTACGAAGGCTTTGCCCTTCAGTTTTCTATCGATTTTCACCACCCGGCCATTGATGCAACGGCCAATTTTGCCGAGGTGGATTTTGCGCATGACTCGTACGTGAAGACTATTTCACGTGCGCGCACCTTCGGGTTCGCCAGCGAAGTGGAAGCTTTGCGTGCGGCCGGTCTGGCCCGTGGCGGCAGTTTGGACAATGCCATCGTCATGGACGAGTACCGCGTCCTGAACAGCGACGGTCTGCGTTATGAGGACGAGTTCGTCAAGCACAAGATTCTCGATGCTATTGGCGACTTGTACCTGATTGGCCACCCCCTGATTGCACGCTATGTGGCGTGCAAATCCGGCCATGGTTTGAATAACCAGCTGGCGCGTGCCTTGCTGGCCGCCCAGGATAGTTGGGAGCTGGTGACTTTCGAGTCGGCTGCCAGTGCACCCCACGCTTTTTCCAGCGAGTGGAAATTCGCTTGATACTTGCTTAGGGGCCCGATCCTGGTGCTTTGCTTAGCCGCGATGATGACGCAACAAGCGTTCGATGGCTTGCGCCAAGGGACCTTGCGGCAATGAGTCATGCAGCTTTTCAAATGATTCCAAGGCCCGTTCGTCCAGGACTTGTACCTGGCGTGCGGGCTTTTCTGTCACAGCTGCAAACAAATGGGCTTGCACGTGCACCAGCGCCTCGCTAATGTTCCAGCCAGCGGCATTCATCTGCCGTGTGACAGTGGGCAACAGCTGACGCAGCTTGGCCGCATGTGCGGCGCTGGGAACTGCCAGCGTCAATTGCTGTCTGTCTATACGGGCTACTTTACAAGCCTTGCCCAAAGCAGGTGGCAAGGCTTTGCTTACATGGGTCTGCGCCGCCATCAGCTGCCGGGCCATTTCCAGTACCTGGGAACCTTGCTGGTCGCTGGCCAGCCAACCCAAAGCGTGGCTTTGCCCGCTACTGCGTTTTGGCGCGGATGAGGAAAAAGGGGGCTTCCAGGTCATGTTCGAGGTTATACGATAGTGGATCAACATAAAGACTATACGTCCTTAGATGCCAAAGCCAAAGGGGTGCGCCGTACGGTGATCGCCCTGGTGGCTCTGGTATCGCTGGGCGTTTCCGCAGCGGCGGGAGCTCTGGTGCAGTCGCACTGGGGTGAACGCGGTGGCGTGTCGCTGGACGCGGATATGGCCCAGAGCCAGGCCGCTGCCATGCAGGACAACGTGACCCGCCTGGCCGAAAAAGTCGGCGGTTTGCAGGCCAAACTGATCGAGATGGACGGTGTCAGCAAGCGCGTGGCCAAGGCGGCCGGCATTGAGTACACCGATCCGGAGCTGGCCGGTGCCATGCCCGTGCAGGATCTGGCCGTCATGGACAGCATGGATGGAGCCGACCTGGTCTGGAACGCCGACCGCCTGGGCGAGCAGCTGGATAATCTGGCCAAACAGATGTCCGAGCAACAGGACTGGTTTCAGATGCTGGATTCCGTGCTGACCGAGCGTACCGGCAACGAAGCCCGTCTGCCCAATTACCGTCCGGTGGATTATGACGAGGTGGCTTCCTCCTTTGGCTGGCGTCGTCACCCGATTTCGGGCCGTCATGCCTTGCACGAAGGTTTGGACTTTCCAGCACCCAAGGGGACGCCTATCTATGCCGCATCCGGTGGGGTGGTATCGGAAGCCCGCTATATGACAGGCTACGGCAAGCTGGTGGAAATCAATCACGGCAATGGCATGAGCACGCGATACGCCCATGCCTCATCAATCGTTGTTAAATTAGGCGACGTAGTAGAAAAAGGGCAGTTGATCGCCCGTGTCGGATCTACCGGGCAGTCCACAGGCTCGCACCTGCACTTTGAAGTGCGCATGGCCGGACATGCCCTGGATCCCAAGCTTTTTCTGCCGGCGCGTGAGTATGTAGAACAGCAGATCGCGCAATTGGATTCGGACAAGTAGTTCCGTCTTGCAGCATGTGCGTTAAACTGATTGTTTGCTTGCGCATCCCTTTTAACCAGAGATAGGCTCGAGGCACAGATTCAAGCCCTTGCGGCCTCGCCTACATTGACGACACAAGAATGGTTTCATTGCTGAAAAAGCTTATTGGCAGTCGTAACGACCGATTGCTCAAACAGTACCGTAAGCAGGTCGCCCAGATTAATGCTCTTGAGCCTACTATTCAGGGCCTGAGTGACGAGGCCTTGGCAGCCAAGACGCAGGAGCTGCGCCAACGTGTTCAGGATGGCGCCTCGCTTAACTCGCTCCTGCCCGAGGCTTTTGCTGTAGTGCGCGAGGCGGGTGTCCGTGTATTTGGCATGCGCCACTTTGACGTGCAGATGCTCGGTGCCATTGCCTTGCACAACGGCAAGATTTCCGAAATGCGTACGGGTGAGGGTAAAACCCTGACTGCGACCTTGGCCGTGTACTTGAATGCACTGTCCGGCAAAGGCGTGCACGTGGTGACCGTCAACGATTACCTGGCTCGACGCGATGCGAACTGGATGGGGCGTCTGTACAACTTCCTGGGCCTGAGCGTGGGCGTCGTAGTTCCCCAGCAAGACAATGCCGAGAAGATTGCTGCCTATCAGGCTGACATTACCTACGGTACCAACAACGAATTTGGTTTTGACTACCTGCGCGACAATATGGAATACCGCGCCGAGGATCGCCGCCAGCGCGGTTTGTCCTACGCGATTGTCGACGAAGTTGACTCCATCCTGATCGACGAAGCCCGTACACCGCTGATCATCTCCGGCCAGGCCGAAGATAATACCGAGCTGTACGTGCGCATGAACGTGGTTCCGCCCATGCTGACCCGCATGACGCAAGAGCCTCGTCCACACGAGCCCGAGCCCGAAGGCGACTTCTGGGTCGATGAAAAGGGCCAGCAGGTTCATATTTCCGAAGCCGGTCACGAACGTGCCGAGCAGATCCTGACCGAAATCGGTCTGCTTCCCGAAGGCGAGTCGCTGTACGAACCGCGCCACATTTCCCTGATGCACCACCTGATGGTCGCCCTGCGCGCCCACAACCTGTTCTTCCGCGATCAGCAATACGTGGTCCAGGACGGCGAAGTGGTGATTGTGGACGAATTTACCGGCCGTTTGATGGCTGGTCGCCGCTGGTCGGATGGCTTGCACCAGGCTGTGGAAGCCAAGGAAGGCGTTCGCATTCAGAACGAAAACCAGACGCTGGCGTCGATTACTTTCCAGAACTACTTCCGTATGTACGACAAGCTGTCGGGCATGACGGGTACGGCCGATACCGAAGCCTATGAGTTCCAGGAAATCTATAGTCTTGAAACCGTCATCATTCCACCGAATCGTCCGCTGGCCCGTAAGGACCAAAACGACCAGGTCTTCAAAACCGATGACGAGAAGTTCAATGCCATTCTGAAAGACATTCAGGACTGCCACGAGCGTGGTCAGCCTGTACTGGTGGGTACCACCAGCATTGAAAACTCCGAGCTGATCTCCACACGCTTGAATGCCGCTGGCGTCAAGCACGAGGTGCTGAACGCCAAGCAACACGCCCGTGAAGCCGACATCGTGGCTGAAGCTGGTATGCCCGGTCACGTGACCATCGCCACCAATATGGCCGGTCGTGGTACGGACATTGTCTTGGGTGGCAGCATCGAACGTGCAATTTCTCAGGTGCGTGAAGACGAGTCCCTGAGTGCCGAGCAAAAAGAAGCCAAGATCCAGGCTATTCGTGCTGCTTGGGAACCCCTGAACCAGCAGGTCAAACAGGCTGGTGGTTTGCGCATTATTGGTACCGAGCGTCACGAATCCCGCCGTATTGACAACCAGCTGCGTGGTCGTGCCGGTCGTCAGGGTGACCCAGGTTCCTCGCGTTTCTACCTGTCGCTGGAAGATTCGCTGATGCGCATCTTCGCTGGTGATCGTGTGCGCGCCATCATGGAGCGTCTGCGTTTGCCTGAAGGCGAGCCTATCGAAGCCCGCATGGTGACTCGTTCCATCGAATCCGCTCAGCGCAAGGTCGAGGCCCGCAACTTCGATATTCGTAAACAGCTGCTGCAGTATGACGACGTGGCCAACGATCAGCGCAAGGTGATCTACGCCCAGCGTAATGAAGTGCTGGAGTCGGCTGATATTTCCGACACCATCAGCAGCCTGCGCGAAGCCGCCGTCAGCCGTCTGTTCCGTGAATACGTGCCGCAAGACACCATGGAAGAGCAATGGGATATTCCCGGCCTGACCACCGCTTTGCAGAGCACCTTCCAGATTGAGCTGCCTTTGGCTGAAATGCTGGAGAAAGAATCCAATCTGACCGACGATGACTTGCATGATCGCGTTATCGAAGAATCCCAGCGCCTGCTGCAAGCCAAGATTGATCTGGTTGGTCAGCCTAACTGGGGCAATTTCGAGCGTTCTGTACTCTTGCAGTCCATTGATACGCAATGGCGTGGCCATTTGCAGGCCCTGGATCACCTGCGTCAGGGGATTCATCTGCGCGGTTATGCCCAGAAAGACCCCAAACAGGAATACAAGCGCGAAGCTTTCGAGCTGTTCTCCGACATGCTGGACCGTGTGCGTGATGAAGTGGTCAAAGTGCTGATGACCGTGCGTATTCAGACTCCGGAGCAGGTCGAGGAAGCCGCGGTTGAGGTTCCTGCCAACTCCAATGTCCGTTTCCATCATTCGGACTACGATGCTGCCTTGAGCGGTGAAGATCCCGGTCTGGACGAAGCGGCCAAGGGCGAAGTGCCACGCGTGGGCCGTAACGATCCTTGCCCATGCGGCAGCGGCAAGAAATACAAGCAGTGCCATGGGCGCTTGAACTGATTCTGACTCAAGCTGCCCAGCCTGCAGGCTGCGAGATCAAACCCCATGAGCCCCTGGCGCATGGGGTTTTTTCTTGGATGCCAGCTTTGTTGCTGCGAACTGATCTGTGAATGGTTATATCCCGCTCATGCAGGGCCGTTTTTCCCTGTAAGCTACAGGACGCAGCTTGGTGCTACCGGCTGCGGCTGATCGTTTCTTCTGTGTGTTTTTCTATGACAACATCTCCCTTATTACATCGTATTGCCCTGATCGGGGCGGGCGAAGTCGCGCGTTTTTATGGTGCTGCCTTGAAGTCGGCTGGTGTGCAGGTGCCGTTTATCCTAGTGCGCCGGGAAAGTGCCGCAGCCAGCGAACTGGCGCAGCAATTGGGAGCGCAACTGTGCTTGCAGGCGGATACGGATTGGCGGAGTCTTGACGGCGTGTTGTCGGCAGTGACGGGAACACAGGCATACATAGTGGCCAAGGCCGTCATGCCGCATTTGTCTGTGAGAGCGCTGTACATGGATTTGTGTACGGCCGAGCCCCAGGACATGGAGAGCATGGACGTTTTGGCGCAACAGCACGGAATCGAGCTGGCTGACCTGGCGATTATGGGCTCTGTGCCCTCTACAGGCGCTCAGACGGCTTTGTTGGCGGCAGGGCAAGGGGCAGGCAGGGCTGCGGCGTTTTGGCAGGCTCAGGGCGCTTCTGTGCGTATCTTGCCGGGACAGGCGGGGGATGCAATGCGCTTGAAGCTGCTGCGCAGTTTGATGACCAAGGGGCTGGAGGCCTTGGGAATTGAAAACTTGATGCTGGCCGAGCGCATGGGTTTGCGGGCCGAGCTGTATGAAGTCCTGGAGGATTTGAATCAGCGGGGCTTGCAGGACTTTATGGAGTCCTGCCTGCGCAGCCATCTGGTGCACGGCGTGCGCCGCCGTGACGAGGTTCTGCAAGTGCGTCGTCAGCTGGAGTTGGCAGGCATTGCGCCGCGAGTGACCAATGGCGTACTGGATTTTTTTGAGCACACAGCGCAGACCGAGTCTTTGCAAAGAGCTCAGGCCGTGGGGACACAGGAGAGTTTGGAAGTGTTCTTGGAAGAGGCCCGACTGTCGTCCTCACGATCTTAGTTGTTTGGAAGGACAGTTTGGTGCGCGTGTTTGAGTTTGCAGCAACTTCTGAGATTGGCTACCACGTTTTTCCCCGGGAAAAGGTAGAGAGCTTGTGCTTAACAAGATAAGGCAAACATACTGAAATCCAACGGATCAACGGGCCAACGCCCCGATATTTAGGTGTTCCAGTGTTCGGATTTTCAGGTTCCCTGGGGCCAAAAGATTAAAAGAGGCGATTTACTCCTTTTGATGCAGAAATCAAAAAACCGGCCAGAAGCCGGTTTTTTTTAATCATACCCGCAGGCGATTTACAGCAAGAACACCGTCGCCAGTCCCAGGAACAGCAAGAAACCTAGCGAGTCCGTCGCAAAGGTCAGCAATACCGAGGAGCCCACAGCCGGGTCATTGCCAAAGCGATCACGCAGAATCGGGATCATCACGCCCAGCGCCGCGCCAATCAACATATTGCCGATCATGGCGGCCATCATCACGGCAGCAATGGCGATCGAGCCGGAGATAAACCAGGCAAAGAATGCCGTTACCGCGCTGCCACAAACACCAACCAGAAAGGTCACCAGCAGTTCGCGCTTGATCAATGGCAGGACGTTGGAACCTGTGACTCGGCCGGTGGCAATGGCACGAATGATCATGGTCATGGTCTGGTTGCCGGAGTTGCCACCAATACCGGCCACAATCGACATCAGGAAAGCCAGGATCACGATGTGGCTGACGGTATCCTCAAAGCGCGAGGCAATGAAGGAAGCCGTTGCTGCCGTACAGAGATTGATCAGCAGCCAGGGGGCCCGGTTGCGGATAGCCGTACGGATGGGCGAGAAAATATCGTCCTCTTGCAGACCGGCACGAGACAGGGCCTGTTCTTCCGAGTCCTCTTGCAGCACGTCCACTACTTCGTCAATGGTGACTCGGCCAATCAGGCGGCCAATATCGTCCACCACGGGAGCAGACACCAAGTCATAACGCTCAAAGGCCCCGGCTGCATCCGAGTCCGAATCCAGTGGATTCAGAGTCAGATAATCGGTGGACATGACGGAGGACACCAGGGTTTCAGGCTCGCTGACCAGCATGCGGGTCAGCGACAGCGTGCCTTGCAGTTTGTCGGCACGATCCACCACAAAGATCTGGTCAGTGTGGTCGGGCAGTTCCTGCAAACGTCGCAGGTAACGCAGGACCACTTCCAGGGTGACGTCCTCGCGCACGCGCACCATGTCAAAGTCCATGATGGCGCCCACGGTGTCTTCGGGGTAGCCCATGGCTTCGATCAGCTGTGCACGCTCCTCGTCCGTCAGGCCGCGCTGCACGGCTGCCACCACATCGGGCGGCAGGTCAGGGACCAGATCGGCAATTTCGTCGGCATCCATATTGCCGGCGGCCGCGATCAGGTCCGCGGCGTCCATGGAACGAATCAGCGATTCACGTGCCCAGTCCGCTACTTCCAGCAGCACGTCGGCGTCGTGCTCGGCATCCACCAATTGCCAGATGGCCTGACGCTCCAGCTCGGGCAAGGACTCCAGAATGAAGGCAATGTCAGCTGGGTGCAGATCGTTCAGGATGGACTTGATCTCGCTCTCATGCTGGCGATGGATCAAGCCCTCAAGCAGGTTGGAGCGGTCGTCGTCCTCGAACTGGCGCTGGGCCAGCGATTCCACCACTTCCTGGCGCTTGAGGATGTTTTTCAGGCGATAAAGTGCCTGCTGCGCATCCTCGGGCTCCAGACGGCGCGGCTTGGGAGTGTCACTGGGCGAAGTAGGGGGTACCAGGTTTTCCTGCATAGGCCTGCCTGTCACGAATACTTAGAGAGGGGGCAGCGGGCGGCTGCGGCGCTCGTCATCGGTAGCCACATAGGTAAGCGTGGCTTCCGTTACCTTGACCGTTTCAAGTTGCAGGCGTTTGCGTTCTGCATACACTTCCACCGAAACCGTAATGGAGGTGCGGCCTGTTTTGATGATTTCTGTGTAGAAACTAAGCAAATCACCCACAAACACGGGCTGCTTGAAGGTGAAGGCATTCACGGAAATGGTGGCAACCCGGCCTTGGGCGCGTCGTGTTGCAGGAATCGCTCCGGCAATGTCCACCTGGGACATGATCCAGCCACCAAACACGTCACCGTGAATATTGGCGTCTGTGGGCATGGGCATGACGCGCAGGGTGGGGGCTCCGTCCGGGAGCGAAGAGATGTTGCTTGAAGTAGTCACAAATACTCCCGTATTGGAAGAAAGGGTGGTGGGACAGATGCCCGTCGCGCGGAGCGCACGCCGTCAACAATAGAACCTGCCATTGTAACGGCAAGCTTTGGCCCCGCTATGAAACATTTGTTAAAGCATCAACGGTGTTGTGCCAGCCAGTCCAGAGCCAATTTGGCCCAATAGCTGGCACCAATAGGAATCAGGGCGTCGTTGAAGTCGTAGCTGCCGTTGTGCAGCATGCACGGACCCATGCCGTGGCCCTGGCTGCGGTGGTCGCCATCGCCATTGCCTAGCCAGACATAGCAGCCGGGGACTTCTTGCAACATGAAGGAGAAATCTTCGGCGCCCATGGAAGGGCGGATGTCCTGACGCAGCTTGTCGGGGCCAACTAGCTCCTTGATGACTTGCGCGCAAAAGGCCGCTTGCTCGGGATTATTGATGGTGGGAGGGTAGCGGCGGTCAAAGTCGAACTCGGCCTTGCAACCCTGGGCGGCACAGCTTTGCTCGCACAGTTCGCGCATGCGGGTCTCGACCAGGTCCAGGGCTTCGGTGGAGAAGGTGCGTACCGTGCCGCGCATGACTGCTTCGTTGGGAATAACGTTATCGGCAGAGCCGGCATGAATCTGGGTAATGCTCAGCACCACGGGTTCGAGGGGGTCCACATTGCGGCTGACAATGGTTTGCAGACTTTGCGCCAGTTGCACGGCCGCCATGATGGGGTCCACGCCCAGATGAGGCATGCCTCCATGGGCGCCTTTGCCTTCAATGCGAATTTCAAAGGTATTGCTGGAGGCCATCATGCCGCCTGGCAAAACCCCGAAGGTGCCGGCAGGCATGCCGGGCCAGTTATGCAGGCCAAAAACAGCTTGCATGGGGAATAGCGTGAACAAGCCATCCTTGATCATTTCGCGTGCGCCGCCAAAACCTTCTTCGGCAGGCTGAAAAATCAGATAGATGGTGCCCGCAAAATCACGGTGCTCGGACAGGTAGCGCGCTGCACCCAGCAGCATGGCGGTATGTCCATCGTGTCCACAGGCATGCATCTTGCCGTCGTGACGGCTTTTGTGTTCGAACTCGTTCAGCTCCTGCATGGGCAGGGCGTCCATATCGGCGCGTAGCCCCACGGATGGACCTTCGCCGCCCGTACCCTTCAGGATACCGACAACGCCTGTCACGCCCAGGCCACGATGTACCGGAATATCCCATTTCTCCAGCCAGGATGCGACTTGATCGGCCGTCCGGGTTTCCTCGAAAGCCAGTTCGGGGTAGGTGTGGAGATCGCGCCGGATAGCCGCAATTTCATGCGACCAGGCGGAAATGGGTTCAAACAGCTTCATGATGCGGGCTTGTCCTTGGGTTTGAACAATAAAGTAGAGTAGAGTTAACCATAAATAAACACGTATTAGGTGACAAGCCCTTGGATACTCAGCAAAAACCTTGGCTCGAGCATTATCCGGCCTCCGTGCCCCATGAGATTCAGTTAGGTGCCGAGCAGACCTTGATCGATTGTCTGGATGCCGCCATGAAAAAGCATAAGGACAGGACTGCGCTGACCTTTATGGGGCATGACATTTCCTATGAACATCTGGACCGTAGCGCGGATGCCTTCGCGGCCTGGTTACAGGCACAGGGGCTGGAGCGTGGCAGCCGTGTGATGCTGATGCTGCCCAATGGTTTGCCCTTCCTGATTTGCCTGCTGGGCACCATGCGGGCGGGCATGGTGGGCGTCAATACCAACCCGCAATACACCGAACGCGAACTAGAGTTCCAACTGGCCGATAGCCAGGCCCAGGTGATTGTGATTCTGGAAACCTTTGCGCATGTGCTGCAGCAAGTTCCTGACAATGTGAAGCCTGCCCACGTGGTGTTGAGTACCGTGGGTGATCTGATGGGGCTCAAGGGCAGCGTGGTGAATTTCGCCGTGCGTTATTTGAAACGCATGGTGCCGTCTTATTCCTTGCCGGGTTCGCACAGTCTGGAGGCCGTGCTGGAGCAGGGCAGCAAATTGAGCCTGAGCCGTCAGCCCGCCAAACCGGATGATCTGGCGCTGTTGCAATACACGGGCGGCACAACGGGCCGTCCTAAAGGCGCCATGCTTAGCCAGCGCAATTTGATGGCAAACGTCTTGCAGGTGGAGGCCGTGGGCTTTCCCGCTTTGGGCGACTTTAAAGGCCCGGCTTACACCATGATGGTGGCCTTGCCGCTGTATCACATCTTTGCGCTGACGGTTTGCGGTCTGTTTGCCATGTATGCAGGTATGCATATGGTGCTGGTGATGAATCCGCGCGATCTCAATTCGGTTTACAAGGCCTGGAAACGCAATCCGCCTGAAGTCGTTCCAGCGGTGAATACCTTGTTCAATGCGCTGGCGAATCACGAAAAATTCCGTACCTTGCCGTTTGCGCAGCTCAAACTGTGTCTGGCCGGTGGTGCCGCCTTGCAAAAAGCCGTGGCCGAGCGTTGGCTGGCTGTGACGGGCTGCCCTTTGATTGAAGGCTATGGTCTGTCGGAAACCTCCCCGGTGGTGGCGGTGAACTCGACGGATTCACGCGATTACAGTGGCACGATTGGATTTCCCTTGCCTTCAACCGATGTGCTCTTGCTGGACGAACAGGGGCAACCGGTTGCCATGGGCGAACAAGGCGAGCTGGCCGTCAAAGGGCCGCAGGTTATGTCGGCTTACTGGAGTCAGCCAGAGGAAACCGCCAATGTCTTTACGCCCAATGGTTTCTTGAAGACGGGTGATATTGGTGTCATGGATCAGCAGGGACGTATTCGTCTGGTGGATCGCAAGAAAGACATGATTCTGGTGTCGGGCTTTAACGTCTATCCGAACGAAATTGAAGACGTGGTGGCGGCGCATCCTGATGTGCTGGAAGTGGCGGCGGTGGGGGTGCCCAGCGAGCACAGTGGTGAAAGCATCAAGCTGTTCGTCGTCAAACGTAATCCGTCCTTGACTGAAGCCGATATCAAGCAATGGTGCAAAGAGCGTCTGACGGCGTACAAGCGTCCCCGCATTATTGAGTTCCGTGATGAACTGCCCAAGAGCAATGTGGGCAAGATCTTGCGCCGCGTCCTGCGGGATGAGCAAGCCAAGCCTGAAGCGCAGGCTTGATTTGGAGGTTTGGAGGACGGGGCGACTATTCAGCAAATTGCTAAACCTGGCCTGCAACCTGATCTGTATGAAAAAAGCGAGCCGTTTTAAATGGCTCGCTTTTTTATCGGGCGATGAAGATCGGAGCAGGAAGTTTGGCAACTGGCCCCGAATAAGGCGTTAAGGCTTGGGTTTGGTCGGACGCTGTGTCAGCGACGGACGCACCATGCCCAGCAACTCATCGGCAATGTGGGCATTGCCTGCGTAGACGTGACCGCTGACGGGCCAGGGCTCTTCCTGATACAGGTCCTGACACACACCCTTGGCTTCACGCACCAGCAAGGTGCCAGCGGCAACGTCCCAAGGGGCCAGGCCCATTTCCCAGTAACCGTCGTAACGGCCACAAGCCACCCAGGCTAGATCCAGCGCGGCGGCACCCATGCGGCGCACACCACGGCTGCCTGTAATGGAGGCGTTCAGGCTGGGCATGTATTGGTCGGAAAAAGAGAAGTCGCGGAAGGGAAAGCCTGTGGCCAATACCGAGTCCGCCAGTTTTTTCGATGAGGATGTCTGAATACGGCTGCCATTTAACCAGGCGCCCACACCGTACATGGCGGTAAACAGCTCTTCGCGATTGGGGTCGTAGACCACGGCAATGACCGGCGTGTCCTGAGCCAGAACGCCGTTATCCATTTGCGTGCCGGCCGGGGCAATCAGGGCAACTGAGACGGCATAGTGAGGAATGCCGTGCAGGAAGTTGGTCGTGCCATCCAGCGGGTCGATATACCAGGTGGGACGGCCTGTATTCACGCCGCCGCTTTCCTCGGCCACGATATCAATGTCCGGGGTGCGCTCCATCAGCACACTGATGCAGGCCTGCTCGGCTTCATGATCGGCTTGCGACACCAGATCGTTGTGCATTTTGTTTCTGATCACCAGAGAGCTACGGTCCGACGCATAGGCTTGTAAAATAGCGGCGGCGGCATGGGCTGCGGTAACAGCAGCGTCCAGGCAGGCGCTGAGCGGTAAACGTGACAATGGCATGGCAATCCGGTTTTAAAAAAGAAAAGTCTGAAGCTGAGACTTTTCATTGTACGTGTTTGTTGGTGTCAGTTTGATTAAGGCCAGTTTAAGGGGTTAGAGCGTGTGTGAGTGTTGTTATGGGCAGGAAAATTAATGGCTGCCTCTGCGTTTGAGCCCCTGGTCCCGGCCGTTCTGGAGTTCAACGAGCATGGCGTGCCCGTCAGCGCGGTGTATCAGGATAGCTATCACCCGGCAGATGGCCCTTTGGGGCAGGCACGACGGGTGTTTCTGCACGGTAATGGTCTGCCCGAGCGTTGGCGGGGGCGATCCCAGTTTACGATTTGTGAAACCGGCTTTGGACTGGGGGCCAGCTTTCTGGCTACCTGGCAGGCCTGGCGTCAGGACCCGGAGCGCAGCCAGCGGCTGCATTTCGTGTCGGTTGAGGCCCATCCTTTCCGCCAGTCAGATTTGGCGATTCTGTACGCCCGCTTGCCCGAGGAGTTGCAGACCCAAGCCCAGGAACTGCTGGCAGCCTGGCCCATACTGGTGCCGGGCATACACAGGCTGGAGCTGGATAGGGGACAAGTCACACTGACCTTGGCCTTTGGGCAAGCCGAAACCATGATGCGCGAGCTGCACTGCCATGCGGACGCGTTTTACCTGGATGGCTTTGCGCCCCGTGGCAATCCTTCCATGTGGTCGAGGTCGGTCCTGGGGCAACTGGTGCGTCTGGCTGCGCCGGGGGCGACAGCGGCTTCCTGGTGCTGTGCCGGGCAGGTGCGACGTGATCTGGCCTCGGTAGGTTTTGAAGTGGAAAAAGTCCCCGGTGCCGGGGGTAAGTGGTGCACCATTCGCGCTCGCTTGCGTCCCCACCTGGGACGACGCAGCAATTTGCCACCACAGCAAGGGCGGGCGGTAGTGATTGGTGCCGGTTTGGCGGGGGCGGCCTGTGCCTGGGAGTTGGCCCGCAAAGGTGTGCCCGTTCTGGTTTGTGATCCGGCACTGAGCCAGGGCCTGGATGCAACGCATCAAGGTCACCGTCTGGCTGCCATCTCCCCCGTGTTCGCCCTGGATGATGCCCCCTTGGCCCGCTTGAGCCGTAATGCTGTTCTGCATGCCTGGCAGGGCTGGAAAGACTTGCCGGAAGCGGCTCGCCCGCGTCGAGTTGGAACCTTGGTGTTTGGGCAGGCGGGCAATAGTGATGCCGAAATTCAGCAGGCGCTGGAGCGTTTGGCCTTGGACCAGGATTGGGTGCAATGGCTGGATCGTGAGCAGGGCTCGGCCTTGGCTGGGGTGCCGCTGCAAGGCGGTGGCCTGTATTTTCCGCAAGGCATGGTGGTGAATCCCGGCGCACTGGTTGCCTATCTGCTGGATCACCCCTTGATTCAATGCCTGCCAGAGCAGGTGTCCTTGCGAGCCGGCCCGGAGCCGGAAGTGTGGGAGGTCTGCAATCAGCAGGGGGAGTGCCTCGAAAGCAGCAATCGTGTAGTGATAGCTGCGGCAGCCCAAAGCCTGAGTTTGCTGCCCGACGAGTTCTTGGCCCAGCATCCCCTGCCACGGCTGGCGGCCATGCAGCGTCTGGCCGGGCAGGTGACATACTTGCCTGCCGAACAGGCTTTGACTCGTGGCGAAGTGACTTTAAGCGGTCAGGGCTATATCCTGCCTGTAGGCCCGCAGGGGCAAGTCATTGGTAGCACCTACGAACGTTTTGGTGAGTCTGCCCAGGTCAGCCGCCAGGGTCATCAGCAAAATATAGAAAAAGTTTCTGCCATGCTGGCTCATCCCGCTGTGGCGGTGGCAACACCCGAACAAGGATGGGCCGGTTGGCGCTGTGCTTTAAGTGATCATTTGCCCGTGATGGGTTTTGTGCCGGGCCCGCCCGGTTTGTTTATGGCTGCGGCTTACGGCTCACGTGGTTTGAGTTGGAGCCTGCTGGCAGCCAGTTTGTTTGCCGCTTATTGTCTGGAGGAACCCATTCCTTTGGAGCGGCGTTTGGAGCAAGCTTTAATACCTCGCTAAGGCCCTTTTTTCGAATTATTTCGGCGAAATTTGAAGCAACATTTTCCTTTGTAGCGCAAATACGTCAAAATAGTGGCCTTGTTAAGTAATCTTGAGCGTGACCCTGCGATCAGCATCGTGCCGTTCGCTCCACTCTGACGACGTGACACAATTGTTTAATCATCTGAGTTTGTTGACGACGAAACCGGCCCAGGCCGATTTCGCTTTTGTCGAAACCGATTTTGCGCTGCGCATCGAAGCTCATGCGCCGGGTGTTTTTCGTTTCCGCTGTATGCCGGCTACCCGGCTCGATAATGAAAAGCTCAGTACCCGTGCCAAAGCTTTGGGCGATATGCTGCTGGCCCGCCATGAGGCGGTCAGCGAATTTCAACTGGAAGCAGCCGATTCGGGCTGGCGGATTGAGCAGGGCGAGCTTGCCCTGCACATTCAGGCCAATCCGTGGCGCTTTGAAGTCCGGCGTGGCGAGCAACTGCTCTTGAGCAGTGGCGATCAGCCATTGACACTCGAGCAAGAGCCCAACAGTTGCTGGCAGCTGGCTCTGGCCCTGGCCGAGGAAGATGCCCTGTATGGTTTGGGCGAAACCCTGGGCGAGCTGGACCGCCGCGAGGAAACAGTCGACACCGATCGCCCGGACGACCGCAGCCTGCCTTTGCTCTGGAGCACCCAAGGCTGGGGTTTATACATCAATACCTTCGAGCGGGTTGAACATGATCTGGGTCAGCAAGACCTGGATGCGTACCGCGCTCGTGTACACGCTGCCGACCTGGATTTCTTCCTGTTCCTGGGTGATCCCAGCGAAATCATCAACCAGTACTCCGCCTTGACGGGCCGTGCTGGTCAGCCCGGTGTCACGCCTATGGGCTTGTGGCTGGATGGCGCTCAGGCGCAGGATGTAACGTCCTTGCGTGAGCTGGCCAATCAGTGCCGCGAGCAGGGCATTGCGCTGGATGTGGCCGTCTTGCCGCCACCGGAGCCTTACGATTTTCAGCAGGACAAGCCTACGCTGGAGTGGGATGCCGCCCGCATGGCTGACCCTCGCGACGCTTTCTCTGCCTTGCAGAATGATCAGTTGCAGCTGGCCGCCTGGACTCGTCCTTGCGTACTGGCGGGCACCAGCTTGTTCGAAGAGTGGGAAGATCGCGGTTGGTTGCTTATCAATGATGACGACGGCTGCGCCTATGTCTTCCCTGGCGACGAGCTAAGCGGTGGACGCGACTACGGTTTGCTGGACCTGACCCACAAAGACGTGTTCCGCATGTGGACCGAGCGCCAGCGTCAGATGGTCGACGATGGTCTGGGTGCCGTGTTGTGCAATGCCCGTTTTGATATTCCGGATGCCATCACCAGCCGTGGTGGCGAGTCTGGCGCCCTGTTGCGTGCAATTTACCCTGTGCTGGCACGTCAGGCCCTGTTTGATGCTGTTGCCGGTCACAAGACACCGCAAGAAGGCGTGGTTGCCAGCCGCGACCTGAGCCCATCTTCCCAGCGCTTTGCCTGGCAGTTGGGCCCGCAGGTGGAAAATACCTGGGCAGGTCTGACGCAATCCTTGAAGTCCGCCTTGGCTACCGGTAATAGCGGCGTGCCTATCCAGATTCATGGCTGGGGCAATGCGGCTGCATCGACTAGCGAAATGACGCCAGAGTTGTACCTGCGCTGGTTGGCCATGTCGGTTTTCTCGGCAAACTTCAGTCTGCAAGGTATTCCTGCCTTGCGTCCTGATGCGTTTGATGAAGAAACCCAGGCTCAGGTTGCTCATTGGCTGGAGTGGCGTTTCCGTCTGGTGCCTTATGTATTGGGCATTATTGAAGACGCCGTGCGTACTGGCTTGCCGGTACAGCGCTCCATGGCTCAAAGCTTCCCGGCAGATGCCCAGGCTCGCTTGTGGGATACCCAGTATTTGTTGGGTCCTGCCTTGCTGGTGGCTCCTGTCTTGCAGCCCGGCCAGGATATCGAGGTCTACCTGCCTGAAGGCGATGCCTGGTGGGATCTGAGCACGGGCTGGCGCTATGAAGGCGGCACCATCCTGAAAATGACTGTGGGTCTGGACCGCTTGCCGGTCTTTGGCCGCGAAGGCCATATGCTGTGTCTGGGACCGGTGGTCAAGCATACATCCGAGTTCAACTCGGCTCGTTTGCTGGATGAGGTCTGGATGTTTGGCATGCCCGAGCACAGCCCGGTTGTGATGCGCAACAAGATTCGCGTCATGCAGATGCAGGGTTCCAGCTACATCAAGGGTCTGGAAGGATTGAAGATCCTGCCGTCCGAAGGGCTGGAGGTCAAACGCCGTGGTGCCGAGGTTCGTATTTCTCGTGCCCGTTAAGCGCTAGACGAGCCTGATCGTCTTTGAATGCCTCCCGGCATTGGGGTCTGTCCTCAGTCTCGGGAGGCATTTTCTATTTTCAGCAGTAAATGCTCCTGGATAGATGTTCCGATTTTGTTTCTGAAACAGGGAAAAGGGCAGGGGCGGGGCCTTAGCAAGACGCTGTTTTCAGGTTTTTTAAAGAAAAACGCCTTTTTTCCAATTATTTTGCATTTAGTGCTTGACGGCTCCTTCGAATCAGGCCATAATTTCATCTTTCAGTCGGGGGTCGTTAGCTCAGTCGGTAGAGCAGCGGACTTTTAATCCGTTGGTCGCGCGTTCGAGTCGCGCACGACCCACCACTAAACTGAAACGTAGAAACAAGGCCGCTCTTAGCGGCCTTTTTCTTTGGGCGCTTGCCTTGCACAGCCAAGGTCACATCCGCGCATTGGCCGGTCGGAAATCTTGCTATACAGTGCAGCCCTCAGTATGGTTTCAATATTTCCTTGGGTTATATCTATCTGGTCATAGTCAAATTTGCTTTATGGTAAATTTCGCTTACAGCTCAGGCTTTTATAACTCGACTGACTAACTAGGCTGAGTTCATCTTGATTCGTCTTGAACACATCTCAAAAACCTATTCCCTGGCAGGCAAGACCGTTCATGCTTTGAACGACGTTTCCTTGCAGATTCACCAAGGAGAGGTCTTCGGTATTATTGGTCGCTCGGGTGCTGGGAAAAGTACGCTGATCCGCATGCTCAATCTGCTTGAGCAACCCAGTTCAGGTCAGGTCTGGGTACAGGATCAGGACATCACACGCTTTTCGGGTGCGCAGTTGCGCGCGTTCCGACAAGGCGTGGGCATGGTGTTCCAGCATTTCAACCTGCTCCATTCCCGCACGGTTCTGGATAATGTCTGTTTTCCTCTGCGCCTGGCAGGGGTGGATCGCGCCCAACGTCACGCTCGCGCTCTGGAAGTGCTGGAGCTGGTGGGCTTGAAGGACCATGCCAATAAGTATCCCCGTCAGTTGTCGGGCGGACAGCAGCAGCGCGTCGGTATTGCCCGTGCCCTGGCTAATCGGCCACAGCTTTTGCTGTGCGACGAAGCGACCTCGGCGCTGGATCCGGAAACCACCCAGTCGATCTTGCGTTTGCTGCGCGAGATCAATCAGGAGCTGGGGCTGACGATTGTCCTGATTACGCACGGCATGGACGTGATTCGCTCTGTCTGTGATCGGGTTGCCGTGATTGATGCCGGCAAGATCGTGGAGTGTGGTGAAGTGCTGGATGTGTTCCTGCACCCGCATCATCCCACTACGCAGTCCTTGCTCAGTGAAAGCGGCGTGAACGCTGACGACTGGCATGCCTTGGCAGAAGGTGTGCCCGGTAGTGTCATGCGCTTGAGCGTGCGCGGTGTGGCGACAACGGAGCCTTTGATCAGCCGCATTACCAGCCAGCTGGGGCTGAATGTCAGCATCTTGCAGGGAGCCATTGGCCGCATCAAAACCGAGCCCTACGGACAACTGGTCGTGGCCGTGCAAGGGGATGCGCAGGCTAAAGCAGGGCTGGATGCCTTGCTGACTGAATTGAATGTCCAATTTGAGGTATTGCGACCATGAACTTTAGCAACCTGGATTGGGCGCTGATTGGTGAAGCCACGATTGATACCTTGTTGATGACGGGTATTTCGCTGGGCTTTACCGCAATTATTGGTTTGCCATTAGGCGTGCTGCTGTTTCTGACCAGCCGCAAGCAGATGCTGGACAATGCCTGGATCTACCAGAGCTTGTCCCTGATCGTGAATATTTTGCGGTCCGTGCCGTTCCTGATTCTCCTGATCGTCATTATTCCTTTGACACGCATTCTGGCCGGTACGTCTTTGGGGGTGCAGGGTGCGATTCCGCCTCTGGTCTTGAGTGCCGCGCCGTTTTTTGCCCGTTTGGTCGAGAACGTTCTGCGTGAACTGGACCCCGGTGTGAATGAGGCCTGCCGTGCCATGGGAGCGAACTCCCGTCAGACCGTTTTGCTGGCTTTGCTGCCTGAGGCGACGACCGGCATTGTGGCGGCCCTGATTGTGACCGCCATTGCCCTGGTGGGGTATTCGGCCATGTCCGGTGTGATCGGCGGTGGTGGCCTGGGTGACCTGGCCTTGCGCTTTGGTTATCAACGATATCAAACGGATGTCATGGTGGTGACCGTGACTATCCTGGTGGTGCTGGTGCAACTCCTGCAGGTGTTTGGAGACGCCATGGTGGCTCGCTTGAGCCGAAAATAAGTCCTGGCAGCTATCGTCATAGTCTTGCCTTTCTGAAACTGGAGTCGCTCATGTCTTTGAAGAAATTTGTTCCCGTTCTGGCCTTGTCCGTGTCGGCTCTGCTGGCCAGCGTGGCCCAAGCTGCCGAGACCCTGTCGGTTGCTGCTACCCCCGTGCCGCATGCCGAGCTGCTGGAGTTTGTGAAGCCTGCTTTGGCCAAGGAAGGTGTGAACCTGGATATCAAGGTGTTCACCGATTACGTGCAGCCCAACCAGCAAGTGGCTGACGGCCATATCGATGCCAACTTCTTCCAGCACAAACCTTACCTGGATACCTTCAATAAAGAACACAAAACCGATCTGGTGTCGGTGGCTGTGGTTCACGTTGAGCCCTTCGGTGCTTACTCCACCAAGATCAAGAGCCTGGATGAGCTGAAAGAAGGCGCGCTGGTGGCGATCCCTAACGATCCTTCCAACGGTGCCCGTGCCTTGTTGCTGCTGCAAAAAGCCGGTGTTCTGACTCTGAAAGATCCCTCCAACATTCTGGCAACCTCGCGTGATGTGGACCAGAACCCCAAGAAGCTGAAGTTCAAGGAGCTGGAAGCCGCTACCTTGCCTCGCGTTCTGGCTGATGTGGATATCGCCCTGATCAACACCAACTACGCGCTGGAAGCCGGTCTGAACCCCACCAAGGATGCTTTGGCTATCGAAGGTGCAGACTCCCCTTACGCCAACTTGATCGCTGTAGCTGCCAAGTCCAAGGATGACCCACGCGTGGCCAAGCTGATCCAGGCCCTGCATAGCGAAGACGTGAAGAAATTCATCGCCGACAAGTACAAAGGTTCTATTGTTCCTGCGTTCTGAATTGAGTGTTGATACGACTCGCTGTATGAAAAAACCTCGGGATTTCCCGAGGTTTTTCTTTTTTTAAAACTATTAAATACAAACAGTTGTGCTGCTTCGGGTAGGATAGATCAACGCTGGGGCAGGTCATGAGCCTGCGCTGACTTGGGTAAAACATCGAACTGGCTGGTTTTGGGTCAGTCCCTACAGAGGAGTAACGGATGTTCAATAAGAAAATGAAAACCCTGATGGCCGGTTTGGCCTTGGCTTTGGCTTTGCCCGCTGGGCAGGCTCTGGCACAACAAGGCAAAGAGCTGGTGGTCGCAACTGATACGGCGTTTGTGCCTTTTGAGTTCAAGCAAAACGGTAAATACACCGGTTTTGACATCGACCTGTGGGATGCGGTCGCCAAGAAGGCCAATCTGAATTACCGCTTCCAGCCCATGGACTTCAACGGCATTATTCCGGGCCTGCAAACTCGCAATCTGGATGCTGCGCTGGCCGGGATCACCATTCGTGATGACCGCAAGCAAGTGATCGATTTCTCCGATCCTTACTACGAAAGCGGTCTGGCCATTCTGGTCAACACCGATAACTCGGCCATCAAGACTGCCTCCGATCTGGAAGGCAAGACTGTGGCGGTGAAGATCGGTACCGCCACGGTGGACTTCATGCAGCGCTCGGTACCTACTGCCAAGCTCAAGCTGTTCCCCAATATCGACAATGCCTTCCTGGAGCTGGCAACAGGCCGTGTGGACGCGGTGGTGCACGATACGCCTAACGTGCAGTACTACGCCCAGACTGGCGGTAAGGATCGTGTGAAGGTCACTGGTGCCGTGAAAAGTGGTGACTTCTACGGTATTGCCTTTCCCAAGGACAGCGAACTGGTTCCGGTCGTGAACCAGGCTTTGAAAGATATTCGTGCTGATGGCACCTACGACAAAATCTACCAGAAATGGTTTGGCAAGCAGCCTGAATAAACAGGCGTAAAGCCAAGCGCATGCCAAGCGGTGATCGCGTGTCGTAACGGGATCACCGCTTTTATTTTTTGACGCTCTGTTGTGGGCGTTTATTCAAAGACAAAGGTAGCACTGTGACTTTTGAATGGGACGCTATCTGGGGGGCTTTACCCAGCCTTCTGGAAGGTACAAAAATGACGCTGCTCATTACCCTTTTGGGGTTGGTGGGTGGCGCTATATTGGGTTTTCTGACCGGGGTGATTACCACCTATATTCGGGTACCGGTCACCTGGCGCCGAGCCGCCTTGTTCGTGTTGGGCATGTTTGCACTGGGCTTTGCGCTCAAGGGCCTGTCCTGGCTGATGAGCAATTGGCTAAGCTTTGTGCCAGCCTGGATCTGGAGCTCCATACAGGCGCTGATCGCTCTGTCGCTATTGGGTTTTTTCAGACGCTATCTGCTGTATGTACTCTCTTTCCTGTGCCAGCTTTACGTGCTGTTCATCCGCGGCACGCCTATCGTGGTGCAGGTGATGTTCATCTACTTCGCGCTGCCCATGCTGGCCAGTATCCGAATTGACGGGCTGACCGCAGCGATCTTCACCTTGATGATCAACTCCGGGGCCTATATTTCCGAGATTGTGCGTGGTGCCTTGCAATCCGTGCCCAAGGGCCTGAAAGAGGCCGGAGAAGCCATGGGCCTGCCATTTCACAAGATCTTGCGCCACATTATTGGACCGGTGGCGTTTCGCCGCATGATTCCCGCCATGGGTAATCAGTGCATCATCAGCTTGAAGGATTCTTCGCTGTTTATTGTGATTGGGGTTGCCGAGCTGACCCGTCAGGGCCAGGAAATTATTGCGAATAACTTCCGTTCGGTGGAGATTTGGGGAGCGGTGGCGGTGATCTATCTGATCCTGACCAGCCTGATTGCCCTGACTCTGAAGTTTATTGAACACCGCATGAGGATTGTATGAGTATTGTCGAGTTCAAGAAGGTAACCAAGCGCTTTGGCGACAATATCGTGCTCGACGATATCAGTCTGAATATTGATAAAGGCGAAGTGGTTGTGGTGGTTGGCCCGTCCGGGTCGGGAAAATCCACCTTCCTGCGCTGCATCAACAAGCTGGAAGACATTCAGGCTGGCGATATCGTGGTCAATGGTTTGAGCGTCAATGGCACGCCCGCTCAGGTGCGCGACTTGCGCCGGGAAGCAGGGATGGTGTTCCAGCAGTTCAATCTGTTTCCACAGATGAGCGCTTTGGAAAACGTCATGTTCGGGCCTATCCATACGCGTGGCACCAGCCGCTCTCAGGCGCGTGAGGAAGCGACGGAGTTGCTGGCCAAGGTCGGCCTGGCCGAGCGTATGAATCATTATCCTAACGAGCTGTCCGGTGGCCAGCAGCAGCGGGTCGCCATTGCTCGTGCCTTGGCGATCAAACCCAAGCTGATGCTGTTTGATGAGCCTACCTCCGCACTGGACCCGGAACTGCGTCAGGAAGTGCTCAAGGTCATGCAGTTGCTGGCTGAGGAGGGCATGACCATGGTGGTGGTGACACACGAGATGGATTTTGCGCGTCGTGTGGGTAGCCGTCTGATCTTTATTGATCAGGGCAGGGTGGCACACGATGGCCCACCTGCGGAGTTGCTGAGCAATCCACCTAGCCAACGTTTGAAAGACTTTTTGCAGCACGTGGCTTAAGAGTCTGGCTGGATCGTCGGCTAAAAAAAGCCCTTCAGGATTTTGGCGATGAAGCCAAGGGCCTGAAGGGCTTTCTTGTGACTATCAGCCTGTGCGTGACAGGTCAGCGCTTATCGGGAGGGCGTCACGTAGATGGTGCGCGTGGCAACGACGCGGTTCGCGCCATCCGGCTTGATGCGGATCGTGACCTGACGGGGCGTAAAGCCGGCGGGCAGCTCTGCGGAGCCATTGATGTAGGCGTAACGGCCTACGCTGACAGGCTGGCTGGGCAGGTCCACATTGCCGCTGCGACCATTGCTGTAGCGGCCAGCAGCAACCAACTCCATGGTGCCGGTGAATTCGGCGTCCTTGCCCTTGTCCTGCATTAGCAGCACGAAGTGGTTCAGTTGGCCGTCCGTAACCGAGAACTCGGCAGCGCGAATGCCAGGGGAGGTGCCGCGCGGGTCAGGAGGCATGGCATCGGCAAATAGCGCGATATCCTTTTCCAGCTTGGTGACCATGGCCTGCAGATCGCTGGTCTGTTTGCCCAGCTTGTCTTCCTTCTGGCTGACATCTTCAAGATCGCGACTGGTCTGGTTCAACTGAGCTTGCAGACGTTGCTTGTCAGCATTGGCGCTGTTGAGGTCATAGTGCAGTTGTTCCGACTGCTCCACGGTCAGGCGCGTAGGGCCATAACTTTTTTGCAAGAACAGCAGGCCACCAGCACCTAGGGCAATACCTGTCAAAAGCAGGACAAACCAGCGTGGAATACGGCGTTTTCGACGGCTGGAGCCGTAGGCGGTGGGTTTGAATACGGTGCGTTTGGAGGAACCAAGCATGAGAACAGACGTTCCTGTCAGACAAGGGACTCAAAGCAAATCAAGTCCCGATTACAAAACCCATTAGCATAGACGTCATTGGGGCTACGGAGGCGGGATGGCTGGCTTTGTTGCCCTTTGTTGTGCTTGGAAACGTCTGCCAGCTAGCCTGGAAAATATCAGTTTACTGTGAGGGTGCTAACGATTCCAAGTGTTGGTTTAACTGGGCTAATCGTTCGGGGGTACCGACATCCATCCAGAAACCTTCATGCAGACTGCCCAGCACCTGCCGGCGCTCGATGGCGGCATGCAGCAGGGGGGCGGCTTTGGCAGGCTGATCTTTGGGCAGATGGGCAAAGAGTTCGGGTTTGTAGACCCCTATGCCGCTCAAGGTGGCGCTGCGGGCACCCGCAAGGGTTTTGGCACATAGGTGCAATTGTCCTTCTTGCATGCCAAAGTCGCCTTCGGGGTGGTGGGGCGGGTTGGGGGTCAGGATCAACCAGGCCTGCTCCGGGCCAGCTTGCAAACGTTCGGCCATGGCAAAGGCTTGGGCAGGGTCCCAGTCGGACCAGATATCGCCATTCATTAACAGGAAAGGCTGGCCCTGGAAAAAATCCATTGCCTTGGCAATGCCACCGGCAGTTTCCAGGGCAGATGATTCAGGCGAGTAGCTCAGGCGCAGGCCCCATTGGCTGCCATCACCCAGAGTGGATTCAATCTGCTCGCCCAGCCAGGCGTGGTTGATGATGACTTCTTGAAAGCCGGCTTTGGCCAGCGCGCGCAAGTGCCAGACGATGAGAGGCCGACCACCTGCTGGAATCAGGGGTTTGGGGCAGGTGTCGGTCAAGGGGCGCATGCGCTCACCTCGACCGGCCGCCAGAATCATGGCGCGCATCAGACCGTCATGCCCAAAACAGTTTGGCGACCTTCCAGGCGGTTCAGCAGGCGCAGCAAACCGTTAAAACACTCGTAGCGGCTGGCCACCTGATGTACATAGCCCAGCAGGCGGGGCATATGGTCCAGATAATGATGTTTGCCGTCACGCAGAGAGAGGCGGGCAAACACACCCAGAATGCGCAGATTGCGTTGCAGGCCCATCCATTCGTATTGCTGGTGGAACACGGCAAAGTCGGCAGGCACATCCAGGCCGGCTTCCATGGCGGCTTGCCAGTAGCGAATTGCCCAGTCCAGTTGCTGCTCTTCCGTCCAGGTAACACGCGCGTCCATCACCAGGGAGGCAATGTCATAGGTGATGGGGCCAGCCAGGGCGTCCTGGTAGTCGATAACACCGGGCTCGCTTTGGCCGGGCAGGGGCATCATCAAATTAGGGCTGTGGAAATCCCGGTGCACGAGTACAGTAGCGCTTTGCACATTGGCCTGAACCAGCTCGGCAAAGGTTTTGCGCAACATCTCCTGATCTTTTTCGCTCAGTTCGAACTGGCGATGTTTTTGGATGTACCACTCGGGGAACACCTGCAGCTCTTCCAGCAAACGCTGTTCGTTGTAGGGAGGCAAGCCCGTGGTGTCGGCTTGTTGCAATTTCACCAAGGTCAACAGCGTACTGCGGTACAGTTTGTCCAGCTCGCTTTGCGGCATGGGGTTTTTCAGCGCGGTCTGAAAATTGTCCTGACCCAGATCGCTGAGCAGCAAAAAGCCTTGTTCAGTGTCTGCTGCCAGGATTTCGGGCACGTGGATGCCCGTCGGTGCCAGCAGTTCGGTAACGTGCACAAAGGGCTTGCAGTCTTCCGTGGCCGGAGGCGCATCCATCAAAACGACGGTTCGATCCTGGGCTTGCAGGCGAAAGTAACGGCGAAAGCTGGCGTCGCTGGAGGCCGTTTGCAGGCTGTCCAGATCCAGTCCAAACCGGGACTTCAGGGTGTTCAGCCAGGTAATTGCTTGCTGCAAACGAGGGTCGGTAGCGGCAGAAATAGAAGCAGACATAAATAAAGGGAAGCAGAAGATCGTAACGGATTAGTGTTTAGCAGTGCCGCTAAACGGCAGGCTTAACTATAATACCGGGTCGCCAGGGTTTTTCGTCTCTGGTGGAACAAATGCAGGACATAAATGCAGGACACAACTGGAGGCGCAGTCTTAGTGCGAGTTGCGGCGTGGTATATCGTGTTGATGATGACAGGCATGGGGGTCGCCCAGGCTCAGTCGTCCGTGCGTCCGTCTTTAAAGACGTCCCCCGGTTTGCAAGTGCGCAAGCTCCAGGAAGAGGATATGGCCGTCTATCTGATAGGCGACCAGATGAAAACACTGGAAGATGGCACCTTGCGTCTGGAAGGTGGTGCTCAGGTCCGGCGCATTGATTCTGTCGTCAAAGGCGACCGGATCGACTATCAGGAAAAAACCGGCCAGGTGGAAGTACGTGGCAACGGCCTGATCATGCGTGATGGGGCTCTGGTGCGCAGCCCGGAGTTTGATTACAACCTGGACGCGGATACAGGGCGCATGTCGTCCCCGGAGTTCTGGCTGGGAGCCACCGGCGGTAGCGGTACCGCGACGCAGGCTGATATTCTCAGTTCCAACCATATGCGGCTATCCGATGTGAATTACTCGGGTTGTCCATGTCCTGAACCTGCCTGGTATATCCAGTCGCCCAAGGTTGATCTGTATTCCAAGGAAAACGAAGGGGTGGCGCGTAATGGCGTCTTGTACTTCAAGGGTATGCCCCTGTTGTATTCCCCTTACCTGACCTTTCCGCTCCGTAAAGAGCGCAAGTCCGGTTTCCTTTTGCCTACTTACGGCATGACGACGCGGGGTGGTGTAGACCTGAGCGTGCCGTATTACCTGAATCTGGCCCCTAATTACGACGCCACCCTGACGCCCCGCTTCATGGCTAAACGCGGCGCCATGTTGGGGGGGGAATTCCGTTATCTGGGTGACAGCTTCTCCGGAGAGTTGACCGGTAACTATCTGCCTGATGACAAGGAGCTGGGTTATAAACGCTGGCTGTTCATGGGGCAGTATCGTCAGAGCCTGCCTGCCAGTTTCTATTTGAATGCGGATATCCGCCGTGTCTCGGATGATGATTATTTCCGTGACTTCAGCAGCTTTGGATTGAACGATTCCACCATTCAGGATCTGGCCAGTACGGTGACTCTGGGTTGGGGCGGTTCCAAGTATTTCCGCTCTCACGTCAGTGCGACGCGCTATCAGACCCTGCAGGATTCTTCTACTGGATATCGTCAGCCACAGTACGACAAATTGCCTGAGTGGTATTTGGGTGCATCCCGTTATAACTGGGGTGGCTTTGATGTAGTCAGCGATAACTATGCAACCCGTTTCCGTTTGCCTTTCTACAGTGGCAATCTAAGCGAATTTGACGGTATGCGCAGTACCCGTCTGGCTCCAGATGGTACGCGTTTCTCGTCCTATACAACGGTGGCTTATCCTGTCATTCGCCCAGGTTGGTACATCACGCCCAAAGCAGGCTTGCACATGAGCCAATACCAGACAGACTGGTATGTGGGTGATCCTAGCCCTTATATGGCCAAGTACGCTGGGCGTTCCCGCACTCAGAGCCGTGTCTTGCCCATCCTGTCCGTGGATACGGGCATGACCTTCGAGCGTGACACCACCTTGTTTGGCAACGACTCCATTCAAACCCTGGAGCCGCGTGTTTACTATCTGTACGTGCCTTATCGCGACCAATCCTCGCTGCCCTTGTACGACACCAGTCTGGCCAGCTTCAACTTTGCCCAGGCTTTCAGCGAAAATATCTTCTCCGGTGGTTGGGACCGTATTTCCAATGCAAACCAGGTCACCGTGGGTCTGACGTCCCGCTGGCTGGATGCCGACACGGGCTTCGAGCGTCTGGTTCTGCAGGCCGCTCAGCGCTTGTATTTTGATAAGCAAACCGTAACACTGGGCGATGAAAAAGCGCGTACCAGCACCCGCTCAGACTATCTGGTCGGTGCCAGTGCGGCTTTGACCAATACGTTCTCGGTCAACTTCGATGCGCAGTTCAATCCAGACGAGAAGCGTCGTAACCGTCTGGCCTCCGGCATTCGTTGGCGTCCTAAACGCCTGGCAACACTGGGTGTGAACTATCGTTATGAGCGTGATCCCCGTCAGGTCGTTGACCCCAACTTCACGCCGACTGACGAAGATCATCGTGGTAAGGAATACGTCTCCATGACGGGCCAATGGCCTTTGAGCAACAAGGTGTACGCTGTGGGACGTTACGATTATTCCATCCAGGAAAGCCGTGGCACGCAAACGGTGCTGGGGCTGGAGTATAAAGGCGACTGTTGTTGGGCGGCTCGTGTGGTGATGCAACGCTATGCGGTTTCGGCCAGGGAAACCAATAAGGCCCTGTTCTTCCAGCTGGAGCTATCCGGTTTGGGCGGAATTGGCAACGACCCTATCAAAATGCTGCGTGACCGTGTGATTGGCTATGAACCCGTCACCAATCCCGTACAGGAAAAAATGATTCATGAGAGGTATGAATAATATGCGTTTCAGCTTGAAAAACCGTACCCTGTCATTGGCTTTGATGGCCGTCATGGGGCTGGGCACGGCTCAAATGGCTCAGGCGCAGTCCAAGCCCGCTGCAGCCAAGGCGGCACCCGCTGCTTCCTCCCAATTTGTGGATGGCATTGCTGCCGTGGTCAATGACGAGGTGATTACCCTGCGTCAGGTTGATCTGGAAGCCGCACAGGTGCTGGAACAGTTAAAGCAGCAGAAAATTCCTGCTCCTGATCATGACATCTTGCGCAAACAGGTTTTGCAACGGTTGATCAATGAGCGCCTGGAGCAGCAGGAAGCTCGCGCCATGGGGATTTCAGTCGGTCCACAGCAAGTGGATGAAGGTGTGCGCATGATTGCTTCGCGCAACAATATGACCGAGGCCCAGTTGCGAGCCGAGATTGAAAAGAATGGCATTAGCTGGGAGCAGTACCGTGCCAATCTGAAGCAGGAAATCCTGCTGGATCAGTTGCGCATGCGTGCGGTCGACAGCAGCATCAATATTACGGACGCCGACATTGATATTTACCTGCGCTCTCAAGGTGGCGCAGGTTTGGGCAATTTGGGGCAATCGGCGGCACAGGCGCAAAATGCACCTGTCAGTCTGGCGCAGATCCTGGTGCGAGTGCCTGAAGGCGCGAACTCCAGCGAAGAAGCGCGTTTGCGGACCAAAGCAGAAGGCCTGCTGGCCCAGGTTCGTTCCGGCGCAGACTTTGCCGGTTTGGCTGCTTCCAACTCGGATGGTCAAGAGGCCCTGAGCGGTGGTGCGTTGGGAACTCGTTCCTTGTCCGACTGGCCTGACTTATTTGCACAAGCTGTCCATAACCTGGCCCCCGGCCAGGTTTCCGACCTGATTCGCAGTGGTCAAGGCTTCCATATTCTGAAGGTGCTGGAGCGTGGCGGTGCTGCGCCAAGCAATACTTCGCCTGTCGCCAGTGCGGCATCGGCGCAGTCCGGTCCCATGATGGTGACCCAGACTCATGCTCGCCATATTCTGGTCAAGCTGTCCAAGGTTATGACTTCCGAGCAGGCTCGTCAGCGCATTGAGCAACTGCAAGTGCGTTTGCGCAATGGCGAGTCCTTCCAGGATCTGGCCAAGCGTTACTCGGAAGACAGCAGCGCACCACAAGGTGGTGATTTGGGTTGGCTCTCGCCTGGCGAGACTGTGCCTCCGTTTGAGCAAGCCATGGACAAGCTGCAACCCGGCAACGATACCGCCGTGGTGGAGTCCCAGTTTGGCTGGCACCTGATCCAGGTGATCGAGCGCCGTACCCGCAATATGGAAGGCGAGTACAAGCGCATGCAGGCCCGTCAGGCTCTGTTCCAGCAGCGTGCCGAGCCTGCCTTTGAAGATTGGCTGAACAGCCTGCGCGGCCGCGCTTACATTGATAACCGTTTGGACCCCGAGTCCAGCACCCGCCGTCGCTAAGGATAAGTATGGCCCAGCATCAGGCGCGCAAGCGCTTTGGACAGAACTTTCTGGAAGATGAGGCCATCATCGACCAGATCATCCGTGCGATTGGCCCTCGGCCTGTCGATAATATGGTGGAAATTGGTCCGGGCCTCTCGGCCCTGACCCGACCGCTGACGCAGGCGCTGGAGCGTTTGCGTGTGGTCGAGATTGACCGTGATCTGGCAGCCCGTCTGCGTAATCACTATTCGCCCAGCAAGCTGGAAATTATTGAGGCCGATGCCTTGAGCGTGGACTTCGGTGCTTTAGGCCCGAATCTGCGTATTGTGGGTAATCTGCCGTACAACATCTCCAGCCCCTTGCTCTTTCATTTGCTGGACTATGCCGATGCCGTGGTGGATCAGCACTTCATGCTGCAACGCGAAGTGATTGATCGCATGGTCGCCAAGCCCGGCTCTTCAGACTACAGCCGCCTGTCGGTGATGTTGCAGTCGCGCTATCGCATGGTGAAGTTGTTTGAAGTGCCGCCCGAGGCATTCAACCCACCACCGCGTGTTGTGTCGGCAGTCGTGCGTATGGTGCCCCTGGCGGCAGATCGTCCCCAGGCGCGTGACGCGCGTGTGTTCAGCCAGGTTGTGGCGCGGGCCTTCTCGCAAAAACGCAAGATGTTGCGCGGTGGTCTGGGTGACTGGACGGCTCATATCGACTGGGAGGCGCTGGAAATTGCACCTACCAGCCGACCGGCTGATTTGTCCCTGGAACAGTACATTGCCCTGGCCGATCACCTGATGGATAAGGGCGTTATTCAAGCCGTCTGATAGACAAAACCCCGTAAAGAAAAACACCCCAAAATTGGATATCGATTCCGTTTTGGGGTGTTTTTTATGGTGGGTCGTGTAAGGCTACTCGTCCTTGGAATGATCTGTTATGCCAGCTTGAGTCTGCTGGGGAAAAAGGTCTTGCCCCCACGCTGAGTCCTGGGCTCCTAGCCAAAGAACCAATAACAAACTGCAATCGAGGCCAGCACGCCTGCCAGATCAGCAATCAAGGCGCATGAAACCGCGTGGCGGGCACGTTGGATGCCGACCGCACCAAAGTAAACCGCCAGCACATAGAAAGTTGTCTCTGTGCTGCCCTGCACGGTCGCACCCAGCAGGGCCGGGAAGCTGTCCACGCCGTGATGCTGCATGGTTTCAATCAACAGGGCACGAGCGGCACCGGCTGAAAAGGGTTTGACCAGAGCGGTAGGCAAGGCATCAATAAAACGCGTATCCAGTCCGGTCAGGTTCACCAGCCAGCGGATTACGTCCAGCACGATATCCAGAGCACCAGAGCTGCGTAGCACGCCCACAGCGCACAGCATGGCAACCAGATAGGGCAACAGATCCCTGGCAACACTAAAGCCTTCTTTCGCGCCTTCTACAAAGGCTTCATACAGAGGAATCTTGCGCCGCCAGCCCATCAGCAGGAAAAGCCAGATGATGGACAGCAAGGTCAGGTTGCCCATCAGAGAGGACAGCGACTGGATGGCTGCTGCACTGAGCGTAGCCAGCAAGGCCATGAAAGAGCCCAGGATCAGCGCAAACACCCCGAACCACAGCATCAGAACGGGATCAAATAAACGCAGGCGCTGAACCAGGGCAACACTGAGCAAGCCCGCCAGGGAGGAGGCGGTGGTGGCCAGCAGAATGGGCAGAAACACCATCGTAGGATCGGGCGCACCTTGTTGAGCCCGGTACATGAAGATGCTGATGGGTATCAGCGTCAGAGACGAGGCATTCAGCACCAGAAACAGGATCTGGGCGTTGGTGGCCGTGTCCGGATGCGGGTTCAGCGTTTGCAGGGACTTCATGGCTCGCAAGCCGATGGGCGTGGCGGCATTGTCCAGACCCAGGCCATTGGCCGCGAAGTTCAGCGTGATCAGCCCCAGAGCAGGGTGACCGGCAGGCACACCCGGCATCAAGCGGCTAAATAGTGGGCCCAGCCAGCGAGCCAGGATATCGATCAGCCCGGCCTTCTCGGCAATTTTCAAGAAACCCAACCACAGGGTGAGCGTGCCAAAAAGTAGCAGCATCAGTTGCACGGACAGGGCGGCCATATCGAACAGGCTGCGCACCATCTGCGCAAAAATTTCGCTATTTCCCCCGACCAGCCACTGGTAAAACCCGCTGACGGCGGCAATCAGGAAGAAAAACAGCCAAAGAGTATTGAGCATAGTGTTGGCAGAAAACAGGGCAGGGAAAAGCCAAGCTAGATTGTCGCAGAATACAGGCGGGTTTTAGCGGCTACGGTATGTAAGGGTAGCGGCACAAATAGTCGCAAAATATGATTCAGGCACCTTTGTGCCAAGTTGAATAATTAGGGGTGCATAAAAAAAACCGGCCAATTAAGGCCGGTTCTGTTTGCTTTAATCCACGCGTCCTTTGGCCTGGATCAGTTCAATCTTGTAGCCGTCCGGATCTTCTACAAAAGCAATCACGGTGGTGCCGTGCTTCATCGGGCCTGCTTCGCGTACGACTTTGCCACCACGAGCCTTGATGTCCTCACAGGCTTTGTAGGCATCAGGCACTTCCAGTGCAATGTGGCCATAGCCGTCGCCCAGATCGTAGGAGGGGGTGTCCCAGTTGTGGGTCAGCTCCAATACGGCGGCTTCGGACTCGTCCTGATAGCCAACAAAAGCCAGGGTGAAGCGGCCGTCCGGGTAGTCGGACTGGCGCAGCAATTTCATGCCCAGCACTTCGGTGTAAAAGGCCAGAGAACGGTCCAGATTGCCGACACGCAGCATGGTGTGCAGGATACGCATAAGGTAGAGCTCCTAGAGTTCAACCTGCCTTAAAGCAGGGGCAGGGTGCCTGGATCATATTGTCGTAACTGATTGCGCGCATTGACAAAATCAGGGTAGAGCGTTTCGACCAAGGCCCAGAAACGTGGGCCGTGATTCATCTCTTGCAGATGCGCGACCTCGTGAGCGACGACGTAATCAATGATGGATGGGTGAAAGTGTATCAGGCGCCAGTTCAGCATAATCGTGCCGTCACTGTTGCAGGAGCCCCAGCGTTTGGCAGGGGCCGCCAGCCGCAATTTGCTGGCACTCAAGCCCGACAGGTTCAAATAATGTTGCAGCCGCTGCTCAAACCACTGTTTGGCTTGTTTTTGCAGCCAGGCCTGAGTCAGTTCCTGAACACGTTGTGGTTCGGCATCGACGGGCAGGGGGAGTGACAGGCGTTGACCTCCTTGAACCTGACCGGCTCGTCCGTCGAAATGTACCTGCTGAATCTGCGGGTTCAGGCTAAGGCGGATGGGCTCACCCATAAAGGGCAGGGTGTCGCCATCGACCCATTGCAGGCTTTGCAAGGCCAGTTGTTCACGACGCTGCTGGTATTCGCGCAGCTTGCGCAGTATCCAGGCGCTTTTGCTGTGCAGCACCTGCTCGGCCTGACTGATCTTGACCCAGGAGGGCAGGGCAACGGTCAGGCCACTGTCGTTGATGGTCAGGCCCAGGGTACGGCGGCGGGAGCGTTTGAGCTGATAGCCAATGGTGTGGCCATCCAGCTGCACCTGCTGCCATTGCACGCCTTCCGGCAAGCTTTCGGGCCGGACAGTCAGGGCACTTTTGGGGGGCAGAGCAGAACCGGCGGGCGGCTTTTCTTGCCGCTGCGCCGGGTGGGGAAAGGCCGTGTCAGGAAACAGAGCCAGTTGTGGGGGGACCGTCATAGCGTTCCGGATTCAAGACGCGCATTTCGGTTTCAATCCATGTCTGTACGCGTTGGTTTACTTCTTCAGGGGTCAGCCCGGCAGGATCAATGGGAGGACCAAAAGAGATAGTAACCAAGCCCGGCGTCTTGATAAAGGCATTGCGACGCCAGCATTCGCCCGCATTATGCGCCACGGGAATAATGGGCGTGCCAGTACGGCTGGCCAGCAAGGCGCCACCCATCTTGTAGCGGCCGGTAGAGCCTGGGGCGGTACGGGTGCCTTCGGGAAACAACAAGGGCCAGCGGCCTTCGTCAATGCGCTGCTGCCCGATCTTGATCACCTGTTCAAAGGCATCCCGGCCTTTGGCACGATCAATAGGAATCATGCGCAGCAAAGCCAGCCCCCAGCCAAAGAAAGGGACTTTGTGCAGTTCACGCTTGTACACAAAGCACACCTGACGCGGCATGTAAGAAGGAAAGAACAGCGTTTCCCAGGCCGACTGGTGCTTGGACAGGATGATGGCCTTGCCATCGGGCAGGTTTTCCCAGCCCTTGGTTTGCCAGCGTATGCCCAGGATCGTGCGCGCACCCCAGACAGCCAGACGTGGCCAGCCAGTGGTAAAGCGGTAGCGTATATCCAGGGGCAGTGGCGCAATAATCAGGCAGGCAAAGGCGTAGGGGATAACGGTAATCAACAAAAAGAGTTGATAGAGTGAAGCGCGGATAATGCCCATATCAGTTTCCGTGGAGCCATTTGTCGACAACAGCGGCCAGATCGGCCTCGACGCGCGTGCCTTCGGGCAAGCCGCCTTTCTCTAGGGTACGCATGCCTTTGCCGGTCTGGACCAGCCAGGGGGCACAACCGGCTTGGCTGGCCGCTTGCAGATCGCGCAAGGAATCGCCCACCGAGGGTACGGCTTGCAGGTTCACTTCATAGCGATGTGCAATGTCGCGAAACATGCCGGGGGCCGGTTTGCGACAGGTGCAGCCATCATCCGGGCCGTGCGGGCAAATAAAGATGGCGTCGATAAAGCCACCCAGCAAGGCCAGTTCACGGCGCATCTTGGCATGGATGGCATTGAGCGTGGTCATGGAAAACAAACCACGCGCCAGACCGGACTGGTTGGTGGCAATGACCACCTTCCAGCCGTTTTCGGTCAGGCGGGCCAAGGCCTCCAGGCTGCCTGGAATGGCCTCCCACTCTTGTGGGCTTTTGATAAAGGCATCGCTGTCATGGTTGATGACACCGTCCCGATCAATGATGGCAAGTTTCACTAGTTAGCCAGCCTGGAAAGATCCGCAACCTGGTTCATCAGTGCATGCAGCTTGGCCAGCAAGGCCAGGCGATTGGCACGGACGGCAGGGTCTTCGGCCATGACCATGACGTCCTGGAAGAAGTTGTCCACGGCACCACGGGCCTGGGCCAGCGTGGCCAGGGAAGCATCAAATTCACCGGCTTCAAACTGGGCCTGGGCAACGGGCTGCAATTCCTGAATCTTGGTAGCCAGCTCACGCTCGGCGGGCTCGACCAGCAGTTGGTCGTCCAGTGTTGCCAGTTCGCCTTCGGCTTTCTTGAGCAGATTGCTGACGCGCTTGTTGGCGGCAGCCAGGCTCTCGGCTTCAGGGCGTTGGGCAAAAGAGGCGCAAGCCTGAATGCGGGCGTGAACCTGTTCCAGCGGTGGGTGCAGGGCCAGCACGGCATCGACCACGCTGCGCTCGTAATCGTTGCTGAGCTGATTGCGGTAACGCTCGTAGATGAAGGTCTGAACCGCATCGACCGTGTCATCGGCCAGAACCCCGTCCTTGAAGAAGGAAGCGGTGGTGTTCAGCAGCGTATCCAGATTCAGGCTATTGGCCTTCAATTGGGCACCGGCTTGCAGTTGTTCGTAGGCGCTGATCAGGCCCAGCGCCGCACGGCGCAGGGCGTAGGGGTCGCGTTCGCCAGTTGGAGCCAGACCAATGCCCCAGATACCGACCAGAACTTCGGCACGCTCGGCCAGGAACAGAATGGCTTGGGTCAGGCTGGCTTCTGTGACAGGCTGGTCCAGACGGTGACGGTATTGCTCGCGAATAGCCAGCACGATGTCCTCGGGCTCGCCATCGCCTTGGGCGTAGTAAGCGCCCATCACGCCTTGCAGCTCGGGGAATTCGCCCACCATATTGGAGTTCAAGTCCGCCTTGGCCAGCAAAGCGGCACGACGGGCGTGCTCTTCATTCGCGCCCAGTTGCTTGGCAATGTAGCCAGCCACGGATTGCAGGCGCTCGATGCGGTCCAGCTGCGAACCCAGCTTGTTGTGGTACACGCTGCCGGCCAGCGTAGGAACACGCTCGGCCAGAGTTTGCTTGCGATCGGTTTCAAAGAAGAACTGAGCGTCCGCCAGACGGGGGCGCACCACACGCTCGTTACCTTCGATGATGTTGCTGGGATCATCCACCTTCATATTGCTGACGATCAGGAAGCGATTGGTCAGCTTTTGTGTGGCGGGGTCAAACAGCGGGAAATACTTTTGATTCAGACGCATGGTCAGAATCAGACATTCGGATGGCACTTGCAGGAACTGCTCGTCAAACTGGCCCACGTACACGGTGGGGTATTCGACCAGAGCGGTGACTTCGTTCAGCAGGGCTTCCACTTCGGGATCGTTGCCCAAGGTGGAGTTCAGGCGTTTGGCTTCAGCTTCCAGGTCGGTGCGAATCTGCTCGCGACGAACTTCGAAGGAAGGAACTACCCAGCCTTGCTCCTGGACTTGTGCGGCCCAGCTGTCGGCATCACGGATGTCGAAGGGGGCATCGCACATGAAGCGGTGACCGTGTGTCTGGCGACCGGCTTGCAGGCCCAGGGCGCTGACGGGAACGATGTCCGACCCCCACAGGGCGACCAGGCCGTGAGCAGGGCGTACAAAGCGCACGCTGCTGACACCATCGGCCAACTGATAGCGCATCACTTTAGGGATGGGCAGGTGCGTAATGGACCATTCCAGAGCTTCTTGCAGCCCGTCTTTCAGGGCGGCGCCAGTGGCAATGCCGCTGGCGTACAGGTAATCCTGCTTGCCATCGGATTCGCGCAGCAGGTCGCTGGCCTTCAGATGCTCCAGGCCTTTGGCAGCCAGGCGCTTGGCTAGTGCCGGAGCGATCTCACCATTGGCATCCAGGCCAATATGGGCGGGCATCAGCTTTTCGGTATAAGGCTGGTCTTCGGCTTGCTGGTACGCAGCGCTGAACCAGGCCGCCAGACGGCGAGGCGTAGCATAGGCGCGCACTTCACAGTTCGGGGCCAGCAGGGCTTGCTCGCCCAATACTTTTTGCAGACCTTCGCTAAAGGCTTGCCCCAGCTGTTGCAGCGCTTTGGGGGGGAGTTCTTCGGTGAACAGTTCAATCAGCAAAGGCTGTGTCGTGGAGGCATTCATTACTTGGCCTCCGAGGATTTGTTGCTCAGCATGGGGAAACCTAGGCGTTCGCGGGAGTCGTAGTAAGCCTGTGCGACAGCGCGGGACAGATTGCGGATACGGCCAATATAGGCAGCGCGCTCGGTCACACTGATGGCGCCGCGGGCATCCAGCATATTGAAGGTGTGGGCAGCTTTCAGCGTTTGCTCGTAAGCGGGCAGGGCCAGCGGCACGTCAATGATGCGCTTGGCTTCGGCTTCGTAGTCGTTGAAGTGTGCAAACAGCACATCGGTGCTGGCGTGCTCGAAGTTGTAGGTGGATTGCTCCACTTCGTTCTGGTGGAACACGTCGCGGTAGTAAATGCGCTGGCCGTTGTGACCTTCGGTCCAGACCAGATCGTAGACGCTTTCCACACCTTGCAAGTACATGGCCAGACGCTCCAGACCGTAGGTGATCTCGCCCGTGGTTGGCGTGCAGTCCAGACCGCCTACTTGCTGGAAGTAGGTGAACTGGGTGACTTCCATACCATTGAGCCAGACTTCCCAGCCCAGACCCCAGGCGCCCAGTGTCGGGTTTTCCCAGTCGTCTTCAACAAAACGGATGTCGTGCGCTTTGGGGTTGATGCCCAAGGCTTCCAGCGAGCCGGTATACAAGTCCAGAATGTTTTCAGGTGCGGGCTTGAGCACGACCTGAAACTGGTAGTAGTGTTGCAGGCGGTTGGGGTTGTCCCCGTAACGCCCGTCTTTGGGGCGGCGCGAAGGCTGCACATAGGCAGCGCGCCACGGTTCAGGGCCGATGGCCCGCAAAAAGGTTGCCGTATGAGAGGTTCCGGCACCGACTTCCATATCGTAGGGCTGAAGCAGAGCGCATCCGTGCTTGTCCCAGTATTGCTGGAGCGTAAGTATGATTTGCTGAAAGGTGAGCATGAGCAATGGCCAGTAAAGCGAGAATCTGCAAAATTTTTCTATTTTAGCGTGAACTGCGCCCTTGCAGCAGAAAAGCGCCCGCAATGGGCTATTTTGGCCGTCCGGGCCATGGGCAAGGCCGCTGTGTACCGGGCGGTCAAGTTGTTTTTAGACGTATCATATGCGTTTGTCCAAATACTGCTTATTTGCTGACCTGATCTTGAAACAGAATCTCGGGCGGCAGTCTAAAGGAGGCTAGGTCCATGAGTGAACTTGTCACGCTTGAACGTATCGGCAAGGTGTTGTTGATTACTTTGAACCGTCCCGAGGCACGCAATGCCATCAACCTGGAAACCGCGCAGGCGCTGGCCCAGGCTCTGGATGAGTTCGATGCCGACCCCAGCATTGCCGTAGGCGTGCTGACAGGGGCCAACAATACCTTCTGCGCCGGTATGGATTTGAAAGCCTTTGCCAAGACTGGCCAGCGCCCTTATGTAGGCGACCGCGGCTTTGCCGGTATTTGCGAGCGTCCACCTGCCAAACCTCTGATTGCTGCTGTGGAAGGCTACTGCCTGGCCGGTGGTTTTGAAATTGCCCTGTCCTGCGATTTGATTGTGGCGGCCAATAGCGCCAACTTTGGCCTGCCTGAAGTGAAACGCGGCATTGTCCCCGGATCGGGCGGCATGGTGCGCTTGCCTAGCCGTATTCCTTACCACATGGCCATGGAAATGGTGCTGACCGGTGGTATGTACCCTGCAGCCCGCATGGCCGAACTGGGTCTGGTCAGCCGTCTGGCCGAACCCGGCAAAACTACCGAGCAGGCGCTGGCACTGGCCGAGCAGATCGCCGCCAACGGTCCTTTGGCCGTGCAAACCGCCAAGAGCATCATTTCCCAGTCGCGCGACTGGCGTCAGTCGGATCTGTTCGATCTGCAGCGTCCCCGTATCGCCGGCATTTTTACCTCTGCAGACGCCAAGGAAGGCGCGACGGCTTTTGCCGAGAAGCGCGAACCTGTCTGGCAGGGCAAATAGTTTTCCCTTGTTCATCCCGTTTTTTATATAGACGCCACCATGACCACGATCAAAGAAGACGATCTGATTCAGTCCATCGCTGATGCGGTGCAGTTCATCAGTTACTACCATCCCACCGACTATCTGGAACATCTGGCCCGCGCTTATGAGCGCGAACAGAACCCGGCGGCCAAAGATGCCATCGCCCAGATCCTGACCAACTCGCGCATGTGTGCCGAGGGCCATCGCCCCATCTGTCAGGACACCGGGGTGGTGAACGTATTCCTGAAAGTGGGCATGGGTGTGCGCTTTGATACCAAGCGCTCCTTGCAGGAGCTCTGTGACGAGGGGGTGCGTCGCGGTTATCTGAATCCGGATAATCCACTGCGTGCCTCCATCCTGAACGACCCCTTGTTCACCCGTAAAAACACGCGCGATAACACACCCTGTATTGTGAATGTGGAACTGGTCGCTGGGGATCAGGTTCACATTCAAGTGGCCGCCAAGGGCGGTGGTTCGGAAAACAAGAGCAAGTTCGTGATGCTCAACCCCAGCGATTCTCTGGTGGATTGGGTGCTCAAAACCGTTCCTACGATGGGCGCTGGCTGGTGTCCTCCGGGCATGCTGGGTATTGGCGTGGGCGGTACGGCTGAAAAAGCCATGCTGATGGCCAAGGAAGCCCTGATGGAAGATATCGATATGTACGAGCTGCTGCAACGCGGCCCGCAAAGCAAGCTGGAAGAGCTGCGTATCGAACTGTATGAGAAGGTCAATGCTCTGGGTATTGGCGCTCAAGGGCTGGGCGGTTTGACGACCGTGCTGGACGTGAAGATCAATACCTTCCCGACTCATGCCGCTTCCAAGCCTGTGGCCATGATTCCCAACTGTGCGGCAACCCGTCACGTGCATTTCTCGCTGGACGGCAATGGCCCAGCCGAGCTGGCACCTCCACCACTGTCGGCCTGGCCTGACATTCACTGGGCGCCGGACTACAACAAGTCCCGCCAGGTGAACCTGGACGAGCTGACTCCTGAAGAAGTGGCTTCCTGGACGCCAGGTCAGACCTTGCTGCTGTCGGGCAAGATGTTGACTGGCCGTGACGCCGCTCACAAGCGTATTCAGGACATGCTGGAAAAAGGCGAGTCCCTGCCTGTGGACTTCACCAACCGCGTGATTTACTACGTGGGCCCGGTTGATCCTGTGCGCGACGAGGCCGTTGGTCCAGCAGGCCCGACCACCGCCACTCGCATGGACAAGTTCACCGAGATGATGCTGGCCAAAACTGGCCTGATCTCCATGATCGGCAAGGCCGAGCGTGGCCCAACCGCGATTGAAGCGATTCGTGCTCACAAATCGGCTTACCTGATGGCTGTGGGCGGTTCCGCGTACCTGGTTTCCAAGGCCATTCGCAATGCGAAAGTGGTGGCTTTTGAGGACCTGGGTATGGAAGCCATTTACGAGTTCGAAGTTCAGGACATGCCCGTGACCGTGGCTGTGGACTCGCAAGGCGTATCCGTGCATAACACCGGTCCTGCCGAGTGGCGCAAGCGTATCGCAGAGATCTCGTTGGTCGCTGTGTAAGACGTCAAACGGGAAGCTTGGGCTTCCCGGCGCTATCGATACAAAACCCGCCTGAGTGTTTCTGGTCTGCTTGTAATAGCAGCGTCAGCACAACATTCAATGCGGGTTTTTTTATGTCTGTCGTTTGTATGAGCTTTGCTTGGCTGCCTGAATGTTCGGGTTTTAGGAGAGGTTCATTACCGCTATAGATGCCAGGGCCGTATATTTCTGGTGGCTCAAGAGGTCGCGTAAAAAAGAATTCGATCTGTTGATCTGCCTGCCGTTAGAAGCAGATGATCCCAGACCCGCTCTTTGCCTGGGTACTGGCTTTTTCAGCATCGCCCGTTTAGGACTTGATCAGCAAGCCGCGCAGTAATAAATCCAGTGCAGCCAGCCCTTTTACCAAGCGGGCATCCCCATCCTCTCCCTGCGCAATCCAGAAGGCGGCTTCGGCCAGACTGCCGTAAATCAGGGAAGCCAGGGCGTGGGGATCTGCCTGTTCAATCCGACCTTGATCCATCAGTGCCTGAATCAAGCCTTCCATGGAACCCACGCAATACTGATGCGATTCGGGTGATGCGCCCCCCAGCACGGCCTTGGCATCGCACAAGACAATGCGCTGCATTTCCGGTTCCAGCGCCATTTCCAGATAGGCATGGCAGCGGCGTACAAACCCGTCCCATGCGTCCTCGGCATTGTTGGAAATAGCCTGCAGGCGCTCGTCCATTTCCGCATCGATCTGGTCGACCACCGCCGCCAGCAAACCCTTTTTGTCACCGAAATGATGGTAGAGCGCACCACGTGTCAGGCCCGCTTGCGCTGTCAACTCGTCCATGGATGTGTCGGCATAGCCACGTTCCGCAAAGAACGTGCGAGCGGTGGCGAGCAGGGTGGCGCGGGTTTCTTCCATCTCGGCGCGGGTACGGCGTGCCATAGTTTCTCCTTACATACGAGCTGAATGTATATTTACATGCGCAGCGTATGTATATATCATTTTAAACATACGCCCTGTATGTATTGTCGACGCATCACCGTGTCGTGGCAAGCGGGCGCTCACGGAGAATGTAATGGCTCAGCCTTATCGAGAACTTTTTGCCGCGCCTGGCACACGGGGATTCGCCCTGGCCGGGCTGCTGGCCCGGATTCCGCTGCCCATGATAGGGATAGGAATCATCACCATGCTGTCGCAACTGCGGGGCAGCTATGCCTTGGCGGGGGCGGTGTCCGCCTCCTTTGTATTGAGCTATGCGCTGCTATCGCCACAAGTGTCCCGTTGGGTGGACCGGCGTGGGCAAAGCCGTGTTCTGCCGCTAGCAACAGCCATTAGTGTTCTGGGCCTGCTGCTCTTGTTGGGGGCGACCTGGTGGCAAGCGCCTGATTGGATCTTGTTTGCAGGCGCGGTGCTGGCCGGTTTCATGCCCAGCATGTCGGCCATGGTACGTGCCCGCTGGACGGCGATTTACCGTGGTCAGGATCGGTTGCAAACGGCTTATTCGCTGGAAACCGTGCTGGATGAAGTCACCTTTATTGCCGGGCCGCCTGTGTCGGTGGGTTTGGCAGTCCTGGTGTTTCCGCAAGCCGGTGTGCTGGCTGCTGCGCTATTGCTGATTGCCGGTGTGTCGGCTCTGTTGTTGCAAAAGGGGACTGAGCCGCCGATCCAAGCACAGGAGCAGGGCAGCCGCCCTTCGGTCCTGCGTCTGAATAGTGTGCGTTTGCTGGCATTGCTGATGGTCGCCATGGGTGTGATTGTGGGCACCGTGGATATTGTCAGCGTGGCCTTTGCCCAGCAAATGGGGCAGCCGGGGGCGGCCAGCCTGGTGCTGTCGGCTTACGCCCTGGGTTCTTGCGCAGCAGGTCTGGTGTTTGGTGGTTTGAAGCTGAACATCCCTTTGCATCGCCTGCTGCTGTTGGGCGGTTTGGCTACCGCCGCCACGACCTTGCCTTTATTACTGGTGGCCAGCGTGGCACAGCTGGCAGGGGCGGTTTTGCTGGCTGGTCTGTTTTTCGCCCCCACCATGATTGTGGCCATGTCGCTGGTCGAGCGTGTGGTGCCGGAGCAGCAATTAACCGAGGGCATGACCTGGCTGCTGGCTGGTCTGAATATTGGTGTGGCTATGGGGGCTGCCGCTTCGGGGCGGATGGTGGATCAGGGCGGAGCCAGCTCCGGCTTTATGGTTGCGCTCTATGCCGCTGCCCTGATCGTCTTGCTTGCCTTGTGCAGCTATCAAAGTTTGCGCGCACCCGTAGTAGCCCGCTCCTGCGCTGTTTAGCCTTCTTTTTTTGAGCATGTAGCGATGAATACCTCTTCTCTATCCATGACCGGGCAGCCCAGCAAGCGGCAGTCCTGGCTGGCCGTTATCGCCGTTGGCCTAGCCACTTTTTCTGTGGTCACGACGGAAATGCTGCCCGTAGGTTTACTGACTCCCATTGCAGACAGTTTGCAGACTTCCACGGGGACGGCTGCTTTGCTGATTTCCTTGCCTGCCTTGTTGGCAGCCCTGTTTGCGCCTCTGGTGGTGCTGGCCTCTGGTGGCGTGGACAGACGCCGCATTCTGTGCGGTTTGCTGGCCTTGCTGGTGATGGCCAATATAGCCTCCGCCCTGGCTCCCAGCATCGCCTGGATGCTTGCCGCCCGTGTTCTGGTTGGTTTTTGTATGGGAGGCATCTGGGCCATTGCAGGTGGCTTGGCATCCCGTCTGGTTCCGGCTCAGTCTGTAGGTTTGGCAACCTCGATCATCTTCGGTGGGGTTGCCGCCGCTTCTGTGTTGGGCGTGCCATTGGGCGCATTGATGGGTGAACTGGCTGGATGGCGCTGGGCGTTTGGCGGCATGGCGCTGCTGAGCGCTTTGGTGTTGATCTTCCATCTGGCCGTGATTCCGCCCCTGTCCGTGTCGCGCTCGACCACATGGCGTCAGTTCGCTGAGCAGTTTGGCAATCGGCAGTTATGGTTTGGTTTGCTCTTGACCCTGATTCTGGTCGCGGGGCATTTCAGCGCATTTACCTTTGTGCGTCCGCTTTTGCTGGCTGTTTCCGGCATAGGTGCTCAATGGATAGGAGCCTTGTTGTTTGCTTATGGAGTGGCCGGGATTGTGGGCAATTTCCTGATCGGGATGTCGGCGGCCAAACGCACTGAAGCCAGCTTGATGACCATAGCGTTGGGTCTAAGCATCACTGCTTTGCTTTTCTTGACAGTGGGTAGATCACCGCTGAGTGGAGGTGCGATTTTGCTGCTTTGGGGCCTGGCGTATGGCGGGGTGTCGGTAGGGCTGATGAGCTGGATGATGAAGGCCGCTGCCAATGCTGTTGAGGTGGCTACGGCGTTGTACGTGGCTGTGTTCAATATCGGCATAGCGCTTGGCTCCTGGCTGGGCGGGCAGACTGTGGATGCCTACGGTTTAAGCGCGAATCTGGGGTTGGCTGGAGCCGGATCGTTTGTTGTGTTTTTGCTGCTTTTCGGAACAATTTTGCATCAAAAAAAATGAGCAGAAAAAACGGGCCCGGACTGATTTTTCCGGGTTTGCCAGGGCGCAAGCGCGGGTTATTGCTTATTGGAGTCTTGGAGGAGCGCTGCGACGATGTCTGTCAGAACTCCTTGAAATATTCTGTACATCGTTATGTTGTACGGTATAGGGATGCTTTCTGGCTGACCTCCCTTATGGGCACACAACGTCGGTATGGGTGGTCTTAATTAAGGGCCTTGTATGACGCAACTTCAGCGCTCCATCACTATTCCGCAGCTCAACCCCACAATCTGGAACACTCTTGAGCTCGTGCGCTTACGCCAAACCCCCTGGCACAAGAAACAAGCAGTTTTTGAACAATTACAGTCGCTGGGATTAGTCCAAGCCATCCCGCAAACGACGCAGACTCCTTCCCCTTTCCCCGCTCCCCTGATAGCCATGTTGACCGAAGAAGGGCGGCAATTGCTGGAAGCTCGATCCAATCATCAAGAGGCCTTGATCAAGCTTTTGGACGCGTGATCCTTTAGCTTGAGCTAGTTTGGCTGGCTTGTCCTTTGCCGGACAGGCCAGGCCGCTTGCCCTCTTTGAACGTTTTCTGGATAAGTGACGCCTTGAGCGAAAACTGTATAATACTGTTTTTATATACAGTATTTCGATCATGGAGCTATCGCGCAAACTCGAAATTCTGGCCGACGCGGCAAAGTACGATGCCTCTTGCGCCAGCAGTGCCGCGCCCAAACGGGATTCCCGTGGGCGTACGGGTCTTGGGGCCAGTACGGGGGCCGGCATCTGTCATAGCTTTACGCCTGACGGGCGCTGCGTATCGCTGCTCAAAATACTGCTGACCAATTTTTGTCAGTATGACTGCCTGTATTGCGTGAACCGGCGCTCCAGCAACGTGCCACGCGCGCGTTTTCGGCCTGCCGAAGTGGTTGATCTGACGCTGGATTTTTATCGGCGTAACTATATAGATGGTCTGTTTCTGAGCTCGGGCATCATACGAAGTTCGGACTACACCATGGAGAGCCTGGTCGAGGTGGCGCGCTCCTTGCGCGAAGATCACCATTTTCGCGGCTATATCCACCTTAAAACCATTCCTGATGCTGATCCCCAACTGATTACGTTGGCTGGTCTTTATGCAGACCGCCTCAGCGTCAACATCGAGCTTCCTACAGACGCTGGCCTGAGTCGTCTTGCGCCCGAGAAAAGTGGGCATACGATCAAGCGCGCCATGGGCGTCATTCGTCTGTCCCAGGAACAGGCTCAGGAGGAGAAGCGGCCTAAAGTGCCTGCCGGGCAAAGTACACAAATGATTGTCGGTGCGGATGCAGCGGATGACCGCAATATCTTGCAAACGGCGCAGACCTTGTACGGAGCCTACAAGCTCAAGCGGGTGTATTACTCGGCATTCAGCCCCATCCCGGACAGTTCGTCGGCGCTGCCAGCCCAGCCGCCGCCGCTCTTGCGGGAGCATCGTCTATATCAGGCCGATTTCCTGCTGCGTAGCTACGGTTTCCGGGCCGAGGAGCTGTTTCAGGATAAGGGCGATTTACCCTTGGATATTGATCCCAAGCTGTCTTGGGCCTTGTCCAATCGAGCGGTTTTTCCGGTAGATCTGAATCGGGCGCCCGAGCGTCTGATTGCGCGTGTTCCGGGTATAGGCATACGCAATGCCAAGCGCCTGGTCGAGCTTCGTCAGATGCGGGCGATCCGATATCAGGACTTGATTCGCTTGCGGTGTTCCATCAAGACATTGCAGCCGTTTGTAGTGGTCCAGGATTACCGTCCCGGCCTTGCTGAGGCTGCGTCAGACAAGCTGCGACGCATGCTCTCGAGCAATCCGCAGCAACTGAGCTTGCTATGAATCCTCCTTGTGTGACGACCTTGCTTCTTTCTGGCAGCAGGAGCCAACAGTCATGATGACTCTGATGGTGAACGGCGGTTATCTGGCCTGGCGCGAGCAGGCATTACGCGCTTTGGCCGAGGGCTGGTCGCCGGAGGAGCTTTGTTGGGCAGAAGCAAGCCCGGATTTAGGGCGGCAAGGGCAGCAAATCGGGTTGGAGTATGAAGCGTCCCATGCGCCGCTTCCCTCTCCTGTTTCCTTGCAAGAGCCCCAGGCGCAGCAGCCCGTTTCCAGTGTGTCTGTGCGTATTTCCAAAGGGCTGGCTGCCTTGCTGCAGGATGCGGCCCTGTGTCGTGCGCCGGCGCGTTGGGCTTTACTTTACCGTGTCCTGTGGCGCTGGCATCAGGGTGATCGCAGTGTGGAGTCTGTAGCAGACGAAGATGGTGCCCGTTTGTACGAGATGGCCAAAGCGGTGCGTAAGGAAAAACACGACATGATGGCTTATGTACGGTTCCGCCATTGTGGCAAGGGCATGCAGCCCGAGTACTGGGCCTGGTTTGAACCCGAGCACGATGTGCTGGAGTGGATTGCAGACTATTTCTCCAAACGCATGGGGGGCACGTCGTGGTGTATCGCGACGCCGCAAGGGCTTGCACTGTGGGATGGTCGGAATCTGCAGCTGCAGGATGCCCCCGACAATATAGAGGCGTTACGGGCTGGCCCGGCCGATGATCAGGTGGAGGCCTTGTGGTTGCGCTATTACCAAAGCATTTTCAATCCCGCGCGGCTGAATGAAACCGCTTTGCAGCAGAGCATGCCAGTGCGATTCTGGAAAGGCCTGCCCGAAGCCAGCTTGATTCCCGCCATGATTAGCGAGGCCCGTAATGGCGCCCGGCGAGTGGGGCAGTTTAGTGCGGTAGCCCGGATGCCGGGCAAGTCAGTCGCGGTGGAGGCCCACAGCGCACAGCCTCACCGCAGTGAACCGTCTGTACTGGAAGCCTGTCGTCGCTGCGGCCTATGGGAGCACGCTACGCAAGCCGTGCCGGGAGAAGGCCCGGCAACAGCGCGCATGATGTTGCTGGGCGAGCAACCCGGTGATTACGAGGATTTGGCAGGGCGTGTCTTTGTCGGTCCTGCAGGGCGGGTTCTGGATCAGGCTTTGCAGCGTGCCGGTATTGAACGCAATGCGCTGTATCTGAGCAATGCCGTCAAGCATTTCAAATGGAAAGGGCGAGGCAAGCAGCGTTTGCATGTCAGCCCCTCTCAAGCCGAAGTGCAGGCATGTGGGCACTGGTTGCAGGAAGAACTGGCGCGCCTTGAACCTGCTGTCATCGTTACTTTTGGGGTGACGGCCTTATCTGCTTTGCTGGGAACCCAAGTGCCGCTTGCTCAGTATTTGGCCAAGCCGTTTCTTTTAGGGCAGACGTGGGTAATTGCAGCTTGGCATCCTTCGTATGCGCTGCGTGTGGACTCTGCGGCCCGCCGCGAGGAAATTGTCAGCAGTATTACCCAGGTCTTGCAAATGGGATGGCGGCTGGCGACAGGCTCCGCTACGGACGAGGGCCTGGCCGCGGGTATCAACTCAGCCGCTTGATTTCCTGATCTTGCACGTTGACCAGTAACTCCCTGATGTGGCCTTGAGCCAGTTCAAGTTCAGGAGCCAGATCAGCCAGCGGTACCAGCACAAAAGCACGTTCATGCATGCGGGGGTGGGGGACGATCAGCCGCTCCGTGTTGATCTGCTCTTGCCCGTAAAGCAGCAAGTCCAGATCCAGAGTACGGGGTGCATTACGGTACAGGCGCGTGCGGCCGTGCTCTTGCTCGATGTGTTGCAGACGGTCCAGCAAGGTCTCGGGAGCCAGGGTGCAGGTGAAGCGAACGACTGTATTGACGTAATCCGGGCCACTGGAATCGACGGGAGCCGTGCTGTAGAAATGGGCCAGCGTCAGATCCTGGATGCCAGCAGTAGCGGCCAGTTCAGCCGCTGCTGTTTCCAGAGTTTGTCGTGCTTCGCCCAGATTCGCGCCCATGGCGACGAAAACGGTGGTGCTGCCTGGAATCACGATTCGCTTCCACCCGTTGCGTTGCTGCGCTTGGCGTTGGAGCGACGGCGGCGGGTACGGCGCTGGCCGCTGCGCGAGCCGGTAGCGGCGGTGCCAGCAGGTTTGCGCACGGCAATCATATTGCTGCGTTCTTCGTCACCGGCATCGGCCAGATCCATCCACCACTGTGCCTGCACGCTATCCACCTCTTTGGCTTCGGCGCGTAGTTGTAAAAAATCCACAGCGGCACGGAAACGAGGTTGTTCCGTCATGCGCCAGATAGCGCGATTGGCGATGCGCTCAAAACGGGGCTGCATGAACCAGATTTCGCGCATATCCGACTGGAAGCGCTTTTGAATCGGCATGATGCGGCTTTGTTTTTCCAGGATCAGGTCGGCGGCTTCCAGCAAGGCTTGCTGGGGATGCATGTCCTGGGCACTGCGTCGTTCCCATTCTTGCTTGACCAGCTTCCAGAGCAGGCAGGCATAGATAAAGCTGGGGCTGACCGATTTGCCAGCACGAACGCGGGTGTCGGTGCGGGCCAGGGCCATATCCAGGAATTCAGAGCCACCGGGCAGGCGTTGAACCGGCTCGACCATAGGCAAGAGCTTGCTGTGCAGACCCAGCGCCTGCAGGCGCTGGATGCAGTCCATGGCGTGGCCGCAGTTCAGCAGCTTGAGTGTTTCGTCAGCCAGACGGGACTCGGGTACGTTCTCGATCAGACGCGACAAGGAACGAATGGGCGCATCCGTTGCCGGTTCGATGGTGGCATCCAGCTTGGAGGCAAAGCGCACGGCACGCAGCATGCGCACCGGGTCTTCGCGATAGCGGGTTTCCGCATCACCAATAATGCGTACCTGGCGGTCTTTCAGATCGGCTACCCCGTTGTGGTAGTCGATGACGGTTTCAGTCAGGGGATCGTAGTACAGCGCGTTCAGTGTGAAGTCGCGGCGTGCGGCATCGTCTTCGATGGTGCCGTACTCGTTGTCGCGCAGGATGCGGCCATGTTCGTCCGTTTGCTTGCCGCTATCATCGGCCCGGAAGGTCGAGGTTTCGATGATTTCCTGGCCAAACACCACGTGAACCAGGCGGAAGCGGCGGCCAATGATGCGGGCACGACGGAACAGGGGGCGGATTTGCTCGGGTGTGGCGTTGGTTGCCACGTCAAAGTCCTTGGGCTCCAGGCCCACCAGCAAATCGCGCACTGCGCCGCCCACGACATAGGCTTGATAGCCTTCGTGGTTCAGGACCTCGCACACTTTGATGGCATGACGCGAGACCAGACGCCGGTCTATGCCATGTTCTTCTCGTGTGTAGCGGCGCGGCCCTTTGGGACGCGCGCTTTTGGCTGGTTTGAGCAGCCGGTCGACAAATGTTTTTATTGTTCGCTTGAGCATGCGTCTGATTTTACGATTTGCTGTCCATCATGTCAGCGAACAAATCGATGACGACCCAATTGCGTTCGGTGGCCACGGCACGCAGCTTGTCGCTGGGGTTGGTTGCCACGGGGTCGGTCACCACTTCCATCAGGGGCAGATCGTTGGGCGAATCGCTGTAAAACCAGCTGCGCTCGAAGTCGGCCAAAGTTTTGCCCATGGTTTGCAGCCACTGTTCTACACGGGTGATCTTGCCAGCCTGAAAGCTGGGCACGCCGCTGATCTTGCCGGTGTAGCGGCCGTCTTTCATTTCGGGGGTGGTGGCGATCAGGTGGTCTACGCCCAATGCCGCAGCAATGGGGCGTGTCACAAATTCGTTGGTAGCGGTCACGATCGCCACCAGATGGCCCTGGTCCTGATGCTGGGCCAACAGTTCGCGTGCAGCGGGGCTGATCGAGGGCAGGATCACGGCCTGCATGAATTCGTCCTGCCAGGCCAGCAACTCTTCCTGGCTGGCATTGGTGAGCAGGCCCAACATGAATTCGGCCGATTCCTCGGCCGTCAGCAATCCCTGGTTATAGCGTTCCATCAGGTCTTCATTCAGACGAATGGCTTCAGCGGGGTCACCGACGCGGCCGGTACGGGCCAGGAAGTCAGCCCACTGGTAATCGCTATCTAAAGGAAGCAGAGTGTGGTCCAGATCAAACAGGGCAATAAAAGAAGAAGCAGTCATGACTCAACTAGAAGATTGGGTCTGGCTGTTGGCCAGAAGTTCTTTGAGCAGGGGTAAAGTGATGGGGCGTTTCTTTACCAGTGAATAATTGTCCAGCGCATCGATCAGTGCGCTCAAGCGGTTCATATCGCGATCGTAGTGAGTCAGTATCCAGCTGAGCACTTCCGCTTGCAGCTGCAGACCGCGGGCAGCGGCTCGCTGTTGCATGGCTTCGGCCCGGTGGGCGTCCGACAGGTATTCCAGCCTGAATACCAGGTCCCAGCCCAGGCGTGTGCGCAAGTCCTCGCGCACGGACATGGTTTTGGGAGCCCGGTCGCCGGAGACCAGCAGCGTGAAGGCGTCTGGCCGGGTGGCCGACTCGCGCCAGCGATTGTACAGTGCAAATACGGCAGCCTGACCGTGCTCGTCAAAACGTTCGATATCGTCGATGGCCAAGAGGCTGGGGGGGGCTTTGTCATCGGTAGCGATGTCAAAGATGGGCTGGAAGGGTGTATCTGAACTAAAATAGCGGCTGTCGTCTTGACTGGCCATCGCCCGCAGCAGATGTGTTCGACCTGCGCCGGGCGGTCCCCACAGGTAAACCGCGCGTCCTGGACTGCATTGACGCAGAGCCTGCAACGCAGCCTGATTCGCTCCGGCAACAAAGTTGTCCAAAGAGGCAGGCGGTGCTGGAGATATATCCAGAATCAGTTGCTCGGTCATGTGTCGTACAATTTCGTCCAACTCGCAATTTTCACATATCCCACGGCTTTTCCCATGAAAAACACTACTTCTGTTTCCTTGACCTACCGCGATGCAGGCGTGGATATCGACGCGGGCGATGCCCTGGTCGATCGTATTAAACCACTGGCTGCCAAAACCATGCGTGCAGGCGTCATGGCTGGAATCGGAGGCTTTGGCGCTTTGTTTGAAGTGCCTACCCACCTTAAAGAGCCCGTTCTGGTGTCCGGCACCGACGGTGTTGGTACCAAACTACGCCTGGCATTTGACTGGCAGCGCCACGACACTGTGGGTATAGACCTGGTGGCCATGAGTGTCAACGACATTCTAGTCCAGGGCGCAGAACCCTTGTACTTTCTGGATTACTTTGCCTGCGGCAAGCTGTCGGTCGACACGGCTGCTCAAGTAGTTGGCGGCATTGCCAAGGGTTGTGAACTGTCCGCTTGTGCCCTGATCGGTGGTGAAACGGCAGAGATGCCCGGCATGTACCCCGAAGGCGAGTACGACCTGGCCGGTTTTGCAGTGGGAGCGGTAGAAAAATCGCGCATTATCGATGGCAAGTCCATTGTTCCTGGTGACGTGGTTCTGGGTCTGGCTTCCAGCGGTGCCCACTCCAACGGTTACTCCCTGATTCGCAAGATTCTCAAGCACGCCAACGCCAAGCCTACCGACGAGCTCGATGGCCGTCCTTTGGCTGACGTGGTCATGGAACCCACCCGCATCTACGTGAAATCCGTGCTGGCTGCCTTGGCTGCCCACGGTGCGGACATCAAGGGCCTGGCTCACATCACGGGCGGCGGCTTGCTGGAAAACGTGCCACGCATTCTGCAAAAGCACCTGACTGCCCGTCTGAAGCGTGATTCCTGGACCATGCCTGCCTTGTTCCAGTGGTTGCAAAGCAACGGTAACGTGGCCGACGAAGAAATGTACCGTGTGTTCAACTGCGGTATCGGCATGATCATCATTGTTCCTGCAGACAAGGCAGACGCCATCAGCGCCACTTTGTCCGAGCAAGGCGAAACCGTTTACCAATTGGGCGAAATCCTGGAGCGTCAGGAAGGTCAGGCACAGACTGAAGTGGTCTAAACACCTCTGATCTTTCCGTCAGTAAAAAAGCCAGCTCATCAAGCTGGCTTTTTTTATTCCTGCATCCTGCTTTGAATTGCCCTGTATTACCGCATCGAATCTGATGTATTTGATTTTCAAATAAATATTATATGGATTTGATTATGTCGTTTTTCGAGCTAATCCGAATTTAGGTATTACTCGTACATTCCATAATGTTCCCCGATCAGCAAGGCTCCTACAGTAGCGGCAAGCACATAGAAATTTCAGCTGAAATGTTAGAAGCAATTTCTTAGGGGGAAGAAAATGGAGCACAGCGATTTATCTTTGAAAGACCCGCATCCTGCTTTGCACAACGAAGACTTGGCGCCTTTGCCACGACAAAAACGCTTGTGGGGCTGGTTCGAGATTTTCAACGTCTGGTCTAACGATATTCAAAGTCTGTTTGGCTACACCTTGGCCGCCACCTTGTTCATTTCTTATGGTTTGAATGGTTGGGCCGTATTTGCTGGCATCTTGCTGGCCGGTTTTATTGTGATGGGGCTGGTGAATCTGAGCGGTAAACCCAGCGTGCTGTATGGCGTTCCCTATCCTGTGATTGCCCGTATCAGTATGGGGGTGAAGGGCGCCAAGTTTCCTGCTCTGGTGCGCGGGATTGTGGCCATTTTCTGGTATGGCGTGCAGACCTACTTTGCCTCCACGGCCTTGGCGCTGTTGTTCAATGCCTTGCTGGATCATCCCGGCGGAGCCTTGTTCCTGGGGCTGGATTGGGTGGGCTGGGTGTCTTACGTGGTGGTTTGCATCCTGCAGCTGGGTATTTTCCTGATGGGCATGAAGTGGATTACGCGCTTCCTGAACTGGGCGGGCCCGTTGGTGTATCTGGTGATGTTCGCCTTGCTGGCCGTGATCTGGTACAAGGCTGGCGGTGGTTTGCTCGATAAAGTGGGTGAGATCTTTGCCGGTAAAGGCTCTTACGAAGGCGGACCCTTGATGGCCTTTGGTGCGGTGGTGGGCACTATGGTGGCGTACTTTGCTGCCGTTGTGATCAACTACGGCGACTTCTCGCGCTTTGTGAAAGACGAGCGCAGCATGCGTATCGGTAACTTCATGGGCTTGCCTGTCAGCCTGGCCGTGTTCTCCTTCCTGGCCTTGTTCATTACCGCCGGTACAGCTGTGTTGTTTGGCGAAACCTTGACCAACCCTACCGATATTGTGGATCGCGTCGATAGTCTGGCTTTAACGGTGATCGCGGCTTTGACCTTCTTTGCCGCAACCGTGGGTATCAACCTGGTGGCGAACTTTATTCCACCGGCCTTTGATTTGGCCAACCTCAAGCCCGAGCTGATCTCTGCCAAGATGGGCGGCATTCTGACAGCCGTAATTGCTTTCTTTATCGGTGCCTTGTGGCTGCCCTTGATCAGCGCTATCGGCATTACGGGTTTTGTGGATACCTTGGGCGCTTTGCTGGCTCCCTTGTACGGCATCATGATTGTGGACTTCTACTTGATCCGCAAACAGCGTGTCGTGGTGTCGGATCTGTTCAGCCTGGCAGAAAGCGGTACCTACTACTTCCAGAACGGCTGGAACAAGCGTGCAATGGCCGCTTTCTTCCTGGCGGCGGTGTTCTCGGTAGCGACTGTTTGGGTGCCTGCGCTGGCGAATATGGCGGGTTACGGCTGGCTGATTGGTGCCTTGTTGGGTGGCGCGTTCCAATACGTGGCCATGCGCACCAAAGTTTTGCCCAAGCTGAGCGGCGCTTCGGTGTAAGAGGCGTTTCGGGTAAAAAAACGGTCTCTTTGAACGGCCCCTTGGCAGTCGGATACTATCCGGCCGTCAAGGGGCCGTTCCTACGAGCGAGCCTGGTGTATCAGGCTGGCCAGATCTGGCGTGCCGCTTGCACAATCTGCTCGGCGGCTTGCGGGCTCTGGCAGTTGAATTGCAGACGCTCGGGTTCGGAGCGTAGCCAGGTCAATTGACGTTTGGCTAGCTGGCGAGTCGCGGCAATCGCCTGTTCGATCGCCACGTCCAGGCTGACTTCGCCGTCCAGATACGACCACAGTTGCCGATAGCCCACACAGCGAATGGAGGGCAGACCGGGATGTAAATCAGGGCGCTGGTACAGCTTCTCCACTTCCTGCAGCAGCCCTTGCGCGATCATGTCGTGATAGCGAGCCGCAATGCGCTTATGCAGCCAGGATCTATCTTCTGGCTCCAGGCTCATGGTGACGTACTGGTGGCTCTCTTCTTGCGGCTGGGCTTTGTCCTTGAGCCAGTCACTCATGGTCTTGCCACTGATATGGAAAATCTCCAGCGCACGTTGAATGCGCTGGCTGTCGCGGGGAGCCAGTCGGGCAGCTGTCACCGGGTCGATGCGGGTCAGTTCCTCGTGCATGCCGGGCCAGCCAATCTCCTGGGCACGCTCATCCAGTTGCTGGCGAATGGCAGGGTCTGCCTGCGGTAAATCGTTCAAGCCTTCGCGCAAGGCTTTGTAATACAGCATGGTGCCGCCACACAGCACAGGGTAATGCCCGCGCGTCCGGATTTCTTGAATAAGACGGGTCGCGTCGGTGGCGAACTCTGCGGCTGAGTAACTCTCTACCGGGTCGCGTATATCCAGCAAGTGGTGGGGGATAGCGGCTTGTTCTTCGGCGCTGGGTTTGGCGGTGCCAATGTCCATGTCACGGTAAATCGTGGCCGAATCCATCACAATCACTTCAATCGGCCAGTGTTGCGCCAGGATATGCGTGCTTGCGCTTTTGCCGCTGGCCGTCGGGCCAGCCAGGCACAGAATGGGTAAATCGTTCATTGTCCACGCATAAAAAGTTTGTCCAGCTCGCTGAGCTTCCATTGGAACCAGGTGGGGCGGCCGTGATTACACAGGTCGGCCCGGTCAGTTTGTTCCATCTTGCGAAGCAGGGCGTTCATCTCGGGGATGCTCAGGCGACGATTGGCGCGTACGGCGCCGTGGCAGGCCATGGTGGAGAGCAGTTCGTTGCGTTGCTCATCCAGGTGGCGTGACGAGCCTACCTGGGCCAGATCGCGCAGTACGGCACGGGCCAGCGATTCGATATCGCCTTGGGCCAGGAGGGCGGGGACGGCACGCACGGCCATGGTGGTGGGGCCTGCCGGATTCATGCTCAGGCCCAGATCGGCCAGGGTTTCCTGATGCTCATCCAGCAAGGCGATATCACTTTCCGAGCAGCTGAATACAACCGGCACCAGCAGATCCTGACGGGGCAGTTCGCGGCCATCCAGAGCCTGCTTTAATTGTTCGTAGACCACGCGTTCATGTGCGGCGTGCATGTCCACCAGAATCATGCCCTGACGGGTTTCGGACAGAATATAGATGCCGTGCAACTGCCCCAGGGCCATGCCCAAAGGAAATTCGTCCGTTGTGCTGTCTGTCTCGCTTTGGTAGCTGGTGACTGGCGTGTTGCTGGGAGCAGGCTCAATCGGGCGATATATGCTTTTCCAGTCGACATTGCCACCTCCAGAGGGCTCGCGCAGGCTGAAACTGGATTGCCAACCTTGACGGGCCGGATGGCTATACGGCATGGCGGGTTCGCTGCTGGTGTAGGAGCTGCTGGGTGCGCCAGGCGTGGCCGAAGGGTAGGGGGTGCCCGTTATAGGAGGCTGGGTAGCGCCTTCAGGTAAAGGCATGGCGGCAACTGGCGTTTCCCCGGCCATGCTGCCTTGCGCCAAGGTTTGTCCGACAGACTGCAGCACAAAGCGGTAGACGGCACCGCTGTCACGGAAGCGAACCTCGTGCTTGGCGGGGTGTACGTTCACATCCAGCGTGGATGGGGCAATGTCCAGAAACAAGGCATAGGCAGGCTGGCGATCTCCATGCAGTACATCGGCATAAGCACTGCGTATAGCATGTGACACAGTACGATCACGCACAAAACGGCCATTCACGAACAAGAACTGTTTGTCTGCACTGGGGCGAGCATGGGCGGGGTGAATCACCAGACCACGCAAGCTGATCAGGCCTTGTTCCTGGGCGACAGGCAGGCTTTGCTCAATAAACTCTTTGCCCAAAATATCCAGCAGGCGTTGCTCCAGTGTGCCGCTGCGCCAGTGGCGTTGGGGCTTGTCATTGTGAAACAGTCGGAAAGCGATCTGCGGCTGTGCCAGGGCAATGCGCTCCAGCGCGGTCACGCAATGGCCGTACTCCGTGCCTTCCGTACGCAGGAACTTGCGACGGGCAGGGATTTCGTCAAATAGCTGACGTACATCCACATGCGTGCCAATCTGCCCGGAGGCGGGCTGGGGTTCGCTTTGACCCAGTGAGTACTCCCAGGCGTGCGGGTCGTCCTGAGTGCGCGAGTTAATCGTCAGGCGGGCTACCGAGGCAATTGAGGGCAGGGCTTCACCCCGAAAGCCCATGGAGGCCACGGACTCCAGTTCTTCCAGCGAGCGAATCTTGCTGGTGGCATGTTGCAGCAGCGCCAGGGGCAATTCTTCCTGGGTGATGCCGTGGCCATCGTCGCTGACAGAGATGCGGCGTATGCCGCCGCCGTCCAGGCGAATCTCGATGGCACTGGCTCCGGCGTCAATCGCGTTTTCCAGCAATTCCTTCAGGACAGATGCCGGGCGCTCGATAACTTCACCGGCTGCAATTTGGCTTACAAGCAAGTCCGGGAGTGGGATAATACGGCGTCTTGATGACATAGGGCGGCTGGCCTTGTGTGTATTCAGGGTTGAACATTACACGTTCAACGGGTTTCAAACGGTAGCGGCTTATTTTAACCGCTTGCTCTATGGTGTCGGTCTGACCAGTATCGGACTGGCTGGATTGTTATTTTGGTGTGGAACTATGCCCGATTTACTCAGCATGATCCTTCATATTGACCAGTACCTGGGTGTGTGGGTCGAGCAGTATGGAGCCTGGATTTATCTTGTTCTGTTCTTGATTATATTTGGCGAGACCGGGCTTGTGGTTTTGCCCTTCCTGCCGGGCGATTCCCTGTTGTTTATTGCTGGAGCCTTTGGCGCTTCGGGCATGCTGGACCCGGTCATGCTGGGTGGCCTGCTGATCGTGGCAGCCGTGCTGGGTAATACCGTGAACTATCACGTGGGTCGGTATATAGGCCCGAAAGTCTTTACCCAGGAATCCCGATTCCTGGATCGTCGTGCGTTGGTCAAAACCCATGCTTTCTATGAAAAGCATGGTGGCAAGACCATCGTCATTTCCCGCTTTTTGCCTCTGTTTCGCACCTTCGCGCCTTTTGTGGCCGGGGTGGGCCATATGAATGCCATGCGCTTTCAGATGTATAACATTACCGGCGCGGTGCTGTGGATTTGCAGCTTGATTACCCTGGGCTACTTCTTTGGTAATGTGCCTTTCATCAAGGCGCATTTGAACACCATTGTGCTGATTGGTATTGCGGCAGCGGCAGTGCCTGTTGTGGCTGGGGCCTTGTGGAAGATCTTCAAGCGCAAGAGCAAGGGTGATGCGACTTTGTAGGATTTGAGATCGGATTGTTTGCTTGTTAAAGGTTAAGGAAAGGACGCCAGTAGGCGTCCTTTTTTATTTCGGGAACCTGTCAGATATCGCTGTTGTTGGCGAGGGGGTAAAAGCCGTCGCAAAATCTGGGTTCAAGTGTTCAAGTGTTCAAGTGTTCAAGTGTTCAAGTGTTCAAGTGTTCAAGTGTTCAAGTGTTCAAGGTAACTATTGGCACTCTCGGTATTTTTGAAAAAGCTGCCTCTGTTTCAGCCTTTAGCGAAGAATGCCTCAGTTTTCTTGAGGGGGAGCCGCTAGTCTGCAGGCGGGGCCCTGGCCCGTGCTGCGCACGGGTACCCTTGTCTCTTGAGCTATCCAGGCGCCCCGTGAACTCGCGCGATAGCTCGTCCCCCGGACGAGCTATAAGCGTCGCGCTCAAACAGCACGGGGCTTGTATCCTGGATAGCTCAAGAGCCTGCGGCCAGCACCCTGACTCGCCTGCAGACTAGCGGCTCCCCCTCAAGAAAAGGCCATGCCGATTCAGGTTCAAACAGGTTCTTGCCCAAAGATGCTCTCTTTTCTGAACAGCCTCAGACTCTACGGAAACAAAAAAAGCGCAGCAAAAATGCTGCGCTTTTTTCATCGAACCAAGCAGATAGTTAGCTACGGCTGGCCAGTGCCGGAAACTCGGCAAAATATCCCCGGATGCCGGTCAGAATGGCTTGGGCAATTTTGTCCTGATGCGAAGAACTACGTAGCAGACGCTCTTCTTCCGGATTACTGATAAATGCCGTTTCGATCAGAATCGATGGAATATCGGGTGCTTTCAACACAGCAAAACCAGCGCGTTCAACATTGCGCTTGTGCAGGCGGTTGATCTTGCCGATCTCGCCCAGCAGGCGCGAGCCCACTTTCACCGAGTCGTTAATCTGTGCGGCTGTGGACAGGTCCAGCAGAATCTGTGCGACCTGACGGTTGTGGGAACCCAGGTTCAGACCACCGATCAAGTCAGCATCGTTCTCTTTCTTGGCCAGCCAACGGGCCGCCGAGCTGGTTGCACCGTTCTGGGACAGGGCGTAGATGGACGAGCCACGCGCACTGGGCTTGATCCAGGCGTCAGCGTGAATGCTGATGAACAGGTCAGCTTTCACCCGACGGGCTTTTTGCACACGCACTTGCAGCGGCACGAAGAAGTCCGAGTCGCGCGTCAAATAGGTACGCATATTGGGCTGCGCATCAATCAGGCGCTTCAAGCGACGGGCAATGTTCAGCACCACATCTTTTTCACGGGTACCACCGGGGCCGATGGCACCGGGGTCCTCACCTCCATGGCCAGGGTCCAGTGCGATTAGCAAAGGACGATTGGGTGTACCAGGCGTGGCCGCAGGCGAAGGAGAGCGCGGTGGAGTTGTAACGGGAGGCGGCGTACGAGCGACGGGCGGCAAGGTCTGCCCCTGTACTGTAGGCACAGGAGCGTCAGGCGAGTTTTGAGCCAGGCTTTCCAGGACGGAAGCCAAGGGGTCGTTATCGTCCTGAATTTGCAAAGCCAGCAGCGGGTCTTGCGCCACGCGCGGGTACAAGTCCAGCACCAGACGGTACTTGTATTCGCCAACGGGCTTAAGGGTAAAGATCTGGGGAGCGACGGCCTGTTTCAGATCCAGCACCAGACGCACGACGTCGGGGCGGTTCTGGCCCACGCGCACGGAGCGAATGTAGGGGTCATTGGGGCGGACCTTGGAAACCAGCTCCTCGATGGTGCGGTTCATGGTCAGGCCCTGGATGTCCACCACCATGCGATGGGGGTTTTCCAGTGTGAAGTGCTCGGCCTTGAGCTCGCTATCCATTTCCAGGGTGACGCGGGTGTATTCGTCTGCCGGCCAGGTACGGACGGCCACGATGGTGCTGGCGTTCGCCAGCCGCGGTATGACGGGAAGCAGGAACAGGGTGGTGGCCGTGGCGACGAATCGGCGACGGGCCTTGCCGGCTGGGGCTACTTCTGCAGGCTGGGGGCGAGTGTCGTAATCCATAGCGTTCCTTTGGCGCTGCGTGCATCCAGGGTGGCCAAACGACCGTCACCGCAATAATCCAGGTGTAAATCCAGATCGGGCTCGGGCAATAAATCCCCTGCTTTTTCGGGCCATTCGATCAGCACAACAGCATTGTCTTGCAAAATATCGCGAAAACCTGCGTCGACCCATTCTCGTGGATCGCTAAATCTATAAAAATCAAGATGATAGAAGTATAAGCTAGAAACTTTATAACTTTCAAGCAAAGCGTAGCTAGGACTTTTGATACGACCGGTAACGCCACAAGCCCGTAACAGGGCCCGAACAAAGTGGGTTTTACCGGCGCCCAGGTCACCATGAAGATGAATTCGGCCACCCACAGGCACACCGGGAACCTGACCGCTTAGCAGCGGGGCAAGGCGCTCGGCCAAGGCGGTGGTAGCGTCCTCGTCAGGCAAGGACAGGGTTAAAGCTTGCGGATTCATAGGCTTGGATCAGGTAGCGAGGGATAACCACAATGGAATGGTCAAGCCCGCTAGTATAGTGCCGATCGACATGGTCAGCGCGACCAGACGGCTATCGGCCCCCATGCGGGCAGCCAGTACGTGGGCAGAAGAGGCCGTAGGCAGGGCAGCAAATACCAGTAACATCTGGCGCTCCAATGTGCTCATATCCAACACCCAGGCAATCGCCAGCGCCGCCAAGGGCAAAGCCAGCAGCTTGATGGCCGTAATCCAGCCGATCAAGGCCCCGGCACGCCGCGAGCCTTGCAGGGACAAGGTGGCGCCTACACACAACAAACCAATCCCCAGGGCACAAGCCCCCAAGCGGCTAAAGGCCAATTGAACCGGGCCTGGTACGGACAAACCAGCCAGATTCCAGGCCAGTGCAGCAACAGTAGACAGAATCAGGGGATTTTTAAGCAGCTCGATGGCGATACGGCCTTGCTGCCCCCGCGCCAGCACGGTCACTGCCACCATATTGGCCATGGGAACAGAAAAGCCCACCAGCAAAGCCATGACAGCGACACCCGATGGCCCGGCAATCGCACTGGCCAGAGACATCCCCAAATAGGTATTGAAGCGAAAGGCGCATTGAGTCAGGGCCGCGTGCTGCAAATGTTCGGGTTTCAGAATGGGCAGGGCCAGCCAGGCCAGAACCGTGCCTACGGCAATTAAAACAGCCGCAGCGACCAATAAAGGCCAGGTATCGCCCAGATTGAGCGGAATGCGGGTAATGGAATCAAACAGCAGGGCTGGAAACAGGACGTAATAGACTAGCTTCTCCGCACCCTGGAAAAAATCCCGGCTGAAATGAAAGTGATGCAGCAGTAAAGCCCCCAGTGCAATTAACAGGAAATCGGGCAGAATCAGCGGGAATATTGTGGCCATGATGAGGGTAAATAGAAGCAGATATAGGTATATCCCCTGTAGGTATCTGCTTTCAGAATTAACAATTGATGGGGATTAGCTGCGCTATTATTGGTTAGTTCCCCTTACCCAGGGGATGGATCTACAAAAAGACTAAAGAGGAGATGTTCCCATGATAGAGAAGTTTCCCAAGAAATTTGCGCTGCTATCCCTTTGTGCAAGTTTGTCCATGATCGGCACGGCTAATGTCGCTCATGCTCAAGCGGATTATCCTAATCAAGCGATTCGCGTCATTGTTCCTTTTGCGCCAGGCGGCTCCACCGATATTGTGGCGCGCATTGTGACCAAGGGCATGAGCGAAGTGCTGGGCCAGTCCATGGTGGTAGAAAACAAGGGTGGTGCCGGTGGCGCTATTGGAGCGGCAGAAGCGGCTCGCGCCAAACCTGACGGCTATACCTTGTCAATTGCCACCATTTCGACTTTGGCTGTGAATCCCGCTTGCCGCCCTAATGATTTGCCTTACGACCCCTTGAAAGACTTTGTGCCGGTCAGCAACTTTGCCAACCTGCCCAACGTGATCGAGGTCAACCCCAAATTCCCGGCACAGAACTTCAAGGAGTTCGTGCAGCAACTGAAAGACAATCCAGGTAAGTATTCTTACGGCAGCTCGGGCACTTGCTCGGTGCTGCACTTGTTTGGCGAAGCCTTCAAGCTGGAAACTGGCACCGACATCGTGCACGTTCCTTACCGTGGTGCCGGCCCGGCTGTAACGGATGCGGTCGGTGGCCAGATCAATGCCATGTTTGATAACCTGCCTTCGTCCATGGCCCAGATCCAGGCTGGCAACTTGCGCGCATTGGCTATTGCCTGGCCCGAGCGCCTGCCTGCTCTGAAAGATGTGCCGACCTTGGCCGAAGAAGGTTACCCGCAGCTGAACAGCCCGGCCTGGTATGGTCTGCTGGCTCCCAAGGGTACGCCGCCTGAAATCGTTGCCAAGCTGCATGCCGCTGCTGCGGAAGCCTTGAAGAAACCCGAAATTATTTCGGCTCTGGAAAAGCAGGGGGCAACACCGTCGGGTAATTCGCCTGAAGAGTTCGCCAAGGAAATCAAGGAGCAGTACGACTGGGCCCACGACGTGGTCAAGAAAGGTAATATCAAGCTGGAATAAGCTCGTCTCAGTCTTTTCTCGCCGACTGGCAAGGAACAGCACCCCAAGTGCCAAGCTCATTTTGGTGCTTGGGGTATTTTTTTATGGCTCCGTCTTATCCGGGTTATAGCGACCTAGACATGCCTGTATCAAAACGGTCAGGAGTCCCAGGTTTCCGCGTACGCTGCTGATTTTCGTTGGGACCTGTCCTTTGGGGTAAAGTCGGCTGGTGGGTAATTCAACACAGGTATAGCCAAGCTTGGGTATCCGATAGGACAGGTAGGCCAGTAGTTCGTAATTAGCAAAAATATCGCGGAAAGGAGCGACACGAGGGTCTAGCAAGATACGTCGGCTATAGGCTCGAAAGCCTTGCGTGGTGTCGGTCCAGCGGAATCCAGAAAACAGGCTCAACATGGGCGCATGGATTAGACGTATCGCCAAATCGCGAGACAGAGGCGTGTTTTTTGCAAACCCACCCGCAATGTAGCGAGAGGCCTGAACGAAATCGGTTCCTTGTTTTAAGGATTGAATAAATTCGGGGATGGCTTGCGGGTCGTCCTTGTCGTTCCCGTCAATAGTGATGATGCCTTCATAGCCGCTTGTCAGACAAAAGGCATAGGCGCAACGCAATTGAGCACTCAGTTTTCCGCTACCCGTTTTGACAAGCAGGCCGCGTACTCCCAGTTGCTGTAATAGCATGGGTTCCAGTGAGCCGTCAGTACTGCCCCCGTCAATAAGAATGATGTCAGCGTGCTTTTCGATTTGAGCATCTGCCATGCGTTGCAGAAGGCTATGTATGCGAGCCCCTTCATTGATTACGGGGATAACGACGCAATAGTCATGTCGTTTTCCTTGCCAGAAGGTACATTCGTAAGCAGGCACTTGCCAGTTTGCGGGCGCGGGTGAAATGGGGCTCATGTGCTTCGGAAAGTGATGAAAATAACACCGACAATGACCAATACGATGCCGATGAGTGTGGTGGTGGGGAATGCTTCACGAAAGAGCAGGTGAGACATGATTGCAACGCTCGCAATGGCCCCAGAGGTCAAAATGGGGTGCGCAACATTCAGGGGCAGTCTTGTCAGGGCGGCGGCATAAAGCAGAAAAGCTATTCCATAGAGAACTAGTCCTAGCCAAAATGGCCAGTTGCTCAAGGCGGCCATGGGGTCGGAGAGCGATGGAAAGCGGCGGGGGGGCATCATGGCCAATTTGACGAGCACACTGGCGCTGGCGTTCGCTGCAATACCCAAGAAAAGAATCAGCCATTTCATAGCGGCTGCTCAAGTGCGGGGTTGCGATAAGCCTGAATGGCAACGTGCAAGGCTCGTGAAATGCTTTGCAAGGCAGGTTCTGTTTCGGTAGCCAACATTTCTATGGTGACGATGGCTTTGGGCAGGGATTGGGCCAGGGCTGATGCCATTTTCCCATGGTCTGTTCCGTTATCGCCTAATGGCACCAATTGTGGTTCGCTTGCATGGACATGGCCGATCAGCGCTGCGTAAGAGTTCAGCACCTGGGCTACATCCTCCTGGTTGATGGTAATAGCCCCTGTGTCCAGTTGCATGCGTAAAGCCGGGTGGTTGACGGCTTTGACCACTAAGGCTGTTTCCTGACTGTTAGTCATGAAGTTGGCACCATAGCAGACTGGATTAGGCTCCAGGCATAGCAGAACGCCCTCATCGGCGGCGTAGTTGGCTGCTTGCTGGAAAAACTGGATTGCGCTGTCTGTGGCCTCTTGGTCGCTTAGACTATGACGATCCCGGTTGCGGGGGGAACCAAAGACCAGACGTGTTGCGCCCAGTATGCCTGCAATCCGAAAAATGGCCTGGAGGCGGGTAAGCAGCCCTGAGCGAGATGCTTTATCGCCAAAGACATTCAGGCCAGTGGTGCCAAACAACAAGGACTGCATGCCGATGATGCTGATACCACGTTCATGCCACCACTGTTTCACTGCCATGATTTCGGCTTTGGTCGCCAGCTCAGGGGATGAGAAGTATTTGCCCGGCGCAATATCGATGGCGTCAATCTGATGCTGTTCAAGCAATGTGGCGATACGCTGATCTTCTTCAGGCTGCCAGGCGATATTGGAAATGGACAGTCGCATAGTTAGCCCTTCTCCTGAGATAGCGTGACAGGCTCGGTTTGGACATAAGCCCGTATAGCTTGGATGGACTCTTTGCGACTGTATTGGTAGGCACCATGAGCCTCATACAGTTTGGTGTGCAAGCTTCGGATGTCGTAGTGGGCAGGAGGGTGGTCCGTCACGTTTTCAAAGAACTGGTTAAAGCCGTGTGTGGCAACCTCTGCGACGCTCACGGGCTCAGCACATAAATGCAGTAGCTCCAAATCTGCTTTTAGTGCCGTTTGCAAGTCATACCAAAGGTTGATCATAGGGTAAAACTGGAACAGCGCCCGGCTATCAATCGCTTGTAGATTATTGTTGTTTAGAAAATCGAACAGGATATTTTTACTAAGGCCAGGCCCAACCAGACCAGGAAGACGGACAATCAGGTGATTCTCGAATCGTTGGGTAACGAATTTCTCCAGCATGCGACGGTGCAGGCCGTAAGGGTGCAGATTGCTTTCATCGACTTCGCTGGACTCATCGACATGAATCGGGCTTTTGAATACATCTACCGTGCTGATGAGTACAAATTTTTTGCAGGTAATCCGGTCCAGATGCGCAATCAGTTGTTCAATGACTTCTTTGTCATGGGCAGGCTCCTTGTTGGCCAGCCATTTTTTGGCGGGAGCAGCGCAGCAATAGACGGTGTCATATGGTTGAGTGCCGATTTGATCGGCATTGGTGCTACGAAAGTTGTGCCCGAAAGCACGCTGACGACTGAGTGTCTGGCCTACAAAACCGGAGTATCCGATCAGGGCATCTTCATTCATGGTCTCTGAGTCCTTCTTGGTAGCGTAAGCAGAGCGTGGCTCTGCATGTCTCTATGGGGTAGTGCTGGATGATAAAAGCATCCAAGGCAGGAAAGCGCTGTTTCATTGAACGGCCATCAATGTTGTAGGACCAAAAGGTAGAGGAGTAAATCAACACCGGCACATTGCTGAGCTTTACGTCATTGATCAGCTCGTCTTCATAGTCCGCTGATGCATAGACGGGGTAGGTAAAGCGGCTGCAGGCGGGTAAACGGGTAAGGCCGTTGATCAGACCATGATTGGCAAGATCAAACACGCAGTTAGCTTTGTGGCGCTGCAATTCGGCACTCGCCCACTGTATGTCGGGTGCAACGGTATCTTGATCCAGCTGTTTTTTGACCAGGGGGGTGACCCATCCATATCGGCTTTGCGTAAGTTCAGGGTCAACGTCCTGGCTCAGGGCAAATATATAAACTGAAAATAGCAGTGAGGCGCACAAGGCCAGATTGGCGACGAAGCGCTGCCCGGTGTAACGAGGCGTGTTCGCCTGCAGCAGGCAGGCGGCAGCAAGAGCTGGGACGAAAGTAGTGTGTTCTAGTCCGATCAGGAAGCTTTGCCACAGCAGCCAGATTGCTGCTGCCCCAAACAGCCATTGCATTCTGGATTGGATGCAGGGGGTTCGAATCGCCAGCAGCATCGGAATCCATAACGCGTAATGAATATGCTCCGGATCTGCCCGGTTTGTCCCTATTTTGGTGAAGAGTGCCGCAAGCAAGGACAGAGCAATCAGTTCCGACAAGGCTTTTTTCAGACTATGGGCGCGCCAGTGCGAGAACCAGCAGCCGAGTACGGCCAGTATATTGAGTTGTACGGCAAACTCGATGAGAGGTGTGGTTTGTGGCCCGGCGGCCAGGCGCCATTGCGCTGATGTGCGCATTAGTACCAGAATATTTTCCAGTAGCGAAGCAGGGGAAAGAATAGGATGTATCAGGCCCGCCAAAGCAAGGGTCAGCACGAACATAGCCAACGCGATCAGGTAGTCTCGCTGACGAGGTAAGAGAACGAGGGTTGCCGTACCCAGAGCCAGGCAAGCCGCGATACCACGGTCAAAGCTCCAGACCAGCCCCAGGGCCATGCTCAGACCGAATGCCACTTGCTGTGCTCTCCGTATTTGTCGGCTGTATCCTGGTTTGATCAGCAAGTAGAAAAGCAGGAGGCAGAGCAAAAGAAACAGATCTCGGTAGCCGACAGTAAAGGCCGCTGACAAAGCCAGGCACAGTGCGGGTAATCCTGGACGTGGCTGGTCTGATAGGCGAATTCCTAAAATAGAGACCAGCAAGCAGGCTATCAAGCCTAAAAGACAATACAGAAAGAAGGTAGGCAGAAAGCTGTAATGGGTGTCGCTCAGGCTGGAGACGAGTAAATACGGGATGTAATCCAGGGCCCCATGAATGGATAGTGCGGGAAAGGGGGAACCGGCTGTGTCCGACAAAGACTGTGCAACGGCGAAATACTCCCCTTGGTGAAAAGGGTCCTGGAAGAAATAGTTTGAGCCCTGGACAGTGAAGCGGCCGGAGAATTTTTCAATTAGGGCAGCGGGCAGACACAAGGCAAGAATGGCTGGTGCAGTGATGCGGTGTTGGAGGTCAACGGATTTCATCTTCTATTTTTTCCAGGACATCATAGATGTTGTCGACTTTTCCACCCAGTATTGACCAGCAGCCCGGCAAAGTATGGTGGCGCTCGAACAAGATGGGACGGCCATCGTCTGTCTCATTACGGCTGAGTACGGTCTTTACTTCGAACAAAGACTCTTTATATTGGGCTTTGGCCATCGCTGGCATATAGCGTTGTACGTCCCGAATCATACGATCAAAGCGAGACTGGTAATCATAGGTGCGCAAGCGTTGATAAGGGTCTAACGTAGGTTGATCCTGCCAGTGAAGGTGCGGTGTGTAGCGTACATGCGATAGCGTGTGGAGTTGGCGAGCGGGAAAGGGCATGACCGAGAAAAAGGGGCCGTCCATGACGGTGATGCCCAGTGAAGCCAGTTCTGAAGGCATTTGAATCAGTGCCATCTCCGTGATTTCATGTTTGAGTTTGCTTTGGATAGGCGGAAAGTCTCCCCCTAATTGGTTCAAGCCGCTGTAGGTGCAGTTCAGAATGCGTTGCGTTTGAATATTTTTTGGGGTGGCGTCCTGATCGGTGATCTGTAGGCTCAGGCGGCCAGGATTATCTTGGCTAACAGTGCTTGCTTTAACTCCGCAAAGGACGGTGACTCCAGCATCGCTCAGGGCCTGCCTGGCCCAGGAGGCTAATGTGGTGCTATCAAACGCATACTCATCCACCAGAAAAACGTTTTCGATGAGTTTGGGATTAAATAGGGCAAGCAAGGTAGGGGGGGCATTTTCGATGCGGGCGTCAATTTGTTGGCAAAATTTGATAAATTGCCTGGCGGTGACTTTCGAATTGCGACGAGCAATGGCGTAGAGCTTGACATGCTCTTTGTAGATGGCTTGCGGCCATTCTTGCAGAAAACGGGGCAGATTGATTCTGCTTCTATAGGCAGTGACGAAACTGCGTGGATAGTGGTAACCATTATGTACTCGAGCCTGGTTGTTGTATGAGGCCCGCGTCATTAACGCTTTTTCTTGTTCTACCAAGCATACCCGCCAGTTTCGTTGACGAGCCAGGAAGACGGCAATGGCACATCCATAAAAACCGCCCCCAATCACCACCGCATCCCACGATGAATTGTCCCCGGTCGTTCTTTCCATGGTCACGACTGCCCGCTTGAGCGCGCTGTGCTGGATTCTTGTTCCTGGATGTTGAGTTTTTCGCGGCGGCTTATGCGGGCGCTGGTGAACTCTTGGGCAATATGATAAAGCGGTCCTTCGTTGGATAGGCTGGCCATGTTCAGTATGTACTCGCCCAGTACAAGCAGTACCAGGGAAATTAAGAAGAACATGCCTGATTGTTGCAGCGAAAGGCTGATCCAGCCTTCGGCAATATTGTCTTTGTAAAACGCAATAAACAAGACATACAGGGAATACAGCAGATTGGCCACCGCACCGAACAGGGACAGTGTAGTAACCAGGCGCATAGGGGCGCGGGTGGTTGAAACCAGCAGGCGCATGCCTCGGTCTACGCTGTGGCCCAGTCGTCTTGGCTTGGCGGTTCCGGCTAATACGCTTTTGTAATGCAATGTGGTTTTGGCAAAGCCCCCGGTAGCGGGCAAGTGGCGGTATGTGATTGCAGGTTGGGGGTGCTGCAATATGAAGTTCACGACTCGTTTACTGAGCACGCGATATGGTGGCGCCTCATTTGCCAGATTGATTCCACTAAGACGTTTGTACAGAACGTTGAACGTGGTAAAGGCCAAGCGGTAAGCCAAGGTTCTTGGGTAGGGGTGCTGGTTCAGGGCGAAGACGACATCGGAGCCACTGACGGCATGCGCTAACATTTCAGGCAGGAAATCGAGGTCATCAACGACAGGATTGAATACAGCCACAAAATCACCCAGGGCGTTTTCAAGTCCCACCCATGACGCCGTGTCAGTATCCACTTCTTTGGTTAGTGCATAAACCTGCAAGTTCGGCAAACCTTGTTCGCTGGCAAGAGCCTGAAGCGTGCTGATGCTGTTATCAGTAGATGCATTGTCAACCACGATGAGCTCGTAGTCGCTGACCAAGGGGGACAGTTTTTCCGAGATATGGGTCAGCATAGGTTCAAGTTGCTCTGCTTGATTGCGTACTACACAGACCAATGACAAGAAAACAGGATAAAAGATCATGTGGCTCCCGGCAGATCTGTGACGGAGGTAAAAACCAGAAATGCAAGACAAGGACGGAAGGAATAGGCTGAATGTAGCATTTTATGTCCAAGTCTAATTGGGAGAGTAGATATAAAAAAACCGGCCTGCACAGGCCGGTTTTTCATTTCAGCCCTCAGGCCTAGCCACGATTGGCTTGCAGCACGGTCAAGGCCGTCATATTAATGATGCGGCGTACGGTCGAGCTGTAAGTCAGGATGTGTACAGGAGCATTGGCGCCCATCAGGAAAGGACCGATGGCCACGTTGCTGCCAGCAGCGGTTTTCAGCAGGTTGTAGCTGATATTGCCAGCGTCCACGTTCGGGCAGACCAGCAGGTTGGCCGAGCCTTTCAGCGAAGAGTTAGGCAAGGTGCGGCTGCGCAGGGCTTCGTCCAGCGCGCAGTCGGCGTGCATTTCGCCGTCCACTTGCAGTTCGGGAGCCTGTTCCTGAATCAGCTTCAGGGCCTCGCGCATCTTGGGACCGGAAGCAGCCGAGTCCGAACCGAAGTTGGAGCGCGACAGCAGGGCGACCTTGGGTTCCAGGCTCAGCGTGCTCAACATGCGGGCGGCTTCAATCGTGTATTCCGCAATTTCCTGTGCGTTCGGGTCGTCGTTGACGTGCGTGTCAGTCAGGGCAACGGTGCGCTCGCCCAGCAGCAGGATGTTCATGGCGGCGTACACGCTGGAGTCGGGTTTGCGACCGATCATCTCGTCGATGTAGCGCAGGTGGTTGTGGTAGGAACCGATCGTGCCGCAGATCATGCCGTCGGCATCACCCAGGTGCACCATGGTCGAGCCAATCAGGGTCAGGCGGCGACGCATTTCCACGCGAGCCATTTCCTTGCTGATACCGCGACGGCACATTTTTTCCCAGTACGTGGTCCAGTACTGGTGGAAACGGTCGTCAGACTCGGGGTTGGTCACTTCCACATCCACGCCCAAGCGCAGGCGCAGACCAAATTTCTTGATGCGGGACAGCAGCACGGCAGGGCGGCCAACCAGAATCGGGTGGGCCAGCTTCTCGTCCACAATCACTTGCACGGCACGCAGCACACGTTCTTCTTCACCTTCGGTAAAGACGATACGAGCCTTGCCGCCTTCGCGCACCAATTGCTTGGCTACGGCAAACACGGGCTTCATGAATGCGCCGGAGTGGTAGACAAACTGTTGCAGCTTGGCGATGTAGCCTTCCAGGTCAGCGATAGGGCGGGTTGCCACGCCTTCTTCCATGGCGGCCTGGGCCACAGCGGGGGCGATGCGCACGATCAGACGTGGGTCGAATGGCTTGGGGATCAGGTAGTCGGGGCCAAAGCTCAGGCCGTAACCACCGTAGGCAGCGGCCACGGCTTCGTCTTGCTCTTCTTCAGCCAGAGCCGCAATCGCGCGGGCAGCAGCTTTTTCCATGCCACGGGTAATCGTGGTGGCGCCCACATCCAGCGCACCGCGGAAGATGTAGGGGAAGCACAGCACGTTATTGACCTGGTTCGGGAAGTCCGAACGGCCGGTTGCCATGATCACGTCATCGCGAGCGGCTTTGGCCACTTCAGGCAAAATTTCGGGGGTGGGGTTGGCCAGCGCCATCACGAAGGGACGGTCTGCCATTTTCTGCAGCATTTCAGCTTTCAGTACGCCACCGGCGGACAGGCCTACGAACACGTCAGCATTTTCGATGACATCAGCCAGCTTGCGTGCTTCGGTTTCTTTGGCGAAACGGGCCAGTTCAGGAACCTGGTGACCAGGGCGGCCTTTGTAAACCACGCCGTCAATGTCGGTGACCCAGACATTTTCTTCGGGCAGGCCCATGTCCACCATCAAGTCCAGGCAAGCCAGTGCGGCCGCACCGGCACCGGAGGTCACAACCTTGATCTTCTTGATATCTTTGCCGACCACTTTCAGGCCGTTCAGGAAAGCCGCCGTCACGCAAATGGCGGTACCGTGCTGGTCGTCGTGAAAGACGGGGATGTTCATGCGTTCGCGCAGCTTGCGCTCAACTTCAAAACACTCGGGTGCCTTGATGTCTTCCAGGTTGATGCCACCGAAGGTGGGCTCCAGACCGGCGATGATATCCACCAGCTTGTCGGGATCGGTTTCGTTGATCTCGATGTCAAACACGTCCAGGCCAGCAAATTTCTTGAACAGAACGGCCTTGCCTTCCATCACGGGCTTGGAAGCCAGGGCACCAATATTGCCCAGACCCAGCACAGCGGTACCGTTGGAGATCACGCCCACCAGATTGCCCCGGCCGGTGTAGCGGAAGGCGTTTTTCGGGTCGACCACGATTTCTTCGCAGGCGGCAGCAACACCAGGGGAATAGGCCAGGCCCAGGTCACGTTGGCTGACCAGGGGTTTGGTCGCGGCAATGGTGACTTTGCCGGGAATGGGGAACTCGTGGTAATCCAGGGCGGCTTGTCGATCTACAGGTGAACTCATCGTGTCCTCTTGCTCAGGCGCCAAACAGGTGTTTGGTGAAATCCAGGGAAGGCGTGGCGAATAGTGCGCCAGCGCCGGCTTTCAACAAGTGTAGATAATTAAACAGTCCGCAGTATTAGGGCTTATTATTGCCCTATTAGTAAATGCTTATAGATAGGGGTAAAGGCTTGGAAACAAACGATATCGCCCATCGCCTGGTACAACGACTCAGGTTGCGTCACCTGGCTCTGCTGATCGAAATCGACCGCTTGGGCTCGCTGACCAAAGTGGCGGATTTAATGGCGATGACTCAGCCTGCGGTCACTCAAGCCTTGGCCGAGGTGGAGCAAGTCTTTGGCACACCGCTATTCCTGCGTTCATCGCGTGGTATGGAGGCAACAGCGCAAGGGCAGATCGTGATTTCACGTGCTCGGGCCATGGTGCAGGACATGGAGTTGTTGAGTCTGGACTTGCAGGCGCACAGCATGGGGCGGCAAGCACATTTGCGGCTGGGGGTGATTCCCCTGGTGTCCGGCAAGCTGGTTTCCACGGCCTTGCGGGCAACTCGCCCTCAAGGGCAGGTCGTGTCCGTCAGCATCACCGAAGGGCTAACGGAAACGCTGCTGGAACAACTGCGTGATCACGCTTTGGATGCAGTGGTGGCGCGCAGTTCTCCGGACTTGAATATGAAAGGGCTGCGCCATGAAGCCTTGTACGCGCAGCAACCACGCTTGATTGCCAGCCGGGAACTGGCGGGGCGATTGGGCCGACGCAAGTTGGATTGGGCGCAATTGCAGGATCTGGACTGGATTCTGGGACCGCGCAATACCCCGATGCGGCGGCAGGTGGCGAATCTGTTTTTGCGGGCAGGCTTGTTGGAGCCGGTGCCTAGTGTGGAAACCTCTTCACCCAAGCTGATCGGTGAACTGATCGTGAATCACTCCCGTGCCGTGTCTGTGGTCCCGACCGAAATTGCTGAAGAACTGGTGCGCGTGTCCGGCGTGGCGATTGTGCCGTACTCCTTTGAGTGGGGCTTGTCGCCTATTGCGCTCTTTACGCGGGTGGCCGGCCAGCAGCGTCCGGTAGACAAGCTGTTCGCGCAGGAGCTGAAACGGGTGTGTACTGATAAGACGGTGCCTTTGGAGCGGGGGGCTTTTTTCTACTAATGTCGTTCTGTCTGCTGCGGGCTGATTGCTAGTGTTACACCGTGAGCGCCCTATGTTGAGCTTGCCGGGCAAGAGCTGGAAGCAGGATGTCATACCTGCTCAAAAAACCGGAGCAGCTCAGTGGTAAGAACCACCCCCCGCTTGTATGCCCAGGAGTCTGGAAGGGGGGGCGGTGTGCAGCGCCCGGTTTATTGATGCCGGGGCTATGCAAGCAGTGGCTTACTGGTTCACATACCAGATGGCCTTGGTTTGCTGGTACTGATCCAGGGCTTCCATTCCCTTGTCCTTGCCGCCAAAACCGGACAGTTTGAAGCCGCCAAAGGGCGCGGTGATATCACCTTCGGAAAAGCCATTTACCGAAACGGTGCCTGCCTTGATTTTGCGCGAGACACGCTGCGCCCGCCGTACATCAAGCGTGTAGAGGGAGGCGGCCAGGCCATATTGGGTATCGTTTGCCAAGGCGATGGCTTGCTCTTCTGTCTCGAAGGTCGTGATGGCCAGAACGGGGCCGAACACTTCCTCCTGGAACAGGCGGTCTTCCGGGGTGATGTGATCGAAGATGGTGGGCTCGATATACCAACCACTGCCCAGGTTACTGTGAATGCGCCCCCCATGAACCAACTTGGCGTTTTTGCCGGGGTTCTGCAGAAAGCTGGCCACTTTTTCAAAGTGCGCTTGTTCTACCATCGGCCCGATAGACACATCCGGGTCCGTAGGCAGACCTACTTTCCAGGAGCTTAGCCCCTGTTTGAGTTTTTGCAGTAGCGTATCTTTCAGGCTGCTGTGTACGATCAGGCGGGAGCCGCAGCTGCAGTTTTCGCTCATGTTCCAGAATGCGGCCGCCAGGATGGACGGAACTGCTTCGTCCAGCAGGGCATCCTCAAAAACGACCTGGGGGCTTTTCCCGCCGCATTCCAGCACGACCTCCTTCAGATTGCTTTCTGCGGAATACTTCAGAAACAGGCGACCCACTTCGGTGGAGCCGGTAAACGACACAATGTCCACGTCCCCGTGGCGTCCCAAAGGCTCTCCGACTTCCTCGCCTGTGCCTGTGATCAAGATCAGGGCTCCTGCGGGAACGCCTGCCTGATGTGCCAGCTGTGTCATGCGGTAGGCGCTCAGGCTGGTTAGCTCGGACGGTTTCACAATGACTGAATTGCCGCACACCAGCGCAGGGGCAACTTTCCAGGCGTACATTTGAGCCGGGAAATTCCAGGGCAGGACGGCCGCCACCACACCAATGGGCTCCTTGGTGATCAAACCCAGTGCTTCGGAGCCGGTTGGGGAAATTCGACCAAAGCATTTATCGGCCGTCTCTGCATACCAGCTGAAGGTATCGATGGTGGCGGGCATGTCGGTATTCAGACATTCGGTGATGGGCTTGCCTGCATCCACGCAATCGAGTGCGGCCAGTTCCTCGGCGTGTTGCTCCAGCAAGGCTACCCATTTGAGCATGATCTTTTTGCGTTCTGCCGGAGACAGTTCAGACCACTCGCCGGACTCAAAGCTTGTGCGCGCGGCAGCCACCGCCGCTTCTACATCCGAGGCTTGGCCGGCAGCGATTTTGCCAATTACGGCCAAGTCGATAGGGCTGACGTTATCGAGCAGGGCCGAAGCCGTGGTTTGATAGCCAGGAATTAAATGGGAAGCGTGCAGCTTTCCGGCGCGGGCCAACTCAAAGACAGTCTCTTGTTGCGTGGGCATTCAAGCCTCCTGTTCTACTTGATAAGCGTTGATCTGGGCCAGGAAGTCATCTCGTTCCTGCGCGTCGACTGGCAGCAGAGGCAAGCGTACCGAACCGACATCAATGCCGTGACGCACGCAGCCCAGTTTGGCTTTCTGGTTGTAGTTGCCAGACTCCATGGCGGCAATGGCGGGCAACATGGCGGCCATCATGCGACGTACCGTGTCCCAGTCTCCTTGCTCGGCGGCTTTCAGCATTTGGACCTGCTCGGCAGGAAACACATTGGCCCCGCCACTGATCCAGCTACGCACTCCCCAGAACAGGAAATCGGCTGCCTGGTCATCGCAACCACAAACAACCTGAAAATCGGGCAGATTGGCATTGACCATGGCAACCACCCGGCTGAAGTTGCCGCTGCTCTCCTTGATGCCCACAATGTTCTTGACCTTGGCTAGTTCGTAAACGGATTCAAGCTCGATCTGGATGCCAATGCGTGCCGGGAAGTTGTACATGACGATGGGCAGTTCAGTGGCCGCGGCGACCTCCTTGAAATACGCCACCACTTCATTCTGGCCGGGCAGGCTGTAAGGGGTGGGAGAGAGCATCAGTGCCTCATACCCTAGCTCTTCCGCTTCACGGATTCGGCTGATGGCTTCGGCAGGCGACATGGAGTTCACGCCGGCAATCAGTGTTGTGCGGCCACGGCCAGTTCTGGCAACAATCTCCAGCACGCGGCGACGCTCCTGTGCACTGAGCGCGTAGTATTCGCCCGTGGTTCCACAAGCCACGATACCGCCTACTCCGGCTTCAATAAAGCACTCAACCAGACGCTCCAGCGCAGCTTCGTTTAACTGGTTGTTGGCGTCAAACGGGGTAACGATGGGAACGAGGATTCCGTTCAGATTCATGATGTCTCCAGATTATTAATAGTTGATCTATCGGTTTATTCAATGACTTTGCGGGTGAAGGCGCTGAGGTAGGCCATCAGCGTCTCGGAGCCCTGCAAGGCCTGTTCGGGGTTTCCATCCTGGATGCCTTCGGCCAGGGTCAAATGAGCTTGGGCTCCGGCCTCCAGGTCCCCTTCATATTGATAGGCGTACCAGAACCGTCGGCACTGAACGATCATGGGTGTGACCGCTTGCACAGCAAAGGTGTTGCGACAGGCCTGGTGGATGACTTCGTCCAGATGCTGGTCGGCCAGCATGTAGGCGTCGATATCCTTGGCGTCGGCAGCATCCACCATGGCCTGGGCGTGACCGAGCAAGGCGCTGCGCTGGGCTGGAGTCGCCCAGCGGGCGGCGCCCTGCACAATCAGGCGCTCCAGGACACGGCGCGTTTCAATCAGAGTCAGATGTTCAGCCACACGGATTTCACTGACACGCAGACCGCGGCGGGGCTGTTGCTCGATCAATCCCAAGGCCACCATGCGCATCAGGGCTTCACGCAAGGGGGTGCGTCCCAAACCTGTCATTTCCACCAAATCACTTTCTACAATGGCCTGACCAGGCTCCAGTTTGAGAGTGGCAATTAACTGCTCAATCGCTTGATAGGCGATTTCAGCGGCACGAGAAGAGGGGGTGGGGGCGCTACTCACGGAGACTCCAATATAAAAATTGCGTTAAAAGCCGGATACTTGCTGGGGTAGCCAGGTGGCAATCGCCGGAAACAGGGCGACGATCAGCAAGGTCAGCAATTGAGCAAGAATAAACGGCACTACACCTCGACAAACTTGTCCGTAGGTCATGTCTTTCGGGGCAATGGACAGCAGGTAAAAAATGGAAGAGGCCAGGGGCGGTGTCAGATAGCTGGTCTGAATGACAACGATCACCATCACGCCAAACCATAAGGGGTCCAGCCCGGTAGCCACAATAAAGGGCAGGAAAAGCGGAACGCAAATCAGCACGTTCGCTGTCCAGTCCAGTACAAAGCCCAGCAGAAAGACGATGCCCAGGAACAGAATGATCGTACCTGTACTGCCCAGTCCCAAGTCGCTGGTCAGCATCTGTACCAGCTTGGCACCACCATTGGCCGCGAAGGCGCCGGTAAACATGGTGCCTCCCGCCACGATCAGCATGATCATTGCCGTAATGCGTACCGTGATTCGCAAGGCTCCACTGAAAACTTCCCAGTTGAACTGACGGTAGAAGATGCACAGAACAGCGGCGGCAGCAGCGCCCAAGGCGGCGGCCTCGGTGGGTGATGCGATGCCTTTCATCAAGGAACCCAGAACAGCGATGATCAGCAGCATCATGGGAACCAGACCACGCATCGTGATACTGATTTTTTCTCCCAAAGGTCGGCGCATATCCTCGTCATCTGCCCGTGGGCCCAGCTCCGGCTTGAGCGTGGTGGCGATCAGGATGTAGGCCACAAAGAGCGTGGTCATCAACAGGCCCGGAAAGAGCATGGCAGCAAACAGCTCGCCAACCGGAACCTGTGCCAGAGAGGCATAGACGACCGCGACCACCGAGGGAGGAATCATGGTGCCCAGGGAGCCCCCGGCGCAGATCGTGCCCGCGATCAGCGAGTTGTTGTAGCGAAAGCGCTTCATGGCCGGGATGGCCATCAGCCCCACCATGATTTCTACCGCGCCAACCACGCCTGCTGCAGCGGCAAAGGTCGCCGCCATGGCGATGGTTGCAATGGCCAGCCCGCCTGGCAGGCCGCCCAGCCATAACTGCATGGTGCGAAACAGGCGTGCTGCAATGCCTGAGCGCTCCAGCAGAGCTCCCATCAGCACAAACATGGGAATCGCTGACAGGATATGGTTGGTAGCCGCTCCGTACAAAGCACCATACATCTGGTCAAAGACCATGGGGCCAAAGGCGTACCAACCGGCCAGAAAGGCGGGCAGGATCAGCGCAAAAGCCACGGGCATGCCCTGAAAAATCAGCAGGAACAGAGCAGGGAACATCAGTCCGGCGATCCATAAATTCATGGGCTCACCTCGACGTCAGCAGTGTTCTGTTCTTTGACCGCACAGCGCAAGCCATGGGCCAGCAGTTGCAAGGTAAAGGCGATCAGGCCAATGGCAATGCAGGCGTAGAAGGGCCACATCACCGGGGCCCAGGGGCTGACCATTTCGACTTCGTTCAGCTTCCAGGCCATCCAGGCTTTCTGTATCCCGACTTTGCTCAAGATGGCAAACAGCGGAAACAGCACCAGCAGGTACAGGAGCACGTCAGACATACGGGCCAGGGACTTGGGCAAGTGCTTGCGAACCACATCAATACTGATGTGTTCGTTCTGACGCATCACCCAGGCCATGCCCAGCAGAAAAATAGCCCCATTCATCATGTACGCCACATCAAAGGCCCAGACGGTGGGGGCATGCAGAACATAACGGGCAAACACTTCCCATACCATGGCGGTGACCAGGATTGCCGCCGCCATTTCCGCCAGCCGAGCGCTTGCAAGAGCGATAAAGTCGATCAGTTTTGAAATAGGCTGCAGCATGGCAGCTCTCCTTCAGAAAGTGGGACTTAGTCTCGGATCAGGTAATTGCTTTCACTGCGCCAACGGTTCAGGAATCCGTCGTAATCAGTCAGCAAATTCTTCATGTAGTCGTTGCCCGATTGCGCTTGCGCTTCGGCTTTCTTGTATACCCAGTCATTGCCAGCATCCGCTAACTGCTTGATGAAGGCAGGGTCCAGAGTGATGACTTCATTGCGGCCCTGGCGGTACTTCTCCATGGCTTTGATGTCGGCGTTGTAGAAGTAGTCCAGGGACTGGTGGGTGGTCAGTTCGGCAGCGGCCTCGATCAGTTGCTGCAAATCGGCCGGCACTTTGTCCCAGGTTTCCTGCTTCAGGACGACTTCCCACATAAAGGTGGGCTGATGCACGCCAGGGACCACAATGTATTTGGCGGCTTGATGAAAACCTTCGGGGGTATTGGAGGAGGGGGTAGCCCATTCCACGGCATCGACCCCTTTGCGTTGCAGCAGGGTGTATGTGTCGCCGGGTGGAACCACGGTGGGAACGGCTCCGAAATAGTCTTTCATTACGTCCGCCCAGGCACCGGAAGTGCGATATTTCAGGCCTTTCAAGTCCTCTGCAGTTCGGATGGGGGTGTTGGAGTGGGCCAGCACTTCCGTCGAACCCAAACCGACAATCATGGTTTTGAGACCGTTTTTGGAACGCAGCTCCTGCAGTTTTTCCTTGCCGCCGCCTTCATACAGCCAGACGCGATAAGCATCAGGTCCCATGCCACCGGGGTAGCCAGCAAAAATGGCATTGGCCGGGTCCTGGTTGACCAGGTAGCTGGAGGTGGAGTGCCCCGCCTCTACCACGCCGGTCTCTACCGCTTCAAAAACTTTAAGGGCGGGAACAATAACACCTGCTCCAAAGGGCTGAATCTCGACACGATCCCCCGTCATGAGCTTCACGTTCTTTGCAAAACGCTCCAGAAAATTCTGATAAAACGGGGAGCCTTCGGGTACGGAAGTTGGTACGCGCCAACTGATTTCGGCCGCTTGCGCCGAGGCCATGCTGCCCAGCAGAAACAGGCCGGCCAGGGTGGATGCAACAAGTTTGGATTTCATGTTTGTCTCCGGTGGTTTTTTTATAGTCCAGCTCCGTCGCAGGCTGGCGGCCAGCGTCAAAGCATGGGATGGATCTTAATATTTTCTAAATATATTAACAACATATTTAGATTGGGGTTTGTCCTAGAAAGAGCCGGAGGTGGCTTGCTGATTGGGTTACGGTGTTCGTTTTGGATGGTGGAAGGACAGGGTAAGGGCGTTCCAGACCTGGTTTTGACGCGGATTTTCAGCGGTGAAATCATTCGTGATGCGGATTTTTTCATGCTTGTTTGAAGCACTGCGGGGCAGCCTTGTTGAGCTGTTTCAATCCTTTCGTCTCCGCGGTCTAGCTGGTACACTTTGCGACTGCTTTTTTAGAAGCGCACGGCGGCAGGACAGGGTCTTTGGACCGTTCTTTTGCTGTAGCACTTTCGGTAGCAGCAGGCAGGAAAATAGCTGGTTTTTTACGAACAAGAGAGGGCGTCGAATCTACTCTTGCGTGTTGTAAAGCCTGGATTCCTGCGGTGCATGTAGTGTCTGGCCCGCCTGGGCCCACTGCGCAGACAAGCCACCGGGCCCATAGTTAAATGGATATAACTTTCCCCTCCTAAGGGAAGATTGCAGGTTCGATTCCTGCTGGGCCCGCCATTCTTATGCATGACGCCTGCCCGGCTTCATGGTCCTGAAGGCTCGTTCTGATAGGCCGAGCTTTGATATCCCACTTGATGATTAGCATCCTGTGCTTTTTGCGCAGGGCTGTTCGTGCCCGCTCGTTTTCTTTTTTCGAGCCAGCCCTGTTTTGAGCAACAAGGCTGGCTTGAGCACCTGACTAATCGTTCATGATGACAATTCAAGAGTCATGCGCGCTATGGAATGCGGGAGGCGCTAATGGAACGGTCGATTGTCAAAACCCGGAGATGAGCTTCTGGGGTTCTGTTGCTGTCCCCATGCTTTGCCGGGATTTCTTGTTGAGGACAGATAGTCATCTACATTCCCGGTCCAGAGCTTGAATCCCAGACAACTTTTCCATTTGTCTTGTTGATAAAGCCAGTGAGTTTGGCAAACGGAGCAGCGAAACAGGCTCTGTGCTCCCTGGTCTCCATAGTCCTCTGTTTTGGTGACGCGTTCCATATAAGCATGCTTAGGTGTATGCGCTTTGGAAAGCGGCAGAGTCTGGCACAAAATACACATGGTTTTATGGTCAATCTTGCCCACTTCTTGCTCCTTTTTAAATAAAGGCTATGGGAAATAGCGTGTTTTAAAAAAAGACAGCAATGTACTTTCTACAAAAACTATCAAACTGAAAGCAAGATAGTCAGCCCGCATCTTACAAATCTTGTTGGGGCTTGGGTAGTGTCAGCTGTAAAAGGATATTTCGTTCGGAAATACCCGTAAAAAAAACAGAGGAGTTCTTGGCTATCCTTGCATCAGACAAGGGGATAAGGCTGGGTCAAATCGTTTGGCTGGCTTGTCGTCGGTGTGACTCAAGTCGGTGGCAGGAAAATCAGGTGTGTCCTTGATCGAGCTCTGTTTGAGTTTTGCCCAGTTTCGTTTTTATTTGAAATATATGAGGCGGGCTCCCGACTAAACTGCTTTTATTTATAAGGAATTTGCCATGAAAAACGACAAGCGTTCCTTGGAAAAAGATCCGTTTTCCTCCTCTGCGTGCAGGCAGGAGGAGCCACCCGTGGTCAAGCCTTGCAAGCCAGATTCTGTAGACAGTTTGTTTGACTGCTTTGCCAAGACCGTGACCCGCTTTGCGGGCTCGCCCATCATGTTCTCTGTTGCTGTTTTAGCCGTGCTGGTCTGGGCCTTGTCGGGTCCTTATTTCAATTATTCGGAGACCTGGCAGTTAATTATCAATACCGGAACCACGATTATTACTTTCTTGATGGTGTTTTTAATTCAGCAAAATCAGAATAAAGATAGCAAGGCACTGCATATAAAACTTGATGAGCTGATTATTTCACTGACCGATGCCAATGAGCGCTTGATTGATGTTGAGGAACTGGATGAAAAGCAGCTCAAGAAATTGGAGGCCTATTATTCCTCCATCGCGTTGAAAGCACGCCGACGTCTGGACGGCGATACATAAAGATAAAAGGGCCTTGCGGCCCTTTTTTTACAGCATCTTGTTGCGTTGCTGCTCGGCCCGCGAGGCCCCGATCGGCGTTTCGACTTGCTTTTGCTCTTCTGGCGGGGGCAGCACGGCAGGAAATCCCAAGGATTGAATCCACAGCTCGCGAGACCAACCCTGGGTATGGTACAGGTGATGGCCCTCATCGGGAGCGACGGCGTCATGAGCCTGTTTGAGTAAAGTCGCCAGTTTCTTGTCTTTGCTCTGCTCGCCAACCAGGCCAATCAACTGCCAATTCAGATGGTCTTTGGTTTCGGCCAGAATGACACATTCGGATGCGACCAGCTCTGCCGCTTTCGGATCCCCTGCCTGTTTGGCCAACTCCATGGCCTTGACCAGAGCCGAGGCGATTTGTTTCAGTACTTGTCGGCCGGGTGTTTGTTTGGCGGGGTCCAGTGCCAGCTCCTCAAAGATACTTTTCAGCACCTGTTGGTGTGTCAGTGTTTCTTCCAGGTAGCCTTCCCATTCTTTTTTCAGGTCCGCGTTATTGGCACAGGAAATGGCTGCTTTATAGACTTGCTCCCCACCCAATTCAGTTTCCAGGGCTTGATACAAGAGTTCATGCAGCTGTTCGGTGTTGGCTTTATGTAATGTCATTGTTCGCTCCAGTCCAGAGGTTGAGGGTTGGAACTGACACCATAAATGCTGCGGGGCGTACAGATTATGCGATTTGATGAGGAGTGATACGGGCTGTGAATGGCGTAAGGCTTGGGTAACAATATTGCCCGATCGGGTTTGAAAAGGGTTATTGGAGCTGCCCTGCAAACCGTCTGCTTGCCTGTGGTAGGATTGTGCGCTTTATCGCAGCTTCGATGCGGGCTGAGGGCCTGTGCATCGGATTTGCCACTCCATTTTTGAACGCATCGTCTCGTCCGGCTGAATCTCTTTCAGTGCCAGGCTGATGCACCGCAGCAGGGTAGTCATGACACTCCAGGGTTGGAAACGCCGCGTTTTTTACGTGGGTTTGTTCGAGTTTTTTGCCATTGTTTTTTCTTCTTTCTTGCTGGCGTACTTTGCCGGTGGGGAGGCTTCAGAGTCCGCGCCCATTGCTGTGGCGATCTCGGTGATTGCGATTGTTTGGAACTACGTGTTCAACACGGCGTTCGAACATTGGGAATCCCGCCAAGCTGTCAAAGGCCGCAGTCTGTTGCGCCGCAGTGTGCATGCCATCAGCTTTGAGGCTGGTCTGGTGATTGCTATCGTGCCTTTGTATATGTGGTGGTATCAGGTCGGCTTGCTGGAAGCCTTGCGTATGGAAGTGGCCATTCTGGTGTTCTTCCTGATCTATTCCTTTATCTTCAGCTGGACCTTTGACCGGGTGTTTGGTTTGCCTGCCAGCGCAGCCTGAACCCCAGCGTTCAATAAAAAAAGCCGCGTAATGCGGCTTTTTTTGTTTCTGCTGGATTGGCTTTATCACTCCACCTGAGCTTCCCGCCGCGCCTGATAGATACGGGCGTGGTGTACGTCTGCCCACTTCACCAGTTCTCGCATAGGTACCAGAAAAGACTGCCCCAATTCGGTCAGCGTGTATTCCACGCGGGGCGGTACTTCGGCGTATAAGGTCCGTTGTACAAACCCATCGGTTTCCAGCCTTTTGAGCGTACGCGAGAGCATTTGACGGGAAATATCACCGATTTCCCGACCCAGCTCATTAAAGCGCAGGGTGCCCGGTGCCAGCGATTCCAGGATCAGCAGGCTCCATTGGTCGCCAATCCGATCCAGTACATCCCGGATGGGACAAGGTTGTTCAAATTCTTCCTGAATGGGGCTGGAAGCCAATGTGGCTGCGCTTGATGAGGACATGGCGGCTTGCTTTCCTGTGTTCAATAGTCACTTCCGTGTGACCTGGTATGGCCTGCGTGACTTCTTGTGGACTGTCAAAAAACTGTCTAGCATCACGCTTAATGGTCTACTTTATAGACCAGGTCTTTATTTGAGCACACAAGGAGCTGTTATGTCTCGTATTGCATTGATAGGTGCTTCTGGCGAAGTCGGTTCGCGCCTTTTGAAAGAACTCTCGGATCGCGGTCATACGGTGACAGCGATTGCTCGCCACACTGAAAAAATTGCCAGCCTGCCCAATGTCACCGCGGTTCAGGGCGATGTGAATGATCTGGATGGTTTGATTGCGCTATTGAAAGGGCACGATATTGCAATTAGCGCGGTTCGTTTTGCGTCGTCAGATCCCTCCAAGCTGATTACGGCGGTTCGTGCGGCCGGTGTGCCGCGTTATCTGGTGGTAGGCGGTGCCGCCAGCCTTGAAGTGGCCCCCGGTCAGCGATTGATTGATCAGCCTGCGTTCCCGGACGCTTACCGGACCGAGGCCTTGGGTGGCATTGCCTTTCTGGATCAGTTGCGTCAGGAAAAAGAACTGGATTGGACTTTCCTGTCGCCCTCGGCAGAGTTTGGCCCCGGTCAGCGCACAGGCAAATTCCGTATCGGCAAAGACAGCCTTTTGGTCTCCGACCAAGGCAGCAAGATTTCTTATGAGGATTACGCCATCGCTTTGGTGGACGAGATTGAACGTCCTGCCCATTCGCGCCAGCGCTTCACCGTAGGTTATTGAATAGGGAGTGGGACTGATGAAAGGTTTAATCCGATGGGTATCTCCAGTTTTATTAGCGGGCTCTTTCTTGTTGAGCACAAATGCAGCGTTGGCTGCCAATTCGCCGACTCGTAATGTGGCTCAGGAAGAGAGCAATCGCAAGCTGGTGATCGATTTTTACGACAGCTTCTTTAATAAGCATCAGGTGCAGGAAGCGGCGGCGGTCGTAGCTGAGGACTATATCCAGCACAACCCGGAGGTGCCGGACGGAAAAGCGCCTTTCGTGGGGTATTTTGATGGCTATTTCAAAGAGAACCCGCAGTCTCGCGCACGGATTGTGCGTAGTGCCGCAGACGGCGATCTGGTTTATCTGCATGTGCATTCGACCAATGGCAAGGCCGATCGCGGGCAGGCTGTGATGGATATTTTCCGGGTGCAAGACGGCAAGATTGTGGAGCACTGGGATGTGATTCAGGCCGTGCCCGAGCAGGCGGCCAACAGCAATACCATGTTCTAAGCTCACTATTCGGGCAACCCGTTCTTTACCACCGATAAGGCAGCAGCCTTGCGCGGCTCCGTAAGGGGGCAAGACTTTGCCCCGTTATAACGAGGACTTATGCTTACACCAAATAAAAGACCCGCCAGCCATGGCGGGTCTTTTTGATAAGGGGGTAAGCGGAGTTCTTCTTTGGGCAACCGTTTGTGCTGTTGCTTGGTGAAGTTTCGATTGCGAGTTGTCTAAGCCGCCTGCATCTTGATCTTGGCTTCGCGAATTGGCAGATTGACGATGGCCGCCAGTACGGCCAAGACAATATCAGCCCACCACATCCAGCTGTAGTCACCAAAGCGGGTCAAGGCGATCCCCCCCAGCCATGCGCCCAGAAAGCCGCCGATCTGGTGCGAGAACAAGGCCAGACCAAACAGGGTTGCCAGATAGCGCGTGCCAAACAGCTTGGCGACGATATTGGCGGTAGGGGGCACGGTAGCCAGCCAGGTCAGCCCCAGGCCGATGGCAAAGACGTAAAACACCAGATCGGTTTTAGGCATCATCAAGTACCACAGGATCAGCACGGCGCGCGAGGCATACATCAGGGCCAGCACGTATTTGCTGCGCCAGCGGGCAATGCAGGAGCCGGCGGCAATACTGCCAAAGATATTGGCCAGGCCGATCAAGGCCAGCGACCAGCTTGCTACCGAAGGTGGCAGCCCGCACAGGTCAATTTCCCCCGGTAAGTGGGTGACCAGAAAAGCAATGTGAAAACCGCAGGTGAAAAAGCCCAGACTCAGCAGCAAGTAGCTGCGATCCTTCATGGCGCTTTTCAGTGTCTCGGCCAGACCGGGACCGCTGACAACAGGAGCTGGGGTGGCTGCGGCTTTTTCGGGCTTGCTGCCCGGACTTAGCTTGCGAATCAGAGGCAGGGTCAGCAGGGCGGTCAGGGCCAGAACCCAAAAGGTCGACATCCAGCCGACCCAGCCGATCAGCTTTTGCACCACGGGGGCAAAGACGAACTGCCCGAAGGAGCCGCCGGCATTGATCAGGCCCGAGGCCTGACCGCGGGCGTGATCCGGAATACGTTGGGCGGCAGCGCCAATCAAGGTGGAGAAACTGGCCGCGCCCGAACCAATATTGGCCAGCAGGCCCAGCGTCAGGGTCAGCCCTAGCCCGGTACCAATAAACGGCGTTACCGCACAGCCCAGTGCCAGAATCAGAAGGCCCGCGATCAGAACCCGGTCCGGGCCCCAGCGGTCGGAGCAGGCACCGGCAATAGGCTGGATGGCCCCCCAGGCAAGTTGGCCCACGGCCATGGCAAAGCTGATGGACATGATGCCCATGCCGGTAGCCTTATCAATGGGGCCAACGAACAGGCCAAAGGATTGGCGTATCCCCATGGTAACCATCAGGATGCCAGCAGCCGCCAAAGTCACCGTCATGACGGCGGGCTGGCGCAAGGATTGAAACATGGGGTCCCCTCTTATTATTCAGGTTTGAATTATCTGGCGAAATGTCAAAGAGGTGCAATCACCTGCTTTTGTGAAGAGCGATGGAGCGGACAGTGTTGTAGTCCGCTGCTATCCAGGTCCAGTTGCGGGAGGAGGAGGAGGAGGAGGAGGAGGAGGGGCTACCGGCCTGTCTCGGATTGCTCGAAGGCCTGACCCTGGACCGCCCGGTTCAGGCGTACCGCCCCCCCTCCTGGCCCGTTCTGGGCTGCGTGTATTCCTTATTCTTACCGACGCCGTTTGGCCTAAGCCTAGTAGGTCGGCCATGGCATTCTGTCCCTGCACCAGAGGATTGACGTTCAATGCGTTGCTGCTTATCTGCAGGGTGGTCGGTCGCTCCACTCTTGCTGTGCCGACTGTTTGTTGTTGAGACGCGGCGACAGACCACTTCTTCTCCTTCTTCTTCTTCTTCTTCTTCTTCTTCTTCTTCGTCTGCTGCTGCTGCTGCTGCTGCTGCTGCTGCTGCTGATTGCCCCGGGTAGTGACTCTGATCGACATGAGGGGAGGCCTGCTCTATGATTGGTGCGCATAGCGCGTTTAATGCTTTAGTTGCAGACAACGTGGCTGGATCATCGCTGCAGAGTGGCCGCTCTACTCTTCGCGCTTGTAGCATTAGCAGCTGAGCTTTTCGCACCAATCAGCTTTGTCTACCAAGATTGGCGCCTGCAACTGCCAACATCTGTCTCCTTAGCTTAGGGCTGTAGCGTACTTAGTCACTGCCTGTATTCGTCCCCCCTGATCCTCCTGAAATTCCTACTCAGTTTTCTCTTTGCGCCGTAGAATACGGGTAAATACTTTAGAGCTAAAGGAGTTGCCCGTGGGTGCAGAGACAGTAGTAGACGCGATTGTGGTTGGGGCAGGGCACAACGGCTTGGCAGCAGCGGTTGAACTGGCCAGTAAAGGCTGGAAAGTTCAGGTTGTGGAAGCCAAAAGCTCGGCAGGTGGTGCGGTCAGCACTCAGGAGTTGACCTTGCCAGGCTTCAAGCATGATGTGTGCGCCATGAACTTGTCCTCCTTCGCAGGCTCTGCGTTCTTCCAGCGCCATAAAGAAGCTTTGGCTCGCCATGGCTTGGCATTCGTCCCTGCAGAGCATTGCTTTGCCAGCGTGTTCCGGGATCAAAGTTATTTGGGCGTCAGTACAGACCTGGAAACGACCTTAAAGCGTATTCGAGCTGTTTCTGAGAAGGACGCTCAGGCTTGGCAAGCCATGCTAGATGACTTCCAGAGCAAGGCTCCCCATCTGTTTGCTGTGCTCGGTAGCCCTATGCCTTCGTGGGGCCTGATGAAAAGCGCCTGGAAGAGCTGGCGGGAGCTGGGCAAGGATGGCGTTGCAGAGCTGATGCAATTGCTGCTGGCGACGCCTCGTGACTTTCTGGACCGCCATTTCGAGAGCGACTCAGTGAAAGCCATGATGGCAGCCTGGGGGCTGCATGTGGATTTCACACCAGACACAGCAGGCGGTGCCTTGTTTCCTTATCTGGAGTCCATGGCCAACCAAGCCTTCGGCATGGTGATCGGGCAGGGCGGTGCTGACACGATTATCCGTGCCATGACGAGCTTGCTGCAGGAGTTGGGCGGTGAGCTGCTGTTGAATGCCCCCGTGCAGACAATTGAACAAGAGAATGGTCGCGCCAGTGGTGTTGTTTTGGCCGATGGTCGCCGCTTGAAGGCACGCAAGGCGGTCATCGCGAATCTGAATCCTCAGCTCGTCTTTGGTCGTCTGGTGCAGTCTGCTACCGTTCCCAAAGATTATCAGAAGAAAGTCGATGCCTTCCGCCCCGGATTGGGCACCATGATGATCCATTTGGCTCTGGATGGCTTGCCTGATTGGACAGCTGGCACCGAGCTGCAGCGTTTCTCCTACGTCCATCTGGCACCCGATATGGCCATGATGAGCCGCGTCTATGCCGAAGCAGCTGCAGGTTTATTGCCTGCCGAGCCAGTTCTTGTGGTTGGACAAGGTACAGCACTGGATCCTTCGCGCGCCCCGGAGGGGAAACATACTTTGTGGATTCAAGTGCGTGTGCTGCCCGCCCAAGTCAAAGGCGACGCTTCTGGCAAGATTGCCGCTGGCGATTGGTCGCAGCTTAAGGATGCATATGCAGAGCGCGTCCTGGATCTGCTTGAAAGTTATGCGCCGGGCCTGCGTAGCAAGATCCTAGCCCGCCATATCATGTCGCCCCAGGATCTGGAGCAGTTCAATGCGAACTTGATTGGCGGTGATAACCTCTCGGGCAGCCACCATCTAGATCAGAACTTCTTCTTCCGTCCAGTGGCCGGTTACTCCAAATACAAAACGCCGATCAAGGATCTGTATTTGTGCGGCGCCTCGACCTGGCCCGGTGCAGGGACGGGGGCCGGATCAGGTTATATGCTGGCCAATCTGTTGGCGAAGTAAGTCAAAGAACTAAAGGCCATTCAGACGTTGCCGGGCATGTTCCAGGCGCAGCTGTTTGGCCTCCATCTCCTGTAGTTGTCGTCGTATCCCATCGATATGTTCTTTGGCGGCGCGTCGGGCCAAGTCAGCTTGGCCTTGCGTGACGGCATTGCATAAACGCGCATGTTGTCTGTCCAACCTGCGTTTGGAGTCATGGTCGGGATACAGGTGCTGCACGGACACGCGCACCGTAGATAACATCAAATCGTTGAACAGGCTGATCATATGTACCAGCACCGGGTTGTGCGAGGCCTCACAGATTGCCGCATGAAAAGCATGATCTGCCCGCGCAACCTGTTCAGGCGCTGCATCCTGCATTTGCAGATCCTCCAGTTCCTGAAAGCGTCGTCGTATCATGATGTGATCGGCTTCCGTCCCCCTGGAGGCGGCTAGTTGAGCCGCCTCGCTTTCCAGCAGTTCACGCACTTCCAGCAAGTCATATAGAGTGCGCCCTTGCGCTTGAAGCAGGTGCTCCAGCGGCTTGCTGACGGCTGAATCAATGAGGTTGGCGACAAAGGAACCTTTGCCATGCCGGGTTTCAATCAAGCCGCGCACGCGCAGGATTTGTAGCCCTTCGCGCAGGGCCGATCGGGACACCGCCAGCCTTTGCGTCAGTTGCCGCTCGGAGGGCAGGACTTGTCCCGGTTTCAGGACGCCATCCATAATAAAAGTTTCGATGCGTTGGGCGACCAGCTCGGCGGTGACTTCCAAACGCTTGGGTTCCTGCATTTTCATTCGTGGTCAGACCAGTTTTATACCTGTGGAAATGATAACAAGCTGATTATCTATCTGTCTGATTTATAAGTATAAAGATAAACCCTAATACTCTCTTAGGGTAAAAACTGGTCGGACCAGTAGCCTGACGGCTGGACAAGCCAGCCCGCATCAAAGACCATCCGTTTCAGGAGACTTTAAAAGACAGGAGGCGTCATGAGCTTGCGCTACGACGAAAAACTGGACGGTGTGCTGCCCCGCGTGGACAGGATGCAGCTGCTTAGCCGTTTGCGTGATGATATTCCCGGCCTGGATGTGCTGCACACTGATGAGCAACTGCATCCTTACGAGTGTGATGGACTGAGTGTTTATCGCGCCAAACCCTTGCTGGTCGTTTTGCCCCGTAATGTGGAGCAGGTTCAGGCCGTGATGCGCTTGGCTCACGAAGTCGGCGTGCCGGTGGTGGCCCGTGGTGCGGGTACCGGCTTGTCGGGCGGTGCCATGCCTTTGGAGCAGGGTATTTTGCTGGTGATGGCGCGCTTGAACCAGATTCTGGATCTGGACCCTGTAGCCGGTATTGCTCGCGTTCAGCCCGGCGTGCGTAATATCGCGATCTCTCAGGCGGCCCAACCCTTTGGCTTGTATTACGCGCCGGACCCGTCTTCGCAGATTGCCTGTTCAATTGGTGGCAACGTAGCGGAAAACGCGGGCGGTGTGCACTGCCTGAAATATGGTCTGACCGTACACAATATCCTGCGCCTGGAAGTGATTACCGTCACAGGCGAACGATTGATTTTGGGCTCCGAAGCTCTGGATACGCCCGGCTTTGATTTGATGGCCCTGTTTACGGGTTCCGAAGGAATGCTGGGGGTAGTCACGGAAATTACTGTCAAGTTGCTGGCACGTCCCCCCTGTACGGTAGTGCTGCTGGCCAGCTTTGACGAAGTGGAAAAAGCAGCTGATGCCGTGGCGCAGATTATTGCCCAAGGCATTGTGCCGGCAGGGCTGGAGATGATGGATCAAATGTCCATCCGCGCAGCCGAGGACTTTATCCACGCTGGCTATCCCGTTGATGCACAAGCGATCTTGCTTTGCGAGATTGATGGCGCTTTGGAAGACGTGCAGGACGATGTGGCTCGTGTTGAGCAGGTTCTTTTCAAGGCCGGCGCGCAAGAAGTGCGGGTTGCGCGGGACGAGCAGGAGCGACAACGCTTCTGGGCCGGTCGTAAAAACGCCTTTCCCGCTGTAGGCCGGATTTCTCCCGACTATTACTGCATGGACGGCACCATTCCGCGTCGTCAGTTGGCTTATGTGCTGAAGAAAACTGCGGAGCTTTCCGAAGAGTACGGCCTGCGTGTCGCCAACGTGTTTCATGCAGGCGATGGCAATATGCACCCGCTGATTCTGTTCGATGCCAATCAACCTGGCGAGCTGGAGCGAGCCGAAGCCTTGGGCGGCAAGATTCTGGAATTGTGTGTGGAAGTCGGCGGCACAATTACGGGCGAGCACGGCGTAGGCAGAGAAAAAATCAATCAGATGTGTGTGCAGTTCAATGAAGACGAGCTGCAGTTTTTCCATGCGATTAAAGCTGCCTTTGATCCCAAAACCATGCTGAATCCCGGCAAGAACATTCCCACTTTGCATCGCTGTGCAGAAATGGGCGGCATGCACATCCATCACGGGCAATTGCCTTTCCCAGAGTTGGAGCGTTTCTGATGAGTACCGTAGAACATAAAAATCAGGATCGCAGCGCTGAATTGCTGGAGCAGGTCCAGCAAGCCTTGGCCACTAAAACCCCCTTGCGTTTGCAAGGCGGCAATACCAAAGCTTTTTTAGGCAAAGCCGTGCAGGGGCAAGAGCTGAGCCTGGCAGGCCATGATGGGGTGGTCGATTACGATCCGGCGGAATTGGTCGTCACGGTGCGTGCCGGGACTTCCGTGCAAGCGCTGGAAACGATCTTGAACGAGCAAGGCCAATGCCTGCCTTTTGAGCCGCCTCTGTTTGATGGCCGCGCCACTGTTGGTGGAGCCACCGCCTGTGGTCTGTCGGGACCGCGTCGTCCCTGGGTGGGCTCATTACGAGATTATGTACTGGGCTGCCGTTTGATCAGTGGCATGGGCACACATATGCGTTTTGGAGGCCAGGTCATGAAGAACGTCGCTGGTTATGACGTATCGCGACTGATGGTCGGCGCACAGGGTTCTTTGGGTGTGATTACCGAGGTGTCTTTCAAAGTCTTGCCTCGCCCACGTAGCCGTGCCAGCCTGGTTCTGGAGGTAGCCCAGCAGGAAATCGCCGGTTTATTACGCAGTTGGCGTGACCAAAGCCGTCCCATTACGGGCGCAGCTTGGCAGGACGGACGTTTGCATTTGCGTCTGGAAGGTGGCGACAGCTCGGTGCAATTGGCTCAAGAGCAAATCGGTGGGGAGGCTTTGGACTTGTCCTATTGGGACGATTTGTGCGAGCAGCGCCTGGAGTTCTTCAAGCAACCCGGCACCTTGTGGCGGATCGCCTTGCCAGTCGATGCCCCAGTGCACACATGGCCCGGCCAGGTTCTGGTGGATTGGGGTGGGACACAGCTGTGGCTGAAGTCCGATGCTGCTGCCGAGCAGATTCACGCGCAGGCTCAAGCTTTGAAAGGGCATGCCCGTTGCTGGTCCGGATCAGGTGCAGGGCAGGATGTCTTGCCCGAGTCCTTGTTGATATGGCATCAGCGTTTGAAACAACAGCTGGATCCTGCTGCCATTTTTAATCCAGGTCGTCTCTTTCCTTCGGCGGAGTCCACATGCAAACACAACTGACACCATGGGCTCAGCAACTACCGCAAGCCGAGCAAGCTGAAGCTATTTTGCGCTCCTGTGTGCATTGTGGGTTTTGCAATGCCACCTGTCCGACTTATCTGGACCAGGGCAACGAGCTGGACGGCCCCCGTGGCCGGATATACCTGATCAAGATGTTCCTGGAAGGCAAAGCGACCTCGGAGCTGACCCAGCATCACCTGGATCGTTGCCTGAGCTGCCGCAATTGTGAAACCACCTGTCCTTCGGGGGTGAAGTATCACAACTTGCTGGATATAGGTCGGGCCGCACTGGAGCCCAAAGTAAAGCGTCCCTTGAAGGACCGTGCCATGCGAGTCGCACTGACGCAGATTCTGCCAGAGCCTGCTCGAGTCAGTGCCTTGCTGGGGGTAGCGCGAACCATGCGTCCCTTGCTGCCATCTTCTTTACAGGAAAAAATCCCGCCCAAGCAAAATGCGGATTTGACACGACCCGCACAGCGGCACAGCAAGCGTGTCCTGATGCTGGAAGGCTGTGTTCAGCCAGCCATGGCGCCTTCCATTAATGCTGCGACGGCCCGGGTGTTGGATCGCTTGGGCATCAGCGTGACGCCCATCGCTCAGGCAGGCTGCTGTGGCGCTTCGTCTTTTCACTTGGGTGCGCAAGAACAGGGCCTGGAGCAGGCGCGTCGCAATATCGACGCCTGGTGGCCGCAGATCGAGCAGGGAGCTGTGGCGATTGTGCAGACCTCCAGCGGTTGCGGCGCTTTTGTGAAAGAGTACGTGGACCTGTTCAGGAACGATCCGGCCTACGCCGAGCGCGCTCGCCGCGTCAGTGAACTGGCCAAGGATCTGGTCGAAGTGCTGGAAGAGCAGCCTTTGGAAGAATGCCTGAACACGCAAACCCGTCCACGCCTGGCTTTCCATTGTCCGTGTACTTTGCAGCATGCGCAAAAACTGGGGGGGCGAGTTGAGGCCGTGTTGACTCGCCTGGGTTTTGATCTGGGCGCGGTGCCGGATAGCCATTTGTGCTGCGGTTCGGCGGGCACCTATTCATTGACTCAGCCCGAGATCGCAGGACGCCTGCGGGATCGCAAGATGGATGCGCTGGAAAGCAGCAAGCCTGACCTGATTGTCACGGCCAATATGGCCTGCGGGAATCATTTGAATGGAGCGGGTCGGACTGCGGTCAAGCATTGGATTGAGTTGGTGGATGAGTTTTTGAGCTGAGTTCGTTGGTCCGTCAGTGCTTATGTTCGTACGGGCTTCCAGTTAGACCAAACAGCATAGAGGGGGCGAATGCCCCCTCTGTTCGTTTGAATCCAAGATACAGGAAAACCATGGCATAGACACGCTGTTCTGACCTGTAATGGTCTTCAGTTCTACGTGCTTATATTCGGCACGAGCGCGATAGCGGATGAGCTTGTTGTCACCGCCCTGGATGCGTATCTAGGCTTATACCTCTGGCTAGTCTATCAACCATGACACGCAATCAAGGCTTGCCCCTGAAAGTAGCGTGCGAATTACAGGCTTGGACTGGGGGGGCTACTTCAGCTCACGTACCTTGCAACGAGTCTTTCCTAGCTCGTCCTCTCGGCAAGAGGTAGCCGCGGTGCCGTCGGCATCAAAATAAATTCCCATATTTTCTTTCTTGTTGTTGGGCGGGCCGAAGCGATTGGCCGGGTTTCTATTCTGCTCAAGCTGGGGCAGGCGGTTGCGCTCCAGTTGCTGTTCTCGTGCTGCTTGGCGAGCCTTTTCCTCATTGTTCATCGCCTTCTGGAAGTTTCTGCTGAACTCCGAGTCCTTGGCCGGATCTTTGGGTGTGGCTGCCGAGGGATTCGCTTCGCGCGGCATGACGGAGGTCGAGCGCAGCTTTTTAAGATCTTCAGTCGTGACGGAAAAGTCCGGAGAAGCCGCATGGCTGGCAACGGCGAGGAGACTGAGCAAGCCAACTGCAATAGGGTTCAGATATTTGCGCATCAGAATTTACTCGACGTGGATGAGGTTTGATTATCTATCGTTTAATGGACATTGCATGTTTTTTCGTCTGCATTCTATACAGAGGATTGATACGAGCACAAACGGAAACAGGGTGAGCCAGGTGCCTGTGGCTTAGCTAGATAGCACCATGCCTTGCAAGAGGCGATTGAACAGAATAATGTCACGAACGCACGCGGTCAGACGTTTAATGTGGTTTTCTGACATGGGCTTGGGAAAACGCATTTAGCCTTGCCGCGACGTAATATGTGCTGTGTATCCAGATAACACTTTAGGGAGGAGAGAAAATGAGCGGGCAAAAACAAGATCACAGTGCGTTTTTTTTAGTACGAACAGCCGCCATATCGCTAGTGCTTTGTATCGGAGGTGCAGCGGCTAATGCGGCGCCAGTGACGTTTTCTCATAAAGATTGGGATCTACGTTGCGATAACACGCTAGCCTGCCGCGCTGCCGGTTATGCGGCTGATGGTGAGGAGCTGGGTTCAACGGTGTTATTGACGCGTAAAGCGGGCAGTGGAGAGCCGGTGGCAAATAGAGTCATGCTTGCACACTACGACGATCCCGAGTGGCCAAAAGACTCATTGCCAGAACTTGTTATTGCGGGCCGTAAAGCCGGTTCACTGAGTGTTGCGGGTGACGAGTCTTGGCAAATGAGTGAGGCGCAGTTAGCCCAGTTTTTGGCAGCCTTGAAAAAAGACGCCGTAATTTCCTTTCGTGGGAATGGCAGCACTTATGCATTCTCGGGGGCTGGTTCAAGTGCCGTCTTGTTGAAAATGGATGACGTTCAAGGACGTGTCAATACGCCGGGGGCTATTCTGCGTAAGGGGAAGGGCAGCGAGTCTACGGTCAAGGCACCTATTGCTGCGCCAGTCATCAACCGTGCCCCGGTAGTGGATAAAAGCTTGCGCCCCATGACAGCGCAAGAGGACGCCCTGATAAGGCCTGTGCTGTTGAAGGTACTTGCCGCTGATGAAGAGCAATCCTGTAGTGCTGACATGCTGTCCGAGCCATGGGAAATCGCACGATTGAATCAGCAGTTCTCCCTGGTTGGCGCGCCTTGCTGGTTAGCCGCTTATAACGGTGGGGCAGCCTATTTTGTGATCAATAACAATATGCAGTCTGCTCCGGTGTTAGTGAGTACCAGCGCCACTGATTACGATAATGGAATGATCTCGTCCAGCATGAAGGGGCGGGGTTTGGGCGATTGCTGGAGTTACGAGGCATCGGTCTGGGATGGAACCGACTTTGTTGAAAGTGAACGCGGCGACACCGGGCGCTGTGCTCTGATTCGCGCTGGGGGTGCCTGGAATATTCCGGAGCATGTCAGCCAAGTGGTCGGGCCGTGAAGTTATAAAAACGTCACCGATGTGGCCTTGGAGTACTGATCCCCCCAGCTTTCGAGCCTGGGGGTTTATTTTTTTTTGTTCTCAGCTCGGCAATGGTATGTTGGTGAGCGGAGAAACCTAACGGTTTCTGGGCTGGCTTGCTATGGCCGCTGCATGTTTGGCATTGCTTGCTATATGCCAATTTTCATGAGGCCAGTCGTGGGGCTTTTTGGGGCCGTCTATGTGGAATAGCTGAAAGCGGGCGATTAATTGCTTCGGATGTCAGGAAGCTAAACCATTGATTCGATTAAATTATTGATTATTTTATTTCAATGGTTTTAGATTAGCTGGTGCCGATGAAAGGAATCGAACCCTCGACCTTCTCATTACGAATGAGCTGCTCTACCGACTGAGCTACATCGGCTAACCTAAGACGATAAGTATATCCTGTTTTTTTCGGGTTTGTAAATTCTGCGCACGCATTTGGGCTGCGGCGTGCTATGTTGGGCGTTTTCAGCCTGTGAAGGGGACGATGATGCTGGGGATCAAGATCAGTTTGGTGGTAGCGGCTTTCTTGCCTTGGTTGGCGGCGATTTGTGCCAAAGCCGGTGGGGCGGGCTTTACGAATCATGAGCCTCGTCCGTGGCTGGCCAGCCTGTCGGGCTGGCGTGGTCGGGCCAATGCAGCGCAGGCCAATGCGTTTGAGGCCTTACCGTTCTTTTACGCGGCTGTCTTGCTGGCCTTGTGGTCGGGGGCGGACGCTTTGCGCGTGCAAAACCTGATGATTTCCTGGATTGTGCTGCGCGTGCTGTATTTGCTGATGTACATAATGGACAAGGCCACCTTGCGTTCGCTGGTGTGGTTCCTGGCCTTGGCCGTCAATATATGGATTGTGTTCCTGCCCGTGCTGCGGACTTGATGAAATGAAGAAGGGCCTGTTCTGTGCTTTTGATCAAGCATGGAACAGGCCCTGGGATTGTTTGCTTGGACTATTGGCAGGCCAGCCGCAAAGCTGGCCTGTTTTTATTTGCCGTTGCTTTCTTGCTCTTCCGCTTCCACGCGGGCGCTGACGGCCGAAGGGAACAGGTCCCAGCAGGCAATGAACATGGCGGCGATCAGCGGGCCAATCACAAAGCCGTTCAGGCCGAAAATCGACAAGCCGCCCAGGGTGGAGATCAGGATCACGTAGTCCGGGATCTTGGTGTCTTTACCCACCAGCAGGGGGCGCAGCAGGTTGTCTACCAGGCCGATTACCAAAATACCAAAGGCGGTCAGGATGATGCCGGGAACGTAGTGGCCCGAGACAAAGAAGTAGATGGCAACCGGAGCCCAGATCAGCGAGGCGCCCACGGCAGGCAGCAAGGACAGCACGGCCATCAGCACACCCCAGAACAGTGCGCCTTGAATGTCCAGGAACCAGAACATGACCCCGCCCAGCGCACCTTGGGTGGCTGCCACAGCGATATTGCCTTTGACGGTAGCGCGTACCACAGTGGTGAATTTGCGGAACAGATGGGTTTTCTGGCCTTCGCTCAGTGGGATCAACTGGCGGTAATGACGACCCAGCTCCACGCCATCGCGCAGCAGGAAGAACAGCATGTACAGCATGATGCCCAGGCTGACCAGGAACTGGAAGGTGTTCTGGCCAACGTTCAGGGCTTGTTTCGTCAGGAACTGGCCGCCTTGCACGGCAAACTCAGAGAACTTCTCTTGCAGGGATGCAAAGTCATGCAGACCAAAACGAGCGGCAAAATCCGTCACGCTAGGGGGCAGGGCATTCAGTATTTTTTGCAGGTAGGCGCCCGGATTGAGCTGACCGCTATTCATCAAATCGTACAAAGAGGCGATTTGTTGAACCAGGGAAATGGAAATCAGGATGACCGGAATAATGACGATCAAAATGATGACCAGCAAACTGATCAGGGCAGATAGAGACCGCCGGCCTTTGGTTTTAGCCAGCAGTTTGCGTTGCAAAGGGGTAAACAAGATAGCCAGAACGGCACCCCAGAATACGGCCCCATAAAAGGGAAGAAGTATCCAGACAAAGGCAGCGGATACAGCGGCCAGCAAAAGCAAAAAGGTATGGAATTGTAGATTTGGCCGGGTGGACATGGAGTTTTTCCATTAGCGTGAATTTGAGCCGATTGTAAGGGGGAATCCTTACTATGAGCGTGAATCTTGGTATCTGTTTATTGGGTTTCTGTGGGCTTTAAAACACGCTTGTTTTGCATATTCTTGTCATATGAGTTTTGCGCGGCAGGAGAGCCCCAAAAGCTGCTTTAAGTATGAAGGGTAAGCTGGGGGCGCCTGCTTGCGGGTAGCGGCGCCAGCCGGGTTGATGCATGGGCTTGGGGCTTATTGCTCCGGTTGGCGAGCCAGCTGCAAGTAATAGCTGCTGCGCCAGACATGCTGGCTGCTGCGTTCGAACCAGCGATGGGTGTCTGTGATGCGCAAGGTGCGTGAGACATCATCATGGCTTTGTGGCGCGGCTAGAAGCTGACTGCGAACGGCGCTTAACAAATCAGCCAGGGCCTGGGCTCTGGCTTGTACTTGCTCCAGCCAATCACCAGGGGCTTGTCCGTGCAGGCCTTGCTGCGCCAGGGTATTTAGCTCTGTTGCCAGGGTTTGGGCTTGCTGGTAACGATTGTCCTGCAGGTCCGTGCTGGGCGGATGTTGCAGCCGGCTGCGCAGGCGCTGCATGTGGTCAATGGTGTGCAAGAGCGCGCTGATACGGGCGGCAACGGCGGGATCATCGGCAGCGCTGGGGATGCGTAATACAAATTCGTAGGCTTGATCCAGGACTGTCTCGATTTGCTGCAGGTCGGCAGTGGCGGTGCTGGGGGGGCTCATGTTCAGACTGTGCTGATACAGGTTCAGCAGGCGCTGGGCCAACTCTTCCAGGGTGCGTTGTGTGGTTTCCAGGGCCAGGGCCGGTACTTGCAGCAAGCTGTCGTCCAGATGGTGCTGGGGGCGGGCAGCCCGATCGGGTACCAGGCCTTGTACCCAGCGAGCAAACTGCTGGGTAAAGGGCAGGCACAAGGCAGCCCCCAGGCCGATGAACAGGCTGTGAAAGGCCGCCAGTCCCAATGCACCGGGAGGAACGTTGATATAGGAGCCTGTGGCGTACATGGCTTTCAGGAACAAGGGCAGGATCAGCAGCCCCAATAGACCGGCAATAACGTTGAACAGAATGTAGGCGATGGCCGTGCGTTTGGCGTAAATGGTGCCACCGATCGCAACCAGTACGCCGGTCAGGGTGGTGCCTATGGAGGCGCCCACGACAATGGCGGCGGCCTGGTCAAAGCTGACGGCACCGGCATCCAATGCGGTCAAGGTCATGGCGATTGCGGCGGTCGAGGATTGCAGCACGGCGGTTAGAGCCAGGCCAGTCAGCATGATCAACAAGTGTGCGCCATAGCCTCCTGTCGGCATATGGGCCAGGCTGAAGCTGGCTGCCAGCCCTTGCATGCCGTCTTGCAGCATGCCCAATCCAAGAAACAGAGTGCCAAAGCCTGCCAGTGCCCGACCCAGCTCTTTATAGCGACCGGGGGCGAGCAGTTTGAGCAGGGCACCCAAGCCGATCAACGGCAGGGTGTAAAAGCCCAGATTCACTTTCAGCCCCAGACCGGAGATGATCCAGCCGGTAGCGGTATTGCCCAGACTGGCGCCGATGACTACGCCTATGGCTTGTGTAAAGGAGATCAGGCCCGCACTGACAAAACCAATCAGTGTGACGGTGGTGGCGGTGGAGGATTGGGCCAGTGCGGTAATCAGGGCGCCGGAAACAAAGGCCTTGATGGGCCTGCCGGTAAACGCCAGCAGGATCTGCTTGAGAGAACCACCCGCAAAAGCCACCAGTCCTTCGGACAGCAGCATCATGCCAATCAGGAAAAGGCCAAGCCCCCCTAAAAAGGGGAAAAGAGTATCAAGCATAAAAGAGTGCAAGCAGCGAAATAATCGGCAGGTTCCGGCGCGACAGAGCGGGATAGAAATCAGGATGCTGCATTATCGCCAGTTACGCAGCCTATGGAGTGAAATACTTCAGTGTTGCAAACTGGACGTTTCTGGAAGCGTATGTTGCAAACACAGCGGTCATTCTCTTTTTTGTGTATAAGAGCGCTTGGGCTTCTATTGCAAAAGAGAGGGCAATGTGGATTTTCGTAAAAGTGTGAAGCTGGCTGCAGGGGCCATGCTGCTGGGTAGTTTGATGGCTGGCCAGGCACAGGCGGTGCAGATGTGGCATTCCGATACGGTCTTTGCGAATCAGGGAATGTGCGCTGCGAACTTTACTTTTGATTCCCAAATGGAGCCGGTGCAGCAGCTGAGGGTTCATATTCAGGTGCTAAGCAAGAAGAACAATAAGCTGGTGGCCGAGGATGTGATCGAGGTGGACGATTTTGGAAGTTCCAGTGCCGATCGCTATGCCACTGGTTATTGGTATAACGAAATCGCTTGCGATCAGAATTTGCGGGTGGTGGTGACGGGGGCGACTGCAGTGATGAATGGCGAGCGTGTTGATTTGTTGGCCAAGGATCTGCTGGAAGTGGAGAACTTCGTGCCGTATGAGATCAGCATTACACCCGCAGGAGCCAAGTAAGCGATTCTGGATAGTGATCTTGCAGACAAGGCCTCTTGAGCAATCAAGAGGCTTTTTTCATGAGGCCAGACGTAGAAAAGCCCAGCTACTTGCGTAGCTGGGCTTTTGTATTTTTGGCTCCCCGACCAGGGCTCGAACCTGGGACCTGCGGATTAACAGTCCGTCGCTCTACCGACTGAGCTATCGGGGACCAGCAAAGAAAATGATTATAGGGTAGGGCTACCGAGATTGTAAAGAGGTATTTTTTGAGAAATGTATTTTCATATACGCAAAACCGGATATGGCCTTGGCAATAGGCGTAAATCCTGATTTTTTCATTGGGAACATACCGTCTGGTCAATAAGGCTCATGAGCCCGTTTTGTAGCAAATGGTTGCAAGCCTTTTGTTTATTGGCTTTGCGACCGTTTAGCCCATTTTTTGCTGAATTCTCTGTAGGTGAAAAACTAGGGAAAATGCGTATGAAACCCAGTAAACACGCTGGATTCGGTTTATTGACACCAATATTGTTTATGTCTGAAATATAAATGCTTGCAGTATATGTGTCTCAACTATCAAGCCCCTTTCATCCCTGTCTCAGGGCTGATCTGTTGAGCAGTTTTGCTTCAAGAAATAGGAGGGGGTGCAGGGGATTGACGTCGGGAAATCAGCTTTTCAGGCGGTGGGACCCAGCACTTGATCAAGAGCCGGACAACGATAAGAAATCCGGCATTCAGACGTTTACAGAGAACAGAGAACATGAAAAAAACTATCTTGGCAGCCATGTTGATGCCTGTGTTGGCGGTTCCCGCATACGCCGCATCGAACGTGACCTTGTACGGCGTGGTGGATACAGGCCTGGGCTACGAGCAGTGGAAAGGGAGCGACCTGAAAGGCGGCGCAGAAAAACAAAGTCGTTTTGGTCTGTACGATCAGGGCTGGATGGGTAACCGCTGGGGCCTGATGGGCAGTGAAGATCTGGGTGGCGGTCTGAAAGCCAACTTCATGCTGGAGAGCGGCTTTGATCTGAGCGATGGCAATATGCGCCAGAACCGCTTGTTTGGTCGTCAAGCCACCTTGGGCCTGAGCGGCGAATCCTGGGGTCGTGTGGATCTGGGTCGTCAAACCACTGTGACTTCCCTGTACGTTGCCGGTGTAGCCAGTCCCTTTGGTGGCAACGGCTACCAGTACGGCGTGGGTGCTGCATTTGATGCGGCCAACACGGTTCGTTACGACAATATGGTCGCCTACCAGAGCCCCGAGTTCTCCGGCTTCCAGTTCGGTGCTGGCTATTCTTTCAACACCAACGGTGCACAAAAGTGGGATCGTAGCGGTTTGACTGGCAATGCCATCAACAGCGATGACGCTAACGTGAAAGCCTTTAGCGTGGCCATGCGTTACACCAATGGTCCTTTGAAAGCGGCCTTGAGCTTTGACCAGGCCCGTTATGGTTCGGCTCGTGAGCAAGGCGGCAACCTGGTTGCGGCTGAAAGCGGCAATGTCAGCGCCTGGAACCTGGCTGCCAGCTACAAATTCAGCTTTGCTACCTTGCACGCTGCTTTTGGCCAAAGCCGTAATGGTTACATCGGTGGCTCGCTGCAAACCGAACAGTTTGGTCCCGGACTGCACAAAGACCTGAAGGTTAACTCCTACGCGCTGGGCGTGACTGTTCCTGCAGGCAAGGCCGGCTCGGTTCTGGCTTCCTGGACCATGGCTGATCCACGCTCGACTCCACGCAGTACTGATGATGCCAAGACCCAGCACGTATTTAGCGCTGGCTACCTGCACAACCTGTCCAAGCGCACCAATCTGTACGCGATTGGCTCGTACGCTCGCAACATCGGCTACTACAGCGATCTGAAGAGCACGGTTGCCACGGTCGGTATCACGCACCGTTTCTGATCTTTCTGACTGATTCTGCCAGCTCCGGGTCGACGTAGTGCGTTAGCAGCGGCGGCATCGTCCCGGGCAGGGGCTAGGTCAGGGGAAAAGAGCCACAGCGGGGCTGCATCAACATGCAGTCCCGCTGTCTTTTTGGCTGAAGGATTTTGTTTGTCCAAATGTTAATGGCGCCGTTGCTTCGTGATGGGATAGACGCGTTTTGCAGGGACAAAAAAAATCAGCCCAAAGCAAATGCTATGGGCTGATTTCAATGGTTTTCTTGGCTCCCCGACCAGGGCTCGAACCTGGGACCTGCGGATTAACAGTCCGTCGCTCTACCGACTGAGCTATCGGGGACCAGAGAAAAAGAATATAGCATGTATTTTGCGAAATGTGCAAGTTTTCATGGAGGGGCAGCACAAAAGTTTTGGCATGTTGGTGCTGTTTTCACGGGCGGGCAGGCTAAGTCCTTGTCTTTATTGGGGAGTTGGCTCGACATCGTGTCATTCGCGATATTCGGTTTTGGAGACTCGTGCACTCTAGTGGGCCATTGGCTGCAATAGTGGCAGGGTCAACGTGGCCGCTGCCAGAAGCAAAGAGTAGAATCGACGGCTTGTTGACTCTTTTTTTCGCTGGGGCCAGCAGCTCTTGTGCTGACGGTGTCGCCCTGCAAAGTGATGAATTCCCATGCAAGCTAGTCAAAGCTCCAGTGCGCAGCGCAGTTCCTTTTTAATTGGACTGGCCCTGTCGGGGGGCGGCTCTATTCTTTTTTCCGCCAAAGCGGTGGTTGCCAAGCTGACCTACCAATACGATGTCAACGCCCTGACCGTTATTGGCTTTCGAATGCTCTTGTCGCTGCCTTTCTTTCTGGCTATTGCCCTTTGGCAAGTGAAGAAAGTACGGCAGGGCAAGCTGGCCGCACTGACTGGTCGTCAGAAGCTGGAGCTGGTGGTGCTGGGCTTTCTGGGCTATTACCTGGCCAGTTTGCTGGACTTTATCGGCCTTGAATATATTTCGGCAGGGCTGGAGCGGCTGATTCTGTTTTTGTCGCCTACCTTTGTGCTGATGTTCTCCGCCATCTTTCTGAAACGACGCATTCTGCCCAAACAATGGCTGGCTTTGGCGCTGGCCTATTTAGGGGTAGGGCTGGTCTTTGTGCAGGACTTGAGCCTGACCGGCGATGATGTGCTGCTGGGTGCGCTTTGCGTGTTGGGTTCGGCCATTTCCTATGCCATCTACCTGATTGGTTCGGGCGAGCTGCTCAAGGCCATTGGTTCTACACGGCTGGTGGCGTATGCCATGTCCTTCTCGGCGGTCTACACCCTGATTCACTTTTTTGCCGTGCTGGGCTGGCAGGGGCTGGTGCAGCCTGCGCCGGTCTATGGCCTGTCCATGATTCACGCCGTCTGCAATACGGTTTTGCCGACCTTTATGACAATGTGGGCGGTGGAGCGCATAGGCGCACCCATGAGTGCTCAAATGGGGCTGATCGGCCCAGTTTCGGTTCTGTTTCTGGCGAACTGGTTTCTGGGGGAACCGATTACGCTCATGCAATTGCTGGGTACGGCCTTTGTACTTAGCGGCGCGATGGTCTTGAGCCGCCGCTAAGTCCCGGCACAGGCTGGCTTACTTGCCGTTGCTGGCCAGCCGTTTTTCGATTTCGTCGCGGTGCACGTCGTAGGTGGTGAAGCCGGCCAAGTTCTCCGGCATGTTCAGCTTGTCTCGATGGATCAGCGTCTGGCGAATATCATCCAGACCGCTACGCCAGTGCTCGCGCATGGTCATGCGACCAAACTGATAGTCCTTGTAGTGCTGCTCGTAGGGCTGGTTGCGGTAAATCAGGTGCACCACGTTGTAGCGCTTGTTGCTGGCCAGCTCTTCGGCCAGGCGGCACGGCAACAGGTCTTTGCGTTGATCTTCGGGGATCAGGGTGAGCAGCTCTGACAGGATATGACGCATGTACTGCGAATGACGCATGTCCTCGGTCACCATACGGGTACGGCTGGAGTAGCGGATCTCGTTCAAGCGGTCGCTGACTTCACCCATATTGTTGGGTACCGGGCCACGCGCACTCCACAAATCCACTTGAAACACCAGGGTGTCTCGGCGGGGTGACTGATCCAGCACATAAGAGAGCGGCGTATTGGAAACCAGACCGCCGTCCCAGTAATACTGACCATCAATTTCCACGGGGGCGAAAGCCGGAGGCAGGGCACCCGAGGCCATGAAGTGTTCGGCTCGCAAGGTGATGCGATGGTTGTCAAAGTAAACAAAGTTGCCCGTGCCTACATTGACCGCACCTACCGAGATGCGCTGACGCTTGTCGTTGATGCGATCAAAGTCACATAAACGTTCCAGCGTGTCTTTCAGGGCGCTGGTGTCGTAATAGCTGGCACCTTCGGGCACGCCCGGTGTGGCTTGCATTGGAGGGGGGAAACGGGGGCGGAAAAAGCCACGCTGTCCCAAGACCAGGGCGTTGCTGGCATTGAAGGCGCTGATGGCCTCACGCATGACATCGTTGATACCAAAGAGGGCACGCTCCAGGCAGGCTGGGCTGGACCAGCCATAGTAGGGCTCGCAAATGGTATTCCAGAACTCCCGCAGGCGTTCTACCTGCCGCTCGGGGGGATTGCCCGCAATAATCGCGGTGTTCAAGGCCCCAATTGAAATCCCGGATAAACAGTCTGGCTCGATTCCTGCTTCCAGCAAACCTTCATATACACCGGCTTGATAGGCTCCCAAAGCGCCGCCGCCTTGCAATACCAGGGCTACCGTTTCGTAGGGTGGCAAATAAGAGGGGCGGGCAAAAGCGGGGACATCTTGCGCTTGTGGCGTAGGAACAGTGTTCATGGCATCACTCGGTTCAAGAGGTGGGCAGGAGAGCGGGACTTATGGTCCCTTCTGTTTGTGCTGCGCTGCAGCAAGAATAGCATTGCTGCGGGTGTCAACCATCATCAGAATGCAAACTTGCGTCAAGTTTCCGATGCGTTTGAACCGGACTCCGGGCTGTGTACATGTTCCGCAAAAGCGCTTAACACCTGGCTACGGTAGCGTTCTTTATGCAGGACCAGGGACAGGCGGCGCTTCAAATCCAGAAAAGGGGTGTCCAGGATGCGTAGTCGCTGATTGGCAACAGCATCCAGGGTAGCTGCCTGTGGCAGGCAAGCCAGGCCCAGTCCGGCGATGACCGCCTGTTTGATGGCTTCTACCTGACCCAGCTCCATCAGCACATGGCCGCCGGGCAGCACATTCAAGGCTTGTTCGGTCAGCGCTCGGGAGGCCGAGCCACGTTCGCGCATGATCCAGCTCATGCCCGCAAAGTCCTGTTTTTCCAAGGTGGCCTTGGTAGCCAGCGGGTGATCGGGGGCGGCGCAGACGACCAGCGCATCTTCGCGCCAGATCCAGGTTTCCAACTGAGGGTGATTGACCGGGCCTTCCACGCAGGCAATGTCGCAGCCATGTTCCAGCAATTGATTGATGATGTTGGCCGTGTTGTCCACGGACACATGCAGGGACACGCGCGGGTGCTGGCGCACAAACTGCCCCACCAGATCCCCAATCAGATAGTTGCCGACGGTATTGCTGGCCCCGATGCGGATTTCACCACGCAACTCGCTTTCTTCCTGCTGGCTTTGCATCTCCCGCAGGCGCTCCAGAATTTCGCGAGCGTGCGGCAGCAATTGCTTGCCGCGGCTGGTCAGTTGCATGCGCCCCGGCGTGCGTTCAAACAGGGGACAGTCCAGCTGCTTTTCCAGTTCGGCCAAGGCCATGCTGGCGGCGGGTTGGGACAAGTGAATCTGGGCTGCGCAAGCACGCACGGTGCCCAAGGTGGCAATGCCTACGAACACTTCCAGTTGTCTGATGCTGATCGCATTCATGATAAATAAAATTGATACTTACGATAAGTAATAATGAATTTTTTAATACTCGGGGTCAACCTAAAATTACTTTTACTTATTACATATCTGGAATGACGAGATGAGCAGTGTGACCGATTTACCAGCAGGAAGCACGACCCTGAAGGCACAGGGCAAATCGGGTTTCTCTCTGAAGCCGTCGCGTTGGTGGGGTTTTTTACTGGCGGTGGCCGTAGGTGTTGCGGCTATGGGCCTGGGCAAAGTGTGGCCTTTGATTGGCGGTCCGGTTTTTGCGATTGTCTTGGGCATGGTACTGCGTAACAGCATGGGCGTGGCTACGGTGTTTCAGCCCGGTTTGCGCTTTTCGTCCAAGGTGTTGTTGCAGTGGTCGATTATTGGTCTGGGTTTTGGTTTGAGCCTGCCGCAAGTGATGCGTACCGGTATGGATTCGCTGGCGGTGACCCTGGTGACCTTGACGGTGGCGTTTGTGACGGCGCTGGTGCTGGGCCGAGCCTTGGGGATTCCTTCCAAGCTGCGCACCTTGATTGGGGTGGGGACAGCGATTTGTGGTGGCTCGGCCATTGCAGCGGTCACACCTATTCTGAAGCCTGAGGAACATGAAACCGCACTGGCGATTTCCACCATCTTTATCTTCAATATTGTGGCCGTGCTGATTTTCCCCTTGGCCGGTCACATGATGAATATGTCGGACGCAGGTTTTGGGGTGTGGGCGGGAACTGCCATCAACGATACGTCTTCGGTAGTGGCAGCAGGCTATAGCTACAGCCGTCAGGCGGGTGACCACGCCACTATCGTCAAGTTGACTCGGGCAACCTTGATCATCCCGATTTGCCTGATTCTGGCGGGTCTGGAAGTGTGGCGCTCACGTCAGGCTGGTCGGGACTTTGACTTGATGCGTGTGTTTCCCTGGTTCATCGTCTGGTTCATGGTGGCCTCGGCTCTGCGCTCGCTGGGTTGGGTGCCGGTGGAGTGGCTGGAACCGCTGCGTTTTCTGGCTGAGTTCCTGATGGTGCTGGCCCTGGCTGCTATTGGTTTGTGTTCGGACTTGCGTGTGATGGCCCGAGCTGGCGTGCGGCCTGCCTTGCTGGGCTTGGGAGTCTGGATCGCGGTGGCGGTCAGCAGTTTGCTGGTACAGCGTTGGATAGGTGTCTGGTAAGACAGGTATGTAAAAAGCCCCTGTCAGTGGAAGATAACTTTCACTGACAGGGGCTTTTTTGTCGCCGGGCCGTCCCGAGACAAAAACTCCCCCTCGGGGGGCAGCAAGCCGAAGGCGTAGCGTGGGGGCTTTTTTTGTCGCCGGGCCGTCCCAAGACAAAAAGCTCCCCCTCGGGGGGCAGCAAGCCGTAGGCGTAGCGTGGGGGCTTTTTTTGTATGTGGGCTACTGGTTTAGACGAACCAGGACGCCGGGCTGCGATTCAGCGCCACGCCTACGATATAGGCAAAGATGGCAATCGCAATCAGGGCTGCCACGCCGCGGCTAAAGGCGGTTTTACCGCGCTTGATGGCATAGCTGCCTACCACGATGTAGACCACCAGCAGCACAATCTTGGTCAGCAGCCAGGGCTGGTTGGCGGCTGCGCCCAACATGCCGGCCAGCGCCAGACCACAGACCAGCAAGACGGTATCGATGACATGCGGGGCAATGCGCACAAAGCGATTCTGCAAACAGGATGATCCGCTGACTGACCAGAAGGCCCGAATAATGAAAAACAAAATGCTCAGCCCGGCGGCTGTCATGTGCAAGTGTTTGATGGCCACGTAAGTCATGCCTGTTATTTCCTTCTGAAGTTCAGGGTGCAGAAAAGGGCAGTATACGCAGGCTGAGCCTTAAAAGTTTTTCTACGTCCGAGCCAGTGTCTGTTCGGACGCAAAAAACAGTTGTATTTAAAGTTGATTGACGGGCAGTTTCAGATAGACCTGACCATTGCTTTCTGGTTCGGGAAAGTGTCCGGCGCGGATATTGACTTGAATGGAAGGCAGGATCAGGCGCGGCATGCCCAGGGTTTTATCGCGTGCGCGGCGGCGCTCGCAAAACTGTTCCTGGCTGATGCCGTCGTGTACGTGGATGTTGCCGTCCTTCTGCTCCTGAACCGTGCAGTGGAACTGGGGCTCCCGTCCTTCAGGCGGATAGTCGTGGCACATGAACAAGACCGTATCTGCGGGCAGGGCTAGCAGGCGCTGGATGGATTCATAAAGCTGGCTGGCGCTGCCGCCCGGAAAGTCGCAACGGGCGGTACCGACATCGGGCAGGAACAAGGTGTCGCCCACAAATACGCCCAGACCTTGAACGTGATAGGCCATATCTGCCGGTGTATGACCGGGCACGTGCAAAGCCTGCACCTGAATGGCGCCGATCTGGAACGGTTCCTGATCCTTGAACAGCGTATCGAAGGGTGTGCCGTTGGCCTGAATTTCGGCCTCTATATTAAAGATGCGGCTGAACGTGGACTGCACTTGCTTGATGTGTTCGCCAATGGCTATTTTCCCGCCCACCTGTTCTTGCAGCCAGACCGCAGCGGACAGGTGGTCGGCATGGGCATGGGTTTCCAGAATCCATTGCACCTCCAGCTGATGCTGGCGCACAAAGTCCACGACCTTCTGGGCAGACACGGTGCTGCTGCGGCCGGAGGCGGCGTCGTAGTCCAGCACCGAGTCAATGATGGCGCATTCGCGTTGATCTTCGGCATAAACCACGTAGGTGAACGTGGACGTGTCCGTATGAAAGAAGCTGGCGACCTGGGCTTGGAGCATGTCAGACCTCTTGTTGCTTATAAAATATGAAAAGATATTATATAATAATATATATTGTATTTTTGTAGAACGTTATGAATCAAACCGAACTGGAAGCCCTGCGACAGGTAGCGGGCCGAGCCAGCAGCTTGCTGGGCAGCCTGGCCAACCCCGACCGCCTGATGATTCTGTGCACGTTGGTGCAGGGCGAATGCAATGTGGGGGAGCTGGCGCAGCGCAGTGGAATTTCACAACCTACTTTATCCCAGCAATTGACGGTTTTGCGGCGCGAAGAGCTGATTGCCAGCCGCAAAGAGGGCAAGTACGTCTATTACCGCCTGGAAAACCCGGCGGTGTTGGCTGTCATGCAAACTTTATATGGAATTTTTTGTGCCCCAGGAGGCATTGATGATCGCAATTGACTGGAGTTCCTTTACCCCGTGGAGCGCCTTGTTTGGCGGCGCTTTGATTGGTTTGGCGGCCGCTGTGCTGGTGCTGTTCAATGGTCGGGTGTTTGGCATATCCGGCCTGCTGTCGGGCACCTGGAGCGGGGAGGCGGGTGACAAGGGCTGGCGCTGGATGGCCTTGTTGGGTCTGGCGGCGGCGCCCTGGCTGTATCGCCTGGCCGGGGAAACCGTACCTGTCGTGCAGCCGCAGCCCTGGATGTGGGTGGTGGTAGCCGGTTTGCTGGTGGGGTTCGGAACCCGTTTGGGTTCGGGGTGCACCAGTGGTCATGGTGTGTGTGGTTTGTCGCGTTTGTCGCCCCGTTCTTTGGTGGCAACGCTGATGTTTATGGCCAGCGGCTTTCTGACCGTGTTTGTCTTGCGTCATCTGATCTAAGGGGCCCGCCATGCATTATTTCATCGCTTTAGTTTCCGGCCTGATTTTTGGCTTGGGTTTGTTGATTTCCGGCTTGGCCAACCCCAGCAAGGTGCTGGCGTTTCTGGATCTGGCCGGAGCCTGGGACCCGTCTTTGGCCTTGGTAATGGCCGCGGCAATTGCGGTGGCGATTGTGCCGTTCAGTCTGGCACGCCGTCGTCCTTGTGCTTTTGTGACTGGCCAGCCCATGGATCTGCCCAAGCAGCGTCAAATAGACCGTCCCTTGGTGTTGGGTGCTTTGATTTTCGGCGCTGGTTGGGGTGTGGCAGGTTTCTGCCCTGGACCGGCCATTGTGCTGGCTGCGTCGGGCGCACCGTTGGCTATTTTGTTTCTGGTCGCGATGCTGATCGGAATGTGGGCGGCAGGGCGGGTGCGTGGCTAAGGACCACGTCACACCGCCTTAGCCCAAATGGGTAGTGGGAGCCGGGACTTGATCCGGCTCCATATTCACCAATCCCTGCAAAATGCCGCAATGCTCCAGGCCACCGGCCTGTCCGCAGCGGTGACGCAGTTCAATCAGTTGTTTTTGCAGGTGTTCCAGCTCGGCAATGCGTACGGCCACATGCTCGATGTGTTCATCCAGCAAATCGTTGACCGGGGCGCAGTCTTGCGCTGGGCCGTCCATGAATGCCAGCAGGCCGCGAATTTCTTCGTGCGTCATATCCAGGCTGCGGCAGTTGCGAATAAAACGTAGCCGTTCCAGGTGGATACTGCGGTACAGGCGGTAGTTGCCCTCGCTGCGCTCCGGCTCGGGCAGCAGCCCAACTTTCTCGTAATAGCGGATGGTTTCCGTGTTGCAGTGGCTTTTTTCCGCCAACTCACCAATTTTCATTGCTTGGCCTCCAAAGGGCTTGACCTTGTAGTTACTTTAGGCTTTCTACTGGTCCCATGCAAGAAGCGAGGAACTGCTATGACATCAGCTAACAACACATCAAAGCTCGGCGTGGGGCAGTGCACAACATCAGCCTGCCAGACCGAGCACGTACATGACCATAGTCATGATCACGACCATGCGGCGGGCGATCACAGCCACGAGCATAGCCATGATCACGATCACAGCCATGCAGAACAAGCGTCGCACTCCCACGAGGGGGCGTGCTGCTCGGCACCCGCATTTGGCCCATCGGTGACCTTGGCGGCCAGTACCTCCACTCGTCTGGTCGTGCATATTGCTGATATGGACTGCCCGGCGGAAGAGAACATGATTCGCTCCGGCCTGAAAAAGCTGGATCAGGTGCAGAACCTGGGTTTTGACCTGATGCAACGTGTGTTGACCGTAGACCACGTGGATGGTGCCCGTGACAAGGTGCTGGGCGCGTTGCGCGGCCTGGGCTTTGAACCCCGCATGGCCGATGAAGAGCCTGTGAAGCAGGTATCGCCCAAGCAAGGTCTGATTCGCATTGCCGGCGCTGTGGTGCTGGCTTTGGCCGCCGAGATCAGCCACTGGCTGGCGGCCCCCGAGTGGCTGGTGATTGTTCTGGCTCTGGCCGCGATTCTGTCCGGCGGCGTGCAGGTCTACAAGAAGGGCTGGATTGCGCTGCGTAATGGTCAACTCAATATCAATGCCTTGATGAGTATTGCCGTTACCGGCGCGGTACTACTGGCCCAATGGCCTGAAGCCGCCATGGTGATGTCCTTGTTCAGCCTGGCTGAGTGGATTGAGGCTCGTTCCCTGGACCGCGCCCGTAATGCGGTGGACAGCCTGCTCAAGCTGGTTCCGGATGAAGTGCTGGTCAGTGCCGATGGCAAGGATTGGCAGCGTGTACCGGCCAATCAGGTGCAGGCAGGCTGGCAAGTGCGTGTGGCCCCTGGGGAGCGTTTTGGCCTGGATGGCAAAGTTCTGCAAGGGCTAAGCACGGTTAACCAGGCTCCTATCACGGGTGAAAGTGCCCCCGTGGACAAAGCGCCCGGTGACGAGGTTTTTGCAGGCACCATCAATGGCATGGGCGAACTGGTGTATCAGGTCCAGGCCGCGCATGATGAAACCTTGCTGGCCCGTATCACACGTTCGGTTCAGGAGGCCCAAGCCAACAAGGCTCCGATTCAGCGCTTTGTCGACCAGTTCTCCCGCATCTACACCCCGCTGGTTGTGGTGGCAGCGGCCTTGATGGCTGTGGCCTTGCCCTTGATCTGGGGTGTGAGCTGGTCGGAGTCCGTGTACCGTGCTCTGGTTCTGCTGGTGATTGCTTGCCCTTGCGCCCTGGTGATTTCCACGCCTGTGGCCGTAGTCAGTGCCCTGGCCAGTGCCGCACGTGCCGGTATTTTGATTAAAGGTGGCGTGTATCTGGAGCGGGCTCGTCAGTTGCGGTACTTGGCCGTGGACAAGACCGGCACCCTGACCTTGGGCGAGCCTTCCTTGAGCGAATATGGCAGCCTGCGTCCAAGCCTGTCGGATAGCGAAGTGCTGGACATGGCCGTTGCTCTGGCCGAGCGTTCGGATCATCCTGCCTCGCAAGCGATTGCCCGTGGCCGTGTGGCATCGGGTCTGGTGCGCCTGGATCAATTCGAAGCTTTGGCGGGTAATGGTGTGCAAGCACAAGGCACGACTGGCCAATTGCGTCTGGGCAAGCGTAGCTGGGTGCTGGGGCAGAACAAGGCTGAGTCCAGCCAGGCCGAGCAGCAAGCGGTAGAGAGCGGTGCCACCATGGTGTATCTGGGTGACGAGCACGGTCTGCTGGCCTGGTTCGCCATGATGGATACGCTGCGTCCCACCACCAGCCAGGCGATTCGCGATCTGCAAGCGCAGGGTGTTCAGGTGGAAGTGCTTTCGGGCGACCACGAGCAAGCCGTGCGTCATGTCGCCCAGCAAGCCGGAATCAAGGATTTCCGAGGTGGTTTGCTGCCACAGGACAAGCTGGACCGTATCGAGGAAAAACTGGGTAACGGTTTGGTGGCGATGGTGGGTGATGGCATCAATGATGCACCCGCCCTGGCTCGTGCCGATGTGGGTATCGCGATGGGAGCTTTGGGTTCGGACATTGCGATCGAGACCGCTGACGTGGCCTTGATGGACGATGATCTGGGCAAGATTGCCTTGCTGATGCGTCAGTCCCGAGCCTTGCATGCCGTGTTGTGGCAGAACATCAGCCTGGCTTTGGGTATCAAGGCCGTGTTCCTGGTGATGGCCCTGACCGGACAAGCCACCATGTGGATGGCCGTGTTTGCCGACGTGGGTGCCAGCTTGCTGGTGGTGCTGAACAGTTTGCGTTTGCTGCGCGCCCGCAACCCTTGAACTCCGTGTTCGTTGTCACTGAGCCCCACCTCAAAGAGGTGGGGTTTTTTTTCGCCGGGCCGTCCCAAGGCTCGGCGCCCCCGGTAAAAAGCGCCCCCTCGGGGATGAGCCTGGACACACAGTAGTCCATTGCGGACTGCTGTGTGCCTGGCGAATCCGAGCGGCATGCAGGCCGCGAGGTGGAGCGCAAGCCGCAGGCGCAGCGTGGGGCCTTTTTTATGCCGCATCAAATAAGCCCATCACTAACGTGAAGTTTTTTTGACACGCAGTAGTATCATTAAGGCTTCATTTGGGTTGAGGCCCTGCTTGTTTCTCATCTGTGTCGAGCAGGCTGGGCATGACAAGGACGCGCGATGATTGCACTGCTGGAAGCGGGTCGAGCCGGACTCCTGGGGCGAAAACACTGGCTAAATAACCTGTTGGCTGGTTTGGTGGTGGGGGTGGTGGCCTTGCCGTTGGCCATGGCCTTCGCCATTGCCTCCGGGGTCAAGCCCGAGCAGGGTTTGTATACCGCCATTATTGCCGGTTTGGCGGTGTCTTTATTTGGCGGCAGCCGGGTGCAGATTGCCGGCCCGACGGGGGCCTTCATTGTCATTCTGTCCGGGGTGGTGGCCCAACATGGGGTGGCGGGCCTGCAAATTGCCACGCTGATGGCCGGGGTGATCTTGCTGCTGCTGGGCCTGCTGCGCCTGGGAGCCGTGATCCGCTTTATTCCCGATCCGGTCATCGTGGGTTTTACCGCCGGTATCGGGGTGATCATCTGGGTGGGCCAATGGCGGGACTTTTTTGGCCTTCCCGTCGTCGAGGGCCAGCACTTTCACGAGAAACTCTGGTTCTTGCTGCAGAACCTGCCGTCCCTGGATTGGGCAACCACACTGCTGGGGATTTTGTCTCTAGCGATTCTGATTGTCGTGCCCAAGATCCCAAGTCTGGCGCGTTTGCCCGGACCGCTGGTGGCCCTGGTGGTCATCACGCTTATCCAGGCGATTTTCCGTTTTGAGTCGGTGGCCACTATCGGCTCCAGCTTCGGTGCCTTGCCCAGTGGTTTGCCGTCGTTTCAATGGCCGGAAATTACGCTGACTCGCGTGGTGGAGCTGATCGGGCCTGCGTTTGCAATTGCCATGCTGGGTGCGATCGAGTCCTTGCTGTCCGCTGTCGTGGCCGACTCCATGACAGGGACCCGTCACGACTCCAATCAGGAATTGGTGGGCCAAGGGATTGCCAACGTGCTCTCGCCCTTGTTTGGCGGGATTGCGGCTACCGGGGCCATTGCCCGTACCGCTACCAATATCCGTAATGGCGGTGACAGCCCCATTGCCGGCGTGGTGCATGTCATTTTCCTGGTGCTGGTTCTGCTGTTGCTGGCCCCGCTGGCGGCTTATATCCCGCTGACGGTGTTGGCGGCCATTCTGTTCATGGTGGCCTGGAATATGAGTCAGGCCAAGCTGGTCGTTCGCCTGCAGCGCCGTATGCCTACCGCTGACTTGTTCATTTTGTGGGTGACTTTCGCCCTGACGGTATTTGCGGATCTGGTCGTGGCCGTCAATATTGGGGTGATTCTGGCCATGCTGTATGTGCTCAAACGCACCTCGGATGGGGTGCAAGTGCGGGCCTTGGAAGGCCGCCGTTTACAGCGGGCACTGGATTTGTCCTTCAGCCAGGAGTTGCGCCAGGATATTTCGGTGCTGACTCTGGAAGGACCATACTTCTTTGCCAGTGTGGAAGCGGTGAATCGTTCCTTGCTGACGGTGCCGGAGCAGGTTCGGGCCGTGGTCTTGCGCCTGAATTACGTGCCTTTTGTGGATGCGACGGCCATGCAGGCTTTGGAGACTGCCTTGGCGGAGCTGGAACAGCGCAATGTCATGGTGGCGCTGTGCGAGGCGAACGAGAAAGTGGGTCGCAAGCTGATTCGCATGGGTCTGTTCAAGCAGATTCACGCGCATCGCGTTTTTGATAGCTTGCAGAATGCGTGGGAAAGCGTCAGCGAGACCCTGGACCATCAGGCCGTCAAGCAAAAAGAAACGGCCACGCCTGAAACGGGAATGGCATCGTAGGCCTTGATGCCTTGCTTGTCTGCCCTGAAAGAACTTGATAGTGAACAATCCTCTCGTCAAAAGCGAGGGGATTGTTGTTTGGTGCCGGGCTTGGCAAGGGTGAGCCCGGCTTTTGAGCTTAGTTTTTTATTTCATTAAGCACCGTACGAAAGCCCACATGCTGGGTAGACATGGTGGTTTCCTGGGGTTGCCGTGAAGCTGGGCGATAGCGTACGCAGAAGTTCGCCGCACACAGAAACGAGCCGCCCTTGATGACGCCTGTTGCCGGATTTCCGTTGGCATCCGTTGCTGCCACGAGAAGGGGTTTGGGCGCCAGGGGGCGATGCTGGGGCTGCCATGCACTGCGTGTCCATTCCCAGACATTGCCGACCGAATCCCACAGGCCATAGTTATTGGCCGGGAAGCAGCCTACGGGGGCGGTGCCTTCGTAGCCATCGCGCAGCAGGTTCTGGGCGGGGAAATTACCTTGCCAGGTGTTGGCCATCAAGCGGCCGCGCACTTCAGGCGTATTGCCCCAAGGGTAGGTAGCGCCTTCCAGTCCGCCGCGCGCTGCAAACTCCCATTGCTCTTCGGTGGGCAGATCGCGTCCCAACCAGCGGGCGTAAGCCAGCGCATCCTCGTAGGCGATATGGACGACGGGATGATTGTCACGGCCGTTCAGATTGGTATCGGGACCACCGGGATGCCGCCAGTTGGCACCCGGCACCCATACCCACCAGTTGTAATTGCCGGAAGGGGCGTGCTGATTGTGTCCTTCGTGGTGATCGTGATCATGCGTTGCTGCTGGTGGTGTGAAGACGGCAGATCCGGGCTGACGATACTGCTCGGGAACCTGAACATGCGGCGGAAATTCCGGCACCCGTTCCGCCTGGGTGACATAGCCTGTGGCCGCCACAAATTGTGCGAATTGGGCATTGGTGACTTCGTGCTGGTCTATCTGAAAAGCCTGGACCTCCACGGGATGTACCGGCTTTTCTTCCGGATAGCCTTCGTCGGACCCCATCAGAAAGCGCCCCCCCGGAATGGTGACCAAACCAGCCTGATTGGCGGCTCCTTGCCTGGCCGGGCCGAAGCCTGTTGGTATGCCGTTATAGGCTTGGCAATCGTGGGCCGGAACCGGAGGAGGGAGGGTATCGGAGCCGTCTGCCGTTGCAGGCAGCGGGGCTGCTGTCAGCAGCCCGCATACCGTCAGCAGTGCCTTGGCTCGGGAGAGCTTAAAGGACTTCATCCAGATCCTTGTAGTAGTTCAGGCTGTTGCTGTAGCCAGGGCGCGAAGCCAGACCTTCAAAATCCTCCACCCCGTTGCGCTTGGCATATTGCTCGTACTCGGCAATCAGCTCTTTCAGCTTTTCAGGATGTTTTTCGGACAGGTCATTCAGCTCGGAGCGGTCTTCGACCACATTGAACAGTTCCCAGCGGTCTTTGCCCCACGGTGCATTGGCGTACACGATTTTCCAGTCACCCACGCGCATGGCGCGGCGGCCATTCAGCTCCCAGCCTTGGCGGAAGGTTTCATGGACCTGATCGCTGCGACCGGTCAGCACATCGACCATGGAGTTGCCTTGCATGGGGATGACCTGGCGGCCGCGGTACTCGCCCTTGGGCTGTTCGATCTGGGCCAAGGCCAGAATGGTGGGGGCGATGTCGGTTACATGGGCCGGAGCGCGCACAAATTCGCCCTGACGCTTGCCACCGGGTACGCGCATGATGCTAGGTACCGAGATACCGCCTTCATACATGAAGGCTTTGTACAGATTGAAGGGCGTGGAGCCAACTTGCGCCCAGCCTGGGCCGTATTCCACAAAGGAGCCGGGACGGCCCGTGTTTTCATAGCTGTTATCACGATGCTTGTGGGCCCAGGCGCGGGTTTCACCTTCATCCAGCACGGTATTGCCGTCGGCACCGTTATCGGACATGAAGATCACAACGGTGTTGTCGTACTGGCCGGTTTGCTTCAGGTGCTCGATGACACGGCCAATCTGTGCATCCATGGCTTCCACCATCGCGGCGTAGACGGCCATACGTTTGCTTTCAACACGTTGCTGTTCAGGACTCAGCTCTTTCCAGCGTGGCCAGGCCGGATTGCCCACATAGCCTTGCATATCCTGGGGCACCAGACCCAGCTTCTTCATGCGCTCCAGACGCTCCTCACGCAGCACGTCATAGCCTGCGTCATAGCGGCCTTCATATTTGCGTATGTATTCCTCGGGTGCGTGCAAGGGCCAATGGGGAGCCGTAAAGGCCAGGTAGGCGAAGAAAGGCTGGTCCTTGCGCTTGTCCGCATCGATATAAGACATCAGGCGCGAGGCAAAAAACTCGCTGGAGTAGAAGTCTTTGGGCAGTTGCACTTCCTTGCCGTTCTCGCGGTACAGGGCAACCGGTGCTTTATTGGCATCAAAGGTGATGATGCCGCTTTGGTCAAAGTGGCTGGCGCCGCCGTGCATCAAGGCGTAGGACTGGTCAAAGCCGCGATTGGGTGGGGCGACTTCCTCTTTCACGCCCAGATGCCACTTGCCCGCCATATAGGTGCGGTAGCCATTGTCTTGCAGGACCAAGGGGAAGGGCAGGGCCTGGTCGCTCAGAAAGCCTTCGTAGCCGGGCAGGGCGCGCTGCTGGGGCGTCATCAGTTCGGCCATGCCACCAAAGCCAACCTGGTGGTTGTCCGCGCCTGACATCAGCATGGCGCGGGTGGGGGAACAGAAGGGGGACGCGTAAAAGTCGGTCAGTGCTACGCCGTCTTTGACCAGGGCATCCAGGTTAGGGGTGGAAATTTCCCCGCCAAACGCGCCAATGTCTGAATATCCCAGATCATCGGCCACGATCAGCAAAATATTGGGGCGTTGTTTCTCTGTGGCTGCGTGACTGCTTAGCGTACAGGCGGCCAAAGCCAGGCCCAGCAAGCTGCGCAGTAAATAGCTAGTTTTAGTGCGTCGCATTTTCTTGTGTCTCAATCTAGTTATGTTTGTAGTGACCCTCGTCGTCTGCAGGCCTCCGATGCAAGTCGGAGATGTGTCTCTACATAAAGCCGTGGACGCGAGTGCCATAGGGCGTATTGATGGGTTTTTATACGTAAAACCATCGGGTAACGGATGTGTAGACAGAGCCAGCAACAATGGCCTCACACTTTTGATCTGAGCCGCCGCTGCCAGTCTTTTAGAGGCTTGGCGTGTCTCCCCCAATTCGATTGAACACGAAGCCGCTTGGGGATTTCCAAGACTAAAAAGGTTTGCTTGCATACCTGGAAGGTATGGTGGCTAATATAAGCATTGGAAATCAAGGAACTAGGCTTGCAAGCGGCATGGGCTGTGGTTTTCCCTGATAAGTCCACAAAACGCCCTGAGTGGAGCCTGTTTATTTGACGTAGCCAGGCTTCTGGCATGCGTGAAGGGGGCAGCCATAAAAAAAGCCCCAGCAAGTGGGGCTTTGGTGAGCAGTCTGGAAATTAACGGGCCAGCTTGAACTCGTCGTCGCCCATGAAGGCGTAACGCAAGGCGTCGATCAAGGCCAGGAAATAGGCCAGCGGCGACCAGATGGCAAACAGCACTAGGAATAACAAGCCCATGCCGATCTGGCCCAGGTAAAAGCGGTGCACGCCCAGCCAGCCCAGGAATATCGCCAGCACAATCGCGATCTTGCGGTGGCTGTTGGGCTTGGACATTTCGTCTTTCTTGTTCTTGGAAATCCAGATCACCAGCGGGATGGTAATGATCAAGGCGATCAGCGCCTTGCCCCAATGTACGGTCAGGTAGCGCTGAACTTGCTGCATCAATTCGATGAAGTCATGGAACAGGAATCCCAGGTACGAGGAAATGTAGTGGAAAATGGCCTCGCCAAAGGTCAGGCCCAACATCACGATCAGGAAGATGGCAATGCCCAGAATGATTTTTTGCAGCATGGTGTTTCCGTCAAAAAAACAGCAAGTTCAATAAGTGCGTGCCTGACGCACGGCTTGTTCCCAACTGAGCATCAGGTTTTGGGCTTCATCGCGCGACATGATGGGCTCGAAAACCCGGTCGCATTGCCATAGCGCCGCAATCTCAGGCAGACCTGAATACAGACCGCTGCCCAAGCCCGCCAGATAGGCGGCGCCCAGCGCGGTCGTCTCAATAGTAACGGGACGCACGACAGGCAGGCCCAACAAGTCTGCTTGAAATTGCATCAGAAGATTATTGGCGCAGGCCCCACCGTCCACACGCAGCTCGTGCAAGGCCGGGCCGCCGTTGGCCTGTACATCCCGATTCATGGCTTGCAGCACGGCGGCGCTTTGGTAGGCAATGCTGTCCAGAGCAGCGCGGGCGATGTGGGCCATGGTGGAGGCGCGTGTCAGGCCGGTAATGGTGCCGCGGGCTTGGGCATCCCAATAGGGGGCGCCCAGGCCGGTGAAGGCAGGGACCAGTCGTACGCCTTGTGCATCCGGTACGCTGCGAGCCAGCTCTTCGACTTGCGCGCTATGTTCCAGTGCGCCCAGACCATCGCGCAGCCATTGGACCACCGCCCCCCCAATAAAGACGCTGCCTTCCAGCGCATAGGCGGGAGCATCGCCATGATGGGCGGCGCTGGTTGCGATCAGGCCGTTATGGGATTGGGGGACTTGCGAGCCACAGTGCATCAACAGGAAGCAGCCTGTGCCATAGGTATTCTTGGCCATGCCGGGTGTTGTGCAAGCCTGGCCGAACAGGGCGCTTTGTTGGTCGCCCGCCACACCACAAATGGGAATGGGGCTACCCAGAATTTCGGGGCTGCAATGGCCAAACTCGGAGGCGGAGCTCTGTACCTGGGGCAAGACGCTGGCCGGGATGTTGAACAGGGCCAGCAACTCATCGTCCCATTGCTGGCTATGAATGTTGTAGAGCAGAGTGCGCGAGGCATTGCTGACATCGGTGGCGTGAACTTTGCCGCCACTTAAATGCCAGATCAGCCAGCTATCAATGGTGCCGAAAGCCAGTTCACCACGCGCTGCACGTTCACGGGCGCCGGGTACGGAGTCCAGCAGCCAACGCAGCTTGGAGGCCGAAAAATAGGCATCAATAGGCAGGCCGGTCTTGCCGGTAATGGTGGCTTCGTGCCCTTGTTCGCGCAACTGGGCGCAGAAGTCCTCGGCGCGTCTGTCTTGCCAGACGATGGCCTTGTGCAGAGCCTGCCCGGTTTGCCGATCCCATAGCACTGTGGTTTCACGCTGATTGGTAATGCCAATGGCGTGTATGTCCTGAGGGCGTAGCCCTGCCTGCTCAATCGCTTGCCGGGCGGTCCGGAACTGGGTGTCCAGGATTTCCTGGGGATCATGCTCCACCCAGTCTGTACGCGGGTAGTATTGCTGAGTTTCCTGCTGCGCCTTGGCCAGAATGCGGCCGTCTGCCGCTACCACAAGGCTGCGCGAGCTGGAGGTTCCCTGATCAAGAGCAAGTATGAATGTCATGCGAATGAGGCAGTAAAAGCGGAGCAGACCACAGTGTACTGGCTCTGTGTGCTCTGTGTCCGGTCGCAGAAGGGGACTTGATACGCGAGCAAACAAGTTTCACTGGACGGTAAAAGTTCAGGGGCTAAAATCAGGGTAAATCCCGAGCCAGTCAGTGTTTTTTTCGGGTGTCTGCTAATTTCAGGTCCAAAGCTCATCTTATGACTACATTAAGTTCCCCCTTATTGACCGACAGAGCCCAGATGCTGGGCGCCTTGGCGCGCACCACGCAGGTGGATATGGTCGTGGTGGGTGGTGGCGCTACCGGCTTGGGCGTGGCTCTGGACGCGGCCTTGCGGGGCTTGAGTGTGGTTGTGCTGGAAGCCTGGGACTTTGCCAAAGGCACGTCCTCGCGGGCGACCAAGCTGGTACACGGCGGGGTGCGATACCTGGCCCAGGGTAATGTCAGTCTGGTGCGTGAAGCCTTGCGCGAGCGTATGCATTTGCTCAGCAATGCGCCCCATCTGGCGCAGCGCCTGCCTTTTGTCATGCCCAGCTACAAGTGCTGGGAGACTCCGTTTTACGGGGTGGGCCTGATGGCCTATGACGGTTTGGCGGGGCGCGAGGGGTTGGGTCATACCCAATTTTTGAGTGCTTCCAAGATCCGGCAGCTTCTGCCCGGTGCGCGGCAAAGTGGCCTGAAAGGTGGTGTGAAATATTGGGACGGCCAGTTTGATGATGCCCGTCTGGCCTTGGCCCTGGCCCGTACGGCGGCACTGAATGGGGCCTTGCTCATCAATTACTGTCCGGTTGTGGATGTGATGCACAGCGAGGGCAAGGTCTGCGGGGTGCGCTGCCAGGACAAGGAAAGCGGTCAGACCTACGAGATCCAGAGCACATGCGTGGTCAATGCCACGGGCGTGTGGGTGGATCAGGTGCGACAACTGGATGCGCAGGAAGCCGGGCGTGAACTGCGCCCTATGGTTTCGCCCAGCCAGGGTGTGCACTTGGTGGTTGATCAGGAATTCCTGCCCGGTGAACACGCCTTGCTTGTGCCACGGACCAAGGATGGCCGGGTCTTGTTTGCCGTGCCTTGGTTGGGCAAGCTGATTTTGGGCACGACGGATACTCCCCGAGACGATATTCCGCTGGAGCCGCACCCCTTGGCCCAGGAAGTGGATTTCATTCTGAAAGAGTCCGCGAATTATCTGCAAAAAGCGCCCACGGTGCAGGATGTGCGCAGTATCTGGGTGGGGCTGCGACCGCTGGTGCGCCCTGCAGCCGAGTCGGCCGCGGGGCAGACGCAATCCATCAGCCGGGAACATAGCATTACGGTTAGTGCGAATGGTTTGCTGACAGTCACTGGCGGCAAATGGACGACGTATCGTGCCATGGCCGAAGATGTGCTGGAACGCTGCCAGCAGTCCGGCTTGCTGGGGCCTTTGCCAGCCTGTCGGACTCAGGAGCAACGTTTGGTCGGTGCTTCTTATGTAGGTGACCGGCGTTCTCTGGGGCGTACAGCCGGTCTGGATGCGTATGGCAGCGAGGCCGATTGGGTGCAGACCTTGCCGGGAGCGGATCAGGAATTGGCGCCGGGCTTGAGTGTGGCCATGGTGCGCTTTGCTTGCCGCTTTGAATATGCCCGTACCGTTGAAGATATGCTGGCCCGTCGTTCGCGCCTTTTGTTCCTTGATGCGCGTCTGGCGCAATCGCTTGCCCCAGCGGTGGCGGCAATTATGGAAGAAGAAACCGGGCGCTCGCCCGAGCTGGAGGCCTTTCTGGAACTGGCCGAGCAATACGCCACCGTGCCTACGCGTTAAACGTATGGCAATAAGAAAGGGCCCGTTCATCACGGGCCTTTTTGCTTTTTGCGCTCAATGAAATTGGGCCTGGTGAAAGACCAGACCTGCTTTCTTTCAATGCCTGCGCTGGTTTGCCGATGAGTCAATCAAAGAAAGTGCGAGCTGTTTCAAAGCGTTTGGCGAAATAGGGATTGTCCAGTGAATCAATCCGCACGCGTCCACCACTGGAGGGAGCGTTGATGAATTGTTGCTTGCCTATATAGATGCCTACATGCGAGTTCGGGGTACCCAGCGTATTGAAAAACACCAGATCACCCGGGCGCAGCTGTGAACGACTGACACGCCGGGCCGCGCTGGCCTGGTCGCCGGTGCGGCGTGGAATGGGGGAACTGGATTCCTGGCTGAATACATAGTGCACCAGGCCGCTGCAATCAAAGCCGGTAGACGGTTCGCGTCCGCCGTAGCGGTAAGGCGTATCCAGCAAGGTCAGGGCAGACAGGACTACGGCTGAGCGGCGTTGTTCATCCACACCAATGGGTTTGCCGGCGGGTAGGTGGGACGAGGGCGTGTGCGCACAAGCCGCCAGGATCAGTGTCAGGCACAAGGCAAACAGACGTTGCGTAAAAGCAGCAGGAACCATGGGCTGTTACAAAACGGATGTGGGGGCGGCGGGGAAAGCTGTTACCAGAAGATTATCCGATATTTCGACGCTTTTTAGGCAGCGCGTGAGATGGATCGTCGAAATATGCATTAATTAATGGCTAATGTATGCAACAAAACATAATTTTGATACAGACGCTTTGATCTTTGTCATGTTACATCTCGTTTATAACTACAACATTAAGTGAGCATCTGATAATATTCTGCTGTGTCTTGATACGTTTATTGCATATATTTGATGTTTTCCATGTTTTTAGGGCATTAAAAGAGGGTATGTGTCGGAAACATCGAGAATGTAAAAATTATATTCATGCAATAGATTGCAAGGCATGATACATATTTATGTAACTTTATATATTTTAAATGTGTTTTGTTACAAGAAACTGGCTGATTAACAGATTTACAAGGATGGCTGACATGCCCGTATCGGAAAATTCGCTGCTGAATGATATTCAGGAAGTCAATTTGTCGTACTTGTTACTCGCGCAGCGCCTGCTGCGGGAGAATTTTTCGGCAGGTATGTTCCGTTTGGGCTTCGATACCGATGTGGCAGAGACCTTGTTGCGTCTGTCGCCGGCCCAATTGGTCAAGCTGGCCAGCTCCAGCTCGTTGATTTGCGGCTTTCGCTTCAATGACTACGACCTGCTCACCACCTTGACGCAGGATGTGCTGGGAGGGGTATTGCAGCAGGCCCACTCCACCATTCTTCTGTCACAGCGCGCGACGGCAGAACAAGCCGGTTAAACCGGCTGCGAATTTATTACATCAAGAACTATGGCTATAAAAAGCGTCGCCAAAGAAGCTCAGGAAATTGGGCTTGCTTCCGACATGATTGAGCTGGGGGCGCGTTTGCAGGTCCTGCAAGCAGAAACATCATTAAGCTACGACCGGCTGGCCCGTTTGTACCGTGAAGTCAAAGGCTGCTCGCCACCCAAAGGGATGCTGCCTTTTTCTGTCGACTGGTTCATGACCTGGCTGCCCAATATTCATTCCAGCCTGTTCTACAGCATTTACCAGTTCATGGCCGTGCATACGCCGTGCGATAAAAGCCGTGCACTGGTCGAGGCTTATCGCCTTTACCTGGAGCAATCGTCGGCCGGGCGTCTGGACGTGGGGCCGGATGAAGAGCCCGTGCTGAGTTTTACTCGTGCCTGGATGCTGCTGCGCTTTTTTGATAGCGGTTTGTTGCAGCTGTCCCAGTGCGAGCGCTGCAAGGGGGGCTTTGTGGCCCATGCGCACGATCCTGAATCAGGCTTTATTTGTGCCATTTGCCGTCCGCCACCACGGGCTGGCAAGACCCGTGCCAGCAAGGCACGCAGTACACCTAAATCTCCGGGCGGCAAAAGTCGAAAATCAGAGCCGGTCAAGGAGCCGCAAGCCAGGGTCACGGGGCACGTCAACGCACAGGTAGACGTGCCCATCTAGCAATAGCTTTTGTCGTCAGTGTGCAGCAAAGCCGGATAGATGCTGGTTTTTGATGTGGATCTGATAAGAATCTGAAAGTGTCAAGGTAACTGGAAGCGTCGATCTAGGCTGGAAAAAGGCCATTAACGCGTCGTTTTAGCCCGGTTGCTTGCCGCCATCATTAGCAGCGTGTATTTGAAGAAGGCGTATCCGTGCTTATTATCCTTGGATATATCATTGTTTTCGTCTCCGTTTTCGGGAGCTTTGTGGGGTTGGGCGGGCACTTGGGTGCGCTATACCAGCCTTTTGAATTACTGCTGATTGGTGGCGCGGCCCTGGGGGCCTATTTTGCGTCCAACAGCGGCAAGTCCATCAAGCTGCTGGCCAAAGCGTTGCCGATTGCATTTCGCAGCAGCCCCTACAACAAGCAGTTGTACATGCAGTTGATGGGCATGTTGTCTGTGCTGCTGAACAAGGCTCGACGCGATGGCATGATGTCCATCGAAGCGGATATCGAAAACCCCGAACAAAGTCCCATCTTTGCCGATTACCCCAATGTGGTGAAAGATCCGGCTTTGATGAACTTTGTGTCCGACTACCTGCGTTTGATGATCAGCGGCAATATGAGCTCGTTTGAAATCGAAACGCTGATGGACCAGGATATCGAGACCCACCAGCACGAACGCAACGTGCCGGCACGCGCCTTGCGTGAAGTGGCTGACGCCTTGCCCGCTTTCGGGATTGTGGCGGCGGTGCTGGGTGTGGTGAAAGCGCTGGCCTCCGTAGACCAGCCGCCTGCCGTGCTGGCAGACCTGATTTCCAAGGCCATGGTTGGTACCTTCCTGGGTATCTTGCTAGCCTACGGCTTTGTCGCTCCCTTGGCCGCTACCATCGAACGCCGTACCTCGGATTCGGTCAAGGTGCTGGAGTGCATCAAGGTCACTTTGCTGGCCAATCTGAATGGTTACCCGCCCCAGCTTGCCGTGGAATTTGGTCGTAAAGTGCTGTTTTCCTCCGATCGCCCTTCGTTCCAGGAGCTGGAAGAGCATGTACGTCAGGCCCGCTCGGGTGCTGGTCGCAAAGCCTAAGCGGATGCGTTCATGAGCAATCATAAAGATCGCGTGGTCATCCGTCGCAAGAAGACGGCCCATGCCGAGCATCATGGTGGTAGCTGGAAAATTGCCTACGCTGACTTCATGACGGCGATGATGGCTTTTTTCCTGGTGATGTGGATTCTTTCCCTGGTTCCCAAGCAGGACTTGAAGGAAATTGCCGATTACTTCCGCATGCCCTTGATGGACGCCGTTTCGGGCGGCTATCAGGCCGACTATTCGCGCAGCGTCATTCCTGGTGGCCAGCCCAGCCTGGTTCCCAATCCCCATCCCGGCACGAACAGCAGCCAGGCGGCCGATGATCGCCAGGATGTGGAGCGTCTGGAAGATTTGAAATCGGCTCTGGAAGAACTGATCCGTATCGATCCCGTGCTGAAAGAATTCCGTCCGCAACTACTGCTGGACATGACTCAGGACGGTTTGCGCATCCAGATTATCGACCGTCAAAGCCGCCCCATGTTCTCCACGGGCAGCGCACAGGTGCAGATTTACATGCGGGCCATTTTGCGCTCGCTAAGCGCCCCCTTGAACGAGATGCCTAACCGTATTCTGATTTCCGGCCACACCGACTCGCTGCAGTACGCCAGTGGCGAGCGTTTGTACAGTAACTGGGAGCTGTCAGCCGATCGTGCCAATGCGGCTCGACAGGAGCTGGTGGCTGGTGGTCTGGCCGAGGCCAAGGTCAAGCAGGTCGTGGGTTTGGCCGATAGTGTCAGCCTGGTTAAAGATAACCCCGCCGCAGCCGTAAATCGACGTATCAGCCTGCTCGTGCTCAATAGCCGGGCCGAACGACGCATGGACGAGCAAGCCGCAAGCGGTTCGGAAGAGTTTGATTTGCGCGAAGCCATGCAGGAGACCGAGGGGCCAATCAGTATTCATATTCCCGGTCTGCCTGAAATGCCTTCTGCCTTGCCAGTGGTGCCCTAGCGCTTGTTAACAGGCCCGACGGCCCAGGTGTTTGGGCTGTGCTTTTTGTTTTGTTGTTCTAAGCCATAACCAGGAAGGAAGTGTTCATGAGCTCCGGCGTAGATCTGAGTCAGTTTTACGAAACCTTTTTCGATGAAGCCGATGAGTTGCTGGCGGACATGGAGCGCTTGCTGCTGGAGCTGGATCTGGACGAGCCTGATCGCGATCAGCTCAATGCCATCTTCCGGGCCGCGCACTCGATCAAGGGCGGTGCAGGCACGTTTGGTTGCTTCGGTCAGCTGGCTGAAACTACCCACTTACTCGAAAATCTGCTCGATCTGGTCCGTAATGGCGAGATGCAATTGCGCAAGGACATGATTGACCTCTTTCTGGAAACCAAGGACGTGCTAACCGGACAAGTCAATGCCTACCGCGAGGAACAGGAGCCTGACGAGGAAGCCTATACCCGTATCTGCGCGCAATTGAGGCAACTGGCCCTGGAGCAAAAGGGCATTCTGGCAACGGACGCCAAAGGAACCGAAGCGATTCTGCAAGCCGAAGCGGAACCCGAGCCGGAACCGGCCGCCAATACGGATGGCTTGCCACTGTGGGTGTCCATGGGACCGGTATCGGATAAAGATGCGGAGGCGCTGCAACAAGAAATGGAGTTGATGGGAACCATCGTCCATCAAACCCGTGAAGGCGATCGCCTGGATATCTGGGTGGAAACCACAGGTTCAGCGGACGACATCCTGGCCGTTTGCTGCTTTATTCTGAATGCCGATCAGGTGTCGGTAAAACCGGCCGCAGCCCCAGGACAAGCGGCGGCTCCAGCCGCTGCCGCAGCAGCCTCGGCCTCAGTTCCCGCCGCAGTGGCTGCCGAGCCTGCAGCCCCCGTCGCTGCACCGGCTGCTCCGGCTCCCGCAACGGCCTCTGTTGCCGCTGAACTAGAAAAAACCGAAACGCCTGCTCCTGCTGCTGCCCCTAAAGCTGCCGACAAACCCGCCAAGGCCGCGGCTCCCAAAGAGTCCGGCACGATCCGTGTGGGCGTGGAAAAAGTTGACCAGATCATCAACCTGGTGGGCGAGCTGGTGATTACGCAAGCCATGCTGGTGCAAACCGCCTCGACGCTGGACCCGGTCGTGCATGATCGTCTTTTGAATGGCATCGAACAGTTGGAGCGCAATGCGCGCGACCTGCAAGAGTCCGTGATGTCCATTCGCATGATGCCGATGGATTACGTGTTCAGCCGCTTTCCGCGTGTGGTGCGTGAAAGCGCGGCCCGCATGAACAAGAAGATTCGTCTGGTCACCAAAGGGCAGGCCACCGAGCTGGACAAGAGCCTGATCGAACGCATTATTGATCCGCTCACGCACCTGGTGCGCAACAGTATCGATCACGGCATTGAAATGCCCGAGGATCGTCTGGCTGCGGGCAAGGAAGAAGAGGGCGTGCTGACCTTGTCGGCCCAGCACCAGGGCGGCCATATCATCATTGAAGTGGTGGACGATGGCGCTGGTCTGAACCGCGAACGTATTTTGAAGAAAGCCATGTCTTCGGGCCTGCCGGTCACCGAGACCATGCCGGACGACGAAGTGTGGCAACTGATTTTTGCCCCCGGCTTTTCCACCGCCGACAAAGTCACGGAAATTTCCGGACGTGGTGTGGGCATGGACGTGGTGCGACGCAATATCCAAAGCATGGGCGGCCATGTGCAGCTGTACTCGCGCGCAGGCAAGGGAACGACCACCCGTATTGTTTTGCCGCTGACGCTGGCGATTCTGGACGGCATGTCGGTCCAGGTGGGCAATGAGGTGTTCATCCTGCCGCTGGCTCACGTAACCGAATCCATGCAGCCCACTGAAGAACAGTTGCGCAGCGTCACCGATACCGATCACGTCATGTTTGTACGTGGCGAGTATCTGCCCCTGATTTCCCTGCGTGACATCTTCTCGGTTGAAGGGGCCGAGACCGATGTGACTCGTGCGATTGCCGTTATCTTGCAGGCCGAAGACATGCGCTTTGCCTTGCTGGTCGATCACCTGATTGGTCAGCATCAAGTCGTGGTCAAGAACCTGGAAGCCAACTATAGAAAAATTCCGGGTATTTCCGCTGCCACCATTTTGGGCGATGGCAGCGTAGCCCTGATTGTTGATGTTTTTGCCTTGCAACGTCTGGCGCGGGACCCCGCCTCGACGTGGGCCTGATTATTCGGAGATCTTTATGTCCAACGACTTTACTTCCCACTCCGAAGCTGCCGAGGCTGGCGGCAAGGAGTATCTGGTATTTACTCTGGGCGACCAGGAATACGGCATCGATATTCTGAAAGTTCAGGAGATCCGGGGCTACGACTCCCAGACCGTCACTCGTATCGCCAACGTGCCCAATTTCATCAAGGGCGTTACCAATCTGCGTGGCGTGATTGTTCCTATCGCAGACTTGCGGGTGCGTTTCAACATGGAACGGGTGGAGTACGACCACCAGACCGTCGTGGTGATTCTGAACTTACACGACCGCGTAGTGGGTGTGGTGGTGGATGGTGTCTCGGATGTACTGGTGCTGCAATCGTCCCAGATCAGCGCTGCCCCCAGCTTCGGCACCGCCTTCTCGACCGAGTACCTGACCGGTATCGGTACGCTGGGCGAACGTATGCTGATTTTGGTGGATATTGAAAAACTGATGACCAGTGAAGAGATGGCTCTGGTTGACAGCGCAGTGGCCTGATCGCCCGAGTCTGCAAAGACTTGCCAGGCGGGGACTTGTTTAACGGGTCCTTCAAGGAATGTTCGGGCCGGGGGAGGCGTCACAAGCGCCTCTGATGTTCGGATCTACTCTAGACAAGGTGCTTGCAATGCTGGATGGATTACGTTTAGCCAATCTGAAGGTGCGGACCAGTCTGATTCTGGTACTGGTGTTTTTTTTAGCAATGCTGGTGGCAGGCGCCGCTCTGGGGATTTTGTCCCTGCGCGCCAATAACGGTGCGCTGCAAAGCATCGTGGTCAATCAGCGTGTAGGCTCGGCCATGTATCAGGCCATCGAGCGCTACAAAGAGACTCAAACCCTGATTGGACGAGCGGCCATCAGCTATGTGGTCAGCAATGATCTGCAAAACCAGGACTTGATGGCCGAGTGGAGCGATGTGGCTCCCAAAACCTCGGCGATCAGCTCGGCAACCCGGGATGCCCTGGATGCCACGCGCAAGCAGTTTGAACTGGCCCAGGAAGCCTTCTTTGAATACCAGGGTGTTGCCACCCAGCTGGAAGGCACCAACGATTACTACCAGCGTGTCGATGCGGCGTTCATGTCCCTGATGCAAGGTGGCGTGCTGCCCTTGATCGCCTATCTGGAGCAAGGTGATATTGCGGGTTTCCGCAGCTATGTGGCGACTACCACCAAGTTCCTGGAAGAGGATCTGTACAGCGCCTTGAACACCTTGCAGGAAGCTCAGCAGCGTTCTATCGACTCGCAATACCAGAAAGAAAACGACCAGTACAACATGGTGATCCGCCTGGTGGGTCTGGCCATGGTGCTTTGTCTGTTTATCTCCTTGGCCGTGTATGTGTTCTTGAATCGCATGGTGTTGCGCCCCTTGCGTCAGGCCGGTGCGCACTTTGATCGCATCGCCAGCGGGGATCTGACCCAGCGCGTGGAAGTGAAGTCCACCAATGAAATTGGTGTGCTGTATGACGCCGTGCGTCGCATGCAGGGCAGCTTGCAGTCCATGGTGCAGACCGTGCGCCAGGGCGTGGAAGAGATCACTTTTGGCTCGCATGAAATCTATGTGGGCAATACGGACTTGAGCAGTCGTACGGAAGAGCAGGCCGCCTCCTTGCAGCAGACTGCGGCCAGCATGGAGCAGTTGGCCAGTACGGTTCGTCAGAACTCGGACAATGCCCAGCAAGCGGATCAGGTTGCCAAGAATGCTTCCGAAGTGGCTCTGCGCGGTGGCCAGGCGGTCTCTACCGTGGTGCAAACCATGGAAGACTTGTCGGCCAGTTCGGGACAGATTGCCCAGATCGTGAACGTGATCGACGGCATTGCCTTCCAGACCAATATTCTGGCCTTGAACGCCGCGGTGGAAGCCGCCCGTGCAGGCGAGCAGGGCAAGGGTTTTGCGGTGGTGGCCGGTGAAGTACGCAGTCTGGCCCAGCGCAGTGCGCAAGCGGCGCGCGAGATCAAGGGCTTGATCGAGCAGTCGCTGGCCAAAGTGAAAGAAGGGACTCGACAGGTGGATGAGGCGGGCAAGGTGGTCATGGAAGTGGTCAGCTCGGTACAGAGCGTAACGACCATCATGGCGGAAATCTCCTCGGCTTCAAACGAGCAGTCCGAAGGAATTGAGCAGGTGAACCGGGCGGTTGCGCAAATGGATGTGGTTGTGCAGCAGAACGCGGCCCTGGTCGAGCAGGCTACCGCTGCGGCGGGCTCCTTGCAGGATCAGGCGACCCGTTTGTCCGATGCGGTGTCGGCGTTCAAAGTCAGTGCGCAAGACATTATTGATGATCCGTTTGAAGCGCCCGAGCCGGAACGATTACGTTCTACCGAGCGTCTGTCGGCGGGGCCTTTTAGCGGGACCTTGGCCAGCCTGTAGTTATATGAGCACATCTGTGGAACCTTTTGTTTATACATTGCCCTCGATCCCGCAAGCCTCGAGGGCCGACTGTGAGCGAGCCGCGCGCTTGCTCAAGTCGTATGCGGGCATCATCTTAGGTACCCACAAAGAAGATATGGTGGCCCGCACGCTGGGTATGCGCAGTCAGAACGCGGGCATGCGCGAGGTACGCCAGTACCTGGATATTCTGGAACAGGACACGCATAGCCAGGAGTGGCAGGACTTCGTCAACGCTTTCACCATCAATCACACCGCGTTTTTTCGGGAGCAACATCACTTCGATATTCTGGGCAAGTTTGTCAGTACACGCGGCAAACCCCTGGATATCTGGTGCAGCGCCGCCTCTACGGGCGAGGAAGCGTATTCCATTGCCATGACGGTGCGCGAACACTGCCCTTCACCGGATGTGAACGTATCCATTCTGGCTAGCGATATTGACTCGGCAGCTTTGGACAAGGCCCGTCAGGGCGTGTATACCCTGGAGCGCATTCAGCCCGTGCCCGATTTGTGGCTGCCGCGTTACTTTCAGCGTGGCGTGGGCGCTCGCAAGGGGCTGGCACGCGTCAAGCCCGTGTTGCGCAATATGGTGGAGTTCGAGGAGTTCAATCTGGTGGGGCCGGCCTGGCCGTCTTCCAGCCGTTTTGATGTGATCTTCTGTAGAAACACCATGATTTATTTTGACCGGGACGATCAGACACGCATCCTGGAGCGATTCGCCGCCGTCACCAAGCCTGGCGGACTGCTGTTTGTGGGGCATTCCGAGAACTTCTCCTATCTGACCAAGGCCTTTCGTTTGCTGGGTCAGACGGTGTATGTCCGGAACTAGGGCCCATTAGTTTCACCCCGCCCCAAGCTCTGTTGGCGTTTGAAATCGGGATTATGAGTAGCATGAAGAAAATTCGAGTTTTGTGTGTAGACGATTCCGCCCTGGTGCGCAGCCTGATGGTGGAAATTATCAACAGTCATGCGGATATGGAAGTGGTGGCCGTGGCCCCCGATCCGCTGGTGGCGCGCGAGCTGATCAAAGAACACAATCCGGATGTGCTGACGCTGGACGTCGAGATGCCGCGCATGGACGGGCTGGACTTTCTGGAGCGACTGATGCGCTTGCGTCCCATGCCCGTGGTGATGGTGTCCTCGCTGACCGAGCGCAATTCGGACGTGACCTTGCGTGCCCTGGAGCTGGGCGCGGTGGACTTTGTGACCAAGCCCAAGCTGGGCCTGCGAGATGGCTTGCTGGATTACTCGGACCTGATTGCCGACAAGATCCGCGCCGCTTCCATTGCGCGTCCACGTCGTGCGACCCCGGCCCCGGCAGGGTCCGCCCCGGCTCGTCGCCTGACGCACAACTTTTCGACCACTGAAAAACTGATCATGATCGGTGCATCCACAGGCGGCACCGAGGCCATTCGCCAGGTGCTGGAGCCTTTGCCGGCTAATTGTCCGGCCATCATGATTACCCAACATATGCCAGCCGGTTTCACGCGCTCGTTCGTGAACCGTCTGGATGGACTGTGCTCCATGCAGGTGCACGAGGCCGAAGATGGTCAGCGCGTGTTGCCCGGCCATGTGTATCTGGCTCCCGGTGGCGTGGCGCACATGAAGCTGGCCCGCTCGGGTGCCAACTATGTGGTCAAGCTGGTGGACAGTGAACCTGTCAACCGCCACCGGCCCTCGGTTGATGTGCTGTTTCACTCTGCCGCCGAGCTGGCCGGACGCAATGCCGTGGGTGTCATTCTGACCGGCATGGGCAAGGACGGCGCGCAAGGTTTGCTGGCCATGAAACAGGCCGGTGCCATGACTTTTGCCCAGGACGAAGCCACCAGCGTGGTCTTTGGCATGCCGCGTGAAGCCCTGCAAATTGGCGCGGCGGACATCGCCTTGCCCTTGGGGCAGATCAGCGAACGAATTCTGGCCAGTGTGGGGGCCTTTGGGCACCGTGTATAAACGGTCCTGAACGCACTGGCATGCTACTCATTTGGAGAATGTAAATGGTACAAAAAAATATAAAAATTCTCGTCGTCGATGACTTTCCCACCATGCGCCGGATCATCAAGAACCTGCTCAAGGATCTGGGATACGAGAATGTAGACGAAGCAGAAGATGGTCAGATGGGCCTGGAAAAACTGCGCAACGGCAATTTCGAGTTTGTGGTCTCTGACTGGAATATGCCGAATCTGGATGGGCTGGAAATGCTCAAGCAGATTCGTGCCGATGCCAACCTGTCCTCTTTGCCTGTGCTGATGGTGACCGCCGAAGCCAAGAAAGAGAACATTATTGCCGCCGCCCAGGCGGGCGCCAATGGCTACGTCGTCAAACCCTTTACCGCCGCAACTCTGGAAGAGAAGCTGAACAAGATCTTCGAGAAAATGGCCGGTTAATACGGAGTACGTCATGGATCCACAGCAAACACCGAATCATCCCGACCCCCAAAGCGTACCGGTTGATCTGGTCTACCGCATCGCCAATCTGACCCGCCTGCTGCGGGAAAGCATGCGCGAACTGGGTCTGGATCAGGCCATTAAAGATGCCGCGCACGCGATTCCGGATGCCCGTGATCGTCTGCACTATGTGGCTCGCATGACTGAGCAGGCCGCCAACCGGGTACTGAACGCGGCCGAGCAGGTGCGTCCTTTGCAGGAGTCCTTGCAAGAGGACGCCCAGGCCCTGGATGCCGAATGGGAACAGTGGTTTGAACAGCCTCTGGACCAGGACCAGGCCCGCGAACTGGTCAAGCGTACCCGCGGCTTCTTGCGCGATGTGCCCGTCAAGGCCCAGCAGACGCAGGACAATCTGCTGGAAATCATCATGGCCCAGGACTTTCAGGATCTGACCGGGCAGGTGATCACGCGCATGCTGGGTGTGGTTGGCACCATCGAGACCGAACTGGTCCAGGTGCTGGTCGATAATGTCCCCACAGAAAAACGCGAAGAAACTCAAAGTCTTATCAACGGTCCGGTGGTCTCGCCGGTAGCTTCGGAAGTGGTCACCAGCCAGGACCAGGTGGACGACTTGCTGGCGAATCTGGGCTTTTAATCCCCGCCCAAATTCGATCATCGCGTTCGCTTCAGAAAGGCGCTGCACCTTGCAGCGCCTTTTTGCTTGTGGGGAACAGCCTGCTTTTATCGGGCTTTCTCCGCGCTATCAGAGCCGCGGTGCTCTTTTAGAATGACCCCGCGGCCTGCAGTGCGAACGCGACATTCGTGCTGGGCGCGTGATTCATTCTTTCAATTCCTGCGTCTTGGCAGTCCATGGCAGAAGACAGCGATCTCGAAAAAACGGAACCGGCCTCACCCCGGCGCCTGGAAAAGGCGCGGGAAGAAGGGCAGGTGGCGCGTTCCAGAGAGCTGACGACATTCCTGATGCTGCTGGCCGGGATTGGCGGAATCTGGGCCGGGGCCAGCTATTTGTACGAGACTTTTGGCGGCATTGTGCGTCGCAGCGTCTGGTTTGATCCGCGCGTAGCGCACGATCCCAGCGCCATGGTTGTGCAGGCGGCCGGTCTGGCAGGCGAAGCATTAAAAGGTCTGGCACCGCTGTTCCTGCTGCTGGTTGTGGTCGCGATCTTTGCCTCGATCGCGCTGGGCGGCATGAGCTTTAGCGGCAAGGCCTTGCAGCCCAAGTTCGAGCGCATGAATCCGGCCAAGGGCATCAAGCGCATGTTTTCCATGCAGACCGTGATCGAGCTGATCAAGACCCTGGCCAAAGCCGGTCTGGTGGGTTCGGTGGCGGTGTATGTGATCTGGACCGAGCGCGAGCAGATGACGGCCTTGATGTATGTGCATCCCACGGCGGCCATTGCCACGGGGATGACACTGATCATCAAGTGTTGTGCCCTGATCGCCGCCAGCTTGCTGGTGATTGTCTTGATTGATGCGCCCTGGCAGTTGTGGAGCTTTTACAAAAAGCTGCGCATGTCGCGCCAGGATGTGAAAGAAGAACATAAGGAAAGCGAGGGTGACCCGCATGTGAAAGGGCGCATCCGGCAGCAGCAACGGTCCATGGCCCGTTCGCGCATGATGTCCCAGGTGCCGGGGGCCGATGTGGTGGTTACCAACCCTACGCATTATGCGGTGGCCTTGAAGTATCAGGACGGCAAGGGCGGTGCCCCCCGTGTGGTTGCCAAAGGCACGGGGCTGATTGCTGCCAAGATTCGCGGGCTGGCCGCCGAGCATAAGGTGGCCATGCTGGAGGCGCCAGCGCTGGCACGGGCCTTGTACTTCAACGTGGAGCTGGAGCGCGAGATTCCTGTGGACTTGTACTCGGCCGTGGCCGAAGTGCTGGCCTGGGTTTATCAGCTTCGTAACTGGAACAAGGGGCAGGGCGAGCGCCCGATCATGCCCACCCGATTGAAAGTGCCGACAGGCATGGATGAAGGGCCACTGCGTTCGCGCAAACACTAAAAGCAATGAACAATTTTTTTGCCTTACTGAAACAAAACGGTGGTCAACACGCCCGGCTATTAGCCGGTCCGGTGCTGATCCTCATGGTCATGGCCATGATGATTCTGCCCTTGCCACCGTTTCTGCTGGACCTGCTGTTTACCTTTAACATCGCCCTGGCCGTCATGATTCTGCTGGTGGCCATGTTCACCAAAAAGCCGCTGGACTTTGCCGCTTTCCCGGCAGTGCTGCTGTTTGCGACCTTGTTACGTCTGGCCCTGAACGTGGCCTCTACCCGAGTGGTACTGATGAACGGCCACAAAGGCCCGGACGCTGCTGGTCAGGTGATTGAGGCTTTTGGTCACTTTCTGGTGGGCGGTAACTTTGCCGTTGGTCTGATCGTGTTCGTGATTCTGGTCATCATCAACTTTGTGGTGATTACCAAGGGTGCAGGTCGTATTGCGGAAGTGGGAGCACGCTTTACCCTGGACGCCTTGCCGGGCAAGCAGATGGCGATTGACGCCGACTTGAACGCCGGCCTGATTGGCGAAGACGATGCCCGTCGTCGCCGTACCGAGGTTTCGCAGGAAGCCGAGTTCTACGGCTCCATGGACGGTGCCAGCAAGTTCGTGCGCGGGGACGCGGTGGCGGGCTTGTTGATCATGGTCATCAACGTGATTGGTGGTCTGATTATTGGTGTCCTGCAGCATGACTTGTCTTTCTCGGAAGCCGGTCGCGTTTACACCTTGTTGACCATTGGTGACGGACTGGTCGCCCAGATTCCAGCCCTGATCATTTCTACTGCCGCTGGTGTGGTAGTGTCGCGTGTGGCGACGGATGAAGACGTGGGCCAGCAAATGGTCAGCCAGCTTTTCCGTAATCCCATGGTGCTGTATATCACCGCCGGGATTCTGGGTTTGATGGGTTTGATTCCCGGCATGCCCAATCTGGTGTTCCTGCTGCTGGCCGCGATATTGGGTGCTGGAGCCTGGATGATGCAAAAGCATCAGCTCGAACAGCAGCAGCAAGCCAGCGAACCCAATGATGAAGTGCTGGCCGCAGCCGATTCTGCCGCCAGTGAAGCCAGCTGGAATGATGTGTCCATGGTGGACCCGCTGGGTCTGGAAGTGGGTTATCGCCTGATCTCTTTGGTGGACCATGCGCAAAACGGCGAGCTGCTGCATCGTATCCGCAGCTTGCGTAAAAAGTTCGCACAGGAAGTGGGCTTTTTGCCGCCTGTGGTTCATATTCGGGACAATCTGGAGCTCAAGCCCAACGACTATCGCATCCTGTTGGCCGGGGTGGAAATTGGCCGGGGCACCGCCACGCCAGGGCAGTGGCTGGCCATTGATCCCGGTGGCGTCACCATGAAGCTGCCCGGCACACCTACTACGGACCCAGCCTTTGGCCTGCCCGCCGTCTGGGTGGATGTCAGCATGCGCGAGCAGGCCCAGATTGCGGGCTACACCGTGGTGGATGCCAGCACGGTAATTGCCACGCATATCAACCACTTGCTGCATCGCCACGGGGCCGATTTGCTGGGCCGTCAGGAAGTGCAGCAATTGCTGGATCACGTGGGCCGCGAAGCGCCCAAGCTGGTCGAAGATTTCGTACCGCAAACCTTGTCCCTCAGCCTCTTGCTCAAGGTCTTGCGTGGTCTGTTGGCTGAAGATGTGCCGATTCGCGATATGCGCAGCATTGTGGAAACGCTGGCTGAACATGCGCCGCGCATTCTGGCTCCCGGTGCGGTTCAGCCCGGCCAGGAGGCAGGCGAATTGCTTGCGGTTCTGCGCGTGGCCTTGGGGCGCGCTATTGTGCAGCAGTGGTTCCCTGGCGAGGGCGAGTTGCGTGTGATTGGTCTGGATGCCCGTCTGGAGCGGGTCATGACGCAGGCGCTGACCAGCAGTGGTGCACTGGAACCAGGTCTGGCCGAGTCGGTACTGACTGATGCCATGCGTGCGGCCCAGTTCCAGGAGGAACATGGGGATCCGCCCGTGCTGGTTGTGCCGCCTGTTTTGCGGGCCACCTTGTCGCGTTTCTTGCGTCACCACATCCCACAACTGGGTGTCTTGTCCAACGCTGAAATTCCTGAAGAACGCATCCTTCGGGTCACCACCATTATTGGTCAGTCTGAATGAATATAAGTCGCTTTTTTGGTAGTACCAGCCGTGAAGCCATGCGCCAGGTGCGTATCGCTTTGGGCCCCGATGCCTTGATTGTGTCCAACCGTCGCGTGAATGGCGGGGTGGAGATTCTCGCTACCGATTCCAGCTCCGTTCCCGGTGGTGCCACTGAACGTGCACCCATGCCCAGCAGCACACCGCATCAAGCCGCGGGGATACGTCAGCAGGAAATGGCACCACCGCCCGCTGCCGACAATGTGATGGGTGCGATTGGGGCATTGCGTGGTGCCCTGGAAGGCCGCATGGACGATCTGGTCTGGAGTCATCAGATGCGGCGCTCGCCTGTAGCGGTCAATCTATTTCAGAGTCTTTTATCGCAAGGCTTCAGTACTGCCTTGTTGCGTGCCATGCTCAAGCGCTTGCCCGAAGAACTGGGCGCGCGGGCGGCCTTGCAATGGGTGCGGACCGAGCTGGAAACCCATTTGCCGGTACTGCGTTCCGAGGACTCCTTGTGGCAGCCCGGCTTGGCCTTGGCTCTGGTGGGCCCCACGGGTGTGGGCAAGACCACCACGCTGGCCAAACTGGCTGCGCGTGCTGTGCGCCGTTTTGGTCCCGATAAGGTCGTTTTGCTGACGACTGACACCTATCGGATCGGTGCGCACGAGCAACTGAAAATTTATGGCGATCTGATGCGGGTAGCCGTGCATATTGTTCAGGACGTGGCGCAACTGCGTAGCGTGATGCTGGGGGTGCGGCCCGATCAGGTGATCCTGATCGACAATATGGGCATCAGCCAGCGCGACCGTTATGTGCGAGAACAAGCTGCATTGCTGGCCAGTGCCGGACGCCGGGTGCAACGCTTGCTGGTCCTGAACGCTGCCAGCCAGGGCGATACCTTGGATGAGGTCGCCCGCAGCTACACGCAAGATGGTGGCACACCGCTAAGCGGTTGCATCATCTCCAAAGTGGACGAGGCGATCAAGCTGGGTGGGCCGCTGGATACGGCCATTCGCTTCAAGCTGCCTATTCATTACGTGTCCAACGGCCAGAAAGTGCCCGAGGATTTGCGTTTCATGAGTGCCGCCGAACTGGTCGACTCTGCCTTGCAGGTGCGCGAGAACCAGCGCCCCTTGTACGCGCCCAGTTCCGGTGATCTGGCTGCCTTGCTGGAAAGCGGTGGCCAGTCCGCCCAGGAGCAACAGGCTGAAGAAGAACGCCGTGCGCGTGTCTTGCCGCGTTTGTTGTCGGCTGCCTCTGCGGGTGGCCCTATCGCCCTGGAGCAGGCACGCCGTGCAGCCGCCGATCTGGACGAGCGTCTGGCCTGCGCGGAAGCCTACGACTTCTGGCGCGATCTGCATGCGCAAAATGCCCCTGTTCAGGATGGGGCGGCGGCACAGCGTGCCGAAGGCCTGATGCGTGCCGCGTGTCAGGAAGTCAGTGAGGGCAATGTGTCCCGCTTGCTGGTGATCCATGCCGATCATCAGCTTGCCGGTAGCCAGGAGCAATGCTCGTTCAGTTTCCTGTTCAGTCCTAAAGGTCAGGCCTTGAGCGTGCCGTATTATCAACGCCAAACGCCCTCCCAATGGTCGGATGTACGGGGCGTGCGCTGCATGGAACGGCCGGGCCCGACACAGGCACTGAACCAGGCCATGCAGGTCTTGAATGCCCAGGCCCAACCGGTAAACTTGCTGCATATTTTTGAAGGTGGTTCGCCCACCATGTGGCGTCAATGGGCTGATATGGAAGCCGACTGGCTGGCCCTGATTCCGGGTGCGACTTCCTTGTGGCACAAGGACGGCAAGACCACGCCTAATGCCCTTGGCAAACAGCTGGCATTCCACGCGATTCCCGATCTGGCAGCACGCTTGCATCTGGAAACGTTGGGCCGCGCCAAGCAGGGTGAAATCGCCCTGTGGTACGCCGTCGAGCCGGTGCAGTTGCGACAACGCAATGCCGAGCCTGTGCATCTGGACCTGATCATCCTGCGCACCGTGCGTCGTCACGACGGCAAAGTGTTGAAAACCCGTTTTGCCTTGATGCACCAACGCGCAGGCTCCGAGGCCATCGCCCCGGCCAGTCTGGCCTGCTACATGATGCTGCGTAGCGAAGTGCAGGAAATGGCGCGCTTGCTAAGCACTGTGCGTGGCATTTTGCCTACCAGCAATTCCGAGTTTGAAGAAGAACTCAACTTGCTGGCCGCCGCCCAATTGACGCTAGCCGCCTGGGATTTGCTGCAGGCACCGGACAATCTGGGTGTGCGACAACTCAGCGCACGCTTGCTGGGCAAACCGGGGCTGAAGTCCAGCCACGCGGTTGATGCGCTGGTGAAGATGCTGGTGTTGAAGGAAGCGATGAGCTAAATTCAGCAAGATTGAAAAAGCCTGCCGTGTGGCAGGCTTTTTTTATATCTGTCAGAGCGGGAATTGGTTTGTGGTTTTGTCAGTTTCTGAATGGCAGGGCATCCCGAATTGGGGATTACAACAAATATCGTGTATTCGCCAAATACATCGTATTTGTTGTGAGTTTCTCGCTGTGAGCGGTTCAGGCTTGTGGTTCGGTTCTGCAGACGAATTATCAATAGCCTTTGATCAGACAAAAAAAGCGCCAACTAAATAGTTGGCGCTTTCAATCTCCAGCATGACGCTACTGGCGTCTGCTCGGTTCTAAACCTTCAAGCTCAAGGAAGACTGCGTATTCTGTGTTTTGCCGGACGCGTCGTAAAAGGTATTGCGACCCGTGAAAGCTTCCAGGGCATCCAGGTTTTGTTGGGTGTCGACCAAAAAGGTATCCACCAGAATGCGGTTGTTGTCGCTGGCGTTGCGTACTTTCTCGCTCAGTTCGATCAGTTGGTCCAGCTCGTGTTCCAGTTCGTCTTCTTCGGCGGCGTAGCGCAGGCCCTGGATGTTGTTTTCCAGTTCGCGCTCTTGCAGGAGCTGGGCGCGAGCCTGGTCCTGTTGCTCGATACGTTCAACCAGCTGATATTTGCGCAGGGTGATCTGGGCCAGTTCTTGTGGCTCGAAGCTGCGCAGCAGCAGGGTGTTTTCTTCTGCCAGTAGCTGCTCGAAGTCCAGCAGGGTTTGGCGTTGATCGGCAAGACAGGTTTGCAAAGACATGGCCGTTTCAGGTGAGTTACTTGAGAAGATCGCGCACAGAGGCAATCAGGGAGTCGGCGATCCGACTGGTGTCAATTTTGAGCTCGCCGGCTGCAATGGCCTCGCGCAAGGCCTCGACTTTTTTCATGTCGACATCGGCACTGCTGTCTTGCAGGGAATTGAGCTGGCGGGCTGCAGCGCTGAAGTCCACTTCGTTGGTGCTGCTGCTGTTGTTGTACGCGTGGCGCGCACGAGGGGATGCCGTGCTGCGTTCTGCGGCAGACGTTTCAGCAAGGGGTGTCTTGAGGGGGGAGGGGCTGATCTTCACGTGTTTCTCCGTGCGGCCTGTTCTTTGCGTTGATCTTGTAACGGCGCTCTGGACGCAAACTTTAGCATGCTCATCCGATTTAGTTTAGAGAACGACCTGAACCGTGGATGCATCCAGTACCGTGGCGGAAATCACTTGCCCCGAACTGGCCTTGATCTGAATCTGGGTGCCTGGTGAGCCGCTTTGCAGTGCCTGGCCCTCGCCGGTAGCCACAAACCCCATACCGCGCGCAATGGTGCGTACCATCTGGCCGCGTGTCACCGACTGCGGATCGCGCAGGGCCGAAGCTCGTATCGCATTGCCCAAAGGAATGCGCTGGCTGGCGACGTAACCAATGATCTGGTTGGGATCAATCACCACGCCATTGGCCAGAGCCAGCAAATCCCCCTCGCGCTCGAGCAGATCGTCCTGATTGATGGTCTCACCCGGATTGATGCGGCGGTTGGTGACGTAATAGTGTCCCTGAATAGAGAGTGTGGCACCAATGGAGGTGCTCCAGCTTTGTGGGCTCAGGCAGCGTACGCCAATACTCATGCGCGATCGCAGGCGTTGACCGCTGGGCAGAAATATCTGGTTCTGGGTGCAGGCAGGCATGGCGTTCAGGCGCGCGCTGTCCAGGGTGATCGTGGCGATACCGGGATACATCTGCGCCAGCTTGAGCAGATAGTCCTGCGCCTGGTCCTGCATGGCTTGCACGCTCAGCGCCTGAACGCTCTCTTGAGCGCGCACGTTCGCTGTTGCACCCAGGGCGAACAGGCATACGCAGATCAGGAGTCTATATAAGGTCATGACTGAATTTTACGGACTCAGTCGCCAGGTCAAGAGCTGAACTGGCCGATAAATTGCGTTTTGTTCCCTGATTTGTGAAGCAGTGCCTCTGGCTACCATTCTGTTATGGCGGTGAAAAGGCGTGCGCGCGTTCACCTGGATCTCAAACTTGAACACAGAATATTGGCTTGACTCCATGATTGATCGCATCGGTGAGCACCTGAAGTTTTACCAGACGGCCCTGGCTGTGCGCCAGGAGCGCCAGGAGGTGCTGGCCTCCAATATTGCCAATGCCGACACGCCTAACTACAAGGCCAGGGATATGGACTTTACGGCCACCTTGAAGGCCGCTTTAGGGGGGCAGGGCCAGATGGCTTTGCCCAATACCAGTTTGTCCTTGACCTCGGCCCGTCATATTCCCGCCCAGGCAACCCGTCCGCCCAGCACGGACGAGTTGCTCTATCGCGTTCCTGTACAACCTTCTCTGGACGGCAACACGGTCGAGATGGATGTGGAGCGCATGCAATTTGCCGATAACACCTTGCACTATCAAAGCACGATCAACCTGGCTTCCCAGCGCTTGAAAGGCTTGATGGCGGCCTTGCAACAGTAATAGCGAGTCTTCATGTCCAGTTTCAGTATTTTCCAGATTGCCGGTTCTGCTCTGACGGCACAATCGCAGCGCTTGAACGTGTCGGCCAGCAACCTGGCTAACGCCGATAGCGTGGTTGGACCCGATGGCCAGCCCTACAAGGCCCGCCAAGTGGTGTTTCAAATGACTCCTCAGGGCAACAGCCCCGTGGGTGGCGTGCAAGTGGTGGGCGTGCAGGAAAGTGATGCGCCCGGCCGTTTGCAATATGACCCCGGCAATCCCTACGCCGACGAACAAGGCTATGTGACTCTGCCCAATGTGGATGTGGTGGCCGAGACCGTCAATATGCTGGCTGCGTCGCGCTCCTATCAGGCCAATGTGGAAGTGGTGAACACCTCCAAGAATCTGATGTTGCGCACCTTGACCATTGGCCAGTAAGCCGGTTTACGGAAGATAGAACATGAGCACAGTCAATAATGATCGCACCGCCCTGGACCCCACTGCAGGGACCATGGCTGGTGTGGATGCCCGCAACAAAAGCGCCATGGCGGAAACGGAAGACCGCTTTCTGACCATGCTGATTACGCAGCTGCGTAATCAGGACCCGCTCAACCCCATGGATAACGCCCAGGTCACGACCCAGATGGCGCAAATGTCCACGGTGGCGGGGATTCAGCAATTGAATAACACCTTGCTGGCTGTGGCCGGGCAAATGGACGTCAGTCAGTCCATGCAGGCCGCCAATCTGATCGGCAAGCAAGTGCTGGTGCCGGGCTCGAAAGTGTCCCTGGGGACCAGCCAGGATGGCGAGAAAGTGGCCATGCCCTACGGCATTGATCTGGTCAGCGGAGCGACTTCGACCGTGGTTCAGATCAAGGATAGCAGCGGCAAAGTGGTTCGTGAATACGATCTGGGCGCCAAAGACGCGGGCGTGTACTCGTTGGAGTGGGACGGCCTGGATAACGATGGTTCACCGCTGGCCGACGGTTCGTACACCGTCAGTGTCTTGGCCAGTAATGACGGCACGGCCGTCACAGCCAGCCCATTGACGCATGGCAAGGTCGATAGCGTGGCTTACACCTCCAGCGGTTTGATGCTGGACCTTGGCCTGGCGGGTTCGTTCTCCCTGCTGGATATACGCAAAATCATGTAAGCGCCGCTTGCCCCAACAGCGGGCTGGGCCAACACGACATTAAAAGGAAAGTTCATGAGCTTCGGACAAGGATTGAGTGGCTTGAACGCCGCCTCCCAAAACCTGGATTCTATTGGTAATAACATCGCCAACTCGGGCACGGTGGGCTACAAGGCCTCGACCGTGCAGTTTGCGGACGTGTATGCCAACTCGCGCATCGGTCTGGGTGTGCAGGTATCGCGGGTCAGCCAGCGTTTCTCGGTAGGTAACGTCAGCAACTCGGGTAACCAGTTCGACATGGCGATTGACGGTGCAAACGGTTTGTTCCGCCTGGAGCAAAGTAACGGCGCTGTCCTGTTCTCGCGCAATGGCCAGTTCTATCCGGACAAGGCGGGCTATCTGGTTAACGCCCAAGGTCATTACCTGACCGGTTACGGCCCAGGTGGTAGCCAGCTGGAGCGCTTGCAAGTGCCTTCGGCCAACGTGCCTCCCAAAGCCACGACAGCCCTGGATTTCAAGCCCAACCTGCCCGGCGGTGCCGAAGCAATTCCAACGACCAAAACACAGCAAAAAGTGGATGCCAACGGTGATCTGGTATTCAAGCCCAAACTGGATGCCAACGGTAATCCTGAAATGACTCCCAAGCTGGACGGTAATGGTGATCCCGTTCTGGATGGCAGCGGTAACCCCGTCATGGAGCCCGTGATGGAACCAGACATGGAAACCGTTGCGGTCAATGTGTTTGATCCCAAAGACCCCACCACTTACAGCAACGCATTCAGCTACTCCGTCTACGATTCGCTGGGTAACAGCCACGAGGTTTCCCAATACTTCGTCAAGCGCCCCGCCAATGCGGCCGGTGAGAGTGTGTGGGACGTGTATTACATGGAAGGCAGCACGCCCTTGTCGCCTGCCAGCGCGACCCTGACCTTTAACGGTTCAGGCGTGATGACCAGCCCCAATCCGGCTACCGTCAATCTGACACTGGCCAATCCCGGTGGCAATGCGTCGCCAGCGGATGATCTGGTGTTTGATGTGCGTTACACCGGCACCACCCAGTTCGGTGGCGAGTTTGCCAAGGGCAAGCCTTACCAGGATGGTTACGCCACGGGTGAGTACGCTGGCATGAGCATCGACAAGGACGGCACCATGGTGGCTTCCTACACCAACGGTGTAACGCAGCGTCTGGGTTCCCTTGTTCTGGCTGATTTCAGCAACCTGCAAGGTCTGAGCCCTGTAGGTGGTAATGCCTGGGCTGAAACCGGCGCATCGGGCCAGCCTATCCTGGGTCGCCCCGGCGAGAACGGCTTGGCCACGATCAAGGGTCAGGCGGTGGAAGATTCCAACGTGGATATGGGTCAGGAACTGGTCAATATGATTATTGCCCAGCGTACCTACCAGGCGAATGCCCAGACCATCAAGACGCAGGATCAGGTTCTGCAAACCCTGGTCAACCTGCGTTAAGAGCTGTCATGGATCGCCTGATTTACACCGCCATGAATGGCGCCCAGCGCACGCTGGAGCAACAAGACGTCATTACCAACAACCTGGCCAACGTGAACACGTCCGGTTTTCGCCAGCAGTTGGCGTATTACCGTTCCGTGCCCGTCACAAGCGATGTGGGTTCGCAAACCCGCGTAGGCACGGCCACAGTGACGCCTGGCAGCCGTTTTCAACCTGGCGCCATGGCCGAGACCGGCAATGCGCTGGATGTGGCCATTGCGGGCGAGGGCTGGTTTGCCGTCCGTGCGCTGGATGGTCAGGAAGCCTATACGCGGGCAGGCGATCTGGTGGTCAATGCCCAGAACCAGCTGGTGACACAAGGTGGCTTGCCCGTGCTCAGCGCCGATGGGCAGGTCATTGAAATCCCGGATCGCGGATCGATCACGTTCTCCAGCGACGGTCAGTTGACCGCGCTGGGTGCGGGTGACAACCCACGCGATATCCAGGTGATGGGGCAATTGAAGATGGTCAATCCCCCTTCTGCTGATTTGTTGCGGGGGCAGGATGGTTTGTTTCGCATGAGCAATGGCGCGCCGGCCCCGGTTGATCCGTCGGTACGCATGGTTTCGGGCTTTATCGAGAAAAGCAATGTGAACCCGGCTGAAGCGATGGTGGCCATGATTGCCAATGCGCGCCGCTTTGAAACCCAGATGAAGGTCATCCAGGACGCCAGCGCACGCGAAGATCGGGCCAACTCCCTACTTTCTTTTAATGGCTAAGCCGCGCTGATTGCGCAGGCGCTAGCTGCAAGGATTACACACACATGATTCGCTCTCTGTGGATTGCCAAGACCGGTCTGGAAGCCCAGCAGACCAATATGGACGTTATCTCCAATAACTTGGCCAACGTGAATACCACCGGCTTCAAACGTACCCGCGCGGTGTTTGAAGACCTGATGTACCAAACCATCCGTCAGCCCGGCGCTCAAGTCGGTGCCGCCAACCAGCTGCCTACCGGCTTGCAGGTTGGTACCGGTGTGCGCACCGTGGCGACCGAGCGTATCCATACCCAAGGTGACATGAAGCACACGGGCCACAATATGGATATCGCCATTCAGGGCAGCGGTTTCCTGCAAGTGGAAATGCCGGACGGCACGTTTGCCTACACGCGCGACGGTAGCTTGCAGCGTGACCAGAATGGTCAGCTGGTGACTGCTGGCGGTTACCCCATTCAGCCCCCCATCAATATTCCCGACAACGCGCTGGAACTGACGATTGGCCGTGATGGCACCGTGTCGGTGACTCAGCCTGGTGCAGCCGGTACCAGTGTGGAAGTGGGCCAGTTGCAACTGAGCACCTTCGTGAATCCGGCCGGCCTGCAAAGCATGGGCGAGAACCTGTACATCGAAACCGATGCCTCGGGTGCCGCCAACTTTCTGCAACCCGGTATGGACGGTGCAGGTCTGGTCATGCACAAGTACAACGAAACCTCCAACGTCAATGTGGCCGAAGAACTGGTCAATATGATCAGCACCCAGCGCGCCTACGAAATTAACAGTAAGGCCGTTTCCACGGCTGACCAGATGCTGGCTCGCCTGACACAGCTGTAAATCTAAAGAGATCGTGACAATGTTCCAAGCTCTGATGAGCCGTCTTGCCTTGTGTGCGCTTGTAGCCCTGTCCGGTTGTGCGCTGGTGCCCCCTGAAGATGTGGTAACCGGCCCCCTGACGGCCGCCCCGCCACCGGCGGTGCCTGCCGCCGTGGTGGCCAATGGCTCTATCTACCAGCCCTCGGCTTACGGTAACTATCCGCTGTTTGAAGACAGACGACCACGTAATGTGGGCGACATTGTCACGATCATGATCCAGGAGCGGACCAACGCGGCCAAGAATGTCTCGACCAATACGGATCGGACCGGAAGCGGTGGTCTGGACTTTACCGGCGTTCCAGCTTTCCTGCCTAACGAAGTGGGTAGCAAGCAGAACTTTGAAGTCAGTGGCTCGAACAAGGCTCAGGGCAAGGGTTCCAGCCGTGCCGACAATACTTTTAGCGGCACCTTGACGACCACCGTGGTCGGCGTTTTGCCTAACGGCAATTTGCAGGTGGCCGGTGAGAAGCAGATCGCCATTAACCGTGGCAGCGAGCACATCCGCTTTTCTGGTGTGGTGGACCCACGCTCCATTACTGGCAGCAATACGGTGTCTTCCACCCAGGTGGCTGATGCCCGTATCGAGTTTCGTAGCAAAGGGGTTATGGACGAAGTCCAGACCATGGGTTGGCTACAGCGTTTTTTCCTGAATATTTCTCCGTTCTGAGCCTTTTGCTTGCTATGGCGTTTTCCATGAGTCGTACTCGTTTTTCTTCTTGTCGCCATGTGCTGCAAGCCGCCATGTTGGCGGCGGGCCTGTTGCTGGCTCCGGTCAGCCAGGCCGAGCGTATCAAGGATCTGGCATCCATTCAGGGCGTGCGAGACAACCCGCTGATCGGCTACGGTCTGGTCGTGGGTCTGGATGGCAGCGGTGACCAGGTGCGTCAGGCTCCCTTCACTCAGCAAAGCTTGACCAATATGCTGTCCCAGTTGGGGGTGACCATTCCCCAGGGCAGCAATATGCAGCTCAAGAACGTGGCGGCTGTCATGGTGACGGCCCGTCTGCCCGCCTTTGCCCGTCCTGGTCAGGCCGTGGATGTGGTCGTGTCCTCCATGGGTAATGCCAAGAGTTTGCGTGGCGGGACCTTGTTGATGACGCCCTTGAAAGGTGCGAACGGTCAGGTCTATGCCATTGCCCAAGGCAACTTGCTGGTGGGTGGGGCAGGGGCCGAAGCAGGTGGTTCCAGCGTACAGGTCAACCAGCTCAATGGCGGCACCATTCCAGGCGGCGCAACGGTCGAGCAAAGCGTACCCACGACTTACGCTCGGGATGGCGTGATCAATCTGGAAATGAATTCCTCGGATTTCGGTACAGCCCAGAACGTGGTGGCGGCCTTGAACAAGCAGTTCGGCCCATCCACCGCAACAGCGCTGGATGGTCGCTTGATTCAGGTGCGCGGTCCCTTGGACCCCCAGGCTCAAACCGCCTTTATTTCGCATGTTGAAAACCTGCAAGTGAATCTGCCACCGGCACGTGCTCGCGTGGTGATCAATGCTCGTACCGGCTCGGTGGTCATGAACCGCACGGTCACGATTGATGAAGCCGCCATTGCCTACGGCAATCTGTCCGTGGTCATCAGCCGTCAACCGCAGGTCAGCCAGCCGGATACTCCTTTTGGTGGTGGTCAGACCGTAGTGGCTGACAGCACCCAGATTGAAATGCGCAGTGATAGCGGCTCCCTGCAACGCGTAAAGACCAGTGCCAACCTGGCCGATGTGGTGCGCGCTTTGAACGCTTTGGGTGCCACCCCTCAAGACTTGTTGTCCATCTTGCAGAACCTGAAAAGCGCGGGCGCTTTGCGGGCCGATTTGGAGATCATCTAATGACGGTGCAGTACTTCCCACGTCCGGGCACGGGAACGCAGGTTTCGATGTTTGACCCCCAGCAACTGGCTCAACTGCGTCGGCAAGCCGGGCAGGACGGTCAGAATCAGGCCACTCAGCTGCAAGTGGCGCGTCAGTTCGAGTCCCTGTTCATTCAAAATATTTTGAAGCAGGCACGGGCTGCCAATCCCGAAGGCGGCCTGTTTGATACGCAGTCGGTGCGCATGGCGCAAAGTCTGGGTGATGAGCAACTGGCCATGCAGTTGGCTGACCCCGGCATTGGTTTGGCCAAAGCCTTGCAGGCCCAGATGAGCGGGCAGAACAGCGAGCCATTTGGTGTCGCGTCCCATGATCCGGAAGCGGCCCCTTCGCGTCGGGCGGATTTGCGTTCGCGCATGCCTAATGACCGTTCCATTGATGCAGCATCGATTGCCGAGCTGATCGACAAGCTCAGCAATAACAGTACGGTGCAGCGTGTGTACTCGTCGATTCAGGGCGCGCCCAATCATATTCGCCAGTTTGTGGACCGCATGAACACGGCCGCCAAATTGGCTGCCGAGGACAGTGGCGTTCCGGCCCAACTGATCTTGAGCCAGGCGGCGCTGGAGTCGGGCTGGGGCAAGCGTGAAATCATGCACGCAGATGGCTCCACCAGCCATAACCTGTTTGGTATCAAGGCTACGCCGTCCTGGAAGGGCAAAACGGTGGACGTCATGACGACGGAGTATCAGAACGGCGTGGCGCGCAAAATGACGCAGACCTTCCGTGCTTATGACTCCTATGCCGAGTCGTTTGCGGACTACGCGCGCCTGATCGGTAATAACAAACGCTATGAAGGCGTAAAACAAGCGGCTTCGCCTCAAGAAGCGGCGCAACGCATTCAGGAAGCGGGCTACGCCACCGACCCCTCCTACGCCAAAAAGCTGATCTCCATCATGGCCTACTTTGATGGCGGCAAGTCTTAATTATTGATACAGGTCTAAATATTGCACCAAGGTGGTCGTTAAAAAGCAGCATGTTCATTTTTCGCCTTGGACACTACGGGCCGGGCAGGACAGAAAGGATTTGATATGAATCTCGCCAACCTTGGTATTACCGGCTTGTTTGCCGCTCAAAAGCGCATGCAGGTGACGGGCCACAATATTAATAATATCGATACCGCTGGCTATAACCGCCAATCGGTCCTGGTTGAGACGGCTGGCTCGGTAGGAAGCGGCAATGGCTATTACGGCCGTGGCGTGCAGGTGGTTACCGTTCAGCGCTCCTACGACAACTTTCTGTATCAGCAGTTGGTGCGCTCGCAAACTACCGGTGCGGCTCTGGTTAGCTACGGTACGGAAATTGCCCAGCTGGACAATCTGTTCTCGGACCGCACGGTCGGCGTCAGTCCCGCCTTGCAAAACTTTTTCAATGGTCTGGAAGCCGTGGCATCGCAACCTGCGGATCCTTCGGCTCGCCAGGAACTGCTGGGCCGTGCAGAAAGCCTGGCTACCCAGATTCGTGACGCGACATCCTACATGAACCGTGTCAACGAGAACATCAATACCCAGGTGGGTACCACCGTTACCCAGATCAACAGCTATCTGGAACGGATTGATAACGTCAACAAACAGATCGTGGCTGCCAAAGGCACCACGCCCGGTCACGAACCCAATGATTTGCTGGACCAGCGCGAACAACTGGTGTCCGAGCTGGGGCAACTGATTGATGTGCGTACCGTCGAGCAGGATGGACGGATGAGCATCACCACCGCTGGCGGCCAGATGCTGCTGGGTGGCGAAAGTATTTACCCCTTGCACGCCGTGCGTTCGGCTGAAAACCCTGAGCGTATGGTGGTCGGCTTTACCTCCGCACTGAATGTGGACGGCAAGATGGTGGTGTCCGAGTTCCGCGAGGGCACCATTAAAGGCGGCACCTTGGGGGGTTTGTTGCAGTTCCGTCAGGAAAGCCTGGAGCCGGCTATCAATGCGCTGGGGCGCTTGGCTGTGGGTCTGGCTCACACGGTGAACGATATTCACCGTCAAGGTGTGGACCTGAAGGGTGAGGCGGGCAAAGACATGTTCAGCGTCAGCGGCCCGAAAGTGATTGCCAATGGCAATAACCCGGTCAGCAGCGGTGTGCCTGGTGTGTCTTTCTACAAAGACCCTGTTGATCCGGCTGATCCCAGCAAGGGCTACACCCAGCCAGTCGACAAGCTGACGGGCGACAACTACCGCATCGAGCGCGTGGATGGTCGTTTCCAGCTGCGTAACTTGAGCAGCAACGACGTTACCCCCTTGAACGGTCCGGACAAGAACGGTGGCATTACCCGGGTGGATGGTCTGGAAATTGATGTCTCTGGCTTGAAGACCCAATCTCAGGATGGCGACTCCTGGTTGCTGCAGCCCACCGTCAATGCAGGCAGCAGCTTGCAGGTGGAGATCAAGCGTCCACAGGATATTGCTGCAGCCGACAAAGACACCGGTTCGGCTAACGGTGCCATCGCCCAGAAACTGGCGGACTTGCGCAATAGCAAGGTGCTGGCCGACGGCTCCTTGAGCCTGAACGATTCTTTTGGTCAGATCGTGAACCGTATTGCGGTGCAAACGCAGCAAAACGGCACGGCGGCCAAAGCCCAGTTAAAGCTGATCGAGCAAAACTATGCCGCTCAGCAAACCTTGTCCGGCGTGAACAAGGACGAGGAATACATCATGCTCCAGCGTTATCAGGAGCAGTATCAGGCCGCTGCCCGTCTGATTGACGTCAGCTCCCAGATGTTTGACACCCTTTTAGGCCTGCGTAGTTGAGTACGGCTCTTTAGTCTTGAAATTGGAACCTTGCTATGCGTATCAGTTCTTCTCTTTTCTTTCAGACGGGCCTGACTTCGATCAACAAGCAGCAGTCCGATCTGATGCGGGTTTTTCAGCAAATGGGCTCGCAAAAGCGCATGATCACCCCATCGGATGATCCGCTGGCCTCGGCCCAGACCATTAATCTGGCCCAGTCCCAGGCCATGGACAAGCGTTACGGTGAAAACCGTGAAGTGGCCATGCGTGCCCTGGGTGAGGAAGAAAACCTGCTCAATGCCGTCAACCTGCAGTTGCAAGGCGTGCAGACCCGTCTGGTGGAAGCCTCTACCGGAACCATGTCCGATGCGGATCGCAGCACCTTGGCCACGGTGGTGGAAAGTGCGCTGGATACTCTGTTTGGCTTTGCCAATACCAAGGATGGTTCGGGGCAATACCTGTTCTCCGGTGCCAAGGGCACGACACAGGCCTTCGAGCGTACGGGCAATACCTTCAGCTACACGGGCGACACCAACAGCCGCAATATTCAGGTTGAGCAAACTCGTCAAATGGATTCGGCCGATCATGGCCGCACCATTTTCGAGCGCGCCAATCCCGGCTCGACCGCCTATTTCACCCAGGCCAATGCCAATACGGGCTCGGCTGTAGTCAGTGCTCCGAATGGCAATTCCTCGCTGGCCGGTGCCGAAGCCCATTACACCATTCGCTTTACTTCGGAAACCGAGTACGACATCGAAGTGAATGGCGCGGTTGTCAGCCAGGGCGTACTGGACGAGAACGAGCGTCAACGCATTAATTTGCCCGGTGGCGTCAGCGTCCAGATCGAAGGCAAGCCTGCCGTCGGTGACAGTTTCGAGGTCAGCTCGGTAGACAGCACCAGCTCGGCAGACATGAACATGTTCAACACCTTGCAATCGGTGGTTGAGGCCCTGCGTAAACCTGTCAGTGGCGATCCCGCTGGGCAGGCAGAGTTCCGCAACACGATGAACTCGGCCATGCAACGTATCGGGGAAAACTTCGATAACGTGCAGACCGTGATTTCCTCGGTGGGTACGCGCATGAACGAGATTGATGCCTTGAGCGCCAACGGCGCGGCTCGTGCCTTGAACTACACCAATGAGCTCTCGCGTCTGGAAGATCTGAATATTTTTCAGGCTTCCACGGATCTGGAGTTGCGCAAGGCCGCGCTGGAAATGTCGGCCATGGCGTTTCAGACGATTCAGAGCATGAGCTTGTTCAATCTGAATCGCTAAGTCTGCGTTCCTTTTTTGGGTGGTTTTTCCTTAACCGGCAGTCAAGCACCACGTGCGGGAATCTTCTATGCTTTTTAAGAATTTGAGTCTGAAGGTCGGCATGACCTTTTGTATTGCTGCTCTGATGGCATTGACAGTGGCCATGGCAGGTTGGGCACTGTATTACTTTCATGGCCTGTTGGCCCTGGGCTCGGGCGACAAGGTATTGCGCACCCTGCAAGAGCAACAGAGCACGTTCAATATCGTCCTGACCGTTGTGCTGGTGCTGGCCGTGTTGTTGGGTCTGGCTGCGGTCAGCTACTTCTTCCGTCGTGTGGTGCGTCCTTTGGGTGACTTTGCCGCGTACTTTGATGCGATTGCCAAAGGCGATCTGACTCAACGTATTCGCGTGCTGACCGCCAATGAGATCGGTGATCTGTTCGAGTCCTTGGGCCGCATGCAGGAATCCCTGGTCAAGACCACCACGACGGTACGTCTGGGCCTGGAAGAGATCCATGCCGGTGCGCAGGAAATTGCCCAGGGCAATACCAATATCAGCAGCCGTACCGAAGAGCAGGCCGCTTCCTTGCAGCAGACCGCTGCCAGCATGGAGCAGTTGGCCGGCACTGTTCGCCAGAACGCGGACAACGCCCAGCAAGCCAACCAGTTGGCCGCCACAGCATCGGATGTGGCTCATCGTGGTGGTAGTGCCGTCAATGAAGTGGTTGCAACCATGCAAGGCATTTCGGCCAGCTCCAACAAGATTTCCGACATTGTGGGCGTGATCGACAGCATTGCGTTCCAGACCAATATTCTGGCTTTGAACGCGGCTGTGGAAGCCGCTCGCGCAGGGGAACAGGGCAAGGGTTTTGCGGTGGTGGCCGCTGAGGTGCGAGCCCTGGCTCAGCGCAGTGCCCAGGCCGCGCGTGAAATTACCGCCTTGATCGAAGACTCGGTGCGCAAAGTGACGGAAGGTTCCTCGCAAGTGGAGCGTGCCGGCGCCACCATGCAGGAAATTGTGGATTCCGTGCGTCGCGTGACCGACATCATGGGTGAGATTACCGCTGCCACGATTGAACAGTCCTCCGGGATTGATCAGGTGAATCGCGCAGTCTCGCAAATGGATGAAACAACGCAGTACAACGCCCGTCTGGTGGAGCAGGCCGCTCTGGCATCCTCTGGCCTGAGCGAGCAGGTGACCAAGGTCAACCAGGCCATCGCTTTCTTCCGTTCGCCCGGTACGGAAGTCATTGACGTCAGCGCGCGCCGTGTGGCCAACCGCCGCAGTGTGGCCGCTGCCTCCTCTGAAACAGAACACCGTCGCAGCCCCGCCTTGAACGGCAGTGCCGCGGCAACCAAAGCCAGCCCCGCCACCAAAGGCTTGTCGGCGCCTGCCAAGGCTGCACCGGCCGCCAAGGCTACCGCTGCCCAGGATGATAGCCAGCGCCTGCTGCGCCCGGACCTGAGCAAAAGCAGCAGCGCTGCTTCGGATGATGATTGGGAGGAGTTTTAATGTCTCGCTCCCGACTGAGTACCTGGGTCGGGCTGGGACGTAAGACGCTGATAGGCTTGTGCTTGCTTACCCTGGTGGCGTGTGCCACCCAGGGTTCCTCCTTCAAGGCCTCGGGGTTGAATGATCTGATCCTGGGCCAAAGTACTCGTGCCGATGCCGAGCTGTCCTTGCAAGGTCGTCCTCATCAGGTCTACCGACAGCTCGATGGCAGTGAAATGGCCGTGTGGTTCCAGGGCACAAGCCTGGCAACGGATGCGGTCTATTTTCGACAGGAGCTGTGGCTTCAATTTGATGCCCAGGGGCGTTTCCAGCAAGTGGTCAAACGCAGTCATATTCCTTCCATGTATCGCGAGCAAGCGCGTAGTACCACGACAGGCTCGGTCACGATTGAGCACCCTGGCACGGACATGATCACCATCTTGCCGGTCAGCCACTAGAGTTTTCTTTGGATTTAGCAAATGCTGGGTATTGAAAGCAGTCTTCCGTCCGCGTCCCGCGCTTCTAAACGTCGTTCCTCAAAATCGTTTCGCCCCAGTCTGAAGTCCGCTTCGGGTCTGAAGATCAGCACCATGCTGATGATCTGCATGGGCTTGTTCATGGTTCTGATTGTGGCCGTGGGTGGCCTGGCGGTTTACTTCCTGCAGCAAAGCGGTGATGCCTTGCGCACCATTAATGGCCAAAGTGACCGTTCAGTGCAAATTCTGCAGCTGAACAACAATATGATGGAGGCGCGTCTTAGCTTGATGAGCGCTGCTCGCTTTTATCAGGAAGCTGGCATCGATAACGACGCCAATATGCTGCAAAGCGCAGACAACCTGGTGATTATGGCCAACCAGAAGCTCGATGAAGTCCGCAAGGCCTTTGCTGATATTCGTGCCAATATGCCCACGGAGCCCGAGCTGCGCCGTCTGGCCATGGGCTTGGTGGCCTCCTATCAGGCCTATCTGGATGACGGCATCGAACCGATGGTGCAGGCCCTGGAAACCCGCGACTACAGCACTTTTTACTTCGTCAGCGAGGGCTTTGGCGTGCTGCGTGCCGCCACCTTCCAGTTCCGTATTGAGGAGCTGAGCAAGTTCTATAACGATCAGACAGACTTTTTGCTGGAGCAATCCGAATTGCAAACCAGCGTTGCCATTAGCGCGATTGGTTTTGGCTTGCTGATTGGCCTGATCATTATTGTGGTGCTGCGCTTGGTACTGGGTCGTACCGCTTTGACTCCCCTGCGTGAAGCCGGTATGCACTTTGACCATATTGCCAATGGCGATCTGACCAAGAAGATTACCTACCGTTCGGCCAATGAAGTCGGTGTTTTGTACGACGCCATGCGCCGCATGCAGCAAAGCTTGCAAGGCATTGTGCTGACCGTGCGTCAAGGGGTGGACGAGATTGCTTCGGGTTCCTCGCAGATTTTTGCAGGCAATACCGATTTGAGTTCCCGTACCGAACAACAAGCGGCGGCCTTGCAGGAAACGGCGGCCAGTCTGGAAGAGTTGGCCAGCACAGTGCGCCAGAACGCGGACAATGCTCATCAGGCAGACCAGTTGGCTCATAATGCTGCCAAGGTTGCGCGCCAGGGGGGGGAGTCAGTTGGTGCCGTAGTCAACACCATGAACCAGATTTCTGCCCGTTCCGGACAGGTGGCTGACATCGTCAATGTGATTGACGGCATTGCCTTCCAAACCAATATTCTGGCTTTGAACGCCGCCGTGGAAGCCGCCCGGGCCGGTGAGCAGGGCAAGGGCTTTGCGGTGGTAGCGGGCGAAGTACGCAGCCTGGCGCAGCGCAGCGCGCAAGCGGCCAAGGAAATCAAGGGCCTGATTGAAGCCTCGCAAAATGAAGTCCAGACCGGTACACAGCAAGTGGCCAGCGCGGGCGACATTATTCAGGAAGTGGTGCGCGCGGTAAATAGCGTGACCACCTTGATGAGCGAGATTTCCTCGGCCTCTCAAGAGCAAACGGCGGGTATCGAGCAGATCAATACTGCCGTGGCACAAATGGATGCTGTGGTGCAGCAAAATGCCTCGCTGGTGGAAGAGGCTGCTGCGGCAGCAGGCTCTTTGCAGTCTCAATCCGAGACCCTGGCCGAGGCGGTTTCCCAATTCAAGGTTCAGGAAGGCGATGTCATCGATATGGCCGAGCGCGACTACGATCGTTTGCGTTAAGCGCTTTGAGGGGAAAAAAAGGCGCATGCCTATAGTTGAAATCCCCTAGAAAAACAGGGTCCGCGAGGGCCATGCTGCATGGCACAATAATTCTTTGCCTATAGCCAGCAGAGACGCCCATGTCCTTCGCGATTCCCGGTGAATCCGTGGCCAAGACGGCGGTGCGCCAAAAGGCGCCCGGCATCTTGGCCTGGTTGATTGCTTACCCGCCTTTCGATCAGATGCAGGCGCAGCACTGCGATTACCTGATCGAGCATAGCGAGCTACGGTTTTTTTCAGCCGGACAGGTGCTGTTGGAAGAAGGCGCGCGTGTTGACCAGCTCTATCTTGTTCGCCAAGGTCAGATCTCCAGCCAGGAACACGGTGAAACTCACGAGTATGTGGAAGGGGATCTTCTGCCCGTGCGTGAACTGGTCTCGGGTCAGGCTCTGGACAGTGATTACCTGGTGCAGGAAGACTGTTTTACCTTGTGCGTGGCTGGTGAAGCCGTTGCCCATCTGCTGACCATCAGCGAGCCTTTTCGGGATTACTGCTTGCGTGGTGCCAGCAGCCTGCTGGCCTCGGTCTGGCGCAGTGCCCAGAAAAGTGCCAGCGCCGACCTGGGTGCCAGCTACACGCTGGACATGAGTCTGCAAGCCCTGACAGAACGCGGTTTGCTCAGCTGTTTGCCGGATTGTCCGGTCGAGCAGGCGGTCAAGGACATGCACGAGCGTCAGGTCAGCAGCATGGTGGTGGTCAATCCGGACCAGCATTTGCTGGGCATCTTCACCTTGCGAGACTTGCGCCGTTTGGTAGCCGGTGGTCAATACGATCCGACCCAGGCCATGTCTCAAGTCATGACACCGGACCCGGTCTGGCTGGCTCCCCAATCCTCGGCCTTTGATGCGGCTTTGCTGATGGTAGAGCATCAGATTGGCCATATCTGTCTGGTTCAAGACCATAAAGTCGTGGGCATGGTGTCCGAGCGCGATGTGTTCTCCTTGCAGCGCGTGGACCTGGTGCATTTGTCGCGTGCCTTGCGCTGTGCCCAGGACGTGTCCGTGCTGGTACGTCTGCAGTCCGATATTGGTCGGCTGGTGGACGCCATGCTGGCTCACGGTGCGCGTTCTGAACAGCTGACTGCGGTGATTACGCGTTTGAATGATCACACGGTTCAGCGCACGATTGAACTGAGCTTGCCCGGCTCCGGGCTGGATGGCATCGAGTTCTGCTGGTTGGCTTTTGGTAGTCAGGCCCGTGGCGAGCAAACCCGTCATACCGATCAGGACAATGGCATTTTGTTTGCCGCCCATTCGCCCGAACAGGCCCAAGCCCATCGCGCCTTGCTCCTGCCTTTTGCGCGTCGGGTGAATGAGGCTCTGGACCGCTGCGGGATGGCGTGGTGCACCGGCAATATCATGGCCAGCAATCCTGACCTCTGCCTGTCTGAAGCCGAATGGCTGCATCGTTTCCAGATCATGATTGAACGGCCTGCGCCCGAGCAATTGCTGGAGTCCACGATTTACTTTGACTGCCGCGCCATCTGGGGCCAGAGCAGTATGCTGCAACGCATGCAGCGCCGGGTATTGGGCATGGTGAACGATAACCCTGTGTTCCAGCGCATGCTGGCTCAAAGTACCTGTCAGACCCGTATTCCCAGTGGTAAAAAGCGCAGTCGTCTGGAAGCGCTGATGGGGCAGGGCGATGACAAGCTGGACATCAAGAAACAGGCCTTGGCACCGATGGTGGATGTGCTGCGGGTGCTGGCCCTGGCGCATGGTTGCGAACTGGCCTCGTCCATGGACAGGCTGGCCGTGCTGACTCAGCGCGGTGTCTTCACAGACGAGGAGTCAGAGGGCCTGTGCGAGGCCTACCGCTATTTGCAATTGCTGCGCTTGCAACATCACCAAACCCAGTTGCAGCAGGGGCAGGAGCCCAACAATCTGGTGCGTTTGAGTACTTTAGGTGCACTGGATGCACGTGTCTTGCGTGAAGCCTTGTCGCAAGTGCGCCGTGCCCAACGTATTCTGGCTTTCCGGTATCGCTTATGAAACTGCTTTCCTGGCTTCCTTGGCGTAAATCCTCTTTTGCCGCACGCAGTCCCTCCTTGTCCTGGAGCGGGGTGGACGAACTGGCTTTGGACGAAGCGGCCTTTACGGTGCTGGATCTGGAAACCAGTGGTCTGGAACCCAAGCGCCACCATATCGTTCAGATGGGTGCGGTCCGCCTGGAAAACGGTTCGATTGCCTTGGGCAATATCTGGTCCGGTCTGGTTCGGTCCCAGGGTGAGCGCAGTCATGAAAGTCTGCTGATTCATGAGATCAGCCCGCAACAACAGGAAGAAGGCGAGCCACTACCCCAGCTGATGCGGGACTTTGCCCGCTATTCCGAAAACACGGTATGGGTCGCCTGGGATGCTGACTTTGATCTGGCGTTTCTGGATCGTGCCTGGCCGAAGGCGGGCCTGGAACAGGCCCGGCCTTTGGCTCTGGATTTGGCTGAACTGGCTGCCTGTGTATTGCCCGACTGGCGTGGTCGTCGTCTGGGCCTGGACGATTGCCTGAAATATTGTGGCCTGCCCGTAAGTGACCGCCATGATGCGTTGGGAGATGCCCTGGTCAGTGCACAGTTGATGCAATTACTGATTGGGCGCGCCAAGCAAAAAGGCATCCTGACCATAGGCCAGGCTCGGCGCTTGATGCAATCGCACAAGCAGCGGCAGGCGCACGCGTTTTAAGAGCCTGCCAGCCCCAGCGCGACCCGCATCATGGCTTCGTAGCCGGAGTTGAATAGCTGGGTCAGGAAGGGCGTAGTCTGAGGAATGACCACGGTCAGCAAGGTCAGGCCGACTGTCAGCGTAATTGGGAAACCCACAGCAAAAATCGTCAATTGCTGGGCGGTACGGTTCAAGATCCCGAAGGCCAGGTTAATGGTCAGCAGCACAATAATCAGTGGCAGGGCCAGCAACATGCCTGATACCCACAATTCGCTGCTCCAATCAAGCAAGGCACCCCAGCCATTGATGTGCAGGTCCGCGCCGATGGGCAGCACATGGAAGGTGCGCACCAGCACACCCAGCAAGAGCAGGTGGCCGTTCAGGGCCAGAAAGGTCAGCACCGCAATCACGTTCAACAGCCGCGACAGCACGGCGGTATTCGCGCCGGTAGCGGGGTCAAAGAATGAGGCAAAAGACAGGCCCATTTGCAGGCCGATAAACTCGCCCGCTGTCTGTACCGCTGCAAACACGATGCGCATGGTCAGACCCAACGCGACACCGATGAACACTTGCTGCGCGGCAATCAGCAGGGCCTCGTAAGAGGCCGTAGGTAGATCGGGTAGAGGCGGTAGCGAGGGCGCGACAATCAGGGTCAGGACAAAGCCCAGACCCACTTTGGCCCGCTTGGGGATGGCCGATTCGCTGAAAAAGGGGACCGTGGCCAGAGTGGCCAGAATACGGATGAAGGGCCACAGGAAAGCATTGAGCCAGGCATAGAGCTGGGCGGAGTTCAGGTCGAGCACGGCAAGCCTAGGGCCTGTTCAGTGGGCAAGGCATTGCACTTTGCCAGTCACGGATTTGCGTACTCACGGAAGGCTCCTTGTCGCGCTGGTCAGTCTTAGTTGACCAGCCCGGGAATGCCACGCAACAGGCCCTGCATGTAGTCGACCATATTGTTGATCAACCAGGGGCCCAGCAGCACCACCGTAATGCCCATGGCCAGTAGCTTGGGGATGAAAGACAGCGTCATCTCGTTGATCTGGGTGGCTGCCTGGAAAATACTGATGCCCAGACCGACCACCAGCACCACGATCAACATGGGACCGGCCATGGACAGGGCCAGTTTCAGGGCGGTATAGGTCATGGACATGACGGTTTCGGGAGTCATGACAGTCCTTTATTGGTAGAAGCTGCGGGCGAGGGAACCCAGCAGCAGATGCCAGCCATCGGCCAGCACAAACAGCATGAGCTTGAAGGGCAGCGAGATGGTCACGGGTGGGACCATCATCATCCCCAGGGACATCAGGACGCTGGCAATCACCAGGTCAATGATCAGAAAGGGGATAAAAATCGTAAAGCCGATCTGGAAGGCGGTTTTCAGCTCGCTGGTTACAAAAGCCGGCACCAGTACGCGCAAGGGGACATCTTCCGGGGATTCCAGTTCTGCCACGCCCGCCATATCGCCAAACAGCTTCAAGTCCGCTTCGCGGGTCTGGTGCAGCATGAAGGTTTTCAGGGGTTGGGCACCTTGCTCCAGCGCGGTTTCAAAGCTGATCTTGTTTTCCGACAAGGGCTTGTAGGCGTCCTGATACACCTGATCAAACACCGGTGACATCACAAAGAAAGTCAGAAACAGGGCCAGACCCACCAGCACGGTATTGGGCGGCGCTGTACCGGTACCCATGGCATTGCGCAGCAGCCCCAGCACAATGATGACGCGGGTAAAGCCGGTCATCATCAGCAAGGCCGCTGGCAGGAAGGACATCATGGTCAGCATGGCCAGTGTCTGGATGCTGAGTGACCAGGTTTGCGAGCCGTTCGGGCCTGCTGTGCTGGTAATGGCCGGAACAGCCTGGGCCCAGGCCTCGGAAGGCAGGAGCAGGCTGATCAGGGCCAGAAGCAGCATCAGGCCGATGCGCTGGGCGGGAGAGAAGAGTGCGGTCATGATGCGGTCAGCGGGGCGCACGGTGCTGGTCCAGATGGGCCTGGAAGTCCGGCTCGGAGCTAGCGGGCGTTGTGGTGTGCAGCAGGCTGATCTGCTGAGGGGTGATGCCAATCAGAATTTCGCGGTCATCAATCTGGACCAAGGCCACGCTGCTGCGCGGCCCCAGGCGTTGATTGTCCAGAATCTTGATGCGTTGCTGGTTTTTGTTTTTCAGCAGCCCGCCTCGGCGGGCAACCCAGGCTGCCGCCAGAATCAGGCCTACAACCAGCAGCAGGCTGAGCATGATTCTGACGAGCTGGGCTTGTTCCATGTTCTAGCGGCGGCCGTTCAGGCGTTGGATACGATCCGATGGAGTCACGATGTCGGTGACGCGAATACCGTATTTATCGTCCACCACGACCACTTCGCCTTGGGCGATCAGGTAGCCGTTCACGTAAATATCCAGCGGTTCGCCCGCCAGACCGTCCAGCTCCACCACGGAGCCCTGGCCCAGTTGCAGAATGTTCTTGATGGTCAGACGTGTGCGACCCAGCTCCACCGACAGCTGGACCGGGATGTCCATAATCATGTCGATATCGGTGGTGGCGTTCGCCTCGGCGTGCTCCATGGGCGGGAACAGATTGCTGGCCGGGCTGGGTTCGTGCACAGGCGCGGCTGCGCTTTGCTCGGCCAGTGCCGAGGCCCAGTCATCCTCCAGGGGCTGTTCCAGTCCTTGGGCTTGGGTGCTGCTTTGGCTGCCAGCCTGTTGCTCAGCCATCGCGGCTGCCCAGTCGTCCTCGGGCGCAGACCGGTCGTTAGGGTTGTGAGGGTCGCTCATAGGGACTTACCTTTAGTCAAATCGCTGTCGTTGGTGGCCAAGATGTTTTCTACCCGCAAGGAGTAGCGGCCACCGGAGGTGCCGTAGCGGCATTCCAGAACCGGCACGCCATCCACGTGGGCTTCAATAAGAGTGGGGATTTCAATCGGCAAGACATCATTGGCCTTTAACTGGGTCAGCTCGGCAATGGTCATGTCTATATTGACGAAGTTGGCAATCAGTTCAACTTCGGCGCTGCGCACTTGTCGTGACAATTGCTGGGTCCAGCGCTGGTCGATATCGTTGGTGCCTTTGTCCTGCAAGGGGCGGGTCAGCAGATCGCGCAGCGGCTCGATCATGGAGTAGGGCAGGCAGATATTCAGATTGCCACCCTGGGCACCAAATTCAATATTGAAAGAGGTCACCACCACGATGTCATTGCTGCTGCTGATGCTGGCAAACTTGGTATGCATCTCCGAGCGCATGTACTCCGCTTCCAGCGGGTAGATGGACTCCCAGGCACCGCAGTAGCTCTCCAGCGTCAGGGTCAGCAAACGCTGGATGATGCGCTGCTCGGTCGTGGTGAAATCCCGGCCTTCGACGCGGGTGTTGTAGCGGCCATGGCCACCAAACAGGCTGTCGATAATCAGGAAGACCAGGTTCGGGTCGAAGGTAAACAGCGACACGCCCCGCAAGGGCTTTAAGGCAACCATGTTCAGGTTGCTGGGCACGGGCAGGTTGCGCTCGAAATCCGAGTACTTCTGAATACGAATGGAACCGACGGTGATGTCTGCGTTGCGGCGCATGAAGCTGAGCATGGTCGAGCGCAAACGACGGGCAAAGCGCTCGTTGATCAGCTCCAGGGTCTGCATGCGGTGACGCACTACCCGGTCTGGCGAGGTCAGGTCATAGGCCCGTACGCCAGTCAGGTTTTCGTTCAAGGGCTTGGTGTCAGCGCCTTCGCCGGTAACACCGGCCAGCAGTGCATCGACTTCGTCTTGGGATAGGAAGCTCTGATACGACATTTATTGGATGACAAAGGCGGTGAACAGGACATCATTGATGTTCGGTACAGCGGTGTTGGGCGCGTAGGGCTCTTTCAGGCCGGCGCTCAGCTGTGCAACCAGGGCTTGACGCCCTTCGGAGGTCTGGATGTAGGTGGGGCGCTGTTCAGCCAGAATCTTGAGCACGCGATCACGCACCATGGGCATGTACTCCACCAGCATGGAGCGCGAACCATCGTCCTGGACACGCAAGGTGATGCCTACGTACAAGATGCGCGAGCGGCCATTCTCGTTCAGGGTGACGGTAAAGGGGTCCAGCGGCGCAAAAATGGGTTTGGCATTGACCTTGACCACCGGCGGTTCGTCCGGGGCAGGGGCCGCTTCAACCGATTGGCCTTTTTCTGCCCAGGCCAACCAGGCAGGCGTGCTGCTTTGTTGCAGGGAGTAGTACAGCGTTGCGCCCACGCTAGCGGCGATAATAAACAGAACCAGCAGACCGGTTTTCATCAGGCGTGCAAGTTTGGTGGGTGCTTTTCGGGCCATGTGATGTGAGCGATGTATTTTCTAGCGTATTACAAACAGACAAACGCATGTCGGGCCTGAGCCTGACTGCATGCCTGAGCTATTGTGCCGGAGGACAGACAGGACAGGCCCGGCGAATAGACGCTGCTTTTCGAGCTTAATCATGCTTTTTGCCGGGCTGTCTGTGGGACTGTGAATCAGGCGAAGGTATCAACCAGCGCGTCGGGGTTCAGCGAGCGTGTGGCGCTGCTGTTCACCAAGGGGCTGCTTTCGTCAGTGGAAGCCACGCCGTTCAGGCTGAGGGCGGGTTGATCGCCTTGATTGCCCTTGGCGGCCAGTTGCTCGTGAAAGGCCTGGTGCGAGGCGTGCTGGTCGCCTACGTCAGCCTGTCCCAAGGTCAGCCCGTTTTCTGCAAACTGCTGTTGCAGCTGCTGCAAGGATTGTTCCAGGGCGTGGCGGACTTGAGCATGGGGCGAGGTGATCATGGCGTGGGCCATCCCATCCTGCATTTGCAAGGTAATGCGCAAGGGGCCCAGTTCGGGTGGGTCCAGACGAATGTCGGCGCTTTGAACGCCGCTTTGAGCCTGCTGGGCCAAGGTAATCATTTGACGACCCATGGCCGCCCCCCATTCGGGGGACTGGACCGGTGTGGCAATGGCCAGCGTCAGGGGGCTGGGCAAGGAGGCCGGGCTGTTGGCCTGGACTGCGCTGGGTGCGGCGCCAAGTTGCGCTAGCAGGGAAGCATCCAGAGCGGGCAGGTTCAGATTCACGCCGGCACGGGCATCGTCAGCAATTTGTCGGCCAAAGCTAGCCAAGGAAGCTGACGCTTCATCCATCAAACGTGTCTGGGATGAGGGCACATTAGCGGCGATGCCAGTGCCTGGCGGGTTGTTGTTCAGTACTTGTGCTGTGTTCACCGCTGGTTTGCGAGCAGTGGTGGCAGCCAGCGGATTGCTGGTTTCAACGGCTTTAGGCAAGACCAGTTCGGCGCTCAGATCAAGCTCGGCTTCTGCTTCAACAGCGGTCAATGGCGCGGTCTGAGCTTGACGGCTACTTGGCTCGGCGGCCAGATTCTGGCGTGTGTTGAGAGCGCTCAGTGGCAGTTTGCTATCGGTTTGGGCACTTTTGGGGTCGACCTTGCTGCTCTTGATGGCCTGTACTTGCGAAAGAATCGACAAGGCCATGGCAGGCAGGCCGCTATCGGCCGGGGCATCCGTGTCAAGTTCCAGATCGCTCTGATCGGCAATCAGCAGGGCCGGGTCTTTGATCAAGGGGTCCAGCTCGCTGGCACCAGCCTGTTCGGCCACGGCGTCAGCCAGCTTGGGGCTATCGGCGGGAACCTGGGTTTTGGTGCTGTCCTGCTTGGCGGCTGCCGGTGTCTTGCCAGCCCCTTTGTGTTGCACCTGCTGTTGTTGGGTTTGCAGATGCTGGGCAAAGCCTTCGTCTTTGGGCGCATGCGCAGCCGCAGGCCCGGCCGTGTTGGTAACGGGGGCCGAGGGTGCGGCAGGGGCCGCAGGTAAAACCGAAAGAGTGGGCGAAGTCATGGCGGCGCTTGTTTAATAGGCGGTCTGGCTACGGGTAAAGAGACGAGCAGCGATTTCATCGCTGTTACGTTGTTCCATTCTTTGTTGCTGGATTTGCTGGGTCTGGAGACGGCGGTCGATCAAGGTTTCATACGCTTTCAGGCGCTGCTGATGGCCATACCAGACCTGGCGTCCCTGTTCCATTTTCTCTTCCAGCGCTTGGATGACACTATTTTGCTGGGAAATGGCCTGGTCCAATGTCACGATAAAGCGCCGGAAATTGTGGTAGTTCGCCATGGTTACCCCAGTTTGGCCCACATCCAGCAGGCGCTGGGCGTAGTCCTGGCGATAGGTCTGCAACATTTCCAGCTGCGACTGGGCCGCATCGCGTTCTGTTCGCAGCTCCTGCAGATGGCGGGCCGCGTCGTCCACATTGTTCTGACTGAGATCGACCAGCGTATGTAAAGAGGCGTTGGCTTTCATGGCTATTGCTCGCTATTGAGAACGGCGTTCAATTCATCGAAGGCGCGTGGCACGTCCACACGTTGCTGCATGCCCTGGCGCAGATAGGCTTCCAGCCAGGGGAAACGATCAATGGCCTGATCAATGGCAGGATCATTGCCACGGGTATAGGCGCCCACGGCAATCAGGTCGCGGTTGCGTTGATAGCTGGAGAGCAGGCCCTTGAAGCGGTGCACCATCTTGATCTGTTCTGGCTCCACAATGCTGGGCATGACCCGCGAGATGGACGCTTCGATATCAATGGCCGGGTAATGGCCGGTTTCCGCCAGACTGCGCGACAGCACAATGTGACCGTCCAGAATCGCCCGGGCCGAGTCGGCAATCGGGTCTTGCTGGTCGTCGCCCTCGGTCAGCACGGTGTAGAACGCGGTGATCGAGCCGCAACGGCCTTGTGCATTGGGTTCGCCATTGCCGGCGCGCTCCACCAGGGCCGGCAGCTTGGCAAAAACGGAAGGAGGGTAGCCCTTGGTGGCGGGCGGCTCGCCAATTGCCAAGGCGATTTCGCGCTGAGCCATGGCATAACGCGTCAGTGAATCCATGATCAGCAAGACGTTCTTGCCTTCATCGCGGAAAAACTCGGCCAGACGGGTGGCGTACACCGCGCCTTGTAGACGCAGCAAGGGCGAGACATCAGCCGGAGCAGCGACAACAACCGAGCGTTGCAGGCCCTCTTCGCCCAGGTTGTGCTCAATAAATTCTTTAACTTCTCGGCCCCGTTCACCGATCAGGCCCACGACAATGATGTCGGCCTGGGTGTAGCGGGCCATCATGCCCAGCAGCACACTTTTACCCACACCGGAACCGGCAAACAGGCCCATGCGCTGACCACGGCCTACGGTCAGCAAACCGTTGATGGCACGTACTCCTACGTCCAGAACCGTGTCGATGGGACTGCGCTTCAGTGGGTTGGGTGTGGTGTGGCTGAGCGAGACGCACGCTTGCGCGTCGATCGGGCCCAAACCGTCCAGCGGATTGCCGCTGCCATCGACCACGCGACCCAGCAGGCCGGGGCCGACCGGAACATGGCGCGAACGCGCCTGGGCAGGCAGGCTGTCCGGTTGATCGGAGTCGGGCAGCGGAACCGGCGGCTGCAGTTGAGCTTCAACCGGTACAACACGTGCACCGGGAGGCAGGCCGGAAATTTCGCTCAAGGGCATCAAATACAAGGATCTGCCTTCAAACCCTACAACCTCGGCTTCGGCCCAGATGTTTTGCGCGGCAGACAGCTCCACTTTGCAAGCGGCCCCTACCGCCAGCTTCAAACCTGTGGCCTCCAGCACCAAACCCGTGGCGCGGACAACGCGGCCACTGCGCAAGCAGGGCTCAATGGCCTGGACCCGTTGCTGTGCCGACAGCATCTGGGCGCGCCAGCGTTCGGGGGAGGAGGCCAAAAGGGGCGTTGCCATCAGGGCTCCGATGAGACGGGCAAGCCCAGGCTGGCCAGGGCGCGTTTCCAGCGGGTGGCAAAGGTGGCGTCAATATCGCCGTAACTGGAGCGCACACGACATTCACCGCGTTGCAGCTGGGGGTCTTCTTGCAGACGCCAGGCGCGGGGCTCGCCTTGTTCAATCAGAAACTCACGCACCAGGCTGATGTCGTCCGGGTGCAAGCTCAGTTCCAGGGCGCTGGTATCGCCTGGATCACTACGCAGTACTTCGGCAACCAGATCGCGGATGCGGCTGGGTTCGGCCTTGATGGTGCTTTGCAATACATGCTCGGCAATACGTGTCGCCAGCTGAATCAGGGATTGGCCCATTTCCTGATCCATCAGTTCAATGGACTGGGCGCAGTTCTGGTTCAAGGCGACAAATTCCTTGATGTACTGGTCAATCTGTTCTTGTGCCTTGGCCATTCCAGCCGCCATTCCGGCTTCATAGCCCTGGGCATGACCACTTTCCTGGCCTGCTGCCAGACCAGCAGCGTGGCCTTGGTTGTAACCGGCCTGATAGCCCTGGGTATGGCCTTCTTCCTGCGCCTGGCTGCGCTGGTTTTCCAGATCGCGCTGCAGTTCTTCCGGGGTAGGAGGGACGAACTCGGGCTCTTCCGGTTCCGGGGCGACGACAGGATCATCCAGCCCCTGCATTTGCCAGCGGCTCCAGCTTTCCTGAAGTTCCGAGTAGGCCGAGGCTTTACGGTGGCTGGACATTTACAGGCTCCTGCGCAGGCGGTTCGTGCCTGGGCACAAGCGAATAACGGCTTGGACGGGCAGGAGCTGCCCAAACGAGGCCGTCTTAGACATATTCGTCCCCACTCAGGCCACCCAGCGTAATCTGACCGGCTTCGGCCAGGCGACGGGCTACCTGCACAATGGCTTTTTGTTCCTGTTCCACCTTGGACATGCGGATCGGGCCTTGGGCGTCGATGTCTTCGCGCAGCATTTCGGCAGCACGGTTGGACATATTGCGGAAGAACTTGTCGCGCAACTCTTCGGGCGCGCCTTTCAGGGCAATCGTCAATGCAGAGGTCTCGATTTCCTTGAGCAGCAGCTGAATGGCAATGTCTTCCACATCGGCCAGGTTCTCGAACACGAACATCTCGTCCACGATGCGCTGGGTCAGGTCGGCGTCCATGCCGCGCAGACTGGTCAGGACGGACTCTTCCAGGCTGGCGTTCATGTAGTTCAGCATCTCGGCTGCCGTGCGTGGACCACCCATCTTGCTGCGTTTGGCACCCTGGCCCGATAGCATGCCGTTCAACACTTCGGTCAGCTCGTTCAGGGCCGTGGGCTGCACGCCGCCAAAAGTAGCAATACGCAGGACCACATCATCGCGCAAACGATCCGGAATGTAGCCCAGAATGTCGGCGGCGCGATCACGCTCCAGATGCACCAGAATGGTGGCAATAATTTGGGGGTGTTCGTCGGCAATCAGCTCGGCCACGCTGGAGGCATCCAGCCAGTTCAGGGCATCAATACCGCTGCTGGAGCCTTCGCTGTTTTCCAGCAAGTCTTCGATCAGGCCAGCGGCTCGGTCCGAGCCCAGCGCCTTGTTCAGGACGGAGCGGATGTAGGCGTTGGAGTCCAGCGCCACCGCCATGAACTGGTCGGCCTCCTGGCGAAAGCTCTCCAGAGCCTCGTCCATATCGGCACGGGTCAGTTGCTTCAGGGACGCCATGGCGGTACTGAGCTGCTGCACCTCACGAGGCGAGAGGTGGCGAAACACCTCGGCGGCGGCATCTTCCCCCAAGGACATCATCAAAATCGCACTGCGTTCGATGGAATCGTCCGGTTTAGCCGTTTTCATTTTTTTCATCTTTGTTCAACCAGGAGCGCAACACCATAGCCACGGCACGTGGGTCATCGTGAGCCATCGTGCGGGCGGTGTTCAGATTCTCTTCGTAGCGGCTCATTTCGGCGGCACGTTGTTCAGCAGCCTGTTCGCGAGCAGATTCTTCTTTCTGGCGCTCGACGCGGGCGTCAGCCACCGCCTTGGCCTGGATCAGGCCCTGGATGATGGGGTTGATGACGATGCGCCATGCCATGAACAGAATGAATGCAAAGACCAGATACTTGACCAGTTCCATAGCGAGCTCGCGGTACTCCGGATTTTTCCAGAAGGGGGTATCAATATCGCCTTGTTCGTTGAACTGTCCGTTCACCACGCTCAGGCTATCGCCTCGATCAGCCGAGTAACCCACGGCTTGTTTGACCAGATCGCGGATCTTGTCCAGTTCTTCCTGCTCCAGCGGCTGTTGGTCCTTGTCCGTATTGCGATAGTTCACCACCACGGCTACCGACAGGCGGCTTAGCTGACCCAAAGGACCTTTGACGTGGCTGATGGTGCGATCCACTTCGTAGTTCACGGTGGAGTCGTTACGCGCATTGCCGGTGTTTTGCAGCAAGCGGGCCTGTTCGGCCAGGGACACCAGTGAAGGGTCTGTACCGGCCGCTGCAGCGTTCGCAGCGTTGGCGGTTTGTGCGGCGGCATTGGCCGGCTCAGTTGCCGGAGCAGCCGGGGCTTGGGGCTGATTCGGTGCAGCAGGCGGGTTGACCAGATTGGCGGTGGCATTGTTGGGAGCCTGATTGCTCAAGGCACCGGGCACGCCTTGGGGTTGCTGCGGGTTGCGTTGCAAGGAAGAGCTGGTCTGCTGGCTGCGTACCGCGGCCTGACCGGGTTGCTGATTGGGCTTGTAGACCTCGGACGTCTGCTCGCGGCGCGAGAAGTCCACCTCGGCCGTCACCTGGGCGCGGACGTTGCCAGCACCGACCAAGGGGTTCAGCAAGGTCAGGATGCGCTGCACGGCTCGGTATTCAATATCGTTTACAAAATTGCGCTGCTGATTATCAGCACCCATCTCGCCAGTGGGCGCGGTCAGCAAGCGGCCATTCTGGTCAATGATGGACACCTTGTCGGCATGCAGATTGGGCACGCTGGAGGAGATCAGCCAGCTGATGGCGGAAACCTGGCCTTCGCTCAGGTCGCGGCCCGGATACAGCGACAGCACTACCGAAGCGGTCGGAGACTGGCGGTCACGTACAAACAAGGTTTCACGCGGCATGGCCAGGTGAACGCGCGCTTCCTTGACGGCATGCACGGCCTTGATGGAATTGGCCAGCTCGCCCTCCAGAGCGCGCTGATAGGTGACTTGCTCGGTGAACTGGCTGGCGCCAAAGCGACTTTGATCCAGCAGCTCGAAACCGGCATTGCCACTGCGCGGCAAGCCTTGCGAGGCCATTTGCATGCGCACATCATGCACACGATCTTGCGGCACCAGAATGGCGGTACCGTTGCTGTTGAACTGGTAGGGCACGTTCATCTGGCCCAGGGCCGAGACAATCGCACCGCCATCGCGGTCGTCCAGATTGGAGAACAGTACCTGGTAGGTAGGGCCGCGGCTCCACAGCAAGAGGGCGACAATCAGAGCAATCAGTGCGGCACCCAGCCCGATCAGCGCTACCTTGGGCAAGGCGCGCAGTGTGTCGTAGCCAGGAAGTTTGTTCAGCAACTGTGCTGTCTGACTCATGGGTGAGGCAGAGGCAGGGTTCTGCATGGAATCAGGGGAGTTCAAATCAGGACGTGCTCAGGCAGCATTAAGGAAAGGGCGGCGGGCATGAAAGAATCAGGCGCTTATACCGGCATACTGGCAATTTCTTGGTAGGCGGCCACTAAGCGGTTGCGTACCTGGACGGTGGCCTGAAAGCCAACGCTGGCTTTTTGCAGGTCAATCATCACGTCGTTCAAGGAAATTCCGGGCTCGCCCATTTCAAAGGCCTGAGCCTGGGCATTGGCCTCGTTCTGTGCCTGGGAAACCCGGTTCAAAGAGCGGGCCAGCTCGGCGGCAAAACCACCGGGAGCGGCGCTGCTGGCCGAGGAGGACACAGAACTGGAAGCCCCGGCCGCTTGCGCAACTGCGCGCATCTGGGCCAAAAGGTTTTCAATGCTGGAGAGATTGGAAATCGACATATTCGCTTGCCAGAAAGTCAGGATGGGCCACGCGCACAGGTGCGGGCAGCTTGCCGTGCTTAATGTAACGTTTAGAACGCGAGGCTAAGCAGGGTATCTAAGCCCAAAAACAGGGGCTTTTCAGCCCTTATAAATAGCAGGCTCAAGTTTTTGGGGCGTCGTGCAAAGCCTGCAAGGCTTGTGTGGCCTGGGGATGGCCTTGTTCCAGGGCGTAGAGCCAGGCCAGCAATTCAGCCACGGCTTGATAGAGCTGAGGGGGGATATGACGGTCCAGATCCACCTGCATCAGCAGGCCGACCAGTTCGGGGGACTCGTGTACGTACAGACCGTGCTCGCGGGCGGTCTCGACAATTTTTTCGGCCAAGGTGCCGTAGCCTTTGGCAACGACACGCGGGGCTCCGTCTTTGGGCTCGTAGCGCAAGGCCAGGGCCTGCGGGCGATGGGAGGGGGAATCATGACTCATCGGGCAGGTCCTGCGGCAGGGTCGGGTCGGCTTCAATCTGCAATTGGCTCAGGATCAGGCCCTGGTCTTGCAGACGTTCGCGCAAGGGCAGGCTGTTTTCGTCCAGATAAGGGGCGGATTGATCGGCCTGAATATGGACCAGCAATTGCTGGTTCAGGAGGTTGAGCCGTAGGGTGATCGGCCCCAACGTGGGCAGGTCCAGTTGCAGGGTGCTGGACCAGTGTTCGGTTTCGTCCTCTGACTGGGCCTGGTGACGTTGCACGCTCCAGTTCATGTCGGCCTCCGGCCAGGCCTGACCTTGCCATTGCAGGTTCTGATGGGCCAGCGTATCCAGTTGCTGACGCACCAGCAGGCTATTGGCCGGGTCCTGGGCGCTGGCCTGAGTCTGAGGATTCTGGCTCGTGCTGGTATGTGTTTCGGCAGCGGGGCGATTCAGGTTTTGCGGCTCTTGCTGTAATTCGCCAACGCTGCGTTGCCCAAAGTGCAGATCACTAAGATGAGACTCGTAGAATAGCCCGCTTTGTTGCAAGGCCTGGGGCAAAGCCTGGCTGAAATGCTGGGCCAGAGCAGCCGTGCTGCCTGTAGGCAGGGGGCTTGGGGTTGCGGCGCCGGTGGTCGTAGTGCCCGTGCTGGGCGTGCCTGCGGCAGTGCCTGTTCCCACAGCACTGCTGCCTGTTGTCATTGCATTGGCAGAGCCCGCGTTTGCGCTGCCCGTTGCTGTGCTACCGGGCAAGGGCAGCCGCTGCTGAGCCACGGTGGCGATTGTGCTGGCGGTACTCTGTGCTGTGTTTGCGCGTCCCGCCGTCTGGGTATCACTGCCGGGGCGCGTGGGTTCCTTGCCGTCTGCCTGCATCGTGGGGCGGCCAGGTAACAAGGCCTGTCGTCCCTGGATCGCAGGGGCACGATCCGGAAAGCGCTCCAGCAAGGACAGGATCAATTGGGCAGTGCGCCCCAGGGTTGTGGGGGCCGAGCTGGTGGTGGCCGTATTGGGGCCACGTGCATTCAGAGCCGGGTCGGTCGAGGTTTGACCGCTTTGTGTGCGGATATTCCGGCTATCGCGACCCTGGGTGTGGGCGCGGGCTTGATCTACGCTCTGGCGTTGATCACGAGCCGTTTGGTTTTCGGCGCGCTCGGGGCGTTGGCTGCCCGGTGTCTGGCTGATGGCGTCCGGCCGGGCGCCCGTGGCGATATTGCTTTGCTGTCCAGTGCTGATACCCAGAACGGCATCGAGCCGTTGAATAAGCAGCGTCCCCAAAGGGGAGGGGCCGCCTATGCTCATGGATGAACGCTAGGGCTGTAATACGCTTGCAACACGGTTTGCTGGCGCTTCATATTGCCCAGCAGTGCACCCAGACGCCCCAGTTCGGGGGTGGCCAGATGGCGGATCTGGGCGTCGTCTTCCAGAATTTGGGTCAGCAACTGACGGCGTGCCTGTTTTTCAGTAATAGACAGGTCTTCCATGTTTTTGAGCTTTTCCACGGCGAGTTGATAGTGTTCGGATTGTTCAAACACATCCTCCCAGCGAGCCGTTTGGGCAAGCTCCAGCATGTGACGGGTGATGTTGGCGATAATTTGATATTGATCGACGATCGGGTTAGAGGTATCGCTCATGTTCGTACCAGGCGCTAAAGGCGCAAAGGAGGTTGGAGGTGCAGGTCAGGAACAGAACCTGTCCCGCGAGCCCCGGAGTCAAGCTGGCTGCTTGGCACGTTGGGTATCAACATTGCTGCGCCAGGCATCGGCAATATCGGTCAGCAAACGCTCGGCCAGCGTCAGCTTTTCCGCGTCATTGCGAAGGTTGGCCAGCATCAGATTGTGCAAAATCAGGTCATAGGTAGCGACCAGATTGCGGGCCAGCTCTCCGCCCTTTTCGGTATCGACCGCCATTTTCAGGCCGCTATCGACAATATCAATAGCCTTCGATAAAGACTGCCCCCGCCCGGCAATATTGCCCTGTTCCATATGCAAGCGCGCTTGCAGCATGGCGGTGCGAGCACCGTTAAATAACAGGGTAATCAGATGTTCGGGGCTCGCGCTCAGGACCTCGGTTTCCAGACCTACTTGAGCGTAGGCGCGAACCGATTGTTGGCCAAAGCGACGGGAAGGGGCAGGATAGCTCATAGGGGTTTATTTATTGCTGTTCATATTGCCCAGCATGGACAGTTGCTGGCTTAGGTAATTGCTGGTGCCTTGCATGCGGTTGATCATGACGTCCAGTTGGACGAACTGCTTGCGATAGGTTTCCATCTTGTTCTCGATGCGCTGGTCAGCGGCTTCGAACTGATCTTGCAGTTTTTTGCCGACTTTCTCAGCGCCTTCCTGGGCATTATCAATACGGCCGCCCTTCTTGATAAATTCCTCTGCTGCGGCCTCAACGCGACCGGCAACGCTGTGTTCGCCCACAAACATGTTCTTGACGTCGACCATATTGGTCTTCAAGACTTCGTTCAGCTTTTTCTCGTCCAGCTGCAGATCACCTGTCTTGGGATCGATATTGATGCCCAGACCTACCATGGAGCGGATCTCGCCTTCGCTGGGAACGTGCCCCAGAGTGGCGTCACGCATGGCATTTTGAGCCTCACGTGCCATGGAGTCGCCCGTCAGGGCGGCGCCTTTTTTCAGCTCGACGTTATAGGCTGTCAAGGAGCGAATCGACTTGTTGAACTTGTTGTACGCCTCGACATAGTCCTTGATTGCCTTGGCGGCCACGCTGTCATCTTTGGCAACTTCTACATTGACCGGGTCACCGCCAGCCTTGTTCAGCGTGATCTCCAGACCCTCAATAGTGTCTTTGAGGGTGTTGCTCTGGCTTGTGATGGCAATGCCGTTCACTGTCAACTTGGCGTTGAGTGCCTTGGTTTGCTCAAAGCCGCTGGCAGCCGGGTCGGCAGCATCAAAGGTAAGCACCTCGGCCAGTTCATCATTGCCACTGACGCTGATGGAGCTGATCGACGCTGCTTCACCCGTTGCACCGGCTGACAGTTGCAGGCGGTATGGCTCGTCCGGATCGCCAGTGTTGATAATGGTCGCTTTCATGCCCAACTCAGTGTCGGCATTGATCGCGTTCATCACGCCTTGCAAGGACGTGTCCTTGCCTTTCATGTTCAGGACGTGTTCTGTGCCATTGGCCAGGCGAACGGTAATTTCCCCGCCTTCGCCCATGGCCTCATCACGCGAGCTTTGAGAGGCCGCCGTCAAGGTCTGGCGGGTAGCCAGATTATCAACCTTGATCACGTACTGACCGGGCGCTGCTTTGGAATTGCCGGTCACTTTGATGTTTTCGCTATTGGCGGTGACTTTGACCGCGCCAAACGAGTCTTCCGAGTTCAAGGCCTTGGCGGCGGTTTGCAGCTCTGCCAGACTGCTTTTGAGCTGACCGTAGGCCGAGATCTTGTTGGTATTGGCCACCTGGCGGTTCTGGATGACAGCAAGACTCTTCTTTTCCGTCTTGCGCAAATCTTCCAGCAGCTCGTCCAGCTTCAGACCTGAGCCCACGCCAATTGAAGAAATAGCCATATCAAATACTCCTGTAGTGTCCTATTTTGTCGCGAATGTGTCGCGCGCAAAGCCCATGTCAATGGGAAGTTTCGATGCCAGTTTGGTTTTTAAACCTTCACGCTGACCGCGTTGCCCTGCAATTGCACGATCATCTTGGCAATCTGGATCACCGCGTCAGATGGGACGGTGCGCAGAACCTCGCCGGTCGAGTTGTCCACAATCGAGACCACCAGACGCTGGGCCTCGTCGTCCATATTGAAGCGAATGCCGGTGGACCAGGCCTGCAAGGAGTTGTTGATCTGGTCCAGGGTGTCGTCCAGCGTGTTGACCATGCCGGGCACGGGTTCGCGTTTGTCGGGCCAGCGTTGCTGCAACTGGGTATCGGTACTGCTTTCCTTGATGGGGGTCACCGTGGTGGCCGCCGAAGGCGTAGGGGTGCCGGGATTTTGCTCCACTGGGGAGGCTAGGGGCACCAAGGCCGTCGTTTGAGATGAAACTGAGTTGATCATGACATCACTCCAGAAGGGGCTTGGTGGCAGGCCTGCTCAATGGGGGGGCTTGGCACCTGTAACGATCCAATTACGGCACCTGCGCCTGTATCTTTAGGAGATATTTTGGTTTTTGGCCGCTTCAGACCCGTTTAAAGCCTGAATAAGATGGCGAAAGACTGTTTGATTTGGGGACTGTCGGGCAGGGCGGGCAGGCAAAATAGCTCAATCTTTATTGTCCGGATTCTTGCCTGTCCATGCCTCGTTCAGAAGACGTCCTGGTTGAGCAGTACGCCCCATTGGTGCGCCGCCAAGCGCTCCAGCTTGTGTCGCGCCTGCCTCCCAGCGTTGAACTGGATGATCTGATGCAGGCGGGCATGATGGGCCTGCTGGACGCCGTGCGTCGTTATCAGGTGGTGGCCGAGGCCCAGTTTGACACCTACGCGGTCACCCGAATTCGTGGCGCTATGCTGGATGAGTTGCGCAGCCAGGACTGGCTGCCGCGTAGTGTGCGCAGCAAAGCGCGCCAGATCGAAGTGGCCGTCAGTACCTTGCGTCAGGAACTGCTGCGCGAGCCCACCGAGCCGGAAATCGCTGAAGCCTTGTCCATGAGCATGGACGATTACTACGAACTGCTGGATGAGGCGGTCGGCGTGCAGGTGATTCATTACGAAGACCTGAAACGTCATGCCGATCCTTCCGCTGATGCGCTGGAGTTTCTGGAAGACAGCACGCGCGAGCAGGCGTACTTCGATAATCCCTTGAACCTGCTGACTTCCCAGGGGCTTCGGCAAGCCTTGATTACCGCCATCGACCAACTGCCTGAACGTGAGAAATTGCTGTTCGCCTTGCAGTTTGAGCAAGATTTGAATCAGAAAGAAATTGCTCTGGTGCTGGGCGTAACAGAAGGGCGCGTATCCCAACTGCGTAGCCAGGCCGTGGCCCGTATCCGCGCCAGTCTTGCCAAAGACCAATGGGATGCCATTTCCGATAGCGCGGAATTTCAGGTTCTTTTGTAGCTTTTTGAGCTCGCGGTTTATCTTCTCTGGGCTGAGTTCACTCGGCCTATGTTTGTGGAATATTCTTTAGGAAGTAAAAAGCCAGCCCTAGGGCTGGCTTTTTTGCTGCAGAGGATGCTGCTTACTTCTTGCGCTGCAAAATCCAGAACTCCCGGTAGTTAATGCCGTCATCGCACAGGCTGCCTTTGCGAATGACGGTAAATCCGGCACTGGCCATGGTGGTGGCTTTGGCCTCGAAATCCACTTCCGTACGTGTGGTCTCGCGTGTGCCCTGACTTTCCAGCAGGACCAGGCCGCCGGGTTTGCAGAAGTTGAACAGCTTGGTGCCGAATTCTGACAAAGGCACGCCAATCCAGTGATGCACCGCGCAGGCAATGACCAGGTCAAAGCGCTGTTTGGATTTGAAGTCATCAAAGGGCTGGCTGCTCAGTTCAATGTGCTTGTGCCCCAAATGTTCTGCCACCGCCTTGCCAACGTCAATGCAGCTTTGGCTGATATCAAATCCCAAGCCATGGGATAGATGTGGAGCCAGGCCCATCAGCAAGAAGCCATGGTTGCAGCCAATATCCAGGGCGCTGGCATTGGCGGGCAGCAGTTCTTGCAGGCCGTAGGTTTCAAGTCGCTGCATGGCAGGTCGTGAGCCTGCCAGTTTCAGCGGCTCAAAGCCTTGATAGGGCAGGCCGAAGTCGCCGAAGGCGTACTGCAGATTATCTTGCTTGTAACCTGCCCAGATTTGCTCGATCTTCTGGTGCAGGGCGGCAATGCTCTGCAGATCTGCCTGCGTGCTTTCGGGCAGGCGCGCATTGAGCTTGCGGTAGGCGTGGACGGTGTAGGGCGAATAGCGGTAGGTCGCGCAGGCTTGCCACAGGTGCTCGCAGCTTTCATTGACCTGGCCTGCTTCGTACAGGCTATCGGCCTTGGCAATCAAGGGGCGGGCCAGTTCGGGACCCTGGCTGTTCTGCGCCAGAAGCAAGGCTTGTTCGTGCTCTTGCCAAGCCTGCTCCCATTGCTGGCTGTGCGCGAGCAAGCGGCCACGGGTGGCATGGTGCTGTATCTGCTCCGCTGCTGTCATGTGTGGCTTGGCAGACTGGCTGCGGGACAGGGCCTCGTTCAGTTCTTCCGTGTCGGGCTTGACCTGTGCAGCCAGTGTGTCCCACCACTGTGCCTGAACGTCTTGTTGATCGGGGTAGCGAGCATACAGCGCGCGGGCGAGGTCTGTGGCCTCCCACCACATGCCGGCGCGATTCATGATGTCTATATAGGTTTGGCGCAGGATCAGTTCGTCTGGAGCTTTGGAGATGGCTTCCTGAATCGTCACAATGGCTGAACGATGATGCCCTGACCAGGACAGGCATTCGGCGTACAGACTCTGAACGAGTGGGTCGGCTGGATATTGCTCGATCCACTTGCGTGTCTGATGGCGGGGGACAGGCAAGTCACTAGTGTGCAGCATTTGACGGATATGCTGAATTTCGCGCAGATCCGGCCCATTACGTTTGAGCTCAAAGTAGCCTCGGGCTTTCAGGTAGCCTTCGGCTAGTGTCGGGTCGATTTGCAGCAGTAGCTCGTAACTGAAATCATGGATGTCGTGCACCGTATCCAGCAGGAAAGCCTGCTTGAGGATTTGTGTGGGGCTCAACTGGGCCTGGCGTTGATAGCTGGGGACCAGCAAGGCAGAGGCTCGGCGCAGTTGGTTGCCGGCAGGTTGCACAGCCAGATCCTGGCGTGCGGGCATGTGTTGTTCGAACTGCTCATCGATCAGACGCAAAAGACGGAAACCATGTTGCTCGGCCCATTGCAGCAAGGCGGCCAGATCCGTTTGTCCCTCTTGTGTTGTGACCAGGGCGACGCTGACCTGGATCAGCAAGGCATTGGCCAGGCGCTCAGTGCCATGTTCCAGGATCTTGGCATGGTCGTAGACGCCGTCAAGGATCAGATAGTCCAGCCAGTCCAATCCCTCAATGGCGTCCAGCGCATAGGTGGTGACGGGCAACTGAGCCAGCGTCATGGTTTTTTGGGTCAGATAGGCCGGGCCTTGTTGCTTGGCGACAGGAGGCAGGGTGCTGTTATAGGCCGCGTCCAGCGCCAAATGCAAGGTGCCGGGCTGACCATCTCCCAGCAGCGCCTGGGAAATGTAATGCAGGGATGGCTTGCTCAGTGCTTGCGCCAATGGGGCAAGTTCGCCGGAGGGATCGAAGCTGAGCAAGGTGCAGGCACCAGACTCGACCAGGTCCTGCGCCTTTTGCTGACGCAGCAGATACGAGGTGTTGTCCGCTACGGTGATCACCTGTGACAGCTGCCAGCTGAAGTCGGCTTCTGCCGGGCTGTTGTCGGGCTTGGTGTTGCGGACCTTCAGTTGGGCGGGCAAGTCGGCCATGTTGGCCTGCTGCTCCTGGGCCAGTTCCTGACAGGTGGACTGATAGCGCTGAACCATAGGTGCCAATTGTTCGCGGAAGCGCTCGCCAAAGCCGATGAAGCGGTCGGTCATGGGCATGGCAACGTCAAAGGAGCTGATCGGGCCAATCTCGGCAGCCATGCTGGCGTTGGCTGCAACGGCATCTGTATAGGACTGCTGGCGCTCCAGGCCCAGCTGCTCAAACAGATTGTCCATGACAGTCTGGGGATCACGGACCAGGGCTTCATAATCAACCAGAAAGACGGGGTTGGGCAGGACCTGTGCCCAATGCGCCATCATGTGCTCGTAAAGTGCGATATGTTCGCCCAGGGTTGGCAGGTCGTAGCTGTAGTGGTTGCCCTCGAAGGATTTGTATTGCTGGCAGTACACCGTGGCACCCAGATCCAGCAGGCCGCGTACACAAAAAACAATAGGGGCTTTGGGTAACCACAGGCCGATAAAACCCAGGTTCCACAAGTCTGAGGGCAGGGTGGAGATGCTGACCTTTTCTTCATTTCCCAAGCTGCTCAGGTAGGTGTGCGCATCGTGCTGAATAGAACTGGGAGTCTGAGCGGTCAGATAGTTTTCAAGATTGTTTTGAAAGCGGGCCAGGACGTTTTGTCTATATTGGTCCAGTTGCAGGCTCTCGCCTGTCAGGCGCACCTTGGCGGCACTGCGGAACAGGGATTCGACCAGGCTTTTTCCTGAGCGGGAAAAGCCCGTGATGAAAATCTGTGGGGCGGACTGCACGCCAAACGGGGACAGAGCGTTGAACAGCTCCGCCGTAAAGTTCACTCGCAGCCCGTTAACTTGAGGGATCAAGCTTTTGTGAGGGCTGGCAAATGCCCCTTTTATGAGATTATTCGCTTTTTGATAATACGCGAATGCCTTGTCGGTCTCTTGCGCATCCAGCCAGATCTTGCCCAGGGTGGCCAGTACATTGGCACGGTCATTAATGGGCTGCTCTGCATCGTTCGTAAACGCTTCCAGGGCTTGCAGAATGCCGGGTTCGGGCGCCAGTTGAGTGAAAGGGGCCAGCTTGACATAGAGCAGCGCATCCAAGGGAGCGACGGCGTGCTTGAGAGCTTCCAGATAGGCATCGCGGGCCTGTGCCAGCAGCTCCTTATCTTTATAGATATCCCCTTGCAAAGCCCAGGCGCCTGCGTAGTCGGGGCGCACCTGAAGAACCTGACTGGACAAGTGCAAGGCCTCATCCAGTTGGCCCTCTTTGCGCAAACACATGGCCAGGCTCAATGTCAGGCTTTCATTGTTCTGTGGCTCCAGCGCCAGTGCCTGGCGATAAAGCCCAATTGCTTCTGGGAAACGCTCCAGGCCTCGCAGCGCATCGCCATGCCAGACCAGCAAGCGAAAATCGTCACCGTGTTTTTGGCGCAGTTTGATCAGCAGGGGCTCGACCTGGTCCCATTGATTGCGATCAAGCAGATTCAGGATGGTTTGTGCCGTCTGGGGAGAAATACCGCTTGCGGAGCAGTGCTGCTTGGGGCGCGTCATGGGGCTGAGTTCCTGCGGGATAAAAAGGCTCATTACATCAAAAAAAAACGCTCCCTTATCCGTGGATAAAGGAGCGTAATACCTGCTTGATCAAGCAGGACTAGCCAAGGCTAGACTATCGAGCGGCTTAGCGCAGCAGCGACAGAACAGTTTGTGGAACCTGGTTGGCTTGAGCCAGAACCGAGGTGCCAGCCTGTTGCAGGATCTGAGCACGAGTCATGTTCGAGACTTCGACTGCGTAGTCGGCGTCTTCAATACGCGAACGCGAAGCGGACAGGTTGGTCACCGTGTTGTTCAGGTTGGCGATGGTGGACTCGAAACGGTTTTGCACCGCACCCAGGTCGGAACGCAGGTTGTCCACGTCCTGGATAGCCTTGTCGATGGCTGCCAGTGGGGTGACTTTGGCCAGAACAGCTTCGTCGGTGATGGCGTCGCCGTTAACAGCGGCAGTCACGGTGTTGGTTGCAGCGTCACCGGTAACGGTGGCAGCGTAAGCTTTGCCGTCTTTAACGATGTAGTGGGTATCAGCACCAGCGGTACCGCCGGCAGTTGGCTGACCCTTGATGGTCATCAAGGAGCCACCGCCAGTGACGGTTACGGCAGTTTTGGAGTCGCCCATTTGAGCTGGAGTGGCAGCGGTGCCAGTACCCGTAGCAGCAGCCAGTTCGAACGAAGATGCGTCGAATTTCTTGGCCAGGCTGGCCACGTCCAGACCGTCCAGGTCCAGGGTGCCGGAATCGATCTGCTTCAGGTTAACCGAGATGGTTTCACCGTCGTTAGCGCCAACTTGAATGGCCAGGGACTGGTCTTTGGCCAGAACTTTCACGCCGTTGAACTGAGTTTGCTCGGAAACGCGGTTGATTTCGGCCAGACGCTGGTTGATTTCAGCCTGGATCGAATCCAAGTCGGTTTCGGAGTTGGTGCCGGTGGTCGCTTGCACGCTCAGAGTACGGATGCGCTGCAAGTTGTTGTTGATTTCGTTCAGCGAACCTTCGGTTGTCTGAGCGATAGAGATACCGTCGTTGGCGTTGCGGGCAGCTTGGGTCAGACCGTTCACGTTGGCGGTGAAGCGGTTGGCAATAGCCTGGCCGGCGGCGTCGTCTTTGGCGCTGTTGATGCGCAGGCCGGAGGACAGACGCTCAATGGCTTGACCCAGTGCGCCTTGCGATTTGCTCAGATTGCCTTGGGCAACGAGGGAAAGCGAGTTCGTATTGATAACAGACATGGTAACTCCCAATGTTGAGTAGAACGGCGAAACGGTTTCGCCCTTTGCCCAGGAAAGCGTTGGCGTTCTGCTAGGCCCCGTGGGGCTGATCGCGCATTCGACACACTGCGTTCTTCCTGTACAGCACCATTAACGGATGGGGCAAAAAACTCTTTAGGGGCCGGTTGAGAAAATTTTCGCCACTTTGTCTTGAAGCCTTGATTTCCGCGGCTTCAAGCATGGTGTCTCGGTGTGCCAAGCAAGCTGTTTGCTTTCGTTTTCTGGCTCTGAGTCCAGATTTTTCCCTGTCCGGTGATCGGAAATGGAACAGAGGGCTTCGTGCCGCAGCAAACAATCCAGAGGCCTTGTTTAAATTGCAGGATCTAAAAAAGCAGCGGGGCCATCTATTGACGGCCCCGCATTGAAAAAACTTAGCTAAAACAGACTCGGGCGGATTCAAACCGCGAAGCCGCCCTTGCGTTTACACAGCAATAGGTTTGCCATCCGCACGCTGTATCACCACGGTCGAAGAACGTGGGCGTACCGTATTCATGCTGACCACGGTTGCGTCATGCGTATCGTAGGCTGGCCAGTTCACCGGGTGCTGAATGTTCAGGAACAGGCTGGTGTGGTCCGGCGTCATGGAAAAGCCCGTAATTTCGGCTTCGTTCGGACCTACAAAGAAGCGACGCAGATCGGACTGGTTGCTGGCGTTGATGGCCGGGCCAGTGCCCGAGCTGTCCGCCAAGGCACCTGGAATCACGGCCAGCATCTGGTCGTTGGTGGCACGCGCAACATTGTTCTTGCGTCCGCCGTCGATGCCGTTGTCGGTCTGAATCCACAGAATGCCACGGCTGTCGAAGCCCAGGCCGTCGGGGCTGGCCAACTGGTTCAGGTCGGTCAGGCCGGAGCGGTTGGTATCTGCGTCCGCACCCGAGTCCGAGCCGAATACGAAGATATCCCACTTGAATTTGTTCGAGCCGGGTTCGTCGTGCCAGCGGATGATGTGACCGTTGACGTTGTTCAGGCGCGGGTTCGCGGGGTTGGTGCCAGTGGACGCGTTGCGGCTGGTGTTATTGGTCAGCGTCAGGTAGATGTCGCCATTGCTGGGGTGGGTGGCCGTCCACTCGGGGCGATCCATCGGGGTGGCACCGACAAAGTCAGCGGCGCCACGGGTATTGATCAGGATTTCTTCCAAAGTTTTGAATTTGTCAGCCAAGGTGCCGCCATCCTTGCCTTTGGTAGAGCCCGTCAGGGCCAGCCATTCGCCCGAACCGTCTTCGTTGAAGCGGGCGACATACAAGGTGCCTTTGTCCAGATACTTGGCGCCCACGGCCAGGCGATCCGTGCGCTGGGCGTCTTTCGGGTCCCAGTTGGCTTCGGACACGAAGCGGTACACGTATTCAAAGCGCGAATCGTCGCCACTATAGAAAGCCAGGGGTTTGCCGGCTTCGGGCTTGCTGTAGGCACAGCCTTCGTGAGCGAAGCGACCCATGGACGTGCGTTTGGTGGCAATGCTGCTGGGGTCGTAAGGGTCGATCTCGACCAGGTAACCAAAACCGTTGACTTCGTTGCGCCAGTCCTCGGTGGCACTGGCGCCTGTTTCGGTCACGTTAAAGCGGGCGAATTCGCCCAGGACTTCCGAAGGATCCTTGGCAGCCGTTTCCCACTGGTAGCGGCCAACGGGGCCAGCCGATACGCCCACACGCTGCTGGTGAGGCGGGCGGATACCGGTGTTGACAAAGCAGGCCGCCCAGTTCTCTTCAGCGGTGATGTAGGTGCCCCAGGGTGTGGTGCCGTTACCGCAGTTATTGTTGGTACCGCGCACTTGCGTGCCGTTGGGCGAGAAGGGGGTCTTGACCCAGTCCGTGCCACCCACAGGGCCAGCCAGTTTCATGGCAGTGGCAGAGGTAAAGCGACGGTTGTAGCGCGAGTTCTGAACGATGTCCCAGCGGCCATTGGTGCGACGAATATGGATGATGGCCACGCCGTGGGCGTTGATTTCCTTGCGTACTTCTTCTGCCGGCCGCTTGCCATTGACCAAGGTTGGCCCATTGGGGTGCAGGGCTTTTTCATCAATGTATTCGTGGTTGACGGCCAGCAAGCCCTCGGTAGAGCTTCCTTCCAGGGGGAAGAAGTGCATGCCGTCATGGTGCATGCCCATGGAGTTGAGCAAGTCGTTGGAGCTGTTATTGCCGTTCTTGTCCCAAGGCAGGGCATTGTCATTGATTGGCGTACCCCATGGGGCCAGTACATGGGCGATGTAGCCGGGAGGTACGACACAGCCGTCGGTCATGGAGGTGGGCAGGGATTCAAAACCCAGTTTGACGCTTGCTGGTGGTTCCGGATCAGGGCCGGGACCGGGGTTCGGGTTCTCGCCGCCGTTATCAGTGGAATTGCCTCCTGTGCTGCTGCTATCGCAACCAGCCAGACCAAAGCTGCTCATGGTGGCCAAGGCGGCTGCCAGGCCACCGCGCATCACGGCGCGGCGGGTCATGCTTCGTTCCAGGATTTCACTAAAAGGGGTGTTCTGACTAGCGTTACGAACAGTCTTGTCGGAGATATGTTTGCTCATAGTGATAAATAGCGCCAAGGCTGAGTTGTGGGGGTAGCGCTCATGCTAGTGGCCCAAGGTGAAAGGACTATGACAACAAGCTGAATATCCGGGATGGTGATTTTTTGGCGGCTTACCCGTATCTGGTGAGGCTCGTTGGCAAGCGGGCAGGGTCAGGCGCCGTTTTCGCGATGCAGGTTTGGACGCCGGATCAGGCCGGAATTGGACTTTTGTTTTAATTAAAAAAATCAGTGCCTTGGCTATTGGGCGAATATCGATTTTGTTTCATGTACAGAGTTGTACATTTTTTATGTTTTTTGCCGTAAACCTGTTTGCTTATTTCTCTATCTATTTAGTACACAAGGACTAAAGCGACCTTGAGTTCTTTTTGGTGTTCAGCAATCTTTAAGGTTCAAAGCTTGTTTTTTCCCTTGTGTACGCCCTATGAATGGGCATTTCCCACAGGCTTTGATACTTCCTATTTGTTGTACTATGTTTCTTTTTTTTCTTCGGGAACTCAATGAAGCAAGGGGTTTTACTGCGCAGTGGCCGTGCCGATGCTTTCATGGCTTTAGGTGAGGGCGGCCGACCGGTATTTCGCTCCGCTTTACAGTTGCGAGAAGCCTTGCGCCGTCGGGCAGGCAACTTTGCCGACCATCTGGCAATTCCGCAAAGCAATGAAACGGGTTCCACGCTGGATTGGTACAGCCCGGTCTCCGGTCAGGTCGTGCCCTGGACTGCAGCCACCGAGCAAGAACGCGAAGAAGGCTTGAAGCAATTAAGTGCTTTTCAGGCCCGGCTGAACGAAATGGCCCCAACGATGGATGCCCAAGAGCAAGAGGCTCTGGGCGACAAGGCTCTGTTTTCCAGCTTACTGCGCCGCGTGCTTTATTTCCCGGACGACAACTTTGTTTATCTGGTCAACGGCAAGCCCGTGTTGACCTTCTGGGGATTTCTGCACCATGGTGCGGATCAGAACCAGGACCCCTTATTGCCGTTGAGGCCCACGCCTAAGCCCGCAGCCGTGGTGGCCCCGCCGGTAGTGCCGCCTGTCGAGCCTGTGGTAGCCCCTGTTGTGGCCCCGGTTGCTGCCAGTTGGTGGTCCCGCTGGTGGTGGCGTTTGCTGGCTTTGCTCTTGTTGCTGGCCTTGCTCTTGTTTGGTTTGCGCTGGTGCACCACGCCGGTCGTGCCTGACACACCGTTGGGTTCTTTCACCTCCAGCGTAGGCAGCTATTTACCCGAGAAAGTCCGTAATTGGCTGGGCTGGTCCTTGCCCAAACTGGATGCAGGCGCCTTGCTACCGAATGGTCGTGTGGATGCGACAGGCCTTGCTCCCACGGGCACCGTTCCAGTGGTTCCAGGCGCTACAGGTGCTGGCACTGCTCCCGGTGTTGAAGCACCAGGGGTTGCTGCTCCGGGGGCGGATGCTCCTGCCGCGCCGGGTGCTCCGGATGCGGGGCAAGCTCCCGATACCACGCCGCCTGCACCGCCAGCCGAGCCCGGCACGGACGCCAATCCTCAGCCGCCTGAATTGCCTCAAGACCCGGCAAGCCCGCCTGCTGATCCTGCCGCGCCCCCAACACCGGATGCCAACCCAGCTGCTCCGGCCACGCCTGCTGCCCCTGCCGGTTCCTTGGTGGTGCCGCCTGATGCCTTGCAGTCCGGCAAGATGGATTTCCTGAATGGCCAATGGGCCGCCCGCATGGGTGTGCAAGACAGCCAAACCGGCAAACCCGTGCAACTGCAATATCAGTTGAAAGACGGGGCAGGCAATGTGCAGATCAAGCGGGGTGATGGCGTTCAGTGTGAAGCCCCCGTGTCGGCTTCGTCTGAGCAGGGTCGCTTGATTTTGAATGCCAATTCCGCCGCAAAGTGCACGGACAATGCCGCTTACGATATGCCCAAGATTGTGTGCGACCCCGGTGCGGCAGGTGCTGCCGCCCAATGCGCGGGCATGTACGGCTCCAATGCCTTTCCTTTGATCTTGCAGCAATCCGAATGATGAGTGCTTGAATCTTATGTTGCCTGAATTACTCAAACACGATGGCTTGGTTACCTTGATTGAAAACACCGGAGTCCAGTTCATGGACTTTGGTTTTGACATCAATGCTCCCACTGTGGGCAGCAAGAAGCTGGGCACCTTGAACCATTCTTTCTTCAGCACGAACGGCCAGAACTGGCGCTTTCTGTTTGAAGGCTTGCAGTTTGGTCAGGAGCAAACCCTGTTCCATCAGCCCGAAGGCGAGGTTGGGGTGTACCAGGGCGGTGGCCGCAATGATCAGGAATGCGATGTCTCCCTGAGCCGTACCCTGGACCTGTTCGATGGCCTGTGGCTGCCTGTGCCCTATGTGCGCTTTGTGGCGCCGCATCGCTTTGACCATGGCCCGGCCAGTTGGAGTCGCCTGCGCGTGGTGCGCCTGGAAACGCCTGATCGCGACGGCAATACGCACCGAATTACGCTTGCCTGCGATACCAGCGTGGTGGACCTGACCGAGGGCGCGGCTTACCTGGCCCCCTTGCGTGAAGATATCAATGCCGGGGCCTTGTTCCGCATTGCCTGCGACAGCGCCCATATGGACTGGTTCCTGAACCGTGACTGGGTGCAGGAATGGTTGCTGGAAGTCTATAAAGACAACGTCAATAAAACGCGCAACATCGATTTTGGTGAAGATGTCAGCGCCTTGCACTCGGCACAGCTGCATTTCCTGAATTTGCTCAGCCTGTTCGCCCCACCGCATGAGTGCGTGGATGGCCGCTCCGAGGCCTGGGTGCGTCTGCCGGACATCAAGGTGCTGGCCGCTAACTGGCAAAGTGAGCAGGTCATTCCTGTGGATCTGGTGCTGGACGTGGGGAATTCGCGCACTTGCGGGATTCTGATTGAAAACCACGGTCAGGACGATTCCGGCTTGCGGCAGAACTATGTGCTGCAACTGCGGGACTTGTCTCATCCGCATCAGGTGTACAGCAAGCCTTTTGAAAGTCGCGTGGAGTTTGCGCAGACGGATTTTGGCAAGAACCACTTGTCCCTGAAAAGCGGACGCCCCACCGCCTTTTCCTGGCCCACTTTAGTGCGTGTCGGGGATGAGGCAGCGCGTCTGGCTGCCCGCCGTCGCGGCACCGAGGGCACGACCGGGCTGTCCAGCCCCAAGCGTTACTTGTGGGACGAAAACGAATACAAGCACGGCTGGCGGTTCAGCCAGCAGTACGACCGCTCCGATGCAGAACCGCGTGCCCTGGCGGCACCGTTCTCCCTGCATATCGACGAGCGTGGCGAAGCCCTGTACACCCTGGACGAAGCCGATCGTCTGCCGGTGTTCGAGCCTTTCTATTCACGCAGTTCGGTCATGACCTTCATGCTGACCGAGGTGCTGGCCCAGGCGCTGCTGCAAATCAACAGCCCGGCCCAGCGAGTACGCCAAGGTCACTCCAACAAGCCACGTCGCTTGAGTAATATCGTTCTGACCGTGCCGCCCGGCATGCCGCTGGTAGAGCGCAGCCTGCTGGCAGAGCGTTTGCGTCAGGCCATTGGTTTGCTGTGGACCAGCATGGACTGGTATCAAGGCGAAGAAGACCCTTATGGTCTGGAGCCTTCCGAGTCGGGCCGCATGCCGGAGAACCTGCTTGTGCCTCTGCCCGAGTTCCGGGTGGAGTGGGACGAAGCCACCAGCTCTCAACTGGTCTACCTGTTTACCGAAATTACCCAGAACTTTGCTGGCCATGCTGACGAGTTCTTTGACGCGGTTGCCGCTCCCTACAAGGAAGATCGGGAAACACTGACAATAGGCATTATTGATATTGGTGGCGGTACCACCGATATCGTGATCAGTGACTACACCTTGCGTCGCCCGGCAGGGGCGGGCGGTGGCAGCAATCTGACCATCTCGCCCAAGCAGCGTTTCCGCGACAGTTTCCGCGTGGCTGGGGATGACATCTTGCTGGACGTCATTCAGCGTTATGTGCTGCCTGCTTTTGAAGACGCCTTGAGCCATGCGGGTGTGGAAGACACGGATGTGTTCTTGTCGCGACTGTGTGGCAATGAAAAGGCCGATGCTGATAAAGCCGTTTTGCGTCAGCAACTGGCCCTGCAGGTTTTTGTACCATTGGGCCTGGAGTTCCTGAAACGCTACGAAGCCTACGATCCGCATGAAGACCCGCGCGCCGTCCAGTCCTTGCCGTGGGGCGAACTGCTGGAGTTCGAGCACTTGCAGGTCGATCAGGCCAATGCACCGCTGTCCCATGCTTCGGCAGGTTCGGCGGATGCTTTGCCACGAGTCTCCAGCAAGGTCGTTCAGTACGTTCTGGACGAGCTGCACAAACATGCCGGTCAACGCGTCGACCTGGAGTTGGCCAAGGTTGAACAGCCTTTTGATCTGGCTCATTTGCATCAAGGTCTGGTCAGCGGTTCCTTGAATATCAACGACCCCTTGCGCGCCTTCAGTGAGGTGCTGAACTACTACGATTGCGACATTGTGCTGATGGCCGGACGTCCTTCGCGTCTGCCGGGTGTCCAGGCCTATATGCGCTCGCAAATGCCGGTATCGCCGGCGCGTTTGCTGCCTTTGCACAATTACCGCACGGGTAGCTGGTATCCCTTCCATACTAATGGTCGGATCGACGATCCCAAGAGCACGGCCTCGGTGGGCGCCATGTTGTGCCTGCTTTGCTACAACATGAATATTGACCAGTTCAATTTCAAAGTATCGAATCTGCGTCCGCGTTCTACCCTGCGCCACATCGGGATTATTGACTCCAATAATCAGATCAAGGATCAGGACATCGTCTACAAGGACGTGCTCCAGATGGACCCCGATACCCGCGAGGAAATGGTGACGCTGGAGAGCGTCAGCAGCGAAGACTCGGACGGTTATCACCTCTTGATGCAGGGCAGTTACCTGCGCCTGGGTTACCGACAGCTGGATGTGGAGCGCTGGCCCGCTTCGCCCTTGTACTACCTGCACTTGAACGAAAAGGTGCGTCGTCAGATGGCCGATGCGCCCGACGACGATGGCCAACTGCCATCCATGGAAGTGACCTTGATGGTGGATAAGGCTTCCCAAGGTGGGCAAGGCCGCCGTTTGATCAGCGATCGTCTGAAGATCAAGAACTCGGCACCCCGAGACTTCAAATTGAGTGGCGTGTCCAAAGGGGCCGTCCGTATCCAGCTCAACACCATGCTGGAAGCAGGCCTGGGTGATTCTCCATATTGGCTCGATAGCGGGAGCGTAGTGCTCAAATGATGGACATGACGACCTTACAGCAGGATTTGTGCCAGGACTGGCAGAACGTATATCAAGGTGCCGGAGAGGCGATTGACTGGGTGATGCAGGCGCGCGCTTCGTCGCAACGCCTGAACGCACAGGCCGATAGCCTGGTGCTGGAACTGCGCCGTGCCCGCAATACCGCCCGCAGTCTGGGTGTGGTCTCGGGCCGCCCCATGACGATTGGCTTTTTTGGCCTGTCGCAGGCGGGCAAGTCTTATCTGATTTCCAGCCTTGCTGCGGGTGGCAATGGCCGTCTGGAAACCAATTACGGCGGTGAAACCATCGACTTCCTGCGCCACGTGAACCCGCCAGGGGGCGGTAAGGAGGCTACGGGTCTGGTAACGCGCTTTAGTCGCAATGCCACCGCAGGCCCTGATGCCTATCCCGTCGAACTGCAGATTTTCTCTGAAGTCGATATGGTGAAAATCCTGGTCAACAGTTATTTCAATGACTTTGACAAGGAACAGATCGGCTACACCTTTGCCGCAGACCGCATCAAGGCCCTGATCGAATCGCTAAAGAGCCGTGCCGGTGCCAATGATGCTGGTTTGAGCGCCGATGACGCCGTGTCCTTGTGGGACTACGTGCGCAGCAGCTTTGGCAATACCACTCGCTTGCTGGACAGTACGTACTGGCCGGAGGTCATCAATCTGGCCCCTGCCTTGCGTCTGGAAGACCGGGCACAGCTGTTCTCCATCTTGTGGGGCGAGCAGACTGAGCTGAGCGAGCTTTATATCGGCCTGGCCAAAGTGCTGCAGGCTCTGGGTCACCCCAGCAAGGTTTACGCACCACTGACAGCGCTGATCCGTCGCGAAGGCGATGGCTTTGTGCAGCAAGACAGCATCATGAACGTGGATGTGCTCGAATCGCTGGGCAGCCCCACGGAGAAAAGCCTGAGCGTCTTGCCCGTGCGTGAACAGGATGGCCAGCCCGTCGTTGCCGCCCAAGCGGTGGAAGTGCCTTTGGCTCATCTGGCGGCGTTGACGGTGGAGCTGACTTTCCCCCTGATTGGTGAAACCCAAGGCGGCGGCGTGGACAAGGTCGATCTGCTGGATTTCCCCGGTTACCGTGGTCGCCTGAATATTCGCTCCGTGCAGGACGCCGGTGCGGCGTCGGAAAGCAGTGGCGGCAACCCCGCCTCGCAACTGATTCTGCGTGGCAAGGTGGCTTATCTGTTTGAGCGCTATACCGATCAGCAGGAAATGAACGGTCTGGTCATGTGTACCGCTTCGGACAAGCAAAGCGATGTGAAAGATGTAGAGCCCGTGCTGACACGCTGGGTCCATCGCACTCAGGGTGCCACGCCGCAGGAACGCCAGAACCGTAAAGTGGGTCTGATGTGGGCCATCACCATGTTCGACAAGCGTATCGGTGCCTCCCTGATTCAGGACGACGCCCAGGTACGTGACAGCTGGGACGGTCTGATGAAGATGAGCTTCAAAGAGCGTTTCGGCCACTGCGAATGGTTGCAGCAATGGCGTCCGGATCAGCCCTTCTCCAACACCTTCCTGGTGCGCAAGCCCGGCATGCCCACACCCTTTATTGATCTGGACACCGAAAGCCGGGAGCTATCCATTACGGCATCCGTGGCCGACAAAATGGATCGCATGCGTGGCAGCTTTATTGAAAATCCGCTACTGGCGCAGCAATTAAGCGATCCGGCCGAAGCCTGGGATGCCATGCTGGCCTTGAATGATGGCGGCATGCAGCGTTTGCGTGCGTATGTGGCTCAAATCGGTGGTCTGGACTTCAAGCTGATGCGCTTGCAGGAACAGTTCCGCAGCTTGCATGACAGCCTGGTCAAGAAGTCCCTGCATTCCTGGTACAGCCAGGACGGCGATCAGCAATCGGTGGTCAAGGAAGCCCTGGCCAAACAGTTCCGGGAGGAGCTGCCTGCTTACCGCGCCATTGTGGGCGAGCTGCTGGCTGCGCTGCACCTGCCGCAAGATACCTTGCGGGATCTGTTCCTGAGCCTGGGTTCCAGCAAGTCCGAGCCGGACGAGCCGGGCGTTCTGACCCAGGAGCAGCCCTTCGAGCAGCAGTACGCCGATCTGGTGTACCGCAGCTGGGTCAGCCAGTTGCGCGAGCTGCCAGCCAGTCGTACCAACCAAAACGTGCTGCGTATGCCGGTGGACTTGCTCTCCAGCCTGGTTGAAGAGCTGATTGTGGCCTCGGACCGTTGGGCCTTGCGTGACAAATTGCTGGCTGTGTTGACCAAGCGCCGCCAAAGCGGTGTGCGTCGTGAGCGTCTGGCTGATCGCCAGGTTTGCAATGTGGCCATGACGATCAGCGAGTTTGTGACCTGGTTCTACCTGAAAGGCGGCAGCGACGACTTCTTCAAGAGTCCCAAAGCCTTTGCCCAGGATGGCATGCCGGTCCTGCCGGCAGAGCCCCAGGATCACGGCGCAATTTTCTTTGAACAATGGTTGGCCGCTTTGGCCCATACCACTTTGCATAACGCCGGTTATGAAGGTGGCCGCGAACTGAGTCTGGAACAGAATCAGGCTTTGGGACGCATTCTGGAACGATTTACCGATAAGAGCGTGGCATGAAATTAAGATTTAGTTTGCAGGCTTTGGAGCCCGCGGTCCCTGGCCGCGCTCGTCTGTATGTGCGGGATCTGGATGAAGAGCTGGACCTGGGCGAATACTCGATCGCCATTCAGCGCAGTCAGAATAGCTATTACTTGCACTCGGCCCAAAGCTGGGATGCGTCCTTGCGCTGGTTGCCGCAACAAGGCTGGACCGAGCATGAAGAAGGTATTGCCGTTCTGCTGAACGCTGACATTGTGGATTCGCTGCTGGCCAATGCCAGTGATGCGTATCAAATCACTCTGGCCGATAGCAGTGGCGAAGAGCTGGGTCGCAGCCCGCTGAAGCTGGACAAGGCGATCTTGCCTTCCACGGCCGGTGGCAATGCCCAGGCCATGGAATTGACCATGCCGGCAGTTGCTGCGCCCGAGCCTCCCGCTCCGGAGCCAGTTGTTGAAACACCGCCCGTGGTTGAGGTGGTGGAACCTGTGCCCGAGCCCGAGCCCGAGCCGGTCAAGGTAGAAGCACCTGCTCCCAAAAAGGAGACGGTTGCTCCTGTCGCGCCTCCCGCCAAAAAAGGTGGCATGGCCAAATGGATCGTCTTGCTTGTTCTTTTGTTGATTCTGGCAGGCGCAGCAGGCTACTGGTTCTACAGCCAATCCGCCAAGGACGACAGCCCGGCCGTGCCCGATGCTCCAGAGTCCAGGCCTGCGGTGGTGGAAACAGACAATTGCACCATGGACAAGTTGGCAGACCGTCCCGGCCTGCAATTTGTGCAAGAGTGCGTCAAGGAGAGCAAAACCTCCGAGCAATGGCTGGCCGTGATCGAAGAAGCCAAAAAGGCGGAACAGTGTGACGTGGCCCAGCGTTTGTACGTGAACAAGGCACAGTCCGGTGATGTGAAAATTGCCATGGCTTACGCCCGTGAATACGATCCCAAAGATCACCAGGCCAACACCTGCTTTAGCAAGCCCAATCCTGCTACCGCTGCATACTGGTATGAAACCGTCTTGCTGTCCGAGCCTGATAACGCGCAAGCCAAGGCCCGCTTCCAGGAGTTGAGTCAATGATGATGCGTCCCCTTGTTCGATTCAGTTTGCTTGGTGCTCTCCTGTTGGGCGCAAGCCAGGCACAGGCCGCGGCTCCCTTGCTGCAAGAGGGCAAGAAGACGCTGTATCAACGTGTTCTGACCACACCGTCCTGCCGCCTGTTCTCTTCGGAAACGGATCAGCAGGGCAAGCCGGTTCCTGCGTTCAGCCGCTTTTATATTTATCAGCGTACCGAGCAGGGCGGGGCAGAGCGCGTGCAAGTTGGCCCGGATAGCCAGGGCAAGACCGTAGGTTGGCTGGACAAGGCCTGCACGGTGGACTGGAAAATGCAGTTGACCCTGGCCTTCACCAATCCGGCCAACCGCGATCGCATGCTGTTTTTCAAGGATCGCGCCTTGCTGGAAAAAGTGCTGGACACGCCAGACCCGGCCACTTTGGTGGCCCCTATGCGCCAGGCTTTGCGTAAGGACGCGCAAACAGAGGGCGTATTGGCGCAAGAGCCCGAGTACTTTGTGGATGTGCAGGAACAGTTCTACCTCTTGCCCGTTTTGAGTGGCGAAGAGGTCATGACTGAAAACGGCTTCCGTACTCGTTTGCTGAATGTGGCGTCTGTCACCAAGCACACCGCAGATCAAAAAGAGCCGGAAGCCGCCAAACAAGAATCTGAGCAAACCCAGGATCAGGACGCTGCCCAACGCACGTCCCAGATCAAGGGCTTTAGTGCGGCCGTGGTCTTTGTAATTGACTCCACCATTTCCATGGACCCCTACATTGATCGCACCCGCGAGGCCGTGCGCAAGGTCTATAGCAAGGTGGAAGAGCAGGGCTTGTCCGATCAGGTCAAGTTTGGTCTGATCGCGTTTCGCTCCAATATGGAAGCCGCGCCAGGGATCGAGTATTTGACGCATGTATATGCGGACCCTAATACCGTAACCAGTAGCGAGGACTTCTTGTCCAAAGTGTCGGACTTGAAGCAGGCCAAGGTATCCACCGTTGCTTATGACGAAGATGCCTACGCAGGCGTGCTGGAAGCGCTGGACAAGGTGAACTGGAACAATTTCGGCGCACGTTATGTGGTGCTGATTACCGATGCCGGGGCGCTGGAAGGCAATAACAAGTACTCTTCGACCGGATTGGACGCACCGCAACTGCGTATTGAAGCGGCCAAGCCCGGTGTGGCGATTTACACCCTGCATTTGAAGACACCATCGGGCAAGAACAACCATGCCAAGGCCGAAGACCAGTACCGAGAGCTGTCCACTTACGGTGGCACACAGACCTCGCTGTACTACCCGGTTAATGCCGGTGACGTGAACCAGTTCGGCAAGATGGTCGATAATCTGGCGACCGCGCTGACCGAGCAGGTCAAAGTGGCTTACCAGGGAGGGGATGCGATTGGCAGTGCGGCGCGTGCCCAGGAGACCGGCGACTCCACCACCGACCAGATGCTGACCGACGCCGAGCTGATCGGCCATGCCATGCGCCTGGCGTATTTGGGCAAAACCACGGGCACCACCGCGCCTGAAGTGTTCCATGCCTGGATCAGCGACCGTGATCTGGTGCGCCAGAACATCCCGACAACCGACGTCCGTGTCTTGCTGACCAAAGCTCAACTAAGTGACTTGAGCGATGTGGTCAAACAGATTCTGGATGCGGCTAATGAAGGCATGATCTCGCCCACTGATATGTTCAACCGCTTGCGTTCCGTAGCAGCGGCGATGGGGGCGGACCCCAGCACCCTGAAACAGGAAAAGGGCACCAAGCTGGCCGAACTGGGCCTGATGAGCGAGTACCTGGAAGATCTGCCTTACCAAAGCGCGGTGCTGACTTTGGATGAAGATACCTGGACCAGCTGGGATGCCTTGAGCCAGGAGAAATTCATTCGCGATCTGAGCACCAAGTTGCGCCACTACGAGCGCTATAACGCCGATGCGGATCGCTGGGTGTCCTTGGCTGAAGGCGCGGATGCACGTGATGACGTTTATCCCGTGCCTTTGGAGATGATGCCCTGACATGCTCCGCATTCAGCAGCTAGAGGTCTCCCGGGGGCAACGCTCCCACGCTTTTCGTGTGCAACTGCCCGAGCTTGCTCTGGACGCAGGGCAGATTGTGGCCGTAACCGGCGTCAGCGGTTGCGGCAAAAGCACCTTGCTGGAAACCCTGGGGCTGCTCCTGCGGCCCGCTCAGGCCCAGGTTTTCACCTTGGGTCAAGAGGCCAGGGATATCAAGGCCTTGTATGCCAGCGGGCGCGAGTCTGAATTGGCCCAATGGCGGGCCAGAAACCTGGGCTTCGTGCTGCAAAACGGTGGTCTGCTGCCGTATCTTTCGGTTTGGGAAAACATGGTTTTGCCGCGCCGTTTGCTGGGCTTGCCGATCAAGGCGGACCATCTGGATGCGGCCATTGCTACCCTGAAACTGGAGCGGCTACTGAATCTGTACCCTTCAGCCTTGTCGATTGGGGAACGACAGCGGGTGGCCTTTTCTCGCGCTATTGCACATGCTCCCGGTCTGGTGCTGGCCGATGAACCTACTGCCGCTCTGGACCCTGAAACGGCTCACAATGTGTTCCAGCTGTTTTTCAGTCTGGCCAAGGAGCTGAACTTGGCGGTTTTGTTGGTCTCGCACGATTGGGACAGTTTGAGCCAGTTCGCTATTCCGCGTTTGCAAGCCAGGCTGGAACCGGGTTTGAGCATTTTTGTTCCCGAGGTTGCCGCCCCATGTTTGTAAACGTCTTTCGTCTGGCCTGGGCCGACTTGCGTTTTGACTGGCGCATCTCGTTTTGCATGGTTGCAGCCATGGTGGCCGTAGTGGCCCCTTTGCTGCTGCTTTTTGGCCTGAAGCACGGTGTGGTCACCCAGTTGCAGCAGGAGTTGCTGCAAGATCCGCGCAATCTGGAAGTGAAGATGTTGAGTAGCGGCAGCTTTGACCAAGCCTGGCTGAACACGCTGCGTGAAATGCCCGGCGTGGGCTATGCCATTGGCATGACGCGCTCCTTGAATACCCAGGCAGATCTGCGCCTGGATCGACGCCGCTTTCTGGAAAATGTAGAAGTACTGGCCAGCGCACAGGGCGATCCCTTGTTGCAAACTCAGGCCCGTGACTTATCTCCCAATGAAATCATCCTGACTCAGGAAGCCGCCCGTCGCTTGAATTGGACAGCGGGCGAGTCCGTGTATTTGCGCCTGAGCCGCCGTTTGGATGGACAGCTGGAGCAGGGCAATAAAGCCATGACAGTGGTGGATGTGCTGGCGGAACACCGCTATTCGCGTCCCGCCGTGTTCGTGGCCCCTGAAACCTTGCTGGCTCTGGAATACGCCCGCGATGGTTTTCAAATCCCCGACTTTTCCCTGCTGACTGGCAAGCCTTTGGCTGCCGATATGCCCGTGCTCTACGCCCGCGCCCGTGTCTATGCCAGCACGATTGATCAGGTTGGCGAGGTGGCACACGGACTGGAGCAGCAAGGCATTCCGGTCGCCAGCCGTTACGCCGATATTGAAAACGTGCGTGCTATCAACCGGGTACTTAGCCTGATCTTTGGTGTGATTGCCCTGACCGCCATCGTGGGCTGCGCCGCCTCCTTGGGTGGGGCCTTTTTGGCGAATGTGGATCGCAAGCGCAAAGATCTGGCAGTCCTGCGTTTGCTGGGTATTGATAGCGGTGGCGTCATCCGCTACGTGCTGATTCAGGCCATTTTGCTAAGCCTGATCGCCTATGCCTTGGGACTGGGCCTGTATGGCCTGGGCAGCACCTTATTCAATCAACTACTGGTGGGAGATGGCCTGCAGACGGACTTCGTGTGTCGCATTACCGTAGCCCATGCCCTGTACGCCTTATTGATGGTGGCAGGGTTGGCGTGTGTGGTGGCGGCGATCGGAGCCTGGCGGGCCGTTCGTGTTCAACCTGCGGAGAGTTTGCGTGAAATTTAAACTTTTGTTCAGTGCAGCCAGCTTGCTGCTGGGTTTTAGCGCTGTGGCGCAGGCAGCGCCCTGGGACGAGAAGTACTACAACCCCAAGCCAGCCGAAGGTGATGTGGTTCTGCCCATGCCTTGCGAAGGCGCCATGGTATTTCGTCGCGTGGCCGTGCCCGTGGCTGGACCTTTAGACGATATGCGAGTGGTGGTAGGACAGGAAGCCGAGGAATGGGGCTATATCGAACACAAGCGCCCCGAGTTCATTGCAGGCAGCTTTACCGATAGCAAGGCGGGTTCGTCGCGCTACTACCTGATGGCCAAGTACGAACTGAACAAGTTGCAGTACCAGGCCTTGACCGAGGCCACTTGCCCTACGCCCAAGAACAATTTGGTGGTGCCGCAGACCGACATCAGCTGGATGGATGCGGTGCATTTCTCCGATCTGTACAACCAGTGGTTGCGCGAGAACGCCGCCGACAAGCTGCCCAAAGAGGATGGTTTGGCCGGTTTTGTACGTCTGCCTACCGAAATTGAATGGGAATATGCCGCCCGCGGCGGCTCAGCCCTGTCCTCGGCCGAGTTCCGTGATGTGCGTTACCCCATGCCTGAAGGCATGAATGACTACGAGTGGTATGCCGGTGCCCAGTCCTCCAATGGAGCGGTTCAGTTGATGGGACGGCTCAAGCCCAACCCGCTGGGCCTGCATGACATGCTGGGCAATGTAGACGAGATCATTCTGGAGTCTTTCCGCCTGAACAAGCTGGATCGTCAGCACGGACAGGCCGGTGGCTTTGTGGTGCGTGGCGGCAATTTCCTGTCCAAGCCCGAAGCACTGCGTTCTTCGGCTCGTAAAGAGCTGGCGTACTACGGACCTAAAGGACCAACAAAAGCCAAAACAACCGGCATGCGTCTGGCCCTGGTGTCGATTGCCTTGACCTCACGCGAGCGTGTGCAAGCCATCGAAAAGAGCTGGCAAGCCCTGGGCACCGAGCAAGGCACGGTGAACCCGAATGAGCCAGCAGAAGAGTCCGCGGTGCAGCGCCTGGGCTCCTTGGCCAGTACGCTGGAGGACGACAAGCTCAAAGCCCAGTTGAAGCAGTTGGAAGGGGATTTGCGAGCGGCCAATCTGCGTCAGGAAGAGATGCGTGACCAAGCCATTCGCGCCAACCTGGAGCTGGGCTCGTTCCTGTGCACCAAGCTGAAAGACGATGTGCTCTTCGTAGAATTGCTGCACCGAAATTACGATGCCTTGTGTGAAGCCGATACGGACGACAAGCAATGTGCCAGCCGCAAGGTGAAGTTGGACGAACAGGAAGACCGTGTTGCCAAATTGGCCCGCTATTATGCGAGCAATTTGATTGACGCCTCGTCCTTGTATGGCCTGAATTTGCTGGAAAAACAGGTGCCGGTAGAGCGCCAGATGATGGAACAAAACAAGAGCCTCAGTGCCTTGAAACCCTACCTGGAAGTGCATTGGAAAAATCAGAAGGATTATCTGAAAACAGATGCCATTGATATCAATGCCTGGAAAAACAGTTGTAAATCCGTGCCCAACTCGTAAAACACGAGTCAATAAAAATAGACGTACTTCAAATGGAAGAGGAAGTTATGCAACACGTGCGCCGTTTTACCCCTAGAACTTTGCTGGGCAGCCTGATGCTGGGCGTGGCCTTGCTCTCGGGTTGTGCCAGTACTGGCAGTAGTTTGCTGGGCGGTACCCAGGCCGATGACCGTCTGACCAGTGGTCAGGATGCGAAATTCTTTAGCCGCTCGGGCTTTCAGGCGTGTGCTGGTGCTGCGGCAGTGGGTGTGCTGGCTTGCATGTTGTCCAACTCCAGCAATAAAGCGGCTTGCGCGATTATTGCGGGTGTGGCCGCTTGCGGTGTCGCCATGGGGACCAACTACTATCTGGACCAGCGTCGCACGGAATACGCCAATACCTCGGATCGTCTGGCCGCCATGCAGCGCGACGTAGAAGCCGATACGGCCAATATCATTGAGCGTACCAATACGGCTCAACAAGTGATTGCTGACGACAAGCGGCAGATTGCTGAAATCGAAAAGCACATGAAAGAAAAAACGATGGAGAAAAAACAGGCCGAGAAGCAATTGGCCCGTATCGATAAAAATATCGAAGTGCTCAACCGTGATCTGAAAAACATGAACGAAAAGGTCAGCCTGTACCGCGACGTGGCCGATGCTGAACGCAAGGACGGGGGCAAGAAGTCCGAAGTCCAGCGTCTGGATCGTCAAATTGATCAGATGAATGTGAAAGTGGCCGTGCTGCAGAAAGAAGTAGACGACCTGTATTCCATGCGTTCCGCCGTTACTTTGGGTTAAGGATTATGCGAGTATTTCTGTGTTGGACCCCATTGGCAGCCAGCCTTTTGCTGGCCGGTTGTGCCACCACCATGAGCGAATGCGATCCTTCTGATCAGGACGCCGGCTTTTTTACCAAAATCAGTTGCGACACCTCGGGTGCGTATCGTCAGCATATTGATGCGCGCGAACAAAGCCTGCTGAGCGCGCAGGAAGCCAATGCGTTGTTTCATCAGGTTTACAAGGATATTCAGACACAGCAAAGTCTGAGCAAGGCCAGTCTGGCCCAGCAACGTCAGGCACAGACGGCGTTGAACCGCTCCATGGGGCAACTGGTTCGCAGTTTGCAGGCCAGCAAAGGCAAGGAAGCCGGTTTGCAAAACCAGCTCAAGGACCTGGATAAAGGCCTGAAAGACGTGAACCGCTCTACCGAAGACAATAGTCCGGCCGCGATCGCCCAAAAGCAGCAGCAATTGCAGAAGCTGCAAAAAGACGTCAGCCGCCTGCAGTCCAGTTTGGGATACGACGAGTAAAAGCCTATGCAGCGCGTCATTCTTGATTCGGTTGGACCATCCTCGGCGTATCAGCAGCATCAGCATGCGCTCAATGTACTGAAACGCCAGGACGAACCCTTAACGCATCTGTTTTCCACCTATCAGGCTGATGGTTCCGAGACCACCGCCTGGTGGACGGGCATGCAGGGCCAGGCCGTGCCCAAAAGTAGCTTGTCTGCGGCACAGCAACAGGCTCTGGATGCGCGTTACCAGCAATCGCTGGACCGGATCGAGGTCCTGAGCCGCCAGCTGCAAGAGCAGGGGGCGACGCAGGACGCGCAAGCGCTGCAAGCTTTGCTGAAAGACGTGTCGGCCAAAGGCGCGGTTTACAGCGTAGGCGGCAAGCCTTTGCTGCTCATGAGCGAGAACCCGGCGCTGTCGCCCGAGCCCTTGTTCGAGTCCTATCAGAAGCGGGTGTCACCACCACCGCCTGTGTCTTCTGCGGTGCCTGCGGCAGCAGCCGTGGGGGCAGGGGCTGCGGCGACGACTGTGGCCACCTCCAAAGGTCGTCCGTGGCTGTGGTTCTTGCTGGCTGCTTTGCTGGCTTTGTTGCTGGCGCTGTTCTTGTCCTGGTGGTTCAAGTGGCCCCCAGGTTGGTGGGATAAGGATGTGGTTCCGGTAGAGCCACCCGCTGTGGTCAAGCCTGATCCCGTAGTGGAAGAGCCTGTTGTGCCTCCTGCTCCACCGCCAGAAGAGCCGGTGACGCCTGTTCCCGAACCGGAGCCCGAACCAGTCAACGTCGAGCCTGTGCCCGAGCCCGTGGTGGAAGAGCCGCCTGCGCCGCCTCCTGCACCGGAGCCACCGCCCAAGCCCGAGCCACCACCCAAACCTAAGCCTGAACCCAAACCGGGTCCCAAGGTGTCGTCTGATCCTAACTTTGTGTGTGCTCAGGACGAAAAGGGGGAGGTACTCAAGCCCGAGGTCTACATCATTTTTGATTCCTCCATGTCCATGTTGCTAAGCGTCAATGCCAAGATTCAGGACGAGGAGTGGTTCTTTAGCCAGGATCTGGACGATATGGGCTCCTGGAGTGATTACGCTACCCAACGTGCTCGAACCTTGTTTCAGGGCACCTCGCGTATCGATGCGGCACGCAGTGCTTTCTCCAGCATGGTGGACAGTTTGCCGGCCGGGCAGGATCTGCACTTGGTGACCTTTGCGCAGCAGTGTGCAGCACCCAATTACCAGGGCCGCTTTACGACCGCACAGCGTGGACGCTTGAAGAGCTTGATCCAGAATATCGAGGCCAAGGACAGTACCAACCTGGTGCAGTCCCTGAATCTGGCGGCCAGCCGGGTCGATGGGGTGAACCGGGATGCCTTGATCGTCTTGTTTGTGGATGGCAATGACGGTTGCGATCAGGATATTTGTGCCGTGTCGCGCAGCATTGCGCGTGCCAAGCCACGTTTGCGTATCAATGTGGTGGATATCACCGGCCAGGGCTTGTCGGCCTGCGCAGCAACAGCAACCGGCGGGGTCACACTGGCTCCCAAGCAGTCTGGTCAGATTGCCAAAGCCCTGCGTGATGCCACAACGGACTTTGTGAAGCGCGCCGAGCAAGCCTGCAAATAAACACATAGCTTGTTGATGTGCCGTGATCAGCCTGGGTTCGCCCAGGCTGATTCGTTTCTGGACAGGCAGAAAAAGACAGGGTCACAATAAGGGCCTGGTGACTATGTGTGAACCTGCCAAGAGGGCTGAGGTCTGGCTCTGTCCGTGTTGACCGTCAGTGATGCCCAGCTTGTGATGAGATTTCTGTGGCAGAACGGGAGGTCTGAGGCCTGGAATTGTTTTCCCCGAGACTTGGCTCCGCACTATTCAATACCGCTTTTGCGCTGAACTACGCATAGACTGTGGAAATGTCTACATCGTCCTCTCGCCCTGACTCGCCCGAACGCCGCCTGCGTCGCATGAAGCGCAGCGCATTGGCTTTGCTGGCGCTGACTATCTGCCTGTTCCTGCTAAGCCACGCCATGATGCGGCAGGGCGAGGCGGCGCCCATTGCCGGATTTTGGCCCTGGCTGCGTGCCTTTAGCGAGGCCGGCACCGTCGGTGCGTTGGCAGACTGGTTTGCCGTCGTGGCCTTGTTCCGCCACCCGCTGGGCCTGCCGTTTCCACATACTGCGATTATTCCCAACAAGAAAAACAGCCTGGGTGAAAGCCTGGGCGTCTTTGTACGCGACCACTTTCTGGACTCTGCCATGTTGCTGGAAAAGCTGCGCAGCCTGGACCCGGCAGCGCGTTTGGGGCAGTGGCTGTCGCAACCTGAACAAAGCGAACGTGTCAGCCGTGCCTTGCAAACCGCCATGGGCGAGGCTCTGCGCTTGCTGGACGAGCGCAGCGTTAAACAAGCACTGACCGATGGCGTACGCGGTTACTTGATGCGGGTGGACATGGCTGGTTCCAGCTCCCAGATTCTGGGCTTGTTGACGCGCAATGCCCGACACCAGCGCCTGCTGGACGAAGTCTTGCAGCAATTGGGTGGCTATTTGTCCAACGAGGCAGTCAAACAGCGTGTGGCTGATGTATTGGTGCGCTACGCTCAGCGGGAGTGGCCCAAGCTGCTGGCCATGGTCGGGGTAGTGACCTCGGTAGACGAGTTGTCGGGCAAGATGGCCGACCGTCTGGCGCGGGCTCTGGTGGATGAAGTGCAAACCATTTTGAGCGAGCCCGAGCACCCCTTGCGCAAGGATTACGAGCAATGGGTACACGACTATATTCAGCGCCTGGGTCAGGACCCGGACTTGATGGAGCAGGTAGAGGCGATCAAGCAGCGCTTTTTGCACCATAAAGATGTGGGTGAGTACGTTGATGGCGTCTGGACGGACGTCATGCGTGTTGTACGCAATGATCTGGCCAAAGAGGATTCGTCTGTGGCGGCCCATCTGCGTCAGATGGCGCAGGATTTGGGGACACGCTTGAATACGGATGCGACGCTGCGTGAAACCTTGAATGAACACATGCTGTCCGCAGCAGCGGGCCTGGCCGAGCAACTACGTGAAGGGGCCAAAGACCATATCTCGCGCACCGTGCGTCAATGGGATGACAGGCAACTGGTGCGCGAGCTGGAACTGACCGTGGGCACGGATCTGCAATACATACGCTTTAATGGCACGGTGGTGGGCGGCTTGGTTGGCGTAGGCCTGCACGCGATTCTGTTACTGGGTTTGGTTTAAAAAGAGCCTGCCAGATCAGCGTCCTGTCAGCGCCTTGGCCGTGCTTGGAAAACAGGGCAGAGCATTTCTGATCAGGGTTAGCTGAATCCGCAGCCTTATCGAGGCAGGAGTAGGAGGGGGCGGGGCAGCGAGACGCTCAGCGCTTTGCCCCCACGGCTTTCTTATCAGGCAACTTTCAGCAAGGGAACTGGCTCCTGGGTGGCATTCGGGTCGGGGGCGTAGGTAGAACGGCCAGTCGACCCCGTATTCAGAAGCTGGATGGACAGTTTCAGCTCTTGTGCCTGACGGCTGAGCTCATGCACTGTCACTCCCAAATTTCGAGCCAGATCGGCGTTGTCATTGGTATCGCTGTCCATGGTGGAGACAGCGTCGTTAATCTGCGCCAAACCGCTGGCTTGCTCATTGGAGGCCGTGGAGATTTCGCTGATCAGATGTGTCACATCGGAGACGGACTGCATGATTTCATCCATGGTAGAACCGGCCCGTTTGGCATGGTGGGCGCCGGTTGCCATGCGCTTCAAGGAGTCTTCCACCAGGTTTTTGATTTCCCCGGCGGCCTGCGCACTTTTCTGCGCCAGACTGCGTACTTCACCGGCCACGACCGCAAACCCTTTGCCGGCCTCGCCCGCACGGGCGGATTCCACGGCGGCGTTCAGTGCCAGAATATTCGTCTGAAACGCCAGCCCTTCAATAATCGACACAATATCGCCAATGCGCTCGGAGCTATTGTGGATGTCCTGCATGGTGCTGACCATGTCCTGCACCACTTCGCCCCCACGCCTTGCGGTAGACAGGCTTTGGTCGGCCAGCTGATTGGCCAGCCTGGCATTGTCCGCGGTCTGCTGCACATTCATGGTCAACTGCTCCATATTCGCGGCCGTGCGCTGCAAGGAGCCCGATTGGGCGGCGGTACGGTGGGATAGTTGGCGGTTGCCGTCCTCAATTTGTGTGGACACATCCAGCGAGGCCTGTATGCCCTGATGCACATCGCGGGCAAGGCTCAGCAGGCTCTTGCGCATCATGTCCATATAGAAATACAGCTGTGCAATTTCCTGGCTACGGGTGTGTTGCGGGTTCAGGTCGATCAGCAGATTGCCCGTCGCAATTTGTTGAGCAATATGGGTGGCACTGTGCAGGGGCTGCATCATGCGCTGGGTCACGATCCAGCCGTAGGCCAAGGTGGCCAGACTGAGCACCCCCAGCGAGGCCAGCCCGGCGGTCAGATAGGTGCCGGATGCGCCACTGCCCAATAGCAAACCGACGCTCAAGGTCACCAGGCTGCCCGTCAGAATCCCGAAGCGTAGCAAGCTGGCGCGCAGGCTGCGGTTCAAGGGTTGGAGCAGGGTATTCAGGGCAGAGCGCCAGCCTCTGGCTTGCAACTGACCTTCATGTAGACGAAAGCCGCGCAACCCTTGCTGCTGGATGGAGTGGTACAAATATTCTGCTTCCTTGATCTCTTTGGGCTGGGCGCGTACTCGTACCGAGGCATAGCCATTGACGCGGCCATTCTCTATTAAAGGAATGACGCGGGCCTTCACCCAGTAAAAGCCGCCGTCTTTGCGGCGGTTCTTGATCAGCCCCGACCAGGATCGTTGTTGCTTGAGGGTCTGCCATAAATCCTGAAAAATCACGGCCGGCATGTGGGGGTGACGCACGATATTGTGGGGCGCCCCGATCAGCTCATCATGGCTGTAGCCGCTAACCTCGATAAAGACCGGATTGGCGTAGATGATGCGCCCCTTCAGGTCTGTTTTGGAGATTAAATAGGTTTTTTCGGGTACCTGTGTTTCATGAGACGTAATGGCTTGGTTTTCACGCATGATCTGGCCCTGTTAAAGACGTAGGCGGAAAAGGACAGATCATTATGTTGCATATTGACTCAATTTTGTTACCTAGTATTTGCATTAGAGTCAAAATGTGTCAAGGTAATGACAAACAAAATCCAGGGTTTCAGAGCAAGGTTCCCGTGGTCTACTTCCTTGATTTTATTATTAATTATTGTTTTCAAGTATTCCGGGTATCAAAACCGATCCCGGAATTATTGTTTTGTCTAGCTGTCAGTTTTATCAGGATCAGCAGAGCCGCTGCCGATCCTGATTTTATGGTTTAGCGGCGAATCGCTTCCAGGCGGGTATTCGCTGTTTTGGCACTTTGAGCCTGAAAGGGCTGCGTGTTCTGGTAGGACAGTACCTGCATGGTGGGAGCCTTGCTCAACTGAGCCAAAGCAGGAGCACTTTGGTTGGAATCGACAGAGCCGGTATTCAAGGCCTTGATGGCATCGGCCAGCTCGGAGGCTTCGGAGGCCAGGTCGCTCATGGTGTTGCCCAGATCCTGTACCAGGGCGGCATTCTGCTGGGTGACCCCATCCATCTTGGCCATCGCTTCGTTGATCTGATCCAGACCGCTGGCCTGCTCGATCGATGCGGTGGAGATCTCGCCAATAATATCCGTGACACGTTTTACCGAGTCCACGACCTCGCCCATGGTGGCGCCCGCGCGGGCAGCTTGTTCGGCACCCACGGCCATACGGCTTACCGAGGCATCAATCAGGTTCTTGATCTCGCCAGCAGCTTGGGAACTCTTCTGGGCCAGACTGCGCACTTCACCCGCCACCACCGCAAAGCCACGGCCAGCCTCACCGGCACGGGCCGATTCCACCGCCGCGTTCAGCGCCAGAATATTGGTCTGGAAGGCAATGCCTTCAATGACGGTGACGATATCGCCAATGCGGCGCGAGCTGTCGTGAATGCCTTGCATGGTCTGCACCACTTCATTGACCACTTCGCCGCCACGCTGAGCAATCTGCATACTGGCATCGGCCAACTGGCTGGCCTGATTGGCGTTATCGGCGTTCTGACGCACGGTTACCGTCAGCTCTTCCATGCTGGCGGCGGTTTCCTGCAAGGACGCGGCCTGATCTTCGGTGCGCGATGCCAGATTGGTATTGTTGACTTCCAGAATGCGGGCCGCATGGATAGAGGCATCAATCCCGGTGCGGGCATCACTGGCAATTCCCACCAGACTCTTGCGCATCAAATCCAGACAGAAGTAGAGCTGGCCAATTTCCGAATTGCTTTCGCTGGAGTTGATGTCAATATCCAGCTGCAAGTTGCCGGTGGCAATCTGCTGGGCGATCAGGGAGGCCTGGTCCAGAGGGCGGATTACACGCTGGGCAATCAGCCAGCCGTAACCCATCATCACGGCACTGGCCAGGCACAAACCACCTGTCAGCCACAAACCCGAGCCTTGAGGTACGCCACCTGTCAGGGCGAAGTACAGGGCGGTGCCGGTCGTGGCCAAAGCCAGGGCGCCCATACGGAACAGGCTGGCACGCAAGGAATTGCTGAAAGGGCGGCGCAACTGACTCAAGGCCTTGCGCCAGCCGGTAGGCACAGCACGGCCTTCATGCAGGCGCACACCTTTGGCGCGGCCTTCATTAATGGCGGCGTACAGGCTTTCGGCCTCGTCGATCTGTTCCTGGCTGGGTTTTACGCGCACCGAAGCATAGCCAGCGACGGTGCCATTTTCGTAAATAGGCACCGCCATGGCGTACACCCAGTAAAAACCACCGTCTTTGCGGCGATTCTTTACCACACCCATCCAGGGGCGTTTATTTTGCAAGGTGTCCCAGAAGTCCTGGAAGGCCTCGGGCGGCATGTCGGGGTGACGGACCAGGTTATGGGCCTTGCCAACCAGCTCCTCACGGGTGAAGCCACTGATCGCAATAAAGGCTGCGTTCGCGTAGGTGATCCGACCTTTCAGGTCGGTCTTTGAAATAAGGTACTGATCGGCCCGGACGCGAACCTCGTCCTGGGTAATGGGGAAATTCTTACGCATTCATCATCCTGGAGGAGAACAACAAAGGGGACGCGGGGGGCCGTCAAGCCCGCATGGGCCATGCAAAAACGGGGCATAGGCTTCTGTCTGTCCGTGATCGACCTGAATTGTCAGAAACCTTCTATTTTTGCGAATGGCGGAGCAGAACAAAGCGTGAAACTGTTGTCTGATCCGGCCTCTGACTGAGCGCTTGCTTGTCATTTATGGCAAACACATACAGTTCGAACGCTTAACGACAGGCAACTGAATTTCTTTAGGCTTAGATGTTCATGGGTCATAATTTGATCATCTGAAAATAAGGTACCCACTGTATTTTCGGGTAGCGCCCCTGCCGCCCGCCGGAGCAGGGCGGGCCTCGCTTATAATCCGCCAGATGCGCGCTGGCGCGATTCAGAAGGAGAATATGTGATCGATACGCAGGAACCTGTAGTCAGTGCTGAACTGGTAGCTGTTTTAGTAGCTGTCAGCGACGGCGAGCCCCGTGTCTTGACCACGGACGCCGGCCAAGCCTTGCCCGCCGGGCCGTTTCAGCACACGCACCGTTCTTTGCAAACGGGGCTGCGCGATTGGGTGGAAACCCAAACCCATCACCCGGTGGGGTATGTGGAGCAGCTGTATACCTTTGCAGACAGGGATCGTTTTGACGCGCAGGGCACGCGTATTGTGTCGGTCAGCTATGTCGGGCTGACGCGTGAAGTGGGCCAGCCGGATGTGGCCCAGGTGATCTGGCAGGACTGCTACCGTTACTTCCCGTGGGAAGACCGACGCGATGGTGCACCGGACATTATTCAGAAAACCATTGTGCCTGCCTTGCTGGACTGGTGCGAGCAGGACGAATCCTTGCGGGCCTTGCGCCGCCAGCGCGTCAATTACAGCTTTGGCCTGGAAGGGGCGATCTGGAACGAGGACTTTGTTTTGCAGCGTTACGAGCTGCTGTATGAAGCGGGCTTGTTGCCCGAGTCCTGCCGCCGTCGCCAGCGTGAACAGCAAGAGCTGGGCAAGCATTACGAGCTGGGCCTGGGCATGCGTCACGATCATCGCCGTATTCTGGCCACAGGTCTGGCGCGTCTACGCGCCAAAATCAAATACCGTCCTGTTGTGTTTGAACTGATGCCGCCAGAATTCACCTTGCTGCAATTGCAGCAGGCCGTGGAAGCCCTGGCAGGGCGGGGACTGCATAAGCAGAACTTTCGCCGTTTGATTGAACAGCAAGCCCTGGTGGAAGAAACCGGCGCCATGAGTGTGGGTGGTTCAGGCCGACCCGCCAAATTGTTTCGCTTTCGTGGAGACGTTTTGTTTGAACGGGCCATCTCGGGCAGTAAATTGCCGCTGGCGAAACAAGCGCGTTAAAAAGCGGGCCTATGGCTTGACAGTGCTTATGCTCAGGAATAGCATAAATGCACCGTGCCATTAGGCCTTATTTTTAGCGATTTAAATACTCATAATGAGCATAATTAATGCCCCCGAGCCGACAGCGCAAGCTGCAGAGACACGAGCTCACCGTATTCCTTCCTTGCCCGACGTCATCCTGGAACCCTTGGTGCGCGCCACCTTGCAAGAAGACTTGGGTCGCGCTGGTGATCTGACGACGGACTCCATCGTTCCCGCAGCAACGCGCACGCAAATGCGCCTGGTGGCCCGCGAGGATGGTGTGTTGGCTGGCCTGGATCTGGCTCGTCTGGCCTTTACCTTGCTGGACCCTACGTTGCGCTTTGAGGCTCAACTGCAAGATGGCGATGTCCTGACTCCGGGGGCGCAGATTGCGGTCATTAGCGGCTCGGCCCGTTCCATGCTGACGGCAGAGCGCTGCGCCTTGAATTTCCTGGGGCATTTAAGTGGCGTGGCATCGGCTACTGCCTCCATTGCCCGCGCGATTGCGCCTTACGGCACTAAAGTCACTTGCACCCGTAAAACCATGCCTGGTCTGCGCGCTGTGCAGAAATACGCAGTTCGAGTCGGGGGCGGCAGCAACCATCGCTTTGGTCTGGATGACGCGGTACTGATTAAAGACAACCACATTGCCGTTGCCGGGGGCGTCAAAGCCGCCGTGGAAGCAGCCCGTGCTTATATTGGTCATCTGGTTTGCATTGAGGTGGAAGTCGATACCCTGGAGCAACTGGACGAAGTGCTGGAACTGGGTGTGGATAGTATTCTTCTGGACAATATGGACACCGCAACCTTGACCGAGGCCGTGGCCCGCGTCGCAGGCCGAGCCAAAACAGAAGCCTCTGGTCGTATCACTCCGGAAACAGCCGTAGAAATAGCCCGTTGCGGTGTAGACCGAATCGCAGTGGGCTGGATTACGCACAGTGCCCGTGTGCTGGATATTGGTCTGGACGCTTGAGTAGAGAAACGTGTTAGCTGTCATGGCGGGTTTTCAGGTGGGGAAGCGGGCGGCAGCAGCCACCTTGCTGGGAATGGTGGCGCTAGGCTTGGGTAATCCAGCGGCGCAGGCAAGGGAGGTGGCAGCCGAGCAGGCTGTGAAATATCCCCTCAAGCCGATTACCGTGATCGTCACCTTTCCGCCTGGCGGCGGGACCGACTTGCTGGCCCGCAAACTGGGCCCCAGGCTGGAAAGAGCGCTGGGCCAACCCGTTATTATCGACAACCGACCTGGTGCCAGCGGCAATATTGGTGCGCGGGCGGTAGCTTATGCCCGCGCTGACGGCTACACCTTGCTGATGGCCAATAGCTCTTTTGCCATCAATCCTGGCGTATTTCGTAACCTGGGCTTCAAACCCAAAGAAGACTTTGCGCCGATTGCGAATATAGGATTTGTGCCCTCCGTGATCGTGACTGGACACGGCTCGGATATTCAGAATCTGGAACAAGTTCTGGAGCAGCAGTCCGAACCGGTCTTGGCTTATGCGTCCTGCGGAAATGGCACTCCTCAGCATCTGGCCGGAGAGATGCTCTATGACTTGCGAGGCACGGCCTTGCTGCATATCCCGTATCGCGGCTGCGGCCCCGCTTTGAACGATGTGGTCGCGGGCCAGGTGCCTTTAGGCATTGTGACCTTGTCCAGCGCGGCTACCTTGATCGAGTCCGGACACTTGCGCGCCTTGGCCGTCACCTCTGCCCAACGCAGCCCCGTTCTGCCTAAAGTGCCAACCGTGGCTGAAGTCAGTCATAGTGATTTCGAGCTGGACCAATGGCACGGCCTGTTGGCTCCGTCTCACACGCCTGAACACATTATCAATACGCTGAACCGCGTCGTGCAAAAAGCCCTGACGGACCCGGCCATGCAATCGCAATTGCTGGCATTGGGTTATACGCCGCAAGAAGGCAATGAATCAGCACAAGCCAGTGGCTTCAAGGCCATGATCTGGAACGACATCGACCGATTTGGGGCTTTGGCCTACAAGATTGGTTTGCAGGTGGATTAGGGCGGGTAGGGCCCTGCTTTGCGGACTCGTTGACTCCTGGAACGCAAGCGACGGGTTTTCCTCTGATGGTGTTCCGGCACCCGCAGGCATCAGATCATGCGGCAATATGCCCAGTTTCTATATGAATCTTATTGGCCCCTCAGACAGTTTGAGGCCCAGGCAGCTGTTTGGGCTTACCTGGGTCAATATCTATAGAGAGACGAGGGGCAGATAGCTGAGCTTGTGTCTGTCTAACAGTCGGTCAGTCGATTGTGAACTCACAGATAAACCCAGCTTCTATTTAGAAGAAGCTGTCTTCACTGGGCGCCTCAGGAACTGGCTGAGTCGCAAACCAGTGTTTTTCCAGCAGCAGGGTATGCGTTAAACCATCCTTGCTGCAGTTGGAATCGATCTCGATCTGGCCGCGCTGGCTGCCATCCGCATTGAAATTGTCGGCCTCTACCTCGGCAGCAGCAATGTAAGCCTGCAGGTTCAGATCAGGCTGACCACGATCCAGAACAAACTGACGAATCGCTTCAGTGCCTAACTCATTAAGGGTGTAGGTGTAGTTCATGGTGTGCTCCTGATTATTGACCTGGATAATACGGGACCATCTGCCTGAATCCTAGCACGCTCAGGGCCGATGTCGGATAGCAAAGCGTTACGGGTTTTCGCGGAAGAAAACGAAACACGCTTGTGGTGATCTGAGGTCAAAAAAAGCAGCTATGCGCGAATCTGCACATAGCTGCTTATATAGAGCTTGTCTCCTAAACTTGCTTAGAAGCTGCCAAAAATCGTACCCAGCGTAATCACGGTGATCAGCGCAAAGATAGGAGCAGCCATTGTCACCATGGCGATATTGCCATAGGACTGACGGTGGTTCAGCTTGCAGATGGACAGCAAGGTAATGATCGCGCCGCAATGGGGCAGGGTATCCAGACCACCCGCTGCCATCACCGCCACACGGTGCAGCAGTTCAGGGCTGATGCCAGCTTGCTGGGCCATCGCCAAATAATCCGAACCCAGCGTCTGCAAGGCAATACTCAAACCGCCCGAAGACGAACCCGTAATCCCGGCCAATGTCGTCATGGCAACTGCTTCAGAAATAAGCGGATTACCCGGAGCCACGTTCAACACAAAGTCCCGAATAATCGCAAAGCCTGCCAGGCTGGCAATCACCGCGCCGTAACCAACTTCAGAAGCGGTATTGAACAAAGGCAGCATGAAACCAAACACGCCTTTGTTGATGCTTTCACGCAGACTCTTCCAGTGACCTAAGCGGCTGATGATCAACACCAGGTTCGCGGTAATCAAGGCAATAATCAGCGCCCACAGACCCGTAATCTTGGCGGGATCAACCTGAGGGAAACGCTCGGCCATGAACTCGAAGTTCGTGCCGGGGAAAATCCCATAAGTGAACAAGGCATTGACGCCAATCACCAGAATCAGCGGCAAGATGGCCAGGAAGATAGGCATGGGTTTCTGACCATGCGTGCTGTGATCGTCGCTGGCATCGAAATGATCCTGACCGTGATCGCCATAGGTTTCACCCTTGGCTGCTGCTTTGCGCGCACGCGACTGCAGCCACCACAAGCCGCCCAAAGCCATGATCAAACCACCAATAATCCCCAGCCCAGGTGCAGCAAACACGTTAGTGCCGTAGTAAGGAATAGGAATCGCGTTCTGAATGGCAGGCGTGCCAGGCAGAGCAGTCATGGTGAAGGTAAAGGAACCCAGTGCAATTGCCGCAGGAATCAGACGCTTGGGGATACCCGCTGCGCGAAACAGATCCTTGGCAATCGGATAAATGGCAAAGGCCACCACGAACAAGGACACACCACCATAAGTCAGTACGCCGCACACCATCACAATGGTGGCAATAGCATGACGATGCCCCAGCTTGCGCGTAATCCACTGAGCAATCGCCTGAGCCGCTCCGGAGTCCGCCATCAACTGACCAAACAAGGCACCTAACAAGAAGATGGGCAAGAACTGAAGCACATAGCCGCTAAGCGCGCTCATGAAGGTGGAGGTGTAGATGGGCAACAAAAACCCGGAGTCCCCCGAGAGCAGCACAGCCAGGGCGGCCATCAAGGGGGCCAGCAACAGAACCGTCACCCCCCGATAAGCGAAGAACATCAGCAGCAAAAGCGAGACAACAATAGCAAGCGTACTGGCCATAAACAAAGTTCCTGTGGAAAGTCCGGATCACGGACGTCAGTCAATTAACAAGGACGGATCAAACGCCAAGCAGGCAGTGTAGCAATAGGGGATGACAAACAGGCTTGATAGGGCGCAAGGGGGAGGAGTAGCAGGGAATGGCTAGCGTGTTTACTTTTTGTATCATTTGATTGGATGGCCGGAACCGGCATTGAAGAAGGGAAGCTCAATGAATACAAGGGCTTAGCGTTTTCATAGGAGAGAATCGTTAAAAAGATGAAAAAAGATCGAGATAAGTGCTTGCTAAAAGACGAAACCTTGCTATAATTTCTTCTTCGGCGCATTAGCTCAGCAGGTTAGAGCGACGGAATCATAATCCGCAGGTCCCCTGTTCGAATCAGGGATGCGCCACCAGAATACCCCTGTTAAATCAGGACAAAAAAGCCACCCAATCGGGTGGCTTTTTTGTTGTTTGCTGTGACCTAAACGTGGCGTGATTGCGTACTGTGCCAGATGATCAGCGTCCAAGTGGGCGTACTTCTTTACCATGTCCAGCGTCTCCCAGTCGCCACGCTTCTTCAATACAAAGAGCAGGGTACCGTTGTGAGCATGCCAGCTCGCCCAGATATGGCGCAGATTGTGAAAGCGGACGTTCCGCAATCCAACTTCCTTCCTTGTTGCCGTGAATGCCCTGCGGTCAACCTGCTCAATTCTTGAGCCCGTTCAAACCCGAGAAAAGACTAGGCTTGCATGGGTTCCTCCCCGGCGCTGGACCACTTCCAGCATGTGCCCATTTAGCGGAGCTGCTCTGGCGCTGCTGCAGTTCGGGCGGCGTTAAGGCAGGGGGCCCGGGCAGAGCAGAAACAAACAAAGGTGGATGTGGCCGCAGCGGAGGTAGGATGTGATGCAGCTCAAACGATTGAGCGCCTGGATGATGAGGCTGCGCGTGGTCGCGCTCGTCAGCGGATGCGGGGCTCTGAGAGGCGATAGCTACTGTGCCACCGCCCAGCGCCCGTTCCAGTGGCGTTTGGATGTTGAGATAGAGGCTACGCCGATCAGAGTGCTGCGTTAAAGAGCGTCAGTGTTGGCGCCTAGCATTAGGGAAACCAAGTATGGAGGAAATTGAGTAGTTTTTTTAATCTTAAAAATATACCGCAGTATATTTTTAAGATTAAAGGAGTTGGCTATGAGCACGACGAGTTTACGGATGCTGCTAGGTGTTCTCTTGATGTGCTTAATCCCGCTAACGGCAGGGGCGGGCTCTATCAATCTAGTTTTGCCGTTTCCGCCAGCTGGCGCTGTAGACCAATTGGCTCGGGATCTGGAGAAACCTTTGGCCCGTTATCTGGGTGAACCTGTTGTTGTATTAAATAAACCGGGAGCGGGTGGCATGGTCGCTATCAGAGCTACGTTGACGCAACGGGCTGGCGAGCAGAGTTTTCTTATGGCCCACACCGGCCTGCTATCTTTGAACCCCTTTTTATTTCGCAGTGTTGACCAGCGGATGGCTGCGAAGCAGTTGAGGCCGGTCACGCTTTTGGCGCAAGCGCCCTTACTACTACTGGTGCGTGCCGATAGCGGTCTAACTTCCTTAGAAGACTTACGTGCTGTTGGGAAGCAACGTCGCTTGCGCTATGGATCAGCAGGCATCGGTACAGTGGCTCACCTTGCAGGCGCCCAGTTCGCTCACGATCTTGGCGTCGAGGCGGATCATATTCCCTATCGTGGTGCTATCCAGGCTTTGACAGACCTTGTTGGAGGAGAAGTGGATTTCATGTTCGAGCTACTGGTGGGTAGTTCCCCCTTGCTGAGCGATGGGCGGCTACGGGCTTTGGCTGTAGCCGCCGATTCACGCTTAGCTCAGGTGGAGCAGGTGCCGACATTAGCTGAACTGGGCCAGCCTTTAGTGTTCTCTAGTTGGTTTGGCGTGGTCGCGCCCCGTAATGCGTCAGAGCAAGATATTGCCGCGATGCAAGCTGCACTTGCTCTGGCGATGGAGGGCGACGGCATGCGCAGTCAGCTGGCTGGCAAAGGCATGGTGGTGGATTTGCGGGCGGGGTTGGATTTTGAGAATTTTATCCAAGCACAGTCACAGTTTTACGGCCCCATGATACAGCGCTTGGGTATACAGCTGGATTAGCTTCCACATTTAAACAGAGAGCGAGACAATGAAAACTCCATATTTTTTGAGCATGCTTGCCTTGGCGAGCGTGATGCCGGGAGGGCACGTTCAAGCGCAGTATCCTGAGCGACCTATTACTATGGTTGTGCCGTTTGCTCCTGGTGGTGGCTCGGATACCCTGTCACGTCTGGTGGCCCAAAAGGTTGCAGAGCAGCAAGGGGCATCTCTCGTGGTGGAAAACCGGCCCGGTGGCAACACGACTATCGGTGCGCGATACGTTGCACGCGCGAAGCCGGATGGCTATACCGTTCTGACGGCGATCGACGCCACTATGCTCTTTAACCCTGTTCTGTACAAAGAGCTGTCCTATGAGCCAAGTGGGGACTTTGATCCAGTAGCCATGGCTACCTATATGCCGTTGGTGTTAAGTGTGGCACCTGATTCCAGCATTCAGACAGTGGAGCAGTGGATCGAGAGCCTTAAGAAAGGGCAGACAGACTATGCCATGTATGCGCATGGGGCTATGCCGGGCCGCATTGCCATGGAAATCATAACGCGCTCGGCTGGCATCACGCTTACGCCAGTGCCGTTTAATGGCAGTACTCCGGCGCTACAGGCAGTTCTGGGCGGCCACGTGCCTGTGTTGATTGATGCGTTGGCACCATCGCTGCCTCATCTTAAAGCTGATAAGTTGCGCCCTTTAATAGTCACGACTCAGGCGCGTACGCCGATTCTGCCTAACGTCCCCGCTGCTGGAGAGGCGGGATTTTCGGGCGTGGATTTGGCTAGCTGGACTGGGTTTTTTGTCCCGGCAGGCACTGATCCCGCCAAGCGACAGTGGCTGGAGGATGCCTTTGTGCAGGCATTGTCTGATCCGGATTTAGTGTCCAAGTTACGCCAGCTGGGTATGGACGTCACTATTAAGCGTGGGGCAGAGTTTCAACAACAGATCGATCGGGATGGTGTTAGATATAAGCAGGTCATTACCGATGCTGGTTTAGCGGGCACTTTGTAAAAGGGTACCGGATGACGAATTTTATTTTTATCTTGGCGGATGATCTGGGGCACGCGGATTTAGGCTGCTACGGAGGGCTGCTTGACACCAGTCCTAACTTGGATCGCCTGGCTCAAGAGGGTGTGCGTTTCACGAGAGCCTATGCTAATTCGCCGGTGTGCTCGCCGACACGATTTGCATTGATGACGGGTCGTTACCAATATCGTTTGCATGGCGGAGCCCACGAGCCTTTAACACCGCTTTTTAAGGGGGATAAGGTAGCTGGACTGCCGCCGGAGCATCCTACTTTGCCGTCATTGTTGCGCGACCATGGCTACAAGACTGCTCTCATCGGTAAATGGCATCTGGGCTATCCGCCGTATTTCGGACCTTTAAAAAGTGGTTACCAAGAACATTGGGGAATTCTCTCTGGGGGGGCCGATTACTTGCGTCACACCGACAACAAAGGTGAGGGAGCATTATTTGGCAATGGCGAACCTATCCAGGCCGAAGGGTATCTGACCGATCTGTTTAGCGAGCAAGCTGTGAAATTTGTACGTGAGCGTGGTCGTGATGGAATACCGTTTTTGCTGAGTCTGCACTACACGGCCCCGCATTGGCCTTGGCAGACACGTGATATGCAACATAATTCAGAATATCGCTTTCCGACATCGCTGAGTGATCTTGAAAGTGGTTCTATCCATGTTTACCAACAGATGATTCGCGAAATGGATGAGGGGATAGGCACGTTGATGCAGGAGTTGCGTGAACAGGGTCTGCTTGATGACACGGTAGTGGTTTTTACTAGTGACAATGGTGGCGAACGCTACTCGAACAACTGGCCACTGGTTGGTGGGAAAATGGATCTAACCGAAGGTGGTATTCGGGTTCCCCTTATTGTGCACTGGCCAAGAGAGGTGGGCTCGTGGGAGTGTGCGGTGCCGTGTATGACTATGGATTTGACGGCGACGATCTGGGATATCGCTGGGGTTCAGCCGCCCGGGGCCTTTGCACCTGATGGGGTGTCGCTCGCCTCGTTGTTGCGTGGGGGCCAGGGCCCGGACATTCAGCGCCCCCTCTATTGGCGGATGAAGCACAGGGGACAGCGAGCTTTGATTGAAGGTGATTGGAAGTATTTGAAGGTGGACGAGCTAGAATATTTGTTTAACCTGGCATTGGACGAGAGAGAGCGTGCAAATTTATCGCGTCTCGATCCGGAACGTTTAAAGGCTATGCGTGATCGCTATTTGAATTGGGAGCGTAGCATGCCACCGATTCCGCTGAATGCGCGTGCGGACCTAGTCTACGGTTTAGCTGATATGCCTGCGCGCTGAAGCCTTTTAGTGGAAGAGGATCATCGCTACATATTGGCTATCGATTGCTGGCATTGTCTTTTTGTGTTTTACCTAGCAGTGGTAGGTGTTGTTGCGAGCGCAAAAAAGCCCGCTCTATGGCGGGCCTCTTTATCTGTGCTGTGATCCATCAAGATAAAGAAAACAGCCCACAGCAATGTGGGCTTTTTTTGTCGTCTGGCTTGGAGCGAGAGTCTGTTTTGGGCAGGGACTGTCTTGTTCGCGCGATGGCTTGGCAGAAAGAAACGTGATTGATGTCAGTGCAGGCCGACGATTTGGTCTGAATGGGCCAATAGCTATCTACGCAGAATGAGCAGCCCAATCCTCCCTGCTAAAAGGAGCGCTACATGCGCTCCTTTTAGGTTTCTAATGACTTGAGAGGCTTCCCCCAAGACTGGTGTGAGCCTGAGTGCTGCGTTCCGGCGGCTGGCTTGCTTAATTAACAGTTCAGGGCAGGGTCGCTACTTCCGGAATGCACTTGCCGATTTCGATGGCCTGCAAATCATCGGCGCTGGTCCGCCTTTTTAGCTCAGGAGGTGCTGCAGCGATCGACGCCTGCTCGTCCTTCTGCATCAACGGGCAATACGCCGACATATAGTCAATTTCCAGGTTAAGGCGTTCGAGCAAAAAGTCTACAAATACCCTTACCTTCGGAGACTGTCCGTGACCTCTTGGAAATACGGCATTCAATGTGTATTCGCCACCGCTCCAGCCTGCCAGGACTCGCTTGACTAGTCCGTGCTCGACATATGATTTGACCATCACATCCGCACCGATGATCAGACCCTCTCCACATAAAAGAGCGCCTTTCCAGGCCGCCGGATCATTGGCAACCAGAATAGGATTGATGGGAAACGCACGTTTTCCAGTGCCGTCGTCCAGTGTCCATTGATAGTCATTGCCATTGCGGTTCTTGCTCATCGCGATAGTGCGGTGATGCCAAAGCTCATCAGGATGTGAGGGCTCGCCGTATCGAGTGATATACGCATTGCCCGCAAATACCTGTGTGGTCAGGACCCCCAGCTTGCGTGCGACCAGGGTGGAGTCGGGTAGATCGCCAATGCGCAGGGCCAGATCAATCTCATTGTCGATCAGATCGACCTGCTCGTTATTTAGCAGCATTTCAACGCGCACTTCAGGGTAGCGCATATGGAACTCGCCTAATAACGGAGCGATTTTGTCGATACCGATGGAGTAGGGGGCAGAAAACCGTAGCCAACCTCGCGGCCCGGCCTGCAACTGGCCGACGGCGCTTTCAGCTTCGTTCAGTTCGCGTGCAATGCGTTGCGCATATTCCACGTAAACGTTGCCCGCCTCTGTCAAACCCAGACGGCGTGTAGTGCGATGCAATAACTGCACGCCCAGCCTGGCTTCAAGCTCCTGCACTTTACGGCTGACCGTTGTTTTGGGCAGGCGCAGGGCCTTGGCAGCTCCGATAAAACTGCCGTGCTCGACTACCTTGCCGAAGATAAGTGTGTCATTCAGATCGTGAGACATGGGAATTGCATCCGAGCAAAACGCCTATATTAGCCCACCTGAAGGACAATCTTTCCCTTAATTCATGACTAATCAATTCAGTTGTTCACTTGTAGAGTATCAACCTGGATGCAGGGAAGTGCCCGAATGAGTTGCCCGTCATTGTCCAAGAGGCTGTAAACGCCACGGGAAGAGTTCACTTAAGCCTGCTGAAAAACTTTTCATCATTAAAAATATATTCAGGTTTAACAGGGGGTTATATGAAAGCAGAACATCGTATCCGGCAGGTGGGGGCCGGGCCATTTATCGTGCAATCCGGAGCTTGGCTACCCGTTCCCCAATTCTCCTATCGCTACCTGGCTGAGGCTCAATGTCCCACTGCTGGGAGAAACTATCCCAGCAGTGGGGCAATCGAAAACGGGATAATCCTGCCGTTGACTCCTGGTAGATCTACGCCTGCGCCACTGCCACCGATTCGTCGCCTTATTCCTTCTGCTTTAAACAGGATGTCGCCTTGATGTCTCATCACACTCGCTCCATTAATTTCGTTACACGGTCTCGTCGATGGCTTGCTCCTGCCTCCCTGGTCTTGTCGGCTGTTTTGCTGACGGCTTGTTATAGCCAGGCAGCATCTGATCAAGCCATGCCTGCTCCGTCTGTCAGCATCATGTCGGTAGCGGCTCAACCGATTCAGCCATGGGAGGGATTCACCGGCAGGGTGGCAGCAGTTGACTCTGTGGAACTGCGCGCGCGCGTCAGTGGCTACATTGATCATGTCGCTTTCACGGAAGGGCAAACTGTCAGCAAAGGGGATCTTCTGTTTGTGATTGATGCACGGCCATATCGTGCGGCCTTGGATCAGGCTCAGGCAGAACTGGCGCGTGCACGCAGTAATGCGCAGTTTGCGGTGACGCAGCAACGGCGGGCTAAAGTGCTGGTGCAGTCCAAGGCGATTTCTCGTGAAGAGTTCGATAGCCGCAATGCGTCGGCCTCACAGGCCTTGGCGGCTGTCCGTGCTGCTGAGGCCACGGTGGCGGCGGCGTCGCTGGATTTGCAATATACCGAAGTGCGTTCGCCAATCACAGGCCGTGCCAGCCGTGCTTTCCTTACGACGGGTAATCTGGCCCAAGCCAACCAGACGGTTTTGACGACGGTAGTGTCTCAGGATCCTGTGCATGTGCTGTTTGACGTGGACGAGAGTACATGGCTGCGCTATGCACGCCAAGCTCGGGACGGGCAACGCAGCACGACACAAAGCCCTGTTCAAGTTGGGCTGGCCTCGGATGAGATGTATCCGCATGCGGGCTATGTGGACTTTATTGATAACCATGTTGACCCCGCTACGGGCACCTTGCGGGCCAGAGCTGTGTTGCCTAACCCGGATGGCGTACTGACCCCTGGCCTGTTTGCTCGTGTGCAGTTAGGGGGTAGCCAAGCGTACACAGCCATGCTGGTCGATGAGAAGGCGGTACTGACGGATCAAGACCGTAAGTATGTGTTGATCGTAGATCAGGACAACCGTGTTCAGCGGCGTGATATTGCGCTGGGGCCCATTGTTCAGGGACTGCGCGTGATCAAGAAGGGGTTGGCTGAAGGCGACCGAGTTGTTGTCAGCGGTCATCAAAAAGTTCCCATGCCCGGCATGGCGGTGTCGCCGACTTTGGTTGATTCGCCTGCTGTGGCCCAGCTTCTCGGCACGCCCGTGCCGCAAGCCGCCTCCGCACTCGCGGTGATGCCTGGCTGATTCACGTTCTCTTATGAGGTCGGCACATCGTTCGATGGCTGCCGATGCACAGGACATTTTCATGAATTTTTCAAAATTTTTCATCGATAGGCCGATTTTTGCGGCTGTCATGTCGATCGTGATATTTATCGGAGGGCTCATTGCGATTCCCTCCCTGCCAATCAGTGAGTATCCGGAAGTCGTGCCACCGGCCGTGATGGTGCGCACTGTCTATCCTGGCGCCAATCCCAAGGTGATTGCGGAAACAGTCGCGACGCCTTTGGAGGAAGCTATTAACGGCGTGGAAAACATGATGTACATGAAGTCGGTGGCAGGTTCGGACGGTGTATTGCAAATGACCGTTACCTTCGAACCCGGCACAGACCCGGATGATGCCGCTGTCAAGGTGCAGAACCGGGTTGCCCAGGCTCAGGCACGTTTGCCCGAGGATGTACGCCGGCAAGGGGTGACGGTTCAAAAGCAGTCGCCCGTATTTTTGATGGTGGTTCATTTGACCGCCGAAGACGATCGTTATGACACCTTGTACTTGCGTAACTACATGCGCCTGCATGTTAAGGACGCAATGGCGCGCATACCGGGGGTGGGGGATGCTCAGCAGTTTGGCGGGGGCGACTATGCCATGCGTATCTGGTTGGACCCGGACAAAGTGGCTGCGCGTGGTTTGACGGCCAGCGATGTTCTGCGTGCCGTACGTGAACAGAATATTCAGGTGTCGGCTGGTCAGCTAGGTGCCGAACCTATGCCAAATCCCAGTGATTTCTTATTGCCGATCAATGCCAAAGGCCGTTTAGAAAGCGTGGAGGAGTTTGGCGATATTGTGTTGAAGAGCGGTGCGGCTGGCGAGATTGTGCGACTGGCGGATGTAGCCCGGATTGAGTTGGCGGCGGGCGATTACACCTTGCGAGCACGTTTGGATGGCAAGAGCGCGTCAGCCATTGGTATTTTTCAGGCCCCGGGCGCTAATGCCCTGGAAATTCGCGATGCAGTTGTAGCCAAAATGGAAGATATCCGCCAGAAGTTGCCGCCGGGCATTGAGATCCAGTCCATTTATGACACCACGGTCTTTGTGCGTGATTCCATCAAATCCGTAATCACTACCTTGCTGGAGGCCGTGCTATTGGTGATTTTGGTTGTGATCCTGTTCTTGCAGACCTGGCGTGCCTCCATCATTCCTTTGCTGGCGGTTCCGGTGTCTATCATCGGCACGTTTGCGGTGCTGCATGTATTGGGATTTTCAATCAATACCCTGACGCTGTTCGGTTTGGTCCTGGCGATCGGTATTGTGGTGGACGACGCCATTGTGGTGGTGGAAAACGTTGAGCGCCATATCGAGAATGGCGAACCTCCCTTGCAGGCTGCCCATCTGGCAATGCGGGAAGTTTCAGGTCCGATTATCGCCATCACACTGGTGTTGTGCGCCGTATTCATTCCTATGGCTTTTTTGGATGGAGTCATTGGCGAGTTCTATAAGCAGTTTGCTGTGGCCATTGCTATTTCTGTGGCGATTTCGGGCTTGAACTCCTTGACCTTGTCTCCCGCGTTGGCGGCGCGATTACTCAAGCCGCATGACGCTCCCAAAGATGCCCTGACCCGTGGTATCGATCGGGCTTTTGGCTGGTTGTTTGTTCCTTTTAACCGCATGTTTCAGCGTAGCGCTGAGCGCTATCAAAGCAGCATTGGCCGTGTATTGGGCCGTCGTGGTGTAGTGATGGTGGTGTATGTGGGTTTGTTGGCTGCAACGGGCTTGATGTTCAATCTCGTGCCGTCTGGTTTTATCCCCGTTCAAGACAAGCAATACTTGATTGCGGGCGTCAAGATGCCCGAGGGGGCGTCTATTGAACGCACCGATGTGGTCCTCAAGCGTATGACTGAGATCGCCATGAAGGTTGATGGTGTGTCCAACGAAATCGCATTTCCAGGCCTGAATCCATTGCAGTTCACCAATACGCCTAATAATGGTGTGGTGTTCTATGTGTTGGAGCCATTTTCCGAGCGTAGTCGCAGCGCAGAGGATATTTCTGCAGAGCTGAATCAAAAGTTTGCTGAGATTCAAGAAGGTCTGGCTTTTGCTTTTATGCCGCCTCCTATTCAAGGTTTGGGTAATGGGTCTGGCTGGTCCCTGTTTATTCAGGATCGAGAGCAACTGGGCTACGGATCGTTGCAGCAGGCGGTTCAGGCTTTCCAGGGGGCTGTGGTCCAGACGCCGGGAATGGCTTATCCCATCAGCAGCTATCAGGCGAATGTCCCTCAATTGGATGCGGTGGTCGATCGTATTAAGGCCAAGGCGCAAGGCGTACCGTTGACCGAGCTGTTTGATACTTTGCAAACGTATTTGGGCTCGTCTTACGTCAATGACTTCAATATGTTTGGCCGAACCTGGCAAGTAATCGCCCAGGCTGATGGCGCTTTTCGTGCCAGTACTGAAGATATTAGTCGCTTGCGCACTCGCAATGATCAGGGCGAGATGGTCCCGATTGGCTCGCTATTGCAGGTTCAAAGTACGTATGGCCCCGATCCGGTTATTCGCTTTAATGGCTATCCTGCGGCTGATTTGTTGGGCGATGCGGATCCGCGTGTCTTGTCGTCAGGTCAGGCGATGGCGTATGTCGAGCAGTTGGCAAGTCAGGTCCTGCCAGCAGGCATGGGGATTGGGTGGAGTGACCTGAGTTATCAGCAGGCCAACCAAAGTGGTGCTGCCATGATCGTGTTTCCTATGGCGGTCTTGTTGGTTTTTCTGGTTCTGGCCGCTTTGTACGAGAGCTGGACATTGCCCTTGGCGGTCATTCTGATTGTGCCGATGTGCCTGTTGGCGGCTTTGTTTGGCGTGTGGTTAACGAACGGCGATAACAACGTATTTGTTCAGGTCGGACTGGTTGTATTGATGGGTCTGGCCTGTAAAAACGCGATTTTGATTATCGAGTTCGCTCGTGAGTTGGAGCAGGAAGGCTTGGATATTGTGCATGCTGCCTTGCAGGCTTGCCGTCTGCGTCTGCGTCCTATTGTGATGACGTCCATTGCGTTCTGTGCTGGTGTGGCGCCATTGATGGTGTCCTCGGGAGCCGGCAGCGAGGTGCGCGCAGCCACGGGTATTACCGTATTTGCAGGCATGGTTGGAGTGACGGCATTTGGCCTGTTCCTGACTCCTGCCTTTTATGTCGCACTGCGTAAGCTTGCCAGCCGTTCATCGGTGCAGCGCGCTCAGGCTCCTATACAGGTATCTCATGATTAAACTTATCTTTGCGACTGCTTTTTTTCCCACAAGTCGCGCCAGACGTGTGCTCCGTTCTTTATCGTTCCGACGACTGTGGCGCGTGACTGCCTCAACTCTTGCTACGCTGTACCTAGCTGCCTGCGCAGTGGGTCCTGACCACCAGCAACCGGATACGACGATCCCGGATGAGTTTGGAACGACTTTGTCCGATAAGCAGGATGTGCCGCTGTCACAGAGTGCGGATCAAGTCATGGTCGAGGGCTTGGGCGATCCCACATTGGCCGGGCTGGTGCAGGATGCCTTACGCACCAATTACGATTTGCGTGCGGCTCTGGCTGGACTGGACCGTGCGCAGGCCTTGTTACGCAATACGCGGCTGGAGGCTTTGCCCAGTGTGACGGCACAGGGGGAGGCAGGGCATCACCGTAGCAGTGTCGATCAAATGCCCGGTGTCAGCGCTTCGGGCCGGGACAATCAGAATTGGCAGGCCAGTCTTGTTGCTGGCTGGGAACTGGATGTATTTGGTCGTGTCCGTCGCCTGATTGAAGCCGGTCAGGCGGATACCTTCGCAAGTACTGCGGATTTGCGTGCCTTGCAGGTGCTGATTGTGAGCGAAGTCATGCAGAGTTATACGCAATTGCGGGGTACGCAGGCCAGGCTGCTGGTGGCACAAGCCAATCTGCTTAATCAGCAAAATACGTTGTCCTTGGTTCAACAGCGGCTGGATGCTGGTACCGGCACGGAGTTTGACACCGCGCGTTTGCGTGCGCAGGCAGAAACCACTGCATCGCGTATTCCGGCTTTGCAAGCTCAGGCTGCAGTGCAGATGCATCGTCTAGCCGTTCTGACGGGCCGTCAGCCCTTGGCCTTGGTCAAGCAGTTGACTCCGTTCCAGGGGATGCCTGTACCAGCGCGTCTGGATGCAGGCTCACCGGGGGAACTGTTGCGTCGTCGTCCTGATATTGCCGCTGCCGAGGCGCGCTTGCATGCAGCAACGGCACGGATTGGCGTTGCGACAGCCGATTTGTTCCCACGCTTTACATTGGGTGGCTTGATAGGGAGTCATGCCATTGATAGCAGCCAGCTGTTCTCCAGAGAGAGTGAGACGCGCCTGGTGGTACTGGGCATCGATTGGTCTTTCTTGGATGTGGGCCGTGTGCAGTCACGCATCGCGGCCGCTGATGCCGATGCGCAAGCGGCCTTGGCGCGGTACCGCCAAACCGTATTGCTGGCCCTGGAGGAAACCGAGAATGCCTTGGTCCTGCATGCACGTACTCGTATTGAGGACGCCCATCTGGAGCGTGCTGCTGCTGATAGCGAACTGGCTGCGCGCATTGCCCGTACTCGTTTTGAGGCTGGGGCTGCCGGTTTGTTGGAGGTGTTGGATGCAGAGCGCACGCAACTGCTTGCCCAGGATGCCTTGGCTGAGGCGCGTACCCGTACCATGCTCAGTGCGGTTGCCTTGTATAAGGCGCTGGCAGGCGGGTGGCCCTCTTCCTTGCCTGAACGGGAGGCTCTAGCGGCCCGTTCGAATTAATGGCTTTAAGCCTTTATCTTGTTACCCACCACTCCTGTCAGACAAGGGTGGTGGGGGCGCTTTAGTGGAATAGGGGCATGGTTTATGCGGTAGTTGGTGCAGGTGCCCAAATGCTGTGTTTACAGACTTCATAAATTCGCGCACTAACAATAAGCGAAATCGTTCTTTTGCCTGCCGCCTTGCTTTGTCTATCCTGATTTCTCGACCTAACGGCTTATCGGGCCGCAAAAATAATCGAGGAATGCTCCATGTCGTTGACGAGAACTCTGCAGTATCTGGGCCTGGCATTGGCGGCCAGCGTCGTATCTTTGACAGCTCAGGCCACCAGTCTGACGGTCGCCTATCAAACCATTCCCACTCCGTCGAACGTGCCTCAGGCAGACGGTTCTTATGAAAAAGAAACCGGCGCGAAAATCGATTGGCGCAAGTTTGATGGTGGGGCAGAAGTCATCAATGCCGTCGCTTCAGGCGATGTGCAGATTGCCTATTTAGGTTCCAGCCCCCTGGCCGCTGCGGCCAGTCGTAAATTACCTATTGAGACCTTTCTGATTGCGGCCGAACTGGGTACCAGCGAAGAGCTGGTTGTGCGTAATGCTTCGGACATTGCGTCTCCACAAGATTTGGTTGGCAAGACGATTGCCACGCCTTTTGTGTCGACCAGTCACTACAGTCTGCTGGCTGCGCTCAAGCATTGGAAGATCGACCCCAAGCAGCTCAATATCATTAATCTGACTCCGGCCAATATCGTAGCAGCCTGGGCTCGCGGTGATATTGATGGTGCTTATACGTGGGACCCGGCCTTGAGCAAGGCCAAGGAAAGCGGCAAGGTGCTGATCAGTTCCGGGGAACTGGCCAAGCTGGGTGCTCCGACTTTCGATGTGTGGTTGGTGCGCAAGGATTTTGCGGAAAAACATCCGGATATTGTGTCTGCTTTTGCTCGTGTCACCTTGGCTGCGTACGAGAGCTATACGCATGATCCTGCTGCCTGGGTTGCCAATGCTGACAACATCAACAAGCTGTCTCGCCTGACTGGCGCGACGCCTCAAGAAATCCCCAATGTGCTGGCTGGCAGCGGCTTTTTATCTGCGGCTGATCAGATCAAGACCTTAGGTCAGCCCACTGCCAAGGCCTTGGCCGATACCTCTGCTTTTTTGAAAGAGCAGGGTCGTATCGACGAGGTTTTGCCTGATTACGCCGGTTACACCACCGGCAAATATGTCGAGGCGGCTGCCTCGTCGGCCAAGTAATTCTGATGGCGCAGTTAACACTGAATCGCGTCAGCGCACGTTATCCCGGTGCCGATCATTTGGCGCTGCGAGATGTGTCGCTGCAATTGGGGCCGGGGCAGTTGGTGGTGGTGCTGGGGCCTTCGGGCAGTGGCAAGACTACCTTGTTGAACCTGATCGCGGGCTTTACCTTGCCCAGCGCTGGGACGATTACGCTTGACGGCGAACCTGTGCGCGGCCCTGGGGCTGATCGCGGTGTGGTGTTCCAGGACGATGCCTTGCTGCCTTGGCAGACGGTTCTGGAAAATGTGGCTTTTGGTTTGACGCTGCGGGGTGACTCCAAGGAGCAGCGGCAGGCGGTAGCTCGTCATCAATTGGCCTTGGTGGGGCTTGAGGGCTTGGAGCAGCGCCGTATCTGGCAATTGTCTGGAGGTCAGAAGCAGCGGGTAGACATTGCACGTGCTTTGGCGTCGGACCCGCGTGTGCTCTTGCTGGATGAGCCTTTTGGGGCGCTGGATGCCTTTACCCGAGAGCAGGCGCAGACGCTTTTGTTGAATGTCTGGCAGCGTAGCGCCAAGCCTGTTTTTCTGATTACTCACGATATTGAGGAAGCTGTGTTTCTGGCTACCGATCTGATTATTTTGGGTGGTACGCCTGGGCATGTGGTGGAGCGTTTGGTGCTGGATTTTGGGCGACGTTACACCGATGGGCAGCCGGTGCGTCAGGTGAAGTCCTCGCCGGAGTTTATCGCGGCGCGAGAGCGCGTGCTGGAGCATGTGTTCTCGGCGCATCCTGTTGCCGCTTCGGCCTGAACTTAGGAGATTGTTCATGAAATCCTCTGTCGCTGGCGAGGTTCTGCAGCCGGGTGATGTTGCTGGCTTGTCGGGCGTTTCGTCTTTAAGCGTGGGTGGCGATTCCAAGCCTCATCAGTCAACGTCCACTAAGCCTCGGCAAATGTCTATTGCCGTGATCAGTTTGCTTACCCTAAGTGGAGTGCTGTTCTTGTGGTGGGCCGTTACTGAGTGGGGCTATGTGGATCCGCTGTTTCTCCCATCACCCCAGGCCGTGCTGAGTCGCGTTTTTCGTCTGTTCACTGTGGGTTATATGGATGCCACGGTGCAGCAGCATCTGGCGGCCAGTTTGTGGCGGATTAGCTTGGCATTGTTTGCCGCTGTCTTGTTGGCGATTCCTACGGGTATCGCGATTGGTCGTAATCGCATTGCCCAGGGCATTCTGGATCCTTTGATTGAATTCTATCGTCCGATTCCGCCGCTGGCGTATTTGCCGCTGATCGTGATCTGGTTTGGGATTGGTGAGTTGTCCAAAGTGCTGCTGATTTATCTGGCAATTTTTGCGCCGATCACGATTGCGACGGCAGGTGGTGTGCGTAATGTGGATCCGGTGAAACTGCGTGCGGCTCAATCTTTCGGGGCGACGCGTGCTCAGTTGCTGCGTTACATCATTATCCCCAGTGCCTTGCCTGATATTTTGACGGGCTTGCGCATCGGTTTGGGAGTGGGGTGGTCAACCCTTGTGGCTTCGGAGCTGGTTGCTGCCACGCGTGGTTTGGGATTTATGGTTCAGTCAGCAGGGCAGTTTCTGGCAACTGACGTGGTGATGGCGGGGATTCTGCTTATCGCCTTGGTGGCGTTTGCGCTTGAAATCGGTTTGCGTCGATTGCAGGCCAAGCTTGTTCCGTGGCACGGACAAGCGCGTTAGCAGCTGGGATGTGATTGTTCGCCTGGGGTTTTTGGTGCAGAGGTTCAGAGTTGATGTTGTGCGGTGTGAGTAGGTCGGCTCTCGTTCGAGCCGACCTGGACGTCCAGGCACCGTAGCATTGCGTCAAGACATGATTACTGCTTTGCTGGTTTATGCCTCAGCTGCTGGATTGAACTCATGGATCCCATAAGGCCCTTGGTTAGTGTGCGCACAGCGGCCTTAGTGTGAATACAGCCAGTCAGCTCAGCGCTTGGCAGTTCACACTGACCGAGTCAGCCCACCATCCACCTTGATGTTCTGTCCCGTAATGTAGCCAGCCCCATCCGACAACAAAAACGCAATTGTCGCGGCAATTTCCTCGGCTTTTCCATAACGTCCCATAGGCACGCTTTCTCGCCGTTCTTCGGTCGCCGGCAGGCTATCAATCCAGCCAGGCAGCACGTTGTTCATGCGTACATTCTTGGCTGCATAGCTGTCTGCAAAAATCTTGGTGAAGCTGGCCAGCCCGGCGCGGAATACCGCCGAAGTGGGGAACATCTCCGCAGGCTCAAACGCCCAGGCTGTAGAAATATTCACAATAGCCCCACCACCTTGCGCGGCCATGATGGGCGCTACCAGTCGTGCTGGACGCACGGCATTCAGAAAGTAGACATCCATGCCCTTATGCCAGTCTTCGTCGCTGATCTCCAGAACCGGGCCGCGTGGACCGTGTCCGGCGGAGCTGACCAGGGCGTCGATACGCCCCCAGCGCTGCATGGCCAGGTCAACCAGGCGCTGTAGATCTTCGTTAGATTGATTCGAGCCAGTCAGGCCCACCCCGCCCAGTTCTTTAGCTAGTGCCTCGCCCTTGCCGGACGAGGACAGGATGGCGACGCGATAACCATCTTGAGCCAGCCTGCGGGCCGCAGCGGCGCCCATGCCCGAGCCGCCTGCGCTAATCAGTGCTACTTTTTCTACAGTCATGAGAGCCTCCGTGTGCTGAGATTAATACTATTATTTCAGCTGTAAATGGAAAAATCATGCGATAAATAAACCTTCCAGGATGTAGAAAAACTACTGTCAGAATAATGATGAAATCTCGCCGTTCATTGCCTCCGCTCAATGCCTTGCGTGCTTTTGAAGTGTCTGGCCGTCGTTTGAGTTTCCGTGCCGCTGCTGATGAGCTGGGCGTGACTCAAGGTGCGGTCGCCCAGCAAGTTCGGGCCTTGGAAGAGCATCTGGGGCTGGCGCTGTTTCAGCGTCATCCGCGTGGTTTGCAGCTGACTTTAGCGGGCGCGGCCTATTTGGCCGAGGTGACTCGTGCTTTTGACACTTTGGCTGATGCAACAGGGCACTTGTTGGTGCGCCCCGATACAGTCACGATCAGCGTCACGCCCACGGTGGCGGCCAAATTGCTGATTCCCCGCCTGGGGGATTTGCAAGCGGTCTTGCCCGATGTGGAGCTGCGTACCGTGGCAACCGAGGCCTTGTCGGATTTTGAGCGCGATCAGGTTAATATTGCCGTGCGCCTGACTCGTCCACCGTTTGCTCCGGATCTGGAGGCCCAACTGCTGTTTCGTCAGGATCTGGTGGCCGTGGCCAGTCCTCGTTTGATAGGGAACATGACGCTTCCATTGTCGATTGAGCAACTGAGTGCTTTACCTTTATTGCATGATGCTCACGATCATTGGGCTACGTTTTTGAAAGGCAGTGGCAGATTGCCGGGCCCGGTGTTCAACCAGACAACGCTGGCATTGGATGCAGCCATGGCGGGTCAAGGTGTGGCTTTGGCGTGCAGGGCTTTTGTGGCAACAGATCTGGCCGCTGGGCGTTTGGTTCAGGTGGCGGAAGCAGGGGCTTTAGGGCCGGATTTCTATCTGGTACGCAAGCGATCAGCCCCGGTCAGACAGTCGGTGGAGGCAGTATGGGATTGGTGTTTGAAGAGATTGTTAATTCTGTAGCCTGATGCGCAGCTTGTTTGCCCTTTTTAAGGGGGCTGACGTTGCTATGAATGAGGTACGGCTTGGCCGCAAGCCCATTGCCATGGTTGATGTGAATCTTGCGTTTTTGGTCTTCCGGATGCAAAAGGCTAAACTGGCCGCACTTCTGGTGCAGCAGCACCCAGCTTTTTACAGGAAAAAAATATGAGCACACCGCTTCCCTGTCCTCAGTGCACCTTGGAAAATACCTACCATGACACGGAGCAATGGGTATGTGCCGATTGCGGCTATGAATGGCAAGATGCGGACCCGGCTGCCGAATCAGACACCGATGACGATGAGCTGATCGTTAAAGACAGCAACGGTAACTTGCTGGCCGCGGGTGACGATGTGATTCTGATCCGCGACTTGAAGGTCAAAGGCTCCAGCACCTTGAAGAAAGGTGCCAAGGCCAAAGGCATACGTCTGGTTCGTGGTGACCACGAAGTCGATTGCAAAATTGATGGCATCAGCTACTTGTTGAAGGCCATGTATTTGAAGAAAGCCTAAGTACCCAAACTTGGTTTTTTTGCAGGCGCAGCGTATAGACACGCTGCGCTTTTTTTATGTCTGCAGACAGAATAAGGCATCCAGGCGACAGCAACTATCAGCTAGCGTATTGATGGCAGGTAGTAGCAAACAAGGCGCCGGACGTGTATATAATAATGAGAATGATTATTAATTAGTTATTAACCTGATTGTCTCTATGTCCAAGCTGACGGCGGCGTTCCTGACCCATTACCCGGATTTGATCCGCTATCTGCGCAGGCGTACTCACTGCTCTGAACTGGCGCAAGATTGCGCGCATGACACCTGGCTGCGTTTACTGGAGAAGGGCAAGCAGGTCACGGCAGACAACCACCGGGCTTATGTGTTCAGAGTGGCTGCCAATATTGTGGCGGACTGGTATCGGCGTCAAACACGTGAGCAGGCTGCTTTCGATGGCTATGCCTTGAGTGTCGCCCATCACCATGCCCCGGATACGTATGAGGAAGTGCTGGCCAAGGAAACCTTGCAGCGCCTGGAGCAGGCCTTGATGGCCCAGTCCCAGCGCAGTGTGCGGATTTTCATGATGCATCGCTGTGAAGAGATGAGCTACGCGCAGATCGCCCAGAAGTTGTCAGTGTCCGAGAGCACGATTGAGAAACACATGATGCGCATTTTGCTGGTGGCGCACCAAGTCTTTAATTCCGCAGTATGAACGCGCAGTCAGATTCGGCCTGGAGCCGTGTAGACGAAGACGCCGCCCGCTGGGTGGTGCGCAAAGAAGGCACCAAGCTGGAGCCGGACGCCCAGGCCCAGTTCGACGCCTGGTATGAAGCCGATCCGTTGCATGCCCAAACCTACGATGCCTTGGCAGCCAGTTGGCGGAGGCTGGATCAGGTTTCGGTGTTGCCTATCGCCCGTAAAAAGAGAAAGTCACGCGTCAAAACCCTGGCCAGTGCCTGTGTCTTGATGGGTGCGTCTTTTTACGCCTGGCAGATGTTTGAGCTGCAAGGCTCGATCCGCAGCGGGGTGGAGATCACTCAGTTGAGTTTGCCTGATGGTTCGGTGGCGATTCTGGACGCACAGACTCGTGTGCGTCTGAATTTTGAAAATGGCCAACGACAAGTCAGCGTGGAGTCGGGGCGTGCCTTCTTCCAGGTGGTGCCTGCTTCGCCCCAGACAGGTCCGTTCACCGTGCAGGCCGGTCCGGCACAAGCGACGGCTTTGGGAACGCGCTACGAGGTCAGCCTTAAAGATCAGATCAGCGCCGTGGCGGTATACGAACATACCGTGCAGGTGCAGTGCCAGTCTTGCGAGAGCTCGCAGCCAGTAATCTTGCAGCCGGGGGATAGCGCCACGGTAGCGGGCGGGCAACTGCGGGCGCAGTTGGCTCAGTCTACGGCTTCCACTCAAGCGGAAGCGGCACCGGCCTGGACCAACGGTTTGTTGAGCTTTGATGATGTCAGCTTGCGGGACGTAGCCCGCCAGTTGGGCGAATACACACATCGAGTGATCTGGATTGGCAGCGAGCAGGCGGGCTCAATGCGAGTGTCCGGTGTGGTGCAAGCGGCTCGCCCAGCCGCTGCCCTGAACTTGCTGACCTCGGGCCAAGGCTTGCAAATCAAGGAGTTACCAGGACTTATAGTTATTTACTAATGATAATTATTAACAATTAAAAAATACGATGGCAATCAGGGGTGAGGGGAGAGGGGTAGCACAGCGTCCTGAGGGTAGTTGTTTACATAGGATGCTCAATCATGAAGTGCGCTTTGCAGGACACGCCGTCTCTTTTTGCCTTGCGCAGGCAAGCTCGCCCCGGCGTGACAACCAAGTCTCTTTCTTCTTCCCAAGGCTCGCGCTTCAAGCAGGGGCAACTGGCTTTCTTGATGGCCGGTGTTTTGCTCGTGATGCAGCCCATGCCGGCACACGCTGCCGGGCCTATTGTGCTGGATATGGCCTCTCAGCCTTTGGCGGATGCACTTTTGCAAATTGGCCGTCTGGCCCAGGTGGAGATCGCGTTTTCACCGGGACAGGTTCGGGAAAAGCGAGCCGTAGCCTTGCAAGGCGAACTGACGGTTGAGCAGGCCTTGGATACCTTACTGGCCCCTTGGGGACTGGCGGCCAGAGCCCAGGGCGATCAGCGCTATACGATTGTGACGGCTACTGTTGCCAAAGGTTTGTCCGTGCTGGAGCCCGTCCGTGTACAAGGCCAGCGTGTTGGTGAACGCAACTATACCCGCGAGGAACTGGATCAACGTGCTGCAGGTAACCGTGATCTGTCCAGCCTTCTGGCCGATAACCCGGCCGTGCGTCAGAACGAGGCCGCAAAAACCAGTGCCAACCGTGGCTCTCTGGCGCTGGAAGATATCAGCTTTTACGGGGCTAGTCCGTTCCAGAATCAGTTCCAGATTGATGGCATCAGCTCCACCAATCAGATTGACCCTGCCAGCCGCAATTTGAATTTGCAGGTAGGCAATGTGCCCGCCTACTCCCAGGCCTACAACCTGGACACGAATATGCTGGAAAGCGTGACGGTGCTCGATAGCAGCATTCCCGTGGAATACGGCCGCTTCACTGGGGGCGTGGTCGATGCCAAGGTGCGTGATCCCAAGGGCAATAACAGCTTCCGTGCGGACTTCAGCTACAACTCCTCCGGGTTGACCTCCCAGACTGTACCTGAAGAGCAAAAGAAAAAGTTTGGGGCAGGCGAACCGGGTTTTACCCCTGCCTGGACCAAGCGTTTTTCGTCCGCCATGCTGGATGTGGGTATTACGGACAATACCTCGGCCTTGATCAATGTGTCCCGGCGTGAATCCAGCATTGATCGCACCATGCGGGTCTTGCACGAGAAGGAGTTCAGTGATGTGAATACGAACTCCAAAGACCGTGTCGATAATGTGTTTGCCAAAGTCCATACCCGTTGGAGTGCCAGCACGGATTCCGCCTTGACCTTCAAGTACGCGGACCGGCGCGAGGATCTGGTCGATTCCGGCATGATGGCCAATCGTGTTCAGTGGCAGCATCAACAAAAAGCCTATGGTCTGGGTTTCGACCTGAACCATGACTTTGGTTGGGGGCAAGGGCGGGTTCAGCTGGGTTACGACCAGATGAACAGCTACCGTAATTCAGACGGCACGGAATATATGGTCAATATGGTGTTTCTGCCCAATGGCCGTCCCGACTACACCTATATCAGCGGTGGTTTCGGGCAGGAGTCTACCGAGCAACGCAATCTGACCATGAAGACCCGACTGGAGTTCAAGCCGTTTCAGACCGGGGCAATCGAACATACGCCCTACGTAGGTTTTGAGCTGGCCCATACCAAGGGAGAGTTTGTCCGAGATCGGGATGCCTACGGGGGGCAGAAACGCCATTACAGCGATGGGCAGCCCAGCAAGGTTCAGGTCTTGAATTATTACCGCGCTGGAGAGGTGGGCGTCAGCTATACCAATGCGTCCGTTTATGTATCGGACCGCATGTCCTGGCAGCGTCTGGCCCTGACAACGGGCTTGCGCATGGATAAGGACAATTACTTTGGCAATACCAATCTGGCTCCGCGCACCTTGCTGGAATGGGATGTGCTGGGAACGGGTGAAACCCGTCTGTCGGGTGGCTGGTCGCGCTATTACGGCATGGATATTCTTGGAATTGCCATGCGCGAGCGCAAGAGCCAACTGCACACCTTGCTGGTGACGGGAGGCAATCCGGTAGACCGTCCTTCGCACACGGCCTACAAGCTGGATGGCCTGAAAACCCCGTATGACGACGAGTGGGCCTTGCGTTTGCAGCAACAGCTGACGAACAAAGTGGCCGCCGAACTGGCCTATGTGCGCCGCTATGGCCGTCAACAAGTCTCTATCGAAGGGCTGGCGAAGACAGGCTACACCTACACCAATAATGGCAAGTCCAAAACCGATGCTGTTACCTTGAGTTTGATGAACACGGCCCCTTGGACCTTGGGCGAGAGCTTGTGGACGGGGCGTGTGGATGTGACCTATCAGCACAGCAAGCGTAATAACAAGTTGGCCGACGGTTATGACGGTGAAGCCGAGGCACAGGAGGAGAACATCTATTACAACGGCGACCTGATACGCCGTGGTGATCGTCCAGTGGGGGACTACAACCTGCCTTGGCGAGTCAGCGCTGGCGTAACCGGCATGTGGGCGCGGTATGGCTTGCAGATGAACAACCGGATCAATTGGAACAGCGCTCGCATGGATGTGCACTATGTGGGTCTGAATCGGGGTGATGGGCTGGAGAAGTATGAATCCGGTCGGGTCGGTTCCTATTGGACCTGGGATATGCGTCTGGACTGGGAGCCAGCCATGCTTAAAGGTCTGGGCCTGGGGCTGGATGTGCTGAACGTGCTGGATAAGCAAGCGCCAGTGGTGGTCTCGACACCGACCTCCGTGCTGAACCCTAACCTTTATCGCACAGGACGAGAGTTGTGGCTGCGCGCTTCCTACCGGTATTAACAGGAGGACGAGCGGGCGCAAGTTTGCTGATGGTAGCACTGGCAACAGTGCTGTCAGGGGCAGCCTGCGCGGCGGGGGGAGTGGAGACAGGAGCGGACCAGAAGCTTGGCTCAGGTTTAGCTTCTGCTCCTGTGGTCACTACGGGGCTTTCCGCGTCGGAGACAACAGAGCAATCCTGTGGAGCTAAGGACATGCTTGAGGCCAGGTGTCTACGCGCCCTCTATAAAAATGTCCCCGCTCAATGGCCTGCGCCCACTATTGATCCGGGGCAGCCCTGGCAAGAGTGGGGGCCCGTGCCTGGGCCGGGCTCCAGCGCCCAGCCCGAGGCGGCAGAGGATGCCAGGAACACGCAGATCGTCTCCTTGGGCGCCCGATTGTTTTTTGACACGCAGCTGTCGCGTAAAAAACAGATCTCCTGTGCGTCCTGTCATCAGCCCGACAAGTCCTTTACCGATGGCAAGGCATCAGCGGTAGGGGAGGACGGCTTGATGGGCAAGCGCCGTACTCCACCCTTGTTTGCTGCGCCTTTTGCTAAAGATCTGTTCTGGGATGGCCGTGCTCGAACCTTGCAGGAGCAAGTTGTCGGCCCCATAGAAAACCCGGTAGAAATGAACCATGCCTTGAGTGACTTGATCCCACGTTTGCAGGACTCAGAAGACTATAGACAGGCATTTCAACAGGCCTATGGCGCATCCTCATCTAATCCCATCGACGTCGACCGATTGGCCCGTGCCTTGGCCGCCTATGTAGTTACCATTCGCCCGGCAGCAACGCGCTTTGATGATTTTATCGCCGGGGATACGGCTGCCTTGAATGATCAGGAACTGATCGGCCTGCACTTGTTTCGTACCAAGGCGCGCTGCATGAATTGCCATAACGGTCCCATGCTGACAGACAACGGTTTTCACAATATCGGTCTGTCTTTTTATGGGCGTCGCTTGCAGGATCTGGGACGATTTGAATGGACCCGAGACCCTGCGGATCTGGGGCTGTTCCGAACACCCAGCCTGCGCAATGTTGCCAAGGCAGGTCCCTGGATGCATAACGGTTTGTTCCCCACCCTGGATGGCCTGTTGCGTATGTATGACGTGGCAATGGGGCCGGACCCCAAAGAAACCGGGCTTTTGGTGCCGCGTAAATCGGAACGGATACAGGTCTTGAACTTGAGCGATGAGGAACTTCAGGCTTTGCTGGCCTTTCTGCAGGTCCTGTAGCGATCAAAGCGATTCAGACTTAATTGCGGGGCGCATAAAAAAGCGATAGTGGCGGACCACTATCGCTTTTAAGCTCACTGGAGGAGGGCGTTTTATTTCAGGCAGGCTTTGATTTTCTCCAGATCCGGGCCATCAATCGGACGTCCCAGATTGAAGGGCATGGAGGTTTCGCGCCAGTCCTTGTAGTCATGCAGATACTCCATCTGGCTGGCATATACCTTGGCCGCATCAGGGTTGCTGCAGGCCATGGAAATCATCACCTCGTTGGTGACTTGCTGAATAGTCTTCAGGCTTTCATCATCCATGCGGTGGATTTCCACGCCAGCTTTCTGGAAGGTGCGCAGACCTTCCGTCGCTTTTTTCTCTGTAAAAGCAATGGACCACATCATGGTGGCGTCGGCGGCAATTTGCAGTTTCTCCTTGGCCGAATCACTGAGCGCATCCCAGGCGGTTTTATTGATCATGACGCCAAACACGGAAGCGGACTGGTGCCAACCCGGCGTGGTCCAGTGCTTGGTGACCTGATGCAGCCCGGCAGAAACGTCCACGTTCGGAGTGGAGAACTCGGCTCCCTCGATCACGCCACGCTCAAGCGATTGATACAGTTCCTGGCCAGCCATGGACACCTGCGTACCACCAATTTTTTCCAGCACCTTGCCTTGTTCGAGGCCAGAGAGGCGCAGACGCTTGCCCTTGATTTCTTCCAGGTTGCGAATCGGCACATTGGTATGGAAGCCGGATTCGTTATTGGTGATGGCGTAGGGGAGGTACACCATGCCGTACTTGCCGTAGATCTCGTTATAAAGCTCGGCGCCACCCCATTCCTTGATCCAGTTTGCGTAGTCAACCGCGTTGAACAGGCTGGAGTGTGTTCCTAAAGGGGAGAAAGCCGGGTTGCGGCCGGCCCAATAGCCTGGCCAGTCGGCTCCGGCTTGTATGGTGCCGGACTCCACCGCGCTGAAGACTTCGCCGGTTGGAACCAGTGCGCCGCCTTCAAAGAACTCGATCTTCAGCTCATCACCGACCAGCTTGTTAGCCAGCTCTACCCATTTCTTGTCCAGTTCGACCAGTTCGATCGAAGCGGGCCAGGTACTGGTCATGGTCCACTTCTGTGCCGCCTGGCTCAGGCTTGTCATGCCCAGCAGGGCAAAGCCGCTCAAGGCGAAGAGTGCCTTCTTTGTTAGCTTCATGGTGTCTCCTTGTTTTATTTAAGTTCCGTACAAGACGGTGGGTAGCCAAGTGGCCAGGCCAGGGAAAATGGCCAGCAAGATGCACATCAAAATAATCAGGCCAATGAATGGAATGACCCCGGTAATGATCTCCATGGTTTTGACGGATTTGGGCGTAATGGCCCGCAAATAAAACAGTGCATAACCAAAGGGAGGGGTCAGGAAAGAGGTCTGCAAAACCACGGCGACCAGAATCACAAACCACAGCAGGCTGATGCCCATCTCTTGCACAATGGGCAACAGAATCGGGAAGGAAAGCAGGACAATACCGGTCCAGTCCAGAAAGCAGCCCAGCACAAAAATAATCAGCAGCATCACCACGATAAGTAGCCAGGGTTCCATATCCAGGCCACGCATCAGATCCTGTGCGGCACCCAGACCGCCGGTGATATTAAAGACGCCGGTAAAGGCGGTGGCACCCACCACGATAAATAAGATCATGGAGGAAGTACGGCCCGTTTCGTAAAGCGCATTCAGGAAAATGGACCATTTGAACTTGCCCCGGAAAATAACAATCAGCAGGGACAGCAATACCCCAATGGCCGAGGCTTCGGTGGCCGTTGCAATACCGGCCAGCATGGAACCCAGAATGCCCAGAATAAGAAAGATGGGTGGCACGGCTTCCACCAGCAGCATGCGGATCAAGGCGGGCTTGGAGATCTTTTCATCAGGCTCCACCGAGGGGGCACGTTCCGGGTGACGCCATGCAACAAACACGACCCAGACGGCATACAGCAGGCCCAGCAGGACACCCGGTATCAATGCGCCGGCGAACAATTCACCGATGGACAGGGGAGAGTAGCTGGCCATCAGGATCAACATGATGGACGGTGGAATCAGAATGCCCAGACAGCCGGAGGCCGCAATAACACCGGTGGTCAGCTTGGGGCAGTAGCCGTAGCGCAGCATGGGGCGCAAGGCCATCATGCCGGTAACGGTAATGGAGGCGCCAATAATGCCGGTGGTGGCCGCCAGAAGGATGGAGATGAACACCACGGCCAGTGCCAGCCCGCCACGAACGCGGGACATGAGCAGGCGCAAGGCTTCGAACATCTTGTCAGTCACTTCCGAGTCGGACAGAAAGCGCGCCATCAGGATGAATAAAGGAATGGCGATCAGGGTGTAGTTGTCCAGAACATCGCCGTAAATGCGGTTGACGACAATGCCCAGAACCATGGGTTTTCCCGCGACCAGCGCACCGATAACGGCTGTGCTGCCCAGAACAAAGGCCAAGGGATGGCCCATGAATAGCCCAAGCAGGAGCAGGCCACCCATGACAAGTGCAATCAGTTCAGGCGTCATGGTGAGCGGCTTCCTTCTGGGTCAACAAACGAATAACTTCAGCAATGCCCTGGAGCAGCAAAAGCGCGGCGGCCAGGACCATGGACATCTTCAAGGGATAGACGGGCAACTGTACTGCGCCGTACGTGGTTTCGCCTTGCGCCAGCGAGCGCATGGCGAAGTCGTAGCTGCGTGTCAGAAATACCCAGGCAAAAGGGAAGAAGAAAATCAGATAACCCGCAATCTCGGTCCATTTGCGAACGGTGGGGGAAAAGCGGTTGATCAGCAAATCCACCCGGACATGGGCCTGATGTTTAAGTGCGTAGGCGCCCAGCATCAGAAAGTAGAACCCATATAGCTGCTTGGTGACGTCAAAAGTCCAGCGAGTGGGCTGATTCATCACATAGCGCATGAACACTTCGTAAATAATAATGGCGGAGAAAATGATGGCAATAAAGGAAATGAGCTTTCCTATCCATTCATTGATTGAGTCGATTAGACGCAAAACCATGCTTGTCCCTTTTGTACGTTTTTATTGGCCACACACCGGGTTTAGTCTATGAGTAAGCTCTAAAGCGCCACAACTTGGGTTTACCCTTACGTAAACTTGAGTTTAATAATTAAGGGTAATAAGGCGTAAATAAGGGTGATTTTCTTGGGAAATCGTGCTGGGCCTGAAGGTGAAAGCCAGACTTTCGGGGCGACAATGAGCATGAAAAAAGCCACCCGTTTGGGTGGCTTTTTGCTGCCGGGCTCCAGCCTCGTTCCAGATCTGCTGTCCAGGGACAGCAAGGTGGAGTGTTGCCAGTGTGTGCCAGCCAGGTTTTGTAGAACGAGGCCAGACCCGACTGCGGCAACACGGTTCTTGGTAGAACCGTGTTGTGCCCATCACAACTTAGCGTACGCTTTGCGCCGCCAGGCCCAGGGCCAGATTCTGCTTCATGCGTTTCTTGTAGAAAGGCAGGCACAGGAACAGGGCCAGGAACCAGAAAGGCGTCGCAATCAGACCGATCAGAGTTTCTTCTTCCTGGCTGAACAAGTACAGCGCAAAGGCAAAGAACGCCAGGGTCAGATAGCACATGGGAATCGCAAAGGGCATTTTGTAGCTCGATGCAGCATGGGCCTCAGGACGAATGCGACGGTACTTCAGGTAGGTGATCAGAATCACGGCCCAGACAAAGATAAAGCAGATGCTGGCTACCGTTGTCACAATCGTGAACACGCGCATGACGTCGCCTTCTGCATAAAGCAGGAACAGGCTGGACAGCAAGAGGGCGCACGAATAGATCAGACCATTGCGGGGAGTGCCGTTACGCGACAACTGGCTGAAGGCTTCAGGAGCCAGCTTGTTCTTGGACAGACCGTACAACATGCGACCGGTCGAGAACATGCCACTATTGGCCGACGACAGGGCCGAGGTCAGCACTACAAAGTTGATAATGGCTGCTGCGGCACCCACGCCAATCAGCAAGAACATGTTTACAAACGGGCTCTTGTTGGGCGCCACAATGTCCCAGGGGGTGACGGTCATGATGGCGGTCAGGGCCAGCACGTAGAACACAATCACGCGAACGGGAATCTTGTTGATGGCTTTGGGCAGGTTCTTGGCAGGGTCAGCCGTTTCAGCCGAGGCCGTACCCACCAGCTCGATCCCTACGAAGGCAAAGATGGCGATCTGGAAGGCCGCAAAGAAACCATGCAGGCCATTGGGGAACATGCCGCCGCGATCCCACAAGTGGGTCAGGCTGGCTTTTTCGCCGGTTGGGCCGACAAAGCCGGTGAACAGCAGGTAAGCACCCACACCAATCAGGGCCACAATGGCGATGATCTTGACCAGGGCAAACCAGAACTCCAGCTCGCCAAACAATTTGGCCGACAGCAGGTTAAAGATCAGCAAGAAGGCGATACACGCCAGGCCGGGTAACCAGAGCGGAATGTCCGGCCACCAGAACTGGGTATAGCCGGTAATGGCGACAATATCCGCAATACCAATCACCACCCAGCAGAACCAATAACTCCAGCCCAAAAAGTAACCCATGGTGGGCCCGAGAATATCGGCGGAGAAATCCACAAAAGATTTGTATTCCAGGTTATGCAGGAGCAATTCCCCCATCGCCCGCATCACAAAGAATAAAAAGAACCCAATGATCATGTAGGTAAACAAGACCGAGGGTCCGGCCAGGCTAATGGTGCGGCCTGATCCCATAAATAGCCCTGTACCGATAGCGCCTCCAATTGCTATCAGTTGCAGGTGCCGGTTTTTCAACGAGCGCTGCAGTCCAGATGAATGTTGCTGAGACACACTGTTCTCCTAATTTTTTTTCGTTCAAATGCGTAATTATGACTGTGCTGCGAGAAAACAAAGGGCACAACCCGTCCTCAAGGACGGTTTTCTTGATGCCGATCTAGATAAGCTGAGGAGCGCACAGCAGTCCTCCTTGTTCTGACGACATGAAATGTCAAAACAGACCTGTGTGCGATTAAAAATGGGAATAGGGATGTGGTATGCCAGGCGGCCAGAAAAGGCGCCTGACTATCTGCTCATAAATAGGCTCCGGACGAATAGGTGAACACAGGCCATATGGCCTCTGTACCCCCTCTGTCCGTTTACCTGAGAGCTTATCCATCGGTTCGCGATGGTCCCCTTCGGTGGGCACGGGTGTGCCTCTCTCCAGATGGTCAAAGGTTCAGGATTCTTTTGCCTGAGAGATTCCGGGGTCGTTGCTCCGTCGGCGCTTCATCAAAGTGAAGACTCTCACCTGAACCGTTATTGACGCCGCTATTGTATAGACAGGTAAAAAGCGATGACTACTAGCGTTAACCTGTAGGCTTTTAATGAGAATAGTTCTTGTTTGTTGAGCGGTTTTGTGGCTGCAGAGCCAGCCTCGGGGATAGTGCAGGGGCGTGATGAAAGTGGCGGCGTCGAGTCTGGCCAGATGCCCTTAAAAGGGACCGTGTTTTTTGCATGGAAGCTATGCCGGAATGCTTTAGCGTTGAAACAGAAATCGGCCGACACCAGCCTACAATATCGGCTGTCTGGCAATTTTTGTACCTCGCAATATGGTCGAATCGATTCTGCAACTTATCGAGCAACACGGTCTGTTGATCGTGTTTTTCAATGTCCTGGTGGAGCAGGCAGGGGCGCCGGTGCCGGCCTATCCGGTGTTGGTGGTAACGGGTGCCTTGCACGAGTCCGGTGGTTACAGCCTGTGGGGCTTGCTGGGTTTTGCCGTGCTGGGCGCGATGATTGCGGATTACGGCTGGTACCTGGCTGGGCGACGCTATGGTGGCAAATTGCTGGCTTTGCTGTGCAAAATCTCACTGTCGCCGGACTCCTGTATTCGGCAGACCGAATCCATTTATATGCGTTGGGGGGCACCGTCCTTGATGGTGGCCAAGTTCATACCCGGCTTTGCTTCCATTGCCAGTGTGTTGGCCGGTACGGTGGGGACGCCCAGAAGAAGCTTCCTGCTTTACGACATCATCGGGGCTACGGTCTGGGCCGGTTCTGCCGTGTTCCTGGGCTCCTTGTTCAGCTCGGCGGTGGATGAGCTGCTGAATGTGCTGATCAGTCTGGGGGTGGTGGGTGGAATCCTGTTGGCGCTGGCTTTGGCGGTATTCATTGCCAGAAAGTGGTGGCAGCGCCATCGCTTCATGAAATCCTTGTGCATGGAGCGTGTCAGCGTGCAAGAGTTGCACCAGATGCTGTCCTCGGATACGCCCCCCACGATTGTGGATGTACGTTCGACTCTGATGCAGGCGCAAGGACGTATTCCGGGGGCCATCAGCCTGGCCTTGGGTGAGGCCACATTGAACCTGATTACCGACGGGGAAATTATTGTGTATTGCGATTGCCCCAATGAAGTGTCAGCGGCCTTGGTGTCCAAACGCTTGCTGCAAAGTGGCTATAGTCGGGTGCGCCCTTTGGAAGGCGGATTGGAAGCCTGGCGGGCCGCTGGTTTTGATATACAGCGCGACCCTGATCAGCCCGAACCGGCCCTGTAAAGGAAAACGGCAGACATCAAACCATGTCTGCCGTTTTTGCAAGAAGAACGCTTGATACCGCGCTTACTGGCGCGCCTGCCGGTAAGCATGGGCCAAAGCGGCGGCCACCGCCAGTCCGCCGATCACACTGATATGATCCTGCACCAGAGCTTGTTCCAGAAAGGCTTCCAAGCCCTGCATTTCCCAGAACCGATGCGCCAGGGGAATCGTGGACAAAGTAAAGACACTCAGCATCAGCGCTCCCAACCAGGCCAGGCGACTCGCGCTGATAATCAGCCAGCTGCCCAGCAATTGAACTGTGATAGTCAGCACGGCGAATAAAGCCTGGGGCTCCAGTCCGAAGTGGGCCATTTCCTTTTTTGCAGCGCTGAAGTCCCAAACCTTGTTCACACCGCTCCACCAGAAAATGTAGGTCAGGAGCAGAGTAGCCAGTACAAAATACACTCGTGAACGCAGTAATTCTTGTATGACGTGGTTCATGATGCCTCCTCCTTGGGTGGGGCGTTCAGGGCTTGTGGACAGATGCTTCCAGCGTGGAGCGTGCGACGGCCAGTGTTTGCTGGCTCAAGACCAGTCCACCCATGACCAGTGCCACTCCCACCAGTTGCAGCGTGGTGGGCCAGATGCCCTTGATCAGCGCGTCCAGAATAAAAGCGGTCACAGGCACCAGCAGCATGAAGGGGGCAACAGTGACGGCGCCCAGTTGCTTGATGGCACTGAACCACAGCGCGAAGGGACCAGCCGTCAGTACAGTTGCCAGCAGGAACAGGCCCAGCCAATGCACAGGGATAAGATGGCTTGGAATGTCCTGCGTCAGCAGCACAACCACACTCAGTTCCACACCGGCAATCAAGAGCTGCCAACCGGTAAAACCCAGCAAAGGGATAGGTGGCGCACCCCATTTGTTCATCAAGACCCCGCCCGTCGCAATGGACAACATGCTGCCCAAAGCGGCGGCAATGCCGATCAGATCCAGAGTGGCATTGCTGGACAGGACAACCAGCGACACGCCCAGCGCACCCAAGAGAACGGCTCCAATCCGCGTTAGGGCAGGGCGAGCACGCAAAATGCCCCAGGCGATAAAGATGGTGGCCAGTGGTGTCAGCGCCTGGAAGATGGCGGCCACGCCACCGGGCAGACGGGTGGCAGCGATAAAGAACAGACCAAAGAACAGGCCGGTGTTCAGGGTGCCCAGCACGGCCAGGCGCCCCCACCAGGCACGGGGCGGCAGGCTGCGTACCAATGCCAGCAGGACGATGGCGCCTCCCAAAGCCCGGACAGCAGCCAGGAACAAGGGATTAGGTGGCAACCAGGTTGTGGTCAGAATGTAGGTAAAGCCCCAGAGAATAGCGGCGGTGGCCGCAGCCATTTTGGCGTTCATGTTGATGTACTCCCCATCATGAATAGTGTGATGAAGAGACTATATAAGTGCAACGATGGCTTGAATAGATATGAATATGGCCATCAGCGTTCCATAATTAGAACGACTGCTTGGAAGCTGGCTTTGGGTAATTTGCAGCAGGGATTCAGGGGGCGGGCGTATGCAAAATAGTGACGAACTCCTGGCCCAGAAAATCCAGCAGAGCGCGTACCGCAGGCACCAGGCCTCGGCGTGAAGGAAAGACGGCATGTACCACGCCAGAGCGGGGGTTCCAGCCGGGGGCCACATCCACCAGTCTGCCGTCCTGCATGTACGGAGCGATCAGCATGGCCGGCATCTGAACGACGCCAATTCCCTGCAAGGCTGATTGCAGCAAAGTCATGCGGTCGTCGCAGACCAGACGGGGTTGGTAGGGCACGTCCATCAGGGTGTTTTCTGCGGTTTGCAGTTGCCAGGTGGGATTGCGTTGCAGATGCTCGTCGCTCAAGGCGGGCCAGTTCCCTAATTGGTCCAGCTTGGGCAGCCCGCCCATGCGTTCGATCAGGGCCGGGCTGGCAACCAGATACTGTGTACTCTCGCCCAGGACTTTCATCACCAGACCGCTGTCTTCCAAAGGAGGGAAGCGGACGCGCAAGGCCACATCAAAGCCTTCGCGAATCACGTCCACGCGGCGGTTGGTGCTTTCCACTTCCAGCTTGACCTGCGGATAGGCCGCCATATAGCGGGCCAGCAATTCATTGACGCCGTAGTCCAGCAAAGCCAGGGGGCAGCTGATGCGTACTGAGCCTTGCGGCTCGCTGCGATGGCGCTCGATGATGTCCTGAGCGGAGTCGGCTTCCACCAGCATGGCTACGCAGCGCTGGTAGTACATCTGGCCAATTTCCGTGACGCTGAAATGGCGGCTGGAGCGCTGAATCAGACGCACACCCAGGGATTCTTCCAGAAAGGTGATGCGTCGGCTTAGCTTGGATTTCGGGATGCCCAAAGCCCGTCCGGCCGGTGCAAATCCTCCGTGGTCCACGACCTGTACAAAGTAGTAAAGGTCGTTCAAATCGCGCGTGGATGGGTGTTTGGTGTCGGGCATGTCATTACATGGCCGGTGGAACCGGGCAGCTCATATCGCCTTCTTCGCAGGACAGGTAGGTGTTGAAGTTCTTGATACGGGCCTGGGTCAATTCGTTCCGGCAAGTGGTGATCAGCATGGAGTGAATGCTGCCGCCTTCGGTGTTGATCGCTGCAAAGTCGCATTCTGCATCCTTGAAGCTGATCCAGGCCCGTTGGGCGTTACGCAAGGCTTTGAGGGTGTCGGCATCATCTTTCAGACGATGGCTGATTTCCTTGTAGAGCTTGTTCAGTTCGGCGTCCGAGTTCTTGTACTCGTTGCTAAAGCACTGGTTCATGGCATTTTGATTGCTCATGCTGTCGCAGTCGGCCGCCTGAACGGAAGAGGCGCTTGTCATCAAGCTCAGTCCTAAAGCGATCAGGCCGGTATTCAATGCTTTTTTCATGGGGGTCTCCGGTTTTGTGGGCGTTGATAAACGTATGAGGCTCAGTTGAATCGCCAGATGCAGTGCGTACTGCCCATTTGCTCGGTGCAGGGTGTAAATCCTACTACAAAGGGCGGCAAGCCTGATGCTTTGCCGGGTGATAACAGGGTTCCATAAATAGCGTTGAGCCGCATTGTCTTGAACGGGCCATATGCTCGATTCAAGCCAATGCGGCTCAAGGGTCCTGCCAGCAGGAGTTAGCGCAGCTTACTCGTCGTTGGCGTGCAGAAAGCGATACACCAGCGCGCCGATCACCCCACCAATCAAGGGAGCTACCCAGAACAGCCACAGCTGCTCCATGGCCCAGGTGCCCTGGAAGAAGGCCACGCCAGTAGAACGCGCAGGGTTCACGGAAGTGTTGGTGATAGGGATGCTGATCAGGTGAATCAAAGTCAGTGCCAGACCAATGGCTACGCCTGCCAGGCCAGCGTGACCACGCTTGTGGGTTGCGCCCATGATGATGAACAGGAAGAAGGCGGTCAGCACAATTTCTGCGATCAGGGCAGCGTTGCGGCTGTAGTTGTCGGGCGAGTGCTCGCCAAAGCCGTTGGAGGCAAAACCTGCCACGGGATCAAAGCCGGTTTTGCCGCTGGCGATCAGGTACAGAACACCGCCGGCCAGCAGACCGCCGAGAACCTGGGCAATGATGTAGGGAATGGCATCACGAGCGGGGAAGCGTCCCCCAGCGACCAGGCCCAGCGTGACAGCCGGGTTGATGTGACAACCAGAGATATTGCCGATGGCATAGCACATGGTCAGCAAAGTCAGACCAAAGGCCAGGGCTACCCCGGCAAAACCAATCCCCAGTTCAGGGTAGGCAGCGGCAAAGATCGCACTCCCGCAGCCCCCAAAGACCAGCCAGAAAGTGCCCAGCGTTTCTGCGGTGCATCGTTTTAATAAAGACATGATATTGCCCTGTTAGTCATTTAACACGGCTGGATTCTAGCGATAAGCGGGAAGCGCTAAGTGCTTGAAAGGAAAACAACTGTCAAAAATTTTCCTTTGTTTAGGGTGGTGTTTTTTTATAGTAAATGTGAGAAATATCGGTGGCGTGGCGGCTTGTGTCAGGTGTAGGATTTTGTCTGGTTTATGAAGAATTGTGTTGACGATTCTGACGCTGAACATCACTCCCAATTCCCTCACATCCACATGCCTCACTCCCTTGAATCCTTGATCCTGTCTCTTGAAGAGCGCCTGTTTGAGCGTGCCACTCGTCAGGATGTGGCGGCGCTTGGCGCTTTACTGGCCGACGAGTTTGTAGAGTTCGGAGCCAGAGGCGCGGCGTGGGGTAGAGCAGAAGTGCTAGGCGATCTGCCTGAACAGGATTTTGTGCAGCGCCACCTCAACAACTTCAAGCTGACCATCCTGTCAGAGGATGTCGTCCTGGCGACTTATGTGTGTGAGGTATCAGGTGATGAAAAGCCGCAGCAATCCTTGCGCAGCTCCATCTGGAAGCAGAGTCAGGGGCGTTGGCAGATGGTGTTTCATCAAGGAACCCGCGTGGCCCAGGAATAAAAAAGGGTCGGAATTTGAATGGCCCACCAAAGCGTGAATTGTTGTTCAACACTCGGGGGGCGGTTCAATCTTGGCCCTTTCTATTCGGATCGCGCTTACGGCTGTTGCTGGATGAATGCCGCCGTCATGGGGGATACCTGGTGGAAATCAAAAGCCTGATGGTAGATCTCTCCACTCTTGGCTTCCACGGTTAGCCATAGTTGATGTTCTAGTTCGCTATTGGGCGGAATGACGATTTCTACCGCTCGTGTCCAGCGCGTGTTGCTGAAAGCTTGACGGGGCGCAGGCATAGGCTCGGGCTTGCTCACTTGCAGATAGGCGCGGCGTATATGTGGGTCGCAGGCCTGGCAAAAGCGAATCTGAAATGCTTTGCGATGAGCGCCGGTGGGCCCGCTGATGGGGGCTTTGTTATTCGTCTCAGCCAGAGCAAACGACCAGGGGCCAATCTGGCCTTGCAGGGCATGGTTGCCAAACACAGGCTCGGGGCCTTGTTGCGCCAGATAAATCATGAAGGCGGCAGGGATGGCCAAAAGGCCGCTGACAAAAACCAGGCTGCGTGTGGAAAACCGTGATGTTGTTGGTGCCGTTCCAGCGTGAGTTGGCTCTGTACGTGTAGCCCCAGCGCTAGTTGAAGCAGCGCTTGAATTTGCCGCCGCCACTCCATTTTTCCCAGCTATAGCGTCACTTGATGTCGATGCAGTGTTGCCCGCTCCAACCGCTTTAGGCGCTGCCTTCGCAACTGGTGCAGGTTTGGCCCGCACAGGTTTCTTTTCCTGCCAAGGCCACCAGGGCAAGTAAAAGGTCAACCCGGCACCGGCCATGGTCAGCCAACCCAGCCAGGCAACGGTGCCCCTGCTCCAGCCCCAGCCTTGCCAGCATAGAGCTAAAGCCACAGCCAGCAAGGGCCAGCCGAGCAGACGAAAGATCCGTCTTTCCTTCTCGCTGGGCATGCGATGCAGCAGGAATTCCCCCTGGCGATCACTGGCCAAAGCCAGGCAGATAAAGCCTGCCAGGCTGATGATAAAAACGGCCAGATTCAGCCACAGACTGGTATTAATCATGGCAGCACTCCTGCTGGCATCAACAGAACGCTCAGCAAGGCGATCAAAGCCGTCGGTAGAACCATGCCCACCCAAGCGCGAGCGGCACTTTTGGTGCTGAACACCCACATCACGGCGATGGTGTACCAGACAAAGCTCAACATATTCGCTGCCAGAACGGCCTGGGCTTTGGGCAGAGGCCAGAGCAAAGTCAGCAATACCGTGGCAGCGGCTGCCAGGGCGTAGCCGCCGACAGTGGCTGCCACAATGCGCGAGAGCACTTGCAGGCGGTAGCGGGAAGTCAGTCCACTCATCCGTTCACTCCCGCAGTTTGCAAGCTGGCCGGGGCAGCGGCTTTTTTAGGCACGCTGGCCATATCCCATTTGTGTTTCATTTTGATGACGATATAGACAAAGATAGCGGCCAGGCCAAACATGGTCAGGTCAAAGCCTGCCAGGCCCCAGTCACCATGGATGACGGTGACACCCAGGTGACGGTCGGTCGTCAGCAGGTTCAGGACAGGAATCAAGGCGTAGGCGGAGGCTGTCAGGTACAGCAGCTCCAGCCAGGCGCGTTTTAATGGCCGCCAGGAGGCATACAGGAAGGACCAGCCCCAGACCAGGAACAGAGCATGAAACTCCCAGGCGGCGCGGTCGGCCATATTCACAGGCAAAAGGCGGTTGGCCCAGAAGTAGGCCGCCAGTCCCAAGGGCAAACCGGCCAGAGTTCCGGCATTTAGGATTTCTACTAAACGCAGGCCAGCGGCATCAAAACGCTCGGATGCGCTAAGCGGGGCGGCTTTGGCCTTGCGTTTTTGATGCTGGGTACGACGCTTTACCGTCCACAGCACCAGACCTGTCCCAATGACGGCGCAGCCCAGCAAGCCTGAAATAAAGTACAGCCAGCGCAACCACCATTCGGCAAACACACCTTCATGCAGGGCCAGTAGCACGCGGTGAGTGTCTCCGGTGACATTGCTATTGTCCTCCGGCTCCATGAGGCTGCCATTAGAGGCGTTAAAGCGCAGGGTCTCGGCACGGGTCCAGTACACGCCCGTGACGCCGGTGCGACGCAGTTCTACATAGGCTTGGCTATCTGCCGGATGGGTAATCTGCACCGAGGCAATGCTGTTCTTGCCCCAGGCTTGTTCTGCGCTGTGCATCATCTCGCCCAGGGGAGCCTGCGGCATGCTCACGGGCAGGAAGTCGCGTTTTTGCTGACGAATATCCTGGAAGTAAGCCTGCCGTCCTTCTTCTGTCGCGCCATACATGACTTCTCGCCCGGTCGGCATGTAGATGGACATGAAAAAGATCAGGCCCGTGTAGGTAATCATCAGGAAAAAGGGCAGGGACATCACGCTGACGATATTGTGCGCGTCCAGCCAGGAACGCTGCCCCTTGCCGGGCCTGAAGGTGAAGAAGTCGGTAAAGATTTTCTTGTGAGTCACCACGCCCGTAATCACGGCCAGCAGCATCAGCATGGTACAGATACCGACCAGCCAGATAGCGACCGGATAGGGGAGGTAGTGCAAGGCGTAATGCATGCGGTACAGGCCGGTGCCACCAGCAGTTGCGCGGGGTTCCACTTCCGGCTGAATCTGGCCAGTGACAGGGTCCAGTTCTTCTCCCCCGCGACGGCCGCGTTGACCGGGCTGGGGCATTTCTTCCCAGGCAATGGACAGCCCTTGCGTGGCACGCGGGTTCAGGGCTTGATGCGGCAGGGTAATGGTCCAGGCTTTGGACTCTGCCGGGGCATGCGCTTGCAACTGCGCCAGGGCCTGATCCAGCATCTGGCTGGATTGCTCGGGCAGGACTTGCATGGGCAAGGGGCGCTCCGGCTCCATCCAGCGAGTGATTTCATCGTCCACATAGCCAGCCGTGCCAGTGACGAAGACGAAAAACAGGATCCAGCCCACCACCAGACCGACCCAGGTATGCAGCCATGCCATACATTGGCGAAATGACTCTTTCACGCTGACGCGCCTCCTACTACAACACCGTCTCCGGATGCTGGATTGATGATCATTAAACCGAGAAAAGCCGTGCTTGCTTGGCAACGGTGGGTGACGGATGGAGTCCGCCATTCTTGTACGCTGCGCTCATCACGCAAGCTTCGCTTTTCAGTAAGCAAGTTCTTGGTGACAGAGAGGGGAAGAGGGCATCAGGCTTGAAACAACGGCAGAATAATAGCAATCATTCTCATTTCGGTGTTGGGAATTTCCAGCTTTCAAGGCTTTATTCAGAAATTAATGCGGCGCCATAGCTGTTTTGGCGTTTTCCATAGGGAAAAACGCGGTTGAGAGGGAGGCGGGGCGATGAGCTGGTGAGACTCGGGCGGGAATAAATCTTGTCGGTTCCGGGCTGAGGGCTGAACGCCGGGATGAGGCAGAAGGGAATATGCCTTGCAGGCATTCCACGCCACTCGCAAATCTTATGGTCTATGCAGTTGGACCAGAGAGCGTTAACTGCCGGTTGATGAGGTCAGAATTCCCATCAAAAAGGCCCCGGCTAGCAAAGTGCCGGGGCCAGCTGGATTTCTGCTTCGCCAGGAGTTTTAGAGCACCACAAACAGCAGCCAGACGACGACTGGGGCAATAACCGTGACGGCAGCACCGTACAGCAATAGCTGACGGAAGAAGGCATCACGCGACACTCCCTGGGCATTGGCCAGTACCAGTGCGCCATTGGTGGAAAAGGGGCTGACGTCCACAATGGTGGAGGACACGGCCATAGCCGCAATAAAGCCCACCGGCCCCACGCCGCCATCGCCTTGCAGAAAGGGCACCGCCAGCGGAATCAGTGAACCCAGCACGGCGGTGGAGGAGGCAAACGCTGACACGACCGCGCCCACAAAAAGCAGCAGCAAGGCCGCCATCAAGGGAGAGGTCAGCTGGGCAACACTATGGCCGACAAAATCAATCGTGCCCATGGATTCCATCACGCCCACATAGGTGCTGACACCCACAATCAGCATGATTTCAGGCCAGGACACTTGGCCCAGCGCGCGTTTTTGCAGATTGGGGGCCATCAAGGTCAGTACCAGGCCGATGGTGATCGAGGTAAAGCCAATATCCTGTTTGAAAAACAAAGTCAGCACGGCCAGGATGAACAGGCCGACCAAGGTAAGAACGCGATACCAGTGGGGGGCCTCGTTGGCACCATTACCGGCTTCGACCAGGGCATCGGGGCTTTTCCGGGCGGTCTTGCGCTCTTCACCAAAGGCTTCGGCTTCAGCGTCGCCAAACACTTGCGGACCACCCGAGCCATGGGCCACGCGGGCAACGTTTACGTCTGCCGAACTTAAGTCCACTTTCTGGCGCATCAGCTTCAAACCGCCCATCCACACGAATAGCAAAATGGACACGGCCAGGTTGATGCCAAGGCTGGCCATCATGGTGGCCATTTCATTCAAGGGCAAACCGGCGGCGCTGACCACACGGTTGGTGATGCCACCGTAAATACTGATGGGGGAGAAGCCGCCCCCTTGGGCGCCATGAATCACCAGCAAACCCATCAAGAGCGGGTTGATGCCGTACTGGCGGGCAAAGCCCAGCGCAATCGGGGCAATGATGGCAACGGCGGCCGGGCTGACGGCACCCACAGCGGTCAATGCGGCCGTGATCAGAAACATGATCCAGGGAATGGCGGCGATGCGGCCACGCACGGCTCGCACGGCCATGCTGACCAGCCAGTTGATCGTGCCATTGTTTTGAGCCAGCGCGAACAAATAGGTAATACCGGCCAGTGTTAGAAACAGGTCAGCCGGAAAGCCGCCCATGATTTCCTTGGCGCCCATGCCCGCCACTAGCGTACCCACCAGAAAAGCGCCTACAAAAGCAATCAGCCCCATATTGATGGGTAGGGCGGTCGCCAGTACGAATATGCCTCCTAAAACGGCAATGGATAGCCAATGCATATGTCTCGTCTCCTTGTAATTGAACCTTTTGCAGGTTTCTGGAAACGACCATATCAGTGGCGGTATAGGGCTATCAATAAAGCTTATGGGTGAATGATTACGCTAAACGTAATGATTAATCAGGGGCGCGATGGTTGAATGTTCAATCAGCATTTGTCTGATGCAGCAGAGAGAACAGGGGGGCGGATTTGATGAGCGGTTCGCTGTAGAGTAGTGGCTTGACGCGTGTGGGCGCTACCTTTGGGTTGCTGAGCCAAGTCCGGCTTTACCCGCCCATGCGCGTGATTATTGCCGGTCCAGTTCAGCCAGTAGTTCGCTGCTGTGGATCGTGCTCCCGAAGTGATGTTTCCACAATTTGATACCCAGCTCGCCGGAGCGATCCAGGGACGAGCCAACCGTCAGATCCGTAATCAGGGTGGGGTGCAGCCCGGCATCAAACAAGGCAAACCCGGCAGCCAGCACGCAGGTATCGGTTTGAATGCCGCAGACCAGAATGCGATCAGCCTGACATTGCTGCAAATATTCCATTGCAGCGGGGCTGGGGGCGTAGCCGTGCTTGATGAAGATTTGTTTGGCATCGACCAGACAGCGATCGCTGCGCGGCGGACACCAGCCTAGCTGACTGGAAAAAGGGGTTTGAGACTCGTCGTGCAGTTCAATCAAGGCCGCGCAAGGCAGGCGGGTGCTCAGGGCGTTAATGCCGTCGATCAGCCAGGGGGGCGGTGAAAAGCAGCTTTGCACATCGACAACAAGGAGGATCTGTCGCATTGCAGTGGGCTCGGTAAGAGTGCTTCAGCGAATGTCAGGCGGAGCTCACCAGGGCCATTCTGAAGCGCCGTCAATCAAGCCCTTATTGAAACACGGAGTCAGGCGCTTGGGCGGGTCCAGGTCAGACGTGCACCGACGATAATGCCCAGCACCGCCAGCAAGGAGGTGGCCGACAAGGTGGACAAGCCGCTTAAGCCCTGGCCTATGGTGCAGCCCAGGGCCAGCACGCCACCTACGCCCATCAAGGCACCGCCTGCCATGGAGCGCAGCATGTGGCGGGGCGACTCAAAACCTTCCAGCTTCCAGCGGCGACGCAGCAGGGCGCTCAGCAAGGAGCCAGCCACCACACCCACCACAATCATGATGGTAAAGCGCGGGCTCATGCCGGTGGAGATCATGGCGTATTGAATGCTTTCCCCAATCGGGGCGACAAAGCTTAGCGAGCTGACGGGTAAAGGCTCGAAGGGATCATCGCCCAGCCAGCCGGTAGTCAGCCAGCCTGCCACAATCAGCAGCCCTACAAATGCTCCGGCCAGCAGGTCATTCAGGCGTTGGCCGTCCTGGCGACGCAGTAAGGCAAAAGCGATCAGGGCGGCGACGAGGAGGGCAATCACCATAGAGCGGAGGGGACCCTCGGACAGGGTCGCTGCGGGCAAGGTGACACTGCTGGCTTGGGCGATGCTCATGCGCAGCGGCGCCAGCAGGCCCGTCAAGGTGACATAGGCGGCGATACCCAGACAAAGCACGACGACAAAGGAGCGCAGATTTCCCTGTCCCAACAGAACCAGAGCTCGGGCGCCGCAGCCATTAGCCAGGGTCATGCCTGCCCCAAAGAGCACACCTCCAAGCGGCACCAGCAGCCAGGAGAAAGTGGGGTTCAGGTACAGGACCTTGTCCAGACTGATCAGCCCGTAGCCCGCCGCCAGTTGTGTCCCGGCCAGGGCCACGGCCAGCGCCAGGGCAAAGCCCTGAAGCTTGTAGCCGCTACGCCCGGACCAGCGCTCGGTCAAGCCACGATAAAAGCAAAAACCACTGAGCTGGCCACTAATGCCAAAGAGCAGGCCAATGGCCAAGCTGACCCACAGTACAAGTTCTGTATTCATCATGTGTGCTGGATGTTAGGACCGGGTTGGAACAACTTAGCCTTTGGTGCCCCAGATGTCGCGACTGATCGCGGCATACCAGGCCTCGCCATACTGGGCTTCCTGCTTGCGAAAGGCCGGGCTGGCTTCTTTAGGGCTGACCCCGCCGGACGCTTCAGCCAGCTTGTCATCGGCAAAGGCGTACAAGTGCCCCACAGAAATGCCATAGTCGGGAGCGATCAAACTGTAGCAGGTATTGCTCAGTGTGGCCTGTGGCGCAGGCTTGCCGCTCAAGGCATTAATGATGGCAGCCGCTGCCAGCTTGGCTTGCGTATTGGCAGAGAAACCGGATTTGGGCATGGGTGAGGCAATGGTGGCATCGCCCACCACATAGATGTCCTTGACCTGTTCGGACTCGAAGGTATGCGGGTCAATTGGCACCCAGCCGCTGGCGTTGGTGACACCGGCCTGTTCGGCAATGGCTCCGGCTTTTTGTGGCGGGATCACGTTCAACACATCGGCTTTGTGGATCTCGCCAAACTCGGTTTCCACGCTCAGCTTGGCGGCATCCACGCGAGTGACTTTGCCGTCTTTGGAGAAGGGCACCCATTCGATCATGTCGCCATAGACTTGTTTCCAGCCATCCTGGAACAGGCCCTGTTTGGAGAAGCTGTCTTTGGCATCCAGAAGCAGGATCTTGGACTTGGGTTTGTTCTGCTTGAAGTAGTGAGCCACCATGCTGGCGCGCTCGTAAGGGCCGGGCGGGCAGCGGAAGGGGTTTTCGGGGGCCACCATAATGAAGGTGCCGCCGTCGGGCATGGCATCCAGCTGACTTTTCAGCAAACGGGTTTGATCGCCCGCTTTCCAGGCGTGCGGGGCCAGCAAGGAAGCGGCTTCGTCATAGCCTTCCAGCGTGTTCCAGCGAAAATCAATACCGGGTGAGAGCAGCAGCTTGTCGTAAGACAGCTTCTGGCCCTTGGCCAAGGTCAGGGTTTTGGCCTGGGAGTCGACCGCGGTGGCCAGGTCGTGAATGACATCGATACCGGCTGCGCGCAAATCATCAAAGCCGTGGCCTTGCTGTTCAAAACGGCGCAAACCGGCCAGATACAGATTGGTGAACGGGCAGGTGTAAAAGGTGGTGGCCGGTTCAATCAAGGTGACTTTCAGGGATGGATCACCGCGCTTCAAGTAACGGGCAGCGGTTGCACCGCCAAAGCCGCCACCGACCACAATCACATGGGCCGAGCTGCTGCGCGCGTACACAGGCAGAGTGCTCAAGGCCAGACCAGCCACACTGGTTTTACCGACACGGCTCAGCCACTGGCGACGGGAGGAGTTCAAGGGTGTGCTCATTCTTAACGTCCTTCCGCAACGCTGCGAGGGGTGGAGGAGACTGCAGAGAAATAACGTGCCAGGGCTTCCAGATCCGCATCCTGGTAGCCTTTGACCAGGCGACTCATGATGGTGGTGCCAGCCGGAGGCGTATCGGAGGCAAAGGCGCGCAGTTGCTCCAGCAACACCGCTTCGGGGCGGCCAGCCAGCGAGGGAATGATGGTCGTGGAACGCCCATCCGGGCCGTGACAGTTCGCACAGGAGCTGGCCACCGTTTTGATGTCCAGCGTGGAACTGGCCCAGGCCGGTGCGGTAGCACTGCTGGCCACGAGCAAGGCGGGGGCAAAAAGGAGACGACCTACCAGAGAGAGGGACATGGGCATTCTTCTTGTCAATGTGCATCGTTGTAGGAAAGGACGCTCAGCGTAGCATTCCCCTTACGCCCACCTTGTATGACTATATAGAACACTGTTATGAACTCAGCGCCCGTTAAGGGCGCTGAATGGGGCAGGTCAGGGGGCCGGGCTGGAACTGGTCCGCAATCAGTCGCTGATGCTCAGCTCCGTCTGGCCGGTAATGACAGCGCCTTGATCGTCCGTCCAGCTCATTTCCAGCACTCCGGAACGTCGTGCGACAAAGGTAAATTCAATGTACGGGTTTTGGGAAATCGCGGTTTCCGGCTGCCAGTTGAACAAGGGCTCGCCGTTAAAGGTGGCCTTGAATTCGTGGATGATGTTGCGCGGCACAACCTGGCCTTCCTTGCTCAGGCGCAGACCGCTTTCCATACGGTGTTCGACCAGGGCGCGCACGCGCACCATGTCGCCCGCCTTGGGCTTGGCATTGCTGATCCAGATACGTGGTTTACTCATGAGTGCCCCTTGTTTACATGCCGCAGCCGCCAGCAGTCACCGTGATGTGATGCTGGGCGCTCAGGACGCGGCCATCGCTTAACCGTGCCAGGGCGCGGATGGTTTGGGTTTCAATCAGGCGCAGGCGAACTGCGACTTCTGTTGTTCCGGCCAGGGCGGTGAAGTTAAAGCGGCAGGCCAGCGGATGCGGGTTGCCCTGGGCCAGAATGATCAGTTCCTGGCAGTACACATCGTCGCTCGCGGGCAAGTCCAGCACCACTTTGACGGGCACTGCGGCGGGGTTGTCGCCCAGAGCGGGCATATCCAGCTTCATGCCTTTTTCTTCTGGGCTGGCGCCTTTCAGGAACTCGTCCACAATGGCTTGGACCTGGGCCGCAGTGGCCGGTTTCAGCAATTGATCAAAGGCAACTTGCGCATGCAGATTGAGGGGCAGCCACGCGGCACCCAGTCCGGCGGCACTGCCCAGTACAAGCTGGCGGCGGCGGACAAAACGGGAGGGAAGTTTAGAGGAAGTCATTGAAACGGGTCTTGATCCACTGGAAGTCTTCTTGAACAAGGTCGGAGGTACGGACATCCATATCGATCTGGGTTTGCAGAACCTTGCCGCTTGCGTCCAGCTCGTATTCAAACTTGACCGAGATTTCTTCTTGCGGATCTCCGTTGACCATCATGTAGCAAAGATTATCCGGCAGCACGGGCACCACTTCCTTGCCCGCGATACGTTCGGCCAGGTTCTGGGAAACAATCTTGGCTACGGCGTGTGCCACGTGGGCGCTCTTGGGGTAGTGGCCGAACTGGTCGGAAATAAAGCCCATGGAGTCCCCCACCACGTAGACATTGTCGTCGTCGCGGGCAGTGAACAGGCGTGGGTCAATATTGGCCCAGCCCGTGGGTTTGCCATCGGGGCCTGTACCGACCAGGCCTGCGTTCCAGACCATATCGGCGGCCTGGTGCGGGGGCATCAGCACCGCGTCGTCAAAATCAAAATCGCCGGCGGTGGTCTTGATGTGCTTCTTGAAGGGATCGACCTCACGCACTCGGGCATTGGGGACGTGGGTGATGATGTCCGGGTACAGCTCCTGGAAGGCTGCGCGGTATCCCTCGCCAATCGGGGCAATGGTGGGCTTGGGGTCCAGAATGATGATCTTGCCCGGAATCTTGTTGGTCTTGATATGCCAGGCCATCAAACAGGCGCGCTCGTAGGGCGAGGGCGGGCAGCGATGCGGTGGCGGGGGCAGCGTCATCACAATGGTGCCGCCCTTGAAGGCTTTGAGCTTGTTCTTCAAGGCAAACATCTCGGCATTCGGGATGTAGGCGTTGGGAAAGTGCTGGCGGGTGTATTCCGCCGCGTAAGTGTCATTGCCAAACCAGGCATCGTAGGCATTGCGTATGCCGCCCGACAGGATCAGGTAGTCGTACTCCAGCGCGCCTTGGGTCGTGCGCACGGTTTTCTTGTCGCGCTCGATGGCGGTGACTTCGGCATGAACCAGGCTGTAGCCGTACTTGATGGAGGGCGCCAGCATGTCGTGGTTCAGGAAATCCGTGTTGACGATGTCAATCAGCCACTTGTTGCTCATGGGGCCGGACCAGAACGTGGGGTTGCGTTCGATCAGCACCACTTGTGCCTGGGGCACCAGCTTGGACAGGTACTTGGCAGCTGTCATCCCACCCCAGCCGCCCCCACAAATGACAATGCGCGGGCCCTTGGTGTGGCGCGGCAGGATCTGGCTGGTGTTGGTAATGATGGAGGGGGCCGAGAGGCTGGCAGAGGGCAGAACCAGGGTTCCAAATGCGGCAGCCGGCGTGGCCAGCAGGAAGTTTCTACGATTCATTGTATGTTCCTCGTGATCATGACATGACACACGTCAATCAGGATAAGTAGACCGCTAAGTGCGAGCCAGTATAGCCAAGAGTGCTTTGATTGCGTGGGGATTTTTTATAGGCTGAAGTAAGTTGTTCAGGCCTCAAATACCGTTTGGCGCTGAAATGGCGGCGCTTTTCCCCAGGCGTTCTTGTGTTGGAGATGGCAGGGGCAACTGGCCCGGACATGGTGCGCAGTGGCATCCCGGATGCAAGGGCGGCGCTAGACAAACAGGATGGACAGGCTCAGGAAACAACAGAATTTCCGGATTTTTACAATTAAAAAGTAACGGAGCTATCTTTGTGGACGCAATCGGAGGATAGTTCAGGGAGAGAAAATTTTTTTCTCTGATCGTTATTACATTTAGGACTTATTTTGAAGACAGAAATTGGTATTGTGAAGTGGTTCAACAGCGAAAAAGGCTTCGGATTCATCGTGCCGGAGAACGGCGGCAAGGATCTCTTCGCACACCACAGTGAAATTCAGGGAACCGGGTTCAAAACTCTGGAAGAGAACCAACGCGTTTCCTTCATCGAAGGTGCAGGCCAAAAAGGCCCATGCGCAACTAAAATCCAAATTCTTTGATGATGGGCTTGCCTGAAACAGGCAAGCACCTCGTCAAACAGAAAAGGCCGGACCCTGATGGGCTCCGGCCTTTTTTTATTGCGTGGCTTGGTTTTAGTTGCCCTGGTCGGCAAGGGGCACGGTCAGACGCGCTTCCAGCCCGCCACTTTTGCGATTCAGCAGCTCCAGCGTTCCGCCATGCTGGGTGGCGATCGCGTTCACAATCGACAAGCCCAAGCCGTAGCCCGCCTGTTGTTGCGAGCCGCGCCAAAAACGGTTCATGGCCAGATCCCGTTCGCTGTCGCTTAATCCGGGACCGTGGTCCAGCACCCTGAGACGCAGATAGCCCGGCTCTCCTGCTTCAATCCGCAGGCTGATCGGTTGCTGGGCTTTGGTATAGCGCAAGGCATTGTCGATCAGATTCTGTACGGCCACTGTCAGCAGGGATTTTTCAATCTGCACCGGGCCGGGTTTGCTGCGTATATCCAGCGTGATCTGGTCTATGGTGTCGCCGTAGATGGCTTTAAGGGCATGCAGGGCAGCGTATACCGCCTCGTCGGCCTGGCTACTTTCCATTCGGGCGCTTTGCCCGTCCAGCCGTGCCAACTCCAGCAGCCGCTGCAAAATGTTCTGTAGCTGTTGCACGCCCTGGTCTGCCTGGCTCAAGGCCGTATCCAGCGTGTTGCGTTCTCCAGGACGCTGGGCAGCCAGATGGGCAACTTGAATATGGGTTTTGATTCCGGTAAGGGGTGTACGCAGTTCGTGGGCAGCGCTATCGGTAAAGCGGCGTTCGCGCATGATGGCGGCTTGTTGCCGCTCCAGTAGTTCCTCAAGGGTTCGCAGCAAGGGTTGCAGCTCAACCGGGACGTTGACTTTGGGCAGTGGGCTGTCGTCCCCGGGACGACGGCGCGACAGCATGTCCCGAATTCGCTCCAGGGGAGCCAGGCCGTGACCGATACCAACCCACAAAAGCAGCAGGCTACCAAACAAGGCCACGACAAAGGGCAGGCCAGCCGAGAGCATGATTTCCCGTACCAGTGCTTCGCGTATTTCTATGCTGTCGGCGGCGGCAATCTGAATATGGCCTTCGCGCAGCACAAAGGTGCGCCAGCGCTTGCCACCATGCACGTGCGTGCCAAAGCCCAAAGCCACTTGTGACATATCCGGGCTACCCGCAGTTCGGCTGACCGCCTGAATTTCTACTTCGCTGCGCACCACACTGATTTCGCAAGCCACCCCATCTCGGGCAATGATGTCCAGGGGGCGCTCTGCGGATTGGGCCAACTCCTGCAAGTTTGGAAATTGGGCAACCAGTCCAGCCACCATGCGGGCCGATGCTGCCAGTCGGCTATCCAGCGCTTCACGCAAGGAGTGGCGTGCATCCATCAGCATCCAGGTGGCGACTGCACTCCAGAGCACGGTCAGGGAAATGCCGATAACCAGCAGCAATCTAAGGCGTAGGCTCATGGTGTGAAATACCTAACCGGCAGGCCCCAGTTTGTAGCCCAGGCCCCGCACGGTCTCGACAATATTGCTGCCCAGCTTGCGGCGCAAATGGTAGATGTGCACATTGATGGCATTGCTTTCCAGATCCTGATCGTAGCCGTAGACGCTGTCGCACAGTTGTTCGGCACTCAGGATGGTGTGCGGTTTGCTGAGCAGGGCACGCAACAAGGAGAGCTCACGTCGCGCCAGACTGACTGGCTTGCCGTCCAGGGTGACATGGCCGGTGGAGGCACAGAAACTGAGTCGCCCATATTCAATGCAATCTGTTTCGTGGCCCGCCACACGTCGTGTCAATACATGCAGGCGTGCCAGCAGCTCGTCCAGGTCAAAAGGTTTGATGACATAGTCATCGCCCCCACCCAGCAGCCCTTCAACCCGGTGATGCAGGGCGTCGCGAGCCGTCAGAATCAGAATGGGCAGTTTACGGCCTTGTTCGCGCCAACGCCGCAGCAGCGTCAGCCCGTCCTGATCAGGTAAACCCAGATCCAGAATACAGACATCAAAGTGCGAAGACAGCAAGGCCGTGTCGGCCAGGCTGGCCGTGCCCACGTGGTCCACGGTCAGCCCATGCAGTCGCAAGCCCGCCACAATTCCGCTGGCGACGAGCGCATCATCTTCAACAAGTAAAACGTGCATTCTCCCCCCTGTGGTAAATGCGGCTTGTGCAGGCAAAGCCTGATGTTTATTACGTTTCGGCGTTCATGTTAGCAGCCTTGAGGGCAGGGGCGAGAGGGAAAGTTCTCTTAATTTGGCCTTAATCCTGATCCTCTACTGTGATGTAGATTGCATTGCATTTGTATCTCGGTACTTACTTTTTTAATAAAACCGGCTTGGGCAATGACGTTTCTTTAGGCTTAGCCGCATGACAGATATCGGGCATTTATTCACATGACTCCTATATTAGGAATATTACTGGCGACCAGTTTTGTCGCCTCTTTGGTGGCACTGGGCATTCTTGTCTGGGCCGTGGCAAACAAGCTGATCTTCGTTGGGAAGAACGAAGCTGAGACCATCTTCATGAAAGGTGAGCTTGGTCAGCCGGATGATAGTGCTTCCTTTGGGGGGGAGAACGAAGCACAGACACATCGCTTTGACGTTTTGCGTGCCGGTATTGACCGTAGTGGTCGGGGGCCGGTTCTGCTTCTGGTCACGGTCGGGATTACCTGGCTGCTGATCGGTTCGGTGTTTGGCGTGATGGCCTCGCTGAAATTGCATTGGCCCGATTGGCTGGCCGACGTGGCACAAGTGACCTTTGGTCGTGCGCGTACCTTGCACCTGAACATCGTGGCTTACGGCTGGTTGTCGGTGACCGGGATTGGCGTGGCCCTGTGGTTGTTGCCGCGTATTTTTCATACGCCTTTGCGACGTCCCAATATGGTGTACTTCGGCGCCGCCTTGTGGACCCTGGGGGTACTGGGCGGCACGATTGCCGTGGCCAATGGCTGGTCCGACGGGATCGAGTGGCTGGAATTCCCCTGGCAGATCGACATTCTGTTGGCAGTAGGGGGCTTTTTCCTGGCCTGGCCTGCCATTGAAACCGCCGCCAACCGCAAATCGCGCCACATCTATGTGTCGGGCTGGTATTTCCTGGCCGGCATGGTCTGGTTTCCGTTCCTGTTTCTGGTGTCCAACATCCCCGGTCTGCACATCGGTGCTCAGCAAGCAACCGTGAACTGGTGGTTTGCTCACAACGTGCTGGGTCTGTGGCTGACGCCTATGGGTGTGGGGGCGGCGTACTACATCATCCCCAAGATCATCGGCAAGCCCGTGTATTCCTACAACGTGTCCTTGCTGGGTTTCTGGAGTCTGGCGCTGTTCTACAGCCAGGTCGGTATTCACCACTTGATGGGCGGTCCGGTGCCAACCTGGGCCGTCACCTTGTCCGTGGTGCACAGCATCATGATGTTTGTGCCGGTGATTGCCGTGGCCATTAACCAGCACGTAACCGTTGCGCAGAACCTGTGGGCCTTCAAGCAATCCATGGCCCTGCGTTTCGTCTGGATTGGCGCGCTGATGTACACCTTGTCCTCCTTCCAGGGTTCGCTGGAAGCGATCCGCTCGGTGAACTCGGTGACGCACTTCACACATTACACCGTCGGTCACGCTCACCTGGGCGCCTACGGCTTTGTGTCCATGGTGATGTTCGGCACGCTGTATTACATGATGCCGCACATTCTGGGACGTCGCTGGCCCTTCCCGGCTCTGATCAAAACCCATTTCTGGCTGGTGACGGCAGGCTTCACGATCTACGTGCTGGCTCTGAGCATTGCCGGTGTGGTGCAGGGCATGGGCTTGATGGACCCAGGTTCAAGTTTTGGCGAGATCACTCGCAAGATGGTTCCGTATCTGGAAGCCCGCTCTATTGGCGGCACCATGATGACACTGGGCCACTTTGTCTTTGCGGCTCACTTTGCCTTGCTCTTGCTGCGCAAAGGTTCCGCTGTTAATGCGACTCCTACACTTGCTCGGGCAGATGCGTCATGAATCGACTCTTACCTTTACTAATCGGGGCCATTGGCGTGTTGCTGCTGGCTACCTTGATGCTGGTGATTTTGCCAGCCTGGCAATTGCGTACCTCGGAACCGCCGGAGCAGTTGCAACCCTATACCGCCCAGCAACTGCTGGGGCGTGACGAGTACGTGGCCAACGGCTGTTTGTACTGTCACAGCCAGCAGCCACGCTCTACCGGTCAAACCCTGTTTGATACGGCACGTGGCTGGGGCCGTGCGTCCACACCGGGCGATTACTTTTACGATTCGCCCCACCTGCTGGGCACCATGCGTACCGGTCCGGACCTGTTTAACGTCGGTGCGCGCATGAAAAGCCGTGACTGGCATTTGACCCACCTGTATCAGCCCCGTGCGATTTTTGACTGGAGCCTGATGCCGTCCTATCCCTATATGTTCGAGCTGAAAGACCAGGTTTCCGAAGGCGATGTAGTGGTGCGTTTGCCAGAGTCCCTGCAGCCTGCGGGCAAGCATGTGGTTGCTCGCAAGGAAGCGCTGGACTTGGTGGAGTACCTGCTGGCTCTGGATCGCACCTATGCGACCAGCGCGCAGGAACTGGATAAACGTGACCGTGGCTACGATCGTCGCCCCGCTGAAGCCTCGACGGATTCGGGCGCTAAATAGGACAAGTCATGACAATGGAAAAAGTTTCTAGTTCGCCCCAGGTCGAGAACATCGACCCCACCTTCGAGCCGTGGGAGCCGCCGCGTCCCATTCCGATCTTCCTGTTGGCTGTGCTGTTCGCGTTGGCCTTGGCCGGTGTGGGTCTTTACCTGCACGATCTGGCGCCACATGCCGCAGCGGACAAGCCGACCGCCGCTATCGTTGCTTCCAATGCAGGCGGCACCCCTGTGGTGCCAGCCATTCCCGCATTGAAGGATGCGCCCGTACTGGTGCATTCGGGGCAGGGCAGTGTGTGGAGCTGTGCTTCCTGCCACGGCGAGGCCGGTGAAGGCGCAGGCATCACTCCTCGTTTGGCCGGTATACCCGAGGCGTATCTGCTCAAGCAGCTGGAGGATTTTGCTCAAGGTACACGCCTGAACGAGTCCATGCAGTACGTAGCTCGCGGTTTGAAGCCTGAGGATATGAAAGAGCTGGCTGCTTACTACGCCAAGCTGCCTGCTCCCGCCATTAATGTGCCCAGTTCGGAAGCGAACCTGGCCCGTGGCGAAGCCCTGTTCCATAAAGGGGACTGGAAGCAGAACGTGCCTGCATGTATCAGTTGCCACGGCAGTCAGGGTGAAGGCGTAGGTACGTCTTTCCCGCCGTTGGCTGCGCAACAGGCCGAGTACTTGTTCAGTCAGTTGTCGGCCTGGAAAGGCGGCCATCGTCACAACTCGCCGCAAAGCCTGATGGATGACATCGCATCGCGCTTGTCCTACGAGGACCTGTATGCGGTTTCCTATTACGCCGCCTCGCTGCCAGCCAATGGCAAGCAGGCGAAATAAGATCAGAACAGAGAGCTTTTTATGAAAGACACTCAAAAAAATGGTCGCAGCAAATCCACCATGTCGGGTGGACGCAGACTGGCCTGGGGGGCCGGTATTGGTGTGCTGCTTTTTGCGATTGGCTACGGTTTGAATGCCAAGGGCTGGTTGTCCTTTTCCTTGGGTTCGCCCGACAAGGGCACTATCCAGCTTGGCGAGGCCACCTATAGTCGTGAGGCCATGGAAGCCGATCGCAAGGCACAGAGCAAGGACAAGCATTCGGTCACGGCTGGTATGCCGGTAGGCGCAGATGGTTATTACGTGCCACCGCCAGAGAGCAGCATTCCGGATACGCCGTATGGCGAGGCGGTTCGTCGCGGTCACAAGATCTTTATGGAAACCTCGACCACGGTGTCGGATCACGTGGGCAATACCTTGGCTTGTGTGAACTGCCACCTGGACGGTGGTCGTCGTGAACACTCTGCGCCTATGTGGGGAGCCTATGTCAGCTATCCCGCCTATCGTGCCAAGACCAAGGCGATCAGCACGCTGGAAGATCGCATCATTGGCTGTTTTACCTATTCCATGAATGCGCAGGCTTCGCCCTCGGGTGTTGCGCCGCCCGCTGGCAGCGACGTGTATCGTGACTTGATGACTTATATGTACTGGATGTCCGATGGGGCGCCTACGGGTCAGAAGTTGCCGGGTGCTGGTTTCCCCAAAGTTAAGAAGACCGAACTGGGCTATGACGTAGCACGCGGTAAAGAGGTCTACACCAACAACTGTGTCTTGTGTCATGCGGTCGATGGCCAGGGGCAGAAGGATGCCGAAAGTGGCGTGGTGTTCCCGCCTTTGTGGGGCCCCAACTCGTATAACTGGGGTGCAGGGATGGCTCGTATTGATACGGCTGCTGGTTTCATCAAGGCCAATATGCCTTTGGGTAAACCGTTCTCCTTGTCCGATCAGGATGCCTGGGACGTAGCGGCTTACATCAACAGTCATGAGCGTCCCAAGGATGCTCGTCAGAAGGGGACGGTTGAGCAAGCGCGTGTGGAGTTCCATGATGGCGAGGAAAGTTACTACGGTAAGGAGGTGAACGGCGTGATTTTGGGTGGGGGCGTGGAGAAGTAAGCCTTTGGCCTGTTTGCTGTTTGTTTGAAGATGAGACCGCCTCAGTTTCTTTTGGGAACTGAGGCGGTTTTGTTTTGGGCTTCTTCTTCTTCGTTTTCCTGAGTGTTGAGGAGTGGGGGGGGAGCAGGAGGGTTGGGAGATAAGGAGTGCGGAGAGCCTGCATGTTTAGATAGTGACTCGTGAAAACGCCGGTCTGGGCCGGGGGGCCGTCCTCCGGGCTTGGCTCCTTGCCGGTGCTGCGCACCGGT
>NZ_CP031747.1:3077633-3571859 GCF_005311025.1 Alcaligenes faecalis | reverse complement strand
CGCATCCTGAACTCGCGAAAGTGCCTTGTCCCCCGGACAAGGCACAAGCATTTCGCTCAAACAACAGGACGCTTGAACCCCGAATAGCAAGCCCGCCTGCGGCAAGAAGCCTGAATCGCCCAGAGGACGGCCCCCCGGCCCAGACCGGCTCACAATGACTATAAAACTGAGACTTCCGTCCTTTTGGGGCCTGGCTGTATGTGGCTTCTTTCTGCTGCTCTAAGTGCGTTGGGAGCTGGAAGGGTGTCGAGGTTTGCTTGTTGACCGTCACTTTCAGCAGTTGGCGGGTAGAGGGTGTGGGGGATAGAAAAATAGGAGCCCACTACTAGCTATCGAGTGCCTGGTGTTTTTATGGGAGTATGAATCTTGCTGAGGATATCCCGGCCTAACAAGCAGTCGTGCGTAATCTTGAGCTTGTCGTTTGTTTTTGAAGCCGAAGCGCTCGTCATGATGGTTGTTGTTCAGGTAGGCATAGATACCGCGAGAGACGAGGCCAGTACCGACATTGACGAAGACAGGTTTGTACGTCCATCAGACGTAGTGTCATTGATTCCGTGTTCAAGGCGAGTCGAACATCAGCCATTAGCGATTAGCCATTAGCCATTAGCCATCAGCACTCAGTAAACAATAAGCAGCAATCAGTTGCCGCATAAGGATTGTCTTTGCAAATAATCGCTGAGAGCTGTTTCGGTCCTGCTGGGGTGTTGGGGCGATTCAGAGTACTGGCCGCAGGCGAGGGCTCGATCGGGGGTACAAGCATCCTGCTGTTTGAGCCGGACGCTTGTACTTGGTCCGGGGGACCAAGTACCCGGCGAGTTCAGGATGCGCCCCGATCGAGTTCTCGACAAGGGTACCGGCGCGCAGCGCCGGCCAGTGCTCAGCCCCGACACCCCAGCAGGACCGAAACAGCGCCTTCCCAGAGACTAATTAGGCAAAAACAATCTCTAATTGCGAGCGAAGAGCCGAAAGACCCTACAAAGCCACCAAGCGCTTCAAATCCAGCAAGGTGAAATGTCCATGATCCAGCCACCCGCCGGTATCAATGAAAAACACATTCCCTAATTGCCGCATCTTGTGCGTTGTCTGATGCCCATGCACCAAAGCCCGAAGTCCCTCTACCATGCCATCGTAGCCAGTCACATAGCGATCCCTGGACCACATACAGACATAGCGGTCATTGGCATCAAAACCCTCGGTATGAATGTGCTGCCAATTATCGTAGGGAAAGTCGGCATGAACCATACCCACCAGTCCCAAGGGCGTTTCTATTTCCATCGCCAAAGGCAGGGCTTGCAGACGTTGAGCGATCAGTGCCTGCTCGTCCGAGGTGCAATCGTCCAGCCATAGCCCACCATGCACGCGATGATCCACTTCCTGAATAGGCTGCCCAATCGCCCGCCGCCAGGTCAGCTGCTCGTGATTGCCACAAATCGCATGAAACCAGGGCAGGTCCAGCCACTTCAGAACATGATGCGACTCCGGACCGCGATCCACCAGATCGCCCACCGAAAAAAGGCGGTCCTTGGACGGATCAAAACGAATCCGCTTTAAAGACGTTTTCAGCTTGGAGAAGCAACCGTGAATATCGCCAACCGCAATATCGCGTCCCAAGGTGTTCTGGCTGAAGTGTGCTACCTGCATGATGATGAAACCCGGACTAGATGAAACGTGCTCATCACGGTACTCAGAGCAGCAGGCCGAGTCAAGAAAGACGCGGCCTGCCGCTGCACTTAGTCAGAGTAAGCTGTACTTGTCAGGCAAGACAGCCTCCTGTTCAGCAAGATGATTACCAATACAAATTCATGTTCAACATCACTTCCCGTTCCATGCCCCGGAACTGGCCGGTGTAATACTTTTTGTTGAACACATTGTTGACGTTCAGGGCTACCCGATAGCGGGACGTCTCATATGCCACCGCCATATCTGCCAAGGTGAAAGAAGGGTTGTAGTTCAGGCTGCCATCCGGCCGTACATCATTGGGCGATTTGCCTCGATACCGTACACCCGCCCCCACCATCAAGCCCTGAATTTGCTGGGGCCGATAGTCCAGCCACAGACTGGCGGTCTGACGTGCGGTTTGCAACGTCTGCCGATCAATTTCTGCCGGGCGCTCGCTTTGCGTAGTCCGTGGATTCAGATAGGTATAGCCCGCCATCAGGTTGAGCTGAGAGCTAATGGGCAGCTTGGCTTCCAGCTCGATACCCGTAGATCGTACTTCTCCTGTCTGGACGCTGAAACGCGGGAAGTTCGGATCGGGCGTGGTGACATTGGTCTGGCGCAGGTCAAACACCGCAGCGGTAATCAGGGCATCGGTTCCCGGTGGCTGATACTTCACCCCGGCTTCGTATTGCTTGCCCTCGCGCGGCTTGAATGCCGTGCCATCGGCGGCCCGCCCTGTTGTGGGGTCAAAGGCGGTGGAATAGCTGATGTATGGAGCCACACCATTGTCAAACAGGTACAGCAAGCCCGCGCTGCCGGTGGTGGCGCGGTCCGTCATGCGCGGCTGCGTCGCACTGCTTTGTACGGTGCGAGCAGTGTCGTGACGCAAGCTGACATTGGCAACCCACTGGTCCCATTTCAGCTGGTTCAGCATGTAAATCCCGGTTTGCTTCAGATCGCGCTCGGAGTAATCCAGTTCGGGCGGTGTGATGGACAGCCCGTATACCGGGTCGAGCATGTCCAGGTCAGGTACGTTCCAGCCAAAGCCCAAACCGTCGTTTTCTTTGTAGCGCAGATAGTCCACACCAAATTCCAGGGTGTGCTCCAACGGCCCCCAGTTAAAGTCCTTGCCGACACGGCTATCTACCGTGAAGGTGCGGCCTTTGGTTTCCTGGGCCAAGCTGGCGCGGGAGACGCTGCGCTGGTCGGCCAGAACGGCCATGGCGTAGATATGGCGGTAATCAATGTCGATTTCCGAATAGCGCAGGTTCTGACGCAAGCGCCAGCCGCTTTCGGTGTCATGCTCCAGAGCATAGCCAATGGCTTTGGTATCGCGATTGAAGTAGTCAAACGCCGGGTCCCCGGCGGTGCGTTTGAGCGGCAGGTCAGTGACTTCGGGGTAATAAAACAGATTGGGCCACCAGGACTTGGGAGTGCCTCGTTCACGCGAATACGAACCCAACAGTGTCAGGCTGGTCCGGTCCGAAAGTTTCCAAAGCAGGGCGGGGGACACCGAGACACGATCGTCGCGCGAGTCTATGGTGCGTCCATGGCTTTTGCGCCCGGACAGATTCAGGCGATACAGCAGGGATTGATCGTCGTTCAAGGCTCCACCAAGATCCGCGGTTACCTGACGGCGCTGGTAGCTGCCATAGCCCAGTCCCAGACTGTTCACGTGATCGGCTGTGGGGCGCTTGGACACCACGTTGACCACGCCGCCGGGGCGTCCCTGTCCATACAGGACCGAGGCCGGGCCTTTCAGCACTTCGATGCTGTCCAGGCTGTCCATATCATCATTCCAGGACCCATAGGTGCCTGCCGAGAGTTGCTTCAAGCCATCTTTGTAGTAGGCACTGCCGTCACTAAAGCCACGTATCACCGCGCCACTCATGCGCAGGTCGCCCGAGCCGGACACGTCAGTCTGAACGCCAGGGGTGTAAGCCAGGGCGCGTTCAATGCTTTGCGGGGCCAGAATCTTTAACTGCTTTTGCGTGACGATGGAGACCGAACGCGGGGTTTCGATCAAGGGCACGTCCAGCTTGCCACCGCGGCTGCTCAGTGCGACGTAGCTGTCAGCGGTGTCTGTGGGGGCGCGGCGTATCGTGACTGGCGTCAATTGAGTCACACCGGCTGACAAGGTGATCGTGTTGCCGTCTCGGGTGTAGTTGATGCCACTACCGTCCAGCAATTGACGCAAAGCCTGCTCAGGTGCCAGATGACCCGAGACCGAGGGGGCTTGGCGGCCGGCAACTACATCCTGAGAGAAAAAAATCTGCAAAGAGGTCTGTTCGCCCAGTTTCAGCAGGGCATCACCCAAGGGCTGGGCAGGGATTTGAATAGAGGCAGTTTGTTGGGCCTGCACAGCAGAAGGGGCCAGGCTGAAGGCCAAACTCAGGCTTAAGGTCAAGGCACTCAAGTTCGCCCGCAAAAGCGGCGAGTGGTGATGACGTGGGGTAAAGGGGCTCACGATCCTACGTTTTCCAATGAAAATACATCTCGCGCGATAGACGCGCCCAGCCTTTGGCCAAAGGGACTCAGGGGGCTGTCCTGCACGGGATAGCCTCCTTCACCTACCTAGACGCACAAGGTGCTCAATCACCGGAATGAGAATCATGATTATTTTGTAACAGGCCCAGGAAGCTCTGTTTTTAGCGAGCCACAATATGCTGCACGCCCGACGCATCGCTCTGGACCCGGACTGGGGCAATGGCCGGTAAGGCCTTCACGACGGTTTCGGGTTGATCGACATCGAAAATACCGGAGATACGGTGCTGGCGCAGGGCGGGGGCGTCCAGCGTCAAGGGCTGGGGCAGGTAGCGAGCCATTTCCTGTACCAGCACTTCCAAAGGCGTGTTCTTGAAAATGATCTTGCCGCGTTGCCAGGCTGTCAGGCTTTCCACGTCGGCCATGTGTACCGGACCGGGTTCTGCACCTTGGCGCAACAGGACTTGTTGCTGCGCCTCCAGGAGGCGTTCCTGGCGACGCCACCAAGGACCGGACTCCACTTTGACCGAGCCGGACTGAACGCTGACTTGCAGGCTGTCTGCCAGCCGTCGCACATTGAAGCGGGTGCCGGTGACGGTTACGGTGCCCAAGTCGGTGCGCACGATAAAGGGCAGGGTTTGGTAGTGTTGGACGGCAAAAAAAGCTTCACCCTGGAGCAGTTCGATTTCCCGTTTGGAGGCAGATAAACGAGCCTGGGCGATGGTGTCGGTATTCAAGTCCACAACAGAGCCATCGGGCAAGGTGATTTGCTGACGCTCGCCTTTGGCAGTGAGCAACTGTACCGTTTCTTCTACCGGGTTCAACCAGCCCGACTGATGGATGGCTCCGGCCGAGAGGGCCAGCATGCCAAGCGCGCCCAAACCCAGTGTCAGATAACGGCGCTTGGGGGATGGCACACGACCAGGGGAGTGGGGCAGCAGTCTGCGCAGGCGTTCTTCCGGGACGGCCTGGCTGGCGCGCCACAGGTACTCCACCTCGCGGTAGCGGCGCGCGTTGTCAGGATCAGCGTCCCGCCAGGCTTGGAAGGCCTGGTGGTCCTGCTCGCTGGCTTCCCTCGATTGCAGTCGGGCGAACCAATGAGCGGCATCGCTGGGGTGATCCAGTTCGTCGGAGGAAGAGGGGTGGGTCATGGCGCGGGCTTTGTGTACGACATGGCGTCAGTCAGGTACGTAATGGTGCAGCCGTTCATGGATGTGACGCAAGGCACGAGTCATGTATTTTTCCACCATGCTGCGGGAAAGGGCCATGTCCTGGGCAATTTCAGTATGGGTCCAGCCCTCCAGTCGATGCTTGATATAGACCTCTCGGCATTTTGGGGGCAAGTCGGCCAGCGCGTTCACCAGCGCGTCGGCTAATTGCTCAAACTGGGCGTGGCTGTCGGCCCCGGCCTGGCGCGGATGCTCGGTATCGCTTAGCTCGTCCAAGGGTAAAACAGTCAGGACGGTTTGGTGGCGATGGCGGCTGATCAGACGGTTGTTGGTGCCTCGTGCCAGATAGGCACGTGGGTTGTCGATCAGGGTAGTGTTGTTTTCCAGCATGCCCACAACGGTGTCGTGCATGGCATCTTCCGCGTCTTCCCGGCTCTCGGCCTTGCGCCGCCATACGCCAAACAGCTCGCTATACGAGGCGAGCCAGGCTTTTATGGGACGTGAAGGGTGAGACATGGAGCGGCTTAGCGGAGCAGGCGGAAAAAAGAATAGTGAATAATAGCAATAATTCTCATTCAGGTTGTTCTTGTTCGGCCTGTCTGTGCAATTTCTTCTGACCGGAAGGGTCTTGGGGTCAAGCTGCCCGTACCAAGCGGCTTGGTCTAAAATCCTTCGATCCTTATATCTTCTACATCTGAATTCCGAGGTTTTCATGTCTCAAACCAGCACTCCCGTTGATCCGGACGGCCTGCTTGAATATTCGGTGGTTTATACCGACCGTGCCTTGAACCATATGTCCAAGACCTTCCAGGAAGTGATGCGTGAAATCTCCCGCACGCTCAAACAGGTCTATCAGGCACATTCGGCCATCGTGGTGCCGGGCAGCGGCTCGTTTGGCATGGAAGCAGTGGCCCGTCAGTTTGCAACGGACCGCAAGTGCATGGTGATACGCAATGGCTGGTTCAGCTACCGCTGGACTCAGATTTTTGACATGGGTTCCATCCCCGCCAGCACCACGGTTCTGAAAGCACGCCCGATTGAGGAAGGCAAGCAGGCCGCTTATGCACCGGCCCCTATCGAAGAAGTGGTTGCCGCAATTCAGGCTGAAAAACCGGCTTTGGTGTTTGCCCCGCACGTGGAAACAGCCTCCGGCATCATGTTGCCCGACGACTATATGCGTCAGGTCGCCGATGCCGTGCACGCGGTGGGCGGTCTGTTTGTGCTGGATTGCATTGCATCGGGCACCGTGTGGGTGGATATGAAGGATGTGGGTGTGGACGTGCTGATCAGCGCGCCGCAAAAGGGTTGGACTGGCTCGGCATGTTGCGGTCTGGTGATGTTAAGCGAGCGTGCTCGTCAGCACATTGAAACCACGACCAGCACCAGCTTTGCCTGCGATCTGCGCAAGTGGCTGCAGATCATGGAAACGTATGAGAGTGGGGCTCATGCCTACCATGCCACCTTGCCGACGGACTCCTTGAAGGTGCTGCAAGAGGCGATGGCCGAGACGGAAGCTCTGGGCTTTGACTGGATCCGCAATCGTCAGCTGGAGCTGGGCCGCAAGGTGCGTGCCTTGCTCAGCGAACATGGTTTCCGCAGCGTGGCGGCACCAGGTTTTGAAGCGCCGGGGGTGGTGGTGTGCTACACCACGGACGACGGGATACATTCGGCCGCGAAGTTTGCCAAGGCTGGTTTGCAAGCCGCCTCGGGCGTGCCTTTGCAATGCGATGAACCTGCCGATTTCAAGACCTTCCGAATTGGTCTGTTTGGTCTGGACAAGCTGAACAATCTGGAGCGCTCGGTGGAGCGCCTTGCCAAGGCGCTGGATGCGATTGAAGAGCAGTAAGTTGCTGCAGTAGCGGTTGCTACATGAGAAGGGAGCCTTGCATGGCTCCCTTTTTATTTTTGCTCCCAAGTAGAGTGTGGCTTGCTTCTTCTTTGCCTACTACTTAGTGGCATCCCCAGGGGTTTTGGGGGCTTGATTGAGTTCGCCCATGGCAAAAGCCAGATTCACGGAGCCGACCAAACCGGCGGTATGGGCGGCAGTCTGGGCTTCTTGGGCTCCCAACAAGCCAGTGTGCGCTTCGGTCAGCAAGGTCATGCCGGTCAGACCTTCCTTATAGGATTCCAGCGCACCTTGGTAGGTGATTTGTGCCGCCTCGACCAGGCTGGTGGCGGCTTGATGAGACTCCAGAGCAGCTCGCAGCGCGTCGGCAGCGATGATCATTTGCTTGTAGGCGTCTTGCTCGGTTTTGGCAACGCGTTCGCGCGCGGTGTCGGCACGCAACTGGGCTTCGCGCACTTGCTTGTTGCGTAGCCCAGCGTCGTAGATCGGGATATTCAGGGCCAGCACGGCGCCTCGGGAGGAGGATTGCGGGCTGACTTCGGGCAGGCTGCCTACACTTAATGAACCCATGCGTTTGGAGATAAAACCCATCAAGGCCAGCTTGGGCATGAAACTGGCTTCGGCTGAGTCTATGCCTGCCAGACTGGCCTGATGGGCGGCTTGCAGGGCCTGTACATCGGGCCGCTGGGCGATGGCTTTTTTCAGTGTGTCATTGCCAGGGATATCCAGATCCTTGGGCAGGGGGCGGGTGGCGCTATCGGCGACTTTCAGCTCCGTTTCCGGGGACAGGCCAATTGCACCCAGCAACGTTTGATAAGACTGACGTGCCAGAGTGCTGGCATTCACATGGTGCAAACGTGCCTGGGCTTTCAGTTGTCGTGCCTGCGCGACTTCAATCTGGGTGCCCAGCCCATTGCGCTGCCGCTCCAGGGCGATATCTTCAATCAGTGCCGCATTTTTCAGCCCTTGGGCAGAGATTTGCTCGCGTTGGCGGGCCGAGTTGTAGTTGAAGTAGCTGATGGATACTTCTGCAATCACGGCTTGATGCACACCGCTGAAGGTAATCCGGCTGGCCATGGCCAGTTTGTCGGCCGCCTCTTGCAAGGCGGCGCGTTTGCCAAAGTCGAACAGCAGCCACTTCAAGGTCAGGGAAGGGACGGCGCCACTTAAATGGGTGTCGTAGTCCACATCGACTTCTCTACCCAGAATGTGCACGCTGCTGTCGCGGTCGCTGCGCATATAGCCGCCCACCACGCTGGCGGAGATCAAGGGCAGGTAGGTGCTTTCCACCATACCGGCAGCTTCTGCGGCTTGTTGGGCCTCGCCCCAGGCAATGCGGGTGCTGGGGTTCAGGCGCTGGGCCAGGTCGATCAGTTCAGGCAGGCTGTATTCGTGATGGGCTTGCACGCGGGGCGCTGGCTGGTTTTGATCCGGGCCGCTGTAGTCGGCCAATGTCAGGCGAGGTGGTTCCGGCGCATCTTGCTCGGGCATGGCCTGGGCCATGGGTTTGTGATCAGGCGCCGCGCAGGCGGCCAGAGTCAGGGCGGCCGTCACAGCCAGAGTCAGACGCAATGCAGGAAAACAAGTCATAGACATAAATTCAGGAGGCAGCAGAATGAGTCAGCAGCGTAGCAGCATACTGCTGTCCGCCTTCAAGGACGAGTTGTACGGCCATGCAGACCAGCAAGAACCCCATGATGCGTGAAATGGCATCGACGCCGTTATGCCCGATCACACGCACGATGCTGAGCGAGGAGCGCAGGCAAATGAAAAAGATCAAACCAATCAGGATGGCCAGAATGATGGGCGTGGCCACCAGCACCCATTCCGCATAGTGCCCGCGCATGCCAGCCATTTTGGAGGAGGCACTGATAACCAGAGCCATAGTGCCGGGACCGACCGTGGAGGGCAGGGTCAGTGGAACAAAGGCGATATTGTTGTGGGCAGCGGTGTTCTGATCGGCTGCTTTGGAAACCACGTCGCTGACAGTGGGGGGAAACAGCATGCGAAAGCCGATATACGCCACGATCAGCCCGCCCCCGATGCGCATGTCCACCATGGAAATGCCCAGTGCCGAAGTAATCCACAAACCGGCGTAGTAGGTAATCAGCAAGGCCAGAATGACATACAGCGTTGCCTGACGCAGTTGCTGCTTCTTTTCTGCTGCGCTCAAGGTTTCGCCCAACGACAGGTACATCACCATTGAAGTCAGGGGATTGGCCAGGGGCAGCAAAAATGCCAGCCCCAGACCAAGCAATTTGAATAACTGCATCACTTCGTTGGGCATGGGAGCTCCTTGATGAGGTTTCAGGCGGGCAGGGCGTTCTTGTAAATCTTGCCGTCCTTGATGATCAAGAGCAGGTTCTGTTCGGGCTGCTCCAGAAAGCTCAGGCTTTGTTCGGGTTCGCCATCAATCAACAGCAGATCGGCCAGGGCACCGGCTCGGATCACGCCCAGCTCGCCTTCGTACGGTTGGCGCAGGCCCGACAGTTGCAGCAGCCGGCCATTATCTCCGGTCGCCATTTTCAGCACCTTGAGTGGGCTGTAAAAACGGGTCAGCTTGGACAACATGCGGCCATGGTGTGGTAGATGGGCGGGGGTGAACAGAATGTCCGTGCCCCAGGCGGTCTGGATCTGATATTTATCGGCCAGTTCGTAGGCACGTACGGTTCCTACGGCCACTTGTTGTTGCTTGGCCTTGCTGCGCGGGTCGTGCTGGACGTTGGCATCTTCATCGGCCAAAAAGGGTTGCAGGCTCCACCACACGCCTTCGCCAGCCATCATGCGGGCGGTTTCTTCGTCGGCAAGTTGGCCGTGTTCGATGGATTTCACGCCTGCCTTGATCGCACGCTGGATACCACGAGCGCAGTACACGTGCACCATCACGTAGGTGCCCCAGTCGCTGGCAGCGCCCACCGCGGCACGCAGTTCAGCATCACTAAATTGCAGTCCTTCCAGTGGGTCGTACAAGGAGGTGACACCACCCCCGGCCATTAGCTTGATCTGGCTGGCGCCCAGCATCAGTTGCTCACGAACGCGACGCAGGACCTGGTCGGCACCATCGGCAATGCAGGTTACACCTGCTCGTTCGGTATGGCTTAGCTCGCCTTCTGCGCGTGGCACTTCGTAGCGCATACGAAAGTCTGCATGGCCGCCGGTTTGCGCAATCATGGCGCCGCTAGGATAGATGCGCGGGCCATGCAGCAAGCCCATATCAATACCGCGTTTCAAGGAGAAGCTGGGGCCACCGGCATCGCGCACGGTGGTAAAACCGCGCAGCAAGGTGCGCTCGGCTTCTTTGCTGGCAATCAAATGCAGGTCAGCCGGGTCGGCCATCATGGCGGTCATCTGGTCGACAGCGCACAAGAGGCTATGCCAGTGGGCGTCGATCAGGCCAGGCATCAAGACTTTGTTCTGGCAGTCCATGACGGTGGCGTCGGCCGGAATCTCGGCAACCGGCATGACGGCAGTGATGCGGCCCTGGTCAATCTGGACGGCCAGCCCGTTTTTCAGCTCTGTTGTTTCACCATCAAACAGGCGCAGATTGCTCAGGATCAGTTTGGGAGCCAGGGCGATGGGTTTCTGATCCAGGGCATTATTGGATTGGAAGGCCGGGCCTGCAGGGACCGCGCTGGGGGCGAAACTGGCTGATGCACTCAAGCGCTTGTGAATGAAGGGAATGGAGGGGTGGGCACAAACACAGGCTGGCAAGCCGTGACGATAGGCTTGGCGTTGTTGGCGCAGGGCAGGGGACTGGCCCAGGTAGGAGTAAGTCTGCATGGCGTCCTAAAAAATCAACGATAAATGAAAGGAAGGCGGACTCAAGACATACGCAGTTCGATCAGATCCAGCAGGCGGACCCGTTCGCGAGCGATTTCATCGGATATCTGGTGTGTGCGAGCTAAGGTGTAAACGGCCTCACGCGCGGCGTGGATGGCCCGGATTTGCATGTCTTTTTCCAGTGCTTGTTCTGCCAGATCCGGCGCCAGTCCGTCGCCTTGAGGGCTGTGAGCAATAGTGCCCAGGACGCGGTCGGCCATGGCCGTGTAACGCGCCCCTGAGGACTCGGGATTGTGCGCAATCAAGTCATTCAATGTCTGCGCCACCGACTGGGCGCTGGCGTGACGTACGGCTTGCTCGGCCCGATCTTCCTGCTCCTGACGTCGACGCAGGGCAGGGAAGCTGACTCGTTTCATGATGGGTGGCAGGGCCAGGCTGGCCGTCAGCAGTGACACGATAATGACGACGGAGGCCAGGAAAATGGCCAGATCTCGGGCAGGAAAAGGACTGCCATCGGCAAGAGTGAGCGGCAAGGTCATGACACCGGCCAGGGTGACGGCACCCCGTACCCCGGCAATGGACAGCACCAGCACCAGACGCGGGTTGGCTTGGGCGGTTTCAGCATCATGATGCAAGCCCAGCAGGGACAGGCCGCGTCGTAGCCACAGGTAAGCGTAAACGCATAGAAAGCGCAGCAAAATCAGGGTGGTACACATCGCGACCGCATAGACCAGCAGCCAGGCTGGATTATGGTGGCCGGTCTCCTGGACAACCTGTACCGCGCCGCGAAAGATAGCGGGTAGTTGCTCGCCCAGCAGGACGAACATCATGCCATTCAAACTAAGTTGCAAGGTGTCCCAGACGGTCTTGCGCTGCATACGGGTGGCCGCCAGTGCATTGCCCGAGAGCTCGGCGTAGCTCATGGTCACGCCTGCCGCGACAGCGGCCAGAATGCCGGAGGCCTCCATTTGTTCGGCCAGGAAGTAGGACGCAAAAGGCAGAAGCAGGCTGAACAGAACTTCTGGCCCTGGCTCTTCGCCCCAGCGGCGTACAAAGAGATTACGCAGAAAAAGCAGGGCACGCGTGGTCACTACGCCCACGACCAGGCCGGCCAGCGTTAGCCACAGGAAGTTCTGGCTGGCAGACGTGATGGAGAAAGAGCCGCCCAGGGCCAGGGCTACAGCAAGTCGAAACGCAACCAGACCGCTGGCATCGTTGAACAGGGATTCACCCTCCAGCAAGGCCTGCAGTCGTGGCGGCAGAGGCACGCGGCGGGTAATGGCCGAGACGGCAACAGGGTCAGTTGGCGAGACAATGGCGGCCAAGGCGAAGGCCACTGGCAAAGGCATGGCAGGAATGAGCCAGTGCAGCACGTGGCCTAATCCGAATACCGTTAAAAAGACCAGAATAAAAGCCAGAACCAGAATGCCAATTCGGTCCCGAATTAAACTTTCCTTGGAAATGCGCCAGCCATCCAGAAATAATAAGGGCGGCAGAAACAGATAAAAGAACAGATCCGGATTCAGGGTCATCCCATGATTGAACCAGCCGGCAATCAGAAAGCCGAGCAAAATCTGTACGAGAGGGGCAGGGATGGCAACAGGTATTATCTTGACCACGCTGTTACTGATTAAAACGGCGGCCAGCATGCTTAAAGTCAGGTTTACGTCATCCATGGCAACTCTGTGTAAATAACCGAGGTTATTGAGACCCTATCAGAAAGATGTTTGTCACTATACTCGTGAAAATCATAGATACACAGTTGCTTAATCCGGCAGAGATATAAATGATGTCTTTGAAAGGGCTCAGGTACAATTCGTCGCAGCGATCAGGGCGCCATGCGCAGATCGGTTTAACAATAATCAGGGAGATGCCACGCATGCGTGCGCTACTAGCCGGTCTGGCTGTCTTGCCCTTGTTGGGGGGATGTTCTCTTGCCCCTTCGGTCTATATGGCGGGTTCGTATTTCCCGGCCTGGCTGGTGTGTGTGCTGGGCGCCGTGCTGCTGACCTTGCTGATTCGTTGGGGGCTGATTCGTGCAGGTGTGGATGATGCCCTGCCCATGCGTTTGCCTGTCTATGCCTGCTTGACGCTGGCACTGACCTTTGCCGCACTTCTTCTTTTCTTCGAGTGACTGAGCCATGACCCAGGCACAGAAATCCTCCCCCCGTAAAGGCGCTGCCCGCCTGCTGAGCGTGCTGATTGTTGTCGCCGCCATTGTCTTGGCTTGGTGGTATTTGCAGCGCTCTGCCAACAACCCTTTGTCCGAAGACGCGGTGATCGGTGCCGATGTGGTGCATATCTCCAGCTCCTTGCCTGGACACATTGAGCGCATGATGGTGCGTGACGGTCAGTTTGTCAGCCGCGATGAACTGCTCTTTACCGTAGACCCGGTGTTTTATCAGCTGCGTCTGGAACAGGCCCAGGCTGAACTGGCGCTGGCTCAGGCTACGCTGGACATGAAGCAACGGGCTGTGCGCGCAGAAGGGCATAACGCCGTAATTGCCGATGATCAGATTACCCGCGCTAAAACCAATTTGACGATGGCCACGCAAAGCCAGCGTCGCTTGGCGAATCTGGCGGCCAAGGGCTATGTCTCCCAACAGCAATTGGATGAAGCCAATACCTTGCTGCGTGATGCTCAAGTCACCTTGAAACAGGCAACAGAGCAATCCGGGGCCGCTCAGGCTCTGGTCGGCAATACGCAGGCAGAAGAAGCCATGGTGCAAGCGCGACAGGCAGGTTTGGCGATGGCCCAGCGTGATCTGGAACATACTCAGGTCAAGGCACCGCACAACGGTCGTATCGTGGGCTTGCGTATCGGCTCGGGAGAACATCTGATGCCCGGCACGTCTGTCTTTACCTTGCTGGATACGGATTCCTGGTATGTCACGGGCATGTACCGTGAAACGGATCTGAAAGAGATCAAGCCAGGGGCCTGCGCCACGGTGTATGTGATGTCCGATCCTTCGCGCAAGCTCTCGGGCAAGGTAGAGGAAATTGGTTGGGGCGTCAGCAGCCAGGAGCAGATCAATCTGCCGCGCAGCCTGCCCTATATTCAGAAATCCATGAACTGGGTACGGGTAGCGCAACGCTTTCCAGTGCGTATCCGTCTGGATGCCCCGCCCGAGGACTTGATGCGCATGGGTGCCTCGGCCACCACTATTATTCATCGCGATGGCAACTGCTAAGACCGGCGTGTCGGGTCTGGCGCGGCTGGTCTGGCAAGACTTGCAGCCCACCCCCGGTCGTCTGGCGCAAAGCTGGCGCGTGGCAGTGCTGTGCGCCTTGATGGTGCTGCTGGCCATGAACTACGGTATTCCCGAGTCTGCCGTCAGCTGCTTTGTGATCTTCTTTGTGATGAAGTCCGATGCCGGCGAAAGCTCGGTACTGGCGCTGGCTCTGGTGGTGCTGGTGTCCATTGTGGTGCTGCTGATGGTGCCATTGATTCAGGTCACGATTCAGTATCCGGCCTGGCGTTTGCTGGCCATGGTGCTGACCTCCTTTGTGCTGTTGTTTCTCGGGGTAGCCAGCAAGCTGGGGCCTTTGGGCGGGATTATTGCCTTGGTCATCGCCTTTGTGCTGACCTTGTTGGGCTATGTGCCCTTTGGCGAGATTGCTACCCGTGCCGTGCTTTATGCCTGGTTGATGACCTGCGCCCCCATGGGCCTGGTGCTGATCTTCAATCTCTGTTTTGGTTTGTACCCGCACAAGGTGTTGCGCCGTGAACTGGCAGCGCGTTTGCGTTTGTCGGCCCAGGGTTTGATGGGGCAGGCAGATACGCAGGATTTGTGGGATGAACTGGCTTTGGGAGTCAGTGCACAACAGAAGCGACTGGGCTGGATACGGCTGTTTCATTTGCGGCCTGCACAAGAGCAGGCAGAACTGGATCAGGCCATCTTGAATACCTACCGAGCCTTGCTGGCGGTTGCCGTCTTGCGCGATCAGCATCTGGACAATGAGCAGGCCACAGCATTTGCCCAGATGTGCGAACGCAGCGCACAGGAGATTGAACAAGGGCGTTTGCCGCAGATGGATGATCTGCCCGAGCTGTCAGCCTCCAGTTCTTTGGCCGAACAAGATTTGCGCGATGCCTTGCTGGCCTTGTCGGGGGCGGTGTCTATTGGCAAAGCGGATCCGGAACATGGCTCCTTCATGGTGCCCGACGCCTTTAGTAATCCGGTTTATCAGCACCATGCCTTGAAGGCGACGGCAGCTGCAGTGCTTTGTTATCTGATCTATAGCGCGGCAGACTGGCAGGGCATTCATACTGCCATGATTACCTGCTACGTGGCCGCTTTGGGCTCTACCGGGGAAACCGTACACAAGCTGACCTTGCGGATTGTGGGCTGTTTGCTGGGGGCGGCGCTGGGCTTTATCACCATCTTGTTTGTGATGCCGCATCTGCTGGATATTGGCGGCTTGATGGTCGTGGTATTCCTGGTGTCCCTGTTAGGGGCCTGGGTATTTTATGGCCCGGAACGTATCTCGTATGCCGGCATTCAAATTGCCTTTGCCTTTTATCTGGTGACCTTGCAGGGCTTTGGTCCCAGCTTTGACCTGGATTCGGCCCGTGATCGGGTGATCGGTATTTTGCTGGGCAATGCGGTGATGTACGTGATGTTTACCCAGATCTGGCCTGTCAGTATTGCAGGTTCGGTACGTCAGCGTTTGGCCAAGGCTTCTGACAGTTTGAGCGGCCTGGGCAGCTTATGGCAGGAACGTCCTGCCCAGGCGGTGCAACAGTCAGCCAGCGTCGCGCAGGAGCTGTCGGCGGCCAAATATGGATTGGCTCTGATGCACTTGGAACCAGAGCGTTTGCGACCCGACCAGCAGCAGGCCCAGGATATGCAACGTCAATGGCAGCAGTTGCGCCAGCAGTTCATCGGCCAAGCCTATATGCCTGTATCTCGCCACCGAAGCGATTGATAACCCTCATTACCTAGAGGTGATTTTCCCGTCCTTGACGGCTCGTAGAATGGGCCTCACTTCCCATTATCGGGATCAAAAGAAGCGCCGCAAAGGCCTCGGTTCGGTCGGAGACACCCCCGCATACCTACTTCTTTCTGCCTATGTCTGCACCTTGTTGCGGGCAGGGCAGGACTCGTCTTTGCTCGGCGTTTTCTTTGATTCAGCGTGTGAGAAGTCTCTTGCCCCCTTTGGGGCTGGAACTGTCCATTACTGATTCCTGATGACGGCAACGTACCGTTTCAGACATCACAATACTGATAAAGGAGCATGAAGTATGGCTGAGCAAGAATCCGCATTGCGGCCAGGGCAGGAGGCCCTGGTCCCTCCGGTTGCTGGCGGTTGGTTGCAGAAACATTTTGCCTATACAGAGCGCGGCAGTTCTCTGCGTCAGGAGGTCTTGGCAGGGCTGACGACATTCCTGGCAATGGTTTATTCCGTATTTGTCGTACCGTCCATGCTGGGCAAGGCGGGCTTTGATACCTCGTCGGTCTTTGTGGCCGTGTGTCTGACCAGCGCTTTTGGCTCCCTGCTGATGGGGCTGTGGGCGAATCTGCCCATTGCGGTGGGCTGTGCCTTGTCCTTGACTGCGTTCTTGGCTTTTGACTTGGTGCTGGGTCAGCAACTCAGCCCGGCCGTCGCCCTGGGTGCCGTGTTCCTGATGGGCCTGATCTTTACTCTGATTTCCGCTACCGGGATTCGTACCTGGATTCTGCGCAATTTGCCCCTGGGCATCGCGCATGGCACGGGTATCGGAATTGGCCTGTTCTTGTTGATGATCGCTTCCAACGAGGTAGGTCTGGTGACCCGTAATACGGGCGCAGGTCTGCCGGTTGCCCTGGGGGACGTCACGTCCATGCCGGTCTGGCTGAGTGTGCTGGGTCTGGCAGCGATTTTTGGCCTGGAGCGTCGTCGTGTCACGGGCGGTATCTTGCTGGTGATCTTGGGTCTGTCGGCGGTAGGCCTGATCTTCGATCCCAATGTGCGCTTTACTGGCCTGTTTGCCATGCCTAGCTTGCTGGGCGAGAACTCCTTGATCGGTGCCATGGACATAGGCGGGGCCTTGAATGCGGTCGTCCTGCCCAGTGTGCTGGCTCTGGTGATGACAGCCGTGTTTGATGCGACCGGCACGATTCGTGCGGTCGCGGGCAATGCCGGGCAATTGGACAAGGATGGCCAGATCATCAATGGCAGCCGCGCCCTGACGACGGATTCGCTCAGCTCTTTGGTGTCTGCCAGCTTGGGGGCTTCGCCTGCCGCCGCCTACATTGAATCTGCTGCCGGCACAGCCGCCGGGGGACGTACCGGTCTGACCGCGGTGGTGGTTGGCCTGGGTTTCCTGATGCTGATCTTCCTGTCGCCTTTGGCCGGTCTGGTGCCTTCCTATGCGACTGCGCCTGCCTTGATGTATGTGGGCTTGCTCATGCTGGGCGGTGTGCGTCATCTGAATACCGAAGATACGGTCGACACCATGGCGGGTCTGGTGTGCGCCGTGTTTATCGTGCTGACCGTCAATATTGTCACAGGCATCATGCTGGGCTTTTGCACGCTGGTGCTGGGTCGCCTGTTCTCGGGTGAACTGCGTCGCCTGAATGTGGGCACGGTTCTGATTGCCATTGCCCTGGTCGTTTTCTACCTGGGTGGCTGGGCCTTATAAAGCAGGGCTTGGGAAGGGCTGGTGTTCCCCTTTACACTAGCCCTTTTTCTGAAAACCAAAGGGGTACCTGTGCTGGTCGCATTTGATTTTGATGGCACGATTACAGACCGGGACAGCTTGCAGGACTTTATACGTCGCATGCGAGGCTGGCCAGTCTGTATTCGTGCCTATTTAGCTTGCGTGCCTCGCGTCCTGGTCTGGGATCGCGGTCCGCAGCGTCGTCAGGCGATCAAGCACCGTTTTCTACGCAGTGCCTTGGGTGGTTTGAGCCGGGAGCAGGTTCAGGCTTTAGCCGACACCTATGTGCGGGACTATGTGCCGCAGATTGTCCGCCCGGAAATGATGGAACGAGTCCGTGCCCATCGAGAGCGGGGAGATACGGTGGTGCTGGTCAGTGCCTCGCCGTCCATTTATTTACAGCCCTGGGCGCAAGCACAGGGAATGGCTCAGGTGCTGGCGACAGAGTTGGCCTTTGATGATCAACAAGGTTGTGTGGGCATGGCCAGCGCCAATTGCTGGGGGCAGGAGAAGGTGAATCGCTTGCAGGCGTGGCTGGGCGATAAACCCGTGGAGCTGGATATGGCCTATGGTGATAGCCCCGGTGATGCGCAGATGCTGGCCCATACGCGTCAGCCCTGGCTGCGGGGAAGGGATGCCGCTCTGCCAGCGCTGGAAGTCCGATAGTCGATTGTAGGGTTTGCTCTGTACCGCGTGAGTTGCAGGCTTGGCAGCCTGGTGGCAGATCTACAGTCCAGGGCGGGAGATCAAGATAGCAAAATGCCCGACCAGAATCTGCTTCTGGTCGGGCATTTTTTCGGAGTGATTTGCAGTGATTTAGTCAGCGGAGATCAATCCCGACGCAGGGGTTTGATCCTGGCCGATGGTTTAGTTCTGATTGCGCTTGATTGCCATACCAATCAACAAGCTGGCCCAACCTTGGGTCAGCAAATCAATACCCAGAATCAGGCCCAGAATCCATACGCTATTGCCGGGCCAGCCTGCGGCAATGATCAAACCGGCTGCCAGTGTAATCAGGCCGGAAAAAGCCATCCAGCCGCCACCTGCCTGGGCCCGGTTCTGAAACCAGATCCAGAGTCGGAATGCGCCGGAAGCAATCAGGAAGGCGCCAAAAATCAGGGTCAGGACGGTGGCACCTACCAAGGGGTTGCTGATGGCAATCAAACCGGCGAACAAGTACAAAATGCCGCTCAAGCTCCAGAACAGAAAGCCGCGCCAGCCTTTGGAACTCCATGCATGAGCCAGATGTAGCACGCCGCCTATGGTCATCAGGATGCCGACGTACACCACGCTGGCAACCGTGGCGCCAACCACGTAGATCAAGGCGATCAGACCCAGAATAATCAGGGCGATGCCCAGACCAATAAACCATCCTGGTTTCAAGGGCAGTTGACGTAGCAACTCAGAGCGATTGTTGTCATGTGGACTTAGAGCCATCTATGTACTCCTTGCAAGGTTAAACCGACGCTACGGTCTTAACTTTACTCCAGGCCCGGGCAAGGGCCTAGTGATATGCAAAGAGCCTGCTGCAGAAACACGAAGGCCCTACCGTTGCGGTAGGGCCTATGGGCCGCTCTGGCGGCGGTGAACTGTCATGATGACAGTTTGGGAAAGCTGTGTTTCAGACAGCTTACTGACACTATGTCAGTGGTTTCAATGTACGTTAGCTAATCAAAACCAGCCAATTATGGAAAACCCGGAAGTCTGAAACAAAGCCCTTCAAACCGGTAAAACAGGCGGTTTGAAGGGGTGGGAACAAGGCCTTAGTGGCCGTGTGCGCCCTGGTGACCCTGGCCAGCCTTGGTGTTCAAGGCACGGACCGGAGCGCTGATTTTCAGCTCTTCCTTTTGACCGGCGGCATTCTGGATTTCCAGGGTGAGATCCACGGAACTGCCCGCCTCAACCTGTTTGTCCAGACCCAGCAGCATGATGTGGTAGCCGCCGGGTTTCAGTTCCACAGCCTTGCCAGCGGGCAGGTCGATTTTTTCAACCTGGCGCATGCGCATGACTTCGTTTTCCATCGCCATTTCGTGTACCTCTACCTGTTTGCTCAAGCTGCTGCTGGCGCCCAGCAATTGGGCGTTGTCGGTGGATTGCAGCACCATGAAGGCGCCGGTGGCTTGCTGGCCGGGAACCGTGGCGCGAACCCAGGGATCGGTAACGGTGACTTCGGCCTGGGCCAGGGTGGGCAGGCTCAGCAAGGCGGCCAGGGAAAAAAGAGAGCGAGCAATAGTACGTTTCATGTTGGTAATCCTGTTGGGGTTCACTTGCTCAGAGCCAGTACCTGGCGGATATCAGCCACGGCTTCTTCAGCCGTTTGCGTATGACGCAGGGCGATCTGCAACTTGCCTTGTGTGTCATACACATAGGTCAAGGCGCTGTGGTCCATGGTGTAGCTGGAGCCGGTAGGAACCTTTTGATAGAAGACTTTGAAGTCGCTGGCGGTTTTGGCCAGCTCTTCCTCGGTGGGGCGCAGGGACACGAAACTGGGGTCAAAAGCCTGCATGTAGGCTTGCAGCAGTTCGGGCGTGTCGCGCTCCGGGTCAATGGAGATAAACAAGACTTGCAGCTTGTCGCCATCCTCGCCCAACTGTTCCTTGATGTCGACGGCACGAGTCAGGGCTGTCGGGCAGACGTCGGGGCATTGGGTAAAACCAAAGAAGATCAGCACGATCTTGCCGCGATAGTCGGCCATGGTGCGACGTTGGCCTTCGGTATCCAGCAAGCTGAAATCCTTGGCAAAGTCGGCACTGCTCATGTCTACACCTTCCAGATTACGAAAGGCGGGCTGCTTTGGGGCCTTGTCGCCGCAGGCGCTCAGGACCAGAGGAGTCGCCAGCATGGCAAGCAGGAGCTGGCGGCGTGAGAAGGAGGCGTTCATAGAAATATCCCGCTAATTGACAACATAAGGTGGCTGCGCCGGGCAGCCGAGGCTGGTCAGGAAACGAGCGTGGAGGGGGGACCGCGCGCACTCAGGGGCGGGCCCGTCAGGGGAAGAACGGGAGCGGCCGCCTGTTGGGCAGTGTCCCAGGTATGTCGTGGTGTAGGTGTCAGATTCCAGGCAGGGCTGGGATCATCATTTAAGGCTTTTTGCGCCTGGGCCTGGGCGAACAGACAGGCCGCATGCAGGCTGTGTTGCTCGTCGTGCTTCGGGCCGCCAGGTAGCTGGCTGCTCCATTGCGCCAGGAAAGGGTCGCCCTGAACGCACAGGCTGAGCGCGGCTGCATTGGCCGGGTCGGCGCTGGGCATGTAGCCGTTGGGGATCAGACCACGCAAAAGCAGGGCGCAGATTGCCAGCACCAGTAAAAACCGGCTGCGAGTACCTGAGGTGGGGAATGCGCAGTGCCTGATCATGATCAGAGCATTCTAGTACAGATGGAAATCAGTTTGCCCAGATTCTGTGGCACAGTAGACGCCTATCATCAAGGAGCTTGATATGCGACAGATTTATGGGGTGCTGAGCGCCTTGGTCATGGTGCTGGGGCTGGCGGCGTGTTCAACACCGGATCGCTCTGCAGACAGCAGCTGGAGTCGACCTTCCGGCGTTGAAATCTATGGGGAAATGGATGCAGGGGTAGGGACGGTGCGGCAGTCCCGCTAGGGAGACTGCCGCATGCCGCGTCAGGCCAGGGCTTGGCCTGCGCTATCAGCTGCGTCCTGTTTTTTCATGATTTCCTCAGGATCAGCTTCATCATTCAAGTACGACAAGGCTTTGCTCAGGCTATAGGCCGGTTCAAAGGAGTCGGGGTTGGCCATAGGCCAGCCCACACGGAAAATCGTTTGACGATAGTGGCCGCGCAAGAGTTCGCCTTTTTTCAGATCCGGGAACAGAGCCGACATCACGCGCACTTCGCCGTTGCTGATACGGCGGGCAATATGGTGAGGACGTAGCTGGTCCGGATGTTCCAGGCCCGCCGCACCCAATAGTTCAGCCAGGGCTTTGAGCGTATTGCCATGGAAGCTGGCCACGCGCAGGGATTTGTCATCAACCACCAGGGCTTTTTGACGCTGCGGATCTTGTGTCGCCACGCCAGTGGGGCACTTGTCGGTATGACAGGCCTGGGCCTGAATGCAACCCACGGCAAACATGAAACCACGCGCGCTATTGCACCAGTCAGCACCCAGGGCCATGATGCGGGCCATATCAAAGGCGCTGATGATCTTGCCCGAGGCACCCAGGCGGATTTGTTCGCGCAAACCGATACCCACCAGCGTGTTATGAACCAGGCGCAGAGCCTCGCGCAAGGGGGTGCCGACGTGGTCAATGAACTCCACGGGGGAGGCACCGGTACCGCCTTCCGCACCATCGACCACAATAAAGTCCGGTGTGATACCTGTTTTCAGCATGGCTTTGGCAATGGCAAACCATTCCCAGGCATGTCCAATACAGAGTTTGAAGCCCACGGGCTTGCCACCGGACAAGGTACGCAGCTTGGCCACGAATTCCAGCAGCTCTACGGGAGAATGGAAGGCGCTGTGGCTGGGGGGCGAGTTACAGTCCACGCCTTCCGGCACACCGCGTGCCAGGGCAATTTCAGGCGAGACCTTGGTGCCGGGCAAGATGCCGCCGTGGCCAGGTTTGGCCCCTTGCGACAGCTTGATTTCAATCATTTTGATGTGATCCTGAGTGGCTCGTTCGGCAAAGCGTTCGGGAGAAAAGTTGCCTTGTTCATCGCGGCAACCAAAGTAGCCCGAGCCAATATTCCAGATCAGATCACCGCCATGACGCAGGTGATAGGTGCTGATGCCGCCTTCGCCCGTGTCATGCGCAAAATTGCCCATCTTGGCACCCTTGTTCAGGGCCAGGATGGCATTGGCCGACAGCGCCCCAAAACTCATGGCCGAAATATTCAGCACCGACAGCGAATAAGGCTGGGTACAGTCCGGCCCACCCACCGTGATACGGAACTGTGAGTCCTTGATGTGCTTGGGCGTCATGGAGTGGTTGATCCACTCGTACCCATTGTTGTAGACCTCTTGGTGAGTACCAAAAGGCTGCTTGTCGACCTGCTGTTTGGCGCGCTGGTACACCAGGGAGCGGTCCGCCCGCGAAAAAGGCAGTTGCTGCTCATCGCCTTCCAGAAAGTACTGGCGAATCTCAGGGCGTATGGCTTCAAAGATAAAGCGCAGATTGCCGATAACCGGGTAGTTGCGACGAATGGCGTGACGAGTTTGAGTGATGTCCACCAAGCCCTGAATGCACAGGGCCAGCCCTGGTATCGCCAGCCACAGCCAGCTTGCGCTTCTGAACAAGGAAAGCAGCAAGAAAAAGGCGGTCAGGCCAATGATGATGTAGAAGGCGGTGTAGCGTGTCAGCCACTTTTGCATAAAGACTCCTGCCAAGAAAACGGGGTGACGGGCAGGATTTCGGGTACCTGCCGGTCAGGCTGCCAACATCATAGAACGCTCCCGTACGGTTTGACCATGCCTGGATGGCGATAGTTTATGAAAACTAACAAACAACCATGGAGTGGCTGAAAAAGGGCGGGGCAGGGCGCAAATTGTTTAGCTTTGAAAGGCGTGATGGAAACCAGGGAGGCTGTTGCGGTGCAGCATGAAACAGCGTGTTCCGCCTTGAGGCTTGTGTATGGCGGGCAGGGCTGGAGTCGCCATAAACACGATATTCAGCTAGCTGTAATTGAATAGGTAGGTAAGCTATCTATATAATCATGCTTTAGCCTTTGTTCTGTCTCCTGTCTTTTATGCTCCCCTCATTTTCCTGGATCCAGCTGGATCGACCTGCGCTCCTGCATGGCCTGAATTTGGCCTTGGCAGCGTGGCTGTCGTTCACCATCGCTGTTCTGCTTTCCGTTGATAACCCGTTTTGGGCTGCCATGCCGGTGTGGGTGCTGTCGCAAGCGTATCGGGGGCTGGTGTACGAGCGGGCTTTGTGGCGGATTTTGGGAACGTTGGTGGGGGCCGGTTTGGGATTGGCGTTCCTGCACTTACCCAATCCTTATCTGCAATTGCTGGGGATGGCCCTGGTGGTGGGGGTGGCCTCGGCCTTGACCCATGTGTTTCGGGGCGCTTTTTCTTACTTGCCCATGCTGGCGGGGATCACGATTGGCGTGGTGGTCTTGCCCTCGGTGCTGGCTCCGGAAGCGTCACTGGATTTGGCCTTGTCGCGAGTGGAGTGCACGCTGATCGGGGTCGTGGTCACCACCTTGCTGTGCTCGCGGACAACGCCGCGCAGTCAGCGCAAAACGTATTACGAGCGCGTACGTGTCCTGGCGGCGGATGCCTTGCGCATCGCTGCTCATGCTTTGGGGCCGTCTTATCAGCAGCCGGATCAAAGCTCGTGGAGCCGTGTTCGCCAGGAGATTGTGGATCTGGATGCCCAAGCCCGTATTCTGGCGGCCGGCTCTCTGGATGCTTATCGACGCCTGCCTTATGTGGATGCGTTTCTGTACGCCGTGATTGAGCTTTTGGCCGCCAGCGCGCTGATTGTCCAGCAAAGGGAGCAGGGTCTCTCGCCTGCCGCGGATTATGCACGCGACTTGCAGGAACAGGCACAACGCTTGCAGGGCGGTCTGAGTTTGCGGGTGCTGGGCAAGACAGCCTTGCGGCACGAGGGGCAGATCAGTCTGGCGCGCTTGCGCCGTGCAATGGGTCAAATACAAAGGGCGGAGCAGGGTTTGTTCGCTGAGCGGGTGCAGCCCAGACGACACCGTTTTCTGACGACGCCTGCTGTTTCGGTGGATTGGCCCTTGGCAATCCGCACAGGCCTGGTCAGTGGCCTGGCCGCTTTCACTGCAGGTGGTATCGCTTACGCTTTGGCCAGCCCCGCGCTGGAGTTGATGGCGATTGGGGTGTGTACGTTCTCCATTATTTTGGGCTCCATGCCGCGTCCGCAACTGATGAGCCGAACCATGTTTACCGGGATTGCCGTGGGCGTGCTGGTAGCCAGCTTTTATCGCTATTTCGTCCAGGTACACCTGGTTGCGGACTGGCAGGTCATTCTGTCCGTGCTTCCTTTTTTGGTGATCGGCGGTTTGTTACGTGCCAACCGTCCTACGTCGACCTGGGCATTGGACGCGAATATGTGTTTCCAGCTGGCCAGTCAGGCCGGGATGGCGGCGGTTACTTGGCCCATCATCTTGAAGGAGTCCTTGCCTTTGCTGGCGGGCTCTGCGATCGTGTGCAGTGCTTTCTTTCTTTTGCCTCGCCGGACTCATCCTCGTGGCCAAGCCTTGGTCAGACGTGTGGTGCGCGAACTGTATCCCTTGATCAAGCGTTCGCGCCCACGCCTGTTCCGGGTCTGGCGTGCGCGGGTAGCGCGTCAATGGGTGCGTCTCTGGCACTGGATGGGCGAGCAGACCCCTCATGGTTTGCTGTCCTTGATCAACCTGGGCCATGGCGTGGTCGCGCTGAAGCGGCTGGCCAAACGCGGACCGGAGCAGCAAGCCTGTGTGGAGCTGGTCTGTGAGTTGCTGGAAGGGTTTGAGCATCAGCCCGTGGAGTTGGCCCGGCAATTGCTGCGTATCAGCCAATCCTGTACCGACACGGTATTGAGGCAGGCGATCATGGATGTGGCGCAGTCCTTGCAGGGGGCGCAAGCGGTTCTGGTTTATGCTTACCCGCCTGATGCTACGCCGCGCGCTGTGGAGACTTCCTGATGAATCACCAACTTTATGAACGATTTGGCCTGTCCATGATTGTGCTGGCGCGCCTGTATCGTCGTGAACTGGATCAGACGCTGGTGCGTTATGGCGTGTCCGAGGCCACCATCCTGCCGATTCGCTATCTGGCCCAGTTGGGGGAACCCATACGGCAAGGGCAGTTGGCACGCATGATGCGTCTGGAAGGCCCCACCCTGGTGCGCCTGATCGACCAGTTGGAGTCCGGCGGTTTGCTGGAGCGTGTGCCCGACGAGCAGGACAAGCGCGCTCGCCTGTTGTGTCTGACTGAAAAAGGGCGGGACTTTCACGAACGCCTGCTGGAATTGCTGCGCCAATCCCGTGCTCCCCTGTTTGAAGGGATTGCGGACGCAGATATAGAAGCGGCCTTGCGTTGTTTTGACGCGCTGGCCAGCAATTTGGGGCTGGAAGCAACGGATATGTCCAGCCTGTTCGGGGATTGATCAAGTGCCTGGGCGGGGCAGCGTAAGCGCATGTTCCAGATGGTGAGCAGAAAGCAGGAGCTGGTTTCCTGCTTTTTTACTTTATGGTTGAATAAACCGTCCTTGTTTCAGCAATAAGGAGGGTATGCCATGAACGATGTAGATCTTGCACGCTTGGTCAAAACCATGACCGAGGCCCAGCTGACGCTGGCAACCGCAGAATCCTGCACGGCAGGGTTGATTGCGTCCACGCTGGCTGACCAAGCGGGGGCGGCAGCTGTATTGGACTGTGCTTTTGTGACGTATTCTCCGCAGGCCAAGTATCGCTGCCTGGGCGTCGATCAGCGGGTGCTGGCGGAAAACAATCTGTGCAGTGAGGCAGTGGCGCGGGCCATGGCCAAAGGAGCCGCAGAATTGACCCCGGCCAATTTGATCATTGCCAATACGGGGGTGGCTGACGATATTGCGGAGCCGCAGATTCCGGCCGGCACGCAATGTTTTGCCTGGCTGTTCAAGCCACAGGATAAATTTGATCCTTTGGTCGTCTATACGGAAACGATTGTTTTCGATGGCACGCGGGATGAAATCCGCCAGCAAAGTGCGAATCATGCCTTGCTGCGCATCGAGCATTGGTTGCGGCTGGTTAAACAAGAACGCCAGGGTGTGACCCCTGGCGTTTGATACCGCTAACTGGACAAGCTAAGCCTGTAAAGGCTTAGTTTTCCAGGTATTTGCGCCAGACGCGTGGCAGGATACCGCCATGACGCCAGTACTCCATGTCCTCGACCGTATCCAGACGCACAATCACCGGCACGGACTGGGTGCTGCCATCCAGGCGATGGATGATCAGCTCGGCCTGCGAGCGTACACCCAGGTTTTCTTCCAGGCCCTTCACATCAAAGGTTTCGGTGCCGTCCAGACCCAGGGTGTCGGCATTGGTGCCGTCCTGGAACTGCAAGGGCAGCACACCCATACCGACCAGGTTGGTGCGGTGGATACGCTCGAAACCTTCGGCAACCACCGCCTTCACGCCCAGCAGAGCAGGTCCTTTTGCGGCGGAGTCGCGGGAAGAACCGCAACCGTAGTTCTTGCCAGCAATCACCAGCAAGGGAACCTGACGTTCCTGATAGGTCTGGGCCGCTTCAAAAATACGCATCACTTCGCCTTCCGGCATCACCTTGGTGACGCCGCCTTCCACGCCGGGAACAATCTTGTTGCGCAGACGGATGTTGGCGAAGGTCGCACGTTTGACCACTTCGTGGTTGGCACGGCGCGTGGTGTAGTTGTTGAAGTCTTTTTGCTCCACACCCTTGGATAGCAGGAAGTCAGCAGCAGGCGTACCCAGGCTGATCGAACCCGATGGCGAAATGTGGTCGGTGGTGATGGAGTCACCCAGAATCGCCAGCGGACGCATGCCGCGCAGGTTGGCCACGGGAGTCGGTTCGCGCTGCAAGCCATCAAAGTAAGGCGGTTTGCGGATGTAGGTGCTGTCGGCTTCCCATGGGTAGTGGCCACCATTGCTTTCGCGGGCCAGAGCGTCCCAGGGTTCGCCGCCGTCGTACAGCTCGGCATAGCGCTCGATGAACAGGTCGCGGTCGTAAGCGCCGTGGATGGCTTCTTGCACTTCGGCAGATTTGGGCCAGATGTCGCTCAGGTAGACGTCTTTACCGTTCTGATCCTTGCCCAGCGGGTCGCGGGTCAGGTCCACATTCAGGTTGCCGGCCAGGGCGTAGGCCACGACCAGCGCGGGCGATGCCAGGTAAGCGGCACGTACGTTGGCGTGAATACGGCCTTCAAAGTTGCGGTTGCCCGACAGTACGGCGGTGGCAATCAGCTTTTCGGATTCAATCGCGTTGACGATATTGGCAGGCAGTGGGCCCGAGCCGCCGTTACACGTGGTGCAACCAAAGCCGGCAATATTAAAGCCCAGCACGTCCAGGTCGTCTTGCAGTTGAGCGCGCTCCAGCACGTCAGCTGTTACTTGGCTACCGGGCACCAGCGAGGTCTTGACCCAGGGCTTGCTGCGTAAACCACGAGCCACGGCGTTACGGGCCAGCAGGCCGGCGGCCATCATATTGGCGGGGTTAGCGGTATTGGTACAGGAAGTAATGGCGGCAATGACCACATCGCCATCATTCAGCACAAAGTCCTCGCCTTCCACGGGTACGGCACGTTGCGGGTCGTAAGGACGGCCAGCAATTTTCTGGTGATGGGCGGGGAAGGACTGGGCAGCGGTGTCCAGATCCAGGTGATCTTCAGGATTGCTGGGGCCAGCCAGGCTAGGCTTGATGCTGCTCAGGTCCAGTTTCAACACGGTGTCGTAAACAGGAGCGGGAGCGGCCGGGTCGCGCCACAGTTTTTGAACCTTGCTGTATTGCTCGACCAGATCAATCTGTTCTTGTGGACGGCCTGTCATGTGCATGTAGTGCAGGGCAGCGTCGTCGATGGGGAAGAACACCGCGGTTGCGCCGTACTCTGGTGCCATATTGGCGATCATGCCACGGTCGCCCAGGGACAGCTCGTCCACGCTGGGGCCAAAAAATTCGACAAACTTGCCCACCACGCCCAGTTCGCGCAGTTTTTGCGTAATGACCAGAACCAGGTCGGTAGGCAGCACGCCGTCATTGAGCTTGCCAGTCAGCTCGATACCCACCACGGCAGGCAGGGCGATGGCGACGGGCAGGCCTACCATCACGGCTTCGGCTTCAATACCTCCGACACCCCAGCCCAGAATGCCCAGGCCGTTAACCATAGGCGTGTGGCTGTCGGTCCCGACACAGCTGTCGGGGTAGACCAGATCCACGTCCTTGCCTTCTTCAGTCCATACAACCTGACCAATATGCTCGATGTGTAATTGATGCATGATGCCTTTGCCAGGTGGCACCACCTTCACGCCGTCAAAGTTGCTGGAACACCAGCGCAGGAAGGCAAAGCGCTCGCCGTTACGTTGGTATTCACGTGCCAGGTTGATGTCGGCTGCCTTGGGGTTGGCCCAGCTGTCCACTTGCAGGGAGTGGTCAATAATCACGTCGATAGGGACTTGAGGGCGCACGCGGCTGGCGTCACCACCGGCTGCTTGTACGCCTTCGCGCAAGGCGGCCATGTCCAGCAGCATCACCAAACCCAGAATGTCCTGACCAAAGACGCGGGCAGGGTAGAAGGTGATGCCGTCGCCCACCTTGCGCTGGAGCAGGGAGTCAATTTCCTGATCCACGTCGGCGTGACGCACGGCCTTTTGACGACAGAGGTTTTCCAGCAGAACGCGCAGCGAGTACGGCAGCTTTTCAATACCGGGGATGTCGGCGATAGGAACGTAACGTACGGAACGTCCGTTCAGGGACAGCGTTTCTAGGGCAAGAGACTGAGACATGGCAAACGATTCATCCGTAATAAGAAGCCAGGAAAGCGGGGCCAACCTGAGCAAGAATAATAAATAAAATTATGCGTCTGGAGCCTTGATAAAACAATTAAATTGTATTTTGTTTGTATATAATACAATAAAACGATCCGGGATCGCTTCGATTTTTAGGAATGTCGGCATGAAAAGCCAATCCAATTCTTTGCATGTCACCTTGGCACATCGCCTGCTGGACTACGTGCGGGCAGGGCATTTGCAGGCCGGGCATCATTTGACGGAACAATCGCTGGCCGAGGCGCTGGGTGCGTCGCGCTCGCCCATACGCGGCGCACTGGCCTATCTGGCGGAAAAAGGCATTGTGGGCGCACAGCCGCCCCGACGTGGCTTATATCTGTTGAAAGGGGCCGACCAGCTTGGTGTGATCGAAGAAGAACTGGGTACCAGCCAGGACGACCAGATCTATCTGCAACTGGCCCGCGACAAGCTATCTGGTATTTGGGGTGACACCTTGTCGGAAAACGACGCCATGCGCCGCTATGGCCTGACACGCGAGCGTGTGCGCCGCATTCTGGCTCGTGCTGCCAATGAAGGCTGGATGGAACAGCGCGCCAGCAAGGGCTGGTCTTTCCTGCCCATGATTGACGGCCCTCAGGCTTGCGAAGAAAGCTATACCTTGCGCCAGATGCTGGAACCAGCGGCCATGCTGCTGCCGGGCTTCGCCATTGACTCCACTGTCTTGCGCCGGGTGCGTTTGCAGCAGCAGGCCTTGGCCGACGGGGGCTGGCGTCATGCCGGACACGCGGAAATGTATCAGGCCAATGCCACCTTCCATGAAGCCTTGGCCTCCTTGTCCGGTAACCGCTTTATCGCCCAGACCGTGACACGCCAGAACCAGTTGCGGCGCTTGCTGGAATATCAGGAAACCCTGGATCGGGAACGTATTCGTCGCCAATGCCTGGAGCATCTGGCAATTCTGGATTTGCTGGAAAAGGGCGAACGCGCTCAGGCCTCCGCCCTGCTGGCCCGCCATCTGGGCAATGCCAGTGAAGAGAAAGTACAGCAGCTGGAGCGGCAGCAGCAGCAACGCAGCAGCCAGCCCGGCGCTTTTAGTGAATCGATGGTCTCTCACGCCGAACCCATGGAGGAGACGGCGCAATTTTCTTTAATGGCGCAAGCCAAGAACCAGGAATAACGTGATGAAGCAAAAATCCCTTCCCGCCGTGTTCATGCGTGGTGGCACCAGCAAAGCCTTGATGCTCAATATTGCAGACCTGCCTGCCGAGCGCGACGACTGGACGCCTCTGTTTTCCGCTGCCATGGGTACGCCGGACCCTTACGGTCGCCAACTGGACGGCATGGGCGGTGGTGTTTCTTCCTTGTCCAAGGTTTGTATTATCGGCCCGTCCAGCCATCCGGACGCGGACGTGGACTATACCTTTGCGCAAGTAGCCATCAAGGAAGAGAAGGTGGATTACCGTGGCAACTGCGGCAATATGAGCTCGGCCGTCGGCCCTTACGCAGTAGAGCAGGGCATGGTCAAGGTTGAGGATGGCGAAGCGTGTGTACGCATTCTGAATACCAACACCAACAAGATCATTCACGCCCACTTCACGGTTGAAGATGGTCAGCCCCGGTACGACGGTGATCTGTCCATTCCCGGCGTAGGCGGCACGGGCTCGCCTATCCGTCTGGACTTTGTGGAACCTGGTGGTGCCTCTACTGGTTCCTTGCTGCCTAGCGGTGAATTGACCGAGTGGCTGGATGTGCCTGGCGTAGGCCGTATCGAGGTGTCGCTGGTGGACGCGGCCAACGCAGCGGTGTTTGTACGCGCGGCTGATGTAGGCCTGACCGGTCTGGAATTGCCCGACTGGCTGGAAGCGCACCCCGAAGTGCTGGAGCGTCTGGACGCAATTCGTGTGCAGGCGTCGGTACGCATGGGCATTGCTCCCGATGTGGAAGCCGCACGTCAGATTCGCATCGTGCCCTTTGTTTGCATCGTGTCGCCGGCTCAGGACAACCCGACCTTGTCTGGCGACGTGGTTCCTGCCAAAGAGATTGATCTGGTTGCCCGCGTGATTTCCAATGGCCAGCCGCACCGCGCCTTGCCCTTGACGATCTCGCTGTGCACCGCTGTGGCTGCTCGTTTGACGGGCAGCCTGCCTTCGCAATGTCTGTCTGACTCGGTTGCCCCTCAAGGTCCACTGCGTCTGGGCATGCCTTCCGGTGTGCTGACAGTGGGCGCGGAAGTGGAAAAGAAAGACGGCCAGTGGTTTGCCAAGGCCGGTTCTTTCTATCGTACGGCGCGTCGCCTGTTTGATGGCCGTGTGTGGGTTCCTGGCAAAGCCTTGAAGGACTAATCCACGATACGCAAGTCCTGCGAGGGCGAACGCCCGAAGCGGGACTTGTAGTCTGCACAGAAGCGGCCGAAATGGTTGAAGCCGCAGCGCAAGGCAATCTCGCTGACCTGGGTACCCGGCACGGCATGACGAATGGCTTGCTGGGCCGCTTCCAGACGAATCTGTTTCAAGAACTGCATGGGGCTCAGCCCTCGCTCCGTACGAAATGCCAGCGTCAGGCTGCGCACACTGGCACAGGCCGCGGTGGCAATCTGCTCCAGCGTCAGGGCCTCGTCCAGGCTGGCCCGCATGAAATCCTCGGCTCTTTGTACCCGGCGCGAACTGGCCGGGCGCACGCTTTGCTGCAATTGCTGGCTGTAGTTACCCGGCTGGGTATGAAACAGATGCAGCAAAAGATTGTCCTCGGCCTGACGCGACCACTGGTCCATTTCGGGCGGCAAATGCCCACCGTAAGCCAGCAAGCTGCCAATCTGGTGCTGCCAGGCGCAGCCGTGCGGCGAATCCAGAGACATGCCAGCGGCAAATTCAATGGGCCGGTCCAGGCTCAAGCCCAAGGTCTGACGGGCCACTTCTTCCAGCCGGTGGCGCGGAATCTTCACTAAAAACTGTTCACAGCCCTGTTCCCAATCCAGTTCAACCTGCAGGGAAGGGGAGATCACGCTGGCGATTTTAGGGTTGGCCTGGACGTACTCCCGACCAACCCGAATACAGGAGCGTCCCTGTATCGGCACCTGAAACAGCAGGAAATCCTCCAGAATCCCCGGCGACACCTGCACCGCCGCGCCATATTTCAGCAAGACAAAGGAAAAGCTGTGGCTGCTGGCATAGCGCAGGGAAGCATCGACCGGGCCGTCATTCCAGGTCAAGCGGTGCTCGGTTAAAAAACCGGCCGTCTCGCTGCGTGTCTGGTCCGGGCAGCGCGATTCAAAGCGCGGCGCACTGTGTTGCAAGGGGGCCAGCCCTGACATAAACCACGCTTGCATGATGTGTGTCTCCAAATTTTTGCCGGTTCGGGATAAGGCTTGCCATATCTGGATAGCCGCCCATTCTGCGCCGGTCTAATGTATTTCAAACCTAAAACAGTAGTCCTGTCCCGGCACCTTAGCAGATTGGGATACGACTGGGAATTGCTGTATTCACGTAGTCCCTTGGGCCCGTCTTTTCTGGCTTGCAGGACAAGCGCCGCAAAAATCACGGGCGTCAGTGGTACACAGCTTCCGGCGTATTGGGGGTGGTCCAAGGCAGAACTAAAGTCCAGTTTTTTGAAAGACAGAGGACGGAGACAAACATGAAAAAACAAGTGGCGTTCTGTATGAGCACGCTGGCCTTGGCCCTGGCCTGTAGCCCGGCATCCAGTCAGGAAGTATTCAAGGTGGGGCTGCTAACCACCTTGTCTGGCCCTGGTGCAGCCATTGGCGCAGAAATCCGTGATGGTTTCGAGCTGGGCCTGAACCACTCGGGTGGCAAGCTCGGCGGTGTGGATGTGGCCTTGACGGTGCTGGATGATCAGCAAAAACCAATGGAAGGCCGCCAGGCGGTGGACCGTTTGGTCAAGCGCGACAAGGTCGATGTGATTACCGGCATGGCCTTCTCCAATGTACTGCTGCCCGTGATGCCGACAATTTTGAACAGTGACACGGTCTACATTTCCGCCAACACCGGCCCAGCCGATTACGCGGGCGAACGTTGTCACCCCAATTTCTTCAGCGTGTCCTGGCAGAACGAGGATATACCCGCTGCGATGGGCAAGTACGTGACCGATCAGGCGCACAAGAAAGTCTATTTGATTGCCCCCAACTACCCCGGTGGTCGCGAGTCCATTGAAGGCTTCAAGCGTCTGTTCAAGGGCGAGATTGCCGACGAAGTGTATGTGAAGGTTGGCCAGATGGATTACGCCGCCGAGCTGGCACAAATGCGAGCTTCGGGTGCGGATGCCGTGTTTTTCTTCCTGCCCGGCGGCATGGGCGTGTCTTTTATCAAGCAGCTGATCAACTCGGGCCTGTCCACGCAACTGGCGGTGTATACCCCCGGCTTCTCGGCTGATCAGGACACGATTGCCGCGATTGGCGAGTCCATGAAGGGCATGGCGAATGCCGCCCAGTGGTCGCCGGATCTGGATAACCCGGTCAACAAACGCTTTGTGGCGGATTTTGAAAAGACCTACGGTCGCCTGCCTTCCATGTACGCCTCCCAGGGCTACGACGCCGCCTTGTTGCTGGATGGCGCACTGAAGGCTGACCCCAAGGCCGCTACCGACCGGGAGGCCCTGCGTAAAGCCTTGCGCAGTGCACCGTTCGAGTCTGTACGCGGCGCCTTTGCCTTTAACAACAACCAATATCCGGTGCAGACCTACTACATGCGTGAAGTGGCCCCGAATGACAAGGGCCAGATGAGCAACAAGATTGTGTCCACCGTATTCGAGCAGTTCCAGGATCATTTTGCACCGCAGTGCAAGATGGAAAAGTCATAAAGAGGGTGCGTCAAGCATCCGGCAGCAAGGAGGTAATGATGAGCTATAGCAACGAACAGCTGTCCGCATTGGTGCGGGGCGACAGCGTACATAAATCGGTCTATACCGACCCCGAGATCTTCCGTCTGGAGATGGAACGCATTTATGGCCGTGCCTGGATCTACATCGGCCACGACAGCCAGGTGCCTAATCCCGGCGACTACCACACCACCTTGTTGGGCGGCCAGGACGTCATCATGGTGCGCGGCAGCGACAAGAAAGTGTACGTGCTCTACAACCGTTGCCCGCACAAGGGCGCGAAAGTGGTAGCGGACGGTTGCGGCAATGCGGGCAAGTTCTTCCGCTGTCCTTACCACGCCTGGACGTTCAAGCTGGACGGTCAGCATCTGGCCGCTCCGATGAAAAACGGCCTGGAAAACACCTGTTTTGATCCCAAGCACCCGGACTTCTCCATGCGCCGTGTGGCTCGTGTGGAAAGCTACCGTGGTTTTGTTTTTGCCTGTCAAAGCGCCCACGGTCCGGATCTGAAGGAGTTCCTGGGCCCCATCATTACCTCTATCGACAATCTGTGCGATCGCTCGCCCGTGGGTGAAGTAGAAGTGGCCGGCGGCAGCTTCAAGGTCTGGCAGCCCTCCAACTGGAAGGTGTTCTACGAGAACCTGCACGACACCATGCATGCCAACGTGACGCACGAGTCGTCCTACGTGGCAGCCCGCGAGCAGGCCCAAGACTACGGCTCCATGCCGCTGGAACTGCACATCATGGACGGTAACGGCGAGCCCTACGGTTTCTGGGAAAAGCTGGACCTGTATGCCTTTGATAACGGCCACGGCTATATGGAAGGGATTTTCAATCCAGGTGCCATCGAAACTGACCCGATCACCAAGGCGCACTACGAAACCCTGAAAGAAGCCTACGGTGAAGAAAAAGCCTTGAACATTCTGGGCGAGAACCGTCACAACAGCATTATTTACGGCAGTGGTTCGCCCCACACCGTATTCCAGCAGTTCCGTGTGATTCGCCCGGTGGCGGTGGACCGCACTCATGTGGAAATCCAGCTGTTCCGCCTGAAAGGTGCGCCTGACGATATTTACAAGCGCGGCCTGATGTACGCCAACCTGATCAACTCGCCGTCGTCCAATGTGATGCCGGACGATATCGAAGTCTATGGCCGCTGTCAGGAAGGTAACCAGACCAATGGCGGAGACTGGATCAGCATGCACCGCTATGACGGCACTGACAAGCCTATCGAAGGCGGTATGGTCGCCACCAACGGCACCAGCGAATTGCCCATGCGCAATCAGTTCCGCGCCTGGAAGCATTTCATGACTACCAGTCTGTACGACGCGCCTGCGCAGTCGGAAGATAGTGGTAAAGCCACGGTGCGTTCGGCTTCTGGTGAGCCCATCGCCCCCGCAACACAGGCTTAAGCGGGCTGCTGTCCGAGCCAAGGAGAATTCTTATGTTGTTTGATATTGATTTTGACGTCAGCGTGGATCAGGTCACGCCTGTGAACCTGAGCCTGGAAGCCATCCGTGAAGTGGAGCAGTTCATCTATCACGAAGCTCGTTTGCTGGACGAGCGTCGCTGGCAAGCATGGCTGGATCTGTGGACCGAGGAGGGCATGTACTGGATTCCTCACAGCTACGATCAGGAAAGTCCTTACGAGCACATTTCCCTGTGCTGGGAAAACAAGCTGCTGCGTGAACTGCGTATCCGTCGTCTGGAAAACCACCGCAACTGGTCCCAGCAGCCAATCACACAGTCCTGCCGTGTGCTGGGCAATGTGATGATTGATGGCACTGATCCGGAAGGCTATCTGGTGGTGCGTTCCAGCTTCCACTCCATGGAGTGGCGCGGTAAAGATCCGGTCTACCGTGTGGGCAGCCTGATTCACAAGCTGCAGGCCCAGGAGGGCGGTGGCTGGAAACTGCGCATGAAGCAGGTGAACCTGGTGGATCGTGACGCGGTTCACGGCGCTATTCAGGTGTACATCTAATGTCGGCAGCCCATCACACAGCCTTGCTGGCCCTGCATTATCAAAACGACGTCCTGCACGCCGATGGCCTGATCCGCGTGGGGGTAGAGGCCAATAGCCCCCAGCGTCAGGCCTTGATCGAGGCCGCAGGCCGTTTGCTGGCGCAGGCCCGCGCACAGGGCGTACCCATTGTGCATGTACGGGTGGGCTATCGGCCTGACTATGCCGACCTGCTGTGCAATGCGCCGATTCTGCACAATGTGAAACGAATCGGCGCCATGCAGACTGGCAGCTGGGGAGCCCAGTTCTTTGACGGGCTGGCTCCCTTGCCTGACGAGTTTGAAGTCCACCACACGCGTATTAACGCTTTCTTTGGTTCCGCGCTGGAACCGGTCGTACGTCGTTTGGGTGTGGAGCGCCTGGTAATTGCCGGTGTGGCTACCCATTCTGTAGTCGAGAGCACGGTGCGTCACGCAGTGGATATGGGCTATGAAGTGGCGGTGGTGGCCAGCGCTTGCGGTGCTCCACCGGCCACACATGAAGCCTCCCTGGCCAGCATGAGCCTGATTGCTCATATTGACCGGGACGAAGATTGGGCGACGGTGTTCGGCGCGCCCCAAGCACAGTAGGAGAAGGACATGCAGCAGGACATGAAGGTGAATTTACAAGGTAAGGTCGCCATCGTGACCGGGTCCACGCAAGGGCTGGGGGCAGATATCGCCCTGGCTCTGTGTGCCGCCGGTGCGTGGGTGCTGATCGTGGGTCGCAGTCAGGAAGAAGGTCAGCGTACCGAGGCGCGTCTGCAGGCCGTAGGCAAGGCCCAGTTCATGGCCGCCAATATTTGTGATGATGCACAGCTGGATGCCTGCGTGCAGGCCGCCCTGGCACAAACTGGCCGCATCGACATTGTGGTGAACAATGCCTGTTCCTACGGGGACGAAGGCCTGGCTTCCAGCCGGGAGCTATGGCATCAAACGCTGGATGTGAACCTGATCTCCAGCGCGATTCTGGCCCAGAAAGCCACGCCGCATATGGGGCAGGGCGGGGTCATCATCAATATGGGCAGTACAGGTGGCAAATTCGGCGTGGCCGGACGCGCGCTGTATCCCGCCTCCAAAGCGGCCATCCTGCAGTTTACAAAAAGCTTGGCCGTGGAATTGGCTCCCTCGGGCATTCGTGTGCTGACGGTCTCGCCAGCCTGGACCTGGTCGCCATCCGTTGAACGCATGAGCGGCGGTTCGCGCGAACTGGCCAATCAGGTTGGGGCGCAAGTTCATCCTTTGGGCCGAGTCGGCTCCGGTGAAGAGGTCGCCCAGGTGGTGCTGTTTGCCGTGTCGGGAGCGGCTTCCTGGATGACAGGCATTGATCTGCCCGTCGATGGTGGCTTTTCCGTACTCGGGCCAGAGCAGGGCAAGTCGCCCCGTCACTGGTTTGAACGCTGGCAGGCGCAGTCGTCTGGCTCATAAATAGAAAAGTGCGGTAAAAGATGTCCAGGGCTTGTGAACAGCTGTTTCTTGTGGCGTGTTCACAAGCCCTGACCCCGTTCAGGGCAATTTAAAAAAGGTGTGGGATGACAGACTCAACAAATAAAAAATCGTATGCCGTCATTGTGGTGGGCAGTGGCATTAACTCCCTGGTGTGTGCAGCCTTGCTGGCGCAAAAGGGCAAGCAGGTCCTGGTGCTGGAGCGTAACGACCGTGCGGGCGGGTGTATCCGTACCGAGGAGCTGTTTCCGGGCTTTACCCATGAGTTGCTGTCGTCCTGGTACCCCTTGTTCACATCCGGCGCTGCCTATGCCCGTTTGAAAGACGATCTGGCCGCCCAGGGCGTGGAGTTTCTGGAAAACGGCTATACCACCGGTGTGGTGGGCAGCGATGGCAAGGGCCTGGCCCTGCGCCACGATGTGGGCGATTCCATTCAGCGTATCAATGGCTTGCAAGCTGGTGATGGCGATGCCTTTGGTGCCATGTGCAGCCAGTTGTTCGAGCGCGATGCAGGTCTGACCTTCGGCTTGCTGGGCACCGAGCCATACAGTCGTGGCTTGTTGGGTTTGCTGTTCTCGCAATGGCGTAAGCGCCGCATGGACGGCATGGTCCAGTACGGACGCGAGTCCCTGGAATCCTTCCGCCGCTGGGCTGACCGTGAACTGAAAGATGACCGTGTGCGCGGCATGATGGCTCCCTGGGTCTTGCACTCGGGCCTGGGCCCTGACGACGCCTGCTCGGCCTTGATCGGCAAGCTGACCTTTGCGGCTGTGGTGGCCGGTGGCATGCCCGTGGTGAAAGGTGGCGGCCAGAATCTGGTGCGTGCTCTGTGCGCCATTATTGAAAAGGCTGGTGGCCGTATTCAACTGAACACCGAAGTGGAAGAAATTGTGCTGGAAGGACAAAAAGCCCGTGGCGTGCGTGCCGGCGGCCAAGTCTACGAAGCCAGCCATGTGGTGTGCAACGTTACACCGCCACAGCTCTATGGTCGTTTGTTGCCGGGTGCTCCCGCTCAAGTACGTGAACAAGCCAATGCCTACCGTTTTGGCCGTGGCGACATGCAAATTCATCTGGCGTTGGACAGCATGCCTAACTGGAGCGATCCGGAGCTGCTGAAAGTACCGTTGCTGCACCTGTCCGACAGCCTGGAAGACGTCAGCATGAGCGTGGCCCAGGCCAATAACGGCCTGATCCCGGCCAAGTTCACTGTTGCTATTGGCCAGCCTTGCTCTCTGGACCCCAGTCGTGCGCCGGAAGGCAAATGGATACTGTGGATGCAGATGCAGGACATGCCATCCAAGTTGCGCGGCGATGCTGCTGGCAAGATCGACGTGCCGGAAGACGGCAAATGGACCGAAGAAGTCAGCCAGGCCGTGGCCGAGCGCATCATTGACCAACTGGAAGGCGTCATGCCCGGTTTGCGTCAACAAATCGTGGGTCAGAAAGTGCTGTCGCCAGCCGACCTGGAATCCATCAACTGCAATCTGGTGGGCGGCGACCCCTACTCGGGCATCTGCTCCCCTGACCAATTCTTCTGGATGCGCCCCTTTGCCGCCAGTAACGGTGCCCGGTCTCACGCCACACCGTACAAGAATGTCTACCACATTGGTGCGTCCACCCATCCAGGCCCAGGTCTGGCGGGAGCGTCCGGATTCATGGTGGCGGAGCAGATTCGTTAATCCTGCTTGTTCCTGTGCCTGAGGCTTGATACCTGCAGGCAGAATAACCGGCCGGGGTAGGTGTTTTGCACCTGTTCTGGCCGGTTTTTTTTTACTTCTTGGCATTCAGCCAGAAGGGGGGGATGAGGGGGAGTAAAGGAGCCGGAACCTGAAAAGTGAGCAGTTCGGGGCGTTTATCGCCTAAAAAAACAGGGTTCTCGTGAATACCTCATGCGCCAAGCCCACAATAGTTCGGTATTCTGTGCATGTTTTCTGCTGCCCTGGCGGTTTCATGCTTGGGGCCTCATTGTTTAGCCGGAGTTTTATTGATGCACGCTTTTCGCCGTTCGCGCCTGTGTGCTTTTTTGTCCTTGTGGCTGCTGGCTGTGGTGCTGGCTGTTACCGCTGTCCCTGTGACGGCCGAGACGGTGGCATTGACGCCTGCGCAGGCCAGTGAATCCCTGAATGAATTGCGTGACACGCTGCAAACTGTCCAGGACCGTTTGCAGAAAAATGATGGCTTGGGCGATTCCGATCTGGTTGCCTTGCGCAATCAGTTGCTGCTGGCGCAAGAGCAGGCTCAGGAAATGAGTGTGCGTCTGGAGCCTGAGCTGTTGAGCGTGACCGCGCGTCTGAATCAGTTGGGGCCTGTGGATGATCCGGCGGGGGAGTCCGAGGACATTGCGCGCCAGCGTGCTCAATTGCAGCAGGCGGTGACCGAGCTGGACGGCATGATCAAGCTGGCCCGTTTGATCGGCGTGGAAACAACACAAGGCCTGGATCAGGTGTCCAAGCAGCGCCGCGTAATTTTCCAGGCGGAATTGGGTCGGCAGTCGCAGTCCGTGTTGACACCGCGCTTCTGGCGCAATGTGTCGCGCGATTTGCCCGGTGATCTGGCCAGGGTTGAACGCATGCGCAAGGATCTGGCTCAGCGGGTAATCGATTTGCCCGCTTATGTGCTGTGGTCGGCAGGAGCCTTGGCTCTGGTCTTGCTGGCTTTGTCGGTCTGGGCGGTACGGGGGCTGGAGCGTTTTACCATCAACCACACCAAGCCCTCGCGCTTGCGACGCTCTTTTTATGCGACGGCCTTGATTGTGCTCTACAGCCTGACGCCCGGTTTGTTGGCATCGGTGGCGGCAGGGTTGTTTTACTGGAACGGCAATCTGGCTCCGGATCTGTCCAGCTTTGTGTCCAAGTCCGTATTCGCCTTGTATCTGGGTGGCTTTGTGACCGGGATGGGCCGCGTGCTTTTGTCGGCGCAGCGTCCTAGCTGGCGCTTGCCTCCCATTCCCAGCAATGTGGCTTTGAAGCTGGCATGGTTGCCCATTGCTCTGGGCATCATGGTGGCCTTGACCTGGATGTCGCAGCAGTTGCTGGGCCTGATCAATGCCACGCTCAGCACTACCTTGCTGGTCAACAGTTTTAACACGCTGACACTGAGCATCTTTATTGCCATTGCAGCCTGGAACTTGAGCCAGGGACGGGATAAGACCCCCGTTCCAGAAGGTGGCGAGGACCCGCAGAAAACGGCTCCGGTTCAGCAGGGGGCGACCTGGTTACGCGCCATTCCTATCACCCTGGGTGTGGTCATTGGGCTGGGGATGATTGCCTTCTTGCTGGGCTACATCGCCTTGAGCAGTCTGATTGTGCAAGAGGTGTTGTGGCTGAGTCTGGTGATTTGCACCTGCTATGTCCTGGTCGCGCTGATTGCGGATATCGGTCAAAGCCTCTTGCTGCAATTTAAAGAGAAGCGCGCCGCCAATGAATGGACCAGTACGCAATTGCGGGGCAGCAGCCAGATCGTGATCGTGCTGTCCGGAGCCTTGCGTTTATGCCTGATTATTACGGCGATTACCCTGGTCTTGCTGCCTTTTGGGGAAGACCCCACGCAGTGGCTGCAGCGTCGTTTGGGCTTTTTGGTTAAAGGTTTTTCTTTAGGTCAGGTTCAGTTAAAACCCAGCTCGGTCCTGCTGGCCGTACTGATTCTGGTGCTGGGGATTTTGTTTGTCAAAGCCTTGCAGCGCTGGGTGGCCAACCAGCTTTTACCCGCCACGCGTATCGATCCGGGTATGCGAGTGTCTACTGCTAATCTGTTCAGCTATGTGGGCTACTTTATTGTGGTGGCTACGGCGATTTCGTCTCTCGGAATCGGTCTGGAGCGCATGGCCTGGGTGATTTCAGCCTTGTCGGTGGGTATCGGTTTTGGCTTGCAAGCGGTGGTGCAGAACTTTGTATCGGGGCTGATTTTGTTGGCCGAACGTCCCATCAAAATTGGGGACTGGGTCAGCCTGAACGGGGTAGAGGGTAATGTACGCAAGATCAATGCCCGTGCCACGGAAATTGAAATGTTCGACCGCTCCACCTTGATCGTGCCGAACTCCGAATTCATCACCAAAACCGTGCGTAATGTGACCTTGAGCAATCCCTTGGGGGTAGTGAAGGTCAAGATCAATATGCCTATCGACACAGACGCTAAACGGGTACGTTCTATCATGCTGGATGTGATGCAGAACTACAGCGACGTGCTGGCCGACCCGGCGCCGGATGTGACGCTGGATGGCTTTGATGCCAACGGCTTGCAGTTCACGGCGACCTGCTATGTAAGCTCGCCTCGCATTGGCAGCCGGGTACGCAGTGTCCTGATGTTCGATATTCTGGATGAATTACGCAAGGAAGGTCTGGCGTTGCACCATACTCAGACCATGACGGTGTTGCCCAATACACCGGTCGCCAGCCAGAATGAAAGCGGCAACCCCTTGCTGAATGATTGAACCTCGATAAAAACAACAGGCAGGCCCCAGGGAGACAACAGCCATGAAGACGCTACGACTAGGTGTGCAGGTCTTGCTCTTGTTTCTGGCTCTGCTGGGGGCCTGGCCACAGGCACAGGCACAAGCCTTGTCCGAGGTAGAGCAAGAGCGTGAGATGATTCGAGAGCTGCAGCAGGCCCAGGATGAAATCCGCCTGATGCAGTACCGCCTGGAAGGCAACCAGGTATCGATACGGCCCGAGCGCAGCTACGAGGAAGATCAAAAGCTGGTGCGAACGCAGGAGCTGTCCGGACGGGTGGTGCAGTCTTTGGAGCGGCGCAGCCGCCTGTTGAAGGCACGTTTGCAGGAGCTGGGCGAAGATTCGGGCGATGAGGCCGAGCAGCTCATCGTTCATAACGAACGCATGCAATTGCGCCGTGCCGATGCTGCCTTGCGGGCTGATCTGCGCGTAGCGCGTCTGGTGCAGGTGGAGGCGCAACAAGCCCGTCAGTTGCTGCGAGAGGCGACGGTGCGCTATGAGAAAGCGAAGCGTTGGCGACGCAATGCCTCTTTGGTCCTGCTGGAAAGTTTGCCCGAACTTGCACAGGCCTGGCCCGCTGACCGTTCCAAACTATCTGACTTTGCCCAGCAGTGGCGAGGAACATGGAGCAATAGCAGTTGGCAGCAAAGCAGCGCCTCATTGTGGATGGCGGCGGCGGTTCTGCTTGTGATGCTGGCTTTGTTCCGCGTCATGCCCCTATGGGTAAGCCGTTATCTGCCAGCCGGACGCTTGCGTCGCTCCAGTCTGATCATTGCTAATTTCTTCCTGTGGTTTATCGCTGCCTGGGTGGTGGTGGACCAGCTGGTTGAACTGGTGTTTCAACGGCCAGGCCTTTCTCCCACCCAGTTTGAGCTTCTGGCTTATTTGAAAGTAGGGGCTTGGGCTGCAGCAGTGGCGCTGGCTTGTCTCAAGAGTATGGTGGTTCAGCCTCGGGCTTCCTGGCGTTTGATTCCCGTGTCCACTCAGACTCAGCATAGGCTGCGTTACTTTGCACCCGCTTTTTTCCTGCTGGTGTATGCGGACATCACAAGCAGTTTTTTTCGGGGATCGATAGGTTTATCGGATGCATTTCAGTCCATGGCTGATGGTGTGAGCAGCCTGCTGTATTTGATCCTGTATGGCTATGGTTTGTGGGTTCTGCGAGACGAGCTGTTCAATCGTACTGATGTCGCGGGGCAGGGGGCGAGCCGAACGGGACGCAGTTGGGCTCGTCTGGCCTTTAAAGGCGGCGTCCTTGTTTACATCCTGGTGTTGGGCTTGTTCATCGGCGGCTGGCAAGGCCTGTCGGATGACTTGATGTCGCATTTCATCACCATGCCCTTGATCCTGGGGCTGCTGGCCTACGTTTGTATGGTGTGGCTGCAGGACATTGCGGATTCCTTGCTGACCTATTTACGTAACCGCAGCCATGATCCAGAGGCTGCGCCGATTCGCGTGCAAAGCCAGTTCATCGTTGTGTTTTTTGCTATCGCCCGGATGAGCGTGTTGCTTCTGGCGATCTGGATGGTGAGTGGGGATTGGTTAACTGAGCCCAAACAGATGCTGGAGTCGGGGCTGGATGTCTCGCGTGAGGCCTTGCGTCTGGGAGCGGTGCAGTGGCGCCTGGACTTGTGGCTGATTGCCTTGGGCGTGATGCTGGTGGGGGCCGTCCTGATTCATTTCCTGCGCACCTGGCTGCGTCAGCATTACATGCCTAACACCACGCTGGAGCCGGGCCTGCAAAATGCGATCGTGGGCATGGTTGGGTACGTTGCCTATTTTGTTCTGTTGGTGATCTGCCTGTCCATGCTGGGTGTGCCGATTGAATCGGTGACCTGGATCTTTACGGCCTTGACGGTGGGTCTGGGTTTTGGCTTGCGAGGCATTGTGCAGAACATTGCCTCTGGCCTGATGCTGATGGTCGAGCGTCCCGTCAAAGTGGGAGACTGGGTGGAGGTAGAGGGCAGCGAAGGCAATGTGCGCCAGATTCGCTTGCGGGCGACCTATGTTGAGCGCTTTGATCGCACCATGGTCATGGTCCCCAACTCCCAGATGATGGGGCGGCAGGTGCGTAATCTGACTTACACCCCGACCTCCTTGGGCGCGATCGAGTCCCGCTTGCTGTTTCCGCTGGATGTGGACGCGGATGCGGTCATGCAGATTTTGCGTGAGGCCGTACAGTCCGAGCCGGAAATTCTGACCGAGCCAGCCCCTATCTTGTCTTGCGACGGAATTTTTGGGGATGGGGTGGCATTCAGCACCCGTTGTTTCATCAATACCATGCGAGTCCAGCGCCGGGTGCGCAGCAATCTGATGCTCGATATTCTGCGGCGCTTGCGTCAACAGGGCATCAGTCTGCATCCGGCCCAACGCTGGGTTCAGGAAGCCATGGACAAGGACAGGGCCGAAGACCCCGACCTTTAGGGTTTTCCCAGTGATTGAAAGCTGAAATATTCATCCGTATAATTTGTTTAGCCACACTAAACAGAATAGACGCATTATGCGTATCAGGATGGATGAGACATGAGCAAGAAACAGTCCCCACAGGACGAGGCCCCCGTATCGCCGTGGCGCGCCGCCAGCGCAGCGGGTTTGGGCACCATGATCGAGTATTACGACTTTCAGCTGTACGGCGTCCTGGCTGTGACGCTAAGCGTGCTGTTTTTTCACGCCGGCAATGAGAACGCGGCCTTGCTGTCCACATTGGCCGTGTTTGGCGGGGCCTTTCTGGCACGCCCCTTGGGCGGTATTTTCTTTGGCTGGTTTGGCGACAAGCATGGCCGTACCGCTGCCTTGATGTTCACGATTGTGGGCATTGGAGTGGCCAGCGCCTTGATGGGCATGTTGCCTACCTACGCCACGCTGGGCCTGGCTGCACCGGCCTTGCTATTGCTGTGTCGTTTGCTGCAGGGCTTTTTTGCCGGTGGTGAAATTACGGGCGCAGCTACCTATGTGGCGGAATGCTCGCCCCCCGGCAAGCGCGGTTTCTTTGGCGCGTTCAACCCGGCCGCCGCCACTTTGGGCTTGTCCCTGGCCACCGGCGTCGCCGGCCTGGTGACAGCGCTGGTGGGTAAGGAAGCCATGCTGGATTGGGGCTGGCGTATTCCCTTTCTACTGTCCATTCCCTTGATCATTCTGTGTGTCTGGGCTCGTTCACGTATCGAGGATTCGCCGCGCTTTAAGGAAATGCTCAAAAGCCATCACCCCGAGCATTCGCCTTTGTCCTTGATTGTGCGTGATTACCGCCGTCCCCTCTTGCAAGTCATTGCCATTGGTTTTGCACAGAATGCAGCAGGCTACGTGGGCGTGGTCTATCTGAGTACCCATTTGATTCACACCCTGAAATACGACGGCACCGCGGTGTTCTGGCTGATTTCCCTGGTCACCTTGTGCTCGGCCTTCATCATGCCTTTTGCCGGTGGCCTGTCTGATCGCTTTGGCCGCAAACCCTTGCTGACGATTGGCTTGCTGGGCTATCTGGTGCTGGTGCCGCTGACGATGTGGGTCGCCTCCTGGGGCAGTTTCCCGCTGGCGGTGATCGCGGTGGCCGTGTCCATTTTGCCGTTCATCGTAGTGCAGGCCGTGGGCTACCCCTTGTATGCCGAATTGTTCCCTACGCGAGTGCGCTATAGCGGCGTGTCGCTGGGCTTTAACATCGCCACCATTCTGGGTGGAGCGACGGCGCCATTCGTGGCGTCCTGGCTGACGGGCCTGACCGGTTCCAGCATGGCACCTGCCTTTTACGTGATGGTAGTGGCGCTGATCGGGAGTGTGGCTTTGAGCACGGTGCAGGAAACCTCTGGCCGTCAGTTGGCCGATTGATTTTCAAGGAAGTAAATGATGTCCGGATATTTTCTTTATCACTCCATTGGCATGTTCGAGGGCAAGGAAGCGGCCATGCGTGCCGAGCTGGATCAGTTCAGCCAGGTCTGGTCGGCGCAGGACGATGCCCAGTGGGGGTACGCTCTGGGCCAGAAACAGGCTTTCATGGATGCCTGGGCCCGTTTGATTGGTGCTGATTCCAAGGATATTGCGCTAAGTGAAAACGTCACAGGCGGCCTCTACAGCATTCTGGGTTCTTTGCCTTCGCATGTGCTTAAAGGACGTACCTTGCTGGTTGCGGCCGATTGCTTTCCCAGCCTGCATTTCCTGTTGCAAAAACTGGCCTTGCGCCTGGGCTTCACCTTGCGCACCGTACCTTTGAGCGCCGGCCTGTCCTATGTGACGGACGATGATTTCATTAATGCCTGGGATGACAGTGTGGGTTTGGCCCTGGTGACCTGGGTCAGCTCTACGTCCTCGCACCGGGTGGATGTGGATCGCATGGCGCAATGTGCGACGGAGCACGGCAGCCTGATGGCGCTGGATTTGACACAAGCTGCCGGGCTGGTGCCGTTCACCGTGCATGAAGGCGTGGCCTTTACCTTGTCGGCCTCCTTGAAGTGGGCATGCGGCGTGTCCGGTGCCAGCCTCTTGCATGTGCGTGCAGATTTGATCGAGCAGTGCGAGCCGGAGTTTCGCGGCTGGTTCAGCCAGGAAAATCCCTTTAACTGGAATCTGGACCAGTTCAGCTATGCTGACGGCGCGCGTCGTTTCGACCATGGCACACCGGCTATTTTGGGAAGTATTGCGTCCCTGCCTGGCATGCGTTTCGTGCTGGAAACCGGCGTGGAAAAACTGCTGGAGCAAAACCGGGCATTGACGGCGGTCTTGCTGGATCGTGCGGCCAAAGCCAATTGGCCCGTGCTGACCCCATTGGCCGAGAACGAGCGCGGCGGCAGCATCATGTTGCGCGCCAGCAGTGCCCAGCGCGCTCAGGCTATGGTGGATCAGCTGCGTGAGCAGGAGCTCTATTGCGATCAGCGTGACGGCGTATTGCGTCTGTCGCCCGGTAATGTCTGCACCGAGCAGGATGTACTGCGCTTGTGCGACACCTTGCAAGCCGGCTGGTAAAGGAGGAGGGGATATGGATAGCCAAACCTGGGCTCATCAGGCCAGCCGTCGTATCGAACGATCCGCCAAGGTCGTGATGGACTATATGGCGGATCTGGATGCGCTGGGACGCTGGTCCCTGGGCTGCTTTGACACCGAAACGGTGGAGCCTGGCCTGGTGGTGGGGACGTCCTTGTTTGATGGTGGCCAAACCCATGTCAGCGTGGAGATTCTGGCCGAGCAAGGGCTGATTCGCTATTGGGTAGGTAGCGCCACGCAACGTACCCCGCGCATCAGCGCCATGGTGCAGCCGCTGGATCAGAATTCCTGCATTTTGATCATGCTGGCGACACGCGGTGCAGACATGGATGAAAACCGCTGGCTACGTTTGCAGCGTTGCCATGAAACCGAGCTGGATCTGATCCAGGCCCAGCTGCACAGCGCCGCCTAGTGCTCGTGCTTAATAGCTGGGTGGGGTGATCGCCACAATAAAGCGCACATCCGTGTCGTAAGGATTGCGGTAGGCATGGGGCAGGCTGGAGTTGAAATAACAGCTATCGCCCGTTTGCAGACAGTGCTGATCATCCCCTACATCGACCAGCAGCTGGCCTTCCGTCACCAGCACACATTCCTCGGCAGGGTGGCTCCAGCGCTGCCCGACCGAGCTTCCTCCCGGCGGCAAGAAGCCCGCCAGCATTTCAATACTGCCAAAGCCCGGTGACACCCGCTGGTACTGCACGCCCGAAGCGGATTGAATGCTCATGCGCTCGTTCTGGCGCACCACCGCCACTTGCTCCACATTGTCATCCAGCAGGGAAAACAAGGGCGTATCCAGCGCACGTGCAATTTGGCGCAGGGTATCCAGACTGGGTTGGGTCAAACCGCGTTCCACCTGGCTGATCAGGCCGGGGGAGACTTGGGCAAGCTCGGCCAGCTTGCGCAGAGACAGTTTTTTATGAAGTCGGACTTGGCGAATACGCAAAGCGGCCATGTAGAAGCGGGGGTAGATAGTAAAGCCGTCATTGTAAGACAAGCCCGCAGGGCTGAGGAGCGCGGGACCTGGCCCACCTGCTGCTTATCGGGCCAATCGGTTCAGGTCTTTGCCATCAGTTGGGGATCGTCGGCCCATTTTTCTTTGATATGCAGCATTTCAGGCAGGCATTTGTCCAGCAGGGCGATCAGTTGCGGGTCAAAGTGCTGGCCGGATTGTTCGCGCAGATAGTTGATGCAGCGCTCTACACTCCAGGCTTTCTTATAGGGCCGCTCACTGGCCAAGGCATCAAACACATCGGCCACCGCCACGATGCGGGCGGGCAGGGGGATATTCTCGCCTTTTAAACCGTAGGGATAGCCACTGCCATCCCATTTTTCATGGTGATACAGCGCGATCGTGCGTGCCAGTTTTAACAAACCATGCGAGTGCTGGCCAATAATGCGGGCGCCAATCAAGGTGTGCGTACGCATGATTTCCCATTCTTCGGGTGTTAGCTTGCCGGGTTTTTGCAGGATGGAATCCGGGATGCCGATTTTGCCAATATCGTGCATGGGCGCGGCGTGCAGCAGTTCGTCGGCCGCTTCGCTGGAGTAACCCAGCCAATGGGCCAGAATGCGCGTGTAGTGGCTCATGCGGATGACGTGGCGGCCAACTTCGTTGTCCTTGTATTCGGCCGCTGTCCCCAGGCAACGGATAATCTGCAGGCGGCTGTCGCGCAGTTCCTGCATTTGTACCAAGGACAGATGGTTGCGTATGCGTGCCTTCAGAATCGCCGGGTTAAAGGGTTTGGAGATGTAGTCCACCGCCCCCATGTCCAGCCCCATTTGCTCATCCTGCGGCTGCGAGAGTGCGGTTACAAAAACAACGGGTATGTGGCGGGTTTTAAGGTCGGCCTTCAAGGCTCTACAGACTTCGTAACCCGACATTTGCGGCATCATGATGTCCAGCAAGATCAGGTCCGGTAGATCCCGTTGTGCCAGCTCCAGCGCCTTGATGCCATCTTTGGCAAAGAGCAGCCGGAAATCCTGTTGCAGCGTATGGCGCAGAATCTGCAGATTGGCGGGCTCGTCATCGATGAGCAAGAGGGTGGGGCGCGGTGAGGTAAATTCATTCATGGCGTGGCGGATCCTTGGCCAAGCTCGCATTCAGGTCTTTGATCAGCTTGGACAGGATCAGGCTGGCTTGAGCAAAGTCGAACACGTCGATGGTTTTATTAAGATCATTCAGGGTATCGGTTTGCCCTGTGCTTTCCAGATACTGACAGACCACTTGCAAGGCAGGCTCATCCAGCTCGTTGAGCAAGACGCTGCTATGCAGAATGTGGAGATGGTTCAAGGCAACGTCTGGGGTATGCACCACGACGTGTTGAGGGTCTGAATAAGGAGTCGGTGGGCCGTTGTGGCTAAGTTCTTGAACGATGCGGTTGAACATTTCCTGCAACTGTTCAATACGGCGACGCATCTGGCGAGTTTGACCACGACGAATTTTTTCTTCCAGCTCGGCGCTGAGGGCAGACACTTGGGGCAGGCCCAGATTGCCGGCGGTGCCGCGAATGCCATGCAGGCTGCCCAGCACAATTTCCCAGTTCGGGGATGCCTGCTTGATTTCATCGAGTGGGTAGCGGGTATGCAGGTCAGACAGAAAGCTCAGCAGAGCGCGGCGCAGACGGACCTGGGAACCCCACAGGCTCAGGCCCAACTCCCAATCGATCAGGCTGTTCTCTTGTGGTTCGACGCTGTGCTCCAGGGGACCAGTGGGGGGCAGACCCATCACCATGGCAATTTCTTGCAGCAAAGAAGGCAGATCCAGCGGTTTGGTGGCAAAGCCATTCATGCCGGCCTCCTGGGCCGCATGACGGTCGGACTCCATGACACTGGCAGTCAGCGCAATCAGAGGCAAAGGCAGACGCGCTTCACGGCGCTCCTGTTCGCGCCACCGGCGGGCGGTTTCCAGACCGTCCATCTCGGGCATGTGCACATCCAGCAAGGCCACATCAAAATCTTCTTTGGACAGCAGCTCCAGCACTTTGTGACCGTTGTCGGCCGCTGTCACGGAGTGTCCGTGCTGCTCCAGGGCCAAGGTCAGCAGTTCCTGATTCAGGCTGATGTCATCGGCCACCAGAATGCGCAGCGGCGGCAGGCGGGGCACGGGCTGATCGTCCGGGCTCAGGCTGGGTTCTTTACCCGGTTCCAGGGGAATACGGACTTCAAAGACGCTGCCCACGCCCAGGGTACTTTCAACCTTCAGCGTGCCGCCCATCAGATCCACCAACTGGCGGGCAATGGATACGCCCAGGCCGGTACCGCCAAAACGGCGGCTGATGGATACATCGGCCTGTGTAAAAGGGGTGAACACATGGCGCAACTGCTCAGGAGTCATGCCAATGCCGGTGTCCGTGACGCGGATGGAGACGGTATTGCGCCCTGGTTCGGGATTGACATCCACATGCACCGCTCCGCTTTGGGTGAACTTGATGGCATTGCCGATCAGGTTGTTCAGCACCTGCTGAATCCGCATCGGGTCGCCCTTGTAAAACTGATGCAGCTCGGGCGCATGGTTCAGACGGAACTCCAGGTTCTTGGCATCCGCTGCCAAACGCAAGGAGGCCACGACCTGATTGCACAATTCAATCAGCGAAAAATCCACTTGCTCCAGCTCGACCGAGCCGCGTTCCAGCTTGGTGGTATCCAGAATGTCGTTCAGCAAAGCCAGCAAGGAGTGGGCGGACTGGTTGATGATGGCAAGGTGCTTGTTTTGCTGCGCATTGATCTGATCATTCAGCATCAAGTCGCTAAAGCCAATAATCGCGTTGAGCGGGGTACGGATTTCATGGCTCATATTGGCCAGAAAAGCCGTCTTGGCCTGGGCTGCCTGCTCGGCTTTTTCCGCACTTTGACGCAGGGATTCGGTCAGTGCCTTGTAGCGGCTCATGTCAGTGACAAAACCGACAAACAGCGGGTCACCCGGCTGGCGTACCTTGCCTACGGCCAGGCGCATCGGCAGCAAGCTGCCATCCTTGCGCAAACCGGTGACATCCCGGCCTACGCCAATAATTTTTGGGTCGTTGGTGCGTAAATAATTGGACAGATAGCTGTCGTGGCGCGAGCGGTCCGGCTCGGGCATCAGCATGTTCACATTGCGCCCCAGCACCTCGCCAGCCTTCCAGCCAAACAGGCGTTCGGCTGAATGGTTGAAGTCCAGAATGGTGCCGTGGCTGTTGATGGTAATAATGCCGTCAATCGCCGTATCCACAATGGCCCGGTTATGCGATTCGCTTTCTTCCATCTTCAAGAACAACTGGCGGTAGCGCAGCAGGCCGTTGGCCGCGGTCACCAGTACCGTCACTGTAATGGTGAAGGTGGACAGCACCATGGAGGCAAAGGTGCTGTTGAAGATGATCATGTCATCGGGCGGTGTGGTCTGGCCTATAAATCGGGCGGCCGCCATGCCGGTATAGTGCATGCCGGAAATGGCCAGGCCCAGCACAATGCCGCTGATGACCACGCGTTGCAGCAAGGTCAGGCGGGTGCGATGCAAGCGAAAGCGTATCCACAAGGCCAGCGTGGCCAGTACCACAGCCAGCACAATCGACAGGAAGAAGGTGATGGGCTCATAGCGCAGCACCGGCGCCATACGCATGGCAGCCATGCCACTGTAATGCATGGTGCCTATACCCAGACCCACCAAAATACCGCCCACAATCAGGTGCGAGCGTTGTACACGGGCTTGCGAGAGAATTTGCAGGGCGACCCAGGATGCCCCTACGCTGGGCAGAACCGACAACATGGTGATGGCCGGGTCGTAATGGACGCTGGTGCAAAGTTCAAACGCCAACATGCCAATAAAGTGCATGGTCCAGATGCCACCGCCCAGGGCGATGGCACCCGTACAAATGGCAATCTGGCGGTGTATGCGCAAATCAGCCATGCGGGCAATATGGGCCGTTTGCAAGGCCATGCCCGAGGAGAAGATGGCAACCAGTAGCGACAGGATGACCAGACCACTGTTATAGCTACCAACCAAAAAGGGAGCCATCTGGTCTGCACTGATGAAGAACTGGTCGAGTATCCGCATAGGTGCTGATGTCCGAAGCGGCCCATAGGGGGCCAAGTTAGACGAAATGTGTCAGGCTCCCCCTGCCTGCCAGAGGGAATGTAACGGTGAAATTCGGATAGGTTACCGAGTTTGTCTCTTACTGTGCGCTTTTTTGTATGGATTCAACAAAAAAATTCATGGCTAGAGCAAGGTTCCTGTCAGCAACATCGCGGCCACGGAGAAGTAAATCACCAAACCGAGCACGTCCACCAGCGTGGCCACCAGGGGTGCCGAGGCACTGGCCGGGTCAAAACCGACGCGCTGCAAGATGAAGGGCAGCATGGAGCCAATACAAGAACCGAACGTCACAATGCCAACCAGAGCCAGCCAGATGGTGAAGGCAATCAGCAAGGAGTGCTCGCCATAGTCGTACAGGCCCAGGTGTTGCCAGATTTCGATACGAATAAAGCCGATCGCCCCCAACATGGTGCCCAGCACCAGACCCACGGGTAATTCGCGCAGCAGGACACGCCACCAGTCGCGCACCCGGACTTCACCCAGGGCCAGACCGCGGATCAGCAAGGAAGTGGCCTGCGAGCCGGAGTTACCGCCGGAGCTCATGATCAAGGGAATGAACATGGCCAGGACCACGGCCTTTTCCAGCTGTATTTCGTAGTACTGCATGGCACTGGCGGTCAGCATTTCACCCAGGAACAGAATGGCCAGCCAGCCTCCCCGTTTGCGAATCATGGTGCTAAAGCCCGCTTGCAGATAGGGTTTGCCAATATGTTCGGCACCCCCGAAGCGGTTCATGTCTTCGGCGGCCTCGTCCATCAGGGCGTCGATCACGTCGTCTACCGTCACAATGCCGATGATGGCATTGGCCTCGTCCACCACTGGAATGGCCAGAAAGTCGTGGCGGCGTATCAGTTGGGCCACGGCCTCCTTGTCCGTCAGGGCCTGCACGGCAATGGGGCTGTCGCCACTCCACAACTCGGTCAGGGCCGCCTGCGGGTCGGCGCACACCAGCTTGCGCAAAGGCACCACAAATTGCAGTTGTTGCTTGTCGTTGATCACATAGATGGCATAGACCGTTTCGCGGGTACTTTCCACTTCCCGAATGTGCTGCAAGGTTTGTGCCACATTCCAGCTCATGGGCACTTGCAGAAACTCGGTAGTCATGATGCCGCCGGCTGTGTCTGCCGGATAGTGCATCAGACGCATGATGGAGGTGCGGGTGCGCTGGGTCAGGCGGCCAAGAATCTGCTCCTGGTCTTCATGGTCCAGGTCTTGCAGCAAGTCGGCCATTCGGTCTTCGGCCAGTTGCTCCAGCACTGGCAGGCGTTCGGGACGTGTCAGCTCCATCAAGAGCGCACTGGCCCAACGCAACTCCGGCACTTCCAGCAAGGCTTGCAGACGTTCGTTATCCAGCTCCTGGGCAGCGAGCAGCGCGGGGCCTTGCTCCAGCTGATTCAGGGCCAGAACAATATCGGCAATCGGGGTTTGGGGGCCAAGTAGCTCAGTTGATGGATGCGTGGACATGCAATACTCCAGTGGGCGTGCAGGTACAGGGTCTTGAGTTCAGGAGGTTGGCACCGGGCCAACAGACCGTAAAGCGAACCGGCTCAGTTCGCACGAAACTCGCTAGGATAGCGTTCTTTGCGGATACGTGCTTCCCAAGCCGGGCGCAGGAAACGCCAGGCCGCTGCATTTTGTCTGGGAAATTGCTGATGCTGTGGTCTAAGTATGTCTGTGAATCGATCCATGATTTACCCATAGAACCGCTCAGTGCACTACCAAGCTGAAACTCAGCGTGATGAAGAATATCGCCATCGTAGGGAGGTCTGCGCTGGAAGTCAAAGCGATTGCAATGATGCGCAAAAAAATGATTTGTGCTGTTAAGGTGAGGCTTGTGCCCCTGCACCGAACTTGAGACGGTTCAGAGGGTGCTATAGTGCCCGCTTTGCCGCATAACGGCGACTCGACCCCGGCGGGCCAAGGCCCACTACACGATCAGGAACAACCATGAGCAATGCGATTAATTTTGACAAAGGCAACTACCGCTTCATTCCGACCGGCGTGAACCGCTTTTCGGGCGGGGTGGCCGCTCAGCCTGGTTACGAGATCTGCCGGGTCGTGTTTTCTGCCCCCGTGCCACTGAAAGAAGGTTTTGACTTGATTCAGGCCGTGCTGGAAGCAGAAGAGCGTCCCTTGACAGCCTTGTGCGCCTGCGAGCTGCGCTCGCCCGAGCCAGTTAGCGACAGCGACTTCAACAAGTTCAATGAGCTGTATCTGGAAACGCTGAAAGAGTGGGGCCTGGTCAAAGGCAAGCATAATCCGGTCGCCCGCAGCAACGTGTCGCCGCTGGTAGGCGCACCTGCCGAGCCCAGTTTTTACGCTTTCAGCTACACGGTGGAAACCGATATTGAAGAAGCCACCTTTGTGATCGCAGGCAGCTGCGAAGTCCCCGAAACGCCCGACGACTATATAGAGAGCATTGTGGCCTACCAGGACGTGTCGCCTGAAGGGCTGTTGCAGAAGGCGCAATGGGTTCTGGGTGAAATGGAGCGTCGTCTGGAAGTGTTGGGCCATGAATGGGCTGACACGACGGCCACCCATGCGTACACGGTGCACAATCTGCATCCTTTCATGGCTACTGAACTGGCTCAGCGCGGTGCGATCAACCATGGCTTGGGCTGGCACCTGGCCCGTCCTCCCGTCAAGGATCTGGAGTTTGAAATGGATTGCCGCCGTATCCTGAACGAACGCGTGCTGACTATTGATTAATTGATCAGCCCCTAAAACAAACAGGCCCACGCTAGCGTGGGCCTGTTTGTTTGATGTCTGGCTGTTTATGCCTGGCTATAAGCTGCCTGGCGGGCAGACTGCTGATAGCGACGACGCACAATCAGGCCCCACGCCAAGCCCAGAACGGCGGACGCCAAAGAGCCACACAGAACGCCCAGCTTGGCAGCATCCAGCAAAACGGGCTCGGCAAAGGCCAGGTTGGCCACAAAGATGGACATGGTAAAGCCAATACCGGCCAGCAAACCAATCAGGGTGACGCCGGCCCAATCCATGCCGGCAGGCAGGGTACATAGCCCCAAGCGTACGGGCAACCAGGTGCCCAGCAAGACGCCCAGGGGCTTGCCCACAATCAGGGCAATCGCCACACCAAACAGGGCGCTTTGTGCACCGGCGGCATTCAGGTCCAGACCATTCAGGCTGACCCCGGCATTGGCCAGCGCAAACACCGGCATGATGATGAACGCTACCCAGGGATGCAGCAGTGCAGGAATACGCTGGACCGGAGGCAGAATCTCGCGTTGAGCCAACTGCATTTTCTGCAGCGTGTGCATGACTTCGTGGGTGTCATGCTGGCTTTCCAGTTTGGTGGCCAGTTCCAGATTCAGGTGACGGGCCTTGCGAGGCAAGGGCAGGGCGCGCACAGGGCTCATCATGCCCAGAACCACACCGGCCAGTGTGGGGTGAGCACCTGTCTTCAACAAGCCAAACCACAGGATCGCACCGGGAACGACATAGGCCCAGGCCGAGCCTATACCCATTTTTTGCAGACCCAGGACGGCCACAATACCAACGGCTGCAATCAGGAAGGCGCTGTAGTCCAGGCCGCCCGAGTAGAAGAAGGCAATGATCAGGATGGCGACCAGGTCATCAATAATGGCCAGCGCCAGCAAAAACACCCGCAAGCTGGGGGGCAGGGAGCGGCCCAGCAAGGCCAGCACACCCACTGCGAAGGCAATATCGGTGGCAGTCGGAATGGCCCAACCCATCAGCACCTTCGGGTCGGGATTCATGGCGGCGTAGATCAGCGCGGGCAGGGTGATGGCGGACAGGGCAGCACAGATAGGCAGCATGGCCGAGCGCCAGTCGGACAGGGCACCGTCATGGATCTCGCGGCGGATCTCCATCCCGACAACCAGGAAGAACAAGGTCATCAGAATATCGTTGACCCAAAAATGCAGATCTTGCGAGAAACGCCAGGAGCCCAGCTCCAAGGTCACTTGGGTGTGCCACAGGGCAGAATAGCTATCGGCAAATGAAGAGTTGGCCCAGATCAGGGCTATGGCGGCAGCCATCAACAAGACCACACCGCCCAGGGCCTCGATATGCAGGAGGCGTTGCAATTGGGCTTGCAACTGGCGGGTCAGAACATGGGCGCGCGGCAAAGGCGCACCGGAAGAAGGGTGGGACATGGTCGGCAAATCTCCACAAGGCGGCCCGACCTTGCGTATGTAATTAACCTGCCTTGCTGCACCATGCCAGCAAAACACCCTGCGCAATTATAGGGATGGAGCCTCTTTAAGGCAATCGTCAGCTTGGGTCTGTGTCGGGCGCAATATGTATGGGAATCGTGACTGGCCCATCGTTGGTCAGGCTCAATTGCATATCGGCACCAAATACGCCGCACTGGGTATCAGGCAGCCGGGTGCGGGCCATGGCTACCAGCTCGTCAAACAAGGGCTGGCTGATTGCAGGGGGCGCAGCGCGGCTGAATCCTGGACGGTTGCCCTTGCGCGTATCGGCCGCCAGGGTGAACTGGCTAACCAGTAATAGCTGACCACCGGCTTGCTGCAAGTTCAGGTTCATCTTGCCTTGCTCGTCCGAGAAAATGCGCAGGGCCAGCAATTTATCCAGCAAGCGTGTGGCTTGCTCGCGGGTGTCACCGTGCTCGGCACAGACCAGAACGGCCATGCCTGCGCCAATTTTTGCGACAGTTTGGTTTTCAATATCGACCTGGGCCTGGCGTACCCGTTGAATCAAGGCAATCATATTTATTCACTAAAATCAGTGGCCGACAGATTTGGAGAACAGATTCACAATCAGCACACCCACCACAATAAAACCGATGCCAATCATAGCGGCCAAATCCAGCTTCTGCTTGAAGACCACCCAGCCAATCAAGGAAATCAGCACAATGCCCACGCCACTCCAGATGGCATAGGCCACCCCAACCGGCATGACGCGCAGGCTGAGCGACAGGAAGTAAAACGCACCTGCGTAGAACATGATGGTGAAGGCGCTGGGCATCAGGCGCGTGAACTGTTCGGAGCGCTGCAGCAAGCTGGTGGCGATGATCTCGAAGAGAATCGCGATGAATAAATGCAGGTAGGCGAGGCTTACAGGGGTCATTGAAAATCAGGGTTGGAAACTGAACCAGCCAGGTAGCAGCAAGACACTGGCCCACAAGGCGGCCGAGGCCCAGGATGAGATATGAAAACTCAGAGGCGACATGGCACAGGTGCCCGCAATCAAGGGGACAGTTGAGCGCAAGGGACCAACAAAGCGGCAGGCCACAATACTAAACCATCCCCAGCGTGCAAAAAAAGCCTGCGCTTTTGCATACAGATGCAAGCGCTTGCGGGCCCACTCGAAGTGGAACAGATTGCCGCCGTAACGCTGGCCCAGAAAAAACGAGATGGCATTGCCCAGGCCGGCGCCCAGTGTCACGGACAGCCAGATCGGCAGCAAGCTCATTTCCCCGGCGCCGACCAGGGCACCGACGGATAAAAGGATGGCTGTACCCGGTATGATCAGGGCCAGAAAGGGCAGGGACTCGACCAGGCACAAAGCGAAAACAGCGGGGGCCACCCATTGTGGGTTGGCGCTGATCAGGGCTGTGGCCTGTTCTGCAAAATTGCTTAGGGTGCTCAGCATATCAACCAGAAGGAAGGGACAGCATCATTGCAGTCTTTTAGTTCAGGGCAAGGCTCAGAATCAGGCGGTCCTTGTGCTGCAAGCCGTCCTCAAACAGGGCCTCGTCGTAATGGTGCAGGAAATAATCGGGCTCTACCGCTATCACTCGAAAGCCGGCGCGCTGGTAGAAAAACAGGGGGTAGCCAATGGTGCCGGTGGCCACATATAAGGTTTGCCCACCTTGTTCGCGTACATAGCTAATCAGGGCAGACAGCAGCTTGGCACCCAACCCATGACCCTGGTGCGAGGGCTGAACGGCGATGTTCATCAGCTCCCAATCCTGGGCGTTCCTGCGCTGCAAAATAGCAGCCGCCACGATGTGTTCCTGATCTTTAATGCACCAGGCGTGCGGTGTGTCTTTGTAGCTTTCAATCAGACTTGTGCTGGGATCAGCTTCCAGAAGCAAAGCCATGGGCAGGCTGGAGCCATGGACCTGTTCAGCTTGTCCAAAATCATTGCTTTGGCTCATGAAAAATCCCCGTCCACGTAAAACCATTGGCCTTGTTCAAGGACAAAACGGCTGACTTCATGCAGACGGTTCGCCCGGCCATTCAGACGGTTGCGAGCGACAAATTCCACAATCGCTTCCGTGTCGGAAACACGTTCATGACGTCGCACATCCAGGCCCAGCCATTGCAAACCTTCCGGATTGGGTTCCAGCGAATGAGGGCGGGTGGAGCTATGCCAGGTGGCCAGCAGATAGTCCAGATCGTCGCGCACAAAAGCGCTGTAGCGCGAGCGCATCAGGGTAGCCGCATCGGGGGCTTGCAAGTACTGCGGGCCTTGGTGCCAAGGGCCGCAACAAACTTCGTAGGTTTTGGGATTGCCGCAGGGACAGGAGTTTTTTGAAGAGGAAGACTTTTTCAAGAGCGTAACTGCCAAGACCAAAGAATGGCACAAGCATACCTGAAAGCAGGTATTGGTTTATGGCGCCACCGCGACGAAAAGTAAGGATTTACAGACCAGGCTTTGCTGTAGCTGGACTGCTTGTCAGGCAGGGGCGTTCGAGGGAGTACGGGTGTTGGTAATGTCTGATTGGTTCATCGTACGGGTAAAAAGTTCCTGGCCGAGCATCCAGCGTTTGGTAGCGGCGGCCCGATGCTGTGCTGCATCCTGACTTGTGATCCCTGGAATCCCCATAAAAAAACCCGCCCGCAAAAGCGGACGGGTTAGCGGCATGCGATTCGCTGCGTCGAAGGGGCTTATTTAGCCGCGTCGATGCGCTGTTGCATACGCTGGGCGCGTTCTTTGGAGCCGGGGTGCGAGCTCATCACGCTGCTTTCGCCGCCGTCCAGAGCTGCCAGTTTTTCAAAGGCAGAAACCAGACCCTGGGTCTTGAGCTTGCGCTCGGTCAGCAGGTCAAAGGAGTAGTCGTCAGCGTCGGATTCTTGCGATTGCGAGAACTGAGCGTTCAGGAAGGCTTCGGACAGTTCGCCCAATTGGCTGGAGTTCAACTGAGCAACCACGCCGTTACCGGTGGCGGCAGCAGCGTCACGAGCAGCGGACAGGCCGTAGGCGGTTTGCATGGCTTTCTTGCTGTGGCCCAGTTCAACGTGGCCCATTTCGTGACCGATCACGCCGCGCAGTTCGTCGTCGTTCATCTTGTCCATCAGACCGGCATACACACGGATACAACCGTTAGCCATGGCCCAGGCGTTCACTTCCTGAGTCTGGTAAACCTTGAAGTTCGGTGTTTGACCGTTCAACTGTTTCGCCAATGGCTTAACGACACGTTGCAGGCGCTTGTTGTACTTGCTGTTGGGGCTGGCCACTTTGTTTTCAGCATCCATCTGCTTGCAGGACTGATCCGACAGAGCAATCACTTCCTGATCGGACAAATTGAACGCCTGGACAGCCTTGCTGCCGGCACCGACCATGCCACCCACATCCATTGTCTGACAGCCTGCAGTCAGGCCAGCGACGGCCAGCATAGCGGCCAATGCACCCATACGAAAAGTCATGAACTTCCCCTTCTACTTATATAAAGAGAAGCGATTTTAATGACTAGGCGGCGAAGGGTTCCTGTATAAAACAAACTTTAACAATTGTTGTTGGTGCACTTACACATAGATAAAAGGCCTGGGCGGGCACGATCAAGACTAAGTAAGGAGGTTCAGCCCCACAATGTCCCACTCATTCCCGAACGTTTGTAGTACGTCGCCTCGACCAGCGTTAAACGCTAATGATTAGGCACCGATGCTACTATCCGCCTCATAAAAACGAGAGGGAGGTAAGGGAAATGAGCAAGAAAATCATGGTGTTGTTGGGAACGCTGGTGCTGGCGGGTTGCGCGGCACAGACCCAGGGAGAACGCAGCCTGAGTGCCCAATCTTCACCAAGCTGTGCACCGATAGACGAGGCTGGTGTTGCCGTTTTGTTTGAGCGTTGGAACCAGTCGCTACAAACCGGCAAACCCGAGGTCGTCGTTAACAACTATGCAGAGCGCTCGATTCTGCTACCCACGCTGTCTGGGGTAAACCGCATCACCAAGGCAGAGAAAGAAGATTATTTCGACCACTTTCTGGCTGGCAAGCCGCAGGGCAGGGTAACGCAACGACAGATAACCCTAGGCTGCAATATGGCAGTGGACTCGGGGCTGTATACCTTTCATATGGGCAGCAGCGGCAAGGACGTAGGCGCGCGTTACACCTATACCTATCAATGGAACGGGCGGGATTGGCTGATTGTCAGCCACCATTCTTCGCTCTTGCCGGCGGATAAATAAGCGCTTTTCAGGCCTGGGTAACTTGCTCAAACAGCAAGAAGCCCGGGCTTCAGGTTTGTTGCTGGGTGCAAGCCAAACGGCAGGGAACAAGCGAGTTCGGCATTGTTATTATTAGTACGGGCCGATGCTTGAAAGAGGAATGAGATGGTGCCCCCCCCGTGAGTCGAACACGGCACCAACGGATTATGAGTCCGCTGCTCTAACCAAGCATGAGCTAGAGGGGCAACAAGTCCGCAATTATTACATAAAGTCTGTGTTTGTGCCTAGCGTAGCCACGGCTAGAGCAAGAGATTCAAGCATCTGGAGGCCCAACTGTATTTGCTCGCGATTGGTAGCACCTTGTTGTTTATCCTTGGAGCACAATGAGCGAGTCTAAAATCCAGAGAATAATGATGAAAACACTTATTTTGGCATTGACCATGACAGCTATTCTTTCCGCCTGTGCCGTCCATACTCCCAGGGGTTCGGTGATTGTGGATCCGGATGGTTACGGTGGATATGGGCAGCGTCACTGTCCACCCGGCCAGGCTAAAAAGGGCAATTGCTAAGCAAGTACCGCAGGCTGCCCCCTTATTTGCGCTGATAGCGCTTGCTACCTGTGCTGGTTTCGCAATAGCGCCCTCCACGAGGGCCGGTGCAATAGGTTCCACTGGAGCAGGGGCAAACGCTGCTGGATTGCAGCGCCTGTGGCCTGGACTGCGAACGTTGTCCTGCAGTGCCGGTGTACGCAGGACACGACCGCTTGCTGCCGCTGGCTGAACCATCACGGCATACAAAGACTTCCCCCTCGCAGTGGGAAATGCCACCTTTTTTGCCTGAGCAGGGAGTGTTTCTTGCCTGCGTGCTCAGAGGTAGCAATACCATGATCAGGCATAGGAACAGCCATTTCATTCTTGTCTCACATGCCAGGGACGAATTAGTCACTTCGGATTGTAGGGTGCTGTGTTCGACTCACTGGGGGGGCACCAGAATTCAGACGGGTTTTGGAGGCTTTAGTAGAGTCCGGTTGATTAATAATGATAACGACAAGAAATGATGGTGATGCTTGCCTTGTCTACGGCATAGACCAGGCGATTCGTGTCATCAATGCGTCTTGACCAAAAGCCGGACAGATTTTCTTTAAGCGCTTCAGGTTTGCCTATGCCATCGAATGGCGCACGTCGTACTTCTTCTATCAGTTTGTTGATACGCTTCAATGTCTTGCGGTCCTGGCCTTGCCAATACACATAGTCAATCCAGGCAGCGTCAGTCCAGCATAACAAACGGTCAGTCATCGCTCGGCTCGCGTGGCATGGCTTTGCCAGCACGATATTGTTCGATAGAGCGGCTCAGGTGTTCCGCATTAGCGGGGGAGCGCAGCAGATGGACGGTTTCCATCAAGCTGTTGTAGTAATCGAGTGACATGACTACAGCGTCTTCCGCATCACGACGCGTGATGATGGTGGTGCTGGCGTCATCGACTACGCCATCCAGTACAGCTTTCAAGCTGTTGCGCGCTTCTGAAAACGAGATGATTTTCATGGTAACCTTACTTGTCCAATTCACTGTACAAGTCTAATGGGAATAGTATGACTTGTACAGATTACTGTACGGGTTAAAGCCTTTGATGGAGGAAGGAGCCAGGCGCATGCAGTGAGCTTATTTGGGGCCCCCCCCCCCCCCCCCACCTCCCCCTCCTAATGAGCGTTTCGGCCCCAGCCCGTACTGGCCTCCGGGCCCGGCCTATCGGGGCCACGATCAGGCCCGCGAAGCCGTGCGCCGTGGAGAAGCCTTGCCGCTGCGGGAAGTCCTGAAGCGGGTTCGCGAGACCTATCCCGGACGAGTGCTGCGTGTGCAGTTTGAATATGACGAGCGCTTTGAGCTCTGGGTGTATGACTTGCGCATGCTGGTTGACGACAACCGCCTGTTGCGTTTGAAAGTGGACGCCTTGACCGCCAAAGTGTTGCTTGTGCGCGGCGTGAAACGCTCGCATTCCCGAGGACATTAAGATGCGGATACTGGTTGTTGAAGACGAACCTACCTTGGCATCGCAATTGCAGCAGGCGCTGGAACGGGCTGGCTATGCCGTTCAGGTGGCCCATGATGGTGAGCAAGGCCATTATCAGGGCGAGGTAGAGGCCTTTGATGCTGTAGTGCTGGATCTGGGTTTGCCGGGCATGGACGGGGTATCGGTCTTGCGTCGCTGGCGTGCTTCGGACATCAATATGCCGGTGCTGATTCTGACCGCCCGCAATGATTGGCACGACAAGGTCGAAGGTATGGATGCGGGTGCAGACGATTACGTGGCCAAACCCTTTCACATGGAAGAGCTGCTGGCTCGTATGCGCGCTTTGCTGCGCCGTGCGGCCGGTCAGGCGAACCCACGTTTGCAGCTGGGCAAATTGGAGCTGGACGCGCGCTCGTCCTCCATCAGTTGTGCGGGCATGGTCTTGTCGCTGACCAGCCATGAATACCGTTTGCTGGCGTTCATGATGCATCACCCTGGCCAAGTGCTGTCGCGTACTCAATTGACCGAGCATATTTATTCTCAGGACTTCGAGCGCGACTCCAATACCATCGAGGTTTTTATCGGCCGTCTGCGCAAGAAATTGCCCGCCGGTTATATCGAAACGGTGCGAGGTATGGGCTACCGTCTGGTGGACCCTGAAGCATGATCGCCTTGCGGGGTCATACCATTCTGGGCTCTCTGCGTGGCCGCCTGCTGCTGGGGACTTTGGCCTGGATTCTGATCAGTATTGTTCTGGCCGGTTTGGGCCTGAACCGCTTGTTTCAAGACCACGTTTACCGGCAGTTCGAGCAGCGTTTGCAAACTCATCTGGACCAGATCATGGCGGACGTGAATCTGGACAATGCGGATGGGGTGACTCTGCAATCGCGCCTGAGCGATCCTTTATTTGAACAGCCTTATTCGGGCATGTACTGGCAAATTGCGCGCCAGGAAGCGGGCAGTGAGCAGTGGACGGTGGTTTTGCGCTCGACCTCCTTGTGGGACGAGGCTCTGGATGTGAATGCTCCCGATTCGCCCAATGGCATCTTGTCGCTGACGGGGCCGGAAAAGCAACGCCTGGTTGTGTTGCGTCAGGAGCTGGACGAGGTGAATGACAAGGGACAAAGCTTGCAGATCATGGTGGCCGGCAACCGGGAGCTGCTGGCCGAACCATTAGCCCGTTTTGAGCGGATTCTGTTCCTGTCGCTAGGTGGTTTGGCCGTGGGTTTGATCCTGGCGGCAATCTTGCAAGTGGTGCTGGCCTTGTACCCTCTGCATCTTTTGCGACGTCGTTTGCTGGATGTGCAGGAGGGGCGGGAGCCACAAGTCAGTGGCAATTTCCCCAGTGAAATTCAACCCTTGGTGGATGATTTCAATGCTGTACTCAGTGCTAATGCGGGTATGGTGGATCGCGCACGGGCGCAGGCGGGAAATCTTGCCCATGCGGTCAAAACCCCGCTAACAATTATGGGCAACGCCGCGCAAGCCGAAGATCCGCATTTGGCGGCTTTGGTTAGCGAGCAGGTGGCCTTGGCCCAGCGTCAGGTTGACCACCACTTGTCTCGTGCACGAGCCATGGCGGTACGCGCCATAGGTGTGCGTACGGATGTGTCTAGTTGTCTGCAGTCCTTGTGTCGGGTGATGGGGCGTTTGCATAGCGACAAGCAGATTCATCTGGATTTACCCGATCAGGAGTTGATCTTTAAAGGCGAAGAGCAGGACTTGCAGGAGATGGCTGGAAACCTGTTGGATAACGCCTGCAAATGGGCGACGCAGAATGTGTGGTGTCAGGTGTGGCAGCAGGACAATGTGCTGCATCTGGTGGTGGAAGATGATGGTCCTGGCCTGGAGCCGGAGCAGTTGGAGCGTGTGTTTGGTCGTGGCCAGCGTGCGGATGAGCGACATCCAGGCTTTGGACTGGGACTGGATATTGTGCGTGAGCTGGCGCGCAGCTATCAGGGGAAAGTGCAAGCCAGTGCGTCGGAGAAAGGGGGGTTACGACTGGATTTGACCTTGGCGAGTTAAGGCCAGAAGCCAGGTGCCAACGCCAACGCCAACTAACTTTAACTCCCGTGCAAGTGCAGTAGCGTCGAGCGTAGAGGTACCTGAGACCAGCGGACTGAGTGGCTAGGGTGAACAAGGGGAGGCAGGTGGGGGTTATGCTTGATCATCCAAGAAAAACGCCCGGCGAAGCGGGCGTTTTTTAGCACATGAATCGGGCCAGCCTTAGTTCCAGGGGCCGCCATCGCCACCCAGGCTGTAGCGTCCGGCGCCAATCAAGCCGACTGTGAGCGCACCAATCAGGAACATGCCTTGCAACTCCAAGGCCCAAATACCTTGGGCATTGAAACTGCCGATCTGGTTGCTATGGGCCAGCAACAAGGCAATGACCATGTTCATGGCTACAATCAAACCGCCGGCACGGGCGTAAAAACCCAGAATCATCAGGACGGGAGCAATCACTTCGCCTATGTACACGCCCCAGGCCAGAAAGCCGGGCATATTGTTGGCGATCAGCATTCTTTCGATTCCTCCGATGCCATAACGTATCTTGGCGATGCCGTGCAGCAGGATCAACACACCGACCGTGACACGCAGCAAGAGTTTTCCAAGATCATCACGAGACATACAGGCGCTCCATTATGTAGTGGGACAGGAAGGTGCGTTATTGTAGAAGACCGGGTTCTTAAAAGTATGACGGAGCATTTACATGACACAAAAGCAGGCTGTCGCAGCAGAACTGGCCCCCAGCGGGGTTTTGCGTGTTGCCATGAATTATGGCAATCCCGTCCTGGCCCAACGCGGTGCCAATGAGCAGTCGCCCAAAGGGGTCTCGGCGGACCTGGCGCGCAGTGTGGCGCAAGAGCTGGGCCTGAGCGTGCAATTTCATGGCTACGATGCGGCCCAGGCTGTCGTAGAGGCGGTCTACAGGAACGAGTGGGATCTGGCGTTTTTGGCGATTGATCCCAAGCGTGCGGAAAAGATTCGCTTCAGTGAAGCCTATGTGCATATCGAAGGCACCTATCTGGTGCGTGACGAGTCCGCCTTTCAGAACGTGGATCAGCTGGATCAGCAAGGCGTGTGCATTGCCGTTGGCAAAGGGGCGGCCTACGATTTGTTCCTGAGCCGTCATTTAAAACATGCCGATCTGGTACGGGCAACGACCTCTGCCGATGCGATTGATCTGTTTGTGGAAGAAGAACTGGATGCCGCTGCGGGCGTACGACAGCCTTTGGAGCGCTATGCCCGCTCCCGCAGCGGCTTGCGTGTGCTGCCCGACAGTTTCACTGTGATTCGTCAGGCCATGGCGGTGCCGTCAGAGCGTACGCTGGCCCATGCCTGGGTTGAGGCCTTTATTGCCCGGCAGAAAAAGGAAGGGATGGTGGCGCAGTTCCTGGCTGATAGCGGCCAGGCGAATGTCACCGTACCGGAATAGGCGCAAGGCGCGTATTCAATTCGTCTTGCAGGGCCTGCCTGAACAGGGCCTGCGCCTTGCCCACATCCTGTCCCTTGGATTGCAGAAGATAAATGGGCAAGTCCAGACCATTGCTGCCGGTAGAGAACTGGATACGGTGCAAACGGCCAGACTCCAGTGAGGGCCGCAGGCAAGACAAGGGCAGATTTGCCCAACCCAATCCCCGTTCCACCAGTTCCAGTGTCATGGGCAGACTGTCCGTTTTCCATTGACGCAGGCTGAGCATGGAACGGTCCTTGCGTATATCCTTGTCGGGGCTGGTAATCACAATCTGCCGGTAGGCTTTCAAATCTTCCAGGGGCCTGGGGCTGTCCTGTAGCAAGGGATGGCCGGGTGCAGCGACAGCGCTAATGGTTTCGGTCCACAGCGATTGCACAATCCCCACGCTTTCCAGTTCCCGTCCGCCATAGGCAATGCACAGATCCAGCTCGCGCTTTTGCAGTGCTTCGACCAGCGCGTCTTGGGGCGCGGTTCGCAGTTCTATGTCCAGACCGGGATAGCGTTGCTCCAGAGCCTGCAAGGCAATCAACGCCGGTTCGGGATCGACATCGCACACGATACCCAGCCGTAAATGGCTTTCCAATCCCCCCGATAATTCCTGCAAATGCAGTCGCAAACTCTGCAAGCGGCTGGCGATCAGCTTGGCGTCGGGCAGCATGGCCAGTAGTTCGGCCGTGGGTACAGGTTCACGTCGGCTGCGGTCAAAAAGCGACAGATCCAGCTCGGCCTCCAGATTGGCCACGGCCATGCTGACGGCCGATTGTGTGCGGCGCAACGCCCGCGCGGCGGCGGAGAAGGAGCCGTGTTCAACCACGGCAAGCAAGAGCTCAAGATGATCACTGGTAAGCATGGCTAAACCATAAGTAAAACTGATGGAATCTGACTTTTTCTAGAAGCTGTACTGCGGATAATCATGCTTTCTGAGCTTTTGATCAAGGATATTTATCGTGCAGGGATGGAAAAGAAGAGTCGTCTACATAGGGATGTTCGAGTTGCTGGGCATGATGGTAGCGGCAACCGTATTGGGGCACTTGAGTGGGGCAGGGGCCATGGAAAGCGGGATGCTGTCTTTCATGATCAGCACCTGCGCGGTATCGGTGAACCTGTTCTACAACATGCTGTTTGAAGCCTGGGAGCGCCGTCGTCAGATTCAGGCGCGTACGTTCTGGCACCGGGTGCTGCACGTGGCCGGTTTTCAGATTGTGCTGGTGTCTTTGCTGATCCCGCTGATTGCGTGGTGGCTGAATGTCAGCTTGTGGAAAGCTTTTTTGATGGAAGCGGTGTTGCTGGCTTTCTTTCCCATCTTCGCCTTTATCTACAACTGGGCATTTGATTCTATTTTTGGTTTGCCCGACTCGGTGGGTGTGAGCGCCAGCCAAAGTTAAATGACGCAGTGAACCGAACTGGCAAAACTAAAAGGCCTTGCAGATTGCTCTGCAAGGCCTTTGAATTTTTTGGTCGGGGCGGCGGGATTCGAACTCGCGACCCTCTGGTCCCAAACCAGATGCGCTACCAGGCTGCGCTACGCCCCGACTAAGAAAAAAATTATATCCCGTCGTGGTGAACTTGGCAAGCATAGGCCCACATCAAAAAGGGGCTTGCACGCATTTATCGGGAGTCAGCTAATTTTCAGCCCTGTAAAGATGTGTTTCTTATGTTGGGCTTAAACATTTTAGGTGCTTATAGTTAAGTGACAAGCTGATCATAAGGCATTGTGTTCTTTGTTTTTTTCCACACGAGTAGCATTCATGCACCGGGGGCAGGCAAAGAAGTTGGGGGCGAATGCTGCTCATCATTTTTCCAAAAGGAGAAAGGACGATGAGCCAAGTTTCACAGGGTGGAATACTGACACGGCGACATTTCCTGACGATGGTCGGGTATGCCGCAGGTGGCGCGGCCATGTATCAGGCCATGATGCGTCTGGGCCATGCGGCGGAGGGCAGTTACGATGGCCCGATTCGCCTGGAAGGCAAGCCCAAGCCAGGGACCTCTGTGGTGATCCTGGGGGCGGGTCTGGCTGGCATGGTGGCCGCTTTGGAGCTGCGCAACGCAGGGTACAAAGTCAAAATCCTGGAGTTTCGGGAAAAAGTGGGGGGGCGCAACTGGTCCTTGCATGGCGGGGACAGCTATACCGAGCTGGGGGGTGCCAAGCAGGATGTCAAGTTCGATAAGGATCAATACATCAACCCCGGCCCGTGGCGGATTCCTTTCCATCACCGGGCCTTGCTGGATTATTGCAAGCGGCTGAAAGTCAGGCTGGAACCGTTTATCCAGTACAACTACAACGCCTATCTGCATAGCAAAGAGCATTTTGGTGGCAAGCCTCAGCGGTTTCGCCATATCCACGCGGATTTTCAGGGGCAGGTCTCCGAGCTCTTGTCCAAAGCCATTAATACTCAGTCTCTGGATGCACCCTTGTCCAAGGAGGATCAGGAAAAGCTGCTGGAAGCCTTGCGCAGCTGGGGGGCCTTGGACAAGAACATGGCTTATGTGAAAGGCCATGCCAGTTCCGAGGTACGCGGTTTTGAGCGTGATCCGGGAGGTGGTCTGAATGCACAACCCGAGTTTTCCGAGCCTTTGAAACTGGCCGATATTGTGCGCTCCAGTGTTTGGCACAATATGGGCATTCATGATCTGTACGAGTTTCAGCAGACCATGTTTCAGCCGGTGGGTGGGATGGACCAGATCGGCGCTGCTTTTGGCAAGGAGCTGGAGGGACTGTTTACCTTTAATGCCAAGGTCACTGCGATCAAGCAGAGTGATGGCAAGGTGACGGTTAGCTACAAGGATCAAAGCAAGGGTAGCGAGCACACTGAAACAGCAGACTGGTGCGTATGCACCATTCCCTTGTCGATTCTGAGCCAGATAGATCTGGATGCCAGCAAGGAAATGCACGCTGCCATTGACGCTGTGCCCTACGCTCCCTCGGTCAAGATCGGGCTGCAGTTCAAACGGCGCTTCTGGGAAGATGATGACGCGATCTATGGCGGCATCAGTTATACCGACCTGCCCATCACACAAATCTCTTACCCCAGTGGCGGCATGATGGCCGGTGGCAAAGGCGTATTGCTGGGGGGGTATATGTTCGGTCCCAGCGCCGTGGAATGGTCGTCGCTCAGTCCCGAGGATCGGGTCAAGAAGGCCCTGGAATATGGTGCGCAAATCCACCCTCAATATAAGGATGAGTTCGAGAGTGGGGTGGCGGTCGCCTGGCACCGCGTTCCCTGGACATTGGGCTGCTATGGCATGTGGACGGACCAGACACGGGCCGCGCACTACGAGAACCTGTGCCAGATTGATGGTCGACTGGTTTTGGCGGGTGAGCACGCTTCTTACGTCAACGCCTGGCAGGAAGGCGCGATCCTGTCGTCCCTGAACGCGATTTCCCGCCTGCATAGCCATATTGTGGGTAATCAACAAGCCGATTCCAAAGGAGCCTAGTCATGATGATGCGATCTCTAGCGGTTTTTCTGGCCTCGGGACTGTTGACCATCAGCCATGCGGATACGGCGGTGGTAGGGGGTGATACGGTGGTCTTTACCCAGAAAACCGGCCAGGAAATTTATGAGCAGGTCTGTGCGTCTTGCCACATGATCGATGGCAAGGGCGCTCAAGGGGCGGGCATGTATCCGTCCCTGTCCAAGAATCCGAAACTGGGGGCGCCTGCTTATGTGGTGTTCATGGTGAACCAGGGCAATAAGGGCATGCCCGGTTTTGGTGGCGTTCTAAATGACGAGCAAATAGCCGAAGTCGTCAACTATGTGCGCTCTCACCTGGGCAATGAGTTCACTGACAAGATCACGGCCAAGGATGTGGCAGGCCAGCGTCCCAAGGACCACCAGTACTTTGATCTGAACTGATCAAAGGCTGCTTGTCGTCATGCTGACACCTGATTGGAGCACGGTCTTCGCACTGGAAATACCTGTGTTGGAGTCCGTGCTGCGAGGCACAGTGGTGTACTTTGTTCTGTTCGTCCTGCTGCGGCTGGCAGGACGACGTGAACTGGGATCGCTGGGCGTTGCGGACCTGTTGATTCTTTTGCTGATTGCCGATGCCAGTGGTAATGCGATGTCAGGCGGCAGCAATTCCTTGACGGATGGTCTGCTGGTGGCCGCAACCATTGTGGCCTGGGGGTACATAGTCGATTGGCTGATGTACCGATTCCCGGCGCTCAATGCACTGGCCACTCCGCGCAAAGTGTGTGTGGTCAGGGACGGGCAATTGCAGTGGCGCAATATGCGTCGGGAGTTTGTGACCCGCGATGAAATCCTGAGTGAAATGCGTTTGGCCGGAATCCAGTCGCTGGAAGAGGTAGCGGCGGCTTATATTGAGCCTAATGGCAAACTCAGCTTTTTGAAGGACACATCCGTGTAGTGTGAACGGGTCGGGAACAGGCAGGGCTGAAGGCTCAGGCCCGATAGCCCTGCGAAATCCATTGCATGCAGAAAATAAAGGTGAACACCGCTACGGGGAAGGGCAGCAAGGCAAAAAGCCGAATAGCCAGACTGCGAGTTTGTCCGCGCAGGCCACGCTTGTAAACATAGAGGCCGATCAGGCAGGCGATCAGGGGGAACAGAAAGACTGGCAGCAGCAGAAACAGGGTAGGGACGGTCAGGAGGCACAGCAGTAAGGCCAGGCTGCTCAGACCTAGAATTTTTGAATTGCTCATTTCCGATTCCTGATCAGGGTAGGTCGTCAGAGCATAACGCAAATAAGGCGATGCCCTGGGAGCAGGCAAAGAAAAAGGCTTAGTTCACTGTGCAATGAACTAAGCCTTTAATTCTTTAATGGTCGGGGCGGCGGGATTCGAACTCGCGACCCTCTGGTCCCAAACCAGATGCGCTACCAGGCTGCGCTACGCCCCGACTAAAGACAAGCATAATAGAGCGAATTCAGGACTTCGTCAAGCCCTGAGCCCTCGGTTTTAGCGTTTTTGCAGGTGGGGCAGGGTGTAAGCCTGTTCGTGATACGCCCAGCTAGGCCAGAGCACGTGGGCAAGGGCTTCCTTGGCCAGCCCTTCGTCTATCTGGTCCAGCTGCTCGTACTTGTCCGGCGCGGTATAGCGATACTGACAAGGCGGCAGGTGTGGCATCAGCACGGTCAGGATGTCGCCTTTCAAATAGCCATAGTTCTCGAAGTACTGCATCATGGCCCGGTCGCTGTCCTGCTGGGTCAGGTCGCGCCCGATCATGGGGTGCTCGCTTTCAATGCCCATCAGGGATAGCAGGGTGGGGGCCAGGTCAATCTGGCTCATGATGCGTTCGTCCTGACGACTGGGAACGCCTGCGCCCAGAATCAGGGCAGGAATATGGAAGTGACGCACAGGCACCAGATTGGCACCGCCCACGCGCGAGTCATGGTCGGCCACGATCAAGAATACTGTGTTGTCCCAATAGTCGGATTCACGCGCTTTCTTGAAGAAGTCCCCAATGGCCCAGTCGGCGTAACGTACCGTGTTCTCTACCGTGGCGGGATCGCCTTCCACCTGAATACGGCCAGCCGGGTATTCCCAAGGCGAGTGGTTGCTGACGGAGAAGGCCAGTGTCAGGGTGGGTTGCTCCTTGTCCTGGCTTAGCAACTGGTGCAGCTTGTTGAACATATCCTGGTCGCTGGCGCCCCAGGTGCCGACGAACTCGGGGGACTCAAAGCTGGATTGCTCATGCAGCTCATCAAAGCCATTGCCCAGGAAAAAGCTCTTCATATTGTCAAAGTGGGCTTCGCCGCCATAGATAAAGCGTGAGCGGTAACCTTGTTCCTTGAGCAATTGGGCCAGGGTGAAAAAGCGGGTTTGCGAGCCGGGCAGGCGCAGTACAGCGTCTGCCACGGTTGGGGGGAAACCGGCAGAAACCGCTTCCAGACCCCGTACCGAACGCGTGCCGGTAGCGTAGGCGCGGCGAAAGTTCCAGCCCGTTTGGGCCAGTTTGTCCAGTTCGGGGGTTAGATTGGCGCCGCCCAGATTGCTGACATATTGCGCCCCCAGGCTCTCCTCCACGATCAGGACCAGATTGGGTTTGCGCTCACGTTTTTGCACTGGCGTCTGACGATGCAGGGTGGGGAGTGTGTCAGGGCCAGCCGGCAAGGCAGCCGCATCGCGCACGATCTGGTTCATTTCTGCGACGTCCAGGCCACCGTAAATATCCTCAGCCGAGCGCTCGTTTTTCATGCTGTAGATGGCGTAGGCCACGTTATACAGCGAGTTCAAGGGCAGCGTGTTGAGCATGCTGTCGCTGCTCCAGGCGACCGAAGAAGGATTGATGGGGCGGTGGGCCAAGGTGCCCCGAATTGCCAGGATGCACAGGGCCGCAGCAATCAGCATCCAGATAGGACGCAGCCACCAGCTCATCACGGGGTCGGCAGACACGTGACCAAAAATAGACCAGCCCGAGTACACAATCAGCCCCAGACCAATCAGGGCGATGCCTATCATCAGCTTGTAGCCTTTCCAGAGCATGCCCACTACTTCTTGAGGGTGCTTCAGATAGTCCACATACAGCCGATTGGGGCGAGTGTCGTATTCAATAATGAATTGGGGCGTGGAAACTTCCAGCAAGGTCAGCAGGAACCAGGCGAAGGTAAACCAGATGGCGGCTATGGTCGTCATGACGGGATAGTGTCCTAGCCAGGGGGCCAGCAAGACCACGGGGGCGCTGAGCGCGGCGATCATCAGGGCGTCGATACGCAAGCCGCCAATCAGGATGGGCAGCAGACCTCCGGCCTGACGCACACGCGGCCATTGCCACAAGGCAAAAGCCAGCCTGAAAGCGGTCAGCAAAATCAGGGCTGAAGGAACAAAAACGTAAACAAGATGGCGCATAAAATGTGGTCCTGGTCGACCTAATTGCCACGGACGGTGGCACTGGCATCGAATTGCACGATTGTATGTCAGTTTAATGAGCAAACTATCTTGCTAAACGCTTGGGCTTCTCGGGGAAGTGTGGCCGCATGCCGGTTCGGGGTTTAAAGACGAAAAAAAAGCAGGCCGCTTTGAAAGACAGCCTGCCGCTAAGGAGGAGTTAAGGGGAGCCAGCCCTGTGTTACCAGGGCTGGCGATAGGTTTAGGCAACGCGTTGGCTGGGTTCGGTACGAGAACGGAACTGGCTGCGTTGCTGTTCACGCTGGGCGTAGGCTTTGACGTGGCCCGCATCTTTGACATGACCGTAGCCACGGATCAGATCCGGGTAGTTCAACCAGCGCTGGGCCACTTCCATATTGTCCGCATCCAGGTGGGCGCTGACTTCATTCAGGTCGGCCAGATAGTCCTCAATGTTCTGACGTTCCTGACGGCGTTCCTGGGTGTAGCCAAAGATATCCAGCGCACCACCACGCAAACCACGCAGACGGGCCAGAATCTTGAACAAGCTGCGGGTCGAAGGGCCAAACTTGCTCTTGACTGGCTGACCCTGGCTGTTCTTGCGACCGAGCAAGGGCGGGGCCAGATGGTACTCAATCTGGTAGTCCTTGCCAGGCTCACCCGCAAACTGGGCACGCAGCTTGTCCAGGAAGACCGGGTCGGTGTACAGGCGGGCCACTTCGTACTCGTCCTTGTAGCTCATCAGCTTGGCCAGCTGCGTGGCGGCGATACGAGTCAGGGGTAGAGCCTTGTCCTGATTCAGGCGCGATTCGCGTTCCATGACCTTGTTGATGGCGTCGCGGTAGCGCTTGGCCCAGGCCGGATTCTGATACGCAGTCAGGTGTTCTTCCATGCGCTTGATCAGGGACTGCACACTTTCAGGGAAAGTGACTTCACGGGCTTTGGGTGTCGCACCTTCCATCAAGGCTTCGATACCCTTTTCAGCCGCCAGACGCCCCCACTGGAAGGCTTCACGGTTGGCTTTGACAGCGACGCCGTTCAGTTCGATAGCGCGCAGCAAGCTGTCCATATGCAGCGGAATCCAGCCGCGCTGGAAGGCATAGCCCAGCAAGATGGGGTTGGCATAGAGCGCATCGCCCATAACGTGTACGGCCAGGGCATTGGCGTCCAGATAGCGGATTTCCTTGCCTACGGCATTTTCGATATCCGTGCAGGCGGTTTGCAGCGGGAATTTCCAGTGCGCATTGCCGATCAGGTCCGAAGTCGGGCTGGCTGCGGTGTTGATAATGGTGTGGGTGCGATCGCGGCTGACACGGCTCAGGACATCCGTGGAGGCGCTGACCAGAGCATCACTGCCAATCAGCAAGGAGGCCTCGCCCGTTGGGACGCGGGTGGCATGGAGCAGATCGGGCTGGCGTGCGATTTGCACGTGGCTTAGCACCGCACCACCTTTCTGGGCCAAACCGGCCATATCCAGAACGCTGACCCCTTTTTGCTCGATATGAGCAGCCATACCCAGCAGGCCGCCTACCGTCACGACACCTGTGCCGCCAATACCGGCGATCAAAATACCGTAGGTCTTGTCCAGATCCGGCAGTTTGGGCAAAGGCAGGTCGGCCAGATTGAAGGACTCCAGCGAACGGCCCTGAGCTTCCGGCTTGCGTACCTGCGCCCCTTTCAGCGTGACAAAGCTGGGGCAGAAACCGTTAACGCAGGAGAAGTCCTTATTACAGGAGGACTGGTTGATGCGGCGCTTGGAGCCCATAGGGGTGTCCAGAGGCTCAACGGACAAGCAGTTGGATTTGACCGAGCAGTCCCCGCAGCCTTCACAGACCGTGTCGTTGATGAAGGCGCGCAGGGCAGGGTCCGGGTAAGTCCCTTTCTTGCGGCGACGGCGTTTTTCCGTGGCGCAGGTCTGGTCGTAGACCAGGATGGTGGTGCCGGGCACTTCGCGCAGCTCGCGCTGTACGCGGTCCAGCTCATCACGGTGATACACAGGCGGGTTGCCAGCCAGGGTAACGCCCTTGAATTTCTCGGGCTCGTCGGTGACCACCACAATCTTGCGAGCGCCCTCGGCATGGACCTGGGCAATGACGTCGGTGACTTTCAATATCCCGTCTACGGGCTGGCCGCCTGTCATGGCGACGGCATCGTTATACAGAATCTTGTAGGTGATATTGGAGTTGGCTGCGATCGAGGCTCGGATCGCCAAAATTCCCGAATGGAAATACGTGCCATCGCCCAGGTTGGCGAAGACGTGTTTTTCATCGGTAAAGGGTTGTTGGCCAATCCAGGCGACGCCTTCGCCGCCCATATGACTGAAGGTGGAGGTGCTGCGATCCATCCAGACCGTCATGTAGTGACAGCCAATCCCGGCCATGGCGCGCGAGCCTTCGGGCACGCGAGTGGAGGTATTGTGCGGACAGCCCGAACAGAACCAGGGCTTGCGCTCTACGCTGACGCGCGGCATACGGGCTTCGCGGTCCTTGGCATCCAGAATGGCCAGACGGGCCTGGATGCGGGCTTGCAGCTCCTCGGAAATGTCCATGGTGCACAAGCGGCGGGCAATGGCGCGCGCAATAATCGCAGGAGACAGTTCACCTTGAGGAGGGAGTAGCCAGGGCGAGCGCAAGCTGGACCATTCGCCGCCACCGTGTTCGGTCTCGTCAAACTTGCCGTAGACCTTGGGACGTACGTCATCGCGCCAGTTGTACAGCTCTTCTTTAAGTGCATATTCCAGAATCTGGCGTTTTTCTTCCACCACCAGAATTTCGGACAGGCCGGTTGCGAACTGGCGGGCGTCTTGCCCGTCCAGGGGCCAAATACAGCCCACTTTAAATAGTCGGATACCTAGCTCGGCGCATAGCTCGTCGGACAGGCCCAGATCGGCCAGTGCCTGACGGGTATCCAGATAGGCTTTACCCGCCGTCATGATGCCAAAGCGGGCTTCGGGCGAATCAATCTCGACGCGGTTCAATTTGTTGGCGCGCACATAAGCCAGAGCGGCGTACCACTTGTGGTTCATCATGCGGGCTTCTTGCGCCAGTGGCGGGTCTGGCCAGCGGATGTTCAGACCATCGGCGGGCATGTCCTCGATCTCGGGCAGGACAATGTTCAGGCTGTCCGGGTCCAGATCAACTGAGGCGTTTGACTCCACCACTTCAGTGACGCATTTCAAGGCTACCCACAGGCCGGAGAAGCGGCTCATGGCCCAGCCGTGCTGGCCAAAGTCCAGGTATTCCTGCACGTTGGCCGGGTAGAGCACGGGAATACCGGCGGCGGCGAAAACGTGATCGGACTGGTGGGCAACAGTGGAGGATTTGGCACCGTGGTCATCGCCTGCCAGTACCAGCACACCGCCGTGGCGGGCGCTACCGGCCGAGTTGGCATGCTTGAACACGTCCATGGAGCGGTCCACGCCAGGGCCCTTGCCGTACCACATGGCAAAGGTGCCGTCGAAACGGGCACTGGGGTACAGATTGGTTTGCTGGCTACCCCAGACGGCGGTAGCGGCCAGATCTTCGTTCAGACCGGGTTTGAACACGATGTCGTGTTCTTTCAGGTGTTTGCTGGCTTGCCACAGAGCCTGGTCTACGCTCCCTAATGGGGAGCCCCGGTAGCCAGAGATGAAGCCTGCTGTATTCAGACCGGCGCGCCGGTCCCGTTCTTTCTGCAGCATGGGCAAGCGCACCAGGGCTTGGGTGCCGCTCATATAGGCGCGGCCCTTGGTGACAGTGTATTTGTCATCCAGGGACACGGATTCCAACATGGCCTTGTAAGGTTTGTTGAGTGGGGCGTTCATGAGTTTGTCTCCTGCAAGAAGGATGGTTTTCGTGCAAGTTGTTGTCGTTTGTTCTTTAGTCTAGGGCAGCTTTTTGTTATCGTAAAATCAAATTTACGTGTACCTGATATCTGAAAAACGGATGGCTATGAAGCACGAAGTGACTCTGAGGCAGTTTCGATATTTCATTGCTGCGGCGGTCAGCGGGCAGTTCTCGGCGGCGGCCCAGGCGGAGAATGTCTCGCAGTCGGCCATCAGTAATGCGGTGCAAAGTCTGGAGCGCCAGCTGAATGTGGCCTTGTTTGAGCGTTTGCCCCATGGTGTGGAGTTAACGCCACAGGGACAGGCGTTCTTTCACCACGCCCATCACGTGATTGATGCCGTCAGCGATGCGCTGAACCATGCAGATTTGCGGCGACAGAATATCGAAGGGCAGATTCGGGTAGCCGCGGGCTATACGGTTCTAGGCTACTTCTTGCCTGATCTGATCAGTCGTTTCAAGCACAGCTATCCGAATATCGACATCGAGCTGGTGGATATGGAGCGCCCCGAAATGGAGGCCGCCCTGGAGGGCGAGCGTATCGATCTGGGTGTTGCTATTTTGTCGAATATCACCGATTTGGCCATGTTCGGGCACCATCGCCTGAGCAGTTCCCGCCGGCGCTTATGGGTGTCGGATCAACATGCCCTGGCCAATGAGTCCAGTGTGTCCCTGGAGCAGGTCAACAACTATCCCTACATCTTTCTGACGGTGGACGATGCTGATACGGCGGCCATGCGACATTGGGGCAGCCCCGGCTTTCCGGAGCGTGTCGCTATGCGGACCCGCTCCCTGGAGGCGGTGCGCGGTTTGGTGGCTTATGGCTTTGGGGTGACGATCTTGTCAGATATGGTTTACCGGCCCTGGTCTCTGGAAGGCAAGCGTATCCATGCCATCGGGATTCATGACCCGGTGGAGTCGGTAGAGGTGGGCTTGTTGTGGCCCAAAGGACGTGAGCCGGAAGGATTGGTGGCCTTGTTTCAGCGTTTTCTGATTCAGGCCTGTGATCATGATATGGCCCGCGCCGGCATGGGAAGCCGACGCGGTGGGGGACTGTTGTAGAAGCGCTTACGGCACCAGCGCCAGACCGATACGGAACTGCGAAGAGCGATCGCGGTAACCCAGCATGGTTTCCGCATAGCCCGAGAAGTACTGGCCGTAGAGATAGCCATTCATGTTCAAAGGCGTGCGGTTCAGTGGCCAGGCAATCGTGAACTCATGCGTATTGCGGCTGCCCGCGCCCTTGTTGTACATGCCAGACAGTACCAGTCCGTTGTCCTGGGCGTAGCGGACTTTCCAGTCGTAACGGCCACGGTAGTGTGCCCAGTCTGCGTTCTCGCCCATGAACACATAGTGCTTGATGCGTGGGGCAAACGTCAGTGTGGCACCGTGATCAAAGCGGTAATTGAATTCGGGCTGGATGAAGACCTCGTTCATGGAGCGCGAGTCATCACCGGCCTTGCCGTTAGAAGCGTGTTCGTAGCCGGTGGCCAGACCCATGAACAGACGTTTCTGCTCGGATTCCCAGATGGAGTCCTTACGCCAGAAGAAGCTGGGGCGGTAGGTGGTGTCTACAAAAGGCTTGGAGTCGGCATGCAGATCCCACAGGGCTGTTTGCGTATAGCCAATGTAGAAGTGATCGTAGAACTTCGGATTGCTAGGATCATCCGGCGAATGCAGACGGTACTTGAAGCTCAGCTGGAAGCGGGCATTGGTGCCGCCTTTATTGCCGACAATAAAGTAGGTCGGGTCGTGAGCCGAAATCGCGTTGCTGAAGTTCTCGAAACTGGAGTTTGCGGGTTTCAGGCCTTGTCCGTTATTGATGGCTGGCCCTTCGCGTTGTGCTCCGGCCGCGACGGCCTGTGCATAGGGCAGGGCCGGGTCAATGACACGTGGGTCATGGCCAGCACCTGCGTTCACCACAGCGGCGTTTGCCGGTTGCGAGGTAATCGGGCTTTGGCCTTCCGGATTGGTGTCCAGCGCCAACATTACACGCTCGCCTTCAATATTGACGGCTTGCAAGCCGGTCAAACCATTGGGGACCACGGCTCGCCAACTGTAGGCGGTGAAGTTGTTGGTAGGGATGGATGCTCGGGGCCGCGGGTTGACCAGTTCGGCCAGGCTGCGGATGACGTTGCCGTTATTGTCGCGCCACTGCAAAACCAGGTTTTGCGGGGCGGTCCAGCTCATCAAGCTGCCTGTGTCGTTGTAGACGATGGCGTCAATATCGACGGTTTCACCAGAACTGGCCTGTACTTGGCGCAACTGATAGCTGATACCTGCCTGTGCGGTATTCAGGATTGCGCTCAAGATAAGAAGGGGGGCCGATAGTATTAAAGAGTGCTTACTTAGTTTCTTTTTGGTCGGCATGGAGAAAAGTCCAGGAAAACGGGTTAATCCGTACACGACTGTACCATTTGCGACTAAAAATACTACCTATAATTATTTTTCTTACAGTATTGACACTCTGACCAGAGTGCTGCTTATCTAAAACAGATTTTCAGGCTAGAATATTCGATTGTCCTTTTCAGGTCTGTTTTTTTACAAAAAATGGGCCTTGAATTCGGTCCTTATTCCTTACGGACCGTTATCTCGGACCTTGCATCGCCTGACGGTTTTGACGATGCCACCATCACCTGGCGGGTGTAGCTCAGTTGGATAGAGCACAGGCCTTCTAAGCCTGGGGCCGGGGGTTCGAACCCCTCCACCCGCGCCAACCTTACTCCCTTTTTCTTGCGTGCTTTTCTGCTCCTAGGCATTACCCTGAGCCGATGCATTTAGTAAGTATGGTGTAAGTGTCGGGCTCTAATGTTCACCGCATAGACGTCGGCAGGCGTCTTCATAGCGCCGTTTTCAGCCTTTTCAGGCTGGGCCGGTTCAATAAGATACGCCAGCAAAATAAGGCGTTCAGAACAATGCGGAGACAAACTATGCAAGACCCCCTTGTAGGTCGGATTACGGCCAATCCTCGCTATCAGAATCTGGTCAAGACTCGGTTGCGGCTGGGTTGGATACTCACCATCGTCATGCTGGTGGCTTACTACAGTTACATCGGCATTATTGCTTTCGACAAGGAATTGTTTGCAGAGCGCTTGGGTGATGGCGTCATGACCCTGGGTATTCCTATTGGTTTTGGAGTCATTGTGTTGGCTGTTGTCATTACGGGCATTTATGTCTGGCGCGCCAATACCAAATTTGACCAAATGGCCAAGGACGTCCTTGAGGAGGTGCGTAAATGAAGCATTCCTACCTTCGTTCCGGCCTGGCTCTGGGCCTGATGCTGGCCAGTCCTGCCTTGCTGGCAGCTGGCGGCGATCTGGGCGAGCTGCAAAAGCAGCCGACCAACTGGACCGCCATCGGCATGTTTGCGGTCTTTGTGCTGGCGACCTTGTGGATTACCAAATGGGCGGCTGCCCGCACCAAGTCGGTCTCTGACTTTTACACGGCAGGTGGCGGTATTACAGGCTTTCAAAACGGCCTGGCCATTGCCGGTGACTATATGTCTGCGGCTTCCTTTTTGGGTATTTCGGCGGCGGTGATGATCAACGGCTACGATGGCCTGATCTACTCCATCGGCTTTCTGGTCGGCTGGCCCATCATTACATTCCTGCTGGCAGAAAAGCTGCGTAACCTGGGTAAATTCACCTTTGCTGACGTAGCCGCTTACCGCTTCCGTCAAGGTCCTATCCGCGCCTTTGCCGCCTCGGGCACGCTGGTTGTGGTTCTGTTCTATCTGATCGCACAGATGGTAGGCGCCGGTCAGTTGATCAAGCTGCTGTTTGGCCTGGAGTACTGGGTGGCTGTGGTGCTGGTGGGCGTGTTGATGATGGTCTACGTGCTGTTTGGCGGCATGACAGCCACCACCTGGGTGCAGATCATCAAAGCTGGCCTGCTGCTGTTCGGTGCTTCCTTCATGGCCATCATGGTGCTGGCACAGTATGGTTTTTCGCCAGAAAAACTGTTCGCCGCCGCTGTGCAGGTCAAGACAGATGCCGCTATTGCAGCCGGTAAAGATGCTGTCCAGGCCTCCACAATTGGTCAAGCCATCATGGGCCCCGGCAACTTCATCAAGGACCCTATCAGCGCGATTTCCTTCGGTATGGCTCTTATGTTTGGTACTGCTGGTCTGCCACACATTCTGATGCGTTTCTTTACCGTGCCTGATGCAAAAGAAGCACGTAAATCCGTGTTCTGGGCAACCACCTGGATTGGTTACTTCTACATCCTGACCTTCATTATTGGTTTCGGCGCTATCGTGCTGGTGTCCACCAATCCCCGCTTCCTGGAAGTTGGCGGCGATCTGATTGGCGGTTCCAATATGGCCGCTGTGCACTTGGCTGATGCTGTTGGTGGCGACGTGTTCCTGGGCTTTATGTCGGCAGTGGCGTTTGCCACGATTCTGGCTGTGGTGGCTGGTTTGACGCTCTCCGGTACATCCGCCGTGTCGCACGACCTGTACTCCACGCTGATCAAGAAGGGCGAAGCCACGAACGAGGAAGTCATGCGTGTATCGCGCACTACCACCTTGGTCCTGGGTGTGGTTGCCGTGTTGCTGGGTATTATTTTCGAGAAGCAGAACATCGCCTTCATGGTGTCTCTGGCCTTCGCGATTGCTGCCTCGGCTAACTTCCCGGTCCTGTTCCTGTCCATTCTGTGGAAAGGCTGCACGACACGTGGTGCCACGATTGGTGGTTTCCTGGGCTTGATCGTTGCCTTGCTGCTGACTTTGCTCTCGCCTTCGGTGTGGGAAGCTACGCTGGGCAATCCAGCCGGCTCTTCGCCATTCCCTTATGCGTCGGCAGCCTTGTTCTCCATGCCTTTGGCTTTCGTGGCGATCTGGTTCTTCTCGATCACTGACCGTAGCCCACGTGCCGAGATCGACCGTGCTGGTTTCGAGGCTCAGTCGGTACGCTCCGAGACAGGTGTGGGTGCAGAGGCAGCATCTGCGCACTAATCTGCTCTGACAGGCCGGGTTTGTTTGTCCGTGCCTGAGCCTGATTGTTAAGGGTGCAAAAAAACCCGGTGTGATTCAGATCACACCGGGTTTTTTATTTGCCCATGCCGCTATTGCTGTCAGTAGTGCTGGTCGTGTGTTGCGGATATCAAGCACACAGCAGTCAGTCTCTCTATTCAGGGATTCAGCTTCAGGCCTGAGTCTCGGACGGGACGGGCAGGCCGTCAAAACGCTCATAGAAGTAGGCGGCGGCCTCTGGTGCCTGTTCATCCTCGGCCCGCAAGGTGGACAGAATATAGCGCTCGGCCTTGCCGCAGACCTGACGATACACATCCCGGCACAGCTCATAAGCCTGTTTCCCTGCCCAGCCTGCTGGCAGCAGCTCAATAGGCAGTTGAGGGTCGTGCAGCTGAATACGGCGGAACTCGTGAATCAGCAGGGTGCGAATCACAAAGGCCAGCTCGTCGTTATAGTCGTGGCCTGCATCCAGCATGGCCAGAGCGGGCGCAAAGCGCTGGATGAACTGACCGTAGCCGCTGGCCACCTGGGCCAGATCCCAGCTGTCCTGAATCAATTGGGACAGAGGGCGGGTTTGCGGCAGTTGGGAAGGTTCCAGCTTGCCCACATACACCTGCGACTGCGCCTGTGTCGCCTGCAGGATGTAATCCAGAATCGTGTGATCCGGGTTGGGGTGCAGGAAAGCGGTGGGTGACAAGGCGCAAAAGCCCTCCCACAGCAGTTCCTTGCGCAGGTCTGCCCGTTGCTTGGAGTTCATCATCAAGCTGGGCATGCTGAAGATCAGCGTCCATTGCCCGTCCCAGGCCAGATAGGTCGGGGTGTAGATGCGTTGATACGCGTGTTCGAAGCGCTGGCTGGCTTCGGGACGCAAGGTGTACTGGCTGCGTCGCCCTTCGCGCTGCGCGCTCAGCCAGCCCTCCTCGGCCAGCCTGTACACGCTGGTGCGCACCAGTCGGTCGCTGATCCCGAAGGGGGCCAGCAACTGAATCAAACTGCCTAGCCAAAGTTTGCCGCCATGTGGGCGAATCACGTCGCCAAACAAGGTCATGACCAGGGACTTGGCTCGGGGAGGGCGGTTTTCCAGATGGTGGGCGGCCCATTGGGCCAGGTCGGAATAAGAAAGCTCGGACATTGTTTTTTTAATGGCGCTCAAGTCTGTTTTGGAACGGCACGCCTGTCTGTGTAGACCGTTTAAGCGCTTGATTATAAAGGGTGGGTGCGCAAGCGGATTGAAAGATTGTGCAAGCCAGGGGCTTTCTTGAAGCTTGCAGCAGTTTCAGGTGCGCACACATTACAGATAGGGGCTGGCCAGCCAGATCAGGCGGTTGCGCAAGCGCTTGCCAAAGCCGATTGAACTTAAGGACTCCAGGCTGACGGCTTCGGCGTCCTCAATTTCCAGATCAATCAGGTTCTGGATTTGGCGGGCCGTGTCGCGGCTGTAGATTTCTACGTCCAGCTCGAAGTTCAATCGCAAGCTGCGCGGGTCCAGATTGGACGAACCAATATAAGACCAGACTCCGTCAATCGTCATGAGCTTGGAGTGGTTGAAGGGGCCGCTGGCGCGCCAGACCCGGCAGCCTGCGCGCAGCACCTGATCCAGTTGGGCTGTCATGGCGTAATTGACCAGGCGTAGATTGTTTTGCCCGGGGATGACGATATCCACTTGAATGCCGCGTCGGGCGGCGGTGTTCAAGGCACCCAACAGGATCTGATCGGGCAGAAAGTAGGGAGACTGAATACGGATATGGCGCTGGGCAATGGCAAACGCCCCTTGCAGCATATGGTGGGTACTGGCCATGAAACGGTCCGGGCCCGAAGCAATGCAGCGAGCCGGAACGTGAGGTCTGGGGGCGGGCGAGGAACTGGCATGCCAGTAAGCGGGCGATAGATCTTCGCGAGTCGTGAACTGCCAGTCGTGGCGGAAAGAAGCCAGCAATTGCATGACTGCCGGGCCTTCCAGGCGGAAATGGGTGTCTTGAGAGGGCTTGCCGTCGCTGTACTGCGCCATAAAGGACTCACGCAGATTCATGCCGCCGGTAAAACCTACCGTGCCATCCACAATCAGCAATTTGCGGTGACTGCGCAGATTGGCGTAGGGCATGCGCAGAAAGCCCAGGGGGTTGGTCATGAACAAAGCGCAGCGTATGCCTTCGCGGCGCAGCAATCGAACAATGGGCGTACGCGAATATTTCGCCCCGATGGCATCGACCAGCACACGAATCTGCACGCCACGTTGATGGGCGCGCGACAGGGCGCTGACAAATTCACGCCCCAGGCGATCGCTATCGAAGATATAGCTTTGCAAGGCAATGGTGCTGTGGGCCTGATCAATGGCTTCCAGCATGGCGGGATAAGCCTGATCGCCGCCGACCAGAACGCGCACATTATTGCCATTGCGTAGTTGGCTGCGGCTGACGCGGTCCCCCAGAATTTGCAAAGAGCGAAATGGGGCGCCGACCAGGGCACCAATGTCCGAGACGGGAGGGTGCAGATAGGTGACCTGTTCATAGAACACGTCTGCACTTTGTTCCAGAAGGCTTTGTCTGCGTACGCGGTTGATCCCGGCAATCAAATACAGGAATGGCCCGAGCAGGGGCGACATGATGATGACGCCCACCCAGCTGATGGCGGCGCGGACATCATTTTTGGTCATGGCGGCATGAATGGCCGCTGAAGCGCCCAGTATCACGCTGAGCGCCAAGGCTAGATGCGGCCAGTAATCGTGCAGCAGGGAGCGCAGGTGTATCAGATGCTCTTGCATGGGTTCAGGTGCTACGGTTCTTGTCAGGCAGGTCCGGGCGTTGGTAGAGGCTGTGCATCCAGGACGGGTTCGGTTCGCCGCGGGCGGCAAACTGTTGCAGGCGGGAGGGAGAGCGCCATACGCCACCGCCTATGCCAGGCGAGGGCTGGACGCCATACCAGAACCATTGGCCATCTTCATCCTGTGCAAGCCAGTCCCAATTGACGGGTGCTTGATCCCAGCAGGGGAAACCGAGTGTCATCAGCAAACTTCCAGAAAATGGGACAGATTAGAGTATAAGAAAGCGTGGTTTTGTGCCAGTTTCTATTACAGAGGAGGTGGGCTGAAATGCCGGGTGTTTGATGGGGGAGGGGCTTTTGCTGTGCGGGCCTGCCAACTCGAAGGGCTGGGTCGCAGGCGAAAGCCAGGACTGGCCTGGGGTTCACAATCAAACACAGTTTATTGTCCAGCCTGAACTTGCGTGGGGTGTGCGAAGGCGGCAAACTTGTTACGATGAACAAACGCAAAAAAGCCCGCTGCGTGGCGGGCTTTCAAGTATGTTTTTTCCAGTTCCTGGTCTTGTCACCATTTAAGGAGAGTTGCAAAACCTTGGAAGCGGTAAATTTCTGGGGTGACCGATGGGGCTCGAACCCACGACAACCGGAATCACAATCCGGGACTCTACCAACTGAGCTACGGTCACCACTGTTTACTGCTTTTTTTGCTTCCGGCCTACATCAAGGTGGGCTGTGAAGTAAAAAATGTATTCTAGCATGCTTTTTTTAAAGAATGCAACACTCGTGCAAGAATACTTCGACCCTGAGTCTTGCTCCGGTCTTGCCGGTTAGAGCGTGACTCAGGTTTAATGATTTCCCCTCGTAATAGCAAGGAAGCGCGAAATGTCTCAATTATTCGTCGTTCATCCCGAAAATCCTCAACCCCGCGCATTGGCTCAAGCAGCCGAACTATTGGCGAAAGGAGGGCTGCTCGCCATTCCTACCGATTCCAGTTATGCCGTTGTCGCTCGCCTGGATGACAAGTCCGCCGCTGACAACCTGCGTCGTTTGCGTGGTTTGGATGATCGTCATCATCTGACCTTGCTGTGTCGTGATCTGGCCGAGATCAGCCACTTTGCCAAAGTGGATAACCCGCAGTATCGCTTGTTGAAGATGGCCACCCCTGGCCCGTGGACGTTCATTTTGGAAGCTACCAAGGAAGTGCCGCGCCGCGTGTCGCACCCTTCGCGCAAAACCATTGGTATTCGGGTGCCCGACCAGAAAGTGGCCCTGGCCCTGATGGAAGAAGTCGGCAGCCCCTTGATTTCCACCACGCTGATTCCTGAGGGCGAAGACGAACCCTTGAACGACGCCCAGGAAATTCTGGACCGTTATGCCCATCAGTTGGCGGCGGTTGTCGATGGTGGGCCTTGCCCCTTGCAGGCCACTACCGTGATCGATCTGACCGGCCCTACGCCGGAGGTGTTGCGTCGTGGCTCGGGTGATCCTGCCACTTTGGGCCTGTCCTGATCTGCGGGCTTGCACAAAACTCGCGTCCAGGTGCCTATCCGTGTTTCAATTCTGAACCTTGGGGCAGCACTCGCTGTCCCAATCAGACAGGCTGATGACAGGCGACTTATCGTCTTGAAAAAGTAGGGGATAAGTCCCCGGCCTGGACCAAGGATCACCATGGACTCTTTTATACAGACCTTGACGGTCTATGCTTTACCAGTCATTTTCGGTATTACGCTGCATGAAGCTGCCCACGGCTACGTCGCCCGCATGTTTGGCGACCCGACGGCCATGCTGGCCGGTCGCATCAGCCTGAACCCACTGCGTCATATCGACCCTATCGGCACGATTGTGGTGCCGGCGGTGCTGTTGCTGTCCAGCGCCATGATGGGCATGGGCGGCATTCTGTTTGGCTGGGCTAAACCCGTCCCTGTGGATTGGGGCCGCCTGCGCAATCCCAAGCGCGACATGCTCTGGGTTGCTCTGGCCGGACCGGCCTCCAATATGCTGATGGCTATCTTGTGGGTTCTGTATGCCCATTTGATGGTCAAGATCGGGCAGGGTGACAGCCGCTTCTGGATGGGCATGGCGGTGGCCGGTGTGCAGGTCAACCTGGTTCTGATGGCACTGAATCTGCTGCCTTTGCCGCCTTTGGATGGCGGGCGCATTGTATTTAGTCTATTGCCTAATCGTTTGGCCTATCATTATTCTCGTATCGAGCCTTATGGCATGGTCATTTTGATCCTGCTGATGTTTACCGGCGTACTGTGGACCCTGATGAGTCCCTTGATTGCGCTGGGCGAAGGCATATTGAAATGGTTCTTATGATTTAACGGCTTATCCGTTAAACTTGTGAGTCATATTTTTTTTCGGCTATAGGGCCTTAAACCCGGAGATTCATCTCATCATGGCAAGTTCGGACTCTGCTATTTCCAATTTTCAGGGCAGCATGGTTGCCCTTGTTACACCCATGGATCCCAATGGGGGTCTGGATTTTGCCGCTTACCGAAAGCTGATCGACTGGCACATTCAGGAAGGAACGCGTGTGCTGGTGGTCGTTGGAACCTCGGGCGAATCGCCCACGGTGTCGGTTGATGAGCACGCTGAACTGATCAAGGTAGCCGTTGAACACGCGGCTGGCCGTGTGCCCGTGATTGCCGGTGTGGGTGGCAACTCCACTCGCGAGGCCATCGAACTGTCGCGTCACGCCCAGGAAGTGGGTGCAGACGCCGGTTTGTCGGTGGTGCCTTACTACAACCGTCCTACTCAGGAAGGCATGTACCAGCACTTCCGCGCCATTGCAGAAGCGGTGGATCTGCCGCAGTTCCTGTACAACGTGCCGGGTCGTACCGTGGCCGATCTGCAGAACGACACCGTGCTGCGTCTGGCTCAAATCCCCAACATCATCGGTATCAAGGACGCAACGGGCGATCTGGCTCGTGGCGGCTTGCTGCTGCGTGATGCCCCCGAAGATTTCATAGTGGTCAGCGGCGATGATCCTACCGCTGCTTCGTATATCTTGCTGGGCGCCAAAGGCAATATCTCCGTGACGGCCAACGTGGCCCCACGCCTGATGAGCCAGTTGTGCCAGGCCGCTTTGGATATGGACGTACCGACGGTACGCCGTTTGAATGCCTATCTGGCAGGTCTGAACAAGAACCTGTTTGTTGAGGCTAACCCCATCCCCGTGAAATGGGCAGTTGCAGAAATGGGCCTTACTCAGCTGGGATATCGTTTACCATTGACGCCGTTAAATGCACAGCATCACGAGTTGCTGCGTCAATCTTTGAAACTTGCGGATCTTCTTCCATGATTGCAAAGCCAGTTAATAAAAGCCTGATCGGGCTGTCTTTGAGCCTGTTGGTGCTGTCGGGCTGCTCGACGATGGACCAGATTATGGGCCAGGGCGAGTCGGTTAATTACAAGAGTACGGTAGCAGGCGATCCCTTGAGCATTCCGCCGGATCTGACCCAGGCCAACCGCGACGCACATTACCGTGCGCCAGAAGGTGCCACGTCTTACTCGGTCTACTCGCAAGGTCAAACCGCGCAGCAGGCCAAGGGCGGTGCCGATACGATCCTGCCTCAGTCTGATGCCATCAAGGTGATGCGCGATGGCGATCTGCGCTGGCTGGTCGTAGACCGCCCCGTGGAAGACCTGTTTCCCCGCATCGTCGATTTCTGGGGTGAGCATGGTTTTACCATTCAGTCCCAGGACCCCCGTGCCGGCTTGATTCAGACCGACTGGGCTGAAAACCGTGCCAAGATTCCAGAAAGCTGGATACGCAGTGCCTTGGGTTCCATCATTGACCAGGTCTTTGATAGCGGCGAACGTGACCGCTTCCGTACCCGCTTTGAGCGCGTCGGCAACAAGACCGAAATCTATGTGTCCCACCAGCACATGGAAGAAACACCAACGGCAGACGGTTCCGCCTTTAAATGGGTGTTCGCCAAAGAAGATCCAGGTCTGAATGCGGCCATGCTGGCCCGCATGATGGTTTTCCTGGGCTCGGATATTGAATCAGCACGTGAACAAGTAGCCAACGCTTCCAAGGATCCTTCCAGCGTTCAGGTCCAGGCGTCGGACAAGGGCGATCAGGCTGAGTTGATGCTGAACGAGTCCTTTGATCGTGCATGGCGTCGTGTTGGCGTAGCCATCGACTCCGCCGGTTTCTCGGTTGAGGATCGTGACCGTTCCGCTGGCGAGTTCTTCATCCGCTATCTGGATTCGGATACCGGCGAGAAGATCGAGCAGCAAAACATCATTGGCCGCATCTTCGGCAGCCGCAACACCGCCGAAGCCACGCCCTTCCGCATCAAGCTGAGCGCCCAAGGTGCTGGCACTCGCGTAACGGTGCTGGATCAGCAAGGTCAGGAGCAGACCACGCCGACAGCCAAGCGCATCATCAATGTGCTGTCTACCAATCTGCGCCCCGGCAACTGATTATTTTGAGTCGGCCTGCGGGCCGTCTGGAAAAAGCCCTGGTTTCATGCCAGGGCTTTTTTTATGCACTAGCTCCGTTCTGAGTTACTTTGGCTCTCTTTCTCTTGTCGAAGAGGAGCCAACAGGGGCCAGGAGTCTGGCGAGGTCAGCGCGATTAGCGTTGGCTTTCCCTTTACAGAAGAAGAGGTCGTTGAGAGCATTTCCTGAAAGGACACAGTCTCTTTTTCAGGCTACGCTGCGCTCTGTTTGTAGCGCCTGGATTGCGGTGCTCCCTGAAATGGTGCAAAGCCTTTCTTTGGCAGAGACTTGAGAGGGGCCATCTTTTATTTTGTGAGCAGAGTTAATCTTTCTTGAGCAGGGCTGGACTTTCTCTAAAACAGTAAAGATAATAGGAACCATTATCATTTGATGTGTTTTAGGGAGTGGCCCATGCTGAAATCGTTTTGCCGTAACGGTTTAAGTTTTTGCCTGCGTATGCTGCGTGGCACACAAGCCTCTGCTCACGCTCCTTCAGAACCGGGTGCTCGTATGCTGGCCATGATCGAGGCCTTGCCTCGTCGTCGTCGTGAAGCCTTTGTGCTGCATCGCTTCGAGGGCCTGAACTACAAAGAAATTGCGACACGCATGGGCACCAGCCCTCAAGTGGTTGAGCACTATATCCGCATGGCCATGTTGGCGTGCCGCCATAATCCGGCACCGCTCAATCGGGCGGACGGGGCAGTGCCGCGTCCGGCTGGTTCGTATGTCTAAGGACGAACACATGCAGCACATTGATGAGCAGGCCTTGAGCTGGCTGCTCAAACAGCACGACCCCAAACATCAGAACGATGCCCGCAGCCAGTCTGCTTTCCGGGCCTGGTTGTCCATTGATCCTGAGCATCAGGCCGCCTTCTTGCGCTGGAAGCTGGAGTGGGAAGCCATGGATGGAATCAGCGAGGAGCATCTGAGTCGTTTGCGTGCAAACTCCCGGCAAGCCGCAGGCGCGGCAGGGTCGGGGACATGGCGTCAACGTTTGCTAAATAGCTGTTTGGACGCCTGGTCCACCAACCCGGCCTTGCGCTTTGCCTTGGGTGGCGCCGTGTGTCTACTGCTAGGCGTGGCGTTTCTGGGGAGTGTAGGTAGCTACTTTCTATAAGCCCTGTCCAAAGGCCTATTCTCTATCTTCCCAAGGCGAGCGTAAATATTGCGCAGCTTGCTGGATACGCTCATCCAGTGTTGTGGCTTCCAATCTGGGAATGACACCCAGGCAAGGGCTCGGCAGATAGTCATGCAGCGTTTGCAGGTTCTCCTGGGCATAACTCATCTCCGGCGCTATGTGGTTGACGACCCAGCCCAGCAAGTTCAAGCCGCTGGCGCGTATGGCGTGAGCCGTCAGCAAAGCGTGATTCAAGGCACCCAAACGTAGACCGATAACCAGCACCACAGGTAGTTGCAAGACTTGCGCTAAATCTACGCCTGTCCGCCCTTGCCCCAAGGGCAGCATGAAGCCTCCTACTCCTTCAACGATTGTATAATCGGCCTGCTTCGCCACCGTTTGAACCGTTGTTTTGATCAGAGCCGGGTCTATTTCGATTCCTGCTTGTTCAGCCAGAATATGGGGTGCCGCAGCGGGCTTAAACAAGTACGGTGTCAGGGTTTCGGGAGCGAGCTTCAGGCTGGAATGCCGCGCCAGTGCATCCACATCTTCGTTCTGTAAACGTCCTTCTACCTCTACGGCCCCCGAAGCAATGGGTTTGATGCCGAGCGTGCGCGCGCCGCTTTGGCTTAGTAAATGAAGTAAAGCCGAGCTGACCAGCGTTTTGCCAATTTCCGTATCGGTGCCCGTCACAAAGCAGGCCCTCATGCGTATTCCTTCAGCAGACGACCCAGCCCATGCAGGCAATGCTCCACCTCTTTTGTGCCCCAGAGATAGCCGGGCATCAGGTAAACCGTATTGCCGATAGGGCGTAGCATCAGTCCCTGTTGCAAAGCAGAGCGGTAAAAGCGCCGGGCAAAGCCCTGGTGATCATAGCGAGCTGGGCCCGTGTCCAGATCAAAGGCCCAGATTACCCCGCAGCGGCGCAGATGCTGCATCTTGGGATAGTGCCGGTTCAGTCTATGCAAACCTTCATCAAGTGCTTGTCCCAGCGTTTTTTGCAGCTCGTAGACGGAGTATTGCTGGAACAAGTCCAGCGTGGCCAGCGCGGCTCGGCAGGCCAGGGGATTGCCAGTATAAGAATGGGAATGCAGAAAGCCCCTGCGCAAGTCCTGGTCATAAAACCCTTGATAAATCGAGGGGCTGGATAGCACTACGGACAAGGGCAGCGTGCCGCCGGTAATTCCCTTGGACAAGCACAGCAGGTCAGGCCAGATACCGGCCTGCTCGCAGGCAAAGAACGTGCCGGTACGGCCGCAACCCACGGCAATCTCGTCCAGAATCAAATGCACCTGATAGCGGTCACACAGCTCGCGCACGCCGCGCAGATAGTCGGGGGAGTGCATGTGCATGCCCGCCGCACACTGCACTAGCGGCTCCAGAATGACGGCGGCAATGTCCTGATGACTTTCCAGAATCTGCTCCAGCGAGTGCAGTGCGTTTTCGGTGACCTGCGTGTGTTCGTCCGGGCTAGTGGCTTGACGCAGATCGGGGCTGGCTGCGGTGTATTGCTGGCCCAGCTGTGTGCCGTAGTTTTCCCGAAACAAGGGCACATCGGTCACGGCCAGAGCACCCAGTGTTTCGCCGTGGTATCCCTGCGCGATGCCTACAAAGCGGTGTTTGTGTTCCTGGCCTTGGTTGCGCCAGTAGTGCACGCTCAGCTTCAGGGCAATCTCAACCGCGGAAGCACCGTCGCTGGCATAAAAAGCATGGCCTAAACGATGACTGCTCAAGGCAGCCAATCGTTCGGAAAGCTGCACAACCGGCTCATGGGTCAGTCCGCAGAGCATGATGTGATCCAGTTGCTGAACCTGATCGCTAATGGCTTGCACCAGATGCGGGTGGCTATGGCCAAACAGATTCACCCACCAGGAGCTGATAGCGTCCAGATAGGCGTTGCCGTCGGCATCATGAAGCCAGGCGCCTTGGGCGCGTTTGATTGCCAGTAGCGGCACGCCTTGATCGTGATGCTGCATTTGAGTGCAAGGATGCCAGACCGCTTGCAGGCTGCGTTGGGCCAAAGGGGGAAAGGAGTTTGAGTTCATGGCAAATCACCGTAAAGAGTGGGCGGCTTCATGTAGTGCCTGGACTAGTTTTTCAATGTCCTGTTGCCGGTGGGCGGCAGACAGGGATATGCGTAATCGGGCTTGATGGCGGGGAACGGTAGGCGGGCGTATGGCCGGTGCCCAAATACCTTTTTGCAGGAGGGTTTCGGCCAGTTGCAAAGCAGGTTCTACCTCGCCAATCAACAGGCTTTGCACGGGCGTATCGGAGGGAGCTAGACGCCAGGGCAGATCCTGGCTCAAGGTTTGCAGCGTCTGAATATGCTCTTTCAACAGGGTCCGCTGGGGCTGGGCTTGTTTGATCAGCTGCAGACAGGCCAGCAAGGACGCACAATGCGCCGGGGCCAAGCCGGTGCTGTACACATAGCTGCGGGCAGATTGCGTGAACCAGTCGGCCAGCTTGTGGGAGCAGGCAATAAATGCACCGCCTTGACCGGCCGCTTTGCCAAAAGTCCCCAGGTAAATAAGACGCCGACGCTGTGTCGTCGTGAGCTGGAATAGCTCAGGCGCTCCACGTCCGTTTTCACCCAAAATTCCCAAGCCATGTGCATCGTCCAGATACAGCAAGGCATCGTGGCGTTCGCATAAGGTGATCAGCTTATCGACCGGGGCTATTGTCCCGTCCATGCTGAACAGGCTGTCCGAGATCACCAGTTTGAAGCCCGGTGTTGGCCTGCCGAGCAAATCATCCAGCCGTGCCATATCCCTATGGGGATACACACATAAACGAGCGCCGGATAGGCGGCTGGCATCAATCAGGCTGGCGTGGTTCAGCCTGTCACAGAAGATCGTGTTGCCCGTGCCGACCAGTGCGGGAATCACGCCCAGGCTGGCTTGATAACCGCTGACAAAAAGACGGCTGGCCTCGAAGCCGCTCCATTCAGCCAGCTCCTGCTCCAGTGCTTCAGCCAGCGCATGATGCCCACAAATCAGCGGGGATGCCGTCGCTCCGGCGACGTCTTGTGCTTCTAGCCGTTTGAGTTGTGGATGCTGACTAAGGCCCAGATAGTCATTGCTGGCGAAATTCAGCAAGACCTGGCCATTGCGTTCGATATGGGCGTTTGGCAAGGGGCGGCTGACTGCTCTTTGGCGCCACAGTTTCCTGGTCTTCAAAGTCTCCAGTTGTTGATCCAGATGAGCGAGAAAGGCACTCATGACTGTTCCGCCCGGTATTGAACCGGCAAGCGGTTCCAGCCCCGATAGGCGGGGAGCCGAATACGCTCACCTTGCGTCCATTGCAGGCGAGGGAGCAAAGGCAGGAATTGCTCAAGTACGAGCTTGGCTTCCAGCTGCACCAAACCGGCTCCCAGGCAATGATGAATTCCGTGTCCCATGGATAGCTCGGCCTGATTGTTGCGGCTGAAGTCCAGATCGTCGGGATTGGCAAACACCGCCGGATCGCGGTTGGCAGCGCCCAAGAGCAAAAGCAGCAACTGTCCCTTGCGCAAATGCTGACCATGCCAGTGCTGGTCATGCATTAAACGTCTGGCTGTGTACTGAATCGGGCTGTCGTGACGCAGCACCTCTTTGATCGCGGCAGGAATTTTCTGCGGATTCGATAGCAAGTCCTGCAGCGTTGTGGAGTCGGCCAGCAGTGCTTGAAACAGGGAGCTAAGCAGATGCCGGGAGGTTTCATAGCCTGCAAAGAGCAACATACAGGACTGTGCCAAGCGCTCGCGCCTGCCTTGAAGGGAAAGCTGCTCATCATGCAAAAGCCGCCAGGCCAACCCGCCTTCTTGCAGATTGGCACCGTTGCCTAGAAAGTCAGCCATATCCAGCAAGGCGTCCTGAGTGCTTCTTAGCAAAGGCATATCCGGCGTGGCTTGTCCGATAAAACCTGCCAGTTGCTCCGACCAGGCCTGAAACACCGATAAAGGCAGGTGCTGCAAACCGAGCACGTCCATCATGACCAAGGCGGGGAGCGGGCGACAGACCTCATCAACCAGATCCACTGAACCGTGCCGCAGCTTGTCTTTTAACTCCAGGTGGATGTGCGTAACGCGCTTTTCAATCGTGCTGTGCAGGGTTTCCAAAGCCTTCGCACTAAAAGCCGCATTCACTACTCGTCTGACGCGTGTGTGACGGGGGCGGTCCAGAAAGACCAGTGTCCTGGCCATCAAGCCCTTGAAGGCTTGCAAACGAGGGGAAGGATCAGCGCCAGCCTGGGCCACCCACCCGCCAACACGCCGCACACTTAAATCGGGATTGCGCAGGGCGGCTTGTACATCGCTGTGTCTATGAACTAACCACGCCCCACCGCAGAAATCCGCATCCCAAACCAAAGGCGGCCCCTGACGAAGACGGGCATAAGCCGCATAGGGTGACGCAAGATCGAAATCGCCAAACATGACACCGTTTCCTGAAGATCAAAGCCAGCGCAGGCTAGCACTTGAGCGTGGAAGAGGCAGTCAATAGATTGTGTCTATTAATTCTTACAGGGTTTTTTGCCTGCAGTAGGGCTAAGTTGCAGGTTTATAGTGCTTATTGATGGGTTTTTTGTGACTAGTTTTTACAATAAAATCAGTGGTATTCAAGGCAGTAATCCTGCATGGGCAAGGGGAATGTTTTTGCTATTCAGGCCAGAAACTCTGTTCTGGCCTGAATAGGTTTTTATGAGTTACCGCGCATCAGACGCCGCCGGAAGCCCCTCAGTACCCAGCTTTTCCGTTTTACGCTGCGGCAACTTTCCATTCAAAATAAAGTACGCCAGCAGACCGATCACCAGGCCCCAGAAAGCCCCGCCAATCCCGAACAGAGTGATATTGGCGGCTGATGCCAAAAAGGTAATCAAGGCTGCTTCACGCGATTTGACGTCTGCCATGGCTCCCGCCAGGCTGCCGCCGATGGTGCCCAGCAAAGCCAAGCCCGCCAGCGTGGTAATAAAGCTCGCAGGGAAGGCCATGAACACAGCGGCCAGGGTTACTCCAAAAACGCCAACCAGAATGTAGAACACACCGGCGGCAATCCCGGCAACCCAGCGTTTGGAAGGATCCTGGTGCGCCTCTGGCCCGGTGCAGATAGCGGCGGTAATGGCGGCTACGTTCATGGCATGGGAGCCAAAGGGAGCCATGATCAGCGAGCCCAGTCCTGTCACCCAGACAATCGGGTTGGCACTGGTACGAAAACCGTCGTTACGCAGGACCAGCATGCCGGGCATGTATTGGCCGGTCAGCGTGATCAGGAATAAGGGCAAGGCGACGCTTAGCAAGGCATTCAGGGTGAATACTGGCATGGTGAATACCGGCGCGGCCAGTTCCAGTTTCAGGCCACTCAGGTCTACGCGATGCTCCAGCAGTAGGAAGCTCAGGCCCAGGATCAGAATGCCGACCACTGCGTAGCGTGCGGAAAAGCGTTTGATGATCAGGTAGGCCAGAATCAGCAGACCTGCCAGTTTCGGGTCCAGTGTCATGCTGCCAAATGCGCCAATGCCAAATTGCAGCAGAATGCCGGCCAGCAGACCGGCAGCGATGCCGTTGGGGATCAGACGGATCAGGCGCTCGAAGTAGGAGGACAGGCCCAGGACGACAAAGGCCGCTGCCGAGATCAGGTAGGCGCCGACGGCTTCTTCATATGGCGTGGTGGCCAGAGCCGTAACCAGAAATGCAGCGGCGGGCGTGGACCAGGCGGTGATGATGGGTTCGCGCGAAACCCAGCTCAAGAGCAAACCGGTAACACCCACACCAATGGAAATTGACCAGACCCAGGAGGCGGTCAGCTCAGGGCTGAGGCCGGCTACTTTGGCGGCCTGGAAAACCAGAATAAAGGTGCCGCCGTAGTTGACGATGACCGAGATCAGACCGGCCACGATAGGCGGGATCAGGTCGCTGACTAGAGAGGATGAGGTCGATCGGGAGGTAGACATAGTGCTCTGCGCTTTCCAAAAGGAGAGATGACAAACGAGCACTATTTATAGCGATTAAATGGACTGGCCAGATAGGACGCTTTCTAGATGTAGGGCAGACCACTTTTGAGTTGGGTAGGTGCCTGACTAGATTGAGCGGGGTGGCTACGTGATTTTGAATGTGGCCCGAGCTGGATTGAAGCTCGGCTGCAAAGCCACTAATGGTGGCTTTATGACGGATTGCTCGTCTTCTGAATCGCGTTGTTCATGATAGTGCTTTTTCTTGCTGGATGGCGTGAATAAAATACTGTGGCAACTGCAACTGCAACTGCAACTGCAACTGCAACTGCAACTGCAACTGCAACCGGCAAATGTATCGGTTTTTCGATTCCTGAGGTGTTAGCAATAAAAAAGCGAAGCAGCCTGCAAGCTGCCCCGCTTCTTTTCTGAACTCGCCAGAGTTAGTGGCTCAGTGCTCAGTTTTCCTTGAACTGCAGCCAGCCGTCATCCAGCCAGGCATTCAGCATTTCGCGTTCATCTTCATCCAGGGCTTCGAAACTGTCGCCGGGGATCAAGAGTTCACGTTGGTCAGCCAATTGTTTCAGGGCCGGGCTGGCGGGGCAGGGGGCGACCTCACCGTTGATATACAGCTCATCGCCGCGATACATCATGCGCGAGCAGCGATCCAAAGCCAAGCGGCCTGCAGGCAGCTCGGGGTCATGCAGATCAACCGGGTCTTCGGCAATGTCGAACCAGCTATTACTGGGCAATTCGGTCAGCCAGACGCCCAGGAACCGTGAGGCCAATGCTTCGTCAAAACGAATGGCGTTCAAGGCATCCAGCGACTTCTGAACAAGCTTCTCCGGCAAGGCGGCAGGTGTGGTGCTGGCCTGGGCATCCGGGTCGGTGTAGCGCTGCTGCAGGCTCTCGGGCATGGGCATCGGTGGGTCGGCATACAAGCCAAAGCCTTCGCCACTGGCGGCGGCCAACTGATCCGAGGCGGCATCCATCAAACCACGGGCCAGCGTTGCCTGGGTAGGCGAGCGAAAGCCGATGGAAATTGTCATGCAGTCGCCAATTGCAATCCCGTCATGTGCCACGTGCGGGGGCAGATACAGCATGTCGCCGGGTTCCAGCGTGAACTCTTCTTCTACCTGGAAATTGCGCAGAATCTTCAAGGGCAGGTCGGGCACCAGGCTCAGGTCTTTTTGCTGGCTGATACGCCAGTGACGCTTGCCGTGGGCTTGCAGCAGGAACACATCGTAGCTGTCGAAGTGTGGGCCTACGCCACCGCCGTCAGAAGCAATGCTGATCATGGCGTCGTCCAGACGGGCATCGCCAATGAAGCGGAACTGACGCATCAGGGCGGCGGTGTTGTCGTCGTGCAGATCCACGCTTTGTGCCAGGGCGGTCCAGTTGGGCTGCGAGGCGGGCGGCAGCTCGTCAAAAGGCCCGGTTTCCATTTCCCAGTCTTCGCCGTCATGGATGATCAGGCGCGACTCGACTTCTTCACGCGTTACCAGCTCGCGGATATTGTCTATGCTCAGCGAGTGCTTGAAATTAGGAATGGCGCCGCGTATCAATAAAGGTTTGCGTTGCCAGTAGGTTTGCATGAACTCATGCGCGCTGATGCCGCCCAAAAGGGTCAATGGCTGGTCGATAGTCATGGACTGCCCGAACAAGAATTAAATTAGCCCGTAGCTTAACTGATCCGGCCTGTCCCGGTGTATGGCTAGCCTGCGTATCAGGCGTATCTAGCGCAAAGAATCCAGAGAAATACTCGCGATATAGAGTGATTGACTCACGGTAGGAGTCTAAGAATGATTGATTGTCGATCTGCTCGCCAACGGTCCTCGGAAAACCACATAAAAAAAGGAGCCTCTTGGGCTCCCTTCTGGACTGTTTAACCCGTCGCCTTCATCTCTTTTTTCCAGCGGTACAGCAAATCCAGGGCGTCGCGTGCGCTCAGGTCATCCACATCCAGTTGCTTGAACTGATCCAGCAGGTCCAGTGCTTTTTCTGTGGTCGGATCAGGCTCGGCGACCGTGGCTTCCGGAGCGCTGCCTGCATTGAACAAATCCAACTGTGCGCTAGGATCGTTTTGTGCTTCCAGACGGCTTAGCTCGCGACTGGCCTGACGGATGACCGCAGAGGGAATGCCGGCACGTTGTGCAACTTGAATCCCGTAGCTGCGGCTGGCGGGGCCTTCCTGAACTTCGTGCAGGAACACAATGCCGGAGGCCGATTCTGCGGCGGCCAAGTGCACATTGGCAGCGGCAGGCAGCTCGTTGGGCAGACGCGTGATTTCGAAATAGTGCGTGGCAAACAGGGTCAGTGCCTGATTGTGGCTGAGCAGGCGATGCGCGATGGACCAAGCCAGGGCCAGACCATCATAGGTGGAGGTGCCGCGACCAATTTCATCCATCAGCACCAGGCTATAGGGGGTGGCACCGGCCAGAATGGCTGCTGCTTCGGTCATTTCCATCATGAAGGTAGAGCGGCCACCAGCCAGATCATCCGCCGCACCGATACGGGTAAAGATGCGGTCGATCTGACCAATACGGGCTGTGCTTGCCGGTACAAAGCTACCGATGCGGGCCAGCAAGGCAATCAGGGCAACCTGACGCATATAGGTGGATTTACCGCCCATATTCGGGCCGGTAATCAGCAACATGCGACGTTGCGCGTGCATTTCACAATGGTTGGGCGTGAAGCGCTCGATGCTGTGCTCCACCACAGGGTGACGGCCTGCTTCAATCCAGATACCAGCCTGCTCGGTCAGCTCGGGGGCGACCCAATTATTGTCCAGTGCGTGCAAGGCCAGGGAGGACAGGGTATCCAGTTCGGCAAGGGCGCTGGAGCACAAGGCCAAGGGGCCTGCATAGCTTTGCAGCTTGTCCAGCAATTCATCGAACAGGAACTTCTCGCGGCTCAGACTGCGGTCCTTGGCGGACAGGACCTTGTCCTCCCACTCTTTCAATTCAGGCGTGATGAAGCGCTCGGCATTTTTCAGTGTCTGGCGGCGGCGGTAGTCGTCGGGGACCTTGTCGGCCTGACCGCGACTGACTTCAATAAAGAAACCATGCACACGGTTGTATTCGACGCGCAAGGTAGCAATGCCGGTGCGCTCGCGTTCGCGGGCTTCGATCTTCACCAGCACATCGCCGCTATCGCTGGCCAGGCTGCGTAGCTCGTCCAGATCCGCATCGTAGCCATCGGCAATGACACCACCATCGCGTATCAGCAAGGCGGGCTCGGAGGCGATGGCAGACTGCAGCAAGGAAGCCAGCTCCGGGTCCAGAGCCAGACTTAACAAATGCCCATGCAAGTGTTCAGACTGAGCAAAGTTCTGTTCCAGCTCCCGACGTAGTTCAGGCAGTGTCACCAGCGCATCGCGCAAGCTGGCCAGCTCCCGAGGACGCACGCTGCGTAGCGAAATACGCGTGGCAATACGCTCCAGGTCCGGGAAGCGGCGCAGGGCATGGCGCAGCACACCCAAAGGATCGCCTGCATTCAAGCTGGCGCTTTGCTGGGTTTGGAAGAACAGGGACACCACATCCTGACGCTGCTGAACGGCGTGGTTCAAGCGCAAGGGGTGATGCAGCCAGCGGCGCAGCAAACGGCTGCCCATAGGAGTCTGGCAATGATCCAGCGTGGAGAACAGGGTTGGGCTGGTTTCACCGCTAATGGTTTCGGTAATTTCCAGATTCTTGCGCGTGACGGCATCCAGCACCAGAAAGTCCGAGCTATGTTGAACACGGATAGCGGTGATGTGGACCAGGGACTGAGATTGTGTGCTGCCGACGTAACGCAGCAAGGCTCCGGCTGCCGCCGTCGCCGCAGGCAGATCGTCCAGACCAAAGCTGGCCAAAGAGTCCAGGTCAAAATGGTCCAGCAAGGTTTCGCGTGAACCGTCCTGTGCAAAGTGCCAATCCGGCAGGGTGTGGCAACTGGCTTGCGGCAGTTCCGGGGCAGGGCGCAGCGATTCGGGATAGACCAGTTCTACAGGGCCGATACGATTCAGTTCCGTATCCAGCATGTCCGGTTCGCACTGGCTGACCAGAAACTCGCCACTGGCCAGGTTCATCCAGGCCAGCCCCACCATTTCCTGACGTTGCACCTTGATCAGTGTGCAGGCGGCAATCAGGCGGTCTGCCTTGGGAGGCAGCAAGGCGTCATCAGTTAGCGTACCGGGAGTAACTACACGCATGATCTTGCGCTCGACCGGACCTTTGCTGGCAGCCGGGTCACCGACCTGCTCACAGATGGCGACGGATTCGCCCAAGGCCACCAAACGCGCCAGATAACCTTCCATGGCGTGAAAAGGCACACCAGCCATGGGGATAGGCTCGCCGTTGGAGGAACCGCGCTTGGTTAGCGTCAGGTTCAGCAGGCGTGCGCCGCGTTCGGCATCGGCGTAGAACATCTCATAGAAGTCCCCCATCCGATAGAACAGCAGATGCGAGCCAGCCTCCGCTTTGAGCTGAAGGTATTGACGCATCATGGGCGTGTGGGCGGACAGATCGGCAGCAGAAGTCATAGCGCAGTACAGGTCAGGGAATTCAACAACAAGGCCGCCCAGAAGGCGGCTGAGTCGATATTGTAGCGAGGGCAGTCAAGTGGGGGATAGGGAAGCGGCTGATTTAGTCCCGCGTGTTTCTCCTTAAGGTGCAGGGATATCCCGATTTTGAGCATGGAAGTGCTTAATGCAATAATACAAATGATAATCACTTCTATTTCTAACACGGGATATTGAAATGTTCACACGTCGCCTTGCTTTGTCTGTCTTGTCTGCCGCTTTGCTAAGTGCCGGATCTTTTGCCCATGCCCAGCCGTCCGAGTCGGTCTCGTTGCCCTTGACGCCGGAGCTGGCGCAAAAGACGTCAATTACGGCAGAAGGGGCTTTGCGCAAGGATCTGGCTTACGGGGTTTATCAAACGGTTTACAGTCCGTTTGATAAGTCCTTGTATGTGGCCTCGGCAGAGCGTGCGCCTTCGGTTCGGGGTGGTGTGATCTATAAACTGGACCCCATCACCCTGGATGTAAAGGGGACGATTTATACCGATGAAAGTAACTTCGGCCTGACGACGAACGCGTCGGGCGACACCCTGTACGTCACCAATAGTCTGGCTGCTGCCGTCTCCAAAGTTGAGCTGAAAGAGGACGGGAGCCTGGAGCGAGTCCGCTTTAGCAATACCAGTTTTGATGACACCAAAATGGGGCCGCGCACGATTCGTCACGACCCCCAGCAAGGCCGTGTGTATGTGGGGGCCGTAGGTGCGCCGGCCGTGATCTGGGTGCTGGATGATCGTAATCTGGAACTGATCGACACCATTGAAAACGCAGGCAAATGGGTGACCGGTCTGCTGATAGATTCGGGATCGCATCGTCTGTATGCCGCCAATGGCGACGGCGAAGTGATGGTGATCAATACCCAAACCAACAAGATCGAACAGCGCTGGAAACCGGCTGGCGCCAAACCCGCCTTGCTCTTGAATTTTGCGCTGGATTCCAGGCGCAATCGTCTGTACGTGACCGAGACCAAAGACCAGAAAACCGTGTATGTGCTGGATGCCCGCAACGGCAAATTGCTGCAGGAACTGCCGGTGGGGGATGCCATGGATGTCTTGTATAACGCTGATCGCGACGAGCTGTATTTGACTCACCGCGAGCAAGGCAAAGTGTCTGTGCTGGATGGCGGCAGCTATGCGATCAAGGCGCAATACAACTTGCCTGATAACCCCAACAGCCTGGAGCTGGGCCCGGACAGCCAGTTGTACGTCACCGTTAAAGCTCCTTCCACTCCGCAGTACAAAGCCAGCAAGCGCGAAAGTGTGGTGCGTATTGACCTGAAGAACATCAAGGCTTGATAGGTAATCGTGATGACCAGCTTATTCAAGCCTTGCCTGGGACGCTCTCTCGTCCTGTCTCTGTTTGCTCTTCATTGTCAGGCTCAGGCGCAAGACCAGATGGATGTTGCCCAGCCGCAGGAGTTGTCCACCATTACCGTTAATGCCAGTGCGGATGCGTCGCGTCAGGGCTTGTTGCCGGAGTATGCGGGCGGTCAGGTCGCCAGCGGCGGGCGAGTGGGGATATTGGGTTCTCTTGAAAACATGGACTCGCCTTTCAGCGTCAATAGCTACACCAGCCGCTATATCGAGCAATTGCAGGCGTCGACCGTAGCCGATGTGGTGCGCCATGATCCTTCCGTGCGCGTGGCCCGTGGTTTTGGCAATTTTCAGGAAAGTTTTTTCATTCGGGGCTTTTTGACGGCGTCCGATGATATTGCCTACAACGGTTTGTTTGGTTTGCTGCCCCGGCAAGCGACGGCTGCCGAACTGGCCGAGCGTATTGAAGTGCTGCATGGCGCAGGTGGCTTTCTGTACGGTGCCGCGCCTTCCGGCGGTGGTATTGGGGGCACGATCAATGTGCTGCCCAAACGGGCTGGCGAGAGCCCGCTGACCAAGGTCGGTGCAGGTTATGGCAGTGGCGGACAAAGCCAGATCAAGGCGGATATTGGGCGTCGTTTTGCCGATGATGCGGCAGGCATTCGTATCAATGCCATCAAACGCAGTGGTGATACGGCGGTCGACAATGAGCACACCAGTCTGGACCTGTACACAGTAGGGGTGGATTGGCGTGGTGAGCGTGTACGTTTGTCGGCGGACTTGGGCTATCAAGAACATAAGCTGCGTGAAGTCCGGCCTAATGTGGCTTTAAAGGCGGGCTTGTCCGCTTTGCCGGGCTTGCCTGCGCACACGCGCAACTTCGCCCAGCCCTGGACCTACTCTAATGAGAAAACCATTTTTGGGACGGTACGCGGGGAATATGATCTGAATGATTCCATGACCCTGTGGGCTGCTTTCGGTATGAAAGATGGCAAGGAAAAAAATCAGCTTGCGACTCAGACGGTAACGGATGCCGTTTCTGGAAAAACCACCTTCTCGCGTTTCAACAATTCCCGACGTGATGACGTGAAAACAGGCGAGTTGGGTTTGCGAGCCAGTTTTGAGACCGGGCCTGTGTTGCATGAGCTGGTCGCTGCTGCTTCTTTGTATGACCACAAAGAGAAAAATGCCTGGGCTATGGGTAGCGTGCAGGAAAGTAATCTTTATGATCCTGTGAATCACGCCTTGTCACCCTTCGCTTATACCGGGGGAGATTTGGGTTCACCCGCTTTGGTGGGACGCACCAAACTGACCAGTTATACCCTGGGCGACCTGATGTATCTCTGGGACGACAGGCTGGAAGTCATGTTGGGGCTGCGCCATCAAATCATGGAAACGCGCAGCTATGACTATGGCACCCAGGCCTTGCAGCGCAAAGATCGTCAGCAACATACCAGCCCTGCTGCGGGTGTGGTGTTCAAGCTGACTGATGAATGGGCTTTGTACGGCAACTACACGGAAAGCCTGGCGCAAGGCGATCTGGCACCGACTCGCTTTAACAATCAGCCGGTTCAAAACGCCGGGCAGCGCTTGTCGGCCTTTGTGGCCAAGCAAAAAGAGCTGGGAATCAAGTACGACAACGGTTCCATGGGCGGTGGGCTGACCTTCTTCACCACGACCAAACCGCGTGGTGTGGTGAACGACGATCTGCGTTTTGTGGAAGCGGGCAAGGATCGCCATAACGGGTTGGAGCTGAGCTTTTACGGCCAGTTGACGGACTCCCTGCGCATTCTGGGTGGGGTGACCGCCTTGGACACCAAGCAGAAAAACACGGGTGACCCGCTGAGCGAAGGTCAGCGCGTGATTGGCGTGCCGCGTTGGCAAGGCAGTCTGGGCCTAACCTGGGATGTGCCGCAGGTGACAGGCTTGTCGCTGGATACGCAGTTGCTGGCAACCGGTGCCCGTTACGCGGATTCGGCCAATGCGATCCGTGTGCCAGGTTGGGTGCGTTGGGATCTGGGGGCCAGCTATCAGCGCAAGATTTCCGGTGTGCCCATGACGTTCAGGGCCAGTGTCGAGAATGTGGCCGATACGGCGTATTGGGCTTCGGTCGGTGGCTATCCCAATAATGGCTATCTGGTCTTGTCGCAGCCACGCACGTTCATGCTGAGTGTCTCGGCGGAGTTTTAAGGAAAGGACCGGGCAGGGGGCACAGTCCTGCCTGTTCTCCACCACATAGGGCGTCCAGCAAATGTTTGACGCCCTTATCTCAAGCCCATCGCTATAACTTTTACAAAATAAATGTCCGGAAAGTGGGCTCTCAAACGTCTTTATAAGGAAGGCCTGAAAAAGGACCTCTTGCCCTGTCCGCTTGACTGCACCGTTTAGGTGGGAACCTCCTTGTCTGCTAAGTAGCGTGGAGCCGGTTTTGGTCTAAGCAAGTACCTGCCTTCTTGACCACTTTTGTTTTTTGATCACCTGCCGCGCATGATACGGCGGGTGCAGATCTACGGTTTTTTGGGATTAGTTATGAAGTCCAAAGCAGTAAAGCGCCGCTGGGCGTTGGCCCTGGTGGCGGTGCTGGTGCTGGGGGCGCTTGCCGCACAGGCCGGGCGTTCTTCAGAGCAGTTTGAAACGGTGGCCGTGGAGCAAAGTGATATACGCGCTACCGTTGCTGCGGTGGGAACTTTGAAGCCCAGTCGCTATGTGGACGTGGGTGCGCAGGTGTCCGGGCAGATTACGGCTTTGCCGGTTGCGCCGGGCGATCAGGTTGAACAGGGCCAGTTGCTGGTGGAAATCGATCCCAGTGTGCAGCAAGCCACCGTTGATGCGGGCCGAGCTTCGCTGGCGGCGTTCCGGGCCCAGTTGGCCGAGCAGCAGGCTCAGCTTTTATTGGCGCGTCAGCAATTGGCTCGCCAGCGTCAACTGGAGCGCCAGCAGGCCAGCCGTCAGGAAGATATTCAGATTGCCCAAGCCAATCTGGCGACTGCGCAGGCTCGGGTAGCGCATGTACAAGCGCAGATGGAGCAGACTCAGGCCACGCTGAAAGCCGATGAGGCACGCTTGGGCTATACGCGCATTTACGCGCCCATGAGTGGCACGGTCATTGGCGTGCAGGCGCGTGAAGGTCAGACGCTGAATGCCACGTATCAAACTCCCAATATTCTGCGCATTGCAGACCTGAGCACCATGACGGTGTGGACCAGCGTGTCTGAGGCTGACATTCGTCGTATCAAGCCCGGTATGACCGTCACCTTCACGACGCTGGGAGAGCAGGGCGAAACGCGGGCGCGTCAATGGCAGGCCAAGGTTCGCCAAATCATGCCTGCGCCAGAGGGCAGCACTCAGGATGAAAGCACGGCGGCGGCACCGACTGCCACACAGGCCATCATGTATACGGTGCTGTTTGATGTGGCCAATGAAGACGGCGAATTGATGCCGCAGATGACGGCGCAGGTGCTGTTTGAGATTGATCGTGCTGACCAGGCCTTACTGATACCCTTGGTGGCTTTGCGCCCAGACCCTGATCGTGGTCCTGATGCTTTTACGGTGCCGGTGCTGGAGCGGGGCAAGGTGCAGGAAAAGCCGGTCGACCTGGGAGTGCGCAATCGTCACCAGGCACAAGTCGTGAACGGGCTGGCTAAAGGAGAGCACGTTGTTCTGGCGGTGCTCACTCCTGAGCGTGGTTGGCGGTGGCTGCAATGGTAGGGGCTGCACCTCCTTTGATCGAGCTGCGGGACATTAATCGTATCTATGGCGGCCCGCCCAGCACTAAGCCGGCTGTGCAGGTTCTGTTCGATGTCAGCTTGAGTATTGAGCCGGGTGAGTTTGTGGCGATTGTGGGGGCCTCGGGGTCCGGTAAATCGACACTGATGAATCTGCTGGGTTGTCTGGATAAGCCCAGCAGCGGCACCTATCTTTTTCAAGGTCGGGATGTCGCACAGCTCAGTCCTGATGAACTGGCCCAGTTGCGCCGTGAGACCTTTGGTTTTGTCTTTCAGGGCTATCACCTGATTCCGACTGAAAGCGCCAGTGAAAATGTCCAGATGCCTGCCATTTACGCGGGAATGGATGAGGGCGCGCGCGTGGCACGTGCCGCAGAGTTACTCAGTAGCCTAGGTCTGGCGGACAAGCTGGATAACCGGCCCAATCAGTTGTCCGGCGGCCAGCAGCAGCGGGTGTCTATTGCTCGTGCCTTGATGAACGGTGGCCGTGTCATTCTGGCCGACGAACCCACGGGTGCGCTGGACTCGCGTAGTGGTGCAGAAGTGATGGCCTTGCTGCGCAAGCTCTCGAACTCTGGTCACACCATTATCCTGATTACGCACGATCATGAGGTCGCGGCGATGGCAGACCGGATTATTGAAATTCGTGACGGCTGCATCCTCTCGGATAGCCGCCCAGAAACGGCCACCGAGCCCAAGCTTGAGCAGTCTTTACCACCGCCCGAGCACCGCCGCTCGCCCTGGGTTTCGGAGATCAAGGATGCTACCCGCAGCGCCTTGCGCAGCATGTTCATTAACCGTCATCGCACGGCCTTGACCTTGTTAGGCGTGATCATCGGGGTGGCCTCGGTCATCGTGATGCTGGCGGTGGGTGAAGGTGCCCGCCAACGTGTCATGGATCAGATGGGCACGATGGGGACCACGATCATTTACTTGAGCAGTTCATCACCGCCCAATGGGGTCGCCAAGGGACAGCTGACAGAAGAGGATCTGGAGGCGATTGGCGAGCTGCCGTTGATACGACGTGTCATGCCGGTGATTGGAGATCCGATTACCGTGCGGCGTGGCAGCGTGGACCGCCAGGTGTATGTGTTTGCCGCCAATGAAACCATGCCGGATATTCATCGCTGGCAGCTGGCACAAGGTCGCTACTATACCGATGCCGAGGACCGGGATCTGGCTCCCCTGGTTGTGTTGGGACATCGTGCCGCCAAGCAATTCTTCCCCGATATGGACGTGCCGTTGGGGCAGCAGCTCCTGATCGGCAATTCACCTTTTGAGGTGGTCGGGGTAATGCAGGAGCGCGGTGCCGATTCGGGCGCGCAGGCTTACGACGATATGGTGTTTGTGCCTTATCACGCGGCGCGTGCCCGTGTGTATCAGGCCCAGACGCAGCCCGACTATGTAGTGATTGATGCGCAGGACAGTTCCACCGTTCTGGAAGCGGAACAAGACATGCGTCAGTTGCTGACACAGCGTCATGGCGGGCGAGAAGACTTTTCAATCGGGAATGCAGCGGCTCGCTTGCAGGCAGAGGCTTCCACGCGTCAGGCCATGAGCATGATGCTGGGCCTGATTGCCGCCGTGTCTTTGGTGGTGGGCGGCATCGGGGTCATGAACGTAATGTTGATGACGGTGCGTGAACGCACGCGGGAAATTGGCATACGCATGGCAACCGGTGCACGGCAAAGTGACATCATGCGCCAGTTTCTGACTGAGGCGGTTTTGTTGACGATTACAGGCGGTTGCCTGGGCGTGCTGGCTGGTGCTGTGGTGGGTATCGGCCTGATTTTTGGTGGGGTGGATGTGGTGTTTTCCTTGCGGGCGGCCTTGGGCGCCTTTGGCTGCGCCGTGGTGACGGGCATGGTTTTTGGCTATATGCCAGCACGAACGGCGGCCGCGCTGGACCCCGTTCAGGCTTTGGCAGGGGAGTAAGCATGGCTCATTACCGATGGATAGCAGGGGCCATGAGCACGCTTGTGCTGCAAGCGTGCGGCTCCTTGTCCTCTGATCTGGACAAGATCCCGCCGACGCTGCCCCAGGCGTATCAACAGCAAGCCAAGGCGACACCCAGTCCTGTACTGGCCCAGGTAGAGCCGGAGTGGTGGCGTGCTTATAACAGCCCCGCCTTGAATAGCCTGATGCAGGAAGCCTTGAAGGACGTGGCGGTGCTGCGTCAGGCACAGGCCCGGATCTTGCAGGCGCAGGCTCAGGCACGCATTGCCGGAGCCAGTTTGCTGCCGGAATTACAGGGCAATCTGTCTGCGCAAAGAGATGCGCCGTTTTCTTCCTCGCATGGAGACTCTCGCTCGCAATATGTGGCCGGTGTGTTCATGAGCTACGAGCTGGATGTGTGGGGACGCAATCGTGCTCAGGCCGACAGTGCCGTGTTCCTGGCCCAGGCGGCGAATTACGAGCTGGATGTGCTGCGTGTCAGCGTGCAGGCGCAGGTGGTGCATTTAAGCCTGCAAGCCTTGGGCGACAAACAGCGCGTGGCCATTGCCCGTCAAAACCTGGCCGTTGCGCAACGCTTGTTGAGCCTGCTGGAAGCACGCTTGCAGGCGGGGGCGGCTTCGCCTTTGGAGCTGGCACAGCAGCGCCAATTGCTGGCTTCGCAACAGCGCAAATTGTTTGTGATTGAAGAACAGGCCATTCGCACGCGGGTGGAGCTGGCGACCTTGTTGGGCCGTACTGAAATCATGCCCGAGCCCCAGGAAGATATTGCCAGCTTGCACGTGCCGGAGCTGGAAGCAGGTCTGCCTTCACAGCTCTTGTCGCAGCGCCCTGATATTGCGCGCATCGAGGCCCAGTTGTCAGCGGCTCATGCCGATGTGCATGTGGCGCGCGCTGCCCTGTATCCCAGCCTGACCTTGGGGGCGCGGGCAGGGGCATCGGGCAATCATTGGGAAGAAAGCTTGCGCCATCCGGTCTACAGCCTGATCAGCGGGCTGGTGGCGCCTATCTTCAATGCCGGTCGTCTGGAGGCGGGCAAGGATTTGAGCGACGCCCGTTTGCAGGAATGGCTGGCGCAGCATCGGCAGACCATTGTGCAGGCTTATATGGATGTGGAAGGCGTGCTGGCACAACTGCATAGCCTTGATGCCCAGGCGCAGACTATGGAGCTGGAGTGGGAGCAAGCCAGGCTGGCGTTTCAACTGGCCGAAGCACGTTATCGCTCTGGCTCGGAAACCTTGCTGTCTTTACTGGATGCGCAGCGTACCTTGTACGCTGCTCAGGATGTGCGCGTCAGTTTGATGCAGGCACGTCTGCAATCCCGCGCGGCGCTCTTCCGAGCACTGGGCGGGGGCTGGCAAGCTGGCTCAGGCAGCCTGGCTGATCAGGGGACGGTGGCAGAGGCTGGGGTCTAGCAGGCTGGCAGCCGCCTCATCCAGCAGGATGTGGGTGTTGGCGTGCTGCTTCAAGGCTGTGAAAGGCAGCTCGGGCGTGACACCGCCTTCCTGGTAATTGAGCATGGTGCGAGCCTTGTGCTCGCCGGTGACCACCAGGGCAATTTCACGGGCGCTCAGAATATCGGCAATCCCCATGGTGATGGCCGATGCAGGCACTTCGTCCATGGAATCAAAAAAGCGGCTGTTGTCGATACGGGTGCGCTCGGACAGGGCCACCACATGGGTGCGGCTGTCAAAAGGGGTGCCCGGTTCGTTAAAGCCGATGTGGCCGTTGGTGCCTACGCCCAGCAATTGCAAGGCGACACCCCCACTGGCCGCAATCGCGGCGGAGTAGTCCTGGCAGTGCTGCTCCAGCTCTTTGGTCAGGCCATTGGGCAGATGCAAACGAGCGGCATCAAAAGGCAGTTGGCCGAACAGGTGCTGGTGCATGTAGTAGGCGTAACTTTGCTCGTGCGCTGCGGCCAGACCCACATACTCATCCAGATTGAAGCTGTTGATCTTGGAGACATCCAGCCCATTGGCACGTACGTCCTGTACGAAACGGGCGTAGACGGGTTCCATGGTCCCCCCGGTTGCCAGACCCAGAGTCGCTTGTGGATCCTGACGAATAATTTCCTGAAGACGGGCGCTCAGGTGTGCCGCAATGGCGGCGGAATCGGGGAAGACTAAAAACATAATCTTGTTCTATGTATGGGCTGAATAAGTTGAAAAAAAACTTCGCCGCAAGCACGGCGAAGTTTGATCTTTCGAAATTCTAATGGGACAAAGATGTAACGTCAGTTTTTTTTTGCAAGCAAGTGACACGTTTTAACTATCTTGTTTGCCAGTCTCTCCCAGGAAGCCACCACTTTGACGTGCCCACAAACGAGCATACAAACCACCTTTTTCCAGCAATTCCTGGTGGCTGCCTTGCTCGATGATGCGGCCCTGATCCAGCACAATCAAGCGGTCCAGTGCCGCAATGGTGGACAGGCGGTGGGCAATGGCAATTACCGTCTTGCCGTGCATCAGGGTGTTGAGGCTTTCCTGAATCGCGGCTTCCACTTCGGAGTCCAGCGCGCTGGTGGCTTCATCCAGTAACAGGATGGGGGCGTCTTTCAGCATGACGCGGGCAATTGCCACACGCTGACGCTGGCCGCCAGACAGTTTCACACCGCGCTCGCCCACATGTGCCTCCAGGCCCTCACGGCCCTGGCGGTCATGCAGTTGCGGGATGAAGTCGGCAGCAGCGGCACGCTCTACCGCCATATGCAGCAGCTCGTCGTTGGCATCCGGGCGGCCATACAGAATGTTGTCGCGCATGGAACGGTGCAGCAAGGAGGTATCCTGCGTCACCATGCCAATGGCAGCACGCAAACTGTCCTGCGTGACGTGGGCAATGTCCTGGCCATCAATGCGGATGGTGCCGCTATCCACATCATGGAAACGCAGCAGCAGGTTGACCAACGTGGACTTGCCCGCGCCAGAACGGCCAATCAGACCAACGCGCTCGCCCGGTTTGATCACCAGATTGAGCTTGTCGATCACCTGACGGCTTTTATCGCGGTAGGCAAAGCTTACGTCCTGGAATTCGATGCGACCTTGCTCGATTTGCAGGGGCTTGGCATCGGGAGCATCTACCACCGTGGGTTTTTGCGTCAAGGTATTGATGCCGTCCTGAATCGTGCCTACGTTCTCGAACAGATTGGTCAGCTCCCACATCAGCCAATGGGAATGGCCGGACAGACGCAGTGCCATGGCAATGACGGCCGCCACTACACCGGCTGTGGATTGATCAATCGACCACAAGTACAAGGCCAGGCCTGCCGAACTGATCAGCAAGACAGTAGCCAGCACATGGTTGGTCACTTCAAACATGCTGATCAGACGCATCTGGGCATGGCCGGTTTCCTGGAAGCGGCGCATCGCGTTCTTGGCATGGTCTGCTTCACGGCGTGTGTGGGCAAACAGCTTTACCGTGTTGATATTGGTGTAGGCGTCGGTAATACGGCCCGTCATCAGCGCACGGGCGTCGGCCTGTTCAGCCCCGACTTTGCCCAGACGGGGCACAAAGTACACGCAGGCCAAAGCGTAGCCTACCAGCCAGAGCAGGAAGGGCAGGATCAGCAGGCGGTCAAAGCTGCCTGCCAGAATCAGAATACCGATCAGGTAGGCGCTCATGCCCACGACCACTTCCACGGCCATGAACAGAGTTTCACGCACCGCCAGAGCGGTTTGCATGATCTTGGTGGTGATGCGACCGGCAAACTCGTCCGCGTAAAAGGACATGCTCTGATTCAGCATCAGCTTGTGAAACAGCCAACGCAGGCGCATGGGGAAGTTGATGGCCAGTACCTGGTGCATGACCAGCGTATGCAGGCTGATCAGCACGACGCTGCCCAGCAGAACAGCGGCAATGGTCAACAGCGTGCCACCCTGCTGGCTCCAGAACTGGGCAGGTTCAATCGAGGGCAGCCAGTCCACGATATAGCTGAGCAGGGCAAACAGCATGGCCTCGTAGGCCGACAGGCCAATCGAGGTTACGGTCATCAAGCCAATCCAGCCGCGTGAATTTTTCGTACAGGCCCAGATGAAGGGGAAAAATCCTTTGGGAGGAGGGGCGACGTGTTGTTCGGGATAGGGATCTAATCGACGTTCAAAGAATGACAGCACCGAATGGGCTCCAGCGTACGGCCCTCTGGATGACAGGGCCGTTTAGACAAATAGAAAACCGCTTCCGGGGTATGAAGCGGCAATTTTTGATGGTACAGCAGTCATTTTGTCTGGCTGAAGAAAACCTGATAAAAACACAGTCTTTGTGTAGGGAAAGTGTCAGATATTGACCACGGTGTACGTTTAGTGGGCCAAGTCGATGTTGGAGTCTGCTTTGGGGTCTGGATGTTCTTATCCAGACCCCAATCAGAAAGTGGTAGTGATCTCTGGAAGGCAAATAGGCTTAGTAAGCCACCACCTGCCCGTCTTTGCGCGGGTCGGAGCCGCCCACGTAATGATTGCCCTGACGCAGAATCAGTTGTGCACCGCCAAAGGCGAACACACCGCTGCCGGGTTCAACGACGACTTCATGACCGCGCTCGCGCAAGGCCTGAACCAGCGCCGGATCGAAAGTGGGTTCTACCGCCACCCCACGGCCACCCGTCACGCGCCAGCGTGGGGCATCGGCAGCGGCCTGCGGGTTCTGACCGTACAGCAGAACACGCAGTGCCATTTGCATATGGCCTTGCGACTGGAAGGGGCCACCCATCACACCAAAAGACATTTGAGGGGTGCCATCGGCATTCATGGCAAAGGCCGGAATGATGGTGTGCGAAGGGCGCTTGCCACCGGCCACTTCATTCACATGACCGGGGCGCAGGGTAAAGCCATGACCACGGTTCTGCATGCTGATGCCGGTGCCGGGAACGACCACGCCGGAACCAAAACCCATGTAGTTGGACTGGATCAGGGACACCATCATGCCGCTGGAGTCGGCGGCGGTGACATAGACCGTGCCGGAGGGACCAGGCAGGCCGTGCTTGGGGTCGCCTGCCTTGTCCATCTGAATCAGGGCGGCGCGCTCGCGCAGATAGGCCGGGTCCAGCAAATGCTCGGGATGATGAATCATGTGCTCCAGATCTGCGTGGTGCTCGTACAGATCGGCAAAAGCCAGCTTCATGGCTTCAATGCTCAAATGCACCGTGTCGATATGGTCCAGCGGCTGCTGGCCCACACCAGCTTGGCCCATGATGCCCAAGGCCATCAAGGCCGCCAGACCTTGTCCATTGGGCGGGATTTCGTGAATCACGGACTGGGCAAAAGGATGGCTGATGGTGCCGCACCAGTTCGCGCGGTGCTCGGCCAGATCCTGCTCATCCATGGCGCCGCCATGCTGGCGGGAGAAGTCGGCGATGCGTTTGGCCAGCTCGCCGGTGTAGAAGTCCTGACCCTGGGTGGCCGCAATGCGTTCCAGCGTATTGGCCTGGTCCTGGTTCTGATACCACTGGCCAGCGACTGGGGCTTTGCCATCACGTAAAAAGGCTTCGGCAAAACCGGGTTGATCGCCCAGACGCTGACGACCTAGCTCCCACAAGCGCGCGATTACGGGCGAGACCGGGAAGCCTTCTCGGGCGTAATGAATCGCGGGGGCGGCCACTTGCTCCAGACTCAGACGGCCCAGCTTGCTGGATAGCTCGGCCCAGGCAGAGACCGCACCGGGAACGGAGACACTTTCCCAACCCTTGTCGGGGATGGCATCGTGACCTTTGAAACGATCCGGCGACCAGCCACGGGGAGAGCGCCCGGAGGCGTTCAAGCCATGCAGTTCTTTGCCGTCCCAGACGATGGCAAAGGCATCACTGCCTATCCCGCAACCCGTGGGTTCGACCACAGTCAGTGCGATGGCGGCCGCCAGGGCGGCATCGACGGCATTGCCACCAGCCTGCAACATGCGCAGGCCCGCTTGCGCGGCCAAGGGGTGGGAGGTGCTGACCATGTTCTGGCCAAGTACCGCAGAGCGGGCGGACGGGTAGGGGTTGTTCCAGTCCATACAGGTGTCAGTCTTGTTCATTGAATCTGTATTCCAGTCAGTTGGATCAGGCCTTGCCAGCGTGCGCTGTCCTCGCGGACCAAAGAGATAAACTCTTCTCGGCTGGTGCTGCGGGGTTGGTCCACGCCCAATGTTTGCAGGCGCGAGCGTACTTTGGGGTCCTGAACGGCATGTGAAAAAGCCTCATAAGCCTTGTCACGAATTTCGTCGGGCAAGCCTGCAGGGGCGTACAGGCCAAACCAGGTCACCGACTCATAGCCCGGCAGGCCGGACTCCTGAAAGGTGGGCAAATCGGGTGCCAGCGGCGAGCGCTGCTGGCCGGTTACTGCCAGGGCGCGCAACTGGCCGCTGTTCACATAGGGCATCCCGGTGGGGATGGCGTCCAGTAAAACATGAATGGAACCGCCCAGCATATCGTTAATGGCCTGACCGGTTCCGCGGTATGGAACGTGGGACATGACGATATTGGCCTGATTCAAAAAGGCTTCGGTGCCCAGGTGCACGATGGTGCCATTGCCACTGCTGGCGTAGTTCAACTCATCGGGATGGGCGCGCGCGTATTCAATCAGTTCCGGCAGAGTTTGCGCGGGTACGGACGGGTTCACCAGCAAGACGCTGGCGGCATCGCCCAAATGGGCGATAGGGGTGAAGTCTTTGTCTGCATCGTAGGGCAGCGACTTGTACAGGTGCGGAGCAATCGCGTGGGTGCTGCTGGTGGTGAACAGGAGGGTGTAGCCATCGGGCTTGCTGCGAGCGACTTCGCCTGAACCAATCGTGCCGCCCGCGCCCGTGCGGTTGTCCACAATGATGTTGGCGTTCATCGCTTTGGCCGCGCTTTCGGCAATCAGGCGGCTGATGACGTCGGTGGCACCGCCAGTGGGGAAGGGTACGATCAGGCGAATGGGACGATCAGGCCAATCGCTGGCATGGGCCGCCACGCTACTGACGGCCAGAACAGCACCTAATAAGGTTTGGGCAAGACGCCGCCAGGGGCGACGGGTCGATGGGGGCTGCGCGTTGCTTGCGGCGTTGCTGGGTCTTGTCATGGCTATCTCCTCAATCAAGAGATGATAGGAAAGGCGATGATGCCGAACCAGCAACAAATAAGCAGGACAGCGTTGCTATTTTGGCAAGGCTTGCGGGTCGACTTCAAGCTGCGGCAGCAACTCGTCCAGAAAGCGGCGAACAATAGAGGGCAAGCGGCGGCCAGCCAGGGCCTGCACTTCAATTTGACGATTCAGCAAGCCGCGTTCATGAATGAAACTGGCTTGCAGCAAACCTTGCTCAATCAGGTGACGAGCCGAGAGCAGGGCGGACACCGTCACGCCTGCGCCCGACAGGGCAAATTGATGCAGTGACTGCATGTGATTGCTGCTGAATACCGGGTCCAGACTCAGGTTCTGTGCACTGCAGGCCACATCCATCATTTGCCGCACGGTGGTGTCCGGGCCGGGCAAGGCCAGGGGGTGTGCCAGAAGGCTTTTCAGGCTGATGCGTTCGGTACGGGTGACCGGGTGGCCGGGAACCGCCAGAGCCATGACGGGGGCATCGCGGCGGAACAAGGTCTTGATGTCTTTTTCGGCTGTTTGAGTGAATTTGATGCCTATATCAATCTGGCCGCTTAGCAGCAGCATGGTGATGCGGTGTGGTGGCAGTACGTCCAGCTGAAAGCGGATGCCCTGATGCTTTTCACGAAATTGTGCGATGCACTGCGGCAGTAGCTGGGCGGCCAAACCTTCAGAGGAGGCGATGCGTATCAGGCCGGTTTGTAGCCCTTGCAAGGCGGCAATATCGTGCAAGGTGCGCTCGGCATCCATGGCGCTGCGACGGGCATGGGCCAGCAGCAGTTCTCCCGCAGCGGTCAGGTTCATGCCACGGGCATGGCGCTCGAACAAGGCCATACCCAGGTTTTCTTCCAGTCCGCTGATCTGGCGGCTGATGGCCGATGTGGCCACATGCAGATTGCTGGCCGCCTGCGAGATAGAGCCACAACGCGCTACTTCCTGGAAGTAGCGCAGTGCGGTCTCCTGAAGATGGCGTGGGTTCATACCAGACTGCCGCGCAGCTCGGCGGCAATCTCGTAGGAGCGCAAGCGCTTGTTATGGTCAAAGATATTGGCGTTCAGCATCAGCTCGTTGGCGCCGGTCAGTTGAATGAAGCCTTTCATCTGTTCAAGCACTTGTTCCGGATTGCCAATGGCCGTACAGCTGAGCAAGGAGTCCAGCAGATGCTGGGCGGGTGGGCTGCATTGCTCGTAGTAGTCGCGTACGGGCGGTGGCAGTTGGCCGGGACGACCGCTGCGCAGGTTCACAAAAGACTGTTGCCAGGAGGAGGCCAGTAGTTTGGCTTCGTCTTCCGTGTCGGCGGCAAAGACGTTGTAGCCCAGCATGACGTACGGTTTTTCCAGATGCACGGAAGGCTGGAACTGACGGCGGTAAACCTCAATAGCATCCATCAATTGAGCAGGTGCAAAATGCGAAGCAAAGGCGTAGGGCAAGCCCAAGGCGGCGGCCAGTTGAGCACCAAACAGGCTGGAGCCCAGAATCCAGACCGGCACATTCAGTCCGCGACCGGGCACGGCCATGATGCGGTTGCGCGGCTCGTCGGACATATAGTCCATCAGTTCCAGCACGTCGCGCGGAAACTGGTCGGGGTCGCTGTTCAGATTGCGGCGCAAGGCGCGGGCGGTTTCGGGGTCGGAGCCAGGGGCACGACCCAGGCCCAAGTCAATACGGCCGGGGTACAGGGAGGCCAGCGTTCCAAACTGCTCGGCAATCACCAAAGGGGAATGGTTGGGCAACATGATGCCGCCCGCGCCCACACGAATGCGGCTGGTTTGACCGGCAATGTGGCCGATCAGAACTGAAGTGGCAGCACTGGCAATACCGGGCATGCCGTGGTGTTCGGCCAGCCAGTAACGGTGATAGCCCCACTGCTCGGCATGACGGGCAATGTCCGCCGAACAGCGAAAGGACTGGGCCGGTGTGGAGCCCTGAACAATAGGGGACAGATCTAGGACGGAGAGCGGATAGCTTGGCTTCATGGCATCAGATTCAAATTGGACTCAGGATATAGTCGATCCATCGTTAGGCAGCGTCAAGTAAACCCATAGCATAGGCAAGGATGTTCAGATGAAAGAAACCAGTCGTCGCACCGTCAATCATTACCAGGACCATGCGCAGGCTTATCGGGACGGCACGTGGGACCATGATGTCAGCCAGAATCGTGATGCTTTGCTGGCGGCCATCGGCTTGCCGGGGCCTGTGGATATTCTGGATCTGGGCTGTGGACCGGGGCGGGATCTGGTCGCGTTTCAGGCCATGGGTCACCGCCCGGTGGGGCTGGATGGCTGTGCGGCTTTCGTGGAGATGGCTCGTCAGCAAACTGGCTTGCCGGTGCTGCATCAGGACTTTCTGGATTTGAATTTGCCCGCTGCGGCTTTTGATGGTGTGTTTGCCAATGCGGTTCTATTCCATATACCCAGCGCGGAGCTGCCTGCGGTTTTGACTGCTTTGCGACACAGTCTGCGACCGGGCGGCGTGCTGTTCTCCTCCAATCCGCGTGGTCAGGGGCAAGAAGGCTGGAATGGTCAGCGCTATGGTTGCTACTACAGTTGGGAGCAGTGGTCAGAGCGTCTGGAGCAAGCGGGCTTTGAGTATATCGATCACTTTTATCGCCCCACAGACAGGCCGCCGCAGGAGCAGCATTGGCTGGCTTCCCTGTGGCGCGTACCGGCTTGAACAGGTGCAAAATGGTGAATCCCTGACCTGGCTACTTAGGTGATTGTTTTATAAGCCTATTTTTTGCTAATACAGGGGTTTTCCCTATTTTTATGCACATCTTTTGTGGATAAGCCGGTTTTCAACAAGCAGAGGCTTGCCCGAGGAAAAAAATGGTAAAGAATTGTCGATTCTCTGCTCGCCATTTCTAAGTGCTTGATTGCACGGGGATAAGTGCAGTGATTCACGGTTTATCCTGTGACTTGTCCACATTTTATGGGGATAAGCTGGCGTCTGTTTCCGGATTTGGATGTTTTCTGTTCGTGGTTTTCAAGTGGCTGATACTACGGAAGGTTTTTCTGATTTGCCCAGTTTTTCCTATGAGCTATCCACAGTTTTCGGGGATAAGATGGTGGGCTTGCTCAACTTGGGTTCAGACCCGTCCCAAGGCTATGATGCGCACTAGCAATGTTTACCCTTGGCGGCCAGTCCCTTCGGTGCTTTGCCTTTTAATTGAGGAGATTGAAACGTGGAAAAATTGCAAGCCTGGATGACAGAGTTTCCAGCCGTTGTCGCGATTGCGCTCAACGTCGTGATTGCTTTGTTGATTCTGATTATTGGCTGGTGGCTGTCTGCCGTCGCCGGTCGTGCCATCAAGCGCATGGCAGCCCGCTCGCCTCGAGTGGATCCGACGATTGTGCCTATGGCCCAGTCCGTAACGGTCTGGACAATCCGCATCTTTGTGCTGATTGCCGTGTTGGCCCGTTTTGGTGTGCAGACCGCCAGCATTATTGCGGTACTGGGTGCCGCCGGTTTGGCGGTGGGCTTGGCCTTGCAGAACACACTGCAAAATATCGCCGCCGGCATCATGTTGCTGATGCTGCGTCCCTTGCGTGCGGGCGAGTTTGTGTCGGTTGTTGGTAAAGGTGACGGCACCGTACAGGAAGTGGGTTTGTTCCTGACCCGCTTTGAGCAAGTGGATGGCATTCAATTTACGCTGCCCAACAGCCTGATCTGGGGCAACCCTATCATCAACTACAGCCGTAACACCACTCGTCGTTTGGACTTCGGGGTGGGCGTACGTTATGGCGATGATCTGGACCTGGCCATCAAGCTGCTGCAAGACCTGCTCAATGAACATCCTCAGGTGCTGAAAGACCCGGCTCCTTTGGTCATGGTCATGGAGTACAAGGACAGCGTAATCACCGTCAATCTGCGTGCGTGGATCAATGCTGCTGACTTCTGGGATGCCCGTTTTGATCTGTTCCGCCGTGCGGTCCAAGTGCTGAATCAGGCTGGTTTGCAGACGCCCGTTCCAGTACGTGAAATCGTGCAGTCGGTTGGCGAGAAAAAGGCTGCGTGAACATGATGGGTTCAAGGCCAGACTCCAGCTTTGAACCGTGTCCTGCAGGCTTCAAGCCCATGCGGTTCCGATAGAAAGTATGAATGCCCCAAGCCTTGCTTTTAGCGGCTTGGGGCATTTTTTTCGGGTTAGCCTGCATTGGACTTACTGCGGGCTTCTCCCATACTGTACTCTTTGCTCTGGCGCTGTTTTTCCACCTGCCCTCACGATGTTTCTGATCGACGAAAAAATCACGGTACGACGCCTGGAAGTTCTGCTGGCTTTTCTGGAAGCCGGCACGATTGCCCGTGCCGCAGAACAATTGGGCACCAGTGCGGTGAGCGTGCATCGGGCCTTGAAAAGCCTGGAGGAAGGGTTGCGCTGCCCGCTGTTCTTGCAGGAAGGCCGCAATCTGGTGCCACAGGAGTCGGCGCGCGAGCTGGCCGAAGCGGCCAAGGAAACCATACGTACCTTGCAGCACGGCATTGATGCTGCCCGCGAAGCCGGGGGGTATTCGTCGGATCAGTTGCGCATAGGCTCCATGTATTCGCTGACGATACGTTTGGTGCCGCGCCTTTTGGTAGAGCTGAAGGTTCACAAGCCTTTATTGCAGATTGATCTGGTGCTGGACTCCAACGAGAAGCTGCTGCAAAAGTTGCGGGGTGGTCATATTGACGCAGCCCTGATCGAGTTGCCGCAGGAGCAACCGGATGATCTGGAAGTGCTGCCCATTTTTGATGATGAGCTGATGTTTGCTGCTCCCATGGATTGGCAAGGATCGGACTCGTCCGTGGTGGATCTGGAGCGTTGTTCCAAGGAACGTTTTGTGTCGCTGACCGATGATTTTGCAACGGGGCGGGATATGCAGCGCATGTTGGCCAAAGCCGGGTTTGATGCCGATATTGTGATGCGCACCGGAGACATCTTTTCCTTGATGAGCCTGGTCAGTGGTGGTGTGGGATGCTCCCTTTTACCTGCGCGAGCCAAAGCGGTTTTTTCTGACAAGATTCAGTGGCTGAGCCTGGAGCCGAAGTATCGACATTCACAGCGTATCGGCCTGGTGTGCATGAAGTCGCGCGAGCGCAGCCCGAATGTGTTGAGCTTGTTACGGGCCTGCCGGATCGTGCGTACTCAGTTGGAAAAAGAAGGGCCGACGTCGGGCTGATACGGGTCTGCACAAGTCGCTGTCTTGCGTTTATCCAGCCCAGCGAGACAGCCAGCGTTGCAAGCCATCCAGGGTTTGGAACTCGTCCACACTGCGCGCAGGAATCTCCGGATAGCGTTGATTCCACATGGTCGCCAGACTGCGGCCCGGACCAATCTCCAGCACCACATTGGGCTGACGCTCTTCAATCTGCTCCATGCAGGAGTCCCATTGCACGGTTTGCATCAACTGCGCTGATAAGGCCTGGGCAGCGGTAGTGGCGTTATGTACCCATACACCGGCATTGGTGGGCCAAGGCAAGGTCGGGGCAGTCAGTTCGCTTTGATTCAGTTGCTCTTGAAAGGCCTGGGATGCGCTGCTCATCCAATGGGTATGGGAGGCAATATTCACGGCCAGGGGTGTGCAACGTGCCCCTTGTTCTTGAGCGAGTTTTTCCAGGGCAGCAAGCTTGTCACGTGGTCCCGCACAGACAGCACTATCAGGACCATTGCGTATGGCCAGGGCAGCGCCGTGCGCTTGGCACCATTGTTCAATCGTCCGAATTGAAACCCCACTTATCGCCAGCATGCTGCTGTCCTGTCCGACCCCCGCTTGATCCATCAAGGCGGCTCTTTGTCCGGCGAGCTGGATGGTATTGCTGGCAGATGACACACCCGCTACACAAGCGGCTGCCAGTTCACCAATGCTGTAGCCCGCCACTGCCACCAAAGATCGCCTGGAGGTTTGCAGAGCAGGGACGTGCTCCTGCAATTCCTGCCAAGCGGCCAAGGCGCAAGCTGTCAGCACAACTTGGGCATGGGCATTGGTGCTGGCCCAACGGGTATCGCGCATGGCGGCGCGCCAATCGGGAACGTGCAACTGTTCCTGCATTTGCAGCAGCAAGGGGTTTGCCGGGTTCATCCAGGGCAGCATGTCTGCGTATTGCATGCCTTGCCCGGAAAACAGCAGGGCGATTTTCATAGTCAGGCTCCAGTAGGGCGACGCTGGCTGGCACTGCCGGGTGCATAGGCTTGCAAGCGATCCAGCCAGCAGCAGGCCGACAGGGTGTCGGCTGCGCCGCCGGGGGACAGGCGACGCTTCATGAAGGCTTGATGCAAGGCTTGCGCGCGTTGCACCGCATCGGGGCTGAACGCACTGCCTGCTTGCAGGTAGTGCATGGCGCAGCGGCGCGCGTAGTGTAGCCCCTCCAGTCCGCCACGATGGGCCAGATTACTATCGTCAAGGACCGCCATAACAGAAAAGAAGGTATGCAGACCCACGGTTTGCAACTGCTGTTCTGCCACTGGTGTGCTGTGCGGAGACAAAGTTTTGACAGCGACTTGCCAGGCGGGCCAGGCCGTTTCAAACAAGGTGGGAAAGCCCTGGGCTGCTTCCTGGTTCGCGCCTTGCAAGCCATAGCGGCGTACCGCCCGTCCGCCCGGCAGTGCGGACGACGCTTGCAGGCTGCGGGCCTGTAAAGCCGCCCCCCATAATGTTTGAAGTTGGTCCCGAATCGTGGCGGGAGTCAGGGTGCGAAAAGGTAGGCAAGCGCCTGCGGCTGCGCACAGCAGGCCCAGCATGAAGATGGCGCCACGGTGGGTATTGATGCCCCCGGTTGCCGCCTGCATGCGAGCCTCCGCTGCAATCCCGCGAGTTTGCAGCTGGCTGAATGGAACACGCTGTTGGCCCAGAGCCGCCATGTCAGAAAAATAATGGCGCAGGGCAAACAGACTGCGATAAAAAGTGCTGGCATCCATATCGTCATGGCTGCCGCTGTCGAGCAAGGAAACCAGCCCCGGTTTGGGAGCCAGAATCAGCTCGTCATACAGCGCCAGAACCGCCGCACGGCCTATGGCCGCACAACTCCAGGAACGGGATGGATCCATGAAGTCGGCGGCAGTGGGGCGGTGCGCCAATGTTCTGGTTTCAATTGCATCAAGCAGCATGAGAGGACTCCGGAGCAGGAGCGTGCTCGGGCCAGTCCGAGTGCGCCTGAATACGTACACCATGAGTGCGTTTGATCATGACTTTGCTGCTGGCACCGCTGCGCCATTGCTGCCATTCACGCCAGGCAATGGCGGCGTCATCGGGGAACAGCAGCTCGCCATCCAGACGGGGAAAACCGGACAATTCGCTGATTGCACTTAATAGCTCCACCAGACGATCTGCTTGCGTGGCGCTCTGCACGGGTAGCAGCAAATCCAGGTCTGAACCTTCACGCACATAGCCCTGTCCTGTGATCAGCTCCCAGCCATAACTGCCATAGACCTGAGCCGTGCAGCCATGTGCTTGCATACGCTGGCATAAGCTCAGCCAGTCTTGCGCCAAGGAGGCTGGCAATAAGGTTTGGGCTTCGTGGGCGGGGGGGAAACTGCCCCAAGACAGGCTCTGGTTCTGGGAAACGATCAGGGACAGACGTTGCCGCCCCCAATCGCTCGGTAAAGGAATGCCCACTTGCAACTGTCCGCTACGCAGTTCGCCTGGCTGACGGCTGACGACCAGCGGCCAGCCTCGAGCCTGCCATTGACGCAGGCTCTGGCAGGCGTGGCTGGTCGGCTCCAGATCAGCCAACACCTGATCCCAGGCTGTGTTGTCCAGCGTGATCAGGTGGTGACGGCGAGCGGGCAGCTGGGCGTTCATCAGGATGCCTGCAAGACCTGTTCAATGATCTGGGCAGCCAGGCGGCGGCCACCACGTTCGGCACCATCGCTGGCGCGGCGATCCTGATCATTGGATTGAGCCAGTGCTGCCCGCAAGGAAGCACGCAGTTGCTCTGGCGAACTGCTGTCCCAGACAGACTGAATGCCTCCCATGGCCACATAATTGCCTACGCCGGGCGCAAAGACCGGATTGGACTGCGCCAGCTCTTCCAGCATGGCTTCGGGCAGCTTGGTGACGCGGGCCATGGCAGGAATGCGCATGACGCGAATTTCGGCTTCGGGCACGGCATAGCAGGCATCGGCAATCAGACCGGAGGTGATGAAGCCACCGGACAGGGCCTGGTCGTACACCAGCCCAATGACCTTGTGGCCTTTGCGTCTGGCCAGATCCAGGCACATACCCAAGTGAGCCATGGCGCGGTTGATGCCAAGCAGCTCATCGCGGCGGCGCAGTTGCTGGCCCTGGGTATCGACCAAAAGCAGCAGGCTACGGCCAGGATGGTTCTTGATGGTGTCCAGCACGGCCTGTGCCTGGGTCAAGGCCAGGGACACGCCGATGGGGGCGTGTTCCGTCGTGCCGATCACGGCCAAGGTCTCGCCATCAAACTGGGCATCGCCCTGCAAGAACAAATCCTGTTCGCTAATGCTGTGCTGCGTATCGAACAGCGATTGCACCAGTGTTTCCCATTTCATGACAGCGCCTCCTGGCTGCGTAATGCTTTGACGGCTGCAGCATCCATCTGCCCGACTTGATCACTTTGTTCCAGCCCCAGTGCTTGCCACAAGGCTTGGGCCTGATTTTCAGTTTGGTCCCATTGCTCCACAGGCAGCAGGGCTGCGCGGTGTGCCAGCAGCTGATGTTCCTGTTCCAGCTCTTCCAGGGTGACGGGACCACGAGCTGGATTCTTCAAGCCTTGTACGGCAGCGGCGCGGAAAGCGGCCACGGTGTCCGGTACAAGGTCGTCGCAATCGGCAGTCAGCCAGCGGTGTTTTCCGCCACTGGTTTGCCAGACCAAAGCGCGGTCCTTGGAGTCGTATTCTTCGACTCCGTGGGAGGCTTCAATCACTTCCGGGCCGGACATGGCCAGACGGCCGACGTCGCTCATGATCAGGTGATTGGTGCAGCGGGCCACAATGCCCATACCTCCAAAGCAACCGTTTTGCCCGCCGACCAAAGCAATCACAGGCACTCCGGCATTACGCGTGTCCAGCAGGGCGCGCATCACTTCCGAGACGGCTATCAAACCGGCGTTAGCTTCGTGCAAACGCACACCACCGGACTCCAGCAGCAGCACTACGCCTGCAGGACGGTCAGTCATGGCTCGACGCAGCAGGCCCACCAGCTTGGCGCCGTGGACTTCGCCCACGCCACCGCCCATGAATTCGCCTTCCTGCGCCGCCACATACACGGTCTGCCCCTCCAGCAAGGCACGGCCGATAGCCACGCCATCATCAAAGGAAGAAGGCACTCCCAACTGCGCCAGATGGGGGCTGCTCAAGCGTTGTGCGGGGGGCAGCCATTCGTGAAAGCTGTTGGCGTCAAACAGAGCCTGGACGCGCTGGCGGGCAGAACACTCCAGATAACTGCTCATGACTGTGTTCCTTGTGCTTGGCTACGTGCCAGGGCTTCGCTGGCGGCCTGGTCCAGACGCAGACTGACCACGGCAGGGGTGGCCCCCATATCGTTAATGTCAAAGTGAATACCGGCCAGCGGATGGCGCTGGTGAAAGTCCCGGACCACCGCATCCCAGATCGTGGAGAAACCACGTGCCGAGGTATGAATATGGATGGTGCATTCGGCGCTGTCCTTGGGCTCGGCCAACACTTCCAGATTGCCCGAACCTACCACGCCCACCAGCACAGGCTGGAAGGTGCCAATAGGCTCTTGTCCTTTGAAGCTATAGGCCAGGGTTTCCAGGCCGTGAGGAATGTTTGTCATCGTGATCTCCTAATGCAAATAGCGTGGCGGGCCATTACCAGTTACGGAAGCGTGCCGGAGGTTGATACAGCCCGCCGGAGGCTTGAACCAGATCCCGCATGCTGCGTGCGGCCAATAAATTGCGGGTGGCCTGGCGTGGGTCTATGCCCAAATCTTGAGGGCGACGGATGATGCCGCGATCACGCAGGTTCTCCACCATGCGGGCATCTCGGCCCAGGCCCACTTGCGTATAGCCGGCAACACCCCGTATGGCTTGTTCGCGCTCTTCGTCGGTACGGCACAGCAAGAGATTGGCGATGCCTTCTTCTGTCAGGATGTGAGTGACATCGTCGCCGTACACCATGATGGGCGGCAGATCCATGCCGGTCTGCTCCTGCAGGGTCCAGGCATCCAGGGTGTCCACAAAGGCGGGCGTCATGTGTTCGCGGAAGGTTTCCACAATCTGCACCACCAGCTTCTGACCACGTGGCGTACCGGCTGCACCTTGGCGTCCTTGGCGTGCCTCTTGCCCGGCTTTCAACCAGGCGGGGCTGGCGTGGCGACGACCGCGAGCATCCGCGCCCATATTGGGTGCGCCACCAAAACCGGCAATACGGCCCAGCGTGGCGGTGGAGCTATTGCCATGCAGGTCGATCTGCAAGGTGGAGCCGATGAACAGGTCACAGGCGTAGTGGCCAGCCGCCTGACAGAACGCGCGGTTGCTGCGCATGCTGCCATCCGGGCCGGTGAAGAACACGTCGGAGCGGGCTCGCAGATAGTTTTCCATGCCCAGCTCGGAGCCGAAGGAGTGCACCGATTGCACCCAACCGGCTTCGATGGCCGGGATCAGGGCAGGATGCGGATTCAAGGCCCAGTGCTGGCAAATCTTGCCTTTCAGGCCCAGCGATTCGCCGTAAGTGGGCAGCAGCAGTTCAATGGCGGCGGTATCAAAACCGATGCCGTGGTTCAGGCGTTGCACACCGTATTCCGCGTAGATGCCCTTGATCGCCATCATGGCCATCAAGACCTGGATTTCGCTGATCTGGGCTGGGTCGCGGGTAAACAGCGGTTCGATAAAGTGCGGGCGGGGAGCGGGCACGACAAAGTTCACCCAGTCGGCGGGAATGTCCACGCGTGGCAGGCGGGTGGTCTGGCTGTCGACCAGCTCGTTGACCTGGGCGATGACAATGCCGCCGGAAAAGGCAGTGGCTTCCACAATAGCCGGGGTATCTTCGGTATTGGGGCCGGTGTACAGATTGCCGTGCTCATCGGCGGCCTGGGCCGCGATGAGCGCGACATTCGGGGTCAAATCTACAAAGTAACGGGCAAACAACTCCAGATAGGTATGAATGGCACCGATGTTCAGTCGTCCTGCTGAGGCCAGCCTGGCCAGGCGCGCACCTTGCGGGCCGGAAAAGCTGAAGTCCAGGCGGTTGGCAATGCCTTTTTCAAACACATCCAGATGCTGGGGCAAGGCCAGCACGGATTGCACCATGTGCAGGTCATGAATCTGCGCTGGGTCGACGCCCACCAGTGCGTCGGCCAGAAAGTCGGCCTGCTTCTGGTTATTGCCTTCCAGACATACTCGATCTCCTACTTGTAATACGGCTTCCAGCAAGCTGCTGGCTTTATCCGTGCTGCATATCTTGCCTTGCAAAGAGTCTCCCAGTGCGCGGCTGGCACGTTGCAGTCTTTGCTGGCGGGCTTGATTCTTAAGATTCCAGTTGCTGTCCGTCATTGGGTTTCCCTGTCCTACCTCTGTCGATGTGATCCGTTGAGTAAGCTGCCCGACCCTTCAGGATCGGAGTTCAGGCAGCGCGATAGTTAATGTGCCCAGGCGATGGGCAATGCGGGTGGCCGCTTCCAGTAGCAGGTCATCTTGCCCAGGGCGGGCAGCCACTTGCAGTCCTAAAGGAAGCCCGTGGCTGCCAAAGCCGATGGGCAAGTTGATGCATGGAATGCCCAATGCCGTCCAGGCACGGCACAGCACGGGATCGCCCGTGGTGTCGCGTGTGGGAGCCTCGCCCAAGGCGGCGGCGCTCAGGATTAGGTCTGCGTCGCCGAAGATCAGCTCGGGTTGGCGCTTGACCTGATTGATCAGGCCTTGAGCCTGAATCAGTTCGGCAGGTTGAGTCTGTGCGCATTTATCCAGATAAGTCTGCAAAGCAGGCGAGAGCAGTTCCAGGTGTTGCTGGCGTTCATGGCTTAAATGGGCCAGTACTTCAGCTCCCATGATGGCTTGCTGCGCGTGGGTCAGTTCACCAAACAGACTGTCCCTGTCGCTAAGCTGAACTTCAAACTGGCCGTCATCCATTTTCAGGTGAGTCACGGTCGCTTCCAGCCGATCACGCAAATCCTCGGCAATGTCCTCCCACCAGGGCGTGTGCAAAAAGCTCAGGCGCAAAGGGGCTTGCTGCAGGACTTGCGATACTTCCGGCGTGCTGCGCAGCGCGTTGAACACAAGGCGCACATCCTCCAGACGCTGGCCCAAAATTCCCAAGGTGTCCAGAGACGGGCTGATGGTTTTCAAGCCGCTGCTGGGCAGGGCGCCGAAGCTGGGTTTGAAGCCATAAATTCCGCAGAACGTGGCGGGGCGCACCACGGACCCCGCTGTCTGGGTGCCCAAAGCTACCGGCACCACATTGGCGGCCACGGCAGCGGCCGAGCCGGACGACGAACCGCCCGGCGTGTGCTCCAGATTCCAGGGGTTGCGTGTCTTGGGAGGGCTGAACAGCGCAAATTCCGTGGTGACGGTTTTGCCAAAAGGCACGGCACCGGCCGCACGCAGAGCCTGCACAATGGCAGCGTCCTGGGTGGGGCGGTTGTCGCGATAAATGGGCGAACCATAGGTGGCTGGAGCGTCCGCCGTATTGATCAAATCCTTGATGCCGATGACCAGCCCCTTTAAAGGGCCGGTGTTGTTCTCCTGCTCTTGGGCGACACGCCGTACCTGCTCCTTGTCCAGATGGGCAAAGGCCTGAATCAGATCCTCGGTTTGTTCGTAGCGGGCAATTGCTGCCTCTGCTGCCTCCTGGCTAGATGTCCTGTTTCGGGTAGCGAAATCATTCACAGACATGGCGCGTCCTTAGATCGTGAAGGGTGCGATAAGAATAGCAATCGTCAAAATGACGGTGCCAATCAGAAAGGCCACGACAGTAAAGCCCATCACTTGTCGTACATTCAGGCGCGCAATGGCCAGCACAGGCAAAAGCCAGAAGGGCTGGATCATGTTGGCCACCGCCTCGCCAAAGGCGACGGCCATGGACATCAGGCCCAGGTAGGCAGGGCCGTCCTGACCAATGGCCAGGGCCGATTGCACAGCGATGGGGCCTTGCACACCCCAGTGTCCGCCACCGGAAGGAACAAACAGCGAGATGATGATGGAGGCGATAAAGGTCAGGAAGGGCAGAGTGTATTCATTGGCCCCAGTCACCAGCGCGGAGGACAGGATTTCTTCCAGGGCGCGACCGCCTTCCATGGGGATATAGGCTAGCAAGCCCATGATGCCGCCATACAGCGGGTACTGCAGAATCAACGGGCCTGCCGTTTTGGCGGACTCGACAAAGGATTTGATAAAGCGGATAGGCGTCCAGTGCAGCAGGGCACCGGTGACGGTAAACAGCATGATCATGGATGAGATGTTCAGCGCAAAACCGCTGCGCACGAAGTAGTACATACCCGCGGCAAAGAACAGCACATTCAGAATCCACAGGTTTTCCAGCTTTTCAGCCGGGGTGCTGGGCTTGGTTTTGGGCAGGTCTTTTTCAATGTCAGCAAAGACGGCGGGGTCAGGCGGCAAGGCGTAGTCAGGCTCCATGCGCCAGATCGTCAGAAACAGCAGGATGATCAGGGCCACAACTGGAATCCAGCTATAGGGCTGGAAAATGGTCAGGCTGAACGGCACCGTCATGCTGGTCAGTTGATGGATGACGTTGATGGGGCTGTTGGGGTCGGTATTGGCCAGGGCAATCGAGCTGGACAGACCTTGAGTCCAGAGCAGGTAACCCATATAACCCGAGGCAATCAGATAACCAAAGTGCACATTGGGCAGACGGCGGGCAACCTGGCGTGCAACCAGGGCACCAGCCACCAGACCCAGGCCCCAGTTCAGCAGGCAGAAGATCGCGCCCACGGCAAAGCACAACAGGGCGCCTTCAACTTGTGTGCGGGCACGGGAGGCCAACCAGATGATGGCGCGTTTCAAGGGCGGTGCTTCAGCCAGGGTGTAGCCCGTCACCAGAATCAGCACCATTTGCAGGGCAAAGGTGAAAATACTTTTGGGGCCCCATACCCCGCGATACCAGGCATCCACCATTCCTCCGGGGGTGGCGCCATCGACAAACAGGGCAATCAGTCCTACAACCAGCAAGCTCAGGATGACGGCGAACAGATACGGGTCCGGCATCCACTTTTCTACGTAACGCACGCAGATATTGGTAAAGCGGGTCAGCAAGTTTGGCCTGGGTTTGGCCGAGAGGGTAGCAGTGGTGTTCATGATGAACTTATCCTTGTTTTTGTCTCCCCGACCTGGCTAGTGGGTCGGCTGATGGATGTGGATGCTGGATACACAGTCCCGCTAGCGCGTACTCCTCGGTAATGACTGTTGCCTGTATCTCGCCTTCCTTTTTTATGGTGTGCCCCTTAGGGGGCTTATCGTTGTGCCCACAAGATAGCGACAGGCTAGTGCGTGGATCAATAAAGCAAATGTTGTTTTATTTACGCGCGGCGAAACGATGACGCGTTAACCCTAGGGAGAAAAGGGCGTGCGAATGCTGCGACACGCGGCTTTGGGTATAAAGCCGCGTGTTTTACGGGAGATGGGGATATTTAGCTAAAACGAACTGATTAGAGGATCAGTTTGAGTTGCGGACAGGGCGCTGTTTGAAACGGAACTGCTTTTTTTTCATACGCCAACCTGGGGGGAGTGCGGCGTGGGAAGGGACTGGGCTTATAGCCAGCGTAGTTTCTCTTTTTTTGACAGGCTGAGCCTGGAGGAGCCATCTGCGTTGATTGGAAAAGCAGACAGAGGGAATGAACTTCGAGACGTAAAAAAGCACACAGGGCAGGCTGTGTGCGGATGAGGGTGTTAACGATCCGACACCATTCAGGGGGAGAAATCCGCCCAGATTTAAAACTTGTCGGCGACCGAATCCAGCGCGTCGCGCAGCAAACCGGCAATTTCTTTTTGCCGTGGCGCAGGCATGCGCTCGGTAATGGCCGTGACACTCATGGCCAGAATGGGGCGGCCTTTGTGGTCGCATAGCGCGCAGCCCACACCCAAAGCACCGCGTACGGCGTAGTTGCCTACAACCGAGTAGCCCCGGATACGGGTGTTGGTGACCAACTGGCGCATCTCGCGCTGGGTCATGCCACCGTACTGATCCAGCTGATTGGCATTGCGTTCGATAATCTGCTCGATCGCTTCGTCCCCAAGTGTGGCCAGATAGGCCATGCCACCCGAACCCACGCCCAAAGGCTGACGCTTGCCGACATAAGTGGCCAGAATCTGTACCGGGTAGGGGCCAATTTCGCGCCACAGGCTAACGGAGTCGTCGCCATCGCGGCCCACCAGAAAGACCGCGTCGCCAGTCTGTTGAGCCAGCTCTTGCATGATGGGCTGCATGATGGTGACACGCGGGTCCAGTCCAAACAGGCCCTGATCCTGGCGCGTGGCGCTGTAGCGACGGCTATGGCTGCTGTTCTGAACCAGACCGTGATCGATCAGGGCGGCCAGCAGCCGGTAGATGGTGGGGCGCTGTAATTGCGTGGCGCGCGACAGGTCGGTGACGCTCAGTCCTTTGCCTTGATGATTCTGCAAAGTCTTGAGCACCAGCAGGCCGCGTTGCAAGGTGCGCGGCCCGGCCTGATCCTGCGGTTCTACGGTCTCGGGAGTGTTCATGCTTGAAAACAGCTATTGCTTACCGAAAAAGTAACTCAGTAAGAATATACGCCAGCCAAGAAAGTGTCCACTGTGTGATCGCTCATAAAGGACAATGCCCGCTGGGTGCAGCGGGCAAGAGGGGGAGCGCGTTTGAAGGCAGGTTTTAGCGATGTTCCGGGCCTGCCGATTCGTCTTTACGTTGTTCAGGGATGGGGTGGCCCGCTGTTTTAGCGGTCTTGATCATGGCGGTACACAGGCCGCGCAACATATCCACTTCGTCCAAACTAAGCTGGGCGCGACCGAACAGGTGCTGCATGCGGGGCACCAGCTTCTTGGGGTGTTTGGGGTCCAGGAACTTGACGCTTTCAATGGCCTGTTCCCAGTGCTGCAGCAAGGCTTGCACCTTGGCTTGGGGAGCCAGCTCCTTGCCAGGGTCTGCCTTGCCATCCGTATGGGGCAGCAGGCTGGCACCGCTTTCAGCCAGCAAGGCATAGCGCAATTCCCAGGCAGCCAGTTGCAAAGCCTGGGCGACATTCAGGGAACTGTATTCAGGATTGGCCGGAATATGGCAGACGTATTGGCACTGGCTGATGTGATCATTGGTCAGGCCCACGCGTTCGGTCCCCAGCACAATGGCGACGGTTCCGGCGTGCTGGCGCAGATGCTCACGGCTCAGTTCGGCAGTCTGACGTATATCGGCGGCTGGCGGTCCTAAATAGCGGGGGCGGGCCGTCAGGGCAAAAGCCAGAGTGACCGGTTCCAGTGCATGCGCCAGAGTGGGAACAATAGTTGCTTGCTCCAAAACGTCGACGGCACCGCTGGCCAGCGAGATTGCCTGAGGGTTTTGTGCAACGTCCGGGTCTAGCGGGTCGACCAGACATAAGTCGCCAAAGCCCATGGTTTTGATCGCTCGCGCTGCTGCGCCCACGTTTCCAGGGTGGCTGGGTTGCACCATAATGAAGCGAACCCGGTGAAAATTATCATCAAATGCCGATGCTTGCGTCTGAGTCATTTAAAATAGCTACTTTGAAGCTACGCTTCCTGTGTCTGCTCACGCGATTTTGCCCTGCAACAGGGCACGCCAGGCAGGCTCAATTATTGTTAAAAAAACGGAATTTCCATGCACCCGATGCTCAATACCGCCATCAAGGCGGCTCGCCGTGCCGGCACCATTATCTCTCGCGCCAGTCTGGACCTCCAGCACCTGTCGGTTGCGCGTAAAGGCCCTAAAGATTATGTCACGGAAGTGGATCGCGCAGCAGAGGAAGCCATCATTGAAGTGTTGAGCGAAGCCTACCCCGACCACGGTTTTATCGGCGAGGAAACGGGCGAGCGCCCACCGCTGGAACCCGCAGGCGAAGGTACTCCCGAATACCAGTGGGTCATTGATCCTCTGGATGGCACCACCAACTTTATCCACGGCTTTCCGTGCTACGCAATTTCGATTGCCTTGATGCACCGTGGCCAGGCTGCCCATGCCGTCATTTACGACACCAACCGCAATGAAATGTTCACGGCCAGCCGTGGCGGTGGTGCCTTCCTGAACGACCGGCGTATTCGTGTGTCGGGCCAGACTCGTTACCACGATGCCTTGATCGGTGCACACGTGCCGGATTCGGGTGCAGGCGTGAAACCCACCTCCCCATTTGCCGATATGCTGGCCGAATGTGCTGCCGTGCGTCGCGTGGGTGCAACGGTTTTGGATTTGGCTTATGTGGCCGCTGGTCGTCTGGATGGTTTCTGCGCCGTTAACCTGAAACCCTGGGATTTGGCTGCCGGCACCTTGCTGGTAACTGAAGCTGGTGGTCTGGTGGGCGACTTTGAAGGCGAACAAACCTGGAAAGAGACTGGCAATGTGATTGCCGCCAGTCCGAAGATCTTTATTCAGATGCTGTCGCACCTGCAAGATTAAGAACCTAGACCCCGGCATTGCCGGGGTGTTCTTTTAATCACAGCGCCAAGGAGCTGAGATGGAGTGGTTGATGGACCCGACCGCCTGGGTTGGGTTACTCACACTGGTAGTTCTGGAAATTGTGCTGGGCATCGATAACCTGGTGTTCATTGCAATTTTGGTCGACAAGCTGCCTCCGGCGCAGCGCGACCGGGCTCGTGTGCTGGGCCTGTCACTGGCCTTGCTGATGCGCCTTGGCTTACTGACGGTCATGTCCCATCTGGTGCAGCTGACCGATCCTTTGTTCTCCATATTCAGCCTGGATTTCTCAGGCCGCGATCTGATCATGATCGTGGGCGGTTTTTTCCTGCTGTTCAAGGGCACACTGGAGCTGCACGAACGTATTGAGAACCGCAGCGCTCATGCTTCCGGCTCGCGCATGTATGCCAGCTTCTGGGTCATCGTGGCGCAGATCGTGGTGCTGGATGCCGTGTTCTCCATCGACGCGGTTATTACTGCGGTGGGTATGGTCGAGCACCTGCCCATCATGATGGCGGCGGTGGTCATTGCCATTGGCATCATGCTGGTGGCCTCCAAGCCGTTGACTGCCTATATCAACAGCCGGCCTACGGTAGTGATCCTGTGCCTGGGCTTTTTGTTGATGATTGGCTTCTCCTTGCTGGTCGAAGGCTTTGGTGTACATGTACCCAAGGGTTACCTGTATGCGGCCATTTCTTTCTCCATCCTGATCGAGATGTTCAACCAGCTGGCGCGTCGCAAGTTGCGCATGTTGCAGGCGGGCCGGCCCATGCGTGAGCGTACGGCCGAGGCCGTGCTGCGCATGTTGGGCAAGCGTCCCGCTTCCGGTGAAACGGCCATCGGGCCGGATCTGCCCGGTGCGGCGGCGCAAATGGTGTTCGGTCAGGAAGAGCGCAATATGGTCAGTGGTGTATTGACCTTGTCCGAGCGCACGGTGCATTCGGTGATGACGCCGCGCAATGCGATTACCTGGGTGAATGTGCAGGACGATCCTGAGGTCCTGCGCGAAAAGATGACACATGAACCCCATAGCATGGTGCCAGTGTGTCGCGGTTCGCTCGATGAGGTTATTGGCATTGGTCGAAGCAAAGAGTTACTGGCAGACCTGCTGATTCATGGTCATATCCGTCTGGACCAATTGCGTCAGCCGGTTTTTGTGTATGAGTCCATCGGGATTTTGGACCTGATGGAAACCATCAAGCAAAGCCGCGGGCAGCTGGTCATGGTGACGGACGAGTTCGGCACTATTGAAGGTTTGGTGACGCCTTTGGATATTTTCGAGGCGATTGCAGGCGACTTCCCCAGCGAGGACGAAACTCCCGATATTGTCCAGGAGTCCCAGGACCACTGGCTCCTGGACGGCTCTACGGACTTGCATCATCTGGAACAGATGCTGGGTGTGGATGGTCTGGTGGATGAAGAGGAAGAATATGCCACCCTGGCCGGTTATCTGCTGACGCGTTTCGGACAATTGCCCAAGGTGGGCGATGTGTGTGTGCTTGAGCAAAGCGATGCGGTGTATCGCTTCAAGGTGGAAGAGCTGGAAGGGCGTCGCATTTCGCAGGTCAGCCTGGAACGTGTGCCATACGATGATGAACAAATCGATCCATTTCTGGCGTCTTAATTTTTATTGGCTTTGATTCGGACAACATGACTGAGCAAACTCTCTATTTGTTGAAAGCCCTGTTTCTGGGGATTGTTGAGGGCATCACGGAATTCATTCCGGTTTCCAGTACGGCGCACTTGCTGATCCTGGGCTCCTGGATTGATTTTTCCTCGGGTGATGCCAAGGTCTTCGAGGTTGTCATTCAGTTTGGTTCGATTCTGGCCGTGATCTGGATTTTTCGCGCCCGTTTGATTCAGCTGATCACCGGGGTCTTGCGCGGAGATCGTACCGAGCTGATGTTCACTCGCAATCTGCTGATTGCCTTTTTGCCCGCTGCCGTTATTGGTGCTTTGACGATTCAGTACGTCAAAGCCTTGTTCCATCACCAGATTGTGTTTGTGTTCACGCTGGTATTGGGTGGTTTGTTGATGCTGTGGGTCGAGCGCAAACCGCAGTACGCGAAGAACACGTCGGAGCTGGATCAGGGTGAAACCGCCACCTCGCAAAAGGCTACCGCCTTTGCCTTGGAAGAGATCACCTGGAAGCAGGCTTTGGTGGTTGGGTTTGCCCAATGTATTGCCATGGTGCCAGGTACTTCACGTTCGGGCGCCACTATTATCGGCGGCATGCTGGCCGGTATTCAGCGCAAGACCGCCACGGAGTTTTCTTTCTTCCTGGCCATGCCAACCATGCTGGCTGCTACGGTTTATGACCTGTATCGCAACGGTGCGTCCTTGAGTGCAGATCAAAGCACCGCGATTATTGTGGGCTTTGTTGCTGCTTTCTTTAGCGCCTTGTTCCTGGTGAAGGCCGTGCTGCGCTTTGTGTCCAGTCGCACCTATCGTCCTTTTGCCTGGTATCGGATTGCGTTGGGCGGAGTATTGTTTGTGTGGCTGATGACTTAGACCTTTGCCGCCTATGATGTTTTGAAATCCCCGCTTGCTTGATCTGCCAGCGGGGATTTTTCTTTTCAGGGAGGCTTGGTAAATGTCGTCGTTTCACGCGCATACTTTACCTACCTACCTACCTACCTACCTATCTATCTATCTATCTATCTATCTATCTATCTATCTATCTATTTATCTGTCTAGCTGTCTATCCGTCTGTCTGTCCGCGTATCTAGCGATGTACCAATTTGATAGGCACTTTTTTGGTGATTATTGTGTTCAAGGGTTTGTTGGCAAATAGCGGGTTTGTCGCCCGTCATTTGGTCTGGCCTGGTTCGGTTTCGATACGCTGCTGCTTATTGAAAGGAGCTTGGTCTCAGCAAGACGCCTCTCGGTTCGTCTGCCCCGGTATCCGGGCTGACTATTTGCCGGTGCTGCGCACCGGTACCCTGGTCGGTGTTCGGATACGGGCGCGCCCTTAACGCGCGGGGTGTCTTGTCCACCGGACAAGACACAAGCGTCCCGCTCAAACAGAAGGGCGCTTGCACCCCGTATCCGAATACCGCCTGCGGCAAGCAGTCTGAACCGCCCGGATACCGGGGCAGACGAACCGAGAGGCTCACAGTTAGGAAGGGACAAGCAGCCTTGCTGCTCATGGCGCCAAGAGTCGGTGGTCGGGCACGAGACCAGCCTTCGGTGGTCCGCTTTGGTTGCCGCGAGCGAAAGTATCTTGTTGGCAAAAATCACGGTCTTTTTTGCGTTTTTGAGGGGGCAGTTGGGCTCGACGGGCGAGTCAGGGCTCTGGCCGCAGGCTCTTGCAGTATCCAGGATGCAAGCCCTGTGCTGTTTGAGCGGGGCGCTTGTGGTTCATCCGGGGGACGAGCCACCCCGCGAGTTCACAGGGCGCCTGGATACTGCAAGAGACCAGGGAACTCGTGCGCAGCACGGGCCGGAGACCCGCCAAGTCGAGCCCAACTGCCCCCTCAAAAATGCTTATGCACCCACCTTGATTCCTGCCACCAGCACCGTGTGAAGAAAAACAGGTTTTATCGCAAGAAGGTATAAAAAGACGTGGAGCTTAAACCTAGCTGGCTGTAGGTGAAGTCACTCTTACTGAGGTCCCAGTGTCTGACACTGATCCTCTTGCCCCCACTGGTGCAGGCAGAGCTGTACACCTTCAATGCTGATATAGCCGCCCCGTCGTCCTCCTTCCGAGGAGTCAGACTCCCAATCCGGGAGTACCCAGCGGCGTACCGGCTCAAAGCCGGGAATGTCATGTACTGCAGGGCGATGTGTATGGCCATGAACCATGGCCTGCACAGGATGCGCCTCGCAGGCTGCCACAATAGCTGCAGGCTGCACATCCATGATGTCTTTGGACTTGTATTGCTTGCCGCGCTGGCTACCGGCGCGGGCTGAATCAGCAATACGCTGACGCAAGCTTAAAGGGCAGGCCAGATAGAGTTTCTGGAGCCAGGGTTTGCGTACCCAATGGCGAAAGCGTTGATAGGCCAGATCGTCCAGGCAGTACTCGTCGCCGTGCGACATCAGAATCAGGCCGGCAGAAGTGTCCAGAACGACTTGATCGGGCAATAGCGTGGCGTGAACATGGCGGGCGTAGGTTTGGCCCAGCAGGAAATCGCGATTGCCGCGCATCAGATACAGCGGATGCTGCTGCGCGAATGTGCGCAGCGCCTCACTGACTTGAGCAAGCCAGGGAGCAGGGTGGGCGATTTGATCGTCACCAATCCAGGCATTGAAAATATCACCGCCCAGGATCAAGGCATGAGCTTGATGCTGGGCGGAGTGCAGAAACTGCAGGAAATCCTGGACGGTGTCTGGATTGTCCGGACCCAGATGCAGGTCTGCAGCAATCCAGATGTTGCCCGCAAGCGTGAGCTTATTCGACAAGCGTGGCTTTTTCCAGAACGACGTCCTCAACGGGCACGTCTTGGTGGAAGCCCTTGTTGCCGGTGCGCACGGTCTTGATCTTGTCGACCACGTCCATGCCTTCGATCACGCGGCCAAATACGGCGTAGCCCCAGCCATTGGCGGTAGGAGCGGTGAAGTTCAGGAAGTCGTTGTCAGCCACGTTGATGAAGAACTGAGCCGTAGCCGAGTGTGGGTCGGAGGTGCGAGCCATGGCCAGGGTGTACTTGTCGTTCTTCAAACCGTTGTCGGCTTCGTTCTTGACAGGAGCGTTGGTGGCTTTTTGCTTCATGTCGGCCTCAAAGCCGCCGCCCTGGATCATGAAGTTGTTGATCACACGGTGAAACACGGTGCCGTCGTAAAAACCGCTGGACACGTAGTCCACAAAGTTGGCTACGGTGTTGGGGGCTTTTTCTGCGTTCAGTTCGATCAGGATGGTGCCCTGGTTCGTCTGCAGTTGGACGCGTGGAGAGGTGCTCATAGAAGTGCCTTCAGAAGAAGTGGAAGAATCTGCTGCCATAGCCGGACTGCTCATCATAGGCATAGCCATACAGGCAGCAATAAGCAGGGTGCGCAAGCTGCGAGCCTGATCACACCATTGAAATGTGCTTGCAAACATAAGATAGGGACAACCCAGTCAAAGAAAAATCTTATTGTTGCAGAATTTGGCCAGTTTGTTGCGCACGCTGGGCTGCTTTGGGCACACCACTGGCGGCGGCCTGACGGTAGGTATCATTGGCCAGCATCAGTTGGACTTCACCCATATTGGCGCGGGCCAGTGCATAGGAGGGATCGGCGGTCAAAGCCATTTTCAGGGCTTCCAGGGCCAGGTCCAGCTTGTCCTGCGCAATGTACTCGGCCGCCAGATTATTCCAGGGCTCGGGCAACTCCGGGTAATAGGTGGTCATGTTCTGGTAGAGGCTGATGGCGCCATTGTGGTCACCACTGGCCGACAGGGCGCGTGCTTTTAAAAACAGCAGTTGCACATTGGCACCGGGTTCGCCACGGTCCTCGCGCTGCGCCAGCTGTTTTTCAATAGCCTGCAAGGCGTCGGCATGACGGCCCTGGGCAATCAAGGTGCTGATGCGCTGGCTGACTTCAGCGGCGCTAAGCGGCAAAGAGGTATCGACGCTGGGGGCCAGCACGTCCAGAGCACGGGCCAGACCCTTCCAGCCACGTTCAGGTTCGGGAGCGATATCCAGCAAGGGATCGTTCACCCGCGCACTGGGCGGGGGCAAATCGGGCAGGGATTGGGCGCTCACGTTTTGACCCAGGGCCAGAAAAAGGGCCAGGGTGCAAGGAGCGAGAAACCGAGTCCGTCTAGGTGTACTGAACACAGAGGGGGCGCCTATAAAATCTGGCTTGAAGACCAGGAAGGTTGGTAGATTGCTGCCTTTAACGAGGTCTGCTTGCTATACTTATTGACCATCATTCTAACCTTGCCTCTTGCCGGGCGGGAAATACGGAACCTGATCCAAGGGCAATTGTTCTGGCACAAGGTTCCGATTTTATGACGATTACAGGCCATGTTGCGCATTTATAACTCGTTGTCACGCTCTAAAGAGGTGTTTTCTCCGGTTGAACCGGGCCACGTGCGTATGTACGTCTGTGGCATGACGGTGTACGACTTCTGTCACCTGGGACACGCTCGTATGCTGGTCAGCTTTGACATCGTGCAGCGCTGGTTGCGAGCAAGCGGCTATCGCGTCTCCTATGTGCGCAATATTACCGATATTGATGACAAGATCATCCGCCGTGCCGTCGAGCGCAAGCAACTGATGTCTCAGGTAACGGACTTCTATATTGCCGCCATGCATGCCGACGAAAAGGCCCTGGGTGTGCAAAGCCCTGACTCGGAACCACGCGCCACGCAGCACGTGCCCGATATGCTGGGCATTATTGCCAAGCTGGAAGAAAACGGCCTGGCCTATCAGTCCGAAGACGGTGATGTGAACTACGCCGTGCGTCAGTTCCCCGGCTACGGCAAATTGTCGGGTCGCTCTTTGGATGATCTGCGTGCCGGTGAGCGTGTTGCCCTGAACTCGGCCAAGCGTGACCCTCTGGATTTTGTGCTGTGGAAGTCGGCTAAAGAAGACGAACCCGCCGAATCCAAATGGGAGTCCTCCTACGGTCTGGGCCGTCCGGGCTGGCACATCGAATGTTCGGCCATGAGCAAGGCGCTGCTGGGCCTGCCCCTGGATATTCACGGCGGTGGCCCGGACTTGAAGTTCCCTCACCACGAAAACGAAATTGCCCAAACGGAAGGCGCTTTTGGCGGTCAGTTGGCCAATGTCTGGATGCACTGCGGCCCCCTGATGGTGGACTCGGAGAAAATGTCCAAGTCCCTGGGCAACTTCCGTCGCATCCGCGATACCGTGGCGCCCGAAGGTCTGGCCGACGAAGAAAGCAGCTACATCGCCAACCCGCGTGAAGCTGAAATGTTGCGCTTCTTTATTGTGCGCAACCATTACCGCAGCCTGCAAAACTACGCACCAGATAATCTGCGCGATGCTCAGCAGGCTTTGGACCGTCTGTACCAGACCCTTCAACACGTTCCTGCCGCCGACGTCCAAATTGACTGGACTCAAGGCCCCGCTTTGGCTTTTGCCGAAGCCATGAATGACGATTTCAATACGGCCGGTGCTATTGCCGTTCTGTTTGAGCTGGCTGGCCAAGCCAACCGCGACAAGGATGCGCAGGCCGCTGGCTTGATGCGTGCCCTGGGTGGCGTGATTGGTCTTTTGCAGGTGGACCCCGCCGTCTACTGGCGCGCCAGCACACGCTTTGGTCAGGCGGCCAGCGTGGCCGGTGCCGATTCCTTGAGCGACGCCCAGATTGACGAGCTTCTGGCGGAACGCGGCCAGGCTAAACAGAATCGCGACTTTGCGCGCGCCGACGCCATCCGTGAGCAGCTTAAAGAGCAGGGCGTAGAGCTGGAAGATCGGCCAGGTGGAGCAACACAATGGCGCAGGGCCTAAGCGGCGTTCAATCCGGCCCTCAAGTTCGTTTGGTGGGCAAACCTGATTACTGGGACGACGCCTGCGCCCAGCTGATGAAGCGCGATCGTATCTTGCGCAAGCTCATCCCCCAGCATGGCGACTACTGGCTGCAACATCAGGCTCCGGCTTTCACCACTTTGGTGCGTTCCATCGTGGGCCAGCAACTGGCCTCGCGTACGGCGGATCAGCTGTGGCGCAAATTGCTGGACGGCTGTGGCCAGGCACTCTCGCCTGAACTTATTTTGGAACTGGGTTACGAGGCCCTGCATGGTTTGGGTCTGCCCAAACGCAAGGCCGAATATATTGTTGATTTGGCGACTCACTTTGATGCTCGTAAAATCGACCCCCAGGCATGGCAGTCCCTGTCTGACGAAGCCGTTATTGCGGACCTGTGCGCCATTCGTGGTGTAGGCCGCTGGACGGCTGATATGTTTCTGATTTTCAACTTGCACAGACCCGATGTTCTCCCTTTGGATGATGCGGGCCTGCTCAAGGCAATCTCTCAGCACTATTTCAGCGGCGAGCCGGTCTCCCGGTTCGAGGCGCGTGAAGTTGCTCAAGCGTGGGCACCGTGGTGCACGGTGGCTACCTGGCATCTGTGGCGCAGTCTGAACACAGTTGCGGTACGATATTAAATTAGGCCTAAACCTTAAGAACCGACATGCGAAATACATTCCTGGAATTTGAGCAGCCTTTGGCCGAGCTCGAAGGCAAAATCGAAGAGCTCCGCTATGTGCAATCTGATTCCGCTGTGGATATTTCAGAGGAACTCAGCCGTCTGCAGCAAAAAAGCCAGACGCTGGCCAAGAACATTTACGCCAAGCTCACGCCTTGGCAAACGGCCCTGGTTGCTCGCCATCCACAACGTCCATACACCCTGGACTATGTAAACCAGATCTTCTCGGACTTTCACGAACTGCATGGCGATCGCATGTATGCGGACGACCTGGCAATTGTGGGTGGTCTGGCCCGTTTCAACGGTACGCCTTGCATGGTGATTGGTCACCAGAAAGGTCGTGATACCAAAGAGCGCGCCCGTCGCAACTTCGGCATGCCGCGCCCCGAAGGCTACCGTAAAGCCCTGCGCTTGATGAGGTTGGCGGAAAAATTTGGTATCCCTGTCTTTACCTTCATTGATACTCCCGGCGCCTACCCTGGTATTGGCGCTGAAGAGCGTGGTCAGTCCGAGGCAATCGGTCATAACCTGTTTGCCATGGCCAAACTGCGTGTACCTATCATCTCCACCATTATTGGTGAAGGCGGTTCGGGTGGTGCGTTGGCGATTGCCGTGGGTGACGTGGTCTCCATGCTGCAATACTCCACCTACGCCGTGATCTCGCCCGAAGGTTGCGCCTCGATTCTGTGGCGCAGCGCAGACAAGGCTCCTGTGGCGGCTGAAGCCCTGGCCATTACCGCTCCCCGTCTGAAAGAACTGGGCCTGGTTGATCGTGTGATCAACGAGCCCATTGGTGGCGCACATCGCGACCCCACCATGATGGCGCGTCAATTGGGCCGTGCCCTGGCCGACGCCTTGCGTCAGGTCTCGGGCCTGAGCACCGAACAACTGCTGGCGCAGCGTATGGAACGTCTATTGGCCTACGGTCGTTATCAGGAAGTTCGTGCCTGATCCATTGCCTTCCAGTCAGCTGGGGGGCTTTAGCCCCTCACCCCCGCTGCTGGAGGCGCTTAACCATCACCTAAGTTTCAAAAGCGGCGATTGCGTCGCTGTCGCCTTAAGTGGTGGTGCGGACTCGGCAATGCTGGCGGTACATGCCCATCTTTGGGCCAGCCGCCGCAAAGTCACACTTCATTTTTTCCATATTCATCACGGCCTGCAAGCCATTGCCGATCAGTGGCAAGCGCATGTGCATGACTTGGCTGCGCGTTTGCAGCGACCCTGTCACAGTTTGCGGGTCCAGGTACAGTCCCGCCGTCTAAGCGCAGATGGCATGGAATCCGCCGCGCGAGATGCCCGCTATCAAGGCCTGGCTGAACTGGCGCATTTTGTTGGCTTGCAGCATGTACTGCTGGCTCATCATCAAGATGATCAGGCCGAAACGGTTCTGATGCGTTTGCTGCGTGGCACGGGTATAACCGGTCTGGGGGCGATGGCACCCCGTATGCAGCGCGATCAATTGCAGTACTGGCGACCCTGGCTGGAGCAGCCCAGGGCACTTATTCTTCAAGCCAGTGATGCGTTTGCCGCAGCCACAGGCTGGCATGCGGTACAAGATCCCACCAATATCAATCCTGATTACACCCGTGGCGCAGTGCGCGATTTGCTCACGCCTGTGCTCGACGCGCGCTGGCCGGGCTGGCAAAGCCGTTTGCAGCGTCAAGCCCAGCTAAGCCGCGAAACACAGGAAGTATTGGATAGTGTGGCCAGCCAGGACTGGCTGACACTGGAACCTGATGAAACAGGACGCAGTTTCAGTTTGGTGGCCTGGCGTAGTCTGGAGCCAGCGCGGCAAAGCCTGGTGCTCCGTTATTGGTTGCAGGAGCAGGGCGCTGGCTTGCCTACGCAAGCGCGTCTGGCAGAACTGCTCAAGCAACTGCGCGGGCTGCATGCCCGGGGGCACGACAGAAATTTGATGTGGAAGCATGGACAGAACCTGGTGCGCTGTGTGCGAGGCCGGGTGCAGATCGAATCTGCCGGTCCAGGCGACCAGCAAGCAGGCCGGGTGGCCGATCATGCAAGTAAGTAGTTTGGGGTGGCCTGTGGCAGGAGCGTGGGCTATGGTGTTGAGTCGACAAAGTATGTGTTTTTTTGCGTGTGTATATGGTAGAGCCTGCGCTTGGGGCACAGAAAGTCGTTAGAATAGTTGGGTTTTGTGTCTATCCCAGACCTTAGCCCTTTGATGCAGAGTAAAAGATGTCCCTGATCGTACATAAATATGGCGGCACGTCGATGGGCTCGATCGAGCGCATCCAGAATGTGGCGCGTCGGGTTGCCAAATGGCATGCCGCCGGGCACCAAGTTGTGGTGGTTCCTTCGGCCATGTCCGGTGAAACCAACCGTTTGCTAGGCCTGGCCAAAGAACTGAGTATTCAGCCTGATCCGCGCGAGCTGGATATGCTGGCCGCTACGGGCGAACAAGCCAGTAGCGCTTTGTTGGCCATGGCCTTGGCTGCCCAGGGCGTTCCCGCCCGCAGCTACGCCGGTTGGCAAGTTCCCGTCAAGACCGACAATGCCTACACTCGTGCCCGCATTAGTTCTATTGATGACACCCGCATTCGCCAGGATCTGGACGCAGGCCGTGTGGTCGTTGTGACCGGCTTCCAGGGGGTGGATGAAGAAGGCAATATCACGACCTTGGGTCGTGGTGGCTCGGATACTTCCGCGGTGGCTGTTGCCGCTGCCATGAAGGCCAGCGAATGCCTGATCTTTACCGATGTGGATGGTGTCTACACCACCGACCCGCGCGTCGTGCCCGAAGCACGTCGCATGAAAGTGCTGTCCTTTGAAGAAATGCTGGAAATGGCCTCTTTGGGCTCCAAAGTTCTTCAAATCCGGTCTGTGGAATTTGCTGGCAAGTACAAGGTGCCTGTGCGCGTCTTGTCCTCCATGACCGACCCCATGATTTCGCTCGAAGAAGAAATGTCTTCGGGTACGCTGATTACTTTCGAGGAAGACCAAAAAATGGAAGCTGCCGTTGTCTCTGGCATCGCCTTCAGCCGTGATGAAGCCAAGTTCACCCTGCGTGCCGTTCCCGACACCCCCGGCGTGGCCTATTCCATTCTGGGCCCCATCGCAGCGGCCAACATCGAAGTCGACATGATTTTGCAGAACCTGTCGGTTCAGGGCACCACAGACTTTTCCTTTACCGTCAGCCGCAACGACGCGCTGCGTACCAAGGAACTGCTGATGAACCAGGTCGGCCCGGCTGTGGGCGCTGGCGAAATCGTGTTTGATGAAGCCGTGTGCAAAGTGTCCATCGTTGGTATCGGCATGCGTAACCACGCTGGTATTGCCAGCTCCATGTTCCGCGCCTTGTCCGAAGAGGGCATCAACATCCAGATGATCAGCACCAGCGAGATCAAGACCTCGGTGATTATTGCCGACAAGTACATGGAATTGGCGGTGCGTGCTCTGCACAAGACGTTCGAGCTGGATCAGGAAAAATAATCCCTTTAGCTATTTGCATTGGTTTTTTAAAAATGCTATAGTTACTTCTTTCCTAGAGCTGGAGACGTGGCCGAGAGGTTGAAGGTACTCCCCTGCTAAGGGAGCATACGGCTTATACCCGTATCGAGGGTTCGAATCCCTCCGTCTCCGCCAGCTGGAATTAAATTAAGCCCTTGTTTTCAAGGGCTTTTTTTATTGTCTGACGCATAGTGTCGCCACTGTTCGGACCCACGCTCAAGCTCGGCTTTGTGCAAACCCGGTCCTGGTTCAGGCAGCAATGGCGACAACAAGACGGGCATCACGCTTTTCCAAACACAAGAACAAAAAATAATTGTTACTTTTTTATTTTGCCCACCCAGGCGAAGTGAAACGGTAGAGCGTCCTTGGCAGCAGCGTTTCAAACAGCATGGATCGTTAAAGCGCAAGGCTTTTCAGTCCAAGACTGTTGAGGATTGAAAAGGCTGTGTCGTTTTTGGCACAGGCAAAGAAAAGCAGTCATTCCCGTGCTTACAATCGACCAATGTGTTTTACGTCGTTCAAGACGGGTGGTCTTGTTTTTTAGGGCGAGCGATGATTAAACGAGTCCTCTGTATCTGTAGCATGGCCTTGATGGGCCTGCCTTTTTTGGCATCGTCAACTGAGCTGGCATTGGATGACCAGGTCGTGACTCGTTATGTGCAAAGCCTGGGTGAAATCTTGCCGGTGCTGCAAACCGTGGAGCGTAGCGAGCCGGTTTGGGATGGCGGTCTGCCAGACGGTTTCCCACCCATGCTGGAGGTGGATCAGGTCGAGCGCGGTTCGGATATTTACCGTCAATTGAACAGTCTGACGCAAAAGTATGGCTTTGCCGGACTGGAGCAATGGGATAGCGTGGGACGCCATATCTGGCTGACCCGTCTCTATATCCAGGAGCGCGAAGATCTGGACTCGGTTTACGAGCAGCTGGATGCGCTGGAAGCGGCCTTGCGCGATAACGCACGCCAATACTCCACGGCTGAACTGGAGCAGTTGATGCGTACCTTCCAGATCAGTAAAAACCATATTCTGCGCCTGGTTGCAACCCGTAGCGATGTACCGCCGGTACAGGCTCATCTGGCTGAACTGGACGCTGCCCTGGCTTCCCTCGAATAAGCAACTAATCCGCTTTTTCCATTTTCACGGGCGTCGCAATGGCGCCTGTTCAAGATTTGTTACCAGCAATACTGTCCATTTGTCATATTTTGACGCTTCTTTTCTGAGCGTGACAGAAGGAATCGGGGATAATTGCGCTCTGACTGAAATCTAGTGGGAAGACTGAAGCGTCATGCGTATCATCTTGATTTTGTTGGGGGCCGCTGTGCTGGCCTACCTGATTGCCAAAGGCATACGGCAACTGATGGTGGAACGTCGTCAATTAAAAGACCAGACGCGTCAGCCACATAAAGGAAGCCGTGATGAGCACTGATAAAAATCCATTTACTAAATTGGCTGCTAAAACAAAGCCAGAAGGTGGCACTGCCAACTACTCCAAGGGACTGGGTTTCCTGGGAGCGGCGGTTGTTATTTTCCTGATCCTGATCGTGGCCTCCATGGGCTCGTTCTTGCAGGTAGACCAGGGTGAACGTGGCGTGGTGCTGCGTAACGGTAAGCTGGTTCGCGTGGCCGAACCTGGCCTGGACTTCAAGGTTCCGTTCTTTGACACGGTACGTACCATTTCGGTACGTGATCACACGGTTCGCATGCAGCTTGAGGCGTACAGTTTTGACCAGCAGTCCGCCTCCATGGTGGCTTCGGTAACGTATCGCGTACCTGAAACTGATGTGGCTCAGCTGTACTCCGAGTACGGTTCACTCGATGCCCTGGAAGCTCGCTTGCTCGAGCGTAAGGCTTTGGATGTGATCAAGAACGTGTTCGGTAAGTACACTGCTGCTCAGTCGATTCAGAATCGCGAGAAGCTGGGTGCTGACATCAACGAAGCCATGCGCGTGACCCTGGAGTCCGCTCCATTGCAAATGATGGGCGTGCAGGTTGAGGAAGTGTCGTTCTCCAAAGCCTATGAGCAATCGATTGAAAACCGCATGTTGGCTCAGGTTCAAATTGAAACCACCCGCCAGCAAAAAGAAACTGCTTCCATTCAGGCTGAAATCAAAGTGGTTCAGGCTGAAGCAGAAGCCCGCGCTCAGCGCGAACGCTACATGGCTGAAGCTGACGGTATTCGCCTGCGTGGTGACGCCGAAGCCAAGGCCATTTCAGCCAGGGCCCAGGCATTGGCTCAGAATACCAATCTGGTCAATTTGAATGCTGTGGAAAAATGGGACGGTAAGTTGCCAGAAAGTCTGGTTCCCGGTTCCGCCATGCCATTTATTGGACTGCGTTAATCTCCAGGCAGTCACTGACCTGAACAGGTTTTCTTCGGTAGCGTTACGGGATAGGTAACGCTACCGTTTATTTTTCCAAGGAGTTACGGATGAATGAGGAAAGGAACCCGGTCCCACAAGGCGACGGTACAAACCAGTTGGTCAGTCTGCGTAATCTGACTCTGATCAATTACGCGCTGTACATCTTGTCCATGTTTGGCGGCATCACCGCCCTGGTCGCCATCATCATCAACTACATCAAGCGCGATGAAGTGCGCGGCACCTATCTGGAATCGCACTTTGATTGGCAAATCCGTACGTTCTGGTGGGGATTGCTTGGTGTGGCGCTGTCTTTCTTGTTGATGGCGATTCTGGTCGGTTTCGTGACCATCGTGATTGTCAGCGTGTGGATTCTGTACCGTCTGATCAAGGGTCTGCTGGCTCTGAATGACGGCAAGGCGATTGCCTGATCGCCGGATCGCCGGATCGCCGGATCAGATAGGCATCGTGTTTGTTTGGACCTGGGCCCGCATACTTTCGCGGGCCTCTTTAGGCGGCACACCAAAGCGCTGCCGAAATGCCCGGCTGAAATGGGCAGAGCTGCTGAAGCCCCAGTGATACGCAATTTCAGTGATGGTCTTGTGGTGATGGGCTAGACGGCGCAAATCCTGTTCAGCGCCTTGCAGGCGCATGGACCAAATCCAGTTTGTCAGTGAATCGGCCTCGCCTTCCCAGGCGCGATGCACAGTGCTGGCTGTCAGGCCCAGGCGATTGGCAATCTTGCCTATATTCAGCTCGGGGTCGCGCAGATTCTCCAATACATAGGCTTTGATCCGGTCGCGCCGCACGGTTCCCGTATCGTCCTTTAAGGACGGGCTGCCCAGATTCTCGGCCAGCGCTGCCACCAGAATACCGACCAGGCTGTCGGCAAGTGATAGATCCACAATAGGTCCGCCGGTTGGCGGGCAGGCCATCAGTTCGCTCACCATATAGGCGAGCAGGCGTGCCGTGCCGGATTGGGCGCTGGTTATTTTGCAGGCTGTCATATCTTCGGCATTGCGCAAACGCTTGCGCAGGATGGAGCCGGGCAAAGACAGGACATACTGCTCAAAGTCCTGGTCAAACAGGAGTTGATAGGGGCGGGTGGAGTCGTACAGGGCCAGATCGCCGGGTTTCAGCTTAGCGATCTTTTCATCCTGAACTAGTTGTCCCGCTCCTGCCACTTGAATACTGAGCAGAAAAATATCCTCGGACGCTCTGGAAATTTGCAGTGGCGTGCGCAGCACGGTCTGGGTGGTCGAGGAGATACGAGATAGGCTGACCTCTGCCAGTTCATGTCGCGTAATGGCCCCGAAGAAAGGGGTAGCGGAACGGGAGGGGACGGCGCATTCCAGCTGCACATAAGCTTTGTTGACGGCCTCCATCCAATAGGGGGCGCGCCGGGTAGCGGGAATTGCCGTGGTGGACCATTGCTCCATTGATGATCTCTCCGTCGTGGGTCTAAAGGCTGACGGCAGGGACTGCGATCAACTGGACTGACTAAGTATCAGGCAAGATCTTTGGTTTGAGCCAGACCAGAAAGAGTGACGGGGGGCGATAATTTCCGACCAGGACGACGCGGATGCAGGACCGGGGAGCAGAAGGAATCACGGCCCGGGCAAGCTGTCCGGGCCTTGTCATCTCTTGGGATCAGGACGGCTCTTGCACGAGCAGTGTGTCCGAGTCCTGTGGATGGCTGATAGCGACTGAGGTAGCCGTACTTTGCACACCTGGCTCGGAAGCCTCTGCCTTGGTCACGCTTTTGGAGTGCACCCGAGTCATGGGTTCTCGGTGCCCCAAGTCCAGCACCAGACGGGTGGCTTCAGGTTTCGAATAGTGGCCCACGGGGTCATTGATCGCCTTGGCGAAGGCAATCTCCTCCATATCCAGATCGGCAATGATCAAGCCCTCGGCATCGTGAGGCAGGTAGGGAGCCAGAGTACGTCCGTCCGGTGCAAAAATCATGGAGCTGCCACCGCCCACTTTCAGCAAAGAGGCGTTGTGCTCACCCACTTCCAGCATGTCTAGCGTCTCTTGAGTAACCACACTGCTGGCCGCGATGGTAAAGCACTGGCCTTCCACCGAATAGATTTGCGAGGCGGCCATGTTCACCTTGGCACTGAGGGCGTGGGCCTGTTCGCTGTATAGCGAAAACGACGGCCAGGCAGCAATGTGAATGGCTTCATGCTGGGAGTACAGCGCGTACTTGCTCAAGGGCGACAAATGCTCCCAGCAGCATAGAGCGCCGACGCGTCCCAGTTCTGTGTCGGACACAATCAGATCGCGGGCATAACCCTCACCAAATACGGTGCGCTCTACATGCGTGGGTTTGAGTTTGCGACGTGACCATAGCATCTCGCCTTTGTCGTCGATCAGGCATTGGCCCAGATACAGGCTGCCACCGCTGCGTTCGCTATAGCCCAATGCGATGAAAATGCCCAAGGTTCGCGCAGCCTGGGCAATGCGCTGAAACTCTGCACTGTCTAGCGAGAGTGAGTTGGCATAGTAACGAGCACTGTATTTCAGTGACCAGGCCGGCGCACCTAGCCAGACGTGGAAGGGATAGCCTGGCAACCAGGTTTCACCAAATACGATCAGGTCGCAGCCTTCATCACGCGCTTGTCGAGCCAGTTCAATGGTTTTATCAACACCTGCTGCCAGGTCGTAGTTGGGAGAGGCGGCCTGTACGGCGGCTGCCCGGACGATTTTCCTTGTCTGCATACATCCTCCTTGTCGCGGTATCCGCGATCTTGATCGCCAGGCCGTGCTGCTTACAGAGCCCGGCCATCCTGTTTTGTGTCAGTTTAGGAGGGGAGGGCAGTGCTGAATTGACTGACAGGCGCAGAAGGCTTGACTGGGAGTCGCAGACGTGGGGGCAGGAAGCCCCCAATCCTGACCCGGATGTCCGTGCAGTGAACGAGAAAAGTGCGGCCCGTCTGGCTTAAAGCGCGAAACTGTATTGCACCGTCAGCCCCAGGCCCACGACCCACAAAATCAGGGGGATAGGGCGCATCAGCAGGCCGGGAATGGCACGCAGGATAAAGCCGATCAGGCGGGTGAACAGCCAGAGCAGGGGCGGCGATTGATCTTTTTCCTTCATATAGATGATGCCTTGCGACAGCAAAAAGGACTGCGACAAGTAGGCGGCGTAAAACACCATGCCCAGGGAAAAGGCCAGCCAGTAATACAACATGCTCATAGGATGCAAAAAGAAAGAGTACGGCGCATTATATCGGTCTGCAGCAGCTATGATCGTATTTTTGGCCGGACCTTGGGCCGGCTGTGGGTGCAGGCTTTTTGTACGAGGCAGGTATGCAAAATGTTTATTCTATTGATGGGCTGGTGCCAGTGGTTCACCCCACGGCCTATGTTCATCCTACCGCTGTACTGATTGGTGACGTCATTATTGGCGAGGGCGTGTATATCGGTCCTTTGGCCAGTTTGCGCGGGGACTTCGGGCGCATCATCATGAAGGCCGGTTCCAATATTCAGGACACTTGTGTTATTCATGGCACGCCTTATCAGGACACGGTGGTGCATGAAGATGGCCACGTCGGGCACGGTGCCGTGCTGCACGGCTGCGTCATTGGCCGCAACGTGCTGGTGGGCATGAATGCGGTCGTCATGGACGCGGCGGATATTGGTGCAGACAGCATTATTGGCGCCATGGCCTTTGTGAAGAAAGGGATGCAAGTGCCGCCCCGCAGTCTGGTGGCCGGTTCTCCCGCGACGGTGGTCAAAGAACTGGATCAGAAAGCCATTGATGGCAAGTTTTTCGGCACACGTATGTACCAGCGTCTGGCCCAGCGTTCACTGGCAACCATGCATCGTGTGGAGCCTTTGACCGAAGTGGAAGCCGATCGCCCACGCCTGCGTGAAGATCAGATTTATCCAGTGGATAAATAAGGCAGCTCTGTCTTTCTCCAGGCTTGTTGCTTGCCAAGCGCAATGCAGTTTCGGAGCCGGTCTGAAAGTGCTTGGAATATGTCACCCAGCAGCCGTTTTTACTCACGTATTTCAGGCAATAAAAAACCCCTTGAGAGCCGGATGAGAATCCAGCATCAAGGGGTTTGTCCATTCAGTGCGAACCAGCAGGCGGGTGGGGCAGGCCCACCACGCATTGCTGTTGCGCTCTGAATTTCTCCGGCTTATTTGCCAGCTGCAGCCAAAGCCTGTTTCCAGGCTTCGATGACCGTTTCGTACTCGGCAGCAGCCTTCAAAGGATCGATGTTGGCCACTTTGATCTGATCCAGGTTAGGCAACTTGGTCAGCTCGGCCACATTGATGTCGCTGCGAGTAGGACGGCGGAAGTTCTCCACCAGTTCAGCTTCCTGTACTTCTTTGGACAGCAGAACGTCGACCAGTTTGCGAGCCGCTTCCTGGCCGTTCTTGGGGTTCTTGATCACGGCCACGCCTTCAGGAGCAATGAAGGTACCGTCTTCAGGGTAGATCAGCTCAATGCCTTTCTGACCACCGGCCACGTAGGCGTAGGCCGCGTATTCCATGGTCACGCCCAAGGGGTACTCGCCGTTAGCCACGCTTTTGTAGACCTGGCCCGAGCTCTTGGACACGATCACGTTGGCTGCCAGCTTTTGCAGGCCTTCAGCACCGTACAGTTGGTAGATGCCGTAAACCTGGTCGTAGGCACTGCCCGACGATGCTGGGTCACCAATAATGACCTTGCCTTTCCACTGAGGATCGAACAGATCGGACCAGGTTTTGGGAGCGGCCTGGCCTTTCAGTTGACGCTCGTTGGCCATGATGACCATGACGTGGGCGTTGGAGCTGGTCCACAGGCTGTCCTTGCCATGAAAGGCTTCAGGAATGGCCTTGTTCTCGGGCGATTCGTAGGCTTCAAAGTTCTGCTGGAAAGCCGCCATGGTGCCGTAGGCAGCGCCCCATACCACGTCACCCAGCGGGTTCTGTGCTTCGGCTTCGATACGCTTCATCAAGGCACCAGCGCCAGAGGTCACTTGTTGAATGGACAGGTCAGACGCGGTCTTGCGAGCAATTTCCAGCGCCGTATCAATGGTTTGCACATTGTTGGGCGTGTACATCACGGCATTGGCGGCCATGGCGGCACCGGACAGGGACAGGGCGCCGACACTGAGGGAGAGTGCCAGACCAGTTTTCAGAAAACGTGTAGTCAGCATAGTGAGCCTTTTTAGATTAGCGGCTGGAAAACAGATCCAGCTTGAGAAAACGGATAGCCAGATAAATCGGCACCAGAATCACGACCATCAAGATAACCCCATAGGCCGAAGCGCGGGCCAGGAAGCCGGCGTCGATCTGACGGAACATCTGGATGGGCATGGTCTCCATACCACCGTAATACAGCACGATAGTGGCGGAAATTTCAGCCAGTGAAGTGACCCACATCAGGATGGCCGCGCCCAGAATGGCAGGCTTCATCAAGGGCAGAACCACTTTGAAGAAACTCTGGAAGGGGCTGACACCCAGATTGATGGAGGCCTCTTCGATAGAGTCGGGAATGTTGTAGAGCGAGGCCGAGGCCGAGCGAATGGAGAAGGGTACTTTACGCACAAAGTACGCGCCGGCCATGATCACCCAAGTGCCAGTCAGTACCAGCATGCCGCTGTTGTAGGTCTGGATCAGGGCAATACCCAGCACGGTGCCGGAAATGGCCAAAGGCAGCATCACCATATAGTCCAGCGCGGTGACCACGAACAGGCGCTTTTTCACGATCAGGTAACTGCAGATCGTGGCAAAGCAGGTGCCTGCAATAGTGGCGACACTGGCCAGCATCAACGAGTTCAAGATGGGCTCGGGAGCGTAGCGCAGGGCACGCTCCATATTGTCCAGCGTGAAGGTGCCGTATTGCATGACCGGGCCGCTGGCTTTGGTGAAGGCACCAATCAGCACGATAAAGGCCGGAATCAGCGAGAAGGTCACAAACAGCACCGCACCAACGGTCAGCAAGATGCCGGCCAGCCCTTGAGCACGAACCGGACGTGGGGCGCGGCCTTGCTGCATCTGGAAGGTCTTGCGCTCCAGTACTCGTTTCTGAATGAATAGCACCGCACCGACCAGAATCACGGACACCACGGCCAGCACACCTTGCATGGTGGGGTTACCGCTCATCTCGGACAGAAAGGTGGTGTAGGTCAGCGAGGACAGCACATCGACCTGACCGCCCAGAATCATGGGGATGGAGAAGTTGTCCACGGCCAGCGTGAACACAATCATGGCATTGACCAGCAGGGCAGGCATCAGCACCGGGAAGGTGACGCTGAGCGCGCGCTTGAAATTGCTGGCACCCAGGTTCACGGCGGCTTCTTCCAGCGTGCCGTCAATGGCCTTGAGCGCAGCCAGCATGCCGATATACACATAGGTGTAATCGTTCAGGATCAGCACATAGGACATGCCAAACCAGCCGTAGAAACTGGGCAGGTCAATACCAATGCTTTCCAGGGCCAGACGCACCACTCCGTTATTGCCCAGCAGCATCAGCCAGGCCTGCGAGACGATGATGTCCGGCAGCACAATGGTGGTCAGGGGCAGGATGGCCACAATGGCCTTGCCGGGGAAGTCGTAGCGAGCCACCACATAGGCCAGCGGCGCACCCAGCAGCAGCGTCCCTATCGTGGAGATCAGCCCCAGCTTGATGGTGTTGAAGAAGGCCTCAACATAGCGAGGGTCGCTAAAGAAGGTTTCAAAGCCGTGCAGGCTGGGCATGCCCGTTGCCGGGTCGATCACGCTTTGATAGAACAGGGAGGCGAGTGGCCATACAACCCAGAACACCAGCACCACCAGACAGACCAGGGCGGGCAGGAACCAGGGAGAACGAAGGGCCAGGGGTCTTGCAGCAATAGCCATGGGTCTTACGCCTCGACCAGTCGACATTCAGGGCTAAAGCTCAGGTTCACCGAAGCACCTGCAGACAGATGCGGGTCCTGGGCAGCGGCAACGTCGGCAATAATTTGCTTACCATCGCTCAGTTTCAGGCTGTAGGCCGTTTTGGTTCCCAGATATTGGCGAGCCACAACCTGGGCCGGAATGCTGCTAGCCTGGGCTTCGGTATGCAAAGTGATGTTTTCAGGGCGCACTGCCAGCAGTACCTGGCCGGCAGGCGGCGGGTTGTTCACCATGATGTGTCCACCGGCAATGCTGACGGTGGTGTGATCAGCTTCCACATGCACGCCCAGGGTGTCGATCAGGTTGGCCGCACCAATAAAGTCGGCAGCATAGGCAGTGCGTGGTGTGGAGTACATGGCTTCGGGGGTATCGAGCTGGTCGATACGGCCCTGACGCAGCAAGGCAATACGGTCCGACATGGACAGGGCTTCTTCCTGATCATGCGTCACGAAAATAGCCGTGATATTGGATTCCTGCTGCAATTCGCGGATGACCTGGCGCATTTGAATACGCAGCTTGGCATCCAGGTTGGACAAAGGTTCATCCATCAGCAGAACACGGGGTTCGATTACCAGGGCGCGGGCCAGGGCTACACGCTGGCGTTGGCCTCCGGACAGCTCAGCCGGGTAACGCTCGCCCATGCCACCCAGTTCCACACGCTCCAGAATGTAGGCGACTTTTTTCTTGATCTCGCTGCTGCTGACTTTGCGTACCCGCAAGCCGTAAGCCACATTGTCAAACACGGTTTTATCGGGGAACAATGCATAGTCCTGGAACACCATGCCGGTCTCGCGCTTGTGCGCGGGCAGGTAGGTAATGTCTTCCTTGTCCAGAAACAGGCGGCCTTCATCGGGGATGATGAAACCGGCAATCATGCGCAGCAAGGTTGTTTTGCCGCAGCCGCTGGGCCCTAATAAAGTGAAGAACTCGCCATGCCGGATTTGCAGGCTCAGTTCATTGATGATGGTATTGTTGCCGTAGCGTTTCACTACGTGATCGATGTGGATGTCTGCCATGGGGATAGATCAGCCTGGGACTGAGTAGTGCAGGTAAACCGCGCATCAAGGGGGCGGTTGCCTAGGCTTTAAAAAGAAGTGGTTCAGCGGCCAGTAGCGACGCAAACATCACCGGGGCGTGAACACGAACATTAATTACAAGTTAGTGACAAGTTTTATAGGAAGTTGCTATCTTAGCAGCAGGCCAATGCTTGTAGTTTTAATTATCAGGCGTCTAAGTCCGTAGCAAAGGCTGATCTACTCAGTGTTACCCAGTGGGCAAGCAAAAAAAATCCCGTCGGACAGGCATCATATTGCGATAATCAGGTGGTAGTAATGTGTCTTGCTTTTTCGTCTAAAGCGGTCTAGTGCGGGTCGGGGTTTCTTGTGTCAAATAAAGGCCCTTATAGTGAGTTCAAAAAGAATGACAGTTTCCTGCAAGGGGCAGGAGTGGGAGAGGGACACTAAAGGGTAGGTTTCTATCCTGTTCAGGCCGGTCTTCACCAGGCCTGTTTTTTGCACATCCGAATTTATAGATGGTGTTCCGGTGTTGAGGGCAAACACACACCGGGCCGGAGAGGTTGTTGGGTCGTGTCCACGTGGTGACAGACTCACCCATCCGGGTACTGCACGTCGTCAGAGATCGTAGAAGTTAGTTAATTAACTGGAGATTGAAGATGCGACTGGGTGTACTAAGCCCCCGGGGGACCGGGGAAAAGAGGGTAGCGGCCACGCCCGATACCATCAAGGCTTACCGCAAGGCGGGCCATGATGTGATTATCGAGGCGGGTGCCGGACAGGGGATTGCCAGCTCGGATGCCGATTACGAGGCAGCAGGGGCAACGATAGGAGATCCCTATCAAGCCACCGTGCTGCTGGTAGTGGGCCCGGCTGATGTGGATTCGGCGCGTTTGCGTGCCGAGCATGTGGTCGTCGGTATGCTGGACCCTTACGAGAGTCAGGGTCTGGACAAGCTGGCTTCTTCGGGCTGCCAGGCGTTCGCCCTGGAGCTGATCCCGCGTACCACGCGGGCGCAAAGCATGGACGTTCTGTCCTCGCAGGCCAATATCGCGGGTTATGCCGCTGTGCTGAAAGCAGCCACCTTATATCCCCGATTCTTTCCCATGATGATGACCGCGGCGGGTACCGTCAAAGCGGCCCGTGTCGTGGTGCTGGGCGCGGGTGTGGCCGGTTTGCAGGCGATTGCCACGGCACGTCGTCTGGGGGCGGTGGTAGAAGCCTCTGATGTGCGTCCTGCCGCGCGTGAGCAGATCGAGTCCCTGGGCGGCAAGTTTATTGATGTGCCCTACGAGACCGACGAAGAGCGCGAAGCGGCACAAGGGGTAGGCGGTTATGCCCGTCCCATGCCCGCTTCCTGGTTGCAACGGCAGGCGGCGGTGGTGGCGGCGCGTTGCGCCCAGGCCGACGTCATCATTACTACGGCCTTGATTCCGGGGCGGCCCGCCCCGCGTCTGATTGCCGAGGAAGTGGTGCAGTCCATGCGGGCAGGTTCGGTCATTGTTGATCTGGCTGCGGCCCGTGGCGGCAACTGCGCCTTGACCGAAGCCGACCAGATTGTGGAGAAATATGGCGTGACCCTGGTGGGCGAGACCAACTTCCCGGCCCGTGTGGCTGCGGATGCGTCTGCCTTGTATGCACGCAATATTCAACAGTTCCTGGGCTTGATGCTCAAGGATCAGTCTGACGAGCTGCATATCCCTGCGGACGACGACATTGTGAATGCCAGCCGTGTTGTACAGGGTGGCAAACGACTCTTTCCACAGCAGGGAGCCTGACGCCATGGATATTATTTCTCCCCTGGTCATTAACCTGATCATCTTTGTGCTGGCCATTTACGTGGGTTACCACGTGGTCTGGACAGTAACGCCCGCTTTGCACACGCCCTTGATGGCGGTGACCAACGCGATTTCGGCCATCATTATTGTGGGTGGGATGCTGGCAGCGGCCCTGACCGAAAGCCCTTGGGCGCAGGCGATGGGCATTATTGCCACCGCGCTGGCTTCGGTAAACGTGTTTGGTGGTTTCCTGGTAACCCGCCGCATGTTGGAAATGTTCAAAAAGAAGGGCGCTAAAAATACGCCCAAGGAAGGGCAGTCATGATTTCCATGAATACCGTTACCTTGTGCTATTTGCTGGCCTCGGTGTGTTTCATTCAGGCCCTGAAAGGCTTGTCGCATCCAGCCAGTTCGCGTCGTGGCAATCTGTTCGGCATGGTGGGGATGGCCTTGGCCATTGCGACCACAGCCGTGCTGATTTATAGCCTCGCTCCTGAAGGCAAAGAGCTCTCTGGCCTGCTGCGGGTTCTGATTGGTCTGGTGATTGGTGGCGTGCTGGGCACCGTCATGGCACGCCGTGTCGAGATGACCAAGATGCCGGAACTGGTGGCCTTCATGCACAGCATGATTGGTCTGGCTGCGGTAGCCATTGCGATTGCCGTGGTGCTGGAGCCGGTGGCCTTCGGGATTGGTTCGGCCGAGGTGGCTCTGCCCATGGGTAACCGTGTGGAGCTGGCTTTGGGCGCGCTGGTCGGTGCCATTACCTTCTCCGGTTCGGTCATTGCGTTTGGCAAGCTGTCGGGCAAGTACAAGTTCCGACTGTTCCAGGGCGCACCCGTTACCTTCAAAGGTCAGCACATGCTGAACCTGCTGCTGGGGCTGTTGGCCCTGGCTTGCGGCGTGGTTTTTGTGATGACGCAAGCATGGTGGGCCTTTGGCGTGCTGCTGGCCTTGTCCTTCCTGCTGGGCGTGATGCTGATCATCCCGATTGGCGGGGCAGACATGCCCGTGGTGGTGTCCATGCTGAACAGCTATTCGGGTTGGGCGGCAGCAGGGATTGGTTTTTCCCTGAACAACTCCATGCTGATCATTGCCGGTTCGCTGGTGGGTTCCTCCGGTGCGATTCTGTCTTACATCATGTGCAAGGCCATGAACCGCGCCTTCTTCAACGTGATTCTGGGCGGTTTTGGTGCCAATCCGGAAGCGGCTGCGGGTGGTGCAGATCAGGGCAATCGTTCGGTGAAATCCGGCAGTGCTGAAGATGCCGCGTTCATGATGAGCAATGCCGAGTCCGTGGTGATTGTGCCTGGTTATGGTTTGGCCGTGGCCCGTGCTCAACACGCCTTGAAAGAGCTGTCGGACAAGCTGACCAGCCAGGGTGTGAATGTGCGCTACGCCATTCACCCGGTCGCCGGTCGTATGCCTGGCCATATGAACGTCTTGCTGGCCGAGGCCGAAATGCCTTACGAGCAGGTCTTTGAAATGGACGACATCAATAGCGAGTTTGCTCAGACCGATGTGGTGCTGGTGTTGGGGGCCAACGACGTGGTCAACCCGGCCGCCAAGAACGATCCGGCTTCGCCGATTGCGGGCATGCCGATTCTGGAAGCCTACAAAGCCCGAACCGTGATCGTGAACAAGCGCTCCATGGCTGCTGGTTATGCTGGTCTGGATAACGAGCTGTTCTATATGGACAAGACCATGATGGTGTTTGGCGATGCCAAAAAGACCATCGAAGATATGGTCAAAGCGCTGTAAGACGAGTCCGTCTTCGCGCTGGCAGTAAAAAGCGCTCTGGTTCCTTGCGGGCCAGAGCGCTTTCTTGTTGAGTAGAGCGAATTTAGAACTTGGGGCCGGAGCGCAATTGCTCGCACATCTGCTTGCGCTGCTCGGCAGTGGCTTTTTGCAGATCCTGACGGCCACGGTCCAGGCCTTGCTCAAAGGCTTTATCAAAGTCCTCGTCGTTCAGGCCCATGCTTTGAATGGAAGACTTCTGCTGTTTTTTCATCTCATCAAGCTGGGTCTGGCTGTAGTCACCGCAAACTTCGGCGGCAGCGTGCATGGCTCCGCCCATTTGCGCCAGCTGAATGGCAGGGCCGCTATCCTGGGCGTAGCTATTGGCGCTGGCCAGAAGGAGGGCCGCTAAAGGCAAAAGAAGTTTTGTGCGCTCAAACATGGTCAATCCTGTCGATTAAGAAGAGGTCCGCGCAGACGCTGTGGTCTAACAAGAGCAGGCAGGCTCTGTCTGGGCGGAAGTCGCTACTTTACACCGCTTGTCCCTTTACGGTTGAGGCCGCAGGGGCAGGAAAGTGCAACAGACATTGTGCCCGGACTGCAGTCGTGGAGTTTTGATCTGTTTGCAGGTAAGCGGCGGTATGCAGGGTAAAAGCAGCAGGCAAAGAAAAAGCCCTGATGACGATGTCATCAGGGCTGATCTTTTCAGAGTCTCATCCATTGGGTTTGACCCCACGAGTTCTAACTCTGGTCGCTGATTTCCGTGAAGAAACCAACTTGAATATGGCGCGGCTGGCAAGATTCGAACTCACGACCCCTTGGTTCGTAGCCAAGTACTCTATCCAACTGAGCTACAGCCGCTAAAGAAGTGAAACTATAGCAGACTATTTATCTGAATGACAAGCCTAAAAAGCATTTTTCTAGAAATAAATGCAAAATAGTTTGGGAAAGCACTAAAAATCAGGCTTGGAGAGGGGCCGGAGCCCCTTGTGGCACAGATTTAACCCGGCACTTTGTAATGTCTTTATCCTGCTGGCTGCAAGGGCAAATGGATGCGTACACAAAAACGCTGTTCCTGGTGTCCAAACTCCAGCCGTCCACCATGGGCGCGCAGGGCTTCATCGCAAATACTCAAGCCCAAACCATAGCCCCCGGTGGAGCGATTGCGGGAGGTCTCCAGGCGGTAGTAAGGGCGCAGGACCTTGGCTTGCTCGTCCAAAGGAATGCCGGGGCCATCGTCGGCCACGGTAATGATGTATTCCGTCGCTGCTTTATGTGCGGAGATGTATACGTGCTGCCCGTAGCGCAAGCCATTGGAGATCAGGTTTTCAAGGCAACGGCGAAAGCGCTGAATCTGTATGTTCAGAATGGCCGGTTCCAATTCTGCCAGCGCGATGCTTTCTCCCAGGTCCTGACGATTCACGCTGACTGCCGTCAGCAGGGCGGCAAGATCGACTTCGGCAAAGGCTTCGTCAGAGGTCTGAAAGCTCATCAGTTCCAGCGTGGAGTTGACCAGTTCATTGAGCTGTTCCACATCCCGCTTCAGGCTCAGGCGCAAGGCCTCGTCCTGCACTTTCTGTACGCGCAGCTTCAGGCGTGTGATGGGTGTGCGCAAATCATGGGATACGGCCGAGAAGAAATAGGCGCGCTCTTCAATATGTTTTTGTACGCGCTCCACCATATTGTTAAAGGCCACGCCCAGCCGCTTGAACTCTTTGGAGCCGCCCAGCTGTATCTTTTCCTGATTACGGTTCACATCCATTTCCAGCACGCTTTTTTCCAGCTTTTTCAGTGGCCGAAAAATGAAGTTCAGGCACAGGGTCAGGGCGATGACCACCAGAATCAGGCGGAAGAAATAGATGCGCAGGAAATAGTCGTAGGTGAATTTCAGATTGCCGATGGAACTCCAGCCCTGGTTTTCCACCACATGCAGTCGCCAGTGCTGGCCATTGGACAGCTTGAATACGGCGGAGAAAGACACATCCACCAGATTCAGTTCGCGCGAAAAGGTGTCCAGCAAAGGAATGCCCGCCTCCTTGTCTGTAGGTCTGGCCTTGTTCACCGACAGCAGATGAAAATTCTTGCAGGCTCCGGTGCGCTCTTGAATGACTTTTTCAAAGAACAGCCCAAAGTCCTCCCCCATATTGGACTGGTAATCCAGTGGCAGATCTGCGCTGACGGGTGTGGCGGATACGCCTGACAGAAGGCTGGGGTCAATGTCCGCGCCATGGGCTAGCTGGGACTCGGCATATAGATACCAGTCTGAAAAACGCACGGCAGCAATACGGGCCGGGGTTTCTATCAAGACCTGCCGGCGCATTTGCGACCACATGGTGCCGGTCAGAATCTGGGCCACCAGCAGCCCCACGACTACGACCAGAGTGATCTTGCTGCGTAATCGTTCGGGGTAGAAAAAACAGAAGCTGCGGCGCAGTTTCTCCGGCCACCTGCTTGAGGGTGAAACAGCCATGCTTTATTCAGCGTGCAGGGATTGCGGGTCTATGTACAGGATATAGCCCTCGTTGCGGACGGTGCGCACGATCTCCGGCTTGGAACGATCCTTTTCTATGTAATGGCGGATACGGCTGATGCACACATCAATAGCCCTGTCTTCGTAGTTCAGATTGCGGCCAAAGGCGCGGCGCAGCAGCAGGGCGCGTGACAGTACTTTATTGGGGGCTTCCAGCAAGGACAGCAGCACATGGAAGTCTGAATTGGGCAGGGAGATGGTGACGCCTTGGGGCGAATACAACTGGCGTGCATTCAGGTCCAGCTGCCAGCCCAGAAAGTGATAGCGCGAGGGCGGAGCATCCGCGATGGCGGTTTCTGCCTGGGCCTGTGGAGCTGCATGGCGCCGAATCACCGCCTTGCAGCGTGCCAATAGTTCTCGGGATTCAAAGGGTTTGACCACGTAATCATCCGCGCCCAGCTCCAGACCCGCCACCTTGTCGGCCAGTTCATTACGGGCTGTCACCATGATGATGGCTGGAAGATCGTCGATGCCGCGCAATTGTTTGCACAGTTCCAGGCCATCCTCGCCGGGCAGCATCAGGTCCAGCAAGACCAGAGAAATCGGGTGGCGCTTGAGCAGTTCAAACGCTTGAGCACCGCTTTCGGCGATGTACGTGGTGAATCCGCCAAAGCTCAATTCCTGGGCGGTCAGCTCGGCAAGTTCTACATCATCTTCAATGATTAATACACGGCGTTGGGGGCTGGAAAAACCTGTCATTACATACCATTACATTGCGATTGGGCGGGAACATAAGGCGAAACATCGCCTGAAACCATACACGCTAATCTTACGGCGAACAAGAATTGTTCTCATTATTAAACAGGAGTCATGTTTTGCCGTTCCCTTCATCCCGTCCACCACTCAAGCCTCTTGCGGCCTTGATTCTTCTTGCCCTGAGTGGGCAGGCAGCCTGGGCACAAGATGCGCCCGCCATGCTCAAGCCCATTACGGTCAAGGGGCACGAGCAGGCAGAGCCCGAAGACAGCTACCAAAAGATTTACAGCAAAAGCTCGACCGGGCTGCGCATGGAAGAAAAAGATACGCCGCAGGCCATCACCAACATTACACGCCAGCAAATGGAGGATCAAAACATTCAGTCGCTGGACGATGCCTTGACCTCGGTGTCGGGTATCAGTGTCAATGAGGTGGATATTGGTTCGCGTACAACCTACCGGGCGCGTGGCTTCAACATCAATAACTACAAGATTGATGGCCTGGAGTTCAATGGCGAGTCCGGTTTTTCCGGCATAGGCGGGGCGGTGAATATGGACCTGTACGAAGACGTCAGCGTCTTGCGCGGGGCCAACGGCTTGCTGGGCGGTACGGGTGATCCGTCGGCCAGTATTTCCCTGTCCCGTAAAAAGGCATACCGGGAATTTGGCCTGCAGGGCAATGTCGAGCTGGGCAGCTGGCGCAAGCGACGCCTGATGGGGGATATCAATACTCCCCTGAGCAAAGATGGGGATTTGCGGGCGCGTCTGGTGCTTAGCGGGGATGACAGCCATACCTTCCGCGACAATGAGAACCCCAGGAGCTTTGGCCTGCTGGCTACCATGACTTACGACTTCTCGCCCGACACCAGCGTGACGGCGGGTTACGAGTACACCTATAAAAAGCACAAGGGCACATCCTGGGGCACGAACGTGCCTATCTGGTTCTCGGACGGCACTCGTACGGATTTTGATCGCAGCTATCACCCGGTTGCGGACTGGAGCTATACCCAGCGCAAGAATCACACCTGGTTTGCAAACCTGGAGCAGAACCTGGGCGGTGGCTGGCATGCCGACGCCAACTACAGCTATAGCGACCTGGAAAGCATCAACAGCTTTGGGGTGTTGAAAGCCAATAGCGCCGGTTCCAAATGGGGCCTGTTTGATAGAGAAACGGGCCTGGCGTATTTGAACAGCCTGCATTCGGAGAGCGAGGGCACGCAGCATGCCTTTTCCTTGAATGTCACCGGGCCATTCAAACTATTGGGTCGCGAGCATGAGTTGATTCTGGGTTTTAACGGCCAGCGCTCAGAGGAGACTTCCTATCAGTTCAGTGGGGCCTTGGGGAACTGCCATATTGATGGTCATGTGCCTGCTCGTGGATGTCAGTACCGTCTGGATCTGCCGGCCAACTGGCAGACCTGGAATGGTAATGAGTACGGTGCGCCGCAAACCTTCCGTACCGATGCGCGTGGTGTGACACGGACGACCAATTACGGCCCGTACATCGCCACCCGTCTGGAGCTGGCTGACAATCTGAAAGTCATTCTGGGTTCGCGCTACAGCTACTACAAAACCTATGCCTACGATTACGACAAGGACAATGTCAAAAGCGCACGTCGCTCCGAGCTGGACAAGAAGGTATGGACACCCTATGTAGGCCTGACCTTTGATGTCACGCCGAATCACACGCTCTACACCAGCTATACCGACGTGTTCAAACCGCAAAGCCAGCGCGATGTGGCAGGCAATATCATCAAGCCAATTACGGGGGCCAGCTACGAGGCGGGTATCAAGAGCTCCTGGCTGGATGATCGCTTGTCCAGCACCGTGGCGGTGTTCCATGCCAAGCAGACCAACGTCGCCAAGGCCGATGATGATCGCACCGTGCTGGATACCGGCGATCAGGCGTATGTGGCCAATGCTACGGGTATCAAATCCACGGGTGTGGATTTGCAACTGGCGGGGGCGCTGACCAATCGCTGGAATGTGTATGCTGGCTACACCTATATGAATGTGGTGGATTCCAGTCCCAATAGCAGTCCACGTCAGGACCCGCGTCACAGCTTCCGTGTTAGCACCACGTATCGTCCGAACGTGCTGGCCGACAAGCTGACGTTGGGGACCAGTATCAGCTATGACAGCTCCACGACATCCACGCCTATGCCCGGTCGTCCCTTGACGGGCGGCGGCTTTGATAACAGCCCGATTCGTCAGTCCGGCTACATGCTGGCCCACGTGATGGCGCGTTATGACGTGAACAAGAATCTGAGCGTGACGGCACGCGTCAATAATCTGTTCGATAAGGAATACTATCGAGAGTTCGGTTTCTATAACGGCCTGATTTATGGCGAGCCACGTAACTTTATGGTGAATGTGCAAGCCCGCTTCTAAGCGCGTCTGCTTTGGGTTGTAAAAAAGCGGCGCTAACAGGTAGCGCCGCTTTTGCACGTCTGTTATTTGTTTGTAGGGATAGTCCATCTGGCAGGACGTGACCCCAGGTCTCCGATTCGTCGCCAGGTACCTGAGTGATTTGAGCTATAGCCGAGATCAGGAGTGAGCAGTGGCATTCAGAGTCTTGCCAATGCAAGAGTGGCTTGCTGACTGGGGAGAGGAACTATTATTCTTCGTGGCGGCTGCGTCAACATCAAGCGTGATGATGACGCAGCCCCAAGTCAATTAGTTGCAGTTTCAAAGCCCCAGGAGTTACAGGTATGGTCCCATTCGGCTTAAGTCCGGCACAGTTTCAGCAGCGTTACAGGCGGTGTCTGGAACGAGCTTCAAAGCATCTCATTACCGAGTTACGTACCTTGTTCGCCTTGCCTGTGCCAGATAGCGTTGCGGATGCCCAGGTGCAAATTTTTTTTGGTGAAGATGGCCTGGAAACCCCGTCGGCATGGATTTACTACAGCGGTGAAAATAATAAAGTAGATAGCAGCGACCCTTCCATCTTTCCCGGTAGAGCCCTGGAACTGTCTCTGGGTTTGGACAAGATGGACGCCTTCCACGAAGACTATTTCCTGGATGAAGGCTTGGATGGACTGAGTATCGCGGCTAACACCACCAAAGCGTGGTTTGCAGAATGCTGGTGGAAAGCGGGTGGATGGAGCTATGCCGTCCCCGTGGCGGTGTGGGTGCATGATGGCTTTGGGGACGGTGAGGGTATTGAGTTGTCAGAAAGGCGATAAGGTCGTGCAGGAGTTATTCCTGTCTACATAAAAAGCCACTACTGCTCATTCTATTTCTTCGTTCCAGCCTGCTCGTATTGCTATTGTGGGTGGGGTTTGGGTGGTGCCTGGCGGGGTAGTGGGTCTTTTCCCTGCCTGTTGTCCGAGAGCAGAAAGCAAAAAAGCCATTTCCGAAGAAATGGCTTTTTTACTGAATATGGCGCGGCTGGCAGGATTCGAACCCACGACCCCTTGGTTCGTAGCCAAGTACTCTATCCAACTGAGCTACAGCCGCTAAAGAAGTAGAAATATAGCACGGCTATTTTTACTTGTCACCAAAATATCAACAAATTTTACTGAAATCGTCTTTTTTTATGTTTTTCGGGGTCGGCGGGCAGGCTCTAAAGCCAGAGATGGCAAGGCATGCAGCGGGACAACAGTGAATCTCTTTATTTTTGGTCTTGGGGGCTCGTCTTGGTGGTCCTTTAGGCGCGCCAGACAGAAACTTCGAACAGTCTGCCCCGGATGACTTGCCCCACAGGGCACAAAGTCGCATTATTACGCCATTGTTTTGGAGCCCAATGTAATGGATCTGTCGAAAATTACCTGCACTGAAGATTTCCGCCTGGCGGCCAAACGCCGCGTGCCCAAGATGTTTTATGACTACGCCGACTCCGGCTCCTGGACGCAGGGCACGTATCATGCGAACGAGCAGGATTTTCACAAGCTGAAATTCAAACAGCGCGTGGCCGTGGACATTGACCATCGCAGTCTGAAGACCAAGCTTCTGGGCCAGGATGTTGCCATGCCCGTGGCTATTGCCCCTACCGGCCTGACCGGCATGCAGCACGCCGATGGTGAAATGCTGGCGGCTTTGGCCGCACGGGATTTTGGTATTCCTTTCACCCTGTCCACCATGAGCGTGTGCTCGCTGGAAGACGTTGCCCAGGCGACCCGTGCCCCGTTCTGGTTCCAGCTGTATGTGATGCGTGATCGCAGCTTTATTGAAAACCTGATTGCGCGTGCCAAGGCGGCTAATTGTTCGGCGCTGGTCCTGACCCTGGACTTGCAGGTTTTGGGGCAGCGTCACAAAGATATTAAAAATGGCCTGACCACACCTCCGCGCCTCACCATTCCTAATCTGCTGAATCTGGCGACCAAGCCGTACTGGTGCCGAAATATGTTGCGCACGCACCGTCGTAGCTTTGGCAATATCGTCGGCCACGCCAAGGGGGTGTCGGATCTGCGCTCCTTGTCTACCTGGACGGCCGAGCAGTTCGACCCGAGCCTGAACTGGAAAGATATCGAGTGGATCAAGAATGCCTGGGGCGGCAAGCTGATTGTTAAAGGCATTATGGATGCCGACGATGCTCGTTACGCCGTGGATAGCGGGGCTGATGCCTTGATCGTGTCCAATCACGGTGGCCGTCAGCTGGATGGCGCGCCATCCTCAATTTCCTGCCTGCCTGCGATCAGCAAGGCGGTAGGTGACAAGATCGAAGTGCTGGTCGATGGCGGTATTCGCAGCGGTCAGGATGTGTTGCGTGCCCGCGCCTTGGGCGCTCAAGGTGCCATGATTGGCCGTGCTTTCCTGTATGCCTTGGGTGCGGCGGGGCAGGCCGGTGTGGCCCGTTTGCTGAAACTGATGGCGAATGAGCTGGACGTGTCCATGGCGTTTTGCGGTCGTACCGATATCAATCAGGTAGACCGCTCCATCTTGCTCAATCCCGATATTTTCGATCGCCCCGGTTACTGAAGACCGATATGCAAGGGCCCTGGCTGGACGGGTAAATGACCTCGTCCGTGGGGCCCGTTCAGATCCAGTACAGGGCCAGCCGGAACAATGCCCGTCGGGTTCAGATGACGATGGCTGCTGTAGTAATGGGTCTTGATGTGATCCAGGCTGACCGTGCTGGCCACGCCAGGCATTTGGTACAGCTCCAGCATGTAGTTCCACAGATTCGGATAATCAATCAGACGGCGCAGATTGCATTTGAAATGGCCAACATAGACCGGATCAAAGCGAATCAGGGTAGTGAACAAGCGCCAGTCGGCCTCGGTCAGTTGCGTGCCAGTCAGGTAGCGCTGCTGGCTCAGGCGAGCCTCCAGCCCGTCCAGGCTGTCAAACAGGGCATGAACTGCTGTGTCGTAGGCGGCTTGTGAGCGGGCAAAACCTGCTTTGTATACCCCGTTATTGACGGTGTCATATACATGGGCATTGATCTGGTCGATTTCGCCCAGCAGCTCGGCAGGTGCCATATCCAGGCTGCGCGCGCCCAAAGTATCAAAGGCGCTATTGAAAATACGCATGATCTCGGCCGACTCGTTATTGAGGATTGTGCCGCGCTGCTTGTCCCACAGTACGGGCACGGTAATGCGCCCCGTAAATTGCGGGTCCGCCTTGGCATAGAGCTGATGCAGGAACTGCGCATCCATGACCGGGTCCGGCACCACGCCCTCCGCCGGTTCAAAGGTCCAGCCCTGATCGCCCATGATGGGGTTCACCACCGACACTGAAATCAGCTTTTGCAGCCCCTTTAATTCGCGCATGATCAAGGTGCGATGCGCCCAGGGGCAGGCCAGCGAGACATACAGATGATAGCGATTGGCCTGGGCAGGCTGCGCTGCCTGGCCGTCCGGGCCGGGGCCGCCGTCGGCGGTAATCCAGTCCCGGAAGGCAGACTGGGCACGTTGAAATGTATCGGACTGGGTGCTGCTGACAGGCTCTTTGCTATGCCATTGTCCATCTATCATCATGCCCATCTGTGTACTCCGTTTTAGCCTTTCAGCTTGATTGCAATTTCAGCGATATGACGGCCCTGGTAGCGGGCGCCGTCCAGCTCGTTCTGGCTGGGCTGACGTGAACCGTCGCCACCGGCAATGGTGGATGCGCCGTAAGGGCTGCCGCCAGTGACTTCGTTCAGCAGTGTCTGGCCTGCAAAGCTGTAAGGCAGGCCCACCACAATCATGCCAAAGTGCATCAGGTTATGAATAATGGACAGTAGCGTCAGCTCCTGCCCACCGTGTTGGGTGGCGGTAGAGGTAAAGGCACCGCCTACCTTGCCATTGAGTGCGCCGCGCGCCCACAGGCCACCGGCCTGATCCAGAAAACTGGCCATTTGCGAGCTGATGCGCCCGAAACGGGTGCCGGTGCCGACAATGATGGCGTCGTAGTTTTCCAGGTCGCCAATAGTGGCGACCGGGGCGGCTTGATCCAGCTTGAAATTCGCTTTCTGGGCCACGGCTTCCGGGACCAGTTCGGGGACACGCTTGATGTCCACCGTCGCGCCAGCGCTTTGTGCACCTTCGGCAACCGCTTGGGCCATTTTTTCTACGTGGCCATAGGCGGAGTAATAGAGAACCAGGACTTTTGCCATTTGAACTTCTCCAGAAAAGCGATCAACAAGGAATCGGACGGGGCAGCGGCCACAGGGCTAAGCCGGGGCGCAGCTGCTATGACGATGATAGTCGTGCCACGCCCGCTCTGCCAAACCCCTGGACGGATTGTTTTGTGTCAGAGTCTGTCTTGCAAAGCGGGTGGCCGTCCCGAGGAGCATCAGCCTGGCAGCAGGGCGTAGGTGGTGGTGGCGTGGGCGGCCAGTCGACCTTGCTCGTCCAGCAGCTTGATGTCGCCAAAGACCATGCTTTTGCCACGCTTCAGCACTTGGGCGTGTACCAGCACATCCCCCTGGCTAACCGGGCGTACAAAGCTGGTGTTCAGTGAAACTGTAGTCATGGGGCGAAACTCCCCCAGACTTTGACTGACGGCCAGCACCATGGCGGTATCGGCTGCCGCCATATACACCTGACCGCAGACCACACCGGCCACGTGCGTCAATTGATCTGAAAAAGGCAGGCGTAGAACCACGCCGTCTTCATTCATGTTTTCTACACGCAATTTCAGGGCTTGCACCCAAGGGGCAAATAGCGTGTCCAGCAAGTGTTGGCTTTGCTCAAGAGTCATCAGGGATCAGCCGCAGTAAACAGAGGTAATTTTGTTTTGTTCGTCCACGCGGATGTTCAAACGGGTGGGGTCGTAGTCCGTGGTGTACATGCGGTCCGGAGCCAGGACGCGGGCTTTTGCCGCACCGGCCTGTTTGACCAGACGTTCAACTTGGCTTTGGCTGGCGGTTTGACCGGCTGGATTCAAGGCGTCCGCATTGCACAGACCACCAGAAGAGTCGCTGAACGAAGAAGTCGAGCTTGTTTGCGCGCTATTGCCCGTGGCCGTGCAAGCAGCCAGCAAAACGGCGGGAAGGACGCTAAGTAGTACGGAGAGTCGCATGGGAAATCCTTAAAAGCAGCTGGGAAGCATTCAGCTTGAAGGATTAATAATACCTGTTCTAGGCGGGGCGTTTAAGGCCTTTGACACTGCGTTTTGTGGTGGTTTTGCCCGGCTTGACGGACACCTCGGGGTGCTGGGCAATCGAGTAGCGCAAGGGGGCCTTGGCCCAGGCGCCCGCGTACTCTACGCCGATGCGTGGGCTGATCAGAATTTGCTCCGGCGGCAGGGCGGGGGCGTCCAGCCAATGCATGGCAGGGGCGCAGGCATCTGCACCGTTATAAGCTTTGTCTATACCCATCCCTTTGCACAATCGTCCGGGGCCTGACAGGGACGGGCCATCCTCGGGCGACGTCCATTGCGCCGCCCGCAGCAAGACCGCCGTACCATCGCCTTCAACACCGCTGACGATATTCATGCAGTGGTGCAGGCCGTAGATCAAATACACATAGGCGTAGCCTGCCGGGCCGAACATCAGTCGCGTGCGCTCGGTGATACCGCGTCGGCTGTGGGCGGCCTGATCCTGGGGACCCAGATAGGCTTCGGTTTCTACAATGGTGGCGCAGCGCTCCCCGCGCTCGTCATTCAAAACCAGGGTTTTGCCCAGCAATTCCAGGGCAACGTAACGCGGATCACGGGCAAAGAACGCACGTGGCAGGTACAGCGCGGATTCAGTCATTTCCGGGAATCTGCTCCAGCTTGTTCAACCAGGCCTGCTTTTGCTCCTTGGGTAAAAAGGAGGAGCGCAAGCTATTGGCTGCCAGAGTGCGTAAATCGGCCTCCCGCAGATTCAGGGCCTGGGCGGTTTGCAGGTAGTTGTCCAGCAGATAGCCGCCAAAATAGGCCGGGTCGTCCGAGTTCACGCAGACATTCAGGCCGCGATCCAGCAAATGCTTCAGATTGTGCTGGTGCAGGCTATCAAAAACCTTGAGCTTGATGTTGGACAGCGGACAGACTGTCAAGGAAATGGCGTGGTCGGCCAAATACTGCATCAGGGCCGGGTCGTCCTGGCTGCGCACGCCATGGTCGATGCGTTCTACTTTCAGAAGCTGAAGGGCATCGCGTACATAGCTGGCCGGGCCTTCCTCACCCGCGTGGGCGACCAGTCGGAAACCCAGCTCTCGGCAATGGGCATAAACCTTCTCGAATTTGGCGGGCGGGTTGCCCTTTTCCGAGGAGTCCAGGCCAATGGCAATCCACAGGTCGGAATACTGATTGCGCAAGGGCAAGGCGGCTTCCAGGGTGTCAAACGCCTCGGCTTCGCTCAGGTGGCGCAGGAAGCTCAAGATCAGATAGCTGCTGATCCCCAACTCGGATCTGGCCTGGCGGGCGGCGCGGGCAATCCCGGCAAACACGGTTTCCATGGCGATCCCGCGTGCCGTGTGCGTCTGCGGGTCAAACATGATTTCTGTGTGGACAATGCCATCGGCCTGGGCGCGCAGAAAGTAGGCCCAGGTCATGTCAAAGAAATCCTGCTCGGTGATCAGAACCCCCGCCCCGGCGTAGTACAGGTCCAGAAAGGACTGCAAGTCGGTGAACTGATAGGCGGCGTGCAGGCCGGCCTGATCGGGATAGGGCAGCGTAATGTGATTGCGCTGGGCCAGCTTGAAGATCAAGTCCGGTTCCAGCGTGCCTTCGATATGAAGGTGCAGTTCAGCCTTGGGCAGTTGGCGGGTAAATTCGCGTAGGGAAAAGGCGGAATCAGACACGGGGCGCTCCTGGTAGGCAGAATATGCGCCCCATTATACGAAGGCAAAGGCCTGGGGTCAGGCGTCCTTGCCACGCAGGGCGGCAATGGCCAGAAAGAGCCAGGCCAGAATCATGGCTACTCCGCCAATAGGGGTAATCGCGCCCAGCCATTTCACGCCGCTAAGCACCAGAATGTACAGGCTGCCGCTGAAAATCAGTACGCCAGCCAGCATCAGAATTGCGCTGCGCGACTGCCAGGTCGCATTCAATTGCGAGCCCAACGCGGCAATCAGCAGCAAGCCCAGACCATGCAGCAATTGATACAGTACGGCCGTGTGCCAGGTTGCCAATGCCGAAGCGTCAACCATGGCGCGCAGGGCGTGGGCACCAAACGCGCCCAGGCCTACGCCCAAGGCCATAATCAGTGTGCCCAGGCACAGAATGGATCGTGATTTCATGTCGTTCCTTGCAAGTCGCTGCGGTCGCAGCGCGGAGGGAGGCCAGTGCTATTATCGAACAAAAAAATTGGCTTTGTCTGCAAGGAGACAGCATGCAAGAAATAGCTCCGGTCGCCCCTGATGCACAAGACGTTGTGGTGGCCGCGTATCGCTATCAGTCTGGCCAGCCAGCACAGGCTTTGGATATTCATCACCTGCCTATACACGATCCCTTGAAGGACGGCTTTATCTGGATTGGTTTGAAAGACCCCAGCGAGGCGACCTTGCGCGAAGTAGGGGCGCAACTGGGTCTGCCAGACAATGCCGTTGAAGAATTGATTGCCCCTCATCGTCGTCCCAAATTGCTGGAGTTCAGCAATTGCCTGATTGTGGTGGCGGTAACCTTGGGCCTGAAAGATCTGCGCCCACTTTTTGGTACTACGCAGATTCTGATTGCCCACGGCTTGTTGCTGACGGTGCGGCGTGGTTCCAACAGCAGCTATTTAGAGCTGCGTGCCCGTCTGGAAAGCACACCGGCCTTGCTGGAACGGGGTAGTGATTTCGTCGCCTCGGAGTTGCTGGATCTGATTGTGGACCAGTACCAGACTTGCCTGGAACAAACCGAAAAGGCCGTAGAAGCCATTGAGCAGCAATTTCTGATTCGGGGTTTCAAGGAAAACGATGTACGGCGTATTTATCGTTTACGGCGCGATTTGCTGCGCGTGTATAACGCGGTAACGCCATTGGCGGAGCTAAGCCGTCGTTTGTCGCGCATCGAGCTGGCGTATGTGGATGCGGAAAGTCGGGCGTATTTCGGTGAAGTGGCAGACCGCATTGCCCGCACTTCTGAATTTATTAACAGCCTGCGGCAGGCCCTGGCCTTCGCCTTTGAAGGTGGCTTGATGATAGGGCAGATGCAGCAGACTGACACTACCCGCAAGCTGGCGGCCTGGGCGGCCATTTTGGCCGTGCCGACCGCGGTGGCGGGGATTTACGGCATGAACTTCAAATTCATGCCCGAGCTGGAATGGACGCTGGGCTACCCCCTGGCCTTGGGCCTGATGGGCAGCGTGTGCGGATTTTTGTACTGGAAATTCAAAAAGGCCAAATGGCTCTAGATTAAGAGACGGGGCAAGACGGCCGGAATCAAGGAGGCGAGATGGGTCTGGAACAGCAGTTACAGAATCAGGTGCCGGATTTGATGCATGACGATCTGTTTGGCGAAGATCCGGCTTTACAACATTGGCAAAGCAAGCTGGCCTCCCAGGAGGCTCGGCAAGCGCTGGCGGACTACGGCCAGAAACTGGGCTCTGCCCATTGGCGCGAACAAGGTGCCTTGGCCAATCGCCAGCCGCCGCAATGGCGAGGCTGGTCTGCTCAAGGGCAACGAGTTGATCAGGTGGATTTTCATCCCGCCTGGCATCAATTGATGAGCCTGGGCATGGAGCAGGGCCTGCATATCTGGCCCCATCAGTCCGAACCTGGCCGGCACCTGCAACGAGCCATGGGCTTTTACATGCATGGTCAGATTGAGGCGGGCACCTTGTGTCCCTTGACCATGACGCGCGCCGCTGCGCCCTTACTGCAGGCTGATCCGTTTCAGGAATGGGCGGCCAAGCTGGACATCAATCAGTACGACTCTTCTGATCAGTTGATGACAGAAAAAAGCAGCGTGCTGCTGGGCATGGGCATGACGGAAATGCAGGGCGGCTCTGATCTGCGCGGCTGCACCACTGAAGCGCATCCCCAGGCTCAGGCGTTTCGTCTTTACGGGCACAAATGGTTTTTCTCCGTGCCGCAGGCGGACGGGCATCTGGTACTGGCTCGTGAGCACGAGCAGTTTTCTTGTTTCCTGATGCCGCGCTATACCGAATATGGCTTGAATCGCCGGTATATACGCAGGCTGAAAGACAAATTGGGCAACCGCTCCAACGCCAGTGCCGAAATTGATTTTGATGGTGCACTGGCCTGGCGCGTGGGCCAAGCCGGTCGCGGTATTGCTTTGCTGGCCGGAATGGCGGCCCGTACCCGTATTGATTGCGTGCTGGGCAGTGCCGCCCTGATGCGGCAGGCTTTGGTGCAGTCCCTGCATTACTGTCAGCATCGACGCTGCTTTGGCAAACAGTTGATCGATCAGCCCTTGATGCAGGCGGTATTGCTGGATATGAGCCTGGAAAGCGAAGCGGCCACCCATCTGGCCCTGTTCCTGGTGGATTTGCAGGAGCGGGCTGATGATCCCGTGGCGCAGGCGGTGCTACGCGTGCTGGCTCCAGCTGCCAAGTTCTGGGTATGCCGTCGGGCCATCGCCCTGTGTGCCGAAGCCATGGAAACCTGGGGCGGCAACGGCTATATCGAGGATGGCCCCATGCCGCGCTTGCTGCGCGAAGCTCCTGTCAATTCGATTTGGGAAGGCTCCGGCAATGTGATGTGCCTGGATGTGCAGCGCGCCTTGAGTCAGGAAGGTGTCCTGGAGGCCTTGCAGGCAGACTTGCGTGCCCGTACCGGGGATGATGCGGAACTGGGTCAGGTTGCACAGGATTTGTTGAGCACAGTTTCCCAGGCCGGAGGCCGTGTCTGGACGCAGAAACTGGCCCTGCTGTACCAAGCCTGCCTGATGCGCCACGTGGCTCCCGATGCCGTCGCGGATCTGTTCGCGACCCATCGTCTGCAACAAGGTCCGGCTACCGTATTCGGGCTGGAAGGTGTGGAGCAGGCTTCCTGGTATTTGCATCGCATCTGGCCCCGCCTGCAGGCGTCTTGATGCAGGCCTGCCTACTAGGGACATTGCTCTGGACAGGCGGTGCGCAGTATCTATAATTTGTTAGCCTTGTTTCTGCTACCCGCCTGGAGTGTTGTCCGCATCATGACTGTGTTTTCCCTGTCCGGCTTTTCTTCTTTGACGCGGCGCACAGCCGTTTGTGCTGGCTTGACGGCTGTGATGGCTGTCTGGGCCTTGCCTGTTCAGGCTCAAGACTTCGAGCTGACAGGGCGCGTGGTGCGGGTGGCCGACGGCGATACGCTGACGATTTTGCCCAGCAATAACAGGCAGGTGCGCGTGCGTCTGGCCAGTATCGATGCTCCCGAAACCACCAAAGACAGCCGTCGTCCCGGCCAGCCCTTTGCGGTGGCCTCGCGGCGCTTCCTGTCGGATTTGGTTTCCGGTAAACATTTGACCCTGTCTTGCTATGAGCGCGACCGCCACGGTCGCGCTGTATGCGATGTGCCTTTGGCCGATGGCGAAACCGCCAACCAGAAACTGGTACGGGCTGGAATGGCCATGGCCAATCGTGAAAAACGCGGCCGCTTCCTGCGCGACCCTCGTATTGATCAGCTGGAGCGCGAAGCCAAGGAAGCCGGTGTAGGCATCTGGTCAGAGCCCAGTCCTGTCCCGCCATGGAAATGGCGTTATGACTGCTGGCAGCAAGGGCAATGTTAAGCCCTTTGCGGCGGATGGGGCTGGCCTTGTTGTGCGTCGGATTGGCAGCTTGCTCCAAACCCGTTAACAGCCCTTATCAGGAAGGCAGCGCAGCAGAAAACACGCTCTACAGCGCGTTCACGACCCGCTCCCCCAATCACCTGGACCCGGCCTTGTCCTACTCCGGTGACGAGACACCGTTTACGTATTCGATTTATGAGCCGCTGTACGGCTATCACTATCTGGACCGTCCCTACCGCCTGATTCCCAAGGCGGCGGCCGAGCTGGTAGAGCCTGTATACCTTGATGAGCAGGGTAATCGTTTGCCTGCTGATGTGCCGGGCGAACAGGTGGCAGTCAGCCGTTACGATATTCCCATCAAGCAAGGCATTCGCTTTCAGCCGCATCCGGCCTTTGCCTTGGATGAACAGGGCGAGTACCGCTATTACCCCATGCGGGCGCCGGACCTGAACGATGCTTTCAGCATTGCCGACTTCGCCCATACCGGCTCGCGCGAGCTGACGGCTCACGATTACGTTTACGCCTTCAAGCGTTTGGCCAGCCCGCGCTTGGCCTCTCCTGTGCTGGGTGTGATGGCCGAGCACATCCGGGGCTTCAAGGAGTTCAGCGAAGAACTGGCCCGTATCGACAAGCAGGAGCCGCGTCCACAATGGCTGGATTTACGGCCCTACACCTTGCCGGGTGTGCGAGCGCTGGATAAACACACCTTGCGCATCGAGGTGAATGGCAAGTACCCACAGTTCAAGTACTGGCTGGCCATGACCTTTACCGCGCCCATGGCCTGGGAGGCCGAGCGCTTTTATAGCCAGCCGCGCATGGCGCAGCACAATCTGACACTGGATAGCTGGCCCGTGGGCACAGGCCCATTCATGCTGACAGAATCCCTGACCAATCGCCGTCACGTTCTGAGCCGTAACCCCAATTATCGGGGGGAGCCATACCCTTGTGTGGGCGAGCCCGGCGACCAGGCTGCTGGTTTACTCGAAGATTGCGGCAAGCCCATGCCTTTTCTGGACAAAGTGGTGTTCTCTCTGGAAAAAGAGGGCGTCCCCTTGATGGGCAAGTTCCTGCAGGGCTATTACGACATTCCGCAGGTGGAGCGGGGCGAGTACGGTGTCGCCATGACAGTAGCCGCGCAGGACTCGGTCGACAAAGCCAATCTGTATCAGGAGCGCGGCCTGCAATTGCGCACGGCACCTGAAGCGCAATTGTTTTATATGGGCTTTAACTGGCATGACCCGGTGGTCGGCCAGGGCGATACGCCCGAGCAGTTCGAGAAAAACCGCAAGCTGCGCCTGGCCATCAGCATTGTGTTCGACTGGGAGCAGTACGTTTCCATTTTCATGAATGACCAAGGGGAGGCCGCGCATAGTCCTCTGCCGCCTGGCGTGCCGGGCTATCAGCCGCTGCCCCAGGGTGCCAACCCCTACGTCTACACCAAGGACAACGGCGTGGTGAAACGCCGCAGTCTGGACGAAGCGCGCGATTTGCTGCGACAGGCGGGCTATCCGGATGGACGGGACAGCCGTACCGGCAAGCCCCTGATTCTGTATTACGACTCCATGATGGGTATGGGCTCGGATGCCACGGTGGACTGGATGCGCCGTCAGCTGGCCCAGGTAGGCTTGCAGCTGGAAGTGCGCGCTACCGATTACAACCGCTTTCAGGACAAGATGAAGCGTGGCGCGGCACAGCTATTTCTGTGGGGCTGGGTAGCCGACTACCCGGACGCCGAAAACTTCTTCACCTTGCTGTATGGCCCCCAGGCCAAGAAAGATTTTGGTGGTGAAAACGCCGCCAATTACCAAAGCGCGGAGTTTGATCGCCTGTACGAGCAAATGCGCTTTCTGAACGACGGCCCGGACAAGCAGGCGGTGGTGCAGCAGATGATCCATCTGGTCCAGCATGATGCCCCCTGGATGTTTGGCTATGTGCCCAATGCGGGTGGTGCCTACCAAAGCTGGGTGCGCAATGCCAAGCCGTCCATGATGGTGCGCGACAGCATCCAGTATTACCGTATCGACCCCGAACAGCGTGTGGAGCGAATTGATCGCTGGAACCGCCCCGTCTGGTGGCCCGCCATTCCGCTGGGCTTGCTGGCCTTGATCCTGGTGTGGGTGGTGCGCTCGCAGGCTCAGGCGCGTCGTCGCCATGTGGCTCTGCGCAAGGAGAAAGACTGATGTTTTCCTACATGCTGCGGCGCATTCTGTATGGCGTGCTGATTCTGATAGGGGTCAATCTGCTGACCTTTGTGTTGTTCTTTGCCGTGAACACGCCTGACGATATGGCCCGTTTGTCCATTGGTGGGCAGCGCGTCAGCCAGACGGCCATTGAAAACTGGAAGGCAGAGCGCGGTTATAACAAGCCGTTGTTTTATAACGCGCAAGCGGAAGGCTCCAAAACCTTTACCGACACGATTTTCTACGAGCGCTCGGTTCCTTTGTTGCGCCTGGATTTTGGCTTGTCCGACCAGGGGCAGGATATTGCCTATCAGATCAAGCAACGCATGGGGCCCAGTTTGGCGCTGGCCTTGCCCACCTTCTTTTTAGGCTTATGGGTGTGTATCAGTTTTGCCTTGCTGATGGTGTTCTTTCGGGGAACCCGACTGGATTTTTCCGCCGTTGTGCTGTGCGTCGTGTTGATGTCCATTTCGGGCCTGTTCTACATCATTGCCGGGCAATGGCTGTTTGCACGGGTGCTGCGCTGGGTGCCGTTTTCGGGCTGGGTAGAAGGGATGGATAACTGGCGCTTTCTGGTCTTGCCGGTGCTGGTGGGGATTTTGTCGCGTATCGGGGCGGAATCGCGCTTTTATCGCAGCCTGTTTCTGGAAGAGGCCAGCCGTGATTATGTGCGTACGGCGCGCTCCAAGGGGCTGGCGGAATCTACCGTTTTGTTCCGCCATGTCTTGCCCAATGCGCTCTTGCCCATCCTGACGGGTACCGTATCGGCTTTGCCCCTGCTGTTCATGGGCAGCCTGATTTCCGAGTCTTTTTTTGGTATTCCGGGTCTGGGCAGCTTCACCATTGATGCCATCAATGCCCAGGACTTCTCCATTGTGCGTGCCATGGTGTTTCTAGGATCGATGCTTTATATCGCCGGTTTGATTCTGGCCGATATTTCCTACACCCTGGTTGACCCCCGCATTCGTTTTAGTTGAGCCCGCCATGCCACAGTTCGTCTTTCTCTGGACCGATACCTTTGTGCTGGCACTGTTTCTGGCCATGGCGCTCTACACCTGGCGCGTCGTCAAGCGGCCTGCCTTGCGCTCGGCCTGGGCCAGTGTGGCACGTACGCCCTCGGCCATGTGCGCTGCTGTTTTTCTGGTCTTTTTCCTGCTGATCGGTTTACTGGACTCCATTCACTACCGGCCTTTATTGCCGGCTGCCCCTGGGCAGGAAGCCAGCACAGCCAGCTATGCCCCCGTCGCCCGCTCTGCGCTGGATGATATTCTGAAGAAAGCCGGGCTGGCCGAGGTGGAGAAAACCTATTCTGCTCCCTTGGCCCGCTTTCAACTGACCAAAGAAAGCATGCTGATAGATGGCAAGCCCGTGCGGGACTTTCCGCGTCTGGTCAATGCCGGGGTGGGTATGGATACACCTGCCGCGCATAGACACGATATTTTGCAGCTAGGCGCCAAAGGTTTGGCCTGGGGTGTGCTGGGCAGCGTGCTACTGGCTGCTCTGCTGACGCTTTGGGGGCGCAAGCAATCCATGGAGCCGGGTTGGGGCGCGGCCTGGCGTTATTGGTGGCAAGGGCAGGGTTTGGTGAATTGGCGATTGGTCTGGTTCAGTGCCAGCGTGCTGGTGATACTGCTATGCCTGGTGCTGAGCCTGAGCGCGAATTACTACGTGCTGGGCACGGATCGCACGGGTAACGACATCATCTGGCAAGCCTTGAAAAGCGTGCGCACGGCTTTGGTGATTGGCACCTTGACCACCTTCGCCATGCTGCCACCTGCCATCATTCTGGGCTTGGCCGCTGGATACTTCCGGGGCTGGGTGGATGATGTCATTCAATACATTTACACCACGCTGACTTCCATCCCTGGCGTGCTGCTGATCGCCGCTTGCGTGTTGATGATGCAGGTCTATATCGACACCCATCCCGACAGCTTCGACACCGTGGCCGCTCGCGCAGATCTGCGCTTGTTCATGCTGTGCCTGATTCTGGGTTTGACCGGCTGGGCGGGCCTGTGCCGCCTGCTGCGGGCCGAGGTGTTGAAGCTGCGCGAGCTGGACTACGTTCAGGCAGCCCAAGCCTTTGGTGTCGGTCATCTGCGCATCATGTTCCGTCACCTGCTGCCTAACGTCATGCACATTGTGCTGATCACCCTGATTCTGGAGTTCTCCGGCCTGGTGCTGTACGAGGCTGTGCTGTCTTATCTGGGTATTGGTGTGGACCCGAGCATGCCATCCTTTGGGCGCATGATTGACGCCGCCCGTAGCGAGCTGTCCCGCGACCCGATCATCTGGTGGGGCCTGGCCGGGGCTTTTGTGATGATGCTGGGTTTGGTTCTGTCTGCGAACATTTTTGCCGATGCGGTGCAAACGGCGTTTGACCCTCGTACTCGTCGCTTCAAGGCTTTGCGAGTACGTCGTCCAGGAGGAGCCAAGGTATGAGCGAGCTTGAAAATGTCTCCGCCGTGAAGCCCTCTGCAACGCCTGCCGTGCTGAATATCGAGGGTCTGGAGCTGCGTGTGCAGTCCGATGCCGGTGTGCAAAGTGTGGTGCGTAATCTGTCTTTGGCCGTGCAGCGCGGTGAGACCTTTGCTTTGGTGGGGGAGTCCGGCTGCGGCAAAAGCATGACGGCCATGGCGATCCTGCGCCTCTTGCCCGAAGCCGCCTGGATGCAATCTGGTCAAATTGCCTTGGACGGGTTGGAACTGCCGCCTTTGCCTGAACAGCAAATGCAGGATGTGCGCGGTAAACGCATCAGCGTGATTTTTCAGGAGCCGTCCACCAGCCTGAATCCGGTCATGTCCATTGGCCGGCAGATCAGCGAGGTGATTCGTCGTCATGGTGTGGCTCCTGCGGGGCAGGAAAGGGCAAGGGCCATCAAATGGCTGGAACGCGTCGGCATCCCCGGTGCCGCACAGCGTTACGACGACTTTCCATTCCAGTTCTCCGGCGGCCAGAAGCAACGCATCATGATTGCCATTGCCTTGGCGGCCGAACCTGATTTGCTGGTGGCTGACGAACCAACTACCGCGCTGGATGTAACGGTTCAGGCGCAGATTCTGCAGTTGTTGGCCGATATACAGAAAGAGATGGGCCTGGCTATCTTGCTGATTACGCACGATTTGCTGCTGGTCAAACAGTACGCCGACTATGTGGCCTTGATGCGGCACGGACAAATAGTGGAAGCCGGGCTGGCAAGCCAGTTCTTTTTGCGCCCTAGCCATCCTTATGCTCGTGAATTGCTCAATGCCATTCCCACTTTTGAGAAACGTGGGCGTCCCTTGTCCCGTGCCCCTGCGCCCATTGAAGCAGTCCCACCGCGCAATAGCGGCAAAGAGCTGGTGCTGGATATTCAGGGCTTGTCTGTTTCCTATAAGCAGGCTGGCTCCTGGTGGCGACGCCTGCCTGTCATTCCCGTGGTCAAAGACTTGAGCCTGCAACTGCACAAGGGCGAAACCCTGGCTTTGGTCGGCGAGTCGGGCTGCGGTAAAAGCACGGTCGCACGTACTTTGATGCGCTTGCTGGATCATCAGGCTCAGATCAGCGGGCAGGTGCAGATGCAGGGGCAGAACGTCTTGCAAGTGAAAGGCAAGGCCTTGCGGCAACTGCGCTCACGTTTGCAGATCATTTTTCAGGATCCCTATGGGTCGCTGGATCCGCGCATGATGGTGGGGGATATTCTCCTGGAAGGCCTGACCGCGCTGCGTCCTGAGCTGGACACGAAGGCGCGTCGCAAACGAATTGAAACTTTAGTGGACCAAGTCGGTCTACCCAAGAATGCCCTGGATCGTTACGCACATGAGTTTTCCGGCGGGCAACGTCAGCGCATCGCTATTGCCCGTGCCTTGGCGGTAGAGCCCGCCGTTCTGATTTGCGATGAACCCACCTCGGCCCTGGACGTGTCCGTACAAGCGCAAATTCTGGATTTGATGCGTGAGTTACAAATGGAACTGGGTCTGGCTTATTTGTTCATTACCCATAATTTCGGGGTTGTGGAGTATCTGGCCGATCGAATTGCTATCATGGCCAAGGGACGCATCGTGGAGCAGGGCAGCGCACAGCACGTTCTGTTCCATCCGCAGGAAGAGTTGACGCAGCGTCTGCTGGCCGCTGTTCCCCGTTAAGCCGCGCCACATGCCGGACTTGCCATAATTAGTCCGGCACTTCTATGTCACAATACGGCGGTCTGTCCGCCCATTGATAAACACATTATGAGTCTGAAGGTTTTTGATCTTGAATGCGAACACGGCCATGTGTTCGAGGGTTGGTTTAGCTCACGCGAAAGTTACGATGAGCAGATCAGTCGTGGGCTTTTGTGTTGCCCCGTCTGCGACAGCCACGAGGTCAAACGCAAACTTTCGGCTCCACGTATCAATGTAGGTGCGCAGGAAAGCCTTGGCGCTCCTGCCAGTGCTCCAGTTCCGCCTCCCTTGCCTTCAACCATGCCTACCGAAGCGCAAATGCGGGCGATTCAAGGTCAGCTTTTACAAGAGCTGCGTTCGGTGATACGCAAGTCAGACAATGTGGGCACCCAGTTTGCCCAGGAAGCACGCCGCATGCACGAGGGCGACATTGAGCCGCGCGCAATCCGTGGTCAGGCCACGGTGCAGGAGTATCAGGAACTGGCCGACGACGGCATTATTGCCATGCCGATTCCGGACTTTCTGGATGATGACCGCCTGCAGTAAATAACTGCGACATTTCTTTCAGCCTGCGGTGCAAGGTACTGCGATGCAGTCCCAAGGCGCGCGCCGCTTGTGAAATATTTCCCTGATGCTGTTTCAAAGCCTGCTGCACGGCAGCGTATTCCTGTTCCTTCAGGGTCTGTGGCTTGGGGGCGGTAAGGGGGCAGGTTTCCAGAGTGTTCCGAATCTCCGGGATGGCAGGCTCTTGGACCAGCACCGGGTGTTCTGCATTCAAGCACGGCAAGGCAGGCAGGTCCTGGGCCAACCAGAGCCGTCCCGGAGAATCTTGCACAATGATTTGCAGCAGCACTGATCGCAACTGGCGGTAATTGCCCGGCCAGTCGTAGTCTTGCAGTATTTGCAGTGCTTCGGGATGTAGCTGGGGCGCAGCCTGGCCTTGTGCCAGAATAGCCAGTTCTTTGGAAATGTAGTCGCCCAGATCGTTGCGTTCCCTAAGGCTGGGGACTGTGCAGATATAGTCTTGCAGTCGGAAGTACAGGTCGGCACGGAAGCGGCCATCACGCACCAGTTTTTCCAGCGGTTGATGGCTGGCGCTGATCAGCTGGAAGTCCAGCCTGTGTGTGCGTTCCGAGCCCAGTGCCTGCACCTCGCGCTCTTGTAGGACTCGCAGCAGACGGCTTTGCAAGCCTACAGGCATATCGCCAATCTCATCCAGAAACAGCACACCGCCATGGGCCTGACGCAATTTGCCTGCATAGCCCTGACGGCGTGCACCTGTAAACGCACCGGCTTCATAACCAAACAGCTCGGCTTCGATCAGGGTTTCGGGCAGGGCGGCGCAGTTAATCGCCACAAAAGGACCGGATTGCGACTTGTGACGACGATGCAGCTCACGCGCCATGCGCTCCTTGCCCGAGCCGCTAGGACCGCTGAGCAAGATGGACAAGCCCATCTGCATGGCGCGCAAAGCCGGCTCCAAAGCTTTTTCCTGTTGAGGGGACAGTTGTGTAGTTTCTGCCGTCTCAGTCCGAGCCAGCACCGCACGGGCTGGAGCCGGGGTTTTAGCCGCTGTGCTCAGGTGGAGCGTTACAGGTCGACTCGTGCTTTTCGCCTGTTCCAGTACCGAACTTAAGTCCTGGCCGGGTAGCTCCTGCCAGTCCTGGCGCAACATGCGGGCGGCCAACTCATCGGCCGCCACAATGGTGTCGTCCTCCAGAACCAGTCGCCCACTAAAAGCACTGTTGAGCAGGCCGGGGTCTGTATGCAGATGCAGCAGACGGCGGGATGGCGTGCACAGTGACTCCAGCATCTGGCGGCTGATCTGGCGGGCATACAGCTGCGCCAAATCCAGCGCGTAGTGATGTTCCAGTTCTGAAGGCCCGGAGATATCCAGCACTCCAATAATCTGGCCGTAAGGGTCGTAAATGGGGGCGGCGTGGCAGCTAAGAATCCGGTTGTCAGGCAGATAGTGCTGGCTGCCGTGAATCTTGATGGGCTGTGCGCAGACCAGAGCCGTACCGATAGCATTGGTGCCGCGATGGTTCTCCGCCCAACTCACACCCGCACGCAAGGCAACCTGCTCGGCCCGCTGCAGAAAGTGTGGGTCCCCCGCCTGTTGCAACACCGTGCCTTGTGCGTCGCACAATAAAACCAGACTGCGATGCGGGTGCACCAGCGCCGCCAGATCCTGTACCGCTGCCGAGGAGTGATGCAACAAGTGATGCTGTTGTTCCAGCAACTGTCGCAGCGCACCTTGACTCATGTCCCGAGGTTCCGCGCTTAACTCCGACTCCATCGTCTGACAGCGCTCCCAGGACTGACGCCACATGGTTTCGTTGGTCTGCGGGCAAAACGAGTGTAGAGAAGTCATGAGTGTGCTCCGGGAGGGGTGTCGCATTCTGCGACAGTGCTCGCTTTTTGCGACAGTAGCTGTCGCAGCCTGCGACTGGAGGTCGTTCCATTATGGAGGCGGGCGAGCTCAGGATCGAGTCGGGACAATCGCTAGCTAGTTTGGCACGTTATTTGCTTTAGTTAAATCAGGATAAAGGCACCCCTAACCTTTCCCTGCGGTGCACGTCTTGTGACACCGAACTAAATCAATAAGGAGACATCATGAATCTGTCCGATCTCAAATCCATGGGCCTGGATCTGGAATTCCCTTTCAAATCCCGTTACGACAACTACATTGGTGGACGTTGGGTGCCGCCGGTCGAAGGCGAGTATTTTGATAACGTCTCGCCCGTGACCGGGCAGGTGTTTTGCCAGGTAGCCCGCTCGGGTGCAGCGGACATTGACCTGGCGCTGGACGCCGCGCACAAGGTGCGCCATCAGTGGGCCAATACCCCGCCTGCCGAGCGCTCCGCCGTCTTGCTGCGCATTGCGGACCGTATCGAGCAAAACCTGGAACGTCTGGCGGTGGCAGAGACCATCGACAACGGCAAACCCATCCGTGAAACCCGCGCGGCTGACTTGCCTTTGGCCGTCGACCATTTCCGCTACTTTGCCGGTTGCCTGCGCGCCCAAGAGGGCAGCATCTCGGATGTGGACAGCACCACTGTTGCCTACCACTTCCACGAGCCTATCGGTGTGGTCGGCCAGATCATCCCCTGGAACTTCCCGCTGCTGATGGCCGCCTGGAAACTGGCCCCCGCCCTGGCGGCCGGTTGCCCCATCGTCCTGAAACCCGCCGAGCAAACTCCCGCTTCCATCCTGCTGCTGATGGAAATCATCGGTGACTTGCTGCCCGCTGGCGTACTGAACGTCGTCACCGGCTACGGTAAAGAAGCAGGCCATGCCTTGGCCAACTCCAAGCGCATCGCCAAAATCGCCTTTACTGGCTCCACCCCCGTCGGCCGTGAAATCCTGCACGCGGCTGCCGACCGCCTGATCCCCGCTACGGTAGAGCTGGGCGGCAAGAGTCCCAACATCTTCTTTGAAGACGTGATGCAGGCTGATGATGCCTTCCTGGACAAAGCCCTGGAAGGTTTGAGCATGTTTGCTCTGAACCAGGGCGAGATTTGCACATGCCCATCGCGTATCCTGATTCAGGAATCCATCTACGAGCGCTTTATTGAGCGTGCCGTGGAGCGAGTCAAACGGATTCAGACCGGCAACCCGCTCAATGCCGGGACAATGGTGGGCGCGCAGGTGTCCGAGAAACAGATGGAGCGCATCCTGGGCTACATCAATATCGGTCGGGAAGAGGGCGCACAAGCCTTGACCGGTGGCGAACGCAATCGTCTGGGTGAAGGCCTGGATAATGGCTACTACATCAGCCCAACCATGCTGCTGGGTAAAAACAGCATGCGCACCTTCCAGGAAGAAATCTTCGGACCGGTGGCCGCTGTGACCACTTTCAAGGACGAAGAAGAAGCCATCGCCATCGCCAACGACACCGAGTTTGGCCTGGGCGCTGGTGTCTGGAGCCGCGACGGCTCGCGTGCCTACCGCGTAGGCCGTGGCATCGAAGCTGGCCGCGTCTGGACCAACTGCTATCACCTGTACCCCGCCCACGCCGCCTTCGGTGGCTACAAGCAATCCGGCATCGGCCGCGAAACCCACAAGATGGCCCTCAATAACTACCAGCAAACCAAGTGCCTGCTGGTCAGCTACAGCCCGAACGCCCTGGGCTTCTTCTGATCCTTTGATCTATTCGTAGTGTTGTAAGACCTCCCCCCATGCAATATGGGGGGATTCCCTCCTTGCGCGCTCTCAGTTCGTATACCCCCGAGGTCGCAGGGATTCTCTTCGGTCATTAATAAGGAATACGCACCATGACAGTCTCGGAATTCTTTATCCCCTCGCACAATATTCTTGGCCCCGGCGCACTGGACCAGGCCATGCCGATTGTCGGGAAAATGGGCTTCAAAAAAGCCCTGATCATTACTGACGCCGATCTGGCCAGGCTGGGTATGGCGAAGCTGGTGGCTGACAAGCTGATTGCACAGGGCATCAATACCGCGATTTTTGATCAGGTGCAGCCTAATCCTACCGTTGGTAATGTGAATGCTGGCCTGGATGCCTTGAAAGCGCACGGCTCAGACCTGATCGTATCCCTGGGCGGCGGTTCGTCGCATGACTGTGCCAAAGGCGTCGCCCTGGTCGCCAGTAACGGCGGCAAGATTGCAGACTACGAAGGCGTAGATAAATCCGCTAAGCCGCAACTACCACTGCTGGCAATCAACACCACAGCAGGCACAGCGTCCGAGATGACACGCTTCACCATCATCACAGATGAAACCCGTCACGTAAAAATGGCGATCATTGACCGCCACATCACACCGTTCCTGTCAGTGAACGACTCTGACCTGATGGAAGGCATGCCCGCGTCGCTAACTGCTGCTACTGGCATGGATGCACTGACCCACGCCGTCGAGGCCTACGTATCCACAATCGCTACCCCCATCACCGACGCCTGTGCGGTGAAAGTGGTAGAGCTGGTTGCTAAGTACTTGCCGGTCGCTGTGCGCGAGCCGCATAACAAGAAAGCCCGTGAACAAATGGCCTACGCGCAGTTCCTGGCGGGGATGGCATTCAATAATGCGTCTCTGGGCTATGTCCACGCCATGGCGCACCAGCTAGGTGGCTTCTACGATCTGCCGCACGGAGTCTGTAATGCCCTGCTGCTGCCGCATGTGCAGGCTTTCAATATGCAGGTGGCGGGGGAGCGATTGAATGAAATCGGCAAGCTGCTATCGGATAACAATGCAGATCTGAAAGGTCTGGATGTTATCGCGGCGATTAAAAAGCTGGCGGATATTGTGGGGATTCCGAAGTCGTTGGAAGAACTGGGCGTGAAACGGGAGGATTTCCCGGTGCTGGCAGATAACGCGCTTAAGGATGTCTGTGGCGCGACTAATCCGATTCAGACGGATAAGAAGACGATTATGGGGATTTTTGAGGAGGCGTTTGGGGTGAGGTAAGGGATAAGGCAGGAAAGGGGCCAAGTATTACTATGCGGGTTTTTCTATTGATTAGTAAATCATGGGAAATACTTGAAGCCCCGTATGTGGTTTTTTATTCCTGCTATTTTGATGCTATTGTTGCAGTGGTTTTCGAAAATACTTAGATTGCGTTGCAGATTATAGAATTGGTTGATCGTAACCTATTGTATTTTTGGATCTTAATGGGGTTCTGAGTTTATAGGTTTAGAACTCGACCGTGATCGAGAGCTGTGTAGCGAGTTTTCTTTCTTCAACGGATTTGCGTGTGTGTTCGAACTCGGCTTTCCCCTTGTAGAGCTTACTCATTACTTCGAGCTTTACTCCCATGGAATGGTCAAAAATACGGCTCACATCTCGAGAACTGTCTAATGTAACTTCGTGACGTCGTAGCTTGTTTGATCGTGCTTGGCACATAGCTAGCAGGCCGCTGAAAAGAGTGTCTCTACCTAAGTTGCATTGGTTTATTAGGGTGTTTGCGGCCTCGATATCGGGGTCTCCTCCGTCTGCTTCTGTATTGAGTTGCATAATGGATTTTTCGAGATTTTTGCTTAGGCTGGACTGATTTATTTCTGCCGAAGCATCGGCGTTGATGCCTGGGCCTCCGCCACCAATGCCTAGGCTGGACTTCATGTCGTTGCTTGAGCCTAGTTGTATGCCCTCTAAATTCGTTACTGCTACTTTCCGGGCGCCAAGGAAGACACAGAACTGAACAAATAGACTGTATTTACGCAAAACCACATCCTCTGAAACCTCTCCAATAGGTACAAATTCGTTGGAGTAAACGGGCTTCACCACGATATTGCCTGCGTGTATTTCTGATGGGGAAATTAAGTGCACTACTCTTTCGATTTCTTCGGTATTTAAGGGGAGGCGAAGGATTTCGGTGTCAATGCTGGGTTCAGTGAATAGTGCATATTCTGCTTGTGATTGTTCTTTAAGATCATTTATGAAAGTCTCGTCTACAATAAAAATTTTACTAGTGTATGGCTTGATAAAAGGCTGCATTACTTTGTTCCCGCCTTTCGGCAAAATAGTAGACTTAAAAAAACTAGTATTCGAGGCTTCGTTATATAGCAGAAAAGATTGGAGAATTGTTCTCTTCCTGAAGGGCTCAATTCCCGGGACATGTATGTCAACTGGTGGGGTAGACTAGCAAGCGTTCCCCCTCGGTGTTCACTAAAAATATCAAACAGTAAAAGGATAGGTGAAATACGACCATCGACATCTAACGTAGCAGGAGACAGCTTAATCAATGCAGGGCCTGAAAAAGTAGCATAGCAACTTAAGTTGTCTGACTGCGCATAGCAGCGACCGGTCGTTGTAATTAAGTCTAGCGCGTATTGAAGCTGCGGAATTTGAATGTCATTGTTGCGAATAAGGCTCCAGCTGCCGTCTAGGTTATTTACGCTCCAGAACTGCGTATCACCCGAATTATCTAGCGCCTGTGCATATAGGTAAGAATTATTTTTCAGATCAAGCATTGGCGTCACGAACAATGCTGTTAATTAGTTGTTGAAAATTATTCTCGTCCATTAAGTTAACCGCATACATATAGCATTTCACTTCCGAGGTGTATTCGAGAAAGTGCTTAGCTATTTCATCATCATGCAGTTGATTGTTAACTTCTTCTGGTTTTATGTGGCTTAGGTGTGATTTGTCGATGTGGGTGAAAATAATATGAAGTGTTTTGTTTTGTTTTTCGCAATCTAGTAATTTTTCAACTGTTTTTTTTAAATCATGTCGTACGGCTGCTTGATATTCTTTTTCGTGTGTTAGCCCCAAGTTAACTAAGTAAAAAACTTGCTCATGAGTACGTACAAGGTCCAGCCAGTCAGCTAGGCGATCTTTGGTTCCTGGCATATCGACAATTTCATTGATCAGGTATCTATTTCCATCTAATTCAATTGGTGGAATGCTTGTGTACACCTGCTTGGATGTGGATGCTTCTTTTCGTTCCACTATCACAGATCGACGGCAGAGTCGTGCAATGAATGTTGTCTTCCCTACATTCGGGCGACCCCAGATAGCAAAGCGTTTCAATGACACTGTATTTGAAGGAGAGGGAGGGTCATCCTCACTATAGTATTTATATATTGCTGCTCCAACGCTTGAAAGGAGAACTGCAGCACCACCAATGAGATAAGGCAACATGAGGTTTTTATGTGGGTTGGTTATCAGGATGACAAGCGGACACTTGCTTGGGAGCAAGTGAAAGAGAGATATAGAATAGCTATACCCCAATGCCGTAATGATACCGTTAGTTACGTCTGTTGAGGTCTATATATATTAGGCTCTAGGAGGATGGTTGGGTTGTGTTTTACTATCGTTGAGTATGTAGTTCGCCTCATCCCCGGCATAGCACAAGAATGCCCTCCATCCACCGGCAAACAAACCCCTGTAATAAACCCCGCCGCATCCGAAGCTAAAAACACCGCTGCATTCGCAATATCCCACGGTGTCCCCGTCCTCTTCATCGGCACCGCATTAGCCCGCTGCTCCTTGATATGTTCAATCGAATCATATTGAGCCGCAATCTGCTGATAAACCAGTGGCGTATCAATCACCCCCGGCAAAATGGCATTCGCCCGTATTCCTTTATCAGCAAACTCCAATGCCGTAGCAACGGTAGCCTGATTCAGCGCCGCCTTAGACGCGTAATAAGCGAAGTAAGAGTAGCCACTCCAACGGATTGAAGCCAGGGAAGATATATTAGTAATCACTCCCGAGCCTTGTTTTAGAAAGTGCGGTAATACAGCGCGAGTGGTTCGCAGAATGGATCCGACGTTAATATCCATGGTCTTTTGGAATAGAGCATCGTCTATATCTAATGGCCCACCCGCAGGTGCAATGCCTACGTTGTTATGCAGGACATCGATTTTTCCGAAATGCTCTATAGCTAAGGTCACTGTCTTTTCCACCGTCTCGGTATCACAAACATCCGCCTCCAAAGCCAGCGCTTCTCCACCTTCCCCAAGAATATGATCCGCGCTGCGTTTAGCAGCCGCCAAATCCTTATCCACACAAACCACCTGCGCCCCGGCCCTGGCATAGGCCACCGCCGCCGCTTTCCCGTTATTCCAATCCTCCAGGGGCGCGCCCGCCCCAAAAACCACTACTGTTTTGCCTTGCAAGCTTTGCGTAAAAACGGCGGAGTCATGTTGCTGTGTCATAGCCATATCTCTTACAGAAAACCAATCGAAATCCAGGGGAGGGCAACTACGAAGACCAGGCCAATCAGCAAGGCCAGCATGTAGCCCCAGATCGGTCGGATGCCTTCATCCGGGTTGACGCGGGCGATGGCACAGGCGGTGTAGTAACCGACGCCGAAGGGTGGTGCGAACAGGCCCAGGCCCATGGAAAGAATCACGATCATGGCGTAGTGCACGTCATGCACTTCCATGACTCGGGCGATGGGGAACAGCAGCGGGCCAAAGAGCACAATGGCGGGGATGCCTTCGAGCAGGCTGCCCAGGATGATGAAGGCGATCACCGACACAATCAGGAAGCCCATGCGGCCTCCGGGCAGGGTTTGCATGAACTGGGCCAGCTCGCGGGAGAAGCCGGATTGGGTCAAGGCCCAGGCCATGCCGGAGGCTGCACCGATGATGATCAGGATGGCTCCTGACAGAACGGCGGTATCCACCAGCATGGGGTAGAGTTTGCGCCAATCGAACTGGCGGTAGATGACCAGGCCCGCGATCATGGCGTAGACGATGCCAATGGTGGAGACTTCCGTTGCCGTGGCGACGCCTTTTACTACGGCGGCGCGGATGACGAAGGGCAGGGCCAGTGCAGGCAGGGCGATCAGAAAAAGCTTCAGGGCTTCTTTGGCGGGTGTGCGCTGAATGTTGGAGAGGTCCTCGTGGCGGTTGCGCCAGCCTACGACCACACACAGGCCGATGCCCAGCACCAGGGCGGGCAACATGCCGCCGGTAAACAGGGCGGCGATGGAAACACTGGCAACTGAGCCGATGGTGATCAGCACAATAGACGGTGGGATGGTTTCTGTTTGTGCGCCAGTTGCGGATAGCAGGGCGACCAGTTCGCCTTCCTTGGCGCCGCGCTTGGTCATTTCCGGGAACAGCGCGGGTGCGATGGCAGCCATATCAGCCGCTTTGGAGCCGGAGATGCCGGACACCAGATACATGGCACCAATCAGCACATAAGACAGGCCACCTTTTACATGACCCAACAGGCTGGCCAGAAACTGCACCATGGCGCGTGCCATGCCGGTCATCTCCAGCAGCAGGCCCAGGAAAATAAAGGTGGGGATGGCCAGCAGCATCAGGTGCGACATGCCCTCGTCCATGCGACCAACCAGGGTCATGACGGGAACGCGGGTGGTCAGGGCCAGATAGCCCAGTGTGGCCAGGGCAAAGGTAAAGGCAATAGGTACGCTGGTCAGTACGCTGACGCCCACAATCAGTACAAAGAAGATCACCAGGTTCAGGTAGCCCAGCCCTTGCAGGTAGGGCTTGATCAGCCAGACCACTAAAGCCAGAGCCAATACGCTCAAGACAGCCCAAATGGCTTTAGGCTGGCGTATCACCTCCGCCATCTTGCCCAGACCAAAGATCAGCGCCAGCCCGAAACCGACCGGCAAGGCCGAGGCACGCCAGGCGTTGGAGATTTCCAGGGCAGAGGTGGTGATGAAGGCCTCTTCCATCGCAAAATCAATCGCTGGATACAGGATCAGGGCGAAGAACAATGTGGTGGCCGTGATGGCAAAAGCGGTAAAGAAGGGCTCCCATTCACTGCCCAGGCGCGAAACCACGGCGGTCATGCGCATATGGGAAAAGCGATAGGTGGCCAGGGCGGCCCCAAAGGTGGTCAGCCACAGGAAGAGAATGCCGCCCAGCTCGTCGGACCAGGTCAGTGGTGCATGCAATACATAGCGCGACACCACGCCCGAGAGCAAGAGAACAATGACTAAGGCCAGCAGAATCGCACTGATAAAGGCCGTCGCTTTAAACAAGCAAGTTTCAAATTTCTGCCACAGCGGTGGCTGTTCCTGTATCTGCAGGTTCTGACTGTCATTTGTCATTGTGCTGTGCCCCTGGCTTATAAACTACCGACGACGGATTCCAATTGCTCCCAGCCTGTTGCCGGGAACTTCTTCTTCCATTCGGCATAGAAACCGGCATCAATCAGACGCTGCTTGAAGGCGGCGGTATCGGCCTGGACGAATTGCATGCCTTTGCCTTCCAGATCGCTTTGCAATTGCTCGGATAGGGCCAGCAAGTCGGCACGTTCCTGTACGGCGCTCTGGTTCAGGTTCTTGCGCACAATTTCCTGAATATCCTCGGGCAGGCCGTCGAAGTTGCGGCGGTTGGCCAGCAGCCAGAAACCGTCCCACATATGGTTGGTCATGGCGCAGTACTGCTGCACTTCGTACAGCTTCAGGGTGGAAATCACGGCCAGCGGGTTTTCCTGGGCATCGACAATCTTGGTCTGCAAGGAGGAGTACAGCTCGTTGGCGTTGATGGTGGCCGGAGCAGCACCCAAGGAGCTGAACAGCGAGGTCCACATGGAGGAGGGCGGAACGCGAATCTTCATGCCGCTGATGTCAGCCGGAGTAGCGGCGGCGCGGCCCGAACTGGTGATCTGGCGATAGCCGTTGTCCCAGATTTGTTCAAAGGCAAACAGGGAGCGGGTTTTGGCGATCTCGGCACGAATGAACTCGCCCAGACCGCCATCCATGGCTTTCCAGACCTGGTCGTAATCTTTGAACGCAAAGCCCAGGCCGCTGATGGCGCTGGAGGGAACCAGGGTAGAGAGCACCACACCGGACAAGCACAGGAAATCAATAGCGCCCGAGCGGATCTGGCTCATCACATCGGTCTGCGAACCCAATTGGTCCGAGGGGAAGATGCGCAGGTCAAAGCGCCCATTCGTTTGTTCCCGAATGCGGTCTGCGGCTTCAACCATGCGGACATGTAAGGGGTGATGGGTGGGCACGCTGTGCGCAATGCGATACTCGAATTCGGCAGCTTGAGCAGATTTGGAAAAGCTCAATGCCCAGGGCAGGGTGCTGCTGGCAGCAACTGTTTTCAGAAATGTGCGACGCTTCATTTTTTAATCTCCTGTGGGGTCCATTTAATGGACCTATAGATTTATGTAAGCTGACCTGCTGCATTACAAGACAGGCCTGAAATTAGGACAACCTAGTATTTTTACCTACAGGATTTACGTAAATATTTAATATACTGCCCAAAATACTTCGCTAAAGGGCGGTTCACGTATTCCAATCTGAATCACTAAGTGGTCCAATATACGGACCTATATTATCAAGAGTGTGAAAATGGATTCCAAAGAGAGCCCAGAGTCGATTTCTTCCAGCCAAACCCTGGATAGGGCCGTGCAAGTCATGCAGGTGGTCGTAGGCCTGCGTAACCAGGGCATAGGCTTGAGTGATGTCGTGAAAAAGGTCGAGTTGACCAAGCCCACCACCCGTCGCCTGTTATTGGCTTTGATGGGCAATGGCTTGATTGAGCAGGACCCGGTATCGCGCAAATATTTTCCCGGCCCCGAGCTGTATTCCTTGGGGCTGATGGCAGCGCATCGTTTTGGCATTCAGCGCATTGCCGAACGCAGCTTGGCGCGTATTGCCAAGGTGTCGGGCGACAGCGCGCTGCTCAGCGTGCAGCGCGGCTATGAAACCGTCTGTCTGGCTCGCGAGGAAGGGCATCATCCCTTGCGCTCGCATGTGTTGCAGCCGGGGGATCGTCACCCCTTGGGTTGTGGCGCCAGTGGGATTGCATTTCTGGCGGCCATGACGGATGAGCAGATTGGCGAAGCACTGGAGGCCAATGCCGAGCGCCTGCGCCAGTACCCCCAGTTGAGCACCGACATTCTGTGGGATCTGGTGGCCGAGACGCGTGAGCAAGGCTATGCCTTTAACCGTGGTTTTATTTTTGAAGGTTCCTGGGGGGTGGCGGTTTGCGTTTCTCATCCCACCAGTGGCATGCCGGCTTCCCTGGCCATCGCCAGTGTAGAGAGCCGCTTGCGCAACAAGCGACATGAGGAGCTGGTGGCGCTTTTGTTGGAAGAGAAGGCGTACATCGAGTCTTTGAAGATTGGGGAACAAGTTACGGGCCCTTGAGCAGCTATTTCAGCTTTTCAGGGGCGAGCGATTCATTGATCAAATTTCTACGTTCAAGGAAAACTATGTCTGGACACGCATGTATTGTGGGATGGGCACATACCCCGTTTGGAAAGCTGGATAACATCGACATTGAAGAATTGATTCAAGCCGTGGTCAGGGATTCGATTGCGCATGCCGGCATACAGGCCAGCGACATCGATTTTGCGGCTGTGGGTGTCTATAACAATGGCTTGAATCCCCAAGGGTTTGAGGCCGGATTGTTGTCCCTGCATCAGCCTGATCTGCGTTTCACACCTGCCGTGCACGTAGAAAATGCGTGCGCCACGGGTAGTGCCGCTATTCATAGCGTGATGGATGCGATTGAAAGCGGCCGTGCCCGCATTGGTATTGCTGTCGGTGCGGAAAAAATGACGGGCGTGCCTCCTGGCCGTATTCCTGAAATTCTCAGCTCCGGCTGCTATCGCAAGGAAGAGGACAATCCGCTGGGCTTTGCGGGGATTTTTGGTCAGATCACCCAGGCTTACTTTGATCGTTATGGCGACCAGAGCCACTCTTTGGCGCAGATTGCCGCCAAGAATCATGTGAATGCCCTGGCCAACCCTTACGCCCATGTGCGCCGTGATCTGGGTCTGGAGTTCTGCGATCAGGTTTCGGAAAAGAACCCTCTGGTGGCCGGCCCGCTGCGCCGCACCGACTGCTCCATGGTGTCCGACGGGGCTGCCGCGCTGATTCTGGCAGATGAAGAAACCGCCCGTGCCTTGCGCCGCGCGATTCGCTTCCGCTCCCGAGTGCAGGTCAATGATTTCATGCCTCTGTCGCGCCGCGACCCGATTGCGTTTGAAGGGGCGCATCGTGCCTGGCAGCAGGCTCTGTCCAAAGCCGGTGTAGGCATTCTGGATCTGGATCTGGTGGAAACCCACGACTGTTTTACTACCGCCGAAATGCTGGAGTACGAAGCCATGGGTCTGGCTCCGCGTGGCGAGGGCTGGAAAGTGATTCTGGAAGGTCGCACCCGTAAGGATGGTCAGTTGCCGGTGAACGTCTCCGGTGGCCTGAAAGCTCGCGGTCACCCTCTGGGCGCAACCGGTGTTTCCATGCACGTGATGGCCGCCATGCAGCTGGCTCAGGAAGCCGGTGACATGCAGTTGCCGCAGGCGGAACTGGCTGGCATCTTCAATATGGGTGGTGCGGCTGTGGCTAACTATGTGTCGATTCTGGAACGCTTGAAATGATGACAAATGCCGTGGTACAGCCCATGTCGAATCGGGCCATGAACTTGTCGCACCTGCTGACCCAGAATGCGCGTCGTCTGCCGGATCAACCCGCGCTGATCTGGGGCGAGGAAAGCTGGAGCTGGAAGGAGCTGGACGCCCAGGTGTCAGCCTTGGCGGCGGGCCTGAAGGCCCGTGGTGTGCAGGCTGGCAGCGCGATTCTGGTGCACTCCAAAAACAGCAATGAGATGTTCCTCTCCATGTTCGCCGCTTTCCGTCTGGGGGCGATCTGGGTGCCGACCAACTTCCGCGTCAAGCCCGAAGAGTTGCTGCATATGGTGGAGGTGTCTGGCAGCACGGTATTCCTGTGCCAGACGGACTTCCCTGAACATGCGGAAACCGTCACCCAGCATTTCCCGCAGATGGACTTGCTGTGGTTGCGCGGTACACCAGCACCAGCCGATTCGCGCCCCTTGGTGGCAGATCTGTTAAGGGATCATGCGGGTGCCGTTACGCCGAATGCCGATGTGTTTTCCAACACACCTTGCTGGCTGCTGTTTACCTCCGGTACGACGGGCAAGCCCAAGGCCGCTGTGTTGACGCACGGGCAAATGGCCTTTGTCCTGACCAATCATCTGGCTGATCTCTTGCCCGGTACACGCAGCGAAGATGGTGGTCTGGTGCTGGCTCCCTTGTCGCATGGTGCAGGTGTGCATCAGTTGAATCTGGTGTTGCGTGGCGCAAAAACCGTGCTCTTGCCGGGCGACAGCTTCAGTACCGAACAAGCCTTTGCCTTGATCGAAAAGTACAAGCTCAGCACCTTGTTCACAGTACCGACGATTTTGAAGTTGCTGGCCGAGTGCCCGCATATCGATCAGTACGATCACTCCAGCCTGCGTCATGTGATCTATGCCGGTGCACCCATGTACGAGGCGGATTTGCGTCTGGCGCTGGAGAAGTTCGGTCCGGTGCTGGTGCAGTACTACGGCCTGGGCGAGGTGACGGGCAATATCACCGTGCTGCCGTCTTTTGATCATCAAGATGCTGATGGTCGTATCAGCCATCCCGCCAGTTGTGGCTACGAGCGTGCGGGCATGCAGGTGTCCATTCAGGACGAACAAGGTCGGGAAGTGGCGTATGGCGAAACTGGCGAGGTCTGCGTAATTGGCCCAGCCGTGTTTGCGGGCTACTACAACAATCCCAAGGCCAATGCCGAGTCCTTCCGCAATGGCTGGTTTCGCACGGGCGATATCGGCCATATGGACGAGCGTGGCTATGTGTACCTGACCGGGCGTGCTTCTGATATGTACATCTCGGGCGGCTCCAACATTTACCCGCGCGAGATCGAGGAATACATCCTGCTGCACGGTGCAATTACTGAAGTGGCGGTGGTGGGTGTGCCGGATCGTCAGTGGGGTGAAGTCGGAGTGGCAGTGTGTGTCTTGAAAGAAGGGGCCGCCTTGACGGAGGCCGAGCTGCGCAGCTGGCTGAGCGAGCGCATCGCCCGCTACAAGATGCCCAAGTACATCCAGTTCTGGGATTCCCTGCCCAAGTCCGGCTACGGCAAGGTGCCCAAGCGCATGGTGAAAGATGAGCTGATGAAATGCTTGCCGCAGCTGGCACAGGAGGCACCATGCTAAGAGAGGTCAAGCATCCTGGCGTTCAGCGGGCTCAGCCTTATATGCTGGCCCCTTGCCAGACGGAAAGTCATACCCAGACCTTGCGGGCCGGGCATTCCTTGCTGGATGCCTTTCGCCTTGCGGGGGAGGCGCATGATCTGTACAGCGCGGTCGGGCGTTTCAAAGGCGGGCAGTTTGCGGACCTGCATTATGTGATGCCGGCGCTGTCTTCCTCGCCCGATCATTCGGTGTACTACAGCCAGCTTTATACACACCCCGGTCCGGTTCAGATTGAGCAGGCCAGTGTGACTCTGGGGCGCAAACCAGATGGCCAGTTATGGCTGCACTGTCATGCCGCCTGGCGTGACTCTGAAGGACAGTTGCAGGCCGGGCATATTCTCCCGGACCAAACGATTTTGGGTGGTTCGCCGGAGCTGGATATTAGCTATGTCCGCGGCGCAGCCTTTGAGACTCTGCCTTGCCCGGAAACGAATTTCAGCTTGTTCACGCCTGTCGCCAGACCCGAGCACTTGTCAGTCCAGGCTCAGCCTGAAAGCCCGAAAAGCTGGATTGTGACCTTGGCCCCGAACCAGAATATCTCGGCTGTCTTGCGGGCTATCTGTCAGGAGCTGGGCCTGACGCGTGCCGTCATCCGCGGTGGTGTCGGGAGTTTGGTCGGGGCGATCCTGGAGCCTGAGATCGTTGTCGAACCTTTTGTCACTGAGGTGCTGATTGAGGAAGGGCGGATTGACCTGAGCCTGCCCGCCGAGCAACAAGTGCAACTGGACGTGATCATTATTGATTATCAGCATGGCGTGCATCGTGGTCGTTTGAAACCGGAGGTGAACTCTGTGCTGGTGACTTTTGAAATGGTTCTGGAGGCAGCCTGATGCAAGATTCCTGGATGGTAGTGACGGGGGCGGCGTCGGGCATAGGGCTGGCAACGGTCGAGTTGTTGCTGGAGCAGGGCGCGTATGTGCTGGCTCTGGATAATAATGCCGAGAAACTGGACTCTTTGACAGAGCAGTTCAATCGTTACGGCGATCATCTGGCCGCCGAGCTGCTGGATATTACCGACGAAGCGCGTATTGCTCCTTTGCTGAAGCGCTATCACGCCCAACGTCCTGTGGGCGGCCTGGTGAACTCGGCTGGCTTTGGACGTGATGTGACGTTTCTGGAAACGGACTCGGCCTTGCTACGGGCAACCTTCGAGGTCAATGTGCTGGCGGCTTTCAGCATCAGCCGGGAAGCGGCCTTGTTGATGCGCGAGTACAAGCAGGGCGCGATTGTACATATTTCCTCGGTGTCGGGTCTGCTTGGTAATCGTGGGCGTGCCGCCTATGGCATTACCAAGGCGGGTTTGATCAACCTGACGCAGGTCATGGCCAATGAGCTGGCCCAGGAAGGCATACGGGTGAATTGTGTGTGTCCTGGTCCGATCATGACGCCATTGGCCATGCAGGTGCACACGGAGCAGGTGCAGGAAACCTGGAAATCTGCCGTGCCCATGCATCGCTATGGCACGCCGCGTGAGGTAGCGCAGGCGATCTGCTTTTTGCTGGATACCGAAAAAGCAGCCTATATGACCGGGCAGGTCATCAGTGTGGACGGTGGTTTTGTGAATACCGGCCTGCTGGCCTGAGGATGATGTGGTGATTCGAGCAGGCAGGAAAAAGGGGCTGTAAAACAGCCCCTTTTTTGCGCGTACCGCACTGGGCGGCACGACGTCTTTCTTACATCACGCGGCTGCGGTATTCGCCAGTGCGGGTGTCGATTTCGATCTTGTCGCCGATGTTGCAGAACAGAGGCACGCTGATTTCGGTGCCCGTGTTGATCTTGGCAGGCTTCAGCACTTTACCGGAGGTATCGCCTTTCACGGCAGGTTCGGTGTAGGTGATTTCGCGCACGATGATGGTGGGCAGTTCAACCGAAATAGCACGGCCTTCGTAGAAAACGGCCTCAACGGACATGTTTTCTTCCAGGTAATCCAGGGCGTCGCCCATGCTTTCAGCTTCGATTTCGTACTGGTTGTACTCTTCGTCCATGAAGACGTACATGGGGTCAGCAAAGTAGGAGTAAGTGCATTCGCGCTTTTCCAGCTGGACCACTTCAAATTTTTCGTCAGCTTTGTGCACGGCTTCGCTGTTCGAGCCGGTCAGCAGGTTCTTGAACTTCAATTTGACAACGGCGGAGTTGCGACCGGATTTGTTGTATTCCGTTTTCTGAACGACCAGAGGGTCGCCATTAACCATCGCGACGTTACCAACGCGCAGTTCTTGTGCGGTTTTCATTAAAAAAACTCCGAATGGGACAGGCTCCGCCAAACGCAGTGTCAGGGAGCTTTTAAGAGGTAATCCGTTATTTTAGCGTTTTCGGGCGACTTGGGTGTAAAAACTCAGCAAACTGCTGGCCAAATCGGCTTGTTCAGCCAGTTTTTCACTATAAGCACGGGCTTCTTGTTGCCATAGACGCAACACCTTGGGGTCCAGGCAGCGGCTCAAGGCAGTGGCGGCACCGGCCTGATCGGCACTGCTCCAGGCCAGATGCAGGGCTTGAACCGGCTTGGGCAAATTGCCGGTATCCAGCCAGGCTTGCAGCTTGTCCAGATGGGCCTGTTCTTCCTGTACGTAAGGCTGCCACAGCATGGGCTGAGCGGCCCAGATGGCGCGTACCAGGGAGTCCTCGCCACGCACAATATTCAGCGTGCTACGCCAGAGCAGGGCATCAAAATCGGCCTGATTCACAGCGGGGATGCGCTGAACTTGCAAGTGGCCTTGCTCCAGATCCGGGATACCTTGGGCAACAGACTCGGGCACCAGCAGGAGGGTTTTCTGCTTTAGTGTAGATAGCACTTCGGGCAGGGCCAGGACGGGCGCATCGGGATAGCAGAACAGGAACATTTGCTGCATCTCGCCCTGGAGCAGAGCTTGAATGTGCTCCTGCGCCACGCCCAGACGACTCAGTATGGCCTGGTAGGCAGCATCGTCCCTTTGAAAGGCATCGCGACGGGCCAGCAGATCGCTTTCACGCAGCAGCCCCCCTGTTTGCGGGACAAAGCCGGGAAAGAAAAAATATTTGTTCGCACCACCGGCTTGTGGGGAGGGCAGGCCGTGGCAGCCCTGTACCCAGGGTTCGGCGCTCAGGTAATCCAGATTGATCCACACATGGCTATCTGCCGTCAGTTGCCGTGTCATGGCTTCGGGCGGTTCGCAGGCAAAGGCCTCGATCACGAAGGGATGTGCTGCGGGGTATTCTTGGCGCGCGTCGTGCCAATGCTCAATATCTACGCCTTGCAGCTGCTGGCTTTGCCGTTCGCTTTGAATTTCGGACTGGATACGGCTGAAGCTGTGCAGATCATCTACCCACAGGCGTAGCTGGGCGACCTCGGGTTTGGCAGCTAACTGACGGGCCAGCCGCCAGCACACGCCTATATCCCCCAGATTGTCGATAACACGGCAAAACAGGTCTATGGATACAGGTTGGGAAACAGTAACGGTGTTCAATTTAGTGTAGCTGTACGGGGTCCAGATCGATTTCGTCTGGCAGTTCCGGGTGCTGCATCTCGCCGTTGATGTCCGGGAAGAAGGGCGCGTTGCAATCGTCGCAGGTCTCGGTGGAGTGCAGGCCGGGCAGGCGCTGAATCTGGACCAGACCCAGGGTGCTGAGCAGGGCGGCAATCACGTCCGGGATGTCGATATGGTCATCGCTGTGGAAAGAGGACTCGGCCTCTTCCTGGCTCAATACAGGCCAGATACAGCCATAAATCACGGTGGGCGAGGAAATGGTGCTAAAGCCCACGCGATATTCTTCGACTTGTTCTTCACCGCAAGCAACGATGACCGCACGCAAGTGGTCGGGCGAGAGCTTCACGGCTGTTTGCAGCCAGGTGATACCGGCCTTCAGGGCCAGTGGGCGAATCTCGCGGTCCGACTCGCGGTTATTGACGTAATAAGCGTTGGGAGCCAGAAACTGCAGCTGGCAGCCGGTAAACAACGGCGTGACGATGGCGGAGTAACGCTCCACCCATTGCTCTACCCAGCGCAGGTGGTCGGCTTGCAGATTGTCGCTGGATTGCTGCCAGCGAAACAGGGGCTGACCGACCGGAGCCATGACGACACCAATCAGAAAGCGGGCGTCGGCCAACAGGCTGCTGGCTTCTTCGGGTTTGTTCAGTGGAGCAGGCTCCTGGCTGCGGCCCAGAGCTTGCGCAGTCAGGCTGCGCGTCCAGGCGTAAGCCTGCTGGTAGGTCTGCGGCATCTCGTCGTAATTGACCAGATTGGGCAGCAGGGCGCACATTGTGCCTTCGGCCAGAACCGTGGCGCGCAAGGCCTCTTCCAGTTCCTTGTGTTGCTGGGGTTTCAATACTCCCTGGGGCAGTTGATAGCGTGTCCAGGCGGTCAGCGGGGCCGAAAACAGCAGGGCGTCGTACAGCACACCGTCATGCTCGATTTGCTGACACTCGGCGTGGGACTCGGCCAGTTCCATCAGGATTTCGTAATGCTGGTTTTGTTGCTGGCTGCCCAGCAGTTCCAGTGTCTGTTCAACCGCTGTATTGCGGCGCCCGCTATAGAGCTTGTCCAGCAATTGAGCGGTCAGCCCTTGCCAATAGCGATCTTCGATCTGCGAGCCGGAACGTACCAGTGCGTCGGTGTAATTGATCAGACGCTGGATTTCTTTGGGTTGTTGGGCGAGCAGTTTGGAATTGAGTTGCGACATGGACATACAAAACCGAGAGAGGGACAAGCTAGTTTACCCTTTGCCACGACCGGGGTGTGTGAATGAGGGTAGCCCCTAGGGGATGGCTGGTAGAGTTCTGGTGCTTGCAAAATAGAGGCTGGCGATAATTTGTGCCTTATCAGGCATGTACGCGAGGGGCCGCCTCCATGCACCCGGCGCCTCCCCTGTGAAAAATGGGGAAGCGTCGGGTCCGGTCCGATGTTGGCAGGTTGCGATCAGTACAACACGCTAGGTAGCCACAGGCCGATGCCAGGGAACAGGTACAGGATGATGATCGCCAGGATCTGGATACCCATGAAGGGCATCATGCCCAGGAAAATCTGGTTCAGGGTGACATGGGGTGGCGAGACGCCCTTCAGGTAGAAAGCCGACATGGCAACCGGTGGTGACAGGAATGCGGTTTGCAGGTTCAGGGCGACGAGCAGGCCGAAGAACAGAGGGTCGATCTGATAGTGCGCCAGCAGTGGCAGGAAGATGGGCATGAAGATGATGATGATCTCTGTCCATTCCAGCGGCCAACCCAGCAGGAAAATAACGATCTGCGCCAGGATCATGAACTGAATGGGTGTCAGATCCATGGACAGCACCCAGCCATTGATCAGTTCCTGACCACCCAGCAGGGCAAAGGCGGCCGAGAAAATACTGGAACCGACGAACAGCCAGCAGACCATGGCACTGGTCTTGGCGCTGAGGTACACCGATTCGCGCACCATGGAGAAATTCAAGCGGCGATAGGCGAAGGCCAGCAGGATGCCGCCCAAGGCACCCAAGGCCGCCGCCTCGGTGGGAGTGCACAGGCCAACGATAATACTGCCCAGTACGGCAAGGATCAGCATGGTCAGCGGAAAGAAGGAACTGAGCAGCATCTTGAAGATTTCCAGCCGTGCGAAGTTCAGCATGGCGTAGTAGCACAACAAGGCCAGACTGCCCACGATCAGAAAGATCCAGAATGTCATTGGCGCGGCTTGGCGCTCTGCCGTAGTGGTTTCTTCGGCTGCCTCTGCTGCAGCTGCGGGAGCTTCTGCGCCCGGTTCGCTGGCACCCAGCGCCACGAGTGGCTCGCTGCCTTCAGGTTCGGATAAACCGCCAGCACCCGGAGGTTCTGCCAGCCCACCGCCACTGTAGTCACTGTCGAAGTTATTGAAACCGCCGCCCATTTCCTGCAGCTCGTAGTGCTCGGCTACTTTGGGTGCAGTGACCGACTGGTAGCTAAAGCCCATGACAGCGATGAAGATCACAGCGGGCAGCAAGGCCACGGCCAGATTCTTGACCAGCAGCTTCATGGGCACGTCGACGTTGCGAGGCCCCTTCATGGCGTTGATCAGGCCGGGTACAGCACGGTCTGTAATGGTCTCCTTGATGGTTTGTGCGAAGGCTGGCAGAGGCACGATCCGGTCTTCCGCGGAAAGCGGAGGCGCGACACTGGGCTTGAGCTTGGCCAGAATGATGACGTACACCACGTACAGGACAGCCAGCATCAGGCCGGGGAAAAAGGCCCCGGCATACAGTTTCACGACCGAGACACCCGCGACGGCGCCGTACAGGATCAGGAGTACGGAGGGGGGCAGCAAAATGCCCAGGCAGCCCCCAGCGGTAATGGAGCCAGCCGTTAGCTGCACGCTGTAACCCGCTCGCAGCATGGCGGGCATGGCCAGTAGCCCCATCAGAGTCACCACGGCCCCCACAATGCCCGTGGCCGTGGCAAAGATGGCGCAGGTGGCAATGGTGGCTACTGCCAGCGAACCTGGAATTCGTGCCATGGCCAGGTGCATGCCCTGGAACAGGCTCTGGATCAGGTTGGCGCGTTCAACCAGGTAACCCATGAAGATGAACAGAGGCACCGCAATCAGCACGTCGTTGGTCATGACGGCGTAGGTGCGCAGAACCATCAGGTCCAGGGTCTGCTGGATTGCTTGCTGCGTGCCCATGTCGCGATAGGCCAGCCAGGTAAAGATCACCCCCATCCCCATCAGGGTGAAGGCAGTGGGAAAGCCCAGCATGATAGTGACGACAATCAGCGCCAGCATGAGCAAGCCCAAATGGCCGTTGCTCATGTCTGCTGGCGCTGGCATGAAGATGGCAATGCTCAGGACAATCCCGATCAATATGGTGAGCCCGAACCAGATTTCTTTTCTCATGTTGGACTCCCTTTCTTGCCGTCGCCTGTGACAAAGGCATCCAGTTTCTCAATGTCATCGCTTTTGACGTCCACCATATCCATGAGCTTGTCGACATCGACTTCCTCAACGTCCTTGTCGCGCGAAGGCCATTTCCCGTCTCGCAGGCAGCGTACGCAGTACACCATTTCCACGAAGCTTTGCAGCAGAAGGCAGAAACCGGCCAGCGGGATGATGGCCTTGAACGGGTAGATGGGCGGTCCGTTGGCCGTGATATTGGAGTGCTCCGTGATGGCCCAGGACTCGGCTGCGAAGTAGTAACCGGCCCAGAACATGGCGACCACACCAGGGATGAAGAACAGGATGTACAGGATCAGATCCAGGGCTGCCTGCAGACGGGGTGGAAAAAAGCCGTACAGCACATCCCCGCGCACATGGCCGTTCTTGGAGAGCGTGTAGGCACCGGCCATCATGAACAGGCCACCGTACAGCATGTTCATCATGTCAAAGGCCCAGGCGTGTGGGTTGGAGAGTACGTATCGAGAGAAGACCTCGAAGGAAACGAACAGGGTCAATGCCAGGACTAGCCAGCCGAACAACTGGCCTATCCACGTATTGAACCGGTCGATAAAGACCAGAATTTTCTGCATGGTAGGTTCACCTTGCTAGCGCGGAAAGGGTCTGATGCGTGTCGGCTGCGGCTTGGGGCGCGGCCGGCCTGGAGTGGGGAAGGAGACGTCATCCACATCCGGCTGGATGGGATGACGCAGTGCAATTGCCGTTAGGGGTCAGCTCTTGGCTTGGGGGGCCTTGCGACCGAAGTAGTGGTTGTAGGCCATACGGCGGTTATTGTTGGTGTCCATGTCCCACGCCATGGCGCGTGCCGCGAACGCTCGTTGCGATGCGTCGATTTCCTTGAAAAGGGGGTTGGTCTCGGCCTTCTTGGCAACGATCTGGTCCCACACGACCAGTTGTTGCTGCAGGATGGTGTCGGGCGTTTTGTAGAATTTGACGCCGTCTTCCTTTTGCAGGCGTTGGTAGTCCTGCGAGTAACGGTCCACCGCCTTCCAGGACATGTCGGCCGATGCGGCCTCCACGGCGTTGTCGACGATGGCTTTCAGCTGTGTCGGCAAGGCGTTGTACTTGTCCTTGTTGAACATGATCTCGAAGGTTTCCGAGGCCTGGTGAAAGCTTTGCAACATGCAGACCTTGGACACGTCCGGAAAGCCCAGAGCGCGGTCCGAGGCGGCGTTGTTGAACTCCGCACCATCGAGCAGGCCGCGGTCCAGTGCCGGAACAATTTCACCGCCCGGCAAAGCATTGACGGCCGCGCCCATTTCAGTGAACAGGTCGATAGCCAGGCCATTGGTGCGGAACTTCAGACCCTTGAGATCTTCAGTCTTGGTGATAGGTTTTTTGAACCAGCCGAACGGTTGCGTGGGCATCGGGCCGGTCAGGAAGGAGACGACATTGCCACCGATGGCATCGTACAGCTTGGCCAGCAACTCCTTGCCGCCGCCGTATTTGTGCCATGCCAGCACCATATTGGCGTCCATGCCGAAGGCCGGTCCTGACGAAAACAAGGCCAGGGCGTTCTGCTTGCCGTAGTTGTAACCCAGCACGCCGTGGCCCCCGTCCAGCGTTCCCTTGGAGACGGCATCCAGCAGGCCAAAGGCCGGTACAACAGCCCCTGCGGGCAAAACTTCGATTTTCAGATCTCCACCGGTCATGTCGTTGATCTTCTTGGCGAAATCAAGAGCGAATTCGTGGAAGATGTCGACGGTGGGCCAAGTGCTTTGGAAGCGGAAGTTGATGGGACCCTGCGCGCGAGCGATGGCAGGAAAGCCCATCGTTGCTGCAGCCGCGGTGCCGGCTGCAGCACCGCTCAGGAACTTGCGCCGGGATGCGCCAGTTTGTGCTTGAGGCGCGGTGCTTTTTTTGATCCTGTTTCTCATGAGGTGTGTCTCCGAAGTGGCTGTAAGCGTTCGAGAGCAAACTGCAGCAATCTGATGTGTTTTCAGCTTTATTTCAGTCTTCTTTCAGTTTGCTTTCAGCTTTATATGCGATTCGAACACTGGCCGTACATAAGGAGTAACCACAATGATGATAGGGGTATACCCGTGGGCAGATAAGCGTGAGTGTGTGCACCTTTAGCGACGGGTGGGCTGTGCTGAACAGGCTTTTTACAGGCCTCTTGAGAGGGAAGTCATTTCAAACAGGCAAAGAAAAACGCCTTCGCCGCATGAAGCGGCGAAGGCGTTTTTTGCAAGCGCTAGGGCTTACAGACCTACGGAGTCAGCAATTTCCTTGAACTCTTCGATCTGGTCGAAGTTCATGTAGCGATAGATGTCTTCGCTATTGGCTTGCAGAACGCCCATGTCGGCCAGGTACTCTTCGCGGGTCGGGATGCGGCCCAGACGCGAGCAGATGGCAGCCAGTTCAGCCGAACCCAGGAACACGTTGGTGTTCTTGCCCAGACGGTTGGGGAAGTTACGGGTGCTGGTGGACATGACGGTGGCGCCTTCGCGAACCTGTGCCTGGTTACCCATGCACAGCGAGCAACCGGGCATTTCCATACGAGCACCAGCTACGCCCAGAACGCCGTAGTGGCCTTCTTCGCTCAGCTGTTGCTGGTCCATCTTGGTCGGAGGAGCGACCCACAGACGGGTTGGAATGTCGCGCTTGCCTTCCAGCAGCTTGGAAGCGGCACGGAAGTGACCGATGTTGGTCATGCAGCTACCGATAAACACTTCGTCGATCACGGTGCCGGACACGTCGGACAGCGTCTTCACGTCGTCTGGGTCGTTCGGGCAAGCCACGATAGGTTCGTGGATTTCAGCCAGATCGATGTCGATCACAGCGGCGTATTCAGCGTCTGCATCGGGCTCCAGCAGTTCCGGGTTGGCCAGCCAGGCTTCCATGCCCTTGATACGACGGGAGATAGTGCGCTCGTCTTCGTAGCCATTGGCAATCATCCACTTGAGCAGCGTGATGTTGCTGTTCAGGTATTCGATGATGGGCTCTTTGCTCAGGCGCACGGTACATGCAGCAGCGGAGCGCTCGGCCGAAGCGTCGGACAGCTCGAAAGCCTGTTCGATCTTCAGGTTGGGCAGACCTTCGATTTCCAGAATGCGACCGGAGAAGATGTTCTTCTTGCCGGCTTTTTCCACGGTCAGCAAGCCTTGCTTGATGGCGTACAGAGGAATGGCGTTAACCAGGTCACGCAGGGTGACGCCGGGCTGCATTTCGCCCTTGAAGCGCACCAGCACGGATTCTGGCATGTCCAGAGGCATCACACCGGTAGCAGCGGCAAAGGCCACCAGACCGGAACCAGCGGGGAAGCTGATGCCGATAGGGAAACGGGTGTGCGAGTCGCCGCCAGTGCCCACGGTATCGGGCAACAACATGCGGTTCAGCCAGGAGTGGATGATACCGTCGCCTGGACGCAGGGAAACACCACCGCGTGTGCTGATGAAAGCAGGCAGTTCGTGGTGAGTTTTAACGTCAACAGGTTTGGGGTAAGCAGCGGTGTGGCAGAAGGACTGCATCACCAGATCGGACGAGAAGCCCAGGCAAGCCAGGTCTTTCAGTTCGTCGCGAGTCATTGGGCCAGTCGTGTCCTGGCTGCCAACGGTGGTCATGCGTGGTTCGCAGTAGGTACCGGGACGCACGCCTTGGCCTTCAGGCAGACCGCAAGCACGGCCAACCATCTTCTGAGCCAGGGAGAAGCCTTTACCAGAGTCGGCAGGGCTTTGTGGCAGGCGGAACAGCGTGGTTGGAGGCAGACCCAGTGCTTCGCGAGCACGGGTAGTCAAGCCACGGCCAATAATCAGGGGAATACGGCCACCGGCGCGCACTTCGTCAAACAGTACGTCGGACTTGACCTGGAATTCGGAGATCAGTTCGCCATTCTTGAAGGCCTTGCCTTCGTAGGGACGCAGTTCAACCACGTCGCCCATTTCCATTTTGGAAACGTCCAGTTCGATAGGCAAAGCGCCAGCATCTTCCATGGTGTTGTAGAAGATAGGGGCAATCTTGCTGCCCAGACACACGCCACCAAAGCGCTTGTTGGGAACGAAAGGAATGTCTTCGCCGGTGAACCACAACACGGAGTTGGTGGCCGATTTACGCGAAGAACCGGTACCGACCACGTCGCCCACGTAGGCAACCAGGTGGCCCTTTTCTTTCAGGGATTCGATAAAGCTGACAGGACCTTTCTTGCCGGGCTCTTCAGGTTCGATACCTGGGCGCGGGTTCTTCAGCATGGCCAGAGCGTGCAGCGGAATGTCCGGGCGGCTCCAGGCGTCAGGGGCGGGGGACAGATCGTCCGTGTTGGTCTCGCCGGTGACTTTGAAAACGGTCACGGTCAGGCTTTCTGGAACTTCAGGACGGCTGGTGAACCACTCGCCGTCGGCCCAGCTTTGCAGCACTTCTTTTGCAAAGGCATTGCCTTTTTCGGCTTTTTCCTGAACGTCGTGGAAAGAGTCAAACATCAACAGGGTGTTTTTCAGGCCGTTGGCGGCGATCTGACCCAGTTCAGGCGAATCCAGCAGATCGATCAGCGGGCTGATGTTGTAGCCACCCAGCATGGTTCCCAGCAGCTCAGTGGCACGCTCGCGGCTGATCAAAGCACAGGTTTCTGTGCCCAGCGCGATGGCGGCCAGGTAGGAGGCTTTCACTTTGGCAGCATCGTCCACACCGGCGGGGACGCGGTGCGTCAGCAGGTCGACCAGAAATGCTTCCTCACCGGCAGGTGGGTTCTTGATGAGCTCGATCAGCTCGGCGGTCTGCTGAGCCGACAAAGGCAGCGGGGGAATGCCCAGAGCAGCGCGCTCGGCAACATGTTCGCGGTAAGAGTCCAGCATAGTGCGGGTGCCTATCGGTAAATGGTTGATATGAAAATGCAATAAATCGCGTGTTGCCCCAATTGTAATTTGAAGCGCGCAGCGAAGCAATGGTCTTATATCTTATATAAGACTTACGGGAACCTGAATATTGCCGGGCTCAGGCCAGCAAGTCGGCGTATTCAGGGTGGCGGCGGAAATAGACCACGGCATAGCTGCAAACGGGGCGCACTTTCCACTGTTGGTTTTTTGCCGTTTCCAGCGCAAAGCGGGTCAGTTGCCCCGCAATGCCGCGGCCTTCCAGCTCGGGCGGCACACGGGTGTGGGTGATGCTCATGACAGCATCGTCCAGTTCGTATTCGATCACGCTGCGGCGGTTTTCAATGTCGCAGTAAAACAGACGCGCTTGCGGGTCGTGGTGGATCTCGGTAGTCATGGCAGGCTCCTTCAAGTGGGGTTGGAGTGCAGGGCGATCAGAATCCAAACAGCCATCATGGCGATCATGCCCAGAAAGCAGCCGCCCCACAGCCCCATCAGGGGCCATTTGATGCCCATGGGGACATCATCGGGTTGCACGTGCTTGAGTAGCCGGTTGGCATTGCCAAACAGCGAGTTTTGGCGTTTGGGGAAATTCAGACGTAAAAAATAATCCAGCAGTACGCCTGCCTTCAGCGAAAAACTGAGTTTTTCCCAGGGGTACTGATCCAGATAGGGATGACGCAACACCTGGTTGCTGCGGCGCAGATTGAAAAGCAGTAAATAAGCGCCGGAGACCAGACTGGTCAAGGCACAGGCAATCATCAAGGTGCCGGCCAGCGGCAGGGCGTAGCGTACAAATTCAGAGAGCATGGAAGTCATCAGCAAGACGGCCCCGCGTGCGCAATGCAGCGGGGCCGTGTGGGTTAGATCACAGGCAAATAATAGCCCAGGATCTGTGACTTATGGGCGCTGATCCAGAGGCACAAAGCTCTGGTTTTCAGGGCCAATGTAGTTGGCGGTAGGACGAATAATCTTGTTGTCCACGCGCTGCTCAATGATGTGAGCCGCCCAGCCAGCCGTACGCGCGATCACGAACAAAGGCGTGAACATGGCAGTAGGGACACCCATGGTGTGGTAGGACACGGCCGAGAACCAGTCCAGGTTGGGGAACATTTTCTTCACTTCCCACATCACGCTTTCCAGACGTTCGGCAATGTCGAACATGCGGGTGTTGCCATCGGCCACGGCCAGCTCTTTGGCCACCGATTTGATTACTTCGTTGCGTGGGTCGGAGATAGTGTAGACGGGGTGACCGAAGCCAATAATGACTTCCTTGTTTTCCACGCGCTTGCGGATGTCTTCTTCAGCCTGATCGGGGTTCTCGTAGCGCTTCTGGATTTCAAAAGCCACTTCGTTGGCACCGCCGTGCTTGGGACCGCGCAGGGCGCCGATGGCACCGGCAATCGCGGAGTAGAAGTCCGAACCTGTACCGGCGATAACGCGGCTGGTAAAGGTGGAGGCGTTGAACTCGTGCTCGGCGTACAGGTTCAGCGAGACATGCATGGCTTTTTCCCACTCGGCCGATGGCTTCTCACCATGCAGCAGGTGCAGGAAGTGCGCGCCGATACTGTCGTCGTCGGTCTGTACGTCGATCATCTCGCCGTTGTGGCTGTAGTGGTACCAGTACAGCAGGGCCGAACCCAGGCAAGCCATCAGACGGTCGGCGATGTCGCGTGCGTCGGGCAGGTTGTGGTCGTCTTTTTCAGGCAGCACGCAGCCCAGAACCGACACGGCAGTACGCATCACGTCCATGGGGTGGCTGTGGGCAGGCAGGGTTTCCAGCGCGGTTTGCAGGGCCAGAGGCAGGCCGCGCAGACGCTTGAGCTTTTGCTTGTACGCGCGCAGTTCGTCGCGGTTGGGCAATTTGCCGTGGATCAGCAAATGAGCCACTTCTTCAAATTCACAAGCCTGGGCCAGGTCCAAGATATCGTAGCCGCGGTAGTGCAGATCATTGCCACTGCGACCGACCGTGCACAAGGCGGTATTGCCTGCAACAACGCCAGACAGGGCAACAGATTTCTTGGGCTTGAAGCCAGTGCTAGGGGTGTTCTCAGTACTGCTCATAAAGGTCTCCTGGTTGCTGGGCAGCCAGCACGAGGCTGGCTGCTGAATGGGGTTTTACCCGCGCGACGGCCCTGATCACGGGCCGGGCGGGAGCCTGTGGTGGCTCAGGACTTCTTGTTTTTCTGGAACAGCTTGTCGAGGCTTTGCTCGTAAGCATGGTAGCCGATACGATCGTACAGTTCTTCACGAGTCTGCATCAAATCGATGACATTTTTTTGATGTCCGTCACGACGGATCGCCCGGTAGACAGTTTCGGCGGCCTTGTTCATGGCGCGGAAAGCGGACAGGGGGTAGAGCACCATGGCCACATTGGCCGAAGCCAGTTCTTCCACCGTGAACAATGGGGTTTGACCGAACTCGGTAATGTTGGCCAGCACGGGGACATCCAGCGTTTCGGTAAAGCGACGGTAGGTGTCCAGGTCGTAGCAAGCTTCAGCAAAAATGCCGTCTGCACCTGCTTCCACGCAAGCCTGGGCACGTTCCAGAGCAGCGTCCACGCCTTCGACGGCAATCGCGTCTGTACGAGCCATGATGAAGAACTCGGGATCGGTACGGGCGTCAACAGCGGCTTTCACGCGGTCGGCCATTTCACCAGTGCTGACGATTTCTTTGCCGGGGCGGTGACCGCAACGCTTGGCGCCAACCTGATCTTCAATGTGGCAAGCGGCAGCGCCGAACTTGATCAGGCTTTTGATCGTGCGGGCGATATTGAAGGCCGAAGCGCCAAAGCCGGTATCAATGTCCACCATCAAAGGCAGATCGCACACATCGGTAATGCGGCGAATGTCGGTCAGCACGTCGTCCAGCGTGTTGATGCCCAGATCAGGCAAGCCCAAAGAGCCAGCCGCGACACCGCCACCCGACAAGTAGATGGCGCGGTAGCCGGCGCGTTGGGCCAGCAAAGCGTGGTTGGCGTTGATGGCGCCGATGATTTGCAAAGGCTGTTCTTCACGCAGGGCCTGGCGGAAACGGGCGCCTGCCGATGTCAGTTGGTTTTGGCTCATTTGGGGCTCCAGATCACAAGATATAAAAATGTCGTCAGCGTAGTGCTGCGATGGGTTGGTTCTACTAAAGCAAATGCTGTGCCAAGTTCAAATATGGGGGGCGATGAAGAGCCTGAACCCAGAGGAGGCGGGAATTTCTCGCGTGGTGTGATGTCGTCGCTCCCTTCCAGGAATATTGTCTTTTCCTGTTTTGTGTTTCAATATTGAAACGTAATTTGAAACAGTGTCGCATTATTGAAGCCCGGGTGAAACCATATGCCTTATCCTTCCTCCCCGCCTGCGCGTCTGCGTCTGGTAGCTTTTGGCCTGCATGGACTGCGCTCTCTATTGGAAGAGCTGGTGCCGCAGTTTCGCGCTCAGGCCGAAATACTGATTGTGGACAAGGCCTATGGAGAGGCCGTGGAGGCCGTGCAGGTTTTGCGACAAACAGGCGAAATTGACGTGCTGGTGTCTGCCGGTTCCAACGGCAGTTATTTGCGCGAACATCTGGACTTGCCGGTGGTGTTGGTCCATCCCGGTGGCTTCGACATTATGGGCAGCCTGGCCTCGGCACAGGCAGAGCGCAAAGCCGTGGTGACCTATGGCGAAATGCCGCTGGAGCTGCTGGAGTTCGTGCAGCGTTTTGATCTGCCTGTGGAGCTACGTAGCTATCGCAGTGAAGCCGACGCCCGTAGCTGTGTCCAGGATTTGAAAGAACTGGGCGTGGAGTGGGTGCTGGCACCCGGTCTGGTGGTGGATCTGGCGCGCGAGAATCAGATGGAAGGCGTGCTGCTGTATTCACAAGGAGCTGTGCGACAGGCCCTGGAATCCGCTATCGAACTGGCTCGTGTGGCTCGCGCTGAGGCTGCTCGCCGGGATCGCTTGAATACGATTCTGGCGCAGTTGCGTGACGGCGTGGTGTCAGTGGACAGGGACGAGCGGATTGAAACCGTCAACCCGGCGATGGAAGCCTGGTTGGGCCAACCGGCTCAAGCCATGATTGGCCGTCGTTTGGGTTCCTTGTATCCCGAGCTGGATCTGGCTGGCACGCTGCGCAGTCTGGAAGTGCAGTTGGATACGGTGCAGCAAGTAGGTGGCCGTACCGCGATCGTGACCCGCATGCCGATTCTGGAGCAGGGGCGCTTGAGCGGGGCAGTGCTGCTTTGCCAGGACCCGGCAGCGATTCAACGACTGGACCGCAGCTTGCGTTCACGCAGTCAGCAAGCCGCATCGCGTCATGCCCGTTACGAGCTATCTGATCTGGTGGGGCAAAGCTCGCCCATGCGCAAGCTGCGTGCTCAAGCCCAGGCTTGCGCTCAAAGTACAGCCACAACCTTGATTATTGGTGAAAGCGGCACAGGCAAGGAATTGCTGGCTCAAGGCATTCACAGCGCCAGCGCCAGACGCGCGCAACCCTTTGTGGCCGTGAACTGCGCGGCTTTCCCGGACAGCCTGTTGGAAAGCGAGCTGTTCGGGTATGTGGAAGGCGCCTTCACGGGCTCCAGCCGCGGCGGCAAGGTGGGGCTGGTGGAAGCGGCTCACACCGGCACCCTGTTTCTGGACGAGATCGGCGAAATGCCCTTGCCGCTACAAACCCGTTTGCTGCGTGTGCTGCAAGAAAAAGAAGTGCTGCGTATCGGGGCGATTGAGCCAACGCCGGTGGATGTGCGCGTGATTGCGGCTACTCACCGCGATCTGGCCGCGCAAGTTAAAGAAGGCGTGTTCCGCCAGGATCTGTTTTATCGACTGAACATCCTGGTGCTGCGTTTGCCGCCTTTGCGTCTGCGCACCCAGGACTTGCCGGAGTTGGTGGAGCATTTATTGGCCAAGGTTGCCCAACGTCTGGGTGGTGCAGTCACGCTCAACTCGCAGTGGATGGCGGAGCTGCTCGAACTAGGCCGCCACTACACATGGCCGGGCAATATTCGCGAATTGGAAAACCTGATCGAACGCTTGATGGTCCTGGGCACAGTGCAAGGGGATCAGGCTGTGGTGCTGGAAGATATTGCGCCTGAGTTGCGGGCCGTGGTGAGCGAGCCCGCCTTGCCAGCCTTGCGTGATCAGCAGGAGCGCAGTGAACAAGAGCATCTGGCCAAGGTGCTGGAAGAGTGTGGTGGCAACCGCGCCTTGGCGGCACAGCGGCTGGGGATTAGCCGTAGTACCTTGTGGCGGAAGTTGCGTAAAACGGAGTAGCTATCGGATCGCTCCTGTGCTCGGAAACGATAAATTGATACGTCAGCTCATTATGAATGAGAATCATTGTTATTATGTCGGCTTTCATTCTTTTGCAGCTTGTTCCGTATGCCCCGATCATCCGCGCCCAAGAAAACGTGGCTCGCTCATTACATTGAGCTGGTTGCGGCGTGGCGTCGGAAAGCACCTCATGAAGATAGCGAAGACGCTATGCAGGATGCAGCGCTGCGCTTATTGGAAAATGCTGCGGCTACGGTTGACAATCCGCGCGCGTATCTGAAGCGCAGCACCGCCAACGGCGTTATTGACCGTTATCGCCGCCAGGCGATTTTGCCTACCACTCCTTTGCACGAACTGGACGAGCATGAGCATCCGCAGGCCCCGGAGTTGGAGTCGGAGTTGGTCTCGCGGCAAATGCTGGCAGACTTGAAAAGCGCTCTGAATGAGTTGCCTTTGGTGTGTCAGCAGGTCTATGTGCGTCATCGCATTGAAGGCTGGACGCATGCGGAGATCGCGAGTGCCATGGGCATTTCCCGCTCGGTCGTCGAAAAGCACATGAGCCGCACGCTGCGCCATTTGAATAAAAAGTTACAGAAATATGCCTCTTGAACCGACAAATTGTTCGGGTCTTGCCCCTTCTCGAACGTCTATAGGTATGAAGGGGTATATTTCCATGCGGCTGCTTTGTTGTGCAGCTTGCTCTCTTGTTGTGCTGTGATGAAACCACCGAACGCTTCTTCCTCCTCGGTAGAACCGGACGAGCTTGCCGCTCAATGGTTTGCCTATTTGCATTCTGACGATGCTTCGTCGGAGGATTGGCGTGCGTTCGAGCAATGGCGACAGGCGAATCCCGAGCATGACCGGCAGTACCGCAATGTGCAGCGTATTTGGGATGCCAGCCTGCATATTCCCAAGGAAGAATGGAGCGAGATTCTATCGCGCCGCGAGGCTCCCAAGCCTGTCCCTGCACTGACGCGTCGACGCTTTGCCTGGGGGCTGGCGGGCATGTGTACCGCGGCCGTGGTAGGAAGCGTGGCCCTGAGTGGTGGCTGGTTGGAGTCGCCGCAACAGACCATGAGCTTATTTGCCCAGCGTGGTGAGCAAAAGCAGATGAGCTTGCCGGACGGTTCCGTGCTGGAGCTGAACTCGGGTGCACGCGCAACAGCGCGCCTTTACGAAGGCAAGCGTGTGGTTCAGCTGCTTGAAGGGGAGATCTTCTTCTCAGTGCAACATGACCCATCCCGCCCTTTTGTGGTGGAGGCGGGCGAGAGCCGAATCGTGGTAACGGGTACGCGCTTTAATGTGCGTTACGACGCTCAGACCACGCAAGTCAGTGTGGAGTCGGGCTCGGTCAATGTGTTCAATGGGCCGTGGTGGAATCGTCAGTCACGAGCTCTGGAAAAAGGGCAGGGGCTGGTTGTGTCGGACGAGTTGGGCTTGGGGCCGGTGCACCTGCCTGACCTGGACAGCACGCTGGCTTGGCGACGCGGCAAGATCGTCTTTGAAAATACGCCTTTGTTCCGCGCTGTTGCTGAGATCAACCGTTATCTGGATCGTCCCGTAGTGCTGGATGCACCGACACTACGAGATCATCAGATCGCGGGTATTTTCAGTGTGGATGACCCCCAATCGTTTCTTGAGATGCTGCCGGTTTTCGCTCCGGTGCTTGTGGTGCGTGCCCCGGATGGGCGCCTGCGCATCGTCGCCAAATAATTTCCTGTAATGCGCGAGCCGTGGTATGAGCTTTCTGTTCTCGTCTGCTGTTACACTTTGTTTCGAAAATGATTCTCATTTCCCATCCGATGTTTGCGGGGCTGGCTCGTCTATAGACATGAGGGGGGAGGATTTGCGATTTGCGCACAGTCCCCTGAAAACACCTTTGGCCAAAGGTATATCTGCGTCAGACGCGAAACTTCATTTATGGAATTTGCAGGATTGTGAAAACGGCATCATTACGTGCGGCATCGCGCACGCCCTTATCGAGCATGCAGTTCAGCATGTCGGCCTTGGCCATGTCTATTGCGCTTGCGCTGGGTACGCTGCCTCAAGCTGCAGTCGCTCAATCAGCAAGCATTCAGTTCCACATACCGGCTCAGTCATTGAGCAAGGCGCTATTGGAATTTGGTGAGCAGGCCTCTTTGCAGATTTTCTTCTCCCAGGATGTGGTGCAGGGATATAGCGCTCCGGCGCTGACAGGCAGCCTGTCTCCCGAGGAAGGGTTGCGTCGCCTTCTGGCGGGTACCGGGATCGAGTTTGTGCGATCCGGAAAAAATGTATCGCTGCGGCGTCCTGCTCAGAGCGAGGCTGCACAGCTGGCGCCTATTCAGGTCAAGGCCAGCCTGGACCCGACCACGGAAGGTACGGGCTCCTACACAACGCCGCTGACCAACACCGCAACCAAGATGAACTTGTCGATCAAGGATACGCCGCAATCCATCAGCGTGATTACCCGTCAGCAGATGGAAGATCAGCAGTTGAATACGATGACGGATGTCCTGGGGCAGACGCCGGGTGTGACCATGGCGCAGGACGGTGGCCAGCGCTTCAATATTTATTCGCGTGGTAGTGCCATTGATACCTATCAGCTCGATGGTGTGACCACGACGCAAGTGAATCAGACACGCACCATGCCCAGCACCTTGCTGGATATGGCGCTGTATGACCGGGTAGAGGTGGTGCGCGGGGCAACCGGTCTGATGACGGGAGCGGGCAGCCCCAGCGGAACGGTGAACTTGATACGTAAGCGCCCAACGAAGGAGTTCCAGGCCCACGTGCAGTTGGGGGCGGGCTCCTGGGATTTTTATCGGGCAGAAGCGGATGTGTCCGGGCCCCTGACTGAAAGCGGCAACCTGCGAGGGCGACTGGTTTTTGCCAAGCAGGACAACAACAGCTTCATGGATGCCTACAAGCAGGACAAGGATCTGTTCTATGGCGCTTTGGAGGCGGACCTGACAGAGACCACCTTGCTACGCCTTAGCGTGGATCATCAGCGCTACAAGGCCAAGGGCGCGCCTGGCGTACCCTTGATCTTTACCAATGGCGAAGCAACCGATTTCTCGCGCTCGACCAGCACGGGTGCCCGGTGGATGTATGACGAATTCAAAACGACCAACTACACGCTGAACCTGGAACAGGATTTGCCCAATGATTGGCAGTTCAAGGTGGCGGCCAATTACATGGATGTGGACCGGGATAATCTGAATGGCTCCTACCAGGTCGGCTCGGGTCGTTCTTTCCTGGATAAGGAAACAGGCAGTGCAGGAATGCTGCGCTACCGCGCAGGGGCTACGCAAAGCCAGAAAGGTGTGGATGTTACCTTGCAAGGGCCTTTCGAGCTGGGCGGGCGTCAACACGATTTCATTGCCGGATTCAATTTCCAGAACTATGAAAACAAGCATACGGGCTGGGATGTGGGCGTTTCCAAAGTCAATTTCTATACCTGGAATAACGAGCTGGAACGTCCTGCGAATACGGGGCAGGTAGGAGAGATTTTTAATGTGAAGTCTCGCCAGACAGGTGCTTATGCCGCGGTGCGTTTCAATCCGCTTGAAAGGACGCATTTGATTGTGGGTGCGCGGGTTTCCAGCTATGACTACGACTACTATTACGCCAGCCCAACTGACAAGTTCTTGCAGACCTATGGCATGCGTGAGCGTGACCAAATCACGCCTTATGTTGGCCTGGTTTATGACCTGACGCCTGAGCAAACCATCTATGCCAGTTACACGGATATTTTCCAGCCTCAGTCCGCGCAGGATCGTAATGGCAAGGTCCTGGATCCAATTATTGGCAAGAATCAGGAGCTTGGCTGGAAAGGCGAGTTTCTGGATCGTCGTCTGAACGCGAATATCGCCCTTTATCAGTCCCAAAAAGATAATGTGGCCGAGGAAGACGCGGGCTTTACGGTGCCCGGTCAGAATACCCAGGCTTTTCGCTCTGTGGATGGGGCCAAGACCAAGGGGATTGACCTGGAACTGGCTGGGGAGATTACGCCGGATTGGAATGTGCATTTCGGTTTCAGCCACTCCAAGACCAAAGATGCCCAAGGCGAGCAGTTGCTGACAGTGCTGCCCGTGAACACCTTGCGCTTGTGGACGACATACCGTTTACCAGGCCAATGGAGTGCCTTGACGGTAGGCGGGGGTGTCAACTGGAACTCCAAGACCTCTTTACGCTTTAGCCGCTACAACAGCACCGTGGAGCAGGACAGTTATGCGGTGGTGAATTTGATGGCGCGCTATCAGTTCAACAAGAAATTTGCGGCGACTCTGAACGTGAATAACTTGTTCGACAAGACTTACTATCAGGGCATGGGCGGCAGCTACGGCCACTACGGTGCGCCACGCAGTGCATTCCTGAATCTGCGTTACGACTTCTGATGCAGGCAGGCTAGCCCTCAGGCAAAAAAAATCCCCGCCAATCAGGCGGGGATTTTGCAGACTAGCGGGTCAATTAACCCAGCAGGTCTTTCACACCGTCACGCTCTTCCAGCAGCTCGTTCAGGGTGTGGTCCATGCGCTCACGCGAGAAGGCGTCGATTTCCAGGCCTTCAACACGCTTGTACTCACCGTTTTCGGTGGTCACAGGCACGCCGTAGATGATGCCTTCAGGAATACCGTAGGAGCCGTCCGAAGGAACACCCATGGTGACCCATTTGCCGTTCGAACCCAGCACCCAGTCGCGCACGTGGTCGATGGCGGCGTTGGCAGCCGAAGCAGCCGAGGACAGGCCACGGGCTTCGATGATGGCGGCGCCACGTTTGCCCACGGTGGGGATGAAGGTTTCGCGGTTCCAGGCCTGATCGTTGATGATCGCGTCGATCTTCTCGCCATTCACGGTAGCGAAACGGGTGTCAGGGTACATGGTGGGCGAGTGGTTGCCCCAAACGATCAGGTTCTCGATGTCAGCAACAGCCTTGCCGGACTTGGTGGCCAACTGCGACAGGGCGCGGTTGTGGTCCAGGCGCAGCATGGCAGTGAAGTTCTTCGCTGGCAGATCAGGAGCGGACTTCATGGCAATGTAGGCGTTGGTGTTGGCAGGGTTGCCGACCACCAGCACTTTCACGTCACGGCTGGCCACTTTGTTCAGGGCACGGCCTTGTGCTGTGAAGATCTGGGCGTTGAAGGCCAGCAGATCTTTACGCTCCATGCCTGGGCCACGAGGACGGGCACCGACCAGCAGGGCGATATCAGCATCTTTGAAGGCGGTTTCAGGATCGCTGTGGGCGGACATGCCTTGCAGCAGCGGGAAGGCGCAGTCGTCCAGTTCCATCATGACGCCCTTCAGGGCCTTTTGGGCTTTCTCGTCGGCGAGTTCCAGCAGCTGCAGGATTACAGGCTGGTCTTTGCCCAGCATTTCGCCAGAAGCGATGCGAAACAGCAGGGCGTAGCCAATCTGGCCAGCAGCGCCGGTAACGGCGACGCGCATTGCGGGTTTGGACATGAGAGTAAGACTCCGTTTTTGGGTTTGAAGACGGTGACGAAAAACACAGTTTAAATCTTTTGCAGACCGGGCGGCTGGCGTGGAAAACGGTTTTTCGCAAGAGGAAAAGCCTCTTTTTTCACTGCGCAGACTAGACCAAAACGATAGCGGCGTCAAACGTCTTATATCTTATATAAGACATAAGAGCGTTAGACATTCGGGGCCGGTCATGCGAAAATTAGTGCACTGTCTATTTTATGAACAAATGCGCGTTCCAAGCTGTATCTGTCGCGCATTTTTTATGAGCCCCATGTCTGATAACGTGCCGCCGCTACGCACCCAGGAAATCGAAAAATCCGCTCCTAGCGCGGCCTATAGCCCTCTGTATCAACAGATCAAGGCTTTGTTGCTGCAGGGGCTGGATCGTGGCGAGTGGAAGCCCGGCGAAGCCATCCCCAGTGAACTGGAGCTGGCTGCCCGCTTTCAGGTCAGCCAGGGCACGGTGCGCAAGGCCATTGATGAGCTGGCCGCCGACAACCTCCTGATCCGTCGTCAAGGCAAGGGTACCTTTGTGGCCACCCATCACGAAGCTCGTGTGCGCTTTCGTTTCCTGCGCCTGGCCCCGGATGATGGCAAGCCTGTGGCTTCCCAGAGCCGTATTCTGGATGTGCGTCGAATGAAAGCGCCTACGGATGTTGCCGTGCTGCTGGATTTGCGCACCTCCGACATGGTGGTGAACCTGCGTCGGGTTCTGTCCTTTGATCAGGTCCCGACCATTTATGACGATATCTGGCTGCCTGGCTCCGTCTTCAAGGGTTTGACCCTGGAGGCCGTCGAGCAAAACAAGGGCCCGATGTACGCCTGGTTCGAGAGCAAATTCGGCGTGAGCATGGTGCGCGCCGATGAAAAGATTGGTGCTGTCAGTGCCACCGAAGAGGCCGCTTCGGTCTTGCAGGTCGCTGCCGGTTCGCCGCTCCTGCACGTGGAACGCGTGTCCTATACCTATGGTGATCGACCGATGGAGTTGCGCCGGGGCTTGTACCTGACTGAGCGCTTCCATTACCGAAACACGCTCAGCTAGTTCGGCGGCATACGGTATTTGATACTGCACCGTAGTGTCAAATAGGTGAAAATACCAAGGTTAAAAATTTTATGACTTTTTTTTATCTACTTCGAGGCCATCATGTCTGATACCGCACCCAAGCAGCGTCCGCAGTATCGCAATATCAGCGTGCCGCAGATATTGAGCTACCGCTTGCCCCTGGCTGCAAAATCGTCGATTTTGCATCGTGTCAGTGGTGCATTGCTGTTTCTTTGCCTGCCGCTCGTTCTATTGCCACTGTTCTCTTTGAGCGTCAGCTCTCCAGAGTCCTTCGAGACCTTGCGCAGCTACGTCGACAACCCTGTCTGTAAGCTGATCCTTCTGGTCCTGATCTGGGGCTACCTGCACCACTTCTGTGCCGGCATCCGCTATCTGGCACTGGACCTGCACCTGGGTAACGACAAAGAGTCCGCCAAGAAGTCGGCCGGTATGGTGTTCGGGGTCAGCCTGGCGCTGACCGTTGTGTTTGGTTTGAAACTGTTTGGGGTGTGGTAATGGCAAATCGTGAGCGCATTGGCGCAAACCGCCTGGTAGTGGGTGCCCACTACGGTACCTTGGACTTTCTGGCACAGCGTGTCACCGCAGTCATCATGGCCATCTACACCTTGGTCATCATCGGCGGCATCCTGTTTAGCAGTGAACTGAATTTCGAGACCTGGCGCGGCCTGTTCTCGTTCACGGTCGGCTCCCTGCCTTTGGGTCAGTTGCTGGCAACCTTGTTCTTCCTGTCTTTGTCCTGGCACGCCTGGATTGGTGTGCGTGACATCTGGATGGACTACGTCAAGCCCGCTGGTCTGCGCTTGTTCCTGCAAGTGTTGACCTTGCTGTGGCTGGTTGCCAGTGTCGTCTTTTTTGCAAAAATTATCTGGAGTCTCTAAACCGTGGCTTCCATCACAAAATCTTTGCCCCGCCGTCAGTTTGACGTAGTGGTGGTCGGTGCCGGTGGCGCCGGTATGCGTTGTTCCCTGCAATTGGCTCAGGCTGGCTTGTCCGTGGCCGTGCTCAGCAAGGTGTTCCCAACCCGCTCCCACACCGTGGCTGCTCAAGGTGGCGTCAGTGCTTCCCTGGGTAACATGAGCGAGGATCACTGGTACTGGCACATGTACGACACCGTTAAGGGTTCGGACTGGCTGGGCGACCAGGACGCCATCGAATTCATGTGCCGTGAAGCTCCACACGCTGTGTACGAGCTCGAGCACTTCGGTATGCCGTTTGACCGTAACCAGGACGGTACGATTTACCAGCGTCCATTTGGTGGTCACACTGCCAACTTTGGTGAAAAGCCTGTTCAACGTGCCTGTGCCGCTGCTGACCGTACCGGCCACGCCATGTTGCACACCCTGTACCAGCGTAACGTTGCAGCCCGCACCCAGTTCTTCGTGGAATGGATGGCACTGGACCTGCTGCGTAACGAAGCGGGCGACGTTCTGGGCGTAACCGCTCTGGAAATGGAAACCGGCGAAATCTACGTTCTGGAAGGCAAGCGCGTGGTGCTGGCTACCGGTGGTGCTGGCCGTATCTGGGCTGCTTCCACCAACGCCTTCATTAACACGGGTGACGGCCTGGGTATGGCTGCTCGTGCTGGTCTGCCTTTGCAGGACATGGAATTCTGGCAATTCCACCCCACTGGCGTAGCCGGTGCTGGCGTGCTGATTACCGAAGGCGTGCGCGGTGAAGGCGGTATCTTGCTGAATAAAGACGGCGAGCGCTTCATGGAGCGTTACGCTCCCACCCTGAAAGACTTGGCCCCACGTGACTTCGTGTCCCGTTCCATGGACCAAGAAATCAAGGAAGGTCGTGGTTGTGGCGACGGCAGCTACGTGGTTCTGAAACTGGATCACCTGGGCGCTGACGTCATCAAGAAACGTCTGCCTTCGATTCGCGAAATCGCGATCAAGTTCGGTAACGTGGACCCGATCAAAGACCCAATCCCTGTGGTTCCAACCATCCACTACCAGATGGGCGGTATCCCCACGAACTACTACGGTCAGGTTGTGACTCAAACGCCAACAGGCGAGAACAAGATCGTCAACGGTCTGTACGCCATCGGTGAATGTGCCGCTACTTCCGTGCACGGTGCCAACCGTCTGGGTACGAACTCCCTGCTGGACCTGATCGTGTTCGGTCGCGCTGCGGGCAACCACATTGTGGATTCGCACCCCGAGAAAACGCACGCGCACCAGGAAATCAACGAGTCCTCCATCGAGTACTCGCTGGACCGCGTCAACCGTCTGGAATCCCGTACATCGGGCGAAAAGGCACAGGACGTGGGCAACAAGATTCGTGTGGCCATGCAGGCTCACTGCGGCGTGTTCCGTACCCTGGATCTGTTGCACAAGGGTGTCGACCAGATCGAATCCCTGGTTCCCGAAGTCAAGGACATTTACTTCAAAGACAAGTCCAAAGTGTTCAATACCGCCCGTATTGAAGCTCTGGAAGTGGCCAACATGATCGAAGTGGCTCGCGCTACGACGAAGTCGGCCGCCAATCGTACTGAAAGTCGCGGTGCTCATGCCCTGAACGACCACCCAGAACGTGACGACGAAAACTGGCTGCGTCACACCTTGTGGTTCTCGGAAGGCAGCCGTCTGGAGTACAAGCCTGTCCAGATGAAGCCTCTGACAGCCGAAACGATTCCGCCCAAGGCCCGGACTTTCTAAGCAGGATACTGACATGAGCCAAAAACGTAAGGTCAAATTTGAAATCTACCGCTACGATCCTGACAAGGACGAGCGTCCCTACATGCAGAAGATCGAAGTCGAGCTGGAGCCCACCGACAAGATGCTGCTCGATGCGATCCTGCGCATTAAAAACGACATGGACGACAGCCTGGCGCTGCGTCGCTCCTGCCGTGAAGGTGTGTGCGGTTCCGATGCCATGAACATCAATGGCAAGAACGGTCTGGCCTGCACCACCAATATGCGCGACTTGAAAGAGCCTGTGGTTCTGCGCCCACTGCCAGGTCTGCCGGTTATCCGTGACCTGATCGTGGACATGACCCACTTCTTCGATCAGTACCATTCGGTCAAGCCGTTCCTGATCAACGATGCTCCTCCTCCCGAGAAAGAGCGTTTGCAAACGCCTGAAGCCCGTGAGGAGCTCGATGGTCTGTACGAGTGCATTCTGTGCGCCTGCTGCTCGACCTCTTGCCCATCGTTCTGGTGGAACCCCGACAAGTTCGTCGGTCCTGCTGGTTTGTTGCAAGCCTATCGTTTCATTGCCGACTCGCGTGACGAAGCAACGGGCGAGCGTCTGGACAATCTGGAAGATCCATACCGCTTGTTCCGCTGCCACACGATCATGAATTGCACGGACGTCTGTCCAAAAGGACTGAACCCGTCGCATGCCATCGGCAAGATCAAAGAAATGCTGGTGCGTCGCAGTATCTAAAAAGGTGGGTATGTACCGATGAGAACATTGACGGAATTGGAGCGTGCGCGCCTGCGCTGGCGTGCGCGCCGGGGCTTGCTTGAAAACGACTTGATGATCACCCGTTTTCTGGATCAATACGAAAACGAGCTGACTGATCAGGACGTCTCGGCCCTGACCCGCTTGTTCGAAATGGACGATACAGTTTTGCTGGATGTCCTTCTGGCTCGCTCCGAGCCAGAAGGGCAGTACGCCACACCGGACATTCAGCGACTAGTAGACATTATGCGAAAGCTATAACCATTGAGGAAAAAAGTGATGGAATTGTCAGATAAAAAAGCCACGCTATCCTTCTCCGACGGTAGCCCTTCGGTTGAGTTCCCTGTACACAAGGGCACCGTAGGTCCGGACGTGATCGATATCCGTAAGCTCTACGGGCAGACAGGTATGTTTACCTATGACCCGGGCTTTATGGCAACGGCGGCTTGCGAATCCGGTATCACCTACATTGACGGCGACAAGGGCCAGTTGATGTACCGTGGTTACCCGATCGACCAGTTGGCACAAAAGTGCGATTTCATGGATGTGTGCTACCTGATCCTGAACGGCGAGTTGCCCAACGCAGATCAGAAGCAGGAATTTGACTCCCTGGTCACGAACCACACCATGGTTCAGGAACAGATGCAGCACTTCCTGCGCGGCTTCCGTCCGGATGCTCACCCCATGGCAATACTGACCGGCCTGGTCGGTGCCCTGTCGGCGTTCTACCATGATTCCACGGACATCACGAATCCTCATCACCGTCATGTGTCGGCTATCCGCTTGATCGCCAAGCTGCCTACTCTGGTTGCGATGGCGTACAAGTATTCTTTGGGACAGCCTTTCATCTATCCCAAGAATGATTTGTCCTACACCGGCAACTTCTTGCGCATGATGTTCGCTACCCCTTGCGAAGACTACAAGGTCAACGAAGTGGTTGAGCGCGCTCTGGACCGTATCTTCATCCTGCATGCAGATCACGAACAAAACGCCTCCACCTCCACCGTGCGCCTGTGCGGTTCGTCGGGTACCAATCCTTTTGCTGCGATCGCTGCGGGTGTTGCTTGCTTGTGGGGTCCTGCCCACGGTGGTGCAAACGAAGCTTGCCTGAACATGCTGGAAGAGTTGCAAGCCAACGGCGGCATCGACAAGGTTGGCGAGTTCATGGAGAAGGTCAAGGACAAGAACTCGGGCGTTCGCCTGATGGGCTTTGGTCACCGTGTCTACAAGAACTACGACCCACGCGCCAAGCTGATGCAAGAAACCTGCAAGGAAGTTCTGGAAGCCCTGGGCCTGGAGAACGATCCTCTGTTCAAGCTGGCCATGGAACTGGAGCGTATTGCTCTGGAAGATCCATACTTCGTCGAACGCAAGCTGTACCCCAACGTAGACTTCTACTCGGGTATCGTTCAGCGCGCTATTGGTATCCCAACATCCTTGTTCACCGCTATCTTCGCTCTGGCTCGTACCGTGGGCTGGATTGCTCAGTGGAACGAAATGCTGTCCGATCCAGATTACAAGATTGGCCGTCCACGTCAGCTGTACGTGGGCCCAACTCAGCGCGACGTACCTGCTCAACGTTAATGCTTTCGGGCTGCGATCCCTGGGGCGTGCCCCGGTTGTTCATGTAGCCCGTAGCGTTATGAAGCAGTAGCTGGAAGGTCAAGTGCACCATTGGGTGCACTTTTTTTTGCCTGTTATCTTTGTATTGTTATGGCTACAGCCACAGCGATCACCAACACTGCCCGCATCGCCAGAGTCGCTGGCATTGCTGTTGGCATTGTCACCACCATATGCACGTCAACATGCAGCAGCCCAAATGCCTGACAGGCTAGGCTTCAAGGCTGAGACAGGTGGTTGTTGAAGCGGAAAATCCGCTGTTCACGAGCTTTGTTCTCTTCAGAAAATCGGACTTTGGCCTGGACATGATCCAGGTGGTGCCCGATCAGCTCGCGAGCCCGTTCTGCATCACCATCCAAAATAGCTTTCATAACTCCCGCGTGCTGCTCGGTCAAAATTTCCACTTCCCGTGCATTGTCGAACTCGAACATGGCGCGCCGGTTCTCTTTCACTGTAGAGAACACTAACTGGAACAAGCCATTCATCAGTTGTACCAGCACGACATTATGAGAAGCCCTGGCAATTGCCAGATGAAATTGGGCGTCTGCACGTGCCGACAGGTCTGCATCCTGGTTTTGTTGATGCCGAACCATCACTTGGAAACACTGTTCAATGCGCTTTTTGTCCGCATCTGTTGCGCGTTGTGCCGCATGCCAGGCTGTGCTGGCTTCCAAGGCCCGACGTGCCTCCAGGACATCATAGCGATACAAGGGGTCTTCATTGATCAGCTCCTCCAGAGGCGCAATGCTCTGGGCTGGCCAGTTGATCAACTCGCTGTCTTGAACATAAGTACCCCCACCACGGCGGGTAACCAGCAAGCCTTCAGAGCTTAGCGAGCGCAAGGCCTCCCGTATCGGTACACGCGACACATCCAGCCGTTCAGCCAATTGACGCTCGGACGGGATTCGGTCACCGGGTTGCAACTGTTCATCCTGTATAAGTTGCCGGATTTTTTCAGCAACCAGATCCGATAGGCGAGTGCTGGGATTCATAGTCATATAAGACGCTTCTTTAAATTTGGTATTACCACTTTCTTGGTTTTTTAATCGTATTAAGGCCTTGAGGCGCCAAACTAGTCAGGGTTTCTGCTGGTAATGCAAAGGTGGTAATACCGCTATGATGCTCAAAAATACAAAACGGGAAGTGGTTGCGCTGCCCAGGGCCGGGCTCCTAGCCGCATTTTGTTCACCAACAAAACCTCTTCCTCCTATATGTGCAGTCACACAAAGGAGAATTCGGGATGAGTCTTTTATACACCTTGTTGGCTCTGACGCCATTATTGGTTGTTTTTCTATTGATGGTGGTGATGGGGCGATCAGCCAAACTATCGATGGGGGCCGCGTATCTGGTTACGGCGATTCTCGCTTTATTCGTATGGGGGAGCCAGGCCGAAGTTATTGCTGCAGCCACGATCAACGGCATTGTTACCGCATTGACCCTGCTGTTCATTGTATTTGGTGCCGTGCTGCTTTTGAATACGCTCAAGGTGGGCGGAGCATTAAGTGCGATTCGCCAGGGCTTTATGGATGTATCGCCGGATCGTCGCATTCAGGTCATTATTGTTGCCTGGTTGTTCGGCTCCCTGATCGAGGGCTCGTCGGGTTTCGGTACGCCTTCCGCTGTTGGGGCTCCCTTGCTGCTGGCTCTGGGCTTTCCTGCCATGGCCGCGGTGATGGCTGTGTTGGTTATCCAGTCCACGCCTGTGTCTTTCGGGGCGGTTGGTACACCCATGCTGGTTGGAGTGCGCTCGGGTATTGATAACAAGGTTGATGTTGCAGCTGCTATTTCGCCCCTGCAGCCGCTTGAGTATTTGCAGCAGATCGTCGAGAACGTCGCCTTGATTCATGCCATGACCGGCTTTGTGATTCCACTGTTGCTCTGCGGTTTGTTGACTCGTTTTTTCGGTGAACGCCGCTCCTTTGCCGAGGGACTGGGGGCATGGAAGTTCGCTTTGTTTGCCGGCTTGGCCTTTACCGTTCCGTACTACCTGATTGCCATTACCCTGGGCCCTGAGTTCCCCTCCATGCTGGGTTCGATGGTCGGACTGGTAATCGTGGTGAGCGCAGCTCGAAAGGGCTGGTTTGCACCTCGCAAAACCTTTGATTTCCCGGATCGCAGTCAATGGCCGTCCCACTGGCTGGGTACAGTGGCGATGGATAACACGGAATCGCAGCAACGCTTTTCGGTATTGCGGGCTTTCTCGCCGTATGTGCTGGTGGTTGCACTTTTGATCTTTACTCGTACTGTTCCTGCGGTAAAAGCCTGGTTGACGGGGCCTTCGGCCACAATCAAGGTGGAAGGTATTTTGGGCACTGGTATTTCTACGTCGGCTCAGTTGCTGTTCTCGCCAGGGGCCATCTTGATTCTGGTCTCACTGGCCTGCATTGCGATTTTTCGCATGAACAGTCAGCAGTATGTCGTCGGTGTGAAAGCATCGCTGCGTACCATGGGCAGCGCAGCTCCTGCTTTGTTGTTGGCCGTGCCTATGGTGCAGGTGTTTATCAACTCGGCAGCGGCTGATGGTTCCATTGCCAGCATGCCGCTGGTGTTGGCTCAAGGGGCCGCGTCGGCGGTTGGGCAGGCATGGCCTACGGTTTCACCCTGGGTGGGCAGTTTGGGGGCATTTATTGCGGGCTCCAATACTGTCAGCAACATGATGTTTTCGTACTTCCAGTTCTCTACCGCTCAGCAAATTGGCTTGAGTGTGGACCAGTCCGCTATTGTGGTTGCATTGCAGGCGGTAGGTGGAGCAGCTGGCAATATGATTTGCGTCCATAACGTGGTGGCTGCCGGTGCGGTTGTCGGCATGTTGGGACGTGAGGGCGAGATTGTTCGCAAGACCTTGATACCCATGGTGTATTACGTCATTCAGGCAGGCCTGATCGGCCAGGCCTTGATTACTGGTGCCATGGGCTGGTGGATAGCTGCCGCAGTCTTCCTGGCACTGACCATAGGGGGCTTGAGCCTGTCCCGGGGCCGTCAGATGACACCGGCCATGGCTTGAAAATTTTGCTCTGTTTATTTGCGGCTTAAAGGAGTCGTTGTACAATTTCTTCCTGGAGATGACGTTCCTCCTTTAACCGCCGTTTCGTTCTGAAGCAGCTGATGACGTCTACAGTGACCTGACCACCGTCGGGGCTGTAGGCGTCTGCGTTTACATCTTCTGTTTGTGGTCAGCCCGATTCCATTGAGCTTACAACCCATGAACAGACTCAAAACCTCACTCTCGCTAAACCTGCTGGCCTATTACGGCAAATGGTTGGTGCTCGCTTGCCTGATTGCCGTGCTGGCAGGCAGCGCTTCCGCTTTTTTCCTTTTTTCACTCGAGCAGGCTACCTCCTGGCGGATACAGCATGCCTGGCTGATTTGGCTACTGCCGCTGGCAGGCTTGGCCGTAGGCTGGGTGTATGAACGCGTAGGGCAGTCTGTTAGTGCAGGTAATAACCTGCTGATCGAGGAAATTCACGACCCCAAGAAAGTGGTGCCTTTGCGCATGGCGCCTTTGGTGCTTGGCGGAACCGTGATTTCCCATTTGTTCGGTGCATCGGTAGGCCGAGAGGGCACCGCCGTACAAATGGGTGCCGCCTTGTCGGACCAGCTAACCCATGTGTTTCGCCTGGGCCGGGAGGATCGACGCATTCTGTTGATGGCAGGTATGAGTGCCGGCTTTTCATCTGTCTTTGGCACGCCTTTAGCCGGAGCCGTGTTTGGCATGGAAGTGCTGGCGATAGGCCGTATGCGCTACAACGCCTTGTTTCCTTGTCTGATCGCTGCGATTGTTGCCGACCAGGTGGGCCTGATCTGGGGCGTGCAGCATACCCATTACGTCGTTGAGTACGTCGTGTCACTAGACAGCTGGAGCATGCTGGCTGTGTTGATCGCTGGGGTTCTGTTCGGCCTGATCGGCATGTTGTTCGCCATGCTGACTCACCAGCTTTCCGCCTGGATGAAAAAGAGCATCAAGTACGCACCCATGCGACCCTTCTGGGGCGGGCTGGTGGTGGCGATAGCTGTCTGGGCGTTGGATGCCTACCAGTACATTGGCCTGGGTGTTCCGGAAATAGTGCGCTCTTTCCACGAGCCTATGCAGCCATGGGATTTTCTGGGCAAGCTGGGGTTTACTGTCCTGTCTTTAGGCTCCGGTTTTAAAGGAGGGGAGGTCACGCCCTTGTTCTACATCGGGGCGACTCTGGGTAATGCTTTGGCTCCCTTGCTGCACATGCCTTTTTCCATGATGACGGGCTTGGGCTTTGTGGCCGTCTTTGCCGGCGCAGCCAATGTACCGATTGCGTGCACACTGATGGCGATGGAGCTGTTTGGTGCAGAACTGGGGCCTTTGGCGGCGATCGCTTGTGTAGCAGCCTATGTGTTCTCGGGGCATGCAGGGATCTATCATGCGCAACGTGTGGGTCATCGCAAGTTCAAACTTCGTTGGCCTGTTTGAGCTGGGTCAGTCGGTCAGTCAGTCAGTCAGTCAGTCGGTCAGTCAGTCAGTCAGTCAGTCAGTCAGTCAGTCAGTCAGTCAGTCGGCCACTCGGTGAGCGAGTGGCTAGGGATGCCTCATGTGCCTGCTTAAAAATAGTCTCTTTTTTACGCTGGTTTCCAGACTCCGCGTTTAGCAAACTACTATATGGCTTGATATCAAGAGACAAAGGTGAAGCGATGGCAGACTCCCAGTTCAAAGATCACTTTTCCCAAGTTGCAGCCGACTATGCCAGTTACCGCCCCAGTTATCCGCAAAAGCTGGCGGATGTGTTGGCTGAACTGAGTCCCGCACAGGATAGGGCGCTGGATTGTGCCTGCGGGACTGGGCAGCTTTCTGTGTTGCTGGCCAAGCGATTCAAGGAAGTGATTGCCACGGATGGCAGCGCCGATCAGATTGCTCAGGCGCAGCCGCAAGAGGGTGTGAGCTATCGCACGGCTTTGGCTGACAACAGCGGTCTGGCTGATAACAGCGTGGATTTGATCACCGTCGCGCAAGCGGCTCATTGGCTGGATCTGGGGCCTTTCTATGCCGAGGTTCAGCGTATCGCTCGCCCCGATGCCTTGCTGGCTTTGATCACCTATGGCGTCTTGAATGTAGAGGGTGCAGTGGATAGCGTCATGCAGCATTTCTACTATGAAACCATCGGCGCTTACTGGCCACCGGAGCGCCGTCATGTGGAAGAGGGGTATCGCAGCCTGGCCTTTCCTTTTCAGGAGCTGAGCTTGCCGCCTTTGGCCATGGAGGTGGATTGGAGTTTGCCGCAGCTCCTGGGATACATCAGAACCTGGTCGGCTGTGAAAGCGGCTGAAAAAGCGCTGGGCGCCAGTCCCTTGAGCGCAGTGGAAGTGGAGTTGCGCAAGCAGTGGGGTGATCCCGATCAGCGTCGCCGAATCAGTTGGCCTTTGTCTGTGCGAGCAGGGCGGGTGCGGAAATAGGCCGCACTTGGAGTGTGATGTCTGCTCATCTGGTTCGGACACTTCGCGGCTGACGGAGTGAACTTGCACAAGATTCCGGGCACCCGCCAACCCTGAGAGAGGATACGTGGCTGTGTTGTGTCCGTTGTGGCTAAATGAGCTGGATCCTGAGCACCGATACTCTGTTGGATCAGGCGACAGCTTTGTTCAGCGAAACTGGGTGCCAAAGTCATCATGAAATAAAAAACCGGATGCCGCTTTACGCTGCATCCGGTTTTTATTCAGCTAAACAGGATTAGCTGTTTAGCTGGGCTTCTTGCTGTGCATCCACAACGGCCAGGGCTGTCATGTTGATGATACGACGCACCGTAGCGCTGGTGGTCAGGATGTGGATGGGGCGAGCCGCACCCAGCAGGATGGGGCCCATGGCCACACCGTTGCTGCCTGTCATCTTCAGCATGTTGTAGGTGATGTTGCCGGCGTCCAGGTTAGGAGTAATCAGCAGGTTGGCCGAACCGCGCAGCGTGCTGTCGGGGAAGGCTTTCAGGCGGATTTTCTCGGACAGGGCGGAGTCAGCGTGCATTTCGCCGTCCACTTCCAGGTCGGGAGCGCGTTCAGCCAGGATCTGACGAGCCTTGGCCATCTTGCGGGACGACTCGGTCTGGCGGCTGCCAAAGTTCGAGTGCGACAAGAGTGCGACACGAGGCACCACACCGAAGCGTTTGACTTCGTCAGCGGCCTGGATCGTCATGTCGGCGATCTGTTCGGCAGTGGGGTTCTCGTTGACGTGGGTGTCGCACACAAACAGAGTTTGTGTAGGCAGCATCAGCACGTTCATGGCGGCGAAAGTCTGGGCTTCTTTCTTCAGGCCAATGACTTGCTCAACATAGTGCAGCTGGCTGTCGTAGTTGCTGGCCACGCCGCAGATCATGCCGTCAGCATCACCACGTTGCAGCAGCATCACGCCGATCAGCGAGTTGTGCTTGCGTATCATGGCTTTGGCGATGTCTGGAGTCACGCCTTCACGTGCCTTGAGCTTGTAGTAGGCGGTCCAGGTCTCGGTGAAGCGATCGTCGTCTTCAGGGTCAACGATTTGTACGTTCTTGCCAGCTTCCAGACGCAGACCCGCTTTCTTGACGCGCATGTCGATCACGCTGGGGCGACCCACCAGAATGGGCTGGGCCAGCTTTTCGTCCACCACGGTTTGCACGGCACGCAATACGCGCTCGTCTTCGCCATCAGCGTAAATGATGCGCTTGGGCGCAGCCTTGGCCTGCATGTACAACGGACGCATCAGCGGGCCGGTGTGGTAGGTCATGGCGATCAGCTTCTGACGGTAGGCGTCCATGTCTTCGATAGGACGGGCGGCAACGCCGGAGTCCATCGCAGCTTGGGCCACGGCAGGAGCGATCTGAACAATCAGACGGGAGTCGAACGGTTTGGGGATGATGTACTCAGGACCAAAACGCAGATCTTCGCCGCCGTAAGCAGTGGCCATATCGTCGCTTTGCTCGACCTGGGCCAGCTCGGCAATGGCTTTCACGCAAGCCAGCTTCATTTCTTCGTTGATCACGCTGGCGCCAACGTCCAGGGCACCACGGAAGATGAAGGGGAAGCACAGCACGTTGTTGACCTGGTTCGGGTAGTCCGAACGGCCGGTCGCGATGATGCAGTCAGGGCGGGCAGCCTTGGCTACTTCGGGGCGGATTTCAGGCTCGGGGTTGGCCAGGGCCAGAATCAGGGGCTTGTCGGCCATGGTCTTGACCATGTCGGCGGACAGGACGCCAGGAGCGGAGCAACCCAGGAACACGTCAGCGCCAACCATGGCATCAGCCAGGGTGCGGGCGTCGGTTTCTTGAGCGTAGCGAGCCTTGTTGGGCTCCATGTTCTCGTCGCGACCTTTCCAGATGATGCCGCGCGAGTCGGCCACGAAAATGTTGCTCAGCTTCACGCCCAGGGCAACCAGCAAGTCCAGGCAAGCAATGGCAGCAGCGCCAGCGCCCGAGCAAACCAGCTTGATGTCGGCGATGTTCTTGTTGACGACTTTCAGGCCGTTCAGAACAGCGGAGGACGAGATGATGGCGGTACCGTGCTGGTCATCGTGGAACACGGGAATGCTCATGCGCTCGCGCAGCTTCTTCTCGATGTAGAAGCATTCGGGGGCCTTGATGTCTTCCAGGTTCACACCACCCAGGGTGGGTTCCAGTGCGGCAATGATGTCGACCAGCTTGTCCGGATCGGTTTCGTTCAATTCGATATCGAACACGTCGATGCCGGCGAATTTCTTGAACAGGCAGCCTTTGCCTTCCATGACGGGCTTGGCGGCCAGGGGGCCGATATTGCCCAGACCCAGCACGGCGGTACCGTTGGTAACCACGGCAACCAGGTTGGCGCGCGAGGTGTACTTGGCGGCGGCTTCTTCGCCTTCGGCGTGGATGGCCATGCAAGCAGATGCGACGCCGGGGGAGTAGGCTAGCGAGAGGTCATCTTGATTGGCTAGGGTCTTGGTAGGGACCACCGAGATTTTCCCGGGAGTGGGATACGCGTGATAGTCCAGCGCAAGTTTGGCCAGATCGGCGTTGGCATCCATTTTGGTAAAGCTCCTGATAGGATTTTCTAGTGTAAAAGTGAATCTAATTTATAAGAAATACAGTCACCAGGTAGGTGCTGATTTGTTATAGGCAGCATATGTCATGGCAACGCTTGTTGCCTGCCTCAAGGTGACCAAGGGCAGGCTGGGCTCGGTTTGGTGGAAAAGGGGCCCGCGAAGCGCGTACTTGCTGCACCCGATTAGCATATCGGAATTTTTCCTTCATGTGGGGCAGCCAAGGGGCGTCAATCATGATTTGGAGCGCTTCTTTTGTAAGAATTCGCCCTCGTGATAGATCGATGTGTTTGTTAATGCCAACGGTATGACGCAGTCGCCAAGCATTTTAGATGTCATTAATTGCGCCTTTTGTGTGCGGCGTTATACTAGATCAATACGGCTTGTATAAGGCGTCCTACGTTGCCTTCTGCTCCTGCTATCCGCTAACCGGCGAGGTCCGTGTCGCGGAAGGTTTTCCTGCATCTCAACACGAGTGAAACACTCGGATAGGTGAAGCGTAATAATGTCATCGCAAAAAGAACTGCTCAGTAACTCTTATTTGTTCGGGAGCAATGCTCCTTACGTCGAAGAACTCTACGAGTCCTACCTCGACAATCCAGGCTCCGTCGCCGACCAATGGCGCGAGTACTTCGACCAGCTGCAGCACCAGCCTGCGACTGACGGCCGCGACAGCACCCGCGATCAAGCTCACGCTCCCATCGTCGAGTCCTTCGCTCAGCGTGCCAAAGCCAATGCCTTCCTGACCAGCGCCCAAGCACCGGACCTGACAGTTGCCATGAAGCAAGTGTCGATTCAGTCCATGATTGCTGCTTACCGCTCCCTGGGTGCACGCATTGCTGATCTGGATCCCCTGAAGCGCTCCGAACGCCCCAGCATCCCTGAACTGGACCCTGCTTTCTACGGTTTGACCGAAGCAGATCTGGACCAGGTCTACTCCGCCACCAACACTTACTTCACCAAAGCCGACACCATGACGCTGCGCGACATGCTCAAGGCCTTGCGTGATACGTACTCCCGTTCGGTGGGCGCAGAATTCATGTACATCTCCGACCCGGTCGTCAAGCGCTGGATTCAGCAGCGCCTGGAGTCGGTGCATGGCACAGGTTCTTTCAACGTTGACCAAAAACGCAACATCTTGCAGCAGCTGACCGAGGCCGAAGGCCTGGAGCGCTTCCTGCACACCAAATACGTCGGTCAGAAACGCTTCTCCCTGGAAGGTGGCGAGAGCTTCATCGCTTGTATGGATGAAGTGGTCAACCACGCTGGCGAGAACGGCGTTCAGGAAATCATCGTGGGTATGGCTCACCGTGGTCGTCTGAACATGCTGGTCAACATCATGGGCAAGATGCCCGGTGACCTGTTTGCCGAGTTTGAAGGCCGTCACGCTGAAGGCTTGACCGACGGCGACGTGAAGTACCACAACGGTTTCTCCAGCGACCTGTCCACTCGTGGCGGTCCGGTTCACCTGTCTCTGGCCTTTAACCCATCCCACCTGGAAATTGTTAACCCAGTGGTCGAGGGGTCGGTCCGTGCTCGTCAGGATCGTCGTAGCGACGAAGACGGCAGCCAGGTTCTGCCCGTGCTGGTTCACGGTGACGCGGCTTTTGCCGGTCAGGGTGTGGTCATGGAAACACTGAACCTGGCCCAGACCCGTGGCTACGGTACCGGTGGTACGCTGCACATCGTGATCAACAACCAGATCGGTTTCACCACCTCTGACCCCCGCGATACACGCTCCACGCTGTATTGCACGGACGTGGTCAAGATGATTGAAGCCCCTGTGTTCCACGTCAATGGCGACGATCCTGAAGCCGTGGTGTTCGTGACTCAGTTGGCTCTGGACTTCCGCCGCGAGTTCAAGCACGACGTGGTAGTTGATATTGTTTGCTTCCGCAAACTGGGCCACAACGAGCAAGACACTCCCTCGATGACCCAGCCGCTGATGTACAAGAAGATTGGTCAGCACAACGGTACGCGCAAACTGTACGCCGACAAGCTGGTTGCTCAAGGCATTCTGTCCGAGAACGAACCCGAAGATCTGGTCAAGGCTTACCGTCAACTGATGGAAGATGGCAAGCGCACGGTTGAACCTGTTCTGACAGACTACAAGAACAAGTACGCCACCGACTGGTCTGCCTTCCTGGGCGCCAAATGGACTGACCAGGCTGACACCGCCTTGCCTATGTCCGAACTGACACGCATCGGTGAAAAACTGACCACCGTGCCAGAAGGCTTTACGGTTCACCCGCTGGTCAACCGCATGCTGAATGACCGTCGTGCCATGGCACGTGGCGAAGCTCAGGTGGACTGGGGCATGGGCGAGCACTTGGCTTTTGCAACCCTGGTGAACAACGGCTACGCCATCCGTATTACCGGCCAGGACTCGGGCCGTGGTACGTTTACCCACCGTCACGCTGTGCTGCACGATCAAAAACGCGAGCGCTGGAACGACGGTACCTACATTCCTTTGCAGAACGTCTCCGAAGGGCAGGCCAACTTCACGGTGATTGACTCGGTTCTGTCCGAAGAAGCCGTGCTGGCATTTGAATACGGTTACGCTTCGGCAGAGCCCAACATTTTGACTATCTGGGAAGCTCAGTTCGGCGACTTCGCCAACGGCGCCCAGGTTGTGATCGACCAGTTCATTACGTCGGGTGAAGCCAAGTGGGGCCGTCATTGCGGTCTGACTCTGATGCTGCCACACGGCTACGAAGGTCAGGGTCCGGAGCACTCCTCGGCCCGTATCGAGCGCTTCTTGCAACTGTGCGCTGACAACAATATCCAGGTTGTTCAGCCCACCAACGGCGCCCAGATCTTCCACGTGCTGCGTCGTCAGATGATCCGTCCTTTCCGCAAGCCTTTGGTCATCATGACGCCCAAGTCCTTGCTGCGTAATAAAGACGCTACCTCGCCACTGAGCGATCTGGCTGAGGGTCACTTCATGCCAGTGATCGGCGAGACCGATCAGGCGATTGATGCAGCCGCTGTCAAACGTGTTCTGGCTTGCTCGGGCAAGGTTTACTACGATCTGGTGAACCACCGTAAAGAGCTGGAGCGCAACGATATTGCCATTATCCGTGTGGAGCAGTTGTATCCGTTTGCCCACAAGGCCTTCCAGGCAGAGCTGGCCAAGTACAGCAACGCCAAGGAAGTTATCTGGGTTCAGGACGAACCTCAAAACCAAGGTGCATGGTTCTACGTTCAGCATCACATCTACGAGAACATGACCGAAGGTCAGAAGCTGGGTTACGCCGGCCGTGCCGCGTCCGCTTCGCCTGCCGTTGGTTACCTGGCCAAACACCAGGAACAACACAAGGCGCTGCTGGAGCAGGCTTTCGGCGCTCGCAAAGGCTTCATGCTGACCAAATAACGCACCCTAAATTTTAAATACGGAAAATATAATCATGGCAATTACCGACGTTCTGGTTCCCCAACTCTCTGAATCCATCTCCGAAGCCACTTTGCTGGAGTGGAAAAAACAACCTGGCGAAATGGTCCAGGCTGATGAAATCCTGATCGAAGTCGAAACCGACAAGGTTGTGCTGGAAGTTCCCGCTCCTGCCTCGGGCGTGCTGAGCGAAATCGTCAAGGCCAACGGCAGCACCGTTACCTCCGGCGACGTGCTGGCCCGTATTGACTCCGAAGGCAAGGCCAGCGCTGCCGCTCCTGCCGCCGCTGCACAAGAAGCCGCTCCTGCTGCTACCCCAGCCGCTGCCGCTCCTGCTGCCAGCTCCGCCGCCTCTTCGGTTGCTTCGCCTGCAGCTGCCAAGATCCTGGCTGAAAAGGGTGTGGAAGCCAGCTCCGTGGAAGGTTCCGGCCGTGGTGGTCGCATCACCAAGGGTGACGCTCTGGAAGCCAACGCCGCTGCTGCTAAACCTGCTGCCGCTCCTGTTGCCCCTCCAACCCTGTCCCTGGACGGCCGTCCAGAGCAGCGCGTGCCCATGAGCCGTCTGCGCGCTCGCATCGCCGAGCGTCTGCTGCAGTCGCAGTCCGAAAACGCCATGCTGACCACGTTCAACGAAGTCAACATGCAAGCTGTGCTGGATCTGCGCAAGAAATACAAAGATCAGTTCGAGAAAGAGCACGGCGTGAAACTGGGCTTCATGTCCTTCTTCGTCAAGGCTGCTGTTGCCGCCCTGAAGAAATACCCCGTACTGAACGCCTCGGTTGATGGCAAGGACATCATCTACCACGGTTACTTCGACATCGGTGTGGCCGTTGGTAGCCCACGTGGTCTGGTGGTGCCTATCCTGCGTAACGCTGATCAAATGTCCATCGCTGACATCGAAAAGCAAATCGCTGACTTCGGTGCCCGTGCCCGCGACGGCAAGCTGACCCTGGAAGAAATGACAGGCGGTACCTTCTCGATCTCCAACGGTGGCGTGTTCGGCTCCATGCTGTCCACCCCCATCATCAACCCACCTCAGTCCGCCATCCTGGGCATTCACGCCACCAAGGATCGCGCTGTTGTGGAAAACGGTCAGATCGTGATTCGCCCCATGAACTACCTGGCCATGTCCTACGACCACCGTATCATCGACGGCCGCGAAGCCGTTCTGGGTCTGGTGGCCATGAAGGAAGCCTTGGAAGATCCACAGCGTCTGCTGTTGAACGTCTAAGCACGCGGTAGTTTCGGTCTAGTATGTTTACGGCCAAGTGCTTGCTTCTAAGCCTTGGCCGACTTTGTTTAAGGCCCTGGGGGTTGGCGTTCGCCACCTGATACTTTCCTGTCTGACTTCTGGACGGTCCAGCGTGCCTTTTCACATTTATGGGATTTTTTATGGCTAAGCAATTTGATGTTGTCGTGATTGGTGCAGGCCCTGGTGGCTACATCGCCGCCATCCGTGCTGCTCAACTGGGTATGAGCGTCGCTTGCGTGGACGCATGGTCCACCGCTGAAGGCAAACCCGCTCCTGGCGGTACTTGCACCAACGTTGGTTGCATTCCTTCCAAGGCCTTGCTGCAATCGTCCGAGCACTTCGAGCACGCCAATCTGCATCTGGCTGATCACGGTGTGGACGTCAAGGGCGTATCGCTGAATCTGGACAAGCTGATCGGTCGCAAAGACGTGGTCGTCAAGCAGAACAACGACGGCATCCTGTACCTGTTCAAAAAGAACAAGGTCACTTTCTTCCACGGCACCGCTTCCTTTGGCGCCAAGGTTGACGGCGGCTGGTCGGTGAACGTGGCCGGTGCCAACGCTGAAGAGCTGGTTGCCAAGAACGTCATCATCGCTACCGGTAGTTCGGCCCGTGCCTTGCCCGGTGCCGAGTTCGACGAAGAGCAAATTCTGTCCAACGACGGCGCACTGCGTCTGCCCAAGGTTCCCAAGAAGCTGGCCGTTATCGGTGCCGGTGTGATTGGTCTGGAACTGGGTAGCGTATGGCGTCGCCTGGGTGCCGAAGTGACCATTCTGGAAGGTGCTCCCGAGTTCCTGTCCGCCGTGGATCGCGACGTTGCCAAGGAAGCCCTGAAGGCTTTCACCAAGCAAGGTCTGAAGATCAATGTGGGCGTGAAAGTTGGCGAAATCAAGAAGTCCGCCAAACAGGTCACCATCAACTACGTGGATGCCGCTGGTGCCGAGCACAAGCTGGAAGCCGACAAGCTGATCGTGTCCATCGGCCGTGTGCCTAACACTGCCGGTCTGGGTGCAGACACCATCGGTCTGAAACTGGACGAGCGCGGCTTCGTGGTTGTGGACGACGATTGCGCCACCAGCCTGCCAGGTATCTGGGCGGTGGGTGACGTGGTGCGTGGTCCTATGCTGGCTCACAAAGCTGAAGAGGAAGGTGTGGCTGTGGCCGAGCGTCTGGCTGGTCAGCAACCTCACGTCAACTTCGACACTGTGCCTTGGGTTATCTACACTTCGCCCGAAATCGCCTGGGTTGGCAAGACCGAACAGCAACTGAAGACCGAAGGCCGTGCTTACCGCGCTGGCAGCTTCCCATTCCTGGCTAACGGCCGTGCCCGCGCACTGGGTGACACGACCGGCTTTGTGAAGGTTCTGGCTGATGCCAAGACCGACGAAGTCTTGGGCGTGCACTTTGTGGGCCCTGTGGCTTCCGAGCTGGTAGCTGAAGCTGTTGCGATCATGGAGTTCCGTGGCGCGTCGGAAGACATCGCCCGTATTTGCCATGCTCACCCAACCCTGTCCGAAGCCCTGAAAGAAGCGGCCTTGGCAGTGGACAAACGCGCTCTGAACTTCTGATAGACTTTCAGGGTGTTGTTGGAAAAGGGCGGGCACGGGCTCGCCCTTTTTTTCGTCACGAAAGGCTGATCACAGCAGTCCGTAGCGGCTGCGATGCGTGAGATAATTGACCGCGCAGTATGCCTCAGACCCTGCATCAAAAGCGGTGCTGCTGTGGATCGCAGTGCATGCTGGCAGACCACTACCTGTCTTGGACAGGTTCTTTTATTTTCAGTGATATGAATGTTCGCGAGTATTACCATCAGGCTTTAGCGGAAAAAGGCTACCGTGCCGACCAGGCGCAGGAGCAAGCTATAGACCGGCTGCAACGCTATTACGACGAGTGGGTGGAGTATCGCAAAATGCGCTCCAGTACCTTACGTCGCATGTTTTCCCGCCCGGAAGTGCCGCGTGGTGTGTACCTGTGGGGTGGGGTCGGGCGCGGCAAGAGCTTTCTGATGGACGCCTTCTACCTGACGGTGCCGCTCAAGCGCAAAACTCGGATTCACTTCCATGAGTTCATGCGCGGCGTGCACAAAGAGCTGAATCAGGTCAAAGGCATGAGTGATCCCTTGGATGAGGTCGCCAAGCGTATCGCCAAGCGTTATCGCCTGATCTGTTTTGACGAGTTCCACGTCTCGGATGTGGCCGATGCCATGATTCTGTACAAGCTGCTGTTGGGTCTGTTCGAGCGCGGCACCTCCTTTGTGATGACGTCCAACTACGAGCCCTCCACGCTGTATCCGGAAGGCCTGCACCGCGATCGCATTCTGCCCGCCATTGCGCTGATTCAGAAGAACATGGACATCATGAACGTGGATACGGGTGTGGATTACCGCCGCCGTGCGCTGGAACAGGTGAAAACCTATCTGACGCCATTGGGTCCGGAGACCACCGCAGAACTGCAATCCATGTTCACGGCCTTGTCGGACACGGCCCCTCAAGAGCCGGTGCTCAGTATTGAAAACCGGGATGTAAAAGCGGTCGCCTTGTCCGGTTCAGCCGTCTGGTTTGATTTCGAGACCCTGTGCGTCAGCCCACGTTCGCAAAACGACTATCTGGAACTGGCGAACCGCTTCCAGACCGTGATTTTGTCTGATGTGCCTCGCATGACAGCGCGTGATGCCTCTGCGGCGCGACGCTTCACCTGGCTGGTCGACGTTTTTTACGATCACAAGGTGAAGTTCATCATGTCCGCCGCGGTACCTGAAGAAGAATTGTATGTGGATGGCCCTATGGCCAATGAGTTCCACCGTACTGTCTCGCGTTTGATGGAAATGCAATCGCGGGAGTACCTGGAGTCAGAACGGCGCCAGGCAGTTATTTTGTAGGATGCTGGGCGCGGCCACTGGCCACGCGTCTGATTCCTGAACCCTGACACGTAGTTTTATAAGCGTATTTTTTATCATGACGACACGAGTACTGACCGGCGTTACAACGACCGGTATTCCACACTTGGGTAACTATGCCGGGGCGATTCGTCCTGCTATCCGTGCTAGCCAGCAAGCCGATGTCGACGCATTTTTCTTCATGGCGGACTACCACGCCCTGATCAAATGTGACGATCCGGAGCGCGTAGCCATTTCGCGCCGTGCGATTGCTGCTACCTGGCTGGCCTGCGGCCTGGATGTGGAAAAAGTAACGTTCTACCGTCAATCCGATATTCCGGAAATTCCGGAGCTGTCCTGGATGCTGGGTTGCGTAACCGGCAAGGGCTTGATGAACCGTGCACACGCTTACAAGGCTTCTGTCGACAAGAATGAAGCGGCGGGCGTAGAGCCTGATGATGGCGTCACCATGGGCCTGTTCAGCTACCCCGTACTGATGGCGGCTGACATCCTGATGTTCAATGCCCACAAGGTACCTGTGGGCCGGGATCAGGTGCAGCACCTGGAAATGGCACGCGATATCGCCAAGAGCTTCAATCATCTGTATGGCCGTGGCAAGGAGCTGTTTGTATTGCCTGAAGTACAAGTGGAAGAGGACGTGGCCCTCTTGCCTGGTCTGGATGGTCGCAAGATGTCCAAGAGCTACGACAACACGATTCCTCTGTTCGAGGGTGGTGCCAAGGCACTGAAGGCGGCCATTGCCCGCATCGTGACGGACTCCAAAGGTCCCGGCGAGTCTAAAGATCCCGATGATTCGCACCTGACGGCCTTGTACAAGGCATTTGCGACACCCGAGCAGACCCAAGCCTTCCGTCAGCAATTGATCGACGGCATGGCCTGGGGCGAGGCCAAGGATGCCTTGCATCAGTTGCTGGAAGCCATGATTGCGCCCATGCGCGATCGCTACGAAGCCTTGATGGCTCGTCCCCAGGATATTGAGGATTTGCTGCAAGTTGGCGCGCGCAAGGCTCGTGCCTACGCTACCCCCTTCATCCATGAATTGAAGGCGGCCGTGGGCCTGCGTGACCCCTTGAGCGTGGCAGTTAGCAAGACTGAAGCCAAGGCTCGTAAAGCTCGTTTTGTGAACTTCCGCGACGAAGATGGCACCTTCCGTTTCCGCCTGCAAGATGCTGCTGGACAAGAGCTGTTTCTGTCTCGCTCTTACGCAGACCCAAAACAGGCTGGTGTGGCGATCAAGGCACTGCAGACTGCGGCTTTTGCCGAAGTTGCCAAGCAGGACGGTCAGGAGTTGCAAATCCATTGTGCCGGTGAAGAAGTGGCACGAGTATCGGCAGATCTGCGTGATGCCGTTGCAGCCGCTTTGGATTCGATGCGCGACTAAGTGGTTTGTCTACTGTGGGATTGATCGGCTGTCAGGATTGATGCCGCAGTGGAGGCAGCAAGCTTCTTTGAGCAGCAGCGCTTCAGCTTGAAGATTGCTTGAAAATGAGCAGCTCCAAAAGAGAGACTTATCTCACTTTTGGAGCTGTTCTTTATTCCTTGTACCGAGCGTGTGCAGAAGATCAAGCTGGAGCTTGGCTTGACCTTGCTCGTGTAATCGGCTTTGGCCTTGAATTCATTCTTGAAATCAGGTCAGGTCAAACCAAACCAAACCAAACCAAACCAGATCTGATCCGAACGTGAACTCTGAATTCTGAGCCCGAAATCTGGATTCGGACTTAAGACCTGGACTTGAGCCTGGGCCAGTCGCTCTTAGGCTTTGGACTTCTGATCCCAGTCCTGGCTGGCCTGCTCCAATGCTGCAATATCTTCTGCGCAGATCACATCTCGCAACGCCGTGAACTTCTCTTCCGGCCAGTCGTAAATCTTCAAGGCCAATAGCCGGTCAATCGCTGCGTCTTCAAAGCGCTTGCGCACCGGCACAGCCGGGTTGCCCGCCACAATCGTATACGGGGCCACATTCTTGGTGACCAGTGCACCCGAGGCAATTACGGCGCCTTCACCAATGACCACGCCGGGCATGATCATGGCTCGCATGCCGATCCAGGCACCATCGTGAATATGGGTGTCGCCTTTACCGACGTAAGCCTCCGTAATCTTGTCCACGAAGGGGTACAGGCTGAACCAGTCCATGCGATGTGTGTGATTGCCGCCCATCAGAATGACAGCCTCGGCACCGATGCACACGTAGTCGCCAATATGCAGCTGGTCTACCGGCCATTGCGAGGTCCAGGCCTTGCGGCTGTATTCGTCCCCGTACAGGTAACGCACTACGCTTTCTTCAAAACTGTCTGTCCAGGCATGGCTGTAATAGCTGTGTGTGCCGCGTACGTGAATATTGGGATTGGATACGGTTTCGTGCAGGAGTTCGACCTGCGACCAGTGTTTTTTCTCCATGTTTTTCCTTCTGGACCTTGCCGCGCGGGAACTGACTTTGCGCCGGTCCCGGCAAAGTGGGTGTTCGTGTTTGGGCCAAGCAGCCAAGCGAGCACAAGAGGCTCGCTTGCTGATGTTGATGGTGGGACTAGTCTAATGCGCTTTGAGCTGCTTGGCATTCAGGCGGGCCAAAAGCATCAAGCCCTGCATGAATGCTCACGCAGGGCTTGGTGTGTTTGGGCCGGGATTACTGGCCTTATTCGGCTGCTTGAGCGGGAATATCCAGTTTTTCACACAGACTTAGAATTTCTTCCAGGTTCTCGCGTTTGACCACGATCAGCTGAAATTCCTCGTCATAGCTTTGGGCAAATTCCAGCAGGCAGTAGGAGGGGTGAAACTCCTGCAACTGCTCGTTCGCCCATTGGAAAAAGCCGTCCACGTCCTGAAAAGGCATGTCGTCGTAGGGAAAGGCGGGCAGATCCTGGCTTTCAAAGGCAGCCAGAATCTCTTCCCACAGTTCGTCCACGGTATCGGCCAGAGCCAGATAGTCGTCCAGCTCGTAGCTGATGGCCAGGATCAGAGCACCATCCGGATCGTGTTCCATCAAGTTCTGGGCGTGCTTGCCATACGCCTCACCCATCGCTGTCGGGCTGGCGCTGGCTGTCAGCACGGACTGGCTGATGGCTGCAATATCCTGTTCCTTCTGATCAAATCCGGTCAGCAGATTGAGCAGACGCGTCAGTTGGGAAAGGCGCTCGGTCTCAGTCATGGCTTATCTCCGAAGTTTGCTAAAGGCGGCTGCCATAGCACCTGTCGGTGCCGGTTCAGCTTGCCGGTTGGGGCGATTGTTTCCGGAACGGCGCTGGGGTGCGTTGCTGGTGTTGCTGGAACCACGCACAGGGCCGCTGTCGTCGTTCAGGCGCATGGTCAAGCCGATACGCTTACGAGCTACATCCACTTCCTGGACTTTAACCTTAACGGTCTGCCCAACGCGAACCACATCACGCGGATCTTTGACAAAGGTCTCGGACAGGGCCGAGATATGCACCAGACCGTCCTGGTGCACACCCACGTCCACAAAGGCACCAAAGTTGGCCACGTTGGTGACCACGCCTTCCAGAATCATGCCGGGCGTCAAATCGTTCAGGGAGTTGATGCCTTCCTGGAACTTGGCGGTGGTGAATTCAGGGCGAGGGTCGCGACCGGGCTTTTCAATTTCATTAAAAATATCACGCACGGTGGGCAAACCAAAGCGCTCATCCGTGAAGTCGGAAGGCGACAAGCCTTTCAGTGCGCCGGATTTACCCATGACATCGCTGGCTTCGGTTTGCAGGCGCTCCAGAATGCGGGCGGCAACCGGATAGGCTTCGGGGTGAACCGCCGAGGCGTCCAGAGGGTTGGCTGCACCGGGAATACGCAAAAAGCCCGCTGCCTGTTCAAAGGCTTTTTCACCAAAGCGCGGCACTTCACGCAACTGCTTGCGGCTTTGGAAGGCACCGTTTTCGTCACGCCAGGTGACGATGTTTTTGGCCAGCGTGTTGTTCAGGCCGGAAACGCGCGCCAGCAGGGGAGCAGAGGCGGTGTTGACGTCCACACCCACGGCGTTCACACAATCCTCAACTACGGCGTCCAGGCTGCGAGCCAGTTCGCGCTGGTTCACGTCGTGCTGGTACTGACCCACACCAATGGATTTGGGATCGATCTTGACTAGCTCGGCCAGTGGGTCTTGCAGGCGGCGGGCGATGGAAACAGCACCGCGCAGGCTGACGTCCATATCCGGGAATTCTTGTGCGGCCAGTTCAGAGGCGGAGTACACCGAAGCGCCCGCCTCGGACACGACTACGCGAGTCAAAGGCAACTGCGGGAAAGCGGATTGCAGGTCGGCAACCAGTTTCTCGGTTTCGCGCGACGCTGTGCCGTTACCAATCGCCACCAGTTCAACTTGGTAGCGAGTAGCCAGACCGGCCAGGGTACGAATGGCGCCTTCGCGGTCACGACGGGGCTCAAAGGGGTAGACGGTGGCCGTATCCAGCACCTTGCCGGTTGCATCGATCACAGCGGCTTTTACGCCGGTACGAATACCTGGGTCCAGGCCCAGAACGGCTTTATTGCCAGCGGGGGCTGCCAGCAGCAAATCGCGCAGATTAGCGGCAAACACGCGGGTGGATTCTTGCTCGGCTTCTTCGCGCAGACGGCCAATCAGCTCGGATTCGAATGCTGTCAGCAACTTGACGCGCCAGGTCCAGCGGCAAACCTCGGCCAGCCAATGGTCGCGTGGGCTGGCGTCGGCGGAAAAGTCAGCGCCAATATCGGTCAGCTCGGCGACTTTCAGTACACAAGGGTGAGGCAGAAGCGCATCCTGCTCGGGGTTCAGGCCCAGGCGCAGGTCCAGTGCACCTTGCTGACGACCGCGCAACAAAGCCAGCACGCGGTGAGAAGGCAGTTGGCGCAGCGCTTCGTTAAAGTCGAACCAGTCGCGGAACTTGTCGCCTTCCTGTTCCTTGCCTTCGGCAACCTTGGAGTACAAGTGAGCGGACTTCCACAGATAGTCGCGCATGGCTTCCAGCAGGTCGGCCTGCTCGGCAAAGCGTTCGGCCAGAATGTCGCGGGCACCGTCCAGGGCGGCTTTGGCCGTATCGATCTTGGCTTCGGCATTCAGATAGCCTTCGGCCAGCGCCACAGGGTCTGCATCCTTCTGGGCCAGAATGGCGTCCGCCAGCGGCTCCAGGCCGGCTTCGCGGGCAATCTGGGCACGGGTACGGCGCTTGGGCTTGTAAGGGGCGTACAAGTCTTCCAGACGCTGCTTGGTGTCAGCCGCCAAAATGGCTTGCTCCAGCTCGGGCGTCAGTTTTTCCTGCTGGCGGATCGATTCCAGAATGGCATGACGACGCGATTGCATATCGCGCAAATAGATCAGGCGCACTTCCAGATCACGCAGGACATTATCGTCCAGGCCGCCAGTCGCTTCCTTGCGGTAACGGGCAATAAAAGGGACCGTGGCCCCGTTGTCCAAGAGCTCAACCGTAGAGGCGGCTTGTTGGATGCGGATGTTCAGTTCAGAGGCCAGTAGCGCCAGAATCTGTTGGTGATCCTGTTGCTGGGCGAGGGTTTCCACAGTCATTTCAGTTATGGGTCCATCGTTGTAAAAGGGTCTGCAAGCGCCGCATTTTGCCATAAAGACCGGCAGCGACCCAGAATTGGCAGGTATCATCTTGTATGTATTCCACTGTGATTGTAGACAGTTCTGTCATTCGTCACCTCTCCCTGAGCGGTTTTGCCCCATGTTGTTGCAGGATTATTCCGATATCTTTTCTCCCCAAGGCCCTCTGGCAGAGTCTGTCTCGCACTATCGTCCGCGGCAGGCTCAGCTGGAGCTGGCCCAAGCCATCAGCGAGACGGTCGCCGAGTCCGGCGTATTGATTGCCGAGGCGGGCACAGGCACGGGCAAGACCTGGGCCTATCTGGTGCCTGTGTTCATGCAAGGTGGCAAAGCGCTGGTTTCGACCGGAACGCGTACCTTGCAGGATCAATTGTTCCGTCGGGATATTCCCCACCTGCGTAAAGCGCTGGCCTTGCCGGTGGATGTGGCCTTGCTCAAGGGGCGCAGCAACTACGTTTGTCATTACCATTTGGAACGATTGGGTCAGGATGATCGAGCCCTGAAGTCCCGTGCGGAAATTGCTTATCTGCGGGCCATCCAGCTTTTTACTGAACGCAGCCGTAGCGGCGACAAGGGTGAGTTGGCCGAAGTCCCGGAGGACGCGGATATTTGGCACCGAGTCACTTCCACACGCGATAACTGCCTGGGACAGGATTGCCCCTTTGTGCGCGACTGCTTTGTGATGAAGGCGCGCCGTCATGCCCAGGATGCGGATGTAGTAGTGGTGAACCATGCTCTATTCATGGCGGACCTGGCCTTGCGCGAAGAGGGTGTGACGGATTTGCTGCCTAGCGTGGATCTGGTGGTGTTTGACGAGGCACACCAACTGCCCGACGTGGCCACCCGTTTTCTGGGTAGTAGCGTGTCCTTGTATCAATTGACGGATTTGTGTCGTCAGATAGAAGCGGCGGGTCTGGCCCAGGCGCGCGAGACCGTGGACTGGAGTCAGGTGGCGCGCAAGCTGGAGCAAGCGGCTCGGGATTTGCATTTGCGCACCGCGTCGCTGGCCGCTCAAGGTGGCCGTGCCACTTTTCAGGCCTTGCCCGAGCCCGAGCTGTTTGATGAAGCGTTGGAGAATTTGCTGGAGACCTTCGACAAGGTCATCAAGATGCTGGCCATGGTGGCTGAGCGCCATCCTGATCTGACGGCGGCGCATAAAAGCGCCTTGGAGTTACGTGCGCGCTTGTTCCAATGGAGCCAGCCGGACCGTCAGGGCCGCCACGCCTATTTGCCAGAAAGCGAAAAAGACGAAGACCAGCCCGACGAGTTCGTGCGTTGGGTAGAAAGTGGGCAGCATTATCTGCGCTTGCATAGCGCGCCTTTGTCGGTCGCCAAGATTTTCTCGCGCTACCGAGGCAAGGAGCAGTCCTGGGTGCTGACCTCGGCCACCTTGTCGGTGCATGGTGATTTCAATCACTTCAAGCGTCAACTGGGTTTGTTTGATGCTCGCACCGAAGCCTGGGCTTCGCCGTTCGACTATCCGAATCAGGCGCTGTTCTACGTCCCCAGCACCTTGCCGCTTCCTAGCCATCCCAACTTCAATCAGGCCTTCGTGGATGCGCTCATTCCGCTGATCAAGGCGGGTCAGGGTGGTGTGCTGGTGCTCTGTACCACCTTGCGCTCGGTCGAGCGGATTGCAGATATGCTGCGGGACCGATTTGATCGGGAAGACATCGAACGCAATGTGCTGCGCCAAGGGGAGCGTTCACGGCAAGTTCTGCTGGACGAGTTCCGTGCCCGTGGTAATGCGGTTTTGGTGGGGAGCGCCAGCTTCTGGGAAGGGATTGACCTGCCCGGTGATGCCTTGACGCTGGTGGCTATCGACAAGCTGCCCTTTGCTCCGCCGGATGATCCGGTGCTGGAAGCGCGTATCAAGGAGTGCAAGGACAGGGGGGGTAATCCCTTCATGGAATACCAGTTGCCCGAAGCCGCCATTGCCTTGAAGCAAGGGGCAGGGCGTCTGATTCGTACCGAGCGCGACTGGGGCGTGCTGATGGTGGGCGACACCCGTATTGTCGAGAAGCCCTACGGCAAATTGCTGTGGCGTGGTTTGCCGCCCTTTGCCCGTACGCGTGATCCTGCCCGTGCCTTGGCGTTTCTGCGGGAGCAGAAAGCGAAGCGGCAGAGCGCTCAGGTCAGTGATGTGGAGCTGAACGACAGCTCGGAGCAGGCTTGAGCGTATTCCGTCTATTAAAACTAGGGTAAGGACTCGTCTGCGACGATGTCCTCTGCCACCAGGCCCCATAAGAACAGGCTGGGTGTGCTAGCGCCTTCCAGACTGCCCTCTATCTGCTGAAGAACGGACATGACGGCACTGCGATTGCTGACTGCCTCAAACGCTTCCCGAGTGATAGGCGTAAACCAGCCTTTTTTGAGCACCGCTACCGCCATTGCCAGCGCGACGGAAAACACATGCTGGCCCAGCATGGGGACCTGAACCGTCTCGCCTGCGCGATTGTGCACATCAAACATCTGCTCTTCATCAGGCAGTGCTGCACCCAGGCGCCAGGCCAGTGCCAGCCCGAAGGCTTCGGGAATCATCACGCAAAGCTTGGTCGCACGGACTTCAGACAGGCCGCTGGCTTGCAGTTGAGCGATGCACTCCTCAATGCTTTGATCCTTTGCCAGTACAGGAATGGCTTCGAGTACCCGTGTTTCTGCTTGTTCGTGGTTCATGGAGTATGTTTTATGAAAGGGGCATTCTTGGACATTGGAAAATGTCTGTTTTCATGTTCTTGTGACGTCGGGAAGCGGAGTAGTGGGTCTTACGGGCCAACAACTTAGGACAGGTTTCAGCCATTGCTTGCCACGGTGGAGTTTTGAGCTAGGTGCTGCACAGTACCAGGCACGGGGCACGACATTGTATAAAGTCGCAGCATCATAAGCTTGGACTTCAATTTCGCGTCGTTCTCCGTTCTACATCAAGGCTTTTTGGCATCGTACGTTTGACGTGATTCCTGTATACGCGGAAGGTTCTCTTTGACCCACACATTGATGCCTTTCAGCGCATCGAGCATGTTTTTCCCCATCTCCGTCAGTTCATATTCCACACGAGGGGGCACCTCGGGAAAATAATGGCGTTCTACCAAGCCATCTCGTTCCAGGTTTCGCAGTGTTAGCGTCAGCATGCGCTGTGTGATTCCTTCCACCTCACGCTTGATTTCGGAAAATCGCAGTCTACGATCACCCGCGATGGCAAGGCGCCAGATGACCTGCACGGTCCATTTGTCACCAAGGCGTGTGCAGACTCCATTCAATGGAATTGGCTGGAAGGATGAGTCGCTGTCGGGTTTCTCCTTGAGAGCATCCGACTCTGCTGGATCTATGGGTTTCATTTCTGTGCCTGAGGTTCAAAAAAGTGCCGTCTTCCGCAATTCAGATATCGAGGAAAGAATACGACATTCTCTTTTTTTCGAGCTGAATCATGAATAAAGTACATCGTCCCATTCTGGTTTTCGGAGCCACAGGCCGGCAAGGTGGATCGGTGGCCAAAGCACTTCTGGAGGCTCACTGGCCTGTCTGCGCTTTTGTGCAATCTCCATCCAAACCGGCTTCAATCGCTCTGCGGGAAGCAGGCGCTGAACTCGTGCAAGGGGCATTGGACGATGCCAATCTTATCGCGTCGGCCATGAAGGATGTGTATGGCGTATTTAGCGTGATGCCTGCGAACCTATCAGCAGAAGAGGAGGTTTGTTATGGCACACGTCTTGCTGATCTGGCGGCAAAAAATGGCGTCGAGCATTTCATCTATTCCTCGGGGGCTAGCGCTGGGGACAAACTGACAGGTGTTGCGCGCTTTGATGCCAAGCCTCTTATTGAGGCACATATTCGCGAACTGCCGCTGACTGCAACCATCATCCGTCCCATGATCTTCATGGAGATGCTTGTGCGGCCGGGCTTTGGCCTGGAGGAAGGGCGGTTGGTTTCTCTGATACACCGTGATCATTCGATCCAACTCACTGCGGTGCAAGACATAGGGAAAATCGTTGCCGCCCTGTTTGCGGACAGGGCACGTTTTGCCGGGATGGCCTTGAAGATCGCCAGTGATCGTGTGACCGGCCAGGAGCTGGAGGCCGCCTTTTCTGAAGCCGCAGGTCGCTCTATCACTTATGCCCGATTCCCTGATGAAGTATTAGCTGCCAACGCCGATTTGGGGCATATGGCGTCAAGTCTGGAGGATGGCCCTCTTGCAGAACAGGTGGACCTCGGTCTGATGCGAGAAATCAATCCTGAACTTGTCTCGCTGCGTTCTTGGCTGATGGGAGAAGGGCGTGAAAAGCTGGAAGAAGCGTTGCGCAGAAAACAGGCGTAGATAGGCTTTGCGAAGGAATGTGCGCAGATGGAGTCTCGCCATCTTCCGTGCTTTCTGGCTGTGGCTGAAGAACTCCATTTCATTCCTGCGTCTTAGCGACTGCTTGTTGAATAGTCGCCACTGTCATGCGCTATTTTTCTTATCAATAAGCCTGCTAAAAACAGCCCAAAGCGCTACGAAGCTCCCTGCTTGCAGAGCCCGTCACAAGGCTAATTTAATTATTTAAATATAAAGCTCTCCCGCCTGGAACGCAGGGTAATCCCCATCTCTCCACGCATTGACGCGTCAAATTCGGCTCATTACCATCACAACATACAACTATGTATGTTCTAAAACCACTTGTGTTTGGTGATCCACATGACAACAGAAAAAACTTTGCCGCGAGTAATACGTTTTGACGATTTGGTCTTTCAGCCCAGACAGGAAAAACCGGAGATGGCGCAGTTGGCGGAAATCGTGGGTGAGGAGGATGGGACGCCCTTGGGGGCGGGGTATGCACGCTTGAACCAGGCCCGCATTGAATGGACCGTGTTGTACGACGAGGTCGTGACGGTGATCGAGGGCAGCATGCGCATTCATACGCCGCAGGGCATTCTGGAAGCCGGTCCACGTGATTGTGTGTGGTTGCCAGCGGGCACGCCCCTGATCTATGAAGCAGAATCTGCTCTGATCCATTACTGCCTGCATCCCAGCAACTGGGCTAGCGCACGGACGGCGGCATGAGCATCAAGAAAATTACGCGTCTGCCGGAGAACGACAAGACAAATGGGTGGAGTCGGCTCCTGGCTCCCCGTACTCCCAAGCCCGCTTTGGCCAAAGACGTGCAGGCTGATTGGGTGATTGTCGGCGGTGGCCTGGCCGGTTTGGCCGCTGCCCGTCGCCTGGCAGAGAACCGCCCCGGTGACAGCATCGTGGTGCTGGAGGCCGATCTGGTGGGCGAGGGCGCTCAAGGCCGAAACTCCGGCTTTGCGATTGATAGCCCTCATAACGTCGGCAGTTCCATGGGCGAACTGGACGCCGCCCGCTCGCATGTGCGCCTGGCGCGTACCGCGATTGCTTATTTAAGAACCCAGGTCGAGCGTTACGGTATCGAGTGCGACTGGAGCCCCATCGGGAAATTCCACGCAGCGGTTTCGGAGGAAGGCGTACGCACAACCTTGAAGCCTACGCTGCAGGTGCTGGAGTCCTTGAAGGAACCGCATGAGTGGCTGGACGGCAAAGCCTTGCACGACAAGCTGGGGTTCACGCATTTCCGCACAGGCATTTACACCCCCGGTACGGTGTTGCTGAACCCGGCGGGTCTGTCGCGTGGTCTGGCCGACAATATGCCTCCCAACGTTACCGTCTACGAAAAAACGCCCGTGCTGTCCTTGCAGCAAGGCGACGGTGTCACGCTGGAAACCCCCGGTGGCAAGGTTCGTGCAGGCAAGATGATTCTGGCCGTGAATGTGTTCGCCGAGCAGTTCGGTTTCTACAGCGGCAAGCTGATGCCGATGGCGGCTCATGCAAGCCTGACCCGTTGCCTGACAGAAAGCGAGCAGCGCGAATTGGGTGGTTTGCCCAGCTGGGGTTTGACCCCCGCCAATGCCTTTGTGGGCATTACCATGCGTCGCACCAATGACCAGCGCATTCTGATTCGTCAGCACATGACTTACGCGCCCAATTTGCGCAGTGATGATGAAAGCCGCCGCCGCGTGCGCATTGAGCACAAAACCCTGTTTGACGAGCGTTTCCCGAATCTGAAAAACGTGGAAATGGAGCACACCTGGACCGGCTTTATCTGCTTGTCCCGTAATGGTTCCCCAGGCTTTGGGCAGGTGGCACCGCATGTGTATTCCGCGGTGTGTCAGAACGGGGTGGGTCTGACCAAGGGCACGATTTCCGGCATGTTGGTCGCCGATCTGGCTTGCGGTGTGGACAATCCCTTGATTGCCGATATGCAGGCTTTGGGGCAACCCGATGCCTTGCCGCCACGTCCGTTTCTGGATGTGGGTGTCCGGGCCCGTTTGGGCTGGGAGTTATGGCGGCACCGGGCGGAAGCCTGATAGCCGACGTTTGAACAATAAATTTAAAAGACATACCCAGGAGGAGTTATGAAGCTTTTGAGCAAGACCTTGCTGACGGTGATGTTCAGCCTGAGCGCGGCCACCGTGTCCGCACAGACCATGCGCATTGCAACGGACTCGGGCGCGCAAGGCTCGCCTAGCGGTGATGCAATCGAGAAATGGGCTGCGCTGATCAAAGAGGGTACGCAAGGCGCGGTGTCGCCACGCGTTTTCTATCAAAACCAGTTGGGTGGTCAGGAAGAGGTGTTCGACCAGCATGTAGCCGGTGATGTGCAGTTGATGCTGAACTGGCCCATGACTTCCTACGACAAGCGCATTGCGGTGATCTACACGCCCTACATGTTCACCACCTGGGAAGAAGCCTTGGCCGCGTACCAGCCCGGTGGCTGGTTGAATGAAACGCTGGACGGTATCTACAAAGAGAACGGCTTGAAGTTCTTCGGTGCCTGGCCTGAAGGATTCAATGGCGTCGCCACTAAAGGCAAACATGCGGTGACGGTAGAGGACGCCAGGAACATCAAGGTACGTGTCCCCCCGATCTCCATGATGCAGCAGTCCGTGCAAGCCATGGGTTACCAAACGGCAGCCATTGACTGGGGCGAAGTGTTTACGTCCATTCAGACCGGCGTGGTGGATGGCGATGCAGCCAACGTCATTTATTACGACTACGAATATTTCCGCGACACGCTGGATTACTACGTGCGCAGCAAGCAGCAGTTCATTACCGGTGTGCTGTCCATGAACCTGGAAGCCTGGGAAGCCTTGACGCCCGAGCAGCAGGAAGTGATCCAGACCTCGGCCATCACCATCATGCAAGATCAGTTTTCCAAGGCCCAGGTAGCGGACGCGGCCATTGTGGAGAAGTGGAAAGCGCTGGGTAAAACCTACCTTGAGCTCGACAAGGATCAACTGGCTGCTTTGGGCACCCATGTGCGTGCCAAGGTCTGGCCTGCGATGCACGCTGAAGTGGGCGACAGCATCATGGCCCATATCGAGAAAAACGCCTCGGCTCTCAAGTGAACACCTTGGAACAAGGGAGTATGACTGTGAGTGAGGACTTTCTGATCAAGCGAGGGCCGACCCTGATCGCCCTGGAATGGCTGGCCATTGCGTCCAGCGTTGTGGTGGCGGCAGGTTTGGCCTATGTGGTGGCCGCACGTTATTACCTGAATTGGCCGGCAGCCGGTGTGCACACCATTGTGATGGTGGCGGCGATCTGGCTGTATATGACGGGGGCCTTGATTGCCAGCCAGTCCCGTCAGCATCTGGTGGTGGATTACCTGTCGCATCGTTTGAAGACCCCAGGGGCGCGTGCTATCCATCGTTTCATCGTGTCCGTACTGGTACTGATCATTGTGGTGGCTTTTGCCTATTGGACCTTGCGCATGTTCATGTGGGGTTCCCGGTTCTCGACCACGATGGCCGAGCTGGGAATTCCTGTCTGGGTGCCGCAAGCCGCTATTGGTCTGAACGCCGCCGGTAGCCTGATCTATGCCTTGCGCGATGTTTATCAGTCTTTGATGGCCTTGCGCCATGGGGGCCATTGATTATGCATGCCGGATTTTCTGTTCTCTTGCTCTTGTTTCTGCTGGGTGTCGGGGTGCCGGTGGCCTGGTCCTTTGCGGGCACGCTGCTGATGTTGACGCTGGTGTATGACGTCAACTTGAACACCTTGATGCTGCAAGGTTTCCGTTCCTTGAACTCTCTGGTTCTGCTGGCTTTGCCTTTGTTCATCATGGCGGGATACTTGATGCAGGCAGGCGGGATTGCGCACCGTTTGGTGGGTTTTGCCGAAATGCTGGTCAAGAATCGTCGTGGTGGCATGGGGGCCAGCATGGTGCTGGCTTCCGGGGTGTTCGGGGCGATTTCGGGTACGGCCTCGGCGGCGGTAGCGTCCATTGGCACCATTCTGGTCGATCCCATGGAGCAGCGCGGTTATCCGCGTCAGTACTCGGCGGCCTTGCTGGGGATTTCCTCTTTGCTGGGGATTCTGATTCCGCCGTCCATCACCATGATTCTGTTCGCGGTGGTGACGCAGCAGTCGGTAGTGGCGTGTTTTGCAGCCACGATCGGGCCAGGGATTCTGTTGATGGTCGGGCTGACGCTGTTCAACTATGTGGTGGCTGGACGCTGGTTCAAGGAGTTGCCTGCACAGCCTGCTGATGAGCAATCCCGTCGTTCTTCCCTCAAGACCTTGCTTTATGCCGTGCCCGCCTTGTGTATTCCCGCCTTGATTCTGGGTGGTATTTACGGGGGCGTATTCACACCCACGGAAGCTGCGGCGGTGGCGGTTGTGCTGGTGATTGGCATCGGCTGTTTTGTGTATCGTGAACTGACCCTAAGCAAGCTGCGCGACAGCTTCGTACGTACGGCAGAGACTACGGGCACCGTTATCCTGATCTTGCTGTTCTCCTTTCTGATCGGCCGTATTTTGGTTGCGCAAGGTGTGCCACAGGACTTGACCGCCTTTGTGACGGGTCTGGTGGATAGCCCCATCGGCATTCTCTTGATGGTCAATGTGTTCCTGATTCTGGTGGGCATGATTATTGACGATGTGTCCTTGACCGTGGTGGTGGCTCCCTTGCTGCTGCCTTTGGTGGGCGTGGCCGATGTCAATCCGATACAGTTTGCCGCGATTGTGGCGTGTGCGGTGATTGTGGGTTCCAACAGCCCGCCGATGGCACCTGTGCTGTACATGTCCTGCCGTATCAGCAAGGTGACGGTACATCGTTCCTTTGGCCCGGCCATCGCCATGATCGTGTTTGTGGCTATTCCGATTCAATTGATCACCACCTTCGTGCCCGCTGTTTCCTTGGCGTTTCCACGAATGCTGGGCCTGTTATAAGAGGAGCGCCGGTATACTTTGGCGACTAAAGCGACTCTACAAGCAGGCGATATGAGCGATAAGGAATTGATTGAACGTGTGGCCCAGGCCGGCGCGCTGACCGAGCCCAATGTGCATTTGACGCGGGCGGACTGGCTGGAGGCGGCCATTCGCCTGTTTATGCAGGAAGGCGTGGAGGCGGTGCGCATCACTCGCCTGGCGCAGGTCATGGCCGTCACGCGAGGCAGTTTTTATTGGCATTTCAAGGACAGGGACGATCTGCTGGATGGGCTGGTCGGTTTCTGGGAACAAAAGAATATGCGCTCCACCATGCTGGCGCTGGAGAATGTGGACAATCTGCAAGATGGCATGTTGTCCCTGTTCTCCACTTGGCTGGATGTGTCCCGTTTTGAGCCGGGCCTGGATATGGCCATGCGGGATTGGGCAAGGCGCTCCGAGCGAGTGCGTCAGGCCGTCGCGCGGGCGGACAAGGCCTGCATGAATGCCTTGGCCAATTTCTTTCAGCGTATGGGTCTGGAAGAGATTGAAGCCCAGACCCGAGCCCGGACGACGTACTTTTGTCAGATTGGCTATTACCTGATTGGCCTGCAGGAAGAGCTGGAAGACCGCATGGTGTATCTGGACGACACCATGAAGATTCTGGGAGGCCAGCCCCTGGACCCAGCCAAGGCCAAGGCTTTTGCAGAGCGTATGTATAGCGTGCAAAAGGACAATGCCAAGAAGGTGGGGTGATATTCAGGAGGCTCTGGAGCCTGTGGGGGCGGGGTGTGTTTAGATGGCTGCAGGCTAAGGATCTACCTGACTTGTCGTTACTGTTTTGATGAGCAGGGCAGAGCAGACTGGTAAGGAATATCAGCTTGAAGCCGGAAAACTAAAAAGGCCGAATCCTGTATGGGATTCGGCCTTTTTTTGACTAAGTTCTGTGAGGCGTTTTATTGTCGCTTCACAAAAGCAGCCTGTGTTTTGTGCTGCTTTGCTTCAAGGTTTAGAACCAGTTAATCGGGTTCCAGTAGTTAACCTTGGCATCCAGACCGTCCTTGAAGTAGGTGGAGTCCGGGAAGTTCTGATCCATCACGCGTTTGGTGGTGTCACGCAGCTCGGTTTGACCCATCTTGTCGTAGGACAGGTACATCAAGTACAGCGCGCGTTCAGCAATAGGCACGCCCTTGAAGTCCGTAATCACGGTTTGCGCACGGTTCACAGCAGCCACGTAAGCGCCACGCTTGTAGTAGTACTCGGCTACGTGTACTTCGTTCTGGGCGATGGTGCTGACCAGCCAGGTCAAACGCTTGGCGGCATCCGGTGCGTAACGGCTATTGGGGTAGCGTTGCAGCAGATCGTTAAAGGCTTCGTAGGATTCACGCAGACCTTTGGGGTCACGCTCGCTGGGGTCCTGTTGGGTAATGTTGGACAGGGCAGCGCTAGGAGGTGTAAAGGAGATCAGCCCTTTCAGGTACAGCATGTAGTCGGTACCGGGGTGGCTGGGGTATTGCTTCTGGAAGCGGTCGATAGCGGCCAGGGCTTTGGCAGGCTCTTCGTCTTTCCAGTTGATATAGGCTTGGTCGATCAGCGATTGCTGTGCGTACGTGCCAAAGGGGTAGCGGGACTCGACGGCTTCCAGGCGGGTACGCGCGTCTTTCCAGTTGCCGGCGGACATTTCTTCACGGGCGTCTTTATACAGGCGCTCGGCGGTCCAACCCGAGGTGGGGTCAACTTCTTTTTTGGTAGTGCCGCAGCCAGCAAGCAAAGTGGCAGCCAGCATTAATGCGGCTACGTGGGCCAGCTTGGTACCACGAATACGTGGCAAGTTCAGGTTCAGGCGAGTCACAAAAGCGTCCTTGGTGTTAGCATTGCTGCTCAATTATATGATTTGTCGCCATGCCTGACACAGATACTGAAAAAGATAGTGTTGTTTCTTCCGACGCACTGCGTTTTATCCTTCCCATCACTGCGTCTCCCGATCGTCTGGACAAGACGTTAGCGCGTTTACTGCCACAGCATTCGCGCAGCCGTCTACAGTCCTGGGTCGAGAGTGGGCATGTTCTCGTCAACGGCCAGGCCGTCAAGGTCAAGCATACGGTTTACCCCGGTGATACCGTGCTGGTCTGGGCGCAGCAGGCCCCAGAAGACATGGCCTTCGAACCTGATGACGTGGACTTCGAGATTGTGGCTCAAAGCGACTCCTGGCTGGTGGTTAACAAGCCAGTGGGTCTGGTCACGCATCCTGGCGCGGGTAACTGGCGTGGCACCTTGCTCAATGGTTTGCTGTTTCGCTTCCCCCATCTGCGTCAGGTACCCCGTGCCGGTGTTGTACACCGGCTGGACAAAGACACTTCCGGCTTGCTGGTCGTGGCCCGCACGGAAGTCGCACAAACTCACTTTGTCCGACAACTGCAAGAGCGTAGCATGGGACGCCAGTATCTGGCGTTGGTCCATGGCGTCTTGCCGGGCCAGGGCTCGGTCGATGAGCCGATTGGACGCGATTTGCGCGTGCCAGTGCGCATGAGTACTGGGCCGTCCGTCGCTCCCAAGCATGCTGTAACGCATTATCAAATGTTGCGTCAGGGTTATGCAGGCGAGGAAGCGGTGACCGAGGTGGCTTGCCGACTGGAGACAGGGCGTACCCACCAGATTCGTGTCCACCTGAGCTCAATCAAGCATCCTTTGCTGGCCGATACCTTATATGGTGGTCGCGTTGTCGCGGGGGCGCAGCGCCAAATGCTGCATGCCCATGTGCTGGAGTTTGATGATCCCGATACGGGCGAGCGCCGTCGCTTCTCGGCGGAGCCAGCGTCTGACTATCAGTCTGTTGCAGAGGCGATTGAATGGCACACTCAAAGCTGATTCCGGGTGTTAGCGGCCCCGAACAAGCGGGGCTGCTTTATTTCTGTACGACTCGGGCTGGGGGCGTCAGTCAGGACGAGCGTGACAGCCTGAATCTGGGCCTGAATACCGGTGACGATCCGGAGCGGGTGCAGGTAAATCGCCAGCGGCTGGCGGACTTCCTGGGCTCGGAGCCAGTCTGGCTGGCACAGGTGCACGGCACAGACGTGCTGGATGCGGATCAGGATGTGTTGCCTGCCGTGCCCAGAGAGTTTGATGCTGCCATCACTACACGCCGGGATCGTACCCTGGCTATTCTGACCGCTGATTGCCTGCCGGTGGTGATCTGGGACAAGCAATCTCAGGTCTTGGGTGTGGCCCATGCCGGTTGGCGTGGTCTGCAAGCCGGAGTCCTGGAGCGTACCTGGCAGGCGATGGCCGCCCGTTGTCCCCAGGCGCAATCCTGGCAAGCCTGGATTGGTCCGGCAATCAGTCAGGAGCACTTCGAAGTCGGGCAGGAGGTCTTTGATGTCTATGTTCAGGATGAGCCGGAATTGGCCGCCTTTTTTATTCAGGGAAAGCGTCCTGGAAAATGGCAGGCGGATTTGCCCGGTATTGCCCGCCACCGTTTGGAAAAATTAAGCCCTGGAAAAATGACCGTGCACTTAAGTGGCTTGTGTACGTTTCAAGAGAATGGATTGTTTTATTCCTACCGGCGCTCGCCCTTGACCGGCCGACAAGCCACCATTGCTCGCTTGAACCTGCTTTAACGGTTTTTTGATCGTATTAAATACGATATGGAATCTTTAATTCCGTCTATTGGCGTGCCAGCCTAATTAATTACCCCAATTGACTGCTTTTGTTACGAACGTCATGCTCTAAGCGTATTTGCAATTCGTTTACAGGTGGCAGATGTCGAGTAACAACAGAGCTTTTCAAGGTTTTGGCAAACCGATCGATGCCACCCGCTGTGCTGAACTGCAAGCTCGTTATATGCAACAGTGGCAGGAGTTGTGGGACCAGGCCCAGCGCGGTGCCTTGCCACCTCCCCAGGATCGCCGGTTTGCGGATGCCGCCTGGCAGAGCAATCCCACCGCCTTGTTCAACGCCCATATCTGGCAGCTTAGCGTTCAGGCCATGAACGAGATGCTGGACTCGATGGAGCTGGAAGCCGCGCAGCGTGAGCGCCTGAGCTTTTCCATGATGCAGTGGGCTGAGGCCATGTCGCCCAGCAACTATTTGATGCTCAACCCCCAGGCCCTGCAAACCATGATGGATACGGGCGGCCAGTCCGTGCTGGAAGGGATGTCCAATTTTATGGACGACTGGCAAAAAGGCCGTCTGACACAAACGGATGAAAGCCAGTTTCAACTGGGGCAAAACGTGGGTACCACCCCCGGTGCCGTGGTGTTCCAGAACGATATTTTTCAACTGATTCAATACGCACCTACTACCAGCATGGTCCATGCCGTGCCCTTGCTGATCGTGCCGCCTTGCATTAATAAGTTCTACATTCTGGACCTGCAGCCGGAGAATTCCTTTGTGCGCCACGCTCTGGATCAGGGGCTGACGGTATACCTGATGTCCTGGCGCAATCCCCAGCCGAATGACGCGGCCCATATCCATGCACTGAGTTGGCAGGATTATCTGGAGCAGGGCGTGCTGGAGGCGATTCGTGTCAGCCAGGAGCTGTCGGGCCAGGAAAAAATCAATACGCTGGGCTTTTGTATCGGTGGCACCTTGCTGGCCAGCGCTTTGGCACTGGCACGCGATAAAGGTCAGGACCCAGCCGCTTCCATGACCTTGCTGACCACCATGTTGGATTTCACCGACGTGGGCATGCTGAATGTCTTTATCGACGAAGCACAGGTTGCGTTTCGGGAGTGGCAGTTGGGGCAGGGCGGATTGCTCAATGCCCGTGAGCTGGCCAGTACCTTTTCTTTCCTGCGCCCCGCCGAGCTGGTTTGGAACTATGTGAACAGTAACTACTTGCAGGGTAAAAAACCACCTGCCTTTGACTTGCTGTACTGGAACTCCGACGGCACCCATTTGCCCGGTCCTTTCTTTACCTGGTATTTGCGCAATACCTATCTGGAAAATCGTCTGGTTCAAAAAGGTGGTGTCCCCGTGGGGGCGCACCGCGCCGACCTGAGCCAACTGGATTTGCCTGTGTACCTGTATGGCTCGAAAGAAGACCATATCGTGCCCTGGCAGTCGGCCTATGCGTCCTTGCAGGCACTGCCTGCGGCTCAGCATCGTTTTGTGCTGGGGGCCTCGGGCCATATCGCAGGCGTGATCAATCCGCCTGCCAAGCAGCGCCGTAATTACTGGGTGCTGCAAGATGGCGAGCCAGTCGCCACGCTGGATGCCCAGCAGTATATGGAGCGGGCTCAGTCCGTACCTGGTAGCTGGTGGTCCGATTGGATTGCGTGGCTTGCACCCTTGTCGGGTACGCGGCGTCGCGCAAAACGTCGTCTGGGCCATGCGCGTTATCCCGTGCTGGAGGATGCGCCCGGCAGTTATGTGAAAGTGCGCGCCAGTTAATTTTCAATTTTTCAGGTTTCGGGAGCAGGGCGGTCTGCCTGCTTCCATTATCCCGACGCCAGGCTTTTTCATTGCCCGGGCCGGCCCAGGGATCGAGCTTTGTCACCCCTTTCAGGAGAAGTATATGAGCAGCAAAGTAGCTTACGTAACTGGTGGTATGGGAGGGATAGGGACAGTCATTTGTCAGCGTCTGGCCAAAGACGGTTTTACCGTTATTGCAGGCTGCGGCCCCAACCGTGATTTTCAGAAATGGTTGGGTGAGCAGGCCGAGCTGGGCTACACATTTCATGCTTCGGTGGGCAACGTAGCAGACTGGGACTCGACCGTTGAGACGTTTAAAAAGGTCTTTGCCGAGTTTGGTCGTGTGGACGTGCTGGTCAATAATGCCGGGATTACACGCGACGGTACCTTCCGTAAAATGAGCCAGGAAGACTGGCGTGCGGTAATCGACACCAACCTGAACAGCCTGTTCAACGTGACCAAACAAGTTATTGATGGCATGGTAGAGCGCCAATGGGGCCGCATCATCAACATCAGTTCAGTAAACGGGCAGAAAGGGCAGTTTGGCCAGACCAACTACTCCACGGCTAAAGCCGGGATCCATGGCTTTACCATGGCTCTTGCCCAGGAGGTTGCCAATAAGGGGGTGACGGTCAATACTATTTCCCCCGGTTATATTGGTACGGACATGGTGCGTGCGATTCGCCCCGACGTTCTGGAGAAAATCGTGGCGACCATTCCAGTCGGCCGTTTGGGTACACCGGATGAAATTGGCTCCATGGTGGCCTGGCTGGCCTCGGGTGATTCCGGCTTTGCCACGGGTGCGGATTTCTCCTTGAACGGTGGCTTGCACATGAGCTAAGGCTTGTTGCAGTGCATAGCGCGTGTTTTTGTTTTATTGATTAGGAAGTAAGCACCAGCATGGGATCCCCTCGACTCATCAAGAAATACCCCAATCGTCGCTTGTACGACACGCAGGCCAGCGCTTACATCACTATGGTCGATGTCAAGCAACTGGTCCTGTCAGGAGAGGAGTTCGCGGTCGTCGATGCCAAAAGCGGCGAGGACCTGACGCGCAGTATTCTGTTGCAGATCATTCTTGAGGAAGAAAGCGGGGGTATCCCCATGTTCTCCACTCCGGTGCTGATGCAGATCATCCGCTTTTATGGCAATGCTATGCAGGGGGTGATGGGCTCGTATCTGGAAAAGAACATTCAGGCCTTCATGGAAATCCAGGAGCGCATGACCGAACAGTCCAAAGGCGTCTACGGCGGTCAGTTCGGCCCCGAAGCCTGGGCGCAGTTCATGAGCATACAGGCGCCTGTGATGCAAACCGTCATGAACAGCTATATCGATCAAAGCAAGAATCTGTTTGTGCAAATGCAGGACCAGATGCAGGATCAGACCCGGCAAATGTTCTCGGTCTTTCCCTTTGCGCCACCAGGCAAAGACAAGAAAGACTGATTTTTAGCCTGCCAGCGTTTTAAACGGGGTATGGCTGCTTAATGCTTCCTGATAGCGGGCCACATGGCCCGCTTCTTCATGCAGGAACTCTTCAATGGCGTGGGCAAAGCGGGGGTCAGCAATCCAGTGCGCCGAGCTGGTGGGAGTGGGCAGCAAACCTCGCGAGAGCTTGTGCTCCCCTTGAGCACCGCCTTCAAAGAAACGCAGTTGCTGCGCAATGCAGAACTGAATTGCCTGGTTGTAGCAGGTCTCGAAATGCAGGCCTGGCACGTATCGAGTACAGCCCCAGTAACGTCCATAAAGTGTGTGCCCGTCCCGCAGCGACAGGGCGCAGGCTACATCTTGCCCATCTTGTTGCGCCAGAATCAGTACCAGAGAGTCGGGTAGATGTTCGTGCAGGCGCGCAAAGAAATTCCGATTCAGATAGGGGCGTTGTCCGCGCTCCTGATAGGTATTGGCATAGCACTGGTAAAAGTAGTCCAGGTTCTGCTCGCTAATCTCCTGACCCTGTTTGTGCTCAAAGGACAGCCCCTGCTCGTAAACCTTGCGGCTGTCCTGTCGCATTTTTTTGCGCTTTTGCTGGGTCAGGGAGGCCAGAAAGTCTTCGTAGCTGGCGTAGTCCTGGTTCTGCCAGTGAAACTGCACATCGTGGCGAATCATGAAGCCCGCCTGCTCCAGAGCTTGCCTGTCCTCCGGATTCGGGAACAGGACATGCACAGAGGACAGCTGATTACTTTGCGTCAGCTGGATCAGTTGCCTGGCCAGCAGTACGCGATCCTCCAGGGTGTGAGCCAGCAGGCGAGGGCCGCTGACGGGTGTAAACGGGATGGCACACAGGAGCTTGGGGTAATAGTCCAGCCCATGGCGTTGATAAGCCTGAGCCCAGCCCTGATCAAACACATACTCGCCGCGCGAATGGTGCTTCAGATACAGGGGCACGGCACCACACAGCGTCTGTCCACGATGCATCAAGAGGTAATGTGGCGACCAGCCTGTCTGTGGAATGGCGCAGCCAGCTTCGTCCAATGACGTCAGAAAAGCATGACTGAGCAACAGGTGATGGCCAGAGAGCGCGTCCCAGTGTGCTGCGTCGAGCTGACTCAGTTGTGTGCAAAGTGAAAATTGGATCGGTTCAGTGCTGACCATGGCAAGGAGTACGTCGGTAAGCTCAACTTGAAACAGGGCTAGGGCATAGACCCTGACGGCTTTGTATACTAGCCAGCGTTTCATACAAAGGGAAGGCTTGATTGGTATTGTTGCCAGCGCTTGCCCAATAAGAGGAATTCATGAAGAAAATTACCTTGGCGCTGGGTACGTGGATGGTGCTGGCAGGTTCGGCTCAAGCGGGTCCTGCTTGTGAGTATTTGCGTAATTATGTCGCTTTACAGCCGCAATCCGGCGACGAGCTGCAGATGCAGGATCAGGAGGGGGCTTGTCTGGTTCAGAACGGACAATGGTCGGCCGGTTTTTCGTCAATGCTGCTGGCCTTTGATGAGCTGGTCTTGCGTGATGAAGGCTTGGCATCCTTGTCCGAGCGGCAAGTTATTCCAGACTCCATGGATCTACAAGTTAGCGGGATCTATGTTCTGACGGGACGTTTGCCAGGGCAGGACTACGTAATGCGCCTGCAAGCCAAGCCTATGGATTTTACTTTCAAGTACAAGTGGGACTCGGCCTTGGCACAATTGAATTTGGAGCAGGTTCGACTGCGTAGTCAGTACCTGCGTGAGGTTCGTGCTCAGGCGCAATTCGGGATTAGGTCGGCCGCAGGACGCCCCTTGGGTGCCGATGATCTTGAGCAGGTAGAGCTTAAAAGTCTGAATCTGTACCTGGATAATCAGAATCTGATCCAGTCCATGATCATGCCTGCGTTGGTGATGAACATGAGCATGTACGAAGACCCGCGCCCCGGTATTGAGAAGGCCTTGTTGGCAGCACGCACTTCCGTGCAGTTGATGCCTGACTCGGTGGCGGATCGGGACAGCCGCGATGCCTTGCTGGCATTTATTGCTCAGTTACCCGCGCCTCATGGGCGCTTGTCGTTGAATATGACAATGGATCCCCCTTGGCCAGCGGCACGTCTGGAGTCTGGCTTGTCTGTGGATCAGGTGCGTAAATTGATGTCTGGCATGAAGGTGCAAGCCAGATTCAATACAGGGCAAGAAGCCCCGTCTGTCTATGTCTGGCTGCGTGATCGTCTGCGTGATGGTTTGCGGTTTTTCGATCTTCGCAAGGATGACGCGGCGCGCTAATGAGCGTTTGGCCCTGGTGGCGGGAGGCCCTGTAATACCGGACCAACCCCATCTTGCTTGGGGTCTGCCATTGCCAGGGCGCAGGCTGCGCTCTCCTGCTTACGGAAAACGCAGCCATTAGCCTGGTTTCGTCAGGCGTCGGGTAGCATGTTGTAGTTTCTGATCATGCTGTTGTAGTCGTTCTCCAGCTTGGAGAGCTGGTACTCCACATTGGTTTGCTTTGCGTCCGATGCCAGGGCTCGGCGCAGATCCTTCAAGCCCACCAGGAAGGTATTGAAGTTGCTGGACAGGGCAAACCACTTGGGCGCGTTGCCCAGCTGCGTTTTGGTGTCGGGATGTGCTTTGGCAAAGGCATCAGCCTTGTCGCAGGCGGCTTGATACGCTTGCTCGATTTTCTCGATGGACTGGCCAGTGAGCTGCTCGGACTCTGCCAACGTGCTGATGGCATCAACGGCGCGGCGGGCGGCCAGAGAGACATTCAGCGTGTGCCAAGCAAAGTTCTCGGTGCCGTAAGCCTCTTCAATCGCTACCAGCTGTTTTTCCCGCAGACTGTGATTGCGCTCCGAGACTGTTTGTCTGAGCGTGTCTTCCGCATCAAAGAAGCTGATGAACAGAGGCATGATCTGCTCGTCCAGCTCGCGGCCTTTCTTCATCTGGTCGTCAATATTGTCCTTGCGACTGTAATAGAGATCCGCTTCATTCATGACGGGAATCAGCTTTTCCAGCGTGTCAGCAAACACTTGACCTGGCTTGTCCAGTCCAGCGTCGGCCGGAGGCATGGTAATGGCATTGCGCATTTGGGTGATGCATTCGCGCGAGATGGAGTTGTTCTGCTCGTACACCTTGATCTTGAAGCTGGCGGCAATGCGGGTGGAGCCGGGGGTAGCGACAAGGTTCTGATATTCCTTGATGTATTTCTGGGCATGCTGGCTCAAGGGGCTGGCGACTTCATTCAGGCAGGCAATTACTGGCTGCAGTTTTTCGGCCAGTTGCATATCCTGTTTTTGCAGGTTGACCTCACCATTACCCAGAAGGGAGCTGCTGGAGGTGCCGACCTTCATTTCCTGTGGCAGCCAGGTATTGAATTGGCCACTGGCGTAGGCCCCGACGGCAATACCGATCGCGCCCAGGATCACAATACTTGTAAGTTTCTTCATTTTCGCGCTGTAGAGATAAGCTGCGCTGCCCCTGGAGAGGGGGCAGAGACATGTCTTTTGGGGGAGAGGGGGATTACTGCTCGAAGCCGCTGCGTTCGGCGGAAATGGCGCTGCAACTGCCCTGATCTTTCTCGCCTACCATGCGGCGATCACGGATGATGGTGCCGCTTGCCAGGTCAATTTCCCAAGCAATCGCGCCTTCATTCAGGCTGGCCTTGTTGTCGGCAAAGGTGCCTCGCTCCATTCTTTCGCTGCCCGAAGCAGGAACGTAGACCCCAAATGTTCCTGCCTCTTGATTCAGGGCGAAATTGAAGACCTGGGGCTTGCCAGAGGGGTCGGCAAACTCGCAAGTCAAATAGGTGGTGGCGGCAAAGGTGCTGGTGCTGGCCATCAGCAAGGCCAGGGCGGCACCTGCGGTTGCTGGTACTCGTTTCATGTCTTGATCCTTTAGTCGGCTGTCTCCAGCCAGTTCCGGTTGTTTTTGATTGACTGCAGAAAAAGTACGACTTGTCCCAGGATCACGCAGGCACGCGCTTGCTCCAGCGCTGGAGAAGAGGCGGCCTGGCTTTCATAAGGGATGTCGTCTTTCTTGAAACTCAGCTTGGCTGTGGATCGTGCACGTACAGCGTTGGCGGCATCCACGGGATGCCACTGTGTTCACGCACAGATAAGCTGATTGACGGGTTTTGAAGCACGATTAGAGGGGCTGGAGCTGACTTGTTATTCTGTGTTCTGGTCATGCTCAAGCTGGCTAATCACCCGCACGGGAAGGTTTATCGCACGGTGAGACTGCGGCCGTCAAGAAAATTTCGTGCTTGAAGTAGATGGGGGCGTACTAGCGGGGTGGGAGTTACTGCAGGAAGAGGGCTTGTCGTGGGTACGCCGTGTTTATTGTTTTGAGGAAACCAGACTATTTAAAAACAACGGGCATAAAAAAAACCGGAATAAATCCGGTTTTTTCAAATTTATCTGCAAGAGGCCGATAAATGAATTTGGTTGCGGGGGCAGGATTTGAACCTACGACCTTCGGGTTATGAGCCCGACGAGCTACCATGCTGCTCCACCCCGCGTCAGAAAAATAACTATAACATAGTTTTTGATTATGTACATAGTGTGGCGTGTTTATTTCATTAATATTTGGCGATTGCCGCTGGAAGGGGCATAAAGGCTGGATAAAACGATCCTCAATTTTCTTGCGTCTTGCTGGTCGCAATGGTGTAATACGAACTGTGCTTACAGGTTCAGCCGGACTGGCATTTCAAAAAGTTCAAACGCGCAAGCGGCTTCCTGTATAGCGACCAGTTCTTGATGGCTGGCATCTGGCTTTGATAGCAGTCGGCTCCCCTACTAGGCGGGATGTCCCGGCAAAACGAATTTCTCTGTTTCTGGCTTTGCTTCAGGTTTAGGCAATCGATAAGCCCTGCGGTGGTCTGTTGGTGCCTTGATGTTGGCATTTGACAATGTAGACCTGTCGCCCCGATCAGTTATTGCCCCAAACGTTGTTGTGCTGTTTTCGCGTTCCGCCAATCAGGAGCGCCAATTCAAATCCAGTCCGATAGGGCTTGCGGACATACTCATCATCAGCATGTGTGCTTACACAACATTTTTAATTGCTTTTAAAGCGGCTGTTTCTGGTTTGAGCCAGGGCGGCGGGCTTGCGTGCGCTTCCGGCCCGATGAAAAAAAGCCCGATGATGGCGACGATGGTGATTCGGATGCGTGCTGCGGCTGCTGTGGTGGCCGTTGTTTGGGCTGGGGTTGTTGCCACATTGCTGATGGCTGGCCTGCGTGTTCTGACTGTGGGCTGCGCCGCGCGCAAGATTGCAGATCAAAATAGCGGGCAACAAAAAAGCCAGCACAAATTGGCTGGCTTGTTTGATTCTGCTAAGCAGTTCCGGGTGATGGTTGCGGGGGCAGGATTTGAACCTACGACCTTCGGGTTATGAGCCCGACGAGCTACCATGCTGCTCCACCCCGCGCCGGAAAAGATAAATACTAACATGGAATTTTTGCTTTATGCAAGTATCGCCAGAAAGTGAGGCTTCCCAGCAGTGACTGAAAGTGAAATAATCCGAGTCCTGGAGACGGCTTTGCTGTGTGCACAGCAGCCCATGAACAGCGCCGAGTTGCGCAAAATGTTTGTCTCCCCGCCGCTGAGCGCGGATGATCTGCGCCGTTATCTGGCTATCTTGCAATTGGATTGGAAAGAGCGTGGCCTGGAATTGGTTCAGGTTGCCTCGGGTTGGCGCTTTCAAAGTCGCCCGGCCATGCAAGTGTTTTTGTCCCGTCTTAGTCTGGAGCGCGCGCCCAAGTATTCGCGGGCCGTGCTGGAAACCTTGGCGATTATTGCTTGGCGGCAACCTGTTACCCGTGGGGATATTGAGGACATACGTGGTGTGAGCGTATCGACTCAAATTGTGCGTACCCTGGAGGATCGGGGCTGGATTGAAGTGCTGGGCTATCGTGATGCGCCCGGACGCCCGGCATTGCTGGGAACGACCCGTCAGTTTCTGAATGATCTGGGTCTGCGCTCTTTGGATGAGTTGCCTTCGGTTGAAACTCTGGACTCCCTGGATGCCTTGGCTTCCTTGCCAAACGGGCAAGCAGCTGCGTCGGCTGATCAGGAGCAGAACAAAGAATCGGATCAAGAACGGGATCAGCAACAGGATCAACAGCAAGATCAACAGCAGGGTGGGGATCATCAGGATCAGAGCCAGGAGCAAGCGGCAGAGCAGGGTGCAGAGCAAGAGTCTGCATCTGTGGCAGGGCAGCAAACTGGTTCCGAAGCAGGGCAAGAAATAGAACTAGAAGCAGAGCAAGACGCTGCTTTGGAAGTGAGCATGGAGCCGCTACAGGCCTCTGTTGCTCAGCTTGAGCTGGAGTCCGAACCGGATTTCGAGCCAGGCAGTCAGGACGATTTGCTTGAGGCAGTTTCAGAAGCGGAGCTGCCACAAACCGAACAAGCTGAAGTGAATACGACACCGGACCCCGTGGATGAGGCCCAGGCTGCGGCTGGCCTATCGGATATACAGGTACCGGACGAAATAAAAAACTCTGGAGTAAATGATTAAAAATGACTGATTCGCACGAGACGAACACAGCCTCCATGTCGGACGCCTCTGGCGCGGCCGACCCCAAGAATCCCCGCGCGAAGGGCCAAGGGCGCAAGCTGCGCACCCCGTTTCGCCGCCGTCGTGGCGATGCCACGCAAGAGTCGGCTCCTCGTCAGAATGAAGAGACCCAGGCGGCTGCTCCTGGCGAAGCCAAGGCCCGTCCGGCTCGCCCACAAAACAATCGACGCAAACCAGCGGCTGCTGGCCGTCGTCAAGATACACGCGGTGGTGCCAACAAGCGTCCGGGCAACACCCAGGCCGCTCGTTACTCGAACCCTGCTGATGACGCTCCTGTCGTGATTCTGGATGGTGATGATGACATCGCATTCAGTCATCTGGACAAGCAAAGCCGTTTGTCGCAGCGTCTGGGCAAATATATGGGCAGCGACTTGGTGCAGCCTAAATTGCACAAGGTGCTGGCCGAAGCCGGTATCGGCTCGCGCCGCGATATGGAAGAGCTGATCGTTGCAGGTCGTGTCTCCGTGAATGGCGAACCTGCCCATATCGGTCAACGTGTCAGTGCCGATGACAAGGTGCGTATCAATGGTCAATTGATCAATCGTGCGAACACCAAGCGTCCTCCGCGCGTGATTCTGTATCACAAGCCGGCTGGCGAAATTGTCACGCACGACGATCCCGAAGGCCGTGCCACCGTGTTTGGTCGCCTGCCTTCCCTGAAAGTGGGCAAGTGGTTGTCGGTCGGTCGACTGGATTTGAATACCGAGGGTTTGCTGATCTTCACGACATCGGGTGATATTGCCAACCGCATGATGCATCCGCGCTACGGTGCCGAGCGTGAATACGCTGTACGTGTTCTGGGTGAGCTGAGCGAAGAGCAAATGCAATCCATGCGCGATGGCGTGCAGTTGGAGGACGGTGTGGCCAAGTTCGGCATGATCGAATTTTTGGGTGGCGAAGGCAGCAACCGTTGGTATCGCGTCACTATTCATGAAGGCCGTAACCGTGAAGTGCGCCGTATGTTTGAAGCGATGGGTGTGACGGTCAGCCGTCTGATTCGCACTCGTTTTGGGGATGTGGGTCTGCCTAAAAATCTGCGCCGTGGCCGTTGGGAAGAATTGGATGCTGATGTGGTGATGGCATTCATGCTGCGCCTGGGGCTGGTGAAAGAGTCGGATGACGAAGGCACCCACCAGCGTCGCGAACGTCAACCTCTGTCCCACGACAGCGCTTTGCCTCCCGGTTTCGGTACGCTGGAGCACAACGGTCTGAGTGGTGCTCGCATGGGGCGTGGTGGTCGTGTGGCAGGTCGCGGTCGCTCCTCAAATAATGTGCGTGTAAACGAATCCGTCAGCGGTGCCTTGTTCATTAGCGGTGGTCTGGCCAATGGCCATCCTGATGGTGGTCGTCGTGAACACGGTGGTCAAGGGCGTGGTGCTCCACGTAGCGGTCAGGGTGTACGTGGTGGCCAGCAACGCGGTCGTTCGGCGGAAGGGCGTTCTTCGGAAGGACGCGCGCATGAAGGTCGCAGTCGCGAGGGGCGTTCGCAGGAAGGTGCGCGTGTGCACAATGGCCGCCGTCCAGTGCGTGGCGACCAGGCGCGCGGTGACCAGGGGCGTGGTGATCAGGCCCGTGGTGGTCACGCTCGCGGTGCTCAGGAAGGACGTGCGCCTTCGGCCCGTCGCGGCGCGTCCGATCGTGCCGGAGCCGGGCAAACTCCCAAGGCTCATGTGAAGAAAACAACGGTGGTGCGCCGTGTCAGCCGTCGTGATGATGACTGGCAACCAGCCAGCTCGGCGGCCCATGAATCCCACCTGGGACGCGGGCGCCGGTAAAGCCAGGACGCACGGACTTTGAGTTTGTGGCCCGAACCCTGCGGTTTGGGCCTGTAAGGCCGTGTGAATGCACGTATTTTCCGGTTTTCTGGTAGAATATAGAACTTGGCTCAGAGACGTTTGTGTCGGCTGGGTCTTTTTTGATGCTGCGCGCCAGCGAATAGGGCGGTCTTTCAAGGCAGAGACCGCGTGGATCATACGGTTCGGTTGCGCCTGCAACTATCCCGATTTGACGTTGGCAATGCGCAAGACCAGGGCCCGCTTGATTCTCAAGCGTGCATGGTGACCATGGGCTGGCGTACAGCCCATTTTTTTTGGATTTTATGGCAGACATTCTAGCTTTGGCACAAGAGACCCTGGCGGGTACCGAGTACGAACTGGTGGACGTGGAGCGTGCGCCGCTAGGCTTGTTACGCATCGTCATCGATCACCCGGAAGGGGTGCGTATCGAACACTGTGAATGGGTGTCTAAACAATTATCACGCGTTTTCGAAGTGGAAAACGTGGATTACAAGCGCATGGAAGTGGCCTCGCCGGGGATAGATCGCCCCTTGTTGCGTATTGGCGATTACGTGCGCTTTGCGGGCAGTCGGGTGCAGGTGCGCCTGCACGAGGCGCTCGACAATCGGAAAGTGTTTGTGGGTACGCTCCACGCTCCTGAAGGGGCGCTACCGGCTAGTGTTCCGCTGGATACCGTTTTTAGGCTGGAACTGGACGAAGCATCGGGCAAGCTGACGCAGGTCGAATTCACCTATGACCAGGTGGATCGTGCCAAATTGGATCCCGTTCTTGATTTCAAGGGTAAGAAGCGATGAGTCGCGAAATTCTATTGCTGGTCGATGCGCTGGCGCGTGAAAAATCCGTAGCGCGTGATGTCGTGTTCACCGCGCTCGAGAGCGCCTTGGCCTCGGCCATGAAAAAGCGCTTCAAGGAAGATGTCGATATCCGTGTGGAAATCGACAGGGAAACCGGCGCCCACGAAGGCTTCCGGCGCTGGCTGGTCGTGCCCGACGAGGCCGGTCTGCAAGAGCCGGACAAGCAGGAGATGCTGTCGGACGCCCAGGAGATCGATCCCGAGCTGCAAGTGGACGATTACATCGAAGAGCCACTCGAGCCTATCGAGTTTGGCCGTATCGGTGCCCAGGCTGCCAAGCAGGCCATCCTGCAAAAAATCCGTGATGCCGAGCGCGAGCAAGTGCTCAACGACTTTCTGGAGCGTGGTGAGACCATTGTTTCCGGTACGGTCAAGCGCATGGACAAGGGCGATGCCATTATCGAAATGGGCAAGATCGAAGCACGTTTGCCTCGTTCGGAAATGATCCCCAAGGAAAATATCCGCGTGGGCGACCGTGTCCGCGCCTGGGTACAGAAGGTGGACTACGCAGCACGTGGCCAGCAGGTCATCTTGTCGCGTACAGCACCTGAATTCATTAAAGAACTGTTCGAGAACGAAGTACCCGAGATCGAACAGGGCCTGCTGGAAATCAAGGCCGCTGCCCGTGATGCGGGTGTGCGCGCCAAGATCGCTGTTATTGCTTACGACAAGCGTATCGATCCTATCGGTACTTGTGTGGGCATGCGAGGTTCGCGCGTTACTGCGGTGCGTAACGAACTGGGCGGCGAGCAGGTCGATATCGTGTTGTGGGCCGATGATCCGGCCGAATTCGTGATCGGTGCTCTGGCACCGGCACACGTCGAATCCATTCTGGTGGACGAAGACAAGCACGCCATGGATGTGGTGGTAGACGAGGAAAACCTGCCCAAGGCGATTGGTTCGCGTGGTCAGAACGTGCGTCTGGCATCGGAATTGACGGGCTGGCAGATCAACATCATGACACCGGAAGAAAGCCGCAACCGTCAGGACGAAGAGCGCGAAGAATTGCGCGCTACCTTCATGTCCCGTCTGGATGTGGACGAAGCCGTGGCCGATATTCTGATCGACGAAGGGTTTACCGGTCTGGAAGAAATCGCTTATGTGCCTCTGCAGGAATTGCAGGACATCGAAGCCTTTGACGAAGAAACCGTCAACGAGCTGCGTGCCCGCGCCCGCAATGCGCTGCTGAGCGAGGCCATCGCCAAGGAAGAATTGGTACAGACCGCGGTCAAGGAACTGGCAGGAGTCGAGGGCATGACGCCTGAGCTGATCGCCGTACTGGCCGAAAACGAGATTACAACGCTGGATGAACTGGCGGAACTGGCAACGGACGAACTGTCCGAGATGACCGGCCTGGCGCAAGATGCGGCCAGCGAACTGATCATGCGTGCCCGTGCCCACTGGTTTGACGACGAGGCCTGATATGTCTAGCTAGGTCCCGCGCGTTGTATTCATTAAGAATAGTTGTAGTAAAGCAAGAGAGAGTCGAATGTCGAGTAACACTGTCGCCCAGTTCGCTCAAGAACTGAAAATGCCTGCGAATGTTCTGCTGGAGCAGTTGCGTAGCGCAGGTATTGAGCTCAAATCAGTTGATGACGCCATCACTGATTCGGATAAGGCGAAGCTGCTTGAATCGTTGCGCCGCTCGCACGGCAGTCAGGAAGGCAACAAGATCACCCTGACTCGCCGTCAAACATCGGAGATCCGTCAGGATGACGGATCGGGTCGCTCCCGCACGATTCAGGTGGAAACACGCAAAAAACGCGTGTTTGTAAAGCGTGATCCCTCCGAGCTGGTGGCAGAAGCCAATGCGGCATTGGCACAGGAAAATGCAAAGGAGCAAGCTGCTCAGGCCCAGGCGGCCAGTCAGGAAAAGCAAGCTGTTGAACAGGCGCCTGCCGCGCCTGTCAGCAAGCCCGTAGATCCTGTGGCAGCAACTCCTGAAGCTCCTGTGAAAGAGCAAGCCCCTGTCGAGCCCAAGCCTGAGCCCAAGCCAGAGCCTGAGCCCGAAGTGGTGGCTGCTCCCGAGCCGACTCCTGTTGCCGAGCCTGCGCCCGAACCTGCTGCTCCTGCACAGCCCGTTGAGGCTGCTCAGGAAGATACAAAGAAACCCGAGCCTCAGCCTCAGGAACAAGCACCTGCTGCAACGGAGCCATCCGAAGCCGCGGCAGCGCCTGTTCAGGAAAAGGCCGAATCGGCTCCCTCTCCTACGGCCCAAGAAAAGCCCGTGGAACCTACTAAATCTGTAAACGACGCCCGTCAAGCTAACTCTGTGAATAAAAATCAGCACCCTCAAGGGACTAAAACGCCCACTTCGACTGGAAAACCTCGGGATATGGCCGCTACTGGTCAGCGCCGTGCAGTGCGTGGCCCGGTGATTCCTCCTGTTGCCGCCGATGTGGAGCAAGACCAGGATCGTGATCGCGCCCGTAAGGCCGCAGAGGCCGAAGCCGCTGCGTTGCGCGATATGTTGAACCGTCCTCGTAAGGTCTTGCGTGCTCCCGAGCCAGAGGCTGATAGCAAGGCAGGTGCCAAGGGCGCTCAGAAGAAAGACGCCAAAGGCTCCAAGACCGAGAAGGCCCCGGGCAAACCCGTCAAGACTGACAGCACCCCTGGCTGGACCAGCGATGCCAGCCGCAAGAAGCAGCCTTCCAAAGCTGATGTGGCTTCCGCCGGTGCCGGTGGTGGTCGTGAAGGCTGGAAAGCCAATGCCAAGGCAGGTCGTGGCAAGGGTGGTCGTGGTGGCCGCAACGCTCAGGCCGAGCGCCGTGAACCACAAGTGGCAGAATTCATTGCCCGTGAAGTGCACGTGCCAGAAACCATTTCGGTCAGCGATCTGGCTCACCGGATGGCCGTCAAGGCTGCCGAGGTGATCAAGCACCTGATGAAGCTGGGTCAGATGGTTACCATCAACCAGGTTCTGGATCAGGAAACAGCCATGATTCTGGTCGAAGAACTGGGTCACAAGGCGATTGCTGCCAAGCTGGACGATCCTGAAGCCTTCCTGGTCGATACCGATGCTCAGAACGACGCCGAACTGAAGCCCCGTGCTCCAGTGGTAACTGTCATGGGTCACGTTGACCACGGTAAGACTTCGCTGCTGGACTACATCCGTCGTGCCAAGATCGCCTCGGGCGAGGCCGGTGGTATTACACAGCACATCGGTGCGTACAACGTCAAGACAGAACGTGGCACGGCTACGTTCCTGGACACCCCCGGTCACGAAGCCTTTACGGCCATGCGTGCTCGCGGTACCAAAGCCACTGACGTGGTGATTCTGGTGGTGGCCTCCGATGACGGTGTGATGCCCCAGACCCGTGAAGCCATTCACCACGCTCGCGCCGCTGGCGTGCCGCTGGTGGTGGCGATCAACAAGATTGATAAGCCTGAAGCTAATCCAGAGCGCGTCAAGCAAGAGCTGGTAGCCGAAGAAGTGGTGCCTGAAGAATACGGTGGCGATGTGCCCTTTATTCCTGTGTCGGCCAAAACCGGCCAGGGCATCGACGAATTGCTGGAAAACGTGCTGCTGCAGGCCGAAATGCTGGAGTTGAAGGCTCCGGTTGACGCACCTGCCAAGGGTACGGTTATTGAAGCCCGTCTGGACAAGGGCCGCGGTCCTGTGGCCACCATCCTGGTTCAAAGCGGTACCTTGAACCGTGGTGACAGCGTGCTGGTCGGCGCCTCCTTCGGTCGCGTTCGCGCCATGCTGAACGAAACCGGCAAGTCGCTGAATTCGGCTGGTCCGTCGATTCCTGTAGAAATCCAGGGTCTGACTGAAGTGCCCGCTGCGGGTGATGAACTGGTTGTGATGGCTGACGAACGTAAAGCTCGTGAGATCGCGCTGTTCCGTCAAGGCAAGTTCCGTGATGTGAAACTGTCGCGTCAACAGGCCGCCAAGCTGGAGTCCATGTTCGACAACCTGGGCGAAGGCATGCAAACCCTGTCGCTCATCATCAAGACCGACGTTCAGGGCTCGCAAGAAGCGCTGGTACAGTCGCTGGTCAAGCTGTCTACCGACGAAGTGCGTGTGGTGGTTGTACACGCCGCCGTGGGTGGTATTTCCGAGAGCGACGTCAACCTGGCGATTGCCTCCAACGCGGTAGTGATCGGCTTTAACGTCCGTGCCGAGCAAAGCGCCAAGAAACTGGCTGAAGCCAACGGCATTGATCTGCGTTACTACAACATCATTTACGATGCGGTTGACGAGGTCAAAGCAGCCCTGTCCGGCATGCTGGCTCCCGAGCAGCGCGAAGAAGTCATCGGTATGGTTGAAATCCGCGAAGTCTACAACGTGTCGCGTATTGGCAATATCGCCGGTTGTATGGTTACCGAAGGCGTGGTCCGTCGCGATTCGCAAGTTCGCTTGCTGCGCAACAACGTCGTGCACTGGAGTGGCTACCTGGATTCCCTGCGCCGCTTCAAGGACGACGTCAAGGAAGTGCGTTCCGGCTTCGATTGCGGTATCACGCTGCGTGGCAACAACGACATCCAAGTGGGCGACCAGCTTGAGATCTTCGAGATCAAAGAGATCGCCCGGACACTGTAATTTATGGCACGACACAAGTCCAAACCAAACCCAGGGCGCAACCTGCGCCTGGCCGACCAGATCCAGAAGGATCTGGCGGTTCTGATCCAGCGCGAGATCGACATGACCCGCGCTGGTCTGATTACCTTGACCGGCGTGGAGCTGTCTCCAGACTACGCACACGCCAAAGTGTATTACTCGGTGCTGGGCGCCGAGCCCGAAGTCGCTCAGGCGGCTTTGACCGAGAAGGCCGGTTGGTTGCATTCGCTGCTGTTCAAGCTGCTGCACATCCACACGGTTCCTACTCTGCATTTTCATCACGACCGACAGTTGGAACGCGGCATGGAGCTCTCCAAGCTCATCGACAGCGCCAACCAGGCCGATAGCGAATTGACTGGCTCTGCTTCCAAATCGGACGAGCCAGACGAACAGCCCTGACGCGGCTGTTGTTTCTTCACGGATTGACACACGATGGCTACGCGAAAACGCGGGCAGTTGATTGATGGTGTGCTGCTACTGGACAAGTCCGACGGAATGTCCAGCAACCACGCTTTGCAGCGTGCCCGCCGCACTCTGGATGCCCGCAAAGCTGGCCATACTGGAACCCTGGACCCGTTTGCAACGGGCCTGCTGGTTTGCTGTTTTGGCCGGGCTACCAAGATTTCCGCCACGATGCTGGAAGCAGACAAAGCCTATGAAGCTACCTTGCAGTTTGGGCAGGAAACCGATTCAGGTGACTTGACCGGCAATGTGGTGTCCCAGGCTCCGGCAGATTTTGCCGGTGTCACCCTCGAGGCGCTGGAAGCAGTTCTACCTGCTTTCCGAGGACCCATTACCCAGGTGCCGCCCATGTATTCCGCGCTCAAGCGCGATGGCAAGCCCCTGTATGAATATGCCCGTCAGGGTATAGAGCTGGAACGTGAGGCACGACATCTCGTGATTCACGATTTGCAGGTGCAAGACTTTACGCCGCAATCGGCGCGTTTGTTTGTACGTTGCAGCAAGGGAACCTATATCCGGACCCTGGCGCAAGACATTGGACGTGCTCTGGGGTGTTTTGCCCATCTGACGGCCTTGCGCCGGACAGAATTAGGACCTTTTCATATCGACGACGCCTACACCCTGGACGGGTTGCAGGCGATGGAAGACCCGATGTCGGCCTTGCTGGCCATCGAGAGCTTGCCTACCGAGATTTTGCCCAAAAAACTTCAATCAGAAGGATGAGTTATGAGACGCGCATTGCGCAATGTGGCCATTATTGCCCACGTTGACCACGGGAAGACCACCCTGGTCGATCAATTGTTGAGACAGGCAGGTACGTTCCGTGACAACGAACATATCTCCGAACGTGTCATGGACTCGGGCGATATCGAGAAAGAACGCGGTATTACCATTCTGGCGAAGAACTGTGCCGTCGAATACGAAGGCACCCACATCAACATTATCGACACCCCCGGTCACGCCGACTTCGGTGGTGAGGTCGAACGCGTGCTGTCCATGGTTGACGGCGTGTTGTTGCTGGTGGATGCGGTTGAAGGCCCCATGCCTCAAACCCGCTTTGTGACTCGCAAAGCTCTGGAACTGGGTCTGCGTCCGATTGTGGTGGTCAACAAGGTTGACCGTCCCGGCGCCCGTCCTGACTTCGCGATCAACGCTACGTTCGACTTGTTCGACAAACTGGGCGCGACCGACGAACAGCTGGATTTCCCCATCATTTATGCATCGGGTCTGTCGGGCTACGCCGGTTTGACCGAAGACGTGCGTGAAGGCGATATGCGTCCTTTGTTCGACGCTATCCTGGAGCATGTGCCTCAGCGTGAAGACGACGTCAACGCACCGTTGCAGTTGCAGATCTGTTCGCTGGACTACAGCTCCTACGTGGGCAAGATCGGTGTAGGCCGTGTGAACCGTGGCCGCGTGCGCGCTGCCCAGGACGTGGTCGTGAAATTTGGTCCTGATGGTGAAGTCATCAAAGGCCGTATCAATCAGGTTCTGAAGTTCAAGGGCCTGGAGCGTGTATCGGTAGATGAAGCTGAAGCCGGCGACATCGTGCTGATCAACGGTATTGAAGAGCTGGGCATTGGTTGCACGGTGACCGATCCTGCTCACCAGGAAGCTCTGCCTTTGCTGCGCATTGACGAGCCTACCCTGACCATGAACTTCATGGTGAACACCTCGCCTCTGGCCGGTCGTGAAGGCAAGTTCGTGACCAGCCGTCAGCTGCGTGATCGCCTGGACCGTGAATTGAAGTCCAACGTGGCTCTGCGCGTTAACGAAACTGACGACGATACCGTGTTTGAAGTGTGCGGTCGCGGTGAATTGCACCTGACCATTCTGATCGAAAACATGCGTCGTGAAGGCTATGAAATGGCCGTGTCGCGTCCACGCGTGCTGATTCGTGAAGAGAACGGCGTCAAGATGGAGCCCTACGAGCAACTGACCGTGGACGTCGAAGACGGCCACCAAGGTGGCGTGATGGAAGAACTGGGTCGCCGTCGTGGTGACTTGCAGGATATGGTTGCTGATGGCCGTGGTCGTACACGTCTGGAGTACCGTATTCCCGCCCGTGGCCTGATCGGTTTCCAGGGCGAGTTCATGACGCTGACACGCGGTACCGGCTTGATGAGCCACACCTTCGACGAGTTCCGCCCCATGCGTGAAGGCACGGTTGGCGAGCGTCGTAACGGCGTGCTGATCAGCCAGGACGACGGTGATGCCGTGGCCTACGCCTTGTGGAAGCTGCAGGATCGTGGTCGCATGTTCGTGTCCCCGGGTGATGCCCTGTACGAAGGCATGATCATCGGTATTCACAGCCGCGACAACGACCTGGTGGTTAACCCCATCAAGGAAAAGAAACTGACCAACGTGCGTGCTTCCGGCAAGGACGAGCATATTGATCTGGTTCCACCTATTCGTCTGACTCTTGAATACGCCGTGGACTTCCTGGATGACGACGAGCTGGTTGAAGTGACTCCCAAGTCCATTCGCCTGCGCAAGCGTTACCTGAAAGAACACGAGCGCCGTCGCAGCCAACGCGAAAGTTAATTCTTCGGGTTTAGCGATACGAGAAAACGCCTGCTTGATGCAGGCGTTTTTTTTGTCTTACTATGGTTGGCGTCAGCCGGATTTAGAACGCGGTATTAAAAAGCTGGGGTGTATGCATAAGCACCCCAGCTTGATTTTTAAATTCAAGAAAGGGTGTGGGATAAATAAAATTGATTAAGTGGCTTATTGAGTCTGATGGGTTGCTTTAATTTCTGCTTAATACCTGCCTGATACAAACTGGCTGGACACATTACCAAGCTCGCTTTGCAAAGTCTCAGTTGTAGCTGGGCATCTTCTTGTTTTTGAAAAGATTTTTTCATTGCAAGAGCCGGTGCGCAGTTTCCCCCATTAAGGAGAATACTGATGGTGCAGCATATTGTGATTGTAGGTGGTGGTATTGGCGGCACGATGACCGCCAATCATTTAGTGACCAAGCTATACCCGGAAATTCGCTCTGGTAAAGTCCGCATTACCATGCTGTCCAACTCTCCCTGGCATTATTACAAGCCCGCTTTTATGTACGTGGCGTTTGATGCTTTTTTTCGGGACGAGTTGCGACGTCCGCAAATTTCACTTTTGCGCCCCGAAATTGATTTTCAGCTAGAGGAAGTCAGTGGTTTTGACTTCAAGGCCAGCCGCCTGCATTGCGCCAGTGGCAAGAAGATTGATTACGACTACCTGGTGCTGTCTACGGGCTGCGTGCCCTCTCCGGAAAAAATTGAAGGTTTGAAAGAGGGCGGTGACCACTTCTATCAGCATGCTCCTGCGCGTCAACTGGCTGACCGCCTGAGCAAGTTGGAAAAAGGCCGCGTATTGGTAACGGTCACCTTCCCCAAAACTCATAACGTTCCTCACCAGTGCGGTATTGCACCGGTAGAAACAACCTTGATGCTGGACGAGTACCTGCGTCGTCGTGGTGTACGCGACAAGGTGGAGATTGCTTATACCTATCCCACAACCTCCCAGCTTTTGCGTAATTGTCTGTTCATGCAGAACGAGGTTTGTCAGGTCTTGCCGCCCATTTTTGAGGATCGGGACATCAAGCATCAACGCGGTTTCACCCTGAGCCGTGTGGACCCTGAACGCAAGATTGCCTATTCCGAAGAAGGCGCAGAAGAGCCGTTCGACCTCCTGATGGCGACTCCTCCCATTACGGCGGTGCCTGCTGTACGTGACTCGGGGATTTCTCAAGCCGCCGACAACGAAGGCTGGGTCCCCACCGATCACCAAACCATGAAGGTGCTGGGGCTGGACAATGTATACGTGCTGGGTGACACGGTGGACCTGCCTATCAGTAAAGCGGGCGGCTCCTGCCATAACCAATCGCCCGTAGTGGTCAACAACCTGGCCTCAGAGTTGCGATTTGGGCGCACCAGCGACGAGTACGATGGCCGGGTGGTGGCGGTAGCCCAAATGGGTCTGGAGGGCGGTATGCCGCTTTGGTACGACTACAAGGAGGATGTGCATCCCACGCCGCCCACCAAACTGGGTGGACTGCTGCGCAAGGGTTTTAACCGGGGTATTTACTGGGCCGTGGCCCGTGGCTTGGTCTAATTCAGGAGAGACAGATGAATTCGGTATCGGATAAATCCTTGAATCCCGGTGATGCGGGAGCTGCTCAGAAGTCCCCTTCCGCCCTGGAAAGCCTGCTTGGAGAGGATCCGGGCATCAAGGGCCTGGATGAACTGATCGGCAAGATCGAACCTTTGCTGGCCGGTGGTCGCCTTAATCGGGTGGTGGATGCGGTGTCCCTGCTGGCCGATCTGGTGGATATGACGGACGACTATATGCTCGAAAAGCTTATGAAGGGCTTTGAGGAGGGCATAGGGGCCGCCTGGTCGGTTGGAAATGCGGCACGTATGGCTTCGGATCAGGTGCGGGCCACGGAGACCACACCGACCCTGATGGGCCTGATACGACTGGCCAAGGAGCCGGAAGTGCGTCGCGGCCTGACTTTCTTTTTGATGATGGCCGGTGTGATGGGGCGCCAGATGCGTTATCAGGACCTGGATCACACGGGGGACTGACACGGCCGCTGTATCGCTAAAGAAAAAAGGGCGGCTTGTGAAAGCGGCCCTTTTTTCTTGTTCGGCACCTCAGCACCTCAGCGTTCAGTGATTCAAAAATGCCATTTGGCGCTTTTCCACGATACGGAAAATGCCCACCAGAATGAAGGACACGCACAGGTAAATCAGTGCAGCAATCCCGTAGGAGGTAAAGGTTTGATAGGTGGCCGCATTGGCATCGCGCGCGATCTTGAGCAGATCCGGGACGGTGGCTGTAAAGGCCAGCGAGGTGGCATGCAGCATCAGCACCACTTCATTGCTGTAAGCAGGCAGCACACGGCGCAGGGCTTGCGGCAGAATCACGCGGCGGTACAAGGTCCAGCCGGACATGCCATACGCACGGGCCGACTCCACTTCACCGGGAGGCATGGAGCGGATGGCTCCGGCAAAAATCTCGGTGGTGTAGCCAACAGTGTTCAAGGTCAGTGCCAGAATCATGCAATTGAAGCCGCTCATGAAGAAGGCTTCCAGTGCAGGTACGGATTTGACGATGGCCAGCTTGTACATGGCGGTGTAGATCAGTAGGATCTGCACGTACAAGGGGGTGCCACGGAAAAAGTAGGTGAAGGCACCGATAGGGCGCGATAGCCAGGCCTTGCCCGAGACACGGCCAATGGCCATGAAAATCGACAGGAAAAAGCCGATGGCAACCGAGATCACCAGCAGCCAAAGTGTCATGGCCAGACCCGAGAGCTGACCATTGCTTTGGTACAGATAGGCGCGCCAGAATTCGTTCAGAACATCCATTAGAACTGTGCTCCTTTCACGCCAATGTTGTAGCGTCGTTCCAGGTAGCCCAGTCCAATATTGCTGACGGCGGTCAGGCCCAGATAGATCAGGGCAGTGATGCCCACAAAGAGGAAGGAGTTGAAGGTCGCGTTACCGGCATTTTGCGCAATCTTGACCACATCGCTCAGGCCGATCAGGGACACCAGCGCGGTGGATTTGAGCAGGATTTGCCAGTTATTGCCCAGTCCGGGCAGGGCGTAGCGCATCATTTGAGGAATCTGGATGCGATGCAGAACTTGCCAGGCGCTCCAGCCACAGGCTTTGCCCGCTTCCATTTGGCCCTTGGGGATAGCCATCAGGGCGCCACGGAAGGTTTCGGCAAAGTAAGCACCATAAATAAAGCCCAGCGTGACCACACCGGCTCCGAAGGGATCGATCTCGATCATGTCCCATTCCAGCCAGTCAGTCAGTTCGTTCAGCCAGATTTGCAAGCTGAAAAAGAACAACATCAAAAGCACCAGATCCGGGACGCCCCGGATCAAGGTGGTATACAAACCGCCCACCCATCGCAGCAGCGAGGTGCGGGACAGTTTCATCAGGGCAGCGACCAGACCCAGCACCAGGGAAACCAGCAGCGAGAGCACTGCCAGTTTGATGGTTTCCCAGGTGCCGACCAGCAACTGCGGCCCATAACCGTAAAGCAACATGGTTCAGGTATCCAGGTCAGGGCGCGATGCGAATGTTTTCTTTTTGGAAGTATTTGTCGGCAAAGGTCTGCATGGTGCCATCGGCCTTCATTTCACGCAGAACTTCATCAACAGTTTTCTTGAGTTTCTTGTTGCCCTTGCGAATACCCATGGCGATAGGCTCGTTCAGGATGGGGCTGTCGTCCACGGTGCTGCCAGTCAGCTCAAAGTCGGCACCGGCAGGTTTGGTCAAAAAGCCTTCAACGGCGTTCTGGGCTTCCTGGAAGGTGGCGTCCACGCGGCCACCGGCCAGGTCATTGAAGGCGTCGGTGTAGCTGGGGTAAGCCACGATGGTGACACCGTTGTTGGCCCAGTTCTGGCGCGCATAGGTTTCCATGGTGGTGCCTTGCTGCACACCGACACGCTTGCCTTTCAGGGATTCGGCGGTGGGCTCCAGACCGCTGCCTTTGCGGGCGGCCAGGCGAACCGGCACGATATACATGGGCTCGCTAAAGTCGATCACCTTGGCGCGTGCCTCGGTGGCGGTCATGGTGGAGTTGGCCAGATCGAATTTGCGCGCTTGCAGGCCGGGGATCAAGCTGTCAAAGGACTGATCGATCCACACGCACTTGGCTTGCAGGCGCTTACAGATTTCGTTGCCGATGTCGATGTCAAAGCCTTGCAGCTCGCCACTGGGGTCCAGAAACTCGAAGGGGGGATAACCCGCCTCAGTGGCAAAACGGATTTCGGACGGCCCGGCTGCATGGGCAGCAGCGGGCACCAAGGCACTGCAAAAAGCCACCATCAGGAGGCGGGCAAGCATTTTGTTCATGTGGAGGACTCCGGCAAATATCGACTAGCTTGTGGCATTCAATACAAATTCGGCCCTGCTGATGGAGGGCCGAAGAAAGACTGCAAATTTAACCCGTACGCCTTACTGGGGCAATGCGGGTTCCGCCCTAGGCAGTACGCAGCACTGGTTGATGTAGCCCATGACCTCGTCCAGATCGTCGGTCAGGACCAGCAAATTCAGGTCTTTCGGACCAATCAGGCCCATCTCCATCAATTGGTCACCAATCCATTCGATCAGGCCGGACCAAAAGGAAGTGCCGATCAGTACAATGGGTGCGGGTGGGACTTTGCCTGTTTGAACCAGGGTCATGACTTCAAACAGCTCGTCCAGGGTACCGAAACCGCCAGGCAGGGCAATGTAGGCCCAGCTGTGCATGAAAAAGGTGGCCTTGCGCGAGTAGAAGTACTCGAACTGCAGACTTTGTGTCTGGTAAGGGTTGTTGGTGGTTTCGTGAGGCAAGCGTATATTCAGGCCAATACTTTGCCCGCCTGCTTCGTACGCGCCTTTATTGGCGGCTTCCATCAGGCCAGGGCCACCGCCAGCAATCAGGGTGACGCCCGCTTCGGCCAGACGACGGCCCAGTTCCTGGGCCAGTTCGTAGTAAGGATGACCGGGTTTGATGCGTGCGCTGCCGAAAACACTAACGCCAGCACCCATTTCTTTTAATGTATCGACCGCAGTTTGCAGCTCCTTCATGATGGTAGGAATCTGCTCAGAGGCCGGTAAACGGACGATTTTATTGTTAGACATGAAAAAAACCTTGTTGCTCGTTGATGGTTCCAGCTATCTGTACCGAGCGTACCATGCGATGCCCGATCTGCGAAACGCGCAAGGCCAGCCCACAGGCGCCTTGTACGGGGTCATCAATATGCTGCGCCGTCTGCTACAGGATTATCAAGCGGACTATATGGTATGCGTATTTGATGCCAAAGGCCGCACATTCCGGGACGATCTGTACGATCAATACAAGGCTAACCGGCCCTCCATGCCCGAAGATATGGCGGTGCAAATAGAGCCTATTCATAAAGCGGTACGCGCCATGGGCTGGCATCTGATTTGTCAGCCTGGCGTAGAGGCCGACGATATCATCGGCACGCTTTCCCGTCTGGCGGCAGAAAATGGCATCGAGACCGTGGTGTCTACCGGGGACAAGGACCTGGCCCAACTGGTCAATGAGCATGTGCAGCTGGTCAACACCATGAGTAACGAGAAGCTGGATGTAGAAGGCGTTACCAGCAAGTATGGGGTACGCCCAGATCAGATTATCGATTATTTGATGCTGATTGGCGACACCTCGGACAATATTCCCGGCGTTCCCAAGGTGGGGCCCAAGACGGCTGCCAAGTGGTTGGGCGAATATGGCAGTCTGGATGAACTGTTGCAGCATGCCGACAAAATCAAAGGAGTGGCCGGCCAGAATCTGCGCGACTTCAGCTCCAACTTTGAAATGACGCGCAAACTGGTCACCGTCAAACTTGATTGCGAAGTGCCTGGGTTTACGGGGGATTTCGAGGCGCTGGAGCCAGAGCCCCGCGACAACGCCGTGTTGCAGGATATCTACGAGACCTTCGGTTTCCGCACCTGGTTGCGTGAATTGACAGATGATCCCAAGCGCGTTCCCGCCCAGGATGCCCGTGTCGAGGCTGAAACACCTGCTGCGCCTGCCGAGCTGGATTACCAGACCGTCATGACGAAAGAACAACTACAGACCCTGCTAAACCTGCTGGAAAAGGCCGAGCTGGTGGCCTTGGATACCGAAACCACCTCCCTGGACCCCTTGATGGCGCGTCTGGTGGGCTTGTCGGTGTCGGTCAAGGTCGGTCAGGCTTTCTATGTGCCGGTGGCCCACCGTGGCTCGCTGGATGTAGAGCAGCTGGATAAAGACTATGTGCTGGAAACCCTGCGTCCCTGGCTGGAAAAAGCAGAGGCGGCCAAGGTCCTGCATAACGCCAAATACGATACTCATGTCCTGCTGAATGAAAAAGTCAGCCTGCGCGGTATCCGCGAGGACACCATGTTGCAGGCTTATGTTCTGCAATCGCACAAGCGTGTCGGCATGGAAGAACTGGCCTTGCAATGGCTGGGTCTGAAAGGGGCGTCTTACGAGGATATTTGTGGCAAGGGTGCCAAGCAGATCGGCTTTGATGAGGTGGATATTCCGGTGGCTTCGCAATACGCCTGCGAAGATGCGGACTACACCTTGCGTCTGCATCAGTGCCTGCGTCCCCAAGTGGCCAAGGAAGAGGGGCTGGAGCGCATTTACCTGCTGGAAGTTCAGGCCTCGGACGTGCTGACCATTGTGGAGCGCAATGGCGTCAAGATTGATGTACCTACTTTGGCGCGCCAAAGCCACGAGTTGGGTCAGAAAATGCTGGAGCTGGAAAACAAGGCCTACGAACTGGCCGACCAGCCCTTCAATATGAACTCCCCCAAGCAAGTGGGCGAGATTCTGTTCGGCAAGCTGGGTATTCCGGTGGTTCGTAAAACGGCCAGCGGTGCTCCCTCTACCGATGAGGATGTGCTGACCCGTTTGGCTCAGGATTACCCCTTGCCGCAGGTACTGCTGGAGTACCGTGGCCTGGCCAAACTCAAGTCCACCTACACGGACAAACTGCCCAAAATGGTAAATCCGGACAGTGGCCGTGTGCATACCCGTTATGCACAGGCTGCCGTCATTACCGGACGTCTGGCTTCCTCCGATCCCAACTTGCAGAACATTCCTGTTCGTACCGCAGAAGGCCGCCGTGTTCGCGCCGCTTTCGTGTCTGAACTGGGCAAAGTGGTGTCGGCTGACTATTCCCAGATCGAATTGCGTGTCATGGCCCATGTATCGGGCGACGAGAATCTGCAGCAGGTGTTCGAGCAGGGCGGGGACGTGCACACGGCAACCGCTGCCGAGATCTTCGGTGTGGATGCCAAGGACGTCAGCTCGGACCAGCGTCGTGCGGCCAAGGCGATCAACTTTGGTCTGATCTACGGCATGGGCGAATTCGGTCTGGCCAGCAATCTGGGCATTACTCGTGATGCAGCCCGTGCCTATATTGATCGCTACTTCGCCCGCTATCCTGGCGTGGCCAGCTACATGACGCGCATCAAGGCGCAGGCGCATGAGCAGGGTTATGTGGAAACCGTGTTTGGTCGCCGTCTGTGGCTACCTGAACTGAAGGGCGCGAAAGGGCCACGCATGGCCGGTGCAGAGCGTGCCGCCATTAACGCGCCGATGCAGGGCACGTCGGCCGACCTGATCAAGATGGCCATGGTGGCTGTGCAGCGCTGGCTGGAAGAAAAAGGGCTGCGCACGCAGATGGTGATGCAGGTACATGACGAGCTGGTATTCGATGTACCCGAAGACGAGCTGGATGTTCTGCGTGAAAACCTGCCGGGCCTGATGTGCAATGTAGCCAAGCTGGATGTGCCGCTGGTGGCTGAAGTCGGCGTGGGTGATAACTGGGAACAGGCTCACTAAGGCTTCCTGGCAAGCTAAAGGAAAAGGCGACCTGATGGTCGCCTTTTTTTTAAGTAGCAGAGCGGCTTGTTTTCACTGCCTGGCTGCAGTCTGTTTATTCCTCGTTGGAGCGTACTCGGTTGGGCAGCAACTCGTCGTGCTTGGCCAGAATTGGATAGGCGGCGGCGCTGACCAGATAGGAGTTGATGGTACGCACGTCGCGCAAAATCTCCAGGTACAAGGAGCCCTGCTCGGCGGAGTCCAACTGTCCGGCCTTGATCTTGCGAATATGACGGTCTCCCGCCGCCACTTCCAGTTCGCGGAAGAAGTCTTTTTCAAAGGCCAGGAAGCGGGCGGTTTTTACATCTTCGGCCACAAACAGGGCTGCTGCCTGACGCTGGTTGCGAATCAGCCTGTCCATGACTTTGCCGATTTCGGCCTGTTCTTCCGATTGCAGTATCCAGCCTTGTTTACGCAGCTTGGCCGTGTGGCTGAGCAAGCCATTGACGCTGATCGTGGCGGCGTGCGAGATATTGGTGGAGAACGTCAGAATATCGTTCAGACGACGGGTATCCTTCTTGCTGAGGTTTTCCTGGTCCATACTGGCCAGATAGGTGGTGATCAGCGGCTCCAGACGGTTGACGGCATTACTGATATAGCGCGCATGGTTAATGCTTTGGGCGCTATTGTTCAGCATGTTCTGACGGGCCGTATCCAGGATTTCCTGCAGCATATCGGACAGACGCAACGCCTCACGCGCAGCATTGCCCAAGGCCACGGCAGGCACTTCCTGGGCGGACTGGTCCAGATACAAGGGCAGGCCGGGATCATCCGGGTCGGTGCGGCGGGGCAGATAACGGCTCAGCAGACGCGAATAGGGTTTGAGTAAAGGCAGGAACAAGGCTGCCACGGCCAGGTTGAAGAAGGTATGGAAGTTGGCCACAGCACGAGCTGGGTCATTGGTGAACCAGCTCATCAAATCCGGAATCCAGGGCAGCAAAATCATGCCGACCAGACAACCAAACACACGTGTGCCCAAGTTGCCGATGGGCAGACGTTTGTTGGCTGGGTCCTTGGAGCCGCCAGCACCTTCCAGAATCGGGTTGATAGCGGTACCCACATTGGCACCCAGCACCAATGCGTAGGTCAGTTGCGGGTCCATATGCTGGTGACTGGCCAGCGAGATGATCAGCACCACAATGGCCACACTGGAGTGTGCGGCCCAGGTCAGCAAAGCGGCCAGCAACATGCCCGTCATGGGACTGCCTGCCAGCGCTTCCAGAATGGTTTGCAGCAGGGGGGCGTCCTGAATGGGGGAGAACAAGCCCACCAGTTCATGCAGGGACAGCAGCAAGAGGCCCAGACCAATAAAGACGCGACCCAGGTCACGACGGCGTCCAGGCTCCTGCGAGCGGAACAGCCAGACGCCCAGAAGAATCAGGGCTGGGGCCAGCGCGGTCATTTTGAAGGACAGCAGTTGCACGATCAGCGTCGTACCCACATTGGCGCCCAGCATGGCGGCCAGGGCCGGAACCAGGGCGACCATGCCGGTGGCGGCAAAGCTGGTAATCATCAGCCCGGTGGCGGTACTGCTTTGGATGGCGGCCGTAATGGCCGCTCCGGCAACAAAAGCACGGCGGGGACGCCCCAGGGCATGACCCATCCAGATGCCCAGTTCGGCACCGAAGGCGCGTTGCACACCGCTTTGCACCATGTGGATACCCCACAGGAGCAAGGCGATATAACCCCCGAAATCGAGAAGTGCGAAGATTTCTTTCATTGCTAAATAATAGCCCAGCGCCTCTTACAAGCGTGAGCCTCAGGTATCAGTTAGACACATCTAGGTGTTGGAGGATTGCCGCGCTTGTCGGGCAGCCTGATCCAGCCCGTGTGCAAACTGCGTTTGTTCCTGATCGGAAAAGGCCGACAGAAACAGTTCCTGCACAGCGCTTTGGTAGATCTGCCACATCTGTTTGCGCAAGGCCCGGCCTTCATCCGTGATGCTGGCAAAGGCGGCCCGACCATCTTCCGAGGAGCGACTGCGCTGGACCAGCCCCTGGGCTTCCAGCCGGTCGATCAGTCGCGTCAGGTTATAGCGTTCTATGACCAGTCGATCGGCCAGTTCATGCATGCGACGGGTTCCCTCCGGCCCGCTTTCCAGTCCCCACAACACGTCGTACCAGGCATAGGGTGGCAATTTTTCGGCAGCCAGTCTGCGTTCGATTTCTTTCAGGGTGCTACGGTGCGCGCGCACAAAGGAAAACCACAGATCAGTGTCGGAGCGACTCATCGTTCTTTCCCCCAGGAATTTATTTTTTAGTTGCAAATGCAATTATACGCGGATAAGATGCGCTCATAAAGTAGTTGCAATTGCAATCGTATGGGTGAGGGTCTGTCCTGCCCTGCGTCTTGTTCAGGCCGTGAGGACGTCGCGTGGCGGATCCGGCCTATCCACCTGGAGATTGTTATGAATCACGCTTTGCAGATCGCGGATGTGGACCCGCAAGAGACGACCGAGTGGCTGGATGCCCTGGAATCGGTCACGGCGGCAGTAGGACGCCCCCGTGCCCACTATCTGATTGATCAATTGCTGGATTTCGATGCGCGTCATCACGGTGACCTGTACACACGCGTGACCACCTCGTATGTGAATACCATTCCGGTGCATCAGCAAACCCCGTATCCCGGTGACAAGGAACTGGAGCGCAAGCTCAATGCCTATGTGCGCTGGAACGCCATGGTCATGGTGCTGCGTGCCGGTCGGCACTCCAATGTGGGCGGACACATTGCTACTTATCAGTCCGCGGCCGTTCTGTACGACGTGGGCTTTGACCATTTTTTTCGGGGCCGCACAGAAAGCTTTGACGGTGACCTGGTCTATATACAGGGTCACTCCGCCCCTGGTATTTATGGCCGTGCTTATGTGGAAGGGCGTCTGGATGATGAACAGATGGACAACTTCCGTCGTGAGGCGGGGCGTCGTGGCTTGTCGTCTTACCCGCATCCACGCCTGATGCCCGAGTTCTGGCAATTTCCCACGGTGTCCATGGGCCTGGGGCCTTTGATGGCTGCCTATCAGGCACGCTATATGCGCTATCTGGATTTCCGTGGTTTGAAGCCTATGGATGGTCGCAAGGTCTGGGCGTTCCTGGGGGATGGGGAAATGGATCAGGCCGAGTCCCTGTCCGCCATTGCCGTGGGTGGGCGTGAGAAGCTGGATAACCTGATCTTCGTGGTCAACTGCAATTTGCAACGTCTGGACGGCCCTGTGCGTGGCAATAGCAAAGTCATTCAGGAACTGGAAGCGAACTTCCGTGCGGCAGGCTGGAATGTCATCAAGGTAATTTGGGGCGCGGGCTGGGATGAGCTGCTTGCCAAGGATAAAACCGGTCTGTTGCGCAAGCGCATGATGGAATGCGTGGACGGGGATTATCAGACCTTCAAGTCCCAAAGTGGCGCTTATGTACGTGAGCATTTCTTTGGCAAATATCCCGAGCTGCTGGAACTGGTAGCGGGTTTGTCGGACGATGACATCTGGGCCCTGGCCCGTGGTGGTCACGATCCCGACAAGGTCTACGCCGCGTATGCCCAAGCCGCACGTAACAGCCATGGCGGGCCGACCGCAATTCTGGTGAAAACCGTGAAGGGTTTTGGTATGGGCGAGGCTGGTGAAGGCCAGAACATCAATCACCAGCTCAAGAAAATGAGCGCAGATGCAGTGCGTGCCTTCCGGGATCGTTTCCAGCTACCCGTTACGGATGAACAACTGGAAGAGCTGCCTTATCTGCGCCCCGAGCCAGGCAGCCCGGAAGCGGTGTACTTGCAGCAGCGTCGTGCTGCCTTGGGTGGCTTTGTGCCATCGCGAAGAACCTCTGTTCGGGCCTTGACGGTGCCCACGCTGGACAGCTTTGCGGCCCAGTTGAAGGGCAGGGGCGAGCGTGGCCTGTCCACGACCATGGCCTTTGTACGTATTTTGAGCACCTTGTTGAAAGACCCGGTACTGGGCAAATTGATTGTGCCCATCGTGCCGGATGAGTCGCGCACCTTTGGTATGGAAGGTCTGTTCCGCCAGATTGGTATTCACTCGTACTTGGGGCAGTTGTACACGCCACAGGATGCTGGCCAGCTGAGCTATTACAAAGAAGCCAAGGACGGGCAGATCTTGCAGGAAGGCCTGAATGAGTCCGGGGCGATCTCCTCCTGGATTGCAGCAGGCACGGCCTACAGCAATCATGGTGTGCCCACGATTCCGCTCTTTATCTTCTACTCCATGTTCGGTTTTCAGCGAGTAGGGGACTTTATCTGGGCTGCGGCGGATGCACGGACACGAGGCTTCTTGTTTGGTGCAACGTCGGGTCGCACCACCTTGATGGGCGAAGGTTTGCAGCACGATGATGGTCATAGCCATGTGCTCTCCAGCGTGGTGCCTAGCTGCTGCTCTTATGACCCCACCTTCTCTTATGAGCTGGCCGTGATCATGCAGGATGGTATCCGTCGCATGTATCAGGATCAGGAGGACGTGTTCTATTACATTACCGTGCTCAATGAAAACTACCCGCATCCCGAGATGCCGGACGGGGTGGAGCAGGGCATTATCAAAGGGCTGTATCTATTGCAGGCGGGACCGCAGCAAAAAGCCAAGGCCCCGCGTGTGCAGTTGATGGGCAGTGGCTCTATCTTGATGGAGGTGCTGGCTGCCGCACAATTGCTGCAAGAGGACTTTGGTGTGGCCAGCGATGTGTGGAGTGCGCCCAGCCTGAACCAACTGCGTCGTGATGGCCTGGATACGGAGCGCTGGAACACCTTGCACCCGGAAAGCGAGCCGCGTATCCCTTATGTGCAGTCTTGCCTGGAAGGGCATGCAGGCCCGATTGTGGTTGCCACGGATTATATGAAGATTGTGGGCGAGCAGATCCGGCCCTTTTTGCCGGAGCGTCGTTTGCTGGTTTTGGGTACGGACGGCTTTGGGCGTTCCGACACACGGGCCTCGCTGCGCGAGTTCTTTGAAGTGGACCGACACTTTATCGTGGTCTCGGCCTTGAAGGCCTTGGCCGACGAAGGTTCGGTGCCACGCTCGCTGGTCAGCGATGCTTTGCAGCGCTATCAAATCAATCCAGAAAAGACCAATCCCATGAAGCCTTGAGTCTTGCCAGTCCGGTCGTCTTTTTGGGCAAATGGCGACCGGCGGCGGGACACCAGCCAGCAAAGGGTGTGATGGCTTGATGTCTCCCCCGGTCAGGTCAGCTCTTTGCTGACTGGTCCCTTTTCATGGCGGCGAGTCCGCCATTTTTCTCCATCAAATCTTCATCATTCTGTGCCACAGTGCGGCATGGATTATTCAATTTCTCTGGCCCGCCTGGCGGGCCTTGCTATCTCTGGGGTCGTGGGCAGCCAGGCTTATGCTCAAGCGCAGCCACATGAATTGGCGCGTGCAGATGGCAGCACCATTCATTATTACGTCCAGCCTGCCATCGCCCCTCAAGAAGGTGTGCATGAGCTGCTTCTGATTGTGCAAGGCTCGGATTGCAATAGCGTGGCGCACAAGAAAGTTGTTTGGGAAACCCTGGCCAAGGCTCGTCCACAAGCCCAGGTGCTGGCGGTGGAAAAATATGCGCTGACGGCCGCGCTGCCTGATAGCGACGATCCCGAGCGTAGCGATTGCCCGACAGACTATATTCAGCGCGACCAGCCCCAACAGCGTGTGGCTGATCTGGATGCGGTTTTAAAACAGCTGCAAAGTCAGACCCGCTATGACAAGCTTTTTGCCTTGGGTGGCAGCGAGGGAGCGGTGATTGTTCATTTGCTGGCGGCCCAGACTTCGCATCTGGATGCGGCCATCAGTTTTAATGGCGGCGGGCGCTGGTTCCAGGATGATGTGCTCTATAGCGCCTCAATCCAAGAGATGCCGGCTGCCGACAAGCAAACCATGCTTGATGGCTTGGGCGAATTTTTGAGGCAGGCCAGGGCCGGCCTGGATACTCGGATGAGCGGACATGGACGCGATTGGTGGCAGCAGATGCTGAATCTGGATCAGGCTGAGGTGCTGCGACGGATTGCTATCCCCACTCTGGTGATTCAGTCCGGGCGCGATACCTCGGTCTCGCCGCAAGCCGCTGCCCAGATGGTGGCACAGGTGGATAACCCGCATGTGGTGTGGCGCAGCTATCCCGATCTGGATCACGTCATGACGCAGGCCGATGGCAGCTCGGCCATGCCCCAGGTCGTGGGCGACATTGCCCAGTGGTTGAGCCAACTCAACACTGACACCCCTTAAGTCTTTTGTATGGTCGATGACGTGATGATTTGCCGTCATTGCCCTTTTTATATTGGAGTAGTGAATGAGCAAGATAGTCTTGCGCGCTGCAGTGCCTGATGACGCCCGCGAATGCCTGCGTATCCGGGGACTGACTCGTGAAAATGCTTTTTCTGAAGAGGATCTGGCCGCCTTGGGAGTTACCGCCGAAAGCTGGGCCGCAGGTATTGAGGATGGTAGTTGCCCCGGCTATGTGGCCCTGGTCGATGAGCAGATGGCTGGCTATTGCTTCGGTGATAGCGAGAGCGGCGAGATCATGGTGCTGGCGCTGTTGCCCGACTATGAAAGCCTGGGTCTGGGCCGTCGTTTGCTGAAACAGATGATGCAGGACTTGCAGGGGCGTGGTTTTACGCGCCTGTTCCTGGCTTGTAATAGTGATCCTCAGGTGCGCTCCTATGGTTTCTATCGTCATTTAGGCTGGACCGAAAGCGGCCAGCGTGATGAGTTCGGTGACGATATTTTGGAATATCACTTTGCTGATTAGGTTTGGAGTTAGGTGAGACCTTTTTATGGCTTACGAAAACATGATCGATTTAAGCCAGGATATCCCAGCCCTGAAGATGTTGTATGCGCCTTTGCAGCACCATTTTCGGGTGCTGGATGTGCCCACTTTGCCGTTTGCCATTCTGGATGGCAAAGGTGCTCCCGAGCCTGTTGCGGTGGGGGCGGCTATCAAGACCTTGCAGCTTGCTATTGAGCCTATCCGTCGAGAGGCACGCCAACGCATGGGGCGTGACTTTATGGAAGCGCCGGTCGAAGTTCTGTACTGGGCTGCGGATCCGAAAGATGTGGAAGCAGGGCGGCGGGAAAACTGGCAGTGGCGTGTACAAGTGACCTTGCCTGTATGGACCGATAAGGCGGGTCTGGAAGGCGCGGTGGCCCAGATGCGTGCTCAGTTGGGGAACGCTCCAGCTCCCAGGTGGGAAGCCGTGACGGAGGGCAAGTGCGTGCAGGTGATGCATGTGGGCTCCCCAGCCGATCTGTCAGCTTTGTTATCGCAGCTCTATGCGAAGTTCCTGCCGCAGGAAGGGCTGGAGCTTTGGGCGTGTATCACGAGATCTATCTGAGTGATTGGAGCAAAGCGTCGTCGAGTCGGCACAAGATGATTGTTCGGCAGCCCATACGCTAACTTTGCGCCAAGGCATAAAAAATGCCCCAAAAGCCTGTGTGCTTTTGGGGCATTTTATTTGGCTGTGCCGTTCAGGCCGCCTGGGATCTTAGACTGATTGAGCGCTTTGCAAAGCCTGAATACGTGCAGCGATAGGAGGGTGGGAGGCGAAGATCGCACTGATCGAACGACCACCCGAAATACCGGAGGCTTCAAAGTTCTTGGGCAGTTCGCCAGGAGCCATGCCGCCCAGGCGGGCCAGCGCGTGAATCATGGGCTGACGCGAACCCAGCAACTGAGCGGAACCGGCATCGGCACGGTATTCACGCTGACGCGAGAACCAGGCCACGATGATGGAGGCCAGCACGCCAAAAATCAGCTCAAACACAAAGACCGAGGCGTAGTAACCCATGCCCACATCGCGATCATTGCGCAGTAGCACGCGGTCAACAAAGTAGCCGGCCAGACGGGCCAGAAAGATCACAAAGGTGTTCACCACGCCTTGGATCAGGGTCAGGGTGACCATGTCGCCATTGGCAATGTGGGCAACTTCGTGGCCGAGCACCGCCATGACTTCTTCTTCGGTCATGCCTCGCAGCAAGCCCGTGGACACGGCGACCAGAGCATCATTCTTGAAAGCGCCGGTGGCAAAGGCATTGGGCTCGCCTTCGTAAATGGCCACTTCGGGGCGGCCAATACCGGCACGGTCGGCCAGTTGGTGCACGGTATCGACCAGCCAGGCCTCTTCGGCATTGGCGGGGGCATTCGGGTCAATGACACGGGCGTTCACGCTTTGCTTGGCCATCCATTTGCTCATCAGCAAGGAGATAATGGCGCCGGTAAAACCGACCAAAGCCGAGAAGATCAGCAATTGAGTCAGGTCCAGACCTTGCGCGTTCAGGTAACGTCCCACACCCAAAATATTCATGGAGGCGCTGAGCACCAGCATGACGGCCAGGTTGGTGATTAAGAAAAGGACAATTCGTTTCATGAATGCGGATTCCGGTGTAACAGAAAAAATCGTGATCGTGAGAACACGATCTGCGCGAATTTTAGCCTTGATTCCAGGCGTTAAAATAAAATATTCAGCTTTTAGTCAGCTTCCGGGCAAGATAGTTTCTTGCGCCGAGGTTCTTGCTGTTGCGTAAGTGGTCTGGATATGGGGTTACCGGTCCACTTTTACAAGGTGGGGAGTATAGTAATGGCTTTCCCTTATTACTGAATCTGGTTTGATCACATGCAGTCATTATGGATGCTGGTAGCCTGCGCCATGTTTGCCATTATGGGGGCTTGTGTCAAAGTGTCCGCCGATGCCGGGGCGTCGATGGCGCAAATTGTTTTGTTCCGGGGTGTGCCCTCGGTTCTTCTTCTGGTGTTCTGGGCTAAAAGCCGTGGTTTGAGGCTGGCTCCTCAAAGCTGGAAACTGCATGTCCGGCGTAATGTCTCCGGGGTCAGTTCCATGTGGCTGGGCTTTCTGGCTCTGGCTAATCTGCCCTTGTCCACCGCGGTCAGCCTGAACTACACCGCTCCCTTGTTTATTGCTTTCTGGATGCTTGCCTGGGGTGGCACCCAGCGTGACCCTGTGCGTCTGATTGCCGTGTTGTTGGGCTTCATGGGCGTGATCGGTGTCCTGCGCCCCAGCATTACGCCAGACCAATGGTGGGCCGCCATGCTGGGCCTGTGTGCCGGCGCCTTGAGCGCGGTGGCCATGATGCAGGTACGCGCTCTGGGGCGCTCTGGCGAGCCGGAATGGCGCACCGTGCTGCTGTTCTCCTGTTTTGTCGTCTGTTCCAGCCTGGTTGGACTTTTGTGGGAAGGCTGGCGCGAGCTGAGCTGGCGCGCGTGGCTGGCCTTGCTGGGCGTGGGCCTGTCCGGTTTGTTCGGGCAATTGACCATGACGCGTGCTTTTGGCTTGGGTTCGGCCTTGTTGACCGCAGCCTTGCAATACACCACCATTATTTTCGCCGCCCTGATTGGCATTGCTTTCTGGGGGGATGTGCCTGACTGGTTAGCCTGGGCAGGTATGGCATTGATTATTGGGTCTGGTCTGTTGTCGGCCTGGCGTACCTACAGCGAGGATCGTATCTTGCGAGGTCAGGCCGCGACAGCGGAGCAGGCTCCCGTCAAGGAGGCAGAACGTGTTTGAATTTCTGATTAGCGCAGAGCAAGTCCAGGCCAATCTGAATAATTCGGAGTGGCTGATTCTGGATGTACGCCATGATTTGGCCGACCACCAGGCAGGGCGACGCGCTTACGAACAGGGGCATATTCCGGGTGCCGTGTTTCTGGATCACGAGCTGGATCTGGCGGCACCCAAGACGGGTCTGAATGGCCGTCATCCTTTACCCAGCCGTCAGGAGCTGGCGCAGCTTTTGCAGAAAAACGGCTTGCGTGATGGTATGCAGGTCGTGGTCTACGACGCCCAAGGTTCTTTATTCGCCAGCCATATGTGGTGGATGCTGCGCTGGTTGGGGCATCCTCAAGTCGCCATTCTGGATGGGGGCTGGCAGGCCTGGCAGCAGTTGGGCGGAGCCGAAGAAAGCGGCCAGGCCAAGCCTGTACCAGCAACTGCTAAATTGAGTGTGCCTGAGCAGGCTGCCATGCCTACTGTGCAGACCGAGCAGGTACTGAAAAACCTGTCCAAACCTATCTTTACCGTATTGGACGCACGTGCTGCCGAGCGATATCGCGGTGACGTGGAACCGATGGACCCGGTAGCGGGTCATATCCCCGATGCGCTTAATCGGTCGCACCTGAATAATCTGGGTGAACAGGGGCGTTTCAAACCGGCCGATCAGCTGCGCCAGGAGTTTCAGGACTTGCTGGGAGCGATTTCGGCAGAGATGGTTGTGCACCAGTGTGGTTCCGGCATTACAGCTTGTCACAATCTTTTTGCCATGGAGTTGGCCGGTTTGTCTGGCTCCAGCATTTATCCCGGCTCCTGGAGTGAATGGGTGAGTGACGCCAGCCGACCTGTTGCGCGCAGCTAGTTCAATGCCCTGAGTTTCTGGTGCTGAGAAAGCCGCTCCGGAGCGGCTTTTTTGCTGTGGAGCGGTCCCAAAGTAGAAAGTACTCCTTGGGAAGGGCAGCAAGCCGCCGCCTCCCGTACAATGCCACTTCCAATTGGGTCTCAGCCAGTCCTGACGGCCCTCATTGATCAGGAATAGTTATGGTTAAATCTCGCGATGATAATCAAAGCGCCCAGGCGCCAGCCCAGCAGGATTTCGAGTCCGCTCTGGCACAACTGGAAGCGCTGGTCGCTCGCATGGAAAGCGGGGCATTGCCGCTGGAGCAGGCTTTGCAAGCTTACGAGCAGGGCGTGGAGTTAGCCCAATTGTGTCAGCGCAAGCTGGACCTTGCACAAGAACAAGTCAGCGTATTGCAAGGCAATCTGCTGCGCCCCTTGTCCGGGGATGAAGCTGTTGGAGATAGTTAAGATGAGTTCTACCAGTTTTTCTGATTGGCTGCAGGCGCGGGTTGAGCAGACTGAGACCGTACTGGAACAATTGCTGCCCCCTGTCAGCCAGGAACCTGCTCGTTTGCACGAAGCCATGCGCTACTCCGTGCTGGGTGGTGGCAAGCGCGTGCGCGCTGCCTTGGTGTATGCCGCCGGTGAGGCTGCCTTGCAAGGCAAGCCCATGGCCGCTGCCCAATTGAAAGCATTGGAGTTGGCAGCGGCGGCGGTGGAATTGATCCACGCCTACTCGCTGGTTCACGACGACTTGCCGTGCATGGATGACGACAAATTGCGTCGTGGTCGCCCAACCACCCATGTTCAGTTTGATGAAGCGTGCGCCATGCTGGCTGGCGATGCCTTGCAACCCTTGGCCTTTGAACTGCTGGCACAAATGCCGATTGCCCCTGCGCTGATTGTGCAAGCCATTACCCAGTTGGCGCAGGCCGCCGGCAGTGCCGGTATGGCTGGTGGTCAGGCTATTGATTGCGCCAGCGTGGGCATTGCTCTGGACCGTGATCAGTTGCAAGAGATGCACAGCATGAAAACTGGCGCCATGTTGCAAGCCAGCGTTTTGCTGGGTGGTATTGTGGCGGGTGCTTCCTCTACCGTGCGTAATGGTTTGGAAGAGTACGCTCAGGCTGTGGGTCTGGCCTTCCAGGTCGTGGACGATATTCTGGATGTGACGGCTGACACCGCCACGCTGGGCAAGACGGCGGGCAAAGATGCCGCCGATAACAAGCCCACCTATGTCTCCATCCTGGGTATGGACGGATCGCGCGAGTTGCTCGGTGCTCTGAATGAGCAGGCCCAGTTGGCCTTGCGTCCTTTGGGACCTGCTGCGGCACGTCTGACGCAACTGGCTGATTACATCGTGGGTCGCAATCATTAAGCGACGCGGGCCTGTGCTACTTTGGCACAGGCCGCGAAGCGTTTTACAATAGCCGATTGGCGATTGTTTTTAGACAGTCGTTTCACTTATTTGCCCGGATAGACGTCTTTAGTATGACAACCGTTTCCCTAGAGCAGATCCAGTCTCCCGCCGACTTGCGCCAGCTTGATCAACGTGATCTTCCCGAGCTGGCACGACAACTGCGCGAGTTTGTTCTGCAATCCGTATCCAAAACCGGTGGGCATTTGTCGTCCAATCTGGGCACGGTTGAATTGACCACTGCCTTGCACTATGTGTTCGAGACTCCCCACGATCGTATTGTGTGGGATGTGGGTCACCAGTCCTATCCGCACAAGATTCTGACTGGCCGCCGCGATCAGATGGGTAGCTTGCGTCAGCAAGATGGCATCTCCGGTTTTCCCAAGCGCTCCGAGTCCGAGTACGACGACTTTGGTACGGCACATTCCTCAACCTCGATTTCCGCAGTGCTGGGTATGGCCGTGGCCTCGCGCAATGCCGGGATCGAGCGTCAGCACATTGCCGTGATCGGTGATGGCGCGATGACGGCCGGTATGGCGTTTGAAGCCCTGAACAATGCCGGTGTGACGCCCGATGTAAATGTGCTGGTGGTGTTGAACGACAACGACATGTCGATCTCGCCGCCGGTGGGCGCCTTGAATCATTATCTGGCTCGCCTGATGTCGGGCCGGTTCTACGCCGCTGCCAAAAATGTAGGCCGTACTGTCTTGCAGCATGTCCCGCCTGTGCTGGAGCTGGCGCGCAAGTTTGAAGGCCACGCCAAGGGGATTCTGTCTCCGGCCACGCTGTTTGAAGAGCTGGGTTTTAACTACGTAGGCCCGATTGATGGCCACGATCTGGATGCGCTGGTCTCTACCTTGAGCAATCTGCGTGATCTGGGTGGTTTGCAGTTCCTGCATGTGGTGACCCGTAAAGGGCAGGGCTACAAGCTGGCTGAAGCCGATCCGGTGCTCTACCACGGTCCCGGCAAATTCGATCCTTCTGTGGGTTTGGTCACGCCTACGACCAAGCCGCGCCCTACCTTTACACAGATCTTCGGTCAGTGGCTGTGCGATATGGCCAGGCAGGACCAACGTCTGTACGGTATTACTCCCGCCATGCGTGAAGGCAGTGGCATGGTGGAGTTCGAGCAACAATTCCCCCGTCGTTATTTTGATGTGGGTATTGCCGAGCAGCACGCCGTGACCTTTGCCGGTGGTTTGGCCTGTGAGGGGCAAAAGCCGGTTGTGGCGATTTACTCCACCTTCCTGCAGCGCGGCTACGATCAACTGATTCATGATGTAGCCCTGCAGAATCTGGATGTCACTTTTGCGCTGGATCGCGCCGGTATTGTGGGCGCAGACGGGGCAACGCATGCCGGTAATTACGACATCGCCTTTCTGCGCTGCATTCCGAACATGGTGGTGGCCACGCCGTCGGACGAAAACGAAACCCGCTTGCTGCTGACCTGTTGTTATCAGCACCCAGGGCCCAGCTCGGTGCGCTATCCGCGCGGAGCGGGTATCGGTGCTGAAGTGGATCAGGAGCTCCATACCGTGCCGCTGGGCAAGGCCAATCTGCGCCGTCAGGGCAAGAGCCTGGCCATTCTGGCTTTTGGTCCCGTGTTGCACGAGGCGCTGAAAGCAGCCGAGGTTCTGGACGCTACCGTGGTAGACATGCGTTTTGTAAAACCTATGGACGAAGCCTTGCTGCAAGAGCTGGCACAAAGCCATCAGGCATTTGTGACCGTGGAAGAGGGCTGTTTGATGGGGGGCGCAGGCAGCGCGGTGCTGGAGTTTGTCAGCCGTGAAGCGCTGGTGATGCCGGTATTGCAACTGGGCTACCCCGACGAGTTCATCGATCACGGCGATCAGAAGAAAATTGCTCAGGATCTGGGCCTGGATGCCGCAGGCATTGAGCGCTCCATTCGTGAACGTTTCTCAAGTTTGCTTGAGGCGTGAGGCAATTTCTGCACAGTTTAGGGTTTAAATACCCCAATATGCGCGTTCTTATTAAGGTTATCGAACCTCGCGTGCGATAAGCGTAAGATAATAATTCATTATTGTTTTTATTTACGGTTGCGGCTCTGTCGTAGCTGAACCTGATGGATATGAATACAGTGTCGGAATCGCCTTTGGCCATGCCAGATGTGCAAAGCAGCACGGATACACGCCGTGTTGCGATTCAGCGCGTGGGTGTGCGCGGGGTGCGGCATCCGATGATGCTGGACCTGCAAGGGCAGGCCGTGCCCACCGTGGCGCAATGGGAGTTGACGGTGGCCTTGCCGCCCGAAGAAAAAGGCACCCATATGTCGCGCTTTGTGGCTTTGCTGGAAGAGTACCGCCGTCAAGCCATGACGCCCGCCGGTTTTGTGCAGATGGCCCAGGCTATGTTGCCTTTGCTCAATGCCGGGCGTGGCGACATGACAGCCACCTTCCCCGTTTTCCTGGAAAAAGTGGCACCCGTATCCGGTGTGGCCAGCCTGATGGATTACACCGTCAGCTGGACAGCACGTGTTGGTGTGGATGCCCAGCCCGAATTTGAGTTGTCCGTGCTGGTTCCGGTTACCAGCCTGTGCCCGTGCTCCAAGGCAATTTCAGAGTACGGTGCCCATAATCAGCGCTCGCACGTTACCGTGCAGGCCGTGTTTGCAGATCCGGCTGCGCTGGACTTGCCTACGCTGATCAAATCGGTTGAAGAGCAGGCGTCCTGCCAGCTGTGGGGCTTGCTCAAGCGCACTGACGAAAAGTACGTTACCGAATACGCGTACGACAATCCCAAATTCGTCGAAGATCTGGTGCGTGATGTAGCCGTTAGCGTGCGCAGCTTGCCCGGAGTGTTGCGTTATAGCATCGAAGCCGAGAATTTTGAGTCGATTCATAATCACTCTGCCTACGCAAGCGTGCAGGGCTAAGGCTTTTGGCTTGTCAGCCAGCCTTTCTTGGTGCTAGTATCTATGGTTTCTTGCTCGACCCGGATTGAATGGGCGGGCTGTCGCGCTTGGTGCCTGACTGGTTTTACAGCGGGTAGTAGGCGATATCCACAAGGAGTTGTTCCATGCGTCACTACGAAGTAGTGTTCATTGTGCATCCCGATCAAAGCGAGCAAGTGCCCGCCATGATCGAGCGCTATTCGGCGATTGTTACTTCCGAAGGCGGTGCTATTCATCGTCTGGAAGACTGGGGCCGCCGTCAACTGGCTTACCCAATCCAGAAACTGGTCAAGGCTCACTACGTGTGCCTGAACATCGAATGCGGTCAGTCCACCCTGGACGAGCTGGAGCATTCCTTCCGCTACAACGACGCTATCTTGCGTTACCTCGTCGCTGGCACGAAGAAAGCCCCTGAAGGCGCTTCGGTCATGATGAAGTCCGTCGAACGCGAAGAAGCACGTAAAGCAAGTACTGAAGCCAGCGCTCCTGCAGCTGCTGAAGCCGAAGCTCAAGCTGAAGAGTAATAGCTCCGACTACGTGAACCAGTTCTCTCTTGCCGGTCAGCTTGTCGACATCAAGCCCTTGCGTTATACGCCGGCTGGTGTCCCAGCTCTGGAATTGGTTCTGGAACACGAATCTTCCGTAATGGAAGCCGGTCACTCCCGGCAAATCGCTTTGACGATGCAGGTAGTGGCTTTGGGAAATAATGCACTGGGTCTGGCAGACACTCCTTTGGGAGCCCGTTTGCAGCTACAAGGTTTTATTGCCCCAGCCCGTAAAGGTTCGACGCGTCTGGTGCTGCATGTACAGCAATATCAGCGTCACTTTCCGGGACAAGGCTCTGTTACGGTTTGACTGGTCTGGCTCGATCGTCGCGAAGTGTTCAACACCTCGCTTCACACTGAATTCTTCCGGGTATAGCCCGGTTACTAACGAGGCACAAAATGGCTTTCCGTAGAGGCAAAGACAAAAAACGCAAATTTGCACAACAGAACCCACTGTTCAAGCGCCGCAAATTCTGCCGCTTCACCGTCGCTGGCGTTGAAGAAATTGATTACAAAGATCTGGACACCCTGCGTGATTTCATCCAGGAAAATGGCAAGATCATCCCTGCACGTTTGACGGGCACCAAAGCTCACTACCAGCGTCAGCTGGACACCGCTGTCAAGCGCGCTCGTTTCCTGGCTCTGTTGCCGTACACCGACAACCACAAATAATCCAGAGGAACCTTAGTCATGCAAGTTATTTTGCTCGAAAAAGTCGCCAACCTGGGTAATCTGGGTGACGTTGTGCGCGTACGTGATGGTTACGCCCGTAATTTCCTGCTGCCACGCAAAGTTGCTCGCCGTGCTACGGCTGCCGCTCTGCAAGAGTTCGAAGCACGCCGTGCCGAACTGGAAAAGCTGCAAGCTGAAAAGCTGGCCGCTGCTCAGGCTCAGAACGAAAAGTTGAACGGCCAAGCTTTCACCCTGGTTCAAAAAGCCGGCGTGGACGGTCGTTTGTTTGGTTCCGTGACCACCATGGACATCGCCAATGCATTGCAAAATGCCGGCTTTGCCGACCTGGTCAAGACTCAGGTTCGTCTGCCAGACGGTCACCTGAAAGCCATTGGCGAGTACCCCGTTCAGGTTGTTCTGCACCCTGACGTGATCGCTGAAATCAACGTTGTGGTTCAAGGCGATGTAGCCTAAGCCTAGCGCGTTGACGCATGGTACATTCTTTCATGGAGTGTATCTGCCAAGCTCAAAAAAGCCGGTGCAAGCCGGCTTTTTTGTTTTCTCTTCATTCTGTTTGAAGAGAGCCAGCACGCCTGCGGCGTGACTGTATTGCCGCATTCGGTCCTGTCAGCCCAGCACGCTGTTGAGCCTGACTGTTCTGACCCCAGATACACATACTGTTCAAGCCCGCACAACACATTCTGTTGGCTGCGGCGTCGATTTTTTTCCTTGATTTGAAGGTATATGCATGGAAAGCAAGTCAGCCAAATCCGATTCAACGCTGGACTACCTCAGGGTCCCGCCTCATTCCATTGAGGCGGAGCAGTCGGTGCTCGGTGGCTTGTTGCTCGATAATGCCGCGTTTGACCGGGTGGCCGATATTGTCACCGACGAGGATTTTTATCGTTTTGATCACAAGCTGATCTGGCAACACATTACCCGCTTGATTGGTCTGGCCCGTCCTGCCGACGTCGTCACGGTCTTTGAGTCCTTGTCGGTTGCAGGCAAGCAGGAGGAGGTGGGTGGGCTGGCCTATTTGAATGCGCTGGCTCACAACACGCCATCGGCGGCCAATATTCGTCGCTACGCCGAGATCGTTCGCGAACGTTCCACGCTGCGCAAGCTGGTCACCGTTGCTGATGATATTTCCTCGGCCGCCTTCAATCCGCAGGGCAAGGAGGCCCGGCAGATTCTGGACGAGGCGGAAACCCGTGTGTTTCAGATTGCCCAGGAAGGGGCGCGTGGTTCGCAGGGCTTTCTGGAAATCCAGCCCCTGCTAAGCCAGGTGGTGGAACGTATTGACGAGCTGTATCACCGCGAAGGCGATTCGGAAGTAACCGGGGTCCCAACTGGCTTTATTGACCTGGACAAGATGACGTCAGGCTTGCAGCCAGGCGACCTGGTGATTGTGGCGGGTCGTCCTTCCATGGGTAAAACTTCGTTTTCCATGAATATTGGCGAGCACGTTGCGATTGCCCAGGGTTTGCCCGTTGCCGTGTTCTCCATGGAAATGGGCGCGGTGCAGTTGGCCATGCGTATGGTCGGTTCGGTCGGTTTGCTGGACCAGCACCGTATGCGTACCGGCAAGCTGACAGCCGACGATTGGCCACGTCTGACACATGCCGTGCAGCAGGTGCAGGAGGCCCAGATTTACATTGATGAAACGCCCGGCCTGTCGTCCATGGAAGTGCGGGCACGAGCTCGACGTCTGGCACGACAGTGTGGCCAACTGGGCTTGATCATCATCGACTACTTGCAGCTGATGTCCTCAAGCGGTGGCGAGAACCGGGCAACGGAAATTTCTGAAATCAGTCGTTCCTTGAAAGGTCTGGCCAAAGAATTGAATTGTCCCTTGATTGCTTTGTCGCAGTTGAACCGAAGCCTGGAGCAACGGCCCAACAAGCGCCCAGTGATGAGTGACTTGCGCGAATCCGGTGCTATTGAGCAGGATGCTGACTTGATCTTGTTTATTTACCGTGACGAGGTCTACAACCCGGACTCGCCCGATAAAGGCACGGCTGAAATTATTATTGGTAAACAGCGTAACGGTCCTATTGGTTCGGTTCGCTTGACCTTCGCCGGAGCCAGCACGCGCTTTCTGGATTACATGCCCAATTAAAAAGCACAGTGGCTGCTTCAGTGCGCGGGCTTGTGAGGCCGTTTGCCAGATGTCAGGACAAAAAAGAGGCATACCAAAGTATGCCTCTTTTTTATTCATCGTTCAGCGTGTATGGGTAGTCAGGCAAGGTGGTTCGCCGTTCTCTTAGTTTTCACTCCGGGCCGCCAGCCGTTTCGCCAGCCATGCACATACCAGTAGCTGCCACTGGTGAAACAACATGATCGGCAAGATGATAGGCCCGACCATGGCACTGGGGAAAATGACATTGGCAATCGGGATGCCGCTGCTCAGGCTTTTATTGGAGCCGCACATCAGCAGGCTGACACGGTCCTCAAAGGAAAAGCCCAGCCAGCGCCCCAGGTTCCAGGCCAGCACTTGCGCCAAGGTCAGCAGAACGGCGTTGGACAGCACAATCAGTCCCAAGGCACTCAATGGGGTGGAGGACCACAGGCCGCCCACCACCGCGCCCGAAAAGGCCGTATACACCACCAGCAGAATCGATCCCTGATCCACGACTTTCAGCAGTTGCTGGCGCTTCATGACCCAGGCTCCGATCAGGGGACGCAGCATATGCCCGAAGACAAAGGGGAAAAATAGCTGCAGCATGATCTTTCCCACCGCCTCCAGCGACACGGTGGCCTGGGCGCTGGTGGCACCCGCCAGCATGATGCCGACCAGCAAGGGAGTGATGAACACGCCCAGCAAGGTGGAGGCCGAGGCGCTGCAAATCGACACCGGCACATTCCCTCTGGCCATTGCGGTCAGCGCCACCGCAGATTGCACGGTGCTGGGCAGGCAAGCCAGAAACAGAATTCCCAGGTACAGATTGTCGGTTAGCCAGGGACGCAGCACAGCCGCCACGCCACTGCCGAGAATCGGGAAGAGCAGGAAGGTGACGGACAGAATCAGCAGGTGCAAGCGCCAGTGAGACAAGCCGCCCCAAATGGCCTCTCGTGACAGACGAGCACCATGCAGAAAGAACAGCAGGGCAATCGCGATCTGCGTGATGTGTTGAAACAGCGGCACGCCCCAACCTTGGGCGGGCAGCAGGCTGGCAAGAGCAACAGTGGCAAACAGCTTTAGCAAAAACGGGTCAATCGGTAAGCGCCTGATCATGCTTGATGCGCGCTCATGGAAAGAGCCATACGGTAGGCATAGCCCAGAGAGGAGGCGTCGGCCTTACCCTGTCCGGCAATGTCGTACGCGGTGCCGTGGTCGACACTGGTGCGAATAAAGGGCAGGCCCACTGTCACGTTCACGCCTTCGTCCAGACCCAGCAGCTTGATGGGAATCAGCCCTTGGTCATGGTACTGGGCCACCACAATATCGAACTCTCCCTGACGAGCCCGCATGAAGATCGTGTCGCCGGGCCAGGGGCCGCTGGCCTGGATGCCTTCGGCGCAGGCTTGTTCAATGGCCGGTGTGATCTGCTCAATATCCTCAGAGCCGAATTTGCCGCCCTCACCGGCATGGGGGTTCAAGCCTGCCACAGCCACACGGGGCTTGGCGATCCCGGCCTGGGTGCAGGCCAACTGTGCCAGCCGGATGGTTTGCAAGACGCGTTCTGTAGTAATCAGGGAGGGGACACGGGCCAGCGGTTCGTGAATGGTGACCAGAATGGAGCGCAAGTGTTCGTTAGCCAGCATCATGGCGTAGTGCTCGGTGTGGCTGCGCTCGGCCAGAATCTCGGTGTGGCCAGGGGCATCGATACCGCCTTTTTGCATGGCAAGCTTGTTCAGTGGGGCGGTGACGATGGCACGGATCAGACCGGCTTGGGCATCATCAATAGCGTGGCACAGGTATTCGTAGGCGCCGCGTCCGGCCTGAGCGTTAACTTCGCCATAGGGCAGATCGTCGGGCAGGGCTTGCCAGCGATTCAGGACGGCAATGAGCCCCTTGGGTGTGCAAACAGGCTGCTCCACCTCCTCGACGTGCCAGTCCTGGTCGGCGCCAATCAGTGTCAGGGCACGGCGCAGCGCACCCGCATCGCCATAGACTACGGCGGGGTGGGGCAGGCCTTCAACAATCAGGCGGGCAATAATTTCCGGGCCTATGCCAGCGGCATCGCCCATGGTAAGCCCGATGGGCTGTGCGGTACGTTTCATAACAGTCATTAAAAATCCTCCACGCTGCGTCTTTGCTGTGCTTGTTGGCCTTGATGCAGCCTGGCGGTAAAAAAAAACCGGGTCCAGGACCCGGTTTGAGTGAGTAGCGATTCGGTTTAGAGTGCGTCGCTGGCGTAATCGGCCAGACGGGAGCGCTCACCACGTTGCAAGGTAATGTGGCCTGCATGCGGCCAGCCTTTGAATCGGTCTACTACGTAGGTCAGCCCCGAACTGCCCTCGGTCAGGTAGGGCGTGTCGATCTGGGCAATATTGCCCAAGCAGACGATTTTAGTTCCTGGACCGGCGCGCGTCACCAGTGTTTTCATCTGCTTGGGCGTCAGGTTCTGCGCCTCGTCGATGATCAGGAACTTGTTCATGAAGGTACGACCGCGCATGAAGCTCAGGGATTTGACCTTGATCTTGGAGCGCACCAGTTCCATGGTGGAGTTGCGCGGAGCCTCGGTGCCTTGTGGGTTGTTCAGGTTGCTGGAGGACTTGCCGGTGCCCAGGTGCAGGACTTCCAGGTTGTCTTCCAGCGCACCCATCCAGGGCTGCATTTTCTCTTCCTCGGTACCGGGCAGGAAGCCAATGTCATCTCCGACAGGCACGGTGGCACGGGTGATGATGATCTCGTTGTAGCGCTTGGTCTCCAGGGTTTGGGTCAACGCACTGGCCAGGGCCAGCAGCGTTTTACCGGTACCGGCATGGCCCAGCAGGGAGACGAAATCAAAATCCGGGTTCATCAACAGGTTCAGGGCAAAGTTCTGTTCGCGGTTGCGAGCCGTAATGCCCCAGACGTTGTTCTTGCCGTGACTGTAGTCGCGCAAGGTGGCCAGTACGGCGGTATTGCCAGCGGTTTCGCGTACCTGGGCATACAAGGGATCGTCGCCTTCGGTAAATACGAACTGGTTGACCATGAACTGGCTGCACAGCGGTCCGCTGATACGGTAGAAGGTGGTGCCACCCTGTTGCCAGGACTCCATGTTCTTGCCGTGCTTGGTCCAGAAATTGTCCGGCAAGGGCATGACACCGTCATACAGCAGGTCGGAGTCATCCAGAACGTGATCGTGGCGGTAGTCTTCGGCCAGCAGGCCCAGTGCCTTGGCCTTCAGACGCATATTGATGTCTTTGGACACCAGCACCACTTCGCGTTTGGGCATGCTCTGGGTCAGGGCATTGACCACGGCCAAAATGGCGTTGTCCGCCTTGCCCAGCGGCAGCTGGATAGGCAGGGTGGTATCCAGAGCGCTGGTCTGGAAGGTGACGGCGCCACGCGCTTCGGTATTGCCGATGCCATCCAGATTGATGGGCTTGTCCAGACCATGATCGCCCACCAGACCTTCCAGGGAGCGGCTGACCTGACGTGCATTACGAGCCACTTCGGACAGGCCCTTTTTCTGGTGATCCAGCTCTTCCAGCACCATCATGGGCAGGAAGATGTCATGCTCTTCAAATTTGAACAGCGAATTGGAGTCGTGCAGCAAGACGTTGGTATCCAGCACAAACAATTTGCGCTGGGTGGGGGCCAGACGGGTGCGTTTGCTGGCTGCGCCGGCGACAGGCTTGGGAGCCTGGGCAGGGCTGGCGGCAGCGCTTTTGCTGGGAGCTGCTTTGGCCACACTGGCGGGCGCAGGCGCTGCTGCGGGGGCCGCGGGCGCCGTTTTGACGGGCGCAGGCTTTTTGGAGCGTGGCGTAGCAGCCGCTTTACTGGGGGCGGCTTTGGGGCTGGCGGGGGGAGTGTCGGGTTCGTCTAGTGGTACGGGTGGATCGGCAAGGATGACACTGTCATCTTTTTCGCTAAGCAGGGTTCCCAGCTTGGTGGGCAACGTTGGTAGCGGCATATAACACGTACTCCTGGTTGTGTGCCGACCTGCAAGTCGGCACGGTAAGGTTTCAGGCGGCTTGCTGAACAGCCTGTAATACAGCTTGGACGTGGCCGGGCACTTTGATGCCACGCCATTCTTGAATCAACACACCTTGGGCGTCGATCAAAAAGGTGCTGCGCTCGATGCCACGTACCTGTTTACTGTACATGTTTTTCATTTTCATGACCCCAAACAGTTCGCACAAGCGCTCTTCGGTGTCGGCAAGCAAAGGGAAAGTCAGGGCTTGCTTGTCGATAAAACGTTCGTGCGAACTGAGCGAGTCGCGCGAAACGCCAATGATTTGCGCGCCTGCAGCCTGAAATTCGGTCAGGGCATCGCGGAAATTCTGGGACTCGGTGGTGCAGCCCGGCGTGTTGTCTTTGGGGTAAAAGTACAACACTGTCATTTTTCCTTTCAGGTCAGCGGCGCTGAACTCGCCCTGGGTGGAGGGCACGGAAAAGTCGGGGATGGGGGCACCAATTTGTAGGGCTGTCATGCTTTTTCCTGTATGAGTAAGGCGGCGACAACTTTGCGGCCTTCGGACATGAGGATATTGTAGGTTCTGGCGGCGGCCTGGGTATCCATGATTTCCACACCTATGCCCCACTGCAGCAGCTCCTGCGTGACAGCCGGGTGCAGAAAGTGTTGGCGCTGGCCAGTCCCAATCAAGATCAATTCGGGGGCGTTGTCAGGGCGCGCCGGTGGGGCGTCGTCCAGAAAGGCCATGGGGTCTTGCTTGACCGATTCCAGTCCGGCAATCCGGCGCAGCAACGGGGCTGTCAGCTCGGTTGCGCTTTGAATGGCCAGGTCCTGCACAGGACCTTCAGGGCTAAAGAAGATGGAATGATCGTGGTTTTGAAAGTTGATTGCCACATAGTCCTCACCGTAAGCGGTGATGGCATTCATGGCTGGATTGTGTTCGCGTTGCAGTTGCACGATGAGTCTCTCCCGTTACAGGGTCGATGATAGCGCAAAGAGTCAGGGACGATGCGGCACCTGATCTGTTTGCAGTGATTCTCAGTAAGTCAATCATGGATTAAACTCTTTGATTTACTTCGCACCTTTTGGTTTGGGTCTTCGCTGTTTTCTTCTCAAGGAATGTCATGATTCGCTTTCCGCGCATCGAGCGTTTGCCGCCTTACGTGTTCAACATTACAGGCGAGCTGAAAATGGCCGCCCGCCGTCGTGGCGAGGACATTATCGACATGTCCATGGGGAACCCGGACGGCGCGACACCGGCGCACATCGTGGAAAAGCTGGTCGAGGCGGCCACCCGCCCGGACACTCATGGTTATTCTGTCTCCAAAGGCATTCCGCGTCTGCGCCGAGCCGTGACCAATTGGTACGAGCGCCGCTACAATGTGCACTTGGATCCTGATAGTGAAGCGATCGTTACCATCGGTTCCAAAGAAGGTCTGGCCCACTTGATGCTGGCAACCCTGGACAAGGGCGACACCGTTCTGGTGCCCAACCCCAGCTACCCGATTCATATATATGGTGCCGTCATTGCCGGCGCGAATATCCGTTCGGTGCCCATGGTCCCCGGCGTGGACTTTTTCGAGGAAATCGAAAAAGCCGTGCGGGAGTCCATTCCCAAGCCCAAAATGATGATTCTGGGTTTTCCCAGCAATCCGACGGCCCAGTGTGTGGAACTGTCCTTTTTTGAGCGTATTGTGGCGCTGGCACGCGAGCACAATATTCTGGTGGTGCACGATCTGGCCTATGCCGACATTACCTTTGACGGCTACGTGGCCCCCTCCATCATGCAGGTGGAAGGTGCGCGCGATGACGCAGTCGAGTTTTTTACCATGAGCAAAAGCTACAATATGGCCGGCTGGCGTATTGGCTTCATGGTGGGGAACGAGTCCTTGGTCAATGCCCTGGCACGTATCAAGAGCTATCACGACTACGGTACCTTCACACCGATTCAGGTGGCCGCCATTGCGGCGCTGGAAGGACCACAAGATTGTGTCAGCGAGGTGGTGGAGCAGTACCGCCGCCGTCGCGACGTATTGGCCAAGGGCCTGCATGAAGCAGGCTGGATGGTCGATGTCCCCAAGGCATCAATGTATATCTGGGCCAAGATTCCCGAGTTCTACAAGGACATCGGTTCGCTGGAGTTTGCCAAGCGCTTACTGAGCGATGCCAAAGTAGCCGTATCCCCCGGCATCGGCTTTGGTGAGTATGGCGACAATTATGTGCGCTTTGCGCTGATCGAAAACGAGCAACGTACCCGTCAGGCGGTACGCGGCATCAAAGAAATGTTCCGTAAGGACGGATTTGTTCAATGAGTCCTATCAAAGTAGGTTTGCTGGGTTTGGGTGTGGTTGGCAGCGGCACCTGGAACGTATTGAAACGCAATGCAGATGAAATCGCTCGCCGCGCCGGTCGCCGTATTGAGGTGGTCGCTATTGCTGTGCGTGACCTGGAAAAGGCACGTGCGCTGGTTGGGGACGAGGTCACCCTGACCACAGACGGCATGGATGTGGTGCGCAACCCCGAGATCGATATTGTGGTCGAGCTGGTGGGTGGCGACACCCTGGCACGCGAGTGGGTCATGGAAGCCATTGCCCAGGGCAAGCACGTGGTCACCGCCAACAAGGCGCTGCTGGCCAAGCATGGCAACAAGATTTTTGCCGCTGCTCACGAGCGTAGCGTCATGGTGGCCTTCGAAGCCGCTGTGGCCGGTGGTATTCCTATCATCAAGGCAATTCGCGAAGGCCTGACGGCCAACCGTATTCAGTGGCTGGCCGGCATTATCAACGGCACCACCAACTACATCCTGTCCGAAATGCGCAACCGTGGTGTCAGCTTTGCTGAAGCCCTGGCCGATGCCCAGCGTCTGGGTTACGCCGAAGCCGATCCTACTTTCGACATTGAAGGTGTGGATGCTGCGCACAAGCTGAGCCTGCTGGCCTCCCTGGCCTTTGGTATCCCCGTGCAATTTAGCAAGGCTCACGTGGAAGGCATTACCAGCCTGGCACTGGAAGACCTGCAACACGCACAACGCCTGGGCTACAACATCAAGCTGCTGGGTATTACCCGCGCCCGTGAGGAAGGTATCGAACTGCGCGTACACCCCACACTGGTTCCACTGCAAAGCATGCTGGCCAATGTCCAAGGTGCCATGAACGCGGTGCTGGTGCATGGCGATGCCGTGGGCCAAACCGTTTACTACGGTGCCGGTGCCGGCGCCTTGCCAACCGCCTCGGCGGTGGTGGCGGACCTGGTGGATGTGACCCGTCTGCAAACGGCAGAACCGGAACATCGCGTGCCTTACCTGGCCTTCCAGCACAACGCCATGTCCGATACGCCCATCCTGCCTATGGATGAAGTGGTGTCCTCGTACTACCTGCGTTTGCGTGTGGATGACCGTCCTGGTGTTCTGGCTGATGTGGCTCGCATTCTGGCGCAAGCCTCGATCTCGATCGGTTCCATGTTCCAGGAGCCAGCCGGTGAACAGGCTGACATCATCTTCCTGACGCATGAAGCGCGTGAAGGTGCCATTAATGGCGCGATCAGCCAGATTCAGAATCTACCCTTTGTACAGTCTGCCGTGACCCGTTTGCGCGTGGAGAACCTGTAATGAATTACATCTCTACCCGTGGCGGCATGAAGGCCCAGCCATTTTCGGACATCTTGCTGGAAGGCTTGGCTCCGGATGGCGGTTTGGCCATGCCAGAGAGCTACCCTCAAGTCAGTGCAGAAACGCTGGAGTCCTGGCGCGCCCTGAGCTACCCCGAACTGGCCGCCAAAGTGCTGGGCCTGTTCGTCACCGATATTCCGGCTGATGAACTGTCCGCCTTGACGGCACGTGCTTATGCCCCCGGCGTGTTCGACAGCGAGCAGGTGGTACCGGTCAAGGAACTGGAACCCGGTTTCTCCTTGCTGGGCTTGTCCCAAGGCCCAACCCTGGCTTTTAAAGACATGGCCATGCAGTTCCTGGGCCAGGTTTTCGAATACGTGCTGACACAGCGCAACAGCACCTTGAACATTGTGGGTGCCACGTCTGGCGACACGGGTTCGGCGGCTGAATACGCCTTGCGCGGCAAGCGTGGCGTCAGCGTGTTCATGCTCTCGCCTTATGGTCGCATGAGTGCTTTCCAACGCGCTCAGATGTACTCCTTGCAAGACGAAAACATCCACAACCTGTCGGTGAAAGGTGTGTTCGATGATTGCCAGGACATCGTCAAGGCCTTGGCGGGTGATCTGGAGTTCAAGTCCAAATGGCATCTGGGCGCCGTGAACTCCATTAACTGGGCCCGCATTTCGGCTCAGGTGGTGTACTACTTCTGGGGCTGGCTGCGAAGCACCAGCCAGGCGGGTCAGAAAGTCTCTTTTGCCGTTCCTTCGGGTAACTTCGGCAATATTCTGTCGGGCCACATTGCTCGTCAGATGGGGCTGCCTATCGCCAAGCTGGTTCTGGCCACCAACGAAAACAACGTGCTGGAAGAATTCTTCCGCACCGGTATTTATCGTCCCCGTGGTTCCGAGCAAACTTACGCCACGTCCAGCCCATCCATGGACATTTCCCGCGCCTCCAACTTCGAGCGCTTTGTGTTTGATCTGCTGGGCCGTGATGGCAGCAAGGTCAAGGCATTGTGGGAGCAGCTGGCCAAAGAAGGCCAATTCGACCTGAGCGAGCATCTGCCACGCTTCCAGGAAGAGTTCGGCTTTGTGGCTGGTGCCAGCTCGCACCAGGATCGTCTGAACACCATTGCTCAGGTGAACAAGCAGTACCAGACTCTGATCGACCCGCACACGGCAGACGCCGTCAAGGTGGCTCAGAACTTCCGCGAAGAAGGCATCCCCATGCTGGTGCTGGAAACCGCGCTGCCTGCCAAGTTCTCCGAGACAATCGAAGAAGCGATTGGTCAGCCCGCTCCGGTGCCTGCGCACCTGACCGGTTTGGCAGACTTGCCACAGAAGGTGGTGGTGATGGATTCGGATGTAGCTCAAGTACGTCGCTACATCGAGGAACACGCCCCAACCTGATGCCCGCTACCTGCGCTAGCTCCGGGCTGGCGCAGCCACAGCGGCTAGGTAGTAGTTTCAAACCCCGATTTTGATATTCCTGCTGGCCTGACTGATGTTCAGTTTGCTATGCAGGAAAGCAGAAATCGGGGTTTTTGCGTTTTTGGCCGGTTTTGCCGCAAGACTGGTCGGGCTGCGGTTTTGCAGCCAACTGAACTTTTTCTATCAGGCCTTCATCAAAAACACACGATATGCGGGCATGATGTCTATGGCCTTTGGTATAGGCAGATAGGCGGCTCGTCTATCGAACATAGAGAAAGGATAGAAAAATCATGAGTAAAACGACTCACGTTAAATTACGCCCGCTGGAGCGCGAAGACTTGCGCTTTGTGCATTTGCTGGACAATAACGCCAGCGTGATGCGCTACTGGTTCGAGGAACCTTACGAAACCTATGGCGAGCTGGCGGCTCTGTACGATGAGCATATTCACGATCAGCGTGAACGTCGTTTCGTTGTGGAGTGGGAAGGGCAGCCGTCCGGCGTGGTGGAACTGGTGGAAATTGATTATGTACACCGCCGGGCAGAGTTCCAGATCATTATTGCGCCGGAGTTCCAGGGCAAGGGCATTGCCTCGCGGGCGACCAAGCTGGCTATCGAGTACGGCTTTGGAGTGCTGAACCTGTACAAGATCGTGCTGATTGTGGACAAGGAAAACCACAAGGCCATTCACATTTATCAGAAGTTTGGTTTTCAGGTGGAAGGCGAGCTCAAGCACGAGTTCTTCATTAACGGCCAATATCGGGATGTGGTGCGCATGTGCCTGTTTCAATCGGAGTTTCTGGCCGCTCATAAGCCTGCGCAAACTTTGCTGACACCGTCGGCGCAGTAGTGCTCAGTCGTGGCCCTTACAGATGCGCGGCTTTCAGCCCGCTGCGCACAGCGCCTTCCAGCACACCGGGGTAGCCGGTATCGGTCCAGTCGCCTGCCAGGCGAATAGCTGGCCAAGGTGTCGCTACCGAAGGGCGACGCAGACCGGGCACAGCCGCAAACGTGGCCCGTTTTTCGATAATCAGCTCGCTGGCCCGTATGGCAGGCATGGCTTTCAGGTGCCGGGTCTGGCTGCGTACCTGCTCGATGATCGCGGCAATGGCTTGCTCGCGGTCCAGCGCTTGCAGGCGCACAGCATCGCTGATGACAATCCCCACCAGCGTTTCACCGCTGCCCGGTTTCAGGGCGCTGTGATCAAACAGCCATTGGCCACCACTGCCGCTTTTATCGTCCAGCATCAACATGGAATGGGGCAGATTCCAGGCCTGTTCCAATTCCAGATACAGGGTGGCAATAGGGATGTAGCTGAAGGCTTCCAGATCGGCCAGCAGTTGTTCGCTGGCCGGGCTGCTGGGTAGGCTATGCAGCAGGCGCGCAGCCTGTACGGGAGGGCAGGCCACAATGGCTGCATCAAACTGCAGGCCGTCAATTTGTACACCTGACTCTGTCAGTTCCAGTCTTTGTACTCTGTGGCCCAGCTGTAGCTGAATGTCACGCAGGGCGGGCTCGCACCAGAGCTGGCTTAAATCCATCAAGGGAATCAAGGTTTGGCTGGCTTGCCGGGGACCGCCCAGGCTGTCGCGCAAGACATGGGCAAAGAGTTGGGCGCAGGCTTGCTCAATGGGCGTGTTCATGGCCGCCACGCAGAGCGGCTGCCAGAACAAACGGATGACCTGGCTGTCTTGCTGATGCTGCTCCAGGAGCTGCAAAACCGTCAGACCATCCGGGGTGCGCCATTGCTGTTTCATCAGCCAGCGGCAAAAACGTGCCAGCTTGATTTTCTGCGACCAGCTCAGGCCCTGGGCGCCTAGCAGGCCAGTCAATAAATGGAAGGGGGCAGGCAAGGGGCGATTGCGCAGGCGAAAGCGCCCATCGGCCGAGATCACGTCCAGATCCTTGCGTTCCAGACGGGATGCTTCGTCCAGCCCGATTTCCCCCATCAAACCCAGAATGACGGAGTAGGCGCCCAGCATGATGTGCTGGCCATTATCGGTATCACGCCCCAGATTGGGGCTGTGGATGCGGCGGGCACGCCCGCCTATATGGCGCGAGGCTTCAAAGACACTGACCTGATGGCCTTGCGTCTTCAGCCGCCAGGCGGCAGCACAGCCCGCCCAGCCCGCCCCGATAACCGCGACTTTCATCGGCCCAGTTTGCGTTGCAAGCTGCGGCCGCCCGATACCCAGGTTTTCCAGGCCAACCAGAATTTGCGAATGGGTGTCAGCGAAATGCGCTGTTCCAGCACATGCCAACGATCATTGGCAATTTCTACCAGCAGGGCATGGTAGATGGCGGCCATCAACAGGCCTGGGCGTTGTGCCCGGCGGTCCACAGCGGGCAGGGTGCGCATGGCCTGGCGGTACAAGTCCTGGGCGCGTTCGGTTTGAAAGGCCATCAGGGCCTCGAAGCGCTCCGAATGCTGTTGATCCAGGATCTCGTGAGGTGACACACCAAACTTGTCCAGATCTTCCTGGGGCAGGTAGATGCGGCCACGACGAGCGTCATCGCCTACATCACGGATAATATTGGTCAGCTGAAAAGCCAGGCCCAGTTTTTGGGCATAGTCGCTGGTCTGTTCCTGGGTTTGGCCAAAAATACGCGCCGACAGCAGTCCCACCACGCTGGCGGCGTGCCAACAGTAGCGTTCCAGCTCGGTCCAGCTTTGGTAGCGAACCTGGTCCAGATCCATTTCCATGCCGTCAATCACGGCCAGCAGTTCGTCCTGAGGCAGATCGAACGCCTTGATATGAGGCGCCAGGGCCTGCATGACCGGGTGATGGGCACGGCCTTCGTACAGATCGGCCACTTGCGTGCGCCACCAGACCAGCTTCATGCGGGCAACCGATTCCTCGTGAACCTCGTCCACCACGTCGTCCACCTCGCGGCAAAACGCGTACAGCGCCGTGATGGCACGGCGGCGTTCAGGCGGCAGAAACAAAAAGGCGTAGTAAAAACTGGAGCCGCTCTGGGCTGCCTTGTTCTGACAATACTCGTCTGGGCTCATGGACGTTCAGGGTCGGTAAGGGGTACGGCTCAAGCCGCGGGTAATCAGGCGTAGCCAGTCCAGGCGGGACAGGGTGGGACGATGGCTGAAGACATCAAACTTTACCGCTTCCAGGCGTTCCAGAATACGCAGGCCGCCCAATACCATCATTTTCAGTTCCAGGCTGATGCGCCCGGACAGATAGCTGGACAGCAGCAGCCCGGCTTGCAGGCGTTGACGGGCATCGGTAACCAGCAACTGCATCATTTCCTGCCAGCGGGCATCGGCCTCGGGCTGACGCAGCAGCTGGGTACGGGCCTGGATGTAATCATCATCCAGATCATATTGGGCCAGCAGGTCTTGCGGGATATAGACACGGTTCTTGTGCCAGTCCAGTGCCACGTCCTGCCAGAAATTAACCAGTTGCAGCCCGGTACAGGTGGAGTCGGCCATCTCGATCAGCTCCGGGCTGTGGGCTTGATACAGATGCAGCATCAAACGGCCGACCGGATTGGCCGAGCGGGTACAGTAATCCAGCACCTGGGCCATATCGCTGTAGCGATGAGTGGTGACATCCTGGCGAAACGCAGACAGCAGGTCCAGAAAAGGCTTGAGCGGCAACTGGAAGTTACGGATGCTGCTGGCCAGAGGGACAAAAATTTCACTGTGCGGGGTATCGGCCAGGACGGGCTGGTGATACTGCAGTTGTTCTATTCCGGCTTCGAACTGCGCCAGCAGTTCCAGGCGCTCGGCAGCGCTTAAATCGCCTTCATCAGCAATGTCGTCGGCGCTGCGGGCAAAACGATAAATATCGGTGACCGGTCGGCGTAGCCGACGAGGTAGCAGCACAGAGGCGACAGGGAAGTTTTCATAGTGCTCGATAGACATAGTCCGCCAGTATACGGCTTTCGTTTCCACTAGGGCTGGTTTAGACTTTCGTATTGCTTCGGGGAGAACCATGCCACGTCCTATCTCGGCCACCATTCATATTGCGTCACTGCGTCACAATCTCGATATGGTTATTCAGAGCCTGAATAACGCCACGGCTCCATCCGGCGTAAAACGGCCCCATATCTGGGCCGTCATGAAGGCCAATGCTTACGGTCATGACATCGAAAATGCAGTGCGGGCATTCAGTGCCGCCGAAGGCATGGCGATGCTGGACCTGAAAGAAGCCATACGTTGTCGGGCTGCCGGTTGGACCGGCCCCATCATGTTGCTGGAAGGTTTTTTCCAGCCTGAAGATCTGGATGTGCTGGCCGAGTTTGGCCTGACCACTGTCATTCATTGCCACGAGCAGCTCAAGATGCTGGAGCAGTGGAAGGGCGGGGTGGCCTTGAATGCCATGGTCAAGCTCAATAGCGGCATGAACCGTCTGGGTTTCAGCGTGGACGATTACCCCGCCGCCTTCGAGCGCGCTCAGCGTCTGCAAAAGGCAGGCAAGCTGGGAACCGTGGGGCGCATGACGCACTTTGCGCGCGCTGACGACAATATCGACGCCACGCTGGAGCAGATTCGCTGCTTTAACCGGATCACCGACGGCTTGCCGGGCCCGGTCAGTGTGTGTAATTCAGCGGCAACACTAAGCCCTGACCTGGGTGCATACATGCCCTCCGGTCCGGATCACTGGGTACGGCCCGGTATTTGTCTGTACGGCAGCTCTCCTTTTGCGGACATCAGCGCCGAGGACTTCGGCCTGCAGCCTGGTATGACTCTGGCCGCAGAGCTGATCAGCGTGCGCGGCGTCAAGCAGGGCGAGGGCATTGGCTACGGCCATACGTACATTGCCGAGCAGGCCATGCGTATTGGCGTGGTGGCTTGTGGCTATGCCGATGGTTACCCGCGTCACGCGGGAACTGGCACCCCGATTACCGTGAACGGTGTGCGCACTCGTTTGCTCGGTCGTGTGTCCATGGACATGCTGGCAGTCGACCTGACCCCGGTGCCCGCCGCCGGTGTAGGCAGTCAGGCGGTGTTGTTCGGTCAAGGCGGGCCCAGTGTGGATGAGGTTGCTGCGGCAGCCGGAACCCTGGGCTACGAATTGATTTGCGCGGTCGCCCCACGCGTGCCGCGCGTCATCCAGGATTAACACCAACAAGGCATAGCCATGAAAAATAAATGTGTACTCGTTACCGGCGCTACCAAAGGAATCGGCTGGGCAATCAGCCAAAGGCTGGCTGATGCCGGGGCCCACGTTGTGGGTCTGGCCCGCCACACCGAAAGCATTGATTTCCCCGGATATCTGTACTCCTGCGATTTGAGCAATGCAGGCGAAACCGAGGAAATGCTGCGCGTTATCCGCGAAAAATATCCCGTTGATGCGGTAGTGAACAACGTAGGTATGGTCGCGCCCGAACCGATTGGTCAGGTGGACCTGGGCAATCTTTATCAGGTGTTTGACCTGAATGTACGTGTGGCGGTGCAAGTGGCCCAGGCTTTCATCCCTTCGATGAAAGCGCGCAAGGAAGGCCGCATCGTCAATATTTGCAGTCGTGTTGTGCACGGCGGTTCCGATCGCACCAGCTATGCCGCGGCCAAAAGTGCCTTGCTGGGTTGTACCCGCACCTGGGCCTTGGAATTGGCTCCTTACGGCATTACCGTCAATGCGGTCTCTCCTGGTCCGATCGAAACCGAATTGTTCCGTGCCAATCATCCCGTCGGCAGCGAAGCCGAACAGCGCAGCCTGTCCTCCATTCCTTTGGGACGTTTTGGGCAGGCGGCCGAAGTGGCTGCTGCGGTTACCTTCTTGCTAAGCGATGAAGCCGCTTATATCACCGGCCAGAACCTGGGCGTGGATGGCGGTGGCAGCTTGGCCGGACGTTAAGGAATTTCTATGGCCACCAGTACTCGTGCGGCCCGCAAGGCCAAAGTTGTATTTGTTTGCACGGAGTGCGGGGCAGATACACCCAAGTGGGCAGGCAAATGCCCGGCCTGCGGGGCTTGGAACAGCTTGCAGGAAACGGTAGAGACACCGGCTGCGGCCAGTGCGCATCGTTTTGCTTCCCTGGCTGGCTCCAGCCCGGTCCAAAGTCTTTCCGATGTGCAGGCACGGGAACTGCCGCGTGTGCCCACAGGCATAGGCGAGTTCGATCGTGTCCTGGGCGGTGGCCTGGTGGAAGGCGGCGTGATCCTGATCGGGGGCGATCCCGGTGTCGGTAAATCCACGCTGCTGCTGCAAGCCATGGCAGCCTTGGCCCAGCAAACCAAAGTTCTGTATGTGACGGGCGAGGAATCCGCCGAGCAGGTCGCCTTGCGTGCTCGCCGTTTGGGCGTGCCTACCGAGGGTGTGGATCTGCTGGCTGAAATTCGTCTGGAATCCATCAGCCAGGCCTTGCAGTCGCACCAGCCTAGCGTGGTGGTGATCGACTCGATTCAAACCCTGTATTCCGATCAGCTCAGTGCGGCCCCAGGCTCGGTATCGCAGGTGCGTGAATGTGCGGCGCAGCTCACCCGTCTGGCCAAGCAAAGCGGTACTTCCATGATTTTTATCGGTCACGTCACCAAAGACGGGACCTTGGCTGGTCCGCGTGTGCTGGAGCACATTGTGGATACGGTGCTGTATTTCGAGGGGGATACCCATTCCTCCTTCCGCATGGTGCGCGCGTTCAAGAACCGCTTTGGCGCGGTAAATGAATTGGGCGTGTTTGCTATGACGGAAAAAGGCTTGAAAGGAGTCAGCAATCCTTCGGCCCTGTTCTTGTCCCAGCATTCCCAGTCAGTAGCCGGTTCCTGCGTCATGGCCACCCAGGAAGGCACACGGCCTTTGCTGGTGGAAATTCAGGCTTTGGTGGACTCGGCCCATGTACCCAATCCGCGTCGCCTGTCTGTGGGGCTGGAAAGCTCCCGTCTGGCCATGCTGCTGGCGGTGATGCATCGTCATGCTGGCGTGGTCACTTACGATCAAGACGTGTTCGTGAACGCTGTAGGGGGCGTCAAAATTACCGAGCCAGCCGCTGACTTGGCGGTGTTGCTGGCTATTTTGTCCTCCCTGAATAACCGCCCCTTGCCACGGGGCCTGGTCGTGTTTGGGGAAATCGGCCTGGCCGGTGAAATTCGTCCGGCCCCGCGTGGGCAGGAGCGTTTGCGCGAAGCGGCCAAATTAGGCTTCAGCATTGCCTTGATTCCCAAGAGCAACGCCCCGCGTCAGTCTATCGAAGGCCTGGAAATCTGGGCGGTAGACCGGGTGGAAGACGCTGTCGACCGTCTGCGTAATCTGTAACCGCCATGATAAGTATTGAGTTGATCCTGGCCTGCTTGCTGGGAGGCGCGCTTATTGGCTATACCGGCGGGGTCCTGGGGATCGGTGGCGGCTTGCTGGCTATTCCGTTGCTGGGCCTGATTCTGGGCATGGACCAGCAAACCGCTCAAGGTACGGCCCTGATCATGGTGGTGCCTGCGGTTCTGCTGACCGTGCGTCAGTACCATCGTCGCAACCACATTGATTTTCGTCGGGCAGCATTGGGGGCGATCTCCTCCATTATCTTTACCTGGCTGGGCGCACGTCTGGCTCTGGGCATGGATGCGATCTTGCTGCGTCGCATTTACTCTGTATTTGTGATGGCCATTGCCCTGTATTATTTTGACCAGAGTTTGGGCTTTTCCCGGCGACGTCGTCGCAGTGACAAGCCGCGTCCGGACCCGGAGTCGTTTGGCCAGCTGTGGTATATCACGGTAGGCATGATGGCGGGCTTGGCCGGAGGCGTGTTTGGTGTGGGCGGTGCGGTGCTGGTAGTGCCGTTCCTGACCAGTCGTATGGGTTATAGCCAGACCGGTGCGCAAGGTTTGGCCCTGTCCATGATTATTCCCGGCACGTTGGTCGCCTTGGCGACGTACGCGTTTCATGGTCAGGCTACCTGGCAGGTCGGCATACCGATGGCGATAGGCAGCCTGTTGCTGGTGCCGTTTGGCGTGCGCTTGGCCTATCGTTTGCCCGAGAATCGTCTGAAGTTTATTTTTGCCTGCATGCTGGTATTGATCATGGCCCTGTTGCTGGTTCGTGCCTGAGGAGCTGCCGTGAGCACCCAATCCGAAACTGTCTATTCCTTGCCCGGTGGCGGTGCCTTGTTGGCTCCGGAGCTGGCCAATCAGCTGGATCTGGAACCCGAGGCCTTGCAGCGCTGGTTCGAGGCCGCCTCGTATGGCGACCAGGCCAGCAAGGTGGGACAGGGTGGTCGTCAGGCAGCCTGGTTTGTGAACGGGCCCTTTGGTCAGGCAGTGCTGCGCCACTACCGGCGTGGTGGCCTGGTGGCTCGCTTCAATGAGTCTTCCTACTTGTGGCAAGGGGCATCGCGGACACGCAGCTGGCGAGAATTTCAGGTGATGTCTTATTTGCACAACAAGGGCTTGGCCGTCCCCAAAGTGCTGGCGGGTGCATGGTGGCAACAGGGTTTTTGGTACCATGCGGCCCTGATAAGCCAGCGTGTGCCCGATGTGCAGCCTTTGACTCTGTGCCTGGACCGTGCCTCCCCCGAAGCGGTGGCACACGAGATTGTCCGCATGCACCAATTCGAGGTTTGGCACGCTGACCTTAACGCCTACAATATTTTGCTGGATGCGAATGACAAAGTCTGGCTGATCGATTTTGACCGTGCACGACAGGGGCCCGTCAGCCCCGCCCAGGCGCTGGGTAATGTGCAACGCCTGAGACGATCTTTGCTCAAAGTGTGTGGGCCGCGTGGCGATCAGTGGTGGCAGCAGATGTTTTCTGCTTACCGTCACCAAACGCAGCGTTAATTACGACTACGGGCTTTAAAAAAGCTTTATCATCTCGCCTTTTGGGTTTTTCGCTTTCGATAGGAAGGGGACTCGTGATGTCTTTTGGGATGAACACACCACAGGTACTCGCCGGCCTGCTGGCCGCTGCTGCCATCATGCCTGTTGCACAGGCACAAAATCAGGTTGTTAACGTCTATAACTGGGCTGAATATACGGCCCCCGATACCTTGTCCGGCTTTCAGAAAGCCACGGGCATTACCGTGCGTTATGACGTTTACGATAATAACGACACCTTGCAAGCCAAGTTGTTGACGGGCAAGTCGGGGTACGACGTGGTGGTTCCCTCCACGCATTACGCAGCGCGTCAGATCGAAGGCGGTTTGTTCCAGAAGCTGGATAAAAGTCAGATTCCCAACTGGTCCCATCTGGACCCGGACATCATGGCGCTGCTCTCCGATGTGGACCCCGGCAATGAATACCTGATTCCCTGGGGCTACGGCACCAATGGCCTGGGCTACAACGTCACCAAGGTCAAGGAAATCATGGGTGAGCAGGTGGACCTGGGTAACTGGGACATGCTGTTCAAGCCTGAAAACGCCGAGAAGCTGAAAGGCTGTGGCATTTCCATTCTGGACGAAGCCGCCCAGGTGTTCCCGGCCGTGCTGCACTACATTGGCAAAGACCCCAACAGCAGCAATGAAGCCGATTACCGCGAAGCCCTGGACTTGCTCAAGCAAATCCGTCCTTACGTGCGTCAGTTCAGCTCCTCGGGCTATATCGATGAGCTGGCCGCGGGCGATCTGTGCATGGTCTACGGTTTCTCCGGCGACGTGATGATCTCCGCTGATCGTGCGCGCCAGGCTAAAAAGCCGTACGCCATCGACTACTACATTCCGCAAGGCGGGGCGCCGGTCTGGTTTGACACCATGGCTATCCCCAAGAGCGCGAACAATGTGAAAGAGGCTCACGCCTTCATCAACTACATTGAAACGCCGGAAGTCCATGCCGCCATTACCAACACCATGTTCTACCCGAACGCCAATAAAGATGCGCGCGAGTTCGTGGTCAAGGAAGTAGCTGACAACCCCATGATTTACCCGTCGCCCGAAGTCTCCAAGACTTTGTTCGTCATCAAACCACAGCCACTGAAGGTGCAGCGTCTGCAAACGCGCCTGTGGGCTGAACTCAAGTCTGGACGTTAAGGCATCATGCAAGATATCCGTACCGGAACCTCGCCCTGGATGGATGGCGAGGATGCTTTCGTGCGTGTGGACGAAGTCGTCAAGATTTTTGGCGATACGGTGGCCGTCCAGTCTGTAAGTCTGGACGTCGCCCGTCACGAAATTTTTGCGCTGCTGGGTAGTTCAGGCAGTGGCAAATCCACCTTGCTGCGTATGCTGGCAGGTTTCGAGGAGCCGACTTCCGGTCGGATTTATCTGGACAACGAGGATATTACCGACCTGCCGCCTTACCGGCGGCCGGTCAATATGATGTTCCAGTCCTACGCGCTGTTTCCGCACATGTCGGTTGAGGCCAATGTGGCTTTTGGCTTGAAGCAGGAAGGCGTGCCCCGCAACGAAATCCACGAACGCGTATTTGAAGCCCTGGATCTGGTGCAGATGGCGGGTTTTTCACGCCGCAAACCCAATCAGTTGTCAGGCGGGCAGCAACAGCGTGTCGCTTTGGCGCGTAGCCTGGTCAAGCGTCCCAAGCTGCTCTTGCTGGACGAACCCATGTCCGCATTGGACAAGCAGATTCGTCAGAAAACCCAGATTGAATTGGTCAAGATTCTGGAGCGTGTGGGAGTGACCTGCATTATGGTGACTCACGACCAGGAAGAGGCCATGACCATGGCCAGCCGACTGGCGGTAATGTCCGATGGGCAGATCATCCAGTCCGGTACGCCTTACGATGTGTACTCCTTCCCGAACTCGCGCTTTGTGGCGGGCTTTATCGGTTCCACCAATTTGTTCACCGGCGTAGTGACGGTGGACGAACCGGACCACGTTCATATCGAGTGCGAGGAGTTAAACCGCCCCTTGTATGTCAGCCACGGGATCAGCGAACCGCTGGGCATGGACGTGTATGTGTCCATTCGTCCCGAGCAGATCAAGGTGAGTCGTGAGTTGCCTTCCGAGGACACCAACTGGGGCCACGGCATCGTGACTCATGTGTCCTGGATGGGTAGTTACACCCGCTACCAGATTCGTCTGGATGCCGGCATGTTGATCGAAGCGCAAATGCCCAGTGGCACCTTGGCCCAGCCAGATGCTCCCGGCGTGGACGAAGAGGTCTACGTGTCCTGGTCCGACGATAGCGCAACGGTACTGAGCACATGAAGAACCTGTCCTGGCGCAAACTGCTGCCTACCAGTCGCACGCTGGTGGTCGCACCCACATTCCTGTGGATGATCCTGTTTCTGCTGGTGCCATTTTTGCTCGTGCTCAAGATCAGTTTTGCCGATCTTGATTTCGGGGTGCCGCCGTATACGCCCTTGGCCCAGTTTGCCGAGGAAAGCATTTCCTTTGTACTGAACCTGCGCGGCTATGTCCTGCTGTTCAGCGACAATCTGTATTTGGCCACCTACGTCAGCTCCTTGAAGATGGCTGCCGTCACCACGATCTTTTGTATCTTGATCGGCTACCCGGTGGCTTACTACATTGCGCGCTCTTCACCCGCCGTGCGTAGTCTGTTGTTGCTGGCGGTGATTCTGCCTTTCTGGACCTCCATGCTGCTGCGTGTCTACGCCTGGGTAGGCATTTTGCGTGGCGATGGCCTGCTCAATCAGGTCTTGCTGTGGATAGGCATTATTGATGCGCCGCTGGAAATCTACCGCACCGATCTGGCCGTCTATATCGGTTTGATCTATGCCTATCTGCCATTTTTCATCCTCCCTTTGTATGCGAATCTGGTAAAGCTGGATATGCGCTTGCTGGAAGCGGCTTACGATCTGGGCGCGCGTCCCTGGTCGGCGTTCTGGAATATCACCTTGCCCATGTCCATGTCCGGCGTGATTGCCGGTGCCATGCTGGTGTTTATTCCGGCCGTAGGTGAGTACGTGATTCCGGAAATGCTGGGTGGGGCTGACACCCTGATGATGGGCCGTGTCATGTGGACCGAGTTCTTCAATAATGCGGACTGGCCGATGGCTGCTGCCGTCACTTGCGTGATGGTCCTGCTCTTGATCATTCCCTTGATTTTCTTCCAGTACAGCCAGATGCGACAGATGGAAGCGCAACGGGGAGGCCGCTCATGACCAAGCCTAATCCCTGGCTGCGTGCCATCGTCCTGACGCTGGGCTTTGGTTTTCTGTACATTCCTATCCTGTTCCTGATCGTCTTTTCATTTAATGAATCGGCCATCATGACGTCCTGGTCGGGTTTTTCCTTCCGCTGGTACGAGTCCCTGTTTCAGGATAAAGCGCTGCTCAGTGCTGCCAAGCTGTCTTTCCTGATAGCCGTGCTGACCGCGACCATGGCCACCATTCTGGGCACCTGGGCCGCCTATGTACTGGCCCGTATGGGACGCTTCAAGGGCTTTGCTCTGTATATCGGTCTGGTCAGTGCACCGCTGGTCATCCCGGAAGTGGTGCTGGGTATTTCCCTGCTGCTGATGTTTGTGGAGCTGAACTCCCTGTTTGGCTGGCCGGAACAGAACGGTATCTTCACTATCTGGATTGGTCACGTGGTGCTGTGCACCGCGTACGCGACCGTGATTCTGCAATCGCGTATGCGTGAGCTGGATCGCTCTCAGGAAGAAGCGGCGCTTGATTTGGGTGCCACCCCCTTGAGGGCGTTTTTCCAGGTGGTCCTGCCTTCGATCGTGCCTGCCTTGATGGCGGCCTGGTTGCTGGCCTTTACCTTGTCGCTGGACGATGTGGTGATCGCCTCCTTCCTGTCCGGTCCGGGCTTTACCACCTTGCCGGTGGAAGTGTTTTCGCGCGTACGCTTGGGTCTCAAGCCCGAGATCAACGCGTTGGCGACCCTGCTGATTTTGGTGATTGGTATTTTTGTTGTGGTCGCCAGCCGCTTGCAGGTACGCCGCGAGCGTCGCGCCTGATTGATAAGGAGTATTGCCGTGTTCACGATGTATGGTTTGAAAAATTGCAGCACCTGCCAAAAGGCGATTGCCTGGTTTGAGCAAAACGGTCTGCCTTTGAACTTTGTGGATTACCGCGAACATCCCTTGGAAGCGGCCCGCCTGCAACAATGGGCGCAGGAGCTGGGTGGCTGGCCCAAGCTGGTCAATCGTGCCTCCATGACCTGGCGTAATCTGCCTGCGGAACGTAAAGAGCCGCAGGACGATGCCCAATGGCTGGCCTTGATTGCTGAATTTCCGGCGCTGGTGCGCCGCCCCTTGCTGATTACGCCTGAGGGCGAAGTTAGTGTGGGTTTCAACGAAGGCAAATTTGCCGCTCGTTTTCTTAAGTAAACCAAGGGGGGCCAAGCCCCCCCATTTTTATATCTGCCATGTACACACAGACCGAACTCAAACAACAGGTGGCTCAGGCTGCGGTTGATTACGTCCTTCCTTTCCTGACCCCGGATTCCATTCTGGGTGTGGGTACGGGTTCCACGGTTGATTTGTTTATTGATGCTCTGGCGGCGCACAAACATGCCTTCAAGGCTGCTGCTTCCAGCTCGGAGCGCTCGACCGCTCGCCTGCAAAGTCTGGGTATTGCAGTGCAAGACTTGAACACCATCGAACGCATGGACTGGTATGTGGATGGTGCCGACGAAATCGATGCGGCGTTGAACATGACCAAGGGCGGCGGTGGCGCTTTGACCCGCGAGAAAATCGTGGCTTCGGTCTCGGACAAGTTCCTGTGCATTGTGGACGATTCCAAACTGGTGGATCGCCTGGGTGCGTTCCCCTTGCCGGTGGAAGTCATCCCCATGGCCAAGAATGCCGTGGCTCGCCAATTGCGTGCCTTGGGCGGTAATCCCGTCGAGCGCACGGGCTTTGTCACCGATAACGGTGGCCTGATTCTGGACGTGTCCGGTTTGTCGATTGCAGACCCGGCTGCTCTGGAAGCCCAGATCAACAATATGCCCGGTGTGGTGTGCTGTGGCCTGTTCGCGATTACCCCAGCCAGCGTGGCCTTGATTGCCGGTCAACAGGGTGTGCGTACCCTGCCTGGCGACGGTTTCTGAATTTTAATGTCTCTGTCATAATCGGTGCTTAATCTATGCACGGATTAAGCGCTGGCGCGAGCCATTTTGCTGTTACAGAAGGCCACTATGAACGAACATACCAATAAGCAGTTTCACTCCGATCTGGAGGCCACCCGTTCGCTGTTCTTGCAGATGGGCGGTATTGTTGAATCTATGGTTCGCAGTGCGACCGAAGCCCTGCAAACCGGGGATATGTCGCTGGTCGATCAGGTTCGCGAGCGTGAAAAAGAAATCAACCGCCTGGAGGTGGAGATTGACGAGCGCATCACCAATCTGATCGCCCGTAATCAACCCACCGCCATTGACTTGCGCATGCTGCTGTCCATTTCCAAAATGCTGACCGATATGGAACGCTGCGGGGACGAGGCCGAGCGCATCGCCAAGATGGCTCGCCGTCTGCACGAAGGTACCGCTGGCTACGAGCCCGTGGTGGAACTGCGCCACATGAGCTCCTCAGTCGCTGGCATGATCAACGATGTGCTGGACGCCTTTGCGCGCCAGGATGCCGTCCACGCAGCGCAGATTGTGCGTAGCGACAAGGAAGTGGATCGTGAGTGGAAGGGTTCGCTGCGTCACATCATCACTTACATGATTGAAGATCCACGCACGATTTCGCACTCCATTGATCTGATCTTTATCGCCCGTGCGCTGGAGCGTATTGGCGACCACGCCAAGAACATGGCTGAACGCGTGATCTACATGGTGCGTGGTGACGACGTGCGTCACACCGGTGTGAAAAACACCGAGCGTACTGCACGTGGTGAACCCTTGCCAGAACCGGAATCCGAAGACAAAGCCTGATTCCGACCCGGGCCTTCTTGCTGCAAGCCTTGCATGACACCATGCAAGGCTTGTTTGCTTTTCAAAAACTAAAGCCGTAGCCTTGGGGGGCTTGGTCAGGATAGAACTGGGTACGTAGCAGTACCGCATCCTGCACCGTAATCAATACTGCTGAGTTCCACCAGGACGGGGTCAGCGTTGGCAAGGCCAGCAGATAGCCCTGCACGCCGTGCGCACCGGACTGGCGCACAAACTCCAGATCAGCCTCGTCCTCGACACCTTCGATGATCACGTAGGGGCTGTAATCGGCGCAGACATTGACCAGATTGCGCAGCAAATGGGCTGGCTGACCGGGGCTGCGTGCCCGCAGCAAGATCGAGCGGTCAATTTTGATAATGTCGGCATGGGTCTGTACCAGAAAGGCCAGGGTACTATTACCCGATCCCGTGTCGTCCAGAGCAATCCGTACCCCCAGGTTTTGTAGTTGGGCAATCAGGCGCAGCGCCGTGGGCTTGTGGGCGATGGTGCCGGTTTCCGTCACCTCCAGAATCAGGCGCTGGGCCACATCCGGGCGACTGTCCAGATAGCTGAACAGATCCTGCCACCACAAATCGTCCTGCAGGGAGCCTGCGGAGATATTCACTCCCAGACAAAGACCGGGTTTTGTACTGAGCAGCTCCACCACACTGCCCAAGACACTGCGATCCAGCCGGGACACCAGACCTAATCGCTCCAGAGCGGCGATGGCCTCGGGTAAAGAGTAATCCGCCGTGCCGCAGTGACGAATCAAGGCTTCTTCATAAAAGTCCTTGTTCTTGTGTTTTTCACCCAGGTGATAGATGGGCTGAAAGGCCAGGGCCAGCAGCCCATTCTGTAAATCATCCAGCATGCGAACTGCCAGACTCATATCGTCCCGGTAGGTCTTGGCCCAGACCTTGTGCCAGGCGGCCAGCGTGGCTGGGTGATTATGAGAGCAGGGGTTGGGAGCGGGAGGGTGGAGCTGATTCGTGTCGTACTGACGGCTATCGTAGTGGTAAGCCATCTGGGTGTGCAGGTAGATGCGGTGCTCATCCTGGGTGATGGGGTCACACTCCAGTGCCGCACCCAGCAATTGGGCCAGGGCATTGGGATGGGTACGCTGAAAGCGGTGTTGCTTGCCCAACTGCTTCAAGGCAATCAGGACAAAATCCCCCCGGATAAAGATTTCATTGGCAGTCAGCCCACAGTCCAGCAGCCTTTGCTGCACGGTATCCAGCACAAAAGCATGAAACTGCGGCCCATACAAAGCCTCCAAATAGCTCAGGTTGACCAGCCACAGGCGCAAGTGAGTGGAGTACTGGTCAATCTCGGGTAGGTCTAGGCGGCACATGAACTTCTTTTCCTGTGGGTAAAGCAGTAAGCGGCGGTGCTGTGCAGGGCTCGGCGCAAGGCTGCTCAGACATGGACACGTGATGGGCCGGTGTGGCTTGGGCACTGTATGCGCATCAAGGCCAGCCGTGATTTTGTGCCTTAGGGCTTCAGGTAACTGTAGAAAAATCCCATTTCTTTTGATTTTTGACCAGTCTGAAACTAACTTGTCGCGCAGCGTTTCATTTAATTACGTTTTGGCTGCATGCTGAAGGCGGGGCTATTTGATAGGAATGCGGGGAAAGGCGGGGGAATCGGGGGCAGAAATAAAGAAACCCCGGAGCACGATGGTAATGCTCCGGGGTTTGGGTGCGCGTCCTGAATCGGGACTTAAGCGGAAGGGGCGGTAAAACCGTCGGCTTCCACGTCCTTGTCTTCAAACAGATATTGCTCCATCTGTTCTTTCAAATACGTGCGGGCACGGGCGTCGGCCAGGTTCAGGCGGTTCTCGTTCACCAGACGGGTTTGCACGTCCATCCAGTTGGCCCAGGCCTGTTTGGAAATCGAGTGCCAGATCTTGGTGCCCAGCTCGCCGGGGTAGGGGGGAAACTCCAGGCCCTCGGCTTCCTGTTTCAGCTTCACACAGTGAATCATGCGTGCCATATGTGTTCCTTTTCAATCAAATGCTTGGATGGGCGTATTGTACTTAGGGGCGCAGGAGGGTCAAACCGGCTTACAGCTTTTTAATAAAGACCATGCTGTTGCGCGAACGGTTGTAATGCGACTGCTTGCCCTTGGGCAGATCGGACACGCCACCTTGTACAAAGCCACGCTTGATAAACCAGTGAGACGTGCGGGTGGTCAGCACAAAAAGACGCTTGAAGCCGGCCGCACGGGCCTTGGCTTCGGTATGGCGCAAGAGAATTTCACCTTCGCCCGAGCCTTGCCATTCCGGGTGCACGATGAGACAGGCCATTTCGGCCATGCTTTCTTCTTCGTACGGAATTAATGCCACACAGCCGTAAATAATGCCGTCGTGCTCCAGAACCGTGAACTGCTCCACCTCGCGCTCGATGACCGAACGGCCGCGGGGGACCAGGGTGCCGTCAATTTCAAGGGGTTCGATCAGTTGCACGATTGCACCCACATCGTCCAGATTGGCCGGGCGCAAATCGTCCAGTGTGTCTTCCACCACCATGGTGCCCACCCCATCGTGGGTGAAGATCTCCAGCAAAATGCTGCCGTCCTGCTTGTAGGGCACCAAGTGCGCACGGGCAATACCGCGTTTGACGGCTTGCGAGGCGTAGCGCAGGAAGGTGGAGCAGTCCTCGTCCAGCTTGCCCGAGGCCAGCAGGGAGTCGGCATCGGCACGAGCCAGCTCCGAATCGATATCCAGATTATTGGAGTGCCCGATATGCTCCGGGGTCAGGAAAATCAGCTTTTCAGCGCGCAGGGCGATGGCCGTGCTGGTGGCCAGATCTTCCATGTCCAGGGTAAAGGCCTCGCCAGTTGGAGAAAAACCCAATGGGGAGAGTAGAATAAGCGCTCCTTGGCTCATGATCAGCCGCATGGCGTCCACGTCCAGCTTGCGTACCGCGCCAGAATGCTTGAAGTCCAGGCCATCAATCACGCCCACCGGACGCGCGGTCACAAAGTTGCCCGAAATGATGCGAATCTGGGCATGTGACATGGGGGTGTTGGGCAAACCCTGGCTGAATGCGGCTTCAATGTCCAGGCGAATTTCACCAGCGGCTTCTTTGGCGCATTCCAGAGCGACCGCACTGGTTGGCTCGGTACCGCGACCAAATTGCGTGGTTTCGCCTTTCAGGCGCAGTTGCTCATTGACCTGGGGGCGGGAGCCATGCACCAGCACCAGCTTGATGCCCAGTGCTGACAGCAGCGACAAATCCGGGATCAGGGTGTAGAGCAGTCCATCGTTGATGAGCTCGCCCCCAAAGGCCACCACGAACGTCTTGCCACGAAAATCGTGTACATAAGGCGCCACTTCCCTGAACCATCGCACAAATTGTGCCTGGGATTCATCAGGTGGTTCGATGGCGTTGTACGAGTCGGGGATGTCTGTGTTCATTGCGGGGGATCTTTGCGTCCAAATGGTTTCAAGCCAAAATTATAATGATGTCTGTACCAGAAACTACCTTTCATGCACGAGTCCGACGAATTGACTGAAAACCCACACTCTTTACCAACAATTTCGTACCCTGATGACCTGCCAGTCAGCGCCCGACGGGCCGAAATTGCGCAGGCGATCAAAGACCATCAGGTGGTCATTGTGTGTGGTGAAACCGGCTCGGGCAAAACCACCCAATTACCCAAAATCTGTCTGGAGCTGGGCCGTGGCCTGCAGGGCAAGATTATTGGTCATACCCAGCCGCGCCGTCTGGCCGCCACGTCGGTCGCCAAGCGTATTGCCCAGGAGCTGCAATCGGAGATTGGTGACTGGGTAGGGTACCAAATCCGCTTTAACGACAAGACCGGACCGCGCTCGGCCATCAAATTGATGACAGACGGGATCTTGCTGGCCGAGTCCCAGCGCGATCCCCTGTTAAGCCGCTATGACACCATCATTATTGACGAGGCCCATGAACGCAGTCTGAACATCGACTTTCTGCTGGGTTTTTTAAAGCAACTGTTGCCACGTCGTCCGGACCTGAAGCTGATTATTACCTCGGCCACAATTGATGCCGAACGTTTCGCGCAGCACTTTGCCCACAAGGGCAAGAAGGCGCCTGTCATTGAAGTGTCGGGCCGTCTGTATCCCGTCGATATTGTGTACCGCCCGATTCTGGACCCGTCTTTGGTCGATGCCGAAGAACGCCGTTCCGCCTCCGAGGAAGAGCGGGATCTGATGCAAGGCATTGTGGATGCGGTGCAGGAATGTGCCCGGCATGGTACGGGCGACATTCTGGTCTTCCTGCCTGGTGAGCGTGAAATCCGCGAAGCCACCGAGGCGCTGGAAAAAGAAAAGCCCATCAATACCGTGATCCTGCCCTTGTTTGCGCGTCTGTCGCAGGCGGATCAGGAACGTATTTTCCGACCCAAAGGCAATGCGCGCCGTGTGGTGCTGGCGACCAATGTGGCAGAAACCTCGCTGACCGTGCCCGGCATTCGCTTTGTGGTCGATAGTGGTCTGGCGCGTATCAAGCGCTATTCCTGGCGCAACAAGGTCGAGCAACTGCGTATTGAAGCGATCAGTCAGGCATCGGCCAGCCAGCGGGCAGGGCGTTGCGGTCGTATTGGGCCCGGTATCTGTATTCGTCTGTATGACGAGCAGGATTTCAAGAGCCGCCCCCCCTTTACGGATCCCGAGATTCTGCGTTCCTCGCTGGCCTCGGTGATTCTGCGCATGAAGGCCTTGCATCTGGACGATGTGGAAACCTTCCCCTTTGTGGAGCCGCCCACTGGCCGTGCGATTGCCGATGGCTATCAGATTCTGCAAGAGCTGGGTGCGCTGGATGAACAGCAGCGCCTGACCAAGGTAGGCCGTTCCCTGGCCAAGCTGCCCGTGGACCCGCGTGTGGCCCGCATGATTCTGGCCGGACATGAACATCATTGTTTGACGGAAATGCTGATCGTGGCCTCGGCCATGTCCGTGCAAGATCCGCGTGATCGTCCTGTCCATGAGCGTGAAGCGGCCAATCAGGCCCATGCCCGTTTCAACGACGACAAGTCCGAGTTCCTGTCCTATGTGAAGCTGTGGAACTGGTTGGAAGAGCTGTCGCAGGAACAAAGCTCGCAGCGCAAGTTTGCCAATAGCGTCAAACAGGCTTTGTTGTCCCCTTTGCGTATTCGTGAATGGCGGGATGTTCATACCCAATTACGCAGTCTGGTACAGGAGCAGCGCTGGGTCGCCAACCCCTCGGCAGCCACGTATGAGCAGGTGCATCTGGCCTTGTTGACGGGCTTGATCGGCAATATTGGCTACAAGAGTGAAGAAACGGGTGTCTACCAAGGCACGCGTGAATTGCGCTTTGTGATTCACCCCGGCTCCAAGCTGGTCAAGAAAGCAGGCCGTTGGATACTTGCGGGCGAGCTGATGGAAACCACGCGACTCTTTGCCCGCTGTGTGGCGCGTATCGAGCCGCAGTGGATTGAGAAAGTCGGTGCTCATTTGCTGCGCAAAACCTGGGGCGATCCGCGTTGGGAGAAGAAAGCTGGCCAAGTGGTAGCCAACGAGCGCGCTACCTTGTACGGCTTGCTGATTTACAGTGGCCGTCGCATTCATTTTGGCCGCATTGACCCGGTGCAGGCACGCGAGTTGTTCTTGCGCCAGGCTCTGGTGCCAGGCGAGATCGACTCCAACCTGCCTTTCCTGCGTCATAACCGTCAGCAGATACAGGCGGTAGAGCGTTTGGAGCACCAATCCCGCCGCCCCGATATTCTGGTGGACGAAGAACTGATTTACGCGTTTTACGATCAGCGCATTCCCAAGGACGTGTACCAGACCGCCACATTGGAAAAGTGGTTCAAGGGCTTGTCCAAAGAAGAGGCCAAGGGCCTGGAGCTGAACCGCGACGAATTGATGCAGCACGACGCAGCCGGCATCACCACCGAGGTCTTTCCGCGCTCCGTTGAATGGCAGGGCGTGAAGATGGCGCTGGATTATCACTTCGAGCCGGGCTCGGTGCGCGATGGGGTGACCTTGAGCGTTCCCTTGTTCGCCTTGAACCAGATCGACGCTGCGCGTTGCGAGTGGCTGGTGCCCGGCATGCTGAAAGAAAAAGTGCTGGCTTTGCTGAAATCCTTGCCGCAACGCATCCGCCGCCATTGTGTGCCGCTGCCCGATTATGCTGCCGCCTTTCACCAACGCTGGTTTGAAAAAGCAGCCGATCCGGGCATGAGCCTGCTGGACGCCATTTCGCAGGATATGTGGACTCAGCTCAAGCAAAGGCCGCAGCGCAGTGACTTCAAACCCGAGACGCTGGCGACGCACTTGTTCATGAACTTCCGGGTCATTGACGAGCATGGCCGCATGTTGTCGGGCGGGCGCAATCTGGATCAGCTCAAGGCCGAGCATGGCCGTCAGGCCCAGGCATCCTTCCAGCAAATGGCCGCCAGCGACGAACAGGTAGCGCAAGTGCTGGATCACGAGCAACTGACCAGCTGGAGCTTTGGTGAACTGCCCGAGCTGATGGAAATCAAACGCAAGGGGCGCAGCTTTATTGGCTACCCGGCCTTGATCGACAAGAAAACCCATTGCGATCTGGATGTGTTCGATGACCCGGCCCAGGCCCAGCGTCAGCACCGTCAGGGTTTGCGCCGCTTGTTCCGTTTGGCCCTGCGCGAGCAGGTGCGCTTTCTGGAAAAGAACATTACGGACCTGACTCGTATCAGCATGCTGTACATCAATCTGGGGACGCAGGAACAATTGCGTGATCAGATCATTGATGTGGCTCTGGAACAGTCCTGCATGATGGAGCCCTGGCCCAAGAACCAGGCCGAGTTCGAGGCTCGTGTGCAGGAGGGTCGCAGCCGTCTGGGTCTGGTGGCCCAGGAAGTGGCGCGTCTGGCCGGGCAGATTCTGACTGAATGGAGTGCCGCCCAGAAGAAACTGGCGCAAATCAAGGCCCACCCCGAGGCTTTGAAAGACATACAGCAGCAATTGAACGCCTTGATGCCCACCTTGTTTCTGGAAAGCAATGAATACGCGCAGTTGGCGCATATGCCGCGTTACTTGAAAGCGGTACAAACACGGGTGGACAAGCTGCGTGCCGACCCGGCTCGCGATCAACGCCTGATGCAGGATATGTCGGTTCTGCTGACCAAGTACCAGCGTGCCGTTGCCGCGCTGAAAGGTGCGACTGATAGCGGTTTGCGGGATTTCCGCTGGATGCTGGAGGAACTGCGCGTGTCCTTGTTTGCCCAGGAACTGCGCACCCCCATGCCTGTCTCGGTCAAGCGGCTGGAAAAAGCCTGGGCTGCCTTGCAGCGCTAGATTGTTTGTTATTTTGGTATTGGTCGGCAGGGGGCGGGTGATTGTGCGTTTGTTGTTCAGTGAGATGTGAACCAATCGAAACATATTGCCTGCCCTTATTCACCTTGAGCATCGCTTCAGGGTCACCAATGTCTATTGGCTTCAGTACAATTCCATCATGAGCGAAACCACCCCTTCCTTTGTCCATTTGCGATCCCACTCGGAGTTCTCCGTGGTGGACGGCATCGCCCGTATTCCCGAAATGATAAAAAAAGCGCAGGCCTATGGGCAGCCTGCACTGGCTTTGACGGACTTGTGCAACTTGTTTGGACAGATCAAGTTCTATACCTCGGCGCGTAAAGCCGGGCTGAAAGCCATCATGGGCTGTGATATCTGGCTGCAGAACGAGGAAGACCGCGAAAAACCGTCGCGCTTGCTATTGCTGGTGCAAAACGAGGCCGGTTACTTGAGCCTGTGTGACATTCTGACCCGCGCCTGGTTGGGGAACCAATACAAGGGGCGGGCAGAGGTACAGCGCGCCTGGCTGAAAGAATGTAGTGGCTTGATTGCCTTGTCCGGTGCTCGTATGGGTGATGTAGGCCAGGCTCTGGCCGATGGCAATCTGGATTTAGCCCGTGATTGCGCCCGCCACTGGGACAGTCTGTTCCCGGGCGCTTTCTATATTGAGTTGCAACGCAGCGGTGCGGACGGCGATGAGCTGTATGTACAAGCTGCCATGCGTTTGGCAGCAGAGATGGACCTGCCTGTCGTTGCTACGCACCCGATTCAGTTTATTGCCCCGGACGATTTCCGCGCGCATGAGGTGCGGGTGTGTATTGCCGAAGGCGAACAGCTGGCCAACCCCAAGCGTGTGAAGCGTTTTACGCAAGAGCAATATTTTCTAAGCTCGGACGAAATGCAGCAGCGCTTTGCGGACGTTCCTGCTGCGCTGGAAAACACGCTGGAAATTGCCAAGCGTTGCAACCTGGAGCTGGAACTGGGCAAACCCTATCTGCCCGATTTTCCCACGCCCGATGGCATGTCGCTGGGTGACTTCCTGATTCAACAGGCCAAAGACGGTCTGGAAATCCGCTTGAAGCAGCTGTATGCCGACCCCGAGGAGCGCGAGAAGCAACGCCCCACTTACGAAGAGCGTTTGATGTGGGAGTGCAACACCATTATTTCCATGGGCTTTCCCGGCTACTTCCTGATCGTGGCGGACTTCATTAACTGGGGCAAGCACAATGGCGTGCCCGTAGGACCGGGCCGAGGCTCGGGTGCGGGTTCACTGGTGGCCTACAGCATGGGGATTACCGACCTGGACCCCTTGCGCTATGACTTGCTGTTCGAACGTTTCCTGAACCCCGAGCGGGTATCCATGCCTGACTTTGACGTGGACTTTTGTCAGGACAACCGCGAACGCGTTATTGATTACGTTAAACAGAAATATGGCCGTCAGGCCGTCAGCCAGATCGCTACGTTCGGTACTCTGGGCGCAAAAGCCGTGGTGCGCGACGTAGGCCGTGTGCTGGAACTGCCTTACAGCCTGTGCGATGGCTTGTCCAAACTGATTCCTTTCAACCCCGCCGATCCCTGGACGCTGGAACGTGCGCTGGCCGATGAGCCGGCCTTTCGCGAGCGTTACGAGAACGACGAGGAAGTCAAAGCCCTGATCGATCTGGCCCGTCCCTTGGAAGGCCTGACCCGTAGTGTGGGCATGCACGCCGGGGGGGTCTTGATTGCACCCGGCAAATTGATCGATTTTTGCCCGCTATATGCCCAGTCTGGCCCGGACGCCAACGCCGTGTCGCAATACGACAAGGACGACGTGGAGGCTGCCGGCCTGGTCAAGTTCGACTTTCTGGGGCTGCGTAACCTGACGATTCTGGACTGGGCCGTGCGCTATGTACGCCAGTTCAATGCGGACAAGCGCGAGTTCGACATCATGGCCTTGCCATTGGATGACGACGCCTCCTACAAGCTGTTGTGCGAAGGTAATACGACAGCGGTGTTCCAGCTGGAATCGCGTGGGATGAAGGAGCTGCTGCGCAGTCTGCGGCCTTCCACTTTTGAAGACATTATCGCCATGCTGGCCCTGTATCGTCCGGGGCCGCTGGAGTCCGGCATGGTGGTGGACTTCGTGAACCGTAAACACGGTCGAGCCGAGGTCGATTATTTCCACCCGGATCTGGAAAGCACCTTGAGCAGCACCTACGGGGTCATCGTCTACCAGGAACAGGTGATGCTGATCTCGCAGATTATCGGCGGCTACTCGTTGGGTGGCGCCGACTTGCTGCGCCGTGCCATGGGCAAGAAAAAGCCCGAGGAGATGGCCAAGCACCGGGTTCTGTTTGAGGAAGGGGCGGTCAAGAAAGGCCACGACCCTGAATTGGCGGTCAAGCTGTTTGACCTGATGGAAAAGTTTGCGGGCTATGGCTTTAACAAGAGTCACTCCGCTGCTTATGCTCTCATTGCCTATCAGACGGCCTGGCTCAAAGCCCACCATCCGGCCGAGTTCCTGGCCGCGACTTTGCTGTCCGATATGGACGATACCGATAAGGTACAGATTTTCTGGAAGGACGCGCTGGCCAACGGCGTGGAAGTCTTGCCGCCAGATATCAATGCGTCCAACTATCGCTTTGAGCCTGTGCAGGACAGCTATACGGAAAAAGGCTTGCCGCCACGCACCATGCGCTACGGTCTGGGCGCCGTGAAGGGGACCGGTCAGGCTGCGGTTGAAGCAATTGTGGATGCTCGCAAGCAAGGCGGTCCTTTCACCAGCCTGTTTGATTTCTGCCGTCGTGTAGACCGCCATCAGGTGAACAAGCGCACCATTGAAGCCTTGGTGCGTGCCGGCGCTTTTGACACGATTGATGAAAACCGCGCCGCTTTGTTGGCCAGTATCGGTGCCGCTACCGAAGCTGCCGAACAGGCCGAACGTAGCGCCAACCAGTCTTCGCTGTTTGATGACGACTCCAACGATATTGTGGAAGGCGAGGTTGCGAAAGTGGCTCCCTGGAGCCTGCAAGATCGCTTGCGTCAGGAAAAGACGGCACTGGGCTTTTACTTCAGCGGCCATTTGTTTGACGCCTGGCGTGATGAGGTCCGCCGTTTTGCACCGACACCGTTGGCACGTCTGGAAGCGTCGCGCAGTCCGCAGTGGTTTGCCGGTGTGCTGTCAGCGGTGCGTGTACGCATGACACGTCGCGGCAAGATGCTTTACGCCATGCTGGATGACGGCTCGGCGCAGCTGGAAGTGGCCATCTTCAATGAGCTGTTTGAAGAGCATCGCCAGCGCCTGAAAGAAGACCAGTTGATCATCATCCAGGGCAAGGTCAGCAACGACGATTACACCGGCGGTTTGCGTATCAATGCTGATGCTATTTTTGACTTGCAGTTGGCCCGTGAAGCCCGTGCCAGTTGCCTGAGCATCGGCCTGAACAATAATGCCGACGCACAGCGTCTGCAAACCTTGTTGGCACCACACCGTGCCCAGGAGCAGGGCGGGGTGCCGGTCGAGGTACAACTGCTGCGTCCCGATTATGAGTGCGTGGTGCAGTTGGGCCCGCAGTGGCGTGTTCGTCTGGCGGATTCCCTGCTGGAGCAGCTGGAAGGCTGGGACGCCACGCGCGAGGTGGAGATCAGCTACCGATGAGGCCCTTGCGCATTCTGCACTCGGAAGCTGCCACCAGCTTTGGTGGTCAGGAAAACTACATTCTGCGAGCCATGCGCATCTTGCGCGAAAGGGGGCATCAGGTGGAGGCCGCCTGCCAACCCCACGCCCAGTTGACCGAGCGCCTGCGCGACGAGGGTTTTGTGGTTCATACCCTGTTGATGGATGGCCCGGCCAATTACATGCGCGGTGTGCGCCAGTTGCGTCGGGTCTTGCGCCAAGGTCAGTTTGATGTGCTGAACAGCCATAGCCGCCGTGACACCATGCTGGCCGGTGTGGCCGGGCGCCTGGCGGGAACCCCCTTGATTGTGCGTACGCGCCATCTGGCCAAGAAAGTGGGCTCCTTGATGTCTTACACCATCGTGCCCAAACGGGTGATTACGCCCAGCGATTATGTGCGCGATCACCTGATCGAGCGGGGCGTGAAACCTGGGCATGTTCGGGTGGTCTATCCCTGTGTCGATCCCGGCGTGATTGATTCAGCGCCCCTCCTGGATTTGCGTGCCCAGTTGGGTTTGGCGTCTGATACCTTGCTGGTAGGTTGCGTTGCCGTATTGCGGCGCGAAAAAGGCCATCATGAACTGATCGCCGCCATGCAGCCTTTATTTGATCGCTACCCTCAATTGCACTTGGTGCTGGTGGGGGGCGGCTCTCCGGGCTATGAACAGTTGCAGGCCTTGATCGCGGAGCTGGGGCTGCAAGGGCGGATTCATATGCTGGGCGCTCGTGCAGATGTGCCCTCGATTCTGCCCAATCTGGATATTTTTGCCTTGGCGACCCATATGGAAGCGTCGGGCACTGTTTTTGTAGAGGCTGGAAGCGCCGGCATTCCTGTGCTGGGCAGCCGCGTTGGCGGGGTCCCGGAGATGATGCAAGAAGGCCGCAGCGGTTTGCTGGCGGATTTGCACGACCCGGAGCAGTGGCGTGCCGCCTTGGAAAAAATGATCCGGAGCACGGAGTTGCGTCAGGAAATGGGAGCCGCAGGGCGCCTGTTTTGTCGTAGCGACGAGCGCTTTACCCCGGTTGCCATGGGCGACCGGCTGGAAGGCGCTTATTATGCTTGGTTAAAGGAGCTTCAGGGATGAAAGTGGCAAGCACTGTGCCCGTCATGATGTACCACCATGTCACCCCGGAAGGGGGCATGATCAATGCCAGTCCCGAGCATTTCGAGCAGCATTTGCAATGGTTGAAGAAAAACGGCTGGACCAGCCTGACAACCGAGCAATTTGTAGGCCATCTGCAAGGGCAGGGCGTACCGCCCAAATCGGTACTGATTACCTTTGATGACGGCTACCTGGATAACTGGGTCTACGCTTATCCCTTGTTGAAAAAATATGGCTTCAATGCCGTGATTTTCCTGGTGACAAGCTGGATCAATGAGGGGCCTGTGCGCCCTTATCTGGGCCAGGGCCAGGACGTGCCCGAATGCCCGGATCATCGTGAATGTGAAGCGCGTATCGAGCAAGGTCGTAGCGACGAGGTGATTTTGCGCTGGAGTGAAATCCACGCCATGCAGGCTGATGGTGTGTTCGAGTTCCACAGTCATACTCATACCCATACTCGCTGGGACCTGAGCGAACAGCGCGATCAAAAGAACGACAAGATGCGTTGGGAACTGGAGCAATCCCGTCAGACCTTGAAGGCCAATATGGGTATGGTCTCTGACCAGCTGTGTTGGCCGCAAGGCTATTTTGATCCTGATTATGTGCAGGTCGCCCAGCAAGCCGGTTTCCGCTATCTGTATACAACGCGCGCCTTCGGCTCCAACCAGCCTGGTAGCGATCCTTTGCACATTTATCGTTTCGCCGTGCGTGACACGACGGGCGTATCGGTAGGACGCAGGCTGAATGTTGCGGTACATCCCGTGATCGGTCCGATTTTCAACAGGTGGAAAGCATGGCGTCGTCGTCAACGACAGAAGTAGGGCAAAGCGCCGCGTCGAGTTCTGGCAAGCGCCTGTCCGTTATCCTGATCACGAAAAACGAGCAGGCGCATATTCGTGCCTGCCTGGAATCCGTTGCCTTTGCGGACGAGATTATTGTGGTGGACTCGGGCAGTACGGATGAGACGGTGGAAATCGCCCGTTCCATGGGGGCGAACGTGACGGTCACCCCGGATTGGCCCGGTTTTGGGCCGCAGAAGAATCGGGCACTGGATCAGGCCACGGGCGAGTGGGTGCTGTCCATTGACGCGGACGAGCGTGTTACGCCCGAGCTTGCACAACTGATTCAGCAGGAAATGACTCAGCCGCGTGGTACGGCTTACCGGATTGCCCGCCTGTCAGAGTTCGCTGGCCGCTGGATGCGCCATAGCGGTTGGTGGCCAGACCGGGTATTACGACTGTTCAAGCGTGGTACAGCCCGTTTTAACGACGCCAAAGTCCATGAAAGCGTGCAGACCGAGCATCCAGTCCTGGTCTTGGATGGACATTTTCTGCATTACCCCTACGCCAGTCTTGAAGTCTTTATCGACAAGATCAACCGTTATTCCTCGGATGCGGCCCGTCAAATGCAGGCCAAGGGCAAGACCACCAGCCTGCCGGGCATTGCTGGCCATGCCAGCTGGACCTTTGTGCGTCACTATATTGTTCGACGGGGATTTCTGGATGGCCCGCAAGGCTTCATTCTGGCGTGTATGGCTGCTTCTGGCAGCCTGTTTCGATATAGTAAGCTGTGGTATTACACCCGTCAGAAGTCTGATTAGCCCCTTATAATGCCGCCTATGATTCCGATTCTTATGTACCACCAGGTCGGGGTGCCTGCTCCCAAGGGCTCGCCTTACCGTGGTTTGACCGTGCATCCTACTGATTTTCGGCGCCAGATGACTTGGCTCAAGCGCTTGGGTTACCGTGGTTTATCCATGGCGCAACTGATGCCGTACCTGCGGGGTGAAAAGCAGGGCAAGGTTGTGGGAATCAGCTTTGATGATGGCTACCGTAACGTCTTTCAGAACGCCATGCCGGTGCTGGATGAATTGGGCTTTACGGCGACCAATTACATTGTGGCGCGGCATCTGGACGGTTCGAACTTCTGGGACCAACCCAAAGGAGTGCCGCATTCCGGTCTGATGTCCTTGCCAGAACTGCGCGCCTGGGTGAACGCCGGTCATGAAGCCGGTTCGCATACGCTGGACCATGTGCATCTGACCGATGTGTCCTCGGAAATCGCCCATTACCAGATCGTGCAATCCAAGGCAGAGCTGCAGGACGTGCTGCAAGTGGAAGTCAGCGCGTTTTGCTATCCCTATGGCGATCAGAATCAGGCTATTCGTGAGCAGGTGCGTCAGGCTGGTTATCTGAATGCCACCACGACCAATCGCGGTCTGGCCCGTTCAGACGATGATTTATTTGACTTGCCCCGTGTGACGGTCTCGCGTTCCACCAATATTTTGCGCTTCGTGCAAAAGTGCGTGACACGCCTGGAAGACAAGCGTCGTACGGTTTCCCGCTCATGAGCTCAGATCAAACCCGCGACACTCCCGCTGCGATTCCCGAGCGCCTGCGCATCGCTTTTGTGGTCGACCGTTTCGGTAACCGCTTTGGCGGCGCTGAAGCGTATGGGGTGGAACTGATGCGCGAGCTGGCCGAAAAACACGAAATCACCGTGTTTGCGCGCGAATATGACAGTCGCTGTGATTTGAAACTGGCCTATGTGCCTATTCGACATTGGTCGCATTGGCCGGGCTGGATACGCGGTATCCTGTTTGCCCGTCAGGCCGCCAAGGCCACGGCGCAAGGTTTTGATATTGTGCACTCGCACATGAACGGCTGGTGCGGGGACGTGGAAGTAGTGCATGTCACCCCCGTGCGGTTTAACTGGCGCGTGCGGCCTTTGCCTTTATTGAAAAAACTGGGCTCCTACTTCAGCCCCAGGGTCTGGGGGTATCTGGGCCTGGAAAAACGTCGTTTGCGCCCTGGTCCTCATGCCGTAGTCGCCGTTTCGGGCCTGATTGCCGAACAATTGCAGCAAGCCTATGGCAGCGTGCACGACTATCCCGTCATTGCTCCCGGTGTGGCCTTGCCGCAAGCCGATGCCCAAGGCCAGGAGCGCACCCAGGTTCGCGAGTCTTTGGGTTTTACGAACGATCAGGTCGTCTGCCTGTTGGTGGCTCGTAATCCGCTGCGTAAAGGCTTGAATACGGTGCTGGAAGCCTTGGCGAAACTGCCTTCCCATTATCGATTGCTGGTGGTGGGCGGAAAACCGGGTTTGCGTGACCAGATACGCCAGCAGCTTCAGACTCTGAATATGCAGGATCGCGTCATCCTGCAGGGTGAAACCTCCAACGTCGAACCTTTTTATCGCGCTGCCGATATCTACGTGCATCCCACCCTGAATGACAGCTTTGGCATGGCACCGTTGGAAGCCATGTCCTATGGCTTGCCAGTTGTCCTGAGCCCGGCTCCGTGGTGCGGCTTTGCCCAATATGTGCAGGGCGGCTATCACGCACTGCTGCTCAGCCATCCGGAGGATGCTCAGGAACTGGCTCAGGCGATTGAGAAAATCAGCAAGGACCCGGCCATGGCCAGGAACCTGATCGAGAACTCGCGTGAGTTATTGGTGCAATTCAGTTGGCCTGCCGTCGCGACTCGCTATCAGGACCTGTATCAAAAAGTGTTGCTTCGCCGCCAAGATTAAAGGCAGGTGCAGCCAGGTTTTCTCTTTTACCGAGATTAAATCGTCAAAACTGCTGTTCAGTCATTGTTCAGCTTACGCAATAGCGGATACACTTTGTGGCCTGTAGATGCTCGATCTGAGTATTTGTCTGTCATTCACAGCCGCTGACGGAGCGAGTTTTGAAGGTCCTGATCACTGATATTCACCATGGTAATGGCGGTGGCCATGTCACCTATATTCTGGGTTTGTTGCGCGGTTTGGCCCATCAGTGTGAATTCACTCTGGCGGCACCGGCAACGGGCCGACTGTATCGGGAAGCGTCGCAGATACCCGGTGTAAGAGTGTTGCCAGGCCTGTATACCGCCCGTATCGGGACGGCCTTGTCGGAAATCTGGAACCTGCGCCGTTTTTTGCAGCGCGAAGCCTTCGATATCGTGCATTGCAATGGCAGTACCGATCATCGTCATGTCATGATCGCCTGCAAAACCTTGTCGAATCCTCCCGTTATTATCTGGACCAAACACAATACCAAGCGTCTACACAGCATGGGTAACCGTTTGCGGGCGCGCTTTGGGACTGATCTTTGCATTGCTGTCAGCGATTATGTTGCCCGCCAACTCGCCAATTCTGATTATCGGCGTTGCAACGTTGAGCGGATTTATCACGGTCTGGACTTGGAGCATTATTCCCCGGTTTCCGCGCAGGAAAAGCAGGCTGCACGCCAAGCACTTTTCGGCGCTGATTTGGCAGAGAACAGTTTGGTGCTGGGCTCAGTGGGTGGCACGGATCTGGAAAAAGGTTGGTTGCTGCTGGTTGAAGCAGTGTCCCGTCTGGAGCCGGAACTCAAGCAGCGCGTTCGGATTGTGGTAGCAGGTGATCCACCTGCGCAGGCTGTTCGGGAGCAAGTGGAGGCTTTGGGCTGTGCCGAACAATTGGTTTTCCCCGGCTTGGTTAAGGATGTGCGGTCGATCCTGGCTGCCTGTGATGTGGGGTTTGTGCTTTCATACAAAGAGTCGGCCTCGTACGCGTGCTACGAATCCTTGGCTTTGGGGCTGCCCGTCTTGATCTCCAATGCGGGTGGTCTACCGGAAAGCATCGAGCATTTGCATGAGGGTTGGGTGGTGCCTTGTGGAGACGTGGCAGCCATTGAGGCGCATGTCCGAGACATGTTATGTCAGAAGTACTGCTTGCATACCGTGGGCAAGCGTGCCAGGCAGCGCGCAGAAAACCGTTTTGATGCGCAGCGTTTTTCGGTGGATACCTATCAGGCCTATTTGAAGGCGCGGGCGCTATAAAGTCAGATGCAGGCCAAGCCTGTAGTAAAAAGCGTTCTGAGTGTATTTCAGAACGCTTTTTTTATGCTTAGTTGTTGAGGGACGGAGCAGTGAGTGTTTCCAGCTCCGTCAGCCAGATCAAGGCATCTTCCCGCTTTTCTCCACACATTTCCGGCGAGGCTTGCAAGCCCGAGCAACAGGCAGGGCGTTCGGGTTGGCCAAAAATCCGACAACGTAGCTGTTCGTCCAGCTGAATACAGGGCACACCCGCAGGCTTGCCGTGGGGCATGCCGGGGATAGGACTGGAGATAGAGGGGGCGATACAGCAGGCCCCACATTCAGAACGGCAAATCATGCCCAGCCTCGGGACCAGTACACCAGAATCCCGACATATTCCTTGATGATGGAGCGGCTGGATTGCAGGGCCATCAGATTGGGTTTCCACATGGAAAACTCGGGGCTGTTCGGAACCGTTAGCTGTGGGGCGGCACCAGCCGCAATGACATCGACCCCTTGCTTGCGGAAAATTGCCATGGCGCGTGGCATGTGCAGGGCAGAGGTTACCAACAAGACTTTCTTGGCCTGCTTTTCTTGCAGTAGCTGGGCGGTGTATGCACCATTTTGCTGGGTGGTCAGGCTTTCGTTTTCCATCAGTGTGGCCGAGGCGGGCACATCCAGATTAGTCAGGGTGTTGGCCATGACCTTGGCTTCACTGATGCCGCCGTCCAGCGCGGCTCCCGACAAGACAATGTAAGGTGCACGGCCCGCTTTATACAGATCGGCCGCTCGTTCTACCCGCGCCGATGTTTTCTGTGCTGTTTGGGGCAAGAACCAATTGCTGCGGTTTTGAGCGGTGTGGCCGCCCAGAACCACAATGGCATCGGCTTGCGTTACCTGCTCAGCCGGCTGATAGGGATACATTTTTTCCAGATAACCGCCCGCATACAGACTGGTGGCAGGCAGGGACCAGGCGCCGGTCCAGAGCAGTCCGGCCAAGGCCAGAGCGGCGGCGGTTTTGCGCAGGCGCAAGATAAAGAGCAGCACCGCCACAAGTAGTAGGGCGGCAAACAAATTCAGCGGAATGACCAGGCTGGTCAGGATGCTCGATACATTCATGGGTGCTCCCGCTCTGACTCCAGCACTTGCACCACCTCGTCCAGCGTTGGCCATTGGCCATCGCGCCCCAGGCAAATCGCCCGTGGCGACCAGGGACCGGTGTCTTCAGGGTTGGTGACGCCACATAAGGTCAGCTGCTGGGCCTTGATGGCTGCCGCGACATGGGAGACGCCAGAGTCATTGCAAATAACCCACTGCGCCTGTTGGCAAAGCCGCGCAAACGCTCCTAAAGGCAGGGGCGGCAGGCAACGTGCGCTGGGCGCATTTTGCAGGGCAGCCTCATGCTCGTTGGGCGGGGGGCACATAATGACGGTTTTGCCTTGGGCTTGCAGATGGCGGGTCAGTTGGTCGAAATACGGCCAGACTTTGACGCGGCCTTTGTGCAGTCCCGTTGCGGTAGGGGCGATCAGAATATAGTCACCGGGGCGCAGGGCGGCTTGGCGCAGACTGTTGTCGCCTTCTTGCCGTTGCAGGGGGCTGAGCGTCAAATCCAGGGTGGCTGGGGCTTGTTCAGGCGCCGGGTTCAATTTCCACAGCGCCAAAGCCTGCTGAACAATATAGAACCAGGATTGCACCGCATGCAACTGCTTTTGCGGCTTATTTAACGGCCATCGTAATAAAAGGCTACGGCCATCGTCCCGGTAACCGCAGGCTGGCAGACCTGCCAGTTTGAAGCTGAGGGCACTGCTCAGCGAATCGGGCAGCAGCAGGCCATAAGCTTGGCGATGGCCGTGCTGGCGACGATAACGGCGTATGGCCTTGGCATCCTGGTGCCAGTGGCTGCTCATGGGGATGAAGCCATGCAAGGGGTAAGCCGACAGCAGTTCGCGGGCCCAGGGGCGGGCGCAAACCACGACGGGCAAACCGGTATCCAACAGAGCCTGTAAACACGGCAGGCTCATGCATACATCGCCTAGCCAATTAGGCAATCGTAAATAAAGGGCAGAGGGATCAGACATGAACAGGACAACTAGGCAGAACCAACAAGTGCGGAGGCGCTCGACTCAGGCAATGAGCGTTAGAATAAACACAATTAGATAGTATATAGGGTGTCCTCGTTGTCCAACGCCATAGAAACCAAAATCAAGCCTGCTGGGCACGATCCTGTCAAATCCGATCTCTGGAAGCGCATTTATAGCCGTTTGCTGCCTTATTGGAAGGTGGCGGTGCTGGCGCTGATCCTGGTCAGTATCTCCTCGGCTACCCAGCCAGTGCTGGCGGTGATCATGAAGCCTTTGCTGGATGATGGCTTTACGGGTGCCAATCCGGACTATATGTGGTCCATCCCGCTGGCGGTGATCGGGCTGATGTTTGTGCGCGGCGTGACCAGTTACGGCAGTTCTTATTTGTTTGCCTGGATCGCCAACAAAATGTTGCTGACTTTACGTGGTGACATGTTCTCCCGCTTGCTGGGATTGTCCGATTCGGAGTTCAAGCAAGGGGATACTGGCCGTTTGCTGAACCGCTTCACGATTGATGCCGGCACCATGACTGGTGTGGCCACCGAGGTGGTCACCGTCGTAGTGCGTGAAACCTTGACCGTGATCGCCTTGTTGGGTGTTTTGCTTTACATGTCCTGGCAATTGACCGTGATCGTGTTTCTGGTCATGCCCGCCTCGGTCTTTGTGGCCAAACTGGTGTCGCGTCGCCTGCGCCGCATCAACCGCGATACCGTGAACATGAATGCCGAGCTGACTCGTGTGGTCAGTGAAGCTATCGATGCCCAACGTGTCATCAAGCTGTTTGATGGCTACGAGCGCGAAAACACCCGTTTCATGTATGTGAATGCGCGCCTGCGCCGCTTCGCCATGCGTGCAGCTTCTGCGGATGCCGCTCTGTCGCCCATCACACAGTTGTTTGTGTCGATTGCCGTGGCCGGAGTGATTTTTGTCGCTCTTTACCAGGCCAATACCGGCACGCTGACTATCGGTAGCTTTGCCGCTTTCATGGCTGCCCTGGGACAGATTTTTGACCCTATCAAGCGTTTGACCAATATCACCGGCACGATGCAGCGCATGCTGGTGGCGGCGGAAAGTGTCTTCAAGCTGGTTGACCAGGACCCTGAGCCCGATACCGGGACTCGAGAGTTCACGCAGCCTGTGCATGGGCATATCGAGTTCGACTCGGTGTCACATCGTTTCCCCAACGCGCATCGCGATACCTTGTCCGAGGTCAGTTTTGCGGTGCAGCCCGGCCAGACCATTGCCCTGGTTGGCCGTTCCGGTAGTGGCAAGACCACACTGGCCAATATGTTGCCGCGTTTCTTGATTCCTAGCAGTGGGCAAGTGCGGGTAGATGGCATTCCCTCCGAAGAGCTGACCTTGCGTAGCTTGCGTAGCCAGATTTCTTTGGTCAGCCAGGACGTGGTGCTGTTTGAGGCGACGATTGGCCAAAACGTGGCCTATGGTGCAGGAGCCGATGTTACGCCGGAGCGTATCTGGGAAGCGCTGGAGGCAGCCAATCTGCGCGAGTTCGTGGAAGGCTTGCCACAAGGTCTGGATACGATGGTGGGCGAGAACGCCAACTCTCTGTCTGGTGGCCAGCGTCAGCGTCTGGCCATTGCCCGTGCCTTGATTAAAAATGCTCCCATTCTGATTCTGGATGAGGCCACCTCGGCTCTGGATAATGAGTCCGAGCGTCAGGTTCAGATGTCGCTGGAGACCCTGATGAAGGGCCGCAGTACCTTGGTGATTGCGCATCGTCTGTCTACCGTACAAAATGCGGATCAAATCCTGGTGCTGGACGAAGGGCGGATTATTGAGCAGGGCCGTCACGACGAATTGCTGGCCCGCAACGGTGTGTACGCCGGTTTCTACCAAATGCAGTTTCAGTTCAACGAATAAGCAGCCTGGGGCTGCACGATAAGGAACATCATGAAGAAAATCATTCTTGCGCTGGCCGGGCTGGCTGTGTTGGCAGGGTGTGCCAAGCAGGGTGCGGAACTGCGAGAACAGGATTTGCGTCGTCCCAGTTACTTCAAGACGGAGCGCCGCATCAATACGGACTTTGTGGGTATTCAGCGTGCCTTGTTCAAGCATCAGGCCGAGTGTGGCAAAGCAGCGGTTTTCAAAATGGATGAGCGTCAGGCCAGCTACGGCACTTTGCGCTACGAACTGGAACCGGGGGCGGGCTGGGATAAAAGTATCCTGATCGATCTGACCCTGATGCAAAAGGGTTGGGTAGACGCAAAGGTTTACGCTTACCGCGCTGATGTGAAGCGAGAGATTCAGGAGATCTTCACTTCAATTCGTGCTCCAGGTGTGTGCAACCCGGACGATGCACCAAAAGAAGTGCTGCCCGAGGATGATTTTGTACCGGTTGCGCCGCTGTAAGTGTCCAAGCTTTGTGCTGGGCAACTCGCTCAGCACATGAGGCGCCCTGATCGCAGGACAAGACTGTCCTGCTCGTGACCCGCTTTTTCAGGCGGGTTTATTGTTTTCAGTCCCTCTCAATGAACAGAGATGATTATGGATCTTGCTTCTACACCCCCAGTCAGACAGACAGCCTCGACAGCAGCGATGCTTTATCTGATTTGCGGCAAGATTGCGGCGGGTAAATCCACCCTTGCTAAAAAGCTGTCCGAGCAGCCCAAGACCGTGCTAATCAGCGAAGATTTCTGGCTGGCTAACGTATACCCCGGTCAAATTGCGTCTTTGGAAGATTACGCGCGCTGTTCAGCGCAGTTGCGGGCGGCCATGGCACCGCATATTGCTGCTTTGTTGCGGGCCGGAGTGTCTGTAGTGCTGGATTTTCCGTCCAATACCTTGGCAACACGCGCTTGGGCGCGGGAGCTGATTGAAAAATCGGCTGTGGCTCATGAACTGCATTATCTGGATGTGGCAGATGAACTGTGCAAAGCACGTTTGCATGCCCGTAATGCCAGTGGTGAGCATCCCTTTGAGACGACCGAAGCGCAGTTTGATTTGTTCAGCTCTTACTTTGTGGCACCTCAGGAGTCAGAGGGCTTTCATATCATCCGCCATCAGATCCGCGAATAAGCCGGGGCGTGTTTTTCTGCTGCTAGTTGCCGCGTGCCAGAAGATGTTTGCTGGTTTGCTTGTATCTGTGTCTGAGCTTTGCGTGTGTAGGAGCGTGTCCGAGCAGGCCGCAGACCTTGCCGTACAAGAGCTAATGCAGGGGATTGGCTACCCAGCCAACCCCAATGCTGACCAATTACAGCAAAATAATGTCGTACTGTTCCTGGGAGTAGTGTGGATCTACTTCCAGAGAAATAGGTTTGCCGATAAAGTCGCCCGCCACGGCCAGGTGCTGGCTTTCTTCTTCCAGAAACAGGTCCACGACCTCTTGAGCCGCCAAAATACGAAATTCTTTGGGATTGAATTGTTTGGCTTCGCGCAGGACCTCGCGCAAGATTTCATAGCAGACGGTGCGGGCCGTGCGGACGGAACCTCGCGATTGGCAGGTGGGGCAGGGCTCGCATAGTTGGTGCGCCAAAGAGTCACGCGTACGTTTGCGCGTCATTTCCACCAGACCTAATTGACTAAAGCCATTGATCGTCACGCGAGTGCGGTCTTTGGCCAGCGCTTTTTGCAGCTCCTGCAAGACAGACTCCCGGTGAGCAGGGTCGTCCATATCAATAAAGTCCAGGATGATGATGCCACCCAGATTGCGCAGACGCAGCTGGCGGGCCAGGGCAATCGCTGCTTCCAGGTTTGTTTTGAAGATCGTGTCGTCAAAGTTGCGACCACCGACGAAACCGCCGGTATTCACATCCACCGTAGTCAGGGCTTCGGTCTGATCGATAATCAAATAGCCGCCGGACTTCAAATCTACCCGACGCGACAGGGCGCGATTGATTTCTTCATCCACATGGGCTGTATCAAACAGAGCGCGACTGCCTTTGTGGTGACTGATGCGCTCAAGCACCGAGGGCGTGTAAATCTGTGCCCACTCCTTCATCTCCTGCACGACGGTGCGTGAGTCCACGATGATGGATTGGGTGTTGGGCGTCACCATATCGCGTAAAACACGTTGCGCCAGGCTCAAGTCCGTATAAAGCACAGAGGGGGCGCCTTGCTCGCGGATACGTTCCTGAATACGTGTCCACAAAGTACGCAGATACTGCTGGTCTGCACTGATCTCTTCATCCGTCGCGCATTCGGCCTGAGTCCGTACGATGAAACCGCCTTTCTCATCCTTGGGCATAAGACGACTGACACGCTCGCGCAGCTCGATCCGGTCTGCATCCGAACCAATCCGTTGCGATACGCCAATATGAGGATCAAAAGGCAGATACACCAACATGCGGCCCGCAATACTGATTTGTGTTGATACACGAGCACCCTTGGTACCCAATGGATCCTTGATGACTTGTACTAATAGAGACTGACCTTCGTACAAGAGCTTTTCAATCGGCGTGGTGGGACTACCCTGATTACGCTCGGTGCGATTCTGGCGTAAGTCCGCGACATGGATAAACGCCGCGCGTTCCAGGCCAATATCAATGAAGGCACTTTGCATGCCGGGCAAAACCCGTGCCACCTTTCCCAGATAGACGTTCCCCACATAACCGCGTTGGATGCTGCGCTCGATATGAATTTCCTGGACAGCACCTTGCTCGACCAGGGCAACACGGGTTTCAAACGGAGTGACGTTAATCAGGATGTCTTCATGCATAGTAATTTCGCTCAGGAATATCTGTTCCGGGCTAGTGTAGGGCCAAGTCGGTGAGGCTGCTATGCCTTTATGACTATATAGAGAGTTTAGGGAGGATGAATGCTTCGTTTGTCTTTGTTGCGGAGACTGCTTGGGGATGTTTATGGTTCCAGCTGCTTTATGCAGGTCGCCACTCGAGGCCCCGGGACCGGGTGTTGGGGCGGACTACTTAACTCGGAGCGCGGTTTGTCCCCCGGACAAACCGCAAGCGTGCTCCTCAAACAGCACGACCCTTGCATCCCGCCCCAGCACTCTGCCCGCGGCAAGAGCCCTGACTCGCCCGCCAAGCCGTACCCGGGCCCCACAAGAAAACCATCCACCGGCCTCACTCAAAGCCCAAACGGCACTGGCAGAGGAGGTGAAAGGAAAGAAGCCCTATTTTTCAAGGAATTAGCAAGGATTTGGTAGAGAGAAAACCATTGTGAGCCGTTCAGTCGGCCTGTTGATGTGTTGGGGCGGATCAGAGTACTTGCCGCGGGCAGGAGATAGCGTAGGGGTGCAAGCATCCTGCTGTTTGAGCGGGACGCTTGTGGTTCGTCCGGGGGACGAACCACCCCGCGAGTTCAGGATGCGCCCGTAGCTATCTTCTGACTAGGGTACCGGTGCGTAGCACCGGCAAGTGCTCAGCCCGGACACATCAACAGGCCGACTGAATGGCGTTTTCACAGAGACTTCTTTTATCCACTAATCAATGTTCTTTCACCCAGCTTGTTCCTCCACGCTTCTTTCTATTAGTCTAGTGAGCGAAGTAATAAGCATTTTCGACGAGGCACCACATCGTTCAAAAGGAGCCAGGATGGCAGGGCAGCAGCATGTATCTGGAGTGGCGGGCATTATTCTGGCGGCGGGCCTGGGTAGGCGGTTCGATCCGTCGGGCCAGCAGTTGAAGCTATTGGCCAAGACTGAAGATGGCAGAACGATGGTGCGCCGCGTCTGTGAGACGGCTTTGTCCGTGCTTGATGAAGTGCTGCTTGTTTGTGATGTCCATGAGCAGATTTTGCGTCGGGAGCTGAGTGGCTTGCCGGTCAGATTTGTTCAGGCACCTGAGGCCATCCGCGGTATGGGTGTCAGCCTGAAAGCCGGGATCCACGCTTGCAGTCCCCGTTATGGTTATGTCGTTCTGCTGGCGGATATGCCTTGGTTGCGGCCAAGCACCGTAGCGGCGGTGGCCCAGGCTGTGCAGGATGGGGCCGGAATTGTACGTCCCGTTTTGAATGGCCAGCCCGGCAACCCTGTTGGCTTTGGATTGGAATGGCATCAGCAGCTTTTGGAGCTTGCAGACGAGCAGGGCGCGCGTGGCTTGTTGCAGGCCAACAAGGATCAGACCTTGTTTGTGCCTTTGGTGGACGAGGGGATTTTGCGCGATGTGGACACCCCCAGCGATTTGAGGATGCCCTAAGCATCGAATTAGCCGTGACCGCGCTGTTTGGCGATCTGCTGGCGCTCCAGACGGCCGATGTAGTGTTGAATTGCCATCTGCGTGGAGGCAGAAAGATCAATAAAGGTACAGCCCAAACGTTGAATCTGTTTGCCATTAGGCAGTTGCTGCGTTTCCGTACGCGCTACTTGTAGCGCTACAACAAAAGAACCGGCTTGCGGCAGTTCCAGCAGGGATTCGGTTTTATGCGTGCCGATCACCTCTGCCAGGGTTTGCGATTCGTCCACCAAAGACAAGCCGCCACCACTGATGTCGTGCAGCAGAAAGCTTTTGGACTCGTTATTCAAGCGCAAGATGACCATGGCTGGTTCGCTAATGGGTACGTTGACGCGGAAGAACTCGCGTCGCTGCAAGCGGCGAATGGATTCGGGGATCGGGATCGCCAAGGCTGGCTGACCTTCGTAGGACACGACCTCTGGGGTGGGACCCTGAAACGTCACCTTGATCTTGTCCAGCGAGGTCTCGAAATGGGTGTGTTCGGACTGCAGCAGATTGCGGGTTTTTTCTTCTTTGTTGGCGGTATCAATCACCACCACGTTATTGTCCAGATCAATATCCAGAATGGTGGTGACAATCCGGTCATTGCCCTGATTGGCTTCCATGTGCAGTAACAGGCCCCCTTTTTCGATAGCCCGTAAAACACGCAGAATTTCAAACTTGGACTGGATCTGATACGGATCGTCTTCGGTGGGAGGGAGCGTAGAAGTCATGGGTAGGGCGGCAAAAAGAGATCGGTAAGTGACTGTAAGGGATTGTACGCGCCAGAGTAACACTCTGGGCGCGCTTTGGCGCGTGAAGTCAGCTAGTTAACAGCCTAAGTATTTAGGCTTGGTTTAAATGATGCAGGGCACAACGTGCTGCTGCCAAATCCCACGCAGCCGAGCCTACTGATTTGAAGAACAAGGGCTTGTCTTTGGGGGCTGGGGTACGCAGCGCCTGGTGAATGCTGTGGACTTGCTCCCAGTCCACGCCGGCCTGGATCAGGTCGCCTGCTTCCTGGCGGGCGCCGGCGACATCATCGGCATATAGACGGCTGGCCAGCAAGGTGTGGGCCTCGAACTCGGCCATATCTGGTTGAAAGGCTCCCAAGCCAATCAGCAAGCGATCAAGGCGTGCGGGTTCGTGATACACGGGTGTCAGGCTGGAGGTCAGGGCGATCAGTACATCCGTTTTTTCCGGAACAGCCGTGGTGGCCTGGACCCGGTCCCCGAATCTGGCTTGCAAGGATGTGGCCACAGCCTGTGCACGGTCTGGGTTACGGCCCGTCAGGGTGACGCGTGCTTTGGGGTACAGCGTCATGATGGCATCGCAATGCGCGACAGCCTGTTGTCCGTACCCCAGCAAAGTGATGTGCTCCGGCCCTTGGGGCCACAGGGCTTGAATACCCAGCATGGATACTGCTGCAGTACGGCGTTCGGATAGGGTGGGTGCATCCAGAATCAGTAGTGGCAAACCGTTCTGGGCATCGTAGACGCTGACCAGGCCCTGGATACTGCCCAGTTCCTGCTGCTGGTTGTCCAGCATCACATTAGCCAGTTTATGAACACCTATATCGTGTGAGACCGCTGGCATGGACAGCATTTGCCCCGTTTTGGGATAGTCCAGAACCTGACGGGTTGGGGCGACGATAGTGCCAGCAGCATACTGGGCCATGGCCTTGCCTAGCTGGGCGACCAGTTCAGGATAGGGCAGAGCACGAGCAGTCTCTTCAGAGGACAGGACGGTATAGGAAGCTTGCGTCATTCCAGGGTCTCCATGGAGTCGGTCTGTGGGGGATGCCGGACTATTGAGAAACCAGTGTAGCGTAGGCCCAGCCCAGGGCAATAGGGCCTTTCCGCCAGTGATCTATTGACCCACCTTGACAATTAATCCGCCCCGCCTGGTGGCCTGTCGCGGCATAATGAGGCCTGATATCAACACCTGTCCACGCGCGGGGCCGTGCATTGGGGAGAAAAATAATGAGTTTGCTTAATTCTGTTGTGTCGGCCTTGTCGGCTACGGATTCCAAATCCAAAGAGCAGGGCGCTTTGTTGCCCGCCCTGATTCAAGTCATCAGCAACTATCCAGGCGGTTTGAGCGGCCTGATCGAGCGTTTTCGCTCGGGCGGGTTTGGTGATGTGGTGTCGTCCTGGATTTCGCAGGGCAGCAATCAGGAAATCGGCCAGCAGGATTTGCTGGGCGTGATGGGGCAACCGGCCATCAAGCAATTGGTGGACCTGTCGGGTTTGAATCAGCAAAGCGTGCTGGATAATCTGAAGATCATGCTGCCGTCCTTGATCAATCAAGCCAGCCCCAATGGTCAGTTTGACCCATCTCACATTACCGATGCCAGCAGCCTGCTGGGTGGTTTGACGCAGTTGTTTCGCAAGTCCTGATTCTCTTGCGTCCGTGACACGGTCTGTCTGACGGCCGTATTGCCAAGAATGAAAAAAGCCTGGAGTCGGTGCAATACCGATTCCAGGCTTTTTTGCTTGATGCAGAAAAACCTGTACAGCAATTCCGGCCTGTACAGGTTTTTGGGTCTTAGCCGCGTGCCGCTGCTTCCAGAGCTTGTTCCAGATCGGCCAGAATGTCGTCGATGTGTTCCAGACCAATGGACAGACGCACCATGTCTTCGCTCACGCCCACGGCGGCCAGTTCTTCGGCATTGAGCTGACGGTGAGTTGTGCTGGCAGGGTGGCAAGCCAGGGATTTGGCATCACCAATATTGACCAGACGCAGCACCAGGTTCAGCGCGTCGATAAAGCGAGTACCGGCTTCAATGCCGCCTTTGATACCAAAGGACAAAATCGCCGCAGGTTTGCCACCCATATAGCGCTTGGCCAGTTCATGATCCGGATGATCAGGCAAACCGGCGTACTTCACCCAGGACACTTGTGGGTGCTTGTTCAGATACTGGGCTACTTTCAGGGCGTTTTCTGTATGACGCTCCATGCGCAGAGGCAGGGTTTCGATGCCTTGCAGGATCTGGAAAGCGCTCAAGGGGGCCAGGGCAGCGCCGGTATTGCGCAGCGGAGCCACGCGGCAGCGGCCGATGAAGGCGGCTGGGCCAAAGGCTTCGGTATAGACCACGCCGTGGTAGGACGGGTCAGGCGTATTCAGGATGGCAAAGCGATCTTTGTGCTCGGCCCAGGGGAACTTACCGGAGTCCACGACCATGCCCGCAATGGTGGTGCCGTGACCGCCCATGTATTTGGTCAGCGAGTGCACGACAATGTCGGCACCGTGCTCGATAGGACGGCACAGGGCAGGCGAGGCCACGGTATTGTCTACAATCAGGGGTACACCATGACGGTGAGCGGCATCGGCCAGGGCACGGATATCGATGATGTTGCCAGCCGGGTTGCCGATGGTTTCGCAGAACACGGCACGAGTGCGGTCGTCGATCAGGGCTTCCAGTGCTTCGATATCATTGGGTTGGGCAAATTTGACGGTAATGCCCTGGCGCGGGAAGGAGTGCGCGAACAGGTTGTAGGTGCCGCCGTACAGTTTACTGACGGACACAATGTTGTCGCCGGCCTCTGCAATCGTTTGGATAGCATACGTGATGGCTGCCATGCCAGAGGCTACTGCCAATCCCGCAATCCCGCCTTCCAATGCTGCAACACGCTCTTCAAGCACGGCATTGGTGGGGTTCATGATGCGGGTGTAAATATTGCCGGGCACCTTCAGGTCAAACAGATCCGCGCCGTGTTGCGTGTTGTCGAAAGCGTAGGAAGTGGTCTGGTAAATCGGAACAGCAACGGCTTTTGTGGTCGGATCTGGCTGGTAGCCAGCATGAATGGCAAGAGTCTCTAGTTTCATGGTTAATTCTGGAATTGATGATCAAGTGGCTTATATAAGACAAAGCAAGCATAACCCCTGTATGTAGAGAAAAGCATCTAAGGGCGCAGACATTAATACTATGCCTTTATTTCTTTTGGTAATAATGGCGAATTACTGACAACAGGCTCTGCTTTTTAAAGTGCGGGTGGATATTTCTTATTTTCGTTACTTCGCAATGGCCCGACATGGGTTAGCATTTCGTATCCGGGCAGATGGCGTGTTGCATCCTGCCCCGAGGTCCTAGAGGCTTACATGAAAGTATGGTTTAAGCGGGGCTTATTCAGCCTCGTCGTTTTAGCTATTGTCACGGTGGTAGGCGGGGCGATTTTCCTGCTGACATTCAATCCCAATTCGTACAAGCAGAAGCTGGCTGACATCGTCCAGCAAAAGTATCAGCGTACGCTCAAGATTGACGGTGATATCGAACTTTCTTTATTTCCCCGCATTGGCCTGTCCGTGCAGGGGCTGTCCCTGTCTGACCGTAATTCGGAAGATCCTTTCGCTTCTTTGGAAAGCGCCCGGTTTGCGGTGGCCTTGTGGCCTTTGATCAATAACCGCCTGGTAGTGGACCACGTTGCTGTTACCGGCTTCAAAGCCTGGATTGTGCGCGATGAAGAAGGCAAGCTGAATTTTGACGACTTGCTGCAAGCCCCGCCGGCTGGCCCTCACCTTCCCCTTGCCCGCTCGGGCGTATCCTTGTTGCCCGCAGCACAAGCTGCCGAGGCGCCTCAGACAGCCGAGCCTGCACCCGAATCCTTGCCTGTTCCTGAATTGATTGCCAAGCGCTCGGGCAGCGAAACGGATTTCCAGATTGATATTGCAGGTCTGAGCCTGAAGGGTGGTGAGATTCATTACTTCAGCAAACGCAGCAATGTAATTGGCCGTTTGTTGCAGCTGGAAGTGAACACGGGCCGCATGACCTTTGGTCAGCCTTTTGATGTAGCTTTCAAGAGCCGCTTGTCGGGGGACTATCCCGTGGCGGATGGTGTGCTGGAAGGGCAAGGGCAACTGAGTCTGGACCCTGCTTCCAAATCTTACGGCGCACAAAAGCTGAACTTGAGCTTTATCGGTGATCTGGACCAGCTGCAGGCACAAAGCCTGACACTTAAGGGCAATGTGGCCTACAAGTCGGCCCAACGCCAGTTCAGCGCCACCAATCTGGATACCCAATTGCAAGGTCAGTGGTTGGGCGCTTACCCGGTCAGCGATCTGAATGCCACGCTAAATACGCCCAAGATGGAAATCGACAGCGTCAGCGACCTGGTGTCTTTCGAGAAGCTGGCGCTGCGTGTTCGTGGCAAAAATGAAGATCAGAATCTGGATCTGGCCCTGGATGTGCCTCGTATCCAGGTATCGCCTGCCCAGGCTGAAGGCTCGCCTGTCGTTGCCAGCCTGAAAGTCAGCGGCCCCAAGGTCCTGGGTTTGGGTTTGACGTTGCAAGGCTTGTCCGGTAATAGCCAGGAATTGATATTTGAGCAGGCCAAGCTGGACGGTGCCATCAAGCAAGGCAGCCGTGTGGCGCAATTGAAGGCCAGTTCCCCCATGCAGTGGCAACCATCGAATGAGTGGCTGCGTCTGCCGGAGATTCAAGCCAATATCCGCGTGGAAGACGAGGCCGACGCAGGTAGTCGCTTCGAGATGCCGCTGACGGGCCAGGCAGACCTGAACAAAGGTAAACAAGAATACAGTGCGCAGTTAAGCAGTAGCACCGAGCAGGCTCAAGGCAGTCTGGATGTGAGCTTGCAAGATAAGGGTAAAGGGCCGTTGCTGAACGCGGTACTCAAAGCAGACAAGCTGGACCTGGACGAACTGCGTTCGATTTTCTGGGTGACAGCCCCCGAAGTGGTGACCCCACCGGAGCCGGAGCCAAAGGCTGAAGCGCCGGAAGCCGCTGCCGAGCAGGAGCCGGGCGCAGAGGAAGCTGAGCAGGTCGAGCAGCCCAAGGCAGAGCAGGCAGAGGCGGCTCCCGCAGCCGAAGAAGTGGTTGAAGAAGCTTCCTCTTACGCTTGGCTGGATACGCTCAGCTTTGATCTGCGTTTTGAAATCGAGAAGCTGCGCAGCCTGGGTGTGGTGATGGATCAGGTGAAAGCTCAGGTCAAGAACCAGGGCCAGTTGATCAATTTGTCGCAGTTCAATGCGCAGGCGTATGAAGGTCAGCTTCAGGCCAAGGCCAAGGTTGAGCCCGGCAAGCGCTTCGAATTGGGCCTGAAGTTGCAGCAAATGCAGGTCGGTTCGCTCTTGCTGGATGCGTTCGGCAATGACTACCTGGCAGGCAAGGGCAATGTGGATCTGAACCTGAAGGCTCAAGGTGCCACAAGCCAGGAGCGTCTGAATGCTCTGGAAGGCGGCCTGACGGTCGATTTGCATGACGGCAGCTGGCGCAGCGTTGATCTGGACCAGAGCGTGCGCGATATCAACGAAGCCGTGCGCAATGCCTTTGGCGGTCAGATTCCTTTGCTGCTGCCCCAGTCCGATCCTTTGCGCCGCACGGTGTTGAACCGTTTGCAGGGCAGTCTGGATATCAAGAAAGGGCAAGCGACTTTCCGTAATTTACGGGCCACCACCCCGATTCTGACGGTGACAGCGGCTAAAGGCGCCACGCTGGACCTGGTAAATCAGCAAGCAGATGTGACTTTGCAGGCTCGCCTGAACCACAACAATCTGGCCGTGGAAGAGCGCAAGTCCTTCCAGGACCTGCGCAATGTGCTGATTCCTATCCATATCTCCGGCCCCTGGACAGGGCTGTCCTACCAGATTCAGTGGAAAGACATTGCCAGCAACTCCATCAAGAAGGCACTGCAAGACGGTTTGCTGGATTTGTTGAGCCAGCAAGCTTCAGAAGCTAAAGCAGAGTCCACCCCCGATGTGAAGTCCGAGGTGAAGCAGATCATCAAGGAAGAGTTGGGGGCCAAGGTTCCACAAACCGTGGGCGAAGCCATGAAGCAGTGGTTCAAGCCATGAGCACCAGTTCAGCGTTAAGTTCGCCTGACCAGACGGTTTGCCTGTTGCAAGGCGGCCCGTCCCTTAGTGACGGCAAGGCACTGGCCTGCAAGGGGCGATGGGTGCTGGGGAACGATCAGGGGCAGGTTCTGGCCGCCGATGCGCTGCTTGCTTTGGCCGAGCTCAGTATGGAACTGCGTTTTGGCCAGCTGGTGTTGCGCGCTCCCGGTATGTTGCGCCTGGATATTGAAGTGGATGTTATTGAAGACGATCCGGATTCCTTTTCCCTGTGGCAGGAAAATGGGCAATCCGTGCAATTGGTAGACGAAGGGGATTTGCCTGCCCAGTGGTTCAGCCGCTATACAGGCCAGTCGCTGCGTCTGTTAAAGCGTTTGCCCCAGGCTGAGTAAGCTGTCTGCGCGGTGATCCCTATAGAACAAGCCCTGCTCATGGCAGGGCTTTTTTTATTCTATTTATGTCGTAGGTTCGGACTGTAGCCGGTGATAGCGGGCAAGCAGCGTTTCCTGGCTTTCCTGGTGCTGGGGGTGAACCTCGATACATTCGACCGGGCACACTACCACACACTGCGGCTCATCAAAGTGGCCGACGCATTCTGTACACAGGTTGGGATTGATCTCGTAGATCTCCTCGCCCATGTAAATAGCCAGGTTAGGGCACTGCGGCTCACAAACGTCGCAGTTAATGCATTCTTCAGTAATGTGCAGTGCCATAGCGCAGTGTCCTGATAAGCGTGGTCCTTGGATTTGACCAGTCGGTCACCCTACAGTGTAGTACGGACCGCTGCGCAGGGCGAGTTCAGGTGGCTGAAACCGTTTGCTGATTGCGTTCCTTGGCTTTGGTTTGTAGCCAACGCTCCACGGACGGGAACACAAATTTGCCTACATCACCGCCCAAAATGGCAATTTCGCGCACGATGGTGCCGGAGATGAACTGGTACTGATCCGAAGGAGTCATGAACATGGTCTCGACTTCGGGCAGCAGGTGACGGTTCATGCCCGCCATTTGAAATTCGTACTCAAAATCGGACACGGCGCGCAGGCCACGTACGATAACGCGACCATTTTGTTCGCGTACAAAGTCCTTGAGCAGGCCGGAAAAGCTTTTCACTTCCACGTTTGGATAGTGGCTGAGCACTTCGGAGGCGATCTCAACACGCTCTTCAACGGTGAAGAAAGGGCGCTTGTTCTGGCTGGAGGCCACACCGACCACAACGTGATCGAAAAGGTTGGCGGCTCGCCGGACCAAGTCTTCATGGCCTCGTGTCAGGGGGTCGAAGGTGCCGGGGTAAACAGCTGTGATCATGGTGCATCCGCGTAAGTGGTTCAAGTTGGCAGGTCGGAGTCCGGGGGGAGCGGTGCAGGCGTCCCGGAAAATTCGGCATTATTGACTGTTTTTTGCATCGCAGCAAATCGCAACAAATGATAATGTACCTGCCCTGCCTTATCCTGTCGTAGTATCCCGTATTGATCTGGGGCTTGTATAGGGGTTTCGGACTCAATGTAAACCAGTGCGTCCGGTGCCAGCACATTGGGCAGCAAGGGCCAGAGACGTTCCATCCAGTCCTGCGCAAAGGGCGGGTCTATGAAGACCAGATCGTAGCGCATCTGGCTGCGCTCCAGAATATGGAGGGCGTCGCCCGCATGGATACGGACGTGGTCTGCCTTGAGTTTGGTACGCAGGCTGCGCAAATTGCTGACAGCGGGTCCGTGGCGTTCCACCATTTGTACAAAGGCGACACCGCGCGAGGCCGCTTCAAAGCCCAGGGCTCCGCTACCGGCAAACAGATCCAGCACGTTCTTGTTGCTGAATTGACCGCCCCAGAAGTGGTTAAGCCAGTTAAACAGCGTTTCGCGCACACGATCCGGGGTGGGCCGCAGACCGGGTGCATCGACGACTGAAATCGGTGTGCGGCGGTAATCACCACCTACAATACGGACAGCATGTTTTCTCATTAGCGCTTTGATCGGATAATGTGGTCATTCAACAGAATTTTCTAGTGTAAATCGTATGTTCAGTTTTTTTAAAAGAAAGAAGGCCAAGCCAGAGCCACAAGTCACTCAAACGGAGCTGACCGAGCCGCTTTCTCCTGCCCCGTCTCAGCCCCAGGCTGACGCGGCAGATGCATCCCCCGCTGTATCGCAGGAGCAAAGCACGCCGGTTCAAACGCCGGTGGCCTCGCCTGCTGTGGCTTTGGATAGCCAGGCAGCCAGCCAGGCTGAACATCGCGCTGCTTCCGAGTCTACGCCCACGCAGCCAGAGGTGCCACAACCCGCCCCGGCCAGTGTCCCGACCCCAGAGCCTGCCCGTATCCACGAGCCGCAAGTGCAGCCCGTACCTGAACCCGTTCGTATTCCCGAGCCGGAGGTGCAGCCTGTGCCGGAGCCAAGCCGTGCTCCGGAGCCCGAGGTCGAGCCAGTGCCTGAACCCGAGGTGCAGCCGATTCCCGAGCCGGTACCGCAACCGGAACCTGAGATACAGCCGACTCCTGAACCGGAGCCAGAGATTGTTCCAGTTCCTGCGCCACAGCCTGACCCAGCACCTGCCCCGACGCCAGAGCCAGAAGCCGCCGCACCTGTGGTGAAAACTTCCTGGATGGCACGCTTGAAACAGGGCTTGTCGCGTACCGGTCAGAGCTTGAGCAGCCTGTTCGTCGGTGCCAAGGTTGATGAAACGCTGTTCGAGGAACTGGAAGACGCTTTGCTGATGGCAGACGCGGGTGTTGAGGCTACCGAGAAACTGATTACCGCCTTGCGTGCTCGTGTTCGCAAGGAAAAAATCAGCGATGCAGCCCAAGTCAAACAAGCCCTGTGCGACATCCTGACCGATCATTTGAAGCCCCTGGAGAAATCCTTTCCTCTGGAATCGAGCAAACCACTGGTAGTCATGATTGCCGGGGTGAATGGTGCAGGTAAAACCACGTCTATCGGTAAGTTGGCCCACACCTTCCAGGAGCAGGGCGCAAAAGTCTTGTTGGCCGCCGGTGATACCTTCCGTGCCGCCGCTCGTGAACAACTGATTGAGTGGGGCACCCGCAATAACGTCAGTGTTATTGCTCAGGACGGTGGTGACCCCGCCGCGGTGGCGTTTGATGCTGTGCATGCAGGGCGTGCCCGCGATATGGGCGTGGTCATGGTGGATACCGCCGGCCGCTTGCCAACCCAGCTTCACCTGATGGAAGAGCTCAAGAAGATCAAGCGCGTCATCGGCAAGGCCGATGGTCAGGCTCCTCATGAAATTCTCTTGGTTGTGGACGGCAATACCGGCCAGAACGCCATTTCGCAGATCCGTGCCTTTGATGCAGCCTTGGGTCTGACTGGCCTGGTTGTGACCAAGCTGGACGGCACGGCCAAAGGCGGTACGCTGGCTGCCGTTGCTGCCTGTGCGCAAGGCGTACGTCCTATTCCGGTTTACTGGATTGGCGTGGGCGAGGGCATGCAGGATCTGCAGGCCTTTGTGGCCCGTGAGTTTGCGTCGGCCTTGTTGGGCATGACCGCTTAAATCCAAGTTTGGCTGTCAAAAAAGCGGCGATGTCTTTACAGGCATCGCCGTTTTTTTATTCCTGGGCCTTCCAGGAAAAGAGCGCTACGTAGTGGCAAGCAAAGGCTCAGTGCACAGTGGGCTTTTCAGTACTTTTGGCGTTCAGCGTCGCAGAAGCTCTGTTTGCGGCTGATGCTGATCCAAGGCATTGAGCGCATGCTGTGCATGGGCGGCACGACCTTGGCGGGCATGCGTCAGCCAGTCCCGCGCAAACTGCGCTTGCTCGGGGTTGGCCGCATGTTGGGCATACCAATCCAGTGCCACGTCCACGTCGGTGACTGCACCAATCAAGGCCTGACATTCGCGCAGCACTTTGTGCAGCCCTTGCTTGTCGGCTGCGCTGGGTAAAAACTCCAGGCAGTAACGCAGGCTCTTGATACGGTTGCGCAAACGATGCTGCTTGTCCTGGCTGATCTGCGCAAAGCGTTGGCTGCGTAGTTGAATTGTCTGGAACCAGCGGCTGATACGGGCTTCGATCAAATGTTCGGGCTGAGGTACACCGTTCAGTTCCAGCGTAGGGCCGCAAATCAGGCTCTGCAGATTACTTAACAGCAGGGACTGAAACTCGGCTGCACTGGCCAGTTGGACCGGGTCGTGCTCCAGATGGGCGGGAGTAGGCTCAGGTGCGGGGCCGGGCATTCCCGCCTGCAGCAGCAAGGGGGTGATTTCCAGGTGTACCAGGTCATGGTCGCGTGCCTGACCAAACAGACCAAAATAATGTGTCAGACGCGTATTGGCATACCCTTCGCTAGCCGATAGCCACATTTTGAACAGCTTGCGGCAGGAGCGCAGACGGCGCAGACCCACGCGCATCAAGGCCAGATAGTCGGCCTGACGGGAAGAGTCCGGACGTATGCCATCCACGCCGGCCAGCAAGGCGGCATTGCGAATGACCTGTTCCAGGCTCATGGTGGCACTCAGGCTATAAAACTGTTCCAGATCTTCGGTGTCAACAAAATGCGGTTTGGGCAGGTCGTAGGCTTTGCGGGTCAAGGCCGCAGCTACCTGTTCGGGCGTCAGATCCAGACTTTCCGATTTGGCCCGGCGGCGGTCCGCCAGACTGGCCAGGGCATCACCACGCTCGGACTTGCTGCGCATCTCCAGAATCAGGCCATGTTTGTACAGCCAGCGCTGGCCAACCTCAAACATGGTCAGGCTCTCGCCCTTGATCAGCTCAATTTCCAGCTCGTTGACCAGCAGCTTCAAACCATTGGATTCGATATGGCCCACATCGTAGGCTAGCTCCAGTTCAGACTGGCCTTGCTTGATCAGGGCCAGCTCGCGCTGGATGCGGGTTTGATAACGGGCTTGGATTTGATCCGCGTAACGAGCCAGCGCAGTGTGGGCGGGTGTGTCCTGATACAGGCTCAGGTCCAGTTCCGGGCCGGGACGGGGGTGATTGATTTCAATGCGGGACAGGGTATCAGGACCGGGCAGTTTGACGGTCTGAACCCATTGCTCGCCTTCCTTGCGCAGACGCAAGGCGATACTCGAGCGCGCCAAATCGCGTTCGGGCGTATCAAAGTAAATGGCATTTAAGGTAATGCTACCCGTGCGTACGGCGTCAAAGGCGGTCAATAAACCGGGACGGGCACTCTCGGGTACAAAAAATTTCAGTTCTTGTTCTAGCACAGCATCGCACTCGAGAAATCACCCACAACAGGTGGGCGGATAAAACGATTATTTTGCATGTAAACCAGCCAAACTTGAAGTGTCGACACCCGTATAAGTGTGTGTAGTCATGTCAAGTTTTATAAAGGGGGAGTACCTAGTGGCTCGCGCCAGCCCAACTGGTGTGAAATGCTGTTGGCGCACTGTCGCAACTGAGCCAGGATGGGGCTGTTGATACTGGCATCAAACAGCGTACTGGGGCCCAGACTGGTCAGGGCCAGCACAATCTGGCCGGAGTGATCAAATACGGGGACGGACAGGGCATCAATACCGGGCAAGGGGTTGCCCAGTGCCTGTGCCACACCTTGTTCACGGATTTTCTCCAGCATGGCAGCCAGTTCTTTGGGGCTGGGGCGCAGCGGACTGATACTGGTGACAACCGCGCTGTCACCTGCCTCGCGCTCAATGTAGTGGCGCGCCACTTCAGGGGGCAGCCAGGCGGCAAAGACGTGGCCGGTGGCCGTGTGCAGCATGGACATGACCGTGCCGCAGCGCATGTTCACATGGACCGGGTAGCTGGCCTCGCTGATATGAACCATGGTGGGTCCGTGTGAGCCCAGCACCGCCAAGCCCAGGGTGTGCCCGATGCGCGAGGCCCAGGCTTGAACCAGGGGCAGGGCAATCTTCACCGGGTTCTGGCTTTGCAAGCTGACCAAACCCATCTGCAAGGCAAACGGCCCCAGCTCGTACAGGCCGGTAGCCGGAGCCTGCTGCACCAGTCCTACGTTGGTAAAACTGACCAGATACGGGTGGGCTTTGGCCGAACTCATCCCAGCTTGCGTGGCCAGATCTCGCAACATCATGGGTTGTCCGCTATCTACCAGCACTTTCAACAGGCCAAAACCCGTTTCAATGGATTGGATACGGCGACGCTTTTCGTCCAGAGCAGGCAAAATGGGTTCGGTCATAGGGGTTTGGAGCGGTTTGGCACGGTCTTCAAGTGTACCGACTAATGAAGCTGCCCGCCGGGCCTTGGGTGTCGTAAAATGGCCTTAATTATTATCTGTCTGAGCAAAGAGCACGATGAATCAAGAAATTCAGTCCGACGCTGGTCAACTGGGCGCCAGTCCAATCGCTCCCGTTCCAGAGATTGTCGAAGAGCTGCGCGCCGGTCGCATGGTTATTCTGGTTGACGAAGAGGACCGCGAAAACGAAGGCGATCTGGTCATGGCCGCCGAATTCGTAAATGCCGAGGCGATCAACTTCATGGTGACGCATGGCCGCGGTCTGGTTTGCCTGACGCTGACCGAAGAGCGCTGCCGTCAGCTGGACCTGCCTTTGATGGCCACCCGCAACGGTACACGCTTTGGCACCAACTTCACGGTGTCGATTGAAGCGGCTGAAGGCGTGGAGACCGGCATTTCCGCTGCTGACCGCGCCCGTACTGTGCAAGCGGCCGTGGCCCGTGATGCACGTCCCATTGATCTGGTGCAGCCTGGTCACATTTTTCCCTTGAAGGCGGCCAAAGGTGGTGTGCTGGTGCGTGCCGGTCACACCGAAGCGGGCTGCGATTTGACGGCGATGGCAGGCTTGACCCCGGCTGCTGTCATTTGTGAAGTGCTCAATCCTGACGGCACCATGGCGCGTTTGCCCGATTTGTTGGTGTTCGCCCGCGAACACGGCATCAAGGTTGGCACTATTGCGGACCTGATCCAGTACCGCAGCGAACACGAGTCCATGATCGAGCGTTTGCACAAGAAGTCCGTCAAGACTCCTTATGGCGAATTTGAATGCCACGCTTACCGCGATCTGTCTTCCGGTGGCTTGCATCTGGCACTGGTGCACGGTGAAATCAGCCCGGAAGTGGAAACCCTGGTGCGTGTACATGAACCGACTACCGTGCTGGATGTTCTGATCGAGGGGGATGTGGGCCACAGTTGGACCCTGCCCACTGCGTTGCGTACCGTGGCCAAATCCGACAGCGGTGTTGTCTTGCTGATGAACTGCCAGAGCTCCGAAGAAGAGAGTTTCGAGCAGATTCAGGCTTGGGCTGCAGACAGCCCGGCCCAGGCGCCACGCGGTCGCCCTAGCCGCAACGATCTGCGCACCTACGGGATTGGTGCACAAATTTTGCGTGACCTCAATGTTGGTAAAGCCCGTTTGATGTCGCGACCACGTAAAATGCCAAGCATGGCCGGGTTTGCATTGACCGTGACGGGTTACCATAGCGAACCAGACTCTCAATCCTAAGCGGAGCTTCCAACATGAATCCTTACATTGTTACCCCTGACCTGAATGGGGAAGGTCTGCACATTGGTATTGTGCGTGCGCGTTTTAATGAATCCATCGGTCTGACCGAGTTGGAAGCCTGCTTGAAAGAGCTGGAAGCTTTGGGTGTAGACGAGCGCGACGTGACCGTTCTGTCCGTCCCCGGCGCGCTGGAACTGGGCATCACCCTGGGCCAGATGGCTGAAACCGGCGAATTTGATGCCCTGATCGCTCTGGGTGCTGTTATCCGCGGTGACACCTACCACTTTGAAGTGGTCAGCAATGAAAGCGCTTCGGCCATTACTCAAGTCTCCCTGGCAACCGGTATTCCTGTTGCCAACGGTGTACTGACCACCAACACAGATGAACAAGCCGAGATTCGTGCTGCTGAAAAAGGTCGCGATTGCGCCCGTACAGCGGTCGAGCTGGGCAATCTTATCGCCGTCCTCGAACCCGAGCTGGACGACGATGAGGACGAAGATTACGAGGACGAAGATCTTGACGACGACAAATAAAGTCCTGGCCAGCAAGGCCAACGGACGATCCGCGCGCCGCCGCTCGCGCGAATTTGCCCTGCAGGGCATCTACTCCTGGCTGTTGCGAGGTGCTGATGGCCTGCAGGAAGCCACCTCCATCGACGCCCATATCCGGGGCGACGAGGAGTTTGGCGAAGCCGACGCAGCCTGGTTCAAAACCTTGCTGTTCGGCGTCATGCGCGAAGCCCCTGTGCTGCGCGAACGCTTTTTGCCGTATGTGGATCGTCCTTTGGAAGAGCTCTCTCCCATCGAACACGGCATCTTGCTGATTGGCAGCTACGAACTGGTGCATCACGTTGAAGTGCCTTACCGTGTTGCCATTAACGAAGCCGTTGAACTGGCCAAGTCCTTTGGCGGTACCGACGGTTTCAAATTCGTGAACGGCGTGCTGGACAAACTGGCCGCCGACGTACGCGCACCTGAAGTTGCCAAGCAGGCCCGCCGCTAAAACGGGGCGTGCCGTGCTGAACGAGTTCGGTCTTATCCAGCAGTATTTCAATCGTCCCGCTCCCGAAGGCTATTTGGGAGTGGGCGACGACTGCGCCCTTTTTACTCCAACACCCGGCTGGCAACTGGCCAGCAGCGTGGATCTATTGATCGAAGGGCAACATTTCTTTCCCGATGTGGACCCCTTTCTCTTGGGGCACAAGGCGCTGGCCGTGAACCTGTCGGACCTGGGCGCCATGGGAGCCAAGCCACGAGCCTGCCTCCTGGCTTTGTCCATGCCCGAAGTCCGGCCCGAGTGGCTGGCCGCATTCTCCAAAGGTTTGTTTGAACTGGCCGATCAGGCGCAATGCCCCTTGATCGGTGGCGATACCACGCGCAGCAAGCAAGGGGTGGTCATCAGCATTACGGTGCTGGGTGAAGTCCCGGTGGGACAGGCCTTGCAACGCAGTGCGGCTCAAGCTGGTGACGACATCTGGTTGACGGGGACGTTGGGGGCGGCAGACATTGCCTTGCGCCTCTTGCAAGGTCGACTGGCTGCGGACCCGGATCGTCTGGCTGCCAGCCGACCAGCCTTGGAACAACCCTGGCCGCCTTACCGCCTGGGCCATGCCCTGGCAGGTTTGGCTCATGCTGCCATTGATGTGTCTGATGGCCTGGTTCAAGACCTGGGTCATATCGCCAAAGCCAGCCAATGTGCCGCCCATCTGGATTGGGACGCCTTGCCGCTGGATCTTTCCTTAAAGGGTTTGCCTGCCGAGCTGCAACGCGAAGCGGTTCTGGTTGGTGGTGACGTTTTTCAATTGTGTTTTACGGGGGCTCCCCAACAACGGGAGTCCATCATGGCGCTGGCCCAGCGCGAAGGCGTGCAGCTTAGCCGTATTGGCTCCATGCACGCTGGTAGCGGGGTGTACGTGCGTGATCAACAGGGTCTGCATCCTGCCCCTGCCCAGGGCGGTTTCGATCATTTTGGTGGCTGAGTCTGTGTCATGAGCACATTTCCTGATCCTTCCTTGAATCCCATTCAACGTCCTACCCTGGATTGGGTGGTGAAAAAGCCTTGGCGCCTGATTGCCTTTGGCGGCGGTACCGGCGTATTGCGTCCGGGGCCGGGTACCTGGGGCACGGTGCTGGCTTGGGTCTTGTGGGTCTTGGGTCTGCATGTGCTGACCGACACGCAAATGGCCATTTTCTTGCCACTTACCTTTTTCATTGGCTGCTGGGCTTGCCACCGCACGGGCTACGACCTGGGCGTGTCCGATCACAGCGGCATGAATTGGGATGAGATGGTCGCCTTTTGGCTGGTGCTGTGGCTGATTCCGCAGACCTGGCTTGCACAGGGCATCGCATTCGTTTTATTTCGTTTCTTTGATATTCTCAAACCACCGCCAATCCGCTATTTTGATCGTCGTCTGCATAATGGTTTTGGCGTTATGTGGGACGATCTCCTGGCGGCAGGCTATACCTTGTTGCTGATGGCTGTCTTGGTACGTTTTGGAGTTTTCTCATGAGCGATTACGAGCACGGCAATGCCGCCCTGGCCCTGGGGCGAGCCCTTAAAGATCGCGGCTGGATGGTGGCCTGCGCCGAGTCATGTACCGGTGGCCTGCTGGCTGCTGCCCTGACGGACCTGCCCGGCTCCAGCGCCTGGTTCGAGCGCGGTCTGGTCACTTACAGCAATAAGGCCAAGGTTCAGGAACTGGGCGTGAACCAGGACACCCTGGATCGTTTTGGCGCGGTCAGCGAGGAAACCGCCATGGAAATGGCGGCGGGTGCGCTGGAAGCCACTGCAGATGCGGAACTGGCTATTTCCACGACCGGCATTGCCGGTCCGGATGGAGCCACGGCGGGCAAGCCGGTTGGCCTGGTGTGCTTCGGTTTTGCACAGCGCCGGGGTGATGGCATTGTGACCCGCGCCTCTGCTCGTATCTTTGATGGAGACCGGGCCCAAATCCGTCAGCAGGCCGTGGAATACGCCTTGGCCAGTGCGCTGACCATGCTCAATCCCGCCTGATTGCTCAGGCCGGCAACATCAAACCCAGCTGCCTGGCGCTCGAACGTAGTTCGGGCAGGCAGCGCTGGATCAGTTTCTCTTCCGTATCCTGCCAGTCCTTGATGCTGATGCTCATCCCGGCCACAACGCGCCCGCTGGCACTGCGCACGGGTACGCCAATTGCCGTTAGACCCAGTTCCAGTTCTTCCTTGATCAAGGAATAATCCTTTGCCTGTACCTCCTTCAATTCGCGCAGCAAAGCCTCGCGAGTATGGGCGGTGTATTGCGTCATGATCTTGAAGGGAGCCAGCTCCAGGTAGGCATCCAGCCTGCTTTGCGGCAACTGCGACAGCATCATTCGCCCGATAGAGGTGCAGTGAGCAGGCAGGCGGCTACCCAGGCCCAAAGACACAGTCAGTACACGCTGTCGTTGGGCGCGTGCCAGATACAGAATTTCGTCTCCATCCAGCAAGGCCAGTGCACAGGTTTCACCGACGCGGTCACTCAGGTCGTCCAGTATGGGCTGGGCCAGACTGACAATGGAGGTCGAAGAAAAGTAGGCATGGCCCAGCTGCAAAATCGCCGGACGCAGCTTCCAGAACGGACCTTCCTGCTCTGCATAGCCCAGGGCTTGCAGCGTGTAGAGGCAGCGCTGCACCACCGCCCGTGCCAGACCCGTTTTCAGGGCAATTTCTGCGGCCCGCAATGGCCGCCTTCTGTCTGAAAAAGCCGTAATCACCTGCAAACCACGGGCTAGCGATTGCATGTAGTCCGGATCGCCTTTGTAGCTGCTGGCGGTAGGGCTTGTCTCTTTATTCGTCGTCATTGCTCAGTAAGTGGCAAGGTCTAGTTTTGTTCGATTAGCGAACTCGATGGGATTAACAAGAATTATCGATGATAAATTGTAAAAAAAACAAGACTTAGCAATTTAATAATCAAGTTCGATTATCGGACAAAATAAGTTTGGAGTGATTCATGAAAAAAATTCTAGCCCGTAAAGTGGCTCCTCTGCTGGCCGGAATGGGTTTGTTGTTTTGTTCCTTGGGCGCGCAAGCCGCGTATCCGGACAAGCCTATCCGTCTGGTTGTGCCCTTTACGCCGGGCGGTGTGACTGACGTGATTGCCCGAGGTGTCGCGCAGCAACTGTCCAAGGATCTGGGCCAGATCATCATTGTGGAAAACAAGCCCGGCGCCAGCGGCATTATCGCTACGGACTTCGTCGCGAAATCTGCCCCCGATGGCTATACCGTCTTGCTGGCCGCGGTTGGTCAGGCCGTGGTGAACAACCACCTTTACAAGAAACTGCCTTACGATCCGGCGCAGGATCTGGCTGCTGTTTCTCTGGTGGCGGAAGGGCAGAACGTGCTGGTGGTGAACGCCAAGCAAAGCCCGTTCAATACGGGCGAAGAGTTGATCAGCCATGCTCGCGCCAAGCCCGATGATCTGACTTACGCTTCCTTTGGTAATGGTTCGTCCTCGCACCTGTCGGCCGCCGCCTTTACCACGATGGCCAATATCGACGTCATCCACGCTCCTTACCGTGGCAGCGCACCTGCCATGACTGATCTGCTGGGTGGCCACATCTCCTTCATGTTCGACAGCATGGGCACCGCAATTACGCACATCAACGCCAATACTGTGCGTCCCCTGGCTGTGTCCGGTCCGGAGCGTTCCTCCTTGTTGCCAGAGGTTCCAACCTTTGCAGAGTTGGGCCTGAACCAGGGCTATAACGTGACAGCCTGGTTTGGTTTCCACGTCAGCAGCGGCACGCCTACTGAAATTATTGATCGCCTGAGCCAGGCCATGAAAACCGTCAGCGAGAACAGCGAGTTTGTTGAAACCTTCCGTCGTCAGGGCGTGGACATCATTTCCTCCACCCCTGCCGAGTACGCCGAGTTCCTGCGTCAGGAAGACGAGAAATTGGGCAGCCTGATCAAGCAAGCCAATATCACGCTGGACTAATTGTTTTTGAATGGAGCACTGTAACGTGAGCGATCAGCACGCCTCGCAGGCGACGCGTCCTGCCCCTTTGGATGGTATCCGGGTTCTGGATCTGACACGCATTCTGGCTGGCCCATGGTGCACACAGAACCTGGCCGACCTGGGGGCCAATGTCTACAAGATAGAGCGACCCGAAACCGGCGATGATACCCGCGCCTGGGGCCCGCCCTTTTTGCAGACACCTGAAAAGGAAGATACGGCGGAAGCGGCCTATTACTTGTCGGCCAACCGTAACAAGCAGTCGATCAGCCTGGATATTGCCAGCCAGGAAGGGGCGGATGTGGTGCGTGCCATGGCACGGGAATGCGACATTCTGGTGGAGAACTTCAAGGTGGGGGGGCTGGCTAAATACGGCCTGGACTACGCCAGCTTGAAAGAGATTAACCCTCGCCTGATTTATTGCTCGATTACCGGCTTTGGCCAGACAGGCCCTTATGCCGAGCGTCCGGGTTATGACTTCATGATCCAGGCCATGGGCGGCATGATGAGCTTGACGGGCGAGCGTGATGACAAGCCCGGCGGTGGTCCCCAGAAAGCGGGGGTTGCCGTCGCGGACTTGATGACGGGCATGTATGCCACCAGCAGCATTCTGGCCGCCTTGTTTGAACGCTCACGCAGTGGTTTGGGGCAGCATATCGACATTGCCTTGCTGGACTGTCAGGTAGCCATGCTGGCGAACCAGAACATGAATTATCTGGTCAGTGGGCAGGCACCGAAGCGAGCCGGTAATGCCCATCAGAATCTGGTGCCCTATCAGGTGTTCCCGACGGCCGATGGCCACATCATTGTGGCTATCGGCAATAACCGTCAGTTCGCGGCTTATTGCGAAGCAATTGGACACCCGGAAATTGTTGAGGATTCGCGTTTCAACATTAACAGTCAGCGGGTCAAGCACAGGGATGAGCTGGAGCAGATCCTGAGTGCCGCGATGCAACAGCATCCTAGCGCTTACTGGCTGGAAGCACTGGATAAGATCGGTGTGCCAGCTGGACCTATCAATGATCTGCACGGCGTGTTCTCGCACCCGCAGGTTCAGGCCCGGAATATGCGTATCGAGCTGGACCACAGCCAGGCCGGCAAGGTCAGCATGACGGCCAGCCCCATGCGCTTCTCTGACAGTCCGGTGTCCTACCGTATGGCTCCGCCACAATTGGGCGAGCATACCGAGCAGGCGCTGGAGAGTTTGCTGGGAGCGGATAACCCGGAGCTGAAGCAGTGGCGCAACCGGAACCAGGCTTGACTAGGGTTAAAAGCCAAAGCCAAACCAGAATTTGAACCAGTGTCAGAGTCGAGGCGCAGGCCTAGTTTAGCGTTTGGACTTGTGGCAGAAGTAGTGTCTGATTGACACCGCCCCTGCTACCTGAAATACAGGTCAGACCCTGGCCTAGGCCTCGTGACTCAGTAGGGGGGAAGCTGCTCCCACGCTTAAGGCTCAACTGAGCCTGAGCGGGTCCTATCGGTCATAGCTTAATAAATAAGAAGCCCCACTCACTTTGGTTTGAATCCAAGTGAGTGGGGCTTTCTTGTATCTACACTAATTGCTGTCGCTGTCGCTGTCGCTGCCGCTGTCGCTACAAGCTTGGACTCTGTATCCCCGGTCTGTTTTCAAACCGGGGAAGGGCAGTCAATTAGCGCTGCTTGTTTCGCGCATCATTAATCGCATTGCGTGTAGCAATCGCTGCAGCTTGTGCCGCATCACGCCAGTCATCGCCTCGGCTGGCGTACAGAATGGCACGCGAAGAGTTGATCATCATGCCGTTACCTTGCGAGTCCATACCAGCAGCAACGGTGGCGACCACATCGCCACCTTGTGCGCCAATGCCGGGCACCAGCAAAGGCATATCGCCAATACGGGCACGTACCTTGCCAATTTCCTCGGGGAAGGTTGCGCCCACCACCAAAGCACATTGGCCGTTTGTATTCCATTTCTCTGCCACCAGGCTGGCTACGTGCAGGTACAACGGGGTACCGTCGGCCATCTCCATGAATTGCAGGTCCGAGCCACCAGGGTTGGAGGTGCGGCACAGCACGATCACGCCCTTGTCCTTGTGCTCCAGGTACGGCTCTACCGAGTCAAAGCCCATGTAGGGGCTGACGGTGACGGCGTCTGCGCGGTAGCGCTCAAAGGCTTCGCGTGCGTACTGCTCGGCTGTCGAACCCACGTCCCCACGCTTGGCATCCAGAACGATGGGCAGGTGAGGGTAGCGGCTGCGAATGTAGTCGCACAGGTCTTGCAACTGATCCTCGGCACCCTGAGCGGCAAAGTAGGCAATCTGTGGCTTGATGCCACAGGTGTAGTCGGCGGTGACGTCCACAATCGCTTTGCAGAACTCATAAATCGCGCCGGGTTTGCTGGCCAGCTCCAAAGGCAGGCGGGCAGGGTCTGGGTCCAGACCCACCATCAGCATGGATTGGTTGTCCGTCCAGGCACGGTTCAGTTTTTCTATGAATGTCATGGGAATCAGGAAAGTAAACGGCTATACAAAAAGCTGAGCCAGACGGCACCAGCAAAAATAAGGGACAGCAGCACGGCAGCACTGGCCAGATCCTTGGCCCGCCCGATCAAGGGGTGGTGCTCCAGGGTAATCGTGTCGGCCAGGGCCTCCAGGGCCGAGTTCAGCAGCTCCACCACCAGCACAAAAACCAGTGTGCCCAGCAGGACCAGAATCTCCGCCGGGGTTTGCCCCAGCCAGAATGCCAGTGGCGTCAGGATGACAGCCAGCGCCAGTTCCTGGCGAAAGGCAGCCTCATGGCGCAGAGCAGCGGCCAGGCCCTGGCTGGAGTAGCGCAGGGCATTGAACAGGCGACCAACACCGCCTTTGCTTTTGAATGGAGAGTCTGACATGAAGGACGCTGCAGATTGAAGTGCCCTGATTATAGGGGTTTGCTTGGGCGAAAAAAAACCGGATGGAAAAATCCATCCGGTTTTTGTACTAAAAGCGTGGCGATCAGGGCAGAAGTGATCAATTTCCGCCCGGATCGGGGTGCTGATAAGTGGCTTAGAAGCCGCCCATACCACCCATGCCGCCCATGCCACCCATGTCAGGCATGGCTGGAGCAGGTTTGTCTTCCACGATTTCGGTCACGGCCACTTCGGTGGTCAGCAACAGGCTGGCGATCGAAGCTGCGTTTTGCAGGGCAGTGCGAGTCACCTTGGTTGGGTCCAGAACGCCTTGCTCGACCAGGTCACCGTATTCGCCAGTAGCAGCGTTGTAACCATAGGTGCCGGTGCCGCTGGCCACTTGGTTAACAACCACGCTGGCTTCTTCGCCGGCGTTGGAAACGATGGTGCGCAAAGGAGCTTCGATAGCACGCAGGATCAGCTTGATACCGGCGTCTTGGTCGGTGTTGTCGCCTTTCAGTTGGGCAACAGCTGCGCGGGCACGAATCAGAGCAACGCCACCGCCAGGAACGATACCTTCTTCGACGGCTGCGCGAGTAGCGTGCAGGGCGTCTTCAACGCGGGCTTTCTTCTCTTTCATTTCGACTTCGGTGGCAGCACCAACGCGAATCACGGCAACACCGCCAGCCAGCTTGGCCACGCGCTCTTGCAGTTTTTCACGGTCGTAGTCGGAAGTGGACTCGTCGATCTGAACGCGGATTTGTTTCACGCGAGCTTCGATGTCGGTGCCGTTGCCAGCGCCGTCGATGATCGTGGTGTTTTCTTTGGCCACTTCAATGCGCTTGGCCTGACCCAGGTCGTCCAGAGTCGCTTTTTCCAGGGACATACCGGTTTCTTCGGAGATCACGGTACCGCCAGTCAGGATAGCGATGTCTTCCAGCATGGCTTTGCGACGATCGCCAAAGCCAGGAGCTTTAACGGCGGTAGTCTTCAGAATGCCACGGATGTTGTTCACAACCAGAGTAGCCAGGGCTTCGCCTTCCACGTCTTCAGCAACGATCAGCAAAGGACGGCTGGTCTTGGCAACTTGCTCCAGTACGGGCAGCAGGTCACGGATGTTGGAGATTTTCTTGTCGAAAATCAGAACAAACGGATCGTCCAGAACAGCAACTTGCTTGTCAGCGTTGTTGATGAAGTAAGGGGACAGGTAGCCGCGGTCAAACTGCATACCTTCGACCACGTCCAGTTCGTTTTCCAGGGATTTGCCGTCTTCAACGGTAATCACGCCTTCTTTGCCCACTTTGTCCATGGCATTGGCGATGATCTCACCAATGGAGTGGTCGCTGTTGGCGGAAATGGAACCGACCTGAGCAATTTCTTTGCTGGTGGTGCAAGGACGGGACAGTTGACGCAGTTCATCAACCACAACGCCAACGGCCTTGTCGATACCGCGCTTCAGGTCCATTGGGTTGATGCCAGCGGCAACAAACTTCAGGCCTTCTTCAACGATGGCTTGAGCCAGAACAGTAGCGGTAGTGGTACCGTCACCGGCGTTGTCGGAAGTTTTGGAAGCAACTTCTTTAACCAGTTGAGCACCGATGTTCTCGAACTTGTCTTTCAGTTCGATTTCTTTGGCAACGGACACACCGTCTTTAGTAACGGTAGGAGCGCCGAAAGAGCGGTCCAGAACAACGTTACGGCCTTTGGGGCCCATGGTGGTCTTAACAGCGTTGGCCAGAACGTTGACGCCGCGCACGATGCGGGTACGTGCGTCGTCGCCGAAGTAAACTTGTTTTGCGGTCATGGTTTGAATCCTATTGAATTTTCGTTGGCGGTACTTATTCGATCACGGCGAAGATTTCTTCTTCGCGGATCACCAGCAGCTCTTCGCCGTCGATCTTGACGGCCTGGCCGGAGTATTTGCCAAACAGAACTTTGTCGCCGACCTTCAGATCCAGCGCCAGAACCTTGCCGTCCTCGGTTTTCTTACCGGGGCCAACGGCCAGGATTTCGCCTTGATCGGGCTTTTCAGTCGCGCTCTCGGGGATAACGATACCGGAAGCGGTGGTGCGTTCGTTGTCCAGACGCTTGACGATCACACGATCGTTCAAAGGACGCAGTGCCATGGAGAAACTCCTGTTTAAAGATGACTTTAGTTGTTGGTCCGATTGTGGGGGCGAGGCGTTTTAGCACTCAACCCCTTCGAGTGCTAATTATAGGGACGACTTTTCTAATTTCAAGAGCACCAGGGTCAGGCTGTTACATATTTGTCCTGGGGCGTGAAGTAGGGGGGAGGGAAACGCCGGATTCTGGTGCGTGTCTGGACTTGGACTCACATTAATAAGGCAAGCTCAGTTAAGCTGGGCGCTTTCGATCATGAGCGGTCGGGCATGATCGAACGCCAGGCTTTCTTTTGCCTAAAGAGATTTCCACGAAAACCAGCGCAATGTCCAACTTCAACCTATTCAATGTCTTTCTCCAACGCTGGGGGGCGCAGGCCGCTGGCAAGCCTTTCAGCACGGCGACCAGCGATCTGATGCCCGTGCGGCTGACCGGGAAGTTGGAGGGGCAGCCGGCGATGATCAAAATCACACGAGATCTTGATGAGCGCATCGGTGGCCAAGTGCTGCAATGGTGGGCTGGTGATGGCGCGGCGCATGTATATGCGCTGGACCCAGACTCTGGAGCGTTGCTGATGGAGCGTGCAACGGGCTCCAGGGATCTATTGCGCATGGCTTTAGAAGGGGAAGATGATGCAGCGACGACCTGTATCTGCCGTGCCCTTGAGCAATTGCATTCAAACCGACCTTCGGCCCCACCTGACAATTTGCGCCCCCTGAGCGATTTTTTTGAATCGCTGGCACCGATGGCGCAGCAAGAGGGCGGTTTGATGGCCGAATGCGCACTAGTGGCCAATGAGCTGCTGCGAGATCAGCGTGATCAGGTCGTTCTGCACGGGGATGCGCACCATAGCAACATTCTTGATTTCGATCAGCGTGGATGGCTGGCAATAGATCCCAAGCGCGTCACTGGTGAGCGCTATTACGACTATGTAAATGTGCTGTGCAACCCTGATCTTAAAACGAGCACCGATCCAGCGCGCTTTGCACGGCAGTTGTCGGTAGTCATCGAGGTTGCAGGGCTGGAGCGTCAACGCTTGCTCAGATGGGTCATGGCGCATGCGGCCTTGTCAGCTGCCTGGTTTCTGGAGGATGGATTGCGCACCGAGGCCAATAAAGAGTTGGCCGTTGCGGCGCTGGCTCGACGGGCCTTAGCTTGAGGGGTTCATCACTATTTCATTACCCGTACTCAAGGCGATCAGCTTGCTCATGGTGTTGAAGTTGCGTGTCGTCGCAACGACCTTGAGCTTTCTCTCGATGAAATTATTGTTGGCTTTCAGGTCTCGATACCGGGTTGCGCACACAATATAGGCGATGTCATCAATGACGCGGACCTGATCCGGTGCGTGCTCCAGGGCGTGGAAGGCATGCAGCAAGACGCTATCTGCTGGGGAGCGCAGCAGGGTGAAATATAGCTGGCTGGGGCTTTCGTCCTTGAAAGGATTGTTCGCCATCACCCGCATGAAATAAGTCGGTGTTCGGGCGATAACCTGAATATCTCCGCCCAGCTTGTTCTTGATAGTGTGGTGAACCAGTTGCTCCAACTCCGGCTGTTCCAGCTCTGTGGACACAATCACATTGCCGCTTTGTATATAAGTCCGGACCTCTTTCAGACCCGCTGCTTCCAGGGCTGCGCGTAGTGGTGCCATCAAGACCTTGTTCTTGCCGGTGGGCATGAGGCCGCGCAATAAAAGAATCTGTGTATTCATGGTGTGTGCTGGCCGTGAAGTTGGGGTGTTGCCGTGCAGGCGGGAGTTTCAGTACGCCATTTTATGCTGTGTTAAAAAACAGTAGTGAGTTTAGTTTTCAAGGCTCGTCAGTCTGCACTGTGTGAGCATCACGGCTGGTTGGTGCAGATGTGGCGTCGGCGGTTTGGCGGTAATACGGACCCGGGCGCATGACGCCTTCGTGAGGAGCCTCATCAAAAAAACAGGCCGATTTCCCTAGGAATTCGGCCTGTTTCTTGTTGGGCTGATGGCATTTGGATGTGGCGAGTTATTCAGCCTGGTGCAGTAGCCTGCAGATTGCTTAATCCGTCTTTACGTCATTTAAGCCCGTTTGCCCAAATCCGGTGCCGGTGTCGTTGGCAGCAAAGGATCAATCGCACGGCACAGAGCCAGCAGCTGATCATCTGCACCGATACCCGCTTCAATCAGCATCCCCACTGGCAGACCACCTGACAGACCGATAGGCAGTGAGATGCCCGGTGCGCCCAGGTTCGAACCCAAGTCGGTACGAGAGATGTAAGTGTTGAAGGTAGGTACTGCCTTGCCGTTCATCATGGTGGTTTCATCATCGCCAATCGGGCAGGCGGTCAGCGGGCTGGTCGGGAAGATCAAGCCACTGACATTGGACTGGCGCAGCAGGTCTGCATAGGCCTGTTGCATCAGGGGGCGGTCTACATTCAGCGCTTCTTCGTAGGCTTCCTGGCTGATGGTGTAGTCGCCCGTAATGGCGTCGAAAATCTCTTTCACATCGGGGCTGTGAATGCCAGCAATCAACTCGTCCAAGCTAATGTCGTACTTGTTTTCGGCCAGGTACAAAGGCAGGTTCTGCAAGGTTTCATACAGCACAATCGGCATGCCGACGCGGGCATTGATCTTCAGAACCGGAGACAGGTCTATATCGACCAGCGTGACACCGGCTTTTTGCAAATCATCCAGAAACGCCAGGGTCACGTCGGCCACACCGGCATCCATATCCTTCCAGAAGCTGTCACGGGGTACGCCCAGACGCAGCTCCTTCAAGGAAGGAGTGGCAATCACAGTGGGGGCCTTCTGGCAGAGCAGGCTGTCCAGCAAGCTGATGTCAGCTAGACTGCGAGTCATGGGGCCTGCTGTATCGCGGGTAGGGGACAAGGGCACAATGCCCTGGCCTGAATAACGGCCCACTGTAGGACGGAAACCGTACAGGCCGCAAAGCGCGGCAGGTAAACGCACCGAAGCGCCCGTATCCGTGCCCAAGCCAGCTGGAAACTGACGAGCTGCCACAACCGTTGCAGTGCCACCGGAAGAGCCGCCGGGAATACGACTTGGATCATAAGGGTTGCGACTGGGGCCCGTAGTGGCGTTATTGGTCGTAATCCCAAAAGCCAGTTCGTGCATCACGGACTTGGCGGGCAGCACGGCACCGGCCTTGCGCAATTGTGCGACTACATCTGCATCTTTCAGCGGCACGCGACCTTGCAGGGCGCCGGTGCTGGACGTGGTGGGCATGTCCGTGGTGTTCAGGTTGTCTTTCATCACCAAAGGCACACCGTCCAGCGCCGAGGCTTCGCCACGGGCGCGGCGTGCGTCAGACTGATCGGCCTGCTGGTAAAACAGCTCTGAATCCAAATGTGCCAGACCGCCCAAATGGGCCATTTCTTGTGAGTGTTTGAGCAGCTCGTCGGCAATCTCTCGGGCGCTGAACTGGTTTTTTTCCAGACCTGCCAGCAGTTCGCTGGCGCTAAGTTCGGTAAGTGACATGGAGTCTCCTGGGGAGGCGTGAACGCCCCCGGCTTTTGCTGTGATAGTCCTATCAATCAGCCTCTAACGGGGCTGTCTTGAAAAAAGAGACTGTAAGGGTATCAGCAAGCAGGAGGAATAACTCAGGACGCCTTCCAAACGACCTTGTTGCGGCCAGCATGCTTGGCTTCGTACAAAAGCCGGTCAGCTTGCTCAATGGCCTGGTTGATGTCGCCATTGCTGTTTAGCTGAACCACACCGAAACTGGCCGTCAGCGTATGCGCCGTGGCCGGGATATGCAGATTCATCACACTGCTGCGCAAACGCTCGGCAACCAGCACGGCGGTATGCAAGCTGGTGCTGCGTATCAGCAAGACAAACTCCTCGCCCCCAAAGCGGGCTGCCAAATCGTCCTGGCGAACCGTGCGAGCCAGTAAGGCCCCGAACTCCTTCAAGGCCCGATCGCCCGCCACATGGCCCCAGGTGTCATTGACCATCTTGAAGTGGTCCAGATCGCAGGTCATGACCGCCCAGCCGCTATGTCCATACAGCTCCAGCCGTTTTTTGACCTGCTCGAAAAAAGCACGACGGTTCAACAAACGGGTCAAAGGGTCCCGGCTGCGCTCATGATCCAGCGTCTGCACAATCGACATGGCTGTACTGGTCAAAATAGCCAGCGCGACCCAAATGCTGATGAACATATTGGTCGCCAGCATCAAGAGCCAAAAACCGGAGCGGGTCAGCTCTGGCTGCATCTCGCGAGGGATCAGTGTGGCCAGCGCAAATACACGAACAAAGGCATAAAGCAAGGCTGTCAGGTAAGAGGCCCGCAACAGCGTTGCTAAAGGAATCGTGCGTGACCTGCCGGACAAGATCGACTTGATGGGCAAAGCAACCAAAAAGGCCAGGCCCCAGTTCAGAATTTGTAAACGCAGCCAGAGATCATCATCAATCTGGGAAAAATAAAAAAGCAGCCCCAGCGTGACGAGGACGATTGCTCCAGCCAATCTGGGATGAGCACGTCCGCCAAAACGTAAAGCGACCCCATGAGACAAAGCCCAGACACCATATAAATACATAGCCGACAAGGGCAGAGTCCAGCGGGCGAGTTGCTCATTGGGCATCAGGCTATGGATCCCCATAGGAATAGCCGTGGAGATATACCCCGAGGCAATCCAGAGCAGGTAACGGTGATCGCGTAGACGGCTCCAGCAGTAAATCATCGCGATGCCCAGCAATGCCGCGCAGGCAGGGACGATCAGAACGAAATACTGGTTGGGAGAGGACACGGTGTGTTCGCGTGCATTAAGAAGAGTTGAAAACTGGCGTTACAACAATTGTAACGATATTGTTGCAGGGCAGACGCTTATCGATTGAGAACAAACAGTTTAATCAGAGAAAAGAAGAAGTTTTGATCTGCTTTATGAGCCGGTTTCCGTTAAGGGAAGGCTGCGCAGAATGAGAAGGACAGACAAGGGGAAGGATTGTTTACCTAAGCTAAACAAAAAATCAGGAATACTTTTCAAAACCACACCGAAAACAGACAGTTGAGACAGCCCACCTCCAACTGTATTTTTCATGGCAGGAAATTGAGCCACGAAAAATACCCCTGAATCCATCATCAATTAGCTCATAGGGCGGCATCACAGTTACGTTTCGCCCTTAAATTGCTCATGATGCCAGCCACTTGGAGCCCTGCCTGGGTGTCGGGGCGATTCGGAGGACTTGCCGCGGTCAGGAGATAGCGTAGGGATGCAAGCGCCCTGTTGTTTGACCGGGGCGCTTGTGGTTCGTCCGGGGGACGAACCACCCCGGGAGTTCAGGGTGCGCCCGTAGCTATCTCCTGACAAGGGCACCGGTGCGCAGCACCGGCAAGTGCTCAGCCCGGACACCCAGGCAGGGCTCCAAGTGGCGTCTTTCTGCCAAGGTGGAGTACTGAACAAACAACATTACGCCAGCAAACGGCAAGGCAACCCAAGCGTTCTATTGGGTTGTTTAATTTCCGAGCTGACATATGACCTTAAAAAGACATATATTTTCTCTTACCTGCGTTTATTTTCAGAGCACCAGAACAGCAAAAAGAAGCGGGGGGAGCGCTCAAACGGCCCCCCCCATCTTCAAAACAGCCCTTCCGCAATTACTGCGCCGTCTCAACCAGCACCAGCTCCGCATCCTCCAGCGCCTGAATTTCCAGCGTCGTTTCATTGCGAATCGCCGCCCCATCACGGGCATTCAACTCCAGACCATTTACCGAAACCCGCCCTGTGGCAGGCACCAGATAAGCCAGATGCTCGGCAGGCAAAGACAGAGTCGTGCTTTGACCTTTCTTCAAGGTCGCTCCCAGCACACGGGCCTGGGCACGAATCGGCAAAGCCTCTGCGTCACCTTCAAAACCACTGGCCAGGGCCACAAATTGCCCCGAACGCTCATCCTTGGGGAAAGGCTTGGCACCCCAGGCAGGTGGCAAACCACGACGCTCTGGCTGAATCCAGATCTGGAAGATCCGTGTCGTCCCGCTTTCCAGGTTGTACTCCGCATGGCGAATACCCGTGCCGGCACTCATCACCTGCACATCACCGGCTTCAGTACGACCCTTATTGCCCAAACTGTCCTGGTGGCTGATCGCCCCTTCACGCACATACGTAATGATCTCCATATCGGCATGATCGTGAGGTGGAAATCCGGTGTTGGACGCAATCGTGTCGTCATTCCAGACACGCAGGGCACCCCAGCTCATGCGAGCGGGATCGTAGTAATTAGCAAAAGAAAAATGGTGCTTGGCGTCCAGCCAGCCGTGGTTGGCGCCGCCCAGTTCATTAAAAGGCCGATGTTCAATCATGATGCGCTCCTTAATATTGGATACTAAAAAGAATTCTAGGCGTCTTGCTGATTGAATAAAATAGAATCAATAGCATAGAATTCATTCCAAAAACGACATGAAAACATTACCGGATCTACAGGCCTGGGCCATCTTTGCCACTGTGGCGGAAACCGGCTCCTTTGCCCAGGCAGCCGAAGTTCTGGGCCTGTCACAACCTACTGTCTCCAAGGCAATCACCCGGCTGGAAAAACAGCTGCATGTGTCCCTGTTCCACCGTACCTCCCGACGCCTGTCCCTGACAGAAACCGGGCAGGCCAGCCTGGAACAGGCCCAAGCCGTTCTGGCTGCCGGACAAAACGCGGAAGCCCTGGCACGCGACCAGAAAGAAAGCCTGCAGGGACGTATCAAGATTGCTGCCCCCATGTCCTTCGGGCTGGAGCATCTGGCCCCTTTGCTGCCCGCCTTCATGGAAAAGCACCCGGCCGTGCTGCTGGATCTGCACTTTAACGACGCTCAGGTCAACATCGTGGAACAAGGTTTCGACATGGCCTTGCGTATCTCGACCATGGATGATTCCAGCCTTCTGGTGCGCCGTCTGTGCAATTTGCGCCTGCGGCTGGTTGCCGCCCCCAGTTACCTGGCCAAGTACGGCAGACCCTCACACCCCAGCGACCTGGCTCAGCACATGAGCCTGCGCTACGCCTACGAGCGACGCGGCAGTGTCTGGCGCTTTCAGCAAGGGCAGGAGTATTACTCCCAAACCGTGCCCTGCGCTTTGCAAGTCAACAATGCCCAGGCCTTGATCCCACCCTTGCTTCAGGGCCTGGGGCTTAGCGTGCTGCCTCAATTCCTGCTGGGCGATATGGTCGAGCAAGGCCAGTTGGAAATCGTGTTGCCGCAATGGGATTTGCCCAGCCTGACCTTGCATCTGCTGACGCCTCCGGGCCGCTCGCGCTCGGCTCGTGTGCAAGCTTTTATCGATTTTCTGGTCGCAGGATTTGAACGGGCAGCCTGGGCAGATACCGGCCAGTAAGAGACTGCTTACGTTTTGCCGCTAGACTGTCCGGTCCACTCTTGTTTTCTAGGAGATCACTATGGATACACGTCCTCCCTTGCCACCTTTCGATCTGGAGAGTGCCCGCCAGAAAGTGCGTGCCGCCGAGGATGCCTGGAATAGTCGTGACCCGGTCAAGGTTTCGCAGGCATATACCGTGGATACGCGCTGGCGCAATCGCAGCGAGTTTCCGCAGGGGCGAGATCAGGTTCAATCTTTTTTAGAACGCAAATGGCAAAAAGAGCGTGAATACCGCTTGATTAAAGAAATCTGGGCCTGGCATGAAAATAGAATTGCCGTGCGCTTTGCTTATGAATGGCAAGATGAGTACGGTCAGTGGTGGCGCAGTTACGGAAATGAAAATTGGGAATTTGACGAGCATGGCTATATGGCGGTGCGCCATGCCAGCATTAATGATGTGGCAATTACAGAATCCGAACGCAAGTTCCGTTGGCCCTTGGGGCGGCGCCCCGATGAGCATCCGGGTTTGAGTGATCTTGGCCTTTAATTAGACCTGGGTGGCTGATCCTGGATACGTTCAGATTGCGGTGGTTCGGGACGAATAAGCCACCACGGAAATAAAAATCCGGTTTGCATTTGGCTAAACCGGATTTTTTTTAATATTTAATCTTTATGCTTCATTCTTCATGGTCTGGAAAGAATAAAGGGCGAAATATTGAAGTTTCCCTGTTCGCAATCAAAGACACACGCTTGGATAAATGGTTTAGTGTTGGGTTAGCCTTCGTTCATCTCCAAGGAGTCTTCTATCATGAATCACCCTGCTGGCCCGGATACGGCCGCCGTGGATCGCACTGGGCCTTCCAGTCATTATTCCCGATTGATCGAGCAAGCTCGCAAAGAGCACAGTCGAATTTGTGTGGTGGCTCATCCCTGCGATGATGTGTCCCTTGGAGCCGCCTTGCAGGCACGGGCCCAAGGCCTGTTCGAGATCGTGCTGGTTGGCCCGCAGGCCCGTTTGCATTCCGTAGCGGCAGAGCATGGTTTAAGCCTGGAAGGGGTCACCTTGATTGATACCCCCCACAGCCATGCCTCGGCAGAGCGAGCCGTAGAGGAAGTGCTGGCCGGCCGTGCCCAGTTGCTGATGAAAGGCAGCCTGCATACGGATGAACTGATTCAGGCCGTGCTGTGCACCCAGGGCAAAGGTTTGCGGACTGGTCGCCGTTTGAGTCATGTTTTCATCATGGATGTGCCCAGCTATCCGGAGCCCTTGTTTGTGACGGACGGTGCCATCAATATTTTCCCCGATCTGAGCACCAAAGCGGATATTGTGCAAAACGCCATTGATCTGCACCACGGCCTGGGCTTGGGCAAACCGTTGGTCGCCATCCTGTCTGCGGTCGAGCAAGTGACCGAAAAAATCCCGACCACGCTGGAAGCGGCGGCCTTGTGCAAGATGGCTGATCGCGGCCAGATTACGGGCGGTGTGCTGGACGGCCCCTTGGCGCTGGATAACGCTATCAGCCCCGAGGCGGCGCGCATCAAAGGAATTGTGTCGCCCGTTGCGGGCAAGGCGCAGATTCTGGTGGCCCCTGATCTGGAGGCCGGCAATATGCTGGCCAAAAACCTGACCTTCCTGTCCGGCGCCCAGGCTGCCGGTATCGTGATGGGGGCTCGTGTGCCTATCATTCTGACCAGCCGAGCCGATAGCGCCCAGACCCGCATGGCCTCTTGCGCCGTTGCCAGCCTTTACGCGGGCTATCTGGAACGTAAAGTTGCTGTGGAGGCTGCGCACTAATGAGCGAGCAGATTCTGGTCATTAACGCAGGCAGCTCCAGCCTGAAGTTTCATATGTACAAGGTCCAGCCGGGCGACCATCTGGATTTTGAGTTTGGCGGTCAGGTTTCGGGCATTGGCAGTAGCCAGCCAGCCTTCAAAGTTAAAGATGCCCAGGGCCAATCCATGGTCAAGCAGGATCTGGATGGCGAGCAGGCCAGGGACCTGCATACAGCGCAGGCTTTGGTGGCGCGCTGGCTGCTGGAGCATGTGGATGGTCGGCCTATTGCCGTTGGCCACCGTATTGTGCACGGGGGCGCCCGCTACGACAGCAGCGTTCCCTTGACCCCGCAGGTGCTGGAGTATCTGGACAGCCTGTCACCTTTGGCACCACTGCATCAGCAGAACAATCTGGCTCCTGTTCGCGTGATCTTCGAGCACTACCCGGAGATCTTCCAGGTAGCGTGTCTGGATACGGCCTTCCATCAAGGACATGCCCCGCATTTGCAGCACTTTGCCTTGCCTGGTCGGTTCTTTGAACAGGGCGTGCGCCGCTACGGTTTCCACGGCCTGTCCTATCACTATATTTCCCAGCACCTGCGTCGCGAAATTCCCGAACTGGCTGACGGGCGCGTCGTCGTTGCCCATCTGGGTTCCGGAGCATCGGCTTGCGCCTTGAAAGAAGGCCGCAGCGTTCACACCACTATGGGCTTTACGGCGCTGGACGGCTTGCCTATGGGGACTCGTCCGGGGCGTCTGGATGCCGGTGTCGTGCTGTGGATGCTGGAGCAGGGCATGGAGCACGACGAGATCCAGTCCGTGCTCTACACCCAATCCGGCCTGAAAGGCTTGTCCGGCGATCAAGCGGATATGCGTGCGCTGGAAGCTTCCGATGATCCTCGTGCCAAGCTGGCGGTGCAGTACTTCTGCTATCACACGGCAGAGAATCTGGCGGGTTTGTGCGTTGCCTTGAAGGGGCTGGACGCCTTGGTCTTCACGGCGGGGATTGGCGAGCACAGCCCGTCTATTCGGGCAGGCATCGCCAAGCACCTGGAGTGGATGGGGGTGGAGATTGATCCGGCTCGTAATCAGGCAGGGGAAACCGTGATTTCTACCGACAGCAGTGCCGTGCGTGTATTGGTGATTCCAACCAACGAGGAACTGATCATTGCTGAACAGTCCCTCGCCTTGGTGCGTGCCAAACAGTAGGCCCGCTACACGTTTTTAGGCGGTTTTTTGAACCAGACCGGCAGCCACGGTCTGGTTCGTGCTGGGGTCGATCAAGATAAAGGAGCCCGTGCTGGAGTGATCCTGATAATCGTCCAGCACCAGCGGGTCACGGCTGACCAGACTGACACGACCAATATCATTCAGGGATAAGCTGCCAGTGGCTTGCTGCTCTTGCAGGCTATGTACATCGCGCAAGGCATGAACGGCTTGCACCTTGGCTTGGGTCAGGCGTGTGCCTTGTTTTAACCAGTAAGAGCGGGTGGTGTTCAAGGCCTGCTCGTCCAGCCAGCACAGCTGCGCATCAAAGTGTTTGCTGGTGCTTACTTCTTCATGGGCCAGTGTCAGCAAATCGCCCCGTGAAATGTCCAGTTCACGATCTAGCACTACAGTCACGGCGTCCCCGTCGCTGACAGAAGTTTGTTCTGTGCCCGCGCGAAACAGCTGTGTGATCACCGCCGTTTTTCCGCTAGGCCATACCTGAACGCTATCGCCCACCTGGATGCGGCCGCCACTGAGCTGACCGGCGTAGCCACGGAAGCCATCAGCACGGCTGCCGCCATGACGCGCCACCCATTGCACAAACAAACGGGCAGGGCGCTGAATGTTCTCGCGCAGATCCAGCGATTCCAGCAAAGGCAGCAGTGGCAAACCTTGATACCAAGGCGTGTGTGGCGAAGCCTGGGTGATGTTCTCGCCCTTCAGTGCCGAGAGTGGAATGATATGAAAGTGTTCAATCCCCAGCTGGGTAGCCAGTTGGCGATAGGCTTCATGGATGCGGTCGAACACGGCTTGGTCCCAATCGACCAGGTCCATCTTGTTCACTGCCACCACGATATGGCGTAGGCCCAGCAGCTTGGCAACGGTGCTGTGGCGCTTGGTCTGGGTCAGCAGTTCACCGTCCTTGGCGCGGTGCGCATCAATCAGAATGATGGCGGCCTGGGCGGTGGAGGCGCCCGTAATCATGTTGCGGGTGTACTGCTCGTGACCGGGGGTATCGGCCACGATGAATTTGCGTTTGGGGGTCGCGAAGTAGCGATAGGCCACGTCAATCGTGATGCCTTGTTCGCGCTCGGCTTCCAGGCCGTCGGTCAGCAGGGCCAGATCGGGTTCGGCGTCCTCGCCACGCTTGTATTTGGAGCGCTGGATGGCCGCAATCTGGTCGGCAAACACGCCCTGGCTGTCTACCAGCAAGCGGCCAATCAAGGTGGATTTTCCGTCGTCCACGGAGCCAGCGGTAATCAGACGCAGCACGCCTTGATCGGCAGCCTGCAGCCAGGCGTCATTGACTGTGTTCATTAGAAATATCCTTGTTTCTTGCGGTGTTCCATGGAGGCTTCGGACGTCTGGTCATCCATGCGGGTCGCACCACGCTCGGTAATGGTGGCCAAGGCGGTCTCAGCAATAATGTCTTGCACCGACGCGGCAGTAGAGAGCACCGGGCAGGTGCAGGAAATATCGCCTACGGTGCGGAAACGCACATCGCGCCATTCGGAGGTTTCCCCATCCAGCAAGGGAGTCAATGGCGTGATGGGTACGATCAGCCCCTGACGCTCCACCACTTCGCGCGAGTGGGTGTAGTAGATGGATGGCAGATCAATGGCTTCACGCTGGATGTATTGCCATACGTCCAGCTCGGTCCAGTTGGAAATCGGGAAGACGCGCAGGTTCTCGCCCTTGTGAATACGGGTATTGAACAAGTGCCACAGCTCGGGGCGTTGCGCTTTGGGGTCCCATTGGCCGAATTCGTCGCGAAAAGACACGATGCGCTCTTTGGCGCGGGCTTTTTCTTCATCACGGCGGGCGCCACCGAAACAGGCATCAAAGCCAAACTCGGCAATCGCTTCCAGCAAGGTGACGGCTTGGGCACCGTTGCGGCTGGCGGTTTCATTGCGCAGCACCACGGTGCCGCGCGCGATGGAATCCTCCACGCTGCGCACAATCAGTTCGGCGTTCAGCTCGGCGGCGCGGCGATCCCGAAATTCGATCACTTCCGGGTAGTTGTGGCCGGTGTCCACATGCATCAAGGGAAACGGCAGCGGGCCGGGCGCAAAGGCTTTCTGGGCCAATTGCAGCAGCACAGCGGAGTCCTTGCCGCCGGAGAACAGCAGCACGGGTTTTTCAGCTTCAGCCGCGATTTCACGCAGAATAAAAATGGCCTCGGCTTCCAGCCAGTCCAGATGAGTACGGGTAGAGAGTGGTTCGCCCATGGGGTTCCTTCAGGTGTTGACACTGCTATTCAGATTGCTGGCATGCAGGCCGCATTCCAGGCTGTCGCGCTGTTCCCACCACCAGCGCCCGGCGCGCACGTCCTCACCGGGGCGAATGGCGCGCGTACAGGGCTCGCAACCTATGGAGGGGTAGCCCTGGTCGTGCAGCGGGTTGTAGGGGATGCTCAAGCCACGGATCACGGCCCAGACATCGTCCTGAGTCCATTCGATCAAGGGATTGAATTTCTGCAGCCCAAAGACGCTGTCGTATTCCTTGCTGGACAGTTCGGTGCGGCTGGCTGTTTGTTCGCGGCGCTGACCGGTAATCCAGGCTGATCGGCCTTGCAAGGCACGACGCAGTGGCTCCACCTTACGGATCGCGCAGCATTCTTTGCGCAGCTCCACGCTTTCGTAAAAAGCATGTGTGCCATGCGCGCTGACGTGTTCCTGCACCCGGTCCGGATCCGGGTGAAAAAACAGGATGGGGCGTTCGTAGTGCTGCTGGATGTCCCGCCCCAGCTGCAAGGTCTCTTCGTGCAGACGACCAGTATCCAGGGTGACAGTTTGCAACTCGGGGGTGTAGATGGACATGGCGTGAAACAGCACCATGTCTTCCGCAGCCAGAGAACTGGCCAGAACGGCATCCGTGTGTTCGCGCGCGATGTATTGCAGATCGTCGCGCAGCTGTTTCCACAGCATCAGTGGCCGGGCGCTCAGGGCAAGCGCGGCAGGGGCTTGGGCGGGCATGATCAGATGTCCTTGCGGCAATACCAGTACCGGCCCTGCTCAAAACGGAGTCACGTGGGCCGCGCTATCGCCTTTACATGGTTCATGAAGTGATGAGCCAGTGTGCTTGCGCGAGCCCTCGCTGGGAACGAAGTATTAGTTAGGTGAATATGCCCTTGCTGTATTTAGCCGCCTTGTCATTGTGTTTTCAGGCCCGTCGGCTGGCGGCAATAATGGCGATGATGACGATGCAGGACAGCCAGGTCAGCAAGTCCACTTGCTCGCTTAACCATACTGCCGAAATCAGCACGGTCAGGAAGGGTTGGGCCAGTTGTACCTGACCAATACGGGCCACACCACCCATGGCCATGGCCTTGTACCAGGGGAAGAAACCCAGCAAGGAAGAGAACAGGGCCAGGTAGAGCAGAGCCATGACAGATTGGGAAGAGGGCATTTCTGTCATGGGAAAAGTCAGCCACAGGGTGGCAGGAATGGTCAGCGGCAAGCTGGCTGCCAGGCACCAGCAGATGGTGCGCCAGCCACCCAGGGTACGGGCAACACGCCCCCCTTCGGCATAGCCTACGCCAGACATGAATACCGCCAGAGCCAACCAGATATCGCCGGTTTGCAGGGCGCCTTCACCGATATAGAAAGCGTAGAGCAGCACCAGTACGGCACCCAGCAGGCTCAGCATCCAGAAGCGGCGGCTCAAGGGTTCACCGCTGCGGGCGGAGGCAACAATGGCGGTGGCCAAAGGAATCAGCCCGCTCAATACGGCCCCGTGCGAGGAAGGCACGGTCTGCATGGCAATCGAGGAAAACACGGGCCAGCCTACGATCACACCTGTACAGGACAGGGCAATCCCGCGCCATTCCGACGCAGTGGGGCGACGGCTGCGGGTTGCCAGCAAGATGATGGCCGCAAACACCCCCGCGATACTGGCTCGTGCCATTCCGACCAGCCAAGGGTCAAAGCTTTGCACCGCCAGCCGTGTCATGGGCAAGGTGAAGGCAAAGACGGTAACCCCGATAAAAGCGTAGAGATAGATCAGCAATGCTGGGGCGGTACTGGGCATGGGAAGACTGGTGCTGCGGCTCATGAAAATCACCACGGATAAGAAATAGGTTTATCACAGCTTTGAGCTTAAAATAAATAAACAATACAGTTGCGATACAGTTCATCAATCAGTCGGTCAAGCTGTACTGGTCAAACTTCCGCTACAGTTGGTTTTCTCGCTTGGAGCTCAGCATCATGGAATGGTTGGATTGGCAGCCCGTGCGCGGTTCGGACGTGACACTTAGCGATCAACTGGTCGCCTGGGTGCAGCAGGCCCTGCATTTGCGGTATCGGGGCGGCAGTCGCTTACCCTCTGTGCGCCGGTTGGCGCAGTCTGCCGGGGTCAGTACGCATACTGTTGTGGCCGCGTACGACAAGTTGATGGCCTTGGGCTTGGTGGAGTCCCGGCCCGGTTCCGGTTTCTTTGTGCGGGTGCGCAGCCCTCGACGCCTGCGTTCCGAATCCCTGCATGTAGAAAAGAATGAGCCGCGCAAAATAGATGTGAACTGGATGTTGAACAGTTTCATGGGGCATAGCGACAGCGCGGGCATTCCCAGTCAGTGGCTGGATAACGAGATGATTCTGGCGGCCTTGCGGCAGGTCAGCCGTAGCGCCGGCTCCAACTTGCTGGGCTATGGGCATTCGCATGGCTACAGGCCCTTGCGTCAGCACATTGCGGGACAGCTGGAAGATAGCGGCATACAGGCAGATCCTGATACGCAGCTTTTATTGTGCAGTGGTGTTACGCAGGCGCTGGATTTACTTCTGCGCCATTGGTTACGGCCTGGTGATGCGGTTGTTGTGGAAGATCCGGCCTGGTATCTCTTGTTTGCTCGCCTGGCGGTGGTGGATGTGCGAGTGCTGAGTGTGCCACGCCGCGCAGATGGCCCGGACCTGGCGGTACTGGAACAGCTGGCGCGCGAGCATCGTCCACGTCTGGTCATTTTGAATACCGTGGTGCATAACCCCACCGGCTTTAGTTTGAGTCCGGCGGTGGCGCACAGCATTCTGACTTTGGCCCAGACCTGGGACTTTCACATTATTGAAGACGATACCTATAGCGAGCTGCACGCCAATCCAGCCTGCCGTCTAGCGCAATTGGATCAACTGAACCGGGTGACATTGGTGGGGGGCTATTCCAAAGTCATGGCAGCTGGTTTGCGGGTGGCGTATATGGCAGCTGCTCCTGAACTGCTGCAGTCTTTGGTGAATCTGAAAATGCTGGCAGGGCTGACGTCACCGGAGCTGGGTGAGCGGGTCATTCACCGGGTGCTGGTAGATGGACCCTATCGCAAACACCTGGAGCGGTTGCGCCGTCACGCCAACGCCGACAGGCATAAAACCCTGGAGCAATTGGCGCATGTAGGCCTGGCGCCGGACGCACCACCCCAGGCGGGCATGTTTGTCTGGGTGGATACGGGTGTGGATACGGAAAGTCTGGTGCGTGCTTTGGGGCGACCAGGGCATTTATTGGTGCCGGGGGCCTTGTTTTCCCCGCAACAGCAACCATCTACATATATGCGTATTAATGTTTCTTTAGGCGACGATGCGCAGTTTTGGCAGGATTTTGCCCGTTGTTTGTTCAACGCCAAGCAGTCCTCCAGCCCCGTGCCCAGCGAAGTAGCCTTATAGCTTGAACGCTGATAGTTGCACTGTCATCTAGCTCTGTTAGCATAAGTCTGTGCGACGCATAGAAAGAAGTTTTTATGCGACGCGCGATAGCTAATAGCAATGAACGTTATTGCATTAATCAATTTTACTAATCGGCAGTGGCTTCCTATAATGGCTTTACTGTCAATGATTAATCACTCACCGGAGCAAATATGTCTTTGATCAACACCGTCATCAAACCTTTTAAAGCACAAGCTTTTCACAACGGCAAATTTATCGAAGTCAGCAACGAAACCGTTGCCGGTAAGTGGGCTGTTTTCGTTTTCTACCCAGCCGACTTCACGTTTGTTTGCCCAACCGAACTGGAAGACCTGGCTGACCACTACGCCGAATTCCAGAAAATGGGCGTAGAAATTTACTCGGTGTCCACCGACACTCACTTTGCTCACAAAGCATGGCACGACACTTCGGAAGCCATCAGCAAAGTTAACTACCCAATGATCGGTGACCCAACTCATCAGCTGTCGCGCAACTTTGACGTGCTGATCGAAGAGGAAGGTATCGCTCTGCGCGGTACGTTCGTGGTGAACCCAGAAGGCGAAATCAAGGTCCTGGAAATCCACGACAACGGTATCGGCCGTGTGGCTTCCGAACTGCTGCGCAAAGTTAAAGCTGCTCAGTACATCGCCGCTCACCCCGGTGAAGTTTGCCCAGCTAAATGGGAAGAAGGCGCCAAGACGCTGACTCCTTCCCTGGATCTGGTTGGCAAGATCTAAGACCTTTTAAACACGGGTCTTTAGCGGTGGTCGGCGCGCTGCGCCGCCACCCCGGTGCCTGACCGGTTCAGGCACCTCAAGTTGTTTCGTTCAGTACAGGATAAAGGGCGTTTCACATGTTAGATGCAAACATCAAAACTCAATTGAAGGCATACCTCGAGAAGATCACGCAACCGATCGAGATCGTTGCGACGCTGGATACTGGCGCCAAGTCCGTCGAGCTGCGCGAACTGTTGCAAGAAATTGATGGTCTGTCCGACAAGACCAGCTATCGCGAAGATGCGGATGCGCAAGAGCGCAAGCCTTCCTTCCAAATTAATCGTCCCGGTACCGACATTAGCGTGAGCTTTGCGGGTATCCCGATGGGACACGAATTTACCTCTTTGATCCTGGCCCTGCTGCAAGTGGGTGGCCACGAGATCAAACTGGATGCCGCTGTGATTGAGCAGATCCGTAATCTGCCCGGCGACTTTGTTTTTGAAACGTATTTCTCGCTGTCGTGCCAGAACTGTCCTGACGTGGTGCAGGCCTTGAACGCCATGTCCGTGATCAACCCACGTATCAAGCACGTGGCGATTGACGGTGCCCTGTTCCAGGACGAGGTTCAGCAGCGCAACATCATGTCGGTTCCGGCTGTGTTCTTGAATGGCGAAATGTTCCATCAAGGCCGTGCCAGTGCTGAAGAGTTGCTGGCCAAACTGGATACGGGCGATAACTCGGCTCGTGCCGAAGCCTTGAATGCCAAGGACGAGTTTGATGTGCTGATTGTGGGTGGTGGTCCTGCAGGTGCTGCCGCTGCTGTGTACGCCGCTCGCAAGGGTATTCGTACGGGTGTATTGGCCGAGCGTTTTGGTGGTCAGGTTCTGGACACCATGTCGATCGAGAACTACATCTCGGTGGTCGAGACTAATGGTCCTGCGTTTGCAACGGCGCTGGAGCAGCACGTCAAAGCCTACGATGTGGACATCATGAATCTGCATCGTGCCCAAGGCATTCGCCGTGAAGGCAAGCAGGTCATTGTGGATGTGGATGGCGGTGCTCAGCTCAAGGCCAAGTCCGTGATTCTGGCTACTGGTGCCCGCTGGCGCGAACTGAATGTGCCTGGTGAGCAGGATTACCGTAACCGTGGTGTGGCGTACTGCCCGCACTGTGATGGTCCTTTGTTCAAGGGCAAGGATGTGGCGGTGGTTGGCGGTGGTAACTCCGGCGTTGAGGCGGCAATTGACCTGGCTGGTTTGGTCAAGCACGTTACCTTGATCGAGTTCGGTGATGCCTTGCGTGCTGACCAGGTCTTGCAGACCAAGCTGCGCAGCTTGCCTAATGTGACGATCATCATGCAGGCTCAGACCACTGAAGTTCTGGGTGATGGCACCAAGGTGGTGGGTCTGAATTACCTGGACCGTGCTACTCAGGAAGCCAAGAGCCTGAAGCTGGATGGTGTGTTCGTTCAGATTGGTCTGGTGCCCAACACGGAATGGTTGAAGGGCAGCGATGTGGGGCTGTCGCGTCATGGCGAGATCGAGGTTGATGCTCGCGGTGCGACTTCGCTGGCTGGTGTGTTTGCCGCTGGTGACGTAACGACCGTTCCTTTCAAGCAGATCGTGATTGCTGCTGGTGAAGGTGCCAAGGCTGCGTTGAGCGCTTTTGATTACCTGATCCGTAGTTCGGCTGAAGTTGAAGAGCCGGTTGCAGAGAAAGTGACTGCTTAATTATTTCTGATTGTTGGACCTGGCTGTTCAAGAGGGCCACCCTGTTTGGGGTGGCTCTTTTTTTGTCTGTGGGTGGGGTGACAAATAGTTGTTGTGTATCAGGAGTGCTTCAGCATTGAACCTGTTCTTTGAGAAAAGTCGTCTCAGGAAAGACGCCGCTCAAGCCGTCTGCCCCTGCCTCGGGGCTTGACTACTTGCCGGTGCTGCGCACCGGTACCCTTGTCTGTTCTGGAATCCGGGCGCCCTGTGAACTCCCGGGGTACTTGGTCCCCCGGACCAAGTACAAGCGTCCCGCTCGAACAACACAGGGCTTGCATCCCGGATTCCAGAACAGCCCGCGGCAAGCAGTCTGAATCGCCCCGAGGCAGGGGCAGACGGCTTGAACGGCTCGATGCATGAGATGGCGCGATTTTTCAGTCGTTTCATGTACGAGAAATTGGCAGGGATGTGGAACAAAAGAGGTGTTTGATTTCCTACGTTCCATGTGGAGACAACTGGCGGTTTGTGATGTGTCCTGAGCAGATGGTCATGATCCTGCCAACTAGCTGTTGATGGACGCTAAATTGGCGGGGTTTCTTGTTTTCTGTTGGTCTATCTACCTACCTACCTACCTGTCTGCTTGTCTATTTGGCTGTCTGTCCATTTATTTCTTCGTGTTTACTTGTCAGTCGATCTGCTTGTCTGGCAACTAAGCACCTACCCGCCCACATGTTTTTTGATGCAGTGGCAAATCATGATCATCTTGCTCTAATTTGAATGTGCTGATGCTGATTTGTGATTCAGCTCTACATGTAAATACTTCCTCACTGCATACACCGTCTCAGGCTTAGAAGTTGGCTTGATGCTTGCTGACGCTATAAACCACTGCTGCGGCCTGCGGGGGCGCGGGGCGATTCAGACTACTTGCCGCGGGCAGAAAGACAGGACGGGATGCAAGCATTCTGCTGTTTGAGCGCGACGCTTATAGCTCGTCCGGGGGACGAGCTATCGCGCGAGTTCAGAATGCGCCCGTCCTGTCTTTCTGACAAGGGTACCGACGCGTAGCGTCGGCAAGTGGTCAAGCCCGGCGCCCCCGCAGGCCGCAGCAGTGGTGCTTTACAGAGATTGCCTATGCATTAATCCAGGCTCTTCCAAACCGAAGCGACGTCACATAAGAAAGACATGCTCCTGCATGTACATAGCTATTCAATGCGATTGGGCCGGCCTTGGCCTAGTGTCGAGTACACGATGAGTATTCAAGGGCTAATAAATAGTCCTGCTATAAATCCCCTTCAAGCTCAGGCCAGTTCCCGCCCAATACATCCGCACAGACCTGCAGCCATGCTCTGGCCGCCTGCGACAGATACCGCCCATTCCACAGTAGCGCCACTTCCCAGTTCAATGCCGGTTCCACCACTTCTTTGGCAATCCAATCCCCCGGTTCCAGCCGAGAAAGAAACGGCTGGGGCAACAAAGCGACTCCCATTCCCGCCTGTGCCATGGAAGCCACCCAATCCCATTGATTGCTCTGGGCAGCAATATTCGCCCGCAAGCCCGCATGGGCGAAAGCACGTCGCAACATACGGGTCAGGGCATAGTCTTCGCCCAGGAATATCAAAGGATGTTTCTCCAACTCCCGTAGCTTGATCTTCTTTTGCGCACCGGACAGCGTATCTTTATGGCCAATCGCCCAAACCGCATGTTTGGCCACGGGGGTAGCCGACACATTCAGCTCGGGCCCCAAAGGCAGAATACTCAGCCCCATTTCAACCGTGCCCGCCGCAACCATACGCTCAATCCCCATGCCGGTTTCTTCATGCAGAATCAGCTCGATCTGCGGATGCCGGTTCTTGAAGGTCTTGAGCACTTCCGTAAACAGCACATTAATCATGGGCGGAATACCCAGATCCAGGCGGCCGCGTTGCAAGGCCTGAACTTCGTGAACCTCTCGCAGCAAGCCCTGCATGCTCTGCAGAACTTCCTGCCCCCGCTCCAGCACCACCTTGCCACAATCGGTCAACTGTAATTGACGGTGATCGCGAATCAGCAGGGGTTCGCCCAGCTCATCTTCCAGCTGCTTCACCATCTTGCTGATGGTCGATTGCGTCACGTTCAGGCTCTGCGCAGCTTGCGTAAAGCTTTGATGTTTAACGGTTTCAATGAAGTATCGCAAGGATCGGATGTCCATGATTGGCTGGCCTTTTATCTATGACTTTTACGACTTCTTGGGAGTTATTTTATTCATTATGGCGATGCTATGCTGGCTTTGTTCAAAAAACATAAACGCCTGTTGTCAGGGCGATTTCGGCTTTTTATCTCCGGCTTGTACAGCCCCTATTTTTAAAGCGTGATGTCGTTCTGTTGCGTGAAGATTTCGCCTGGCGCTTTCGGCCCTGGCTCCTTCCGAAAGCAACAACAGGTAGATCAATGACACAGAGACAGGAGCACACGATGTTCAAGGATCGCATTCGTTCCCCCGAATTGGAAGGCAAAGTCATGACCGCTCAGGAGGCAGTCGCCTTCTTCAAAGACGGGATGAATGTCGGGATGAGCGGTTTTACCCGTGCAGGGGACTGTAAGGTCATGCCTCGTGCCTTGGCCGAGCGCGCCCAGACCGAGCAATTAAAACTGAATGTGGTGACCGGCGCTTCGCTGGGTAATGATAGCGACGGCATGATGGCCGAGGCTGGTGTGCTGGCCCGCCGCTCGCCGTTTCAAGTGGACTCGGTGCTGCGCCGTCATATTAATGAAGGCAAGGTCCTGTTTACCGATCAGCACTTGTCCTTGACGGTGGAGCACATGCGTTCGGGCAACCTGCCTGCCATCGACATCGCTGTCATTGAAGCGGTTGCCATTACAGAAACTGGCGCAATTGTGCCGACGACCTCGGTAGGCAACTCGGCCAGCTTTGCCCAGCAAGCCAAACAAATCATTGTTGAGCTGAACCTGAGCATGCCAGTGGAAATGGAAGGCTTGCACGATATCTATGTGCCCGAGGCTCGCCCCAACCGTCAGCCTATTGAACTGACGGATGTGGACCAGCGTATTGGCACCACCGCCATTCAGGTGGATCCTTCCCGCATCGTGGGTATTGTGGTGACCGACGCTTTGGACAGCCCCTCCAGCGTGCTGCCACCTGATGAAGAAACCCAGGCAATTGCCGGTCACATTATTGAATTCCTGAAAGGCGAAGTAGACGCTGGCCGTATGAGCCATTCCTTGCTGCCCTTGCAGGTGGGAATCGGTACGATTGCCAATGCCGTCACTTACGGCCTGCTGGATTCTCCCTTCACCGACCTGAAGATGTACTCGGAAGTATTGCAGGACAGCGCAATTGCCATGTTGGACTCCGGCCAGTTGAGCTTTGCCTCGGCTTCGTCCTTGACGCTGTCTGCTCCCAAGATGGCGCAGTTCCTGGAAGGCCTGGAAAACTACCGCGACAAGCTGGTGCTGCGTCCACAGGAAATTAGCAATCACCCAGAATTGGTGCGTCGCTTGGGCATTATTGCGATCAACACCGCCCTGGAATTTGATATCTACGGCAACGTGAACTCCACGCACGTCTGTGGCACCCACATGATGAATGGCATTGGCGGTTCCGGCGACTTCGCCCGTAATGCGCACCTGTCCATTTTTGTCAGCAAGTCCGTTGCCAAGGACGGCGCCATCTCGAGTGTGGTGCCTATGGTGTCGCACGTCGACCACTGCGAGCATGATGTGGCCGTGCTGGTCTCCGAATGGGGCCTGGCTGATTTGCGCGGTTTGGCTCCTCGTGAACGTGCCCGCGTCATCATCGAAAAATGTGCCCACCCCGACTACCGTCCTGCTTTGCTGGACTATCTTGAGCGCGCCAGCCAACGTGGTGGCCACACGCCCCACATCCTGGAAGAGGCCTTGTCCTGGCACGTTCGTTTCCAGCAAGAAGGCACCATGAAACAGGAGCAGTTCCAGACCCAGGAACTTGCGACTGCGTAGTCCATCAGGTCTGGTAATGCGTAGCCGAGTCAGTCCGGCAGCGTAGACCTTACAAATTGACCTGATCGCCCCTGGCATTCCACCCGTGCCAGGGGCATTTTTTTAGCGCTAAAATTGCGGATTCTGCTGCGTTTAGCGAGGCCGGCGTGTTCGAACAAATCGGTATTGTCAATTTCTGGGCCTTTGTGGTGGGTACGGTGTTTATCGTGCTTTTGCCCGGACCCAATTCTTTATACGTCCTGGCCAGTGGCGCCGGACATGGCGTGCGCGAAGGCTATAAAGCAGCCTTGGGCGTGGTCGTGGGCGACGGCATTTTGATGACGCTGACGGCCTTGGGCGCTGCCTCGCTGCTCAAGACGCTGCCCATGTTGTATATGGGCATACGCTGGCTGGGTGCGGCCTATTTGCTGTATTTGGGTGTGCGGCTGTTACAGTCGGCCTTCAGGCAAGGCGGCCCGGTTCAGTCTGTGGACACGCGCTTGCGTCACGAGACCCGCTTTCGCAAGGCCTTGCTCCTGAGTTTGTTGAACCCCAAGGCCATCTTGTTCTTCCTGTCCTTCTTCGTGCAATTTGTGGACCCGTCCAAAGGTCACACGGGCCTGGCCTTTATGTTGCTGGGCCTGGTGGTGGAACTGATCAGCATTTGTTATTTGTCTTTGCTGATTTTTGGTGGTGATCGCCTGGCAGGAATTTTCCGACGCCATCAGCGTCTGTCCCGGATGGGCAATGGCTCGGTGGGGCTGCTGTTCATGGGCTTTGCCGCCCGTATGATCAGCGACTAAGCCAGTTGCTTCAGAGCGCAGCAGTTCTGACAGCACTTATTTATCAGTTTTAAGGAAAACACCATGAGTAGCAAAATCCGTGTCGGTATTGCAGGTTACGGCAATTTAGGGCGAGGCGTAGAGCTGGCCCTGGCACAAAACCCGGACATGGAGCTGGTCAGCGTTTTTACTCGTCGTGACCCTGCTTCCCTGCGTCTGCAAAGTGCAGGCGTGCCCGTGCGTGCCCTGGACCAGATCGAACAGTACCGCAATGATATTGACGTGCTGATTCTCTGTGGTGGCTCTAAAAATGACTTGCCCGAACAAGGCCCGGCCTTGGCCCGCTGGTTCACGACGGTAGACAGCTTTGATACCCACGCCCGTATCCCCGAATACTATGAAGCCGTGGATGCCGCCGCCAAAGGCGCAGGCACGACCGCCTTGATCGCGGTGGGTTGGGACCCAGGCCTGTTCTCGCTGAATCGCTTGTATGGCGAGTGTGTCTTGCCTGTTGGCCAGACGTACACCTTTTGGGGCAAAGGCTTGAGCCAAGGTCACTCCGATGCCATCCGCCGTGTGGCCGGTGTAGCCGGTGGTGTGCAATACACCTTGCCTATCGAAGCAGCGGTACAGCGTGTGCGCAACGGGGAGCAGCCCGAGCTGAGCACCCGTGAAAAACACAAGCGTCAGTGCTTTGTGGTCCTGGAAGAGGGCGCCAGCGCCGACGCCGTACGTGAAGCCATTGTGACCATGCCTGACTACTTCGCGGACTACGACACGGAAGTCAACTTCATTGACGCTGAAACCCTGGCACGCGATCACGCGGCCATGCCTCACGGTGGTTTTGTGATTCGTAGCGGTCAGTCCGGCGCGGGTTCGCAACAAGTGGTGGAATACGCCTTGAACCTGGGCAGCAACCCGGAATTTACCTCCAGTGTGCTGGTTGCCTACGCGCGTGCGGCTTACCGCATGAACCAGCAAGGTCAAATCGGTGCCCAGTCCGTGCTGGACGTGGCTCCTGGCCTGTTGTCGCCTAAATCGCCTGCGCAATTACGTAAAGAATTGCTGTAAATCCTGGTTTCAGGCTGCGGCCCGGCTCAGCTTGCCTGAGTCGGGCCGCAGGTCTTGCTGGTTTGCGCACAAATGATTCAGTGGGTCAATAAAGGGTAAAATAGCGCCCATTCCTCACTAAATTGAGTGTTCTCATGCGCTTATTGATCGCACTGCTCCTGCCCTGGTTGGTCTTTTTCACGATCGGTCGGCCTGTAGCGGGCATTATTTGCCTGATTTTGCAGTTGACCGTCATTGGATGGATACCGGCCGCTATTTGGGCGGTATATTCTCTTAGCCAATACAAAACTGACAAGAAAATCGAGCAAGCCCTGGGCAAGCGTTAAGCCCTAGGTTTTCCTTCCTTTTTGCACGTCTGAGCAGGCCATGATGCGCTTGCTCGGGCGTTTTATACTTTTTTGCTGATACAGCCATGACCCTATCGTCTCCCGTGGGCCATTCTTCTGAGTCCGGTGAGCAAACGGTATCCGTAGACCCCAAGGCTGTGCCACGCCTGGAACTTCGCAATATCACCAAGGCCTATCCGGCGGTGGTAGCCAACGACAATATTTCCCTCTCTATCCTGCCGGGGCAGATTCATGCCGTGCTGGGGGAGAATGGCGCGGGTAAATCCACCTTGATGAAGATCATCTACGGTGTGGTCAAACCCGATCAGGGCCAGATTCTGTGGGACGGCCAGCCCGTCCAGATCAGCAGTCCGGCGGCGGCCCGACAGTTGGGCATCGGTATGGTGTTCCAGCATTTTTCCTTGTTTGACACCCTGACTGTCACGGAAAACATTGCATTGGGTCTGCCTGCTTCGACCAATATGCAGGAGCTGGCTGGTCGAATTAGTGAAACGGCCAGTCAATATGGTCTGGATCTGGACCCCCAACGTCATATCCATACGTTGTCCGTGGGCGAGTGCCAGCGGGTTGAAATTGTGCGTGCCTTGCTGGGCAAGCCCAAGCTGCTGATTCTGGATGAGCCAACCTCGGTATTGACCCCACAGGCAGTACGCCGCTTGTTTGGCACTTTGCGTCAACTGGCTGCTGAGGGTTGCAGCATTGTCTATATCAGCCACAAGCTCGATGAAATCCGTGAGCTGTGCAATGCCTGTACGGTCATGCGTATGGGCAAGGTCACCGGCTATTGCGACCCTCGCGAAGAAACCACGGCCAGCCTGTCGCGCCTGATGATTGGCGCCGAGCCTCAGTCTCTGGGTGAGCGCAGCATGCAACAAGGCGGGACGCTCTTGCAGGTGCGTAATCTGCAGTTGAGCAAATCCCATCCTTTTGCCTGTGAATTGCAGGATGTCAGTTTTGATCTGCACCAGGGTGAAATCCTGGGGGTGGCGGGTATTTCCGGTAATGGTCAGCAGGAGTTGCTGGCGGCCTTGTCAGGTGAAGATACCCGCGCACGGGCAGACATGATTTTGCTGGATGGTCAGGCGATTGCCCAACGCGATGCGGCTTGGCGACGAGATCAGGGCATGGGCTTCGTACCTGAAGAACGCTTGGGACGCGGTGCTGTGCCGGAATTGTCATTGGCTCAGAACCTGCTGCTGTCTCATCAGAACCCGGAAACGGTGAAGCGCGGTTTTCTGCGTTTTCCCAGCATTCGCCGTCTGGCAGGCGGGATTATCAAGCGTTTCCGCGTCAAGACTTCCAACGAGCAGGCCGCAGCCAACAGCCTGTCAGGCGGGAATCTGCAAAAGTACATTATTGGCCGTGAGGTCACCCGTCAGCCTCGCATTCTGGTCATTGCCCAGCCCACCTGGGGGGTGGACGTAGGGGCTGCCGCCCAGATCCACGCCGAGCTGCTGGCCCTGCGCGATGCGGGCTGTGCCTTGCTGGTCATTTCTGAAGAGCTGGATGAATTGTTTGCGATTGCCGATCGCCTGATTGTTATCTCCAAAGGTCGTATGTCTCCCTCTATTCCCGTGGCGCAAGCCAGTGTTGATCAGATTGGGCAATGGATGAGCGGTTTGTGGGAGGAGGGTGAACATGCTCAGGCTTGAGACTCGTGCCACGCCCTCTACCTTGATGGCCTGGTGCTCCCCTTTGCTGGCTGTCTTGCTGACCATGGTGGTCGCCGGAACCTTGTTCTGGTCGCTGGGCAAGAATCCTCTGGCGGGTTTGAACGTATTTTTTCTGGAGCCTTTGCGTGACCTGAATGGTTGGGCCGAGGTGGGCGTCAAACTGGTGCCCTTGCTGCTGATCTCGGTCGGTCTGGCCATCTGTTTCAGAGCCAATATTTTCAACATCGGGGCGGAAGGGCAGTTGGTGATGGGCGCCTTGGCAGCCGGGGCCTTTATTCTGCAAGTGGACGATGGCGATAACGGTGGTTTTTTCCTGATTACCGTGGCTTTGGCCTGCGGCATGCTGGGCGGCATGGCCTGGGCTGCTATTGTGGCTTTCCTGAAAGATCGCTTCAATGCCAACGAGATTCTGGTGTCCCTGATGCTGGTCTATGTGGCCCAGCACTTGCTCAGCTATCTGGTACACGGTGCCTTGCGCGATCCCGATGGCTTTGGTTTTCCGCAGTCCAGCCTGTTCTCGGACGGCTTTTTGTTGCCCGCGGTCTTGCCCGGCACGCGCTTGCATAGCGGTATTGTGCTGGCAGTGATTGCGTCGGTGGCGGCCTGGCTTTTCCTGACACGCAGCATGGCCGGTTTTCGCTTGCGCGTGGGGGGTATGGCCCCATTGGCTGCTCGTTACGCCGGTTTTTCCTCCCGTAAAGCCTTGTGGAGTTCCTTGCTGATTTCGGGGGCATTGGCCGGTCTGGCTGGTGCAGCGGAAGTCATGGGCCCGGTTGGGCAACTGACTCCTTCGATTTCTCCCGGCTATGGTTTTGCGGCCATTATTGTGGCCTTTGTGGGGCGACTGCACCCGCTGGGACTGATTTTTTCCTCTTTTGTGATGTCCTTGCTCTATATCGGTGGGGAATTGGCCCAAAGTCGTTTGGGCTTGCCCAATGCGATTACCGGTATTTTCCAGGGCATCCTCTTGTTTTCCTTGTTGGCTTGTGACGTGCTCATCACCAAGCGTTTGGTCTGGAGAAAGTAATGGACGCGATTGCACCTTTGCTCGCCGCAACCATCAACGCAGGCACCCCTTTGCTCCTGGCAGCCTTGGGTTTGCTGATTAATGAAAAGTCGGGCGTCATCAATCTGGGCTCGGAAGGCATGATGCTGATGGCGGCCATTGTGGGCTTTGCGGTGGCCGTGCAAACCGGTAGCCCTGCTTTGGGCTTTGTGCTGGGCGCGGTGGTTGGCATGGTCATGGCAGCCGCCTTTGCCTGGCTGACCGTCTGGCTGGGCGCGAATCAGGTGGCTTGTGGTTTGGCCCTGTCCTTATTCGGGGTAGGGGCCTCGGCCTATATTGGCTTGCCCTTTACCGGCAACTCCCTGGTCGTGACCAAACTGTCCATTCCCGTGCTGAAAGATATTCCCCTGATCGGGCCTGCTTTTTTCCAGCAGCATTACATGGTCTATGTGTCCTGGGTGCTGTGTATTGCCGTGGCCTGGTTCCTGACTCGTACCCGCTCCGGTCTGGTGCTGCGCGCGGTGGGTGAATCGCCTGCCTCGGCGCACTCGCTGGGCTACAACGTGCGCTACATTCGCCTGGGTGCCTTGATGTTTGGTGGTGCCTGCTGCGGTCTGGCCGGTGCCTTCATCTGTCTGGTTTACACGCCCATGTGGGTCGAGAATATGGTTGCCGGGCGCGGCTGGATTGCGTTGGCGCTGACGACGTTTGCAACCTGGCGTCCCTGGCGCGTCATGCTGGGCGCTTACTTGTTTGGTGGGGTCACGATCCTGACCTATCATGCGCAGGCTCTGGGTGTTCCGGTAGCCTCGCAATTGCTGGCCATGATGCCGTATCTGGCCACGATTATTGTGCTGGTTTTAATTTCCCGAAACGCTAACTGGATCAGGTTGAATATGCCTGCATCGCTTGGCAAAAACTTCAATCCCAACAACTAGAGGACTGACATGACTGGAAACTTTATGCGCAAGGCTCTTTTGGCCGCTGCCATCGCTTCCCCCCTGGCCGCCTTGCCTGTGTCCGCTCAGGCAAACGATCAAGAACCCCTGAAAATCGGTTTTGTGTATGTCAGCCCTATCGGTGAAGCCGGTTGGACCTGGCAGCAAGACATTGGCCGTCGTGAAATGGAAGAGGCCCTGAAAGGCCGCGTGGTCACTCAGTACGTAGAAAACGTGCCTGAAGGTGCTGACGCAGAGCGCGTCATTCGCGATCTGGCCCAGCAAGGCAACAAGCTGATCTTCACCACCTCGTTTGGTTACATGAACCAGACGCAGAAAGTGGCCAAGCAGTTTCCTGACGTGAAGTTCGTGCACTCTACCGGCTACAAGACGGCTCCTAACGTGGCCACCACCAACGCCCGTTTCTACGAGTCCCGTTACCTGGCTGGCGTATTGGCCGGCAAGATGACCAAGTCCAATGTGGTCGGTTACGTGGGTGCTCACCCCATTCCTGAAGTGCTGCAAGGCATCAACGCCTTTGCCATCGGTTTGAAGAGCGTGAACCCCGAAGCCCAAGTGCGCGTGGTTTGGGCCAATAGCTGGTACGACCCAGGTAAAGAGCGTGACGCAGCGGTCACGCTGCTGGGTCAGGGGGCGGACGTGGTGACTCACCACACCGACTCCACCGCCACCGTGCAAGCGGCTGAAGAAGCTGGCAAGTACGCGATTGCCTACCACTCCGACATGAGCAAGTTCGGTCCTAAAGCTCAACTGGCTGCCGTGACCCACCACTGGGGTGATTACTTCACTCGCAAAGCCACTGAAGTTCTGGATGGCAAATGGCAGAACGACAGCACCTGGGGCGGCCTGAAGTCCGGTATGGCTGCTTTGGAAGGCTTCGGTCCTGAAGTGCCGGCTGACGTGAAAGAGTTCGTTCTGGCCAAACAGGCCGAGATCGTGGCTGGCACACTGCAACCCTTTGCCGCTCCTATCAAGGACAACGATGGCAAGGTGCGTCTGGAGTCCGGTTTCCTGGATGACGATGCCTTGAACCGCATGGACTACTACGTGGAAGGCGTGGCCAGCAAACTGCCCAAGCAGTAAGCTGCCCCGCAGTCTGTAGATAAACAAAGCCCCTTGTCGGACTCTCCGACAAGGGGCTCTGTTATAAGTGGCCCGTGTGGCTTTTCAGGCTGCTGCTGGGATCAAGCCCGAGCTTGTTCGGTGTTTGTTCCGGGGCTGGTTTGTCATCCGTTCAGGAAGACAAAGCTGACGCACAGAGCTGCAATACAGAGTCGCCATGCAAAATTGATCTATGGAACCGACCTCAGAACTATGCTGCCTGTGCAGGCCGCTTGCGGCCCAAGCGTGTCGATGCTCGCATCCAGCGCAGCGTCATCAGCACGGCAACCACAGACAAACCTGTCACCAGCCCGATCCAGATTCCCATCCCACCCATATTGAACTGGAAGGCCAACAAAGAGCCCGTAGGAACGCCCAGCACCCAATACCCTAGCAAGGCCAGCAGCATGGGTATGCGCGTGTCATGCAGGCCGCGTAGCATCCCTGCAGCCACGGCCTGAGCACCATCACTGATCTGAAACAGCGCCGCCAGCGCCAGGAAGGTAATGGCCAACTGAATAACGGCCTGGTTTTCGGCGACATCCAGATCCAGAAACAGGCCAATCAGGGTCAAGGGGGCGAACCAGAATACCAGAGCCGCCAGCCCCATGAAGCCTACCCCCAGAATGTAGGAAATCCAGCCGGCGCGGCGGGCACCCAAAGGATCGACCCGGCCTGCAGCCAGCCCCACACGGATGGTGGCAACCTGACTGAAGCCCAAAGGAATCATGTAGGACACCGAGCAGATCTGCATGGCAATCGCGTGTGCGGCCAGATCAGATTGCCCCAGTACGCCCATCATCATGACGGCGGCGTAAAACACCAGGGTTTCCAGGGTGAAGGTAATCGCAATGGGGATGCCCAGCGCCCACATTTTCCACAGACGCTTCACACTCCACTGCCAGGCATCGTTGAACAGGTAGTAGCGTCGGAAGCGCGGATCGCGCAGTACCACCCAGCTCAAACCTGCGAACATGAAGATGCTGGACAAGGTGGTGGCCAGACCTGCGCCTGCCAGTCCCATGGCGGGCATGCCCAGATTGCCAAAGACCAGGAGCCAGCCCAGCACGGCATTGATACCGATCGCGGTGATGGCCACCGCCAAAGTCCATCCCGGCTTTTCCATGGCGGCCAAGAAGGAGCGCAGCACGATGTAACCCAGATAGGGCAGCAAAGCCCATTGCAGGGTGTGCATATAGGTCACCGAGCGCGCCGCGACAACAGGGTCCTGGCCCATCATCAGCAAGATATGCTCGGCATTCCACAACACAATCCAGGCAGGCAGGGTAATCAGTAAAGCCGTCAGAAAGCCGTGACGGATGATTTGCTGGGATTCGCGTACATTGCGCAGTCGTCGGCCCAGCGTTGTGGCCAGCATGGGAACGACAGCGGACACCAGCCCCATGCTGAAAATCATGAAGGCCTGATACAGACTGGCGGACAGTGAACCGGCAGCCAGCTCATCAGGGCCCAGTCGGCCCATGTAAATCAGGTTGGTTGCCAACAGGCTGACTTGAGCCAGGTTGGTCAGAATCAGGGGGCCGCCCAATCGCAGGGAGGATTGCAACTCCGCCAACCAGAGCTGGCTCGGGCTGGTAGTTTGAGACTTTGCAAACATGGTTTATTTGGCGCGAGGCAGGGACCAGGTGCTGATAACTTGTGCGACTGCCGGGCCACCGTTGGCCGGTTCGAGCAGTACATCGCCCGCGCAGGTACGGCCGGTCTTGTGAATCCGGGCATGAGCCAGAATATCGCCGGGAGGGGCCTTGCGCAGGAAATTGATGGTCAGGCTGGAGGTGACAGCATCGGGGTTGCCCGTGGCTCCGACTACAGCGGCATACAAGGCCAGATCAGCCAGCCCCATCAGCATGGGGCCTGCCACCATGCCGCCCATGCGCTGGTGGGCATTGCGCTCGGGCAAGCGCAAACAGGCGTTGTCGTGGCCTATGTGGACAACATCAATACCCAAAACGGCGGCAAAGGGATGCAGACGCTCTAGAAGATCACGAAACTGAACAATATCGATTTTAGGCTCGGGTGCAGAGTGTGTGCTGGTCATGACGTCGTCACTGAAAAGAAGGCCGTTGTAAGAAGGGCATACTGGCTGGTACTGTATCAGATCGTCCCGCGTATCGGGGTAGTTCGGCGCCCGGCTGTTCAGGGCTGGACCCATTCCAATCGATCAACAAGAAGCGAGGAGCATCATGAAACGCAGCGCAATTGTGTTTGCCTTGAGTTTGCTGGCATCAACCGGCACCGTGATGGCACAGGGGCATGGAGGCCATGGTCATGGCACGCCCGAACCGGTACGCGCCTTGAGCACGCAGGTCCATGCCAGCCAATGCTGGGTGCGCATGATGCCCGAGCCCACACCTTCCGCCGCCTATCTGGAACTGGAGAACAAGGGTGAGCAGTCCGTAGCCGTGACAGGAGCCAGCTCATTGTCCTTTGGGCATGTGATGTTGCATCAAACTAGCGAGAGCGAGGGGATGGCGCGCATGTCGCATGTCTCCGAGGTGGAGATCCCGGCAGGGGGAGTATTAAGCCTGAAGCCGGGGGCTTTCCACGTGATGCTGGGTCAGGCCAAAGAAGACTTGGCCCTGGGGGAGCGCGTCATCTTGAGCATTCATCTGTCGGACGATACTCAGGTCCAGGCCGAGTGCGAGTTGCGACCTGCCAAGACACAGGCTTATTAAACGTAATTAGCGTTTGGATAGAGACCGGGAGCTGGCCGCTGCATGCGGCCAGTTTTGCATTGGGCTTCAGGCTTGCAGCGCGTCCAGCACCGCCTGGTTGAACGCCTTGGGATTGGCCAGATTCATACCGTGGGCAGCCAGCGGGATGCGGTGCATCTGATCCTCGCGTCGGTGCTGACGAATGATGTCCATGCAATGGTGATAGCGTGTGGGGCTGTTTTCGCCTGTGATGAAACTTAAGGGCGCCTTCATCTGCTTGAGCCACTCCAGATCCGGACCTTGATTGGGCTCTTGCTGCTGATCCAACATGGTGTGGGCGTTGTCCTGAATCATCTCGCGGAACCAGCGTGTCATTTGCTTCCACGTCCCCGAGCCATTGACCGTATCCACAAACAAAGCCATGGCACCATCGCGGTCGCCCTGTTCCAGGCGTTCGGCCACTTGCTGGAACAAGGGAGCATAGGAGTAGGCACCGGGAGTCGGAAAGCCGGGATCCGCCAGGGTCAGGCTGGCCACCTGCTCGGGCATTCTTTGAGCCAGCAGCAGGGCTACATGACCACCGCGAGAGTGCCCAACGATATGCACTTTCTCATCAGGAATATGCTGATCCAGCAGGGCCTGCAGGTCCTGGGCGTGTTGCGCCGTACTGAAGTGGCCGGGGCTGGGTGCTCCGGGCCAGTAGGAGCGCAGGCTGGGAGCCAGAACCCGATACTGGGTAGCAAAGGCGGGGATCTGCCAGCGCCAGTAGCGCCAGTCGCACAGGGAACCGTGGATCAGCAAAACGGGTGCGCCTTGTCCCTGATCCACAAAGGTGTGGCGATAGCCTTGCGCGGTCAGTTCAAGCGTGGAGAAATCGGCAAAAGGGTTTGTCATGGCAAGCAGTAGAGGTCAGGCAAGGATGGGCCACCTGAAAAAAACAGACCGGGTCTGAACCCGGTCCTTGTGGCACTGCGCGCTGGGTGATTATTCCAGCAATTTCAAGCGGCTGCGCGCGGTCTCGGCTGCCTCGGATTGTGGGTAGTCCTTGACGATACGCTGCAAGGTGGTTTTGGCACCGCTCAGATCGTTCAGTTCGATCTGGCTGGAGGCTGTCACCATCAGGGCATCAGCCGCGCGTGGGCTTTGTGGGGAGGCCTTCACAAAAGCCTGGAGTTTCTGAATGGAGGTCTTGAAGCTTTTGACGGCGTACAGGCTGCTGCCTTCGTAAAAGCGCACTTCGTCAGCCAGAACGCTGGAGGGGTAGGCGGCCAGAAAACCGGCAAAGGCATCGGCGGCGGGCTTGTATTGGCCAGCTCGGTAAGCGTCCATGGCACTATCAAAGACGGCTTGTTCTTGTGGGTCGGCGGCATGAGGGCTTTGCTGGCCGGGAGCCGGGCTATTGGCCTGGCCTTGGCCGCTGGCTTGCCAGCTCAGTTTTTCTACCTGGCCGCGCAGCGACACCACTTCGGAGCGCAGGGTATCAATTTGATCAGCCAATTGCAGGCGAGCCTGGGTGTTTTGCTCGTTCATCTGACGAATTTGCTGCCGCAGCTCCAAAATGGCGCGTCGGGCCTCGTCATCGGCAAAGGCCTTGGCCGGCAGGCTGGCGAACAGGGCGGCCGTAGCGAACAGGGCAACGGTCGCGAGACGAAAAGGCTTTTTATAAGCGTGCATAGTGAAGTCCGTTAAAAAATGTGCATCCGCAATGCGCAGGCTCCTCACCTGCCGGTTTCCCCTCTGTTGGGGGCTGTGATCTGGGGGCTTTGTGCCGGCCTGGCGAGCCCGCTGTCCAGCATAACGAATTTTCAGTGGATCGGGCACAGCGCCGATAAAAAACGCCGCGGCGTTAACAACCGCCACGGCGTCGGAACCACTTGGTCGATGCAGGAATTATCGTTGGTAAACGATGTCTGCGCGACGGTTTTCAGCGTAATCAGCTTCGGTGTTACCCAATGCTTTTGGACGCTCTTTACCAAAGCTCACAGCTTCGATCTGGCTGTTGCTTACGCCCAGCAGACCCAGCATGCGTGCCACGGCGTCGGAACGACGCTGACCCAGAGCCAAGTTGTACTCGGCACCACCGCGCTCGTCGGTATTACCTTCGATACGTACGGTTTGCTGAGGATGGCTGCTCAGGTACGAAGCGTGCATTTCTACCAGGCCACGGTACTGGTCGTTAACCACGTAGCTGTCGTAGTCAAAGAACACCGAGCGTTGTTGTGCCAGTGGGCTTTGAGGGTTGAAGGGGTCCATGATCTGGCCTGCGCTGGCAGAGTCCGATCCTGTACCGCCGGTTGAACCGGAGCCAGATTGATCCAGAGGAACCGAGCTGCAAGCAGCAAGGGCGGCAGCCATAACGGCGAGGGTAAGACTTTTAAGAATGCGCGAGCTCATTTGAATTCCTTTTGAAAAAGAGTCACACAGGATGTCAGTTGGTAAATGGTCCCCAGGTGGGTTCGCGTACTTTGCCATTCAAAGACGAGAGGGTCTGACGAACGCGACCGTCCACGGATGTCACAGCTAGGACACTGCGGCCCCCCTGAACAGAACTATATAAGATCTGCATCCCATTAGGGGCGAAACTCGGAGACTGATCGTCGGGACCTGTCGTCAGCAGTTGCTCAGCTCCTGATGCCATATCTTGAGTGGCAATTCGGAAAGCACCGTTTCTGCGTGTGACGTATACAAGCCTAGTACCGTCTGCAGAGACCTCCGGTGAAATATTGTAACTCCCGTTGAAGGTAATGCGCTGTGCATCGTCACCACCCAGGCTTACTTTGTAAATATTGGGAGCGCCACCACGATCGCTCACAAATACAAGGGAGTTGCCATCGGGCATAAAACTCGGTTCAGTATCGATCAAGGGAGAACGCATCACGCGGCGCAATCCGGAGCCGTCCGTATTTAGCGTGTAAATCTGCGAAATACCGTCTCTGGAGAGCACAACAGCGACCTGATTGCCGTTGGGAGCCCATGCTGGACTACTGTTATTACCCTTGAAATTAGCTAACGGTTCGCGGTGACCGGTGGCCAAAGTTTGCACATATACAACAGGTTTGTCGTTTTCGAAGCTCACATAAGCCAGCTTTTTACCGTCAGGAGACCAGGCTGGGGAGATGATTGAGTGTCGAGAACGCAACATTACTTGCGGATTTTGCCCGTCCGCGTCAGCAATTTGTAACTCGTAGTTGTTGCCTGTTTGCAACACGTAGGCCAGTCGAGTCGAAAAAACACCGCGCACGCCGGTAATTTTTTCATAAATCCGGTCTGCAATCTGGTGGGAAATACGGCGCAGTTCTTTTTCACTGCCCGCAAAAGCCACCCCATCCAGTTGTGTTTGACGGACCGAATCCACCAGGCGATAGCTGATGGAATATTGGCCGCCGGTCTGGGCAACCGAACCATAGGCCAGGTAATCGGCACCGCGATTGCGCCATTCGTCGTAGGCAATCGTGCTTTCTGCATTCAGACCAGCACCAGTGGCATTGATCAATTGGAATTGACCCGAACGGGTCAGGTCGGCACGGATAACTTCAGCTAGCGATTGGCTGGCTGGGTTGTCAGCAAAATCGGCGATCGCGATGGGGTACTGGGTAGCACCCACACCCGATATATCGACCCGCAGTTGGGCCTGGGCCGGTTGGCTGGCGAACATGCCAGCGGCCAGGGCAAACGCTCCAGTGGCCGTGGCGCGCCAATGACGACCTAAGGTCGCCAGGGCTGGGGTAGCGGCGGTCATTATGCAATCTCCTGATTAATCGAACATGCGGTATTCGCCATCAATATACGATGGATACTGCCCGCTAGGCGGTTTGGGGAAAGGGCTGCAACGGGCAAGACCCTTGGATACGGCATCATCGAACTGCGCGATGCCGGACGATCGTTTGATTTGAACGCGGTTAGGCGTGCCATCGGCATTCAGGTCCACGCGGTACTGCAGTGCAGGGTTGCCACGTACTTCAGAGCGGGCAGGGGTGCTGTAGACCACGCCAGGCTGCACGCAAGCGCGCACCTTGGCGGCATAGCCACCATCACCACCACCGCCTCCGGCCTGGTTGCGGTCTGCTGTACCACCGGGACGTCCGGGGGCACCTTCACGCATGGCACGGCGGAATGCTTCTTCCTTGGCCTTGCGCTCGGCATCGGCACGGGCTTTGGCGGCGGCCTCGGCACGGGCTTTACGTTCCGCGTCTGCTTTGGCTTTAGCTTCGGCATCCGCCTTGGCTTTGGCTTCTGCATCGGCTTTGGCCTTGCGTTCGGCATCGGCCTTGGCTTTCGCGTCGGCTTCTGCTTTAGCCTTGCGCTCTGCGTCTGCCTTGGCTTTGGCTTCAGCTTTTTCCTTGCGTTCCTGTTCCTGCTTTTCCTTTTGTTCGCGTTCGCGACGTTCAGCAGCTAGCTTGTCCTGACGCTGTTTCTCCTGACGCTCCTGTTCCAGCTTTTCTTCACGCTCTTTTTTCTCGCGTTCCTTGCGAGCCTGCTCCAGGGCGATTTCGGGATCAACCTCAGGTTCAGCAGGAGGGGTGACCTTTTCAGGCTCTGGAGGCGGCTTGGGAGCCGGAGCCGGTTCAGGTTTGGGCTCGGGCTTGGGTTCTGGCTCTGGAGCCGGTTCAGGCTCAGGCTGCGGCTCGGGTTCGGCCTCGGGGGCTTCGGGATCAGCATTGACGGCCGCATCGGGTGCGACACCGTCCATCCACAATTCGACCTGCACCGCATTGGGGGTCTTGGGCGCAGAAAAAAGGGCTCCCGCCAAAATGGCGAGCAGCAACAGCCCGTGCAGACCCAGGGCGATGAGCAAGCCGCGCCGATCTTCCTTTTGCTCAGGCGAGCGCAGCGCCTGATTGCGGGTATTGCGTGTTCTGTGCTTCATTCAGTTCAGGTTTTTCGCGCCGGACGGCGAGCACGCTATCCGGCCAGAGGTTATTTGCGAGCGTCAGGATCGCTGTTGCGATCGACGATCAGACCCAGGCGGTTAATGCCATTGGAGCGCAGTTCATCCATCAAGCCCATGACGGTCTCGTAGGGAACCTTGCCGTCGGCGGCAATGACAACCGGGCTGTCGGCCTCCATACGCGAGCGCACTTCATTGAGCAGTGTGGACTTTTCGATGTTCATGAACTCGGAGCCCGCATCGCGCAAGCGAATGGCCAGTTTGCCGTCCTTATCAACCTGGATTTCCACCGGCTTGGCAGGCACTTCGGAGGCTTGGCCTACCGAAGGCAATTCCACCAGACCGGGGGTAATCATGGGAGCAGTGACCATGAAGATCACCAGCAGCACCAGCATCACGTCGATATAAGGGACGACGTTGATTTCATTTTTCATGCGCCGGCCGTGACGGCCGGTGCTTCCACGCATCGATGGCATCAGTTCACCTGCCGCTGCAAGATGTTCAGGAATTCGTCGATAAAGCTGTCAAAGCGGATCGAGATACGATCGAGCTCGTTGGTAAAGCGGTTGTAGGCAACCACGGCAGGGATAGCGGCAAACAGACCGATAGCTGTGGCGATCAGGGCTTCGGCGATACCGGGAGCCACCGAGGCCAGTGTGGCCTGCTGCATGCCGGACAAACCGATAAAGGCGTGCATGATCCCCCAGACGGTACCCAGCAGCCCGATGTATGGGCTGACCGAACCGGCAGAGGCCAGGAAGTTCAGGTGTGTTTCCAGTGTGTCCATTTCGCGCTGGTAGCTGGCGCGCATGGCACGGCGTGGACCGTCCAGCAGGGCTGGGCCCGAGCTCTGGCTGCGACGGGCCTTGATGAATTCGGTCATGCCGGCTTCAAAAATACGGGCCAGTGCACCGTGTTCGGCGCGACGCGAGGAAATGGATTGCTGAAGCACGGCCAGATCGCCACCTGCCCAGAAGTCGTCCTCAAAGCGGCGGGTCTGTTCCAGCGTGCGTTTAAGTGCAGCCCGTTTACTGAAAATATAGGCCCACGAGAGAATCGAGATTCCCAACAGAATCAGCATGACAAGCTGAACGGGAATACTGGCATCGAGAAGTAGCGAAATCAGCGACAGGTCGCTAGTAGCTTGCATGGTCAGTCCTGAACCTTTTCCAAGAGGGTACGTAAATCAGAGTCCAGCTTGCTTGGACGAAGCGTGTTGGCGTCAACGCAAACAATTTGGATGGTGCTTTGGCATAACAGTTCCTCACCTCGCAGGGCACCTTGTTCGAAATGGATGGTAGCCGAACCCAGCTGGGTAATACGGCTGCGCACCGAGATCAAATCATCGAGCCGGGCAGGTTTGAGATATTGTATTTCAACCTTCTTGACTACGAACAGGCGTTGATTCTGCTCGGCCACATCGGATTGGTTTACGCCCAGGTTCCTGAGCCATTCTGTGCGCGCACGCTCAAAGAATTTCAGGTAGTTGGCGTAATATACGATCCCCCCAGCGTCGGTGTCTTCGTAATATACGCGAATATCAAGCCGAGCCTGGGTGTCCCACTTGTCATTAAGCATGTCGTTCGTAAAAGAGTTTATGTTGACGGGCAGGGCATGGCGCACGGCCAGCCCTGCTTGGAGTCCTTACAGCGTGGCCAAACGCTCCAGGCTGACCTGGGCAATCTGGTCCACCGGCACGTTGGTGCTGCTGGCGTCACGGCGTGCCTGCATTTCAACCATGCCTTCTTTCAGGCCGCGCTCGCCAATGGTAATGCGCAGTGGCACACCAATCAGCTCCCAGTCGGCAAACATGATGCCGGGGCGGGCGTCGCGGTCGTCCAGAATGACATCCACACCTTGCTCTTTGAGCTGGGTGTACAGATCAGTAGCAGTCTGACGCACAGCATCGCTTTTGGTAAAGCCGATCGGGCAGATCACCACTTCGAAAGGAGCCAGGGCACGAGGCCAGATCATGCCGCGTTCGTCGTGGTTTTGTTCAATGGCAGCAGCGGCAATACGGCTGACGCCAATGCCATAACAACCCATTTGCATGACAGCCGGTTTACCATCAGTTTCCAAAAAGGTGGCGTTCAGCTTCTTGGAGTAGACATCGCCCAGGAAGAAAACGTGGCCCACTTCAATACCGCGCTGGATGGCCAGCTTGCCGCCTTCGGGGGCTGGGTCGCCGTGAACCACGTTGCGCAGGTCTGCCTTGATGGGCTCGGGCAGGTCACGACCCCAGTTCACGCCCGTGTAGTGGAAGCCTTCTTCGTTGGCACCGCACACAAAGTCGCTCATATTGGCTACGGTCAGGTCGGCAATCACTTGCACAGGCTGACGGGTGCCGATCGGACCGAGGTAACCGGGCTTGCAGCCAAAGGTGGCCACAATTTCCTCTTCCGTGGCCAGACGGTGGCCTTTTTCAAAGCCGGCCAGCTTGGAAACCTTGATGTCGTTGACTTCATGGTCGCCACGAACCAGCAGCAGGTGGACGGTGCTCTTGGTCTTGCCGTCTTCTTCGACGTCCGTTGCCAGCACAACCGACTTGACGGTTTGGCTCAGGTCACAGCCCAGGAATTGGGCCACCAGTTCACACTTGGGGGCATCAGGCGTGGCGGTCTTGACCAGGGCTTGGCCAGGAGCGGCACGCTCGGCCAGCAGGCAAGGGGCGGGAGCCAGCTCGATATTGGCAGCGTAGTCGGTGTCAGGGTTGTAAACCAGCAAGTCTTCGCCGGTATCGGCAATCACCTGGAATTCATGGCTGCGCGAACCGCCAATGGAGCCGGTATCAGCGGCCACGGCACGGAAGTTCAAGCCCAGGCGCCCAAAGATGCGCATGTAGGCGTCGTACATATTGTCGTAGCTGGCTTGGGCGTCCTCGGCATTGCGGTCGAAGGAGTAAGCATCCTTCATGGTGAATTCGCGGCCACGCATCAAGCCAAAGCGGGGACGGCGCTCGTCACGGAATTTGGTTTGAATGTGGTAGAAGTTGATGGGCAACTGGCGCCAGCTGTGGATTTCGTTGCGGGCAATGTCCGTGATCACTTCTTCGGAGGTAGGCTGCAGCACGAAGTCGCGCTGGTGGCGATCCTTGATTCGCAGCAGTTCGTCACCATATTTTTCCCAACGGCCCGACTCTACCCAGAGTTCGGCAGGCTGGACGACTGGCATCAGCAGCTCAATGGCGCCGGAGCGGTCCATTTCCTGACGGATGATGTTTTCAATCTTGCGCAGCACGCGCAGGCCCATCGGCATATAGGTATAGATACCGCCGGCGGCTTTACGGATCATGCCGGCGCGCGTCATGAGCTGGTGGCTGGCAACTTCGGCCTCGGTAGGCGCTTCTTTCAGGGTATTAATGTGATACTGGCTAGCATGCATGGTAGGGAACTCGTCAGGTACGTATAATCAGATCTAATTGTATTGAATTCGTTAGAGGTGGCCTATGTTAGATCGTGAAGGCTACCGTCCTAATGTCGGAATTATCCTCGTTAATCGCAAGAACGAGGTTTTTTGGGGCAAGCGTATTCGGGAACATGCCTGGCAGTTCCCGCAAGGCGGTATTAAATACGGTGAAACACCCGTACAAGCGATGTACCGCGAACTGCATGAAGAAGTGGGCTTGCTGCCTGAGCATATCCGTATATTAGGCCGGACGCGAGATTGGCTTCGCTACAACGTGCCCAATCATTTTGTACGTCGGGAGGCGCGTGGCCATTACAAGGGCCAGAAACAAATCTGGTTCCTGTTGCGGCTGGTAGGGCGAGACAGTGATGTCTGCCTGCGTTCCTCGTCGACGCCGGAGTTTGATGCATGGCGCTGGAGTCAATATTGGGTGCCACTTGATTCAGTGATTGAGTTCAAGCGGGAAGTCTATCAGCAAGCGCTGAACGAGCTGTCGGATATTTTGTTCCGACGACGGCAGGAAAATCGTTATTTACGTCAGCGCCTGCAAAGCGCAGTTGATGCCGATACCTTAGATAGCAGGGATCATGCGCATATTATTGGTTGAAGATGAGCGGGAAATGGCCGCATGGCTGGAGCGGGCCTTGGCGCAAAGTGGTTTTTTGCCCGATCCCGCTCATGACGCCCGCTCGGCAGAAGTACTGTTGGCGGCCCATGAGTATGATGCGGTCGTGATGGATTTGCGCCTGCCCGACAAACACGGGCTGGTGCTTTTGCGCGAGATGCGTGAACGCGGCGATCACACTCCTGTGCTGATTCTGACCGCTCAAGGTGCCTTGCAGGATCGCGTTCGTGGTCTGAATCTGGGTGCCGATGATTTCCTGACCAAACCCTTTGCCCTGGAAGAGCTGGAAGCTCGCCTGGCGGCACTGGTACGGCGTAGCCGTGGTCGTGTGGCCCCGGTGGTCAGCTGTGGTTCTTTGGAATACAACCCTGAGAGCCGAGCATTCCTGCTGGACAATGCCATTGTGCATTTGACGCCGCGTGAGCATGCGGCCTTGCTGGTTCTGATCAGCCGCTCTGGCATGCCTGTAGAGAAGTCTCAGTTATTTGCCCGAGTATTCGAGCACGATAGCGATGCCAGCCCTGATGCTATCGAGGTTGTCCTGCATCGCTTGCGCAAGAAACTGGCCAATAGCGATGTGCACATCGTGACGGTGCGTGGTCTGGGCTACATGCTGGAAGTGCTTGAGGCGGAATCCGGCGTTTCATGACGGCCCCTTCTCCGCCCCCCGCCAATGCCTGGCAAGGCAGTTTGCGCTTTTGGCTGCTGGTACTGCTGATACCGGGGGTGGTGGCTTTACTGCTTTACGACAGCTGGGAAGACTACCTGGCCATGAACGCGGTCACGGAAAATGTCTACGACAGCGCCTTGCTGGAACCGGCCAAAGTGCTGGAGACCAGCGTGGAGTTCAATACTGACGGCAGTTTGCGTATTGATCCGCCTTTTTATGCGCAGGTCATGCTGGAATCCCGACCGGGTAATCGCAAGTATTTCCGCGTCGAAGAAATCACCCCTTTGGTGCGTAACCTGGGCGGTGTTGATGCCAATCAGTTAAAAGGGCGCACCTTGCTGGGGATGGAAGGGCTGCCGCGTCCTTCCAATCTGGCCGACCATGAAGGCGTGCCGGTTTTCTACGATTCGTATTTTCGCAATGACACCGTGCGCATGGTGGCCTTGTGGCGGGACCTGCACTACAAAGGCCAGCATAGACAGGTTCTGGTCATGGTGGGTGAAAGCCTGGATTTGCGTTTGCGCACCCAGCAAGAAGCCTGGCGCGAAGGCATTTTCCGCAATTTGCGCATGTTGCTGCTGGCTGTGGCGTTGGTGTGGTTTGCCGTAGCGTGGGCCTTGCGCCCCCTGCAGGCCTTGCGACAGGAAGTGCGTAACCGTAGCGTGGACGACTTACAGCCTTTGGACGAGCGTGATGTTCCTCGTGAAGTAGTGCCTTTGGTGCGTTCGGTCAATCACCATATTGAGTTGTATCGTTCCGTGCTGGATCGGCAGGCCCAGTTTCTGGCCGACGCCTCGCATCAATTACGCACCCCTTTGGCGATCATTCATACCCAGGCCCAATATGCTCGCCGTGAACCGGATATCGAGCGCGTCCGCGAATCCCTCGGGGCGATCATCAAGCAATTGGGGCAGGCGACTCGCCTGACCGAGCAGTTGCTGGCTTTGGCTCATGCCAGTCATACCACCACCATGAGCCAGGGGCAGGTTGACCTGGCCAGTCTGGGGCGCGAGGTGGTGTTGCAATATCTGCCTTTGGCCCGTGAGCATCGTCAGGATCTGGGCTGGATCGGGCCAGGAGAAGAGGGCGAGCAGGCACCTTTGTGGGTGTATGCCAGCGATGCCGAGATCCATGAGTCCGTTTCCAACCTGATTCACAACGCCATCAATCACGCTGGTAGTGGCAGTGCAATTACGGTTTCTGCCGGGCATGACGACAAGCTGGCCTGGATCAGCGTTACCGACAACGGCATGGGCTTGGCCGCCAGTTTGCGTGAAAGCGTATTTGTACGTTTTGACCGGGGCGGCCCGGCACGCAAGGGTGGACGGGGTTCTGGCTCCGGGCTGGGTCTGGCCATTGCGCTGGCTTACGCCGAGCGCAATGGCGGCACGATTGTGCTGACCGATGGGGAGCCCAACGATATGGGCGGCTACGGTTTGAAGGCGACGCTACGCTTGCCCTTGCTGCAGTCCGAAGCGCCTAAACCAGAAAACACGTGAATTAAGCCGCGTCGTTTGGACGGGCCAGCAGATTGAACAGGGTAGAAATATCCCAATCGCGATGGCCCTGCTGGGCAATCTTCGCAAACTGTTCCTGAATCAAGCGGGTTGCGGGAAGCTGGGCCCCATTACGCTGTGCCTCCCGCTGCACCAAATCCAGGTCCTTCAACATCCAGTTCACGGTAAAGCCGGGCTGAAAGTCTCTGGCCAGCATTGTGGGGCCTTTAGTTTCCATTTGCCAGCTGCGCGCCGCACCCTTGCTCAATACAGACAGGGCCTGCTCCATATCCAGTCCGGCCCGTTCACCAAAAGCCATGGCTTCGGCCAACCCCTGCAAGAGTCCGACGACGGCAATCTGGTTCACCATCTTGCACAACTGCCCGGATCCCAAGGGCCCCATCAGGGTGCAGGCCTGGGCGTAGCTCATCATCAGGGGGCGGGCGCGTTCCATATCCTCAGCTTGCCCACCGCACATAATGCTGAGCATGCCTTTCTGAGCACCAGCCTGCCCGCCGGAAATCGGGGCGTCGATAAATGCAACTTGCTGTTTGGCAGCCAGTGCTCCCAATTCCTGGGCCACTTCGGCCGAGGCGGTGGTGTGATCGATAAACAGGCCACCTGCCTTCATGCCTGCCAGCGCACCGTCCGGTCCCAGAAAAATCGAGCGCAAGTCATCATCATTGCCTACGCAGGCCATAACAATGTCCGCTTGTGCGGCGGCCAGGGCCGGAGTAGCGGCCCATTCCTGTTTGAACTCCTTACTCCATTGTTCCGCCTTGGCTGGATTGCGGTTGTACACCGTGACTTGATGCCCTGCCTGGGCCAGATGTCCTGCCATGGGATAGCCCATCACCCCCAGACCAATGAACGCCACTTTTTGCGGGCTGGCGGGTTCATAGTGTTTAGGCTGAATGAATGGGGTCATGGCGCGGGCCTCCTTGAAAATAATCTGTTCGATCGTACAGCTTAGCGCAGCTTTATCGGCTTGATCTTTGCCTGCCCGAATAAGCGGCAAAACGTTTTAGGCTTGACGGCGTCAGGCCCCTCATGTTCTAAACCAAACATAGATCTGTAATAAATGGAATTTGCCTGTCTGGATTATGATGGGCGCACATAATTTCCTGGCTAATTAACTGGAACTTGAATCCTATGACCACTTTTGATCGTCGTCGTTTCTTGAAGCTGGCAGGTGCCACCGGACTGGCGTCTATGAGTACCTCTTTGCCATGGGCGGCGTGGGCGGCAGACGCAGCCGTACTGGAAAAAGCAAAGGCTCAAGGCCAGGCTGTTTTCTACGCCAACATCACGGCGGTAGAGCCCATCATGAAGGCCTTGCAACAAGCGCAAGGCATTGAAGGCAAATACACCCGTATTTCCAGCTCCAAGTTCATCCCCACCATCCTGACCGAGTTCAACGCCGGCAAGTTGATGGCGGACGTGGTTCAGGCTCCCTTGCCCATGCTGCAACTGCTCAAAGAGCAGGGCGTGCTGATTCCTCATCAGTCCGAAGCCGTGCAGGGCTACCCCGAGTGGGCCATTCAAGACGATTCGATTATTCAATTTGGCATCGAATATGTGTCTTATATCTATAATACGGACCACCTCAAGGCCGAGGATGCGCCACAACGCTACGAAGATCTGGCCGATCCCAAGTGGAAAGACAAGATTGTGATGGCCAACCCTTCCAACCACCCCTCCACCATTGGCTGGCTGATTGGTTTGAAGGAAAAGGTCTTTAGCAGTGAAGAGCAGTGGCTGGACTTCCTGAAAGGCCTGGCTGCCAACAAGCCCATGTTCGTGGCCTCGTTTGGCCCAACTCCGGCTCCTATTGAAAGTGGCGAGAAGTTGATTGCCATTTCCATGCCCAAGTACATCGTGACCAAGTCGCCTGCGCCATTGGCCTGGGGCCCCATGTCGGATCAGCCCTTGCTGGGCTCCCCACGTGCCATCGCCCTGACCAAGAATGCACCGCATCCTGATGCTGCTCGCGTGTTCCTGGACTACTGGCTGGGTAATGAAGCCATGGGCATTCTGGCCAACAAGGTTGGCGAATACGTCCTGGCTCCAGGGGTACACCCTCCGGTTGCGGGGATCGATAAAGCCAAGGTCGAGCCTATTCGCGACCTGAGCGACGAAGAACTGGTCCGTTGGGGCCGCGAATTCAGCCGTATCTTCGCCGTCCGTTAATCGGGACGACAAGAACGACAGGTTCGTCTAGAACGGGGCGCCTTGGCGCCTCGCCTTATTTTTATTGAAAACATTTACTCATTATGCAAATTGAAATTACCGGCCTAAGCAAGACCTATGTCTCAGAGGGCAAAACCTTCAAGGCTTTGGACAATATCAACCTGACGATTCCCGCTAATGAGTTTTTCACACTGTTAGGGCCCAGCGGCTGCGGCAAAACCACGCTGCTGCGGTGCATTGTTGGTCTGGAAACCCCAGACGAGGGTGAAATCCGCATTGGGGACGAGATCGTCTGGTCCAGCGCCAAGAATATTGCTGTGCCGGTGGAAAAGCGCGGTTTGGGCATGGTGTTTCAGACATACGCCATCTGGCCGCACATGACGGTGTTCGACAATATTGCTTACCCCTTGCAAGTGCGCGGCGAGCGCAAAGAGGTGATTCGTGAAAAAGTCGCGAACATCCTGAAGTTTGTGCAGCTGGAAGGGGTGGATCAGCGTTCCGCAACGCGTCTGTCCGGTGGTCAGCAGCAGCGTGTGGCATTGGCCCGAGCCCTGGTGGCCGAGCCTAAAGTCATTTTGTTTGATGAGCCGCTCAGTAACCTGGATGCCAAGCTGCGTGAAGAAACCCGTAAAGAACTGCGCGAATTTCTGAGCCGTCTGGACATTACCGCTGTGTACGTGACGCATGATCGCGTCGAGGCATTGGCCTTGTCCAACTCCATCGCTGTGATGCGAGGTGGCAAGATTCTGGAAATTGGTACGCCAGAAAAAATTTACTTTGATGCCGATCACCGCTTTGTGGCCGACTTTATTGGTCGTGCCAACCAGATCAGCGCCAAAGTGCTGGAGCAGCGTGCAGACTCCACCATTGTGGAATGCGAACTGGGCCAACTGCATTGCAAGAAGCGTGACCTGCCCGTGGGCACCGAAGTTACCTTGTGCATTCGCCCGGAATTTATTCGTGTCAGCAGCCAGGCCAATGAAGTGGGGCAGAACCTGTTCCACGGTCAGGTCCAGGCCCTGGAGTTCGTCGGTGAGTCCTACGAGGCCGAGGTCAAAGTGGGTAAAGAGCAGCTTCTGGTGTGTATTGATCCAGACGTGAAGGTGAAAGAGGGCGATACCGTACGCTTTAACCTGCACCCTGAACACTGCATGCTGTTGTCGGCATAAGGGCGGGGCATCATGAATCACACACGCAGACCACTTAGCTGGTCGCTTATTCTGATCGTCGGCTTTCTGACGCTGTGCCCGGTCCTGATGTTGCTGCTGGGCAGCTTCTCGCAGGGCCTGACGGCTTTTGGCTCCTTTACCACGGCTAAATACGTAGCCGCCTACACCGATCCCTTCTTGCTGGAAGTCACCTTCAATACGGTGGTTTTCGTGCTGGGCTCGTCCCTGTTCTCTACTGCGCTGGCTGTTTTCCTGGCCTACCTGAATACGCGTACGAACATGCCCATGAAAGGGGTGTTCACGGTGCTGTCCATCGTCCCCATGATGATTCCGCACTTGCTGTTCTCGGTGAGCTGGGCATTGTTGCTGAACCCGTCCAACGGCCTGATCAATATGTTCTTGCAGGACACATTGGGCCTGCAGGAAGCGCCGCTGAATATTTATTCCCTATGGGGCATGATTCTGGTCGAAGGCTTGTTGAACATGCCTGTGGCCTACCTGATCATTGCGCCTGCCATGGCCTCTTTTGACGTTTCCATGGAAGAGTCCTCGCGTGTGTTCGGGGGCGGTCTGTGGCGTACCTTGACGCGGGTTACCCTGCCGATTCTGCGTCCAGCCATCATGGCGGCTTTCATTCTGGCGATTGTGCGGGCCTTGGCTTCCTACGCCGTGCCACGTGTTCTGGGTACCCCAGGTCGTGTGGATGTGCTGGCCACTTATTTGTTCGAGATGATCTCTACCGGCTTCGCTCCGGATTACGGAAAAGCGGCGGCGCTGGGCATGAGTGTGCTGTCGGCCTCCATTGCCCTGATCGTTCTGTATCGCTACATGACGAAAGAAAGCAGCAAGTATGTGACGATCTCCAGCCGTGGTTTCAAACCCACTCAGCTGGAATTGCGTCGCGCGAAAATCCCCTTGTTCATCATTGTGGGCATTATCAGCTTGCTGATGGTGGTGCTGCCTGTGGCCGTGCTGCTGTACACCTCCATGATTCCGTATTCCATGGTGCCTAGTGCTCGCGCCTTCTCCTTGATGAGCTGGGCGAACTGGATTGATGTCATTCAAGATCCGATCTCCAAAGTGGCCATGAAGAACAGTTTGTTCCTGGCTGTGGTCGGAGCCAGTCTGGGTGTATTGCTATCGCTGTTTGTGGCCTATGTGGTGGTCAAGTTACGAACGCGGGCGGCGGCGCTGCTGGATACCTTGAGCTTCCTGTCCTTTTCCTTCCCGGGGATTGTGATTGGTATCGGCTTTATGTGGTTCTTTGTGCAAACGCCTTTGTATGCCACGCTGACCGCTTTGCTGCTGGCCTATATCGCCGCTTATCTGCCTTACGGTATCCGACCCTTGTCGGCCGCTTTTGTGCAGGTCCATGCCCACCTGGAGGAGTCCTCGGCCGTTGCCGGGGCCAGTTCCTGGACCACCATGCGCCGCATCATTATTCCTTTGCTGATTCCTGGTGTGGTGTCGGCCTGGATCTTGATGGCAACCATGTTCATTCGTGAGCTGACGGTGTCGGTGGTGCTGTCCCGTCCCGGTACGGAAGTGCTGGCGGTACAGGTGCTGGGTTATGCCGAAGATGGGTTGTGGGGCAAGCTCTCGGCGCTGGGGATCATCATGATTCTGATCTCTACCGTGCTCGTGCTGCTGGCCATGTATATTGGTAACTTTTACAAGCGCCGCCAAGGCACGATGTAAGTTGGACTGATCTCAAGGGCCTGAATTCTGCAAGGGATTCAGGCCCTTGTTGTTTTTGCTGAGAGCAGACCGTATCTTGTTGCCTGGCTGGTTGTTCGCTTGTTCATGCGCACAAGGGGCTGGCTGTTTTTTTGTTTACTCATTAGTAGAAAGCTATGACGCATAAATGCAAAGTGCTGGTCGTCGGTGGTGGTGTGATGGGGGCGTCGGTCGCCTGGCATCTGACTCAAGCGGGTGCCGCAGTCACTTTGATCGATCAGGGTTCGGGTAGTGTGCCCAGCGCAACCGCTGCCTCGTTTGGATGGGTAGGAGCCAGCGCCAGTACACCTTCTGATGACACTGACGCCTTTGCCTTGCGTCTACACGCTCTGGAAGAGTACACGCGTCTGAAGCAGAGCTTGGGGGCATTGCCTATGACCGTGCGTGGAGCCTTGTCCTGGGGGGAAACGACGGACGAGACAGCCGCCTTGATTGCCGAGCATTTGGCAGCCGGTTCCAGGGTTGAAAGCCTGTCAGCCGCGCAAGTGCGTCAGAAAGAACCGTCGTTGGCAGCCGTACCGGATTTGGCAATGTGGGCGCCCGATGATTTCGCCTTGGAGCCAGTAGATCTGGCACGTTGTTTTATTCAAGCGGCGCAAGCGAATGGCGCCACGGTTTTGTCCGGTACGGTACAGCGTGTGTTGTCGGCAGGAGGGCGAGTGAACGGTATAGAAGTGCAAGGGCAAGTCATCGAGGCCAACAAGGTGGTGCTGGCCAATGCTTATGGTGCCTTGGCTTTGGCAGCCAGTGCAGGGGTAGCGTTGCCTATAGAGCAACAGCCCGCCGTGTTACTGCGCCTGGATGCTGATAGAAATCGGGTCCGGCATTTACTCTGTGCTCAGGATCTGGAGTTGCGACCGGGCAAAGAAAGAGGGTTGATGTCGGCGTTGGATTATCCTTTGGAAGGCGAGGCAGGTTTGCAGCGTCTGGCCGAGCAAACCTGTCAGTCCATTGCCCAGTTGCTGCAACTACCTTCTGTCCCGCGCATCTTGTCGATAGAGGTCGGGCAGCGCCCCATGACTAGTAACAAGCAGCCATTGTGTGGGCCTATTGGGACTGTAGATGGTTTGTTCGCCGTCGTGGCTCACCCCGGTGTCATTCTGGCTCCCCTGCTGGGAAGCTTGTGTACGCAGGCAGTTCTGGCTGCCTGAGGCTTGTTTCCTGACGTAGGGCTGTGCGCTCTTTCAAAGATTTGGCTGTCTTGAAAGCAGGCAGCGAAATCAGCTGACAAAGAAAAAGGCCTGATTTCGTGGAGAGACGAAATCAGGCCTTCTTGTTGACTGCGCCGGTTTGAATGCTCCCTTTCAGCGGGAGCGTTCAAACCAGAGAACGGACGGTGTTTTAGTCCTCTTCGACGAAGGTCTCTTCGCGTTTCTTTTTCACCGAAGGCAGGGCCACAACCACAACCAGGAAGGCAGCCAGGACCAGCAGCGACAGGGACAGAGGACGTGTCACAAAGGTGGTGTAATCACCGCGGGACAGTAGCAGGGCACGACGGAAGTTTTCCTCCATCATTGGTCCCAGGACCAGACCCAGCAACAGCGGAGCACCTTCACAACGCAGCTTGGACCAGACGTAGCCCACCAAACCGAAGGCGGCGGTGACCAGAATGTCAAACACGTTGTAGTTCAGCGAGTACACACCCACCGTGCAGAACACCAGAATGGCGGGGAACAGCAGGCGGTAGGGCACTTTAAGCAGTTTCACCCACAGGCCTACCAATGGCAGGTTCAGGATCACCAGCATCAGGTTACCAATCCACATGGAGGCGATCAGACCCCAGAACAGTTCAGGGTGGCTGGTCATCACTTGTGGACCAGGCTGAATGTTGTGGATGGTCATGGCACCAATCATCAGCGCGGTCACAGCGTTACCGGGGATACCCAGGGTCAGCAGCGGGATGAAGGAGGTTTGAGCGGCAGCGTTGTTGGCAGACTCGGGACCGGCCAGACCAGCAGGGTGACCTTTACCAAAGCGTTCCGGGTTCTTGGAGATTTTCTTCTCCAGTGTGTAAGACGCAAAGGAGGACAGCACCGCGCCACCACCGGGCAAGATACCCAGGCAAGAACCCATGGCGGTACCACGCACGACAGCAGGCCAGGACTCCTTGAACTCTTGCTTGTTGGGGTACAGCGAGCCGACCTTGCCAGTGATCTCCACGCGTTGATCGCCCAGCTCCAGGTTGTTCATGATTTCGGAGAAACCAAACACACCCATGGCCACCACGGCGAAGTCGATACCGTCCTGCAGTTCTGGAATACCGAAGTCGTAACGGGCAACACCGGAGTTCACGTCGGTACCGACCATACCCAGCAGCAGACCCAGCAAGATCATGCAGATAGCTTTGGGCAGGGAGCCGGAAGCCAGCACCACAGCACCGACCAGGCCCAAGACCATTAATGAGAAATACTCCGCAGGTCCAAACTTGAAGGCGACTTCAGCCAAGGGCGGAGCAAAAGCGGCCAGCAGCACGGTGGCCACACAACCGGCAAAGAAAGAACCCAGAGCAGCAATCGCCAGGGCAGCACCGGCCCGGCCATTACGGGCCATCTGGTGTCCGTCCAGCACGGTGACTACGGCCGAAGTTTCCCCCGGCAGGGCGACCAGAATGGCGGTTGTGGACCCACCATATTGGGCGCCATAGTAAATACCGGCCAGCATGATCAGACCGGCTACGGGCGGCAGTACATAAGTAATGGGCAGCAGCATGGCAATGGTTGGCACAGGGCCAATGCCTGGCAACACGCCAATCAAGGTGCCCAGTATGCAACCGAGCAAAGCGTAGGCCAGGTTCTCGGGCGTGATCGCCACCGAGAAACCCAGCATCAGGTTGTCAAATAATTCCATATTCGTTCACCCCCTAATCAGGCCAGAAAACTTGGCCACAGGGGGAACACCAGCCCCAGGCCCTTGATGAATGCCAACCAGACGAACAGCACCAAAAAGACGGCTGCGCCCAGTGCAACAGGCCAGCTAAATTCATGGCTGGCAAAGCTGCTGATCAGTACAAGCAGGAAAATGGAGATGTAAACACCCAGCGAGTTCAGTGTCAGACCGCAAAGCACGACCGCGCCGATGATAACGAAGAGCACTTTCCAGTTAAACTTCTCTACCTCGGTGCTTTCTGCTTTGGCAGACATCGAGCCCAAAGTGACAACCGCCCCTAACAAGCTCAGGCATACACCAAGCCAGAAGGGGAAGTAGCCGGGCCCCATGCGGGCGGCTGTTCCCATCGAGTAGCTGGTGGCCCCGAGCGCGAAAGCGGCGCCCACGACCACGAACATGACCCCGGACCAGAAGTCCTGTTTATTTTTAATTTGCATAAGGTGGATTCTCCTTGTCTGCCTTGCGCATTGGTTTTCCTTTTTCCTGTGTCAGCTTCTTTATAGTGGAGCGGGCTCCATACTCTGCGTGTGCCGACTGCATTGAACAGAGGTGACGCATGGTAATGGAGCACTTGAAGACTGGAAACCCTGAGATGACCCTAGTTTTTAAGGGTTTTCCCGGTAATTCCGGAAATTTAGGGTTTTTTGGGAGCGTGTTCGTAGGTGGATGGCAGGCTTTGAAAGAAGTTTGAAAGGTAATGGAAAGATGGGTGAAAGGTTATCATTAGTATGAAATTCCTCTACCCAGTAACGCTAGCAATGGTTTACGATAAGGCCCATGTTGCAAGATCTCGACTTTCTCGCTGACCGTATCGGTCAACTGGTAGAGCAATCTCGTCAGCTCAACGCTGAACGCGCTCAATTATTAGCTCGTCTGAAAACTCAGGATGCCGAGCTGGACGCCTTGCGCCAGCAAAATCGTCGTCAACAAGATGAGTTCGAGTCCCTGTCCACCGGTGTTGCTTCGCATCAGCGTCAACTGGATGTGGTGCAGCAACAAGCGCAGGCTGATCAGGCAGAACTGAAAAAGCTGCTTGAACAGGAACAGGCCCAGGTAGTTGCCTTGCGTCGCGAGTTGGACAGCGCACGCGCGGGTATGGGTGTGTTGCGTGATGTAGCAGGACAGGCTCGCGACCAGATTGGTTCGATCCTGATGCGTTTACCCGGTGCCGTACAGGAGTAAGTCATGGAACGAGTCGATATTTCCCTGTTGGGCCGCGATTACTCTCTGGCATGCCCTCCTTCCGAAAAAGCGCGCTTGCTGGAAGCTGTCAAACTGGTAGACCAGCGCATGCAGTCTATCAAGGGTTCGGGCCGTGTCTCTGGCAACGAACGTATCGCCGTCATGGCCGCCATTCAGATCGCCAGCGAGTTTTTATCCGCTAAAGCACCTGATGGTCCTCTGGCTAATGTTGCTTTTGGCGATTTCAAGCGTAAAATTGAAGACATGCACGCAATGATTGACGAGGTCATCGAACCTTCGGGTACCGCGCGCTAAACCAAATTTGAAAGCAGTCCCTTGTTGTCCCTCGCGGGCCGCTTCATCCCAGTAAGTCCCTGCCGTGTTCGTGACACGACCATACATTCCTTGAACCAATGCTTTTGGCATACAGGTTGTTGGATTAGCCAGTAGGAGCGATCGTCCTCGTCGACGAACCCGAAGCTGGCTTGATGACAGCCGATCTTGGACCCTCGGTTCCAGGATGCCGGTCTTGACGGCAATGGTGGGGCACCTACAAAAAAAGCCCGTCCAGATCTGGACGGGCTTTTTTCTTTTCTGCTGTTTTGTTTATTTCTGACTGCCAGGCGCAACGTCTCGTTTGCTGGCATACGCAAACAGAGCCAGGCCAGCGACAATCATGGGCAAGGACAACCACTGCCCCATCGACAAGCCTGCGCTGAGCAGACCCAGGTAGCCGTCGGGCTCGCGGGTGTATTCCACCATGAAGCGGAAGAAACCGTAGCCGATCAGGAACAGGGCACTGGTCTGACCGACGGCGCGTGGACGACGCGTGAACCACCACAGCAAGATAAACAGGGCAATGCCCTCCAGGGCCATCTCATACAACTGCGAAGGATGGCGGGGGGTTGCATCCACTTGCGGAAATACCATGGCCCAGGGCACATCACTGGGGCGACCCCATAGTTCGCCGTTAATGAAATTACCCAGGCGGCCCACGGCCAGCCCCAGGGGAATCAGGGGAGCCAGAAAATCGCTGACTTCCAGAAAACGCCGTTGACGGTTTCGAGCAAACAGCGCAATTGTCACCAGCACACCGATCAGACCACCATGAAAGGACATGCCACCTTGCCAGACATACAGAATCTCCAGCGGGTGCGACAAGTAGTAAGAGGGTTGGTAGAACAGGGTGTAGCCCAGACGCCCACCTGCCACCACGCCCAGGACGCAGTAAAAGATCAGGTCTTCCAGGTCCTTGCGGGTCAGCAAGTCATAGCCCGCACGGATACGCGCTGTGCCAGCCAGCCAAACCAGGCCAAAGCCCACTAAATACATCAAGCCATACCAATGAATGGCAAGGGGTCCAAGTTGTATGGCGACGGGATCAAACTGCGGGTGAATTAACATGCGTGCCCATTACAGAGATGAATATCAGATAATAGCGTGACTGCGAGCCCAGACCAGGGCTGGGTAAATTGTAAGGGAAGGATCATGCTGCATTCAGTCTCTTGGGCCAGACGTTTACCATTAGTAGTTTTTTGTGGATTGATGATCTTTAATCCGGTGGCAAAGGCTGATACGGTAGCGCTGATGGATATCGTGCAGGTGCAGTGCTTGTCCTGTCATCAAATTGATCGTAAACGGGTCGGGCCCCCTTTTCGGGAGATCGCCCAACGCTACGCGTCGGGTCCGGCGCAGGAAACTCAGGCGTATTTGCAGCGACAAATTCAACAGGGTAGTCGGGGGAACTGGGGAGCTATTCCCATGCCCGCTCAAAACCGGATCAGCGCCGAGCAAGCACAAGCTATTGCAGCCTGGTTGCTGAGTCTAGCCAATTCGTCAACAAAGGAGAATTCATGAAGGAAACAGCCATATTAGGTGGCGGATGTTTTTGGTGCACTGAAGGGATTTTCAAAGCCTTGCGAGGAGTGCAGTCTGTGGTGCCCGGATATTGTGGCGGCCATGTAGAGCATCCCACCTATGAGCAGGTTTGCGGCAAGCAGACCGGCCATATTGAAGTGGTCAAAGTGGAATTCGACCCTTCCGTCATTTCCTATCGGGATTTGCTGGAGGTATTTTTCCTGACCCATGACCCTACCACGCCGGATCGTCAGGGCGCTGACCAGGGACCACAGTATGCGTCGGCAATTTTTTGTCAAAATGAAGAACAGCGCCGCCAGGCCTTTGAAGTCATCGAAGAAATCAAATCGCAGTTTGATGCACCGATCGTGACCCATGTGCTCGACAGTTCCACTTTCTGGGAGGCCGAGGATTATCACCACGATTATTTTGCATTGCACCCCGAGCAAGCCTATTGCCAGATGGTCATTGCGCCCAAGCTCAAGAAGTTCTACCAGCGTTTTCAGGATCTGCTGGTCAAAAGCTAAGCATCCTGAGGGTGCGAGGCAGAAGCAAGGTAGCGTCTGTACAGGGCGCTACCTGGTAATGTCAGACGGGCCATCAGGCCAATAATCAACAAGGTCAGAACAAGTCGGCCGACCAGGGCCACCCAGATGTTGGCACCCAGAGCCAGAATAAGAATGGTGTCTTCAATCAGGGAGTGGCTCAATGACAGCCAGGACAAGGCCAGCAAGCGTGTTCTGGGACTGTAGTTCTGCTGGCGGGACTCATCAATAATCAAGGCACCGCCGTAGCTCAAGCCCAGCAATACGCCAATCGTGGTGGTGGGGGCGACTCGTTCTTCCAAGCCTGAAAAGCGGAGCAAGGGAAGCAGGAGTCGAGTCAGCAATCGGGTGAAGCCGATTTTCTCCAGGACTGACAGGATCAGGAGCAGGCCAAGAATAATCAGCCAAGTCATGAATAGCGAGCTGGCCGTTCCCCACAACCAGTCTACCCAGCCTTGCCAACCGCCTTGTGTGGCATTGGATTGCCCATAAAGCCAGGCAAGGGATACGGGTTCCTGTAACAGCCCGGCGCTATTCAAACCCCAGGCCAGCAGGCCACCGTAAAGCAGGGCGCAGACAATCCGCAGCGTGGCGGTAAACCAGAAGCTGGCTCCGGCCCGACGCACAATGGCCTGTTCCATAGGCATATTGTGTGCAAACAGCATCATGGTGCCCAAGACGCTGATTTGAGCCACGTTGAAACTCAAGCTGTCGCCCAAGGCCGCCATTGATCCTATGCCAGCGTAAATACCGGCCAGAGCAGTGGTTGCCCAGACAATACCGGCTTCGGCAGGCAGGCCAACCAGTGCCATGATCGGGCCTATCAGTTTACCGACTTGCTCGATCAGACCCAACTGCGCGGCAATACGCACCGCAATCATGATGGGGAGCATGATGCGCGCAACGGTATAAAACATGCGCAGGCTGCGGCTAAAGGTGGTGCGAAGGAAGGTCAGCATGACAACAGAGGGTTGGGAAATCTGATTGATGCTAGCACGGCTCTGTGCTTGCTTTGTCGTGCACTGGCGCTTGTGTGGGGGCGGGCAATGCAGGCTGTCGGTTTGTCACTACAAGCGGATGCGCTTTCCTTCACCCAAAAGAAAACCCCTGATGGTGAAACCCGATGCAGCCAAGTAAGGCTGCCAGGTTTTCTCCCATCAGGGGTGTTACAGGCCGGGTAGGCCCCGGCTTATCGACCCGAGCAGTGGCCGCCGCTAGCGGCCTGTCCACTACCCCAGGCAATGGGGGCGGGCTCGGGGCGGTAGGGATAGTCTTGCAGGCTGTCCATGACAACTAGCAAGACAACGACCAGCCAGAAGGTACTGGTAATAAGGCGGAAAGTAGTTTTGCTCATGCTTGCACGACTCAAGGATTAACGCGGCGACGAATGCGCACGCCTATGATGGACCCGGCAAAGGCCAGTGCAAACCAGACCCAGCCATGGATGCTGGCCGAGGCGATGCCTCCCAGGAATGCGCCCACATTACATCCGAAGGCCATACGGGCACTGTAGCCCATCACCAGGCCCGCAATTGCGCCTACCCACAAAGTGCGGGCATTGGGGGATTTGAAATTGGCAGGATGATTCCAGCGTGAGGCTGCCATGGCGCCCAAAATCAAACCAAAGTTGGTGACCGAAGTAACGTCAGCCAGGACGGGTTCAGCCAGACGTTGTGCATGTGGAGCCACGCCCCAGAACGCGTCGCCAACTGGGGACCAGCCCAGAGCCGAGAATACTTTTGCGCCCCACAAGCCAATACCATAGACGATGCCCCAGGGTTGGCCTGCGACGATCATGTGAATGGCATACAGCGCGGCCAGCAGCAAAGCGCCCATCCACCAGCGCATTTCCCATTTGGCAGGTGGGCTGTTTTGCTCTTTCCGATGGCGACGTGCACCTCGGCCGACGAACCAGGATACGGCGGCGCAGCCTAGTACGGTAATCAATAAGGCAGTGGGCCAGCCCAAGGACACAGTCAGGTCGATAGCGGGTAGGCCGCCCAGGGCAATCCAGCCGGGCTGGTGCGATGCGCCTAGAAAGCTACCAATGGCAAAGGTAGGCAGAACCGCAAAGGAAATCGGTGCGCCTGCGCCTGCTTTATAGAGAGTGCCGGAACCGCAGCCATCGGCCAGTTGCATGGCAGCGCCAAACAGAAAGGCACCCAATACCAGGCTGATGGTCAATGGGGCAATCGCGCCAACCAGCTCACCGCCACTATCGGCGATCAAGGGTAGGGTGAAGGCAGCGGCCAATACCAGCAGGAGCATTTGTGCCCAGATACCTTGAGGGTCACGGCGCTCGATATAGTTGCGCCAGCCGGTCGTGAAACCGAAACGGGCTCCTTGCAGTACGGCACCAAAGCCAATCCCCAACAGGGCGAGCAGGCCTTGGCGCAGTCCACCTACCAGAGCGACCCCAACAATCAGGGCCAGGCTGGCCAGGATAAAGCCCAGTCTAGTCAGATAAAGCATGATCGATTTCTTTAGTTAATGGCGCGTTTGGCATCGAGTTTCAGAACTTCGAAACGGGAGGGCTGGTTATCCATAGGCAAGTTGCTGCGGCTCCATTCCACGACGGACTCGGGGTAGAGCTTCACGTTAGGGTTGCCGGCCAGTTCGGACAGGACAAACCAGTTCGTGGCAGCCCAGTGCCCGGTATTGCAGAACGAAACGGTGGGTTTGTCGTCCAGGCCTTGTTCTTTGACGATCTTGACGAGTTCTCCGGTGTCTTTCAGGACAGGTTTGTCGCTACGGAAAAAGCTGTTGAAGTCCAGCTCGCGTGCGCCGGGCAGGGTGCCGTAGCGGGCGGCGGCGTCAACGCGCTTTTCGCCTTTGAAGAATTCGGTTGGGCGAGCGTCCAGCAGGACGGGAGCCTGGCCGTTCTTGATGTAGTCAGCGACTTCTTGTGTGCTGACCACCATGTCTTTGTTGTAGTGGTAGCTGAATTCGGTGGGGGTGACAGTGGGGGTGTCTTTGCTCAGGGCTTTGCCTTCGGCTTCCCAGGCTTGCAGGCCGCCGTCCAGAATGGATAGCTGGGTCAGGCCGCCAGCTTTTAGTGTCCAGTACACGCGTGCTGCTGCGCCGAAGTCTGTGGGGTTGGCGCCCGCGTAGGTGACGACAACGTAGCTGTCCTTGGAAATGCCGGCTTTGCTGAACAGGGCAGACAGCTCGGCTTCGGAGCGCAGAGCACCGGCGTTTTCGGCCGGGCCGCGGTAGGCTCCATATGGAGTGTGGACGGCACCTGGTACGTGGCCTGCTGCATATTCTTTGTCTGTGCGGATATCCAGAATGCGCAGATTGTTTTGATCCAGCTTGGTGGCCAGGTCGCCAGCCGAGATCAAGGCGGCTGGTTTGGCTGCCGTGTCGGGTGTGCTTGGCTCTGCGGAAGCAGTCGGTGCCAGGACCGCGCTGAATGCAAATGCCAAGGAGATGAGGATTGGTTTGATCATTATTACTCTCTTGAGTAAGCAGAGGCCTGCTTAGAGGATTAAGTGCATAAGGAATGGTAATGAACGTGGCTACAGAAAATAACAATGAATTGGGGATTAGCTTATTGCTTGGGGGCGTAAGGAGGGGAGGATCTCTATATATAGAGTAGATAGGAGGGGGAGCTGTGTTTGTAGCCCTGCCTTGGGTAAGCTTGTGTCTCTGTAGTTGCTTTCTGCAGGTGTGTCTTTGTCCTCTATATAGAGAGAGCGTGTCGGTGTAGAGGACGTTCTATCGGTGAGAGAAAGCTGGGTTTTTTCTACTAGAGGGGATGTGTTGAGATGATTGGTGTTCTCATGGGTGCAGACTTAGAGACTTAGAGACTTAGAGACTTAGAGACTTAGAGACTTAGAGACTTAGAGACTTAGAGACTTAGAGACTTAGAGACTTAGAGACTTAGAGACTCGGAGACTTTAAGATCTAAGCAAAGAGACTGAGAACCAAAGGGCTATTGAAGGTCAGTGAGGATAGAGGGGGGGATTGGATTACTTTTTGGGGAGGCTCACCACCCAACTATATATAGAGGGTTGAGTCGCGACGATGAATGGCCCTTCTATATAGAGAGGGCGCTCATTGTTTCAACCGCTCTACGTAGGTCGCCACTCGAGGCCCCGGGACCGGGTGTTGGGGCGGACTACTTGCCGGCGCAATGCGCCGGTCCCCTTGTCGCAGTCATGATCGGGGCGCAGTCTGAACTCGCCCAGTGATTGGTCCCCCGGACCAATCACAAACTTTGGGCTCAAACAGCAGACTGCTTGCATCCCCGATCATGACTGCGACTGCGGCAAGTACTCTGACTCGCCCCAACACCCGGTCCCGGGGCCCCGAGCGGCTAGCAGCCCTGCATAATGCTCGATCTTGGAGGTCATTCAACTCGCTATCTATATAGAGACACTGTTGATTGGAGGGCATAGGGCCGATGCAGTGTTCGTGTGGTCGTTCTTTTGTCCGTTATCCATCCATCCATCCATCCATCCATCCATCCATCCAGCAAGCAAGCAAGCAAGCAAGCACAAGGGCTGATGACTGGTGTGGGTGATGAGTTTCGCTGTCTCTATATAGAGAAGGGGCTATTAGGCGGCTGGAGAATATCTAGCCAATTTTCACGAGAAAAACAGCGGTTAGGTCTGGAAGATGCGGTTGAGGATGGGCTGGCCGCTACCAGGGGAAAAGAACTGAAGTTAAGCTAAAAATTATTTTTATAGTTATTCTTCATAGTTATCAATCAGCTACATCGTTTTACGGAGTTTTCTCTCCTGAAATGCCAAGAAAAATCCCATGAAACGCTTGCAAAGCGGAAAATCCTCGTGCTATAGTTCTTTTCTCGCTGCAGCACACAGGGTTTTCCCCGAAGCGCCGCAGAGAGCAGTTAGACAAGTTTCACCGCCTTGGCCAAGAGGCCCGCACCGAAGCTTGAATGACTGGTCAGGAAACTGACAGGGTGTAAAACCCGGAGCTTGACAAATCAGAAAATTCTGTGTTAAAGTTCTAGGTTCTGCTCCAGAGAACGCAACGTTAAGTTTTTAAGCGGTTTTGCAGGTTGAAACGGTTTTGAGAATTTACCCTTGTTTGTGAAGTTGGATGGTTAGCCTCACGGTTGATTGTTCAGTAGGTAGGACAGAACGAAAGTTCTGGTTTAAGCGGGATAGGTTAGACAGTTTTAAAACTTTCTAGCTTCTTCAAAAAAACGCTTGACACACTGCCTGATCTGCTTCATAATCTCATTTCTCTGCTGCTAACACAGCAAGGCACGAAGCGCTAAACGCGACGAGCCAGCCGGGTTAGCCAGTAGAACGACAGGCAACTGTCACTGCTCTTTAACAATTAACAGCCGATAAGTGTGGGCGCTTGGAATGAGCGAGTCGAACCCTTCGGGGATCGCCACAAGTTTGTATCAAGTGCTCACAAACGAAAGATGAAGAATTACCTTGTGTAACTCTGAATTTTTCTTTGAGACACAATCGGTCTCGTCGCAAGACGGGACAACCACAGAGATTAAACTGAAGAGTTTGATCCTGGCTCAGATTGAACGCTAGCGGGATGCTTTACACATGCAAGTCGAACGGCAGCGCGAGAGAGCTTGCTCTCTTGGCGGCGAGTGGCGGACGGGTGAGTAATATATCGGAACGTGCCCAGTAGCGGGGGATAACTACTCGAAAGAGTGGCTAATACCGCATACGCCCTACGGGGGAAAGGGGGGGATCGCAAGACCTCTCACTATTGGAGCGGCCGATATCGGATTAGCTAGTTGGTGGGGTAAAGGCTCACCAAGGCAACGATCCGTAGCTGGTTTGAGAGGACGACCAGCCACACTGGGACTGAGACACGGCCCAGACTCCTACGGGAGGCAGCAGTGGGGAATTTTGGACAATGGGGGAAACCCTGATCCAGCCATCCCGCGTGTATGATGAAGGCCTTCGGGTTGTAAAGTACTTTTGGCAGAGAAGAAAAGGTATCCCCTAATACGGGATACTGCTGACGGTATCTGCAGAATAAGCACCGGCTAACTACGTGCCAGCAGCCGCGGTAATACGTAGGGTGCAAGCGTTAATCGGAATTACTGGGCGTAAAGCGTGTGTAGGCGGTTCGGAAAGAAAGATGTGAAATCCCAGGGCTCAACCTTGGAACTGCATTTTTAACTGCCGAGCTAGAGTATGTCAGAGGGGGGTAGAATTCCACGTGTAGCAGTGAAATGCGTAGATATGTGGAGGAATACCGATGGCGAAGGCAGCCCCCTGGGATAATACTGACGCTCAGACACGAAAGCGTGGGGAGCAAACAGGATTAGATACCCTGGTAGTCCACGCCCTAAACGATGTCAACTAGCTGTTGGGGCCGTTAGGCCTTAGTAGCGCAGCTAACGCGTGAAGTTGACCGCCTGGGGAGTACGGTCGCAAGATTAAAACTCAAAGGAATTGACGGGGACCCGCACAAGCGGTGGATGATGTGGATTAATTCGATGCAACGCGAAAAACCTTACCTACCCTTGACATGTCTGGAAAGCCGAAGAGATTTGGCCGTGCTCGCAAGAGAACCGGAACACAGGTGCTGCATGGCTGTCGTCAGCTCGTGTCGTGAGATGTTGGGTTAAGTCCCGCAACGAGCGCAACCCTTGTCATTAGTTGCTACGCAAGAGCACTCTAATGAGACTGCCGGTGACAAACCGGAGGAAGGTGGGGATGACGTCAAGTCCTCATGGCCCTTATGGGTAGGGCTTCACACGTCATACAATGGTCGGGACAGAGGGTCGCCAACCCGCGAGGGGGAGCCAATCTCAGAAACCCGATCGTAGTCCGGATCGCAGTCTGCAACTCGACTGCGTGAAGTCGGAATCGCTAGTAATCGCGGATCAGAATGTCGCGGTGAATACGTTCCCGGGTCTTGTACACACCGCCCGTCACACCATGGGAGTGGGTTTCACCAGAAGTAGGTAGCCTAACCGTAAGGAGGGCGCTTACCACGGTGGGATTCATGACTGGGGTGAAGTCGTAACAAGGTAGCCGTATCGGAAGGTGCGGCTGGATCACCTCCTTTTAGAGCGAATGGCTCGCAAAGCGAAAGCGTCCACACTTATTGGCTGTTAGTTAATGTCATGACCATTGAAGGTATCGCCCACTGGTGATAGATGGGTCAGTAGCTCAGTCGGTTAGAGCACCGTCTTGATAAGGCGGGGGTCGTTGGTTCGATTCCAACTTGACCCACCAACGATTACCTCGGGGGATTAGCTCAGCTGGGAGAGCACCTGCTTTGCAAGCAGGGGGTCGTCGGTTCGATCCCGTCATCCTCCACCACCGCTTTTGTGGTTGGTTGTCGATACAGCAAGGTTCATGACAGAGTATAGGGCACAGGACAACAACGGTTGACCTGGCGCTAGATTCAACGAAGAGTGTTCTTTTTTAAGAATACTGCTCGTTGGGTTATGCAACCCACGAATTGCTCTTTAACAATTAGGAAGAAGCACAACGAAGGTGTGTTGTCTAATAAACGCAAGACGATTAGTCGACTTGTGATGACAATACACGGGTTGTGATTGCAACAGAACAAATTATGTTCAACGAAAGTTCTCAAAAATATAGACGTTGTCTGATCTTCGGATTGGATAACAGCTAAGGATTGATGAACGGCAACAACGTATACTCATATTCCTATAACAGCATCAAGCGTTATAGGATCAAGCGAATAAGTGCATATGATGGATGCCTTGGCGATCACAGGCGATGAAGGACGCGGTAGCCTGCGAAAAGCTACGGGGAGCTGGCAAACAAGCTTTGATCCGTAGATGTCCGAATGGGGAAACCCACCGTAGTAATACGGTATCCCATGCTGAATACATAGGCATGTGGAGGCGAACCGAGTGAACTGAACCATCTCAGTAACTCGAGGAAAAGAAATCAACCGAGATTCCGGAAGTAGTGGCGAGCGAAACCGGACCAGCCTGGATGTTTTAGCGTAGTGAATAGTCGAATGGAATGGAAAGTCCAGCCGTAGCAGGTGATAGCCCTGTAGGCGAAATTCAGTACGTGGAACTAAGCATCGAACAAGTAGGGCGGGACACGTGAAATCCTGTCTGAATATGGGGGGACCATCCTCCAAGGCTAAATACTCGTGATCGACCGATAGTGAACCAGTACCGTGAGGGAAAGGCGAAAAGAACCCCGGAAGGGGAGTGAAATAGATCCTGAAATCGTATGCATACAAACAGTAGGAGCACCCTCGTGGTGTGACTGCGTACCTTTTGTATAATGGGTCAGCGACTTACATTCAGTGGCAAGCTTAACCGAATAGGGGAGGCGTAGCGAAAGCGAGTCCGAATAGGGCGATTCAGTCGCTGGGTGTAGACCCGAAACCAGGCGATCTATCCATGGCCAGGTTGAAGGCACGGTAACACGTGCTGGAGGACCGAACCCACTAATGTTGAAAAATTAGGGGATGAGCTGTGGATCGGAGTGAAAGGCTAAACAAGCCTGGAGATAGCTGGTTCTCTCCGAAAACTATTTAGGTAGTGCCTCGTATATTACTGCCGGGGGTAGAGCACTGTTATGGCTAGGGGGTCACAGCGACTTACCAACCCATGGCAAACTCCGAATACCGGCAAGTACAGTACGGGAGACAGAGCACCGGGTGCTAACGTCCGGACTCAAGAGGGAAACAACCCAGACCGCCAGCTAAGGTCCCTAACTATGGCTAAGTGGGAAACGAAGTGGGAAGGCATAGACAGTCAGGAGGTTGGCTTAGAAGCAGCCATCCTTTAAAGAAAGCGTAATAGCTCACTGATCGAGTCGTCCTGCGCGGAAGATGTAACGGGGCTAAGCCATAGACCGAAGCTGCGGATGTGTACTTTGTACACATGGTAGGAGAGCGTTCCGTAAGCCTGTGAAGGTGTTCCGTGAGGAATGCTGGAGGTATCGGAAGTGAGAATGCTGACATGAGTAGCGATAAAGGGGGTGAAAAGCCCCCTCGCCGTAAGTCCAAGGTTTCCTGCGCAACGTTCATCGGCGCAGGGTGAGTCGGCCCCTAAGGCGAGGCAGAGATGCGTAGCTGATGGGAAGCGGGTTAATATTCCCGCACCGTCGTAGAGTGCGATGGGGGGACGGATTGCAGAATGTTATCGGGGTGTTGGATGTCCCCGTTGGCGCATCATAGAAGGCACTTAGGCAAATCCGGGTGCGTAATTCAAGGGTGTGACTGGATAGAGCTTCGGCTCTAAACTAACTGGAAGCAGTTCCAAGAAAAGCCTCTAAGCTTCAGCTCTACGAGACCGTACCGCAAACCGACACAGGTGGACGGGATGAATATTCCAAGGCGCTTGAGAGAACTCAGGAGAAGGAACTCGGCAAATTAATACCGTAACTTCGGGAGAAGGTATGCCTCATTAGTGTGATGTGCCTGCGCACAAAGCATGAAGAGGCCGCAGTGAATCGGTGGCTGCGACTGTTTACTAAAAACACAGCACTCTGCAAACACGAAAGTGGACGTATAGGGTGTGACGCCTGCCCGGTGCCGGAAGGTTAAGTGATGGGGTGCAAGCTCTTGATCGAAGCCCCGGTAAACGGCGGCCGTAACTATAACGGTCCTAAGGTAGCGAAATTCCTTGTCGGGTAAGTTCCGACCTGCACGAATGGCGTAACGATGGCCACACTGTCTCCTCCTGAGACTCAGCGAAGTTGACATGGTTGTGATGATGCAATCTCCCCGCGGCTAGACGGAAAGACCCCATGAACCTTTACTGTAGCTTTGCATTGGATTGTGAACCGGCCTGTGTAGGATAGGTGGGAGACGTTGAAGCGTGGTCGCCAGATCGCGTGGAGTCATCCTTGAAATACCACCCTGGTCTGTTTGCGGTTCTAACCTAGGTCCCTAATCGGGATCGGGGACCGTGCATGGTGGGCAGTTTGACTGGGGCGGTCTCCTCCTAAAGTGTAACGGAGGAGTTCGAAGGTACGCTAGAGACGGTCGGAAATCGTCTTGATAGTGCAATGGCATAAGCGTGCTTGACTGTGAGACTGACAAGTCGAACAGGTACGAAAGTAGGACATAGTGATCCGGTGGTTCTGTATGGAAGGGCCATCGCTCAACGGATAAAAGGTACTCTGGGGATAACAGGCTGATACCGCCCAAGAGTTCATATCGACGGCGGTGTTTGGCACCTCGATGTCGGCTCATCTCATCCTGGGGCTGTAGCCGGTCCCAAGGGTATGGCTGTTCGCCATTTAAAGAGGTACGTGAGCTGGGTTTAAAACGTCGTGAGACAGTTTGGTCCCTATCTGCCGTGGGCGTTGGATACTTGACGGAGCCTGCTCCTAGTACGAGAGGACCGGAGTGGACGTACCACTGGTGTATCGGTTGTCATGCCAATGGCATTGCCGAGTAGCTACGTACGGAAGAGATAACCGCTGAAGGCATCTAAGCGGGAAACTCGTCTGAAGATTAGGTATCCCGGGGGCTTGACCCCCCTGTAGGGTCGTCCGAGACCAGGACGTTGATAGGCTGGGTGTGGAAGTGCAGTAATGCATGTAGCTAACCAGTACTAATTGCCCGTGTGGCTTGATCCTATAACCCTTGAGGTTGTAGTGAGTTAAGTTGTTGACCACAGAACGTAATATTGAAGTGCAGCGCAACCCGCGCTTGACACCTTCGTAACCGCTGCTAGCTGATCTGTACTGATCGCTAGCGGTGTGCTTCTTCCAATTGGCTGGGGCGTCCCTTAAAAGACGACTCGGCAACCAGTTACGCTTGACGACCATAGCAAGGTGGTCCCACACCTTCCCATCCCGAACAGGACTGTGAAACGCCTTTGCGCCGATGATAGTGGACGGACGTCTGTGAAAGTAGGTCATCGTCAAGCTCTTATTCCTCAAAACCCCCGCAAGCATCCCTTGCGGGGGTTTTGTTTTAGGCGGCGACAAAAGCGCAGGCTACCGGCCTGTCTCGGATTGCTCGAAGGCCTGACCCTGGACCGCCCGGTTCAGGCGTACCGCCACCCCTCCTGGCCTGTTCTGGGCTGCGTGTATTCCGTGTTCTTACCGACGCCGATTGGCCTAAGCCTAGTAGGTTGGTCATGGCATTCTGTCCCGGCACCAGAGGGTTGACGGACAATGCGTTGCTGCTTACCTGCAGAATGCTCGGTCGTTCTAATCTTGCTGTGCTGACTGTCTGTTGTTGAGACGTGGCGACAGGCCACCTCTCCTTCTTCTTCTTCTTCTTCTTCTTCTTCTTCTTCTGCTGCTGCTGCTGCTGCTGCTGCTGCTGCTGCTGCTGCTGCTGCTGCTGCTTTTTTTTATGCTGCTGATTGCCCTGGGTAGTGACGCTAATCGGCATGCGCGGTGCCTGTTCTATGAGTGGCCCGCATAGCGTTTGTTTCTTCGGTAACTGCATAGAACGTGACTGGATCATAGAAGCGGCGTTTCACACGCCGCTTCTTCTGCCTGGATGGTGGTAGCTCTGCCACTGTCATACGGTTAATGCTCAAAGTATGGGTAAAATAGTTCGGTATAGTTATTGTTAATGCTTGTTTCAGGAGAACCGAATGAATCAGCCCATTAGCCCCGAGCTTGAACCAGGCTTGTCGCTGCGCAAGATTACGCACATCTGCTATGGCTTGTTTTCTTTGGCTATGATCAGTGCAGGTATCTTCGGTGCTGCAGCTGTAGCAGCTGTGATTCTGGCTTACGTCAAACGCGGTGATGCATCGGGCACTATTTATGCCAGCCATCTGGATTGGGTCATCAAGACTTTCTGGTGGGGACTGTTGTGGGTGGTGTTGAGCGCTTTGCTAACGACCATCTTTATTGGTTGGGTAACCGCTCTGGTAGCCATGGTATGGATCATCCACCGTCTGATTAAAGGCTGGTTGGCTTTGGCAGGTGGTCAGGCTCTGGGCCACGACTACTAACGTGATCCCATTTCAGTAATGTTCTGGCGTAGCCCAGAAAGAAATATTTAAAAGGTGCTCAGATGAGCACCTTTTTTTATTTGATGTTGCTTTGCTTGGGATTGCTCAGACTTGGCCAGCATCTGCTTGGCTATGCACCCCGGTTCAGGCCCTTGGTCGGTGCGTTTGCTTATCCCTGTTGAGGAAGACTTTAAGGTGCCAGCAGGTGGATCTGTTCGACATGCATATGATGCAGGCACTCACGCAGCAGCAAGAGATAAATACCCAGGTTTTGATTGTTGACCAGCTGATGGATATTTTCCAAAGAGCCCGCGTTGATCATTTTCAGGCTGACCGCTCCTTGGCTGGCTGCTGCATACAGGGTGAACAGGTCGTCAATCATGTCCCGATTAAGAGTGTGCTGCTCGCTGCCTTGGGCTTCTGTGAGCCAGACGCCAAGCTCTTCAGCAAACTCCCCAGCGGCAAACACCATGAACTGACGCAGATCCAGGCTGGCTGGCATGATCGCGTCTTCCACGACCTCGATAGCATGTTCCAACTGCGCTGCGCGCGAGCTGGAGTCTGCGAAACAGCTTGCCAAGAGCTGGACCCCACTAAGTTCCGGGAAGTGCTCGGTATGAACAGGGACACCTTTATGAGCCATGCTTATTTCGGCGTGATCGGAACCGAAATCAAGGATAGCCACTTGTGCTTGAGGATGAGCGGTTTGCAGGTTTTGCAGTAATACCGGGGTACTGGCTGGAGGTGGTGGTCGGGAGCTGTCTGACATAAATATCCTTAAGGTATTTCAATCCGTTTGCTCTTGCTCTCCTGCTTGCTTGAATAGCGCCAAAGCAAGATGCCGTTGTGTGTCGTGATCCACGATGGGGGCCGGGTAATCCTGTCCCGGCCTGAATTCGATAGGAAGCTGTTTGGCCTGCCAGGGGGCATGCACGGCCTGCTTGTCCAGGGACGCCAGCTCAGGGACATAGCGTCGTATGAATTGCCCCTCTGGATCAAATTTACGCGATTGGGTGATGGGATTAAAGATGCGAAAGTAAGGCTGCGCATCACATCCGGTAGAAGCGGCCCATTGCCAGCCTCCCACATTGGAAGCCATATCGTAATCAAGCAGCTTCTGAGCAAAATATTGCTCACCCCAACGCCAGTCTATCAGCAAGTCTTTCACCAGAAAGGACGCGCTGATCATGCGTAGCCGGTTGTGCATATAGCCTGACTGGTTCAATTGACGCATGGCGGCATCCACAATCGGGTAGCCGGTCTGGCCTTCTTTCCAGGCCTGGAACCAGTCTTCGCGATTAGGGAAGGGCAGATCCTTGTAGGCGGGCTTGAAGCTCTCTGAGGCCGTTTCAGGGTGGTGCCACAGGAACTGCTGATAGAACTCTCGCCAGATCAATTCGCTCAGCCATGTTGCTGCGCCCTCGGAGTCGCTGGGCCAAGCTAAAGATACCGCCTGGCGGATAGAGAGGGTTCCAAAGCGCAGATGGGGGGCCAGATAGGACACCCCTCGTTTGGCTGGAAAGTCTCGGCGCTCCTGGTAAGCGTGGATTCTGGGTTCGAATTCTTCCAGCAAGGTTTGGGCGCCTTGCCAACCGGCGGGGTTCAGCAGTTTTGCGCGAGACTCGTCTTGAAAGCCCAATTGCTCCAAGCCAGGCAAGGCTTGCTCGGGCAGCGCGGCCCATTGGCCTTGCGAGCAGTCGTATGCTTGCACATGTTCAGATTGGATACGCGCCAGCCAATTGCGCTTGTAGGGCGTAAAAACCGTGTAGGGCTGCTTCTGTTGGGTCAGGATTTCATCCTGCGCAAAGATCACCTGGTCCTTGAATAGCTGCAGTTCCATGCCTTGTGAGGATAGAGCATGGCTGACAGCCCGATCCCGCGTGATGGCCGCAGGCTCGTAGTCCTCGTTTGTATAGACGGTTTTTGCATTTAGGCTGATCGCCAATTCTGGAATTTTCTGTACAGGGTCCCCATAAACCGTGATCAGATCACTGCCATTTTGACGCAGCTGCTCCTGAACCTGTAGCAGGCTGTCGTAGATAAAAGCCAGTCGGACATCATTGGCGGGTAAGGATTGCAGGATGGTGCTGTCAAAGACAAACACACAGGCTACAGGCAAACCACTTTTCAAGGCATGGTGCAAGGCAGCATGATCGTGCAAACGTAGATCACGGCGTAGCCAGCACAAGGCGCGTGGGGGTTGAGCGGGTGGGGTAGAGAATGAAATCGACATGAAGACGAGAAAGCAGCGGACTTGATGCCGCCAAATGAAAAAAGGGCCGCGGCTGAAAGCTCAGCGGCGCGGCCCGATATTGCCAGAGGTGCCTGGGCACCCCGTGCTTATTTCAGGTGAGCGCTGACCAGCTTGGTCAGTTCAAACATGGAGACCTGGTCCTTGCCGAACAAGGGGCGCAGCTTGGCGTCGGCATTGATGTTGCGACGGTTCTTGGGATCCTGGAGATCGTGTTTCTTGATGTATTCCCAGATTTTCTTCGTAACTTCAGTACGCGGCAGCGCGCCAGAGCCAATCACCGCAGCCAGTGTTGGGCTAGGAGTGAGTGGTTTCATGAAGGCTGCATTGGGTTTGCGGGTAGCAGGCTTTTTTTCAGTGCTGGCCATGAACGGAACTCCTGAGAAACGAGTTGAAGGGGCGGGTTATGCGCTAGGGCACGACTTGTCTGTCAGCATACCGTGATACTCCCGATACGTCCAAGTCCTTTGTGAGCAAGAGCTTTGCGGGTCTGTAAGCAGATTTTCCAGTGTTTACAGGCTGCTGCAACGCACTATGGATTTGGGTTCGGGATTCCTGTGCCAATCATGCGCAGCACAGGTAGCTGTAGCATAATGATGGATTCGGCCTGCTGAAAGGCAATTGTGGCACCTGTTGCTTTATTGACGGTTCAAAGCACGGGCCTTTGTTTGATATTGAGTAAAGATATGAGCCCTACTGTGGATACCCTGGTCATTCGTCGTCCTGATGATTGGCATTTGCACCTGCGCGATGGCGCTGTGTTGGAATCGGTCTTGGGCCATACCGCGGCACAATTTGACCGGGCTATCGTCATGCCCAACCTGACGCCGCCCGTTACCGCAACGGCACAGGCTCTGGCCTACCGCGAGCGTATCCTGACCGCTTTGGCCAAAACTGAGTACGCTGGCAAGTTTGAGCCTTTGATGACCTTGTACCTGACCGACAATACTCAGCCAGAGGAAATTGTCCGTGCCAAGGAAAGCGGAGTTGTGCATGGCGTCAAGCTGTATCCTGCCGGTGCCACCACCAACTCCGACGCGGGCGTGACAGATTTGTTGAAGAACTGTTCCAAGGTGCTGGCCCAGATGCAGGAATCGGGTATGCCTTTGCTGATGCACGGAGAGGTCACAGACCCCAGCATCGACTTGTTCGACCGGGAAGCCGTATTCATCGAGCGTGTGATGATCCCCATGCGCAAGGCCTTCCCCGAACTGAAAGTGGTGTTTGAGCACCTGACCACGGCAGAGGGCGCGGCCTATGTGAGCCAGGCGGAAGGCCCGGTTGCCGCAACCATCACCGCCCATCACTTGCTCTATAACCGTAATGCTTTGTTCCAAGGCGGTTTGCAGCCACACTGGTACTGTTTGCCTGTCTTGAAGCGCGAGAAGCATCGCCAGGCCCTGGTTGATGCTGCCACCAGCGACAGCAATCGTTTCTTCCTGGGTACAGACAGTGCACCACACTCGCGTAGCCGCAAAGAACAAAGTTGTGGCTGTGCGGGCTGTTATACCGCACTGCACGCGATGGAGCTGTACGCATCGGCTTTTGACAAGGCTGGCCGTCTGGATCGCCTGGAAGCCTTTGCCAGCTTGAATGGCCCTGCTTTCTACGGTCTGCCCGTCAATGAAGGAACAATGACCTTGCAGCGCAGCCAGTTCACGATCCCCGGGTCTGTGGAGATGGCCGGTGAGCCGTTGATTCCTCTGGCTGCCGGTCAAGCCCTGGACTGGAGTGTGGTGAGCTAAGGATGACAGAAGCCGCCTGGCTCCAGCGTCTTTACTAGCGCTGAGTCAGGCTGCTCTGGATACCTGGTTTCACCGCGAGATACCGTCGTGGAAACTGCTTTTCTTGATGTGGCGTGGTCTGCTTTGGCAGTCCGCATGGCCGCCACCGCTTTGGTTGTTGTTCTGGTGTCGTGGTCAGTGGGCGCATTTGGCCCATTGATTGGTGGTGCTCTGGCGGGTTTGCCCATGGTGTTGGGCCCCGGCTTCTATTTTCTGTCCCAGCAGTTCCCCGCCGATTATGTGCAGCAGGCGGCAACCTATGCCGTGTATTCGCTTAGTGCGACTCAGCTGTTTTTACTGCTCATCATTCTTTGTGCTCCCACCTTGTCGCCTTGGCGCACCTTATTGTGTGCGGTCGCTGGTTGGGCGGTGGCCGCCTTGCTCTTGTCCTTCATGCCCGTGCAACCTGTGTTGGGGCTGGCTTTGTTTATTGCTGTGACTGCGTTCAGTTTGCGCGTGTCGCGTCGTCTGGCCAGCATGAAAGGGACCAGCAAAGCAAAAGCGGGTTGGGGCTTGCTGATATTCAGAGGGGCCTTGGCAGGACTTCTGGTTGCTATCGTGACCACCAGCAGCTCTTTGCTGGGGCCGAGCTTGTCGGGGCTGATCATGGCTTTTCCCATTGGCTATACCGTGGTCGCTGTGACCATTCACCAAACCTTGGGTGCAGCCAGCTTGGTCGCGACGTTGCGTTCGGCCTTGTGGGGAACAGGCAGTCTGGCAGGGTTTTGCACCACGCTGGCGTTGACCTTCACGCATTTACACTGGCTGACAGCCTTGCTGCTGGCTGCCGCCGTGTCGATTGCGATTACCTTGCTGTTGGTGTTCCGCCCCTGGGCTCGCCGGGGCTAAGCGCTTATTCTGCGTCGAACAGATCCTGACCCTGCGTGTTGCGTGGCGGCGTGAGCCCCAGGTGACGCCAGGTGTTCAGGGTAGCAATGCGGCCTCTTGGGGTGCGTTGCAAAAAACCATGCTGGATCAGATAGGGTTCGATCACATCTTCGATCGTGTCGCGTTCTTCACCAATGGCAGCCGCCAGGCTGTCTACCCCAACCGGGCCACCGTCGAATTTATGCACGATGGCCTCCAGCAATTTTCTGTCCATCAAATCCAGGCCTTGTGGATCCACTTCCAGCATGGACAGGGCAGCCTGTGCGCATTCGGTATGGATGATGCCGCCGGTTTTGACTTCGGCGTAATCGCGTACTCGGCGCAGAAGTCGGTTGGCAATACGCGGGGTACCGCGCGAGCGGCGGGCAATTTCGTAGGTGCCTTCATCCGTCGTGCTGACATTCAGTAACCCGGCACTGCGCGCCACGATATGCGTCAGGTCTTTGACGTCATAAAACTCCAGACGGGACACAATGCCAAAACGGTCACGCAAGGGGTTGGTCAACATGCCGGCACGAGTCGTGGCACCGACCAGGGTGAAGGGCTGCAAATCCAGTTTGACGCTGCGTGCTGCCGGGCCTTCGCCAATCAGGATGTCAATTTGAAAGTCTTCCAGTGCCGGATACAGAATTTCTTCGACGACGGGAGACAGGCGATGGATCTCGTCAATAAAAAGGACGTCGTTAGGTTCCAGGTTTGTCAGCAAGGCGGCCAGATCACCGGGGCGCTCCAGCACGGGGCCGGAAGTCTGGCGCAGGTTCACGCCCATTTCATGGGCAATGATGTGGGCCAGCGTGGTTTTCCCCAAACCGGGAGGGCCAAACAGCAAGACGTGGTCCAGCGCTTCCTGGCGTTGGCGAGCAGCCGCAATAAAGATTTCCAGCTGTTCGCGCGCCCGAGCTTGCCCGACATAGTCCTCCAGCATCTTGGGTCGCAAGGCGCGTTCGATGGACTCTTCGTTGGGTGACAAGGGTTTGGGCGTAATGATGCGCTGTTCAGAAGGCAGGCTGGAGAGCGAATCGGAATGTATGGCCATGATGACTACGCTGATTGAATATACAGTATGGTACACCAAGCACCCACCGCCTGAGTATCAGGGCACATGGCAGTGTGCATGGAATGCGTGGGCAAATCGGTCATCCGTAGCAGCCAGGCTGGATTTGTCCGGCCAGCGCTAGGCTGCTTCGCATGGCATCGCGCATAATGTGGGTTGGAGTTTTTAATCGAGATTTTAGCCATGTCCCTGGAATTACCTGATTTTGCTGATGTTGTAGCCGCCGCTGAACGCTTGGCGCCTGTGGCACACCGCACACCGGTCTTGACTTCCGCAACCTTGAACGAGCGCCTGAATGGCGAAGTCTACTTCAAGTGCGAGAACTTTCAGCGTATTGGTGCTTTCAAGTTTCGCGGTGGGTTCAATGCGCTGGCGCAGTTGAACGAGCAGCAGAAAAAAGCAGGGGTCGTCGCTTTTTCCTCGGGCAATCATGCGCAAGCTGTGGCCCTGTCGGCCAAGCTCTTGGGGATACCGGCCACCATCATCATGAATTCGGATGCTCCGGCTGCCAAATTGGCGGCAACGCGTGGCTACGGTGCCAAAGTGATCGAGTACGATCGCTTGACCCAAGATCGTGCCCAAATTGCACAAGAGCTGGTCGAGCGTGAAGGGCTGACCTTGATTCCTCCCTTTGCGCATCCTGATGTGATCGCGGGGCAGGGGACGGCGGCACTGGAGCTGCTTCAGGAAGTGCCGGACTTGCAGCAGTTCTATGTTCCATTAGGGGGCGGTGGCTTGCTGTCGGGCTGCTTGTTGGCCGCCAAGGCTATGGCACCGGCTTGTGAAGTCTTTGGTGTTGAGCCGCAGGCAGGGGATGATGCCCAGCAGTCCTTGCGTAGTGGGGAGATCGTCAAGATTGCGCCACCTGCATCCATTGCTGATGGGGCGCTGACCCAAGCTTTGGCACCGATGACATTTGAGTTGATTCGCAGCATGGTGACGGACATTTTGACGGTGCCTGATACCGAGCTGGTTCAGGCCATGCGTTTCTTTGCAGAACGCATGAAGATGGTTGTGGAGCCTACAGGTTGCTTGGGTGCCGCGGCGGTAATGCGTCAGGGTGATTTGCAAGGCCGCAAGGTTGGCGTACTGATCAGTGGTGGGAATGTGGATGTATCCGCCTTGGGGCGTCTGCTTGCTTGATGAATTGAGTAGTTCGTAAACATAGGCATTTATCTTGCCTATGTTCCAAAGCGCAGGTCAAACTGGATTGGCAAACGAGCAAACGAGCAAACGAGCAAACGAGCAAACCAGTAAGTCGGCAAATCATTGCATCAATAAGAAGCTCAGCCACCGCGCGGTTGCGCGAACAGAAAAAAGCCGGGCCGTTCATATGAACGGCCCGACTTTTTATACATAGCAGTGTCGTCTCAAGCGCGTGACAGCGATTTCAGCGCTTGCTTGATCCCTTCTGACACATCAATATCATCTGGCAAGGCTTTGACAGCAACACTGGCTTCCTTGTTGGAGTAGCCCAATGCTTCCAATGCGTGCAGCACATCATCACGGCTATTGGGAACGGCGCTGACTGTACCGCTGCTGCCCAGGTCTGCACCCAGCTTGCCACGCAGTTCCAGTAAAAGACGCTCGGCGGTTTTCTTGCCTATGCCTGGAATCTTCACTAGACGGGAAGTCTCCTGGCGGGTAATAGCATCGGCCAGTTCTTCAGCACTCATGCCCGAAAGCAAGGACAGGGCGGTGCGGGCACCAATGCCCGTGACTTTGATCAGGGCCTTGAAGGTGCTGCGCTCGTTCAGGCTGGAAAAGCCAAACAGCACGTGAGCATCTTCACGAATAGCCAGATGGGTGAACAGATTGACCTGTGCGCCCAGCTCTGGCATTTGGTAGAGCGTACTCATAGGTACATCGATTTCATAACCGACCCCCCCCACATCCACACAGATGGTAGGCGGCTGTTTTTCGATCAAGGTACCCCGGATGCGACCTATCATGACATTCCTTCTGGAGAGTTAACCCAAGATCCGGCCAGCGCGAATGCGACGGCGCGGCCCGGTGGTGATGGCTCCGCTTTTTTGCAGGCCGCCCACCACACTGCTGTGATGAGCATGACTGATGGCGCAGGCCAGAGCGTCGGCCGAGTCCGGTGCGGGCAGGCCGTTCAGCTGCAAGAGCCGCTGGACCATCAGCTGGATTTGTTCTTTGGCAGCGTGGCCGCTGCCGGTGACGGTTTTCTTGATCTGCAACGCTGTGTATTCATGTACATCCAGGCCGCCTACGGCCAACGCACACAAAGCGGCGCCCCGTGCCTGCCCCAGCAAAAGGGTAGAGGCAGGGTTGCTGTTTACAAAGACTTTTTCGATGGCAGAGGTATCGGGCTTGCTTTGCTCAATCACCTCGGTGATGTGAGTCAGAATCAGCTTTAGCCGCTCAGCAAGAGGCAGATCAGGCGGGACCACGATGGTCCCGCTGGCCACATAGCGCAAGCTGGGCCCCTGGGCGTCGATCACTCCGAAACCAGTGCGACGCAAGCCAGGGTCTATGCCCAGGATTCGCATATTAGTGACGGAAGTGGCGTGTGCCGGTCAAGACCATGGCAATACCACGCTCGTTGGCGGCGGCAATGACTTCGTCATCACGCACGCTGCCGCCGGGTTGAATCACGCAGGTGGCGCCTGCTTCGGCAACTACATCCAGACCATCACGGAAGGGGAAGAAAGCGTCGGACGCAACCGCCGAACCCTGCAGGGTCAAGCCAGCGTTTTCAGCCTTGATGGAGGCGATGCGGGCAGAGTCCACACGGCTCATCTGGCCAGCGCCTACACCCAGGGTCATGCCTTGACCGCAGAACACGATGGCGTTCGATTTCACGTACTTGGCCACGTTCCAGGCAAACAGCATGTCTTGCATTTGCTGGGCGGTGGGCTGTACTTGTGTCACGACCTTGAAGGCTTCGGTGTTGTCGCGGAAGGTGTCGGGCGTTTGCACCAACCAGCCGCCGCCGACACGTTTCACGTCGAAAGCGTTGTGAGCCTGACCGGGCTGAATGCTCAGCACGCGCACGTTCTTTTTCGCGGCAAACACGTCCAGAGCACCTTGCGTGTAGGATGGTGCCAGCAGCACTTCTACAAACTGGCTGCTGATCGCCTGGGCAGCGGCTTCGTCCACTTCACGGTTGAAGGCAATAATGCCGCCAAAGGCCGACGTTGGGTCAGTTTGGAACGCTTTGCGATAGGACTCCTCGGCGGTTTCGCCCAGAGCTACACCGCAAGGATTGGCGTGCTTGACGATGACGCAAGCGCCCGCGTCAAAGCTGCGTACACATTCCCACGCGGCATCGGCGTCAGCAATATTGTTGTAGGACAGTTCCTTGCCCTGCAGCTGCTTGTAGCGACCCAGCAGACCTTCGCCAATGGTGCCGTCTGTGTAGAAAGCCGCGCTTTGGTGCGGATTCTCGCCGTAGCGCAGAGTCTGTTCCTGTTTGAGCTGAATGGTCAGCACATTGGGCCAGGTGTTCACTTCGGGGGCGCTGTCCTGGGCAGGCTCGGCCTGAGCCAGGCTGGTGAGGTAAGCCGCAATAGCACCGTCGTAAGCGGCGGTGTGGGCGTAAACCTTGGCGGCCAGTTCCAGGCGCAGGCCGTAAGAAGGGTGGCCAGCAGGGCTATCCATATCAGCCAGCACGCGTTCGTAATCGACAGGGTCAATTACCACACAGGCGCCGCCTTCAGGCGTACCGTGGTTCTTGGCAGCAGCGCGCAACATGGCGGGGCCACCAATATCAATGTTCTCTACCGCATCGGCAAAGGTGCAACCCGGCTTGGCAATGGTTTCACGGAAAGGGTAGAGGTTGACGACCAGCAGATCGATACGGTCAATGCCGTGCTCTTCCAGAGTCTTCAAATGTTCGGCGCTGTCGCGACGCGCCAGCAGGCCACCGTGAATTTTTGGATGCAGTGTTTTGACACGGCCATCCAGAATTTCTGGCGAACCGGTGTGTTGGGCCACTTCGGTAACTGTCAGGCCAGCTTGGGCCAGCAGCTTGGCGGTGCCACCAGTGGATAAAAGCCGCACTCCGCGTTGGGCGAGTGCTTGGGCAAATTCGACAATACCGGTTTTGTCGGAGACAGAGAGAAGAGCTGTCTGGATTTTCATGGAAGGTGAGACGTGAGAGTTAGGAATCAGGGTTGCAGATTGTGGGCACTGAGCTTCTTGCGCAAAGTACTACGCGTGATGCCCAGCATTTCTGCGGCCTTGGATTGGTTGCCCGCGGATTTCTCCAGGGCAACTTGCAGGACAGGCCGTTCCACGCAGGAGATGACCATCGACAACAGATCGCGTGGCTCGGATTCGCCTAGATCGGCGAAGTAGCGTTCGAGGCGTTCACGTACGGACTGTTCTAGTGGGTTGGTCGTTGACATTTTTTTCTGAAGGTATACGTAGTACTTAAATACAAAAGAGCCACACAGCTGTCTGTTATTGCAGGTAGGGCTGGTCCAGGTCGCATTCTTGAAACCAGTGAGTAATGGCTTCTAATTGATCTGCACAGTTTTCGATACGATTAATCTGGTCCAGCCAGTGTCGGGAGTCCGGCATATCCGACAAATACCAGCCTATATGCTTGCGGGCAGTACGTACTCCAGTGTGCTGCCCATAGAAAGCGTAATGGTCTTGCAGGTGTTCGATCATGCAATCGCGCAGTTCGCCGAAGGTGGGGGCTGCACGATGTTCGCCATGTTCGAGGTAATGCAGGATTTCCCGGAAAATCCAGGGTCGTCCTTGCGCGGCTCGACCGATCATGACGGCATCCGCTCCGGTGTACTCTAGTACGAATTTTGCCTTTTCGGGACTATCGATATCCCCATTGGCGATGACCGGAATAGAGAGGCTGTTTTTGACTTCGCGTATGGTGTCGTATTCGGCGTGGCCCTGGTAGAAGTCGCAGCGGGTGCGGCCATGCAGAGTCAAAGCGGCGATGCCGATATCCTCGGCCAAGCGGGCAATACGAACAGCATTGCGCGATTGCGCATCCCAGCCGGTGCGGGTCTTGAGTGTAACCGGAACCTGGTAGGGAGTACATGCCTTGACAACGTGTTCAAGGATTTCAATGATGCGTGGCTCGTCACGCAAGAGGGCGGAACCCGAGGCCACGTTACAGACTTTTTTGGCCGGGCAACCCATATTGATATCAATGATGCGAGCGCCTTTGCTGATATTGAACACAGCGGCTTCGGCCATCATTTCAGGGTCGGAACCGGCAATCTGTACAGCCACCGGATCCGCTTCACCCTCGTGATTCAGACGTCGTGACGTTTTCACGCTGTCCCACAAGCGCTTGTTGCTGGCGGCCATTTCCGAGACGGCATAACCGGCGCCCAGCGTCTTGCACAGACGACGGTAAGGTCTGTCTGTGACTCCAGCCATGGGGGCGATGAAAATAGGGTTAGGAAGGGTCCAGGGGCCGATACGCATGGGGAAGATTTTAACCCTGCGACACGGGTTCGTGGGCAAGGACTTACAAGAAGAATAAGGGGTGGCCCCGCATCGGGGCCTGTAACGCAGGTGGGCCTAGGCGCGCATTCCTTGCAGCAGCTGCCGGGCAAATGGCTGCCGGGCGAAGGGCAGGGTGTCCATGGCCAACAGTCCCAGACCACATGCATGCTGGATCAATGGATTCTTGGTGGCGAACAGACGCGGCAAGGTATCGGTGATGGCGGCGGTCAACCAGCGATCCGGGCGGCGCAGACGAGCGTAACGAGCCAAAAAGGGATCGGGGTTCTGGCTGCAATCAGCTTGCCAGGCGGCCAGACACTGTGACAATTGTGCGACATCACGCAAGCCCAGGTTCAGACCCTGACCGGCAACCGGGTGCAAGGTCTGGGCGGCATTGCCTACTGCCAGCAGGCGTTCGGACAAGCGGCTGGGACCAGCATGAAAGGCAAGCGGGAAGATGTGACGCTTGGAGACCAGCTCCAGATGCCCCAGGCGCTCTCCAAAGGCTTGCAGCATGGCGGCCTGGAACTCTTGGACAGGCAGCTCGGCCAAGGATTGGCTGCGATCCGGGCTATTGCACCAGACGATAGCGTACAGATCGGGAGCATCTGGGTGGGGCAGAGCTGCAAAGGGGCCGTGCTCGGTGAAGCGCTCGTAGGCCCAGCCGGTTTGAGGCTGACTGGCGCGCACCGTCGTCAACAAGGCATGTTGACCATAATCGCGTCGCACGCCGGTAGGGCGGACGCCATCACACTGTACGGCAATCAAGGCTGTGGCCTGACCCGCATCGTGGTCGACCAGAATCTGTTTGGGGGCGGAGTGGGTGCGGGCTTGCTGAGCGGGCAGTAGCGTAACGCCGCTGTCCCGGAGCCGGGCGTGTAAGGTCCAGAGCAAATCATCGTAATGAACGACGGCGCCCAGGTCAGGTACGCCCAGTTCGTCGGCCTGAATCAGACAGCGACCCAGGCGTCCTTTTTGGGAAACATGCACGGTGCGCATCAGGGCGGCACGCTCGGGCCAGGCTTTGAGCTGATTCAGAATCAGACGATGGCTGCCGTGATTGAGGGCCAGCGTGCGTGGATCGCCCTGAGCATGTTCGGTGCTGGCCAGATCGAAGTTTTTCCCCAGAACGGCAATGCGTGACGGGCTTGGGTGCTGGGCAGCCAGCATTAGCGCCAAAGATGCGCCTACGGGACCGGCGCCACAAATGGCGATGTCGTAGTCGGTGGCATTCATGGGGGACCTCATGACGGCAAGGAAGTAATTCAGGTATTGTACGGGAAGGTGGCTGTCAAATTGGCTTTAAGCAAATGACAGCTGTGCGCAATGGCTGGCAGCACAAGCCCGGATTGGATGCCCTGCATGTCTCAGCAGACTTTGTCATTTGAACAGACCAAACCTTTTCGCCATAAAGTCACCGCCGCGTGGCTGTCTCTTTTATTAGGTATGGTGGGTGCGCACCATCGCTATCTGGGCAGACGCTTTTGGTATGTCCCTTTGGTGTTTACTGGCCTGGCCATTCTGGGAACGCTGGTGTTTCAGCAGGGGCTGGATTCGTTATTTCCCAATTTGCTGATCTTGCCTGTCAGTGCCGGGATTATCGAGGCCGTGATTCTGGCGCTGCGTAGCCCCGAAAAGTTTGACGCCCTCTACAACCCGCAAAGCGATCAGCATAATCAGCATGGCTGGCCCAGTGTGTTGACGGCAGTGGTGTCTACGGTTGCCTTTGCCAACATCAGCCTGTTCTGGCTGGTACATATCATCATGGCCTTTTATCGCTACATGGGCTGGCTGGATTTGTCTGTGTATTAAACACATCAAGTGCCTTGTAAAGTAAAGGTTTTTCACAGGGCTGCCCTTGTGGCGCTGCCTTGCGCACGTTACAATACGGGTTCTTTGGTTTTATAGGAGCTGTGTGGTGAATCCCGACCCCGGCGACAGTGCTAGTCGATCTATGTTCGACCTATCTATGTCCAGGCGCGTTCAGGCCCGCTGATTCCTTCACAGCTTGCCGCGTCCTGGAAGTTTCAGGGCGTGGTATCTCAGGCGGCTGTTCTGCTGCCTTAAATTCCCCGCCATTTCATTCTCTAGAAAGCCTTTGGCTTTCCGAATCCTGATGTGTTGCAACTTTTATGTGCAATAGGGGGAATGTATGCGTATTTTTGATCTCTTTTTGCGCCGTGCCGGCATCCAGGCTTCTGCCCTGCGTGCTCGTGCCCCTTTGTCCGTCTCCCGTTTGACGGTTGTCTGCCCTCGTGGCGATCTGGCCCAGATCCGGCGTCGTATTTACTCGGACCTGAATACCGCAGGTATCCGCGTGGCCAATGTGCAGGTAGACCATTCCGATACGCACGATACCGCGTGCGTGACCTTGACTTGCCCGCCTGAACTGCGTGCAGAACTGATGCAGCGTGCCCGACTGATTCGGGATTATCCCGGTGTGCTGAATGTGAAGTGGGCAGGGCGGGAGCGTATTGCTATAAACTAAACCGCAACTGGATTTGTTGCGGATGGCGCTGCTATGTCCTTGCTCGACTGGCTGACACCTTGGGAGTTTTCTCCTGTTCTGCTTTTGACCTTCTTGCTGGTCATCGCTTTGTACGTCCGGGGGCGGCAAGTACACCGCCCCAATCTTTTGCGCCAGTCCTTCTTCTGGATTGGCCTGATTCTCCTCTACCTTTCCTTGCACACGCGCCTGGACTATTACGCCGAGCGCATGTTCTTCATCCATCGGGCCCAGCATTTGATCTTGCATCATCTGGGCCCCTTGTTCCTGATGGGTGCCTATCCCGGTCAAACCTTGCGTGCGGGGCTGCCGTTGAGCTGGCGGCGGGCTTTGGCTCAATGGTTGCGCCGACCCAGTGGCCGACGTGTTCAGGCTGTCCTGACCAACCCGATACTGGTCGCCTTTCTGTTTGTTTTCCTGGTCCTGATCTGGATGCTGCCTACGGTGCAGTTCTATTCCATGCTGGACTGGCGTTTGTACCGTTTGATGAACTGGTCTGTGGTCATCAGCGGGATCATGTACTGGAACCTGATTCTGGATCGTCGGCCTTCACCACCGGCCCGGCTGTCGGTGGGTGGGCGTATACTTTCGCCGGTTATTACGATGGTGCCGCAGATGATTGTGGGCGCCATCATCACATTTACTGAATACGACCTTTATCCGATTTTCGATTTATGCGGTCGTGCCATTCCGGGTATGGATGCGCTGGCTGATCAGGTCATGGGTGGCCTGATTATGTGGGTGCTGGCCGGTCTGGTTGAAGTGTTTGGCCTTTTGTATGCCTTGGGCACCTTGATGCGCCTGTCAGCGCGTCACCGTTTGCCAGAATCTCGCAAGCGGACAAGCGCTATGATGGTCAGGGCCAATTGATTTTGTCGGGAGTATCCATGCAGTTTAAACCCGCCCGTTCCGCGCTTTCTCTATGTCTGGCTTTGTCGCTGGCTTTCGGTTCAGTGTTGCCTGTGCAGGCGCAGCCTGTGGGCATCCCTTCAATGGGAGCAGCTTCGGGTGCCGAGTTGTCTCCGGCTTTGGAGCGGACTTTGGGCAATGCCATCATGGAGCAGGGCAGGCGTTCACCCGACTATGTCTCGGACCCGGATATCAATCAGTATTTGACGGATATGGGCCGCAAGCTGGCCCAGTACGGTCCTGCCATGGCGCAGCCAGTGACGGTATTTGCCCTGCGTGATAGCAGCATCAACGCCTTCGCCTTGCCCGGTGGCTATATCGGTATTCATAGCGGGCTGTTCACGGCTTCACAGTCCGAGTCCGAATTGGCCTCGGTGCTGGCTCACGAAATTGCCCACGTAGCGCAACGTCACGTGGCTCGCGGTATTACCCAAAGTGCGCAAAGCAACCATTTGCTGATTGCTGCTCTGGCCGGAGCCTTGTTGGGGGCCCTGGCGGGCAGTGGTGATCTGGCTATGGGGGCGGCTGCTTTCGGACAAGCAGCGGCCGTGGATAGGCAGCTGGGTTTTTCTCGTCAGGCCGAGCAAGAAGCTGACCGCGTCGGTTTCGAGATGCTGCTCAAGGCTGGTTATGAGCCACAAGGTATGGTGCAGATGTTTCAGCGTCTGGCCGCGGCTTCGCGTCTGAATGAGCGCGCGACAGCCAATGAGTACGCCAGCACTCACCCCATGTCTCAGCAGCGTGAATCGGACATCAGTAACCGGGTGCGCGGTCTGCCAGCCAGTAATTATCAGGACACCCCTTCGTTCTGGTATATCCGTGCGAAGTTGATGGTGATGCAGGCTGGGGGTGGGCAGTCCTTGCGTGTTCTGGAACAGGCGCTGCAAAGTACGAACCAGTCACAAAGTGATCTGGAGCGCTCTGCGGCGCAGTACGGTCTGGCCTATATTGCGCAAGGCCGTCAGGATTATGAACAGGCTCGTGCGCATCTGACCGAAGCGCGGGGACAGGGCAAGTTCCAGGCCCCGGAACTGGATACTTTGGGTATACGCATTGCGATTGCCGATCGTGATGTGCAAGGTGCTCTGAATTTGGCCAAGCAGGCCTGGCAGCGTTGGCCCAAGAGCCAAGGGGTGGCTTTGGCTTATGTGCAGGTCTTGCAGCAATTGGGGCAAAACGATCAGGCGCAGGCTTTCTTGATTGAGCGTATCAAGCAATGGCCTGATGAACCCCAGCTGCATCAGTTGCTGGCACAAACCTATGATCGTTTGGGCGACGGTGTAAAGGCCCGGCGTACCATGGCTGAGTACTATGAATTAGTGGGGGCTCTGCCTACCGCTGTGGAGCAATTGCAGCAGGCGCGCAATTTGACCCAGGACTTCTATCAGCAATCCGAGCTGGATACGCAGATTCGTCAATTGCGTGAACGTGTGGAAAGTGAGCGTATCTTGCTGGAGCGTTTCCGCTCCTGATGAGCCCGCAGGCCCGCTTTAGCCGATCTTAGCTATTGGTTTCAAAAAAGCGGGCCAGTCTTGCGGGTAACCAACCCATATTGCCGGGGATGCTGCCCGTGATGAAACCGACGTGCCCGCCTTCGGCAGGTTGATGCAGCAGGATGGAGTCCGAGCAGTCCTGAATGGTCGGCAAACTGGTGTGCGGCACGAAAGGATCGTTGCGAGCATTCAAAACCAGCGTAGGAATTTTGATATTGCGCAGCAAAGGCTTGCTGGATGCGCGCGTCCAGTAATCCAGCGCATGGCTGAAGCCGTGCATGGGCGCGGTATAAATGTCGTCGAAGTCGCGTATGGTGCGGGCCTGATTCAAGCGGGCAGTATCGACCATGCCTGGAAAACGGTGAGCCTTGTCCTGCAGCTTGCTGCGCATGCTTTTCAGAAAATAGGGCGAGTAAAACCAGCGGCCCATTCGGGATTCGGACAGGTAGCGGCCGCAAGCGACCAGATCCAGTGGTACCGAAATGGATGCACATGCCTGCAACCAGGACACTTCATCACCCGCTTCCCCCAAATATTTGAGCATGGCATTGCCGCCCAGCGAGGTGCCGGCTACGTGCCAGCGCACATTGGGCAGGTGGCCTCGAACCGTATTCAGGATAAAGCTGATTTCTTCCGAGTCACCCGAGTAATAGGCGCGTGCCATGCGATTCGGGAAGCCTGAGCAGCCCCGGAAATGGGCGACCACCACAATCCAGCCACGGGCGCGGAAGTACTGGGCGATTGCCTGGATGTAATGGCTGCGGCTGCTGCCTTCCAGCCCATGAAACAGAACCAGGGCATGGGTATCGGCCGTGCTGGGCAGGCTGACCCAATCCTGAGGCTGCATCCAGCGACGGGCGGCGGTGCGGGATAAGTGGGCGTCGGGTTGGGCGGTGGCACCGTTGGCCAGCTTGTCGGCAAACAGACCAGGCCCGGTCCAGTCCAGGTCCAGGAAGTCGCCATCGGGTGTATCAATTCTTTGACGAACAAAAGCGATATGGTGATGGCGGGCAAAAAATGCCCCGTGAATGGTCTGTATGTGTCCGCCAGGCAACCAGGCGGGCAGGGGACAGGCGCTTGAATCCAGACGGGCAACCGTATCGGCATGACGCCAGGGTTGCACGTCAGCTCCGGGCACAGGGCCCGGCTCTATCGCATTGCCAGAGGGGGGAGCAGTGGGGTCCAACGAAGCCAGATTCAGAAATTAATGACCGTGAACCTTCTCGCCTTCTTTCAGGCGGTAGCGGGCACCACAGTAAGGGCAAGCGGCTTCGCCGGTCTTGCTGATATCGATATACACGCGGGGGTGCATGTTCCACAGTGTGCCACCTGGACGGGGGCAGTGCACGGGCAGATCGTCGGCTCCGACCATAATCAGTTCGTGATCTGCTTTTTTAGGTTCGATAGCGGCGCTCATAAGGTTCCTGATAACAATGAGAGAGGTAAGAATACCGTGCACGCAACGGCGGTGCCGAACTTTACGTGCGTAGACTAGCGATTGTAGCAAGACCCGGCCTGTTTTTTCTTGACCTTATCAACAGAGCAAGATGTTCGTGCCTCGGTTTTGCTTCTAGAATAAGAAAAATCATAAGCAAAGCTGTCGCCGCTGTTTACAGCTTGCGGGCAGCACATCTCAGGAGACGGCGTGTCAGCCATCACAAGATTATCGGCCTTGTTGCCTAGTGCACAGGATCGTGTACACATGCGCGCCGGTTTCATCGACTTCATTCCCGCCTTGATTGCCACTGTGGTCTGGGGCTTTGTAACGGGCGTGGCCATGGTCAAGTCCGGCTTGAGCGGGTTTGAAGCCACCTTGATGACCTTGTTTGTGTATGCGGGCTCGGCCCAGCTGACGGCCTTGCCGCTGATCGAGTCCCACGCGCCCTTGTGGTTGATTTTCACTGCCGGGTTCATCGTCAATATTCGCTTCATTATTTTTGGAGCGGCCTTGCAGCCTTTTTTTCGTCATCTGAGCTGGAAGAAACGCCTGGGCCTGGGCTATATCACCAGTGATATGGTGTTTGTGCTGTTCATGTCCAAGTATGGCGACTCCAAAGAGCGTGGCTCTCGCGAGCATCTTTGGTATTACCTGGGAATCATCCTGCCTGGTTGGCTAAGCTGGCAGATTGCCTCCTTGTCGGGCATTGTGCTCAGTGCCTATGTGCCGCCTTCCTGGTCGCTGGAGTTTGCGGCCATTCTGGCCCTGCTGGCGCTCCTCATTCCCTTGGTCAACAACCGTGCCATGTGGGCCTGTTTGATTACGGCCAGCGTGATTGCATGGGTCGGACAGGCGCTGCCCCTGCGTTTGGGGCTGGTGGCAGCGGTGCTTGGCGGAGTGCTGGCTGGCGTGGCGGCAGAACAACTGCAACGGCATAGGGATGCACGGTGATGAGCGATTGGCAGTATGATTGGTACGTTTTGGGTGCAATCGCCCTGTTGGTGTTGTGCAGCTTGCTCACCCGCTCCGGCTATTTCATGTTTGGTGATTTGCTGCCCCTGACCGAACGTATGCGGCGCGCCTTGCGCTTTGCTCCGGTAGCTGCTCTGGCAGCAATCATTATCCCGGAACTTTTGCCTTGGGCTTACGGCGACACCCCCCGATTGGATATTAAAGCTCTGGCCAGCCTGGTGGCTGTGCTGGTGTTCATCCGTACCCGTAACGCTGTTTGGGTAATCGTGGCCGGGATGGTGGCGTTCTGGCTGATACGTGCCGTGATGCCATAAAATCCTGACCCGAGTACTGACATGCCCGTGACTGCTGTGAGGCAGGCGGGCATAAGTTAAAATAGGATTGTTACAAATGCTTGCCACTGGTGGCAAGCCGACTTTTTGCGTACATGACAGATAAAACTCCTTCGACCCCCAATGACCTTACGTTTGCTGATTTCGGTCTGCACCCTGGAATATTAAGCGCCGTTACCGAGGCGGGATATTCCAAGCCTACGCCTATTCAGGCCGAGGCGATTCCCGTGGTGCTGGCCGGCCGTGATGTCATGGGGGCAGCCCAGACGGGTACAGGTAAGACGGCAGCCTTTTCCTTGCCTATCCTGAATCGTCTGATGGCGCACGCCACGACCAGCGCTTCGCCCGCCCGCCACCCGGTGCGGGCTTTGGTGTTGACACCAACACGCGAGCTGGCCGACCAGGTGGCCGAGAGCATTGCGCTCTACAGCAAATCGGTCCCCTTGCGCTCGACGGTAGTGTTCGGTGGTGTGGATATTGGTCCGCAAAAAGAAGCCCTGCGCCGTGGTGTTGAAATTGTCATCGCCACCCCAGGTCGTCTGCTTGATCACATTGATCAGCGCACGATCAACTTGAGTCAGGTCAGCATTCTGGTGCTGGATGAAGCTGATCGCATGCTGGATATGGGCTTCCTGCCCGATCTGGACCGTATTGTTTCCTTGCTGCCGAAGAATCGTCAGGGCCTGTTGTTCTCGGCGACGTTCAGCAAGGAAATCCGCAAGCTGGCCCGCAACTTTCTGAATGATCCGGTCGAGATCGAAGTGGCTGCCCGTAACGCGACCGCATCGACAGTCACCCAGGTGGTGTACCCCATGTCGGCGGACGAGAAGCGTCGTGCCGTGGCGCATCTGATCAAGACCAAGAAGCTGACCCAGACTATCGTCTTTTCCAATACCAAGATTGGTGCTGGTCAACTGGCCCGCTATCTGGAGCGTGAAGGCATCAAGGCGGAATCCATCCACGGCAATAAAAGCCAGCTGGAGCGCATGAAGGTATTGGACGCCTTCAAGAGCGGCAGTGTGGATGTATTGGTGGCAACCGATGTGGCCGCCCGCGGTCTGGACGTGGCCGGTATGCCCTGCGTGATCAACGTGGACTTGCCGTACAACGCTGAAGATTATGTGCACCGTATTGGCCGTACTGGTCGTGCTGGCGCCTCGGGTGAAGCCATTGCCCTGATGGCTCCTGATGAAGAGCATTTGCTGCAAGAAATTGAGAAGCTGATTGGCACGGCTGTGCCACGTCTGAAGCTGGATCTGCCAGCGGCTGCCTCCTCGTCCCGTTCCGGTTCCAACCGTCACGAGCGTGGCGAGCGTCGTTCGTATCAGTCGAACACGCCACCCGTGGATGAATTTTTCCTCAAGCCTTACGAGCCATCGACCGCTGCTGCGCCCAAGCCAGCGGTGACGACTCCTTCCAATACAACGCGCAAGCGTTCGGTGGGTGTGCTGTTAGGCGGCGGCCGCTACTAAGGCGCGCAAATCCCCAGGCCCGGCATCAACGACCGGGCTGCGTTCGGAGATGCTGTGCACCAGACGCTCCAGATGTTCGATATGAGGCAGCATGGGACCGTAGAAAACGGTCCCATTTTCGTTCTGGATCAGCAGCGTGGGGAAATCTTCAATATCTTCATCGCCCACTAGCTCGGGCTGCTCTTCAATATCAATCCAGATCAGGCAAGCCTGGGGAAACTGTGTGGCCAAAGCCTCAAAAGCGGGTTGATACTGCTGACAGGTTTTGCACCATTCGGCGCAGAAACAGGCAATCAACAAAGCATCGGGTTCGGCTTGCAGGTGGGCCGCCAGGGCGGTCAGATCGTGTTGGGCGTTGAACAAGGCCATAATTTCATACAGACAAAAAGAAGCGACTGTGTCTATGATACTCGGGTAATCGATTTTGCTTAGCAGGAGCAGTATGTCCGTATCTTCGTCTGCCCCATCGCGATCGGGCCCTGCTGGCGGTTGGGCCAGCATCTCCATCGCCTTCAAGCGTTCTTTGGTGTCGCAATTTCAGCCACGCATGCTGGTGGCCCTGGTCATGCCTTTCCTGATCATGTTTGTGGGCCTGATTTTACTGAGCTGGCTATTGTGGACCCCCATTCAGACCTGGTTGCTGGAGCTGCTGGGGGGCTGGAATGCCTTTGAATCCGTGGATCAGTGGTTGGTGGGCTTGGGCCTGTTCTCGCTGAAAGTGTATCTGGCGCCCTTGTTGGCTTTAGGCATCTTGTTGCCTCTGGCCGGTGTGTTGGGCCTGATTATTGCCGCTGTGCTGGTCATGCCTTTGGTCCTGGGCCATTTGCAGCAGAAAGACTATCCCGATCTGATCAAGCAAGGCCACAATGCCACGGTCTACAGCGTCTGGAACGCGGTGTGGGTGGGAACCTTGTTTGTAGTGGGTTGGCTGGTCACCTTGCCGTTATGGATTTTTCCTCCTTTTGCGCTGATTTTGCCCGTGCTGTGGTGGGTTTTTGCCCTGACGCGCATGTTGCGGGTGGATTCCCTGGTTGAGCACGCGAATGTGCAAGAGCGCAAATATCTGTGGTCCCGTCTGAATAGCCAGTACTGGTTGATCGGTCTGATCTTTGCCCTCTTGAATCTGATTCCACCGGCCTGGCTGGTCTTGCCTGTGTTCTCGGCTCTGGTATTTGCCCACTTCTCTTTGGAAAATCTTCGTCGCCTGCGCCAGCACGAGGCAGCAGCGGCTTCTACTACGCTTATTGACCATGACAACTAAGGATCAAGCCATTATTCGTCTGATTATTATTGGCGACGAAATCCTGTCGGGACGTCGCTACGATAAACACTTTTCAAAACTGATCGAGCTGCTGGGGGCCAGGGGCTTGCAACTGGGGGGCGCCCAGATTATCCCTGATGATCTGGATACGATTGCCGCCACCCTGGAGCGCAGTTTTGCGACGCCGGATATTGTGTTTTGCTGTGGTGGGATTGGTGCGACACCAGATGATCAGACCCGCCAGGCGGCGGCCAAGGCTTTGGGTGTGGAGCTGAAGCTGCATCCCGAGGCCGCAGCCTTGATTGCTGAGCGCTGTGCTGAAAATGAGCGTAATGGCGTGGGTAGTGCGGATATGTCCTTGCCCGAGAACCAGCAGCGCTTGCAGATGGGGGTGTTTCCGGTGGGTGCTGAAATTGTGCCCAATGTCTACAACAAGATTCCCGGTTTTTTCATTCGCAATCACACCTTCATGCCGGGTTTTCCTGTGATGGCCTGGCCCATGATGGAGTGGACGCTGGATACTCGCTATCGGGAACTGCACCATCTGGCTCATCGAGTCGAACACTCTTTCCTGGCCTTTAACTTGCCAGAGTCGCGTATTACGCCGGCCATGGAGCATGTAGAGCTGAATTGGCCAGGTGTGAAAGCGTTTAGCCTGCCCAGCGTGGGGGAAGCGGGCGGACAGCCACATATTGATCTGGGCGTTAAAGGGGAGCCGGAACCGGCGGCAGAGGCCTTGGCCTATTTGCGCCAGCAGGTGCTGGACTTGGGCGGGAGCTTGAGCCCTGCGCTAAAATAGCGCTTGCCAAGCGCGCGACCATTTCATATTATGGAATTTGTTGCGTTGCATCATAATTCTCCTAATAATGACAACAAATTCCTTTACGCCCTCAGGCGCGTCGTCAAACAATGGTGGTCAGATGTCGATCCAGGTTCTGGAACGCGCCATGATTCTATTGGACGAACTGGCCAAGCAATCTGAGCCAGTGGCATTGAAGAATCTGGCGGCTGCAACTGGCCTGCATACCTCAACCACTCACCGTATCCTGAACGATCTGGTGGTGGGACGTTATGTGGAGCGCGTGGACAGCGGTTTATACCGACTGGGCATGCGTTTGCTGGAGCTGGGCTCCCTGGTTAAAGGCCGTCTGAATGTGCGTGCGGCTTCCCTGGCCCCCATGCGCGAGCTGCACAAGTACACCGGACAAACGGTGAATCTGTCCTTGCAGCAGGGCGATGAAATTGTCTATGTGGAACGTTCCTGGAGCGAGAGCTCGGGTATGCAGGTGGTGCGCGCCATTGGTGGCCATGCACCTTTGCATTTGACCTCGACCGGCAAGCTGTTTCTGGCTTCCTGGGAACCGCGTCAGGTGCGGGCCTACGTCATGCGTACTGGCCTGGCCGGTGCGACTCGTAACAGCATTACTCAACTGGAATTGCTGGAGCGCGAATTGGCGCAAGTTCGTCGTCTGGGCTATGCCCGCGATAACGAGGAGCTGGAGATGGGTGTGCGCTGTATTGCGGCTGGTGTGTATGACGACACCGGCAAGCTTTTGGCCGGTCTGTCTTTATCTGCTCCGGCCGAGCGTTTGCACGACGACTGGATTCCCGTTTTGCTGAATACCGCCGCTAAAATTTCCGAAACGCTGGGATACGACAAACAGCGTTAAGTCTGTGTTTTAGTGTTGTTTTTCCAGTCTTGATTACAAGTCCATGACGGTTTTGTTGCAGCGCAACAAATTACGTTGACTTTGTTTTGGATAGCGCTTAAAGTTGAATTGTTGCGGTGCAACATAGAAGGTTTGCCTTGCGTAGTTGCGAATGGGCCGGGCCTTCTTCAGACCCTTGTCTAGTAACACTGACACTAATTTCACGCTGGCTTGACCCAGGCCACGTATCTCCAAGGAAAACATCATGAGTGCTATTCCACAAAACGTACTGGAATCCCAACAAGCTACTTTGAACAACCTGTTCGCTGCTCAAGGTCAATTGCTGCAAGGCTTTGAAAAGCTGGTTGGTCTGAACCTGAATCTGCTGCGCAGCTCGCTGGAACAAGCGGCTGGCCAATCCCAGCAAGTTATCAACGCCAAAGACGTGCAAGACGTTGTGGCCCTGTCGCAAAGCGTGGCCAAGCCTAATGCTGCCCAGGCTCTGGAATACGGCAAAAGCGTTTACGACATCTTCTCCGATCTGCAACTGAACCTGTCGCGCATCGCTGAAGCTCAACTGGCTCAAGGTCAACAGCACGCTGCTGACGCTATCGACCAGCTGGCCAAAAACGCACCTACCGGTACCGAAAGCGCTGTTGCTTTGCTGAAGTCTTCCTTCGCCACGGCTTCCAACGCGGCTGAAACCGTTGTCAAGGCTGCTCGCCAAGCTGCTGATGCTGCTGAAAGCAACATCCAGGCTGCTACCAACGCCAGCCTGAAAGCTGCTGCTCAAGTCACCGAAGCCAGCAATAAAACCGTTGAAGCGGCTGCCGCTGCGGCAACGGCTGCTACCAGCAAGAAGTAAGTCTTTGCTGGTCTGATTTAATCAGGCGCTAAAGAAAAAGCCAGCTCATCGAGCTGGCTTTTTTCTTGCTTGCCGTGCCAGTAGTGAACTTGCTTCAGGATGCTAGTGCCCGCGTCACGCGGGCACGTTGCGTTTTACAGGGCGCGAATGCACTCGGAGATCAGGGCGGGGCCTTTGTAAATCAAGCCAGTATATAGCTGTACTGCTTGGGCTCCGGCTTGGATCTTTTCCTGAGCCTGACGGCCAGATTCAATACCACCCACACCAATAATCGGGAAGTCGGGGCCTAGTTGCTCGCGCAGACGACGAATGACGTTCAAGGATAATTCGTGCACGGGTGGGCCGGACAAGCCGCCTTGCTCCTGAGCGTGACGCAAACCCTGTACGGCATCGCGCGACAAGGTGGTATTGGTGGCAATAATGCCGTCCAGACCTTGCGAGGGAACCGTGTCCGCAATGGCATCAATTTGCGATTGATCCAGGTCAGGAGCGATTTTCACCACGATAGGCACATAGCGTTGGTGCTCTTGTGCCAATTCCGTACGTAGCGCTTGCAAGGAACCGAGCAGACGGGCCAGTTCATCCTGAGCCTGCAAGGCACGCAGGTTTTGCGTGTTGGGTGAGGAGATATTCACAGTAACGTAATCAGCGTGGGGGTAGACCGCACGCAGACACGTCAGATAGTCCTGATCGGCCTGCTCAATGGGGGTAGTCGCGTTTTTGCCAATGTTCAGACCCAGAATGCCGCCTTGCGAGCGGAACTGGCTTTTACGCACATTATCAATAAAGGTATCCAGGCCGTGGTTGTTAAAGCCAAAACGATTGATCAGGCTATTGGCTTCAGGCAAGCGGAACAGGCGTGGTTTGGCATTGCCGGGCTGCGCTTTCGGGGTCACTGTACCAACTTCGACAAAGCCAAAGCCCAGTGCGCCCAGGGCATCAATATGCGCGCCATTCTTATCCAGGCCTGCGGCCAGACCCACAGGATTGCGCAGCTTCAAACCCATCAGTTCCAGAGGCTTGCTGGGCAGGTCTTTCAGCAAACTGCCCAAAATAGGAGTTTGGTGGGCGCAATGCAGGGATTTCAGAGTCAGTTCGTGAGCGTGTTCAGCATCCAGACTGAACAGCACCCGGCGAGCCAAGGGATAAAGGCTGAATAGGGCAGACATGGGGATCGATAAAAGAGGACGTTAAGCCAGCCATTCCCAACGACCTTTTATCAGGAGCTGGTAGGGGCGAAAGCGGGTTTTGTAGGCCATTTTACGGCTTTCTTCGATCCAGTAGCCTAAATAGAGCCAGGGCAGGGATTGTTGACGGCAATAGTCCAACTGCCAGAGCACGGCGTAGGTGCCCAGACTGCCGGTGTCGTCGGGATCAAAAAAGGTATAAACAGCGGAAAGCCCGTCTTGCAGCACGTCGATGACGGCCACAATTTTCAAGGTACCGTCGGGCTCACGAAACTCCAGCAGACGCGAAGTGACATGGCTGGCCAGCAGAAACTGGGCGTACTGGGACTGATCGTCCTCGTCCATGCCGGCGCCGGGGTGTCGACTGGCCTGGTAACGGCGGTACAGCTCGTAGTGTTCGGCATTCCAGTGCAGGGGCAGATCTTGTACGACCAGATTGCCGTGGCGTTTTGTGGCACGGCGCTGGGCTCGGTCGGGCTGAAAATGCAGGGTGTCACAACGCAGGGGCAGGCAAGCGCGGCACTGGTCGCAATAGGGGCGATAGGTGAAGGTGCCGCTGCGTCGAAAGCCTTGCTGGACCAGCTTGGAGTAAACCGTGTCGTTAATCAGGTGAGCAGGAGCGGCAACCAGCGAGCGTGCCTGTTGTTCTGGCAGGTAACTGCAACGATAGCTGGCCGTGGAATAGAATTGCAGCGTTTGGGGACTGGGTGCTTTGGGATAATTCATGCGACTCTGCCAAGCGTGATAGAGCCATTATGGGATGCTCGCGCCAGCCTAGCAAGTTGGGGGCAGGCCTAGTTGCAATGCCCCGCGCGGCCAGACCGGGCTGGGTTGATCTTTGGCCCAGCTCAGGGCAGCCATAAAGTCTTTCCGGGGGATGGGGCTGGCACCCAGACTGGCCAGATGCGATGTCTCTTGCTGGCAGTCTATATACGGGATGCCCGCGAACTTCAGAAACTCCACCAGATGGGCCAGGGCGATCTTGCTGGCATCGGTTTGCAAGGCAAACATGGATTCGCCAAAGAAAAAGCGGCCCAGATTCACCCCATACAAACCGCCGACCAGCTTGCCGTCCATCCAGGTTTCTACGCTGTGGGCGTAGCCACTGTGGTGCAAAGCTGTATAGACCTGCTCAATATCCGGGCTGATCCAGGTGCCGGTCGCACTACGTTGGGCGGCGCATTGGCCTATGACTTGCTCAAAGGCCAGATCGCAGGTGACTCGGATAGGGGCGTCGTCCTGATCTTGCTGCCGTGCAATCTGGCGCAGTTTTTTGCCCAGGGAGCGGGAAATCTTGAATTGATCGACCTCCAGCACCATGCGCGGATCAGGAGACCACCACAGAACCGGGTCGCCAGGGCTGTACCAGGGAAACATGCCCTGGCTATAGGCTTCCAGGAGGCGTGGAACGCTTAAATCCAGACCGGCAGCCACCAGCCCTTCGGGGCTGGCGTGTTCAGGGCTGGGCAGGGCCTGATCAGGAGCGACCCATACAAGCGACATGATCAGCCGTGGTCGCGGGGGGCGATATCAAATTCGTGAATCTGGAAGCGGCCTGCCTTGTGGTCTTCGACGTAACGCTCCAGGGTGGCGGTTACGGTGCGAAAAGCCAGGTTGTCCCAAGGGATGTCGTCCAGGTGGAAGAAACGGGCTTCCAGGGACTCCGGACCGGGGTCCAGCACGTCGCTGATGACTTTGGCCAGGTAGTACACGTGAACTTGTTCAGCGTAAGGCACGCTGATAACGGTAAAGAGCGGGCCGGGTTCGACTTGCGCACCCGCTTCCTCGCCCATTTCACGCAAGGCGCCTTGCCCCAGCGTTTCGCCCAGCTCCATGAAACCGGCGGGCAAGGTCCAGGTGTTGTAGCGCGGCTCGATGGCGCGACGGCACAGCAAGACCTGATCGTCCTTCCACATGGGCACAATACCGACCACATTGCGGGGATTCTGGTAGTGCACCGCGCCGCAATTTTCGCAGACATCACGCATGCGGTTATCGTCCGGGGGCACCAGGCGTGTCAATTTGCTGCCACATTGATTGCAGAAGTTTTGCGTGCGTGGGGCGGGGAAATAGAAAGAGGCGGATGGCTGGGTCATGCAGATTCTGTGATGGCGGTTCAAATGGGATCGGGCTCTGGCAAAACAATATACGCCAATTCCTCGGCGGGCGACACGCAGGACGACCAGACTGTCAGGGAACAGGCTTGTGGGTACGCGGGCAAGGACCAGCCTTCGCTGCGCTGGGCTTGCTCCAGATCCAGACTCTCCAGGCCGTGTTGGTCTGTGCGTAACTGTTCCAGCAGGGCAGGAACATCACGGCCCGCCAACAAGGCCGGGCCTGCGGAGCTGCGCAAATAGAGCCTGCCCTCAGCGCTGATGTACCAGGCCTGAATAGTTTCAACGGGACGGCCAGTATGGTCTTGCAAATGGGCTTGATCCTGGGCCAGGGAAACAATCAGTGGGGCCGCGTCCAGACGGACATAAACACGTTGCGGACCATTCTGGATAAACCAGCGGCCTTGTTCATCCGCCTGATAATTACGGTTGAAAAATGCCAACAAACCCTGGTGAGCAATGCGCTCGCCCACTTGCCCTGGGTGCTGGTTAGCATCGCCAGCCGGGTGATGACGCCAATGACCAGACTGATCCAAAGAGATATACCCGCTGACAGCGGGCACATTGGGCCATTTTTTCATGGCATCCATAACAGCAGCATCCATAAGTTTCAGCCTTGCAGGGACGAAAACAAAGGGTGGCACCGATACGGTTGCCACCCTTGACGGTGCAGGGTTGACGACAAGGTCGACCCTGGGGCAAGGCGAGTTTGTGCCTTAAGCCATATAACTGCGCTGCATGGTTCCGGGGATGGTGTGCGAAAGAGGCTTTTCAACTTTGATTTCCGGTGTGTCGTTGCCTTGCAGGGCTTTGGATAACAAATTGGACAAGCGTTCGCGCACGTCTTGGGGCACATGACTAAATACGCCCGATAGCCACTCGATGTAATAGGGCAGCAGGTGCTCGCACAACTCTTGTCCGGCCTCGGTGAGTTTAACAGTGAGCACGCGGCGGTCCGAGGTATTGTTCTGGCGTACCAGCAATTGCTGCTGTTCCAGCCCGTCGAGCAGGCCGGTGATGGTGGCGCGGGTCACGCCAGCTTGTTCTGCCAATAGCGCGGGGCTCAGGCCAGAGGGTTGGCGGCTAAGCAAGAACAGCAGAACCAGACGTCCTTCGGACAGACCAAATTCGTTCAGAACAGAGCTGGAAGCGCGATTAATGCTGGAGGCCAGCGACAGAACGCGTAAACACAGTTCGATATCCTCGGTTTTAGGGTGGGCCTGGCGTTGGGATTCGCTCAGGATAGTTTGATATTTCAGATCGAGTAATTTCATAGTGCTGTGCCGTTAAGGAGTGCGCGGCAAAGAGCAGTAGTTATTTAGAAAGAATCAATAAAACCCAATAAAACGGGTTTGCTTTCTTTTATTACTGAGCCGCTGCTTTTAATGTGGAAATTTATCTTATTTTTTAATTCCATTTTTACTGATTTAAACATCTTTTATTGATTAGGAATTTTCATTTAGTAAAATAAGACCAGTTTTTTTCAGTATAAGCGGCTATGGGTTTACAGAATAGTCGTAAAGCCTGTGTATACTCTTTTGCCTTCCTTTTTTTCTCAAACTGCAAGGTTTCCGGACTTCCTATCCGGGCAGCATGGGATGATTTTTGATCCTGTGTTGTGAGTCTTATGGCTTGAACGCATCAAAATGATGCAAGCGCGCAACGCTCGTGTCCAAAGCGCCAGACTCTTGTTACAGACATGATGAGTGAGCTATATCGGAGATACACCGCTAAATTAAGCGAGTTTTCAACTGTCAGTCAGGAAGAGAAGGCGGCCCAACTCAAGAAAAACCGCAAAACGACGTGCATGTGAGCGCTCGGCGTTTACAATGTTCAAAGCGCTTCCCGAGCTCGACGATGCCTTCAAAAAAGGCGGTTGGATCATTCACCCCGCTTGGCGGATTGCAATAGAGGCCCGTTTTTTACGGGCCTTTGCTTTCCGGAATTGGATACAAGCATTATCCAAAGCTTATTAGCGGTATTTGCCAGCATGTCCCCGAGCCCCTGCCAAGTTCGCAAGAAATGGTAGGGCTTTGTTCCGTTTGTAGTCCGGGATTGAGTATGAGGCGTATCAAAAAAGTCTTGCTATCGTTATTAAGGAAACGAAGGAATTATGAGTCAGTTCCGTATCGAACATGATTTGCTGGGAGACCGCCAAGTCCCCGATGAAGTCTATTATGGTGTTCATACCTTGCGTGCCAAGGAGAATTTCCACATTACCGGTACGCCTATTTCAACTTACCCGGAACTGATTAATGCTCTGGCGCTGGTCAAGCAGGCAGCTGCTCAGGCCAATTTCAAACTGGGTTTGCTGGAGCAGGATAAGCACGACGCCATTGTGGCTGCATGTCAGGCCGTACAAGCGGGCAAGTGCCATGAGCATTTCGTGGTAGACATGATTCAGGGCGGCGCAGGTACCTCGACCAATATGAATGCCAACGAGGTTATCTGTAACCTGGCCTTGGAACATATGGGTCACAAGCGCGGCGAGTACCAGTATCTTCACCCCAATGAAGATGTGAACATGGCCCAAAGCACCAACGATGTCTATCCAACGGCTTTGCACCTGGCTGCCTACCGGTCGCTGGACCCGCTGTTTGCCGCCATGGAACGTCTGCGCGACGCCTTCCTGAAAAAGTCCGAGGAATTCTCCTCGTACATGAAGATTGGCCGCACTCAGTTGCAAGATGCTGTGCCCATGACCCTGGGTCAGGAGTTCAACGCCTTTGCCACCATGATCAACGAAGACATCGTGCGTCTGAAAGAATCGCGCAAGCTGATGTGTGACGTGAATCTGGGCGGTACGGCTATTGGTACCGGCATTACGGCTCACCCTGAGTATGCTCAGCTGGCTGTGGCTGCCTTGTCCGATCTGTCCGGTGTTCAACTGCGTGTCTCTGACGATTTGATCGAAGCCACTCAGGATTGCGGCGGTTTCCTGCACCTGTCGGGTGTGTTGAAGCGCGCTGCCGTCAAGCTGTCCAAGCTGTCCAACGACTTGCGTCTGCTCTCCAGCGGTCCTCGTGCTGGTATGGGTGAAATTTGTCTGCCTGCCGTGCAAGCTGGTTCGTCCATCATGCCCGGTAAAGTCAACCCCGTGATCCCTGAAGTGGTCAACCAGGTTGCCTTTGAAGTGATTGGTGCCGACATGACCGTGACCATGGCTGCTGAAGCCGGTCAGTTGCAGCTGAACGCGTTTGAGCCTGTGATTATTCACTCTCTGCTGCGTAGCATGGCTTTGTTGAGCAATGCTTGCGACACGCTGACCCAGTTCTGCGTGGTAGGTATCACTGCCAACCGTGAATGCCTGGAAAGCAATATCGAGCGTTCCATTTCCCTGGTCACCGCCTTGAACCCGTTCATCGGTTACAAAGCGGCTACCTCGGTTGCCGCCGAAGCCTTCCAGACAGGTACCAATATTCGTGACGTGGTTCTCAAGCGTGGTTTGATGGATGCCGAGACCCTGAATGACGTGTTGCGTGCCGAATCGCTGATCCAACCTCGTGATCTGCGTGCTGCTGACCCAGCCTGAACCAATCTGAACCAGGCCTGATTGGCCAGTCTTGGCCGACGCCGGTAACAGTTTGGGAAGCCTCCATTGTGGAGGCTTTTTTCTGCCCGCTCGATTCGTAAAGAGAGATACTGTCGCTTGTCTACAGGCAAGGAGCAGCGGGGGATGATGGAGTCGGTTTACTGGGCGGTGGCTGTTGGCGCCATTGTGGCGGGTTTTGTGCAGGGTTTGTCGGGCTTTGCCTTTGGCCTGGTGGCCATGTCCTGCTGGGCCTGGTTTCTGGAGCCTCAACTGGCGGCGGTGCTGGCGGTATGCGGTGCCTGGACAGGGCAGATGATTGCCGCCTTCACCCGGCGGCGTACCTCTTATTGGCAGATCCTGTTGCCGTTTCTGGCCGGCGGCCTGATTGGTGTGCCTTTGGGGACCTATTTGCTGCCTTTCCTGGATGCAGCCGTATTCAAGGCGTTTTTAGGAACCTTGATGGTGATCTGGTGCCCGATCATGCTGATGTCCAGCCGTTTGGGCCATGTGAGGGTGCGTAGCCGTCTGGCCAATGCCGTGTCGGGTTTGATAGGCGGCATCATGGGCGGGCTCGGTGGTATGACGGGGGTGATTCCTACCTTGTGGACCACCATGACCGGGCTGCCCAAAGATGATCAGCGCGCCGTTATACAAAACTTCAATCTGGCGACCTTGTCGGTAACTTTGCTGGCCTATATTGTTTCCGGTTCGATTCTGCCGTCCATGTTGCCGTCTATAGGACTGGTGATGCTGGCTGTGCTGATCCCTGTGCTGGCGGGCGCGCGCCTGTATGTGGGCATTAGCCAAAGCACGTTTCGAGCCCTTGTTTTAAGTCTGTTGACCCTGTCCGGCATTGCGATGCTGGTCTCTTCGGTACCCCAGCTGCTGGCGCGCTAGAGCAGGTGGTTGAAGCCTCTAGGGTAATGCTCTATATCGAAAAAAGGCCTGTTTACCTGATAATAAATGTCGGCGATGGGAATGCATTTCGGCTTCCCGCCCACTGGAGCAGAGCCTGTGAGGTTTCTGGGATTTCAATTGTTGTTTGGTGATCACTTGGCACGCAGTGTGCGTGGGGTATCCTGCGCGCCCCCCTGCAAGGCTTGAGCCCAAGTTTCAAGGCGTTTTTACGCCATCTTTGATTACCTGATTGCAACTGGAGTCTGCTATGACTGACTTGTTTGAAAATCCAATGGGCCTGATGGGCTTTGAGTTCATCGAATTTGCCGCTCCCCAGCCTGGTGTGATGGAACCTGTCTTCGAGATGATGGGGTTCACCAAAGTGGCGGTACACCGCTCCAAGAAAGTGTCCCTGTATCGCCAGGGCGAGATCAATCTGATCCTGAATGAAGAGCCCAAGAGCCACGCGGCTTACTTCGCCGCCGAGCATGGCCCTTCGGCCTGCGGCATGGCGTTCCGCGTGCGCGATGCGCAAAAGGCCTACGAGCGGGCGCTGGAACTGGGTGCCCAGCCTGTCGATATTCCTACCGGACCGATGGAACTGCGTCTGCCTGCCATCAAGGGTATTGGTGGTGCCCCTCTGTACCTGATCGACCGCTTTGGTGAAGGCAACTCCATCTACGACATTGACTTCGTTTACCTGGACGGCGTGGATCGTCATCCCGTGGGCGCGGGCCTGAAAGAGATCGATCACCTGACCCATAACGTGTATCGCGGCCGCATGGCTTACTGGGCCCAGTTCTATGAGCACCTGTTCAACTTCCGTGAGATTCGCTATTTCGACATCAAGGGCGAATATACCGGCCTGACGTCCAAGGCCATGACCGCCCCCGATGGCAAAATCCGCATTCCCCTGAACGAGGAATCTGCCAAGGGCTCGGGCCAGATCGAAGAATTCCTGATGCAGTTCAATGGTGAAGGCATTCAGCACGTGGCTTTCCTGACCGACGATCTGATCGCCTCCTGGGACAAGCTCAAGGCCATGGGCATGCGCTTTATGACCGCACCGCCACAAACCTATTACGAGATGCTGGAAGGCCGCCTGCCTGCACACGGTGAACCCACCGCAGAACTGCAAAGCCGTGGCATTTTGCTGGACGGCACATCGGAAGGTGGCCACCGCCGTCTCTTGCTGCAGATTTTCTCTGAAACCTTGATGGGCCCCGTGTTCTTCGAGTTTATTCAGCGCAAGGGCGATGATGGTTTTGGTGAAGGCAACTTCAAGGCCTTGTTTGAATCCATCGAGCGCGATCAGTTGCGCCGGGGTGTCTTGCAGGCCGAGTAACAAGGTTCTGCGCCTGTGCTAGACGCACGGGTGCTGATCTGTCCCCACTGTTTGGCGATGGCAAGCAGTGGGGATTTTTTTGGGCTGAATCTTTATATTCAGTCCTGCTTGCCGCGTGGTGGCTGCAGGATTCTGAACAGCTCCAGCATCAGATCAGATTGGGTAATCATGCCTACCAACTCTTTATGGTCATTGACCACAGGCATGTGACGGTGGCGGCCCTGGCTGAACAAGGGAATCAGCTCTGCCACCGACCAGTTTGCGTTGGCGGTGACGGCCGGCGCAGTCATGATCTCGGCCACTGTGGGGGCTGCACGCTGTCGGGGACTCAAGAAGCGCTTGAGTCGCTGGCGCAGATTATCCGGCTGATCCAGTCCGGCGCGTTGCAAGAAGTCCGACAGGGCCAGGATGCCAATCACGTGCTTGTTCTGATCCAGCACGGGCAAGGCCTTGATCTTGCGCTCGCGCATCATGTCCCAGGCTTGCTGCAAGGGCGTACTGACCAGGCAGGACAGAGGCGCATCATTCATCAGGGTGGAGCAGCGGCGTGTGCCCAGATTGCGTCGGAAGGCAGACTGGTGCACATAGCTGACCAGCTTTTCCAGATCATCGTGGCTGATGTTCAGCGTCTGGTTGTAGTGGCTTAAAGCCGCATCGTAATCCTGGTCCGTAAAGCGGGCTGGCGTGGCGGCTGGGCGTGTTGCGGGTTTATGTACCGGCGGATAAGCCACGCCGGTCAGGCGGTTGTACAGCATGCCCAGAAGGATCAGCACGCAGGAGTCAAACAGCACCGGAAACAGGACGAAGTCGTAGTTCTGAATACCATTCAGAGCGGGAAAGACCGCCATTGCCAGACTGGGCGGATGCACGCAGCGCAGGGCCAGCATGATGGGCATGGCAACGCAGACGGCCATCGTAATGGCAGCAATCGGATGAGGGAGCAGCACTGCACAGGTAATGCCTGTGAGTGCGCCCACCAGATTGCCCAGCAATATGTTCCAGGGCTGTGCCAACGGGCTGCTTGGCACCAGAAAAATCAGCAAGGCGCTGGCGGCCAGGGACGCCACCAACCAATGATGCGTATGTGCAAAATCCGACAGGTACAGGCTAAGAGAGGAAACCAACAGCACGCTAAGCGTGGCGCCTAGCGTCGCACGCAGCATTTCAGGGCGTGCAATGGCCAGCGACTTGGGGCGCAGGCTGTCAAACCAGTGACGAAGTAAAGCAGGCATACCCACCAGGGTGAAGAAGAAAGACAGCTTTAAATCATACTGCTAACTCTTCAATTCAGGGCTTAGCCCCTTGCTGGATACCGGGAATGATGGCGGGGCCTTTGCGCTCGGTGGCGATTTGTTGAGGCACGGCATCTACCGTAATCACAATGTGTTCGCGTTGCAGCGAATCCAGCAGCACACCCGGTGCCAGCTCCTGACCAGGGCGATACGCACGTACCGGCTGTTGATTGATGCTGAGCAGGGCTGCCCCCGCCTGGCCGCTTACGATCATGCCATGCAGACGCAACTCGGGCAGCGCGGTGCTGCCTCCAAACCACTGCGCAATTTGCTGCGTGCTGATCTGCTCGCGGTGGTCTTCTTCCAGTACCGGCGCAATGGTCCCGTCCGAGGGCAGGAACAGGTTGATCAGCAAATTGATCAGGGCCAGAGCGATACCGGCCTGACACAGACGCAACCAAAGATGTGACGGAAATATGGCGGAAATAATACCCATTTAGACTGCATCGCATAGTGCTTTGGCAGACGGCCAAGATGGCTGTCTTAAGGGCTCTTAGTGTGCGTGTGCTGCATGAAGCCCGTATGACAAGAGCTTGGGTTTTTTTGGGTAGCTTATTTCCTTCATGTCTCGATCTACTTTATCTCGCCGTCCGGCACGCCGTTTGGCCGGCTCTGTTCAGTCCCGCGCTCAACAAGGTTTTTCTCTGATTGAGGTCATGGTGGTGGTGGTCATCATGGGCATTATGGCGGCCCTGGTCGTCCCCAGTCTGATGGACCGTCCCGATCAGGCACGTGCCGTCGCCGCTCGTCAGGACATTGCTGCCCTGACACAGGCCCTGAAGCTGTACCGCCTGGATAACGGCCGTTACCCCAGTACCGCTCAAGGTTTGGCGGCACTGCACCAGCGTCCCACCCAGCCTCCCGAGCCACGCAACTGGCGTCCTTATATGGACCGCCTGCCCAACGACCCTTGGGGCAATCCGTACCAGTATCTGCAACCCGGCGTTCATGGCGAGATTGATGTGTTCTCGCTGGGGGCGGATGGGCAGGCCGGTGGGTCGGGCAGTGATGCCGACATAGGCAATTGGGACTGATGTGGCTCAGCGGGGCTTTTCCTTGATCGAGACCTTGGTGGTCTTGCTGATCGTGGGCATTGTCAGCAGCGCGGGTTTAAGCGTGCTGGTGCTGGACCGGGATCAGGGGATACAGCGAGAAGCCCGTCAACTGGCTCTGCGTCTGGCCGAACTGCAAAGCTATGTGCGTGAAAGCGGGCGTAGCGTCGCCTGGAGTGCGGATCAGCAGGGCTATCGCTTCAGCTTGATCCCGGACGCTACGGATGGTGCCAGCCCCACACCGGGCTGGCTGCGCGATCAGGCCCGCTTTGCCCAATTGTTTCCCCAACGATCCTGGACTTTGGAATCAGTGCGTGTGCGCCTGGAGCCGGCGGGACCGTGGGTTTTTGTGAATGAATGGTTGTCCGCGCCGCGTCAGCTGGAGCTGGATGATGGTCACGAGGTCCTGCATTTACGCAGCGATCCGACGGGCCGTTTTGATGTGCAGTCATGACAGAGCGTGGCATGAGTTTGATTGAAGTATTGATTGCGCTGGCGATCGTCTCGGTGGCCTTGACCGCCGGATTGCGTGCACTGGGCCTTAGCGCCTCTGGTAGCCAGGCCATGCATGAACGCAGCCTGGCTCTGTTGGCAGCCGATGGTGTGGTGGCCGAGATGCGGCTGCGCCGCCTGTTTCCCGATCCGGGTGAAACCGTTGTGCCTTGTCGTCAGGGTTCCTTGAACTTGCAGTGCAAGCAAACCGTGCAGGCCACGGCCAATCGCTTCTTTCGTCAGGTAACGGTACAAGCTTTCTTGCCCCAAGGCCCCGTGCTGGCCGAGTTGCACGCGACCTTGGCGTCCTTGCCATGACAGACGCGAGCCAGGAAGGCTTCACTTTGGTGGAAATGTTGGTGGCCCTGACCATCATGGCCTTGATCAGCCTGATGTCCTGGCGTGGCCTGGATGCGGTCTTGCACGCGGATGAGCAGCTTGGCCGACAGGCGCGCCAGACCCAGGCCTTGTTCAATGTCTTGTCCCAAATGGGCCGGGATCTGGAGTTGCATCTGCCCACCGCGCCAGGTCCTGCGGACCCGACGGGGGCGATGGCGGTGTTGCCCGCCAGTATTCGCTGGCAAGCCAAGGGTGAAGGCCCGGCCATCTTGATGATTGAACGTCGCGCCGAAGCCGGAGCGGGAACCCAGCAGATTCAATGGCGTTTGCAGCAAGGCGTGTTGCAACGGGCTATTGCCCAGGCAGGAACGGTTTACCCCTTGCCCGAGTTGGGCCCCTTGCAAGATGTGCTGGAGCAGGTCACCGCCTGGAACTTGCGTATCTGGATTCCGGCGCGTGGCTGGCAAAGCTGGCCGTGGCCCGATCAAGCCGGGGCAGCCGCTACAGGCATAGAACTGACAGTGCAGTTGGAAGGGCAGGAGCAACCGTATCGCAAAGTGGTGATGCTGCTATGAAACGGGCATCTCAACAAGGCATGGCTGTGATCAATGCGCTGGTGGTCGTGATGGCAGTGTCCATTGCCACCATGGGCATCGTCCAGCGTCAAAGTGGGCTGGCAACCCAGTTGGCCAGCGAGCGCGATTACATGCAGGCCAACTGGTTGCTGCGCGGCGCGCTGGATTGGGCTGTGCTGGTCTTGCGTCTGGACTCGCAGCGCTCCGCTGTGACGCACAAAGGTGGACTGTGGGCGCAGGCCCTGAGCGAGCTGAAGATAGAGACTCCGGACAAGACCCGTGCGGCTTACTTCTCCGGCTATATCCAGGATGAGCAGGGCAAATTCAATCTGGCTTTATTGCTGCGCGATGGCCGCATTCAGGCCCGCTATGTGCAGGCATTGGAGCAATTGCTGGGCAGTGTGCAGCAGGAACCCTCTTTGGCTTTGGAGCTGGCCCAGCGATTGGAGCGGGCACAGGCCGGGCAAGCGCCTTGGCCCTCTCATTTGCAGGATTTCTTTCCCAATGCAGAGCAACAGGCCAAGCAGCTGGAGCCATATCTGAGCTATTTGCCGCAAGCCAAATCCGTGAACGTGAATACCGCCAGTGCCCAGGTGCTGGCGGCCGTGCAGCCTTCCGTCAGCCTGGTGGAATGGCGTGGCCTCTTGGAGCAGCGCGACCGGGGCCAGTGGTTTCGGGATCAGGCCGATGTGCAGGCCCGCCTCCAACGTCAGGAGGCGCTGGAGGGGCAAACGCTGAGCGTGCGCAGTGAATGGTTTTTATTAAGTGGCGAGTTACGACTTGACCATAGCCGGGTGGCAACCCAGGCCCTGATCAACAGGGCTGCGGACCGCAGCCGGATTGTCTGGATTCGTTGAAGTGATGAGCAAAGTGCTGCGTATTTATTTGGACTCTCCGCCAAGGCTGGATCAGCCGGTGGACTTTGTGCTGCGGGACAAGCGCGCCAGGGTATTGCGCCGTGGACGGGGAGAGGTGCAGGAGTTCAAGGGCCTGGCCCGCTCTTTGGAGCTGGTCCTGCCTGCAGGGATGGCGACGGTGACGGAAGCGCGTATTCCCTCGGTCAGCGCCTCGCGGCGGCAGGCTGTGGCATGTAGTGCGGTCGAGCCTATGTGCTTGAGTCCTATCGAACAGGTGTGGGTGGCCTGTTCGGCACCGGGGCCGTCCGGGATGAGTCAATTGGCCTGGACGGAGCGCCAGCCTTTGCTGGCTTTGGGGGAGCAGGCGCGTCAGTTGGGACTGCCTTTGAGCGGGGTTTACGCCTGGTCCGATGGCCATGAACAAGACAGGCAGGGCCAGGGCCAAAACTTGACGGTGCCGGCCTGCTCCTTGCTGATGCCAGAGATGGCGTCGAATGGTGGTAGCAGCGTGCTACGACAAAGCCTGTGGTGGACTTTGGCCGCCATCTTGAGCTGGACCTTGGTCTTGCAGCAGCAGGCGCAATCGTTGCGATCACAGATGAAACAGGTACAGACCCAGATGGAGCAGGCGGTTCTGCAAGCCTTGCCACACCTGCCCGTTATCGTTGCACCCTTGACGCAGGCCAGACAGCATCGTGATGGTTTGCTGACCGAGAAAAGCCCGGCCTCGGCTCCCTTTGATCGTTTATTGATGGCCAGCGCCGTGCAGTGGCCTGCTTTGCAAGGACAGGTGCGGGCATTGAGTTTCAAAGATCAGCAATTGCATTTGACGCTGGCCAGCGAACTGGCCGCGCAGCCTTTGCCGGCTGAATCGGATCTGGAGTGGAAGCAGGGCGAGTCTGCCCGCCAATGGGAAATCGGCTTTAGCAAAGCAGCGCAAGCAGCCAGCCAGCAGGGGGCGCCGCAATGAGCAAATTCACCGCACTCCAGCCTGTATGGCTGACCGTACAAAGCAAGCTCGCCCTGGCAAGACAGTACTGGCAAGCCTTGGGCCGTCGGGATCAATTGGCCTTGTCGGTCCTGGGTGCTTTGCTGGTGTTGATGTTGCTGTGGTTGCTGCTGCTACGTCCCGCCGTTCGTGATCTGGCTCTGGCAAAACAGGAGCTGCCTCGTCTGCAGTACGAGATGGCGCAACTGCAAACCGTGCTGGCGCAGATTCAGGTGCTGGATAAAGAGCTGGTAGCGCCTGTGGACGCGCAAGGACGAGACAAGGCCTTGCAGCGCAGCTTGCAGACCTTGGGTACCCAGTGTCAGACAGAGCAGTCACAGGCCGAGCAACGTGTTCTGGTCTGCCAGGCTGTGGCCGCTCCTGCCTTGATGGATTGGCTGATGCACGCCCCCCGCGTGCTGGGCTTTGCCGTGCAGGAAGTCAGCATGAGTCGCTCTGTGGTCGATAGCCGTGAACGCGCCGGTCTGCTGGATGGCCGCATTGTGCTGCGTGCAGGAGAGCCTTCATGAAAAAGCTGACCAAGATCATGGGGTGGGTTTTGCTGGCGCTGTGTCTGCTGCTGGCCGCCGTGCCCTTTCTGCCTGCCCGCATGATGCTGGCCTGGCAGCCCGAGCAGTTGCCGCTACGGCTGGAAACCGCCCATGGCAGCCTGGCCTCCGGTCAAGGCTTGCTGGTAGTGGGTTCGGGTCTGTTGGCCCGCACTGTTCCCGGTCCTGTCAACTGGCGTTGGCGTTTGGCACCCTGGCCGCAAATGGAGTTGAGCCATGGCTGGCTGGATCAGCCTGTGCGCCTGCAAGCCAGCCTGCAAGGTTGGCGTATTTCGGGCCAAAGCCTGACCGCTCCCGCCGCGCTGTTAGGACGTTTGCATCCTTTGTTGCAGACCGTGCAACCGCAAGGGCAATTGCAGCTGCGCTGGCCCAGTCAGGCTCTGGCCGCTGAAAACGGGCCGTTGCTGGAACTGGATTGGCGTAATGCACGCTCCGTGCTGGCGGCCCAGGCCGAGCTGGGTGATTACCAATTGGCAGTCAGCCGCAAGGGTCAGGGCGTGCAGTTAAGCCTGCGTACCTTGGCGGGGGATTTGACCTTGGCAGGTCAAGGTCAGTGGGGGCCGGATGGTGGGCTGTTTGAAGGACGCGCCCAAGCCAGACAAGCCGACGATCAACGATTCAAAGAGTTACTGGAGGCCTTGGGGCCTCAGCGTCAGGGTGTGACCCAATGGCGAATAGCCACAACGACTAGCAAGCAGGAATAACGATATTTTGACTATGAGTACCTTGACTAAACGACTTCCTGGGCTGCGGCCTCGCTTCCTTTTAGGCCTGGGTGCAGCCGTGCTGTTGAGCGCCTGTGCAAGCAATGGTCAGAAACCTGAGCCTGGCCCCGATCCTTCTTCGTTTTTTGCCTCGGTAGGCAAGACGCCTGTTCGTAGCACTCAGGCTGACCCGCGCTTTGCCAATAGCAATACCTCGCCTCCGGCCGTGACACGTCGGGTTCCACAACGTGTCGGGGGCAGTGCCGCCCCGATCGACTTGCCCGACCCGGCCGAGTTCCCGCAAGGCAACGACATCACGCTGAATTTTGTGGATGCCGAGCTGGATGGGGTTGTGGCTGCCTTGGCCCGTTTTACCGGCCAGAACTTCATCGTGGACCCTCGCGTAAAAGGACAACTGACTTTGATGTCCGAAGTACCGGTCGATGCCCGTACCGCCTACGAGATGCTGTTGTCTGCCCTGCGCATGCAAGGGTTTGCCGTGTTGCGTAATGGCAAGGTCAGCCGCGTGGTGCCCGAAGCCGAAGCGCGTCAACAAGGTGGTGCCGTGCGTGCCGCCGGTGCGGGGGCCAGCGGCAGTGGCGAGCTGGAAACCCGTGTGTTCACTCTGCGTTATGAAAACGCCACGGCCTTGGTGCCTGTGTTGCGGCCCATGATTTCGCCCAACAACCCTATCAATGCCTACCCGTCCAATAACACTCTGGTCGTAACGGACTATGGCGACAATCTGGATCGTATTGCCCAGGTGATTGCTGGGATTGATACCCCCGCAGGCTTGAATACCGACATCATCCCGATTGATTACGGAGTAGCTCTGGACGTGGCGGCACTGGCTTCGCAAATGCTGGACACGCCCGGCAACGATGTGGCGCAGCGCATTACCGTAGTGGCTGATCCGCGCAGTAATTCCGTGCTGGTGCGGGCAGGCAGTCCGGCCCGGCTGGATCTGGCCCGTGACCTGATCCGGCGTATTGACAGCCCGGAAAGCAATAAAGGCAATTTGCATGTGGTCTATCTGCGCAATGCTCAGGCGGTGCAGCTGGCTGAAGTGCTGCGGGGGGCCTTGACTGGGCAAGCGCCTTCGGGGAACGCGAGTACCGGGAATCAACAGGCGAACAGCAATAGCCTGGCACCCGCCGCCAACGCCAGCACCACCGGCGGTGCCAAAGCCATGGACACGTCGGCCACCGCCAAGCAGCAGCCTCAGGCCGAGATGGGTTTGAGCGCCGCAAACAATGCCAGCGGCACCGTGGCCTTTAGCGCTGGCGGTGCCACTGTGCAGGCTGATCCATCCACGAATACGCTGATCATTTCGGCCCCTGATCCGGTTTACCGCAGCTTGCGTGAAGTGATCGATCAACTGGATCAACGTCGCGCTCAAGTGCTGGTCGAGAGCCTGATTGTGGAGGTGAATGCGGAGAATGCGGCCGAGTTTGGCATCCAGTGGATGACAGGCGGTGGCAATATTGCCGATGGAGGTTCAGGTTTTGTCGGGGGCGCCAATCTGGGCGGCAGCGGGATTAACAAGGCCGGGGTGACCACGCTGGATTCTTTGGCGGCGGGTTTAAGTCTGGGCGTGGTCAAAGGCACGGTGAACGTGCTGGGCCAGCAGATTGTCAATCTGGGCGTCCTGGCCCGGGCGATGGAGCGCCAGGGCGGCATCAATATTCTGTCCACGCCCAACCTGATGACGCTCGATAACGAAGAAGCCAGCATCATGGTGGGCCGTACCGTGCCCTTTGTGACGGGGCAGTACACGACCACGGGTGATGGGGCCAGTAATCCCTTTCAGACCATTCAGCGCGAGGATGTGGGCCTGACCCTGAAAGTGCGTCCGCAGATTTCCGAAGGTGGGACCGTCAAGATGGCTCTGTACCAGGAGGTCAGCAGCCTGGATCCTACTATGTCGGTATCGCCCAGCGCGCCTGTCACGCGTAAACGTGCCCTTAGTACCAATGTCCTGGTCGATGATGGGCAGATTATTGTGCTGGGCGGCTTATTGGAAGACTCGATTGAGGATGGTCAGCAATCGGTTCCCTTGCTGGGCGATATTCCGTTGGTGGGCAACCTCTTCAAATACGAGAAACGCAAGCGCTCCAAAACCAATTTGATGGTGTTCCTGCGCCCTCATATTGTGCGTAATGCCCAAGATAGCCAAAGCCTGTCTTTGGACCGCTACAACTATATGCGTGCCGTGCAGACAGGCTTGCCGGATCGCTCCACCTGGTTCCACCCGGATGCGGGACACATGGTCTTGCCGCAGGCCGCAGGCTCGTCCGGAACTGTGGACTTGCGAGAGACCTTATGACCCGCCTGCCGTACTCCTGGGCACGTCAGCACCGTGCGGTGCTGACGCAGCAGCAAGGTGTGGGTACGCTGGTCATTAGCGAACGCACACCGGATTGGGCCTTGGTGGAATTGCGGCGACGCTACCCCGAGCTGGACGAGCGCCAAGTGCATGATGCGGAACTGGATACCTTGATTGATGCCAGTTACGCACAGGGCGACGATGCCGCCAGCGTGGTGGATGCGGCCGCCAACGAGGTAGACCTGGATCGTCTGATGCAGGAACTGCCTGCTGTCACCGACTTGCTGGAAAACCAGGACGATGCGCCGGTCATCCGCATGATCAACGCCTTGTTCACCCAGGCGGTGCGGGACGGTGCCAGTGATATACACCTGGAGCCTTATGAAACCCATTCGGTCGTGCGTTACCGGGTGGATGGCCGTTTGCGCGATATCGTCAGCCCGCGTCGAGCCTTGCATGGTGCTCTGGTGTCCCGTATCAAGATTATGGCCAGCCTGGATATTGCCGAAAAACGCCTGCCCCAGGATGGCCGTATCGCCTTGAAAGTGGGGGGGCGGGCCTTGGACCTGCGAGTCTCGATTCTGCCTACCGGACATGGCGAACGCGCCGTGATGCGTTTGCTGGACAAGTCCGCCGGGCAACTGGAGCTGGAGCGCCTGGGCATGGCCCCGGACATCCTGGCTCAGCTCGATGAGCTGATTCATCAACCACACGGCATTGTGCTGGTTACCGGGCCTACCGGCAGCGGTAAAACCACCACCTTGTATGCCGCTCTGGGCCGCGTCGATACAGCCCGCAGCAATGTGCTGACGGTGGAAGATCCGATTGAATATGACTTGCCCGGCGTAGGCCAGACGCAGGTCAATCCCCGTATTGAGTTGAGCTTTGCACGTGCCTTGCGTGCCATATTGCGACAGGACCCGGACATCATCATGATCGGGGAAATTCGGGATCTGGAAACCGCACAGATTGCGGTGCAGGCTTCTCTGACAGGCCACCTGGTTCTGGCCACCTTGCACACCAACGATGCCGTGTCCGCCGCGACTCGCTTGGTCGATATGGGTGTGGAACCTTTCTTGCTGGCCTCCACCTTGCGTGGCGTGCTGGCCCAGCGGCTGATACGCAAGCTGTGCCGACATTGTCGTCAGCCTGCCGAGCACGGGCGGTACCGGGCCAGTCCTGATGGTTGCGAGCAATGCGCTCACACGGGTTATCAAGGCCGTACCGGGATTCACGAGCTGTATCGCATCGACGAACGTGCCCAGCACTTGTTGAATGCTGCCGGGGCCGAACCTGCCTTGCGTCAGGCCGCGCGTGAGTCGGGCATGCGCAGCTTGCGCGAGGACGCCCAGCGTTGGGTAGAGCAGGGCATCAGTACCCCTGAAGAAGTATTGCGCGTCACGCGCGAGTTATAGAGGGGTGAAACAGCATGGGTACCTATCACTATGAGGCGGTGGATCAGGCCGGACGCAGCGAGCGGGGTGTGCTGGAGGCCGAGAGTGAACGGCTGGCGCGTCAGCAATTACTGTCCCGAGGGTTGCTGACGGTTTCCCTGAAGGCGGGCCGTAGCCGAGCCGCTGCCCGTGCTCGCAGTGCGGGCCTGCGTCGTACCGAGTTATCCTGGCTGACTCGTCAGTTAGCCAGTCTGGTGGCGGCGGGCTTGTCTCTGGAGGCCAGCCTGGGAGTGGTGATCGAGCAGGCGACGCGTCGGCCTCTGGTGCAATTGCTGGCAGCCCTGCGTGCGGATATTCGGGCAGGGCAAAGCTTGAGTGATGCCTTGGCGAATCACCCGCGCGACTTCCCGGAAATCTATCGGGCATTGGTACGAGCAGGGGAGCAGTCGGGCGAGCTGGAGCAAGTGCTGGATCGTTTGGCCAGCTTTATCGAGGATAGCGGCGCCCTTCGTGGCAAGGTGCTGACGGCCTTTATTTACCCTGCCATTGTCAGTCTGATTTCGGTGGCGATGGTGGTGTTTTTGCTGAGCTACGTCGTCCCGCAAGTGGTAGGGGCCTTCACCCAAGCCAAACAGCAACTGCCCATGCTGACTCGGGTCATGATCAGCGCCAGTGATCTGCTGCGTGAATGGGGCCTGGTGTTATTTGTTGTGCTCTTACTGGCGGCTGGCCTGGTGGCTTTTTTGCTGCGACAGCCGACCTTGAAGCTGGCCTTTCATCGGCGTCTGTTAAGCGTACCCGTTCTGGGGGGCTACTTGCTGGGTGTCGATACCGCTCGCTTCGCTGCCACGCTGGCCATTCTGGCTGGCAGCAATGTGGCCTTGCTAACGGCATTGGAAGCGGCCGGGCGTACTGTGTCCAATCTGGCCTTGCGCGATGCCGTGAATCAGGCCGCTATCCATGTGCGTGAGGGTCTGCCTTTGGCGACCGCTTTGCAGCGCAGTGCCTTGTTCCCGCCGCTATTAGTCCAACTGATTGCCAGCGGTGAAAAAACCGGCGAACTGGCACCCATGCTGGATCGGGCCGCGACGACCTTATCAACCGAGCTGGAGCGCAAAGCCCTGACCATGACCGCCTTGCTGGAACCTTTGATGATTTTGCTGATGGGTGGTTTGGTGCTGTTGATTGTTCTGGCCGTGATGCTGCCAATTATCGAGATGAATCAGCTGGTGCAGTAAAAGGCGGTAGGGTGCTTGCCCTGTTCCCCTACAGATCATTGCCGCCACCTAGTTGTCTGGCGGCAATGCTGACTAATACTTAAGTCACTTGCGTTGAGCCCGCTATGTCGAGGCCATGGCCTTGATGCGGCGTATCGTCCTGGGATGCACGTCATATTTTTTGGCAACGATGTCCAGCGGAACTTGATTGGTCAACGCAATAAGGGCTTCTTTATGTTGGGCGGGTGATAAGGCAGGACGTCTGCCTAGTGGCCTGCCATTGGCACGCGCTGCTGCCATTCCTGCGCGAGTGCGTTCGCTAATCAGCGAGCGTTCAAACTCAGCCAGGGCGGCCATCATATGAAACAGCAATCTACCACCCGATGTTGTCGTGTCTATATTTTCCGTCAAGGAAATGAAATGGATATTCTCTTTGCCTAAACGATCGATCGTGTCGACCAAATAGCGTAGTGATCGGCCCAGCCTATCCAGACGCCAGACAATAAGCGTGTCACCCGATTTCAGTTTTCGCTGCAGATGATTCAATCCTGGACGTGTTGCTTTAGCCCCGGATATCCCTCTATCCGTATAGATATGATCACAATTCACCTTTTTTAAAGCCGCGATCTGTAGGTCCAGGTTTTGATCCTGTGTTGAAACGCGTGCATATCCATATTTCTTACTCATAGTACCCATCTTCCTAGCGCAAAGCGCAGCCTCCCCCCTCCCACTCGACTACATCTCAGTGCAATCGATGTTAGTAAACCCAAGATGGTCCCAGTGGAATGTTGGCCACGCGATGTCAAGTTTTACTAACCGCATGCAAACCTGCTGCCACGTAAACGGCGATTGAGGTAGCTCGTACTGCAATAAAAACTATTACGTAATTTTTTATTAACGCTGTGTTTCAGATGCAGATACTGATTAAGTGTTAGCGGCGGCCACATGTGTGTCAACACGAAGCAGGTCTGGCCGATGCACTTTCTGAAGAACGTTGCAGCCAGCCATAGGCAAGCGTCAACAATGGTTAAGAAAAGGCGTAAATAGGCTTGCGATTTTGACAAGAAGCCTCCTTTTAGTCCCAACCGAATAGCGCATCGAAATGATCCTTTTCAGCGTAATTTTCACGTACAAACGTGTCTATTTGTTATGGAATCGATGTTGACATAAAGGAGGCTTTTTGACCGCTGTCAGGTGGAAAGCCAGACGCTGATTCACGCACAGCGTCCAGAGTGCCAACCAGCGATGCGGGGCGCGTAATGGGCGTCCAGTCGCTAGAGTCATTGTCTTGCTGGTTGCAGCAAGTTACTCCTTCAAGCAGCTATTTGCTTTTAGGCTTGCGAAGACTGGCAATGCTTGCCCAGGCCTACGATGCGCGCCTGTTCCAGCAAGCCTTTTTGTCCGCCATTTCGGTGCGTCTGCGTCCCTACGGCATAACACGCAGCGACATTCTGGTGCTTGATCAAGTGGTGTTGATTGGCTTGACGAATTGTCGTCTGCCCACCCAGTTTGACAAGGACCTGTTTCTGGAACGAGTCAAAGCGGCGTTGTGCTACGAACCCGTTCGCTGCGGCTCGGACCGCATCCTGGTCAATGTTGTTCCGGCCTGGGTTGAAGCATCGGGGGACCGTCCGGTTTGCCTGTCTCATTTGCAGTCTCTGGCCAGCACCATTGCCTTCTCCGAGCTTGAGCCTCCCGTTTGCGAACAGACTCGGCGCGACATGGCTTTGGCGACTCGTTTCTTTGCAGACATGCGGGACGAGAAGGTTGCCCTGTCATTTCAGCCTGTGGTCTTTGTGCAGGATCGCGAGCAGGTTCTGTACTACGAAGTGCTGTTGCGCTGGGATGATGCGCAGAACAGTACTGAGCCCGTTTCTTGTGCGCAGGTTGTTCAGGCCATAGAGCGCTTGCATGTGACCGAACGCCTGGATGCCAGCGTTCTTTGGTCGGTGGTACAGGTGCTGGAGCGTTATCCGGATGTTCACCTTGCCTGCAATATTTCCCCCTTGTCTTTGCAACAGGGGCCGTGGTGGCGGCTGCTGATTGCGGTGCTGCGTGGTGCGCCGCAACTGGCCAGTCGTCTGACCCTGGAAATTACCGAAACGGCTTCTGTCTTTGATCAGGACGCTGCTGCCAGCTTGCTGTGCACCTTGCGTGACCTGGGTTGCAAAGTTGCCATTGATGATATTGGGACCGGATTCAACACTCTGGGTCTGGCTCGGCAGATCCGTCCCCAGGTCATAAAAATTGATAAGTCCCTGGTGCATCAGGCACGGGACAGGGATGGCCTTGCCACCCTTCATTCTTGGGTTCATGCCGCGAGTGGCATCAGCCAATACGTCATCGCCGAAGGAATTGAGACTGCCCTGGATTTCCAGTTGAGCGTCGATGCCGGCGCGCACGCCGTCCAAGGCTACTTCATACAACCTCCCTGCGTCCTGCCCCCCTGGGAGGGGGCGGAGCCTTTGTGCGTTCGAGACAGTTTCAACCCTACTCACACCCACGTAGCACTCAACACGTATTCCTTAAAGGATCAGGAACAGAGATGAATCACGTCTACAAAACCATCTGGAATGAGCAAACGGGAACATTTGTTGCCGTTTCTGAGCATAAAAAAGCGAAAGGCAAGCGCAGTTCCTCGTGCGTAAAAGGAGGAAAGCGTGCGTCTTTTTCCGCACGCATGGGATGGCTCGCCTTGTTGACAGCAAGCGCATTGGCGATGAGCAATGCCTGGGCGGCAGTCGAGATTCCAGGCGACGGTCAGAACAACCTTATTGACTTCACCAGCCCAGGCGGCACCATCCGGTTTACGGGTGGTGGCAGCATCGTGGGGTTGAGTAGCCTGACGATCTCCGGCGCCTTGAGTGCCGATCAGATTACGGTGGGTGGTGAGTCTGTGGCGACCCAGGCGCAGCTCAATGTTACGTCCGCTGAGGTGCAGACCAATACCGGCAAGATTGATGGGCTGGAAGGGCGGGTCGCTGGTAATGAATCTGCGATTGCTGATCATGCGACCAAACTGGCTGAGAACCAGACTGCCATTACGGATCATGCTAGCCGGATTGCAAATAATGAAGCGACTATTACGGCCCATGGGACCAGAATTGACGCGACTGAAACAGGGCTGAACACGCTCAACAATCGTCTGACTGCCTTGGGAGTGGACGAAGACAATCCCGGTGTGAAGTATTTTCGTGCTAATTCGCAGTTGCCTGACTCCCAGGCGAATGGCGATAACTCCATTGCCGTCGGTCCCGATTCCAGAGCCAATGGAGAAGAGTCGATTGCGCTGGGACTTGAGTCCAAGGCAGAGGGGGGGCGCAGTATCGCAGCAGGCCAAGGAGCATTGGCTGATGCCGAGAGTGCCATTGCGCTGGGTGATGGTGCTCGTGCCTCCAATGCAGATGGTAAACCCAGGCCAGAGGCGGCGATTGCTATTGGTAAGGACAGTCATAGCAGCGGCGTAGCTGGCGTAGCCGTGGGACGCGAAGCGCTGGCTGCTGGTAACCATGCTCTTGCCTTGGGCACACAGGCACAGGCCAGTGGTGTGAACGGTATCGCATTGGGTCTGGGGGCTCAGGCTGATGCTGAAAATAATATCTCTATAGGTAATGGCGCAGGCCAGGCCACTGGCAATCATCTGCCAGGCGATCGTTCGCACAATATTGCCATTGGTCAAGCTAGCGGTCAGAACGTCAAAGGCCAATTCAATGTGGCGCTGGGTGATGGCACCGGCAATGGAGTGGATGGCAACGAGAACGTGGCGATTGGCCGAGATGCCGGCCTGAATGTCATAGGCGATAGCAATGTCAGCCTGGGTAAGAATGCGAATCGTGGGCTGACATCCAATCGTGCGATTGGTATTGGCGAGGACTCCAGCGCTGAAACAGAGGGCGTGGCGATTGGCTACAAGGCGGTTGCCGGAAATACCGGGGTTGCTGTGGGTCGTCAGACAACGGCCTTTGGAACGGGTACCGCTATTGGTCCTAATGCACATGCGGACAGCAATTTTGTAGCCTTGGGCTTGAACTCTCATGCTGTGCAAGGCGATGTTGTCGGTACAGGTCGATTCACTAATCGGGCATTTACCGGCAGTGCGGTCTCTGTGGGTAGCAGCGAAGCGGGCAGTGAATTTACGCGCCGCATCGTCAATGTGGAAGATGGCGCTCAAGATACAGATGCAGTGAACGTACGCCAACTGCAAGCGGCAGTGGATCAGGCTGCATTGGGCGGTCCGGTTGATTATGACCAGTTGGCTGAAAAAATTGGCAATGACTGGGGTGAGCAGATTGCAGAGAGCAAGCCACGCTATTTCAGCATTAATGATGGCGGTGTGGACAAGGGCAACAAGAACAATAACGGTGCTGCCGCCACGGCCATCGATTCGATTGCTGTCGGGCCTGATGCCACAGCCAAGGAGCGGGATTCGATTGCGATTGGTCATATGGCCGGTGCGGAGGGTGCTTCCGCTGTTGTCATGGGCCATAACATCAAGGGTCTGGGAGAGAACTCCACGACTATCGGTAATTCGCAATCCGAGGCGCGTGATGAGAGCGGTGTAGCCATTGGTACGCACGTTGTCAGCCGTGACAAGAACTCCATCGTCATTGGCCGGGACTCCTACACCGACCGTCAGGCCAATGGGCCCTCCGTAGAGAACTCTGTGGTCATTGGTACCTCATCCAGCTCCACGGCAGTTGAAGGGATTGTGATCGGGAAAGACTCGGTAGTGAACGCTGCTCGCGGCATCGCTCAGGGTAGCAATGCGACGGCAACGGGCAGTGACGCCATGGCTTTGGGTACCCGGTCGCGGGCGGCGGCTGGTGATGCCCAAGCCAGTGGTACAGAAGCCAAGGCTTTTGCTGCTCGCGGTATTGCCATAGGCACTCGCGCTCGCTCCGGTCAAGCTGACCCCGATGTAGAAAATCGTGACAAGAACCGTGACTCCATCGCTTTAGGCACGGACTCCATTGCCGAGTTCAATAGCAGCATTGCGGTAGGTCGTGAGGCCGAGGCTACGGCCGACTTTGCGCAGGCACAGGGCAAGGGCGCTCATGCCTTTGGCGAGGCATCGATTGCACAAGGCCGTGACGCTTGGGCTCTTGAGCGGCAGGCGATCGCGCTGGGTGACGGTTCCCGCAGCACGGCCGACCGTGCCGTCGCTATTGGTCAGGGCGCACGTGCTGGCAATGCACGTTCGGTAGCGCTGGGCGATGGTGCAGAGACAGCAGGCGCGGTTGGCACCTCGAATGCCTCTTTGAACGGACTGACTTACGGTAACTTTGCCGGGGATCGTCCTGTTGCTACCGTCAGCGTGGGTACGGACGAGGAAAAACGTACGTTGACGAATGTGGCCGCGGGCCGGATCAGCGCCAGCAGCACAGATGCGATCAATGGCAGCCAGTTGTATGCCACGAATTCGGTGCTGGGCAATGTAGCCAACACCACGAAAAAAATCCTGGGTGGCAATGCCACACTGGCCCCCAACGGCACGCTGAGCATGAGCAATATCGGTGATACCGGTGAAAACACGGTGCACGATGCGATCAAATACGCTGCTCAGGGCTGGCATGTGAGCGCCAATGGCGCCGCCACGGAGAACGTGAAACCGGGTGGTTCGGTGGACTTCAGCAATGACGATGGCAACATCACCGTCACGCGCACGGGCACCGATCTGGCTTTCAATCTGGCCGATGATCTGACCGTGGGTAACAGCATTACGGTGGGCGACACCGTGATCAACGGCGACAGCGTCACCACCAACAATCTGACTGTTCAGGGTGAAACCCGTCTGGGTGACAACTTTGTAGTTAACAACACGGGTGATGTCATTTACAAGGGCAGTGAAGTTGCTACGCAGAATGACGGCTTGAGCTTTGCTGGAAACACCGGCAGCAGCATTGCCAAGACGCTGGGTGATAACACGCCATTGACCGTCTCCGGCGAACTGGCCGAGGGCGAAGCCTCTACAGGTGCCAACCTGCGTGTTGATAGCGACGGCAATCAGTTGAACCTGGTCATGGCGCAGAACCTGACGGATCTGAACAGCATCACCATCAATAACGGTGGTCCGGTGATCAATGGTGACGGCATCAATATGGGTGGCAAGAAGATCACCGATCTGGCCGTTGGCACAGAAGACACCGATGCGGTGAATGTATCGCAGCTGAAAGAAGTCTCGGACGTTGCCAACGCGGGCTGGAACATCAGTGCCAATGGTGCTGCCGCCGAGAACGTCAAGCCGGGTGCTTCGGTGGACTTCAGCAATGACGATGGCAACATCACCGTCACGCGCACCGGCACTGATCTGGCTTTCAATCTGGCCGATGATCTGACCGTGGGCAACAGCATTACGGTGGGCGACACCGTGATCAACGGCGACAGCGTCACCGTAGGCGACACGGTCGTCAATGGCGATAGCATCACCACCAACAACCTGACCGTTCAGGGTGAAACCCGTCTGGGTGACAACTTTGTGGTCAATAACGGTGGTGACGTTATCTATAAAGGTAGCGAAGTCGCGACTCAGACGGATGGTCTGAGCTTTGCCGGCAATACCGGCAGCACCATTGCCAAAACGCTGGGTGATAACACGCCATTGACCGTCTCCGGCGAACTGGCCGAGGGCGAAGCCTCCACGGGAG
>NZ_CP031747.1:2044953-3077543 GCF_005311025.1 Alcaligenes faecalis | reverse complement strand
GTGGTCCAGTGATCAATGGTGACGGCATCAATATGAACGGTAAGAAGATTACCGATCTGGCCGCTGGCACGGATGACACCGATGCGGTGAACGTGTCGCAATTGAAGGATGTTGAAGAGGTTGCCAACGCAGGCTGGAACATCAGCGCCAATGGTGCAGCTGCTGAGAACGTCAAACCTGGTGGCTCGGTAGACTTTAGCAATGACGATGGCAACATCACCGTCACGCGCACCGGCACCGATCTGGCCTTCAATCTGGCCGATGATCTGACCATCGGCAACAGCATTACCGTAGGCGACACCATCGTCAATGGCGATAGTGTCACGACCACGAACCTGACTGTTGAGGGTGCCACCCGCTTGGGTGACAACTTCGAGGTCAACAACGCGGGCGATGTTATCTACAAGGGTAGCGAAGTAGCGACCCAGACCGATGGCTTGAGTTTTGCGGGTAACACCGGCGGCACCATTGCCAAGGCGCTGGGCGATGACACACCGCTGACCATTTCGGGTGAACTGGCCGAAGGCGCAGAGTCCACGGGTGCGAACTTGCGTGTCGATAGTGACGGCAACAAGTTGAACCTGGTGATGGCTCAAAACCTGACAGACATCAACAGCATCACCATCAATAACGGTGGTCCGGTGATCAACGGTGACGGCATCAATATGAACGGTAAGAAGATTACCGATCTGGCCGCTGGTACGGATGACACCGATGCGGTGAATGTGTCGCAGTTAAAAGAGGTCTCGGACGTTGCTAACGCAGGTTGGAACATCAGTGCTAATGGTGGTGCAACTGAAAACGTGAAACCCGGTGCTTCGGTGGACTTCAGCAATGATGATGACAACATCGTCATCTCGCGTGATGGCACCGATCTGGCTTTCAATCTGGCCGATGATCTGACCGTGGGTAACAGCATTACCGTAGGTGATACCGTGATCAACGGTGACAGCGTCACGGTTGGGGACACGGTTGTTAATGGCGATAGCATCACCACCAACAACCTGACTGTTACGGGTGAAACCCGCCTGGGCGACAACTTTGTAGTCAACAACGACGGCGACGTTATCTACAAGGGTGGTGAGATCGCCAACCTGAATGATGGCTTGAGCTTTGCGGGCAACACCGGCGGCACCATTGCCAAGACTTTGGGTGAGAACACACCGTTGACTATCTCGGGTGAACTGGCCGAGGGCGCAGAGTCCACGGGTATGAACCTGCGTGTTGATAGTGACGGCAACAAGCTGAACCTGGTCATGGCCCAGAACCTGACGGATCTGAACAGCATCACCATCAATAACGGTGGCCCGGTGATCAACGGCGATGGCATCAATATGAGTGGCAAAAAGATCACCAATCTGGATGCTGGCACGGATGATACCGATGCGGTGAATGTGTCGCAGTTGAAAGAGGTCTCGGATGTTGCCAATGCGGGCTGGAATATCAGCGCCAATGGTGCTGCTGCTGAGAACGTCAAACCCGGAGCATCGGTGGACTTCAGCAATGACGATGGCAACATCACCGTCACGCGCACCGGCACTGATCTGGCTTTCAATCTGGCTGATGATCTGACCGTGGGCAACAGCATTACGGTGGGCGACACCGTGATCAACGGTGACAGCGTCACCGTAGGCGACACGGTAGTCAATGGCGATAGCATCACCACTAACAACCTGACTGTTACGGGCGAAACCCGTTTAGGCGACAACTTTGTGGTCAATAACGGCGGCGATGTTACTTACAAGGGTAACGAAATCGCCACCCAGGCCGATGGCTTGAGTTTTGCGGGTAACACTGGCAGTACCATCGCCAAGACCTTGGGCGATAACACGCCATTGACCATTTCAGGTGAGTTGGCCGAGGGCGCAGAGTCCACGGGTGAGAACCTGCGTGTTGATAGCGACGGCAACAAGCTGAACCTGGTCATGGCTAAGGATCTGACGGATCTGAACAGCATCACCATCAATAACGGTGGACCGGTGATTAACGGTGCCGGCATCAATATGAACGGCAAGAAGATCACCAATCTTGCCGAAGGTACGGATGACACCGATGCGGTGAACGTATCGCAGCTGAAAGAAGTTTCAGAGGTTGCCAACGCAGGCTGGAATATCAGCGCTAATGGTGGTGCTACTGAAAACGTGAAGCCTGGCGCCTCGGTGGACTTCAGTAACACGGACGGCAACATCAACATTTCGCGTGATGGCACGGACCTGGCCTTCAACCTGAACAAGGATATTGATCTGGGCGCAGACGGTAGCCTGAAGACAGGAAACACGGTCGTGAACAACGACGGTCTGACTGTGGATGATGGGGCAGGTAACAAGACCTCCACGACTGCGGCAGGCACCACGGTCAGCAATGCCGCCGGTGACACGACTACCGTAGGCGCAGGTTCGATCACGGTGGCAGATGCGGCCGGTAACAGCACGGCTATCGGCAGCACGCAGGTCGTGGTGGGCGGAGCAAACCCGGTCACGATCAATGGTGATACCGGCCGAATCGGCGGACTGACCAATCTGACTTGGGATCCGGACAACTACACCAGCGGTCAGGCGGCCACCGAAGATCAGCTCAAGCAAGTCAATGACGTTGCCAGCGCTGGCTGGAATGTGACCGATGCGGATGGCAACAGCGCCAATATTGGCCCGAACGGCCAGGTTGCCTTTGTCGGTGACAAGAATGTCACGGTTGAGCAGACTGGCACCGATGATTCCGGACAGGTTGAAGTCAAGCTGAACAAGGACATTGATCTGGGAGCAGATGGCAGCCTGAAGACCGGCGATACCGTCATCAACAACGCAGGGGTTGCGGTAGGAAACGACGTACACCTGGGTAACACCGGCCTGATCATCAATAATGGCCCGAGCATCACCCTGGCTGGCATCAACGCAGGTGATATGCGCATCACCAATGTTGCCGCTGGTCGCAATCCGACGGATGCCGTCAATTATGGTCAGCTCCAGCCTATCGAGTCCTTCATTGGTCTGGATGGAAACGGCTCGTTTGCCTACAACGGTGGCCAGCACTCCTCCTTGAAAGATGTTCTGGACAGCATGCACTGGAATGTTGAAGCACCGACGGATGGCAAGGAAGGCGGCAATACCGGTGGTTCCAACGGCAATGGTTCCGGCTCCACAGGTGGTGGCAATAATGGCTCCGGTGACGGCACGCCTATCCACAATGGCAACACGGTGGGCTTTGTTGAAGGGGACAACATCGTTATCTCCAAGACGGACCGGGTCAATGATGCAGGCCAGACCGTTGGCGCTGATATCAAGGTGTCGGTGTCCCAGGATCTGAAGGTCAATTCCATTACGGCAGTGAATGTTCAGGCCGATGAAATTCAGATCAATAACGGTGGTCCGATCATCAACGAGAACGGCATCAATATGTCCGGCAAGCACATCACCAATGTGGCGGCGGGCGTGAATGACACCGATGCGGTCAACGTAAGCCAGTTGAATCAGGTGGCGGGCAATCTGCAAGGTCAGATCAACAATATTCGCCACGATATCAATCGTCTGGATAACCGCTTAAGTGCAGGTGTGGCGGCCGCGATGGCAACAGCGTCTCTGCCCCAGGCTTACTTGCCGGGCAAGCACATGATGTCCATGGCCGGCGGTACCTGGCGTGGAGAGTCCGGTATGGCCATTGGTTTCTCCGGTATTACCGATAACGGTAAGTGGGTTTACAAGCTCTCGGGCAATACCACCTCGCGCGGTGATTACGGTGGTGCCGTGGGTATTGGTTATCAATGGTAAGTCGGCCCTGACTCTATGGTGCATCGGCGCATTGGCGCCGATGCACAGCACACACTTTTGAAGGAATTCAGATCATGAAGAAAAATTGGTTTGGGGCTGCTTTGCTGGGCAGTCTGGTGCTTGCTGGTTGCGGAACCTTGAGTCAGGTGGACTCGGAGGGCCACACGGAAAACCCGGTGTTTCCGGAAGTGGATAAAGCGACTTTTCACACGGGCTCTTACCCGAATATCGACAATCTGCGTCAGGTCCGGGAAGGCGTGACTCGCGATCAGCTGTATGACCTGCTGGGTCGTCCGCACTTTGCCGAAGGCTTCAAGGTTCGCGAGTGGGATTACCTGTTCCACTTCAACACGGCACAGGGCATCAAGACTTGTCAGTTCAAGGTGCTGTTTGATCAGGACAAGCTGGGTCGCAGCTTTTACTGGAAGCCTAGTGAGTGTGCTTCTGTTCTGGATGCGGCGCCGAAAACCACAACCATTCAGCCATTTTCGCTTTCCGGGGACGTGGCCTTTGCGTTTGGCAGTGCGACCTTGACCAGCGCCGGTCTGAGCACGATTCGTGATATTGCAGGTCAGCTCAAGCAAATGTCCGACATCGAACGGGTGACGGTTTCCGGCCACACAGATCGGATTGGAAGTGCGGCATCGAATCAGCGTTTGTCGCAACAACGTGCCCAGACGGTACGACAGGCCTTGTCCGCCCAGGGCATTTCAGCCGCCGCAATTGTGACGCAAGGCTTTGGTCAGGACCGCCCCCTTGTGCAGTGTGATCAGCCCAATCGCAGTGATTTGATTGCCTGCCTGGCACCGAATCGTCGGGTCGATATCGAAGTTCAAGGCCAACGCTAAGTTGGATGCGGCAACCAGGCACGCACCCGTCTTGGCCGGGTGTGTGCCGTGATCGAGAAAACAATGAATATTCTGCACAAATTAGCGGTGTTGATTCTGGCTGGTGGCCTGGCTGCTTGTCAGCAAACCATGCCTCGTCATATTTCCGAACCTGTAGATCCAGCACCGCCTGTCATGCAAGGCGCGGGTGGTTCGACCAATGCCAGCACGGCGGCACCGACGGCCTCACGTGCCCAAGCTCAAACTGTTATTACCTTGCATTTGGCGCAAGAGAAAGCAGAAGCGCCCTTGGTGGCTGTGGATGTGGGGGGAACCTCGCTGTATGCGCTGCCCCAGCCTGTTTTGACGCAATCCGATCTGCACCGCGTCACCCCTGTGACCACTCAGGATCAAGGTACGTTTTTGCTACTGGAGATGAACCAGAACGGCATTAGCAAACTGCGCAGTGTCACGGCTCAGGCAAGAGGGCATTATCTGCTCTTGAGTGTGCAGGGGCAGTTGGTCAGTGTGGCTCGTATCAGTGAAACGATTTCTGATGGGCGTTTGCTGATCGGAACCCAGAACGCCCAGCATACACAGGCCATTATTAAATTGATGCAGGGTGGTCGGTGATAACAGGACTGCGTATCGCGCCCTATGTATGATTTTGATGTGGTTTTTCTCCTGATTGCACAGCCTGCATCATCGCGTGTGGGCGATATGCTGGCCCTGCATGATTATTTGGCCGGCTCCGGGGTGTGCACGACGGTAGCAACCAGTCCTACAGACCTTGCCACTTTCGGAAAGCGCTTGCGCATTCTGATTATTGACGGGGAGGGCGAGAGCGCGTTTGATGTGTACGCCGTTATTTCCGCGATGCGGCAGCTGGATAATGTTGGCATTCTGTTTCTGGCCGATGAGTCCCCCTTGTCCAGTGAGCGTGCTATGTATGCAGGGGCTGACGTTTGCTTGCCTGCCCGTACTGCTTACTCTGCTGTTTTGCGCGCGGTTGTGGAGTTGGGCAGCGCCCGGATACCGGTCCAGGTCAAAGAGGAAAGAGTGGCGACGAAAAGAAAGCGGCAACGTAGAAGGCATTACATTGGCTTGAATCTACGGTCGCGCTTTTCCCGCTAAGCTTGCTGGATCAGCGGGCTTTCAGGTCCCGTTTGACATCACTCACAATCAATAAAAAAAGCCCCGATGCCAAGCAAAGGCATCGGGGCAAAACGTGTGCGTGGTGCGCACGCACACATAGTCAGACGATAGAGAACTATAGATGCACAGCGTTTAAGTCTTACAGGTAAGCCGGAATGCCCAGAGCCGGATCGCTGACACCGTGCTCGCCAAACTCCACGCGGCCAGCGAAACGACGGTAGTAGCTTGGGTCGCTGTTGCTGCGCACCACAAAGTCGTACCAGTGACCGCTGGATTTCAGAACCCAGGATTGCTTGGCTTGCTTGCCTGGTTCCACGGTGACTTCCCATGGGCCGTCTTCGCGGTATGCCATGGACTGGATGGTGAAGGTGCAGGCAGACTGGCCGCCGTTCATCATTTCCAGATAGATGTCGCCCTTGGTCACTTCGTAGCAAACGCGAATTTCTGGACGGGCGGCTTCGGGCTGGCTCAATACGCTGACATCACCACGGAAGTGGCGGTGGAAACCATTCGGGCCCAATACCCACAGGTCGTAGTGCCCCAGATTGTTCGCCTGCACGTCCCACACATCGTCCAGAATCTGGTCGGGAGCGACCATGTAGCGGCGCGGGATACGGTCCAGGTTCAGCTTGTCGTAGACGTGGAAAACAGCGGCGGCTTTACCTGTGTTGGAGAACAGCAGTTGTACGCCTTTTTCACTGTCGCAACGGGCGCTGACGTGCAGCTCGTAGGGCAGGGCACGCGATGGACGCACACCGGTTTGCTGTACGGGAATACGCTGGTTGTCCACGGGCTGAGGCACTTGGGACAAGCGCTCTTGTGCGCTGCGGATGGAGTCGGCTTCCTGACGGCTGCGACGGCCGTTCAAGGTAGGCAGCGGCTCGTCGTTCGGGCTGGCAAAGTTGAAGGCCGAAGTCAGGTCGCCACACACGGCACGGCGGTAGGGGCTGATATTGGGCTCTATCACACCGAAGCGTTCTTCCATGAAGCGGATGACGGACGTGTGGTCAAACACTTGCGAGTTCACCCAGCCGCCACGGCTCCAGGGGGATATCACGTACATGGGCACGCGCACGCCGGGGCCAAAGACCTTGCCGTCACGGGGGGGCTGGCCCAACAGGCCTTTGGGGCTGGGGTAGTTGTAGTATTCGAACGCGATTTCGTCTTCGCTCAAGGACGTTTTGCCTGCGGGCTTGCCGGTGACCGGATCAATGGATGGCGCGGAGGGCGAAGGCACGTGGTCAAAGAAGCCGTCGTTCTCGTCAAAGTTGACCAGCAGTACGGTCTTGCTCCAGACCTCGGGGTTGGCTGTCAGAGCATCCAGCAGTTCCTGGGTGTACCAGGCACCTTGCACCGGGCTTGATGGGCCTGGGTGTTCGGAGTAATTGGCGGGAGCCACCACCCAGGAGATCTGGGGCAGATTGCCTTCTTCTACATCTTTACGCAGCTGGCCAAAGAAACCGCCATCGGGCATGGTGTTAGCGATGCCTTTGTACAGCGGGTTGCCCACATCATCCGAAGGTTCGTAAGGGGTGTTGGTTGGCTTGCCGGACTGCTCATTGGCGCGGCGATATTGCTTGAAACCTGCCAAGGAGTTGTCGGTGAAGTTGTCAGGCAGGTTCTGGTACACCTTCCAGCTGATGCCGGCTTCTTCCAGACGCTCGGGGTAAGTTTTCCATTCGTAGCCCAGCAGCGAAGAACCCAGGCTGTCCCAGGCGTTGTTCACTGTACATTCGCCGCTGCCCGAGGGCCCATTGGTACCAGTCCACAAGAACATGCGGTTCGAGTTCGTGCCAGTGTGCATGGAACAGTGGTAGGCATCGCACAGGGTGAAAGCATTGGCCATGGCGAACTGGAAGGGCACTTCGGCTTCGCGATAAAAGCCCATGGAGTGGCGGTTCTTGTGCTTGGGCCAGAAAGCCATGCGGCCGTGGTCCCAGGCCGCCTGGCCGTCCGACCAGGAGTGCGGGGTGCCGTTGACGCGCTGGGCATTCCCTTTGGTGCTGTCCAGGTGATAAGGCATCACGGTTTCGGTCGAGCTGACATTTTGCTGCCAGACGTTGCGGCCATTGGGCAGTGGAATGGTGAAGCGGTCACCAAAACCACGTACGCCTTTCAGGGTGCCGAAGTAGTGATCAAAGGAGCGGTTCTCTTGCATCAGAACCACAATGTGCTCTACGTCCTTGATGGTGCCCGTCTTGTTATTGGCCGGGATGGCGAGCGCCTTGCGGATGCTGGGAGGAAAGGCGGCCAGAGAGCCGGCTGCCAGGCTGGCACCCGTCATGTTGCGTAGGAATGTACGGCGTGAAGTCATTGTGCTTAATCTCTTAATCAATCAAGGGGCGCATTTGAGTTGCGGCGCAGGTTCTGGAGTGGGCTTGCTCGGTTCGGTCGGTCCTTCCGGCGAGCCGGTGTCATCCGAGCCGCTACCGCCGCCGCTGCCGCAGGCAGCCAGCAGCCCGCAGAACATCAGCAAGACAGATGCGCGTTTGAGGCGCTCGAAGGTAAGTGAGGTGTTCTTGGGAGTCATGAAAAGTCCTTGCGTGGCGATCAGGGTTGGAGGCTGGACAAAGGTTGGCGAGATTCATAGATGCTGGTCAGCTCGTCCGTGCTCAGGGCACGATCCCAGATGGCCAGCTCGCCAAAGTCCATGTTGATGTCGCTGCGTCCCCAGCGTTTGTAGTACTGGCCGGTAACGTCTTCGTTCAAGCCCAGTTCACCCGTGCCAGTGCCGCCCAGGGCCTGGATCGTGCGGGCTTCCAGGGCTACGGAGCTGAATTGCGCCCCTTTCTTGGGGTCGAATACGTGGCCCAGCATCCGGCCATCTGTCTTGTCGATCACGACGGCAACATAAGCCCACTCGTTGGGTGTGACGTTGTAGCCTTGGCTTTCATTACGGCCACCGCCGTAGCCGGTGTTAAAGCGGATATCGCAGCCACCGGAGTTGAACAGGCCCAGTGCAAAACCGGCGGTGTTGCCCGAGTCGTAGTTCTTGTTGGCCATGATGGAAGCGCCGTAACCCTGGCAGTTGTCGGGGGTGCGGAACCAGAAGCCGATGGTCATTTTGGGCACGCTGCTCAGGGAAAACAGGTCGCGGCTCATGGCCAGGCGGTAGCCTCGGTTGCCATTGGCATCAACATTGCTGCCCAGGATGCGCAGGCCGCCTTTGGCGGTGCTGGGGTCCAGGAAGTCGGCGGCAATCAGCTGACCGGCGGGCACGGATGGGGTGGAGGTTTGCAGGCTGCTGCCACCCTTGCTGTCGGTAAAAGGCTGGGCGTTGAAGGTGTAGTAGCTTTGCAGGCCGTTTTTCAGGGTGTCAGCCAGTTTGGGTGGGGGCTTGTAACCTACTTCTGCTTTCAGGGCGGACGCTGCCTTGCCTGTCTGGATCGAGTAATAGAGCGAGTAGATCTGCTCGGTGTCCGAGGTGGGCATTGGGTCGGAGTACTGGGTTGTGCCGGCAGGCAGGGTAGCGATCAGCTTGCCGTCGCGCATGACCTGGATTTCCTGTGAGGCGTCACCATCCAGTACCCATTTCAGGTCCACCATGTTCTTGTCGGCGGGTTTGCTGAAGGACACGTTGCGCACACGAGTTTCAGCTTGCAGTGGTGAGCCACGGAAGCGGTACTGTTCGCTTTGGATGCCCAGGTGGGACAGCACGGTGGGGGCAATGTCGATGACAGCCGCCAGGGTGTTCATGTCCGTCGTGCTGGTCACGGCGCTGTCAACGGCTGGCAAGGAGGCCAGTGTCTTGTTGGTGGCGATGAAGCTGGTCTTGTTGCGGTTGAATTGCGAGCCGGTGGTGCCGCCAAATTCGTCCAGACCATAGCTGGTGGTCAGGATGACCAACCAGTCTTCCGACGCGTCTGCCTGCTTGCGTTTTTCGATCAGGGCAAACAGTTTGTCCACGGAGGCCAGCGAGGCTTGCACGGCTTGCTGGTAGGCCTGGCCACCCAGGCCACCCTGGGATGCGGCACGGGCGGGAGCCTGGATCTGGGCCAGAATCAGGGATTTGCCTTGCTGCAGGTATTTTTCGGTTTGCTCGCTGACACAGCTGTCGGAATCGGTGCAGTTGGCCGCTTCGACGATGCGTCCGGCCTGCAGGTCTTCACCCAGCAGCTTGCGGTAGTCGGCGGCGCTCAGGGCCATGGCGGCCTGGGGCTGCTTGTCAGCCAGGGCTAGCAGGGTGGGGGCGCTCAGTGTGGGAGCGGCAGTGCCTACGCCACGCAGGCCGTGCTGGTCTGCCCAAACGCCGGTGATCAGGGAGGCCCAGCCAGGGACGGGCAGGGTGCGTTGTTCGCTGCTGGTGCCGACATAGCCGCCGGTTTGTGCGGGCGCGATGGTCAGTGATTTCAGGGCGGGGTGCTGGCCGGCCTGACGGGCTTGCAACAAGGCTTCGTAGCTCAAACCGTCGATGGTGACGATCAGTGCTTTTTTGCCACCCAGGGCCTGGGGTTTGTCGCCGGGTTCAACGGTAGGGGGTTCCGGGTCCACGCCAGGACTGGTGGAGCCATCATTGCCGCCGGAGCCACCACTACAAGCACTTAGCAGCAGGGCCATGGACAGAGTAAGCCCGGCTTGCTGCATGCGCTGCAATGCCGGGGACTTGGGAAGACGGGGAGAGAAGGTCATCAGCCACCGGCGCCAGCATACGCACCGGCGTACGCCCAGCAGCACGGACCAGGACTGCGGCAGTGAAGGTGCGCACCGCCCCGCGAACGCGAGAGCCAAACCGCCGGTCGACCGACCGCCTCGCCAGCCGGCCGGTGGGCAGGAAGCCCGGCGGGCTGGTCGGCCGCGGCAGCGCCGTGCGGCGGATGAGAAGCTCCGTCGCGGGCCAGCCCGCGCAGCTCAGCCGCCTTGAATGCCTTGTTCGTGCCGCGGCGGCGGCCGCCGCCGCCGCCAGTGCCGCGGCAGCTTGCTGAGCTTGAAGGTGGAGCAGGCTTGGGGGCGTTGGTTGCTGCTGAGTGGGGGGCAGAGCACTCTTCGTAGGCCGCTACTCGGGGTGCTGGCACAGGGGCGCGGGGCGGACCACTTGCCGACGCTGCGCGTCGGTCCCCTTGGCAGAGTGACAATCGGGGCGCAGCCTGAACTCGCCCGGTGGTTTGTCCCCCGGACAAACCACAAGCTTCGGGCTCAAGCAGCAGGCTGCTTGCATCCCCGATCGTCACTCCGCCTGCGGCAAGTGGTCTGACTCGCCCCGCGCCCCTGTGCCAGCACCCCGAGCAGTTTTCATAGGCTTCAAGAGTGAGGCCTGGAGTCTTTGTTTGGGTGGGGTGCTGGTTTGAGTTGTGATGGGGCAGGATCGTTGTTCGGGCTGACTTTAAAACCGTCCGGGGGGAGGGGCGTCATGTCATCACGTCAGTTCGAACGCTGAGTCGAGTCGAGTGGAGAGGGTGAATGGGGGGCGGTGGACCGCTAAAGCTAGTGGTCAATTAGCTGGAGCAGCCAATTCAAGCTGCTCTTATTGAACATGGCGAGAGATTGAGTAGAGGCCGTTTTTACAGCACGTTTAGCGAATGTATGGGGAATGCCAGCATGGTGGGTTCGCTCAGTCCTGTCAGGGCTTGGATGACTTTTTGGGCTTGGTCCACGGGGGCGCTGCTGATGAAGGCGCTGTTGCCTGCCTGGGCTTGTGTGTTCAGGCAGTTGGCCTGCTCCAGGCGACGGTGCACTTGCGCGGCGACGGCAAAGGACGGTTCCAGGATATGGAAGCGCGAGCCGCTGATGGCTTCGATTGTGGGACGCAGAAAGGGGTAGTGTGTGCAGCCCAGGACCAGGGTATCGGCCTGGCTTTGCAGGGCGGGGGCCAATCGTTCTTTGAGTTCTGCTTCGATTTCCGGGCCTGACAGTTGCAGGGCCTCGACCCGGTCGGCTAGCCCTGGACAGGGAATGCGTATGACTTCCACGTCGTTGGCATAGCGGTCAATCAGGCTTTGCAGGCCGCTGCTGTCCAGGGTGCGGCTGGTGGCCATCAGGGCGACGCTACGGCTACGGCTCAAGGTGGCAGCGGGTTTGATGGCGGGTTCGATGGCGATGATGGGGATGGAAAGCCTGGAGCGCAGGGCGGGGGCGGCTACCAGTGTGGCGGTGTTGCAGGCGATGACCAGCGCCTTGCAGCCCTGGTCTACCAGCAATTGAGTCATTTGCAGGGTACGCTCCACAATCCATTCGGGGGATCGGTCTCCGTAGGGAGCGTATTGGGAATCGGCCAGGTAGAGCAGATGCTCGTTGGGCAGGGATTGGCGCAGGGCACGCCAGATGGACAATCCACCCACGCCCGAATCAAACACGCCAATAGGGGCTTGTGCAAAAACGGCGGGGCGGGATGGACTCATGGCGCTGAACGATGCTTGTGGGGCAAAAATTCTATTATGGCGCTTTTGTCGTGTTTGGAGCAGAGGCTACAGCCTGGTTGACAGCGGCTGTCTCCTTTAGGCCCTGTTCCAGGTCTTGGTTGGTGTGTGGGGCGGTCTTTCCATGACCGCCCTGTTGCTGCGTTCAAGCCAGGTTCTTCAGGACGCCTCCCACTGCATCGAAGAGTGAGTTGAGTTGCTCGGGGGTAGAGGTAAAGGTGGGGCCAAATTGCAGAGTGTCGCCACCAAAGCGTACGTAAAAGCCCTGTTTCCACAGTTGTAGTCCCGCTTCAAAGGGGCGGATGGCGGGGTCGCCATTCCGTGGGGCGAGCTGAATGGCACCCGCCAGGCCGCAGTTGCGGATGTCGATGACATTCGGGCTGTCGCGCAGCTGGTGCAGGGCTTGTTCAAAATGCGGAGCCAGTTCAGCGGAGCGTTGCAGCAGATTGTCCTGTTCCAGCAACTCCAGGGCAGCCAGTCCGGCGGCGCAGGCGACGGGGTGGGCAGAGTAGGTGTGCCCGTGGCTGAATTCCACGGCGTGCAGTGGCAAGTCCTGGCCCATGAAGGTTTGGTAGATTTCCTTGCTGGCAACGACCGCGCCCATGGGGATGGCACCGTTAGTCAATTGCTTCGCCATGGTCATGATGTCGGGGGTGACGCCAAAGTATCCGGCCCCGGTATAGGTTCCCAGGCGGCCCAGGCCGGTGATGACTTCATCAAAGACCAGCAGAATGTTGTGCTGGTCGCAAATCTGGCGCAGGCGTTGCAGGTAGCCGGTAGGTGGCACCAGTACGCCTGCCGATCCGGAGACGGGTTCGACAAACACGGCGGCGATGGTGCTGGCGTCGTGCAATTCGATCAGTTTCAGCAGTTCGTCGGCCAGGGCAAGGCCCCCTGTTTCGGGCTGGCCGCGCGTGAAGGCGCAGTCTGCTTGCAGTACGTGGGGCAGGTGGTCGGCATCCATCAGTTGCCCGAACATCTTGCGATTACCGCCTATGCCTCCCAGGCTGGTGCCGGCCACGTTCACGCCGTGGTAGCCACGAGCACGGCCAATCAGACGGGTTTTGGTCGCCTGGCCTTTAATACGCCAGTACGCCCGCACCATCTTCACGACGGTGTCGGTACATTCAGAACCGGAGTTCGTGAAGAAAACATGATCCAGACCGTCAGGGGTGTGCTGGGTCAGCTTGTCGGCCAGTTGAAAAGCGGCGGGATGTCCAAACTGAAAGGCAGGGGAGTAGTCTAGTTGACCAAGTTGACGATGCACGGCTGCCTGGATTTCATGGCGAGCATGTCCGGCACCACAAGTCCAAAGCCCGGACAGGCTGTCAAAAATCTGGCGGCCATCCTGATCGTACAGCCAGTTGCCTTCGGCTTTGACCACCAGGCGCGGGTCCTGCTGGAAGTGTCGGTTCGCGGTAAAGGGCATCCAGTGGGACTGGAGATTGAGTTCACTGGCAATCTGCTGTGGCGCAAAGTAGGGTGAGTTCATGGTGGTCTCCTCAAGGCGGTGAATACCCCCAGTGTAGGCAGCTAAGTTGTTGAGTAAAATACGTTTTTATTCAACTTCACTTATTGTTTTACTCACCTATATGCAACTCAAAGGACTCTTGCAGGTTTCCGATTTTGATTTGCGTCTACTGCGTGTGTTCAGAACAGTAGCGCAAGTGGGCAGCTTTTCAGCCGCGGAAGGCGTGCTGGGCATTACACGTTCGGCCATTAGCTTGCATATGAGCGATCTGGAAAAACGTTTGGGTGGAATCCGGCTTTGTCAGCGTGGCCGGGCGGGTTTTGCCTTGACGGAAGAAGGGCGACAGGTATTGCGGGCCAGTGAAACCTTGATGGCGGCGGTGGAGAATTTCCGCAGTGAGGTGAACCAGCTGCATTCCAGTTTGCGGGGGGACTTGAATATAGGCTTGATGAATAGCCTGATCTCGCAGCCTCATATGCACATCACCTCGGCCTTGCGTGCCTTGCGGCAAAACAGTGAGGCGGTGCGCGTCCATATCAGCATGAGTACGCCGGGTGAGATTGAGCGTGGTTTACTGGATGGTCGCTTGCATATGGGCGTGCTGCCTGAAACTAATGCCTTGAGCGGGCTGGAATATCGCACGCTTTATGCCGAACCTTATTTTCTGTATTGCTCCTGGGAGCATCCTTTGTTTGCCGCGGTGCAAAAAGGGACAGTGTCTCAGGAAGCCTTGCGCCGGGCTGCGGCCATTGCGCCTGCTTATCGCATGAGCCCGGAGGCGATCGGGCAACACCAGGATCTGAATTGTGTTGCCACGGCCAGTGACCGGGAAGGAATCGCCTTTTTGATTTTGACGGGGGAATACATCGGTTTCTTGCCCGAGCACGTGGCGGCTCGCTGGGTAGAGAAGGGCCAGATGATTGCGGTGGACCCGCAGCAGCGTCAGTTTACGATTCCCTTGTCCTTGGCCATGCGCAAGGACAGGCGCGCACACGCGATTGTGGATTATTTTCTGGGCCTGTTAGATAGTGAGACTCAAAACTGAAACGGCCAGCATAAGCTGGCCGTGGGGGGCCAAGCGGTCAGACAGGCTTGGCACGATGCCACAAGAGGGTGCCTGTGCCCAGCTTGCCTGCGACGGTGATAGGCGTGCCTGTCGTCAGTTCGAGCTCATCCTGGGTAAGACGTGCCAAACGTGGTTGGGGAATACCGAGCCAATTGGGAGATAGGGACATGTCTACAAAGTGGGTAACACACTGAGAGGTTTCATCGACCTCAAATGTTCCTGCGTAGGCCAAGTATTTGTCTAGTAGCGTTTGGCTGCTGTCTTGCTCCGTTCTGTCTTTGCTACCTAGTTGCGCTGTCACATAGCCTGTTTCTGTGTACGTCAATTGCCCAATGGGATTTGGCCCAAACCCCGGGTAATTGGGCGAGCCATCTTCCGGGACAAAATCAAAGGACACCAATTGCCAGACACCGATCAGCTTGCTACGTAAGGTATGGGCCATCAAAAACTCCTGAATAGACAGTGTTGTTGCGTTATGTAACTGAGTCATCGTGCTGTCTTTTCGTTTGTTATTCAATGACTTGCCTATTCTTATTTTCTATCGCCAGGCCCTACGCTTCATGACTTTTTAAGTGGCAATGGTCGGCATAAATTACCCAGTATTTCCAGTGCGTGATCGCTGTGTTCTGTCCACGGATGGCCAAAGTTAAGACGCAGGCAATGGCTGTAATTCTGGGTAGTTGAAAAGATGGAGCCTGGTGCCAGACTGATGCCTTGTGACAGGGCCTGGCGATGCAGTTCCAAGGTCTGCACACTTTTTTCCAGCTCTACCCACAGGAAGTAGCCGCCCTCGGGGCGGGTGGCCCGAGTTCCTGCGGGGAAGTAGCGTCCCAAGGCTTTGGAGAACTGCGCATACTGGTTTTTTAGTTGAGTGCGTAAACGGCGCAGGTGTTGCTCGTACGCACCTTTTTCCAGGTAGCTGGCCAGGGCCAATTGGGTGGGCACGGGAGACGTCAGGGTAGTAGTCAACTTGGCCTGGGCGACTTCACGTATATAGCGTCCCGGCACAGCCCAGCCGATGCGATAGCCAGGTGCCAGGGTTTTGGAAAAAGAGGAGCAGTGCATCACCAGTCCTTGACGGTCAAAGGCTTTGGCGGGGCGGGGGCGCTCCGTGTCGAAGTACAGTTCGCCGTAAACATCGTCCTCGATCAAGGGGATTTCATAGCGGGCCAGCAGCTCGACCAATTGGGCTTTTTTCGCATCGGGCATCAGGCTGCCCAGCGGGTTCTGGAAGTTGGTCATCAGCCAGCAGGCTTTGGGGGCGTGATGTTTGATCGCGTGTTCCAGCGCTTCCAGATCAATGCCTTCACGCGGGTGGGTGGGCACTTCCAGTGCTTGCAGCTTCATGCGTTCCAGCGATTGCAGCGCGGCATAAAAGGTGGGCGATTCCACCAGCACGATGTCACCCGGTTGAGTTACCGCTGCAAGACATAGGTTCAGCGCTTCCAGAGCTCCGTTGGTAATCACAATATCGTTGGCATTGATGGCCATGCCTTGAGCCAGATAGCGCAAGGCAATCTGGCGACGCAGGGGCGCGTGGCCTTGGGTCAGATCGTCCACGCTGGCCCAGGGATCTTGCTGTTTCAGACTGGCAGACAAGAAGCGGCCCAGGCGTTCCAGAGGAAAGAGCACAGGGCTGGGGAAAGCGGAGCCTAAAGGCGCTACGGAACGCTCTGAACTGGATTGCAGGATCGCCATGATCAGGTCGCTATTGTTGACGCTGGTCGCTTGCAGCGGTGGCTGGGAGGCCGTGTCCGCCTCCAAGGTATGAGGCGCCAGGCTGGAGCAGACGTAGTAGCCCGAACGAGGACGCGCCTTGATCAAGCCTTGTGCTTCCAGTCGGTAATACGCCTGGAAAATCGTCGAGGCACTGATCTTGTGCTTATCCATCAATTGACGCACAGAGGGCATGCGCTCGCCTGCGGCAACTGTGCCGTCAAGAATGGCCTGGGCCAGTTCCTTGGCCAGCGTCTCGTACAGTTTCATGTCCTTCTGTGCTCCATCTGATACGGTAATTTCAATAAATGTGGTTTTTCTATTATCTGATGGGTATGTCTTCAAGCACAAGCAAACGGCAATTTGCGGGGCTTTCAGGACAACTGATAGGGTTTTTTAAGCTTTAACTGATTCTTGGAATGCTCTGTGCCGACAGGTAGCCTTGCCGGGTGTTTTCGTCCGTGCCCGTGTGGGCTGCGGGCCTATCTAATCAGAGGAATACCATGAACCCGACGGCGCTTTTGCTTGCCGCATTCATCCTGTCGATTGCCGGGCTTTTTGCCTTTATCTGGTCCTTGCGCAAGGGCCTGTTCGATGCTGACGTCAGTGGTGCGCGCACTATTTTTCACAAGGGCGAAATCGGCCAGCCCGAAGAACCCTCGGCCGATGCTGCCCAACGGCAGGCGCTAAGCCTGGCGGCGGCCGACCATATTGCAGAGAACCATGGTCAGCAAACCAGCGCGCTTGAAATGGCGGCGCGTGAACAGGCCGACCGTTCCAGTTCCATGCCTGCGTTCTTACTGATTGTCTGTGCGGTGGTCTGGCTGGTGGTGGCCTCGTTTGCGGGTTTGATCAGCTCCTTGAAACTGCACTGGCCCGAGTTTCTGGGTGACGTTTCCTGGTTGAGCTTTGGCCGTCTGCGCACGATTCACCTGAATGGCGTGGCATATGGCTGGGCACCCATGGGCTTGTTGGGGCTAACAATCTGGATGTTGCCGCGCTTGCTGCAGACCCCTTTGCTGGGTGGCCGTTTGGTGATGGTGGGCGGTCTGGTCTGGAATGCTGCGCTGGTGGCGGGGATTGGTGCTTTGGCCATTGGCTTGAATGCGGGTTTGGAGTGGTTGGAAATCCCCTGGCAAATCGGTGTGCTGTTCGCCTTTGGCGGCATGATGATCGGTATGCCGCTGGCCTTGATGCTCTCGCAACGCAAGGTCAAGCACTTGTACGTGTCGGTGTGGTACATCGGCGCGGCGCTGTTCTGGTTCCCCATTCTGTATCTGGTCGCCAAGGTTCCTGGCGTGCACTTCGGGGTGGAACAAGCCACCATGAATTGGTGGTTCGGGCATAACGTGCTGGGCTTGTTCTATACCCCCATGTCGATTGCCGCTATTTACTACTTCCTGCCCAAAGTCATTGGACGCCCTGTGCGCTCCTACAACTTGTCGCTGCTGGGTTTCTGGACGCTGGCCTTTTTCTACGGGCAGGTCGGTGCGCACCATTTGATTGGTGGTCCTATCCCTGAATGGCTGATTACCTTGTCCATCGTGCAAAGCGTGATGATGGTGATTCCGGTGCTGGCCTTCTCGGCTAACCAGCATTTGACGCTGAAGGGGCATTTCAGTGCGCTGCGTCACTCGCCCGTTCTGCGTTTTATTGTCTTTGGCGCCATGATGTACACCGTCGCGTCCCTGCAAGGTTCTGCTGAAGCCTTGCGTTCGCTGAATTCCATTACACACTTCACGCACTTCACGGTGGCTCATGCTCATCTGGGTATGTACGGCTTTGTGACCATGGTGATTTTCGGCGGAGTGTACTTTGCCTTGCCTCGCATTCTGAACACGGCCTGGCCCCGGCCTGCCTTGATCTCCTGGCACTTCTGGCTGGTGGTGGCTGGCTTTGCCGTGTACATGATCACGCTCAGCATTGGTGGCGTGCTGCAAGGTTTGGCCTTGCTGGATCCAGCCCGTGGTTTTATGGAATCGGTGGCAGTCACCATGCCCTGGTTGCAAGGCCGTTCTATTGGCGGCGCCATGATGACGCTGGGCCATCTGGTTTTTGCCCTGCACGTATTGCTGATGATTGTGAAGTCGGGTGCGTTTGCCTTGACCGAGTCCCGCTCGGCTGCAGTGCGCCGTACCGCTGAGCTGGAGGTTTAAGGTCATGGAAAACGAACTGAAGTTGATCATCGGGTCCATGGTGACCTTGTCCTTGGCAACGGCAGCCATGATTGTGGTGCCTTTTTTGCAGTTGAAGGATGAGCCTGCTCCTGAAGGTTTGTCGCCCTATACCAGCCAGGAAGTGCGGGGTCGGGCGGTGTATCGGGGCAATGGCTGCATTACTTGTCACACGCAGCAGCCCAGTACAACGGGCGCGGGTGTAGCGGATGCCAGCCGTGGCTGGGGGCGTGCTTCGGTCGCCGGGGATTATCACTACGACGACCCACCTTTGCTGGGCACCATGCGTACCGGGCCGGATCTGTTCAATATTGGTGTGCGTCAGCCTAGTCAGGATTGGCATTTGGGGCACCTGTACGATCCGCGCGCTTACTCGCCGGGTAGCAATATGCCTCCCTATCGTTTCTTGTTTGAAGCCAAGAACCCGGATCAGGTGCAGCCTGACGAGCGCGTCGTGAGTCTGCCGCCGGGTGTGGCACCGGAGGGCAAGGTGGTGGTAGCCCGTCCGGAGGCCTTGGATCTGGTGGTGTATTTGCAGTCACTCAAGCATGTGTATCCGATCTTGAGTGCTGATGTGGTGGGGAGTGAGGAATGAACCGGCCTGTTCAAAGTCGTCAAAGCGAGAATGCTGATCCCCACGAGCAGTACAACCCGATTCCGCGCATAGTGATTCTGGTGATTTTGGCCTTGCTGGCCTGGGCGGTGTATTACATCGTCTCGGCTCAGCCCAACAGCTCTCCGCGTTTGGGGGATCAGCGTCCTTTGGCGGTTCTGGCTCCTGCGCCTGGCAGTGTATCTGCGGATGGCAAGCAGCTATATGCCAATGCCTGTGTGGCGTGTCATCAGGCGACGGGGCAAGGTTTGCCAGGGGTGTTCCCGCCTTTGGCGGATTCAGAGTGGGTGAAGGGTGACCCCAAGGTACTGGCGCAACTGGTGCTGCACGGGGTCACGGGAGCTATCACGGTGAAAGGCCAGGAATATCAGGGGGCGATGCCTGCATTTGCAGAGCAGTTTAGTGATGCGGAGCTGGCGGCTGTGTTGAGCTTTATTCGCCATGAGTGGGGGAATGAGGAGGATGCCATTACCCCCGAGTTTGTTGCCGAGGAGCGGGCTGCCAGTGGGGATCGTAGTCAGCCTTGGCAAGGGGAGAAGGAACTGTTGGAGTGGATTGCGGCGCATTGAGGTGGCTGCGATGAGTTCTTCTGGAATTAATAATTAGAAGCACGTTTTGAAACGGTAGCACGCCGGGAACAGGCCCCCGGCTTTTGAACCGATATCTCGCCCGACCCCAGGGTTGGAGATGTCGGTTTTTTTTGTTTAGTGTCTCTGTGGGGACGCCGCTTGGGGGCCGGGTCCAGGGGGGCGGGCTTGACTACTTGCCGATGCTGCGCATCGGTACCCTTGTCGATTCTGATATCCGGGCGCCCTGTGAACTCGCCCGGTGATTGGTCCCCCGGACCAATCACAAGCGTCGGGCTCAAACAGCACAGGGCTTGCATCCCGGATATCAGAACCGCCTGCGGCAAGCAGTCTGAATCGCCCACCCCCCTGGACCCGGCCCCCAAGCGGCTCACAACGGAGAAATATAGAAAAACCGATTTTGGACGGGGGAAAGTGCTGGTTGTAGAGGGGACGGGGGCTGTGTACCGTTTCTAGGCTTGGCGCTTGGTAGGCTGGGTCTGTTGTCGGCCAAGTTGTTGAGATGGATTGGAGAGGCACTGCGGTTGAGCGCAGTGAGGCTAGTTGAAAAAGCCCAAAAGTAAACATTACTGATGATCAACGTGCTCGCAGTACTCACACACTGATGATTGGCATCAATCTGTAGCGAGAACTTGTAAACCAGGGGCTTTTAGAGGGGGCTTTGAGGGTTGCTGCTTAAAAATGGAGATCCAGGCATTGGATCTGTGTATGCAGCACTTGGATCTTGGAAGCAAACCGGCTTGAGTCGTGGAGTTGCATCACTGTGAACCACTTGGGGCCCTCTGCAGGGATTGGGCGGATCAGAGTACTTGCCGCGGTCAGGAGATAGCGTAGGGATGCAAGCGCCCTGTTGTTTGACCGGGGCGCTTGTGGTTCGTCCGGGGGACGAACCACCCCGGGAGTTCAGGGTGCGCCCGTAGCTATCTCCTGACAAGGGTACCGGTGCGCAGCACCGGCAAGTGCTCAGCCCAATCCCTGCAGAGGGCCCCAAGTGGTGGCTTCACGGAGACCGATCTCATCATTCAAAGACCGATTTCACTCTCCGTGAATCCCCACCTATACAGGCAGACTTACGCCGCTTTCTTCCGTAACGTCAGCCAAAGACCCGCCAAGATAGCCACCAGTCCCAACCCAGCGCGAGCCGCCAAGGTATTCCCTAGAATCAGGAAATCCAGCCCGGCTGTCACCACAGGAACCAGATAAAACAGGCTAGTAACGTTGACCAGATTCCCGCTGCGAATCATGCGATACAGCAGCAACTGGGCCAGCACGGAAATCACCAGACCAAGCCAGACCACCGGCCCCCAAAAGCCCAATGTGTTCTCCCAGCGGATTTCTTGTCCCAAACCCAGGGACGCAAGAATAAACAAGCCCAGAGACAAGGAATACTGCAAAGGCATTCCTTGCAACGCCCCCACGGGCTGACGCTTTTGAACAATGGTCCCCACAGTGATGCTCAACAAAGCAGCAATTGCAAATACCAGACCCATCACGGACAAACGGCTGACAATCAGGCTTTGATACACCACCAGAATCAGCCCTGTCAGCGATAGTGCCAAACCGGCCACACGGCTCAAAGAAAAACGCCGCTCGGTCAAAGCCAAGGTCAGAATCGGCTGCACACCCAGGATCGTCGCCAGCAGACCCGGCGTGATTCCTTGAGCCAGGGTTTCAAAATAGAAAAACGAATACAGCCCGATCATCAGCAAACCGCTGATAGCTGGCAGCAGACGTTGCCCTTTGGGCGGCAGCCAGCCGCCATTGAAGTGCCCCAGCATGATCACCATAGGTAGGGCGATGGCAAAACGCAGGATCAGCATGGCCATAACCGAGCCATGATCCAGACCGATACGCGTGAAAATACCCGCGCTGCCCCAAAGCAGCACGAACAAGGCAATAGCACCCGCTTGGGCGCGAGAAGAAGAAATCATGATGTTCTTTATCTGTCTAAATAAATTAGGTTTGTCTGCAAAGACATTCCAGGCGCATCAATGGCGCAGGAAAAGAAAAAGAGGTCTTAGGAGCAGACGCTGTAGACGCGTGTGTCGACGACGACGTCGGACACGACTGCGGCTTGATTGACGACGCCTGGGGCGACGACAGTCAACAGCAAGACAGATGGAGGGGAGCCCGCCCGCAGCGACGCGGCCCGCGACAGGGGCAGAGTGCTTGGCAAAGAGGATGCGGGGCGGTTCATGAAATAAGAATCAGATCGTTAAATCGATGAAGTACTGTAGCACAAAATATATTCAGCACGCCAATCATCAGCCGCTAGGGTAATCGCTAGTACAGGCGATAGTCCGGGCTATGTAAGAATTGCACCGATCGCGATTTCAGATCGCTGCGACATTTCCAAATAGATACGACATCCGCTGCCAATGCTGCCAGCGCCGATGCCGGGCAAAAAGGCCCAGACCGGTTCAATGCTTGAACCGGTCTGGGCCTTTTTGTTTGCCTGAAATAAATCCGACCTCGTAGTTAGGTTGCGAACTATCTGGAACCTTGCTTCGCGGCACGATGCCATCGCGATACACAGAGCTCACGCAGCGTCAGCAAGATCTGACGCCAGCCAGGCCGGAATCGTCACCTTGTTTTGGAGGCTTATGCCATGTTGGGTGTTGCGCTTTTCTTTATTGGGGCTGTGCTGATTGTGAATGGCGTGGGTTTGACTGGACGTATTGAAAGTCGGGACCTGGCCCCCTTTAACTTGCTGGTGGGGCTGTTGGCCCTGTTCATCAATTTGCTGGGCTTGCAGCGCGGCGAGCAAATGGCGGATTACTTTGCCGTTGCTGGTGGGCTGCTGTTTGCCTTCACCTATCTGTATCTGGCTGTGGTGCAGTGGTATGGGTTGAAAGGAGTGGGCTTTGGCTGGTATTGCCTGTTCGTTGCCATCAGCGCACTGGCCTTTGCCGGGTCTGCCAGCGATCCGCGTTTGATCGCCATGTGGCTCTTGTGGTCCAGCCTGTGGTTTCTGTTTTTCCTGGCCTTGGGGTTGGGACGGTCCTTGCGTATCTTGCCTGCGTATACCGTCTTGATCGGGGCCTTGACCTGCTGGTTGCCCGGCACCCTGATCATGATGGATGCCTGGTAGTTTTCATAGGAGTGCAAGCGTGGTGGGGGCCAGAGTAATGCAGTTTTTTGGAGTAACCTGATGCTCGCTCGTAGTGTTTACCGGCAGGTCCGTCGACCTGCGCCCCTACCATGCTAGACAGGAGATGGACTTTGGCTCACAACGAACCCGTACGCGTCGGCGTTCTTTATTCCGCAACCGGCATGACCTCTACCATTGGTCAGTCGCAATGGCAGGGCACCAAACTGGCGATTGAGGAAATCAACGAGGCCGGTGGCCTGCTGGGGCGTGAACTGGTGGCGGTGTGCTACGACCCGGCGTCCAGGCCCGCTTGCTACGCTGAACAGGCCGAGCGGCTGATTGTGCAGGACCGCGTCAATGTGATCTTTGGCTGTTATATGTCCAGCAGCCGCAAGGCCGTGATCCCGATTGTGGAGAAGTGGAACAAGCTGCTGTTCTATCCCACCCTGTACGAAGGTTTCGAGTTTTCGGGCAATGTGATTTATACCGGCGCGGCGCCCAATCAGAACAGTGTGCAGCTGGCGCATTTCATGACCAGCAATTTTGGCGCGCGGGTCTACATGATTGGCTCGGACTATATCTACCCCTATGAGTCCAATCGCATCATGCGCGAGCTGGTCATGCAGCATCCCGATAGCAAAGTGCTGGGCGAACACTATCTGCCATTGGATGCCAGCGAGAGCGATTACAGCCTGATCATGGAAGACATACGCCAGAAACAGCCGGACTTTATTTTCTCCACCGTGGTGGGGGACTCCACTGCCAATCTGTATCGTGCTTATGCCAATGCGGGCTTTAATCCGCAAACCATGCCCATTGCCAGTTTGACGACCTCCGAGGCCGAGATTGCCCAGATGGGCGCGGAAATTGCCTGTGGACACTTCACCGCCGCACCGTATTTTCAGTCCATCGAGTCGGAGGTCAATGCGCGTTGTCTGGCCAGTTTGCGCAAGCGCTTTGGGGCCGACTGCCACCCTAATCTGTGCTGGGAAGCTGCCTATTCACAGATGCATTTGTTCGCCAATGCGTATCGACAATCCGCCAGTGATGCGATCGGAGATCTGCTGCCCTACCTGCTGGGCAGTGAACTGGATGCACCTCAGGGGCGGATCAAGATCGATCCCAATAATCACCATACTTGGCTTTATCCACGGATTGGCCGCATCAATGCCGACGGCGAGTTTGCGATTGTGCGCCAGGCAACGCGCCCGGTCTCGCCCGACCCGTATCTGGTTACCCATTCCTTGGGCGACTGGACTGCCAAGCTGGATACTTTGGAGACATAAAGCGTGGCCAACTCCTCTTCCTACGGTGATGAGCCGGCAAACAAGCCTTTGCGAGTGCGGAATCGTTTTCCGCATGCCACCTCGCCGCAGCTCAAGGAACTGCGGCAATTGACGATGGTGGTCATGCATCCGGACGATAGCGATGGCCGCTTGCTGACCCAGCAACTGCAGCGTATCGGGTGTTCGGTCCAGACGATCTGGCCGCCCACGCAAAACCTGCCTTCAGGAACGGATCTGGTGTTTCTGGCCGTGCAGCCTGATCTTTTGCACCTGCGCCTGGATTGGGTCTGCGAGGAGGAAGCACCCACGATTATTGCCGTGGTCAATTATGAAAATCCCACGATAGTGTCGGCCGTGCTGGATTTGAATATTCAGGCGATCCTGCCTTCGCCCATACGCTCTTTTGGCTTGTTGTCCACGGTGGTGCTGGCACGTAAATACCATAAAGAACTGCGCCAGCAACGTCGGCTGATCAGCAAGCTGCAAACCAAACTGATGGGGCAGCGGCATGTGGCGCAAGCCAAGACGATCTTGATGCGTACCCATCAGGTGTCCGAGGACCAGGCCTACGATTTGATTCGTGAGCAGGCCATGAACAAGCGCAGCACGATTGAGGATATTTCGATTGCCATTGTGAATGCCAGTGAAGTGCTGTCCCTGGGGCAAAAAGGTTCGTCCTTGCTGGGGAACTAGCCAGGCGTTTTGGCCTGGCTGAGCTGCGGTGGCTGGCTAGAGCAGGCGCGTGATTGAAGTGGTAGGCATAGGCTTGCTTGGTAAAGAGAAAAAGGCAGAAACACTACCCGTTTTCATTCCTCCTACAATAGCGATTTTCCAGAGTACGCCGCTGCTGCAGCGTAGAGATAATGAGCCATCAGGAATATGAACAGCCCCGGTCTGCCCTTGCGGTGACATCAGAGCAGCGCGCTGCCTGGGTTCAACTGCAAAAAGACCGCGATCAGCTTTACGAGCAATTAGAGACTCTGAACCGTGGCCACCTGGATTTGAGGAAATTCTTGCTCAAGGCCAAACGCAATAATTGGATTGCCTGCACTTTAGTGGTGATTTTTACCGCGCTTGGCTGGTTGCTGGATGCATCGGTCTGGCTGCGTTGGTATGTATTGCCGATTACGTTTTTCTGCTGCGCCTTGTTGTGGTTTGGCGGAAAGCTGCTGGATCGGCTAATGCAAAGCAAGATTGCGAATCTATCCGAGTTTTTGCAACAGACGGATGCACAAATAGAAAAGGGGCGGCCTATCTTCGAGACAGACCACCCCCAATCCGATCAAGCTTGAAGTTACTCAGTGGAGCTTGGTGTCGCCACTCCCCAACCCAAGGCCTGATACAAGGCAATTACATTCAGGTACGAGCCGGTTTCCGCTATTGCCAGTTCTTGCCGGGTCTGGTTCAGGCTGCGCTGATTTTCCAGCACTTGCTGATAGGCACCGGCTCCCACTTCATAACGCGTCAAGGCACGCTCATGGGCATTTTCCAGATGTGACGCCGCCCGAGTCAGGCTAAGCAGGCTTTCCTGATGTTGAGTCAGCCTTTGCAAAGAGCCCTGAATTTCTTCCTGAGCTTGCAACAGCACTTGTTGATAGTGCAGGCGTGATTCATCGGCCACCGCCTCCATGCCACGCAAGCGCGCTTTGGCATGGCCCAGGCGCAGGGCAGGCCATTGCATGGCAGGTGAAACATCAAAGGCACGGGCAGCATGGCCCAGGTCGCTACCTCGCAAAGCAAAAAAGCCAATAAAGCCAGCCAGATCCAGGCGGGGGTACAGCTCGGCGGTGGCGGCGGCCACTTCGTGCGAGCTGGCCAGGATTTCTTGCCGGGCGGCGCGTACGTCAGGCCGGTTGAACAGCATGGCGTTCACATCGCCTAACGGCAAGGAAGCGGCCAAGGGTGCCTTGGCGCTGGGCAATGGCGTATCAATGCTCCCGGCTTGCCCGCCGCTTAGTACCTGGATGCGCAAACGAGCCAGTTCCAGGTCGCTGCGCAGTTGGGGCACCAGGGTTTTGGCGCGCTCCAGACCAGCCTGGGCATTGTCCAGATTCTCCGGCAATTCCCGACCCAGCGAGACGCCAGCCTGCACCAGCCTGATCGTATGTTCCCAGCTGCGTACGTCATCCTCAGCCAGAGCCAGTTGCCGTTGCAAACCTTGGGCTTGCACGTATTGGCGTGCCAGTTCAGCCGCGATAGCCTGGCGAGTCAGGTCCAGTTGGTCTGCGCTGGCCTCGCTGCGAGCCTGTGCAGAACGGGCCAGTTGCTCCAGACGACCCAACAGATCGATCTCCCAAGTGGCCTGCATGCCCAGGCGCCAGTTCTCGGTAATACCGTGATCAATGGAGCCGTCGGGCGCGGCAAACTGTGAGCCGCTACGGTTATAGCTGGCGTGGGCCGTGATGGCGGGTAGACGGTCGTGTTGGCGCTCGTCGATCAGGGCGCGGGAGGCCCGCCAGCGGGCCTGTGCCTGGGCAATATCCAGGTTGTGATCCAGGGCCTTGGCAATCAAGGCGTCCAGCTGCGGGTCTTGCAGCAAGGTCCACCAGTTTTCGCGTTGCTCGGTGGCCTGAGCGAACTGGCTGTTCCAGTTGGTGTCGGCCAAGCTTGGAGCGGTGGGAATGGAGGTGTCCAGCCCCACAGCGCAACCGCTCAGGATCAGGCTGGGGATCACCAGTCGCAGAGCACGCGCCACAGGCGCTAGCCTGTTTGATAGTTGTGGCGTCATGATGAGTGTTCTCCAGTCGAAGGGCGCAGGGCTTGCGCCAAATCGCGCGCCCGCGGGGTGTCTGCTTGATGGGCGTGATCACGCGCCAGCAAGGTATACAAAGTCGGCAAGATAAACAGGGTGAATATTGTGCCGATCAACATGCCCGAGACCAGCACTACGCCCAGGCCAAAGCGGCTGTTAGCACCCGCACCGGAGGCAAACAGCAGAGGCACTAGACCAAAGACCATGGCCCCGGTTGTCATCAGCACGGGGCGCAAACGAATGCGGGCGGCTTGCAAGATGGCTTCGGGCTTTTTCAGGCCCTCTTTGAATTGCAGTTCATTGGCAAACTCCACCATCAGAATGCCGTGTTTACTGATCAGGCCGACCAGCGTTAACAGACCTATCTGGGTGTAGATGTTGAGCGTGCCAAATCCCAGGGCCAAAGGCAGCAGGGCACCGCACAGGGACAAGGGCACCGTCACCAGAATGATGATGGGGTCCACCAGGCTTTCGTACTGCGCGGCCAGTACCAGATAAATCACCACCAGCGCGGCCAGGAAGGCCCACACCAGAGACTGACTTTCCTGGGTGAATTGGCGCGACTCGGATTGCCAGTCATGCGTAAAGCCTGCGGGCAATTGCCGGGCGATGTCGTCCAGATAGCCCACTGCTTGCCCCAGCGTTACGCCCGGTGCTGGAATGGCTTGCAGCGTGGCCGAGTTTTGCTGGTTGAATTGGTGCAGGCTGTTGGGTTCCACTTCGCTGTGGATTTGAACCATGGCCGACAAGGGCACCAGCTCGCCATTGGCGCTGCGTACAAACTGACGTGTCAGTGCTTGAGCCGTCAGGCGCAGTTCACGCTGGCTTTGTGGAATCACGTCATACGAGCGACCATCCAGCGAAAAGCGGTTCAGGTAATTCTCGCCCACCAGTACGGCCAGGGAATCAGCAATATCTCGCAGACTGATCCCCATGCTGGCCGCTTTGCTGCGGTCAATTTCCACGCGGGAAACGGGCTTGTTGTAGTCCAGATCGCTGTCTACCACGACGAACAATCCGCTTTCACGGGCTTGCTGTTTGACCCACTCCATCGTGTCGTACACCGTACGGTAGTCGCCGGGGCTGCGTAGTACCAGTTGAACCGGCAGACCGCCGCTGGAACCGGGCAAGGGGGCAAGCTGGAAGGCGAAGATACTGCTGCCGGGAATCGCGCTGACACGTCCTTGCAGCTCACCCTGTACGGCGCTGGCATCGCGCTCGCGCTTGCTCCAGTCCTTCAGGTTGATCCCGCCAAAGCTGGCGGCCGGGCCGTCTGTCCCCACAATCAACCAGGTGCTTTCGGTTTCGGCCACTTCACGATACGTGTCATCCAGCAGCTTGCCGTCGCGCTCGGCATAGGCCAAGTTGGCATTTTGCGGAGCTTTCACGGCTGTCAGTACGCTGGCCTGATCTTCAATGGGAGCCAGTTCGCTGTGCGTCATTTGATAGAGCACGGGCAGGCTGATAAAGACCAGCAAGGCCATGGCGCCCGTGATCCAGCGATGGCGCAAGGAGCGGGCCAGCAATCGACCGTAGCGGGCCGACAGACCACCAAAGAAGCTCTCTGCCAGGTGCGCCATGCGACCTTCATCTTGCTGTGAGGGCAGTAGCAAGGAACTCATCACTGGGGACAAGGTCAAGGCCACGACCCCGGATACCAGCACGGCACCGGCCAGCGTCAGGGCAAACTCTTTGAACAGTGCTCCAGTCAGGCCACCCATCAGCCCAATCGGGGCATAGACGGCGGCCAGGGTCAGGGTCATGGCGATCACTGGGCCGGCCACTTCACGTGCGCCCAATAAAGCCGCCACCACGGGTGAGCGTCCGGCGGCAATGTGACGGTGTACGTTTTCAACCACCACAATCGCATCGTCCACTACCAGTCCGATAGCCAGCACCATGGCCAGCAAGGTCAGCAAATTGATGCTGAAACCAAAGGCCAGCATCAAGGCGGCTGCTCCCAACATGGACAAGGGAATGGTAGCCAGCGGAATCAGCACGCTGCGGAAAGAACCCAGACACAGATAAATCACCAGCACCACGATAATCATGGCTTCGGTCAGGGTCTTGAGCACCTCATCAATCGAGGCCTGGATGAAGCGGGCGGTTTCAAAAGCCAGGGCCACTTCCACGCCGGGAGGCAAGGTGGCCTCAATGGCTGGGAGGCGATCACGAATGCCTTCCACAATCCGCAAGGGGTTGCCGCCGGGAGTGGGGAACAAGCCCAGGTGAATCGCGGGCAGGCCATCCATCAGGGCGCTGGTTTCCGTCGCTGCTGCTCCCAGCTCTACCTTGCCTACGTCGCGCAGTCTAACCAGCGAGGTGCCGTCTTCGCGCACGATCAGGTCCTGAAATTCGGCCACGCTGGTCAGGTCCGAATTGAGCTGAATATTGCTCAAGACATGCTGGCCTTTGACCATGCCGGGGGCGGCCTGATAGTTGTTGGCACGCACAGCCTGGGCAATATCGGCAGCCGTCAGTCCATAGCCCGCCATGCGATCCGAATCCAGCCACAGTCGCATGGCCAGTTTTTGACCACCAAAGGTCTGGATTTTCGCCACGCCATCAATGGTGGAGAACATGGGCTCCACCACGCGGGACAGATAGTCATTCAGTTCCGGGATGGAGATTGACGTCGTGGAAAAGCCCACATAGGCCACCGCAGTGGAGTCCCCGGAGGAACGTTCCACAACCGGGTCATAGGCGCCTTCAGGCAGGCGGTAGCGCACCTGGCTGACCTTGCTCATGACTTCGGTCAGGGCCTGGGTAGAGTCGCGGTTCAGCTCCATGCGCAGGGTCACGACACTGCGGCTTTGCACGGAGTTGGAGGACAGGTAATCCACCCCTTCCACCGAGGCCAGAGCCTGGGCGATGGGCTGGGTGACAAAGCCTTGCATCAGTTGTGCAGAGGCGCCGGGGTACTCGGTGGTAATCGTGATGGTGGAGTTCTCCAGCAGGGGATACTGCCGGATGGGCAGCTTGTCCAAGGAGAACAGCCCCAACATCAGGAGCAAGGCGCTGACCACCAGGGCAAGTACCGGCCGACGAACGAACAAGTCGGTAAAGCCGGGACGGGAGGTGGTGTTCATACTGGCTCCTTGTCCTTGGCGGTTTGTACTGTGGAGCCGTCCTGAATCTTGATCTGGCCGGCGCTCACAACCTTGTCGCCTTCTTTCAAGCCATCAATGATTTCGACACGTTCATCCCATTGCTCGCCAGTTTGTACGGCCACGCGCTTGACCTGCCACAGACCCTGATCCGTGGGGGAGGCCACAAACACGGTCTGGCCGTAGGCGGTGTAGGTCAATGCGGTTTCGGGCACGGTCAGGACGGGCGCTTCGGCGGGGCGCTTCAATTGAGCACGGGCGTACATCCCCGCTTTCAGGCGATTGTCCGGGTTGGGCAGCAGCGCTTGCAGGCGCACGGTGCGCGAATCTCCAATCAAGGGATCGATGGCGCTGATTTCAGCCTGGAAGTTCTCGCCTGGCCAGGCGTCCACCTGTACGTGCAGGGTCTGGCCCACCTTCAGATCCGGCAGGCTTTGCTCTGGCACGGTCAGATTCACACGCAGTTGACTGTCATCGACCAGGCTGGCGATGGCTTGGCCGGGTTGCAAGTAGTGGCCCTGATGCAAGCTGGTGATACCGATGCGACCCGAGAAGGGGGCGGCAATCTGTTTCAAGGCCAGTTCAGCGCGTTGATATTGCAGTTGGGCCTGGGCCACAGCGTGATCGGCCTGGGCTTGATCCAACTGCTCCTGGGTAGCGGCTTGCTGTTCCTTCAGCTTGCGTACACGGGTGAGCTGAATGGCGGCCTGTTTGACCTGTGCCTGCTCGCGGCGCACGCTGGCTTGTTCCAGTTCGTCATTGAGCAAAACCAGTGGCTGGCCTGCCTTGACTTGCTGTCCGGAGGTGAAATCAATCTTGCGAATACGGCCGCTGGTCTCTGCACTGAGCAGCACTTGCTGCCAGGCTTCCAGTGCACCGACGGCATGCAAAAGACGAGGAGCGGTCTGGGACTCGACGCTGGATAGTTCGACGACGGCAGGCGGATAGGCTCCCCCTGCTTGAGCTTCTTGCGAGGCTGGCAGCAAACGCCAGCCTATGGCCAATACGCCGGCCAGAACGGGAATCATGATCCAAGTACGACGCGAACTCATGCTGCCGACCCTCCTGTCAGGGAAGAGGGCCACAAAGGCTGTTTGTTGGGAAGAGTCCAGCCGAATCGCTGATCACTTTGCGACCAGTCTTCGGGTTTGAAGTAGGTGGCTGACACAAGCTGGGCTTGCCGTAACCATGACAGAGGTCCGGCAAACAGAATCCAAATGAGGGGAGGCATGGCAGGTTCCTGTGACAACAAAGAGGCAGCCAACATGGCTTGCCTTAATTAGGTACCTGGACTATAAAACCTCAAGTTAACTTGAGGTCAAGGGGTGTCAAGATGGCAAAAACAGTGGATTTCAGTCGTGCCTTGACGGTGGGAGAAGTGGCCAAACGCAGTGGTGTCCCTGTCTCGACCGTGCATTTTTATGAAGCCAAGGGCTTGATTGCCAGTACGCGGAATAGCGGGAACCAGCGTCGTTTTGATTCGGTGGTTTTACGCTATATTGCGATCATCAAAGTGGCGCAGCGTACCGGGATTCCCCTGGAGGAAATCCACGAGGCCTTGCGTGGTTTGCCACCGGGCAGCAAGCCATCCAGCAAGCAATGGCGAGCCATGTCCAGCCGTTGGCAGGCCAGTTTGAATGATCGTATTGAGCAGTTGACGCGACTGCGCGATGAGCTGACCCACTGTATTGGCTGTGGGTGCTTGTCCATGAGTGAGTGTCCCTTGCGTAATCCGGCCGATATTCTGGGCCAGCAAGGGCCCGGTCCCCAGATTCTGGAAAGAAAACTGGAGACCGGAACAGAGGCTTAGCTCGGGTCGGGCGACTGCGCGTACAGCGCGGTGGCTTCGGAAGTGACCAGGGACTGATAGCGCTCGAAGTGGTTCAGGATGTCGTTGATGACCTGACTGGACGACAGGCCCATCAAGTCATAACCCCGACTGCCATCGGCAAAGACAGTACGCACTTGCCATTCTTGAGGGCGAGCCTGTTCGTTGCGTGCTGCTGCCGCGGTAAAGCTGGCAACCCGGCGAGCGCGCAACTCGACGCCATAGACAAAGTTGCGCTGGTTGTCGGCCTGAATGGTTAGTTGGGCCGTATCCTGCTCGCTGGTCTCCAGGCTGACGTTCAGGTTGCGTTTGCCCAGCTCGTCGGCCACGGCCTGCAAGGCGGGAACCACGGTTTCACCCATGAAGCGACGGGCGTCCCGCTGGTTGGGCGTGTGCAGGATCGTCGAGAGGCGTCGACGCCAGGACACTTCCGAGCCGGGAGCCGGGCCGGACATGGGGCCTTGACGACGCAATCGTGACATATCTGCCTTCATGCCTTTGAACAGCCCCAGGATCAACAAGAACATGATGATGGCAAAGGGCAGGGCACTGACCAGCGTGACGGTTTGCAAGGCTGTCAGACCACCGGCCAGCAAGAGCAGGGAGGCAGCGGTGCCTTCCAGCGCGCACCAGTAAATGCGTTGCCAGACTGGAGCGTCTTCCACCCCACCGGCAGCCAGGGTATCGATAACCAAAGAGCCCGAGTCGGCCGAGGTCACAAAGAAAATGGCTACCAGAATAATTGCCAAGGTCGAGGTTACATTCGACCAAGGCAGGTATTCCAGGAACTCGAACAGGGCCACGGATGCATTCGCGGCAGCATCCTGGGCCAGTTGGCCCGCCGCCACACCCATATCCAGGAAGATGGCGGTGTTGCCAAAAACGGTCATCCAGAAGAAGGTGAAGACGGTGGGCACCAGCAAGACGCCCAGTACGAATTCACGTACGGTGCGGCCACGCGAGATGCGGGCGATGAACATGCCGACAAAGGGCGACCACGCGATCCACCAGGCCCAGTAAAACAGGGTCCAGGCTTTCATCCAGCTTTGCCCGCGGAATGCTTGTGTACTAAATGAGCGTGCAAAGAAGTTATCGAGATAACCGCCGATATTCTGTACAAAAGCATTCATCAAAAAGGCTGTAGGGCCCACGGCGAGCACAAACAGCATCAAGGCAATGGCAACCAGCAAATTCAGTTCGGACAGGCGACGAATGCCAACATCCAATCCGCTGACAACAGATAGGGTAGCCAGCGAAGTAACCACCACAATCAAAATAATTTGTAGCCAGGTTTCCTGCGGCCAGCCAAATAAATGCTCCAGACCGGCATTGATTTGAAGTACGCCCAAACCCATGGAGGTAGCAATACCAAATAGCGTGCCGCACACGGCAAAAATATCCACGCTATCGCCAATCCAGCCTTCAATACGCTTGCCAAACAAGGGATACAGGCCCGAGCGGATGGTCAAAGGCAGGTTGTAGCGAAAGCAAAAGTAAGCCAGCGACAAGCCAACGACCGCATAGACGGCCCAGGCGTGAACGCCCCAGTGAAAGAAGGTGATGATCTGCGCCTGATGGGCGGCTTCCACTGTGCTGGCCAGGCCCGAGGGCGGGGCCGAGAAGTGTTGCAGTGGCTCGGCCACGGCAAAGAACATCAGGCCAATCCCCATACCGGCAGCAAATAGCATCGCCATCCAGGTGAGATAGGGGTAATCAGGCTCCGAGTCGTCCGGCCCTAATTTCAAATTGCCGTAGCGGCTTAATGCCAGATAGACGACGGAAAAGAAAAACAGGGCCACAGCCAGGATATAGAACCAGCCGAAACTTTTGATGACCCAGTTTTGTAACTGCTCAAAAATAAGTGCGGCGTCTTTAGGGAAAATAATCCCGATCAGCAAAAAGACCAGGACGATAAAGGTAGATCCCCAGAACACCCGTGGATGTAGCGTGCTTTTAAAAGGCAGCCCCATGTCATGCTCCGTTTGTAACTAAGAGGGCACAGCTTAACGAGAACGACTGCCGGTTGAAAGGTTTGTTAGATTAGGAAATATTTGCTCAGGCTCGGAAAGGATCTATTGGCAAAATTAATTCCTGATGTCCGGCCTGGCGGGTTAATTCCAACTGATGCAGCACACTGGCACTGGCCGTATGCACCGCAGAATGCAGGTCTGCACCCAAAATCAGATGGGCCAGCAAGGTGGAGGCAAACAGGTCTCCGGTGCCTTTGGCGGCGCAATCCACGCGTGGATGGCTAAGCAGGGTGTCGGCACGCGGCTCCTTGCGGGACATCAATAATTTGATCTGACCATCCTGCCAGGAGTCGGGGGCGGCGCTGGTGGCAATGACCCATTCGGTCCGGCCATTTAGCAAGGCGTGCGCGGCACTGGAACTGCCCTGGATGGTGTCGCAAGGCTGTTGGGACAGCAAGGACAGCTCGTAATTATTGGGGGTCAGGCCCGTGGCCAGCGGCAGCAAGGTTTCGTGATAGGCGGGGATCAGCGCCGGGTCTACGTAGACGCCTACATCCAGATCGCCGATGACCGGGTCCACTATCACCAGAGTGTCAGGGTGCTCTTGCAGCAACGCTTTTAACCAGCGCGCAATGATGACGGCTTGATTGGCGCTGCCCAGATAACCGATCAGGACAGCGCGTACCTTGTCCAGCGCACCGCGCAAGACCAGATCATTCAGAAAGCCTTCCAGCCATTCATCGGGGACAGCACCGCCGTGCACCGTGGGGTATTGCGGGTTGTTGCTGAGCAACACGGTGGGAACGGCGGCCACTTTAAAGCCATGTCTACGCAAAGTCGGGCCGGCAACATTGTTGCCCACCCGACCGTAGACGACTTGAGACTGAATCGAAACGACATCCACATGGTAGGGATGTCGTTCACGATCGACAAACGTTACAGCAGCAGTGTTCATGCAGTGCAATCAGCGGAACTGGCCTGTTTAAGTTGGCTGAGCCAGCTGGTCAGGACCGTAGCGGCAGCGGCGTGCAGGCGTTTTTGTACCGCCATGGCTTCCAGACGCAGCATTTGCGGATCGATATCAGCTTGTCCCAGTTCGTTGGCATGACCAACCAGCCAGCGTTCCAGCTTGCTGGTGTCGGCTTCCAGGTGAAATTGCAGGCCCAGTACTTGGGTTCCGAAGGAGAAGGCCTGATTGGGGCCTACGTCCGTGCTGGCCAGGTGAATGGCTCCGTCAGGAATATCGAACTGATCCCCGTGCCAGTGCAGGACGGGAATGCCGCTAACGGCGGCCAGGGGCGATTCTTTGCCCGCTTCGCTCAGTTTCAACGGAGAGAAACCGATTTCTTTCACACCCAGGGGGTAGACATTGGCACCCAGGGCGCGCGCAATCAGTTGTGCGCCCAGGCAAATGCCCAGCAAAGGTTTGCCTGCCAGCAAGAACTTGTTGATCAGTTCCAGCTCATCAGACAGGAAGGGGTAAATCTTTTCGTCGTAGGCGCCGATTGGCCCGCCCAATACAACCAGCAGGTCAGCGTCCTGTTCACCCACGTGACGCAGTGACTCGACGGAAGGGTCAATGTATTGAACTTGGTAGCCCTGTTCGATCAGAACAGGTTCCAGTGTGCCCAAGTCTTCAAAATGGATATGACGCAGTGCGATGACTTTCTTCATAAGAGGTTCTTTCAATCCAGATGGTAAGGATGTCAGCTCGTGGTACCGATGTCTACATTAATGGCACCCGATAAGGGGAAGGTGCAACATGCCAGTGCATGGCCCTGGGCCTTGTCCTGGTCGCTCAGGCAAAAATCCGGTTCAGAGCGGTACTCGCCCTCCGAAATCTGTACCCGGCACGCGCCGCAGATGCCCGAGCGGCATTGACTGCGAATAGGCACATCGGCGGCCTCCAGCATTTCCAGCAAGCTGCTGCCCGGTTCAGGCGAGAGCGTTTGCCCGGTGCTGCGTACATTGATTTGCAAGGGCGCGCTGCCTGCTTCAGGTAGGATTTCCACGCCGGAACTGGCGGGCGGGGAAAAAGCCTCGATCAACATGTGCGAGATGGGGTGAGCCTGAAGGGTGTATTCGCGCAAGGCCTGGGCAAAACCGTGGCTGCCGCAAATCACGACGGCCTGTGGGTCTTTTAACTGCTCCATATTTTCAAAAGAGGGGCGACCCACTTTGAAATGAGCGCTTTCGCGAATCTTTTCCTGCGTGACAAACACGGTCAGCGTGAACCAGCTGGTGCCCAGATCCAGTTGCAGCAGTTCATGCAGGAAGGGAATGTCGGCAATACGGGCAATACTGAGGAGCAAATGTACTTGTGGTACAGGCAAGCCGTCCTGGGCTCGCGCCGCCAACTCACGCAGCAAGGCAATGGGCAGGGTAATGCCAATGCCGCCTGCGATCATGGCGATACGCTCGTAACCCACAATAGAGTTCACCGAGATTTCACCCGCCACATATTGCAGGGGCACACTCATGCCCTCGCGCAAGGTGGCGTGCAAGTGATCGGAAACACTATTGCGCCCCGACCCTTTTACGGCAATTTCAATCAGGTCTGGATCGGCCACACGAGTGATCGAATACATACGCTGTTGAATGGTGCCGCCGGTATCGGGGTAGCTCAGGGCGACGTGCTTGCCTGCCTGCAAGGCTTGCAGAAAATCAAAATGGCCGCCCTGCACCCGCAAGGTAAACACTTTGACGTTTCCGGCCTCGGGGCGAACGGTCTCGCAGCGCGCCTGAATCATGGCTGTCATTGCAGCGCCTCCTGTTGTTCGGCCTCGGCAGGAGCCTTGCCGGACTTGCTGTTCAGGCCAATGCGCTCGATCAGGCTTTCTACCGAGCCGGTGTACACGCCAATTTCGTTGGAGTCGCCGGTGTCGTGCAAAATGTCGCGGGCATGGGGGAAATTCACCATGGAGAAGACTTTTTCCCAGGCGCCCATTTCATTGTTGGCGAACATTTCTACGGTGCGCAAAATAACGGCGCGCATATGCTCGCGCTCTTTCTGGCTCAGTCCGTGAATGATGTCCGACGCCACAAAGCTGAACACGCTGGAGTGGCTCCACTCGTCCATGGCATGGGTGCGGGTAACTTCATGGCACACGGTCTGGATGCTCTTGTCCTCGGCCATGGTCTTCAGGTAGTCGGTAATCAGGGTCTCGGATGCGCAGGCAATGGCAAAGCGGGTCAGACGACGCTCGGATTCGGAACTGCATTGGCTCAGGATGTCATTGCGCCACTGCACCAGGTTGAAATTGGTGAAATCCAGGGGCGTCAGACCGCGCATGGAGTAGATGTAGTTGCAGGCCATGATGGACATGCGAGTGTGCAGGGCCTCGTCCAGCAAGGCCTGGGACATCACGTCTTGCAGCAGATTGCGGTTGGCGCTTGGGGGCGGGGTCTTGATGATGTCTTCGCAAGAAGGCGTGACCACGTTGCACTCAACGTAAATGGTCTTCAGGTTGTAAATGCCCCAGGCATAGGACAAGCACTGCGATTTCAATTCTTCAGGAGCTTCCAGCCAGGCCTGATGCTCGCGAAAAGGCAGCAGGCATTCGCTGAAATCGGCCTTGTTGGGATCGAAAGCCAGATTGTTGTAGTCAGGCAGTTCCTGATTCACGGCAGCCCGGTTTTTCCAAAGTACCGACAGTTTTTGCAGCATATTACGTACGGCGTCATCAGTTTCGTAGCTTTTGATTGTCATTTCAAACTTCCTTGCTGTTGATTGCGATCTGTTCGAAATGAACAGGTCGTTTCTTTATTTCACCTATCTTTATTTCCAAATGGAAAATCGCAGGCTTAAAAGGATTTGCCGATTCTTATGGACAAGGCCCAAAAAAATCCCGTTGCCGGGTTTCTTGAACCGTGGGGATCAGCGTGGTTGAACTGCCGTTAAAGCAATGGCGTTTCCTGTAGTCGTGGGAAAACTGGGGATGTTTTTTATCGTGCACAGATTGAGAAAGGTGATAATCTGCTTGAGCGTTTAGAAGTATGGGTGTTGAGTATTCGTTGGCTGCATTCTAATGATCCTATGACAATAAATGACAGACCATTTCAAGATCATTTGACAGACCACTTAATAATAAAAATTTGAATCTTGTTTTAATTCTTGATCAGGATAATCGGGATTGGCGTTCTCTCTGTGTTTCAGAGGATTTTAAATTCTTTATGCTTTGAATGTTTATTCAAATAACAATAATTAAAAGTGGTCTGGTGAATTAATTTTTAATGGACTGTTTTATAGGTCGATAAACAGAATAGGATGTTTATCTTTCGCCCTTGGAGTCCGTGCGTCCAGGGCAGCACTTTTGCCTGGTATCGGGCAATGAGCCACGACCCTATCGTGGCTAATCTCTAAACAGGAACTCCCATGAAGAGTCTTGCCGGTGGCGACACCCCCCACCAGCCTCTGGCGGGTTCGCAATTTCTACAGCAAAGTGATCGCAATCTTTGGGACATCATCGAAGCCGAACGGCGTCGCCAACAACACACCATTGAGCTGATCGCTTCCGAGAATTACCTGAGCCGCTCCGTTTTGGACGTGCAGGGCTCCTTGCTCAGCAACAAGCAGGCGCAAGGCTATCCTGGGCAACGGATTTACGGCGGGTGCGAACAAGCCGATCAAACCGAAGAGCTGGCTATCGAGCGGGCCAAGTCGGTTTTTGGGGCCTCTTACGCCAATGTGCAGGCGCACTCGGGCAGCCAGGCCAATCTGGCGGTGTATCTGGCCTTGCTCTCGCCGGGCGACACGATTCTGGCGCTGGATCAAAGTGCGGGCGGGCACCTTAGCCACGGTTCGCATTTCAATGTGTCCGGACGCTGGTTTCAGACTTGCTCGTATGGAGTGGATCGTCAAACGCAGTGGGTCGATATGGACGAGGTTCGTGCCCTGGCCCACAAGGAACGGCCACGGTTGATCATTGCCGGAGGTTCGTCCTATTCACGTACGCCAAATTTTGCCGAATTCAGAAATATCGCCAATGAAATCAACGCTTATTTAATGGTGGATTTGGCCCACGGCGCGGGGCTGGTGGCGGCCGGTCTGATGGAATCACCTGTCAAACATGCCCATGTCACGACCTTTTCCACACATGGCACCTTACGCGGACCGCGTGGGGGGATTATCTTGAGCAATGAGCCCAAGCTGGCCGAGCGCTTAAGTCAGGCCGTATATCCAGGGCTGCAAGGCGGGCCTTTGCTGAACATTCTGGCCGCCAAGGCGGTGGCTTTGGGTGAAGCAATGAGTCCGTCCTATAAAGCCTATGCCCAATCCGTCATCATCAATGCGCGCAGCTTGTGTCGCCGCTTGTCCGAAGGTGGGCTGACGGTGGTGTCAGGGGGAACAGACTGTCATTTTGGTGTGGTGGATTTGCGCCCTTGGGGGCTGTCCGGGCCTTTGGTGGAGCAGGTTCTGGCTCAGCTGGGCATTAGCTTGAGTAAACACCGTGTGCCGTATGAGCAAGCCTCTGGCGCCTACTCGGGGGTACGGGTCGGCAGTGCCGCCTGTACGACTCGCGGTTTGGGTGAAGATGATTTCAAAGAAATTGGCGACATGATTCTGGCCTTGCTGGGCGGGGTGCGCAGTGGTTCGCGCAATCCCCGCACCGAGAATGCCATTTTGGAAGGGGTCGCAGACCTGAACCGGCGATACCCCTTGATGTACTGATTTTTCCCGGCTCAGCCTTTGCCCTGACGCAGAGCGTTGGCCAGACGCAACATGGCGGACTCGATCTCGTAGGCGGTCAGGGAGGCATAGCCCAGCAGCCAGCCCTGTTGTTTTTCTTCACCAATGTACAGACGGCTCAAACCCGGCAGTTGAACGCCAGCACTCAAGGCGCGGCGCAGCGTGTGTTCTTCTGACCAGCCCGGCTCCAGAAAGCAGGGAATCTGCAAACCGCCTTCAGGTCGGGCCGCACGAACGATTCCTTGCAAGTGCTGCTCGATGGCTTCCAGCATGATCTCCCGCCGCCCGGCATACAGCTTGCGCATGGCGCGAATATGCGAGTTGTAATGTCCGTCTTCCATAAAACGCGCCAGCGTCAGCTGCAGGATTTGCGGTGTGTGACCATCCATGATGCTGCGTGCCTGGGTGAAGGGTTTGACCAGCTCGGGTGGCAGGGCCATATAGCCCATGCGCAGGCCTGGATACAGGGTTTTGCTGAAAGTGCCCAAGTAAATTGTGCGTTGGTATTTATCCAGCCCCTGCACACACGCCGTGGGTAAGCCGTCGTAATGAAATTCGCTGTCGTAGTCGTCTTCCATAATCCAGCGGCCATTTTCAGCCGCCCAGTGTATGAGCTCCAGACGACGTTCCAGGGACATGGTGGCCCCGGTGGGGTACTGGTGCGAGGGCGTCACGTAAATGCAGTTCGCGCCGCAGCGATCTTCATTCAGCAGATCGGTGCGCAAGCCTTGCTCGTCCACGCCAATTGGTACGACACGAGCCTCGGCTGCTTCAAAGGCTTTGCGGGCGCCGAAGTAGCCAGGATTTTCAACCAGAATAGGTTTGCCAGCATCGACCAGTAATTGCGCGCACAGAAACAAGGCCTGGCGCGTGCTGCTCAGAATCAAAATCTGATCAGCGGAGACCTTCGCACCACGCTCCAGATTCAGGTACACGGCAATCGCTTTACGCAGGGACTCGGTGCCTTGCGGATCGCCATGCAGCAGGATGTTGGCTCGATAGTCTTTCATGGCCTGACGCTGCAGGCGTTCCCACACATCGGTGGGGAAGTTGCGGGTTTCCGGCAGGCCAGTGGCAAAGGCCTTGATGGTCTGTTGATCGGCAATGCCGCCACTTTCAAACACGGCGCGACCCCGACGGCTTAAGCCCGTACCGGGTTCCATTACGCTGCGTTTCAGATCCTGGGCTTTGATGCGGCGATAGGCACTGCCGCGCAGCTCCGTGCCGACCGACTCGGAAACATAGCTGCCCGAGCCCTCGCGCCGCACGATAAAGCCGTCTCGATGCAGTTGAACATAGGCGTTTTCAACCGTATCGCGGGCCATGCCCAAGGATTTGGCCAGGGAGCGTGTGGCAGGCAGCTTGACCCCCGGACCCAGGGCGCCATCCAGAATCAATGCCCGCAAGGCACGCTGAATGCGCTGGTGAAGATCCAGGGATTGAAGTTCGTCATCGTTAAGACGCATCTTCAAGGTGTCCAGTTCAAACGAACGCGTCATGCGGTCTGCTCCAGAGAATATTAATGGTCTGACTAGTCAGACCATTGTGCTCGTAGACTTGATTGTCATTGCCGAAATAGGGGGGGCCTGTTCCGGCGTTCAGGTTTGTACAGGATCTCAGCAAGTATGTCCCGACCCTTTAATTTCAGCGCAGGGCCCAGCGCCTTGCCAATGGATGTTCTATTGCAAATACGTGATGAGCTGCTTGATTTTGCGGGCACAGGGGTGTCCGTGATGGAAATCAGCCATCGTTCCCAGCCTTTCATGGATTTTGCCCATCGTACCGACGCCGCTGTGCGTCGTGTTCTGGCCGTGCCAACGGACTATCACGTCTTGCTCCTGCAAGGAGGGTCGTACCTGCAGTTTTCTCAAATACCGATGAACTTGCTTCATCAAGCAAACACAGCGGACTATATACATACGGGTTTATGGTCGGAACAGGCGGCTAATGCCGCCAAGCAATATGGGAATGTCGAAATCGTAGCCAGTTCTTATGAAACTGGATTTGATCGTATTCCCGAGATTAATGAATCTAATATTAATCGGGATGCAGCGTACTTGCATTACACAGAGAACGAAACTGCACAGGGCTTGCAATTTTCAAAACCACCTGTTTCACCTATTCCCTTGGTGTGTGATGCTTGCTCCAGCTTGATGTCAAAACCGATTGATGTCTCGGCTCACGATTTGATTTATGCCTCGGCCCAGAAAAATATGGGAATTGCCGGTGTTACGCTGGTATTACTTAATCCTGCTATTTTAGACAGGCCTTTGGCAAATACGCCACAAGCTTTGGATTTTTCCATTCAAGCAAAAAAGCAATCGCTATTAAATACACCGTCAACCTTTTCCTGGTATGTGCTGGGTTTGATGCTGGAATGGATAGAGCGTGTTGGTGGAATAGAAGTATTGCACAAAATAAATAAGAAAAAATCGCAGCTGCTCTATGAGCTTATTGATAGCAGTGATGGTTTCTATATCAACAATGTTTTGCCTGACTATCGATCCATCAATAATGTCCCATTTCATATTGCTGAAACTGATTTAGATATTTTATTTGTTGAAGAAGCGCAAAAGAATGGTTTTCACGGCTTGAAGGGCCATCAGTCAACGGGGGGCTTGCGCGCCAGCATCTACAACGCCGTCACCTTGGATGCGGTACAGGCGCTGGGAGAGTTCATGCGCGAGTTCAAGCGCACGCACGGTTAGGGCGTGCGCCTGCTTTGCAAGGCGGCCGAGCAAGTAGCCGCGACGAGGGTAGAAATTTTTTTAAGGAAAAGCGATGTACGACAACACACTCAGCCTGGCTGAATTCGACAAGGAATTGGCTCAGGCCATTCAGGGCGAAGAAAGCCGTCAGGAAGATCACGTAGAACTGATTGCCTCGGAAAACTACGCCAGCCCTTTGGTGATGCAGGTTCAGAACTCCGTGTTTACTAACAAATACGCCGAGGGTTACCCGGACAAGCGTTACTACGCCGGTTGTGAATTTGTAGATGTAGCCGAACGTCTGGCTATCGAGCGTCTGAAAGCGGTGTTCGATTGTGATTACGCCAACGTACAGCCTCATGCTGGAGCGCAGGCTAATACTGCTGTGTTCCTGGCTTTGCTCAAACCGGGCGATACGGTGATGGGGATGAACCTGGCTCAGGGTGGTCACCTGACCCACGGTAACCCCATCAATATTTCCGGGCGTCTTTACAACATTGTTCCTTACGGCGTTGATACCCAAACCGGGCTGATCGATTACGACGAAATGGAGCGCATTGCTATCGAGACCAAGCCCAAAATGCTGATTGGTGGTTTCTCCGCCTATTCGCGTGTGAAGGATTGGGCGCGTATGCGCCAGATTGCCGACAAGGTCGGTGCCTGGTTCTGGGTGGATATGGCCCACGTAGCTGGTCTGGTGGCGGCGGGTGAGTACCCCAGCCCCTTGCCACACGCCCATGTGGTCACCAGCACAACGCACAAAACTCTGCGCGGTCCACGTGGTGGCGTGATTATGGCTAAAGGGCAAAGCGAAGATTTCTACAAACGCCTGAATTCCGCTGTATTCCCAGGCGTGCAAGGCGGTCCCTTGATGCACTTGATTGCGGCCAAAGCCATTGCTTTCAAAGAGGCTTTGCAGCCGGAATTCCGTACCTATCAGCAAAACGTGGTGCGTAATGCTCGCGCCATGGCGGCGGTACTGATGCAGCGTGGTCACAACATCGTGTCAGGCGGGACGGATAACCACATGATGCTGATCAACTTGTCGACCAAGCCCTACACCGGGCAAGAGGCCAGCGATGCCTTGGCAGATGCCTATATCACCGTGAACAAGAACTCGGTGCCCAATGATCCCCGTTCGCCCATGGTGGCCTCGGGTATTCGTATCGGAACGCCGGCTGTAACGACACGTGGCTTTACGGTGGAGGACTGCGAGCAGCTGGCGCATTACTTGTGTGATGTGCTTGATGCTTATGAGGCTGGCACTCTAGATAAGGTCAAGCACGAGATCCGCGAAAAAATTGTGAGTCTGTGCCGAAGCTATCCGGTGTATCAGGTGCAGACGGAGCCAGCGCAGCTTTGATTTGATTAATTTTTTTATAGGAGCCCAGCCGCTTTGGTGGTTGGGTTTTTTTTATGATTGAAATCGCTGTGGACTTGAGTGGTCGTATCTTGGTTGGTTTTTACTTCACGGTGGCTTTTTTAGGATATTTGATTTTTAAGTTAAAAGGTGCCCATTTCGTTCTTATGGATTATTTATGGTCATTTTTTAATAAAGAAAATTATTATCATGATTTTTTGGAAAAGGAACGTAGAGACAATTTGGATGTAGAACGGTTTAAGTTGATGTTTGGCGTGAAAGGTGTGCAGTCTATTGATTCGGTACAAAGGGCTGTGCGGTGGTCCAAGCGCTTGTCTGTCTCTTTACGAGAATTAGGTAAAGCTGGCAAGTGGGTAGATTGGGATAAGCAAGAGGTCACGGAGCCGACGAAGTGCTATGGGGGAGGTGTTTTTGGAGCCGCTTTATTAGTGCTTATGCTGCTCATTATGTCAGTTGGCTTTTCATTAAGCTCCAGGGTTCTGGTGCAATTTAAAGAAAGTAAAGTCTGGGCATGGCAAGGTGAAGATTACTTCAGTGCATTTCCGCTAACAAATGAGCAGGATTGGGTTCTTCGGAAAAAAGATTGCTTTGGTGGTTTTAAAGGGGCGGATTTACCGTTGAGTCCGGATGAAATTGATTATATGTGTATGAATATGGGTAGTGAGAGTTATTTGAAGAGTTTTCGCTCAGGGATGGCTGCTCAGAAATATTTTGGAGTTTTTTCTTTTTTTGTTTTTCTTTATTTTTTAATTGTTTTTAAAATTGAACTTTCATCTTTTTCAACCGCTTCTCGAGTACACAAGTTGGTCAATAAGCCGTAGTTGGTTTCTGGGGTAGGGAATTGGGGGCTTAGCCCCACAGCTTCCAATCTCCATACCCCTTCGCCCGCAGCTCACAAGCCGGGCATTGCCCGCAGCCATATCCCCAGTCATGCAGGGTTTCCCGCTCGTTCTGGTAGCAGGTATGGCTGTCTTCCTGAATTAGCTTCACTAAAGCATCCGAGCCCAACTGGTGGGCCAGCTCCCAGGTATCTGCTTTATCCAGCCACATCAGTGGTGTTTCCACGGTCAGTGGGCGCTCGATCCCCAGGCTTAATGCCACCTGCAGTGCTTTCAGCGTGTTGTCGCGGCAGTCCGGGTAGCCCGAGTAATCAGTTTCGGACATACCGCCAACCAGCGTATCCAGTCCCCGACGGTAGGCCAGGGCGCCAGCCAGGGTAAAGAACAGCAGGTTTCGACCCGGCACAAAGGTATTGGGCAGACCATCTTCCTGCATGGCGATAGTCATGGATTCAGTCATGGCGCTGCCGCCTATCTGAGCCAGGACGCTGGCATCGAGCACATGGTCTTGCCCCAGGCGCTCTGCCCAGTGCGGGAACTGCTGGTAAAGCTTGTCTCTTAGTGTTTGTCGACACTGCAATTCCGCATGGTTGCGTTGGCCGTAGTCAAAGCCCACGGTTTCTACAAAGGCAAAGCGGTCCAAAGCCCAGGCCAGACAGGTGGCTGAATCCTGTCCGCCCGAAAAGAGAACCAGTGCCCGGCGGCGGGGAGTGTGCGGCTTCATGCTTTGACCTGTGCGGTGCTCAGGGCGCGGCGCTTCATGGTGCTGATCAGGGAATTGAGCAGTACGCCATACATGGGTACAAACAGCAGCAGGCTGACGCCCAGTTTGATGACGTAATCGACGACGGCGATCTCGCCCCAGTGTTCGGCCATGAAGGGATTGCTGCTGTGCCAGAAAGCGATGCCGAAAAAGGCCAAGGTATCCAGTGCCTGCCCAAAGATCGAGGCGGCCGCTGGAGCAAGCCACCATTGTTTGTAGTCGCGACGGATGCGATCAAAGACCTGTACATCCAGCAGTTGCCCTAATACATAAGCGGCAAAGCTGGCCAAGGCAATACGGAACACAAAGCTGTTGAATTCGCCCAGTGCTTGCAAGCCGTTGAACTGGCCTTCATTAAAAAGCACCGAGACCACATAAGAGGCGATCAGGGCTGGAAACATCGCGCGGGTAATCACGCGGCGCGCTTCGGACTTGCCCATCAAGCGGACGGTCAGGTCGGTAGCCAGAAAAACAAAGGGAAAGCTGAAGGCTCCCCAGGTGCTATGAAAGCCGAATAGTTCAATAGGAAGTTGAACCAGATAATTGCTGGCAATCACAATAAAAATGTGAAAGGCAATCAGAAGTCGCACGTAGAACGACAGCCGTGAAGACGGCACGGTAGGCAGAGTCATGTCTGGACCTTTTTGGTGGATGGGGTGAGGGAACCCATTGGAAATGGACTGCAACCGACTATTGTACGGTCAGTTGCGGTTCGATGGAATGGTTGTTGCCCGCAAGTGTAGCGTGTGCATCAGACGCGCTTATACGTCTGCCTTGATGAGGCTTATGGCACAAAAAAGGGGTAGGGGGCTTGCAGAGGCTCAAACAAGCCCGCTTGCCAAAGCAAACGAACTTGTTTGGCTCGTTCTTGATGAGCAGCCCTTAGGCCGATGCAGGTTGCAGGCACTCTATCAGCAAGCGCTTGTGCAACTGGTGTACTTCTTCAAAGGGCACGGGCGAGTTCTGTGGTCCCAGAACCAGCAAAACCATCAGCCACATCAGGGAGGGAGAGGCGGCCAGGATGTAGTCGGAGGAACTGACGTCGGGGCGGATGAGACCTCGCTGGATGCCCAGTTCAAAAAACGCCTGATTGGCGGTGTAGTTCTGGCTCAGGAGCTGTTTGCCCCAGTAATGGGCCAGATCCGGCACGCGGCCACTTTCTGTCATCAAAAGCCTGAACATGGCTTGCACGTCCGGGTTGGACAGGCGTTCATACAACTGGTGCAGGTACTCATCCACGATACAGGACAGGGTGTCTGCCTCGGAGGTATCGGATAACTCAAAGGTATTGCCATCAGGCGGCAGCAGAGTGCTGTGGAGCATGTCCTCGAACACTTCATCTTTGCTGCTGTAGTGCGCGTAGATGCCGGACTTGGATATCCCGGCGCGCGCGGCGATGCGCTCCAGCGAAGTACCCAGAAATCCCCGATGAGAAAACTCTTCAAAAGCGGCTTTCAGGATTTCGCGTTTGCGCTCAGCTGACGGTAAGTAACGTCGCTTGTTTGTGCTTTCGTTTTTAGGAGGTTTATTTTGGTGCGTGTCTGTCATGTCATCCTGTGGGGATGGGCAAGATATGGGGCTTGCAGTATATCAGGCCACTTGTCCCAGGCCGATGGCAAGCCAGCCTGGCTGCGGCTTGAGGGCTTGACGAGGGGCTGTGCTTGTTTTGTCACATTGCTGTGGAAATAATAGTTGTGCCATGAGTCTGGGTTACCGCTTGTTTCACTGGATTGCATCGCCTTTGTTTTTTTTAAAAGCCTGAGTTTTTTAGTGAGGCTTTATTTGTTTTTTCACTTGTTTTTATTTCCCTATTCCATAACAGGCACGGTATAACAACAAATGTGGCTGAGGCTGGTCGTTTTTTATCTGCCATGAACTTGATCTAACGCAAAGGTTTTTTATGGCTCTTTATTAAAAGGCCTGCATACAAAAAGTTTAGATGTAAACTGGTGTATTATTAAAAAGACTAAGCAGTCGTATCTGCTTTTTGTATGTACTTTTTGCGGAGTGGCAATGGTTAGCAGGCAGTCCCTTGATCAGACTGAGCAGTTAGACGCATCCGCACGAGCCGCCTGGGCTCGTATCTGGAGTTCCATCTCCCCCGAATCGCAGTTTCTTGCCTGGATGGACTGGATACGTCATCTGGCCCTTAGCCCTGGCAAACAAGAACAGTTGCGGCAGTTGGCGCAAAGCCAATGGGAACAGCTATTTCGTGAATGGAGCGAGGAGCTGGCCGCATCGGCCCAGTCGTCTTTGCAAACCTCAGAGCAAGCTGCAGCGCCTGCCTATACCGACCGCCGCTTTTCGGACCCCGCCTGGGATCGTTGGCCTTTTAATTTGCTGCGACAAACCTATCAGGCGCAGCAGCAGTGGTGGCAAAGTGCCACGGAAGGCGTAGCCGGTGTGGAGCCTCATCATCAAAAACTGATTGCCTTTGGTGCAGAGCAATGGTTGAACATGCTCAGCCCCAGCAACTTTGCCTGGACCAACCCCTTGGTGTGGGATAAAACCCTTGCAGAACAGGGGGATAACTTCAGCCGTGGCCTGGAGAACTGGCAGCAGGATATGCAGGCCCAGTTCGCGGGTGAACCGCCCGTAGGCACCGAAGATTTTGTGGTCGGCAAGGATGTGGCGGCCACGCCGGGCAAGGTGGTACTACGTAACGAGCTGGTGGAACTGATCCAGTACACGCCTTCTACCAAGCAGGTCCATCCAGAGCCTGTGCTGATCGTTCCGGCCTGGATCATGAAGTACTACATCCTGGATCTGTCCGAACAAAATTCCCTGATCAAATACCTGGTGGATCAAGGCCACACGGTGTTTTGCCTGTCCTGGAAAAACCCGCTTGCCGAAGATCATGCCTTCGGGATGGACGACTACATTCGCCTGGGCTGGAAGGCCAGCCTGGATGCTGTCAACGCCATTGTTCCCGGCCAGAAAATCCACGCCACCGGCTATTGCCTGGGCGGCACCTTGCTGGCGACTGCCGCGGCTGCCATGGCACGCGATGGAGACGACAGGCTTGCGTCCCTGACGTTCTTTGCGGCCCAAACCGACTTTTCCGAGCCGGGCGATTTGTCCCTGTTCATTGACGAAAGTCAGGTCAGCCTGCTGGAAGCTCAGATGGCCGACGAGGGCTATTTGCGCGCCAATCAGATGGAAGCCGCTTTTCAAATGCTGCGCTCCGCTGATTTATTGTGGGCGCCCATGGTTAATAAATATTTATTGGGGGAACGCCGCCCCTTGAACGATTTAATGGCCTGGAATGCAGACGCCACGCGTATGCCCGCGACCATGCATTCGCAATATTTGCGCCGCATGTATTTGAATAATGATTTAAGTCAAAACCGTTATCCGGTTGAAGGCCGTATCGTTTCTCTGGCGCAAGTTAATTTGCCTATTTTTTGTGTCGGTACTGTTTCCGATCACGTTGCCCCCTGGCGCTCTGTTTACAAGTTGCATTATCTGGTGCCTGCCGAAATCACCTTTGTCTTGACCACAGGTGGGCATAACGCCGGGATTGTCAGCGAACCGGGCCATCCGCGTCGCAAATATCAGATTCAGACCCGCGCAGCAGGCACTGCGCCTGTTCTGGTGGACGACTGGCAGGCAAAAGCCGCCTCGCATCAGGGCTCCTGGTGGCCCGCCTGGACGGAATGGCTCAAGGCGCGCTCGGGAGCGGAGGTGAAACCACCGCAAATGGGTGCCGCCAAACAGGGCTACGCTCCAATCGGCCCGGCTCCCGGTCAATACGTATTAGTGAAGTAAGCAGTCAGTTCATACAAGCTCGCTAAATGGTGAGCTTGTCGCTCTGTTTGATGTCGGCGATAGGTGCAAAGCCCATCGCTGACGTGCTGTTTTGCCTTGACGGCAGTTCCCTTTTTCTCATTAGGCATTTTTTCCAATGGCCCCACAGACCTACGATTTGAGTCTCAAGCACCGAAGCGCTGCGCGTCGCCCTCATTTCGCGCTGGCTGCCTTGCTGGTCACCCTGGCGGGTTGTGCCTCGATGGCACCCGATTACGATCAGCCCGCTTCCCCCGTTCCACAGGCTTACTCGGACCTGTCCGCAGGCCCGGCCAATGCGGTGCGAGCGCGTGATCTGGGTTGGCGCGAATACTTTAAAGACCCGGTTCTGAGCAAGCTCATTGAGACTGCGCTGGAAAATAACCGCGATATGCGCGTGGCTGTTTTACGGGTGGACGAAGCCCGTGCCATGCTGAATTTGCAGCGCAGCGAACGCTTTCCTGAATTTACCGTAGGGGGGCAAGCTGCTCGCTCGCGTGTGCCTGGGGACATGAACCCCAGCGGCCAGGCGGTGACAGGTGGTGATTACCGCGCCCAGGTCGGTTTGACCAGTTGGGAGCTGGATTTATGGGGCCGCGTACGTAGCCTGGAAGATGCTGCCTTGCAAGGCTGGCTGGCTACCGAGGCAGGCCGACAAGCCGTGCATGTCGCTTTGGTCTCGCAAGTGGCCAATAACTATATTGTGGTGCGCGAGCTGGACGAACGCGTGCAGATCGCCCGCAAAAGTGTAGAGACTCGTCAGGAGTCTTACCGCATTTTCTCCCGTCGTTATGAAGTTGGCGCAACGTCCAAATTGGATGTGACGCAGGTGCAAACCTTGCTGACGCAGGCTCAGTCCATGCTGGCCCAGCTGGAACAGCAACGTGCGGTGCAACTACATGCCTTGCAACAGCTTCTGGGGGCCGATCCGGGCGTGTCTCCAACCGGTGCGCCTTTGAATGAAAACATCATGTTGGCCGAGCTGTCCCCCGGTTTGCCTTCGGACCTGATGGTCTGGCGTCCCGACATTATTGCGGCTGAACACAAGTTGCGTGCCGCCAATGCCAATATTGGGGCTGCCCGTGCCGCTTTCTTCCCCCGTATTGCCTTGACTGGCAATTTCGGCACCGCCAGCGCCGAGCTGGATGGTTTGTTTGATTCCGGCAGCAAGGCCTGGATGTTTGCTCCGACCATCTCCCTGCCCATCTTTGATGGTGGCCGCCGCAGCGCCAATCTGGACGCCTCCTATGTGCGTCGCGACATGCGCATTGCGGAATACGAGAAAGCTATTCAAACCGCCTTTCGTGAAGTGTCGGACGCCTTGTCGACACGCCACTGGTTAAGCCAGCAGTTGGAAGTTCAGCTGGTCGCCCGCAGCGCCCAGACCGAGCGCGCCCGTCTGGCGCAGATGCGTTACGACAACGGTTCGGCTGCCTATCTGGAAGTGCTGGATGCGCAGCGTGACTTGCTGGATGTGGAGCAGCAAGTGGTGCAAACGCGCCGCGCGCTCCTGGCCAGCCAGATTGCCATGTATAGCGCCTTGGGCGGTGGGCTGGACCCCTCCGAGCCCCTGACCAACACCCATAACTCCTCTAATTCGGATCCATCCTCGAGCCAGCTATGAGCAAACAATCCTCTTTGAAAAAAAACCTTGTTCCTGTCCTAATCGTTGCCGGTGTTCTGGGCCTGGGGTGGTGGGCATGGCAGAAAATGTCCAATACCGGCCCTGGCGCTGGCTTTGTCAGTGGTAATGGCCGTATCGAGGCGACCGAGATTGATATCTCCACCAAGTTTGCCGGACGTATCCAAAGCATCGCCGCCCACGAGGGCGATTTCGTCAAAGAAGGTGAAGTGCTGGCCATCATGCAGCAAGACAGTCTGGAAGCGGCCCGCGATGAAGCTGTGGCTGGTTTGCGTCAGGCTGAAAACAATGTGGCGGCCTCTCAGGCCCAAGTGGCCTTGCGTGAAAGCGATGCCATCGCTGCTAAAGCCTTGATTGGTCAACGTGAGTCGGAACTGGACGCAGCCCAACGTCGTCTGGCGCGTTCCACCACCTTGTCCAAAGAAGGTGCCGCTTCGGCGCAGGAACTGGATGATGACCGTGCCCGCGTGCGTGGTGCTCAGGCTGCGGTAGCTGCTACCAAGGCCCAGGCCAATGCCGCAGAAGCGGCCATTAATGCTGCCAAAGCTCAGCTGATCGGTGCCCAATCTGCCGTGGAGGCCGCCAAGGCTGCTGTGGCCCGTATCGAAGCTGACTTGCGCGACAGTGAGCTGGTCAGCCCCCGCGATGGTCGCGTGCAGTTTCGTGTCGCCCAGCCCGGTGAAGTACTGGGTGCGGGTGGCCGTGTGCTGAACGTGCTGGACCTGTCCGATGTGTACATGACTTTCTTCCTGCCCAGCGAAGTGGCCGGCAAGGTGGCGTTGGGTACCGAGGTGCGTCTGGTGCTGGATGCCATTCCGGACATCCCGGTTCCAGCCACCGTGTCCTTCGTGGCCAGCTCTGCCCAGTTCACTCCCAAGAGTGTGGAAACGGCCTCGGAGCGCCAAAAACTGATGTTCCGCGTCAAGGCCCAGATTGCCCCCGAGCTGTTGAAAAAGCACCTGGAGCAAGTCAAGACCGGCTTGCCCGGTGTGGCCTGGGTAAAGCTGGACCCCAATGCCAGCTGGCCTGAGTCGCTGACTTCCACCTTGACGGAGTAAACCATGCCCAAGCAGCAAGCGGCGGCGGTTGCTCGCGTTGTTGAACTTAGCCAGCGTTATGGCGACACGCTCGCACTGGATCGTTTAAGCCTGGATGTGCCTGCCGCTTGCATGGTCGGACTGATTGGTCCTGACGGCGTGGGCAAGTCCAGCTTGCTGTCCTTGCTGGCGGGCGCCCGTGTGATTCAGGAAGGCCGTATTGAAGTGCTGGGTGGCGATATGGCGGAAAAAAGCCATCGCGACCAGATTTGCCCGCGCATTGCCTACATGCCTCAAGGCTTGGGCAAGAACCTGTATCCCACCTTGTCGGTGGAAGAAAACCTGCAGTTTTTTGGTCGATTGTTCGGGCACGATGCTGCCGAGCGCCGTCGCCGAATTGATGATTTGACGCGCAGCACGGGCCTGCATCCTTTTCTGACACGGCCAGCAGGCAAGCTTTCGGGCGGTATGAAGCAAAAGTTGGGTCTGTGCTGCGCATTGATTCACGACCCGGACTTTTTGCTGCTGGACGAGCCTACTACCGGCGTGGACCCCTTGGCCCGCAAGCAGTTCTGGGATCTGATCGAGCGTATTCGCATCGAACGTCCCAGCATGAGCGTGATTGTCGCCACCGCTTATATGGACGAGGCCCAGCGCTTTGATTGGCTGGTCGCCATGGACGACGGCCAGATTCTGGCAACAGGTTCGCCCAAAGAACTGCTGGAGCGCACGGAAAGCAAGAGTCTGGAGCAGGCCTTTATTCGCCTCTTGCCCGAGGACAAGCGTCAAGGCCACAAGGCTGTAGAAATCCCGCCATTGGATGTGGATGCGGACGATATTGCCATTGAAGCCGAAGGGCTGACGATTCGCTTTGGCGACTTTACCGCCGTTGACAATGTGTCCTTCCGGATACGTCGTGGCGAAATTTTTGGCTTTCTGGGCTCGAACGGCTGCGGTAAATCCACCACCATGAAGATGCTGACGGGGCTGTTGCCTGCCTCCGAAGGTCAGGCCTGGTTGTTTGGCCACGAGGTCGATCCCAAAGACATCGATACCCGCCGTCGTGTGGGCTATATGTCACAGGCTTTTTCCCTGTACAGCGAGCTGACGGTCCGGCAAAACCTGGTGCTGCACGCCCAGTTGTTCCACGTTCCCGAGGACGAGGTGGAAGGCCGTGTGGCGGAAATGGTGGAGCGTTTTGAGCTGGGCCAGATTCTGGACCGTTTGCCCGATGCCATTCCTTTGGGGATGCGCCAGCGCCTGTCCTTGGCGGTGGCCATGGTGCATAAGCCAGAGCTGCTGATCCTGGACGAACCCACTTCCGGTGTGGACCCAGTGGCTCGCGACAATTTCTGGCGCTTGCTGATTGAGTTGTCCCGCCGCGACAAGGTCACGATTTTTATCTCCACCCACTTCATGAACGAGGCCGAGCGTTGCGATCGCATGTCCATGATGCATGCCGGTAAAGTGCTCGATAGCGATACGCCTGCGAACCTGGTGAAAAAGCGCGGCGCCGCTGATCTGGAAGAAGCCTTCATTGGTTATTTGCTGGAAGCCAGTGGCCCCGAGCCTGAAGTAGAACCGGCGACAGAACAAGCGGTGGTGGCAAACGAAGCTCATAGCGAAAAGCGCGAACGCTTCAGCTTGCAGCGTTTGCTGAGCTACACCTGGCGCGAAGCGCTGGAGCTGCGTCGAGATCCGGTGCGAGCCACTTTGGCCTTGGCCGGTTCCCTGATTTTGCTGTTTGTGATGGGGTTCGGGATCACCCTGGACGTAGAGGATTTGCGCTACGCCGTGCTGGACCGCGACCAGACCAGTATCAGCCAGAACTACGCTTTGAACCTGTCCGGCTCGCGCTATTTTCTGGAGCAGGCCCCCTTAACGGATTACCAGGATCTGGACGACAGAATGCGGCGCGGCAAGATTGCGCTGGCGATCGAAATTCCGCCCGGTTTTGGACGTGATGTGCTGCGCGGCAGCAAGCCGGAAATCGCCGCCTGGGTGGACGGTTCCATGCCTACCCGTGCCGAAACCATTCAAGGCTACGTGAAGGCCATGCATCAGCAATGGCTGATTACTCAAGCCAAGGAGCGTCTGGGGGCAGGGGCTTTGGTCGTACCCGCCAGTATTCAGGACCGTTACCGCTACAACCCGGACGTCAAGAGCTTGCCGGCCATGGTGCCTGCCGTGATTCCGGTGCTGCTGCTGATGTTGCCTGCGATGTTGACGGCATTGTCCGTGGTGCGTGAAAAGGAACTGGGTTCCATCATCAACCTGTACGTTACGCCGGTCACCCGAGTGGAGTTTTTGCTGGGCAAGCAGATTCCCTATATCGGCCTGGCGATGATCAACTTTCTGTGCATGTGCCTCTTGGCCATCACGGTGTTCGATGTACCCATCAAGGGCAGCTTCCTGACCTTGAGCGTGGCCACCTTGATGTTTTGCGTGATTTCTACCGGCATGGGGTTGGTGGCTTCCACGGTGACGAAAAGTCAGATCGCGGCCATGTTCTTTGCCATGATCGGCACCATGCTGCCCGCCACGCAATTGTCCGGTTTGCTGAACCCGGTGTCCTCCATGGAAGGGATCAGCCGTTGGGCGGGCGAGATTTATCCGGCTACGCATATGTTCAACATCAGTCGCGGGGTATTTAACAAAGCGCTGACGTTCTCGGATCTGCACGGGGCCTTGTTTGCCTTGTTGCTGGCCATTCCGGTGGTGTTGGGCGCGGCGGTCATGCTGCTGAAAAAGCAGGAGAAGTGAGATGAGAAAACTCAAGAATGTACTGTTGCTGGGCCGCAAGGAGCTGTGGAGTCTGGCGCGTGACCCCATGATGCTGCTGCTCATTGTGTACGTGTTTTCGGTCTCGATTTACACCTCCGCGACCGCGCAGCCCGAAACCTTGAACAATGCGCCTATCGCGATTGTGGACCAGGACCAGAGCCCCTTGTCAGCGCGCATTACGTCGGCTTTTTATCCGCCTGAATTCATCCACCCGCACATGATCGAATATGGGGAAATGGACTCGGGCATGGATACGGGGCAGTTCACCTTTGTGCTGAACATTCCACCGAACTTTCAGCGCGATGTGCTGGCCGGACGCAGCCCCGAAGTGCAGTTGAACATTGACGCCACCCGCATGAGTCAGGCCTTTACCGGCAATAACTACATCCAGCAGGTGGTGATGGGCGAGGTTAACGAGTTTGTGCGGCGGTATCGCAGCATTGACACCTTGCCGGTGGATCTGGCCTTGCGGGTGCGGTTTAACCCCACACTGGAAAAAGCCTGGTTCGGCAGTATTGCCGAGGTCATCAACTCGGTGGCGATGCTGTCCATCATCCTGACCGGAGCCGCCCTGATCCGGGAGCGCGAGCACGGCACGATCGAACACTTGCTGGTGATGCCGGTGACACCGGGCGAGATCATGGCGTCCAAGGTCACGGCCATGGGACTGGTGGTCCTGGTGGCGACGGCGGCGTCGCTGAATTTTGTGGTGCGGGGCCTGCTGGGCGTGCCCATTGAGGGTTCCATTCCCTTGTTCCTGTGCGGCGCCGTTCTGTGTCTGTTTGCCATGACTTCCATGGGGATTTATCTGGCTACCTTGTCGCGCAGCATGCCGCAGTTTGGCTTGTTGTTGATGTTGACCTTGCTGCCCATGAACCTGCTCTCGGGCGGACGTACCCCCCGCGAAAGCATGCCTGAAATTGTTCAGAACCTGATGCAACTGGCTCCCACTACACACTTCGTGTCCCTGGGGCAGGCCATCTTGTTCCGGGGGGCTGGCATTGAAACCGTATGGCAACCCTTTTTAGCCCTGCTGGTGATCGGGACGGCTTTGTTCCTTCTGTCACTGCGGCGTTTTCGTAACACCATCTCTCAGATGGCTTGATGGACTGGGCCCCGTCAGGGGGCACTTTTTTCCTTTAAGGAGATTTCGATGAGCATGGAAACACTTCCCCTGGATCTGTACAAGGCCAATGTTGAGTTGCAACTGCGTATCACGCGCCTGCTGCAGGAGGGCGGCCATCGTTGGCTGGAGTCCGTACAGAAAAGTAATTTGCGCAGCATGGAGCAGACCACGGCCGAGATTGAAGGCTTGTTGCAAACGGGTAACTGGCAGTCCTTGGCCACCTTGCCCGCCGACACGTTCTGGCGTTTGTTCCAGCACGGCGTTAACGACAGCCAGACCATCAATCAATTAGCGATTCAGAACCAGACCGAGTTCACCTCCGGTTTGCAGGAAGCGCTGGAAGCCTGGCAGAAGTCGGTGATGGCGGTGGTCAGCAATACCAGTGCGGCCGTGCCAATGATGGATATTTTCAAGCAGTGGGGCGCACCTTGGGCAAACGCTGCCAGCGCCTCTGACACTAAAAAGGGAGCATAAGCGGTATGTCTACGGTTAAACGCACGGCGTTGGTGACAGGTGGGATGGGCGGTCTGGGCCAAGAGATCGCCCGTGCCCTGCATGATGCGGGCCATCAAGTTCTGGTGACTCACTCGCGCAGCGAGGCCGATGCCCAGGTCTGGCTTAAAGAGCAGGCCGATGCAGGTTATGTGTTTCAGGGCTATCACGTTGATGTGGCCGATTTCGAATCGTGCCAGCAAATGGCGCAAGCTATCGAGAAGGACGGTCTGCAAGTCGATATCCTGGTCAATAACGCCGGTATTACGCGCGATGGCACGTTCCGCAAGCTGAGCAAAGACAAGTGGGACGATGTGCTGCGCGTCAATCTGGACTCGGTGTTCAACGTGACCAAGCCGTTTATTGACGGCATGCTGGAGCGTACCTGGGGCCGAGTGATCAATATCTCGTCCATCAATGGCAGCAAGGGGCAGTTCGGTCAAACCAACTACTCGGCCGCCAAGGCAGGGATGCACGGTTTCACCAAGGCCTTGGCTCAGGAGGTGGCGCGCAAGGGCGTGACCGTAAACACAATTTCCCCCGGTTATCTGGCCACCAAAATGGTCATGGCCGTGCCTGAAGATGTGCGTAACAGCATTATCGCGGGCATCCCGGTTGGCCGTCTGGGCAAGCCCGAGGAAATTGCCGCTCTGGTCACCTTTATTGCCAGCGAAGCAGCTGGATTTATGACAGGTAGTAATGTCGCCATGAATGGCGGCCAGCATATGTATTAAGCCAGATCCGGTTCGGCTGCTGCCTGTATGGGCCCGCTTGTCGGGCCTGCGACTTATGAAAGGAATGGATATGCACAAAGATATCGCCATTGTTGCTGCGACTCGTAGTCCCATCGGCCGTTTTCAAGGGGGGCTGTCTACGGTGCCCGCCCACGATTTGAGCGCACAACTGATTCGTGCCGTGCTCCAGAGCACGGGCGTTGCAGCCGAGCAGATTGATGAAGTTATTCTGGGCCAGATTCTGACCGCCGGCGCTGGTCAGAACCCGGCTCGTCAGGCCGCGGTGAACGCTGGCCTGCCTTATGAAGTTCCCTCCATGTCCCTGAACAAGCTTTGCGGTTCAGGCTTGAAAGCGGTGCATCTGGCGGCTCAGGCCATCGCCCTGGGCGATGCCGATCTGGTGCTGGCCGGTGGTCAGGAAAGCATGAGCCTGGCTCCCTTTGTTGTACACAAAGCCCGTACCGGCTTGGGCCTGGGCCACGCCATGATGGATGACACCTTGTTGCGTGACGGTTTGACCGACGCTTTCCACAACTACCACATGGGGATCACGGCCGAAAACCTGGCCGAGCGCTACGGCATCACCCGCGAACAACAAGATGCTTTTGCGGTGGAGTCCCAGCGTAAAGCCGTAGCCGCGATGGAAGCCGGACGCTTCAAGGACGAAATTACCCCCATCGACGTACCTCAGCGTAAAGGCGACCCTGTGCGCGTTGAGGCCGACGAACAGCCGCGTGCCCAAACCACGCTGGAGTCCTTGGCCAAGCTGCGTCCTGCCTTCAAGAAAGACGGCACGGTTACCGCCGGCAACGCGTCCACCATCAACGACGGTGCAGCCGTACTTTTGCTGGCCAGCGCAGAGAAAGCCAAGGAATTGAGCCTGCCCGTTCTGGCCTGGATTCGTGGCTGGGCCAGCACGGGCGTAGATCCGGCCATCATGGGTATTGGCCCGGTATCGGCCAGTCGCAAGGTCTTGAAGAAGGTGGGTTGGGAACTGGATCAACTGGACTTGATCGAAGCCAACGAAGCCTTTGCCGCTCAATCGCTGGCGGTGGCCAAAGACTTGCAGTGGGATATGGACAAGGTCAACGTCAATGGCGGTGCCATCGCTTTGGGTCACCCCATTGGTGCTTCCGGCGCGCGCGTGCTGGTGACCTTGGTTCATGAAATGCGTCGCCGTGGTGCCCAGAAAGGTCTGGCCACCTTGTGCATTGGCGGTGGTCAAGGCGTAGCGATTGCCATTGAGGCCGCTTGAACAGATAGCTGATGGAAGGGAGAAGATGATGACAGATAAGTCTCGTGACGACAGCACGGCCTGGTCCTCCTGGATGATGAATCCCTGGAACCTGGGTCAGACCGTCTCCTCGTACCTGGTGGACGCCTGGCAGCGCGCCATTCTGTATGCCGATATCGAGCGTCAGGTCGGGGATCAGTACCAGGCTCAACGCAAGGTTGAGGTGCCCAATGTGCTGAACTTCCCGGCTGAACTGGTCATGTCGGGCCTGAGTCTTCCCCGACCCGTTAACTATCTGATGGTGCGCATTCTGGCACCGGAAGATCAGCCTACCGATCCCAGCAAACGTCCTTTCCTGGTGGTGGACCCCAGGGCAGGGCACGGACCGGGGATCGGTGGCTTCAAGTCCGACAGTGAAATCGGTGCTGCGCTGCAAGCCGGGCACCCTTGTTACTTTGTTGGTTTTTTACCGGACCCCGTTCCCGGTCAGACCGTCGAGGATGTGATGCGAGCCCATGCTGCCTTTGTCAGCAAAGCGGCTGAATTGCATCCGGAAAGTCAGGGCAAGCCGGTGGTGATTGGCAATTGTCAGGCGGGCTGGCAGGTCATGATGGCCGCCGCCGTCTGGCCGGAGCTGTTTGGCCCCTTGATTCTGGCCGGTGCGCCCGTGTCCTATTGGGCCGGTCGCAACCCCATGCGTTATGCCGGTGGTCTGCTGGGCGGCAGTTGGCTGACCGCCCTGACCAGCGACCTGGGCAATGGCCGTTTTGATGGTGCGTGGCTGGTCAAGAATTTCGAGAACCTGGACCCGGCCAATACCTTGTGGTCCAAGCAGTACAACGTGTACGCCAAGGCCGACACCGAGGCCGAGCGCTATATCGGTTTCGAGAAGTACTGGGGGGGTTATGTCTTTTTGAATGATGTGGAAATGCAGTACATCGTGGACAACCTGTTCATTGGCAACAAGCTGTCTACAGCCCAGTTGTTGACGTCGGATGGCATCCGTATCGACCTGCGCAATATTCGCTCGCCCATTGTGGTGTTCAGTTCCTTTGGCGACAACATCACGCCGCCTGCACAGGCCCTGGGCTGGATTACTGACTTGTATCTGGACGACGATGATGTACGCAGTCACGACCAGACCATTGTGTTCACGACCCATGATCGTATCGGGCACCTGGGTATTTTTGTGTCGGGCAGTGTGGGCAGTAAAGAGCACCGCAAATTTGCCAGCACGATTGATCAAATTGACCTGTTGCCCGCCGGAATTTATCGGGCCACTGTCGAGGAAACGCCCGACGACGACACCTTATTGAATGACCCCTATCTGATGTCGGTGCGTCAAAGCAGCCTGGCTGAAATTGCGGAGATTGTGCAGCCTGATCCCGAATCTGATCGCCGCTTTGCTGCCGCTGCCCGTCTGTCGGAAATCAATCTGGCTTTTTACAAGAGCACCTTGCAGCCTTGGGTAAAAGCTTTGACTACGCCTTATACCGCCGCGTTGCTGGAAGCATTGCATCCCATGCGCTTGTCTTACGAGTCCTGGACCAGCGCCCATCCCTGGGCCGCAACGATCCACCAATGGGCCGAGAATATCGCACAGCAGCGTCAGACTGTGGATGAGGATAATCCTTTCCTGGAGGCGCAGGAGAATTTCTCCCAGGCCATGGAACGGGTCTTGAATAATTATCGTGACCGCCGCGACAGCATCTATCAGATCTGGTTCGACACCGTCTATGGCTCTCCTTTGCTGATGGCCCTGGCCGGTCATGCACCGGGCGATTCCATCCCGGCGCGTCCCCATCCTGGTAGTTCGCCCGAGCATCTGGCCTTTGTACGCCAGCAAATGCACAGATTGGATGGCTTGTTGAACGAAGGCGGTTTGCTGGAAGCAGCACTGCGTGGTTTGTTCCATATAGCCAAGCAGCGCAACAGCGTGGACGAGCGTTATCACCATGCCGCCATGCGTTTGCGCGAGCAATACGACACGGGCAATTTTGATATTGAAAAAATGCGTGCTGCGATTCGCGAGCAGGCCCTGGTGCTGGCGCACCACGGTCATAAGGCCGTGGAAGCGATTCCCCATTTGCTTAGCAAGCAGACGCCCGAGGAAATTCGTCTGGTGGCATCCCTGATCAAGCAATTGATCAGCGCCATCGACGAACAAGACCCTGCCTCCGAGGCGGTAACTCAAGCTTCCCAAGAAGTTCTTGGCTTGTTCGAGTCGGCCGCCAAACAGCAGGAGCAGGGCGAGAAATCGAGCAGTGCAGGCACCAAGCCCGTCGCCAAAACAGCAAGCAAGGTCACAACGAAAGCAGCTGTTAAAACGACGCCTGCAGTGGCCAAGAAGTCGGCTGTTCCTGCGTCAGTAAAGCCAACGGCGGCCCAGCCAGTACAGAAAATGGTCGTGAAATCGACTGGTACATCGTCACCAGCTACGACCGCTAAAACAGCGGCAACAGCACCAGTGAAAGCAGCCGCCAAGCCCGCAGCTGACAAGCCTGTTGCTCGCTCCATGGGTGATACCAAGGTTGGCGCCACGACAAAAGCAGAGGGTAATACAGCGGCCAAACCCCAGGCCAAATCGGCGGAGCCCAGCAAGGAAACGGGTAAAGCGACCCGCGTTGCTGGGACTCCAGCCTCCGCCGTTTCAAGCTCGGCAGCTCCTGCTACAAGCAAATCGCCAGTATCTAAACCTGCCATGAGCCCATCGCCAGCATCCGGACAGAGCAAGGCTGTAGCTCAGCCTGCCAGCACGGGCGCTCCGTCCAGGACTCGTCAGCGCAAATCCTGAGATTTGGCGTGAATGAATTTTTGAAGGAGTTTTGAGTATGAAGTATTCATTTTCCGGCCACTCTGTTCTGGTAACGGGTGCAGCCTCCGGCATTGGTGCCGCCACGGCCCGCATGCTGGCGGCCAATGGTTTGTCGGTCGTGGTGTCCGACGTACAGGCTGATGCCGTGCAGGCCGTGGTCAAGGAAATTGAGCAGGCCGGTGGCAAGGCCGTGGGCAATGTGGCCGATGTCACCCAGCCTGATCAAGTAAAGGCGGCTGTTGATTGCGCCATTGAGCATTTCGGGGCCTTGCACTTTGCCGTCAATAACGCCGGTGTGGGCGGGGATTCCGGCCCGGCTGGCGAAATGGACCTGGATGGCTGGCGTCGCCTGATCGACATTAATCTGAACGGCGTAGCCTATGGCCTGCGCTATCAGATCCCCGCCATTTTGGCGGCAGGGGGCGGCGCCATTGTGAATATGTCTTCCATCATGGGCCTGGTTGCCAATCCGACATTGCCCGGCTACAACGCGGCCAAGCATGGAGTCGTCGGCCTGAGCCGTTCTGCGGCTTTGGAGTATTCCTCCAAAGGCATACGCATCAATACCATCCACCCCGGTTATGTGGATACCCCCATTCTGTCGGGCTTTGATGAGGCCGCGCGCGCTGCTTTGGTGGCCCAGCACCCGATTGGTCGTTTGGGCCATGCGGATGAAATCGCCCATGCCATTGCTTTCCTGCTTTCGGATGGTGCCAGCTTCATGACGGGTGCTTGCATGGTGGCCGATGGGGGCTACACCTCTATTTGAGTTGGGGGATCACGTCGCTGCGAGAACAAAATCAGTATTTCAATCCAAAATTAGCCAGCGAAAATCCGGGCCCCACTTTTACTGGGGCCTATTTTTAAGGAGTTCCACAATGAAGTATTCATTCTCTGGTCACTCTGCTTTGGTGACGGGGGCAACGTCAGGTATTGGCGCTGCGACCGCACGTGTGCTGGCTGCGAATGGTTTGTCTGTGGTGGTGTCCGGTAGAAATCGTAGTGCCCTGGAGGAGGTGGTCAAGGAGATCGAACAAGCGGGTGGTAAGGCGGTAGCCCAAGTAGCCGATGTGACCAAGCCCGAGCAAGTGAAAGCCTTGGTGGATTGTGCCATTGAGCATTTCGGCGCTTTGCACTTTGCTGTCAATAATGCAGGCATTCTGGGCGGCTCCAAGCCGGTTGGGGAGATGGATCTGGATGATTGGCATCGCCTGATCGATACCAATCTGAATGGCGTAGCCTATGGCTTGCGCTATCAGATTCCGGCTATTTTGGCAGCGGGTGGTGGGGCGATTGTGAATATGTCGTCCATCATGGGCCTGGTGTCCAATGCCCGCTTGCCCGGCTATAACGCGGCGAAACATGGGGTAGTGGGGTTGAGCCGAGCCGCTGCGCTGGAATACTCCTCCAAAGGCATACGCATCAATACGATTCACCCCGGCTATGTGGATACACCGATTCTGTCGGACTACGACGAGGCGGCGCGGGCTGATCTGGTGACTCAGCATCCTATTGGCCGCTTGGGGCATTCAGATGAAATTGCCCATGCCATTGCCTTCCTGTTGTCGCAGGGGGCCAGCTTCATGACGGGAGCATGTCTGGTGGCCGACGGGGGCTATACCGCTCGTTAAGCGACAGGTTTGGCGGCTCTTTTTTTGTGTTGGAGCCGCCATCCTGTGTTGGGAAATATACTGATGCCGACATCCGACATCCGACATCCGACATCCGACATCCGACATCCGACATCCGATACCTGATATCCGGCTCGATCCTTGATGCGGAGGAATGGGGCACCTCTATTCCAGTCTTATTTCACACCAATAATTTTGATGGTAGTGATCGATACCGAGCCCGGCAGCACCCCAGTAGCAGCATGAGCCTCGGTGATAGGGATGTGGATTCTTGCCGAACCGCCAATACCCAGTTGTTTGACGATATCTTGGAATAGGGGCGGCAAGTTCGTGGTGAGACTGGTTTTGGTTTCTCTGGCCGCCAGTACCTCACCTGTGGCCAGTTCCTCATCCAGTTCAAACAGAATGTCGCTGCTAGCGGTTACCATGGGCGCCTTGCCCTTGCTCAAGATTTTGTAGACCACACCATCAGGCATTTTGATTGCGCCTTTTTCGGCTCCAGCCGCCGCAAGAACAGACTTGGCCTGTTTCTCGTTCTTGGACAGCATGGCTTGCTCCAATAACTTGTCTACGTTGGCCAGCTCCACAGAAATGATGCTGGAGGACAGCTGCAGGCGTTGATCGATCTTGTCGCTGAAGCCTTGTGAGAAGGCTTGCAAATCCAGTGTTTTGCCAATGGATGCCAGCTTCTGTGTCTCGTGCGGCGCACTGTCCGCATACCAGGCTCCGATGGCATAGCTAAGGCGGATATCTGGCGAGGCTGCATCATTCACAATCATGCGCCTGGGGGCTCCGCCAGATTCGGCCTTGCTGGCAGTAAGAGCCTGCGCGACCAGTCTGTGCTGCAAGTCCTGTTTTGTTTCCTTCAGATCATCAATTTCTTTTTTGAGGGTGGTGATTTCAGCCGCATTTGCAGCCAGTCTGCTGTCTTGTGACTGGCCATTAGACAGCTCCAGGCTTCGGTCTCTTTGCAGGCTTTCCAGTTCTGATGCCAAAGCATGTTTCTGATTCAGCTCCTCTTCCAGACGCTGACTCAATTCCTTGATCCGTGCTTGGTTCTGCTCCTGATCGATAGCAATGGGCGCCAGGACCAGAGCCCCATCCGGTTCTGCCTGTAGCTGCTGGAGTTGTTGTTGCAGTTGGCTATTCAGGTTTTCGGCATCCGACAGGCGCTGTTGCAAGGCGATCAACTGAGTATTGGCTTGATGCAGTTCGTTGCGGAGCAAGGCGTGGCTGTTGTCCTGATCAGAATCGACAGCGAAAGAGGGGACGGTATTTCGCTTTACTGGATTTGAGGCGGATTGGGGGCGAGCTAGGCCGTCGCCAATAATGTTTTCCTGGGCCAGGCGGTCCAGTAAACCTGTTCCAACCGAGTGAGAGGCCTCATAGAAAATCAGCAAGGTGCAGCACAGGGCTACATTGAAGTACTTTTTCATAGCTTGTTCAGGGATTGAACGCGATCGACCATATTGGAATAGACGGCGTTGTTGATCCGGATGCAAACCAGGGAAAGCATTTTATTCACTTCGGTCAGCATGATTTCAGACGCATTTTCATCAATCAGAGATGCATTGGCCTTGTAGATGCCAAAGTTCTCATCAATGGTCTGCATTTGCTGTCGATATTTCTCATAAGAGACGGGGTCCAGCTCTTTTAGCGCCGCGAATTCCTGATAGCACTTGTCTTCCTTGCCCGACGCGGCGGATTCCGGGGTGGGCCGAACAGGGGCGCTAGCTTGGCAAGCAGAAAGAAAAAGAGCGACCAGGATGGCCGCGCCGGGAACAGCGAATCGCATAAACACCTCGAGACGTTCGACTATCTTTATTCAGATTCTTTTAGGGGACGAGCATTGAGTTCGAGCGTTGCAGCCAAGTTGGGACATGCAGGCCATCGCTGGCTGTGGTAAGTGATAGCCTCGCGTGGCGTGATCAGAGTGTCTGGGCTTGTGCTGCACGGGAATTGGACCATGCAGATGCGGGCAGAAAATTAAGAACTATCTGATTTTCACGGCTTGCGATTATCGACAGGAGTACAAAAATCCTGCCGCTTTTCATAGGAAGCCGTGACTGTGCAGGGGCGGGCTTGAAAGCCCGCTAGCGTGTTCAGTGGGTAAGGTCCGGATCTATGGCTTGCCTGATGTTTGGGGCGGGATATAGATCAGCGACAGAAGCAGTAGCGTCAGGCAGATAAGTCCGGCCAGAATATTGGTGCCGCTCCAGCCAGCAAAGCTGAACAGGAAGGCAGGGGCAAAGGCACCCAGTGTGGCAAAGATGGAGACGCCCAGATCATTCAAGCCCTGTACCGCCATAGCTTGCGGCTTGCCTTCCAGACAGTTGCTCAGCAAGGCACTGCCACCGACATAAGTAAAGTTCCATCCCAGCCCCAGCGTTAACAGGGACAGGCTCAGTGCCGTATAAGTATGAGCCACGATATTGGCCAGACTGCTGAGCAGCAAGAGCACGATGCCGCTGATGGCAATGGTTTTCAGGCCAAATTTTTGAATCAGAAAGCCGGTGAAAAAGGAGGGGGCAAACATGGCCAGCACATGCCATTGAATGGCGGTGCTGATATCCGAGAAATGCACATGAAGATGGGACATATGCATGGAAGCTTGAATCATCAGCAGATTCATGATGCCGTAACCTATGGCCGCAATGCAGATGGCAATGGCCAGGGTTTTGTTGTGCAGCACCAGCCCAAGTGCCTGGCCACGGCTTTTTTTCCCGAGTGCCGCGCCATGACTCGGTTTTATTTCTTTGATGAGCAGATTCAGCATCAGCGACACTAGGGCCAGAACGGTGAAGGCAGCATAGCAGGCGGCAAATTCCTGTCCGAAGCTGCTGCTTTTCAAACCCCGTATCAGCATTGGGCCTGACACGGCGGCAACTACCCCGCCAGCCACAACTAATGAAATGGCGCGTGGTTTCAATCTGTTGTTCAGTCCGTCCGTGGCCGCAAAGCGATTGAAGTTGGCAAAGGCAATATAGATTCCCAGCAGGGCGTGTGAGGCCACCAGCCAGGAAAACAGCTTCATTTCTATCGCCCAATATCCCACCACCCCCGATACAGCCAAAGGCAGGCTTGCCAGCAGAAAGGATTTCTTGCGACCTATGGCAGCCATCAATCTGGAGGCGGGCAAGGTAAAGAGCATCACAAACAGGAACTGAAAACCGTAGGGCACGGTGGATAACCAGGGCTCGGGGGCCAAACTGCCACCTACCAAAGCAGCCATGGTGACAGACATGACGGCAGTGGTCAGGTTGATGGATTGGGCCAGAAAGTAAAGGTAGGTTCTGTAAGGAAGGTGGGTGGCAGTCATGGTGCTACGTGGCGAGGGATATTGAGGCTGATCGTGCAGTCAGGAACAGCGGAAGTGTGATGCAACGCGTTCTGCATGTGCAGGAGAAAATGCTGGTCACGCCTGCACATGCTGGTGGGGATTTTGGCCTTGTCGGGGGCCCCTGTCTCGAACAGTCGGTGTACTATCCTGAAAACTGTTAGCTAATTTTTTCTAACAGTGTTTGGGGAGCAGGCAGGTATGGGTTTTCATGAGCGTTTGAAGGACGCCATCCTCCAGGGCGAGTGGGCGGTAGGGCAGCAGTTACCTTCGATTCGCAAGATGATGGCAAGGGAGGGTTTGAGCCATCACACAGTCGTCAGTGCGTACACCCGTCTGGTGGGTGAGGGCATGCTGGAGGCCTTGCAAGGGCGCGGTTATTTTGTGGCCCGCTGGTCCGGTTTGAACGAGGACCTGCCCATTCTGCCGTCCGAAGCCCCGATGGATCCCTTGTTTAAACTGCTGCAGGCCAGGCCCGAGCAGTGCAAGCTGGGCTGTGGTTGGTTGCCCCTGCCTTGGCGGGATACGGATATGCTGGCCAAGGCCATACGCAAAACGGCCCGATCTGGCCGTAGTGGTTTGGTGGAGTATGGCGATATTCATGGGTATCTGCCGTTACGCAAGCAGTTGTCCCTCTTGCTGCGTCAATCGACCTTGATCCAGGTTTCCCCTCAGCAGATTTTGACGACCCTGGGAGCAACGCAAGCCTTGGATCTGATCTCGCGCACGGTGATTCGCGCCGGGGATCATGTTCTGGTGGATGAGCCTTGCAGCAGTAATTTGATCAAGCTGATTCGTTTGTGCGGTGGGATACCTGTCGGGGTGCCTCGTCTGGCGGATGGGCCGGATGTGGCGGTGCTGGATCGTATTTTGCAGACTCACAAAGTGCGGGCTTTTTTCTGCAATAGCACTTTTCATAATCCAACTGCTGCGGGTTTAAGTCCCAAGGTGGCTTTTGAAGTGCTGAAGCGCGCAGCCGAACACGATTTTCTGATTGTGGAAGATGATGTGTATGGGGATTTTTTCCCTGGTGTGCGTCAGACGTTTGCGGGGTTGGGGGATTTTGAGCATGTGGTCTATATAGGCAGTTTCTCCAAGTCGCTGTCGGCTTCCTTGCGTATCGGATATCTGGTTTGTGGGCCGAAGTTGATGGAGTCCTTGCTGCGTCTGAAATTGTTGACCAGTGTGGCCGTACCGGGGTTTTGCGAGCGTTTTGTGAATACGATTCTGGCCGATGGCACTTATGCCAAGCACACGCAGGCGATTCAACGCCAGTTGATGACGCACCAGCAAATTGCGCAGAAGGTGCTGAAGGAATATGGCTGGGAGTTCGAGGTACAGGCGCAAGGTGGGATGTTCTTGTGGGTTCGGCATCCGGATCTGCCGGATTTGGCGGATTTTATTCAGCGGTTGGAGAGCAAAGGGGTCTTGCTGATGCCGGGAAGTGCGTTTGCCGTCAGCAAGGAGTTCAAGGACAGGACGCGATTGAATGTGGCGCATTTGATGCCTGCGGTGTTTGATTGTCTGGATGTGAGTGTGGGAGCTTGATTCTTGGTCAGTATCTGGGTTTTTTTGCCAAGACGCCCCTCAAGCCCGCCGCCCGACCAATCGGCTGAGCCCTTGCCGGTGCTGCGCACCGGTGCCCTTGGCGTACCATTGCTCCGGGCGCGCCCTTAACTCCGGGGGTGACTGGTCCCCCGGACCAGCCACAAGCGTCCCCGTCAAACAGAAGGGCGCTTGCATCCCTACGCAATGGTTCGCCGGCGGCAAGGACTCTGACCCGCCGATTGGTCGGGCGGCGGGCTTGAGGGGCTTGGGAAATACATAAAGAGCAAGCCAGAATCCCAAATTGGAGTTCTGGCTTGTGGTGTAAAAAAACGGCCCCGGCTGCCTATGCATACAGGTGGGGCCGGGGTCGGCTTAAGGCTTCAGAGCGGGTTGGTGTCCTGCCAGGGGTTTCATCGCTTCTACGGCGTAGGCTACGTTCAGGATGCGTGCTTCCTCAAAGGCAGGGCCGATGATTTGCAGGCCTACGGGCATGCCGTTGGAGATACCGGCGGGCACCGTGACGGCCGGCAGACCGGTCAGGTTGCTGGGGCCGGTAAAGCGGATGCCTTCGTCGATGAAGTCCAGCGTTTTTCCGTTGATGTTGACGGTATCCACGCCAATGTCCGGTACCTGGCAAGGCAGGGTGGGGGCGATGATGACGTCTACGTCGCTGAAGGTGCCGGTAAATTGCTGTTTGAGGGCGCGGCGTACTTGCTGGGCTTGCAGGTAGTCGATGCCGCTGAACAGTTCGCCCAGTTCAAACAGGAAGCGAATGTCACCGCCAAAGTCTTCTGGGCGTTTGATCAGGTCCTGGTGGTGGATGGTCGCCGCCTCGGTCAGGCTGACGGCCAACTCGGCCCATTCGGAGTAGCGCAGGGCAGGCACGTTCAGGGGGATGACCTTGGCGCCCTGTTTTTCCAGGTCGGCCAGGCGGTCGCGAATGACTTTTTCAATTCCCGAGTCGACGTTCTTGAAGAAGTAGTCTTCGATGATGCCGATGCGCAGACCTTTGACGTTGCCGTTCAGAGCGCTCAGGTAGGAGCCGACAGGGACATTGGCGCAGGTCGGGTCGCGGGGATCAAAACCGGCAATCACTTCCAGCATCGCGGCAGCGTCCGCTACGGTTTTGGACATGGGGCCAACGTGGTCCAGGGTCCAGGCCAGCGGATAGACGCCAAATTTACTGACGCGTCCGTGCGTGGGTTTCAGGCCCACAATGCCGCAAGCGGCCGACGGGATGCGAATGGAACCGGCTGTGTCAGTACCCAGCGTGTTGTAAGAGCTGTGGGAGGCAACGGCGGCGCCGGAGCCACCGCTGGAACCGCCGGGGACGCGATCAGGGTTCCAGGGGTTATGCACGGCACCAAAGTGCGGGTTGTTGTTGTCAATGCCCCAGGCATATTCGTGCATGTTCAGCTTGCCGGTGAAGATTACCCCGGCATCGCGCAGCTTGGTGGCAACGGTGGCGTCGTCCTTGGAGACAAAGTCCTTGTGAATCTTGGAGGCCATGGTGGTGACCTCGTTCGCAAAGTAGATATTGTCTTTCAGCGCCAGGGGCACACCATGGAACACGCCCTTGTACTTGCCGGCCATGATGTCCTGTTCGGCTTGTTTGGCACTTTTTCTGGCCTGCTCGGCGGTGACGGAAATGTAGGCGTTGGTCTGTGGGTTCGACTCGTCGATGTAGGCCAGTAGGTTGTCGGTCACTTCGACAGGAGAAACAGCCTTGTTGCGCAGTTTGTCCGCCAGTTCAATGACGCTTAGCTCAAGCAATTCCTTATTCATGGTGATCCCCTCCGGCCAGGTGTTTGATAGCAAGGTCGGCATCGTCAATGGCGATGCCTTCCAGATTGCCTTTCATGGCTTGAATCTCGCGCCATTTGGTCTCCAGCTTGGCCAGATGTTCGGGACTGGGGTGTATTCCTTTTGCAGCCAGGGTGTCTTTGACACTTACAGTCATTTGTCCTCTCCTTATCGTTTTCAAAACCGTGCATGCGCCAATGACGCGCACAAAAAAAGCCCCACCCCTGGTGACAGGGAGTGAGGCTTTATTGCCTGCATGTCGCTGGCAACGTTGGCAGCGCATGCATGTGTTTTGGCAGACTCAGATATCTGCTTTTTCAATCTACAAAATATTGATGCCTAAACATACTGGGGTTTACCAGAGGACGTCGAGGACGGGAAAAGCTCGTCGATTTTGCAGCTTTCCGGCCTCTGATCTATGCGCTTTAGCCGGCTTGATTCACAGATTCAGACAGTAGGTAAAAAGCACTATCGGAATAGTCTTATGGTTTGTTGGGGTATGAATGGGTGAAATTATATCTGGGTCTTTTTACATGCCTATTTAAAAAAAGGTAATCCCATGAGAAATAAAAAATGCAAAAGCAAGTTGTGTTCAATACTGGTAGCCGGTTTTTTTACCTGCTTTTCCGTGAATGCTGTTGCTCAAGCTAGTGAGGATTGCCTAAGAAATACGGATTTGAATTTATATGACTGGAAAGTCGAGCCTTATGGAAATGGATTCTATAACGGTCAGGTAATAGCATCAGCATTGACAAACGCGACATTCTTTTATTCGTCAAAAGAGCGTAAAGCCAGTGTGGATGCGGGGGGAGTGAACGGTGGTAATCACCCCTATAACGCTATTCCTATGCCCAAGACACCTGGTGTGGGAGTACGAGTTTCCTGGAATGGTTTTTATAGTCTTTACGCGTTTACTGCGTCCTCTGTCCGTCCTGACGGAACCCCGGTTTCTGTTTCTTATATGGGGAAGATGTTGACCGGAGAAGGCCCAAAAAGTTACACGATTTCGTATTATTTTAAATACGAAATCGTGGTGATCGACGCGGAAAAATATAAAGGTGGAAAGCTTGAGGTCACTAATGAGCAGGCAGTTACTGCTTTTGTTTCTCGGACTAGTTCGGCAGGCAGAAACACAATTTGCGTTAATGGGATCCTTGATCTTATGGGGCCTTTGGTAAAAGGGGGCGGAATTCCCGAAATGCCCAAACCACCAGCGCCCACCTGTTCGTCGGCTGACCTGAACCGGGTGGTGTCCATGCCGCCCATCACCCTCTCGCAGTTGGCCGCATATGGCAGCAGTCGCAGCGAGGGGAGGATCGCTGAACAGAACTTTGAACTGGTAGGCCGCGGCTGTCCGGCAGGCACCACGATCAAGGCCTTTTTTACCGATACTCGTGCCAGTTCGGAGCCCAAGAATTATTTGCGCTCTTCACATCCGTCGGTTGGTGTGCGTCTGTATCACCGGGATAGCCAGCAGCCAATCGAGTTTGGTCCTGCGCCTGTGGGTTCCACTTTGCCGGACCGGCCCCCCGTCGTGGAAGGGCCAACAAGCAGCTCTTTATCTGATATGTATTTGCCTATCACCGCCCAGTATGTGCAATTGCCCAATGTGCAAAGCGGCACGGTAACACCAGGCAGTTTGCAGGCCGAGGCCGTGGTCACTTTCATGTATGACTAGGCCTGTAAGAGCATCCGCTCATATAAAGAGCGGGCTGCACTGGCAAGGGCTGGGGTTTTCAGACTATTCCTAGGCCATTAGCCCGCAGGAAATCTTACGATCTCAGTTATCGATTCTGGCCTGGAAATTCCAGTCTGTTCATTGTTAGCCGGGGACATTCATGTTCGCACCATCCACTTCTCACATGCCACCTACGATGGTGATGAACTTGCTTCGTCAGCCTCGCTCGGAGTCCGGCTTGTGGATGCCCCGGCGCATTGTCCCTGCTGTCGGGCGTTCTGCTAAAGCAAGCGCAGCTCCGGTAGACAGCAAGGCCTTGAGCAGCCGCCTGGTCCGGCCTTACGGCTTTTCGGGCCGTAGCGGGTGCGCTCAGCCTGAACAGGGCGGGATGCTGATTACGCGGGCTGTTTTGCTCGATGCCTTGCGAAAGGAGCAGGTTCAGGCGTGGCTGCAGCCCAAGGTCTCGGTGCAGTCCCAGCAGTTGGTTGCGTTGGAGGCTCTGGCGCGCTGGCGTCACCCTCAATGGGGTGTCTTGTCCCCCGATGTGTTTTTGCCCTGGTTCAGTGAGCATGGCCTGGACGAGGCTTTGCTCTTGCATATGCTGCAAGAAGTTCTAGGTTTGCAGGCCTATTGGCGTCGTCAGGGTTTGTCGGTGCCTGTGGCAGTGAACCTGCCCACTCATTTGCTTGATGATGTCAGCCTGCCAGATCGTCTGATGGCCTGTGTACAGGAACAGCAGGGGCAGGCCAGCCAGATTACGTTGGAGTTGCTGGAAAACTCCAACACCCGGACGCCCTGCGCCTTGTTTTTAGGGGCTTCACGCCTGGTAGCGATGGGCTTTGGGCTGGCGCAAGATGATGCCGGGGTGGCCTACAGCTCAATGGAACGTTTGATGTCAGCCCCGTTTTCAGAACTCAAACTGGACCGGCAAAGTGTGTATGGCTTGGCGCACAGTCGCGAGCAAAGCGAACAGGTACAAGACTGGATCCGGGTGGCCAAGCAGCGTGGCCTGCGTGTTACCGCCGAAGGAGTAGAGCAGCAGGAGGATCTGGATTGCTTACGACAAATGGGCTGTGATTATGCTCAAGGCTATTTGTTCGCCAAACCCACACCCGCCTTTGAGCTGGATATGTGGATGCGTCAGCGTTGGGCGACATGAATCAGGCATGCCCGGCCCTGCCTTGTGCGCATTCAGGAGAACAGGTTGTTCTGGGTACAGAACGCAATCAGGTCCTGGTTGTTATGCACGTTCAGTTTGCGCATGGCCGATGCTTTTTGGGCGCTGATAGTCTTGATGCTGCGGTTTAATTGTTCAGCAATGGCGCTGATGGAGTCTCCCATGGCAAACAGGCGCAGGACTTCAAATTCCCTTGGGCTCAGGGACTCCAGGCGCTCCTGTACCGAGCTGGTCAGCACGTCTTTGGGCGTATCTTGCTTGAAATTGGCCGGGTAGTACTTCACGCCCTGGCGCAACAAGTGCAGGGCGACCAGGACTTCAGAGAGCTCGTCCTGTTTGAGGACAACTCCTTGTACGCCAGCATCGTACAAAGAAGAAATAATCATGGGGTTGGACACCATGGTCAGCACAATCAGTTTGACGTCGGGAAAGTGGCGCCGTAGATAAGAAATGAAGCGCATCCCGTCGCCATACTGCTCATCGCCGGGCATGGAGTAGTCGGTAATGATGGTATCGGGCTGGTTTTTCTGCAGGTGCTCGACCAGCTCCGAGGGGCTGGCAGCTACGGCCTCAACGCTCAGGTTGATATCGCGGCCCAGCAGCTCGCGTATCCCCATCAAAATCAATGGGTGATCGTCTGCAATGATGACGCGCAGTTTCTGAATGGCGGGCATTCGGGTTTCCTTGCCTGTTTTGCTAGACTTGTTCAATCAGCTCGCGTAGTGCCTGGCACACGGCAGCGGCTGTATGAACTTGTGTTTCAGTTTGTTGAGTATTTTGCCTGAAATTCTGTTCCAGTTCTTTCACTCTGTCCGCGATTTCATGCAGACCCATTACCACCAGAGCTCCAGCCATGCGATGCAAGACGGCCTGGCTTTGCGCCGCGTTTTGCTCTTGCAGGGCTTGTTCCAGAGTCTGTAAATCCTTGCTCATGGTGCTGCGGAAAATCTCCCGATAGCGTTTGGGCACAGGTGAGGTAGCTAACGATTCCAGCAGACTGCTCAGGGTGGCCAGATTCATGGGCTTGACCAGGCATGCGTTCATGCCGCTTTGCGTACAGCGCTGGGCCTCGTCGCGCATGGCGTTGGCGGTAATGCCAATGATGGGTGCATTCATGCCTTGTGCACGCAGATGACGTGCCAGCTCGTAGCCCGTCATATTGGGCATATTGACGTCTGTCAGTAGCAAATCATGGTTGTTGTCATCCCACAGACTCAAGGCCTCTTCGCCATCTTGAGCCAGGGTTACCTGATATCCCAAACGCTCCAGCTGTTCACGCAAAGTCGCCTGATTGAGCGGGTTGTCTTCAGCGACCAGCACATGCAGGCCGGGGCGGCTGGGGGGCTTGATCGCTGTTTTGGCGGGTGGCGTGGACTCCAGGATTTGTGCCGGCGTGGCATGTTGTTGTGTCTGCCAGCGCTCCAGGGAACGAGCGATGCTTTCGGGACTGGTGCCATCCGCCTCGGGCAAGGTACTACTGCCATCGCGTGCCGAGACACTGAGGTAGGGGCCGAGCCAATGAGGTACCGGCTGGCTGCCGGGCATCATCACATCCAGCAAGATCTCTTCGGCCTGGCCTGTCAGAGAGTCGCTGGGCAGCAGGGCTTGTGCCTGGGCATTCCAGCGGATAAGCCAATTGCAGATCGACTCGGACAATTCGGCATGGGGTGTTCGCACATGCAGCTTCATGCCATGCAGGTTCGGGGCAGGGCGGGTTTGGGCCTCTTTGGGCTCTATGTCCAGATTCAGCGTAAAGGAGAAACTGCTGCCCAGTCCTGGTTCACTGGTTAACTGAATCTGACTGTCCATCAGTTCGGCCAGACGGGCACAGATGGACAGGCCCAAGCCTGCCCCTCGTATGGTGTGCTCGCCCGCATGGGCGACATAAAAGGGGGTAAACAGCTTGTCCTGTCGTTCGTGCTCAATGCCCACGCCACTATCAGCCACCTGAAACATTAATTGGGCTTTTCCTTGGGCAATCTGCTCAAGACGCAGTCGCACAATAATGTGACCTGCCTGAGTGAACTTGACGGCATTGCTGATCAGATTGCTCAGAATCTGACGTATGTGCAGAGGATCGCCCAGGACGCAAGAAGGGACATCCGGGTCTATATGGCAAAACAGCAGCAGGTTTTTTTGCTGAGCCATGGCGGTATAGGTGGCGGTGCAATCCTGGACCAAAGCAATCGGGTCCAGGGGCACCGACTGCACATGGGTCTGGCCCGCTTCAATCCGGCTGATATCCAGAATGTCACTGATGATCTGCAACAACTGGCGCGAGGCACCTTGAATTCGGTCTACCTGTTGATGCTGCTGGCTATTTAATTCGGTCATGGACAGCAACTCCAGGGAGCCCAAAACGCCGTAAAGGGGCGTGCGAATCTCATGACTCATCGTGGCCAGGAAAGCGGACTTGGCCGTACTGGCTTCATCGGCGGCCGCGCGCGCGCGTTCCAGTTCACGCTGGATTTCTTCTTGTGCCGTCAGGTCCATCAACACACACAGCAGAACGTCCTGCTCATGGTAGCGGCTGGGTGCGCAGGCCAAATGCAGGCTGCGTCCGTCTGCTAAATCTACTTTGCCTTCGGTGGCCTGCGCTCCCTGTTGCTGCAAGGTGTTCAGGGCCAAGGCTAGCGGTGCCTGTTCAGGTAATACATCCCCCGCATCCAGCCCCAGCCATTCCAGTGCCTGGGCATTGCCAAAAATAATCTGCCGCTTTTCTTTGCTGATCACGCACAGAGCTACCGGCGAGGTATCAATGATGCTGCGGTTGAAGTCCCGGCTTTCCAGCAGTGCACGTTGGGCCTGACGTGCTGGCTCCACCACACGGCGCCCGTACCAGCGGGCATAAGCCATGCCGCCCAGCAAACTCAGCAATAAAAATACGACCGTGCCCAGGGGTACCCATGTGCTGTCCAGCAACTGACTGGGGCTGATCAGGTAGCGCCCTGTCCAGGTGCCGGAGGGATCGCTCATTTGAAAGGCCAGGCCCCGCCAGCTGATGCTAAAACCATCGTGCTGCAAATCAGGGGAGTCGTTTTTACCGATCAGCAAACCCTGCTGGGTATGGTGCAGCCAGAATCGATACCCGACAGGCGCTTCGGACTGATTGAAAAATTCCCGCAGCCTGCCTTTGTCAAACAGACTCATGGCCTGGAATCGGGCCGGGTCTGCACCAGGTACGGGCAGTCCGGGCAAGGCAACCGGGATGATGCCCAGCATATGCAAGGGGTGGTCGGGCAGGGAAACCCACTTCACTGCTTGTGGACCGGGTAAAGGCGTGCTCCAGGGCTGGACGTGGTCGCGTGCTTCTTTGTGCGACGCAATAGGCAGGACCGTATCTGTGCGGGAGGATTCCAGCTCCGGAATGCTCAGGCTGTCCTCCATGTCGGGATGGAACAGGAACAGGTAGCCGGAGGGAAAATAGGATCTGGCCCAAAAGGACGCAAAGCTGTCGGCCAGATCGGCCCCCAAGGTTCCGTAGGCCTCTTTGGGGGCGCGGCAGTGCTGCTCGCAAATCATGGAAAACGAGACGCTGGCTGTTGGCCGCCAGATATTCACGGAACGGCCGCTTTCTACCGGTGGAGGTTCTGGCTCCGGCCCGGCTTGCAGTTTGGCGGCATCTGCCTTGAGCTGCGCTAAAAATCGTTCCTGTTCGTGGATATAGGCCACCGTCACGGCGAAATCGGATTTCAGACGATGGCGCTCCTGGCTGAAAAAATGCTGGCCGCCTACGACCAGAGCGCCCAGCAAAACGAAGGAGACAGGAATAACGCTAAGCAATAGTCGCGTGTGTCCACGCGAGCGCCGCGTCATACGATTAAAAGGTGAGTTGGCCATGGTTCTCCGTGAGGTCGCCGATTTGGGCAATTCCTGCCGTATCATACCGCCCTGCGCCGCGGTAGCGCCGTAGCATTTGTGGCTGGTCGGGCTGGTTTAGAAGGTCGGAGGCTGCAGGCTGTCGCGCAAGGCGGCCATGGGCAGAGGTTTGATCAGCAGGGCATCCATGCCTGCGGCTGACCATTCTTTGTCTTTATCCAAAATGGCATTGGCGGTAATGCCAATAATGCGTCCCTGGTAGCCTTCCGAACGCAAGGCGCGGGCCAGAGAGTAGCCGTCCATGCCGGGCATGAACAGGTCTGTAAACACAATATCAAATTGATCTTTGTTTGCCAGTGTCGAGGCGGCTTCGCCGCTGGCTTCCAGATGAGTCGTGCAGCCCAGCAAAGTTAATTGCTCCTGAAGAATTTGCCGGTTAACCGGGTTGTCGTCCACGACCAGTACACGTTGGGGGCGTACGGAGGGTTTTAATGTCTCTTTGGTCGGCTGAGGCGCGCAATCGAGCGCTTGAGCCTGCTGCACCGCTTGCATGATGTGTTCCATGGCGGTCGAGGCAGTGTAGAAGCAGTCAGGATTATCGGCTTGAGGGGTTTGGGTCTGGGTATTGGGTTGAACCATGACCTGGCGGCCTGTCCACTCAGGTGTACTGGTGGCAAAAGACGGCCAGCTATGCACCAGCACAGCCCCCGGTTTGGCGACTTGCCCGGTGTAGGGCAGGGCATAGGCACCCCAATGACGGAGCCATTTGCTGACGTTGGAGACGATTTCCGGGATGTCTCCAGTCACATAGACGGGGCGGAATGCCAATTTGGACTCGGGAGCCGGAGCTGTGCCGGGCGGGGAGGCCACAGGCAGAATCACTTCGAACGTGATACTGGTGCCGAGGCCCGGTTCACTGACCACAGACAGAGAGCCGCCCATCAGGCTGGCCAGGCGCTGACAAATGGGCAAGCCCAGACCCGTGCCAGGCTGCTTGTTGGCACCACCTTCGTTAAGGCTGAAATAGGGCAGGAACAGTTTGGGCAGAACCTCTGCACTGATGCCCTGTCCGGAGTCCGTAATCTGAAAGCGCAGTGACAGGCGGTTGCCCGGCTGGGGTTCAGTATGCAGACGCAGCACCACATGGCCAGAAGTGGTGAACTTGATGGCATTGCTGATCAGGTTGCTCAGAATCTGGCGAATCTTCAGGGGATCACCAATAGTGGGAACCAGGGCCCTGACAGGGGTGATGGAATACAGTAGCAAGCCCTTGTTTTGTGCGGTTGCAGCAAACGCTGCAATAGTTTCATCCACCTGCTCCTGCGCACAGAATTCGCGCGGTTCCAGGGTGACGTGCCCCGCTTCAATACGAGACAGGTCCAGCGATTCACCCACTACCCGGAACAGTGTTTCGGCCGAGCGGCGCAAGGTGTCCAGATAGGGCGAAGGGTGTTGCTGCTTTTCGGAAAGAGACAGGAGCTCCAGCGTCCCTAGAATTCCGTACAGGGGCGTGCGGATTTCATGACTCATGGTGGTCAGGAATTGAGTTTTGGCGATATTGGCGTTCTCGGCCAGTTGGCGGGAGTGGCGCAGGGCAGCCTCTTCGGCTTTCTCAGCGGTGACGTCAATAATGGAGCACAGAGCCGCGGGCTGTCCGCGGTAATGCAAGCTGATGGCATGGACACGTACACTGCGCCCATCCTTCAGGGTAACGTCGGTGCATGTGCTGGGGTCATGCTCACCGGGTAAGCGTGTACGCCATTGATCATCACCTTGCATCCAGGTGCGTGCCTGCAGGTTTTCTTGAAAAACCACTTCACCTTGGGCGTCGACCAGGGCCAGGCCGACAGGAGCCATGGCAACCAGCTTGCGATTCAAGGACACGCTATCGACCAGGCTTTGTTGCTGCTGGCGCGCAGGCAGCAACAAGCGCCTCCGTATCAGGCAAGCGCCGACCAGAACAACGGTGGTAAAGACGGTGAGGGTCAGCAAGGCCGTGATCAAGGCATTGCGGCCATCGTGCAATAACTGTTTGGTGGGCAGGGCGTAGAGTACTCGCAGGCCGCCCGTCCCAATGGATTTGCTCAGGATGATATGTTTGGGCCAGCCTTTGCCGTCAAAACCAAAGTAGTCCTGCTGAATCCAGCGCAACTCGGACGCATCAGGCGGGGAGCTGCTGTACAAAACAGCTTGCCCGCGTATATCGAACAAAATGTATTCCGTGCCAGGTGGTGGTGGCGTCAAGGTCAGGGCGCGGTCGATATTGTTCAGTTCAAGACCCAACCAGGCTCCCTGACGGTTTTCTCTGTCTATCGGGGTGTAAGCCACCAACTGCGAGAAAGAGTCATTGTCCTGGTGTAGCCAGAGCACGGGAACTTGCCGGGCGTGAGGCTGTTTATTGATGGTGTTCAGGCGTGTGGCTAGCGCATCCACCTGTGGTTCCCAGAACCGGCGCTGGCCGTCGCGCTCCAGACGGTAGTCTCGGGCAGGATCCAGCTCGCTGTATCGCAAGGTGCCTGTGCGATGGATGGCATTCCAATGGCGGCGCGTCAGTAAAAAGACGTAGTGATCGGCTGAGCCATTATTCGGGGTGTCGAGCGTTTCCAGGTTTTGTCTATTGGACGAGAGCTGCACGGTGTCGGGAGAAACCGCTGCTGCGGCCACGGCGCGCAGCAGGACCTCACGCTGGTCAAAAAATAATTGGGCGTGGTCGGCAGCACCGTTCAGTTGCCGACGATACTCGGAAATCAGGTGCGTAGCCGATGCATACAGATATGCCCCGGTGCCCAAGGAGGCACACAGGATAAGGATTAAGGACAAGGCACCCAGCAAGACGCTGGGAAAGCGAGGAACCTGCATGCAGGGCAGGTTCTCTCGCATGGGGCTGCCTCTTAGCTGAACAGGCCTCATACTGTTCCGTCCTGGCTTGCGCCTTGTTTGGCCAGATCGCCGGGCAGCATGGGATCGGGTTCACGCTTGACACAGTTCAGGCGAAGCAACTGATAGTTCAGGCTTTCGGCTTGTTCGGCCAGCTCGTAGCGGGCGCGACACAGCTGACCATTACGGCTGATATCCAGATAGCCGCGCATTTGTTCAGGGGAGACCATGGTCAGGATACGGCCACGCGGGTCGGTCATGCCCAGTTGCTGGCCGGCGGCATCCCGCACCATGGCGCCAAAGGGCAACGCTGCACCTTGCTCATCGCGCAATTCAAACTGTACGCGGTAACCGACTTCGGCCTTGAAAGTAGCCAGGGCAACCGCACCGCGGGTAGGGACGATTTGCTGCACGGCGTTGTCGAATTCGGCATTGCGCGGGGCGTTGCGTGTATCCAGGCTGACGTGGTTGCTGCGGTAGGGGGTGGCATTGGGGATGATGGCGTAGCCGTTCGAGCCGGTCTTGACACCTGCGTGGCTGGATACGCCTACCCCGGCTACAGGCGGCTCTACTTTGGCCAGCATGATGGTCTCGCCCAGAGCCTGACCCAGGTTCACCCCGCCGCTATGCGCCACAATCGAACCATTGGCCGAGAAGTTGCCGGAGCTGTGTTGATTGCCATAGGAGTAGCCGGCATTCATACGGGCAAAAGAGCTTGCTGTTCCCACGTTGACCGAGGTACTGCTTTCACCGGCAGCACTGCGGCCACCTGCAACGGCGTAACTGATCTCGCGCTCGGTAGGCAATAGACCGCTGGCACCAGCCTGGACGGCATTGCCACTATTGTCATGGCTGACCGTGGTAAAGCTTTGTGGCGCATTTGGTCCGCTGCCCAGAGGGATACTCAAGGTCAGCATGACTGCGTTGTCGTGCGAGCGCGAAGGACCAAAGGAAGACTGCAGGTTACGGGTACGGGTGTACGACAGGTTGTAGTTCACCTTGCCGATATGGTTGCTGTAGCCCACCGACAAACTATTGGAGGAGTTGTTCTCCCAGTTCTTGTTGTAGGAAGCGCTCAGGTACAGATTGCCACCGCCTACAGGTTGGCTGATATTGGCATCGATGCGCTGGCGCGAGTCACGTTGACCGTACAGGCGCAAGTGCGCTGGTGCTTCTGTGGCGGTGACGTGATCGGACAGGGTGCGATAGCCACGGCTCAAGTCGTGACGCATATTGATGGACACGTTCGAGCCGGTAGCCTCGATGAACTTGTTGTAACGCAGGTTCATGCTGGTGCCCTGGGATTGCTGGCCCTGGACACGACTGGTGGAGCGGGTCGCATCCAGCGAGACCGCACCCAACTGGGTGTTCATGCCGACCCCCAGGGAATAGGCATTGAAGTCTTTGGAGACCTGCACCCCGGCGGCCAGGGTGGTGTTGGCGCTGACGCCATACAGCATGGAGCCGCTGACAAAGTGGGGACGCTCCTGCATTTCGTCGTTCAGGCGCAGTTGACCGGCGGCGATGTCATAGCTCAGGCGGCCTTCACGCACCATCAAGGGCGGTGCAGAGAATGCCTGGCGCAAGATGCGACGCGAACCATCGGCTTCGATAATGGTGATTTCCAGATCACCGTTCGAGCCCGAGGGCGCCAGGTCACTGATGGCGAAAGGACCGGGGGCGACGTTGGTGGTGTAGATCACATAGCCGTTCTGGCGTACTTCCACCGTGGCATTGCTTTCGGCCGTGCCACGGATAACCGGCGCGTAGCCCTGCTCGCTGTCGGGGCGCATGGCCTCGTCCGAGAGCATCTGCGCACCCATAAAGCGCACACTGTCAAACAGGGGCGAGCGGGTATACGTCTGCCCGGCCAGCAACTGGCTTTTCAGGGACACGATATCGCGCTGGGCGTAAGTGTTCTGGCTGGTAAAGGAGCTGGAACGATTGGTGCCCGAGGTGTAGTAGGAGTTGTTGCGTATGCGCCAGGGGCCGATGTTCACACCCAGGCGCAGGTCTGCACTCAGGTGGTTGGTGGCGGACATGCCTTTGCTTTGATCGCGGCGCACATTGACACCGTAGTTCACAAAGGCAGCTGTCTGGCCTTCGTCCCACAAAGAGGGATCAACATAACCGCGTTTGCTGGGGCTCAGGTAGATCTGCGGGATACTCAGCAGCAGACGCAATTGGGCACTTTCGTAGACCACGGTGGCGTCAGGCACAATTTCGGGCAGACGCAAGCAGGTGGACTCGGCCGACACGGGAGCGGGCAATTTGCTCAGATCAATCCCGATCTGCTCGAGCATCTCCTGGTCAAAGCAGGGCTCGTTTTCGTCCGTACGCGGGTTGCGTTTGAAGGTGATGTCGCGTCGTCCGGTACGCTGCTGGTTCACGTACAGGTCCACGCGCTGTACGCCTTCAGCGACGTTGCTGCTCGAGAGCAGGGTGCGCAAGTCGGCGGTGGAGGCGTTGCCTTGCAGGAAGGCCATGTTAAATGCCATGGAGTCACCGCTATCCAGAGCAGCAACTTGTACGGGCTCTGTCTTGTTTTCTTCGGGAGCGGGAACGGTAACGGAGGCGGTCGTCTGAGCCTGGGCAGCACAAGCTGCAAATACCATGCAGGGCAGCAAGGCAATCCGCAACGCGGCCAGTGGCTGGCGGCTGATGGGATGAATGCGATGGCAGAACAGATGGTTTTTTGTGAACATGACTCTGCACCCAGGGGGCGTGATTGACGATTTGAAGACGTGCAAGGGCTCCTGCTACTGGCCGGGTGCCAGTAGCCGAAAGGGTCAGACGTGAGAAGCGGGGAGTGGGCGGCGGGTCGTGCCGCCGGCTTACGGAGTGTCCGAGCTCAAGGCGCGGGCCTGAACTTTGCTTTGGCCGTTCAGGCGAACTTCATAGGGATCGGCGCTGCCGTAGTCGCTGATCGCACGAAACTGCAAGGTGTCTTGTGCGCCGGAGCGACCCAAGGGCAAGCGGCGGGTCTGGCCAGGGGCAATCATGCCGGGGTCTTCCATTTCCTGGCCTTTGGCATTGCGCAGGGTGGACATGGACACGTGGTAAGCGCTGGGGTTGTGGATCTCCAGCATAGGTGCGCCCTGAGCGTTGACCACGGACCACTGCAAATCGACAGGGGCCTGGGCGGCCGAACCGGGCAAGCCGTCAGGACGGAAAAATAATTTGATGCGTTGGCGAATGGCTATCTGCAGCTGATTGTCTCCGGGACTTTGTTGCGGGATTTCCTGGATGTTCAGCCAGAGCACGGTTTCGCGGTCACGAGGCAGGCCCTGGTCACCGCCGGCATAGAGCACACGCATCACTTGCTGGCCGTTAGGGGCAACTTTGACCAGTGCAGGGGTAATGGCAAAGGGGAGTTCTGCTTGATCGTGATCGGTATTCGTTTCCAGCCAGGACTGAACCAGGATGGGCGAATTGTCGTTGCGAACCACAATGGACGCTTCTTGCTGCTTCTCGGGCAGGATCAGGCGGGTACCGCTCAAGGAGATGGATGCCTGAGCCTGGTTGCTCAATAGCGCAGCGCTCAGGGCCAGACATCCAAAAGCCAGTTTCTTGAAAGTTAAGATGGACATGGTTCATTCTCCTTGAGGGGTTGGTTCTGGCGAAAGGGATCACCCTTCGCCAGAGGTTCAGGCAGTCTTATTCGTAAGACAGCTCGTAGGCAACGGTCGCGTTGGCTTGGCCACCGACAACATCAGCAACTTCAGCACCGGCCTTGCGGGTGTAGTAGGCGGTCAGAGGAATGTTGATGGCGCCGTCAGCGTAAGGAGCTTCCAGCTTGGCGGTGCCGCTGGTGAAGTCCAGAATGGTTTGGTCGCTGACCAGCATGATCTGCACGTTCTGGGCGCCGCCAGTGACAGCAATACCCTTGCCGGAGGTCGCGGTAGGAGCCAGCTTCAGCTCAACTTTGGTGCCGGTGGCACATTCGATCTGCATATCGATGTTCTTGGAGATCGAGGTGATGCCGCCTGCGGAGGTAGCGGGCGTCGCTTCCGTACCCAGAGTCTTGGCCGACACAGGGCCCATATCGACCAGCATGTTGGCACCGGAGCTGGAAGCACCAGGAGAACGCACGGTGCAACTGTCAGCGTTGATGCTGCCTACAAAGTTGATGTTGCCGCGGGCACCGATAGTGGATTCGGCTTGAGCACCGGCAGCAGCAAAAGCGGAAAGGATAGTGAGGCCGAAAAGGATCTTTTTCATGATTGATTTGACTTCCGATTGTTGGACAAACGAAGCAACCTTGTTGTACGCCTTGGGGCGCTCTAAGGTTCCCAGGAGTGTGCTCTGTTTGGGCACAATTGAAGTTTAGGAAATCAATCGGGGAAAAGATTTAGGACTATTCTTAAAATGCAGTCCTATTAATTGAGAATGTTTTTTTTAATTGTTTTGTTCTGTCAAGTGGCTTGTTTGCTTGGTTTGCAATTCTTGACGATTAAGCTTGATTGGGTTTGAGTATCAATTAAGAGCGGAAAAATAACTCTAGGAATAATCTTAAATAATTGAATAGACTGCGCTTTTAAAATTTCATCATTAATTGGCCCCGATAGGGGTTGGAAACGAATTTTGATGAATGAGATGCGTGATATGTGGAACCGTATATTCAGGAAACAGGAGTTTTCCCGCCAGCGATTCGTGTGGGCTAAAGCATTGATGCTGCCCATTGCCTTGCTTGTCGGGATGGGCCAGGTCCAGGCTCAGTCAACGAGCTGTTTCAGGTCCCGAGACCTGACGGCACGCTCAAGCTGGAGTATGGCCCCTAGCGGCACCGTCTTTAAAAATGGCGATATTGTAGGGCGTACGTCTGCCTATGCTGAGTACTACATGCCCATTGCCCACGGCGAAACAGTGGATGTCTATGCAAGCGGGCAGATAGTGGATAACGCTTATCAAGCAGTTCCCTTGAGTGGGATGCCAGGGTTGGGTTTGGTCGTTCGCTGGGCGGGGTACGCCTCCACTGTCTCTTTGACGCCAATCGGACCAAGTGCTCCGCAGGGAACGATTATTTCCAGTAGCCCGTGGATTTCTGTGCTACGAGCGCGAACAACGGCCAGTTACACGCTGGCCCAGTTCTACAGTTTTGAACTGGTGGTTATTGATGACAAGGTATATAAAGGCGGCAAACTGACCTTTACTGAAGCCAATAAAGTCCTTGTTATGACAGCCAATCAAAAGGGCACGGCTAATGCACAGCTTTGTATTAATGGGTTCGTGGACCCCATGGCGGCTTTGACCGGCACCGTGCAAGTGCCTGAGTTGCCCAAACCTGCCTTGCCCAGCTGTAAGTTCTCGACCAGTACCTTGACTCAAAATGTGGTTCTGGGACCCGTTGATCCCGGTCAGATTGTGCCTGCAGGTGCAAGTCGCTCTTCAGGTGCGTCAGGGCAAGCCCATTTCTTGATTGAGGGAACGGGTTGTACCAAAGACACCAAACTGAATATCTATTTCACCGACACCAGGGATAGTGCAACGAATAAAAATTATTTGCTCTCAAGCAACCCGGCAGTCGGGATACGTTTGTTTCATCGCGGTGAATCTGACCCCCTGCCTTTTGGTCCTGCGCCTTCAGGCTCCTGGGTGCCGTCGCGTTATGCGCCTTCTGTAGGGCCGGCCCTGACGGATGGTGCTGTACTGTCTACCGGTTTTACCGCTCAGTATGTACGGCTGCCCAATAAAACCGAATCAGATGTCAGACCGGGGCCTTTGGAAGCGGCTGCAACTTTTGTGATTGTGTATCCCTGATATGCAGGAAGAAAAAAGCGGAGCCAAGGGGCTCCGCTTTTTTTATTTGCTGGTAGCGGGTTCCTGCCAGCGTAAATAGGCATTGCGGGTTTGGGTGGACACGGACTCCAGCACCTTTTGATGTGTCACCTTATGGCGTGCCAGCAGGCGTGCATCTGCCACTGTTCGGGATTTGCAGAACCAGTGGCAGCTGTGTTGAAACAGGTATAGCTCGGCGGACAGATGAAAGGCCCGGCTTTTTGGGTCCAGCTGTTCGGGGTTGTCCACCATATGACGCAGCCCGGCAGCATGAATCTGCAATAGCTGGCGGAAGTCGCGCGTCATGGAGGGGATGATGCGTTCGGCATAGGGCACGCAAAAGGGCAGCATGCCTACTCGGGTGTTTTCTGCTGGTTCTTTTTGCAGAAGGTCGGCCAGAGATTGAATCTGGGTGGCTACCGCGTTTTCGGTCTGGGCAAACATCTCCAACACCTGCAGTTGGCGCGAGGGGTCCTGTTCGCCAATCGCGCGGGTATAGCCTTCCGTCAGCGTTTCCATATGGCGTTCCAGCTGGAAGCTGCTCAAGTGGCGACCCAGCAAGATAATGCGTCCGCGTTGATACCGTGCCCGCACAAAGTGCAGGGCTATTGCGGCGACCAGAAGAAGAATTACTGTGTCCATCATCCGTGTTTCCGTGCAGGGCCAGGCACCTTGTTGTTTTCTGCTGCAGCGCCAAGCCTGGCTATAAAAATCTCGGCTGCCAAATAGCAGCCGGCCATTGTATCCCGCCATTCTTTATTCTTGTTTTCATTCTTGTCGGGGATTGCCACCAGTGAGGCCAGGTGGATTGCACAGACGGAAATCGCTGAAAAAGGGGGGCAGTCCCCCCGAGCAGCCCCCAAGCCTGAAGACGAATTCAAGCTTGGGGAGCTACGTATGTGTGGGGTGCGTCTTCCAGGTAGAACGCAGCCCTTGATGCAAGGGCTGACTCCAGGAGGGCTGGTGTTCAGGTTGCAGCTGGATTCCAAGCTGCAATTGGTTCTGTTCTCAAGCTTTTCCAGCGGCTGGCAGGGCGGGGCTGCCGGATGCTCTTGCCTGCTCCTGACTGATCTGACGGACTACCAGCAGCATGCACAAGGCTGAAACAATAATGCAGGGAATTGCCGAGCTGATGACGCCAGCGGCTCCATACCCCTGGCTAAGCAACATGCCTGCAAGGGTTGGACCCAGCGTTGCGCCGATACGGCCAACGGCTGCAGCGGTGCCGACGCCAGTGGCACGTACGGAAGTAGGGTAGACAATACCGCCAAAGGCATACAAGACGCCCTGGCAACCAATCACAAACGCACCCGTCAGTGCGGCAGCCCAATACATCTGCGTCAGGCCGGATGCGGCGTTCAGGCTTAACAAACCAGCCAGAATACCGCCGTACATCAGTGCAATAACCAGGGTTTTGTGCCAGCGGTCGGTCAGATACCCTAACAAGACGGTGCCCACGGTTGCGCTGACCATGAACCAGAATTGGGCTGTGCTGCCTTGCTTGCGGCTAAAGCCCAGCTCCTGGAACAGGGAGGGAAGCCAGCTCAGCATCAGGTAGACCACCATCAGCGTGAAAAAATAGCTGACCCACAAGAGCAGGGTGCGGGTGGCCAGACCATTGCTGAACAGATCCTGGAAGCGCCCTTGAACGACAGCAGGGCTTTGTCGAGCCTGCAGGAACTCGCGTGATTCGGGCAGGAACCATACCATGACAGGAATAACCAGCAGGGGGAGCAGGCCGCCCAGATAGAAGATGTTTTTCCAGTTTTCACCAAAGTTGGAGGCAGCGACCAGTGACAGAATGGCGGCCCCAACAGGCATGCCGGCATACATCATGCCCACTGCACGGGCACGGTGTTCTGGTTTGACGGATTCGGCAGCCAGCGTAATCAGATTGGGCATGGCCGCGCCCAGACCGGCTCCAGCCAGAAAGCGCACCATCAACAGGATGGCCAGGCTATTGACCCAGGCAGTGAACAAGGTAAACAGGGCAAAGATGGCGACCGAGGCAATCAGCACGGCCTTGCGACCGTATTTATCGGCCCAGCGCCCGCCCATCAGCGAACCGGGTAGCAGTCCCAGAATGCCCGCACTTAGAAAATAACCTTGGTAGGTTTTATCCAGACCAAACTCTGCTGCTACGCCTTTCACGGCAATACCAGCGGCCTGGATGTCCATGCCTTCGATAACGGCGATCAGAAAGCAGATCGCCACGGTAATGACCGCATGTCTGCGGCCTTGAGTATGTGTCATTGCTATGTCTCCTCGGTTGACCGGGACGTTTTTCTTGTTGCTTCTGCCCCCTGCCCGCCCCGAATTCAGGGTGCAGAAACCCGCTCACTGCGCGGCAAGGCAGCGCTGAGCGGGGGTAGAACTTTTTTTTAGAGTCTCGGAATCAGGCTGTGGCGCCTTGGCGCTGCAGCAAGTCCAGGGCCACGTCCACGATCATGTCTTCCTGTCCGCCCACCATGCGGCGTTTGCCCAGTTCGACCAGAATGTCCACGACTTTCAGCCCGTACTTGTTGGCTGCGGCTTCGCTGTGGCGCAAGAAGCTGCTGTAGACACCGGCGTAACCCAGGGCCAGGGTTTCACGGTCTACACGGACCGGGCGATCCTGCAGGGGGCGCACAATGTCGTCGGCGGCATCCATCAGGGTGTACAGATCGGTGCCATGGTTCCAGCCCATGCGCTCGGCAGCCGCAATAAAGACTTCCAGCGGTGCATTGCCGGCACCTGCGCCCATGCCTGCCAGGCTGGCATCAATGCGGTCGCAGCCTTCTTCAACGGCCACAATGCTGTTGGCCACGCCCAGGGACAGGTTGTGGTGGGCGTGAATGCCGGTCTGGGTTTCAGGCTTGAGTACATCCTTGAAGGCCCGGAAGCGTTCGCGCACATCGTTCATGTTCAAGGCACCGCCCGAGTCCACCACATAGCAGCAGGTTGCCCCGTAGCTTTCCATCAGCTTGGCCTGTTCGGCCAGATGCTGCGGACTGGTCATGTGGCTCATCATCAAAAAGCCGGCGGCATCCATGCCCAGCGAGCGGGCGTATTCGATGTACTGCTTGCTGACGTCCGCTTCCGTACAGTGCGTGGCAACGCGTACGATGCGTGCGCCGGCGTCGTAGGCGGCTTTCAGATCATGAATGGTGCCAATGCCCGGCAGCAGCAAGGTGGCAATCTTGGCGTGCTGCACGACCGAGGCCACTGCCTCGATCCACTCCAGATCAGAGTGCGCCCCAAAGCCGTAGTTGAAGCTGGAGCCGCACAGCCCGTCACCGTGGGCCACTTCAATCGAGTCCACCTTGGCCTGGTCCAGGGCACGGGCAATGTCGATGGCGTTCTGCACGCTGTACTGGTGACGCACGGCGTGGCTGCCGTCGCGCAAGGTCACATCGGAAATAAAAAGCTTTTTTTGTGAATCGTGTGCCATGTTCGTGTCCTTGCTAATCATGCGGCCTGCGTCAGCAAGCGGGTTTGTGCCAGACGCTCGGCACAGGCCAGGGCGGTGCTGGTCATGATGTCCAGATTGCCTGCGTAAGCGGGCAGATAATGGGCCGCACCTTCCACCTCGATAAAGACCGACGTTTTCAGACCGGAGCGCAAGCCCAGACCGGGCACATTGATGGGCTGGTCTTCCCGGATCAGGTCAAATTGCACTTTTTGCTTGAGGCGATAGCCGGGCACATAGGCCTGAACCTGGGCTGCCATAGCTTCAACCGATTGCTCGATTTCAGCCTCTTTGCCCGGATCAGTCAGGGTGTAGATGGTGTCGCGCATCAGGAGCGGGGGCTCGGCCGGGTTCAGCACAATAATGGCTTTGCCTACCTGTGCGCCGCCTACCACTTGCATGGCTTTGCTGGTGGTTTCCGTGAACTCGTCGATATTGGCGCGTGTGCCGGGACCTGCGGATTCGGACGAGATGGAGGCAATGATTTCCGCATAGTGCACGGGGGTGACTTGCGAGATGGCCGCGATGATGGGCACGGTGGCCTGTCCGCCGCAGGTCACCATATTGATGTTGGGCGCGTCCAGATTGTCTTCCAGGTTCACCACGGGCACGGTGTACGGGCCAATGGCGGCAGGCGTCAGGTCAATCACCTTGATGCCGTGTTCTTGCAGCAGCGCATTGTGGCGGGCATGGGCCCCGGCACTGGTGGCATCGAACACAATACGAATGTCCTGGAAGTTGGGCAGCTTCAACAGCCCTTCAATACCTTCATGGGTGGTGGGCACGCCCAGCCGGGCTGCACGGGCCAGGCCGTCCGAGCTGGGGTCGATACCGACCATGGCACCCATGCTCAGGTATTTGCTTTGGCGCAGTACCTTGATCATCAGGTCGGTGCCGATATTGCCCGAGCCAATAATGGCGACGGCAATTTTGGGGTTTGTCATGTGTGTTACTCCGAACAAAGAGGACTTAGCCTGCGCTGAAGGTGACCGATACCGAGCCTATGCCCTCGATCACGGCTTCAAAGTGATCGCCGCTGGCCACCGGCGCCATGGGGCCCAGAGCGCCGGTCAGAATGACATCCCCGGCCTTGAGCGGATCACCCAGTTCGGCCAGGGTGCGGGCCAGCCAGGCGGCTGCATTAAAGGGGTGGCCCAGGCACTCGGCACCACTGCCGCTGGAGGCCGCTTCGCCGTTACGCAGCAGCGTCATGCGGGCGGCGCGCAGGTCCAGACCATCCAGGCGACGGGCGGGTCCGCCCAGCACATACAGGCCGCTGGAGGCGTTGTCGGCCACGGTATCGACAAAGCGGATGTCCCAGTTTTCGATGCGGCTGCCCACAATTTCCAAAGAAGGCATGACCCAGCCTACGGCGGTGGCGACATCCGCAAAGCTGGTGTCGGCGTGGGGCAGGTCGCGCTCCAGAATCAGGGCGATTTCGGCCTCGATCTTGGGCTGCAATACACGTTCGAAGGGGACGGTGTCGCCATCGCCATAGGCCATGTCGGCAAACAGGGCGCCGAAGTCGGGCTGGTCCACGCCCAACTGCTTTTGCACCTTGGGGTTGGTCAGGCCGATCTTGCGGCCCGTCAGGCGGCGTCCCTGCGCTACGCCACGAGCAATATTGATACGCTGGATGTCATAGGCGGCCTGGGCATTGTCTTCACCGATCAGAGCGCGGATCGGTTCAATGGCCTGACCGCTGTGTTCGGCCTGGCGCAGGCGGGCAGCCAGCGTGTCCAGCAGTTCAATGGATGATTCGCTCATCTCAACGCTCCAGGAAGTCCAGCACCAGCTGGTTGAACTTCTCGGCGTGTTCCCATTGCGCCCAGTGGCCGCATTGGTTGTAGACGTGCAGCTCGGAGTTCGGGATACCCGCCAGCAAGCGCAGGCCGGTGTCAAAAGGAACGACACGGTCCTGACGGCCCCAGATGATCAGGGTGGGGGCGGTGATGCCGGGCAGGCGCGGGCTGAAGTCGGGGAACTGGCGCGGGTTGGCTTCCAGGGATTTCAGGAAGTTTTCCAGATGATCCTTGCGGCTGAGCATATTGTTCAGACGGGCTTGCAGCAGCTCTTCGGTCAGAACGCTGGCATCGAACACAAAGACATTGTTAAAGCGCTTCAGGTTTTCCAGCGTAGGTTCGCGGTACAGGCCGTTCAGCAGCTTGATGCCTTCGCTGGGCATGGGGGTGAACAGGCTCATGCCACCTGTGCCGCCGCCCATCAGAACCAGTTTGGCCACGCGTTCGGGCCAGGTCAGGGCAAAGGCCACCGAGCTATGTCCGCCCATGGAGTTGCCCAGCATGTGAATCTTGGCTATGCCTAACTGGTCGATGATGCTTTTGACGACACGGGCATTCAAATCCGAGCGCGAACCGCTGTTGACGATGGAGTCGCTCTTGCCCCAGCCGGGGCAGTCAATCAGCAAGACGCGATAGCCAGCCTGGGTCAGGGGTTCGATATTGCGGTTGAAGTTGGCCCAACCGGTTGCACCGGGGCCCGAGCCGTGCAGCATGACGACGGTCTGTTCGCCCTGGCCCAGATCGTTGTAGTGAATGCGCAGTTCCTTGCCTTCCTCGACCACGGTCGCGAAACGGCTGTAATCAGCTTCATTAAGACTCATGACAATCTCCTGATGTTTTGTTGTGGTGGATTTCAGTTCTTGCTGGGATGGGCGGACAAGCCGCCAAAACCGGCAATCCACTCGGGAATTTCGCGGTAGTAGCGATGGCCTGCTTCGTAAGGGCCATAGGCCGACAGTCCGGCAAAGGCGGCTACCCAGGTTTTGACTTCGTGGGCGCTGCGGCCTGCCAGGGCGGAGACCTCGTCGTTGGCGACCTCATCGAGCTGGGCATAGCGCTGCGTTTGCAGCAGATCCAGAAAGTTCTGGTCCCACTCGGGGTTAAGCGGATGCAACACCGAGGGGTCCTGGGTGAAAGCCTTGCCAGCATCAATCGTGCGCTGGGTGCGAGCGGCACGGGCTTCGGGCGACAGGGTGTAGCCTTCGCCATCCAGAGAGCGGCGCACGGGCTCGGGCGCTTCGGCGTAAACGGGCACGGGGGGCTGATGTGACAGCCCGCCGGAACCCAGCCACAGCACGCGTTTTCCGGTAGAACGGGCCCATTGACCGATGGCTTCACCCAGCAGGCGTGCACGCTTGAACGTGGGCAGGGGGGCCGCTACCGAGTTGATGAACACCGGAATAACCGGGTACTGATCCAGGCTGCCTACCAGATGCTCCAGCGGATAGGCAGCACCGTGATCGACCTGCATATCGTGTGAAATCGCCACATCCACACCGCTATTGATGACATGGGTGGCGCAGTCGGTAGCCAGCTCAAAGGGCACGTTCAAGCGCCCGGCCAGACTGCCAAAATCCCCAATCGCATGGGCGCCTGTGCCGATGCAAAAGCTGGGCATGACGTTATAGAAAAAACCATTGAAGTGATCGGGCGTGAACAGCACGATCAAATCCGGTTTGAAGGCGGCAATGCGCTCGCGGGCGGCTTTTTGTACTGCAAAGACTTCGTCCAGCACGGCCTGTGCCGGGTCGTGATGACCCAGCAAGGGGGTGTGTGATAAGCACTCCAGATGTGCCTGCATCCCGGTCTCCTGTTTTATGAGTGTGAAGGGGCCGCGACGCATGGAGCCGCGGCTTGTGCGGCAAGCGCAAGGCTCGCCCCCTGTTTGGCCAGATTGCGCAGGGCCTGGGTGGTATCGGCCCAGACCTCCAATGGCAAGATGGCTCTTTGTTCAATCAATTCCTTCAAGGGACGCATGTCGCGACCTTGGTTGACGGTGATGGCGCCACAGATGGCACCTTCCGGGTCCAGGCCGATCAGCACAAAGGGCGTTTGCTCCAGTGAGCCACGCAGGACCCAATGAGCCGCCTGCATCTCCCCGGCGAATTGAATATTCAGGTCGCATTGATCAGTCCAGAACCAGGAGGGAGTGGCTTTGGCGGGTTCCTGGTTCAGCATGTGGCACACAGCCATCACGGCCTGGCGGTTGGCGTTCTCCCAGGTTTCCTGCCGCTGCCAGCGGCCATCCAGTCCGATCTGAACGGTGGTGTCGCCGGCGGCATAAATGCCTGGGCAGGAACTGCGGCCATGCTCATCAATGACCACGGCGCCTTGCTCGGTATTTAGCCCGGCACTGTCAGCCAGGCAGGTGTCTATGGTGACGCCTACGCCGTAAATCAGCAGATCACCCTGCAGCGTCTTGCCGTTGCTGAGTGTCAAAGCAATTTTTTGTTCAGCTTCAAGGCTTGCATGCTCGACATGGGTGCCCAGATGAACGTGGACGCCGCGCGCTTGATGGACGCCGAGCAAGTAATCGCTCAAGACTTCGGGAGCATTGCGCGACATGATGCGGGTGGCCGGGTCGATCAGCTCGACAGTTGCGCCCATGGCGACCAGGCTGGAGGCCAGCTCCAGACCAATCACGCCAGCCCCTACCAGCAGTGCATGACTACCGGGTTTGATCTGGGCGCGAATGCGATGGGCATCGTCCAGGGTGCGCAGCACATGCGATACAGAACCCAAGGCATCCAGTTCGGGCAGGCGTCGGGCCTGCGCACCGGTGGCCAGCAGCAGCGAGTCGTAATGCAGGCTGTCGCCATTGGACAGGCTGACCTGACGAGCTTGAGCATCAATGGCTACAGCACGTACGCCCAGTCTCAGATCGATATTCTGTTCCTGGTAGAAACTTGCGGGGTGCAGTGTCAGTTGGGCCTGTTCGGGGTTGAGCAAGGCGTCCTTGGACAGCGGCGGACGCTCATAGGGCAGATGAGGCTCATCACCGACCAGCGTGATCGAGCCTTGAAAGCCACGGCTGCGCAGTTCAGCGGCTGCTGTGGTGCCGGCCTGCCCAGCTCCAATAATGAGGATATGGGGGGCTTGCATCACAGCTCCAGACCGCCAGCCACATTGCGGATGCCCCGGATACCCAGGCCCGCATCAGCATTGATCATGACGCCGGTCAGCGTCTGGTTGTTCTGGCGTGATGCCAGCAGCACAAAGGGGCCGGTAAATTCTTCCGGTTCGGGGAAGAACTGCAGGGGCAGGATGGCCTTGATTGCATCGGGCGAGCGTGAGTCCATGATGCGGGTGTCTTGCTGACCCAAAGCCTGCGGTCCGCGCAGATCGGTTTTCATGCCGCAAGGGCCCACGCCATTGACGCGTACCTTGGGGGCCAGCTCGAATGCCAGTTCACGGATCAGACCGACCGCCGCGTGCTTGCTGGCGGTGTACAAAGGGCCACCGCCTTCGGCGTAGAAGGCGGAGTTGCTCAAGGTAAAGATCATGCTGCCGCAGGATTTCACCAGCTCGGCGGCAGCCGCTTTGGCCCCAAGCAGATAGCCTTTGACGTTGATGGCAAACAGCTCATCAAAGCCTTTGTCCAATTGCTCCATGCTGGTGTTGATCAGGCGTGCGCCGTGATCCCAGACGGCCGCATTGCCAATAAAGCAGTCCAGCTTGCCAAAGCGGGCCACTGTGGCATCCACGGCCTTTTGATTGTCGGCCGCGCTGCACACATCGCCCTGGATGGCCAGCACCTTGCCTTCAAAGTGCTGCTCCAGCTGGGCGCATTTTTCTGCCGAGCGTTCCAGCACGGCCACCTTGGCCCCTTCTTTCAAAAAGCGCTCCACCAGAGCCAGGCCCAGGCCGGAGCCGCCTCCGGTGATCAGTGCGACTTCGTTTTCAAGCCAGCCTTTCATGCCTGGGCCTCCAGATCGATATAGACCATGCCTTCGCTGATGATGACCGGATAGGTACGCAGCGCTTCCGTGGCGGGCTGGCACAGTGCCGCGCCCGTTTTCAGACAGAAGCGGGCAGCGTGCAAGGGGCACTCCACGGTGCCGTCGTCCTCGACATAGCCTTCGGACATGGACGCGTTGCCGTGGGTACAGCGGTCGTCCGTGGCGTAGAAGGTGCCAGCGATATTGAACAAGGCGATCTGGCGCTCGGGGGTGTCTATCTTCAGTGCTTCGCCATCGGCCAGCGCACCGGTTTCACATGCAGTAATGTGGGTCATATCAATCAACATCGGAAAATAAGCGGGTTCAGAACAGAACGCTTAAGTTGTGGGAGGTAATGACGACCTGATCCAGAACGATTTCGCGTTCGTACAGCTCCCAACCAAAGCGGTTGTCGCTGCGGCGCACGCAATCAATGCGTTTGCCGGCATACCAGGTCTCATCCCGTTCTTTCTGAGCGCGGTACAGGATGTAGTTGCTGCGGATCTCGTAGCCCTGGCCATCGCTCGTTGGGCGGATACGCAGATTGCTCACAAAGTGACGGGTGCGGGAGGGTGGCTCTTCCGCCCAGGCCATGCCGGTTTCCAAACGTGCGACGCGGCGCTCCAGCTGGAACTTGTTGTCGTTGAAGATCCAGGTGCTCGGTGGCTGCACACTGCGCCGACGATCGCGGGTTTGCGCATTGGTCGTGCTGCGCATGTGGTAGTGCACATCCTCGGACAGCAGGTCCAGCCAGTCACGGAACTGCCAGTCATCCAGCAGTTCGGCTTCCTGGTACAAAAAGTCGGCAATCTCGTGATACAACTGCATGTCGACGATGGCCGCTTGAGTCGGCTCTTGAATGACGGCGCTCATTTCACCAGCTCCTCTTCGTAGGCACGGCTGCGTTCCAGTACTTCATCCCAGGTTTCGGACACCATCAGGTCGGCCCAGTACTTGTACAGGCCACGGGCGGCGGTCTCGGAGAAGATGTAATTGGTCACACCGGGTACGCCATCGCTGCGCAGCCCTTCGTTACCCAAGCCCATTTCCATGCACAGTTGCGTGCCGCGAGCGCGTTTGCCACGCAGGATTTTCTGGATTTCAGCCCAGTTCTCGGAGTCGTCCTGTTCCAGGAAACCGGCGGGACCGAAGGCGCGGGTAGCGCTGCGCTCGAAGGCGGCTTTTACATCGTCGGGAGCGGCTGCATCGGCAATGCAAAAGGCCCAGACTTCTACCTGATTGGGGCCACGGGGATGCCAGACGCGTAGTGTGGCGGTGCCGTTCAACCAGCTCAGGGTAGGGAACATATTGTTGTGACCGGCCAGGCGCAGGGCGCGGACTTCACCCAGGCGCTCGTGGGCTTCGGCATAGGTGTCGCGGAAGTACTGGGAGACTTCACCGTCCACCCACACGTTGGCGTCAGGCTGCTCGGTAAAGAAGAAGCCACTGCCATGGCCGCGCTGGCCGTACTGGACGGCGTCCTTGGCGGTTTCCCAAACCGGGCGTGCGGTTTGTCCGGCGCCCAGAGCCTTGTCCTCGTCACCGGGTTTCTGGCCCAGCACTTGCACGGCAGAGGCGTGCGAGAACAGGGCGTGATACTGGTCGGAGGCAAACTGTTCGGCGGGGAATTTCCAGTTGCATTCGATGGTCCATTTCTGAACACCACCGATGATTTCAGTGCCGCCTTCGCGTCGGTCCAGCACACCGTCCAGGTACCAGGCAATGTCGCCCATGTACTCTCCCAGATCAGGCGCTGTGGCGTCCCAATTGCCAAAGACCAGGCCTTTGTATACTTTGACGCGGGTTACTTCCTGCAGGCCCCACTTTTCCTTGCACAAGCCTTGCGGATAAGCGCGAGGCTCCAGCGGTACATCCACCAGATCGCCGTTGGTGCCGTAGCTCCAGCCGTGGTAGGGACAGGTAAAGGCTTTGGTATTGCCCGAGTCTGCATAAGACACGCGCATGGAGCGGTGTCGGCATTGGTTCAGAAAGGCCTTGATCGAGCCGTCTTTCTGACGAACCACGATGATCGGGTCCTCGCCCATATAGGTATTGAAGAAGTCTCCCGCTTTGGGAATCTGGCTGGTGTGGCACAAGAACAGCCAGGTGCGGCCAAAGATGCGCTCCAGCTCCAGCTCATAAATATCCGGGTCGGTGTAAATGGAGGGGGTGACGCGTCCATTACGTGCATCGACCAAGGCTTCGATTTTTTCAGGGTTGATTCCCATCGTTTGCTCCTCGCTATTGCAATGCGTGCTTTTGCAAAACAGGTTTTTGTCGCTAGCGGCAAAATGTAGAAGCTTGAAATGAATCCGACCAATACTTGCTTTAGATCGGGTGATCGGCAAACCCGATAAGTCCCTCTAAAACCCCTTGCTTACATGTGGGTTTCGGGTTCAGGCCAGTATTGATGCGGCTTTGGCGACACCTAGGGTTTACGCTAGCTATGATTGCTGCGCTGCAGCATTGAAGATTGGGTCTGCTTTTCAGGGCGTGGGAGCGGCGACAATAGTGCCTAAAAGAAAGGCTTGTTTTGGTCCTCACAGCAGGCTGCGTCCAACGCTGTGCGGGTACGTTCCGGGCAGGGAACGATCAATTTGACAGGAGACAAACTTGGAGTTGCGACACTTGCGTTACTTCGTTGCAGTCGCGGAAGAGTTGAATTTCACCCGTGCTGCCGAGCGGCTGTATACCTCTCAACCCTCCTTGAGCGAGCAGATCCGAAATCTGGAAGAAGAGATCGGTTATCCCTTGCTGAACCGCACGCGCCGTAAAGTCGAATTGACCGAAGCAGGTGTGATTTTTCTGGATGACGCGCGCGAGATCCTGCACAAGGTGGAGGAGGCCGTACAGCGGGCCGGCAAGGCCGCCTCGCAGGCGCGGGAAGTGCTGACGATAGGCTTTGTGCCCGCGGCCGAGGTGCGTATCTTTCCAGCAGTGCTGCCCGCTTTTCGTGCAGCCTTTCCTCAGGTCGATGTAGTGTTGCGCAGCCTGACTTCCAATGAGCAGGAGGGAGCCCTGGCGCGTGGCGAGCTGGACCTGGGATTCATGCGCGGCCCGGTGCGCGCCACCAATGTGTTCAGCGAAGTGGTGCTGGATGAGCCCTTGCGAGTGTATCTGCCTCAGGGGCATAGCCTGGAGGCTTATAGTCTGATCCCGCCGGCACGCCTGAATCGCTTGCCCATGATTGCGGTGGATCGTTCCTATGGCCGCTCCATGCACGATGTGCTGGCCCGCTATCTGGCTCATCATAAAGTGGTGCCCGAGCACACCTATAACTCGGCCAACCCCCTGATGAGTATTAATCTGGTCGCTGCTGGCCTGGGTTATACCTTGCTGCCTACCTACGCGGAATACTTCATGCCCAAGAATGTGGTGTCGCGCCCCTTGATCGGTGGCGGCCCGCGCTGTGAATTATTGATGGCCTATCCACGAGATACAGGCTGCATGAGCGAGGCCGCGGTCAGCCTGATAGAACGTATACGGGAGCTGGCTCGCTGGCACGGTTCGGGCCCCTCGGCTGCCAGTCATTTGAAACTGGCTCCCAGCAAAATCGCCTGTATGTAGTTGCACATACAGGCGAGGGCGTTTTTCAAAAATACGGGCTCTATCTTACTGTTTGATAATGTGGATCTCGTTTGACAGTTCAGGCGTATTTATTATTGTGTCCAGAACTGGGCAGGTTCTTTCAATGAAATTGACGAATTCTTCTATTTCTTCATCATTGTTATTGGCCTGGATATAGTATTTGCACGTAATTTTATGAAATCCCATTTTGGCCTCTTTATTGATCCCGTAGAAGCCATCTGTGTCTATTTCACCGTCCATCTCGATTTTGATGTCGATTAAGTCAATTTTTTGACTCTTTGCAAAGCTTTTTGCAGCAATGCATTTACAGGCGCCAATTGCTGAAAGCAGGGCCTCCAGGGGAGTCATCCCGCCGCTGCCATTATCTCTCTTGCCGGGTTCATCCAGAACAATGGAAAAATCCCTGGAAGTGCATTCAATCTTTAGTTGGTCTATTAACGTTGCGGTTGCAGAAAAAACGTGGATGCTCATGGCTGTTCCTTTTGCTTATAGCTTGTTAATTGGCTAATGATTCCAGGCTTCTGTCTCTTTTTTAAAATTGGATATGGGTGTGCTTTAGTGTGCTCCGGTGGGAGCGTGCGGCGCTTTTGGGCTTGAAAGGTAGTTTATATATTTTTTTTGGCTGCGGCATTTATTTTGAAAATTAGCTGCCTAAGCTAATAACTGCCTGGTATGGCACGAGCTGCTGCTTGCAGACTCGGCAACGGCACTGGCTATTGCTTCCAATAGGTTATGGTGCTGGCGTTGCCGGTCCTTGGTTCAGGGACTGTCGCTGTCCTATTTATTTATCTTCTACAAAGCGCATGCGAAAGCGTCGGCCTTTGATGTTGGCGTTGGCAATGCGGTCAAAGTATTGACGTGCAATCTTGCGGTCCAGCGCCACGTAGGAACGGGCATCGGTAATCGCAATCTTGCCAACCTGCTCGCCTTTCAGGCCCACATCGCGGGTCAGGGCACCAAGCAGGTCGCCGGGGCGCAGCTTGTCTTTTTTGCCACCCTGAATTTCCAGCGTCATCATGGGGGCGCGCAGCGGCTCTTTGGACTGAGGGCGCAAGCCTTTCAGATTGCTCCATTTCACTTCGCTGCCCTGGAACTCCTCGATCAACTTCACCCAGCGCTGCTCGCTGCGCGAGACCAGATTCAGGGCCAGGCCTTTCTGATCACCCCGGCCGACCCGACCCACGCGATGGATATGCACTTCGCTGTCTTTGGTGACGTCTACGTTGATGACGGCCCCCAGATTCTGAATGTCCAAACCGCGTGACGCCACATCGGTCGCGACCAGCACGGCACAGCTCTGGTTGGAGAACTGCACCAGAATCTCGTCGCGATCACGTTGTTCCAGGTCGCCGGTCAGAGCCAGGGCCTGGATGCCTTCGGATTGCAGTTCTTCCACCACTTCCTGGCAACGCATCTTGGTGTTGCAGAAAATCAGGGTAGAGGCGGGGCGGAAGTGCTCCAGCAGGGTCACCACGGCAGATAGACGTTGCTCAGGGTGAACTTCATAAAAGATCTGTTCGATCTGGCTGGCATCGTGCAGCGCTTCCACTTTGACTTCTGCAGGGTTTTTCAGAAAGCGGGCGCTGAGCTTGCGGATATTTTCCGGATAAGTGGCGGAGAACAGCAGGGTTTGACGGCGGGGTGGGCAGTGCGAGGCAATGGCCACGATGTCATCGTGAAAGCCCATATCCACCATGCGGTCGGCTTCGTCCAGGACCAATGTTTTCAGGGCGGACAAGTCCAGATTGCCGCGCTCCAGATGGTCCTGAATACGGCCCGGCGTTCCCACCACCACGTGCGCACCGTTGCGCAAGGCTTCGGTTTGCGGACGCGAAGGCACACCACCGCACAAAGTCAGCATGCGCACGTTAGGAATCTGGCGGGCCAGACGACGCAGTTCCGTGGTGACCTGATCGGCCAGCTCGCGCGTGGGGCAGATCACCAGGGCTTGCGGAGTCAGCTTGCTGGGGTTGAGGGTTTGCAACAGACCCAGGCCAAACGCGGCGGTTTTGCCGCTGCCGGTCTTGGCTTGGGCGATCAGGTCGCGGCCTTGCAGAATCAAGGGCAGGCTTTGTTCCTGAATGGCCGTCATTTTTTCAAAACCCAGGCTATCCAGGGTTTCAAGCAAGGCGGGCAGAAGGGGAAGGGTACTGAAAGAGGTATGGGGCACGATGGGTGACATCAAAAAGGACTGCAAAATAAAGGATTTAGCGACAGTTTACCGTTTGCGGGCCGATCGCTGGGAAATAGAAAGCAGGGAAGATGGTTGGATGTTGGCAAGCAAGTAAGCAAGTAAGCAAGCAGGCAGGCAGGCAAGCAGGCAGGAAGGTAGCGCAGCTCCTGCGATTTACTGGTTTTCTTGCAAGGCCTGGCGGGGGTGACAGTCCAGGTCAGGGTTCATAGGCCTGCGCTTTATAAACAAACTTCAGGGTAAATGCCGCTACCGCCTTCTGGATCAAGAAATAATTCAAACAAAAAGGGGCTGCTGATGCCGCCCCTTGTTTTTATAACGTGCTGTGCAGGCTGGAAAAAGCTTATGCCTTGCGCGACGCCCCCAGGCGTTCTGACAGGCGATTAGCCAGCTTGCGCATGGCTTCACCGGCACGGCGCTGGGCTGCTTCATCGGCTTCCTGGGTCAGCAAGCTGACGGCCACTCCGGCCACGGCAGCGCGGTTATTGGAGTCAAACACGGCAGCTCCAAAGCAGTGCATACCGTCGCGTACGCCACAGGCGTCCACGGAGTATCCCAGGCGCTGCACATCGTTCAATTCCACCATCAAGTCTTCCTTGCTGCGCGGGCCATGCACGGTAAGCGGTTCGGGCCAGGGGTGATTCAAGGCCTGCTCCAGCTCCGATCCCGGCAAGGTGCTGAGCATGGCTTTGCCGGTAGCGGTATAGACCGCAGGCAAGCGCATCCCCGCACGGAAGGTGAAACCCAGCGGGCGGGTTCCGTTGCGGCAGGCAATGTAGACCACGTCTTCGCCATCCAGAATGGACAGGGTGATGGTCTCTTCAGGCAGGACGCGCATATCGTCCCAAGCGGCAAAAAACTCCTGCGTCAGATCCAGCTGAGACAGGAAGGCATTGGCCCAGCCCATCACGTGTGTACCCAGGGTGAAACTGCCATTTTCCAGCTTACGGATCAGGCGCAGATCCAGCAAGGTGGTGCACAGACCATACAAGGAACTTTTGGGCATACCCAGGCGTTTGACCAGGTCCGTAAATGACAGGGGCTCCGGCGAGGCCGCCAATTCGTCCAGTACGGTGACTGCACGTACTACAGCCGGAACCAGTTTCTTCTCTTCCACTACGACTAACTCCATAACGACACACAGGAAGTCCAATAAGCCCGGATGGACAGGGCTGAACTCTGGGAACAGGGGCAGGGTTCTGTCAGCACAGCCAGAAGCATCTCATAGGGCAATCAGCCCACAGACCAGGCGTACAGGCCCTGAATTAGGCCAGATTTGCTGTCGGGATGCCAACTCTACATTGTGCCTTCAAATGCCCCAAAACAAAAAATACGGTGACTGATGTTCTACGGGTAAACCCGTAAGCCGATTCGTTGACGACGCGATTTTTCGGCTCCTATAATTCTATCAAGTTCACTATAAGAGAAACAGGTTCAGCATAATGAACAATATCGCGGCATCATTGATTAGCAAACTGAAGGATCCCAGCCTGGCAAAAGATCAGTCCTGGACCGCTCAGGGTTGGGTCTCGGCAGGCGATGGCAACACCTTCGCCGTTCTTAATCCTGCTACGGGTGAGTGCCTGGCCAATGTCGCCAGCCTGGCCACAGCGGAAATCGAAGCGGTCATCGGCGATGCTGAAGTGGCCCAGCGCGAGTGGAAGGCACGTAGCGGGCACGAGCGTGCCAAGCTGTTGCGCGCCTGGTTCGATGCGCTGGTTGCCAACGCGGACGACCTGGCCACCATAATGACCATGGAACAGGGCAAGCCCTGGGCCGAGGCTCGTGGCGAAGTGCTGTACGCCGCTTCCTTTGTGGAATGGTTCAGCGAAGAAGCCAAGCGTGTATATGGCGACGTGGTCGGCCACCCCCAAGCGGACAAACGCATTGTGGTGGTCAAGCAGCCCGTCGGTGTGTGCGCTGCCATCACTCCCTGGAACTTCCCTGCGGCCATGATTACCCGCAAGGTAGCGCCAGCTCTGGCTGCGGGTTGCAGCATTATTGTTCGTCCTGCCGACCTGACTCCCCTGACCGCCCTGGCGCTGGCCGTACTGGCCGAGCGCGTGGGTATCCCTGCTGGTGTGTTCCAGTTGGTCACCGGTCAATCCCGTGTGGTGGGCGCCGCTCTGACGGAAAGCCCCATTGTGCGCAAGCTGTCCTTTACCGGCTCCACCGAAGTGGGTCGTTTGTTGATGGCGCAGTGTGCTCCAACCATCAAGCGTCTGTCGCTGGAACTGGGTGGTAATGCCCCGTTCATCGTGTTTGACGATGCGGATCTGGACGCCGCCATCGAAGGCGCCATGGCCTCCAAGTACCGCAACAGCGGTCAGACTTGTGTGTGTGCCAACCGCTTCCTGGTGCAAGACGGTATTTACGATCGCTTTGCCAAAGCCCTGAGCGAACGGGTTGCTGCCCTGAAAGTGGGCAACGGTATGGAAGAGGGCGTGGAGCAAGGTCCGCTGATCGAGCAAAAAGCCGTCAATCGTTTGCGCGAATTGATTGATGACGCCGTTGAAAATGGCGCCAGCGTTCTGCAAGGTGGCCAGCCTCATCCTCTGGGCGGTACCTACTTCTCGCCCACCGTGCTGGGTGATGCAACACCGGCCATGCGCGTGGCCCGTGAAGAATTGTTTGGCCCTGTGGCGCCGTTGTTCCGCTTCAAAGACGAAGCTGAAGCGATCGCGATGGCCAATGACACCGAATATGGTCTTGCTGCCTACCTGTTCACCCGCGACAACGCACGTGCCTGGCGCATGGGCGAAGCGCTGGAGTACGGCATGGTTGGCGTCAATACCGGTTTGATTTCCAACGAAGTGGCTCCCTTTGGTGGCGTCAAGCAATCCGGTCTGGGTCGCGAAGGCTCCCGTTACGGAATCGACGAGTACCTGGAAATCAAATACATGTGCCAGCAGCTGTAAGTTGATACATGCCCGCGCCCAGCGCAGCGAAGGGGGCCGCTCTTATATATAGAGCGCCCCATCAGCAGAACCCCACAATAAGCTAAATAAAGGAGACGCTATGTCTATCCTGTCTGCAACCCCACGAAAATTGACTTTGGCCCTGACACTGGCCACCGCCGGCCTGATGGCCAGCACGACTGCCAACGCTGATGATGTCAAACCCATCAAGATTGGTGTGGTGACTTTCTTGTCCGGCGCTGCTTCCGGTCCTTTTGGCGTTCCTGCCAAAAATGCCGCTGAACTGACGGCTGCCCAATTGAATGAAGGTAAAGTACCTGCCCCTTACAACACCAAGGGTCTGGGTGGCGCACCGATTGAACTGGTTTTCATTGACGAGAACGGCGGCACCGCCAAACAGGTCAGCGAATACCGCAACCTGGTTCAGCAACAGAACGTGGACATCGTGGTTGGCTACATCTCCTCGGGTGATTGCCTGGCCGTGGCCCCCGTTGCTGAAGAGCTGAAAAAACTGACGTTGATTTTCGACTGCGGTACACCTCGCCTGTTTGAAGATGCCAGCTACCAGTACGTCTTCCGTCCTGTGGCCCACGCCACCATGGACAACGTGGCTGCTGCCCGCTTTGTGCTGGAGCGCAACCCCGAGTTGAAGAGCTACGCCGGTATCAACCAGAACTACGCCTGGGGTCAGGATGCCTGGCACGACTTTGAAGGCACACTGCAAGCCCTCAAGCCCGGTGTAGAAGCCAAGACCTCGCAAATGCCCAAGCTGGGCGCTGGTCAGTACAACGCCGAAATCTCGTCCTTGATGGCTGCCCGTCCTGAAGTGATTCACTCCAGCTTCTGGGGTGGTGATCTGGAAGGCTTCGTGGTGCAGGCTCTGCCACGCGGTCTGTTCCGCAATACCCTGACCGTGCTGACCGCCGGTGAAACGGCAACACACCGTGCCAACAACCAGATCCCGACTGGCACCATCATCGGTGCTCGTGGCCCACACGCTGCTTTCGCTCCTGACAATGAATTGAACCGTTGGTTGCGTGCCAGCTACCGCGAACAGTTCAATGCAGATCCTAGCTACCCGTCCTACAAGATGACGCAAACTCTGCTGGGTCTGAAAGCGGCTTACGAAAAAGCCCAGGCTGCCAACGAAGGCAAAACCCCTTCCACCGAACAAGTGGTTACTGCATTCGAGCACCTGACCTTCGAGAGCCCATCGGGCGACGTGACCATGTCTTTGGGTAAAGGTCACCAGGCTGTTCAAGGTACGACCTTGGGCGTGGTGAAAAACGATAAAGGCGTGATCAGCTACACCGACTTGCGTCACTTCAAACCTGAAGAAGTCACTCCACCCGAAGGCGTGAAGTCCATCGACTGGATCAAGGGTGGTCTGAAGTACTGATCCGAGCAGATGTCCTGAAAAGGACGCTGCCCTGACAATCCGGGCATGCAAGACCGTTTTTTGCATGTCCGGTTTTTACCGCCGGGCCGCTCCCAAGGTTAAGGCTCCCTGTAAGGGGGACACCGAAGGCGTCGCCAGTGGTATGTGCATTACCGCCGAGTTGCTTGCGAGGTAAAGGCTCCTCCCACAAGGAGAAGCGCACCGAGCTTGCGGCGTGGTGGCATTTTTTATTCCCTTTCCACAGAAACCGACTATGTCTCTTCTTTCTGCTGCCCTAATAGATGGCATCATGTACGCCGCCTGGCTGTTTCTGGTCGCGGTCGGACTCACGCTGATCTATGGTGTGATGAAGATCCTGAACATGGCCCACGGCAGCCTCTATACCATTGGCGCCTATACCGCTGTCACCATGGTGACGCAGTGGCTCTCTACCGATCAAAGCCCATACGGCAGCTATTTGATGCTGATCCTGGCCGCGGTTATTGCCGGTCTGGTGCTGGGGCTGGTCATTGAATATGGCCTGCTGCGCTTCTTCTACCAGGAAGAACCTGTTGTCTCTTTGCTGATTACCTACGCGGTCTTCCTGATCCTGGAAGATACCGTCAAGCTGGTCTGGGGCGTGGATCCTTATGTGATCGCCGAACCTTATGGTTTGCTGGGTAACGTCGAATTCGGCGACCTGTTCTACCCCACCTACAGCTTTGTGATTGTTGTGGCTGCCATTCTGGCTGGCCTGTTCCTGACCTTGTTCCTGAAGTATTCGCGTCAAGGCCGCATCTTGCTGGCCGTGATTCATGACCGCGAAGTCAGTCAGGCCATGGGCATTAACGTGCAACGCTACTTCCTGCTGACGTTTATTGCTGGTGCCACGCTGGCCGCCCTGGGTGGCGCGCTGACGGCTCCTACCATCTCTGTCGCTCCCGGCATGGGCGTGGAAGTCATCGTGATGGCTTTCGCCGTGGTCGTGATCGGTGGTCTGGGCTCCTTGCCTGGTGCTGCTCTGGGCGCTGTGATTGTTGGCCTGGTGCGCTCTTTTGCCGTGCATTACTGGCCTGAAATCGAACTCTTCTCCATCTACGCGGTAATGGCACTGGTGTTGGCCGTCCGTCCTAAAGGATTGTTTGCTGCCGCCGAGGCCCGAAAGATATGAACAAGACCAACATTACGCTTAAGCAGGGCATGATTGCCCTGGTCATTACGGTGGCCGCCCTGATTGTGGGCTTTGGCCTGCCATCCTGGCAGTTTCTGATCACGGTGGCGCTGGCCAAGGGCCTGGTTGCCCTGGGCGTGGTGCTCTTGCTGCGCTCCGGCCTGGCCTCTTTTGGTCAAGGCTTGTACTACTGCATCGGTGCTTACGGTGTCGGTATGGCCATGAACTACCTGGACTGGCGCGAAGCCGTGATCCTGCTGCCATTTGCCGCTGCTTGCGCTGCGCTGCTGGCCTGGGTTCTGGGTTTTCTGCTGGCTCGCTACCGCGATATTTTCTTCGCCATGCTGAGCCTGGCCCTGTCCATGATCATGTACGGCTTGCTGGTGCGTAACCCCAGCCTGGGTGGCAGTGACGGCTTTAACGTGCACGCGCCTTCCTTCATGTGGGGTGCCTTTGCTGAAACCCTCTCGCGTCCAGGCGTGTTCGTCCTGACCGTGGTACTGGTGGGTTTTGTGCTGTGGGCCATGCAAGGTTTCCTGCGCAGCCGTGCCGGTCGTCTGGGACCAGCCATCAAGGACAATGAAATCCGCGTTGAATACCTGGGTGCTTCGGCTTACCGCAATATTCACCTGAGCTACGTGCTGGCGGCGGCTCTGGCTGGTCTGGGCGGTGCCTTGTCCTCGCTGAGCATCGGTCACGTGGACCCTGAGCTGGCGTTCTGGACCACTTCGGGCGAGTTCATCTTTATTGCTGTGCTGGGCGGTACTCGTAACGCTTACGCACCTTTCCTGGGTGCGCTGAGCCTGGAACTGATCCGCACACTGGCTTACCAATATGCTCCTAACACCTGGCAGATTGTCATGGGTGTCAGCATGTTGGCCCTGATTGTGTTCTTGCCCGGTGGCCTGATCAGTATTCTGAACCGTCGCAATGCAGCGGCTACCTCCAACGATTCTTCTTCACCGACAGGGGCCCGCTCATGAGTCAGTCACCCTTGATTTCTGCTAAAGGTTTGTGCAAGCAGTTTGGCGCTGTCCACGCTGCGCGCGATATGACCGTTGATATCCATGCGCAAACCATTACGGGCCTGATCGGTACCAATGGCGCAGGTAAAACCACCTTCGTGAACATGTTGACCGGCTACATGAAGCCGGACTCCGGCAATATCTTTTTTGCCGGTCGCGAGATCACGGGTTTGCCACCCCGGGAAGTGACCCGCATGGGGATCGCCCGTTCTTTCCAGATTCCTCAGCTGTTCACCTCCTTGAACGCCTTGGAAAACGTGGAAATTGCCCTGGGCGTGGCCAAGCAGCCCTTGTCCGAAGCCAGTGCGATTCTGGAGCGTTTCGGCCTGAGCGCCTTCGCCCAGTCCCAGGCCGGCACCTTGCCTGAAGGGATTCGCAAGTTGCTGGACATTGCTTTGGCCATGGTGGCCCAGCCTAAAGTGCTGTTGCTGGACGAGCCTACCAGTGGTGTGGCCAGTGACGAGAAATTTGAAGTGATGGACCGTGTCATGAAAGTGGTTCGTGATGCAGGCGTGACGGTTCTGTTTGTGGAGCACGATATGGAAATCGTGCGTCGCTACAGCGATCGCGTGCTGGCTTTCTACGACGGCACCATTCTGGCCAACGGCACGCCAGACGAAGTGCTGGCCCATGAGCAGGTCCGTGAATACATCATCGGCGAGCCGGTGGGACGCAATAAACAGGAGGCCGATAATGCTGCTTGATGTCAAAAATCTGGATGTACGTATTGGCCCGACCAGCATTTTGCGCCAGGTAAACCTGCAAGTGCGCCAAGGCCAGATTGTGGGTCTGGCCGGTCGTAACGGTGCGGGTAAAACCACGCTGATGCGCACGGTGATGGGCTTGCTGGCCGTGGACAATGGCTCGGTCATGTTTGATGGTCAGGAACTGGCCAAGATGCCTGCTTACCGTCGCACCAGTCTGGGCATGGGTTTTGCCCCCGAGGATCGCAAACTGATCCCCGAGCTGAGCGTGGAAGAGAACATCCGCCTGCCCGCCTGGGCCCTGAAATCCCAGGATATTGAAGAGCGTCTGGAACGCGTCTGGCGCATCATTCCTGAGTTGAAAGTATTTGGCCCACGCCGCGCCCTGCAATTGTCGGGCGGTCAACAAAAGCTGGTCGCCATTGGCCGAGCCTTGATGACGGCTGACAAGCTGCTTTTGCTGGACGAGCCTTTTGAAGGCGTTGCTCCTGCGCTGTCCAAGCGTATTGCAGAAGTGGTGGGCGAGTTGAGCAAAGAGGGCTTCAGTGCCTTGTTGTCCGGTGCTGACTTGCAGCACGCAGGCAATGTGATTGATTACACCTACCGGATGGACCGCGGCCGTATCGAAGTACCGCAGCCCGCCATACCATAAGGAGAAAGCCCATGTCGGCATTCGAGTTCAGAACCACCCCCGCTATTTATGTTGAAAGCGGAGCCGCTGCCCGGCTCGGTCAGATCTTGCGCAAGCGCTACTCGCAAGAGCGCGTTTGTCTGGTGACTGACCGTTTCCTGCACGAAAGCGGCTTGCTGGATCCCGCCCTGGCTGATCTGAAAGCCAACGGCTGGACCGTGCAAGTGATTGACGATGTTATTGCCGATCCTCCAGAGCACATTGTTTTGCAGGCAACGGAGCGCGCTCGCCAGGCCAAAACGGAAATCGTTGTTGGCCTGGGTGGCGGTTCGTCCATGGACGTGGCCAAATTGCTGGCCGTCCTGCTGGCGTCAGACCAGCCCCTGCAAGAGATGTACGGCATTGATAATGTGCGCGGCTCGCGCCTGCCCTTGGTGCAGATCCCGACCACGGCGGGAACAGGCTCGGAAGTGACGCCTATTTCCATCGTGACCACCGGCGAAACCACCAAATCCGGTGTGGTGGCGCCCGAGCTGTACGCTGATCTGGCCATTCTGGACTCGCAACTGACATTGGGCTTGCCACCGCGCATCACCGCGGCGACGGGTATCGACGCCATGGTGCACGCCATCGAGGCTTACACCAGCCGTATTTTGAAAAACCCGCTGTCGGACAACCTGGCCAAACAAGCCCTGCGTCTGATTGGCAGCAAGCTGGTGCACGTTTGTCGTAACGGCCAGGATGCCGAGGCTCGCCAGGACATCCTGCTGGGTGCCACGCTGGCTGGTCAGGCTTTTGCGAACGCTCCCGTGGGTGCCGTACACGCATTGGCTTACCCGATCGGCGGTATTTTCCACGTGCCACACGGCTTGTCGAACTCGCTGGTCCTGCCACACGTTCTGCGCTTTAACGCTCCGGCTGCCGCTCCGCTGTATGCCGAACTGGCGGAAGTGCTGATCCCCGGCATCCAGGGTGATGAGGCCTCCAAGACCGAAGCCTTCATCAATTTTATGGAACAGATCGCCATTGATACCGGCATCGAGCGCCAATTGCGCGAAGTCGGCATCAAGGAAAGCGACCTGCGCCGTATGGCCCAGGAAGCCATGAAACAAACCCGTCTGCTGGGCAACAACCCCCGCGACGTGACTGAAGACGACGCATTCGCTATTTACAGCGCCGCGTTCTGATAGACCGCTAACAGCGGAAATCTTTTTGCCTGAGTCTGGTGCTGTGCCGGCTCAGGTTTTTTTTCGTCTGCTCAATGGGGGGCTGCAACGACGCTAATAGAGATAGGGAAGAGAAATAGGAATGGGGAGTTAAGCTTCTTGATGGCGCGAGTTCCGTTTTATGCGGCAGGGCAGCGATGCCGCGTCTGCCTAATGCGTGTCAGAACGAGCGATAAGGACGTAGCTGAGGCTAGACTGCTTGCTTGTACAGGTCGGTTTTTGGGTTATCAGGGTTATGCTATTATTAATCATCATAAATAACCTTCAAGGAGTCTATCCATGAGCGTCCTGGTAAGTAGTCCCAGTGTCTCGACCTTGGTGGGTACGCCCAAAGAGGTTAAGGCTCGCTTGGGTCGTTCGCAGGCCGAGCAGGTGCTGGTGCTGGCTTTCGATCACATCAAGCCCGCCGCTTTCAAGGCTTTGGCCGAGAACTTCACCAATGTGGCCTCGTCCATGTTCGAGGTCTTGCAGGAGCGGCAGGACAAGGAGTCGCTGGAGCGTCTGGCTGAAGTGCTGGTGCCCCGCACGCCACCATCGCCCCGTCTGCTGAAAGAAGCCGCCATGCTGGTTCAGGCCCGCACCGCGGTGTTGGAAAGCGGGGATTGGCTTAGCGCTGCTGATGTGGCGCAACTGGCGGGCTTAAGCACCCGCAACCCTAGCGCCCAGCCTAATAAGTGGAAGAAGCAAGGGCAGATTTTTGCCATCAATCATGGTGGCGCGGATTACTTTCCTGGCTATGGCCTGGACCCGGCTACCAGCTTCCGTCCTGCCAAACCATTGGCTCAGGTTCTGGAGATTCTGGCCGGGCATAAAGATAGCTGGGGCATGGCCTACTGGTTCATGTCCAGCAACAGCTTTTTGGGTGGCAAGCGGCCGCAGGACTTGTTGATGTCTGCACCGGAAAAGGTCATTGCCGCTGCTCAAGACGAAGTACAAGCCGTGGCTCATGGCTAAGCCAGCGTCGCCCGCGGCCGCTGATAAAAAGCACATTCCGCAGGAGGGGGGATCGGCAATCTCCGCTCCAGGTGGTGAGCTGCGTTTGACCTTGATGGAGTGGCCCAAAGGGCAGTTATTGCATCGCGTTCATCAAGATAAGTATTTGGCGACCCAGTTCAACCCAGGTATGCAGGGCAATGCCCGTTTCAGTCCAATTCAGGATGAGAAGGGCAGGGCCATTCCCACCTTGTACGGTGGCACCAGCCGCGATTGCGCCATGATGGAAACCGTCTTTCATGACGTTCCGCACGCCGCAGGCTTTAAAAGCTATGACAAGAAAAAGCTGTTGGGGCAGGTGCATTCCACCGTGCTGCTGAACGCGCCTTTGGTTTTAGTGGATCTGGCCAGCGTTTCGCTAAGGAAACTGGGTGTGACACGCAAGCAACTGATCGACACTGAAAAAGATCAATATCCGGCAACCCGCCTGTGGGCTGCCGCGATTTATCAGCAATGCCCCCAAGCCCAAGGCTTGTGCTGGGTGTCCCGGCAGGACGATTCGGCGCGAGCCGTGATGCTCTTTGGGAATCGTGTCGCTAAAAGTATCTTGAAATCGCAGGGGATATCGTTGAGTTTGAGTGAGGACTCAGCCACCTATGATGCCGTGCTGGAGCTTGCCGAGCGGATCGGCGTCATGATCGTTCCGGGCGATGTTTAAGTAAATGGGGGCTTGGCCTCAATCTATAAACTATTTGAAGTAGATCCCGTATAAGTAGTTTTAGTCTGTTTTTAGGGTTTTCCATATGATGAAGTTGCTGACAAAGTCTATCTGGCCTTCTATGAAGAAAATCAAGGAGCCAGGGGAGATGGTCGTCGTTGTTGCTTATGTTACGGCGGACCTTTTGGGTTTGGGAGAGGGCGATATCCTGATCTGTGATGCTTCTAATGTGAATGTGGCTAGTGGTGCTGTGTCAGCCATTGCTTTAGAGAGTCTTTTTAAAGCTGGTGTCACACTCTTTAGCTTTACGGGTTTGCATGCCAAACTAGTTTTGACATCAACGCATGTTTTGGTGGGCTCTGCCAACATGACCCAGAACACAAGTAAGCTCTCAGAGGCTTCTGTGTTGTCGGATGATCCGGTTCTGTTGAAACAAAGTAGAGGGTTTGTTGACAAGATGCTGGCAGATGAGCGGCTTATCCCGATTGATCAAACAGAGCTAGAGCGTTTATTGAAGATTCGAGTTGCAGCTCAGAAAAACTCGGGAAAGAGTGTAAGGGAGGCCCAGCTGTGGGTGAGTAAAGTCGATTTCTTGCCTGAAAAAAAAGCGGATGAAATAGCGCAATATATTGGATCCCTTAGTGACAGTGGGATGCCATGCGAGGATCCTTTCGTCGTTTTTTCTCGTAAAGATAGTACGTTGGCAAAGAATATTGGTATTGACGACTATTTTATTTCTGTTGATGAAAATGCGAATACGGTAGGGCCGCAGAAAGTGAAAGCAACTCTTAAATGGCCAATGAAGGGTAAGAGTGCGGGCGAGCAGATAGTTATCGTTTTGGAGGAATCAGCAGAAGAAGTTTCTGAGATCCCTTGGGAGACAGTGCGCTTGGCATTGTTGCAGGAGGACATGGAGATTTCTACTCGAAAAGGTATACGACCTGGTCTCACTCAACTAAGTAGCTCGGCACGAGAAAGGACTGAGCAGATTTTTACCTCTTGACGCAGGGCGACAAGGTGGGCGGTATTAAACTAGCTAGGTTCTGCGGGATGTAGCGTGGGTCTTCCTCCTGTGCTGTCCTTCTTGAATCGACTGCTTTTTACTCACCATGATTGCGATTACCCTTTCTTCCTTACAAAACCGGCGCACCCTGATCTTGTGTCTGGCTGGTGCGGTGCTGGGCCTGCTTGAGTGGGTCGCCTTCAGCGAGCTGATGATGGCGCCTGTGACGCATGAGCGGATCTGGGTCTCCTTGTTGCTGGCAGTGGGGATTTTTGGTGTTGCCTCCTTTACCCTGCTCATGCACGTGACTCTGTCCAAAGCCTTGTTGGCTGCCGTGGGGCTGGGACTAGTCAGCGGTGTGCTGATCTTGCAGGGACTAGGTGGATATGCCGAGGCGGATCTGTTCTGGCGGGCACCGCAGATGTGGGTGGCCATAGGTCTGTTAACGACGATCACTCTGCCATTTCTGGCTATTTTGATAGAACGTGCACGGGACTGGGCGAATTACCGCCGCCTGTTCGAGCTGAGCTGGTCCATGGTGTGTTCCTGGGCGGTGGCCTTGTTCTTTTGCGGCCTGGCTTGGGGCGTGCTGATGGCTTGCCATATGCTGCTCAGCTTTGTCGGCATTAGCCTGCTGGGGGACGTCTTGATGGAACCCGCAGTTGCGGCTGTGGTTTCTGGTGCTTTGGTGGGAGCAGGTCTGGCGCTGGCCTCGGATTCGGAGGGCGGCTATCTGTCCCCGATTCTGTTGCTGAAGCTGCTGCGTTTGCTGACCCCTGTTTTGCTGGTGGTGATGGTGGTGTTCATTGTCGCCTTGCCCTGGCGCACGGGTGAAGGCTTGCCACTGGCGGCCTTGTGCGTGGCGGCCGTTCTGGGGGCCTCGACGCTGGTGTCTTCGGTTGTCGCGGACGAGGACACGAATGCCAGCGCCACTTCTTTGTTGCGCGTTTCTGCTCGTTTGCTGGGCTTTGTCATGCCGGTGCTGGCGGGCGTGGCCTTGTGGGCGATAGGGGCTCGGGTTGTTCAATATGGCTGGACACCAAGCCGCGTTCTGGTAACGACGGCAGCGCTGGTCGCGGCGGGCTATGGGGTGAGCTATTTCTGGGCTGCCTGTCATCCTCAACGCTGGATGGCGCGAGTGCGTCGCTCCAATGTTGGCATGGCTTTGGTGTTGATTGTTCTGGCAGTGATCTGGCTGCTGCGCATTGCTTCTCCTGAAGCCATTTCTGCTGCCTCTCAAGTAGCCAGGCTGGAGGCCGGTACGCTGGCAGCGGATGATTTCCCCGATACACAAATGCGAATGTATTGGGGGCTGCCGGGGCAAGAGGCGGTGGAGTATGCCGTCAACAAGAATTTACTGGATAAAGAAGTCGGACAAGAGGAAGACGGCACAGTACCGGATCAGGAGCTGAAGGTCTGGGAAATAGGCGAGGACAAGGGGCGAGAGATGCTGCTCGGTTCCTTGCCAAGTTCTCCGGCTGATCACCCTTTGCGTCAGTCTTTTATTGAAAAGTATCCAGGCTGGGATATTGCCTATTTGGTCAAGGCCTGCGAGACCCGAACTCCCGGTGAGCATGCTGGTTGCTTGCTGGTATTTGCAGATTTGTTGCCGGGTGAAGCAGGGGAAGAAGCGATTGTCCTGTCGGTCAACAACCCCATGAGCAATGGGGCCGTGTTTGTGCAGACGGCGGAGGGGGAATGGGAGAAGGCGACGGCCTTTACGCCCGGTTTGTCTCTGGACAATATGGGCGTCATTATTGATGGCATTTACGCCAAGGGGGCAGTCATTGAACCAGCCCCTTTCAATGTGCTGAAACTACCAGATGGTGGCTTTATTGGCGTGGGCCAGCGCCCTTGAAGGCAGGGGGCTGACCTTGCTCAGTAGTGATGCCCCCGGTGGGCATCGCTATTGAGCGGCAATTCTGAGTGCTGGTTTCAATGAGGCCGCCAGCATTTGCCCATGGTTCAGTTCGCTGAAGTTTTCGTAGCTGACATTCAACCCTGCATCTTGCAGATGCTTGGCCAGATCCTGCGTAGACCATTGAGCTGCCGTATTGCTCATGGAGGTATTTCTGCGCTGTCCGCCCACCATGATGGCAATTTGCTTGTCCTTGGCCAGCGAGGTATTAAAGGCCTGAGCGGTCTTGACCAGAATCCCGTCATGCCACCACAGGGAAGGATCTCCCGCGACGTAACGCTGGTACAGATCAGGGTGGGTGAATAGGGTATGCAAGGTGAACAGGCCGCCATAGGAGTGACCCCACAGCGTCTGGCGGGAGCGATCAATAGGTTCGCGTTCTTCTACCGCCGGCTTGATATGCGTTTCGATGTAGTCCAGGAAAATATCTGCACCGCCCCCTAAGCGACCTCGTACTTCTACCGTTTTGCTGACGCCGTTTTCCGTAACGGGAGGCGTGTAGTCGAAGGCGCGGGCAATCACATCGTGGCGCGCTTCGGTGTCGTAGCCAATGGCAACCAGGACCGGGGCAGACAAGGCGCTGATGGCTTTCAGGTCGTCCACATCAATACTGGCCATGGCGGCATTGCCATCCACCATATAAATCACCGGATGACCGCGTGCGGGAGCGGGGCGGTTGGGCGTGCCTATCTGTATTTTGTAGTGCCGCTTGCCGTCTTCCGAGGACATGATCAGCGTCTCGAAGCGGTACAGGCTTTGTTGCTGGTCCACGATGGAGGGGCCGGCTGCCTCGTTCCAGGGGCGCTGGGTTTGCTGGGCGTGGGAGGGAAGTGTGAACGCCAGGCAGAGCGTGGCGGCACTGATCAGAAAGCGGGGCAGGGAGGTCTTCATCAGGGTCGGAATATAGAATGCTGAACAGGAATCATTCTTGATTATAGAGTGTGCTGTCTGGTAGAAAACAAATATCCGGACAACAAATCGTATCTATATGATGAGGGCGCTACTGCTCAGCTGTCGATGACCTATTGCTGGTTATTTGGAGCTTGCAAATTGCTATCAGGTCTTGGCTGCCTGTTCTTGTGATGGTGCAGCCACGAGAGAGGAGTGTATAGAGTGTGAGGCTGGTAGCGAAGCGGATATAAAAAAAGCCCGGATCAGCGTTGAGCCAGTCCGGGCGTTTCTTTACAGGGCCTGATCGGGCAAGGCGAAGGGGTTCAAACCCGTGCGACCATAACCTTCTTCGGTCGCAGCATCGTCCAGCACCAGGCTGGCCAGGTCATCGGCGACGCTTTCTGCTGCCGCATCGCGTTCCTGTGAGATGACTTTCAGATAGCTATGGCAGTGACCACAGCTTTCTGCACGGACGACCGCCTCGGTCGTTTCAAAGCTCAGATAGTCCAGATCGCCGGCGTCGGCGCAGTTCGTGCACTTGGCACGAACCATATGCCATTCACACTCGCACAGGGAGCAGTGCAAGTAGCGCAAGCCTTGGCGCGTGCCTTTGTGGATCAGGCTGGCAACAGGGGCGCCACCGCAAACCGGACAACTGGCAGACTCTTCCTTGCTGTTTGCAGGCAAGGGAAGAGCTCGTGCGGCCAGGGCAACTTCCAGAGACAAGGCGGCCCATAAAAACGGAGCCAGTGCCTGGGAGACGGCGTCGAACTGGTTTTGTGCCAAGGCCAGGCCTGCCTCGCGACGTGCCTGGGTGCTCATGGCGCGCAGCGCATCCAGATGAGGGCTGATAGCGGGCGAGGCGCTGGGAGCAAGCTGCTCCAGCAGGGCGTCCAGATGCGCTGTCCAGGCACCCTGACGAGCAATGGCAACAGGATCGACGGCATCGGCATCCGATTGGGCTTGTTCCGAAACCTGGGCCTGTGCCTGAGCAATATCGGCAGCCAGCTGCAGATAGGCCTCAAGCTCATGGCCTTGAGCCAGCTCGCGCAGACGGGCTGCGCGGGCGGTGTACAGCTCGTGCAGTTCGGGCCGCAGGATGGGATCAAAATGCCGGGTGGAGGCTTCCGACGGCACGGAGCGGACGATAGGGATTTCGTTCATGCCTTGCCTTCCTTCGCATCTTTTTTTGCAGCCTGCAATTCATCATGCCAGCGGTCGTGGTGATGACGTATCCAGGCTTTGGAGACATAGCCGGTCACCATGCCGGTGATGGAGCCGCGCACCCAGATCGCCAGATAAATATGGCCCAGAATCAGCAGGATCAGCCCGATCCCGGCGACGGAGTGGATCAGGATGGCCAGACGCAGCACGGGAATGGAGAAGAACTCGGCAAAGTAGGCGCGCCACATGATCAGGCCCGATACCAGCAGCGTGACGATGGACAGCATGATCAGCCAGAACAGCAGTTTCTGACCGGCATTGTATTTACCGATACGCAAAGGTTGCTTGGCGTTGTTCAGGATCACGCCTTTGACATTACGGAACCAGATCAGGTCGGTTTTTGCCGGCAGGTTGTACTTCACAAAACGCACAAACATATAGCAAAGGCCGACGAAAACCGCGATCCCTAGAAAAGGGTGCAGGACGCGGGCCAGTTGCGGTGTGCCCAGGAAGGAACTGAGCCAGGAAAAAGAAGGGTAAAACCAGGACAGCCCTGACGTTGCGGCCAGAAAGAAGCAGAGCACCACTGCCCAGTGGCACAGTCTTTCGGGGAATTTGGTGCGCAGAACAAGATTATTTTTCTTGGCCATGATCGCCTCCTTCAGATGCCTTTGCCTCTGTGTCCTCGTGGTCCTCGTCAACACTGTTCGGGCCTACGCCAATAAAGTGTGCTGCCATCCCTGCGACAGCCACGGCGCCTGCCACCGCTGCAGCGGGTTTGAGCACATCTTTCCAGCCACCGACCACCGAGCTGATGTGCGGGTCTTTGGGCAGACCGGCATAGCGCTGGGGATCGTCCGCGTGTTGCAGCACGTACATGACGTGGGTACCACCTACGCCTTGCGGGTCGTAGAGGCCAGCGTTTTCATAACCGCGCTCGTTCAGGTCCTCGATACGGCTCAAGGCCAGATCTTTCATTTCCTGCTTGGAGCCAAACGCAATTGCGCCGGTGGGGCAGGTTTTGGCGCAAGCGGGTGCCTGGCCCACGGTGACGCGGTCCGAGCACAGCGTGCATTTGTAGGCCTTGTTGTCCTTCTTGGAGATACGCGGTACGTCGAAAGGACAGCCCGCCACGCAGTAACCGCAGCCCACACACAGATCGGACTGGAAATCCACAATGCCATTGGCGTATTGAACAATTGCACCAGGAACCGGGCAGGCTTTCAGACAGCCGGGGTCTTCGCAGTGCATGCAGCCGTCCTTGCGTATCAGCCATTCCAGCTTGCCGGCTTCGTCCTCGTGCTCTGTAAAACGCATCAAGGTCCAGCTGTCGGGGCTCAGGTCGCTAGGGTTGTCGTACACGCCGACGTTTTCCTCGACCTGGCCGCGCAAGTCGTTCCACTCATTGCAGGCGACCTGGCAAGCCTTGCAGCCAATGCAGATGGACACGTCAATCAGCTTGGCGACTTCCATCTGGTGATCACGCACCTGCGGCGCAGGCGTGACCGAGTTGGTGGCCGAACGGCGCACTATGTTTTGCGAATTCATGCCGTGGCTCCCTTCATTTTCTCGACATTGACCAGAAAGGCTTTGAACTCCGGTGTTTGCGTATTGGCATCGCCTACGCCGGGGGCCAGGGTATTGGCCAGAAAGCCCTTGCGGGTTTCACCTTCAAAGCCCCAATGGCAGGGGATACCAATTTGCTGCACTTCCTGACCCGCAACGGTCAGGGTCCGCATGCGCTTGGTCACCACGGCCTTGGCTGTGATGTAGCCACGCTTGGTGGTGACTTTGACGGTGTCGCCGTGACGGATGTCTTTTTCAGCGGCCAGTTGCTCGCCAATTTCCACAAACTGTTCAGGCTGCAACATGGCATTCAGATAGGAATGCTTGGTCCAGTGGCGGAACAGTTCGGTAATGGAGTAGGTGGTGGCCACATACGGATAGTCGTGACGGTTGCCCATGCGCTCGGCATCATTGGACAGAATCCGTGCCGTTGGGTTGTGTGTCACCTTTTCGTGCAGCGGGTTCTTGGCAATCGGGCTTTCTACCGGCTCGTAATGCTCCGGGAAGGGGCCGTCATTAATGCCTTTTTCCGAGAACAGGCGGCCCAGACCTTCGGGCAGCATGATGAACGGGGCAGCAGGGCTACCGGGAGGCAGGTTGGCCGGGAAGTCCGGAATATCGGCCCCGGTCCATTGCTTGCCATCCCAATGCAGGATTTGACGTTGGGGATCCCAGGGATTGCCCATCTCATCCATGGATGCACGGTTGTACAGAATGCGCCGGTTGGCCGGCCAGGCCCAGGCCCAGCCGGGAGTATTGCCCAGGCCCGTATCGGTATTGTCCCGATTGGCCATCTGGTTGCCTTTCTCCGTCCAGGAGCCGGCAAATACCCAGCAGTAGCTTTGCGTGGTGCCGTCATCGCGCAGTTGCGCGAAGTTGTCCAGCAACTGGCCCTTGCGCAGGATCTGCTTGCCGTTGTCGTCGAACACGTCAGCCAGCGCATAGCCATTGGCCTCTTTGGCCACTTCTTCGGGATGCGGGAAGTGTGGGTCGTGATAAGTATCGGCGTCCCAGGTCATGCTCAGAACCTGCTCGGGACAGGCACCGCCTTCCTCTTCGTACAGGCGACGCAACTCCATCATGATTTCGCCCAGAATATTGGGGTCATGACGGGCCAGCCCTGGAGGTTGCTGCCCGGCGTAGTGCCACTGCAACCAGCGGCCCGAGTTCACGATGGAACCGTCCTCTTCAGCAAAACAGTTCGATGGCAGGCGGAACACCTCCGTCATCACTTCTTCTGTCTTGATGTCGTTGAACTGGCCTTCATTGCGCCAGAAGTTCGAGGTCTCGGTGACCAGCGGGTCCACAATAACCAGGAACTTCAGCTTGGACAGAGCCTTGGACGTCTTGTTCTTGTCCGGCATCGCGGCCAGCGGATTAAAGCCCTGCGCAAAGTAACCGTTGACCTTGCCTTCATACATCATGTCGAAGTAGGCCAGCATGTCATAGCTGCGATCCCACTTGGGAAGCAGGTCAAAGGCAAAATCGTTGGCTGGCGTGGCGTGCTTGCCGTACAGGTTCTTCAGCAAGGAGATGAAGAACTTGGGTGTGTTTTTCCAGTAGTTCACCTGACCGGGCAACACATCCTTGGGCGTGGTTTCTTCCAGATACTGCGCCAGCGTCTGCTGATTGTCCGAGGGCAGGTTCATATAACCTGGCACACGCAAGGACAGCAGGCCCAGGTCGGTATAGCCCTGGATATTGGAGTGGCCGCGTAGGGCGTTCACGCCGCCGCCAGCCATGCCGATATTGCCCAGCAAAAGCTGGATCATGGCAGCGCCACGAATAATCTGTGCGCCACCCGTGTGGTGCGTCCAGCCCAGCGCATACAGCCAGGTCAGGGTTTTGTTCTTGGCCGAACAGGAACCAATGATTTCGGCAATCTGCAGGAAATCGGCCTGCTTGACGCCGGTAATGTTCTCCACGACTTCGGGCGTGTAGCGGTCCACGTGGGCTTTCAACAGCTGCAGCACGGAACGTGGATGCGTCATGCTCATGTCGCGCATCACTTCGCCGTTTTCGTCTCGTGCGTAGGTCCAGGAGGATTTGTCGTAGACCTTGGTTTTGGGATCGAAGCCGGAGAACAGGCCTTCTTCAAAGGCAAAGTCGTCGCGCACGATCAGGGAGGCATTGGTGTAGGAGCGCACGTAGTCGTGCTGAATCTTGTCGTTCTCCAGCAGCCAGCGCACCATGCCCATCAAAAAGGCGGTGTCGGAGCCCGCGCGGATGGGCGAGAAGATGTCTGCCACCGCAGCCGTACGGTTAAAGCGTGGGTCCACCACGATAACCTTGGCCTTGTTCTTGACCTTGGCTTCAATCACCCATTTGAAACCGACCGGGTGGGCTTCGGCGGGATTGCCGCCCATCACGATCACCACGTTGGCGTTCTTGATGTCCACCCAGTGATTGGTCATGGCACCGCGCCCAAAGCTGGGGGCCAGGGCCGAGACGGTGGGGGCGTGACAGAGCCTCGCCTGGCAATCGATACCCAGCATGCCCAAAGCGCGAGTGAACTTGAAGTCCAGCAAGCCGGTTTCGTTGGAGGCTGCCGAGGAGGCCAGAAAGCCTGAGGACAGCCAGCGGTTCACGACCTGACCTCTCTCGTTCCTGGCAATGAAGTTGGCGTCGCGGTCGTCCTTCAGCAAGCGGGCAATGCGTCGCGTAGCGTCTTCCCAGCTGATCTTGACCCATTCCTTGGAGCCGGGCGCCCGGTATTCGGGGTGCAGCAGCCGGTTCTTGGAATGAATCATGTCCAGCAGGCCTGCGCCTTTCGGGCAGAGCGAGCCACGGCTGACCGGGTGATCCGGGTCGCCTTCAATGTGAAAGATACGGGGTTTCGCATTCTTGGAGCCATCGCCCATGGAGTACATGAGGATGCCGCAACCGACTGAACAGTACGTACAGTTGTTGCGAGTTTCTTTGGCGCGCAGCAGTTTGTAGGGCCGGACGGCTGCAGGAACTTGAGCGGCGGCTGTCGAAAGTCCCATCGCGGTAGCTGACAGCGCAGCTGCCCCAGCACCAAGAATTTTGAGAAATTGACGCCGACCAAAACTTGGCACGGTGTTATTCATGAAGGATTCTTCTTGCAAAAAAGGTAGTGGCAAAAGGATCACTAATTGCCGGGGCGGATTATAGCAGCATGCTTATAGGGTGCCCGGCTATTGGCATATAGGTCCTTGAAAAGGCAATAGTTGTGGCATAAAGGGGAATGTGGAAGTCGCCATATAATTGAGAATGTGTGCTATTCTCATGTGGCCTATTTCACTCTTTCCTGCCATCCGCGCCATTAAAGAATTATTTGCGGGCCTGGCTCGGGCTGCTTGCTCCCACACTCCTATGATCAGATTTACGGTATCGGATTTTGACCGACTCGGTAGTCCGACGGGTTTTCGCTATTGCTTGCCGGATTACAACGGTCCCAAGCAGGACATGGAGCAGGTTTGTATTGCCGAAGGGCGCGTGCAGGAATACGAGGTCCGGCCCGGCATGAAGATGGTGCTTTCAGACATCATCACTCACCACCAATACCAGGCGACCTCTTTGGCCGCGCCGCAGTTCTCGGCCATTGTCATGTTGCAGGGTCGGGCGCAGACTCAGCTCGCCAGCCAGAACACGGTCAGCATGATGGCTCAAAGTGGGGCCACCATTGCACATGCGGACGCGGTGGCCATGACAGGAACTCATCCTGCTGGGCAGCGTCTGCGTGGCTTGAACATCACTTTACATACGCCTGACAGCTTGGCTGACTCACCCTTGGGAGAGATGCTGGCCAACGTCATGGGTTCTTCGCGGATACGCCTGCAACGCTGGGCGGTGCCCCCGCATTTGTTGACCGCGATCGATCAGTTGATAGACAGTCCCTGGCAGGGCACCTTGCACAATCTGTTGCTGGAGGGGGTCAGCTTGCAAGTGCTGGCTCATGCGCTGGATGGCCTGGCCCGAGAAACAGAAAAAGATTCTCCCGTCTCCGCGCGCGACCGGCAATTGCTCGAACGTGTCAGAGAGCGCCTCTACCATTCGCCTGGCGAGGACTACACCTTGGCAGATCTGGCCAAACTGGCCTGCATGAGTCCCAGCACTTTGCGGGTGAAGTTTCAGGCGGTCTATCAGTGCTCGGTATTTGGCTGGCTGCGTGAGCGCAGGCTGGAACTGGCGCGAGAGTATCTGGCGCAAGGCTGGAGCGTACAGCAGGCAGCGCACTATGTAGGCTATCGCCATGCCACCAACTTCGCCACGGCATTCCGTGAGCGCTATGGCATCTCACCCAGCGAGTTGAATTAGGCTGTCCCGTCATTGCCCAAAGCTCTTCAAGCATTGCGCATTCCCTGACGACGCTTGCATCGCTCATGCTGAAAGACCCTGCCCCTTGCGGGCCGCTTCTTTTTGTATGTGACTGTGCCGCCTTTCCTGCTTCCTCCGTATCCCTTGATGGTTTTGATGTTGGGCCTGCTGGCCTGCGTGGCACCGGCCACCATTGATGCCTATTTACCTGCATTCAGCGCTCTGGAACAGGAATTCAATGTGCCGCCACACAGCGTGCAGCAGACCCTGGGTGTGTATATGTCTGCGTATGCGGCCATGTTGCTCTTGCACGGTACCTTCTCCGATGCCTGGGGACGCAAGCCAGTGGTGCTGGTTTCCTTGCTGGTTTATGTGGCAGGTTCTGTGATGGCGGCTGTAGCGCCCAGCTTCTCGTTCTTGTTGGCGGGCCGTGTCTTGCAGGGCTTGTCCGCCGGAGCTGGCTTGGTCATCGGGCAGGCCATGGTGCGTGATTGCTATCAGGGGCAGCAAGCGCAGCGCACATTTTCTTATATCTTGCTGGTGTTCAATGTCTCGCCCGCGCTGGCGCCGATTGTGGGCGGGCAGTTGATCGCCCATCTGGGCTGGCGCTCGGTGTTCTGGATGCTGGCCGTATTGGCCGCGCTGGCGGCTTGCTTGTGTGCGCTGCGCCTGCCAGAGACCTTGCCGACGTCCAGACGTCAGTCTTTGGTCTGGTCGCAGTTGCGGGTCGAGCTATGGCTTTTGTTGCGCAATATCCCTTTTATGGGGATGAGCCTGGCTTTGAGCTTGTTGATCGGTGCGCAGGCATTTTTGATTGGTGCCGCGCCTGATTTCATTACCCATACCTTGAAGCTGCCCGAGACCGCGTTTGCGGCCTTGTTCGTGCCCTTGGTGATTGGGGCCAGCGCGGGAGCCTTGGCCTCAGCTCAGCTCTCCCGTCTTTGGGAAGCGCGCAAGCTGATTACTTGTGCCTATGGCTTGATGCTGGGGAGCTGCCTGGCCTATGCCGCCTACCTAGCACGTGCTGCAGAACCCGCGTTGCTGTGGGCGGTCGGGTTGCCGGCATTCTTTGCCGCCGGGCTGGCCATGCTGTTTCCGGTGTTGACCATGCAGGTCTTGGCGCAGGTTCCCGCACGCGCAGGGCTGGCGGCTTCCTTGCTGGGGTTTTGTCAGATGGCTACCTTTTCCCTGGTCAGTGGCTGGTGCGTACCTTGGGTTTACGGGCAGCCTGTGCGCATGGCGGCCGCGATGCTGTTGGCCGTAGTTGCCAGCCTTGTCGCCTGGCTTTGGCTGCAAAAGCGTGCAGATCGGGCCGTGTCATAGGCAGGACTGATGTTTGGCATAGCGTTTTTGCGTTTATGAATACATCGCTCTAAAACATGAAGATGATAATTGTTCGCATCTAAAACCTTTGCTGAGATCCACCTTCATGTTTGCCGTTTCTTCCAGCTCTGCTCGCCTGCGAGTGCGTTTGCTGACACCTCTTACTCGCTCCGCCATGCTGCTGGCGGCCGCGGGCAGCCCAGCCTGGGCACAGGACAAGGCTCCTGATCAATCTCCCGTGGAGCTGTCCACAATTACGATCAAAGGCAATCGAGATCCGGGGGTGACCGAAACCAGCCAGTCCTACACCACCAAGGCAATGAGCACAGCCACGGGTTTGTCACTGTCCATTCGTGAAACACCGCAGTCGGTCAGCGTGGTGACCCGCCAGATGATGGAAGATCGCGGTATGCAGACAACGGCCGATGCCCTGCAAAGCGCCCCGGGTATTTCCGTGACGCGCAGCGATACCAACCGTTATTCCTTTTCTTCGCGTGGCTTTGGTATCGATAACTATCAGTTTGATGGCTGGACCCAGCCTGTGCTCTCGCCCTGGGCTTTTGGTGAAAGCAATCTGGACCTGGTGGTGTTTGATCGGGTTGAAGTGGTACGCGGTGCGACAGGTTTAATGACGGGGGCGGGCAGCCCCTCGGCCTCGGTCAACTATGTACGCAAGCGTCCCTTGCGTGATTTTGCGGCATCGGGGGGCGTGGACGTAGGCAGCTGGGACTTTGCCCGTGGTTATGCCGATGTTTCCACACCTATTACCGAAGATGGCCGTATTCGCGGGCGTTTTGTGGGTGCTTATGGCAAGGCCAACAGCTACACCAGTTTGCAGGACACCAAGACGCGCACCTTGTATGGCGTGATCACGGCTGACCTGATGCCCGGCATGGAATTGACCGGTGGAGTGGCCTATCAGTCCAGCTCGAACAATGGCTTTGGCAGTGGTTTTCCGCTGTTCTATAGCGATGGTTCGCGCACAGACTTCAAGCGCTCTGTTTCCAACAATACGGACTGGTCGCGCATCGAGAATGACACCACCACGGGCTTTCTGGATTTGAGCCATCAGTTTGCCAATGACTTGAAGCTGCGCCTGACTTATAACCAGTCGCACACCGATGCATCCATGAAGCAGATTTTCCGGGGCGGCTACCCGGATCGGGAAACCGGCTTGGGTACCGCTAACTCCTATTCCTATTACAAGGGGGATGTGCGTCGCAAGGCATTCAATGCCTCTTTGTCCGGCCCCTTCGAGCTGTTCGGTAAAGAGCATGAGTTCTCTGTGGGCTGGATGATGTCCCAGGACCGTGTCTCCTTCCCGCAGTATCGCGCCCTGGCACCTTTGCCGGATGCGGGCAGTTTTTATCAGCCGGGCCGCGTGCCCGAACCCGTGTGGTCAGGCGAGCCCTCCCAGGCGGATGACATGAGCAACAGACAGTCTGGTGCCTATGCCGTAGGGCGTTTTTCCTTGATGGATAATCTGCGCTTGATGGTAGGTGGACGCTTGAGTAACTGGGAGACGGACCAGACCTACTTTGGTGCCAAACGCCAGTATCGCAACCGCAATGAGTTCATCCCTTATGCCGGCCTGATCTACGACTTTGACGACACCTACACGGCTTACGCCAGCTATACGGAAATCTTCAAACCGCAGAACGCCCGCAACGAACAGGGTGATCTTCTGGCTCCCATCACGGGTAAAAGCTACGAACTGGGCTTGAAGGCCGCCTGGCTGGATGGCCGCTTGAATGGGGCGGTATCCGTGTTCCAGACTCGCCAGGACAATCTGGCCGAAGCCACTGGCAATAACGTGATCGGCGCGCCGCCCAATACCCCCGCTTATCGCCCCGTGTCGGGAGCCAAGGTAGAAGGTATCGAGCTGGAGCTGGGCGGGGAGTTGATGCCCGGTTGGAGCTTGGCCAGCAGCTTGACGACCTTCACGGCCAAGGATGCACAAGGCAAACCCATCAACACCAGCAAGCCACGTACTTTGTTCAAGCTCTACACCACCTATCGCTTGCAGGGCGATTGGCAAGGGCTGACAGTGGGTGGTGGTATCGACTGGCAAAACCGCATGTACCAGGATGCGACCGCACCGGGCCGTAAAGTGGTCAAGGTAGAGCAGGGCAGCTATGCCATCGTCAATCTGATGGCGCGCTATGACTTCAACAAGCGCATGTCCGCCACGCTGAACGTGAATAACCTGTTCGACAAGAAGTACTACTCGCAGATCGGGTTTTATAACCAGGGCTGGTATGGGGCGCCTCAGAACGTGATGCTGTCCTTGCGGGCGCAGTATTAAGAGAGAAAGGTGCAGGCAGTAGAGCCTGATGCAAAAGTCTGCTTGTCATCGCCAAGCAGGCTTTTTTATTGGAAGCGGATAGGTTGCTTGCTGTATCTCGGACACCGAGATCTTGTAGCCCTTGAGCTACAAGAACAGCGCTATCGGTCTGCTTTGAGGCCTGCGGGCTACAAACTCAGGACACCAAAGCCAATAAATCAGTCACCCCAATATCGACACCTGCCTGATACAACAAGGTGCTGGTCTGACCGCGATGGTGAGTCTGGTGATTAAAAAAGTGCGTCACTAAAAGCGCAAAATCCTTCTCCATACTCTGGCCCGCCATATTGCTGTAGCGTAGCGTTTGGCCCAGTTGCTCCGGTGTCAGCGTGGCGGCCCAATCAATAATGATCCGGTCCAGCTTGTGACGGTACTGATCCAGTTCCGCCAAGGTGTCGAACAACTGCTGGTCCAGTGCACGTGGCTTGGCAAATACGCCGATTTGCTCGCGCAAGGCGTGAGCATCAGGATGCTCGGCAAAGCGGTGCAGCCAGACGGTGTCCCCCACCGCAATGTGCATCATGGTCTTGAACAGCGAACCGAAGAAAGCCCCCCGTTCCTGATACAAGTCCTGCGCTGAAAGACTGGCCGCCGCATCGTAAAGACGGCGGTTCATTTGGCTGTTGTAGGATGCCATGCGGGTGGCGGTTTGGGGTGTCATGTTTTTTCCAGGCCAAGGTTCAGTACAAGGATTATTTGATTAAAAGGAAGTATGGATCAAGACGGATCTGCTTCTTCAGACTTGTGCCTCATTAATTCACTTGACCCAAATATAAGTAGTCAGCTACATTTCAGCCATGATAATTATGTGGCAGCGCGATGTTTGAACTCAAGGACCTTCCTAGCTACGACACTCTGGTAAAGATGGGCGTCGAGTACCGCAACCCGGATGTGGATGGGTTGCAGGCTTGGCTTATCTGGGCTTCGGCTACCAGTGAAATGTTGTCGGCTTTTGAGGCCAATCTTGATCGCACTTCCGGTTTGTCGCAGACACAGTTTTTTGTGCTGATTCTGCTCAAACGCAATCCGGATGGCTTGAGCATAGGCACGCTGGCAGATGGGGTGTCGGTTACGTCGCAGACGATGACTCGCATTATTGATCGCATGGAAGTTGCCGGTTTATGTGATCGGGAGCAGCACCCTCAGGATCGTCGTGCCTGGTTGGTTCGCCTGACAGAGCATGGGGCCCAGGTTTTGGGTAAAGCCTTGCCGGCTCACTATGTGTGGGTGGCTGAGCTGATGAGTCATTTCGACGCGCAAGAACGCGATGTGCTTGTGCGCTTGATGCTCAAGCTCAATCAACAAGGCATCTTGCCCAAGACAAGCGGCGGCTGATTGTCGGCCGTTTTTTTTAAATAAATATGTAGCTTGCTGTATAACAGCTAGGAACATTTATCATGAAAGTATCTGCTAGTGATCCGCAAGCTGTCGGGACAGGTTTGCGTGCCTTGATGGTTGTCTGCGCTTTAGCGGTTGTTTCGCTGCTTTACCTGCCTTTGCCCATTCTTGGAGTCTTGAAGCAAAGCCATGGCATTGATGCGACGGGCATGGTGAGCAGTTTTGGGTTTGCCTACGCAGCCGGGTTTCTGATCTTTGGTCCCCTGTCCGATCGAGTGGGGCGTCGCAATGTCATGGTCGCAGGCCTGCTGGCCCTGGTGAGCGCGACGGTGGTGCTGGCCGTAGCAAGTACCTCCTGGTCCCTAATGGTCGGCCGTGTGTTGCAGGGCTTGGCGGCTTCTTCTTTCCCTCCCGTAGCGATTGCCTATCTGGCAGAGCGGGGTAGCCCACGTCAAAGGGTGTGGAGTGTGGCCTGGATGAGTACGGCATTTCTTTCCGCTGGTTTGTTGGGGCAGATTTATGGCGGACTGGTTGCTGGACCTTGGGGGCTGGCGGCTGCCTTTTGGCCGCTGTGTCTTGTATTCGCCTTGACGGCCTGGTGCCTGTGGAAGAAACCCGCTGATATGCAGGCGGGCCAAGGCTTAAGCGGATTTTTCAGCAATTACAAAGCCATAGGTGGCTTGTTGGCTGATGCACGACTGCGTCGTGTTTACCTGCCTGCATTCTTCCTGCTGATGTGTTTTGTTGCTTTCTACATGACTTTGGATAGCAAGCTCGGGATGCAATTTGCGCAGTTGGGAATGTCTCCTTTGATGACACGGGCTGTGGTGGCGCCTGCTTTTTTGATGCCCCTGCTGGTGGCTGTCGTGATGCCGAAGCTAGGGCCTCAGCGAACCTTATGCTCTGGATTAGCGTGTGCCGCTGCTGGCTTGGCCTTGAGTGCATGGGCTGGGGAAGAGCATCTGATGGCTTTGCTGAGTGCCAGTTTCCTGTTTGTGGCTGGGCTGGGCATCAGCGTTCCTAGCCTGATTGCCCGAGTGGCAGCAGTCAGCGATATCTCGGTGCGGGGATTGGCCGTGTCGCTCTACACCTTTGTGCTGTTTATTGGCGCAAGTCTGGGGCCATGGCTGGCTCAACAGACTGCGGATATGACTTTGGCCAGCACCTATTTGCTGTTTGCCGGTGTATTGGCCATCTGCGCGATCTACGCCGTTTTTTCCAACTAGGAGTTCACAACGATGCGAGTTCGTCTTCCCCTTTCTGCTGTGCTTGCTGTTGCAACGTTGCAAGCTGCCTGGGCTTTTCCTGTGCAGACACAGAACAGTCTTTCTACTACGGAGAATGTCATGAGTACCACAATCAATAATCCGGCTGCCGCCTTTGTTCCTGAGGCTTACGTTCAAGTGGCCCAGCGGGCTGTCAGCGTGGATGGTGAAGCCGTTGTATTGACTCGTTATGAGCGTGAAGATGGTCGAAATTCAGGTTTGGAAGGTGAGCACTTCAGCTCTGTAGTGTCTGAGTCCGGGCGGCTGAAGGGCTTTGCGCATATCTCTTTGGACCTGGTGGATCGGCCCTTGCCCAGCGCTGAACGTAGTGAGGCGATCGCTCGTGCTTTCTTGAAGGAGCATGCCCCTGACCTGTTGCCAAAAATGGAGATTCATTGGGTCGATACCCATGATGAGCCTATCCGTGTAGAGCGGAATGGTCGTACCGAAACAGTGGCCTTGACCGGTATGAAAGTGAAGGCGCGCAACCTGGAGGATCGCCTGTGGTTCTGGGTCATTGTTGGGCCGGATGAGCAGCCCATAGTGTTCGAGCGCGACATTACCTGGATTACTTTCCCTGGCCATCGCAAGACAGAGAAGTGGCTGCATGATAGTTGGCTGAAGCAGCAAAAGACGGATTTTGCTAAGGGCACCCAAGGTGTTTAAGCTGCTTCCAGGGAGTATTTGACGCTACGTTGACAAGGCCCCGGTTCCGGTTTGGAAAGCCTTTGTGCAAGCGCAGTTTTAGCCGTTCAGGCCAAGACTGCGCGTGTTGGATTCAAGCCTTCCTCAGCCTTTATTTCATATATGGAATATCGTTTCTTACAGCTTTTTTAGCTTGATGCCTTTTTAAGCGGACAAAACTGTCCGTATAATTTCGGAATGAAAAACCGGAATTTACCTAATCGTTCTGATGCCTTGGAACGCCGGGAACTGTTGCTGGATGCGGCTAACACGGTCTTTAGCAAGTGTGGTGTCACGGCCCCTTTGGATCAGGTTGTGTCGCAGGCAGGGGTAGGACGGGCGACGCTCTATCGCAATTTCCCTGATCGGGCTGCCTTGATGGAGGCGTTGCTGATACGGGCAGCAGACCGGATTGAAGAGCGCTTCTTAAGCAAGCGCAAAGGCAATGCCCAGGACTTCAAGGTCTTGATGCAGGTGCTGGCAGGGTTCGCGCTGGAGTCGGCTCCCATGTCGGATTACTGGAAGGCGATTGACCCCAATCACCCCACCATTGTGGGGGTGCGCGCACGTTTGGTTGATCTGGCGCGCGAACCCTTGGCAATGGGGCAGGCCGCCGGGCAGTGCAACCCGGCCTTGCAGCCCACGGACATTCCCTTGTTGATTGGCATGCTGGCTGCCAGCTTGCGGGGGCGCACGGACAAGGAAAGGCTACTGTTCGTAAAACGCTCGCTGAAGTTCTTGTGTGAAGGCGTGTTGTTGCAGGTGGACCGTAATGCTCCCGATTGGGAGCCTGAATGAGTCAGTACATCAAGCCGCATCCACATTGGGAGGAGCATGAAAAGCCCTTCATGCCGGGCTCGCCATCGGCACCTCATCATGAATCGCATATCCGTGTGGCTTATGGTCTGGTTGCGATTCTGGTTGGTTTGACAGGTGGTTTGGGTAATGCCCTGGTGTCGGTGAATTTGCCGACGCTGCAAGGGGAGCTGGGTTTGACGCCCTCCGAGGCAGCCTGGTTGCCCGCAGCCTATGCCATGGTCAATATCACCGCCAATTTGCTGGTGTTCAAGTTCAGGCAGCAATATGGCATGCGCCTGTTTGCCGAGATAGGCCTGGGTTTGTATGCCGTTCTGGCTTTGCTTCATTTATCCATTAATAGTGCTGAATCGCTGATTTTTCTGCGTGGTGCCAGCGGGTTTTCTGGTGCGGCGGCCAGCACCCTGGGCGTCTTGTACATGCTGCAAGCTTTCCCCAGACGCCTGCTAGGTAAGGCTTTGGTGCTGGGAGTGAGTATCACGCAAATGGCGACGCCCTTGGCCTGGGTGCTGTCGCCGTCCTTGATAGAGCTGGGGAATTGGCACGGCCTGTATAGCTTTGAGGCGGGCATGGCCTTGTGCTCCTTTGCGGCAGTAGTGCTGTTGAAGTTGCCCCCCGGCTATCAGATCAAGGCGTTTGAAAAACTGGACTTCCTGGCTTTTGCCTTGTTTGCTCCGGCTGCCGGTTTGCTGATCGCATTCTTGACGCAAGGCTATATCCGCTGGTGGTTCAACGACACAAGCCTGGCCTGGATGGCGATGGCGTCCTTGTTCCTGTTCACCGTCTGTTCGTTTCTGGAATATCACCGCGTCAATCCTTTGCTGAAAGTGCGGTGGTTGGCGCAGGGTTCCACCATTTACTTTGCCGTCGGGGCCATGATTTTGCGCTTCATCACGACCGAGCAGAACTACGGCATGGTCAATATGCTGCGCAGTTTGGGCATGGGCTCGGAGCAGATGCAGCCTTTGTTCTGGGTGGTGTTTGTGGGCATTGTGTGCGGCATTGTGCTCAGCGCCATCACTTTTGGGCCCAAGACGATTCTGGTACAGGTGTTTGCCGCGATTTTGCTGATTGGCGTGTCCAGCTTCATGGATTTTGGGCGTACCAGCCTGGACCGCCCGCAGGACTTTTTCTATAGCCAGTTCGTGCTGTCCATTGGCGCGGGCATGTTCATGGGACCTTTGGTGATGATTGGCTTCAAGCAAGCCTTCAAGTATGGCCCTGACCATATCGTGACTTTTATTGTGCTGCTCAATGTCACTCAGACTTTGGGCGGATTGATGGGCACCGCGACCTTGAGCACGTTTCAGCAGCAGCGCCAGCAGCATCATTACGCGGCCATTGTCAGCCATGTGAATGTGGCTGAGCCTTTGGTGGCCAATCGTCTGAAACAGCAGCAACAGGCGGTGGGGCCAATGGTGACTGATCCCATGTTGAGGGCGGCGACGGGCACGGCTCAGTTGGCACAGATTGCCCGCCGCGAGGCCAGTGTCAGGGCGTACAACGATGTTTTTCTGTTGATTGGCATTCTGGCGACGGGCTTTTTGCTGTGGCCCGTGTTGCTGGCCGCTGGCCCCGCTATTCAGTCCAGACGAGCGCAAGCCGCTGCTGGCACTTCTTCGAATTCTTAAACCTGGTCCGTATTTATGAGTCAAGACACTTCATCTGAAAATCAGGATCGCAATAGTGAGCTTGCCGCGCCGACAGACTCGGATAACGATGGCAAGCTGGGTCCGAATACTGAACCTTCTCTGCCGCCCAAGATCATCAAACCCAGCAAACGCAGTGTCATTGCGATGGCCTTTGTATTGTTGGGAGGTTTGCTGTTGATCTTGTGGGCTTGGAACCTGGGGCCGTTCAACACCACTCGTGTCACTACCGACAACGCCTATGTACGTGGGCAAATGACGGTGCTGGCACCGCAGGTAAGCGGTTATGTGTCCGAGGTACTGGTGCAGGACTTTGAGCGAGTTCAGGCGGGCCAGCCTTTGGTGCGCATTGATGAGCGCATTTATAAAGAAAAACTGCATCAGGCGCAGGCTCAACTGGATGCGGCTTTGGCTGAGTTGGCGAATCTGGATCAAGCCCAGGCACAGAACCGCGCCAGCCTGGATGCTCGCAAGGCGGCCTTGGTGTCGGCTCAGGCTGAAGCCCGTCGCTCCGAGGCGGATCGTAATCGTGCCAGGGAATTGGCAAACAAAGGTTCGATCTCGGTACGAGAGCGAGATCAGGCTGTAGCGACTGCCGAGCTGGGGCGCGGCAATATGCTGCAAGCCAAGGCAAACATTGCGATTGCCGAAGAAACCATCAAGTCCACCGAGGTGGCTCGGGCGACCTTGCAGGCCAAGGTGAAATCCGCTGAAGCCGCCTTGGGTTTGGCTCGCATCGATATGGATAACACCGTGGTGACCGCGCCCGCAGCCGGTCAGATCAGCGAAGCGTCTGTGCGTCAGGGGCAGTATGTGACGGCAGGTTCGCAACTGCTGTTTCTGGTGCCGGATACCCGTTGGGTAGTGGCGAACTTCAAGGAAACGCAGACGGCGGGTATTCATGTGGGGCAGGTGGCCCGATTCACCGTTGATGGTCTGGATGGCACAGAGTTTCAAGGTCATGTAGAGCGTATTGCCCCGGCCACGGGCTCCGAGTTTTCCGTGCTGCGCGCGGATAATGCCAGTGGCAACTTCACCAAGGTTGTTCAGCGCTTGCCGGTACGCATTGCTATCGATGCGGATCAGCCCGGTATGGAGCGTTTGCGACCTGGCATGTCCGTGATTGCCAAGGTGGATATTTCCGATAAGCCTGATCAAACAAAACAGGAGCATGAACAATGATCCTGTCTGCAAGAACGTATGGCATGGCCTTGTTAAGTGCTGCGGCGCTGTTGTCCGGCTGTATGCCTGCTTACCGGGTCGCACCCGAGCAGGCGCAGGTAACCGTGCCATCCGGGTGGATAGGAGCATTCTCTGAAGGCACAGTCGTTGATTCGGCCTGGTGGAAAGCCTTTAACGATCCTGGCTTGAGTGCACTTGTAGAAGCTGCCTTGGCACGTAATAACGATATCTTGAGTGCTGCTACCCGCATCGAACAGGCAAGGGCGGCCGTGCAGCTGGCGGATTCGTCCTTGGGCCCTTCCTTGTCTTTTGACACAGGCGCGCATGCAGAGCGGGCCCTGGGGCCTGGCGGTATGGCAATCAGCCGTGCGGTACAACCTGCCGTGCAATTGAATTGGGAGCTGGATCTATGGGGGCGCTTGAGTTCGCAGGCGAAAGCGGCTGAACTCAAACTGTCTGCTACGCAGGCGGATTATGATGCCATTGCCTTGAGCGTCGCCTCCGAGACAGCACGTACCTATATTGCCTTGCTGGGTCTGGATGCACAGTTGCAGCAGGCCAAGGCCACCTCTACCTCCCGGACAGAAGCCTTGCGCCTGGCGCAGGAAAAGTTTGATGCGGGCTATATCTCCCAGCTGGAGTTGACCCAGGCCCAGTCCGAGCTGGAAGCGGTAGCGCAGCATATTCCACAGCTGGAATTGGCGATTAGCCGTCATCACAATGCTTTGCGCCTCTTGTCCGGGGAGTTGCCTGCGGCTTATGAACAGAACTCCAGTTCCACCTTGTCGGCTTTAGAGCTGCCTGCACCGGGCTCTGGCTTGCCGTCCGAGCTGCTACGCCGCCGTCCTGATATTGCGCGAGCAGAGCTCGGTTTGGCTTCCAAGGACGCGTCCATGGCAGCCAGCCGGGCTGCCTTTTTGCCGCAGGTTTCCTTGTCGGCACGGGCAGGGGCTTTGTACGTCAGTGCCTTGAGTTATGACCCGACCAAGATCTGGAGTTTGGGTGGCAGCATTCTGGCACCAATTTTTGACCGTGGTCGTTTGCAGGCGCAGTTTGATTCTGCAACAGCCCAGCGCGATGAGGCGGCCTTTGCGTATCGCGGCGTTGTTTTGACGGCCTTTTCCGAAGTGGAAAACGCCTTGGCGGGCCAGCGTCGTTTTGCGGAAGAGTTAAGCCACGTGACCGCTCGTCGGGACGTCTTGAAGCGCTCCTTGGAACACGCCCGCAATCGCTATGAGGCTGGCTATGCGTCTTATCTGGAACAACTAGATGCGCAGCGGAATCTGTACGAGGCAGAAAACCAGGTCATCGCCGTGCGGGAAAACCAGTTGCAGAATATGGTGGATCTGTACAAGGCGCTGGGTGGCGGCTGGGATTATGAAAAGGCGATGAAGCGGGAGTAACTTGAAAGAGTCGGTAGAGGGGCCCTGTCAGGTGGAGCATGTGTTTTGCTGCTACTGCTCCCGCAAAATCCGCCGAATTTCCAGAATTGCCTCGGGCGTCTCCTGCACACTGTGGGAGAACGGAATCACCAGCTCCGAGGTCGCACCGGGCAGATGAGAGCTTTGATAAGGCACCAGTCCATCGTCCGAATACAGCAGGTCTTTTTTGGGCGTGTCGTTGGCGATAATGCTGTGATACCGCACTTGCGTGGAGATCGGCATTTTGGAGGTGATCTGCATGAATGGATCGCTGTCGCGCAGGCTTTCCACGCCATTGGGCAGAATCAGCATCTCATCTTTGGCGGGCGTGTTGCCAACCGCCACCTGGCTAAGTTTGTTGAGTTGAGTCACCACCGTAACCGGCAAGGTAATCAGTGCTGCCGCCAAGCGTGAAATACGATTTCCTGCAAACGGCGTGCCCTTGTGAGGCGCAGCAATAAAGATGGCTGTCGTCACGCCGGGCAGGGGAGAGAAGTGCACCACATTGCCAAACTCCTGATTCATTCTGGCAATGCTGACATCATCCATTTGATAACGGTCGCGGGCCGCGTCTTCCAGCAGATTATCGGACGAGGACACCAGCAAACGTCCCAGCACACCGCCCATGCTATGGCCGATCACCACGATATTGTTCGAGGCAACGGCTTTCCTGTCCGGATCAAAATGCCGGAAGGTTTCCGTTAGAGCTTTCCGAATCTCGGCATTGTTGTAGGGCAGGGGCAGGTTGGTCGGATAGTAGACCTGCCAGATCTGATAGCGATCCCGTAATTCCTCATCGCCCAGCACCTCATTGGCGACGTTAATCCAGGCTTCCGGGCTGCTGGCCAGGCCGTGTAGCATGATGATGACGCGGCGATTCGGGTCATAGGGTTGCAGCAGGAACACATGCGGGGATTCAATACCACCGTCCCGTCCCAGGACGGTGCGCAAAGCCTGGGTCGAGAAGTCCGAGCGCGCCAGCCATAGCCCGTAGGCAGAGGTGTAATTGGCCGCCAAGGGCACTTGCACGTCTTTCAGCTTGACGCTGGTTTGCTGGTACGGATCGTAGCCAATAATGGTGGCGTCGCGAGTTTGCAGAACCTGGGACAGGGTTTCGCCGGGGAAAGTAATAATCCCCGTCACTGCCTGGAAGGGCGGCTCGCTATAAGTGCTTTGAAAGCTGTTCGGCGTGACATCCTTTGACTCGTTCACGACCACCATCTCGGCTCCAAAACCGTCGCGCCGATAAATGCTGCGCACCCCGCGGAATGTTAATTGGGAGGCCGGAATCAGCTCATGGGGCTGAGGGGCGGCGGCATCGCGTACCTGGGACAGATCACCACGAATACGCCACCGACCAATCTCGATAGTTTTCTGGAAGGCGTAGCTGGTGTCGTGATACTTGGCAAACAGCAGCATGGTCGCTTGCTGTACCGCGTAGTTGTAGTAGTCACGCACCTGGGTCTGGCGGTCTTCAAATGCCCGGTCTCCTGGCCTGCGATCCGTGAAGAACAGATAGGCGTAGGCATAGCGGGCGCTTTGCAGATAGGCATCGAACAGCTCGGTCGAGAAGTCTGGCCGGGCATTGCGCCGACCTTGCAAGCGCAAGGCCTCTTGCGTCCAGATCTCGGCCAAGGTGGCCATGCGCTGCTCGGTGTCCAGATTCCACAGCTCTGTCAGCCTGGAAGAGCAGTGGGGAATATCTTTAGCGCATTGCTCGGGCGCGATAGCCAGACTGGTCAGCGTATCGCGTGCGGAGGCGCTGAGTTTATTAGTGGTAAGAATGTCGCCACGGCGTTGGGCAATGTAGTCCTCGGTGCTGACAGTGGCGATTTTGACGCCGGCGCAGCCGCTCAGCAGTATGGCCAGAACTGTGATGGCCCCAGCCTTGTGTAGCCCGCTCCTATGCTTGCCAGATACAAGCCGCTTCAAGCTGGTCGCGACGGCTTGTACCGGTGCCAGGTCAAGCAGCGTGTTCCGTACAGGATTAATCAAGGCCATCACGTTCTACAGTGGGTTCGTTGACGGGTTTAGAGGAGCTTGGTGCCGTGATACGGACTCAAGCAGCTGTCCAACGGCGTCAAATCGGCAGATTTGCGGAATGTATCCGTGTGCGAAATGCGATATTAACCTAAAGGCCTGGTACTGGCAGCAGCCGGATCTGGACTGTGTAAAGCGTGCTTAGTTTTCTTTGCTGCGGGCGCGGTAGGTGGCTGGTGTATTCAGTCTGTATGGAGGCACTGCGTTCGTAGGCGCAGCGTTCCAGGCATCGCTGCAATGTAGAGTGCTAATTCTTGATGAGGGGCTAGCTTTAAGCGTGTAGGGTGGACCCACATCAGAGCGGGGTGGAACTATCGGTTTGCTCTTATGGTGTTTTAGCTGCTCTAACGCTTGCCTGCAGCAGAAAAGAAAAAAGCCCAAACCGAAGTTTGGGCTTTTTGAATTTGGAGCGGGAGACGAGTCTCGAACTCGCGACCTCAACCTTGGCAAGGTTGCGCTCTACCAACTGAGCTACTCCCGCATTTTTTACTGCACTACCGACTTGTGACCAGAATTACTGGAGGCGCAAGCCGGAATCGAACCGACCTAGACGGATTTGCAATCCGCTGCATAACCACTCTGCCATTGCGCCGTGGTCGATTAAAAAGGGAAGCCTAGGCTTCCCTTAGGAATCTGGAGCGGGAGACGAGTCTCGAACTCGCGACCTCAACCTTGGCAAGGTTGCGCTCTACCAACTGAGCTACTCCCGCATTTTGCTGTGCAGATTGAATCTGTTTTCAGCGTTTTACTTATTAGCTATTGCTTATTAAGTAAAGAAAGCTAGTTTAGAGTGGCTATCTTTGTTTGTCAAGCGTTTTTGATATTTTGCTTAAGCTTTTTATCAGTACTGCCTAACGAACTAGCCTGCCTTCAAACTGCTTTTTGCTGCGAAACCGACGCTGCGCTAAGCAAGAACGTAACTATAGACTGCAGCAAAGAAGCTTGTCAATAGATTCTGTAAATTTTTCCGGAAAATTGTCTGTCCGAGCTATGCTTACTGCTTTCTTTGATGGTGGGACAGGGCCGTGGACAGGCAGCGTAATGTGGATTTGAGCTCTTTTAATACCTTGGGTTTGGGCAGCCGCGCGCGCGACCTGGTGGTGTATGACAATGTTACCCAGCTGCCTGCCTTGCAAGCGCTGGTGGAGCAGGGGGAGCGTATCTTTGTGCTGGGCGGTGGCAGCAATGTGGTGCTGGCCGAGCACGTTGATGCCCTGGTGATCAAGGTAGAAAGCAAAGGGATCTGTTTACTGCAAGAGCGGGACGATGCCTATATTGTGGAGGCGCAGGCGGGTGAATGCTGGCATGATTTTGTGCAGTATTGTTTGAATCAAGGCTGGCCCGGTCTGGAGAACCTGGCTTTGATTCCCGGTACGGTAGGTGCTGCGCCTGTACAAAATATTGGTGCTTATGGCTTGGAGCTGGAGCAGCGGGTGCACAGTGTACTGGCCTGGAGTTTTAAGGAAGGCAAAGAGGTGGAACTGTCTGCGGCCGAGTGTGGCTTTGCTTATAGAGACAGTCGCTTCAAGCACGACCCGGCCGGGAGCTGGTTGATTCTGGCGGTGCGCTTTGCCTTGCCGCGTCAGTGGAAGCCGGTGCTGGAGTACCCCGATCTTAATAAGCAAGCTCATTTGGCGGGGGAGCCAGACCCTCAACGTATTTTTGATGCGGTTTGCCAGATTCGCCGTCAAAAATTGCCTGACCCTCGTGTCTTGGGTAATGCGGGCAGTTTCTTCAAGAATCCCCTTGTGCAGACCGAGCAGCGTGATGCCTTGAAGCAGCAATGGCCCAATCTGGTTTCTTATGAAGTTGGACAGGGCCAATGCAAACTAGCGGCGGGCTGGTTGATTGACCAGTGTGGCTGGAAAGGCAAGCGTGATGGTGCCGTGGGCGTGCACGATCGCCAGGCTTTGGTGCTGGTGAATCATGGTGGCGGAACTGCGCATGATATTGAACGCCTGGCCCAGGCGATTCGGGGTTCTGTTCGGGAACGCTTCGGCGTGGAGTTGGAACAAGAGCCCGTTATTGTCAATTAAACATCGACCGCGCCCCACCATCGCAGAGTTTGTGCCAGATGGTGGCGCACGGCTTCCATGGCCGCTTCGGGGTTTCCTGCCTGTAGCGTATCCAGAATCTGTAAATGCTCCTTCATGGCGGGCACAATGCGCTCGGGTAATGGGCGGCGCGAGTGCTGCAGAACATTGATGCGATCACAGTTCTCTTCGTAGATCGTCATGGCCGAGCGGTTCTGCAGCGCTTGAGCCAGATAGCGATGCAAGGCCCAGTCCACTTCCATGGCCTGAATCTGCAAAGCGGTGGTAACAAGGCCGCTTTGTGCCTGCTCCAGAATCTTCTCGTGTTTGTCCCGCAAGCTCTCCAATGCGGGCTGCTTGGCACAGCTAGCCAGTATCCTGGCCCCCTCCTGATCAAAGACACAGCGCAGTTGGAAGCATTCCCGCAGCGCTTCCGTGGTTGCCTCCAGAACCAGCACTCCCCGCTTGGGCAGGATGGACACCAGCCCGGCAGCCGCCGCGCGCTTGACCGCTTCACGCACTGGGGCCAGAGGGAAGTCGCTTAATTTCATCAGCTCCGCCATCGACACCATCTGCCCCGCGCGAACCTGCCCTGTAGCCAATAAATGACGAAATGCCTGAAACGCCTGGGTGGCCAGCAAAGTGTCATCAGAGGAGGAGGGAATACTCATTTGGCGTCTCCGGTTTGTACTTGTAGGGGTTTTTACGACTGCTTGTGCATATTCGATTTTAATTATATTCGGTATTTCATATTGAATATATGCTGACATGTCAGATGAGATTTTAGATTGATGGATTGCTGGTAGCGACACGGCAGCGCTTACAAAACAACAGGAGACAACGATGCGTTTTTTGTACAGAACCTTGTTTGGACAGGTCATTGTGGCCTTGATACTGGGAGTCCTGGCGGGTGTGATCTGGCCGGATTTCGCCGCCTCGCTCAAACCCTTTGGTGATGGTTTTATCAAGCTGATCAAAATGATCGTGGCTCCCTTGGTGTTTTGTGTCGTGGTGCACGGAATTTGTGGCAGCAGCGATTTGAAGAAGGTGGGGCGTGTTGGGGTGAAGGCCCTGATTTACTTTGAGGTTGTCACCACCTTTGCCTTGGCCTTGGGCATTTTGCTGGGCTACTTCTTTACGCCTGGGCATGGGATGAATGTAGACCCCAGTACCCTGGACGCCAGTGCCATGGCTGCATATACCTCGCGAGTGGAGCAAAGCACAGATACCGTCGGGTTTTTAATGAAGATTATTCCGACGACGTTTGTGGATGCCTTTGCGTCAGGCGATATTTTGCAGGTGCTGCTGATTGCAATTTTGTTCGGTTTGGCGGTTGCCTTGCTGGGGGAGCGGGGCCGTCCGGTAGCATCGGCGGTAGAGACGCTGTCCCATGTGTTCTTCAAAATTATTGGTTTCATCGTCCGTTTGGCACCCTTGGGCGTGCTGGGAGCCGTCGCTTTTACGGTTGGCGAATACGGGCTTGGCACCTTGGGCAAGCTGGGCCTGCTGGTTGTACTGTTTTATGTGACGTGCGCCATTTTTGTGCTGGGCGTCTTGGGGCTGATCCTGCGCATGACCGGCTTTAGCATCATCAAGCTGTTGAAGTATTTGCGCGAGGAATTGCTGGTTGTACTGGGCACAGCGTCGTCTGATGCAGTCTTGCCCCAAGTGATGCGCAAGCTCGAGCGTATGGGTATCAAGCAATCCACTGTAGGTTTGGTGGTGCCAACAGGTTATTCCTTTAACCTGGATGGTTTTTCGATCTACCTGACCTTGGCCGCCGTGTTTATTGCACAGGCAACCAATACCCCCTTGTCCTTTATCGATTTGATGACCATTTTGGCCATTTCCATGTTGACCTCCAAAGGGGCGCACGGTGTGCCGGGGTCTGCCATTGTGATTCTGGCAGCGACCTTGAGTGCGGTTCCTGCTATTCCGGCCATTGGTCTGGTGCTGGTTTTGTCCGTTGACTGGTTCATGGGTATGGCGCGGGCCTTGACCAACTTGATTGGTAATTGCGTAGGAACCGTGGTGGTGGGCGCCTGGGAAGGTGACGTGGACCGAGAGCGGGCTCATGCTGTTTTGGATGGGCGTGTTCACGTTGATCTGAGCCAGGACAGTAATGGCAATTAAGCCGAACCGTTCATGAGCTTAAAACCCGTGTCAGCCAAATCGGCTGAAACGGGTTTTTTATTGAGCCTTAAGTCTACTAATCATCAATTAAATCAGAGCATTAAGCTGAAACTTCCTCCAGCGAACGCCCCTTGGTTTCCACCCCCAATGCAATCACCACCAACGCTGCAATAGAAAAGGAAATAGCCCCCAAGGTGAAAACGCCTGCATGACCGGTCCAGGGCAGGATAAAGCCCACCAGCAGCGGTCCGAATAAGGAACCCAGTCGGCCAATGGAAGAGGCAAAGCCCGCGCCTGTGCTGCGTGTCCGTGTGGGGTACAGCTCGGGGGTGTAGGCATACAAAACCGACCACATGCCAAACATGAAGAACTGCATGCACAAACCAGCGCCAATCAGTTGAGCAACAGGCGCCTGACTGGTGGCGACGTGGCCATAGATAAAGGCACAGCCGGCGCTACCGAACAGCATCAAGACCATGGTTGCCTTGCGACCCCATTTCTCCAGCAACCAGGCCGAGAAGATGAAGCCTGGAATACCGGCCAGGGAAATATAGATGGTGTAGGTAACGGACTTGGTGACTTCATATCCGGCTTGTTGCAATAGTGCGCCCAGCCAGGTGGTCAGACCGTAGTAGCCCAGCAAGGAGAAGAACCACAGCATCCACAGCATCAGGGTACGGCGGGCGTATTGGCCTTGCCAAAGCTGGGCAAACAGCGCGCCACGCTTAAGCTTCTCGCAAGGGGTGGGAGGCAGGGGAGAGGGCAGGGCCTGGCCGCCGTTGGCCTGAATAACTTTATGTTCAAAGGCCGTGGTGACTTGTTCGGCGCGGTCGTTATGGCCTGCTTCTTCCAGCCAGCGGGGGGACTCAGGAACCCAACGGCGGATCACAAACACAAACAGGGCAGGGATAGACAGGGCAATGAAGATCCCGCGCCAGCCTATATAGTCCAGGCTCAGGTAGGTCAGAATCCCGGCGCTGATAAAGCCCAGCGGCCAGAAGCCTTCCAGAATCGCGATGTACCGACCGCGACTTTTAGCGGGCACGATCTCCGAGACCATGGCCAGGCCGATGGGAAATTCCATTCCCATGCCAAACCCCAGCAGCACCCGGAACGCCATCAACTGCTCGACGTTTTGGGACAGGCCACAGGCCAGGCTGCCTACGCCCCAAAAAATCATGCTCCATTGAAAGACAGGTTTGCGCCCGTACTTGTCTGCCAGCATGCCCGCAATGGCAGCACCCAAAAACATGCCTAAAAAGCTGGAGCTGGCCAGCATCCCCGCCTGCGCGGTGCTGAGCCCCATTTCTGCTTTGATGGAACCTAAAACAAAAGTCATGATGCCCAGGTCCATGGAGTCAAAGAACCAGGCGGTCGCGATAATACCGAACAGCATGCGTTGATAGCGTGTCATGGGCAATCGCTCCAGGCGATTGGCCACATTGGGGGATACGGCTGTCATAGGTGTCTCCTGTAGGTCCGCTCTTGTGGCGGGTTTATGTATAGGTGACCTGCCGTCAGGCCATGGCAGGCCTTTTTTCTTCTACTGATATATTACATGGATACTAGTGGTGTTCATTTTAAGATTAAATAATGGTATGTACTTAGCTGGCTAATTAATTATGGGTCAGTGCTCCGGCTAAAGAGCCCTCAAAAGCGTGTTGAATAATGCGTTGATAGGCGCTGGTGCAGTCAGCAACCGGGAAGGCTTTGGCAAGACGAGTCACTTGCAGGGCGTCGCTCAACAGGCGCTCCAGCTGATGCTCTTGTACGCCGCATTGGCTCAGGTCAGAGGGGATGTCCAGTTGTTCGACCAGCGACCGCACATAGGCAGGCAGAGCCAGTAAGGTATCTTCCGGCTTGCCGGTTGGCATGCCCAGTAGTTGGGCGACTTCCAGCAATTCCGAGGCGCGGGTTTCACGCAGTTCGTCCAGAACGTAGGGCAGCAGCACGGCATTGGTGGTGCCGTGAGATTGATGCGTCAAACCTGCCAGTGCGTAGGCAATGCCGTGCACCGCATTCAGACCTGCCGTGCCGTAGGACAGGGCGGCATAGTAGCTGGCGCTGGCCATGCCATCACGGGCTTCAGTGTCGGTGCCGTCGCGATAGGTTCGCAGCATGTACTGGCCGCACAGGCGTATGGACTCGCGTGCAAACATCATGGTCAGGCTGGATCGGCCACTATAGCCAGGGTCGGGGCTGCCACCACGATCAAACAGGCTGGCATCCTGCGTCACAAAGGATTCAATCGCGTGGGTCAGGGCATCGATACCGGCGTCGGCAGTGACGCGGGGTGGGCAGCTATCGCTGAGTTCCGGGTCGATGACCGCAATGGCGGGACGCAGCGCATTGCCCATGACGGCAATTTTGGTGGCATTGTCGGGGTCGACCAGAATGGCTCCCGGTGTTGCTTCTGATCCCGTGCCGGAGGTGGTGGGCAGGGCGATCAAGGGCAAGGGCTTGGTGTGGGCGGGCCAGGTCCCGCTGTAGGTGCGTATGGGCTCCCCGGTGGGGACGGTCAGACACAGGGCTTTAGCCAGATCTATATTGCTGCCGCCGCCCAACGCCAATACGAAATCGATAGGGTGATCGGCCAGGTGGGCACGTACTTGCAGCGTGGCCTGATCACATAAGGTAGTGGAAGGATCTGGCTCGCCCCCATCAAAAACCACAAGTTCAATTCCCTGTTCTCTACAGGCGGCGATGTGGTCCTGAACCCAGGTGGTTTGAATGGTGAAAAAACGGTCGGTAATCAATAAGCCGCGACGCCAGCCCAGGTGGGCAATCAAGGCAGGTAGTTCATGGCGGCAGCCGCGTCCCATCAGGGTGCGGGGTGGTGGGCAAAAGAAAACGTGTGTGTTCATACGGCAGTCCTTGCGGTGTGTAGAGAGCAGAAGGGGTCTATCAATGAGGCGATTAGTTCAGTGTGTGAGCCCAGGATGCTGTGGCCCGCATCAGGCAGGCTGTGCAAGGTGGCTTGTGGCAGTGCCTGCGCCAACCGGTGGGCGTGCTCAATGGGACAGTCCTGATCCTGTTCGCCATGGATGATCAAAGAGGGGATGGAAATACGGGGAAGTTGCGCATACAGGTCGTGGTGCCGATTAGCCAGCCAGGTCCAGGCCACATCTTGATGACCTGCGGCCTCCAGCAGGCCCAGGCGCTGTTCCCGTTCTGCAATTTCTTGCAGCAAGGCAGGCGTGTCCTGGGCCTTGAACCATTGAGTCCGGTTCAGGCTGGCTGTGCCCGATAACAACAGCAGGGCTTGAGGCAGTGGGGCCTGTTCGTCCAGTAAAGTCAGACAGGTTTGCAGCACCACTGAGACGCCCAGGCTCCAGCCTGCCAGGACATAGGGCGTGTGTTCAGGCAAGGCTTGAATGCTGGCGCGTAGATCCTGCACAAAGCCGTCCAGCCCGTAATCTTCCTGGCTGGAGCCACGAAAGGCATCGCCTCGGCCTCGCAAGTCCGGGGTGTGCCAGGACATCAAATTCGAGCTGGCGTTGACTACTGGCAACCAGCTGCGATGGGTGCCCTGAATCCCATGCACGGCAATGATGGTGGTTTGTTTTGAATCGCAGGCAATGCTCATGTGGCTTCCTGGAGTAGATAAATACAACTAAGATATGAGGCTGTTGCCCAGTTCCGGCCTTGTACTTGCAGGGCCAGAGCAGGCGTCAGAGTTTGGGTGTCAGCAGCAAACGCTGCGTTTTAAAGGCAGGGTCAGCATGGTTACAAGCAAGCGGAAGGTAGCGGGAAAAGGGCAGGCTCAAGATGAGGTGCTGGACATCAAGGCCTTGACGGAACCCAAGCCCAAGCTCACAGACATTGCTTATGAGCGTTTGGAAGAAGCCATCATTACCCTGAAGCTGCCGCCGGGCAGCATCGTGTCCGAGCTGACCTTGAGCCAGATGTTCGAGATTGGCCGCACGCCGATTCGGGAGGCCATTCAACGGCTGGCACGCGAACATTTGATGCTGGTCTTGCCGCAGCGTGGGCTGTTGATTCCAGAGCTGGACATGCCCAAGCAACTGCGCCTGATCGAGACGCGACGGGAGATCGAGCGTCTGATCTGCCGTAGTGCGGCCAAACGGGCGACACGCGATCAACGCGAGCAATTCAAGAGCTTGCATGATGCTTTCCTGGAAGCAGCCACCCAGAACGATGAAGTCAGTTTTATCCGGGCAGATCGACGGTTGAATGAGCTGGAAATCGAGGCGGCTCGCAATGAGTTTGCCGAGGCAGCGATGCGTCTGACACATGGGCTATCCCGTCGTTTCTGGTTCTGCCACTATCAGCAAAATCCGGATTTAACGGAGATGGGCAGACTGCATGCCAACTTGGCGATGTCCATTGCCGGGGGCGATATGGACCAGGCCGGTCAAAGCCTGGATCTCTTGATGGACTACATCGAAGAACTCGCCCGCACGACCCTGATTTCCAGCTTGTAAGGACAGTCAGGGCCTTAGCTGGCCAGGCCACGCTCCAGGGCGTGGGCCTCTTCTTTTTTCAAGGCCGGGCCGTCCGTGGTGTCGCCGGTATCTTCAAAACGGAAACGGCGAATAATGGGCTTGAGCTCTTCCTTGACGTGCTTTTCGCTATAGCCATTGAACAGGTGGCCAAGCAGACCGCGACGTAGATCCGTAGTGCCCATGGCCCAGTCGGCGATCGGGAACGTCAGGTTCATGTTGTACTTCATCATGATGCCCTGATTGTGGTGGGCGGTATGGTGGCGGCGAATGGTGTTGATGAAGGGCATATTGCGTACAAAGCTGTTCTCATGCACATGACAGCAGTAGTGAAAGGCCTCGTACACCAGGTACTGCGCCACCATGGTCATGAATACAAAATAGCCTGCATTGGGGTTGATGATGGTTGCGGCCAGCCAGCCCAGAATCCCGCCGCCTACCCCCAACGTGGCCAGAACGCGCCAGGGGAAAAACACAATCCGGAACTCCTTGCTGGAATCAATCGTGGCTTCGTTGTCGGTGAAGTACTGGTGATGCTGGCGGGTGTGGCGTTCGTAGATTTCCCGCAAGCCAATGATGTTGATGCGTCGGTGCATCACATAACGATGCATGGCCCATTCAACAAAATTACCCGCCAGAAAAACGGGGATCACAATCAGCCATTCCCAACCTACCGGGCCTAGCTGGGTGATGCTGTAGTAAATCGCTGCCAAGCCCACGATATAGGTCACTACCACGTGAACAATGCCGTTGTAGGCGGGGCTGATGTTGGATTTGTAGTCCTCTCGGAACTTGCGTTGGCGTTCGCTCATCATGTCGGTTGTCTCCTGCGGGAAAAGGTTTATTCTTTAAATATCCAACTAACATATTAGTGATATTTTTTTCTGCGTCAAGCAGGGAAAACAGGGGGGAGGGAATGTGACAAGGGGGCGACTTAAGGGGAGAACCCGCCACAGCGTTTGGTGGAGCAGTTTTTCAGGCTGGGCTCAGGGCTGGTTTTGCCGTTTTACTGGCGAGCTTGGAGCTGCTTTTTTGTGATGAGGCGAGTTGGGAAGGGGCAGGACGGGACACACTGGATCAAGGCTGGAGCAGGAGAGGAAAGGACGAGTGAAGGACAAAGCAAGGTAAAGAGTAGGGACAAAGGCAAAGGGATAGGTGCTGGCCAGATCAATCCAGCGTGGCCACTTTCGGAAAGTAGCCAACAGGAGGAGGCTCTGTTAAGCGAAGATAAAAAAAGCCGGCTCGAAAGCCGGCTTTTGGTCAGAGCGTTTGCAAGTCAGGAACTTACAGGCCCAGCACGTCTTGCATGTTGTACAGGCCAGTGTTTTTATCGCCCAGGAAACGGGCTGCACGCAGGCTGCCGTTGGCATAGCCAGCACGGCTGCTGGAGCGGTGCGAGATTTCGATGCGCTCGCCTTCGCCGCAGAAAAACACGGTGTGGTCGCCTACAATGTCGCCACCACGGACGACGGAGAAACCAATGCGGCCATCCTGACGGGCACCGGTGTGGCCGTGACGGGCCCAGTCGGCTACATCGTTCAGGGATTCACCCCAGGTTTTGGCAATGGCTTCGCCCATAGCCAGAGCTGTCCCCGATGGCGCATCCACCTTGTTGCGGTGGTGGGCCTCAAACACCTCGGCGTCGTAGCCCTGGTTCAGCAAGGCAGCCGCCATTTCAATCAACTTCAGGGTGGCATTGACGCCTACGCTCATGTTCGGGGCGAAGACAATGGCAATCTCGCGACCAGCCGCCAGAATCTGTTGTTTCTCTGCTTCGGAAAAACCGGTAGTGCCAATGACCAGACGGGTGCCGTGCTGCATGCAGGCGTCCAGATGGGCCATGGTGCCTTCAGGGCGGGTGAAGTCGATCAGGCAATCTGCCTGGGCCAGGGCGTTCAGGTCGTCCGTGACTTTGATACCTGTGTCTTTACCCAGAAAGGCTCCTGCGTCCTGACCAATGGCTTTGGAGCCGCTGTGGTCCAAGGCCGCGGCCAGTGTCAGGTCGGTACTGTTCAAAACAGCTTCAATCAGCATACGGCCCATTCGGCCGTCTGCGCCAGCAATGGCAATGCGCATGTATCCAGTGTCCTTAACGTAAAGCTTAAAGCGTGGGCTGGTTGCCGCTCACGCTGGGTGTTGGGGCGGCTTGGTCGGCGTCAGCGGGGGGCGGGGTGTGTTTCTTGCCTGTGTCGCTGCGCTCGAAGGGCTGGCGGTCAGGTTGCTCGTCGCCTTCCCAGCGAACCAGAGTGTCGCCTTCAAACCAGACGGTAAAGGTGCGCTGCTCGCTCTTGCCGTAGCCAGGCTTGTTCAGGTAAGGGTAGTCCCAACGGTCGGCGTGGAAAATGTCCTGCAAGGTGGGCGAACCCAGCAGGTAACGAACCTGTTCGCGTGTCATCCCCGATTGCAGGCGGGCCACTTGCTCGGCAGTGATCCAGTTCCCCTGCTGAATGTCGGCGCGGTATGGGAAGCCCCATTTAGAGGATCCGCAAGCGCTCAGGGCGGCGGCAGCCAGGCTGGCTGCGAGTATGGCGCGGATGACAGGAGTGAATGAATTGGCCTTCTTCTGCACGAAATGCCCCAGTAGGAATAAAATCGTTATCATATAAGGGTTTAGGAAAAAGCGCATGAATTGCGCATTGAACCGCCTCAAGACGAGCTGGTTTTCAACCAGGACGGACTTGAGATCCATCCCCATCAAGATGCGATAATTTAGCCATGAACGATCAAAATGAACTGAAGAACATGGGGCTTAAGGCGACTTTTCCGCGCCTGAAGATTCTGGATATTTTTCGCCGCTCCGACCAGGACGGTCAACGCCACCTGAGCGCTGAAGACGTATACCGCCTGCTTATTGCCGAAGAAGTCGATATTGGTTTGGCCACGGTCTACCGTGTGTTGACCCAGTTCGAGCAAGCCGGCATTTTGGTGCGCAGCCAGTTTGACGGCGGCAAAGCCGTCTTTGAACTGAATGATGGCGATCACCACGATCACCTGATCTGCACCAATTGTGGCGTTGTGGAAGAGTTTACCGACAGCAATATCGAAGCCCGCCAGCACCAGGTCGCCAAAGACCACGGTTTTGTGCTGGAGAGCCATACCATGCTGCTGTACGGCATTTGCCCCAAGTGCTCGGAAGCGGGCAAGCAGGCCAAGCCTACCTTGCGCAGTTAATCCCTTTGTAGAGGGTCCGCCGGTGCGGGATCTGATGATTGGGGGCAGGATAGCCAGGGCGGCATCCTGAAAATTCAAAGAACAATCAGATCCGGATCATAGGGCCTCACGATTGGATACAAAAAAACCACCAGCTGCTTCGGCGCTGGTGGTTTAGCTTGCGTTTCAAAATTGCTTAACGCTGACGTGCCAGCATTTCCCGCGCATGTTCACGCGTTGTTTGTGTAATTTCCAGACCACCCAGCATGCGGGCGATTTCGTCCACGCGTTCGTCTTGCGTCAAAGGACGGATAGAGGAAAAGGTCTGACCTTGCTCGGTCGTTTTCTCGACCTTCAAATGATGGTTGCCGCAGGCGGCCACTTGGGGCAGGTGGGTCACACACAAGACCTGATGACGTGCCCCCAACTCTTGCAGCAAGCGTCCCACCACTTCGGCCACCGCGCCACCAACACCCGTATCCACCTCGTCAAAAATCAAGGTAGGCACGCGGGCTGCCTGGCTGGCGATAACAGACAGTGCCAGGGAAATTCGGGCCAGCTCACCACCCGAGGCCACTTTGGCCAGCGGACGTGGTGTTACCCCTTCGTGACCAGCCACCAGAAACTCCACCTGCTCTGCGCCGTGAACCTGAGGTGTGCAAGCGGTGAGGGCGACCTCGAAGCGACCGCCTTGCATGGCCATGGACTGCATCGCCTGGCTGACCTGTTTGCTCAGTTGCACACTGGTTTTGCGTCTTGCGGCACTTAGCTTGTTACTTAGCTCCTGGTACTGCTTTTCAGCCTGCTGAGCCTTGGCTTGCAAGGCTTCCAGATCAAAAGACTGTTGCAGCTGTGCCAGCTGTTCCTGCCAGGTTTCCAGCAGGCTGGGCAGTTCTTCGGGCTCCACTTTCAGCTTGCGTGCGGCACTGAAAATGGCAGAAACCCGTTCTTCTGCCTGCGCCAGACGCTCGGGGTCCAGCTCCATATCGCTTAGATAACTGTTCAAGTCCGAAGCTGCTTCGGTGACGGCAATTTGTGCCGACTCCAAGGCATCCACAATCGCTTGCAGGCTTGGGTCATGGCGCAGCAGGGCGCTCATTTCGTGGCTTGCTTTGCCCAGCAGTTGCTGTACCGAGGTTTCCTCGCCATCCAGAGCTGTCAGGGCCAAGGCACTGCCGTCAATCAAGGCCTGGGCATGGGACAGGCGGGTGTGTTCCTGTTGCAACTGGTCCCATTCACCAGCACGCAGATTCAGGCTGGACAGCTCGTTGATCTGCCACTCCAGACGCTCCTGCTCTCGTTTGCCCTGCTCAGCACTTTGACTGGCCTGTTCGACGGCTTTGCGTGCCTGGCTCAATTGCTGCCAGGACTGCGCCACTTGGCGCGCCAGGGGTAAATGGCCGCCTTGGCTGTCGAGCAGATCGTATTGGCTTTGAGGGTTCATCAGACTTTGATGAGCGTGCTGACCGTGAATATCCACCAGCAATTCACCCAGTTCGCGCAACTGAGTCAGGGTTGCAGCGCTGCCATTGATGTAGCTGCGGTTGCGACCTTGCTGGTCGATCAGTCGACGCAAGATCAACTCGTCCGCGACATCGAAGTCACGCTCGCTCAGCCAGCTTTGAATGTCTTGTTCACAATCGAAGTGCGCGCTGACTTCAGTGCGCGGACAGCCCTCGCGGATGGCTTTGGCATCGCCGCGTGCCCCCAGCACCAGGGAGAGCGCGTCAATCAGAATGGATTTACCAGCGCCGGTCTCTCCGGAAAAAACCGTGAAGCCGGAGTCGAAATCAATCGTGGCTTGATCCACGATCACAAAGTCTCGAACGTGCAGGGTACGGAGCATAGGGGTTTATTCGTTTTCGTCGTTAGGCAAAGGGATGTGATTCCAGCCCAGCTTCTGACGCAGGGTGGAAAAAAAGCTGTAGCCCTTGGGATGGATAAAGCGAATGGTGTCCTGGGAGCGACGCACGTCAATGCGGTCTCCCTGCTGACAGTCCGACCAGGTTTGCATGTCAAAGTGCACGCTGCCACCCGATTCCACCCGGCCCAGAGCCGTAATGGTCAAGTTCAGGGTGCCTGTGTCGGGTAGCACGATAGGGCGGTGCGACAGGGTTTGCGGAGCAACGGGGACCAGCAAAAATGCCTTCAGGGAAGGGTGCAGCAAGGGACCACTGGCCGCCAGCGCATAGGCCGTGGAGCCCGTGGGGGTGGAGATGATCAGGCCGTCGGAGCGCTGGCGGTACATGAATACGCCGTCAAGCTCGACACGCAGCTCGATCATGCCGCCGCGCCCGGCACGGTTGATGACCACATCGTTCAGGGCCACGCCCGAATACAGCACTTGCCCGTCACGCACCACGCGGCCTTCCAGCATGGAGCGCTCTTCAATGTCGTATTCGCCTTTCAGCACGCGCAGCAAGGCGTCGTTGGCGTCATCCAGGGGAATGTCGGTAATGAAGCCCAGGCGGCCGTGATTGATCCCGATCAGGGGAACCTTGCTGTGGGCTAATTCGCGCGCAGCGCCTATCATGGTGCCATCCCCGCCCATCACGATAGCCAGATCGGCGCGCTCGCCAATTTGGGCATAATCGCCGATGGGGAATTCGGTAATACCGGCATTCTGGGCGGTTGTGGCCTCAAGCAGCACCGAGCAACCAGTGTTGACCAGGGTTTTAGCCAGCGATCGGATGGGCGCATCCAAGCCGGAGTCCTGGTATCTGCCAACAATGGCAACCGTTTTGAAATGCATGGGGCGAAAACCTTATGATTGATGAAATAATGGCGATCAGTGGATTATAGAGTTGCCACTCTAGGCTTGGCTGTAAGATTCTCCCCTTTATCATGCAGAGCTGGTGTTTTTAAGTGACGTACGCGACATGGATGACAGAGCAAATGCCTTGTTGAAGGTGCTGATCGAGCGTTACATCGCCGATGGTCAGCCGGTAGGGTCCCGTACCTTATCGACCATTTTTGATTTTTCCCCGGCCACGATTCGTAATGTGATGGCCGAGCTGGAAGGCCTGGGCCTGATTCATAGCCCCCACACCTCGGCGGGGCGCATTCCTACGCCCAAAGGCTATCGCCTGTTTGTGGATCGCCTCCTGGCTGCCGAGCGTTTCGAGCGGCCCGATGCACGCAACCTTAGCCAGTACCTGCCTTTTGACGAGCCCAACCGGGCGGTCAGTTCTGCCGCTTCCTTGCTGTCGAATCTGTCGCAGTTTGCTGGTGTGGTGCTGGCGCCGAAAAAAGCCCAGACCTTCAGGCAGATTGAATTTATTCGCCTGTCTGACAAACGGGTGTTGCTGATTATCGTCACGCCGGATGGTGATGTGCAAAACCGCATCCTGTTTGTCCCGCGCGACTATCTGGAGCAGGAGCTGGTCGAGGCCAGCAACTTTTTCAATCAGCATTTCTCGGGCATGTCCTTCGAGTCGGTCAAGCTGGCCTTGTCGCAGGAGCTCAGCTCCTTGCAGGCGGACATTTCGCGCCTGATGCAACAGGCGGTGGATGTGGGCAGCCATCAGCCCGATAGCGAAGAAGCGGTGGTCATCGCCGGTGAAAGCAAGCTGTTGAACGTGACCGAGATGGTGGCGGACATGGACCGTTTGCGCCGTCTGTTTTCCTTGTTCGAGAAGAAAACCGATCTGCTGCACTTGCTCGATGTCTCCAGTCAGGCCGACGGCGTGCAAATTTATATAGGCGGAGATTCGCAGCTTTTACCTTTGGATGATGTGTCCGTCATTACCGCGCCGTATGGCGTGGATGGCAAGGTCGTGGGGACGCTGGGTGTGATCGGGCCATCGCGGATGGCGTATGATCGTGTGATTCCTATCGTGGACATTACGGCCCGGCTATTGTCCAATGCCCTGAGCCATCACTCTGCCAGTTAAGGGATGGACCTTCGGCCTGCTGTTGGGCTGAGGGCAATCTGGCTGTCTAACGTACTAATCATCATGCCCAAGTTGTTTGCTTCTCCTTACTTGCCCGAAGCGCAGGACGCCGATATGTTCAATGATCAGGCTCCGGTACGCGAGGCCGGGCCCATCGGTATCTTGCTGGTCAATCTGGGCACGCCGGACCAGCCCGATGCTGCGTCCATTCGCCGCTACCTGGGGGAATTCCTGTCAGATCCCCGTGTCATTGAAATCCCTCAGCCGCTCTGGCAGATTATTCTGCGTCTGTTCATTTTGCCGCGCCGTCCCAGCAAGCTGGCACCGCGCTACAAGGATATCTGGTTGCCACAAGGCGCGCCCTTGCTGGTCTACAGCCAGGCACAGGCCGATGGCCTGCAAGAGCTGCTGCAATCGCAAGGCCATGATGTGAAGGTGGAGCTGGGTATGCGTTATGGCAACCCTTCCATTGCCAGTGGTCTGGATAAATTGAAAGCAGCGGGCTGCGAACGAATCTTGAGCTTGCCCCTGTATCCGCAGTATGCAGCCAGCACCACGGCTACGGCGGTGGATTGCGTGGCGGAGCACCTTGGAAAACAGCGCAATCAACCTGAGCTGCGCTTCCTCAAGCGTTACCATACGCACCCGGACTACATTGGCCCGCTGGCGGCACAGATACGCCGCTACTGGGATGAACATGGCAAGCCAGAGCGTCTGCTATTGAGCTTTCACGGCTTGCCGCGCCGCTGCGTGGAGCTGGGCGACCCTTATTACCGTGACTGCCGTGAAACGGCGGATGCCTTGCGTGCGGCGCTGGATGAGCCTGCTGTAGAAGTGCATATGGCATTTCAAAGTCGCTTTGGTGCGCAGCGCTGGCTGGAACCCTATACCGAGCCCACCTTGCGCGAATGGGGCAAGCAGGGCGTGGGGCGTGTGGATGCCGTCTGCCCCGGTTTTCTGGCCGATTGTCTGGAGACGCTGGAAGAAATCCAGGTGGAATGCCGCGACGCTTTCCTGGAAGAAGGTGGCCGCGAGTTCCATTACATACCTTGCCTGAATGACGATCCGCAATGGATTGAGGGTCTGGGACGGCTGGCCGTGCAGCATTTGGGAGGCTGGTTGCCCAGCCGTCTGGTGCCAGCCGGATAGCGGTATTGGACGTTTTCCAAGGGACTGGCCAGCAAAATATGCAGGCGGGTCTTGAACTGGGGGCAGATGCCCCCATTTTTATGCGATCAACGAATTCTGTAGTGGAGATACATCGAATGGCTACACATGCCGATCCCAATAAGCCTCTGGACGGGGAAGTGACGGAAAACACGCCTGAACAGGCACAACAGGGCACCCCCGAGCACGAGCAGCCAGAGATTTTGGCTCAGCAGCCCGAAGAAAGTTCGGCTGATCTGGCCACCGAATTGGCCCAGGCTCAGGAAAAAGTGTCGCAGTACTACGACCAGCTGCTGCGTGCCAAGGCCGAGGTGGAAAACATTCGCCGCCGTGCGGAGGATGATGTCTCTAAAGCCCGCAAGTTCGGCACCGAGTCCTTTGCTGAAAGCCTGATTCCCGTGCGTGACAGCCTGGAAGCGGCTCTGGCCCAGACCGAGCAAAGCACGGACGCCTGGAAAGAAGGCGTGGAAACTACCTTGCGTCAACTGAACAAGGCTTTTGAGCGCAACAACCTGAAAGAAGTGGCTCCCCAAGCCGGTGACAAGTTTGATCCGCACCTGCACCAAGCCATTTCGGCCGTGCCTTCGGAGTTTGAAGAAGGCGTAGTGGCTCAGTTGCTGCAAAAGGGCTACACCATTTCGGATCGCGTGCTGCGTCCAGCCTTGGTGATGGTGTCGGCCCCCAAGTAATAGAGCCAGCCTGTCTGTGCGCGCAGGCTGTCCGGAATCAAGGCGTTTTTGACTGCTTTTTCGGATCAGCCGCTTGCACAGTAAAAAAATAAGGCCATTGCTCTTGAAATGCACGCAGAGTTCCCCATATGCATTTCATCAAATAATTTGCTTTCGCAATCAATCTTTTAGTCAGGTAAAAAATCATGGGCAAAATCATTGGTATTGACCTTGGAACCACCAATAGCTGTGTATCGGTGTTGGATGGCGACCAGGTTCGTATTATCGAAAATGCCGAAGGCGGTCGTACGACCCCTTCCATCGTGGCTTACATGCAGGATGGCGAAATCCTGGTTGGCGCTCCTGCCAAACGCCAGGCGGTCACCAACCCCACCAACACTATCTTCGCTGTCAAGCGCTTGATCGGTCGTAAGTTCACTGAAAAGGCAGTTCAGACAGACATCGAGCACGTGCCTTACACCATCACTGCCGCCGACAACGGCGACGCATGGGTGGAAGCTCAAGGCAAGAAGATGGCACCTCAGCAAGTGTCCGCCGACATCTTGCGCAAAATGAAGAAAACCGCCGAAGACTACCTGGGCGAAGAAGTAACCGAGGCCGTGATTACCGTGCCTGCTTACTTTAACGACAGCCAGCGTCAGGCAACCAAGGATGCAGGCCGCATTGCCGGTCTGGAAGTCAAGCGCATCATTAACGAGCCTACCGCCGCAGCTTTGGCTTTTGGTCTGGACAAGGCTGACAAGGGTGATCGCAAGATCGCTGTGTACGACTTGGGTGGCGGTACGTTTGACGTGTCCATCATCGAAATCGCCGATATCGACGGTGAGAAGCAATTTGAAGTGCTCTCCACCAACGGTGACACCTTCCTGGGTGGCGAAGACTTTGACAAGCGCATCATCGACTACATCATTGACGAGTTCAAGAAAGAAAGCGGCGTTGATCTGTCCAAAGACGTGCTGGCCTTGCAGCGCCTGAAAGAGTCCGCTGAAAAAGCCAAGATCGAACTGTCTTCCACGCAGCAGACCGAAATCAACCTGCCTTACATCACGGCAGACGCTTCCGGTCCCAAGCACCTGAACCTGAAGATCACTCGCTCCAAGCTGGAAGCGCTGGTCGAGGACCTGATCGAACGCACGATCGAGCCTTGCCGTGTTGCCATCAAGGATGCTGGCGTGAAGGTTTCGGAAATCGACGACGTGATCCTGGTCGGCGGCATGAGCCGTATGCCCAAGGTGCAAGAGCGCGTTAAAGAGTTCTTTGGCCGTGACCCACGTAAAGACATCAACCCTGACGAAGCTGTTGCCGCTGGTGCAGCCATTCAAGGTTCCGTGTTGTCCGGCGATCGTACTGACGTCTTGTTGCTGGACGTGACTCCTCTGTCCCTGGGTATTGAAACCCTGGGTGGCGTCATGACCAAGATGATCCAGAAGAACACCACGATTCCTACGCGTCACTCGCAAGTGTTCTCCACGGCTGACGATAACCAGCCTGCTGTGACCATCAAGGTGTTCCAGGGCGAGCGTGAAATCGCTGCCGGTAACAAGGCTCTGGGCGAGTTCAACCTGGAAGGCATTCCACCAGCAGCACGTGGCCTGCCACAGATTGAAGTGACCTTCGACATCGACGCCAACGGTATCTTGCACGTGTCCGCCAAAGACAAGGGCACAGGCAAAGAGAACAAGATCACCATCAAGGCAAACTCCGGTTTGTCCGACGAGGAGATCGAGCGCATGGTGAAAGATGCCGAGGTCAACGCAGCAGAAGACCACCGCATCGCTGAACTGGCGGTTGCACGCAACCAGGCCGAGGCTTTGATTCACTCCACCCGCAAGTCCATGACGGACTACGGCGACAAGCTGGAAGCGGAAGAAAAAGAAGCCATCGAAAAGGCCATCGCTGATCTGGAGGAAACTCTGAAAGAAGGCGATAAGGAAGCCATCGACGCCAAGGTGGAAGCACTGGGTGTGGCCTCGCAGAAACTGGGCGAGAAGATGTACGCCGACATGCAGGCTCAAGCCGCAGCACAAGAAGGTGCTGAAGGCACAGCCCAGCAGCCCGCCGACGAGAACGTGGTCGACGCTGACTTTAAAGAAGTCAAACGCGATCAGTAATTGCGAGCCTGAATAAGGTTCCCTGGCCCGATCTTTGGCGGCATACGCTGGAGATCGGGCATTATTATTCAAACAGCGGCGTTTGGACGTCGTTAATCAAACATGGCAAAACGCGATTTATACGAAATTCTCGGTGTGGCCAAAAATGCGACGCAGGATGAAATCCGCAAGGCGTATCGCAAGCTGGCCATGAAGTTCCACCCTGACCGTAATCCGGATAGCAAGGACGCCGAGGAAAAGTTCAAGGAAGCCAAGGAAGCTTACGAGATCCTGTCCGACGAACAGAAACGCGAAGCCTATGACCGCTATGGTCATGCCGGAGTCGATCCCAATGCCGGCATGGGCGGTATGGGTGGCGGCATGGGCGGGGCCGGATTTGCAGACGCCTTTGGCGATATATTTGGCGAAATCTTTGGTGGTGGCGGCGGACGTCGTGGCGGTGGCTCTCAGGTTTACCGTGGCGCGGACTTGCGCTATTCGCTGGATATCAGCCTGGAGCAGGCAGCAGCCGGTTTTGATACTGAAATTCGTGTACCAAGCTGGGAAAACTGCGAAACCTGCTCGGGTTCGGGTGCCAAGCCCGGTACCTCTGCACAGACTTGTCGCACTTGCCAAGGTAGTGGCGCGGTCCGTATGCAGCAGGGCATTTTCAGCATGCAGCAAACCTGCCCGACCTGTCACGGTAGCGGCAAGGAAATTCCTGATCCCTGCGTGGTGTGTCACGGCGAAGGCAAGGTCAAGAAGACCAAGACTTTGCAGGTCAAGATTCCAGCCGGTATTGATGATGGCATGCGCATTCGCTCCAGCGGCAATGGTGAGCCTGGCGTTAACGGTGGTCCTGCCGGTGACTTGTATGTGGAAATCCGCATCAAGCCGCACGGTATTTTCCAGCGTGATGGCGAGGACCTGCATTGCGAACTGACCATCCCCTTTACCACGGCGGCCTTGGGCGGAACGGTGGAAGTGCCTACCCTGACAGGGCGTGGCGAAATCACCATCCCTGAAGGCACCCAAGTGGGCAAGACCTTCCGCTTGCGTGGCAAGGGTATCAAGGGTTTGCGTTCCAGCTACCCCGGTGACTTGTACTGCCACATTCAAATCGAGACACCTGTACGTCTGAACGAAGAGCAAAAGAAATTGCTGCGTCAGTTTGAACAGGCCTTGAGCGATGGTGGCGTCAAGCACTCGCCAAAAAGCGAATCCTGGACGGACAAGGTGAAGGGTTTCTTCTCCTGAATCCTGGCAGGGCTCCAGCAAGGAGTCGCCAAGTAGAAAGTAAAAAGCCCGGTACTTTTGTACCGGGCTTTTTTACGCCTGCTCAACGTTCAGGCAAGCGGGGTTGCTGGCTTGATCAAGGTTGGGCATCCAGTGGCTCTGGAGCCGGCGCTGTCACCGGAGCCTGTTCTGCGGTTTCAGGTGCTGGCGCGGAGGCGCCTTGCTTTTGACGCTCATGGTCAGCGGCAATCGCTACGACCATTTCCTTGGGTTTCAGGTATTTGCGCAAAACCGCATTGACTTGCTCCGCATTGAGCTTTTGCAGATCCTGGTCCATTTTCTCGGACCATTCAAAGCTGCGGCCCAGGTCCAGGTAATTCAACCACGCACTGCTGACCACGGTGTCCTGGCTGCGCGACAAGCGGCGGTAGTTCAGCAAGGCATTCACACCTTCCTTGACCTCTTGCTCGCTAAAGCCATCTTTCAGTGTTTGGGCCAGGACCTCGTCGATAGTCTTGCTCAACTTATCGCTATTGCTGGGAGCGTGAATGGCATAGACCGTCCACGAACCCTTGGGTTCATAGCTGGACGCATCCACCTGGCTGCGTACGTTGTAGGACAAGCCATCCTCTACGCGCACACGGTTCCACAAGCGCGAGGTTTCAGACAGGCCCAGCAAATAGTTGGCCAGATAGACAGCCGGGAAGTCCGCATCGCTGTCTTGCAGTTTCAGGCCCAGGTCCGCCAGATAGAAAGCATTTGCCTTGTCCGGCGTGTTGATGTCAAAGACCTTGGGAGCCACGGTCTGCAGTGGATCGTCCGGACGCTGGTAGGTCGGGGCTTTGCGCCAGCCTTTCAAACCATCGGCCAACGCCTTGCGAACCTCGTCCTTGTCAAAGTCACCCACGGCACTAAAGGCGACATCACCCGTACCGTAGAATTTTTGATGGAAATCCCGCACCTGTTTGATGTTAATCGCCTGGACTCGCTCTATGCCTTCTTCAAAGCTGGGCGTGTAGCGGATATCGTCTTTGGGCCATGGGTTGGTGTAGCGTTCAATCGCTTGGCTGGCCAAAGCAGCAGGTTCAGTGCTGGCCGATTTCAGATCGGTGACCACGGCTTGCTGATATTTCTTCAGCTCGTCCTCGGGGAAGTTTGCATTGCGCAGCACGTCCAGCGCCAGAGCAATGGCTTTGGGCAGGTTCTCGCGGTTGGAGGACAAGCTCAGGTACAAGCGACCATTGGAGCCGCTGGTGCTGAACTGGGTTTGCATGGCGGTGAACTGATCAGAAATCTGTTCGCGGTTCAGTTTCTTGGTGCCGGTGCTCAGCAGGCTGGCGACGGCTGCAGCGGTAGCGGTCTGGTTCTTGAGCTGATCAGGTGAACCAAACTTGAAGGACAAGCGAGCCTCCACGCGTTCCGCACGAGTTCCCTTGGGCAGCAGGGCCATTTTCACTTCGCCCAGATCCTTATCCAAGGACAAGGGCTGCAGATCGGTGCGAGCCATGATGTTGGCAGGGCTAGGATCAAAGGCTTCTACCGTTTTGCCGCCATCCTTGCCGGTGTAGTCCTGGACCAGCTTGGCCACATCAACGGTGCTGGCTTCAGGAGCTCGCAGCGGTTTTTCTGTGGGGATGTACAAGCCATTGCTGCGGTTGCTGGCGACCAGCCAGGTTTCCAGCGCCTTTTGAACTTGGGGCAGCTTGGCAGCTTCGACCCGGTCGCGCTGCAGGAAAAACAAACGCCAGTCGCCGCTGGCCGCGGCTTCGGATAACGCGCTGGCCAGACTGGAGGGGTTGGCATAAGTTTGTGTCCAGCCCGTCATCCACTGGCTGCGGATGCGCTCCAGGTCCGTATCTTTCAACGGGGATTTGGCCAGGCCTTCCAGCGTGTCATTCATGACCTTCAAGGCCTTTTGCTGATCCATATCAGGTTTCAGCTCCGCACCAAACAGGGCGTAGCCTGGATCGTGGCTTTCGGAATCAAAGCTGAATACGCTGGTGGCCAGGTTCTTGTTGACCAGATTCTTGTACAACTGTCCGCTGGGGGTGTCGCCCAAGGCGCTGATGCCCAGGCTCAAGTCCATGTATTCCGGGCTGGCAGCGCTGGGCAGGTGGTACAGCGACATGATCAGGGGCGCACCACCGTGACGGCGCAAGGTGACTGTGCGGGTACCGTCTTGCACGGGTTCAACCGTGTATTCGGGGCGCAGCGTGCGAGTCGGTTTTGGTATGGAGCCAAAGGCCTTGGCAATGTGCTCCAGAGTCTGATCGGTGTCGAACTGCCCGGTCACAAACAGCACCGCATTATCGGGCTGATAGTAGTCGTGGTAGAACTTGCGCAGTTGTTCAATATCCACGTTTTCGACGTCGGAGCGGGCGCCAATCGTGGTCTTGCCGTAGCTATGCCATTGGTACGCAGCGGCTGTCAGCTTTTGCATCAGAACACGGAAAGGGCTGTTTTCACCGCTTTCCATTTCATTGCGCACCACGGGCATTTCCGCTTCCAGATCCTGCTTGTCGATTAGAGCGTTGACCATCACGTCGGCTTGCCAGTCCAGATACCATTTCAGGGTCTCGGGATCAGCGGCGAAGCTGGCAAAGTAATTGGTACGGTCGCTGGAGGTGGTGCCGTTGGCTTCCAGACCACGTTTGGAAAACTCTCCCAGCGCATTGCGCAAGGTGGGGGTGCCGCGAAACAGCATATGCTCCAGAAGGTGAGCCATGCCGGTTTGCCCATAGTTCTCGTGTCGCGAGCCGACCAGGTAGGTCATGTTGACGGTGGTCGTAGGTTTGGAATCGTCTGGGGCCAGAACAAGGCGCAAGCCATTGTCCAGCGTGTATTGAGTGACGCCTTCGACAGAGGGGCCTTGGGCCAGACCTGCGGGTAGGGCATAGGCTGCCAGCGAAGTGGACAGCAGCGCAGCCCCTGCAAGATGGCGCAGGCGCAGGGCGGCAATCAGTACAGAGAGTTTCATGAACACATCCTTACGGTTTTAGCGATGAAAAAGCCAGCCAAGCCGACCAGTGTCTTTTGTAGCATGGGGCCGTTTGGCTGGGTAGGCGACTTCTCTCGCAAATGTCCTGCACCATCGAAAAAAAGCCCACCAGGGGTACTGGTGGGCAAAACAGCAAGAAAACAATGCTGCTACTGGTTAGGTTTGTGTTTCAGCCTTTCCAATGCATCTTGGCGCAGGTGGCCAATGCTCTTGGAGAGAAAGTCGTATAGCGCACTTAATTGCTTGGCGTTGTAATGTGCCGTGGCTTCCATAATGTAATGTGCGGGCCGATCCATATCGGCAATCAGGCGCTTGCAGCGTTCTGCGTTGGGATACAGGCTGGTCATGCGTCCGTCGCGCGGGTGCGGTTTGCGTAGCAAATAGCCAGCGCTTTCCAGACGAGTGATCAGGGCTTGCGTGCCACTGGGGCTCAGGTCCAAGAGCTGGGCCAGCTTGCCAGGAGACAGGGGCTTGAGCTCCAGCACAAATTCCAATGCCTTGTATTCATTCAGGCTCAAACCGGCTGCTTGTGCCAATTGGTGCTTGTTGGCTTCCAGGTAGACATCAAACTGGCGCAGCATCATGCGCACAATGTCGTTTTGCATATGCCCTGACAAAACCCCATCCCTTGCTGCTGGCTCAGTCCATTCCGTTGTCAGGGGCTGTTTATTGGGCATACGCATATATCCTTAGCGCGGGGGAGCACCCAGCAAACCGTTAACCAGACCCGTGACGGGGCCTAGCAGACCGGTATTGTTGACGGTGACTGTGTTGTCGGTAGGAGTCTCGGTCACGGCTGCGGGTGGGCTAAGCAGACCATTGCCCAGGATAGTGACGCCGTGTCCAGCTGTGTCAAATGCTCCTTCAATTTCATCGTTTTTGATGATGCTACCCATACTTATTGCATCGAGAATGCGCGCTTTCCAGCGCTCGATACTCGTAGTGTCGACTGTCAGGCTGAGCAAAATGATCCCGCTGGATGCAAAACGAGTCTTTCTAGTCATGACTTACTCCATCTTCTAGTGATCAGGATTGCTCAGCCATTTCAGGCAGAACTGAGGGGGAGCCTGGGGTTAAGGGATGGGGCGTACTCCGCCCCATCTCTATGCTTAGCGAGGGCCGCCCAGCAAGCCACCAAGCAGTCCGGTTACCGGGGCGAGCAGCCCGCCATTGTTGGTGCCCGCAGCCGCCCCACCACCCGCGTTGACGTTACCCGAGGCGCTGACATCTACGGAAACAGTTGCACCGCCGCCCAGGAGCCCGCCGACCAGGCCGGTCACAGGAGCCAGCAGACCGCCATTAGCGGCGTCACCGCCTGCCAGGCCACCTGTCAAACCACCGACCAGACCCGTTACGGGTGCCAGCAAGCCGCCATTGGCTGCATCACCGCCACCCAGGCCGCCGACCAAACCACCGACCAGGCCTGTTACGGGAGCCAGCAGGCCACCGTTAGCTGCATCGCCACCACCCAGGCCGCCAGTCAAACCACCGACCAGGCCTGTCACGGGTGCCAACAAGCCGCCGTTGGCTGCATCACCGCCGCCCAGGCCGCCGACCAAACCCCCGACCAGGCCCGTCACGGGAGCCAGCAGGCCACCGTTGGCTGCATCGTCACCACCCAGGCCACCCGTCAAACCTCCGAGCAGGCCGGTCACAGGGGCCAGCAAGCCGCCGTTGGCTGCATCACCACCGCCCAAGCCGCCAGTCAGTCCGCCGAGCAAGCCGGTTACTGGCGAGAGCAGGCCGCCTTCCCCATTACCCGTCAGCCCGCCAGTTAAGGAGGCGACAGCTTGTGTAGCGTGATTCAGGGTGTTGCCCAGTGGGTTTGTATTGGTCTCTGTTTTATGCAAGAGGCCACCGACCGAGGCAACAGCCTGGCCCAAGTGGTTGACGGTGCCGCCCAGACCCAGAGGAGTTGCGCCATCAATCTGAGTGCCCACATTGCTCAGGGCGCTGCCTACACCACCCAGCAAAGCATTGATAGGCTGGCCAACACCCAGACCATCACCCACTTGTTGAGTGACGTGGGTGACTGTGGCGCCAACAGGAGCGACTACGGTGTCCAGAGTCTCGCCGACATTACCCAGGATGGGGTTCAAGCCAATGGGCAAAATGTTGTCGACTGTCTGGCCTACGTTTGCCAAAGCAGGTTCGAGGATAGGGGCGGCATCAGCGCCATTGAGCAAGCCGCCCAGTCCCAGTTGTCCTGTCAGGGGATACAGCAGGCTGCCTTCACCCAGCAGGGAGTCTGTCAGTGCAGCAACACCGCCGGTTGCATGGCCCAGTACGGCTGTCAGTGGGTTAGGGTTGTTGGCGTCAGCATGAAGCAGGCCACCTGCGCTGCCTACGGCATTACCCAGACCGCTCAGCAAGCCACCAACACCCTGGCCCAGATTCAGGGGCAGGCCGCTGTTACCCAGCTGCTCGCCCAAGTTGGTTACAACGCCGCCAACTTGCTGTGTCAGTCCATTGATGGGCTGGCCCAGGCCGGTTGCGCCACCAATTTGTTGAGTCAGGCCAGTTGCGGTGTCCACGATAGGAGCGACTACGGTATCCAGTGTTTTGCCCAGTTTGCCGCCGGTATCTTGCAAGCCGACTGGCAGGACATTGTCGACGGCTTCACCGACATTATTCAGAGTGGTCTCCAGCGGGCCTGGCGTGCGAGTGGGGGGATTGCCACCGTTATCGCCACCGCCGTTATCACCGCCGCCGTTGTCACCGCCGCCGTTGTCGCCGCCGCCGTTATCGCCACCGCCGTTATCACCGCCGCCGTTATCGCCGCCGCCGTTATCGCCACCGCCGTTGTCACCGCCGCCGTTGTCGCCGCCGCCGTTGTCACCGCCGCCGTTGTCGCCACCGCCGTTATCACCGCCACCAGTGCCTGGGCCTGGATTGGTGGGGGTTTCCGATCCGCCGCCACCGCTGCCACTACTGCCACCACCGGATAAACTGCCGCAGGCAGTCAGCGCTAAAGTGCTGGCCATCAGGGTGGCCAGGAGTGTCAGGCGCAGGCCTGGTTTCTTGCTGTCTGTATTTTTATGCATTGCTTGCTCCAATAAATGATCGGGGGACTTGCTTGCTTCCTGAGTCTAGTTAAGCAATTCACGTGCCAATTTATTGGCTTGCCTGCAGGCCGCATGTAAGCTGGGTTTGGCGAAAAGTAGAGGAAAAAAAGAGGGCTATTTGTTACGGGTTTTAGGGGCTGGGCGGAACGTGTTACGTAACAAAAAAAGAACCGCTGACAAGCAGCGGTTCCGAAGGGGCTGAGCAGGGTGCTCAGGAGGCTCGTGGCACCAGGGCCTTGGCATCCAGCCAGGCTTTGGTGTTTTGCCTGAAGGTGCTCATGCTGTCGACCAGAAAGTCGTACATGGCAATCAGCTGGGCAGGGTTTTGATTCGCTGCCGTGTTGATCGCCTGGTTGATAGCACGTTCCTTCACAGCCAGGACTTCACGGCATTTGTCCATTACCGGATGCAAGGCAATCACACGCTTGTCCAGGGGGTGGCGGCCGCGGGTAATGTAGCCCCTGTGTTCCAGACGGTTGATCAGGGCGCTGACACCGCTGGCACTCAAGTCCATCAAATGAGCCAACTGACCTGTAGGCAATGCATCGAATTCCATGATGTATTCCAGTGCTTTGAAATCATTCAAGGGGATATTCGCTTCTTCGGCCAAGCTGGCTTTCAGGGCTTCTGCGTAGATGGTGAACTGACGGCCCAGCATTTTGCCCAGATCCATCAACATCTTTTCTGACAACATGCTTTGCTCATCGCTGTGTGAGGACCAGTTGGAGCGAGCCCCGGCGCCTTGGGCGCCAGGATGAAAGCTCACTGGCAAACTGACCGGGTTCATGACTTTATTCATCATTTCCGGCCACCTCCCAGCAAGCCACCGAGCAGACCAGTTACCGGGGACAGCAAACCACCATTGGCTTGTTCGCCGCCGGCTGCGCCAGCGTTTGCCTGTACGTTGACGCCACCTGTCAGGCCACCGACGAGACCACCGACCAAACCGGTAACGGGTGCCAGCAATCCACCACCAGCCTGACCTTCCGCTGCTGCGCCACCACCGATCGAAACACTGCCTGTGATGCCACCCACAAGACCCGTGACAGGAGCCAGCAAGCCACCGTTGGAGGCATCACCACCCGTCAGGCCACCAGTCAAACCGCCCACCAGATTGGTGACGGGAGAGAGCAGGCCGCCGGCCGCGCCGTCACCGCCACTCAAGCCACCAGTTAATCCACCGACCAGATTGGTGACAGGGGAGAGCAAGCCGCCGCTCGCGCCGTCGCCGCCAGCCAAGCCACCAGTTAGTCCACCGACCAAGCTGGTGACAGGGGCCAGCAATCCACCGCTAGCACCATCGCCGCCACCCACACCACCTAACAGCCCGGTAACGGGTGCCAGCAAGCCACCACCTTCTCCACCTGTGATACCGCCCAGTCCGCCCGTCAGGGAGGCGACGGCCTGGGTGGCGTGATTCAAGGTATTACCCAGGGGGTTGGTATTTGCATCAGTCTTGTGCAGTACACCACCCACCGAGGCGACGGCCTGACCCAAATGGCCTACCACACCGCCCAGCCCCAGAGGTGCTGCATTGTCCAGTTGGCTGCCCACATTACCCAAAGCGCTGCCAACACCACCGAGCAAGGCGTTGATGGGTCGGCCAACGCCCAGGCCATCACCCACTTGTTGGGTCACATTGGTGACGGTGGCAACCACAGGCGCTACCGTGTTGTCCAAAGCACCGCCCACATCACCCAGAATCGGGTTCAGCCCCAGTGGCAGAATGTTATCTACGGTTTGTCCGATATTGCCCAGTGCAGGCTGCAGGACAGGTTCTCCCCCCTCTGCCAGCAAGATACCCCCCAGGCCTAGCTGCGCTGTCAATGGATGCAGCAGGCTGCCTTCTCCCAGCAAGGAGCCGGTCAGCACTTCTATGCCTTTGGTGGCGTGGTGCAAGGTGTTGCCCAGTGGATTGGGGTTCTTGGGATCGTTGACCAGCAAGCCGCCGACCGAACCCACGGCTTGACCCAAGTGGGACAGCAGACCGCCCGCACCCTCACCCAGGTTCAGGGGCAGGCCGGTTTTGCCCAGTTGATCGCCCAGATTGGTCACTACACCGCCGACTTGAGTAGTCAAGCCGTTGACGGGCTGTCCCAGTCCGGTCACACCACCGACGGTGCGTGTGGCATCCGTCACGATATTGGTAACGGGTTTGAGCGCGCCATCCAGCGTTTTGCCCAGTTGATTGCCTGTTTTGCTCAGGTTCAAAGGCACTACGTTGTCGACAGCCTGGCCCAGATTGCCCAGTGCATTTTGGGTCAGGCTAGTGTCCTTGCCACCGCCGTTGTTTCCGCCGTTATTGCCGCCGCCGTTGTCGCCACCGCCGGTACCGCCGTCACCGGGCTTGGGCAGGTTAGGGTCAACAACAGGGGGGCGAACCGACACATCCAGGCCGTCGCGAACACCGCCGCGCGAGGAGCAACCGGCCAGAACGGCGGCGCTGATGACCAATGTAGCGACAACGGCACGTTGCAAGTTGCGGTGTACCGAGGCGTTTCTTGCTGAATTCCTTGCTTTCATGTCTGACTCCGATTTGAAGTGTAAGCACGCCCTTCAAGGGCTGTTGATAGACATGAAGCAAGTAGCGTGCCAAGTTCTGTTTTTGTTGTTGTGTTTTATTTTTATTGTTGTTAATCAGTGTGTTGTGAGTTTTTCTGGTTTTTGTGGATCAGGATTTCATCAAAAAACAGGGTCGGTGTGAGCGTGTTTAGGGCTGTTTTTGTGGGGTGTTCCGTTCCTGTTACGTAACGTTTTTCGTAACACCTGAGGCCGGAATCTGCCGAAATGGAAAACAAAAAAGGCCATCTTGCGATGGCCTTGGGGAAAAATCGGCAGTAAGGGTACCGGCAGGATGCCTGCTAAAAACCGTCGTAGAAGAACAGAAAGTTGGTGTTCAAGCGTACTTTGCGTTTGTCGGAGTTAACCGGCAAATCGCCCAGCGGTTTGGCGACGTTGATGTCAAACAGATAGTGTTTGTTATTGGACAGCCGTACACCAATGGCAGCGGAACGCAGGCGTCGATTGTTATAGCTGTTCAGTCGCTCCAGGTTGTACCAGGCGCGTGCCCAGTCATAGGCAATATAGGGTTGAATGTTGTTGAGCCAGGTGGAGGAGTTCGTAAAGCGTCGATTGATTTCCAGCGTGGCGCCTATGCCTTTGTCGCCAGCCAGCTCGCCTTGCGGATAGCCATAGCCATGTCGCCAGGCACCAAAAGAAACCTGTTCGGAGTTTGGCAGGACGTTCGAGCTGTACTGGCCGCTGGCCGAAAAGCTCATGCCAAATTGCCCTGGCAAGGCCAGATTCTGCTTGAAAGAGGCGGTCCAGCGGGTGAAGTCCAAGTCCAGATCGGACTCGGCGTCACGTTGCAAGTAGGTGTTCAGAGACTTGCGGGCGCCCATGGCATCCAGACCCTTGTAGACCCCCAGATTGACCTCGCGAGATTGACGCTGCGAGGCATCGGTATAGCGCAACTCAGCCTTCAGGGCGCGTACGTCGGTGGTGTTCTCGATCCAGACATTGTCCAGCGTCTTGTGGGTGTAGTCGTCCAGGGAGCGACTGGCATAAAAACCTGCCGTGCCTTTCAGACTGCGTTGATTGTTCAAAATAAAGGGATAGCTGATTGCCGCCCCGATACGTTCGTTGATGACCTTGCGGTTCCAGCCCTGGCTTTCCAGAACTTCATCACGCGGCTTGGAACGGTAGTGATAGCCATCAATCTCCAGATTCAAGCCATTACCGGTCAGGGGAATGGTCAGGTTGCCGCTGACGTACTTCACGTCCTCAGAGCTGGTGGGGATGGCGGCAGTCAGCTTCAGCTCTTCGCCCAAAGGCGTCAGGCTATTGGCGCTTAACTGCACCAGAGCCTGTTTGCTGGAGCCCATTTCCGCCACACTGGCATTTGCGCTGAAAGATTTGTGCTGTGCATTGATGACCAGCTCGGAGGCGCCATCAGTACGTACGGGCATGTCCAGCTTGGGATCTATTTTCAGGCCCGGAACGGTGCGCAGCAGATTCATGGTGCGCTCCAGCGTGCGCTGGGTAAGCGGCTTTTCATCCATCATGGCTTTGGCGATACGCTCGATGCGAGCCTGGCTGCGACCTGGATCGCCTTCAATACGAACACTGCCTACATGCCCTTCCACCACTGTGACTTTGATGTGTCCTTGTGCAAAGTCCTGTTGCTGCAAGATGGCAAAAGACAGGGGGTAGCCCTGCTGCTGATACAGGGCGGTGATCTTGTTCACCTCGTTGATCAGCTGGGCAATGCTAAGCGTTTTACCGGCCAGCGGTTCCAGAATCGCGGTGATCTGTTCAAAAGGAATGCTGCGACTGCCGCTGACATCAAAGCTGCGCACCACCACTTGCAGCTGTAGTTGCTGCTGCAATTGAGTCTGGGCGGCAGCGGGCGGAATGTTTAGAGATGGCGCACGCGTGCTGGGGGCCGGTGCATTAATGGGCGGCAAAGAGTCGACCGGGTTCCCCCGCAAGGGGGCGTCCGCCCAACTTACTGAACCAGTAGCGGCCAGCCCCATAAATAATCCCAAGCTCACAATCAGGCTGGGATTTTTTTTTCTAAGGAAGGCCAGTGACAAGTGATGCTTGGGATTCATATTCATTAATCATTATTCGCTGTAAATCGGGCGCTTTTTTCTACTGTGCCGTAGTTTAACTTCGCTGTCACTTTTTGCTGTTTGAGAGCAGGGTATTTCCTCTTAGTGCTTTAAAACACTTTAACTATTACATTTTGAAACGTAAAAAAAATAGCCCTGATTTAGCTCGTTAGCAAACAGTCTTGTATGTCTGTATTCATGCTTAGTTGGGGCTGCGCGGGTTTTCCCTTGCTAACAGCAATAAATTGAAAAAAAGCTACTTTCTTTCAAGTAATTAAAGCTGGCTTGCAGACGCCTTGCAGCAGTAGCCGGTCAGTTTTTCTGTTGCATTCTGAAATGATAAAAACAGTAACATTAACAAACTTCGACACAATACAGGTAAGTAAAGGTTTCAAATTAGCTGTTTTTTGGCCTTTTTCTATGGGAAATTGGCTGTTGTAAATACACAATCATGCGTTTTTCGTATCTTTGGGCTAGAATTCGTTTGTGTATTTGATGTTTGTTACACGTAAACCCTAGTAAAAACAGATACATACATGGGTTTAAGATGATTTCAACTGAAAAATACAAAAATTGATAACAGTTAGCAGTGGAAGTTGCCAAAGTTGGCAAAGTGTAGTGCCCCAAGGGGCCTTGAATCCTCGCTGTTGAGGGTAATTTTTTCTTTTTGAATGGGGACAGTCATGAAGACTCAACTTCAGCAATTCTGGAACGATGAAGACGGTGCAACGGCTATTGAGTACGGCCTGATCGCAGGGCTCATCGCTGTGGCGATCATCGGTGTCTTGACCGCGCTGGGTACGAATTTGGATGCTCTTTTTACAACGATATCTGACAAGATCAGTGGTGCAAAGTCCGTCACGTAATAGTTTTTACGGACTCTTGTTTTGATTAAGTAAGACGTTTTGATGGTGCATCAGCCACTTCAGGTCTGGCTGTATCTTTTAGCTTGAATGGCTGATGCTTATGCCCGTTTTAATTAAGCTTTCCTTTATTTTTATTCTGCTTTTCTTTTCCTCTCAGATTATCTATAGCGATCTGAAGCTCCGGAAAATCCCTAATGCCTTATTAGTTTTTTATGGTTTGGCGGTTCTGTTGCACAAGGTTTTTGTCAGTGTGTCCTATGGCCTTCCCTGGGGATGGGTGGCGGGCTGGGGGGACTCCCTGATCGGTTTTGCCGCCGCCTTGATCGTGTTTTATCCAATCTGGTTATTGCGTTTGATGGGTGCGGCCGATGTGAAGCTGATGGCCGTGCTGGGCCTGGCCCTGGGGTGGAAGGAAGCAGGCATGGTGGTGTTGTTTGGCACGGTATTGGCGGGTTTGCATGCCTTGGTGCTGGTGCTGATTCCATCCTTGGAACGTAAGTACGGATTTGCTTTGCCGGGAACCCGCGTCAAGGCGCGTAGTGTGCCTTTAGGGGCCTGGTTATCCCTTGCAACAATGGGGTGGGTATGGATGCAAAATCAATAAAGCCCCCACGAGAGGGCCAATTAGCAAAACGGCGTGGCGTAGATAAAAAATACCAATACGGAGCCTACGCACTGGAATTTGCATTCGTTTTCCCATTGTTGTTTCTTTTCATGTATGGCTTGCTGACGTTCGGTCTGATCATGACCGCGCAGCAGTCTCTTAATTTTGCGGCCGAATCCGGTGCCCGCGCTGCTTTGCTGGAGCCAGGCGCAGGTCCGGGTGGCCCCATGCTCAGTCCGGATCGCCTGCAAGCACGAGTAAATCGGGCCAAGGAAGTGGCCGCCGATCAGGTGCAGTGGCTAAGCACTTGGGTAGGCAGTGAGCATGTGCGCATCACCACAGATTTGCTCAGTGATGAGCTGCGTGTGGGGATTGTGTACGACTACCTCCAAGCCCCTCTGATTCCTCGTTTTGCTCCCGATACCTTGTTTGCGCTGGTTGTGCCCGAACAGTTAAAGGGCAATGCGCAGATCAATCTGCTGGTTGCCGGTGAAGTGGGCACAGCGGGAGACACGCCATGACGCGTGCCGCCTGTTTCCTTTCTGCTGCACAACGTCAGCAAGGTGTTGCTGCCATCGAGTTTGCCTTGATGGTGGGGATTCTGTTGTTGATCTTCAGCGGCATCATCACCTTCAGTTCCTTGTTTCTGGCCAAGCAAAAAATGGACCATCTGGTCGGCGATCTTTCTCGCCAAGCGACGATGCAGGTCAAGAACGCCGATGAGATCGCGCCTTTTATAAATCAGGAACTGGCCAGGAACTATGGCAGGGGCCAAGCCAAGAGCGACGCGTTCTTGCATTGGTTTGGCGACCTGAGTGCGGATGTTCAATCCCAGGCTTGTGCCTCGGAGCCTCAGTATGACTGCGCCCAGCTTTCTCTGAAGCTGGAGCTTGAACCCGGAATTCTTTCTCAAACCCTGGATCTGTTCAGGCCTGAAGAGGGTCAGGCAGATCAATTGCGCAGCTTAAGCGCCAAGACACTACTCGTACTCAGGAGACCACATTAATGAGTGGCATTATGAAGGGGGCGGCAGTCCTTTTATTGCTGATCGCAGCCGTATTGGTTGCGTTTGCCTTGTACCTGGGCATGAAGCCCAAACCCGAGGTGGTCCAGCCTGTGCTCAGCACGCAAAGCGTAGAGCCAGCGGCCAACTTGCAGGCGGTGGTCGTGCTCAAACGGGATGTGAAAGCGGGGGAAACCTTGCAGGCTGATGCCCTGGAATTGGCGCAGTGGCCTGCGGCCCCCGCCCAGTCTTTCAACACGCTGGAAGCCTTGAGCGGGAAAACCCTGCGTTTTGACTTGGGCCAAGGGCAGCCGGTGTTAAGCAGCTTCATCGCCAAAAGTCTGGCCAGCTATCTGGAAGAGGGTGAGCGCGCCGTCACCATTCCCATTGATGTGATTACTGGCGCCAGCCACAGGGTAGAGCCGGGCGATCTGGTCGATATCTTCATTACCTTTAACAGCAACAACGAAGTCAATGACACCCAGGCCCGCCTGTTGATGTCGCGTGTGCGCGTGCTGGCCTATGGCGGCGCTTCGCTGTCCGGGCCAGATCCGGCAGAGGCCAATGCGACAAATCGTGCCGAGACTCAGGCGCGCCACGCCATGCTGGCCGTCCCCCTGGAGTCGGTGAACGAACTCCTGCTGGCCAGCCGTAGCGGCAGCCTGCAACTGGTCCTGCGTGCTCCCAAGGACGAGAGCTTGCCGGACGCCTCCTTGTTCCCTGAATTTGCGGGTCTGATTCCCGCGCGTGCTGGTCTGGATGCGGATCAGCGCGATGCCTTGAAACTGCCGGATAACCGCGCCATGGCCGGTTTGGGCTTGCGTGAATTTGCAATCAGCCAGACCGAAAAAGAACAGGTGCAGGCACGAGCCCTGGCCAGCGGAGAACCGCATGCTGCGCCGCCGCGCCGCACGGAAGTTATTCGCGGGGGCCGTTTAGAGGTCATTCAGTATTAAGCAATACAGAGCTTGTTGTGGGGACGGGTCAGCCTGCCTGTGAGGGCTGACGAGACGCGACGCAAGGCAGCATGGATTAAACACATGAGACAGAAAATCAAAAAAGCAGGTCTGGGTTTGGGGTGCTGGTATGCGCTCTGCTTGTCGGGTTTGGCACCGGTGCCGGTGATGGCGCAAACGGCCCAAACCAGCGCCAGTCAGAAGGTGATACGTCTGGTGGCCAACGATCAGGATATTTTGCGCTTGTCGCAAGTTCCGCAGCGTGTGGCGATCAGCGATGAAAGCGTGGCGGATGTGCAAATTCTGTCTGCATCGGCCGGGCAGCGCGGCGAGGTGCTCCTGATCGGCAAACGCGCGGGTACGGCTGATTTGCGTGTCTGGATGCCTGGTCGCACGAATCCGGATCGCTGGACGATTGAGGTGACCAGTCAAGTGCAACAGCAACTGGCACAGGCGGGTCGCCCCATGTCGGCGCAGGTGTCCAGCGCCGGGCAGCAGTCCTTGATTACGGGTAGCAGCCCCTCTTTGCTGGATCACCAGGATGCCATGGCCGCCGCACGCTCCGGCGCTGGTCCGGATGCGCCGGTGCTGGACCTGTCCGAGGTCAGCACCAGTGGCATGGTGCAGGTGGAAGTCAAAGTGGTGGAAGTTTCCCGCGAAGTCATGAAAGACATTGGCCTGAGTGCCAATGCCATTGGCGGCAAGCCCTGGTCGGGCGGGGTGAACTTGTTGCCCAAGGCTTTAACGGGTGGCTTGAGCCTGGGGTACAACTCGAGCAACTTCAGTGCGACCTTGAATCTGCTGGAGCAAAATGGCCTGGCCCGTGTGCTGGCTGAGCCGACTTTGGTGGCCATGTCAGGTCATAGCGCCAGCTTTTTGTCCGGTGGCGAAATTCCCATCCCCAGTTCGGGCGGTTTGGGAACAACGACGGTGGAGTACAAACCTTTCGGGATCGGTCTGACGGTAACGCCAACGGTGCTGTCTCCCGAACGTATTGCCCTGAAGGTTGCCCCTGAAGCCAGTGATCTGGATTACTCGAATGTGGTGCAAATGCCCGGTGGCGGTGTGATGCCTTCTTTGCGTACCCGTCGAGCCGATACAACTATTGAGCTGGGTGATGGCCAAAGCTACATCATCAGCGGGCTGGTGTCGCGCCAAACCGCCGCTGCCGTCAAAAAGATTCCCTTCCTGGGGGATTTGCCGATTCTGGGTAGTTTTTTCCGCAACGTGCAGTACAGCCAGAAAGAGCTGGAACTGGTCATTGTCGTCACTCCCCGTCTGATCAAACCTATCCAGAAAGGCGCCACGATTGCCTTGCCGGGTGGTCGTCAGGAAAAACTGGATGACGCACCCAATGCCTGGGGCTACTTCTTGCTGGGCCGCCATGGTTACGAGCAGATGCCAGGGTTTTCGCGCTAAGCGCGTGGAGTGGTGACGTGCAACGATATCGGGAATACCTCTTGTGTACAGAGCACCCCGAGCTGGCTGTGATGATCAACACGGCAGCTGCCGGGCTCCTGACGGTAAGGGCGATTGAGCCCACGACCGAGAGTTTGCGCCGGGAGCTGGCCAAGCAAGCGGAACCTTTGGTGTTTTTTGACTTTGTTCATGGACAGCATGGGGAAGAGAACGGACAGGTAGTAAGTTTGGTACGCAGTCTGGCGCGGCTCGATGCCAGTGTGCAGCGTGTGGCGGTAGGGCGGGCATCCGTGCCCCAAGGCCCCGTCAATGCCTTGCGGGCGGGTGCCAACGAGTTCCTGAACCTGGACACGAACGAAGATCTGCATCATCAGTTGCAGGTATTGATTGAAAAGTTGGGTCAGACCCAGCACAGCCCTTTGCTGGACAAGCCTTTTCGCAGTGTGCTGTTGATGGGCGCGCGTATTGGTGTCGGTTGCAGTACCGCTGCCAGCAGTCTGGCCTGGCTCTTGCAACAAGAGATGAACCGCATGGGCAAGGAAGTACGAGGTTTGACGTCGGCCAAGCCCTTGCCGGTTGAACTGGTGCCGCTGTCCGAGCGAGTCGGTTTGCTGGATCTGGGAGCACCTACCGGGGACTGTGCCTTGTACATGGGCCTGGGTTCGGAATTTGACTTCATTCAGGCGGCATCACAGCGTCATCGAATGGACGACACCATGTTGCATTCGGCACTGGCACAACACAGCAGCGGCTTGAACCTGCTGTCTTTGCCCGCCGATGTGAATACCTTGAATCAAATCAGTCTGGAAGATTCGCTGGGTTTGTGCAGTTATTTGCGTGAACGCATGGGCTGCCTGGTGATTGATGCTGGCGGTTTTCCCAATCCGCGTTTTCTGGTGGAACTGGAATCGCTGGTGGACGAGGTGCTGGTGGTCACAGACCAAAGCATGGGGGCGCTGGTGTCTCTGGCCGAGTTCATGGCCTTGCGTGCGCAGTTCGATGCGCTGGCCAATGTGCGTCTGGTGGTGAATCAGTTTGATCCGGCTTACGGTTTTTCTGGGCAGGCCATTGCCGAGCGCTTTGATCTGGAGTTGGCCGCCGTGCTGCCGGATCGGCGTCTTGGGCATATGCGCAGCGCCGGTCTGGGCAAGATTCTGGTGCAAGTAGATGAGAAGGACCCCTATACCCGTGCCTTGCAAAGTTTGGCATCGGGTTTGATGGGGCGCAGGCAGGGGCTGTCACAAAACAAGGTCAGTACGGTTTTGGGACGGTTGAAATTCAGGTTCGGGGGCTGAACAGGCCCAAGCATGGAAAAGTAAGGCATGAACAATACTTCATTGCTCGGTGGGCGTCCCGACCTGATTCAGGTCCGGGAACAGGCCCATGAACATTTGCTGGCTCGCATCGAAGAGTTGGGAGCCGAGTTTGGTCGCTGGACACGGCAGGCCATACAGGATTTTGTTGGCATCGAATTGGCCAGCTTTGTTCGGTTGAAACGGGTGCCCGTCAACGAACAGGAAGTGCGCGAGATCGTGCAGGCGCTGACCCGCGAACTGGCGGGCCTGGGGCCTTTGGAAGACCTGCTGGAGGACCCGGCGGTTGAAGATATTCTGATCAACGGTTACGACAAGCTGTTTGTGTCGCGCGGTGGCGTGTTGGGCCAGGAGCCCAGTGGGTTTACGGATGATCAGCACGTGCTGCGTATCGTGCGCCGTATTCTGGCTCCGTTGGGACGCAGACTGGACGAGTCGGTTCCGATGGTGGATGCCCGCTTGCCCGATGGTGGCCGCCTGAACGTGGTCATTCATCCCCTGGCGGTGGATGGCCCCATGGTCTCTATCCGTAAGTTCCGCAAGGACCCGCTAAAGCCTGAAGATCTGATGCGTTTGGGCGCGTTTGACGAGCCGGTGGACCGGCTGCTGCAAGCCGCAGTGAAATCGCGTTGCAATATTCTGATTTCTGGCGGGACCAGCTCCGGCAAGACGTCCTTGCTCAATGCCCTGGCTTTTTACATTCCCAAAACCGAGCGTGTCGTAACGGTGGAAGATACCGCCGAACTGGCCTTGAATCACCCGCATGTGGTGCGCCTGGAAGCACGTCAGGCCGGGTATGACGGCAGCGGCGAAATCTCGATTCGCGAACTCCTGCGCAACAGCTTGCGTATGCGTCCGGACCGGGTGGTCGTGGGGGAAGTGCGGGGTGCCGAGGTCATCGACATGCTGCAAGCCATGAATACTGGTCACGAAGGCTCCATGGCCACGATCCACGCCAACTCGCCGCGTGAATGTGTGTATCGCGTAGAAATGCTGGCCGGGTTTGCGGGCTTTCAGGGCAGCGAGGACAGTTTGCGCAGACAGATCGCCAGCGCGCTGGACTTCATTATTCAGATTGGCCGCCTGCCCAATGGCAAGCGCCGGGTGCTGTCCATTACAGAAATTACCGGCATGGGCGATGGTGTGATTGCCATGCAAGAGCTGTATCGCCACGAATCCTATGTGCTGGATGATGGCACCGAGCAGGATCGCTGGGTCAGCCTGGGCATTCATCCTCATACCCGCAAGCTGATGCAGTACCGCGATCAACTGGCTAATGAGCAGGTTCAGGCTCAGGACAACACGCCTAAAGAAGGCGGTGGTTTCTGGGATTGGAGACGCTAAATGATGGCTTTGTATATCGCTTTGGCGGCTGTGATTCTGATGCTGGGCGCGGTGCTGCTCTGGGCCAAGGGTGCTCAGCGTCAGCAGGCCCAGCGTTCGGCACAGGTGCTCGAGCAGCAGCTGGCTTTGCGCCCGGCGGTGCAAAGTAGCGTACGAGCCCAGCCTAGTACGCAGGATGCCTGGTTGGGAGCACCCAAAGGCTGGCGGGAGTTCATGCTGCGCACCGGCATTCAGCCTTCACGCCGTTTTTATCTGATTCTTCTGTTGGGCACGCTGGTGCCGCCTGCTTTGTTGCTGGCTTTTGTCGGGCCGGTTGCAGGTGGGGCCATGCTGCTTGCCACCGTACTGGGCGCCTATACCTTTTTGTGGTTTCGCAGCGATAAGCGACACCGCAAAATCGTCTCTCAAATTCCGGACTTTCTGGATCTGATGGTGCGCTTGATCACCATTGGCAACAGCATGGGAGCGGCCTTTTTGAATGCGGCTGACAACACGCCACAACCCCTGGGCCAGGTATTGCAGGATGCAAATTCCCTGCACCGTTCCGGGCAGGATCTGGACGTAGCCTTGCGTGCTGTTTCGCGTCAGCACGGCTTGCACGAGCTCTTTCTGGTTGCCGCTGTAATCAGTGTGGCAATGCGTTTTGGCGGTCGCAGTGATCAGACCATGGAACGTATGGCCGGCTTCATGCGAGACCGGGAAAACGCCCGCAGCGAGTTGGTGGCCTTGTCTGCCGAGGTGCGCCTGTCCGCCTGGATTCTGGCGTTATTGCCGATCCTGATCGGTGTCTACATTCTGATTTTCAATAACGAGCTGTTCCTGACCATGTGGAACGACCCCGTGGGGTTTCGCATGCTGCTGTTCGCAGCAGTCTTGCAGTGTGTGGGCTGTTATTGGCTGTATTGGATGGCACGCAATGTCTAGGAGCAAGACATGATGGCCTTGGAAGCACAAACCGTTCTGGTCTGGGGAGCTGTGGCTTGCGCTCTGGCTGGCCTGATTCTGTTTGCCTTGTGGTTTCACAACCATTGGCAGCAGCGTCAGCAAGCCATGCGTTTGAGCCAGGCGGTGGATGAACGCCTGAAAGGCGCGCCGCACATGACGCAGGCGCCCAGCCAGTCTCGCCAGACGGTGGAACAGATCAAGATGCAGGCAGGCAGTCTGGGCGAGCGCTGGCTGAAAGGGCGTTTCGGGTCCAGTCTGCTTAGCGAGGAAGATCGCGTACTCATCATGAATGCGGGCTTCAAGCACATTGATGTGGCGCGGCAGTATTTCGTCCTGAGTCGAGTCGGCCTGAGCATCGTTCTGATTGTCCTGTTCAGCTTGCTGCCCATGACTCGCAGGCTGAATGAGTATGTGCCGTTTGTGTCTGTGTTCATTGGCTTTGCCCTGGGCTGGATGCTGCCCAAATGGTGGCTGGCGCGCCGGGTCTCGCAACGTCGTCTGCGTATCGCTGCGGAGCTGCCCCTGTTTGTGGATTTGCTGCGTTTGCTGCAAGGCGTGGGCCTGTCCATGGACCAGACCTTGCACACTATCGAGCGCGAGTTCCATGACGTGATTCCCGTCATGGGCTCAGAGCTGACCATTGCGGTCGAGCAATATGCCCGTGGTCGTACTCGTGAACAGTCGTTGGAGCGGATTGCCAGCGGCTTTACCAACGAGGATCTGGCCGTGATCTGTCGCCTGATTGTGCAGGTGGACCAGCACGGTGGTGCGATGCAGGAACCCCTGCACCGCTTCGGTGTGCGCTTGCGCGAGCAGCGTCGCCTGGAGCTGAAAGCCAAGGTAGGCAAATTGACCGTAAAGATGACGGGCGTCATGGTGCTGACTTTGCTGCCTGCCTTGTTGATTATTACTGCGGGGTCAGGTTTTCTGGCCTTGTTCCGTGGCTTGAGCCAAGTGGCCGGAGGGTGACTTTGATGAAAACGTCGATATGGACTCGTCCCTTGATGCGCTGGGCTGCGCTGGGTTTGGGGAGTACTTTGCTGGTGGCGTGTTCCACCACGGACTCCGCCTATGAGCTGGTGCGTCAGCAACAGGAACAGGAAGCCTTCTTGCAGAGCAAGGAAATTGAGCATTGGGAAAAGCGCAGACCGACTGACAAGCAGATGGCGGTACGCATGCTGGAAGAGACGCAAAAACAGGGCCGCTACTTTGCGTCCCTGGCCTATGCCGAAGCCATGGAAAAGGAATATGGCGCAGACCCGGAGGTCATGGTGTTGCGGGCTGAAGCACAGCGTCAAACCGGACAGCTGGAGCAGGCAGCGCACACCTTCAAGTCCCTGTTGAATACGCCCGTGGCCGGACGGGCTTATCAAGGTTTGGGTTTGATTGCTGGCTCGCAAGAACACTTTGATCAGGCTGCTCATTTCCTTAAGCAGGCGGCTGGGCAAGACCCCACGAATGCGATTGTGCAAAGCGATCTGGCTTATGCCTACTTGCGTTCCGGTCGCCCTCACGAAGCACGTCTGGCCCTGGGCAAGGCGGCCGAACTGGCCCCGGATAACCCCAAGATACTGAGCAATATGGCCTTGTATTTGCTGGTCAGCCAGGAAACGCAACGGGCTGGCTTTGTGATGCAGCAAGCAGGTATGGACGCCGCAACCCAGCAAGCCATTGTGCAGATGGCCGAACAGATTGGACAGGAGCTGGAGCAATTGCACGCCCGTCAGCAAATGCAGAAACAACACGAGCTGCGTATGGCAGCGGCTGCAAAGGATGAGCAGGCCAGAGCCCAGGCGGTGGCATTGAGTCCGGCTACTCCGACGGCGATGGGCCAGGTGGTCTTGAACCGATCCGCCCAGGCACCAAACCCGGCCGTGGCTCGTCCTGCTGCGGTTGTGGTTTCTTCTACGCAAGCGGGCTTGAACCGTCCCTTGCTGGAAAGCCTGGGCCCTGTGTCTTCGTCAATGAATTGATTGCCGTTTTTTCAAGGATATCGCAATGAACCGATCCCGCATTTTGGCCTGCTGCACCTTGTTGATGGCCAGTAGTGCCTGGGCGCAGACACAAGCTCCGCTGACTGGAACCATGGTTTCAGGCACCAGCACCTACCCGGTCAGCACCAGCCCGGCAGCGGCCAGCAATCAGGGTGTGCACACACCGGCCGCTCCGGCGGCAGAAACAGCGCCTGCTGAGCGTCAGCCTTACGAGAAGTACCGCTTGAGTGATGAGGAAGTACACCCTTGGCCTGAAGTGGAGGGCCTGCCTGTGCATGTACAGAACGAGCGCCGCCATATTCCGCCGCGCATCGAGGTGGGGCCTGATACCCGCAGCCTGCTCAGCATGCAGGCCGACCCGGACCGAGAAGGCAAGGTCTTGCCGGTGCATGGTGCGGCAGCCAATCTGGCCTGGGAGCGCTATTTGGAGAGCTTCAAGCATCCCATTCCTGAGTACATGAAAGAGCGCATCAAAACAAACGGTAGTGATTAAAGCCCACAGGGCTGGAGTGGGTCAGGAGAGCGAGATGAAATGGGGAAGAACTCGAACCCAGAGCGAGCAGGCACATAAGCAGCAAGGTTCCATTATTGTGCCTGCAGCCGCCGCGTTGCTGGTGGGGCTGGTGTTGCTGGGGGCGGCGCATCTGGGGCATAACTTCCATGTGAAGCGGGGGCTGCAAAACGCGGCTGACCTGGCTGCACTGGCGGGGGCGCAGGCCTTGGGTTCCGGGGATGCGCTGGGCTGCCAGCAAGGTGAAAGCATGGCCAGGTTCAGCCTGAATAGCCAGCCCGATTCGCCTGCTGCGGGTTTGACGGGCGATGGTGCCAAAGTCTTTTGTGGTAAATGGAATAGCAGCCACAGTGATCCGGCCCAGCGTTTTGTTTCTTCCTTGCCCGCTGATTCCGTGCGCGTGCATTTGAGCTATCAGCCGCCTTCTCTGTTCCCTTTCTTTACTTCCTCGGTGATTGAGGCGGTTGCCACCGCCAAGAACAGTGAGCCGGTTGCGACCTTCTCCGTGGGCAGTCGCCTTTTGTCCTTGAAGCGCAATGGTCTGGTCTATAACCTGCTGCGCGGCGTGGGCCTGCGCCCGGACCAGTTGACGGTGCTGGACTCGGCCGGTTTGGTCAATGCCAAGATTACGCCTTCCGGTTTGTTGAAAGCCTTGGGATTGCCCGCCACGGTTATCGCAGGAGTGGGTACACCTGAAGAATTGGCCCGGCTGGAGCAGCTGACTTTGGCCGATTTGCTAAGTGCCAGCCTGGCCTTGCTGGACCAGCAAAAAACACTGGGTCTGGACGTTGGGGCCCTGCAGGAATACATCCGCTTGTTGCTGGGCGTCGGGCCTCTGGATTTGCCCGTCAAACTGCTGGGCGATGGCGGTATTCTGGCCTTGATCGATGGTGTGGATCCCTTGTCGGCCTTGAATGTGAACCTGGACGTGCTGCAACTGGTCAACACGGGACTGGTGGTGGCCAATGGCAAGAATCTGATTGATTTGAACCTGACTGCGCTGCCTTCCGGTTTGACCAATATGTTCAATAACGCCCTGGATTTGCGAGTGCGGGTTGTGGAGCCGCCCAGCATCGCCATGGGCGGGATAGGCACTAAAGCGAACTCGGCAGGTGTGCGAGTCTATCTGAATCTGGATACTTCCAAGATTCCATTGGCCGGCCCGATCCTGAAGGTGCTGGGAACCGAAGTCAGCTTGCCGGTCATTATCGAGTTGTCCCAAGCCACTGGGGAGCTCGTCAATATCTGTCGTGCCCCGATTGCCGAGAATCAGGCCACGATTGCGGTCAAATCCTCCTTGGTGAATGTGTGTCTGGGCAAGTTCCCGCATTCGGATTTCTTTTCGACCAGCAATAGCTGCAAGGACGAATCCTTCGGGCAGATTCAGCGCCATCGTGTCATCAATGTGCTGGGTATCTTGCCTTTGACTGCCAAAGTCACCTTGCCCCTGATTGATACCAAAAACCCGGTTCATGTGACGCTGACAGCGCCTCCGGGCGAGCCTTCGGAAGCAACCGTGAACGCAACTCAGCTGGACTTGTCCCGCAGTGTGCGCCTGCTCTCCGATGCGGTTCTGTCGGGCATTCTGGGCGACTTGCTGAACACGCCCTGGAGTGGCGCTTCCGGTAAACGTCAGATGGCAGAAAGTCTGGTCGGTGATGGGGCGGGCCGCTCAATTTCTGCCGTTGTGAACGAGATGAACTGGTCCAAGGAACGCATGGAGCAACTGTCCCGCACCATGAGCCAGAACGGTTTGATTGGTGTGTTGGGCGGAACTCTGGGCTTTGTCGATAATTTGCTGACAACCCTGCTGGGTGCTCCCTTGAGCGATCTGGCTTGTGTGATTGGCGGTATAGGTGGCCAGAAAGCCATGCGCGAGTGCCGGACAGGCGCGGTAGAGGTGCTGGTCTTTAAAGACTCCAACCTGGTTGGTGCCGTTCTAAGTTTGGTTGTCGCTTTGTTAGACCCTGTATTGCAAGGTTTGAGCGCGCTGCTGGAAGAACTGCTGAAGCTGCTGGGCCTGAGCCTGGTCGAGGCGGATGTGAAACTTCATGATGTGCAGTGCGGTACTGCCTATCTGGTGCAATAGGGCGGGAGGCGAATACAGCAATGAGCGTCAGCTTTATGGGTAATGAACCCGTTTTATACGTCTGGGAGGGTAGTTCCGATCTGGTGACGCGTGCCGAGCGCGCCATGGAACCCAGTTCGGTAGCGGTCATGCGCGTAGAGCCTTCCCTGGTGCTGGACGCCGAGCGTCATCCCACGCGCCATGCGGTTGCATTGGTGTCCGTCAGTGTGATGGCCCAGGGACGTTTTGAGCAGCACCAGTGGCTGGTCGAGCACGCCATTCCGGTGATCTGGGTGGCCTCGGAGGACCGGGGCTACGACCCGCGTTTTTACCCCTCGGCCTACTCCTATACCTTGCCGCTGTCTTTCAGTCAGGCTGAGCTGCGTACCCTGGTGGCCAAGCTGGCCGGGCTGACCGCACAGGTCGAGCGCGAAGGGCAAGGTGGTCCTCAACCATTAGTAGCCGTATCGCCTGTGATGCGGGCCTTGATTGCTGAAGCGGATATGTACGCCGATAGCGGGGCCAGTGTTCTGATTCATGGTGAAACAGGTGTGGGCAAAGAACGCATCGCTCAATTGCTGCACGAGCGTTCTTCACGAGCGCAAGGGCCCTTTGTTCCGGTGAATTGCGGGGCGGTGCCTGAGGGCCTGTTTGAAGCCCACTTCTTCGGCCACGCGAAAGGGGCTTTTACAGGCGCGATCGGTGCTCATAAAGGTTATTTCGAGCAGGCGGATCAAGGCACCTTGTTCCTGGATGAAATTGGGGATTTGCCCCTGCATCAACAGGTCAAATTGCTGCGTGTACTGGAACAGCGTTCCGTGACGCGTCTGGGGTCGACGCAACAGATTCCGGTGGATTTTCGTATGGTGGCCGCTACCAATAAAAACCTCTTGGGGCTGGTGCAACAAGGCCAGTTCCGTGCAGACCTGTATTACCGCCTGGCCGTGGTGGAGCTGCTGATTCCGAATCTGGAGCAGCGTGGCTCCCAGGAAAAAATCGCCATTTTCTGCGCCTTGCTGGAACAGGCCCTGGAGTGTGACGTCGAGGATATCCCTCAATGGGTTCTGGATGCGGTGGGCAGCATGCGCTTTAACGGCAATGTGCGCGAGCTGGCTAATCTGGTGGAGCGCGTTGCTGTCATGAGCAAGCAGTTTGGGGCCTGGGAGTCGGTGCAGTTGCGGCAAGTGCTGGAACGTTTCAATGCCCCCGTTATGGCCCCGGCTCTGGCTTTGCCTGAAGGTGCACCCATTCTGGAGAGGCCCGAGCCCGTCATCAGCTTGAGCGCACAGGAGCAGGAAGAGCGTGCACGTATTATTTCGGTTCTGGATACTCAGAACTGGCGACGGCAGGATACCGCTGCCGTATTAGGGATTTCTCGTAAAGTTTTGTGGGAAAAGATGCGCAAATTCAACATAAAGGCACAAGATGCGACAAGCCGCGTTTAGAATACGGGCTGATTCTGTGTATCAAGCTAAACACAAAAAAATTGTTTATCAAGGGATGGGTATGGTGAACCTTAGTCAGAAGACGGCGGTGTTGCTGTCCTTGGGGGGACTTCTTTTCTTGTCAGCGTGCAGCTCGGTGTCTTTGGTGCAGGAGCCAGAGCGGCCCGTGGTCGCGCAAACCCAGGAACAAGAGGTTGAAGAGGTAGCCCCGGTTGCGGCTCCAGCCGCTGCTTCAGCGCCCGCAGCGGCCCCGGCTTATCAAAACACCACTGTGGCTCAGTTGCAGCAGCTGATTCAGGCCCGTGCCGTGCAAGAGCTGCGTACCGCCTATAACGGTCGCTTCGGTGCCAGTCTGTTGTTCTCTGCCGAAAGCATGACCTACTACGTGGCCCTGTTCCAGCAGCGTGAGTTCTGGCGCGTCTTCAAGACCACCGACGAATCCCTGGCCGAGCGCATGTACACCCAGTACCGTCAGGACACGGTGGACTATGCCGCCGCCGATCTGGAGCGCATCAAGCTGCAGGCTGAAGTTGCCAAGGCTGAAAAGCAATTGAATGAAAGCGCCGATCAATTGACCGTGCTGCAGAACGACTTGGCGTTGCAGCGTCAGCAAGAGGCCTTGGCCATTGCTCAGCGCGAGGAGTCCCGTCGCGAAGCCCAGGCGCTGGCCGAACAAGAGCGTGAAGCCCGAGAGCAGTTGCGTGAATTGCAGAGTCAGATCAAGGATCTGGAGCGACAGCGTGCCGGGATGTTGCAGCGTCAACGAGGTCGTTGATCGCTGCAGTAGCAAAGCCTGATTGAAAACCCGCACAGTCGCAAGACTCTGCGGGTTTTTTAATCGTAAATAAAAAAGACCCGAAATTCGGGTCTTTTAACTTGCTGCTTGATAAAGGTCTGATGCTACCGCGACAAGTACCGCATTGCCTCTTCCAGCCCTGCGCTGGTGACGGGGTACATATGGTCGGACATCAGATTCTGAATGATGGCAATGGATTGGCGGTACGGCCAGTAAGCCTGCGGCTCGGGGTTGAGCCAGGCAATACGTGGCCAGTGGTCGTTCAGTCTTTGCAGCCAGGCTGCGCCGGTTTCCTTGTTGTAGTGCTCGACAGAACCACCTGGGGCCATGATCTCGTAAGGACTCATGGTGGCATCGCCCACGATAATGACGCGCCAGTCCTCGTTGTACTTGCGCAGCAAATCCCAGGTTTCCAGTCGTTCGCTTTGGCGGCGTGAATTGTTCCGCCATACCGATTCATACACGCAGTTATGGAAGTAGTAGGCCTCCAGGTGTTTGAATTCGGAACGTGCGGCCGAGAACAGGGATTCAACCTGGGCGATGTGGTCATCCATGCTGCCGCCTATATCCAGCAGCATCAGCACATTGACGCGGTTTTGTCGCTCGGCCTGCATTTGCAAATCCAGCATGCCCGCATTGCGAGCCGTCTCGCGTATGGTGCTGTCCAGATCCAGCTCGGTAGGGGCACCTTGGCGTGCAAAGCGTCGCAGGCGACGTAGCGCCATCTTGAAGTTGCGTGTGCCCAGCTCTTGCTGGTCGTCGTAGTCCACGAACTCGCGCTTTTCCCAGACCTTGATGGCGGTACGGTTTCCTGCCGAAGGGCCACCAATGCGGATACCTTCGGGATGATAGCCACCATGTCCAAACGGCGAGGAGCCGCCGGTTCCAATCCACTTGTTGCCGCCTGCATGACGCCCTTGCTGCTCTTTCAGACGTTCCTTGAACATCTCCAGCAGCTTTTCCAAGCCATGCTTTTCCAGTGCGGCTTTCTGTTCCGGAGTAAGGTTACGCGTCAGGGTTTTGCGCAGCCAGTCCTCGGGCAGGGTTTTATCTTTGGCCAGCGCTTCCAGCTGCGGCTGATAGAACTCCCCAAAGGCCAGATCAAAGCGGTCGTAAAGCGTTTCGTCTTTGATAAGAACCAGTCTGGATAGATGATAAAAATCGTCCAGCGTGGGCGGCATGATGCCTTTGCACAAGGCGTCCAGCAGCGTCAGGTGTTCCTGAATGGCCACTGGCAGGCCACGTTCACGCAGGTGGTAGAAGAAATCAAGCAACATGGCTGTGCTGCCTTAGTTTGTCCTGCAAGTGGGCGCGGGTATCGGGCCACTCGCCTGCCATCAAGCTGTAGAACATGGTGTCGCGTATCGTGCCATCGCGGCGGATGGCATGGTGGCGGACACGACCATCGAAACGCGCTCCCAGCCGGGTGATGGCTTGCTGGGATTTGAAATTCAGGTGGTCGGTACGCCAGCCCACGACTCCGGCTCCCAAGGTCTCGAATGCATGTTGCAGCAGGAGCAGTTTGGCCGCGGTATTGACGTGGCTGCGTTGGGCGCTGCGCGCGTACCAGGTGTAGCCGATTTCCAGGCGGGCCACTGGCGCAATAATGTCGTGATAGCGCGTAGTGCCGACAGCCCGGTCTGTTCTCAGGTCACGCACCAGAAAGGGCAGCATATGGCCTTGCTCCAGGCCGTCCAGCGCCTTTTTTACATAGTCCTGGGCCTGGCCGGGGGCGGGCACGCTGGTTACACGTACATTCCAAAGTTCGCCATCGGCAGCGGCGGCTTCCAGTAACTCCACGTGCGCCAATTGCAAAGGCTCCAGACGCACGTCCCATCCTTCCAGCGTCACGGGGGCCAATGGCTGGGAAAAAGCGCTTGTTTGCATATCAGCTCCGGCGCTGGCTGCGTTGGCTCATGGCGGCCAGACGCTGCATCAAGGACAAGTCCTGTTCGTTTTTCAGCAAGGCACCGGCCATAGGGGGCAAGCCTTCATCCAGCTCGTGCAGGGCATCGGCAGGAATATCGTTGGCCAGCAGCAGACGCAGCCAGTCCAGGAATTCCGAGGTAGACGGCTTTTTCTTCAGGCCGGGGACATCTCGCAGGGCAAAGAAGGTATCCAGGGCGCTGGACAGAATGTCACTGCGCAGATTGGGGTAATGCACCGCCACAATCTGTTCCATGGTTTCGCGCTCGGGGAAGCGAATGTAATGGAAGAAACAGCGGCGCAGGAAGGCGTCGGGCAGATCTTTTTCATTGTTGGAGGTAATGATGATCAAGGGACGATGGCGCGCCTTGACGGTCTGGCGAGTCTCATAGACATGAAACTCCATGCGGTCCAGTTCCTGCAGCAAGTCGTTGGGGAACTCGATGTCGGCCTTGTCGATTTCGTCGATCAGAACAACCGTGGGTTCCTCGGACTCAAACGCTTGCCACAATGTGCCCTGCACAATGTAGTTGCCAATGTCGCGGACTTTTTCATCGCCCAACTGGGAGTCACGCAGACGCGACACCGCATCGTATTCATACAGGCCCTGATGGGCCTTGGTGGTGGACTTGATGTGCCATTGCAGCAGGGGGCGTCCCAGGGCGCGGGCCACTTCCAGGGCTAGCAGTGTCTTGCCAGTGCCGGGCTCACCTTTGATCAACAAAGGACGTTGTAGCGTCAAAGCGGCGTTGACGGCCAGCTTCAAATCATCAGTGGCAACGTACTGATCGGTGCCTTCAAAACGGGTCGTAGTAGTCATAAATCGGCTCAAACTTGTACTTAAAATGTTGATCTGTCAAGAATAGAAACTCGGGTATAAATACTAGTATCAGTCATCCTTGGCAATTATCATACAATCGACTCAGTACTCGTCGGTCAGCATCACAGAGCCAGGTGTCGCGTTGATTCCTTTTTGCTGCAATAGACGCAGAGCCTGACCCGGACCGTTTTCAACTCCACGACAAAGCGAATAGCGATGATGAAGTTGCAAATGAAGCGGTATGTCTCTTTCTTTCTTCTGGCCTCAAGCTCCTGTCTGCCCTGGGCAGCCCAGGCGCAGGATTCCGAGCCGATCAAGGCCAATCCCGAGGCGGCGCGCGACAAGATCTCCATGTGTATAGGCTGTCATGGCTTGCCCGGTTACAAGGCCAGCTTTCCCGAGGTCTATCACGTCCCCATGATTGCCGGGCAGGGCGCTGCTTATATAGAAGCAGCACTCAAGGAGTATGCCAGCGGCGCTCGAACCTTCCCCACCATGCAAGCCATTGCGCTGAGCTTGTCCGAACAGGACATGGCGGATATTGCCGCGTACTACGCGGGCAACAAACCTTGAGGACGGGGAGGCACCTATGAGAAAAACAGTCTTGCTGGTAGCAATGGGGCTGATGGCCGGGGTGGCCGGTCAGGCGATAGCCGCTGAGGATCTGGCCAAGGCAGGCGGGGAAGCCTGGAAGAATCTGAATTGCGCATCCTGTCATGGTGACGATGCGAAAACGCCCTTGAACCCGGAATATCCCATTCTGGCCGGTCAGCATGCCGATTATTTGCGGCAGGCCTTGATGGCTTACAAGCGTGGGCAGGCCGGGGCACCGGCAACGTCCAATATCCGCAAGAATGCCGTCATGGGGGCTATGGCCAATACCATGAGCCAGGCGGATATCGACAGTATCTCCGTATGGCTGTCGCGTCAGCCCGGCCCTTTGAGCATTAGAAAGTAAGGCAGCCTGCGGCTTTAGTCGCGCGTGCTGTGGCGCAAAATCAATTCGATATAGCGCTCGTTGTTCAGCGGAGTGCCCAGACGTTGTGCTTCCCAGATCACCTCGCCCAGCGCTTCCATAATGATGTGCGCTGCGGCGTGCTGATCGTGCCGGGTCAATAGGCGCTGATACGCTGCCTTGATGCCCGGAGGCTGGTCAATGGACAGTTGTTCATTGATAGCCAGGTGCATGGACAGATGCAGGAAGGGGTTGCTGCGTCCTTGCTCCACGGAATAGTCCTGGTTGACGGCGTCGGCGTTGCGCAAGTCGTCGTGGTATTCAGGGTGCTGTTGCACCAGATCCACCGCCATGGTTTCCAGAGCGGTCAGCAGATGACCACTTTGGTGCTTGTCCCAAGCTTCAATGAAAAATTGGCGAACCTGCTCGCGAGAGGGGTTGAACATGGTGGAATCGAGATAAAAATAGTCAGAAAATGCGAATCTTCGGCGCGTGTTTTGCGTGAAATGGTGGGGGCGCAAGGCCGGCACAAGCTGCAATCGGGGCCGTGTAGAATGGATAAGTTGCCAAGAATGCAAGCATTTTTGGCAAGCTTTGAGTTTACAGGTGCCTGAATACGCGCGAATTAAGTTAAACTCTTATATAAGACTTCGGAAACGCGAAAGCGTTCCGTGTTTAGCTATCCCTAATATTGGAGCACAACTGGAGCATCCATGTCCTATCAGCATATCAAGATCCCCGCGTCGGGGCAGAAAATTACAGTTAACGCGGATTTTTCCCTGAATGTTCCCGATCAACCCATTATTCCTTACATCGAGGGTGATGGTACGGGCGTGGATATTTCGCCAGTCATGATCAAAGTGGTCGACGCTGCTGTTGCCAAGGCTTATGGCGGCAAGCGCAAGATCGAATGGATGGAAGTGTTCGCCGGTGAAAAATCCACCAAGGTGTACGGTTCCGACGTCTGGCTGCCAGAAGAAACTCTGGATGCCGTTAAAGACTACGTCGTGTCCATCAAAGGCCCTCTGACCACTCCCGTTGGCGGCGGCATCCGTTCCCTGAACGTGGCCCTGCGTCAGCAACTGGACCTGTACGTCTGCCTGCGCCCAGTGCGCTACTTCAAGGGTGTTCCTTCGCCTGTGCGTGAGCCAGAAAAGACCGAAATGGTCATTTTCCGCGAGAACTCCGAAGACATTTACGCCGGTATTGAATTTGCTGCCGAGTCCGAAAGCGCCAAGAAGCTGATCGACTTCCTGCAAAACACCCTGGGCGTGAACAAGATTCGCTTCCCCAATACCTCCGGTATCGGTGTCAAGCCTGTGTCCCGCGAAGGTACCGAGCGCCTGGTGCGCAAGGCCATCCAGTACGCCATCGATAACGATCGCTCTTCCGTGACCATCGTTCACAAGGGCAACATCATGAAGTTCACCGAAGGTGGCTTCCGTGATTGGGCTTACGAACTGGCTCAAAAAGAATTCGGCGCTGAATTGATCGACGGCGGCCCATGGTGCAAATTCAAGAATCCCAAGACTGGTCGCGAGATCATCGTCAAGGATTCGATTGCTGACGCCTTCCTGCAACAGATTCTGCTGCGTCCTGCCGAGTACGACGTTATTGCCACACTGAACCTGAACGGCGACTACATCTCCGACGCTCTGGCTGCTCAAGTGGGTGGTATCGGTATCGCTCCCGGTGCCAACCTGTCCGACTCCGTGGCCATGTTCGAAGCTACCCACGGTACTGCTCCCAAGTACGCTGGCAAAGACTACGTGAACCCCGGTTCGCTGATCCTGTCTGCCGAAATGATGCTGCGTCACATGGGCTGGACCGAAGCTGCTGACCTGATCATCTCCAGCATGGAAAAATCCATCACCTCGCGTAAAGTGACTTATGACTTTGCCCGTCTGATGGAAGGCGCGACTCAAGTGTCCTGCTCCGGCTTTGGCGATGTCATGATCGAAAACATGTAATGAATACAGGCTGTTAAAGCCGGTTTTCTACATGAGAAACCGCCGACCTTCGGGTCGGCGGTTTTTTTTCGTCTCATGCTGGCGCAGGCCATTTTTTTCTCTTTTTTCTGCTTCGCTTGTGCTCAAAATATTTTTGATCGTTACTTTTATGCAATTAAAAATAAGCTTGGTGCATGATTATTACTAGGTGAAAACCCGAATAAACTCAATAAAACAAGCGGGTTTAGCGTTTTTCATGATTATTGATATTGCGATTAACTGACGATAGCTATAAATTTGCCATATTAAATAATTCTAAGGAGCTGTTATGACTATCACAGGAGCTACATTGGTCGCCGAGCGCGAGCGGATCACCGTTACCCAGGCGCCATCCCGTCAGGAGACAGAGGAGATTTTGGAGCGTATCCATGAGATCGGCCCGCTGCTACGTGAGTTGGCCCCGCAGGCTGACCGTAATCGCATGTTGTCAGACGAGGCGGTTCAGGCTTTGGAGTCCACCGGGGCCTGGCGCATTTCGGCCTTGAAGCGCTACGGCGGTTATGAGGGTGGGGCGGAGATGCTCTTGCAATGTGCCAGCGCCGTGGGCTATTACGATCCGGCAGCAGCCTGGTGTGTGGTGATCTCTAATGGTTCGGTCATGCTGGCCAACCGCTTTAGCGATGCCATGCTCGATGAGGTGTTTGCAGACGGTCCAATCCGTGCGGCGTCCATTTTTGCCCAACCCCAAGGCACGGCAACGCCGGATGGCGATGGCTGGCGCATTACGGGCAAGTGGCCTTTTGCCTCGAACAGCAATCACTCGGACTGGGCACTGGGGATTTTGTTCATCAAGGAAAACGAGCAGGTCGAGCCTACCGTGGGCTTTGTGCTGATGCGTCGTGATGAGTTTGAAATTCAGGATACCTGGTACACCATCGGTATGCGCGGCTCGGGCTCCAACACCATGGTGGCAGAAAACCTGTGGGTGCCCAAAGAGCGCCTGATTACGTTTCAGCAACTGATGGGTGATGTGCAGGAGCAAGATCCCTTGGCTACATTTGGTCGTCGTTTGACGCCGCACCTGACCATGTCCACCTGCATTCAAGCGCCATCTTTAGGGGCCGCGCAAGCCGCCGTGGATTTCACTACTGGTGTCAGTGGCAAGCGCGGCATTACCTATACCCATTACAAGAAGCAGTCGGATTCGGGGGCGTTTGTGCAGAACCTGGGAACGGCAAGTATTCAGATTGATGGTGCTCGTTTGCTGCTGGAACGCGCTGCGGCGCAGATCGATGCTGCTGCTTCCGGTACCGTGCCCATGCCTTTGGAGCTACGTGCTCGCCATCGTGCCGGGATCGGCCATGCAGGACACGAGCTGGTGGATGCGGTGAACAATCTGTGCTGGTTGCATGGCACCGCCTCCTTCGCGGAAAACAGTCTGCTGGGCCGCATGTGGCGCGATATTAATACAGGTACTCGCCATGCCTCCATTACCGCGCCAATGGGATACGAGCTGCACGGTAACGGCATGACCGGTACGCCTTATATTTCCAACAAGCTCTAAACCATGACGGCGACCTTGCGGATCAATGCTCCTTCACGCCGTTGTCATGCCGACGGCGTAGAGGTGCAGGCCTGGTATGGCCTGCGTTATGCCCAAGGCACGCGCCGTTTTGAAGCGGCGCAGGCAGCGACGGGGCGAATGGCAGCGACCTCTCTGGATCAGGTGCCTTTGTTCCCGCAGCGCCCCAGCCGTCTTGCGGCGGTCATGGGAGCAGGCAGTGCCAATCCTCAATCTGAAGACGCTTATTTTTTGAATGTGTGGGCACCTGCGCAAGCACAAGGTCTGCCCGTACTGTTCTTTATCCACGGTGGAGCCTGGGTGAGCGGTGGCGCTTCTTTGGATTGGTATGACGGCACCCGCCTGGCAGCGCAGGGCATGGTGGTGGTCAATGTGAATTACCGTCTGGGTGCCTTGGGGCACCTGGGCGATGCACAAGCTGACGATTTGCCTTTGCCGGCAGCCGACCTGCTCTTGGCACTGCAATGGGTGAAAGATCGTATCCATGCCTTTGGCGGAGACCCGGACAAGATTACCTTGATGGGGCAATCGGCGGGTGGCTGGTATGCGCATTTGCTCAGCGTGCTGGAGTCCACACGAGGTTGGATTAATCGTGTTGCTTTGCTCAGCATGGGAACGCGCACGCCGTGGTCACCCGAGCAACAAAGAAAAACCACAGAGCGCCTGCGACAAAGCCTGGGTGATCAGTGGCTGACGGCGAACGTGGATATCTTGATGCAGCACGGCATGATGGCCTTGGACAAAGAGCCGCTACGTTTGGCTCATGCTCCTTCGGCATTCTTGCCTGTGGCCAGCGCCGGGATGCCGCCCGACTTCTTAAATCCTGACTGGGCGGCACAAGCCTGCCATGCGCAGGCGGTGTATCTGCGTTGTACTGCCCAAGAGTCCTCGGTGTTCTTTTTTGACGTGCCTTTTCATCGGCAGGCGACGCAAGAGCAGGTCGATCAGGCTTTGGGTGTATGGCCTGTGGGAGATTTGCCAGACAGCCTGCTGCGAAATGGGGTGTATCAGGGAGTAGGTTCGGGTCTGACGCCGTATCAGCAAGTGGTGGCCGCGTCGTCCTGGTTGCAATTCCAGCGTTTTCCCACGCAGTATGCGGCTAGTCTGAAAGCAGCGGGGCGCTCGGTGGTCTGGAGTGACTTCATGGAACAAAGTCCGCTTGAAGCGGTGTTCAGCGGGCACTGTTTTGATTTGCCTTTCCAGTTTGGCAACTTCCGGGCCTGGCAGGATGCGCCCATGATGCAGGGGGTGACGCCGGAGCGGTTTGAGCGCGTCGCCCAGGATTTGATGGGCGACATCGCACGCTTTGCGGGGGCCTGACTAAAGGAGCAGGTTTACTCCGTGCCGCGGGCCTTCCAGTTTGGAATGGCCTGCTGCACGTGTTGCGAGCTCAAGGGACTAAGCAGTCGATGCAAATCACCGAACAATTTGCGGGCTGTATTGCCTACCCAGTTGTCTGGCAATAGCTCGGGTGCCAGGCCTGGGTCCAGAAAGGGCAGTCTGCGCCAGCGTGTCACCATAGGCATATAGAGTCGGAAGGCTTCCAAAGGGTCGGCCGTGCCTTGGCGTAAAGCGGTTTGCCACGCTTCAACTTCGTGTTGATACGAGTTCAAGAAGGCCTGGTACTCATTGGCCAGCTTGTCCCAATTCCACCAGCGGGAGATCTTTTCCTGAATATCGCTCAGGCCACTGGGTTCGCAGGTGAACAGCTCAATATAGGGCCAGAGCTGGTGCTCGCGTATGTACTCGACAGCCTCTGCCTGCAAGCGCGCCGGACCTATATACAGGCCCGCATTTACCGTGCCAAACCCCATGCGAGCCAAGCCTGTACGAATCTTGTGACGGTTCTGGCGTTCGCTTTCCGGAACGGAGAAGGAGACCAGCAGCCAGGGGTCCCGAATATTCATGGAGGGGGAGGAAAAAATCCGCTCGTCACCGGCCTGCATATGCGGCTCCAGTTCGGCCGCCAAGGCATAGCCTTTGCCCGAGGCGGCTTGTTGGCTAACTAGCACGCCTTTTTTCTTGAGCCGGGAAATGGCGGAGCGCACGCTGGACGGTTCAGCACCCAGGTCGGCCAGTAGTTGAACCACGCTGGCCACGGGAATGATGACGCCGGTGGGGCGGGCGAACAGACCGTAGAGCGTCAGAATGTAGTGGTGCGGGGCAAGTTGCTCGTGCTCGCCATGGTCTCGGCTAGCGATGAACTCATCAATCGCGACGCTTGCTTTCATTCTGTTTTCCGGTGGTGGGGCTGATTGCTACCCATTTTTGATAGTAGGTTTGTAGCGGGCCATTTTACCGTGCGTGCCCCGGCGGCGCTAGCGTAGCCGCACTGGGGCTGCTTGCGTCCTGTTTGCCAGGGCGCCAGCTTGAGCTTCTTAGGGCAGGCTTTTCTCCAGCACGCTGTCCAGCACGACGATGTCCTGAATGTGCGGGGCGATGGCATCCAGCATGGCCTGGTGAGCATCACTCTGTCTGTAGGCGTCCAGTGCTTCTTGAGTGCGGAATACAGAAAGCAGGGCATGGCTGTAGCGCGCCGAGCTGAGTGACAGGTTCGGCACCCATTCAAAGCGTTCTATGCCGGAGCATTCCTGATGTATGCGGATAAAGGCCTGGTCCAGCTTGGGGGCGAGTTCCGGGCTGACAGGGGTGTGGGGGGCCATCAAAACGATATGTAGATACATGCTGTCCTTGTGGATTCCGAGAGGTTTTAAGCTCATTAATTATTGCAAATAAATAATGACGAAAGATAATACGCAATAATATTCGGTTGAATTGTATAGGCCTATAGCTTTTAAAACGACGAATTTTCATAGGGTTAATACCTAAATTCAACAAAAAACATCCTTATTTGATTATTTTGTTATTGCAAATAAATGACGATCGAAACAGAATTGAGGCCAAGCGAGTGTGTTGTCGCAGAGCTCGCCTCATTTTGGGTTTTGGGTCTTTAACGCCTGAGCAGAGTCATCGTCATGAAAGAAAACATAAGTGGGTTGGGAGCCAGGGTGGTGCGCGAAGCCTTCGGACATTTTCCATCCGGGGTAGCGGCCATTGCCGCCGTACTCGATGGCAAGCCGCAAGTCATTGTTGCGTCCAGTTTTTCCGTAGGGGTTTCGCTGGATCCGCCTTTGGCCGCCTTTTTTGTGCAGAAAAGTTCCTCGACCTGGGCGCTGCTGTCTCGCGCCTCGCGTCTGGGGGTGTCAATTTTGAGTGCTGAACATGCGGCTATTTGCCGTCAGCTGGCCGGACCGGACAAGGACAGCCGATTCAGCGATATCGAGGTCGAGCTGACCGAGGAGGGGGCCGTCCATATACAAGGGGCATCAGTCTGGTTTGACTGCAGTGTTTTTCAAGTGCATCCCGCTGGGGACCACGATGCCGTGCAATTGCTTATCCACGATGTGCAGATCGAGCGCGAAATCTCGCCACTGATCTTTCATCGTTCTCGTTTCACGCAGTTGGTGGCCTGAGCCACCGGATCAAAAACAATAAACAAGAAGCATAACTATCACAGTGAAGGGGACATCTCTTGGACGCACATACACCATCGTTGCGCGAGCAGCCCATGACTGCCGCGCAGCGTCGACGCGTTATTTTGGGGGTTGGGGCGGGTAACGCCCTGGAGTGGTACGACTGGACGGCTTATTCGATTTTTGCCGCCTATTTTGCCAAGCAGTTTTTCCATAGTGAGGACCCGCTGGCGGCTTTGCTGGGCACACTGGCGGTATTTACTGTGGGTTTTTTCATGCGCCCGCTGGGAGGCATCTTTTTTGGCTGGCTGGCCGATCGCAAGGGGCGGCGTTTCACCATGACCCTGTCCATGCTGGTGACAGCCTTGGGCAGTTTGGTGATTGGTATTGCTCCTACGTATGACATGGTGGGGCCGATTGCCGCCTTGTTTTTGTTGATGGGCCGTTTGTTGCAAGGGATTGGCCACGGTGGGGAGGTGGTTTCTTCCTTCACCTATGTCACCGAAATGGCACCTGCTCATAAACGTGGGCTGTGGTCTTCCTCCGTGTTTGTGTTTGTCACGATCGGGGTATTGGCGGCTGTGTTGCTCAGTGCCTGCCTGACCAGTCTGCTGGGTGAGGATGTTGTTCGGGCCTGGGCATGGCGTGTGCCTTTTGTCTTGGGTGGGGCCTTGGGGGTATATGCGCTGTATCTGCGTAGAAAGCTGGATGAAACTCCCATGTTCAAAGCCCGTCAGGCCGCAGCGCAAGCGGCAGGCAAAACGGCACGCCCGGGCGCACGCGTGTTCTGGTCGGAGGTCTGGAAGTATCGCAGTGCCTGCTTGCGCGTATTTGCCTTGTCGGCTGGCGGCACCGTGCTGTATTACGTCTGGGCCATCATGGCGCCCACCTTTGCCATTACCTCCCTGGGCATGCCTGCCGCCAAAGTGATGTGGGTGGGGGTGGGGGCCAATCTTTTCCTGATTCTGTGCCTGATTTTCTGGGGCGCATTTTCGGATCGTTTTGGTCGCAAGGCGAACTGGTATTTCTTCTCCATCGGTTCAATCATCAGCATCATCCCGCTGACCATGGTGCTGACCGGCGGCCAGGGCGAGATCTGGCGTCTGGTGGTGTTCATGGCGGGCGGCATGCTGTTGATCTCGGCACCCACCGCCATCATGCCGGCCTTTTTCCCCGAGCAGTTTCCGACCCGCATTCGTGCGGTTGCCATGGGCTTGCCCTATTCGGTTGCTGGTGCCCTGACGGGCGGGACCGCTCCCTATTTGCAAGCCTGGCTGCATTCCATCAATCAAAAACAGGTTTTTGACTGGTACCTGATCGGCCTGTGTGTTCTGGCTTTGTGGGCCACCATTGCCTCGCCCGAGACCAAGGGCAAGGACTTGCACGACTGATGTGTATAGGCGCTGCCCGGCTGAAAGAGCCGCGCAGCGCCTTTTTTGAATTTTCTAGGAGTAGTGAGATGTTGCGTGAGCATATTGAAGGTAAGTGGATTGCTGATTTTGTAGAAGTGTTTGGACTATGCAAAGTACAACCCGGCGAAATGGCAGTCGTGCTGTCCGAGACGCAATCGCGCTCCGTGCTGGCCGAGCTGGCTGAGTTGGCCCTGACGCAAATGGGGGCACGGGTTTGCCATGTGAAACTGGTCTCGCCACGTCTGAAAAGCAATATTGCCCTGCGCTCGACCGGGACGTCTTTGGCGCTGGAAGGTATGGACCCGATTGTCCAGGCTTTGGCAGGCAGCCAGTTCATTGTGGACTGCACCGTAGAAGGGCTGCTGCATTCGCCCGAGCGTGCCGCACTGCTGGCCAAAGGTGCCCGCATCATGATGATTAGCGACGAGCATCCCGAGATTCTGGAACGGGTCAAACCCAGTCCTGATTTGCAAAGCAAGTGCGATATTGGCGGCAAGCTGATTACCGATGCCAGTGTCATGCACATTAGCTCCGAAGCCGGTACGGACCTGACGGTCAGCCTGGCGGGTGTGATCGGGCGCGGCAGTGCCGGGATAGCCGACAAGCCGGGCAGCTTTGGGTATTGGCCTGCTGGCCTGTGCATTTGCTACCCCAGCAATGGCAGTGTGAATGGCACGCTGGTGCTGGATAGTGGAGATGTGAACCTGACCTTCAAGCGCTATCTGGAATCAGCCGTAACCTTGCGCATCGAAAACGATTATGTCGTGGCTATTGAGGGCAAGGGCGTGGATGCCGATTTGATCCGCTCCTATTACGCCAGTTGGAATGACAAGGATGCCTATGCGGTCAGTCATGTGGGCTGGGGCATGGCGCCGGCGGCACGCTGGGACTCCATGGCTATGTATGACAAGCGCGATACCAACGGAACCGAGTTGCGCGCCTTTGCCGGTAACTTCCTTTTCTCTACGGGCGCAAATCCAGCGGCTGGCCGTTTCTCCGATTGCCACTTCGACTACCCAATGCGCAATTGCACGGTTAGCCTGGATGGCCGTGAAGTCGTCAGCAAGGGGGTGTTGCAAGGCGATCTGGCCTAAAGCGCTAGCCAGGGCGGTACCAGCAGGAGAATGGGCCTACAGAGCCCGGCCGGCTGAGGCCGCCCTTTGATATTCCGTGGTACAAAACCAAGCTCAATGGTTTATGGCTGGACAGTTCAATAGTCATCAAGCTGTGCAGGCGTGTCGTAGCCGCTATTTTGCTTTGTGTGAAGGCAGTGCGACCCAGCTTTGCTTTGTTTTCAAGGGTACGGATTATGCGCGAAGGATTGGAGAAGCTACTGGCGGCAGGCAAGGATAATGCTTTGTTGCGCTTTGGCCTGGGCAATGCCTGTATGGGCGAGGGCGATTTGGAAGCGGCTCGCGAACATTTGTCCAAAGCCGTGGAAATGAATCCGCGTTACACCGCAGCCTGGAAGCTGTTGGGCCGGGTGCTGGTGAACCTGGAGCAATTCAAACAGGCCAGGGAAATTCTGGAGCAGGGCTTGGTGATTGCCCAAGAGCAGGGCGACAAGCAGGCTGAGAAAGAAATGCAGGTGTTTTTGAAGCGGGCCATGAAGGCTTTGGACCAGGCAGCAGAATAAAGACTGCGAATGGGCGACTGATATTTTCTTACCATGCGGGTATCAGTGCATTCCCTAAGTGTGACAGCTTTATAAATGGGGCACAATACGTTTCATGCAGGTGAGGAGACATAGCCCCGCAACGCTGGGCAATAAAGACCGAAATAAAACGGTCACTATTATAAAAGCAATAGGCAGTACAACATAACAACAACAAAAAAAAGGCCAGCGAAAGCTGGCCTTTTTTACGTCTGTACCTAATGGAAAAAATCAAACACCGGGCTCGGACATGGCTTGCAGCACCAGTTTGACGGCACCTTGCCCACCTTCGTTGGGCGCGCATTCCATATAAGCCAGAACGCTGGGCAGCTGGGTTAACCAGCGACGCACGGCATGACGCAAAACGGGTTCGCCATTGCGCGAGCCGTAGCCCGTGCCATGGACAATTCGTACACAGCGCACGCCGTGCTCCAGACAGGAGCGCAGAAAGTTGTCCAGTCGCTCGCGGGCCTGTTCCAGATCCGAGCCATGCAAATCCAGGCTGGACTCAATCGGCCAACGGTTGCGTTCCAGATCGCGCAAGACATCGGTGCCACAGCCAGCACGCAAATGTCGTATATCGTTGCTTTCACCTTGCACGCTGACATATTGGTCAGAGGCCTGGGGCAGGGCAGGCGTACTGGTGGGCGCACCTACCGCGTGGCGACGACGTTGCTCCAACTGTTCCGGGCTAGCCGCAGGACGGCTCATGACTACGCTTTGACCGCGTTTTTTCAAGGGGGCGACGTCCCGCATGGACTGGCGTAGCCAGGCCCTGTCGCTGGGGTCCAATAAGGAAACGGGGTCTTGGGCCGCTGTAGCATTACTGGCAGGAGCCAGTTTGGCTGGCTTGCCACCGGGATCCGGTGGGCGGGGGCGCTTGCGAGCCTGGGGACGGGCGTCGTAAGGCTTCTCGTCGGTCGCAGTCGTGGTGTTGCCAGCGTCGTCAGTCGTGGTGACTTTGGCTTCAACCTTGTCGTTGTTGACCAGTTCGGAACCAGGAACGTCCACGCTCCAGGTCTTGCCGTCCGGATTGACGGTGGTTTCGTATTCTTTACCGCCGACGGTCACAGTGACCTTGTCGCCAGGTTTGACGTCTTTACCAACCGTACCAGTAATAGTTACATCACCTTCGGACTCTTCCTTATTGATGACGCCGTCTTCAGTAATGGAATCGATCGTGATTTCAGCTTCTGGGGGCAGCGTGTCGACCGTGGTCGTGTCTTCGCCGCCGTTACCTGGGGTACCAACTTCGTTGGTGTAGCTACCGTCAGGCACTTTGACGGTGATTTCACCTTCGTAGTTCGGTGGGGGAACCAGCGTTCCGGTCCAGGTCTTGGGATCTTTGTTGTCTGGTGTCAGACCTTCGATGCGACCGCCGCCGGTGACCACGATATCTTCGATATCAAAGCCAAATGGCACTTCAGTAAATGTGAAGGTAACGGTGCCGTCGTCATTGATCTTGACAGTAACGGAGGGAGGAACCAGAGGACCGGCCTCTTCTTCGCCAGTACCGCTGTAGCCACCCAGGCGCACGTTTTCAACGGTGGGCACGCCAGGACGTGGGTATTCCAGGGCCAGAGGGCGCGTGGTTTCCACAATGCTGACCAGGCGGGTGAAGCTGCTGCCACCGCCTTCGCCACCACCGGTCAATACGGCAGCGGTTGGGTCAAGTTGGGAGAATGGGTCATCGCCAGCTTCCAGAGCGGCCAACACAGCCGTAATGGCTGGGTCGTTCGGGTTGGCCAGAGCAGCGGCTACTGGGTCCACATCGGTTTCTGCGATATCGCCGCTGACCAGGAAGGAGCGGTTATCGGAAATGGTCATCGATGGGCTGCCAGGGATCTCAAGCTCGACGCTGGCGCCGGTCTCGGTGATGATCTCGGCATTAACAGGGACGCGCATCCCTTCTTTGACAGCTACTTTGGAGCCATCGGCGGTACGGATCCATGCCGTACCTTCAACTCGTGTCACTAAAACAGTATCCAGTGCCATGACTGTCTGATTCCTAAAAAAAGACTGCCGCCAAGCAGCAGTCAGAAATGGACTTTCTTTGATCAGAGAATAGCGAGTTGGTCCGCTAGTCGATATTGGCGTCGCCGCCAGTTCGCTGTTTTATTTATTGTTATTGACCTTACTTAACAATACGAACGGGACGGCGAGCAGGGGTTTAGGCTATGCCGTGTACTTTTAGCGCCAACATCAAACGATCTGTTACATCCAGCTTTTCAAAAACCGCCTGCAGATGGGCGCGAACCGTTCTCTCGGTGATGCCCAGGTCCTTTGCGATCAGCTGATTGGAGTGGCCCAGCGAGGCGCGTTGCGCAACCTCGACTTCACGACTGGTCAGGGTGCTTTCCCAGCCCGCCTTGGGTTCCAGACGACGGGTAACGTCGCTAAGCAAACGGCTCAGCAAGGACTCCCCAACCCAAACCTGCCCACTAGCCACGTGGTCCAGCGCCTGCACCAGCAAAGGCGACGAGCTGTAGGCGTGAATGTAACCACGAGCCCCCAGGGCCAGTACGGCCTGACCTTCGCTATCCAAAGGACGTGGGCTGGCGACAATAATCTTCATGCCCTGCACAGCCTTGGACCATTGGGGATGATTCCACAAAGCCAGGGCACTATCGACCACCACCAGATCACGCTGCTGTTGTTTCCAACGCAATAAATCGTCCATGCCCTGCCCTCTGGCGGGCAGCCAGGTGACCGAATCCAGATGACGCCAATGCTGCCACAACGCCTCATCGGCAGTCAGAAATAAAACCGAATTTACTTGTCGCATACCGCTTTTCCCTTACTGGTAACACGAGCTATATGCCATCAGCTCTTGGTCTGACTCGGGTGTTACACCTCTATCGTCAGCGCTACTCCCCCAACGGACCAATCAGCCTTAACGCTCTCTGAATGCGTTGGATCTGGCCCTGAGAATAGGTTTGAGTAAGTACTGCATAACAGTCCGCTTGCCAGTCATGATGTGCACTTCGGCCACCATACCGGGCAAGATTGGACGGTTATCGTCACCGACATACACCGTGTCCGTACGTACTTTAGCTATATAGAATGAATTGCCTTTTTCATCGGTAATGGTGTCGGCACTGGTCTGTTCCAGCACACCGGGCAAGCCGCCATAAACAGCAAAGTCATAGGCGGTGAATTTGACCTCGGCAGTCTGGCCTGAGTGCAGAAACCCGATATCGCGCGGATTAATACGCACTTCCAACAGCAGGGTGTCGTCAGTAGGCACGATTTCCAGAATGTCTTTACCGGGCTGCACCACACCGCCGACCGTATTGGCAGACAGGGTCTTGATGGTGCCGCGCACGGGCGAGCGCACTTCAGCCAGGCGCACACGGTCGGCCAGGGCACGTTGGCCTTGCTCCAGGGAAGCCAGCTTGGCACGTGTTTCAGCCAGTTCGGTACGGGCCTGATTGCGGAAGGTAATTTCCACTTCACCAATCCGGTTCTGGGCTTCCTGAATCGAGGCCTGAATACGGCTGATCTGTGCCGTGGCTGCTTTTTGCTCACCGCAGTAACGAGCCACATCACGCTGCAGACGCAGCAAATCCACTTCGGACACCGCCCCGCTTTTGAGCAAAGGACGTGTCATTTGCAGTTCTTGCGAGGTCAGCCCGCAACTGGACGCGGCCTGATCACGATTGGCCTGCGTCTCACGCAATTCTTGTTGACGCTGGTTCAGCTGTTCCTGAGCCACCGAAATATTGGAGCGCAGCTCTTCGGTACGAGCCTGCCAGACGCGGCGTTCCATTTCTGCCAGATCAGGGGCTTTTTCCAGCACTTCACTGGGCATATCAAAGGGCTGATCGGCAGCAATCGCTTCCAGTCGAGCCGCCTTGGCCATCAAGGACAAGGACTCGGCTTCGTTCTCGCCCAAGGAGGACGAGGCACGGGTAGGATCGATACGCAACAGCACTTCGCCCGCTTCCACGGACTGGCCAGGACGCACCAGAATTTCTTCCACCACACCGCCGTCCAGACTTTGCACAATCTGGACCTGGCGAGATGGCACAACCTTGCCCTCGCCACGCACCACTTCATCAATGCTGGCAAAACTGGCCCAGACAATCAGCAGGCTGATGGCCAGCAAGGTCAACCAGATCAGCAGCGTGGAACCCCGTACATCTTGGTAACGAGCCGTCCACGACGCGTTTTTGAGCATATTGCTACCAGGAGGTGGGGAATTGGTGTCCTGGAGTTGCGCACGCACCCAATTGGTCAGGTTCTTTATTTTCATGCTGCACTCCGGGCCTTACCAATCTGCCCACTACGCAAGGCGGCAATGACCTGATCCTTAGGACCATCCGCCACAATACGCCCCATATCCATCACGATCAGGCGATCCACCAGCTCCAGCAAGGCGGTGCGGTGGGTCACCAGCACAACTGTCTTGCCCTCACATTCTTTATGCAGGCTGCGACGCAGGGCCGATTCGCTCTGGTTATCCATATTGCTGCTGGGTTCATCCAGCAACAGAATGGACGGGTTACCGATCAAGGCACGAGCCACAGCGATAGCCTGACGCTGACCACCCGAGAGGGATTCGCCGCGTTCGCCAATCATCATGTCGTAGCCATCAGGATGGCGTCGTGCGAAATCATCCACCCCCGCCTGACGAGCCGCTGCCAACATTTGATCGTCAGTTGCATAAGGCGTGCCCATCAGCAAATTGTGTTTCAAAGTGCCATAGAACAGCGTGGGGTCCTGCGAGACATAGCCCATGGATCGACGCACGTCTGCCGGGTCAATCTGCTGGCTATCAATTCCGTCCAGCACAACGGTGCCGCCCGTCGGTTTGTACAGACCCAGGATCAGCTTGGACAAGGTGGTTTTGCCGGAGCCAATACGGCCGATAATCCCTATCTTCTCGCCAGCCTTCAAGGAAAAACTGACCTTATCCAGCACGTTCTGATTAGTGCCGGGATAGCTGAAACTAACGTTGCGGAACTCGATAGAGCCTTCCAGATAAGGGCGTGGCACAAAGTGACGCTCTTCAGGATGCTCTACCGGCATATTCATGTACGAATCCACCGAACCCAGGGAGGTACGGGCATTCTGATACTGCATCATCAAGCCAGCCACTTGCCCCAAAGGAGCCAGGCAACGGCCTGCAATCATGGAGGAAGCAATAATGCCCCCCATGGACAATTTGGTTTCCTGAACCAGATACACCCCGATAATCACCACGCTGATGGTGACCATCTGCTGCAGCATCTGCACCGTGTTTACGGTCAGGGTGGAAGTCATCTTGATACGCGCACCCTGACGAGCCAGGTACTCGGTGGACTGCTCCCAGTCGCGCTGCGCATTGCTTTGCGCATTCAGGACCTTCAAGGTTTCCATACCAGCCAGGGATTCGACCAAGCCGGCGTTACGCTGGGCAGCAGCCTGGAAGGTCTGTTTGGTCAGGCGTTCCATACGTGCCTGAGCAAACCAGGAAATACCCAGAATGATCACAATGGCCACAACGGGCGGGATCAGCATCCAGGGCGAGATCCAGGCCAGCACAGCCAAAAACAGCAGCACAAATGGCAAATCGACCAGTGTCGTCAAACTGGCCGAAGCGATAAAGTCGCGCACCGATTCAAAAGAGCGCAGATTGGCAGCAAAAGAGCCCACCGACGGCGGTCGGTTCTCCATGCGCAAGTCCAGCACCCGCTCCATAATCCGCGCGGACAACTGAATATCCACCCGTTTGCTGGCAGCATCAACTACATAGGCTCGCACACTGGAGAGCACCATGTTCATGACCAGCACCAGCCCAATCCCAATCGACAGTACCCACAGGGTTTCAATCGCTTTGTTGGGAACCACCCGGTCGTACACGTTCATGGTGTAGAGCGGAATGGCCAGCGCAAACAGGTTAATCAGCAAGGCAGCGCCAATGGCGTCGCGATACAGACGCCAGTTTTGCACTACGGCTGTCCAGAACCAGTGTTTGCCCTTCATGGGGGCCACACCATCTTTGGCACGCGCTTCGACGCGGAAATCCGGCTGCACCACGGCCAACAGCCCGGAGTACTGCGCTTGCAGATCTTCCAGGCTAATTTCGCTGGGGCTACCACTTTCCGGGAAATGCACCCGGGCACGTTCTTCTTCCAGCCCCAGCAACACACATGCCCGGTTATTGTTCAGCAACAAAATAACCGGGAACAGATTGGTGTCGAGTTCGGTAAAGGCGCGGCGCCACACTCGGGCCGTGCAATGACCACGCGCGGCTGCTCGACTGAGCAAGGCAGGCGTCAAACGCCCACGCTGCAAAGGCAAGCCTGCAGACAAGTGCTGCGGCGTGCAAGGATTACCGTGGATACGGGTAATCTCTGCCAGGCAGGTCAGAAGAGGATCATCATGCGTCAGATGAGGCGGGATACTGTATTGCCCGCTTGCTTGTGTCGTGCTGTCAGATGAGTGGTTCATCGTCATTAATCAAATCCAGCGAATCCCGCAGGCGTTGACGGGTACGTTTGCGCTCGTTCAATTTGGCCAAGGCCTGGGGAGGCAGATCAGTCATACGAAGCACACCGTTAGCAACCAGTGCGTCAATCAAATCCTCCAGCACTCGGATAAAACTGGCATCCGAGACTGAGAGCTCTTGTTTGTAGTCATCTTCGTTCTGACTCATACGTGCCTCCCTTCACTATCCAATAACGCCAAGAAGCAGCTACTTACAGCCCGGCTGGTTTCTCGCGCAGGACTGGCGGAGCCATACCGTCGCGGTAATCAACAGAAACCGGGGCCAGGTTGCTGGTATCTGGAACAGGCGTCATACATGCCTTGAATGCCTCTTCGGGGAAGTCCAGCTTGGCGGCTTCTTCAGGCTGCTCCGAGTAAGGCTGGGACAGGCCAACTGCCGACACCAGACGGTGCGACAAGGTCAACCAACGGTATTCGGCTTGTTGCAGGTCGTAAGTGGCATTGGCCAGAGCGCGACGCGCATCAAACAGTTCGTTTTCCGTATCCAGCAAGTCCAGCAAGGAGCGCTGACCGATCTGGAACTGCTGCATGTAAGCAACGCGAACCTTGGACGTAGCCAGTTCGTGTTGTTTCAGGAATGGCAACTGAGCACGCAGGCGCTCGATGTTGTTCCAGGCCACGGCCAGATCCTGCTGTACGTTGCGGCAGGTGTAATCGCGCACGTCGCGGGCAGCGTACTGCTGAGCTGTGGTTTGACGGATGCGAGCAGCATCGGCACCACCACGGAACAGGTTGTACGACAGCATCAACTGCACGTTGCTGCTTTGCGAGTTGCGGTATGCGGAACCGGGAGGATCATTCTTGTCCTTGCCTGTCGCAGCACGGAATTCCAAAGTAGGCGACATGCGGCCTTGAGCCACGTGTTTGCCCGACTCAGCAGCTTGATACAAAGCCTGCTTGGCCAGAATCACGGGGCTGGTGCGCAAGGATGGCAAGAAGTCGGTGGTATTGGCAGGAATCGACTCGCTCAGGCTAGGGGCCGCTTGCATGACTTCAGGAGCAGCCACACCCACAATGCGACGGTAGCGTTGCAGCACGTCGTTCAGGTTGCCGGCCTCGGTCATCATGTTGCTTTGAGCCAGGGACTGACGGCCATAAGCTTGTTCCAGGTCCACACCACGGCCCACGCCGGATGCCGAACGCTCCTGAATCTGGCTCAGGATGTTCATGTGCATGCCGTAGTTTTCACGGGCCAGCTTTTCCATTTCGCGGTAACGCAGCACATCAATGTGCGCGTTGGCCGCTTCCAGAGCCAGAGAATCTACCGAAGCCAGCAGCTCGTAGTAGGTAGCCAGTTTTTCGTAACCCAACTGACGAACCTGGTTGATCGAGGAGAAACCATCAAAAATCAACTGACGCAGTTGCAGGCTGTAGCCGCTGCGGGACCAGTCGGTAGACGGAGCACCGGAGGTGCTGCCACGCCACTCTTTGCCAACCCAACCCTGTGCATTGACCTCGGGCAACAAGGCGCCACGGCCAACGTTCTGACCTTCAAGCGCAGACTGGAAATCCTGGAAGCGAGCGCCAAGTTCAGGATTGGACATAATTGCCCGCTCAATACTGTCCTTGAAGCTCAAGCTGTTTTCCTGCTGGGCAAGCGCTGGTTGCGCCAGCAGTAGCGCTGTCAGCAGCGCACTTACCGTTAGAGTTTTCTTACCACGCACGTCGGCCTCCGTAAGATCCTGTGCCGCGTTCGCAACAGACGTCATTACGTCAGCGTTGCAACGCATTGCCAGATCAAATTTAAGTACAAAAATGAAAGAAGAATGGGTTCGGTGTGTCGCTCAAACAAAGCGAAAGAAACACCACCCGAGGGCCCAACACCTATGTATTGCACATGGGCTTTACATCTAAGACTGGTAAGTACATCGCCAGCCGCAGCAGTATGTTCATAATGGACCGGGGCAAGACAAGGCGGAGCTACAGGCTTCTGACCTGTATTCTTGGAGCATAACCTTGTGTCTGATTGTGACTTTTTACGTGACGCATAGTGAAACTCATCACGTAGATCACGGGACAAATTGTATCTTAGATTACAAGGAGCTTCGTGGACGACAATGTTAAAAATGATAAATAGCCCGTGATAAAAAAGGCAACAATACACTGAAATTAAACGATTTCGGGCGATTAGGCGCTTAAGCAATAACTGTTGCGCTTATCCCACGTGGCGCGATCGTTGGTAATAATCTACAAAAAACTTTCACCTTAATAAGCATTTAGGTTACATCAAGATAAAACCAGGTTATCACCAGACGATAAAAATATTTTCATCGTTAAAAATATAACAATCGCTCACATTAAGAATGCTGCACTTGTAACGATTTCTTATTGCAGCTTGATGTCGGTTTTCATCTCTTTGTCAGGCCTTCAAAAAGAGATATGAAATCAAAAACTTATAACGGTTTCTTGAAGGGCTCCCTGTTTCGCGCCCGTTTGTAGCTTCTCTGAACAATCCGTTGCTGCAATATCCGCCGCCCACGCTTGTCCCGTTTCTGCTCGCCCGATACCATCGAACGGTACGTATTTAGTTAGCAACACAGACAACTTGGAGGCCGCTCATGTATCAACACCTGGCCCTGTATATCAATGGTCAATTTCTGGATGGACAAGGTCGCCAGACCCAGGCCGTCATCAATCCTGCCAATGGCAGCACCTTGGGCCAACTGCCGCTGGCATCCCAGGCGGATCTGGACGCGGCTCTGAACGCCGCCCAGGACGCGTTCAAAAGCTGGCGTCACAGCTCGCCCATGGATCGCAGCGCGATCCTGCGCAAGGTCGCGGAACTGTCGCGTGAACGCGCCCAGGAAATTGGCCGCAATCTGACACTGGACCAAGGCAAGCCCTTGGCCGAGGCGGTAGGCGAAATCATGTCCTGCGCGGACCATGCGGATTGGCACGCCGAGGAGTGCCGCCGTATTTATGGCCGCGTCATCCCCGCCCGCAACCCCAAAGTGCAGCAAATGGTTCTGCGCGAGCCCATCGGGGTCTGCGCCGCCTTTACGCCCTGGAACTTTCCCTACAACCAGGCCATTCGCAAGATCTGCGCGGCTATCGGTGCTGGGTGCACGATTATTCTGAAAGGCCCCGAGGACTCCCCCAGTGCGGTCATGGCTATTGCCCAAGCCTTTCATGATGCGGGCCTGCCTCCGGGTGTACTAAATATTGTCTGGGGTGTGCCACAGGAGGTGTCGGACTACCTGATCCGCTCGCCCATCGTGCGTAAAGTCTCCTTTACCGGATCTGTACCTGTAGGCAAGCAACTGGCTGCACTGGCCGGTGCCCATATGAAACGCATCACCATGGAATTGGGCGGTCACTCGCCTGTGCTGGTCCTGCCTGATGCCGATGTAGCCCGCGCTGCTCGTCAGCTGGCTCGTTTCAAAATTCGCAATGCTGGTCAGGTGTGCATTTCGCCCACGCGTTTTTATATCCACGACGACATCTACACTGCATTTGTGGACCGCTTCACCGAAGAGCTGGCCAATGTAAAAGTGGGCGATGGTCTGGACCCGGATACGCAAATGGGGCCCTTGGCTCACGAGCGCCGCCTGCCCATGATGCAAAAGTTTGTCGACAACGCCCGCTCTCTGGGTGGCAAAGTGTTGCTGGGAGGAGAACAGATCAAGCGCGATGGTTTCTTTTTCTCGCCCACAGTGCTGACGGATTTGCCCGACGATGCACTGGTCATGACCGAGGAGCCATTTGGCCCCATCGCCCCCTTGACGCGCTACAGCGATCTGGACGATGCCATCGCCCGTGCCAACAGCCTGCCCTACGGTTTGTCGGCCTATGCCTTTACACAATCCTTGCAAGACGCGCATCGACTGGGTACCGAACTGGAATCCGGTATGGTCAATATCAATCACTTCGGCAGTTCCCTGCCCGAGACTCCGTTTGGCGGCGTCAAGGACAGCGGCATTGGCAGCGAAGGCGGTGCCGAAACCTTTGACGGATACTTAGTCACCAAATTTGTGACCCAGATCTAAGACTGGCTCCTGGCCCCGCTTTGCGGGGCTAGGGTGAACCCCTACTGTACTAACTGCGCATTCCCGTTACATTATTCAAACACTCGTTTGAAATTAGGAAATAACGGTGAAACGCTCTGATCGGACACAGTCCGCCATTCTCGATGCAGCCGAACATCTTTTCGCGCTGTATGGCCACGAAAATACCTCCATGCGCCAGATTACGGCGCAAGCCAAGGTGAACCTGTCGGCTGTCAATTATCACTTTGGCAGTAAAGACGGACTGACACAGGCCGTGTTCCAGCGCCGCCTGAACAGCATCAATCAAGAGCGCCTGGAAAAACTGGCGTTTTATCGCCAGCAAGCCGGTGAAGGTCCTTTGAAAGCATCCCAGGTGGTGGATGCCTTTTTTGGCCCACTGATCCGCCTGGCAGGTTCAGGCAACGGCGCCCCACGCTCGTTCATTCCTTTGCCGGGGCAGGACCGCCCGGCGCCGCAGGATTTCATTCAGTCCATCTGTTGGGACGAACAAGTCGCCATCTTCCTGCCCTTCAAGCAGGCTTTGCATGAAGCTCTGCCTACCGTGCCTGAAGAAGAAATCATCTGGCGATTCCATTTCATGCTGGGTGCCACCTCTTATGCCTTGATGGGCACCCAATCACTGCGTCGGGCTTTGCAATTACCCCTTAGCGACAGCCCGGAAAGTGAGCAACAACTGCAACAGCGCTTGATGAGTTTCCTGCTGGGTGGATTACGAGCTCCTTTACCCGCCAGCACCTGAGCTGAACGGCCCTGACCACCAAGCTACACCACGGTGAACCGCGCCCCTCTCTTAGGGGCAGCAAGTCGAAGGTGCAGCATGAGGGGGTTTTACCGCCGGGCCGCTCCCAAAGCTCGGCGCCCCCGGTAAAAAGTGCCCCCTCGGGGGCAACAAGCCGAAGGCGCAGCGTGGGGGCCTTCTTCTTTTTTTTTCTGAGCTAGTCCGGAGTTGCTATGTTTGTGACCTTGCTATTGATAGTGCTAGTGCTTGGCTGCGTCTACGTTCTCAAAAACCGGAATCTACGCACCAAGTGGCTAAGCCGCCCAATCTACCGCGCCTTTTCCAGCGTTCTGCCTGCCATGTCCCAAACCGAGCGCGATGCGCTGGAAGCAGGTACGGTCTGGTGGGAAAGTGAGCTGTTTCGCGGCAAACCCAACTGGAATACCCTGAGCTCTTATCCGGCCTACCGGCTCACCGATGAAGAGCGCCAGTTCATGGACAATGAAGTCAATGTGGCTTGCGCCATGATTGACGACTGGCAAGTCAGCCAGGAAGACTTCGACATGCCTGCCGAGGTCTGGAACTACCTGAAAGAAAACCGCTTCTTCAGCCTGATTATTCCCAAGGAATACGGCGGTCGCGGTTTTTCGGCGCAAGCGCACTCGGCGGTTGTCGCCAAGCTCTCCACCCGTAACTCGGCCTTGTCCGTCTCGGTCATGGTGCCCAACTCGCTGGGCCCGGCAGAACTGCTGCTGCACTACGGTACCGACGAGCAGAAACAACACTATCTGCCCCGCCTGGCTGATGGCCGTGACATTCCCGCTTTCGCACTGACCAGCCCTTGGGCCGGTTCGGACGCCGCCTCCATTCCTGACGTAGGGATTGTCTGCAAAGGCGAATGGGAAGGTCAGGAAGTGCTGGGCATGCGCGTCACCTGGGACAAACGCTACATCACCCTGGCTCCGGTTTGCACCTTGTTGGGTCTGGCCTTCCGCCTATATGACCCGGACGGTTTGCTGGGTGGCGAAAAAGACATTGGCATTACCTGCGCCCTGGTTCCAAGCGACCACCCCGGCGTGGACACTGGCCGTCGTCACTTCCCCTTGAACGCCATGTTCATGAACGGCCCCACCCGTGGCAAAGACGTGTTCATGCCGCTGGAGTTCATCATTGGTGGCCCCGCCATGGCTGGCCAGGGCTGGCGCATGTTGATGGAATGTCTGGCTGCTGGCCGCTCCATCTCTTTACCCTCCTCCTTTACTGGCATGGCCAAACTGACCAGCCGCGCCGTGGGTGGTTACTCCGCCGTGCGTACCCAGTTCCGCAGCGCCATCAGTAAATTTGAAGGCGTGGAAGAAGCACTGGCTCGCATTGCCGGCCATACCTACGCGATGGATGCCGCCCGCACCATGACGGCTGCTGCCGTGGACCTGGGCGAGAAACCTTCTGTCGTCTCGGCCATCGTCAAATACCACGTCACCGAGCGTGGTCGCATTGTGGTGAACGACGGTATGGATGTGATTGGTGGTAAAGGCATTTGCCTTGGCCCCTCCAACTTCCTGGGCCGGGCTTACCAGCAAATTCCCGTCGGCATTACGGTGGAAGGCGCCAATATTCTGACGCGCAGCCTGATCATCTTCGGTCAAGGCGCTATCCGTTGCCATCCTTTCATCCTTGAAGAGATGACAGCCGCCCTGAACCCTGACCGCGAAGCCGGTTTGCGTAAATTTGACCAGGCTTTCTGGGCACACATCCGCTACACACTGGCCAATACAGGCCGCTCCTTCTGGCTGGGCCTGGGTGGCTGGCGCTTGCTAAGTGGCCCTACCGGCACCTCCAAGGCCATGCACACCTACTACAGCCAGGCCAGCCGTTACAGTGCTGCTTTCTCCCTGCTGGCCGATGCCTCCATGCTGGTTCTGGGTGGTTCCCTGAAAATGCGTGAGCGCCTGTCCTCGCGTCTGGGGGATGTGCTGTCCGAGCTGTACATGCTAAGCGCCGTGCTCAAGCGTTACCAAGACGAAGGCCGTCAACAGGAAGATGCACCTCTGGCTCACTGGGCGGCTCAAGACGCCTTGATGCGTGCTCAACACGCTCTGGACAAAGTACTGGAGAACTTCCCGAACCGTCCTTTGGCGGCCGTACTGCGCTTCCTGGTCTTCCCTCTGGGTCTGCGCCGTCTGGGCCCTGATGACAAGCTGGACCACACTGTTGCCAAACTGTTGACCAAGCCCGGTGCCACTCGAGATCGCCTGACTTACGACACCTACTTGCCTGACGACGATATGGAACCCGTCGGTGCGATTGAAGCGGCCCTGCTGGCTTCGCTGAACACCCGCGATATTGACGCCAAAATCCGTCAGTTCGAGAAAAGCGGTCAATTGCAGGACAACCCCAAAGCCAACGTACGCGATCTGGCCGAAGCCGTCTTTCAGGCCGGTGGCATCACGGCTCAGGAATACGAGCAAATCCAGGCCCGCGACATCGTGCGCGATCGGGTTATTGCCGTTGATGATTTCCCCTTCGATTTGCGTCGGGAAAATCCTGCCGCTGAAGCCGCCAGTGGGAGCCAAGCATGAGTTTTCAACCGGTCTATATTATTGACGGCGCACGCAGCCCGTTTCTGAAAGCGCGTAATGCGCCCGGCCCCTTCTCTGCTGGAGATCTGGCCGTGCAAACGGGTCGCGAGCTGTTGCTGCGCCAACCCTTTGAGGCCCCGCAGCTAAGCGAGGTCATCTTGGGTTGCGCCGCCCCCTCGCCCGATGAAACCAATATCGGCCGGGTTCTGGGTCTGCGTCTGGGCACAGGTCACAAAGTGCCGGGCTGGACCGTGATGCGTAACTGCGCCTCGGGTATGCAGGCACTGGACTCGGGCGTACAGGCCATTCAAACCGGCCGCTCGGATCTGGTGCTGGCCGGTGGCGTAGATGCGCTGTCTCACGCCCCCATCCTGTTCAGCGACGACATGGTGCGCTGGCTGGCCACCTGGGGCAAAGCGCGTAGCCTGGGCGCACGCCTGAAAGCGCTGCGCAGTCTGCGTCTGTCCTATCTGAAACCAGTCATCGGCCTGCTTAAAGGGCTGACTGATCCCGTCGTTGGCCTGTCCATGGGGCAGACCGCTGAAATTCTGGCGCACGAGTTTGGTATCAGCCGTCAGGATATGGACGAGTTTGCGGCCCGCAGTCACCGTCTGGCTTTGCGTGCTCAACAAGAAAACGCTTTTGAAGAAATCGTGCCGTTAAGCGACACGCGCGGTAATAACTACCCGCAAGATGATGGCGTACGCGAAGACTCCACGCCCGAGAAGCTGGCCAAGCTGCGCCCAGTCTTTGATCCGCCTTGGGGCAATATCACGGCCGGCAACAGCTCCCAAGTGACCGATGGCGCTGCCCTGCTGATTCTAGCCAGCGAAGCCGCCGTCAAGGAACATCAGCTCAAACCCATTGGCCGCATTGTGGATGCGCAATGGGCTGGTCTGGACCCAGCCACCATGGGCCTGGGCCCTGTTTTCGCCGCGACGCCTATTTTGGAGCGCAACCGTCTGGCCCTAAATGGTCCGGACTTGTGGGAAATCAACGAGGCTTTTGCAGCACAGGTACTAGCATGTCGTGCTGCATGGGACAACCAGGAGTGGTGCCAAAAGCATCTGGGTCGTGATGCTTTGGGTCTGCTGGATATGGACAAGCTCAATGTGGACGGTGGCGCCATTGCGATCGGCCACCCGGTGGGTGCCTCCGGAGCCCGAATTGTGCTGCATTGCTTGAATGCCCTGCGTCGTCGCAACTTGCGTCTGGGCATGGCCGCTATTTGTATTGGCGGCGGACAAGGCGGTGCCATGCTGATCGAATCGCTGCAAGGAACTGAATCATGATGCCCGTCGCTACCCTGGATTTGCAAAATTTCACGCTGTACACGGACGATCAGCAAATTGCCTGGCTGAAAATCGATTGCGTGGGCAGCTCGGTCAATAGACTCTCGGCAGCCGTTCTGCAGGAGCTGAACCAGGCGCTGGACTACCTGGGCAGCCATCCTCCTAAAGCACTGATCATTTACTCCGGCAAAGCTGCCGGTTTTGTAGCCGGTGCGGACATTGACGAGTTTTCGGAACACAACAACAACCCTGAAAAGGGCTTGGCACTGGTCACACGCGGCTGGACCGTCTTCAACAAGCTGGCCAAGCAGAACTACCCCACGTTGGCGCTGGTGCAAGGCCACTGCCTGGGCGGTGGTCTGGAGCTGGCCCTGGCATGCCGTTATTGCCTGGCCGTAGATCAGGACGATACACGCCTGGCTCTACCTGAAGTGATGCTGGGTATTTTCCCCGGTTGGGGCGGCATGTTGCGACTGCCTGAATATATAGGCCCTGCCGCCGCCATGGACTTGATGCTGAGCGGCAAAAGCGTGGATGCCCGCAAGGCCGCCCGTCTGGGTATGGTCGATGCCTGCGTTCCCGTCCGTCTGGCCAAGCAAGCTGCTATCAAACAGGTGCTCAGTGGCAAGAAGCCGCGGCGCGCCAAGGGTCTGCCACGCCTGATGAATACCAAGCTGCTACGCCCCCTGGTTGCTAATCAGGTACGCAAGCAGTTGGCAAAGCGCGATCCCTATCAGCACTATCAGGCACCCCGCGCCATCCTGGAGATCTGGGAAAAGCACAACGGCAATGCCTTGAAGGCTCCCGAGCTGATCGAGCAAATCACCCGCTCGAACACCGCAGCCAATCTGCTGCGTGTCTTCCATTTGCAAGAGCGTCTGAAAAGCGTAGGCAAGCATTCGTCGACTCAGGAGATCAAGCATATTCACGTGGTCGGTGCTGGTGTCATGGGAGGCGATATTGCCGCCGTATGTGCGCTGAAAGGCATGCGTGTGACGCTGCAGGATCAGGACCGCAAGCGTATCGCCCAGGCACAAGGTCGTGCCGCCAAGCTGTTCCAGCGCCGTCTCAAAGACCGCAGGCTGGTACAAGCCGCACTGGATCGATTAATCCCGGACCCGGACGGCCACGGCATCCCCTCGGCAGATCTGGTGCTGGAAGCGATCTTCGAGAACGCCGATGCCAAACGTAGCCTGTACACCACCATTGAGCCTCTGCTAAAACCCGGTGCCGTACTGGCGACCAACACCTCCAGCCTGCCCTTGTCCGAGCTCAGCCTGAACCTGATCAATCCGGAACGGCTGGTAGGCATTCACTTCTTTAACCCGGTCTCTCGTATGCCCTTGGTGGAAGTGGTGGAAAGCGAACTGCTGGCCCCAGAGGTGCGCAGTGCCGCCTACGCTTTTGTGAACCAGATCGGCAAGCTGCCCTTGCCCGTCAAGGACAGCCCCGGCTTTCTGGTCAATGCCGTCCTGGCTCCCTATATGCTGGAAGCCATGCGTTGCGTGGACGAGGGGCTGGACCCGGCCACTGTGGACAAAGCCATGCTGCAGTTCGGCATGCCGATGGGACCACTGGAATTAGCCGATACCGTAGGCCTGGATATTGCCCGTGATGCAGGTGCCCAATTAAGCCAGCAGGCGGCCATGCCAGCCTGCCTGAAAACCCATCTGGACCGCCAGGAACTGGGTCGCAAAACCGGCCAGGGTTTCTACACCTGGAAAGACGGCAAAGCCCAAAAATCTCCTGCGGGAACAGTCCCAAGCGGTCTGGCAGATCGCTTGATCAAACCACTTATCGAACAGACCGAACACCAGGTTCGCATCGGTGTTGTGGAGAACGACGATCTGGCCGATGCAGGCGTGATTTTCGGTACCGGCTTTGCGCCATTCAGAGGGGGCCCTCTGCATTACAAAGCAACACAAAAACAACGCAATTAGTTCGGATTGGCACAAATACCTATACGCCGATTGGCCTAGGTCATGCACCATAGAAAACAAACAGGTGTTTTAAAACTTGTCATAAGCCTCTGTCAGACGTCGCACCTATACCTTGGAGAAGAGACATGAAAAAGACGGTTGTAGCTTTGCGTACCATCCCCGCCTTGCTGATTCCTCTGGGAATGAGCATGGGGATGGGTCAAGCCCATGCGGCTGGTTTTAACTTGCTCGAACAAAATGCGAGCGGCCTGGGCAATGCCTACGCAGGCTCGGCCGCCATTGGTGACAATGCCAGCACGATCTACTTCAACCCGGCCGGCATGACCTTGTTGCCCGAGACCAACTTCTCGGCAGGTTTTAATGCGATTAAACCTACCTTCAAGTTCTCCGATAAAGGCAGTACCGACCCCTTGGCCCTGACGGGTGGCGCCAGCCGTCCCGCCACCGGCGGTTCAGGTGGTGATGCCGGTAAAGTCGCCGCTGTTCCCAATATTTATCTGTCCCACCAGCTCTCGCCCAAGTGGTGGGTGGGCCTGGGTATTGGTGTCCCGTTTGGTCTGACAACCGAATATGACGAAGGCTGGGTTGGCCGTTACCACTCCGAAAAATTTGCCATTGAAACCATCAACGTCAACCCGTCGGTGGCCTACAAGGTCAACGATCAGTTGTCCTTCGGTGTGGGTGTGAACTGGTTGCACATTGATGCCGACTACCGTCTGGCTACCCCCGTCGGCTATCACCCGGCATTGGGCCCACTGGACATGGACACCCGCGTCAAGATGAAGGGCGACGCCTGGGGCTGGAATGCCGGTTTGCTGTACCAAATTACCCCCAGCACTCGTTTGGGCGTTTCCTATCGCTCGCAAATCAAGATCACGGCTGATGGCGACACCAAACTGCGTAACCGCAACGTGCCGGCTGGCATTCCTGCCCCCAACATCAATTGGGACGCAGAAGCCACCATCAAGCTGCCTGACACCGCCATTGTCAGCTTGGTGCACGACCTGAACTCGCGCTGGCAATTGCTGGCCGATGTGTCCTGGACAGGCTGGAGCAGCATCCCGCGTCTGACCATTGAAAACAGCGGCCCCGGTGCCAAGGATTCCGGTCTGGAACTGAAGTTCAAGGACGCATGGCGCGTCGCCCTGGGTGCGAACTACCACTACAACGAGCAGTGGACCTTCAAGGGTGGTATTGCTTGGGACCAATCCCCCGTTCGCGACAAGAACTACCGCCCAACCGCCCTGCCTGACAGCGATCGTTACTGGGTGTCCCTGGGTGCTCAGTATCGTGCCAGCAAGAACGCCACCTGGGATATCGGCTACACCCACTTGTTCCTGAAAAATACCGACATGAACAACAACACGGATCTGAAAGGTCGTGGTCTGACACGCGGTACCTACAAAAACAGTGGCGACATCCTGGGCGTGCAGTTCAGCTATCGCTTCTAAGGATGCACTATGGCCCGCAGTCGCCGCATGGAGCTGCTCGCACGCCTACCCCCCACATGGCGTGCGCGCTTTTTGCAGCTGGGCTTTAACTGGCACCCCGCCTTCCGGGCAACCGGCGGGCGGGTCCACAAAGTTTCAGCGAACTTGCAACACATCGTCGTACGCCTGCCATTGCGTCGTCGCACTCGCAACATCAATGGCTCTTTATTTGGCGGCTCCCTGTTTGCCATTACAGACGGCGTGCACGCCACCATGCTTCTGGCTGGGCTGCAACGCCATGTGATTGTCTGGGACAAGAATGCAGAGATTCAGTATCGCCGCCCCGGCTACCAGACTCTGTACGCCAATTTTCAAATCAATCCAGATGAACTGGACGCAATACGAGGACAGCTAGACCAATACCACGAGGCTGAAGCCACATTTACCGTGCAGATCCAGGACCCCGAAGGCCAGATCTACACCACGGTGGAACGCACCATCTATATCGCCGACGCCCACTTCTACAAGCAGAAATCACAATCACGCTAATTTGCCGGAGGACCGCTTCATGTTTACCCCCCGCTGTGCCGCCCTGATTTTAAGTCTGTCCCTGGGGCTACCCGCCGCCCAGGCCGCTACTGTTGCGAATGTCACCGTGCCAGACACGGTCACCGTCGAGCAGCAAAGCCTGAAACTGAATGGGGCAGGCCTGCGCAAGAAAGTTGTTTTTGATGTGTACGTCGCCGCCCTGTATACCGCTTCGCCTTCCCAGGATGCCGAGGCCATTATTCAATCCCCCGGACCGCATCAGATCCGGCTAGTCCTCAAACGCGACCTGGATGCCCAAACCCTGATCGATGCCCTGAAAGACGGCATTCACAGCAACCTGACTGATCCTGAAAAACAAGAACTGGACCCTGTCATCAAGCAATTTGAAGACTTGATGCGCCAGGTGGGTGAAGCCAAGGAAGGCGACGTTGTGGTGCTGGACATGCACACCCCTCAGGTCAAGATCCTGTTCAACGACAAGACGCTGGGCGAGCTCTCTCACCCTGATCTGACCCCTGCTTTGTTGAAAATCTGGCTAGGCAAGAAGCCTGCCCAAGAATCGCTCAAAAAGGCCCTGCTGGGATTGTCTTGAACCTACACGCCTCGGAGCGCTTCATGGATAAAGTCTGGCTGCAGAACTACCCCGCCGGTATTCCTGCCACTATCGAAGATCAGGCCCAGCAGTACTCGTCCTTGCTGGATGTATTTGAACAAAGTTGTACCGAGTTCGCGCAGCGCACTGCCTATATCAGCATGGGCAAACGCATGAGCTACCGCGAACTGTCGACCAATGCCTTGGCCCTGGCCAGCTGGCTGCAAAGCCAAGGCGTGAAAAAAGGCGACCGTGTCGCCCTGATGATGCCCAATATGCTGCAGTACCCCATCAGTCTGTATGGGGTGTTGCGCAGCGGGGCCACCATTATCAATACCAACCCGCTGTATACGGCCCGTGAACTGCGCCACCAGCTGCAAGACAGCGGCGCAGAAACCATCATCATTGCGGAGAACTTTGCCCACGTGCTGCAGGAAATCCTGCACGAAACACCCATCAAGCGAGTCATTGTGACCAGCGTGGGGGATTGTCTGGGCGGCTTCAAGGGCTGGCTGGTCAATCAAGTGGTGCGCCACATTAAAAAAGGTGTGCCTGCCTGGTCCTTGCCTGGCTCCGTCTCTTTCAAAGCCGTACTGGCTCAGGGCCGAGGCCGCGCACCGGCCCCGGTCAAGCTGACCCACGATGATATTGCCTGCCTGCAATACACCGGGGGCACGACGGGCGTTGCAAAAGGAGCCATCCTGACCCATGGCAATCTGGTTTCAAACCTGAGCCAGGCCCTGTCCTGGATTCGCCCTTATTTGAAAGAAGGCCAGATCGACTGCGTTGTTACTGCCCTGCCGCTTTACCATATCTTCGCTTTCACCGCGAACCTGCTGGTGTTTCTGCGTCTGGGTGCGGAGAACCTCTTGATCATTAACGCGCGCGACATTCCCTCCATGATCAAGGACATGTCCAAGCTGCGTTTTACTGCCATTACGGGGGTGAACACGCTCTTTAATGCCATGCTGAACAATGCCGAGTTCCGCAAGCTGGATTTCTCCTCGCTGCGCTTTACATTGGGTGGCGGTATGGCAGTGCAGGAAGTGGTCGCCAAGCGCTGGCTGGAAGCGACCGGCAAACCCCTGGCCCAGGCTTATGGACTGACTGAAACTTCACCAGCAGCCACGATCAATCCGCTGGATAAAAAAGAGTTCACCGGCTCAATCGGGCTGCCCGTTCCTTCTACCGACATACGCATACGCGACGAAAACCAGAACGACCTGCCGTTGGGCGAAACGGGCGAGCTATGCATTCGTGGGCCGCAAGTTACTCCCGGCTACTGGCAACGTCCCGATGAAACCGCCAAGGTCTTTGATCGCGACGGCTTTTTACGCACGGGCGATATTGGCTATATGGACGAGCAAGGTTATGTCTTCCTGCTGGATCGCAAAAAAGACATGATTCTGGTCTCGGGCTTTAACGTCTACCCCAATGAGGTGGAAGCGGTCGCCGCCCAGCACCCGGATATTGTCGAGGCCGCCGCCGTCGGTGTACCGGATGAAAAAGCAGGCGAAATCGTCAAGCTCTATGTCATCAGCCGTAATCCCGAGCTGACGGAAAAAGACGTGATTGCCTTTTGCCGCAAGGAGCTGACCGGCTACAAGGCCCCACGTATTGTCGAATTCCGCGACGATCTGCCCCGCACCAATGTGGGCAAAATCCTGCGTCGGGAACTGCGTCCATAACACGTATTTCGCACGCGCTTAGACCAAGATGAAAGGGGCTTATGCCCCTTTTTCATTAACCGGAGTATTCATAAACAAATAAGAATCGGATCGTTCGTAGCCCTGATACCGCTCTTTAGAATGGGACAAACTATTTATATAAGCGAGTGTCAGAATGCACGCCCTGTCCCGCCTCTCGGAGTCCAATCGCACGGCGATTGCTCAAATTACCGACGAGCTCGATCCGCTGTCCCTGAACTGGCTGTCCGGCTATCTCGCGGGTGTCGCGCAAGTGCGCCACACCGGCCTTCCCGCTCAAGCGCCTGTTTCTCCTGAACTGTCGTTGGTGCCCGCCGCCGCTGCGCCCGCCCAACGACCTGCCACTATTGTGTTTGGCAGCCAGACAGGCAATGCCCAACGCGTCGCCGAAGCCTTTGCCCAACGCTGCGAAGCCGCCGGCATCCCCGTGCGCCTGCTGCGCGCCGACCGTTACCCCACGCGCGAGCTGAAAGAAGAGCGTCTGCTGTACGTCATTATCAGCACCCAGGGTGAAGGCGACCCGCCAGACGATTCCATCGCATTCTTCGAGTTCCTGTCCGGCGCCCGTGCTCCCAAGCTGCCCGAGCTGAAATTCGGTGTGCTGGGTCTGGGTGATTCCAGCTATCCCCTGTTCTGTGGGATCGCGGAAAAGATTGATCAACGTCTGCTGGCGCTGGGTGCGGAACGCATTCTGGACGCAGGGCTGGCTGATCTGGATATTGATACGGTCGCCGCCCCCTGGCAGGACAAAGCCTTTGGGTTTCTGGAAACGGATCACCAGGCCCACGCCGCTGCGGCCGTTCCTGCCGCCCAATCCAGCAACGTTACGGTGCTGGAAACCCAGACCCGCAGCAGCTTCACCCGCGACAATCCATTCCAGGCCACCGTGCTGCAAAGCCAAAGCATTACGGGCCGCGACAGCACCCGCAACATCTATCACTACGAGTTGTCGCTGGAAGGCAGTGGCCTGAAGTACCAACCCGGTGATGCATTGGGTGTCTGGCCTACACAAAACGCCAAGCTGGTCGAAGCAGTTATCCAGACGTTGAAGCTGGACCCGCAAGAGACCGTCACCATTCAGGACAAGTCGCACACGCTGCAAGAATGGCTTAGCCACTACCGCGAGCTGACGCAACTGACCAAACCTTTCCTGGTGGAACTGGCCAAGCGCAATAGCGATGCCGTGCTACAGACAGCCGTAGGCCCAGAAGGTTTGAGCACTTTGCAAGAGCTGCTGAAAACCCATCAAGTGCTGGACGTATTGGAACGCTTCCCGGCCACCTGGAGCGCTGCCGAGCTGGTGCAAGCCTTGCGCCCCCTGGCACCCCGCATGTACTCCATCGCCTCCAGCCAGTCCGAGGTGGACGAAGAAGTACATCTGACCGTGGCCAATGTGCATTACCAATTCAACGAGCAGGATCGTTGGGGCGTGGCTTCCGACTATCTGGCCCGCCTGAACGAAGGCGATACCGTGCCGGTCTTTATCGACCCCAATACACGCTTCCGCCTGCCTGAAGATACCAGCCGTGACGTGATCATGATTGGTCCCGGCACCGGCGTTGCCCCTTTCCGTGCCTTTGTGCAGGAACGCAGCGTTCAGGGTGGTGAAGGCCGCAACTGGCTGTTCTTTGGCAACCCGCACTTTCACTCCGATTTCCTCTACCAGACCGAATGGCAACGCGCCTTGCAGGACGGTCAGTTGCAACACCTGGATCTGGCCTTCTCGCGCGATCAGGAAAACAAGGTTTACGTCCAGCACCGCTTGCTGGAAAAAGCAGCCGAGGTCTATGCCTGGATTCAGGGCGGCGCCCACATTTATGTGTGCGGTGATGCCAATCAGATGGCCAAGGACGTACACCAGACCCTGCAGGAAATTGCCCGCCAGGAAGGTGGATTGGACGCAGACCAGGCTCGCAGCTGGTTGGAAGAACTCTCGGCGCAGGGCCGCTACGCCCGCGACATTTACTGAGAAGCAAGGACATGACAGAAAAGAAAATCGCCGCTATCGAGCAAGTAAAAATTGATAGCCACTATCTGCGCGGTGGCATTACCGAGGGTCTGGCAGACCCAATCACGGGCGCCATCAGCGAAGACGACAACAAGCTGCTGAAATTTCACGGCAGCTATCAACAAGACGACCGCGATCAGCGTGAAGAGCGTCGCAAACAAAAGCTGGAACCGGCTTTCAGCTTCATGATTCGCGCCCGCCTGCCTGGTGGCGTGGTCACGCCCGCCCAGTGGCTGGCCTTTGACCAGATCGCCTGTGACTGGGCCCAGTTTGGCCTGCGCATCACCACCCGTCAGACCTTTCAATGGCACGGCGTGCGCAAGCCCTTTTTAAAGCCCACCCTGCAAGCCATCAACAAGGCCATGTCCACGACATTGGCTACTTGTGGTGACGTGAACCGTCAGGTGGTCAGCGCCACCAATCCCTTGCTGTCCGAGCAGCATGGTCTGGTTCAAGAGTGGGCTGACAAGATTTCCGAAACCTTCCTGCCCAAAACCCGCGCCTATGCCGAGATCTGGCTGGACGGCAAAAAAGTCGAAGACGCCATTGACGGCGAAGACTTTGAACCGATTTACGGCAAGACTTACCTGCCCCGCAAATTCAAGATCGGCATTGCCGTGCCTCCCTTGAATGATGTGGACGTATTTGCGCAGGACATCGGCCTGATCGCGATTATTGAGAACAATCAGTTGCTGGGCTTTAACGTCGCCATTGGTGGTGGCATGGGTGCCACACATGGCGACGACACCACCTATCCACGGCTGGGCAGCGTGATCGGCTTTGTACGCCCCGAGCAATTGCTGGCCGTTTGCGAAGCCGTCATCACCACACAACGTGACCATGGCAACCGCGACGAGCGCCGTCATGCCCGTCTGAAATACACCGTGGATAAGCTGGGCGCCGACTGGTTCCTGGAAGAAGTGCAAAACCGCAGTGGTCAAACGCTGGAGCCATCACGCCCCTACCATTTTGACCACAATGGCGACCGCTTCGGCTGGACCCAAGGCAGCAATGGCCGCTGGCACCTGAGCCTGCGTATCGATTCGGGCCGCATCATGGATACCGAAGTCGGCCCCTGGCTGACGGGTATGCGTGAGATCGCGAAGATCCACCAAGGGCAGTTCCGCCTGACCTGCAACCAGAACCTGATCATTGCCGATGTGCCTGAAGAAGATAAGGCCAAGATCGACAAACTGGTCGCAGATCACAAGCTGGATGTGTACCAAACGCAAAGTGGCATACGCAGCAGCACAATTGCCTGTGTCTCTTTGCCGACCTGCGGTTTGGCCATGGCCGAGAGCGAACGCTACGCCCCCATCCTGCTGCCCAAGCTGGAAGCCTTGCTGGACAAGTACCAGCTACGCGACGAGCGCATTGTGCTGCGTATCTCCGGCTGCCCCAACGGCTGCGCCCGTCCTTATCTGGGTGAAATTGCCCTGGTTGGCCGTGCTCTGGGTCGCTATGACTTGCGTCTGGGTGCGAACTTCAGCGGCGAGCGCCTGAACGTAATCTATCGTCAAAATATTGCCGAACCAGAAATTTTGAGCATTCTGGATGAGCTGTTTGGCCGCTTCGCTGCCGAGCGTCTGGAAGGCGAGCACTTTGGCGATTTTCTAGTTCGCTCTGGCGTGGTTGCCGAGCCTACAAGCCGCTTGATTCCTTTAGTTTTACAGCCAGCCTGACATGAACCTCTTTCCTTTATTCGCCAACTTGAAGCAGCGCGCGGTATTGGTGATCGGCGGTGGAGAAATCGCCGAGCGCAAAGTGCGTCTGGTCCTGGCCGCCGGTGCCCAGGTCACGCTGGTCGCCCCCTATGTGGTGGACAGTCTGGAAGAGCTGGCGAATCAAGGGCGCATTACCCTGATTCGGGAGCGCTATCAGGCCCAGCATCTGCAAGGGGCCTGGCTGATTATTGCCGCCACTGATAAGCGTGACGTGAACCAGGTCATTGCCCAGGACGCACAAGAAGCCCGCATTCTGGTCAATGTGGTGGACGACCCCGAATTGTCCAGTTTTCAGGTGCCTGCCATTGTGGATCGCTCACCGCTGATTATTGCCATTTCCTCTGCAGGGTCGGCCCCCATGTTGGCACGGCGAGTACGGGAGCAACTGGAAACCATGTTGGACCACAGCCTGGGTGCGATCAGCCGTCTGGCGCAGGAATACCGCAGCGCCATTCGGCGCGCCCGCCCCGAGCTGGGTGCACGCCGCCGTTTCTACGACTGGCTGCTGGATGGCCCGGTAGGTGCCGCCCTGCGCAGCCAGCAAGCCGAGCAAGCCCGCTTGAGCCTGGAGAGCGCGCTGCAACAGCCTGAGTCACCCCGCGCCACACAAGGCCGCGTGATTCTGGTGGGCGCCGGTCCAGGCGATCCAGGTCTGCTGACCCTGCATGCCCTGCGTGCACTGAATCGTGCTGATGTGATTCTGTACGATCGTCTTGTATCCGATCAGGTGATGGAGCTGGCTCGTCGCGATGCCCACCGTATTTTTGTAGGCAAGCAATTGGGCGAAGATCATCACCAGACCCAAAACCGCATTCATCAATTGATGATTGAACACGCCAGAGCAGGTCAAACCGTGGTGCGCCTGAAAGGCGGCGATGGCTTTATTTTTGGCCGTGGCGGTGAAGAACTGGAATATCTGGCCGAGCATGGCATCGCATTTGAAGTGGTACCCGGCATCACGGCTGCCATCGCATGTGCGGCTTATAGCGGTATTCCTCTGACCCATCGTGACCACGCGCAGTCCGTGCAATTCGTGACGGCACATCGTAAAAGCGGTCACGGTATCGAGGATTGGAACCCGCTACTGGACACCAGCCAGACGGTAGCTGTGTACATGGGTTTGCAGCAAATCCTGGGCTTTAGCCATGAACTGGTGCAGCGTGGCCGCAGTGCCACCACGCCCTGCGCCTTGATTGAAAATGGCTCGCGCCCCGAACAGCGCACCTTGCTATCCACACTGGAAAATATTGCCCAGGATGCGCAGCAACATCAGTTTGCCAGCCCGTGCATTCTGGTGATCGGTCAGGTAGCTACCTTGGGCAGTACCTTGTCCTGGTATGGCGAGCTAATCGACCAGCTCAGTCCACGTACAGCAATTACGCAGGATGCGGACAATACCCTGGTCGCTGCATGAAGGCAGTGATCAAGGCCTAGCTAGAGTCTCGTCTCAAGATCACTTTTCTATACATACCAACTAAGGCTCCAGTCAGTGCGGGATTAGCATCCTTACCGCTTCAAACTGAATCTAAAAAGGCCCTCAACATCTCAAATGTTGAGGGCCTTTTTTATCTTTCTGCAGCTTCTGAAAAGCCACTAAGCACCAGGTAAAACTGCCAGCGCCTACAAGAACGGAACTGGCAGCGGCAGATAGCCTGAGCATGCTCTGTCACTTGTCTTTCCTGGAAATACAAAACAGTCAAAGCTCTTCACCTGCCGGCCCAAGGGCTGATTATTTAGCGCTGTCCCAAGGCCGCAAATAAGGCTCGCAAAGCGCTATCCAGCAGATAGCCAATCAGACCAATCAAGACAATTACGGCCATCAGTTCGGAATATGCCATACGGTCGCGCGTATCCAGAATCAGGTAACCCAAACCGGCCGACACACCCAGCATTTCGCAAGGTACCAGCACAATCCACAAGACGCCGATTGCCAGTCGGCTACCCGTCAGCACCGAGCCTACAATGCCGGGCAGAATCAAGTACAACAGCGTTTCCAGCTTGGTGGCCGCCAGACTGCGACCCAGCATCAGCCAGCGCGGATTCAGATGCCGTACGCCCGAGGCTGTATTCAGCAAGACAGGCCAGACACCGGCCACACCCAACAGAAAATAAATCGGTGCATCCCCAATGCCAAAGGCCATGACGGCAATAGGCATCCAGGACAGGGGCGAGATCATGCGCAGGAACTGGAACAAGGGAGTCAATGCGGCGTGAGCTCGCGCTGACAAGCCCAGCAGCAAACCGGCGGGCACGCCGACACCCAATGAGATCGCCAGCCCTACAAAAATACGCTGCAAGCTGGCACCTATGTGCATCCAGGTCTCGGACCAGCCCAGTATCTCCAGCAGGCTATGAAATGCAGCGGCCGGCCCGAATTGCTGCATCAAAGGGCTGCTGGACCAGGCTGTGGCCAAGTACCACAGCACGACTCCCGCCAACAAACCGCCCAAGCCCCACAGGGTGCTGGCAATCCAGGCATTCATTTTGGGGCGTCGCAAAGACGCAGCCGATCGCAGATCAGACTGCGCCAATGACGGAGAAGAAGCAGACGCACTCAAACTCATACAACAATGCTCTCGTTGCGGGTGTATTGCTCGGACAAGCCAAACTGCGCCAGGCCCCCCTGCTTTTCCAACGCGGCACGGACAAAGCGGTCATCCACCAGATCGCTGGCTACGTGTTCAGGAGACAGCCCTTCCAGGAAACCACGCTCGCCCTGAATCAAGGTCCCTTGCAGCATTTGCACCAAGGACTCGGTGTAGCTGGGGAAAGGATAAGGTTGAAAATCGATACGCTGGTCGTCCCAGTCCGGATGACGAATTACGCCAGACTTCACGTATTGCGCGCGATCCGCCGGGTTCGGGGACAGCACTTTCAACAGGTTTTCCTGAGTGTGCGGGGTATAGCGGTTCCCGCCTTCACGCGACAGAATCTGGGCCGCCTCGGCACGGTGACTACGTATCCAGATCTGTGCCTTGACCAGGCCATCCACCACGCCTTGCGACCATTGGGGGCGAGTCTGCAAATCCTGCTCGTGCATGAAGGCTACGCAACAGGCATGATCGCGCCAGACGTCGCCGGTAAAGCGCAGGATGCGGCCCATGCCTTGAGTTTCTGCCAAAGCATTGAAAGGTTCGGCCACCGTAAAACCGGCAATTCGCCCCGAGGCCAAGGCCGGCGGCATATCAGCAGGCGCCATCACCACCAGATTGACCTCATTGGGTGCCAGCGCACCGGCGTTTTTCACGACAGGCGTCAGGCCATGTGCTTTGAGCACATGCTGCAGCACCACGTTGTGAATCGAATACCAGAAAGGAATCGCCACCGTCTGCCCGCCCAATTGCTCGGCCGAGCTGATGTTCTGCGCAACCGTGATAGCAGAGCCACTCATGTGATTCCATGCCACCACTTTTGCAGGGACTTTGCTGCCGTAGCGCGCCCACACCGTCATGGGAGAGAGCAAGTGCACCAGATTGACCTGACCGGAGATGAAAGCCTCGATCAACTGAGCCCAACTGCGCACCATCACGGGCTTTTCAACCGCAATACCCGCTTCTTCAAAATATCCATTGTGATGCGCCACCAACATGGCGGTGGCATCGGTAATCGGCAAATAGCCGATACGCAAAGGCGCATTTGACTCACTTTGTGCACGAGCAGTCCCTTGGGCCAGCAAGGGCGCAGCACCCGCAACGGTCAGCAAAGACGCCAGTTTCAGCAAGTCGCGACGGGTACGAGACGTAGGAGATTCAATCATGACGTGCACCTTACAAAACAGAAGCGTGAACCGCCTGGGAGAGGCTTTGCTCCAGGCTGGCCACAATTTCCAGGCGTATGGCCTGAAGCCAGTTATCCAGATGAGATCGGGGGTGTGCCGGGCAGCTCCATTCACGCTGCAAACCGGCAGGACGGCCACCTAACAGCAGAACTCGGTCCGCCAGCAAGAGGGCCTCATCAATATCGTGAGTGACCAGCACAATGGCGCAGCCGGTCTGATCGCGTATCGACAGAATCAGCTCCTGCATCTGGCGACGGGTTACTTCGTCCAGCGCGCCAAAAGGTTCGTCCATCAACAAGACTTGTGGACGTCGAGCCAGACAACGTGCAATGGCAACACGCTGTGCCATACCCCCCGACAAGGCACCAGGACGCTGATGACGGCTTTCATACAAACCAACCTGACGCAGCGCCTGTTCAACCCGCAGGCGGCGTTCGGCGGCGGATACGGAAGGCTGGCGCGCAAAGCCCAGACCAAAACCGGTATTGGCCTGCACATTCAGCCACGGCAAGAGAATGGCTTCCTGAAACGCCATGGCCAAAGCGGGGTGAACCCCACGCACGGGCTGCCCCAGAAAGGACACCTCTCCCTGGGTGGGCGTTTGGAGGCCTGCCAGTACCCGCAACAAAGAGGATTTACCCACTCCGCTGGGGCCCAGCAGCGCCACGATCTCGCCCGCGCGCACGTTCAAGTCCAGGTTCTGCAAGATCGTCTGGCCACCGTAGGCCAGATTGATCCCCCGAGCGGACAAGAGTCCGGCCCCTACAGAATCGGTATGCGAGGGGGCGGGGGAACTCATACGGCATCCTGCCCAAGTTCGGCTTTCAGTTGCGCCACCGTGGGTGAAATCAAAGGCACCAGCATGGCTTCGCGATAACGGCGCAGCAGTTGCGGATGCTTGCCCTGCATATAGGTCGCCCCGCCGATCGCGGAGCTTTCCAGGGCCACAGCCTGCGACGCCAAACTACTTAGCTCGATACGGACTTTGAACAAATCAGGCGGCGTGGCCGAGCCGGGCTTACGTACAGCATCAACCAGCACATCCGACAATTCCTGCACACGATCCAGCAGGCGGCGGGCGGGCTGCTCCTGTACCCATTGGCAGCGTGGCGCATCCAGCACTTGCTTCAAGGAACGACGTGCCAAGCCCATGGTCATCCCGCATTGCAGCGCCATGAAACGGGGGCGTACCGAGCGCACAAAGTGGCCTGCATCGGGATGCAGCAAACGCTCTTGTCCCAGACGCACAGCATTGAACTTCAAAGCGGCGGTATTGCTGCCACGCAGTCCGACCAGATCCAGATCTGCGGAACGCTCCAAGCCTGGATCGCCCAGTTCTGCCACCCAAATACCGGCTCGCTCTTCAGGCATGGCGGCCACAATGGCAACCAGGCAGTTGCCGGGACGCAGATTGGTAATCCAGGGCAAGCGGCCCTCAAACTGCCAATGTCCTTGTTCAGGCTGGGCACGCACTTGCAGCTCTTCAATGCCACCCAAAAACTTGATGGCATTGGACAGACCCGTCGCACCGGCAACACTGCCATCCAGCAAACCGGGCAAATAGCGGTCGCGCATGGCGGGGTCCTGAACGTCACGCAGGTATTCAATAAAGGTACGCTGGCTCCACAGGACAAAACCTGCCGTCAGCGAATGTTCGGCCACTTCCACGATGGATTGAACGGCATCACCGAAGTCGGAAAAATCCGCTTTCAGGCCCAGGTTCAACAAACCGTCTTGCGCCAGGCGAGGCAACAAGGCCTGCGCCTGAGATGCATCGCTATCCAGCGACAGGGCATGCTCTTCCAGCCACTGGGCCAAGCCAGGCGACAAAACAGGGCGCTCTGAGGCCAGCACAGGCTGCTCAGCGCGCTTTAAGGCGTTTCCCATGCGTAGGCCTCCAACTGGCTATTGAGCGGCGTACGAGCCAGATTATTGGCAAAGTTGCAGATCGTCGCCAAGCCAATACCGGTAATCACTTCCAGAGCCTGCTGGTCGCCGTAACCGGCAGCACGAAAATCGGCCAGAGCCTGATCCGACACCTGACCACGGGTATCAATCACGGCGCGACTGAACAGAGCCAGAGCCTGCAGGCGCTCGTCGTTGATCTGGTCAAAGCCACGCGCACGCAAAGCGGCCAGAATTTCCGGGTCCAGCTTGGCTTTATTGGTCGCAATGGCGGTGTGACCGGCCACGCAGAAGCGGCAACCGTGAGTGGTACCGGCAACCAGTTGCACGACCTCACGCTCGACCAGCGACAGGCTGGCGGTGGCGTTCAAGGCGGACATATCCTGATAGGCTTGCAGGGCAACAGGAGCATTAGCCAAAATAGCCAGCAAATTGGACAAAAAGCCGCTACCACGCACAGCTTTCTCAAGGGCTGGTTTGACCGCCTCTGGTGCGGAGTCCACAGTATGCAAAGTTAAGCGAGTCATGATGGCGACAATTCCTTAGTTAATCCGAGAAGGTTTCATTGTCGATTGACTGGCGCCTTATCTCCATGTGCGAACATAGCGGTATTCATATTAAAAATATCCACGAAAAGAAATAAGCATATTTTCTGCATGAGCGACTCTGCCTTTCCTGACAGCCATTGCGCTGTCGACTCCAAAGACACAGGACACCCTGTGGAGGAACTGCTCTTGTCCGGGCTGGAGATCTCTGCCAGCCTGTTTCACTTGGGGCAATACTGCAATCAATGGGAAAGCAGCCTGCACGGGCACCAACGCGCAGGCTTTCATGTGGTCTTGCATGGGCCGTGCTGGCTGCATATTCAGCATCAGGAAGCCTTGGCCTTGCAGGCGGGTGACGCGGTGTTCTTCTTGCGGGATGTGCCCCATCGCTTAAGCTCCTCGCCCACGCCGCCAGACTGGAATGCGGCCATGCGGCGACAAACCATGCAGAGCCTGGAGCCACAAGTGCCACACAGTACGGGCTTGCTCTGTGGTTTTCTGGATCTGGGCCGTGGTTTGAGCGAATTGCTGCTGGCGACCGTGCCTGATGTTTTGTTGATTGATGGTTCTCAGACAGATGCAGATTCAGGACGCCCTTTGCTGGACTTGATCCAGGCCGAAATGCGACGCCAGCCGCAAGCCAACTCCAGCCTGCTGGAAAAGCTGGTGGAGCTGTTGTTGTTCTATACCTTGCGCCAGCAAATCGGACAGACACCTGCCGAAGGTGCCCTGCCCGCCGGCTTGATTCATCTGGCAAGTGACCCTGCCTTTGGTGGCCTGATCGAGCAGCTGCTGCGTGAACCTGCCAAAGCCTGGTCGGTGGACGATATGGCCGCCTACTTGAACATGTCACGCGCTGCCTTTCACCGCCGCTTTACCTTGCTGTGCGGGATGGCGCCAGCCCAAGTACTGTTGCAACTACGTATGCAGCTGGCCAAGCGTCAGCTGGAGCAAGGTCTGACCATGGAGCAGATTGCCGAGCGTATCGGTTATAGCTCTGCGGCCGCATTCAGCGCCGCGTTCAGACGCAGTGTGGGTCTCAGCCCGGCACAATGGCGCAAGCAAGACGCGCGTCCATAAGTCAGCAAGCTGCTACAACTCTGACCCCCAGATTGTCGTCCTAACCCGAGTACGTATGCAGGGTAGCTGGCACGATATCGCCCTCGCCCCATAGTTGCCACCGCACAGAATAGAACAAGCTGTTCCCGCTTTTTTGTGAAGGCTTCCGGCTTACGCATACAAGCCGCCATGCCCCAAGCTTGATCATTCAGTTCAACTCCGGGTTTAAGCGGCATGACGGGCCACAAGACGAAATACGAACATTGCTCCTGTCTATGAGCAACAGCAAAGTGGACAAGCATAAAAAAACCCCAATCTGTAAACAGATCGGGGTTTTTGACCTACCAGAGCCAGGCCGAAGCCTGGACATCTGAGCAAGCGTTTAGATCACGCGGGCTGCTTCGATCAGACGCACAACAGTCCAGGACTTGCTGCGGCTGATAGGACGGCCTTCGGTAATCTCAACGGTATCGCCTTCGTTGTACTGGTTGGTCTCGTCGTGCGCTTTGTATTTATTGGAGCGGACGATGATCTTGCCATACAAGGGATGTTTAACGCGGCGTTCAACCAGAACGACGACAGTTTTGTCCATCTTGTTGCTGACAACTTGACCGATCAGGGTACGTTGACGTTTTGCGGTAGTTTGAGTTTCGCTCATCTTACTTTCCTGCGGTCTCAGCCATGACGGTACGGACGCGAGCGATGTCGCGACGTACTTTGCCCAATTGGCTGGTGTTGGAAAGCTGTTGAGTAGCACGCTGCATGCGCAGGTTAAATTGTGCTTTCAACAGGCTCTCGAGCTCTTTTTGGAGCTCGGCGGCATCTTTAGTACGGAGTTCGCTGGCTTTCATGACGTCTCCTTAAGCACCGATCTGACGCGTTACGAACGTCGTCGAGATAGGCAGCTTGGCAGCGGCCAGACGGAATGCTTCGCGTGCCAGCTCTTCGCTAACACCTTCCATTTCGTACAGGACCTTGCCTGGTTGAATCTCAGCGACCCAGAACTCTGGATTACCCTTACCGTTACCCATACGAACTTCGGCAGGTTTCTGCGAAATTGGCTTATCGGGGAAGATGCGGATCCAGATGCGGCCACCACGTTTGATGTGACGGTTAATTGCACGACGTGCTGCTTCGATCTGGCGAGCAGTCAGACGGCCACGGTCAGTGGCTTTCAGACCAAATTCGCCAAACGAAACTTGCGCACCGCGAGTAGCCAGACCGGTGTTACGGCCTTTGTGCTCTTTGCGATACTTTCTGCGAGAAGGTTGCAGCATGTTTTATTCTCCTTCGGACGCAGCAGGAGCAGCGTCTTTACGAGGACCGCGGCCACGACCACCTGGACGGCGGTTTTCAGGGCGGTCACCACGTGGACGACGTGGGCGGCGCTCTTCAGGGGCTACGGTGTCAACAGGCATTTCGCCGTTAGGCAGCATGTCGCCCTTGTAGACCCAGACCTTGATACCGATGATCCCGTACGTCGTGTGCGCTTCGGAAGTACCGTAATCGATGTTAGCGCGCAGGGTGTGCAGAGGCACACGGCCTTCGCGGTACCATTCGGTACGAGCGATTTCGATGCCGTTCAAGCGACCCGAGCTCATGATCTTGATGCCTTGGGCACCCAGACGCATGGCGTTTTGCATGGAACGCTTCATCGCACGACGGAACATAATGCGCTTTTCCAATTGCTGAGCAATGGAGTCGGCGATCAGTTGAGCGTCGGTTTCAGGTTTGCGAATTTCTTCGATGTTAACGTGCACTGGCACGCCCAACAGGCGCTGCAGGTCAGCCTTCAGGCTTTCGATATCCTCGCCGCGCTTGCCGATCACCACACCAGGACGAGCCGAGTAAATAGTGATGCGAGCATTCTTGGCAGGACGCTCGATGACCACACGGCCAACGGACGCACTTTTCAGCTTGCGTTTCAGGTATTCGCGCACACGGATGTCGTCAGCCAACATCGTACCGAACTCAGCACCGTCAGCGTACCAACGCGAGCTCCAGTTACGGTTAACAGCCAGGCGGAACCCAATTGGGTGGATTTTCTGTCCCATTGTGACTCCTTAAGCGCCGACTTTGACCACAATGTGGCAAGTCTGCTTCTCAATACGGTTACCGCGGCCTTTGGCTCGTGCAGAAAAACGCTTCAACGACTGAGCCTTGTCCACGTAAATGGAGGTGACTTTCAGTTCGTCGATGTCGGCGCCGTCATTGTGCTCAGCGTTGGCAATAGCCGATTCCAGAGCTTTCTTGATGATGCCAGCGGCTTTCTTAGGAGTGAAAGTCAGCGTATTCAGAGCGTGAGCGACGGACTTGCCGCGGACCATGTCCGCAACCAGTCGTGCTTTTTGCGCCGAAATATGGACTCCACGAATAATTGCTGTAGTTTCCATCACTTATCTCCGGGCCTTTTTGTCCGCAGCGTGACCCTTGAAAGTACGGGTCAAAGCGAACTCGCCGAGCTTGTGGCCAACCATGTTCTCGTTGATGTAAACGGGAATGTGTTGACGGCCATTGTGAACGGCAATCGTCAGCCCAATGAACTCGGGCAGGATGGTAGAGCGGCGCGACCAGGTTTTGATTGGTCGCTTGTCGTTACCCACAACGGCTGCGTCAACCTTTTTGATCAGGTGAGCATCAACGAATGGGCCTTTTTTGATCGAACGTGACATAGTGTTCGCCCCTTACTTGCGCTTACGGCGCGAAACAATCATGTTGTCTGTGCGCTTGTTACGACGGGTGCGGTAGCCCTTGGCAGGAGTACCCCATGGGCTGACTGGCTCACGGCCTTCACCCGTACGACCTTCACCACCACCGTGCGGGTGATCGACTGGGTTCATCGCCACACCGCGAACGGTAGGACGAATACCACGCCAGCGAACAGCACCGGCTTTACCGATTTGACGCAGGCTGTGATCGTGGTTGCTGACTTCGCCAATCGTGGCGCGGCAGTCGATGTGAATGCGGCGAACTTCACCGGAACGCAGACGCACTTGAGCGTACGTGCCTTCACGAGCCAGCAACACAGCGGAACCACCAGCGGAACGAGCGATTTGAGCACCCTTACCAGGCAGCATCTCGATGCAGTGAATGGTTTGACCCACAGGAATGTTGCGGATAGGCAAAGTGTTGCCGGAACGGATAGGAGCTTCCGCGCCAGACACAACCGTTGCACCCACTTCCAGACCACGAGGGGCGATGATGTAACGACGCTCGCCGTCTGCGTAGCACACCAATGCGATGTGAGCGCTGCGGTTAGGGTCGTATTCCAGACGTTCTACTTTCGCAGGAATACCGTCCTTGTTGCGACGGAAGTCGACAATACGGTAATGCTGCTTGTGACCGCCGCCACGGTGACGAACCGTGATATGGCCGTTGTTGTTACGGCCAGCACTGCTGGATTTCTTTTCCAGCAAAGCCGCGTAAGGAGCGCCTTTGTGCAGTTCAGGGTGAACCACTTTGATCATGCCACGGCGACCTGGCGACGTTGGTTTTACTTTTACCAATGCCATATTAGTTCACCTCAGAAAAGTCGAGTTCCTGACCGGGCTTGAGCGAGACATATGCCTTGCGCACACTGCGGCGGCGACCCATGAAACGGCCAAAGCGCTTTTCCTTGCCCTTCTGATTGAGCACCTGCACCGACTCAACTTCTACTTTGAACAGCAGTTCAATAGCAGCTTTGATTTCAGGCTTGGTAGCATCAGGAGCGACGCGGAAAGCGATTTGCTGATTTTTTTCGGCAACGTACGTGGCTTTTTCAGTCACGACAGGAGCCAGAATTACTTGCAATAGACGTTCGGCGTTCATCCCAACATCTCCTCAAACTGAGCGACAGCCGCTTTGGTGACCAACACTTTTTTGTAGTGGATCAGGGACAGCGGGTCGGCGTAGCGTGGTTCAACCACAGCAACGTGAGGCAGGTTACGCGTAGCCAGGTACACGTTCTCGTCCAGCGCGTCGGTGATGATCAGCACGGATTCCAGGCCCAGGTCTTTCAGCTTGTTGGCTGCCAGACGGGTCTTGGGTGCTTCCAGAGTGAAGGAATCAACAACCAACAGACGCTCGTCACGGACCAACTGAGACAGAATCGCGCTGATACCGGCGCGGTACATCTTCTTGTTGACCTTGTGTGCGTAGTTTTCTTCACCGGTGTTGGGGAATGCACGACCGCCTCCACGCCACACGGGCGAGGATGTCATACCAGCACGAGCGCGGCCGGTGCCTTTCTGGCGCCATGGCTTCTTGGTGCTGTGGTTGACTTCGGCACGAGTCAATTGCTTGCTGTTACCGCTGCGAGCATTGGCTTGGTATGCAACAACGATCTGGTGAACCAGTGCTTCGTTGAATTCACGACCGAAAACGGTTTCGTTGGCCTGCAATGTGGATGCAGCTTGGCCTTGTTCGTTCAGGAGCTTCAGTTCCATGGATTAGGCTCCTTTCACAGCAGGGCGCACAACGATATTGGCATTCTTGTGACCTGGGACAGCGCCCCGGACCAGCAACAAGCCACGCTCGGCGTCGACGCGGATCACGTCAAGATTCTGAACCGTACGGGTAACGTCACCCATATGGCCCGACATTTTTTTACCTTTGAACACACGGCCTGGATCCTGGGCTTGACCAATGGAACCGGGTACGCGGTGCGAGCGCGAGTTACCGTGGCTGTTACGCTGGCCGCCAAAATTGTGGCGTTTGATGGTACCGGCAAAGCCTTTACCAATCGTGGTGCCCGTAACGTCAACCTTCTGACCCGCTTCGAAAATGCTTTCCACAGCAACTACGGAACCGGCGGAAAGCTCGGCGATAGCAGCGGGGTCGAGGCGGAATTCTTTCAGGATGCTGCCAGCTTCAACGCCAGCTTTTGCATAGTGCCCTGCCTGGGGCTTGGTAACGCGTGTTGCACGACGGGTGCCAAAGGCAACCTGTACAGCAGCGTAACCGTCAACTGCGGGCGTCTTGACCTGGGTGATGCGGTTGTTGGACACGTCCAGCACGGTCACAGGGATGGACTCGCCTTCCTCTGTAAACACACGGGTCATGCCAACTTTACGCCCAACAAGGCCCAGCCGCCACGCGGCAGGCGTAGGTGTCGAGTTCGACATCGTTTTCTCCATTCCTGACTACGATTGGTCAGGGCTAACTGAGAGTACACGCAATAATTTGCGCGACGACCATAGCCAAAACTTTTTGGCTAAGCTAGTAAATATAGCACGCAGCTGTAAAGCCAAGCAAGATTTACTGCAAAAATCCGCCCTAAACTGCTTGATTGACAACAGTTTTTTTGAATTCGCGGTGCTTGGCTACACAGTCTGAATCAGAAAAATTGATCTGCCGCGCATTTTCTATTGGTGCGCCTTATTGACAAAACGAGCCACGTATTCGTTCACCGGTTCATCACGAATTTGAGCCGGAGTACCGCTTTGTTCCACCCTGCCCTCACGTAGCACCACAATATGCTGACCCAACCGTAATGCCTCATCAATATCGTGAGTAATAAAAATGATGGTTTTGTTCAGGCTGCTTTGCAGGCGTAAAAGCTCATCCTGCATCTCGTAGCGAATCAAGGGATCCAGGGCCGAGAAGGCTTCGTCCATCAAAAGAATGTCTGCATCAACGGCCAAGGCTCGGGCAAGTCCTACTCGTTGCTGCATCCCGCCTGACAATTCGTCCGGATAGTTATCGGCATAATCATGCAGACCCACGCGCTCCAGCCATTGCCGAGCCTGCTCTCTGGCCTGTGAACGCTTGTCTCCTCGGACCTCCAGACCGAAGGCGACATTCTCCAACACCGTCAAATGGGGTAACAAGCCAAAGGCCTGAAAGACCATGCTGATCCCATAGCGGCGAAATTGTCGCAAGCTGGCCATGTCCAGCTGCAATATGTCCTGTCCATCCACCAACACCTGCCCGGCACTGGGGTCGATCAAACGGTTGATGTGGCGCACCAGCGTGGATTTGCCTGAACCGGATAAACCCATGACGCAGGATATCTGCTGCGCGGGAAAGCAGGCATCGACCCCTGCCAGGCCTACGATGCAATCCGTCTGCTTTTGCACGGCCTGCTTGTCGGCCCCCTGCTTTAACAGCTCTACGGCTTCGGTCGCCCGGCTCCCAAAGACCTTATAAACGTCTCGCAGTTCTATCTTGCAGGCCTGCTCACCCGAGGGGGTAGGAATGATATTCATGCTTGCCTCCTGACCTTGCGACGGTGACGCTGAGAACGACCAAAGGATTGAGAGATTCGGTCAATAACAATGGCCAGGATCACAATCGCCACCCCTGCCTGCAAACCACGCCCTATATCCAGTGTCTGAATACCAGCCAGCACGTCTTCACCCAAACCCTGGGCTCCAATCATGGAAGCGACCACCACCATGGACAAGGCCATCATGGTGGTTTGATTAATACCGGCCATGATGCTGGGCCGCGCCAGGGGCAAGGTGACCTTGGTCAGCATTTGCCAGCGTGTAACCCCGTACGCCTGGGCTGCTTCCATCACATGTTTGTCCACCTGTCGCAAGCCCAGGCTGGTCAGGCGAATCAAGGGAGGGACGGCATAGACAACAGTGGCCAAAACGGCGGGAACCTTACCCAGACCGAACAGCATCAGTACCGGGATCAGATACACAAAACTGGGCATGGTTTGCATCACATCCAGTACGGGCGTCAGCACTTTTCTAAGCAGGCGGCTACGAGCACTAAGAATGCCAACCGGGACGCCGATCAGCACAGAAAAGACCGTGGCCACCAGTACCAAGGTGAAGGTTTGCATCAGCTTGTCCCACAGGCCCATAGCGCCTATCAAGTACAGGCCAGCTACATAGAGCAGAACAGGCAAAAAGCGCCGTTGTCCCCACCACGCCAGCAAACCGGTTAAAGCCAGAATCGCCCAGGCAGGCACCTGCTGCAAGACACGCTCCACCGGCAAAATGGCATGCGTCAGAATCCAGGCGCTGATCTGGCGAAAACCTGTGCCCCAATCCTGCACGGCCACCAACAACTGACGGTTAACCCAGTCTGCAGCTGACCACTCCGGGAAGAAGCGGGACTGCGCTGCGGCGACCGACTGTATTGCCTGAGGTTCCAAAGCTGCCTGCAAGCGATCTGCCTGGGCCATTGGCATCCACTGACGCCATTGCTCTGCATTCTCTTTCAGGAACTTCTGTACCTGCGTGCTGGCGTTCTGCCCACCCTCTGTCATGCCCAAAATGATCTTGTTCATCTGTTCGGGCTCTAGCTGGATCTTTTCAAACAAGGTCACCAGCTCGGGGTGGGACTCTACGAAAGGAGTAGAAGCCGCCACGCCTATATGCGCCAGGATAAAGTCCGTTGGACAGATCTTGCCCTTACCCGACACAGCGGCTTCCCAACAGCTTTCATTGAAAGGCGCGCTAGCTAACTTCTTGAAGGAATACTTGGCCATCAGACCCGCAGGCTGCCAGTAATAGAACAGGATCGGTTCACGCCTGTCATAGGCGGCGCTGATTGCCGCATCCAGAGCCGCGCCCGTACCGGGCCGAAAGTTTTGATAGTGTTCGCCCAGACCATAGAGATCGAACAGGCGACTATTGAAGGTTTCACATACCCAGCCGGAGGGGCAGTTATAGAAGCGGCCTTTATTGGGCTGTTCCGGGTCACTAAAAACAGTGGCGTAGCGCCCTAAATCCTCAACTTTCTGTAGATCGGGTGCAGTGGGCTTGATTCCTTTGTCCGGGTCGCCATCGACGACATAGTCCGGCACATACCAGCCCTGTTCTGCCCCACCCTTCAGGGTATTACCAAGTACCTGCACCTGGCCGGCTTCAATGGCTTTTTCAATGATCTCGGTACGTCCCGACCAGATCTCGCCAATTACTTGAATATCATTTTGCGCCAGCGCACTTTCCAAAGCCGCCGAGGAGCCTGGAACCCGTTCGGTCTTGCAACCGTAGGCCTTCTCCAGAATCTGCTGATACAGCTCGGTGCTAAATGCTGCGCTCTCCCAGCTCAGGTCCGCCAGCCGTATGGGTTTGTCGTCCCCACACGCTTGCGCTGATGCACTGCTTCCCCACAGACATAGCCAGAGCGCCAGGAAATACCACAGGGCCAGGAACGGCTGTCGTCTCCGATTTATCATTCTTGTCCTCCTTCAACCCTGCCCATCGTCGCATTTGTAGCCCTGGCAAAGTGTGTCCGGTCGTAAAAAGTAGACCAAAACCCGCTTTTTCCCAATCACAACACCATGATGAACTAGCCATGAAGCACCTAAGAGCAAAGCTCTTGTTCTGTTCAGGATAAACGGGCAGTCGCCATTGCTCCTGCAGCGTCCGAAGGAAACGTGCAGACGAAAAAAAACGCCATGCAGTTGCATGGCGTTTCTTTCGATGTAACTCGAACAGCTAGGCAGAATTACTGCAGAGCGATTTCGACGTCAACACCGGCTGGCAAATCCAGACGCATCAGAGCGTCGACGGTCTTGTCGGTAGGATCGACAATGTCCATCAAGCGCTGGTGGGTACGCATTTCAAACTGATCGCGCGATGTCTTGTTGACGTGCGGCGAACGCAGAATGTCGTAGCGACGGATACGTGTTGGCAGTGGTACTGGACCACGAACAACAGCGCCGGTGCGCTTGGCGGTTTCTACGATCTCAGCAGCAGACTGATCGATCAACTTGTAATCGTAAGCCTTCAGACGGATGCGGATTTTCTGGTTTTTCATGGGTAATCCTAAAGAACGATATAAGTGGGGGCTTTTTGACTGAGCTTACCGATTGCTCGAAGAAACGCTGACTAAAAAGCACCCCTTTTGGGGGTAGCAAAGACGCGGCGGGAAGGTTTGCACCTTCACACCGCGATCAAGGCTTATTACTTGATGATTTTTGCAACCACGCCAGCGCCGACGGTACGGCCGCCTTCGCGAATAGCGAAGCGCAGACCTTCTTCCATGGCGATAGGAGCGATCAGGGACACTTTCATCGAAATGTTGTCGCCTGGCAGAACCATTTCCTTGTCTTCTGGCAGCTCGATGGTGCCGGTCACGTCAGTCGTACGGAAGTAGAACTGAGGACGGTAGCCCTTGAAGAAAGGAGTGTGACGACCACCTTCTTCTTTGGACAGAATGTACACCTCGGCGTCGAAGTCGGTGTGTGGCTTGATCGAACCGGGTTTGGCCAGAACCTGACCACGTTCCACGTCTTCACGCTTGGTACCACGCAGCAGCAGACCGACGTTATCGCCAGCTTCGCCCTGGTCCAGCAGTTTGCGGAACATTTCAACGCCGGTACAAATGGTCTTGACCGTGTCTTTGATACCCACGATTTCGATTTCTTCGCCGACTTTGATGATGCCGCGCTCAATACGACCGGTCACAACCGTACCACGGCCGGAGATCGAGAACACGTCTTCAACAGGCATCAGGAACGTACCGTCAACGGCACGCTCAGGCGTAGGAATGTAGCTGTCCAGCGCTTCGGCCAGAGCCAGAACGGCTTGGCTGCCCAGTGGGCCTTCGTCGCCTTCCAGAGCCAGTTTGGCCGAACCCTTGATGATCGGGGTGTCGTCGCCAGGGAAGTCGTACTTGGACAACAGTTCGCGAACTTCCATTTCAACCAGTTCGATCAGCTCTTCGTCATCAACCATGTCGGCCTTGTTCAGGAACACGATGATGTAAGGAACGCCAACCTGACGGCTCAGCAGGATGTGCTCGCGAGTCTGGGGCATTGGGCCGTCAGCGGCCGAGCAAACCAAAATAGCGCCGTCCATCTGGGCAGCACCGGTAATCATGTTCTTGACGTAGTCAGCGTGGCCGGGGCAGTCAACGTGAGCGTAGTGACGGTTAGGCGTTTCGTACTCAACGTGCGACGTGCTGATGGTGATACCACGTGCTTTTTCTTCAGGGGCGTTGTCGATCTGCGAGTAATCGCGCGCTTCGCCGCCGTATGCCTTGGACAGAACCGTGCAGATTGCAGCGGTCAGAGTGGTTTTACCGTGGTCAACGTGACCGATAGTACCGACGTTGACGTGCGGTTTAGTCCGTTCAAACTTACCTTTTGCCATGATTTATCCCAATTATGTTTTACAGGAAAACAAAAAAATTGTTGAGCAGCCCGCCATAGGGCGGGCTGATATTGCTATTACTTACCGCGAGCGCTGATCACTTCGTCAGCCACGTTCTTTGGAGCTTCAGCATATTGCTTGAATTCCATCGTGTACGTAGCGCGACCTTGTGTTTGCGAACGCAGGCTGGTCGAGTAACCGAACATCTCGGCCAGAGGAACCTCGGCCTTGATGACCTTACCACCACCAACCATATCGTCCATACCCTGAACCATACCGCGACGGGAGGACAAGTCACCCATCACTGTACCGGCGTATTCCTCAGGGGTTTCAACTTCTACAGCCATGGTGGGCTCCAGCAGAACTGGGGCAGCCTTGCGCATACCATCCTTGAAGGCCATCGAAGCGGCCATACGGAAGGCGTTTTCGTTCGAGTCCACATCGTGGTACGAACCGAAGAACAGCGTAGCCTTGACGTCAACCACTGGGTAGCCAGCGACCACACCTGCGGACAGGGTTTCGCGGATACCTTTTTCAACGGCAGGAATGAATTCGCGAGGAACCACACCGCCCTTGATGGCGTCAACGAACTCAAAGCCACCGCCTGCTTCCAGGGGCTCCAGCTTGAGGACAACGTGACCGTACTGACCACGACCACCGGACTGTTTGACGAATTTACCTTCGATTTCGTCGCAAGTCTTGCGGATGGTTTCGCGGTAAGCCACTTGTGGTTTACCCACGTTGGCTTCCACGCCGAATTCACGGCGCATGCGGTCTACCAGAACTTCCAGGTGCAGCTCGCCCATACCGGAAATAATGGTCTGGCCGGATTCTTCGTCGCTGCTGACGCGGAAAGAAGGATCTTCCTGAGCCAGACGGGACAAGGCCACGCCCATTTTTTCCTGGTCGGACTTGGTTTTTGGTTCCACAGCCTGCGAAATCACGGGCTCTGGGAACTCCATGCGTTCCAGAATGATGTGCTGACCGGCGTCACACAGGGTTTCACCTGTGGTCACGTCTTTCAGACCCACCACGGAAGCGATGTCACCAGCAACCAGTTCTTTCAGCTCGGCACGGTTGTTTGCGTGCATCTGCAAGATACGGCCGATACGCTCTTTCTTACCCTTGATAGGGTTGTAGACCGTGTCGCCCGAACGCAGAACGCCCGAGTAAACGCGTACGAAAGTCAATTGACCAACAAAGGGGTCAGTCATCAGCTTGAACGCCAGAGCGGACATAGGCTCTTCGTCGTTGGCTTTACGATGAATGACTTCACCGTCATCGTCCGTACCTTCGACAGGTGGAATATCCACAGGCGATGGCAGGTAGTCGATCACGGCGTCCAGCATGCGCTGTACACCCTTGTTCTTGAACGCGGTACCGCACAGCATTGGCTGAATTTCGCAGGCAATGGTACGTGTACGCAGACCCAGGTTGATGTCCTCTTCGGAGAGATCACCGTTTTCCAGGTACTTGTTCATCAGGTCTTCGCTGGCTTCAGCAGCCGACTCGACCATTTTTTCGCGCCATTCTTCGGCCGAAGCTTGCAGCTCGGCAGGAATGTCGGTGTATTCAAACTTCACGCCGTTGCTGGCTTGATCCCAGATGATTGCTTTCATCTTGATCAGGTCAACCACGCCTTGGAACTCTTCTTCAGCGCCGATCGGGATAACGACAGGCACGGGGTGGGCTTTCAGACGCAGCTTGAGCTGGTCGTAAACCTTGAAGAAGTTAGCGCCAGTACGGTCCATCTTGTTGATGAAGGCCAGACGAGGCACGCCATACTTGTTGGCTTGACGCCATACGGTTTCCGACTGAGGCTGAACACCACCCACCGCGCAGTAAACCATGCAAGCGCCGTCCAGCACGCGCATGGAACGCTCAACTTCAATAGTGAAGTCAACGTGGCCGGGGGTATCAATGATGTTGATACGGTGTTCTGGGTAATTGCCCGCCATACCACGCCAGAAAGCAGTGGTAGCAGCCGAGGTAATGGTGATCCCGCGCTCTTGCTCTTGCTCCATCCAGTCCATGGTGGCCGAACCTTCGTGGGTTTCGCCCAGTTTGTGGTTCACACCGGTGTAGAACAGGATGCGCTCGGTAGTGGTCGTTTTCCCGGCGTCGATGTGAGCCGAGATACCGATGTTGCGATAGCGCTGAATAGGGGTTTTGCGGGCCATGGTTATATGTCCTCAGATTACCAACGGAAATGGCTGAATGCTTTGTTAGCATCGGCCATCTTGTGCGTGTCTTCACGCTTTTTCATTGCACCGCCACGGCCTTCAGCCGCATCGGACAATTCGCCGGCCAGGCGCAAGTCCATCGATTTTTCACCGCGCTTTTTAGCGGCTTCACGCACCCAGCGCATGGCCAGAGCCAAACGACGCACGGGACGCACTTCGACAGGTACCTGGTAGTTAGCGCCACCAACACGGCGGCTCTTCACTTCAACAACAGGTTTTACATTATTGATGGCAGCATTAAACACTTCGAGCGGATCTTTGCCGGTTTTCTGCGCAATTTGTTCCAGCGCGCCATAAACAATACGTTCGGCAACAGCTTTCTTGCCGGACAGCATGACCACGTTCATGAACTTGGCCAGCTCAACGCTGCCAAATTTCGGGTCAGGTAGGATTTCACGTTTGGGTACTTCGCGACGGCGAGGCATTTTTATTTCCTTGTGACTATTCAGTTGAACCGCTTTTCGCGGTCTCGGTCATTCATGACAAATGACCACTTACCTACCATGGCACTCAGGCCACGGTTGCACGGATCCAGACCAGGGAACTGATCAATGGATACATGGATTACTTGGGACGCTTGGCGCCGTACTTGGAGCGGGCTTGTTTACGATCCTTGACGCCTTGCAGGTCAAGAGCACCGCGAACAATGTGGTAACGCACACCTGGCAAGTCTTTAACACGACCACCACGGACGAGAACGACCGAGTGCTCTTGCAGGTTGTGGCCTTCACCACCGATGTAAGAAATGACTTCGAAGCCGTTGGTCAGACGCACTTTGGCGACTTTACGCAGAGCGGAGTTAGGCTTCTTGGGGGTCGTGGTGTAAACACGGGTGCAAACACCGCGGCGTTGTGGGCAGTTCTCGAGCGCAGGGCTCTTGCTGCTAACGCGGCTGACTTCGCGCGGTTTACGCACGAGCTGGCTAATGGTTGGCATGACCTTTACGTATCCTATAACGTACTTTACGTACTGGTTGACGTATATGTTTTGAAAAACGCCGTCCAGTTGGCGGGTATTGAAACCCTGGACCGGAAGCGGCATTGCGCACTACCACTCCCCATAAAACACGAAAAAGAGCGGTCTTGCACATGGCTTGGGCTTGATTTCAAGCACTAAAAAAGTGCCCGCAGCCCCTAAATTCAGGGCTGCCATCAAATTACTGCAAGGTGTACCGGCAAAGGATCCTTAAAGTAAGCTCTAAAATTTACCACAGTAAACCCTTATAGGTCAACGATTTGGACACCAATCCGGCAGTTTCCCGTTGTCACGGCACACGCATGGAAGCACTTGGTCACTCGCTATCTACATATCGTTATACTGCAGGGCTATTGCACTTCTGCGACAAGGACAATACCCATGATCATCGCTTCCCTGGAAGACGACCTCGTCCAGGCTGAACTGATTGCCCGGATCCTGACCGAGGCTGGCTATGAGTGTCGCTCCTTTCATCAAGGAAAGGACCTGCTGGCCGCTCTGGCCAAGCCACATAATTTCGGTTTATTGCTACTGGACTGGGAACTGCCGGACGTCAGCGGCCTGGATGTGTTGCGTTGGGTTCGCACCACACTGGGCCATGCCCTGCCCGTCATATTCCTGACCAGCCGTACCCAGGAAGAGGATCTGGTCACGGGTTTGCAGGCCGGAGCCGACGACTATATTAATAAGCCCGTACGCAAGGGAGAGCTGGTTGCGCGCGTCAATGCCGCTGTGCGCCGTCTGGATCTGAGCACCTCGGCCACTCAGGACAGCCGCTTTTCGTTTGCAGGCTACGATATCTTTCCTGAACAAGGCCATATTGTGCTGAACGGTGAAACCGTTACTCTGGCGCCCAAAGAATTTGAATTGGCCCTTTTGCTGTTTCGCAACCCCGGCCGCCTGTTCTCGCGTGATGTTTTAAGTTCCGCGGTCTGGAACCGGGAAATTCCGGCCACCTCCCGTACGCTGGACACTCACCTGTCCAACATACGCCGTAAACTCCAGTTGCGACCCGAAAACGGGGTACGCCTGACGGCGTCTTACGCCCTGGGCTATCGCCTTGAACTTTTGACCGACCCTAGCTGATTTCTATGATTACTTTGCGTATCGCCGCGCCTCTCGTTTGCGGCCTGATTTGGGGTGGCGTCGTGTCAGCCCAACCTTCTGGCGCCCGCGGCGAAAATTTTGTCTATAAAGTGCTGGCCGGTGACACCTTGCTGGGCATCTCCCAGACCTACACCCGCCAGGACCGCAACTGGTCCGAAATTCAGCGTCTGAACGCGGTGGCCGATCCCTACCGTCTGCCTATCGGCAAAGAACTGCACATCCCATTTCGCATGATTCCGGAAGTGCCCGCCCCCGCCCGTATCACTCACCAGACCGGCCAAATTCTTGTGAATGGTCAAGCACTGGGTGCAGGAACGACTCATTTGCAAGAAGGCGACCTGATCCGCACAGGCAGCAATGGCTACCTGACGCTGGAGTTGCAAGACGGCAGCCAACTGAGCGTACCCGCACAGGCATCCTTGAGCGTGGCTCGCATGCGTGCCTTTGAAGGCACCGGCCTGACCGACTCGATCATCGCTCTGGACGATGGCGACGTGGAATCACGCGTTTCCCCGGAAAAAACCGGCGTAGGTCGCTTTGAAGTCCGCACCCCTGTCAGCATTACCGGTGTACGTGGCACCGAATTGCGTGTGCGTACTCAACAAGGCATGGCTCACAGCGAAGTGCTGGAAGGCCGCGCAGAATTGGGAACCCAGCAACGCAGCACCCCCACCGCCCTGAAGCAGAATCAAGGGGCCGCTGTAGGCACAGATGGCAATATCATGGCGCTGGAGCCTTTGTTGCCCGCTCCGCAGATCTCCACGCCCGAGCGTCGCGGTGGCCAATGGAACAGCACGATTCAGGCCGTGCCCGGTGCCCAGGCCTATCTGGTCCAGACCTCTACCGACCCGCAAGGTGCCAAGCTGCTGTCGCGTAACATTACGACAGATACGGATATTCAGTTCGGTGCCTCGCGTCCCGGCACGTACTACGTTACCGTTCGTGCCATTGACCGCCATGGTCTGATGGGCCCGGACACAATCGAAAGCTTTGAAGGCGCAGCCAGCCTGACCAGCTCGGATGGCCAAGCCGTGGTCAGCAATTTTGGCGATCCAATCCTGCTCTCTCAGTTCGAGTAGCTAAACGGCGTACGGCATGAGCAGCCCAGCCCCCAGAAACAACAAGCTACTCTCTGACCGGATTCGGAAAGAGTGGCATCTGGTTTCGGGCTTGCTGATGCTGCTGACCTTATTGTTCAGCTCCCTGCGTGACGACTTCGCGCTGGGCAAGCTGAACAACCTGATTTACGACTTCACCATGGCAGCCGCTCTTCCACAGGCTGCGCCCCCGGATATTGTCATTGTCGCCATCGACGACTACAGCATTGCCAACCTGGGCTTTTGGCCCTGGCGACGCATCAACCATGCCCAACTGCTAGGCCGTCTTGAACAGGCTCGTGCTGTCGGCATCGATCTGGTTTTTCAGGAGCCCAACCCAGCTTACCCCGATGATGACCTGGCTCTATCAGAGGCCATACATCATCACGGACGCGTTGTGCTGCCAATGATCTATGACACTCAGCGGCAGGCCGTGCATACCGCCATTCCCGTGCTCAGCCAGGCAGCCAAGGCGTCGGGCTACATCAATATCGAACCTGATTCAGATGGGGTAGTGCGCCGTGTCGCCCTGCAGCAGACGACCCCCTTGGGCCGTGTGCTGCCGCACTTCACGATTGCCATGCTGATGACAGGCGGAGATGTGGATCTGGCCCTGCAAGCTCTGGACTCCAGTCAGAAAGACATTCCCCACATTCCCTTTCTGGGCCGCAGCGGTCACTTTCGGACCGTGCCTTACTTCAATGTCCTGAACGGCGATATTCCGCCCTCTTTCTTCAAGGACAAGTATGTGCTGGTAGGAGCCTGGGGCAGTGGACTGGGCGATACCTTTCCTACCCCTTTGTCCAAAGCCGGCATGAGCAGCATGTCGGGCGTTGAGATCCTGGCCAATACCTTGCAAGCCGTACGCAGCAATCATTGGGTGCGCACCCCACCAGCCTGGTTCATTGCGCTGGCCAGTTGCCTGCCAGTCCTGCTGGCATGTCAGGTTCTGATCTATCTGTCGCCACGCGCCACCTTGCTGAGCCTGATCGGGCTGGTCTTTGCGATCCTGCTGGTGAACTGGATCGCCATGCATGGCTTCAATCTGTGGATTCCGCCACTAGCCAGCCTGATCACTGTTCTGTTGGCCTACCCGCTATGGCACTGGCGCAGTCAGGAGGCTGCCCTGAATCAGGTGACCGAAGAACTGAACAAGCTGCAGCTGGAATACCCGGATGTCAGAACTGCTCTGAACGAGCGCTTATCAGGCTTAAGTACACGTAACCTGCCTCATCGTCTGACCCAGCTGCATAAATCCATCAATTTATTGCGCCAGGCCCAGACCAAGCGTGAAGAAACCTTGCGCTTCATTTCGCATGATATGCGGGCGCCCCAGAACTCCATCCTGGCACTAACGAGCTTGCAACGTCAGGATGACAGCAAACTGCCGCCAGATCAGTTTCTGCACAAGATGGAAGGCTATGCCGAACAAACGCTGGAACTGGTGGACAACTTCATCAGTCTGGCACGGGCCGAAGCCATGGAAATGGTGCTGAGCCCGCTGAACCTGTTTGATCTGCTGGCAGACTGTCTGGATGACGCTTGGGCCAGCGCCAGCAAGCGCTCTATCAGCCTGAACTTGAACGACTCGGAGCTGGTCTGGGTGAACGGCAATGCGCCCATGCTGCGCCGCGCCTTTACCAACCTGATTCAAAACGCCATCAAGTACGGACCGGATGGCAACCAGATTGATATAGACCTTGTGCTGGGCAACAACAGCGTTCAGGTATTCGTCAAAGATCAAGGCTGGGGAATTCCGGCAGAAAATCAGGCGACGATTTTTGAGCCTTATCATCGAGCCCACGAAAATACCGAAGGTGCACCTTCGGGTAGCGGACTAGGTTTGGCCTTTGTGAAAACCGTGATCAACAAACACGGCGGGGATATTGTCCTGGACAGCACGCCTGAGCAAGGCTGTACCTTTATCGTCTCCCTGGCCACGATTACTATCTCCGATGAAGACTGAATTCTGGCGCGATGCCGCCCTGCCCTATGTAGAAAGCCGACGTGCTTGCAACAGCCGGATCTGCTATCAGGAACACAGCCACCCCACCTACTCGATTGGCGCCGTTGATGGCGGTGGCAGCGTCTTTACGGGCGCACCCGGCGGCCCGGTCCAGCTTGCGCCAGGCTCTCTGGTCTTTGTCCCTGCGCACCGCAGCCATGCCTGCAATCCTTTGCCAGATCAGTCCTGGAGCTATCAGATGCTGCATCTGGATGCAGGGTGGCTGGAGCAGCTTTGGCAGGAAAGTACAGAGTTCAGACTTCAAGCCCAGGAGCCCATCCGCGTTAGTCACGAGCCGCTGCTTTATGCTGCCTACTGTGACTTGAACTCGCTCTTGTTTTCAGCCGCTCCTCTACTGAGCAAAGAAGCAGCCCTGATCGACTTTTTGCTGCATCACGGCTCAGCCCAATCCCAGCCTTTGGCACCCGCTCCCCCACCTAGCCCCATCTTGCAGAAAACCCTGGATCGCTGGGTTGAAGGCCAATTAGCCACTATCCCCCTGCACGAACTGGCCCAGGAAACCGGTTTTAGCCGCTACCAGCTGATTCGCGCCTTTCGTCGCCATACCGGCCTGACTCCACAGCGCTGGCAATTGAACCAACGTATCAATTTGGCCCGAAACGCCCTGCGCCAAGGTGACGAGCTGGCTGATATTGCCTATCGCCTGGGCTTTGCCGACCAAAGTCATTTTCAGCGTGTCTTCAAGCACTACACCGGTGTCACTCCGGGCCAGTACCGCAGTTAAAGCGCGCGCACTTTTATTCAATACGGCACCCCCACTTCTGGTCACACTGCAGTTTTGCTCCTGGACGTACCGCCGTGTCCTTGTTCTTGCTGATCGCCAGCACCCATTTCCTGGCCCTGCTTTCCCCCGGCCCCGATTTTTTCCTGATCGCCCGCAGCACCCTGGCCCATGGACGCTGGGTCGCAAGCGGAGCGTGTGCCGGTGTCGCCCTGGCCAATGGCCTGTACATCAGCCTGGCACTAACGGGCTTTGCCCGGATAAGCACTGGCAGCCCTCTCTTTGTGCTGCTACAGGGCGCTGGAGGACTGTATTTACTGTACTTGGGCGTGACGTTCCTGCAGGTAGCCCACCACACTGCTGGGCAAAGGATCAAGGCCTCTGAAGCCTCTACAGGTGGCTGGTGGCATCATGCTCTGCTTGGCCTGCTCTCGGGGCTGCTGAATCCCAAGAACGCCTTGTTTTACGCCAGCCTGGCCTCCGTACTGGCCAGCAGCCGCGCTGGCACCGGCCTGCACATCTTGCTGGGTCTGTGGATGTTTTTAATTGTTCTGCTCTGGGACTTGTTCATCACCGTTCTGATCGGGCACCCGCTTTGGCAGCAGCGTATACAAAAGCACTTGCCACGTATCGAACAACTCTGTGGCCTGCTGTTGTGCCTGATTGCCGCTGCCGCCCTCTTCAACGTGGCTCAACACTTGGTCACAAAATAAACATCCCGAAAAGTGAAACCTGATCTGCACCGCCGTCAAGCTACCTGAAGGTGATAGAGTGAGGCTGTTAGAGCCACATCAAACGATGGGAAAACAAATCATTTACGGTCTCGGACGCGGCGATATAAGCCGGTAAAATAGTCCGGGTCTTTGTTTTGTTAAGCACCTTGAGTGCGCTACAGTCTATGCTGTAAGACCGGAACAACACCCCCCGTGTCCCGTTCCTTTTTTTGTCAGTTTTCAAGGAGTTACTAGAATGTTTGCCAAAATCGCTTTCACAGCCGTTCTTGGATTGGCCAGCGTGCCTGCTTTTGCTGCTTGCGACGTTACCATCGAAGGCAATGACTCCATGCAGTTCAACACCAAGAGCATCGTTGTTGACAAGACATGCAAGGAATTCACAATCAACCTGAAACACACTGGCAAGCTGCCTAAAGCAGCCATGGGCCACAACGTCGTTATCTCGAAGAAAGCCGATGAAAGCGCTGTTGCTACCGATGGCATGAAAGCCGGTCTGGACAACAACTACGTTAAAGCCGGTGACGAACGCGTGATCGCTCACACTGACGTGGTTGGCGGTGGCGAAAGCACCTCCGTAACCTTTGACGTCTCCAAGCTGAAAGAAGGCGAAGACTACGCATTCTTCTGCTCCTTCCCAGGTCACTGGAGCATCATGACTGGCGAAATCAAGCTGGGTAGCTAAGCGCATCCGCTTGTAGCCGCCAGACGGCCATAAAAAATCCCCACGTGGCCTGGCCATGTGGGGATTTTTTTAGCTCGAACTATCTGGTTTCAACCGACTACCTGAAGGTAGCGGCCCACCCTGGATAAGCAGGGTGGGGAACCACTAAGTCTGGCTTATTCCTGATCGCCCTCTGGGGCTGCAGGTTGCTGCTCGGGCTCGGAGGCACCGGACACAAAGACCGGATCTTCCGAAGGCTCAGGAGCCGATGCAAACGGGTTTTCCAGTTCACGGGCTGCTTTGCGCTCTGCCACTTCAAAGGCTTCTTTTTCCTTGCGGGCGGAATGGAAGGCCATACCGGTACCAGCAGGAATCAGACGACCCACGATCACGTTTTCTTTCAGACCACGCAGATCGTCGGTTTTGCCCATGATGGCCGCTTCGGTCAACACGCGGGTGGTTTCCTGGAAGGAAGCCGCCGAGATGAAGGAGTCGGTCGACAGCGAGGCCTTGGTAATACCCAGCAGCACGTTTTCGTACGTAGCTGGAATACCGTTTTCGGCCAGAACGCGATCGTTCTCGTTCAGCAGTTCGGAGCGTTCAACCTGTTCACCCGTGATGAAGTTGGTATCACCGGCATCCACAATGTTCACGCGGCGCAGCATCTGACGAACAATCACTTCAATGTGCTTGTCGTTGATCTTCACACCCTGCAGACGGTAAACGTCCTGCACTTCGTTAACAATGTAGTTGGCCAGCTTCTCGATACCCTTCAAGCGCAGGATGTCGTGCGGATCGGCTGGGCCGTCCACAATCATCTCGCCCTTGTTCACCACTTGACCGTCGTGAGCCAGAACCTGTTTTTCCTTCGGAATCAGGAACTCGTGGCTGACGCCGTCCAGGTCGGTAATGACCAGACGCTGTTTGCCCTTGGTGTCCTTACCGAAGGAAACCGTACCTGTAACTTCGGCCAGCAGGCCGGCGTCCTTGGGCGAACGAGCTTCGAACAGTTCGGCCACACGTGGCAGACCACCGGTAATGTCTCGAGTCTTTTGCGATTCCTGAGGAATACGCGCCAGAATCTCACCCACGGACACTTGCTGACCGTCGCGAACGGTAATCAGCGCGCCCACCGGGAAGGAGATATTGACCATGTGATCGGTACCAGCGATCTTGATCTCCTGACCTTGCTCGTTCAGCAGCTTGATCTGAGGACGCATGGTGATCTTGCCACCACGTGTCTTGGGAGTGATCACAACCAGAGTCGACAGACCGGTCACTTCGTCCACCTGACGAGCCACGGTCACGCCTTCTTCGATGTTCTCGAAGCGAACGGTACCGGTGTACTCGGACACGATAGGACGGGTCAGCGGATCCCAGCTTGCCAGACGCTGGCCAGCCTTGATGGCTTCACCATCGCCCACCGTAATGGTGGCACCGTAAGGCACTTTGTGGCGTTCACGTTCACGACGGTTGTCGTCAAAAATGACGATTTCACCGGAACGGGAGATCGCAACGCGTTCGCCCTTGGCGTTGGTCACATAGCGCAGACCAATTTCAAAACCGACCGTACCAGCCGTCTTGGTTTCCACCGAGCTTGCCAGCGCTGCACGCGAAGCCGCACCACCAATGTGGAACGTACGCATGGTCAGCTGAGTACCCGGTTCACCGATGGACTGAGCAGCGATAACACCGATGGCTTCACCACGGTTAACCAGCATACCGCGGCCCAGATCGCGACCGTAGCAGCTTGCGCACAAGCCGTGACGGGTTTCGCAAGTCAGCGGAGTGCGGATCTTGACTTCATCAATACCCAGGTTGTCGATCAGGTCGACCAGGTCCTCGTTCAGCAAGGTGCCGGCGGGGATAACCAGTTCCTGATTGTCAGGGTTGACGATGTCGGTCGAGGCCACGCGGCCCAGAATCAGATCGCGCAGGGGCTCGATAACCTCACCACCATCCAGGATGGCTTTCATGGTGTAGCCGCCCTTGGTACCGCAATCGTCTTCGGTAATGACCAGATCTTGAGTCACGTCGACCAGACGACGAGTCAGGTAACCGGAGTTAGCCGTCTTCAACGCCGTATCGGCCAGACCCTTACGAGCACCGTGAGTCGAAATAAAGTACTGCAGTACGTTCAGACCTTCACGGAAGTTCGCGGTAATAGGCGTTTCAATAATGGAGCCATCAGGCTTGGCCATCAGACCACGCATACCAGCCAGCTGACGAATCTGTGCAGCCGAACCACGAGCACCGGAGTCCGCCATCATGTAGATGGAGTTGAAGGACTCTTGACGTACTTCTTCACCAAAACGGTTGGTCACTGGCTCGGAAGCCAGTTGCTCCATCATGGCCTTACCCACGCGGTCACCGGCTTTGCCCCAGATGTCCACTACGTTGTTGTAGCGTTCCTGAGCGGTCACCAGACCCGAGGAGTACTGCTTGTCAATTTCTTTAACTTCGTTGCTAGCCTGAGCCAGGATACTTTCCTTGACGACAGGCACAACCATGTCATTCATGGCGATGGAAATACCACCACGAGTTGCCAGACGGAAACCGGACTGCATCAACTTGTCGGCAAAAATCACGGTGGCACGCAGGCCGCAGCGACGGAAGGACTGGTTGATCAGACGCGAAATTTCTTTCTTCTTCAACGCACGGTTCAGTGCGGTGAAAGGCATGCCCTTGGGCAGAATTTCGGACAGCAAGGCACGGCCAGCAGTCGTTTCGTAACGCTTGATGGTCTTGACCCACTCACCGTCTTCGCCCTTCTCGAATTCTTCGATACGGACGGTCAGACGAGTTTGCAGCTCGACTTCCTTGTTGTCGTAGGCGCGCTGAACTTCAGCCACGTCGGCCATGAACAAGCCTTCGCCCTTGCCGTTTACCAGTTCGCGGGTCGCATAGTACAGACCCAACACGATATCCTGGGAAGGAACGATGGATGGTTCGCCGTTGGCGGGGAACAGCACGTTGTTGGAGGCCAGCATCAAAGTGCGCGCTTCCAGCTGGGCTTCCAGCGACAGCGGCACGTGAACGGCCATCTGGTCACCGTCAAAGTCAGCGTTAAAGGCGGCACACACCAGGGGGTGCAGCTGAATCGCTTTACCTTCGATCAGGACCGGTTCAAAAGCCTGAATACCCAAACGGTGCAGCGTAGGCGCACGGTTTAGCATCACGGGATGCTCGCGGATCACCTCTTCGAGGATGTCCCACACCACCGGTTCCTGGCTTTCCACCAACTTCTTGGCTGCCTTGATGGTCGTAGCCAGACCCATCAATTCCAGACGGTTGAAGATGAAAGGCTTGAACAGTTCCAGCGCCATCAGCTTGGGCAGACCGCACTGGTGCAGCTTCAACTGAGGACCCACCACAATCACGGAACGACCGGAGTAGTCCACGCGCTTGCCCAGCAGGTTCTGACGGAAACGACCGCTCTTGCCCTTGATCATGTCGGCCAGGGACTTCAGTTGACGCTTGTTGGCGCCGGTCATGGCCTTACCGCGACGACCGTTATCCAGCAAGGAGTCCACGGACTCTTGCAGCATACGTTTTTCGTTGCGCAAGATGATGTCCGGTGCCTTCAGTTCCAGCAGACGCTTCAAACGGTTATTACGGTTGATAACGCGGCGGTACAGATCGTTCAGGTCGGAAGTGGCAAAGCGGCCGCCGTCCAGCGGTACCAGCGGACGCAGGTCCGGTGGCAGCACGGGCAGCACTTCCATGATCATCCAGTCTGGCTTGATGCCGGATTTCTGGAAGCCTTCCAGCACTTTCAGACGCTTGGAGATCTTCTTGATCTTGGCATCCGAGCCGGTGGCTTTCAGTTCGGCACGCAGGCGCTCGACTTCGCGATCGATGTCGATCGTACGCAGCAGTTCGCGCACCGCTTCCGCGCCCATCAGGGCGTGGAAGTCGTCACCGTATTCTTCGGTCTTGGCCAGGAAATCGTCATCGGACATGATCTGACCGCGCTTGAGCGGGGTCATGCCAGGTTCGATGACGCACCATGCTTCAAAGTACAGCACGCGCTCGATGTCACGCAGGGTCATGTCCAGCACCATGCCCAGACGGGATGGCAGGCTCTTCAGGAACCAGATGTGAGCAACCGGGCAGGCCAGTTCAATGTGACCCATGCGCTCGCGACGCACCTTGGAGACGGTGACTTCAACGCCACACTTCTCGCAGATGACGCCACGGTGCTTCAGGCGCTTGTACTTGCCGCACAGACATTCGTAGTCCTTGATGGGACCAAAAATCTTGGCGCAGAACAGACCATCGCGCTCGGGTTTGAACGTGCGATAGTTGATGGTCTCTGGCTTGCGGACTTCACCGAAAGACCAGGACCGGATTTTCTCGGGCGAGGCGATGCCGATCTTGATGGCATCGAACTGCTCGTCCTGAGTGACTTGTTTAAAGAGATCGAGTAGCGCTTTCATTATTTACGCTCCAAATCCATGTCCAGGGACAAGGAACGGATTTCCTTGACCAGAACGTTAAAGGACTCCGGCATACCGGCGTCGATCACGTGGTCACCCTTGACAATATTCTCGTAGACCTTGGTACGGCCGGCGATGTCGTCGGATTTAACCGTGAGCATTTCCTGCAGGGTGTAGGCGGCGCCATACGCTTCCAGCGCCCAGACTTCCATCTCCCCGAAACGCTGACCACCGAACTGAGCCTTACCACCCAGCGGCTGCTGAGTAACCAGGGAGTACGGACCGGTCGAACGAGCGTGCATCTTGTCATCGACCAGGTGATGCAGCTTCAGGTAGTGCATGTAGCCTACGGTGACCATACGCTCAAAGGCTTCGCCGGTACGACCGTCAAACAGGCGAACCTGCGTGCGGTGTGGTGCCAGCTGCAGTTTCTCGGCGATGTCGTCAGGGTAGGCCAGACGCAACATCTGGTCGATTTCCTGCTCGGTTGCACCGTCGAACACTGGCGTAGCCAATGGCAGACCTTTCTGCAAGTTGGTGGCCATGTTCATCACTTCGTCGTCAGTCAACTCGTTGATGCGAGTCTTCTTGCCGGCAGTGTTGTAGACCTTGTCCAGGAACGCGCGCAGTTCGGAAACCTGCACGTTCTTTTCTTCTTGCATCATGTCGTTGATGCGGTGGCCAATACCTTTGGCAGCCCAACCCAGGTGAACTTCCAGAACCTGACCCACGTTCATACGCGAAGGCACGCCCAGCGGGTTCAGAACGATGTCCACAGGGGTACCGTCAGCCATGTGCGGCATGTCTTCCACGGGAACGATGCGGGAAACCACACCCTTGTTACCGTGACGGCCAGCCATCTTGTCACCAGGCTGCAGACGACGCTTAACAGCCAGGTAAACCTTGACCATCTTCAGCACGCCAGGAGGCAGCTCGTCGCCTTGAGTGAGCTTCTTGCGCTTTTCTTCAAAAGCCAAGTCGAACTGGTGACGCTTTTGCTCCAAGGATTCCTTGGTGTGCTCCAGCACCAGTGCGTGTTGCTCGTCTGCCAGACGGATGTCGAACCACTGCCAGCGATCCAGATCGTTCAGGTAATCAGCAGTCAGCTCGGTGCCCTTGGGCAGTTTGCGTGGACCACCGTTGACGGTTTTGCCGACCAGGAACTTCAAGGCACGGTCAAAGGCGTCGTCTTCAACGATTTGCAGCTGGTCGTTCAGGTCCTGACGGTAGCGACGCAGTTCATCATCAATGATGGACTGAGCACGCTTGTCACGCTCGATACCTTCACGGGTAAAGACTTGAACGTCGATCACCGTACCGACCATGCCCGAAGGCACGCGCAGGGAGGTGTCTTTAACGTCAGAGGCTTTTTCACCAAAAATGGCGCGCAGCAGCTTTTCTTCCGGCGTCAGCTGGGTTTCACCCTTGGGTGTCACTTTACCGACCAGCACGTCGTCGGCACGCACTTCGGCGCCGATGTACACAATGCCGGAATCGTCCAGACGGTTCAGCTGAATTTCGGACAGGTTGCTGATATCGCGGGTGATATCCTCAGGTCCCAGCTTCGTGTCACGGGCAACAACCGTCAACTCTTCGATGTGAACCGACGTGTAGCGATCGTCAGCCACGACCTTCTCGGAGATCAGAATCGAGTCCTCGAAGTTGTAGCCGTTCCAGGGCATGAAGGCGATCAGCATGTTCTGACCCAGAGCCAATTCGCCCAGGTCAGTCGATGCGCCGTCAGCCAGCACGTCACCACGAGCCACGATATCGCCACGTTTGACGATAGGACGCTGGTTGATGTTGGTGTTCTGGTTGGAACGGGTGTACTTGGTCATGTTGTAGATATCTACACCGACCTCGCCAGCCACGTTCTCGTCATCGTGCACGCGAATAACCACGCGCTGTGCGTCAACGTCTACAACCACACCGCCACGACGGGCTTGTACGGTGGTACCCGAGTCAACAGCAACAGTACGTTCGATACCGGTACCGACCAAAGGCTTCTCAGGGCGCAGGCAAGGAACTGCCTGACGCTGCATGTTGGCGCCCATCAGTGCTCGGTTGGCGTCATCGTGCTCCAGGAACGGAATCAGCGAAGCAGCCACAGACACGATCTGCGAAGGAGCCACGTCCATGTAATGGATGTTCTCTGGCGCAGTCATCATGGTTTCGCCAGCTTCACGGCAGGCAACCAGATCGTCAGCAAAGGCACCGTCTTCGGTCAACTCGGCGTTAGCCTGAGCGATGACGTAATTGCTTTCTTCAATAGCCGACAGGTAATCGATCTGTTCACTGACCTTGCCGTCAACAATCTTGCGGTAAGGCGTTTCCAGGAAACCGTACTCGTTCAGACGAGCGTACAGCGCCATGGAGTTGATCAGACCAATGTTTGGACCTTCAGGCGTTTCAATCGGGCACACGCGACCGTAGTGGGTTGGGTGCACGTCGCGCACCTCAAAGCCCGCACGTTCACGAGTCAGACCACCAGGGCCCAGTGCCGAAACACGACGCTTGTGCGTGATCTCGGACAGCGGGTTGGTTTGGTCCATAAATTGCGACAGCTGGCTGGAACCGAAGAACTCCTTGACAGCCGCAGAGATGGGCTTGGAGTTGATCAGATCGTGCGGCATCAGGTTTTCGGTCTCGGCCTGGCCCAGACGTTCCTTGACGGCACGTTCCACACGCACCAGACCGGCGCGGAACTGGTTTTCAGCCAATTCGCCCACGCAACGAACACGACGGTTACCCAGGTGATCGATATCGTCGATCTGACCGCGGCCGTTACGCAGATTCACCAGCACCTGAATGGTGTCCAGAATGTCTTCGTCGGTCAGGGTCATGGGACCTTCAATGCTGTCACCACGGCCCAGACGGCTGTTCACCTTCATGCGACCCACGCGCGACAAGTCGTAGGACTCTTCGCTGTAGAACAGACGGTTGAACAAAGCCTCAACCGCTTCTTCGGTTGGTGGCTCGCCGGGACGCATCATGCGATAGATCGCGATGCGGGCAGCATTGGAATCCGCTGTTTCGTCCGTGCGCAGGGTCAGGGAGATAAAGCCGCCCTGATCCAGTTCGTTGACGTACAGGGTCTCGAAATCACGCACATTGGCTGCGCGCATTTCGGCCAGAATGGATTCGGTAATTTCGTCGTTGGCGTTGGCAATCACCTCGCCGGTTTCGGCGTTGATGATGTTCTTGGCCAGCACACGACCCAGAAGGAAATCTTCCGGGATGGAAATGTATTCGATCTTGGCTGCTTGCAGGTCGCGCAAATGCTTGGCATTGATACGCTTGTCCTTTTCAACCAGTACGCGACCATCACGGTCGGTAATGTCGAAACGGGCAACCTCGCCCTTCCAGTGTTCTGGAACGAATTGCAGCTTGCCACCTTCCTGGTGCAGTTCGATGTGATCGAACTCGAAGAAGTGGGCCAGGATCTGTTCTGGCGTCAGGCCAATGGCCTTCAGCAAGATAGTCACAGGCATCTTGCGACGACGGTCGATACGGAAGAACAGAATGTCCTTGGGATCGAACTCGAAGTCCAGCCAGGAACCACGGTAAGGAATCACGCGAGCCGAGAACAGCAACTTACCCGAGCTGTGCGTTTTACCGCGGTCGTGTTCAAAGAACACGCCGGGGGAACGGTGCAGCTGGGAAACGATGACTCGTTCGGTACCGTTGATCACAAAAGAGCCGTTATCAGTCATCAGGGGCATTTCGCCCATGTAGACTTCTTGCTCTTTTACTTCCTTGACGGTAGGCTTGCTCACCTCGCGGTCCATAAGGACCAGACGAACCTTCGCCCGCAAGGGGGAAGCATAGGTCAAACCACGAAGTTGACACTCTTTGACGTCGAACACCGGCTCGCCGAGCGTATAGCTCACGAACTCTAGCCGCGCCATTTGGTTATGGCTTACTATTGGAAATATGGAACTGAAAGCTTCCTGCAAGCCTTCAACCTTACGCTGAGAAGGCAGCGTGTCCTTCTGCAAGAAGGTTCTGAAAGAATGCAGCTGGGTAGCCAACAGGTAAGGAACCTGCTGTACGTCTTCACGTTTGGCGAAGCTCTTGCGTATGCGCTTTTTTTCGGTGTACGAATAAGGCATGAGCACTCCGACTCAAGGGTTACACGGACCGTCAACCACGGCCCTGGTTTACGACTCTAAAAAACCCGACTTTCTACAATACTAATTAAAAATCATGGGTTTTCTGGAAACGCAAAAGCCCGGGAAGGCTTGAAACGCATTCCCGGGCATCTATCGATACTCTTACTTGAGCTCGATCTTGGCGCCAGCTTCTTCCAGCTTCTTCTGAGCGTCTTCAGCATCAGCTTTGGACAAGCCTTCTTTAACAGCCTTAGGAGCACCGTCAACCAAGTCTTTGGCTTCTTTCAGGCCCAGACCGGTGATTTCGCGCACGACTTTAATGACGCTAACTTTGTTTGCGCCAACGTCAGCCAGGAACACGGTGAATTCGGTTTGCTCTTCAGCGGCAGCAGCAGCGCCACCAGCAGCAGGAGCTGCAACAGCAACAGCGGCGGCAGCAGCCGACACACCGAATTTTTCTTCCATTTCTTTGATCAGCTCGGACAGTTCGAGCACGGACATTGCGCCGATGGCGTCAAGGATTTCAGCTTTAGTAGCCATTTTTAAGAACTCCAGATATTAGGTAAATGCCAGGTTTGGTTGTCGTTCGCAACGACGAAGTTTCCTGAAGGAAAACTGCTTACGCAGCTTCTTTCTGATCGCGCACAGCCGCCAGGCCGCGAACAAACTTGGTGGGAACTTCGTTAAGCGTACGCACAAAAGTAGCGATAGGTGCTTGCATGGTGCCCAGCAGTTTCGCCAGCAATTCTTCGCGCGAGGGCATTGTGGCCAGAGCCTTAACACCATCAGCATTCAGAACGCTATTGGGCAGCGCACCGCCCATGATGACCAATTTGTCATTGGTCTTGGCAAAATCTGCAACGACTTTCGCCGCAGCAACGGGATCTTCACTGATGGCGTACATCAGAGGACCCACGAGCTGGCTGGAGATACCGTCAAACGAGGTACCTGCCAACGAACGACGAACCAGGGTGTTTTTCAACACACGCAGGTAGACGCCAGACTCACGCGCTTTTTTGCGCAATACGGTAGCAGAAGCGACGTCCAGACCACGGTACTCGGCGATAATGATCGATTGGGCCTTTGCCAGTTCGGCAGTGACTTCTTCGATGACTACCGCTTTCTCTTCACGATTGAGACTCACGGTTGAACACTCCTTCAAACGATGTCGGGAAGGCTTCCCAACATCAACCGAATGCGGCGCACCTGGACGAGTTCTATAACGAATTCTTCCACGGGCGCCGTCTACGTTGGATGGGACGTTCTGCCCCGATTAAGCAGTGAGATGACAAGTCAGCCAACTGCTCCAACGGTCTTTGACAGCAGTGACCCTGTAAACAGGATCACAGCCCAAAGTTCTTTTTTTCTAACTGTTGATTAAACAGTCAGAGATGCAATTTCAACACGTGCACCGCCACCCATGGTGGAGGACACGGCAACCTTGCGCAGGTAAACACCCTTGGCAGCGGCTGGACGAGCCTTGTTCAAGGCGTCAACCAGGGCAACCAGGTTGGTCTGCAGCTGTTCAACGTTGAACGAAGCGCGACCAATGGTGCTGTGAATGATACCGGCCTTGTCAGTACGGTATTGAACTTGACCAGCCTTGGCGTTCTTAACAGCCGTAGCAACGTCAGGAGTCACAGTACCAACCTTGGGGTTTGGCATCAGGCCACGAGGGCCCAGAACCTGACCCAGGGTACCGACAACACGCATGGTGTCAGGCGAAGCGATCACAACGTCAAAGTCCATCTGACCGGCTTTGATTTGCTCAGCCAGGTCGTCCAGACCAACGATGTCAGCACCAGCTTCACGAGCGGCGTCGGCTTTTTCGCCTTGGGCGAAAACGGCAACACGCACGGTTTTACCGGTACCAGCAGGCAGAACCACGGAGCCACGGACCAGTTGGTCGGACTTACGAGGATCAATGCCCAGCTGAACAGCGATATCGATGGATTCGTCGAACTTGGCAGTGGCAGTATCTTTCACCAGGGCCAGAGCTTCGGCCACAGGGTAGAACTTGTTGCGGTCGATCTTGGCAGCAATAGCGGCTGCGCGTTTGCTTACTTTAGCCATGACTTACACCACCCCTTCAACGTTGATGCCCATGCTGCGAGCGCTACCAGCGATGGTACGCACAGCGGCGTCCAGATCGGCAGCGGTCAGGTCGGGTTGTTTGGTCTTGGCGATTTCTTCAGCCTGAGCGCGGGTCAGCGTACCGACTTTATCCACGTTAGGACGTGCAGAACCGGATTTGATACCAGCAGCCTTTTTGATCAGGATGGTTGCTGGAGGAGTCTTCATGATGAACGTGAAGCTCTTGTCAGCAAAAGCGGTGATCACCACAGGAATTGGCAGACCGGGTTCCAGACCCTGTGTCTGGGCGTTGAACGCCTTGCAGAATTCCATGATGTTCAGACCGCGCTGACCCAGCGCTGGACCGATTGGAGGGGATGGGTTTGCCTTACCAGCTGGGACTTGCAGCTTGATAAAGCCGACGATTTTCTTCGCCATGCTTAGCTCCTTGCGGGTGATGACGCCTGGCACATGATGCGACAGGCTTCCCGGGGGTTGTAATTAATCAGGTCTTTTCGACTTGATCGAAATCGAGTTCAACGGGGGTGGCGCGACCGAAAATAGTAACGGTGACACGAACCTTGTTTTTCTCGTAGTTAACTTCTTCGACGTTACCGTTAAAGTCTGCAAACGGACCGTCCTTGACGCGTACCAGTTCGCCAACCTCGAACAGCACTTTGTGCCGTGGCTTCTCAACGCCCTCTTCCATTTGCGACAGGATTTTTTCCACTTCGCGCTCGGAGATGGGAGCGGGACGGTTACCGGAACCGCCCAAAAAGCCGGTGACTCGCGGCGTACTTTTTACCAAGTGCCAGGTTTCGTCGGTCAAGGCCATCTCGACCAGAACGTAACCAGGGTAAATACGTCGCTCTGTAATTGATTTCTTGCCGTTCTTTACTTCAACGACTTCTTCCGATGGAACCAGAATGCGACCAAACGCTTCTTGGAGATCAGCGCGTTCAATGCGCTCCACCAGAGCTTTGTGCACGCTTTTTTCCATGCCGGAATAAACGTGAACCACATACCAGCGTTTGCTCATGTGTGCCCTTTATTTCCAGCCCAGCAACAGGCCATAAATGATCCAGCCGAGCCCTTTGTCAATCAGCCACAACAAGATGGCCATAACGGCAACAAACACAAAGACGATACCCGTCATTTGCGTTGCTTCTTTACGGGATGGCCAGTGAACGCGACGCACTTCCGTGTAGGCATCACGAGAAAAAGCGACCAGGCGGCGGCCTGTATCGCTAAACCAGATGATCAATACGGCGACGATTAAGCTGGCAACAAATACCCCAGCGCGAACCAGTGAATTTTGGCCATCCAGAACGGAATAGCCAACAATACCGGCGGCGACGACTAGGACCGCTAGGCCCAGCTTGATGCGCTCGGAACCTCGGTTAACGGTTTCTACGTTGGTATTCGACATATTCCGACGAGTGACGCCACGCGAGGTGGTGGCGAGTGACTGTGGTGGCAGGGGCAGAAGGAATCGAACCCTCAACCTTCGGTTTTGGAGACCGACGCTCTGCCAATTGAGCTATACCCCTATACCTTGACAAACCGTAGCGCGTTACTTTGCTACGTTTGGCTTTTAGGCAAAAGAGGATATTAACCTCTTTCGCCCAAAATTACTACTCTTTTTTTACTTGATGATTTTTGCAACCACGCCAGCGCCAACGGTACGGCCGCCTTCGCGAATAGCGAAGCGCAGACCTTCTTCCATGGCGATAGGAGCGATCAGGGACACTTTCATCGAAATGTTGTCGCCTGGCAGAACCATTTCCTTGTCTTCTGGCAGCTCGATGGTGCCGGTCACGTCAGTCGTACGGAAGTAGAACTGAGGACGGTAGCCCTTGAAGAAAGGAGTGTGACGACCACCTTCTTCTTTGGACAGAATGTACACCTCGGCGTCGAAGTCGGTGTGTGGCTTGATCGAACCGGGTTTGGCCAGAACCTGACCACGTTCCACGTCTTCACGCTTGGTACCACGCAGCAGCAGACCGACGTTATCGCCAGCTTCGCCCTGGTCCAGCAGTTTGCGGAACATTTCAACGCCGGTACAAATGGTCTTGACCGTGTCTTTGATACCCACGATTTCGATTTCTTCGCCGACTTTGATGATGCCGCGCTCAATACGACCGGTCACAACCGTACCACGGCCGGAGATCGAGAACACGTCTTCAACAGGCATCAGGAACGTACCGTCAACGGCACGCTCAGGCGTAGGAATGTAGCTGTCCAGCGCTTCGGCCAGAGCCAGAACGGCTTGGCTGCCCAGTGGGCCTTCGTCGCCTTCCAGAGCCAGTTTGGCCGAACCCTTGATGATCGGGGTGTCGTCGCCAGGGAAGTCGTACTTGGACAACAGTTCGCGAACTTCCATTTCAACCAGTTCGATCAGCTCTTCGTCATCAACCATGTCGGCCTTGTTCAGGAACACGATGATGTAAGGAACGCCAACCTGACGGCTCAGCAGGATGTGCTCGCGAGTCTGGGGCATTGGGCCGTCAGCGGCCGAGCAAACCAAAATAGCGCCGTCCATCTGGGCAGCACCGGTAATCATGTTCTTGACGTAGTCAGCGTGGCCGGGGCAGTCAACGTGAGCGTAGTGACGGTTAGGCGTTTCGTACTCAACGTGCGACGTGCTGATGGTGATACCACGTGCTTTTTCTTCAGGGGCGTTGTCGATCTGCGAGTAATCGCGCGCTTCGCCGCCGTATGCCTTGGACAGAACCGTGCAGATTGCAGCGGTCAGAGTGGTTTTACCGTGGTCAACGTGACCGATAGTACCGACGTTGACGTGCGGTTTAGTCCGTTCAAACTTGCCTTTAGCCATGGCAGACTCCTGAAGGGATAGAACGATATAGAGAAGAGAGATGTGGTGCCCATGACGCGGATCGAACGCGTGACCTCTCCCTTACCAAGGGAGTGCTCTACCACTGAGCCACATGGGCATTCAACTTCAGCCGAGAGTGGCTAAAGATTTTTACCTGGAGCGGGTGAAGGGGATCGAACCCTCGTCTTAAGCTTGGAAGGCTTCTGCTCTACCATTGAGCTACACCCGCAGACTTTTCTTCACCCTCTCCTAAAGTCGCCTTGCTGGCTGACTCTAGAAAAGTGCTGGTGGTGGGAGTTGGATTCGAACCAACGTAGGCGCAGGGCCAACAGATTTACAGTCTGCCTCCTTTAACCACTCGGACATCCCACCCGAAGCGAAAATCGAATTATGGACATGTTTTAAGAGGTCGTCAAGCCTTTTGGGAAGAAAACTGAATAATTCGATGAATTTTTTAAAAAAACTGGATTTTGGGTGCTTTTCTTACTGGTTTTGTCACTGTTTTCAGGCGTTAGACATGCCGCTTTTGAATGCTTTCAAAACTGGGAAATCACGGTGAAATACGGGTAAACACATAGATTTTTTTCTGTTTTCAGCGCTTATTTTTGTAAGCAAAAGATACGAAACCGGATTTTTCACTTTTAATCCGGCTCTCGGACGTCTTCCCTGCTCTGTTCCCTGACTTGCTTGGAGTTCCTCTTGCTGTTTTCCACTGGCCGGGGCACAAGCAAGCAAGCAATCTGAAAACCTTGCAGCCATGAACTACCTCCAGAAAGAAGCTTGGATTGCTGATGAACTTTACTTAAGAAGGAGCAATCCATCATTCCAGAAGTTGTTCCAGTTCATCTCCCACCAGCTGCTTCTTTTTTTCAGCCAAATACTGCTCAGTAGCAAAACACGGGGCATGGCAAGGAAAAAGCCGACCTGAGGTCGGCTTTTCTACATCAACTGCATCGCTTTCAGCGTGGCGCGGGCCTGACTTAATCGTCCGTTTGCTCCAGCAAGGACGACAGCCCCTGCTTTTCCAGCAAAGCATTCAAATGCTCCCAGCCATGGAAAGCGATCTGCAACTGGCCCTTGTCCTTGGCACCGACCTTCAAGGTCACCTTGGTACCCAGGTGGTCAGACAGCACCTTTTCAAAGCGCTGTACGTCGCCATTGCGGTTCGCCTTGCTCTGGGCCTGCTTGCTGGCAGGCTCGTCATCCTCGTGCAAAGCACGGGCGACCAGCTTCTCGGTTTCACGTACCGACAGACGGCGGGCAATCACCTCGTTGGCCAACATGATCTGACGGGCAGCGTCCACAGCCAGCAAGGCACGAGCGTGACCCATATCGATGTCGCCGGCCAGCAGCATGATCTGCACAGGCTCTGCCAGGTTGATCAGACGCAGCAGGTTGCTGGTGGTCGAACGCGAACGGCCAATCGCCTGAGCGGCCTGCTCATGAGTCAGACCGAACTCGTCCAGTAAACGCTTCACACCTTGCGCCTCTTCCAGCGGATTCAGATCTTCACGCTGGATGTTCTCGATCAGTGCCATGATGGCGGCGTTCTCGTCGCCTACCTCGCGCACCAGAACGGGCACTTCTTCCAGACCAGCAATTTGCGACGCACGGAAACGACGTTCACCGGCGATGATTTCGTATTTGCCCTTGTCCTTACCCGACAGAGGACGCACCAGAATAGGCTGCATCACGCCTTGTGCGCGAATGGACTCGGCCAGCTCGTTCAAGGCGCCCTCGTCCATGCGAGTACGCGGCTGATACACCCCAGCCTTGAGCAGTTTGACGGGCAGGTTGGAAGGTGGGCCATCGCTCACCGTCGCTTCGCCCTTTTTCCCGATGGTTGCGATAGCGCCTGCGTCTGCGCCGAGCAAGGCATCCAAGCCTCGACCTAGACCTTTTGGTTTTCGTGTAGCCATGCTTACATTCCTATTGATTCTTGTGTGCCTTATGCCTTGTCGCTGCGGGATTCTTTCTTCAAGCGCTTGATCAGCTCTTTACCAAAGTCCATATAGGCCTTGGCACCCCGGGAGTTCTTGTCATACACAATACCTGGCATACCGTGGCTTGGCGCTTCAGCCAAACGTACGTTACGTGGCACCACCGTCTTGAACACCTTATCGCCAAAGTGTGTCTCGATCTGATTGGAGACTTGCTGCTGCAAAGTTACGCGGCCATCAAACATCACCCGCAGCAAACCAATCAACTCCAAATCCGGGTTGATATTGCGATAGACCCGTTTAACCGTGTTGACCAGATCCGACAGCCCTTCCAGCGCAAAGTACTCGCACTGCATGGGGATGATGACCCCGTGAGCACTGGCCAAACCATTTAACGTCAGTAAGGACAAGGTAGGCGGGCAGTCGATCAGCACAAAATCGTAATCGTCCAACACCTGAGCCAGAGCCTGTTTAAGTTGTTGCTCACGCTCTTGCATCTGGATCAGGTCGATTTCTGCGCCCGACAGCTCCCTATTGGAAGGCAGGACGTCATAGCCACCTGTTTCTGAATGCATCTTTACGTTAGCAATGCTTTCGTCGCCAATCAGAACTTGGTACAAATTACCAGACAGGCTGTTTTTATCAATACCACTACCCATGGTGGCATTGCCCTGAGGATCCAGGTCAATCAATAAAACCTTTTTCTTCAGCACAGCAAGAGCAGCTGCCAAATTAATTGCTGTGGTCGTCTTGCCAACCCCGCCCTTTTGGTTCGCAATACAAAACACATAGGCACGGGGAGATTTATCGTCTTTTTTACTCATGATTATCCTTGCTGCACCAACCACACTAGACAACGCTGTGCCTCTAGCTCCGGTACGGTTAATGATTCTATTCGTTCGACCCGCCAGTTACTTTCAGATTGCAATGCCGCTATTTCTTGATCAGGTTCTTTACCCTTCATAGCCGCAATGCGTCCACCTGGACGAACATGCCTGCCTGCCAAATTTACGAAATCAAGCAGCGAAGAAAAAGCTCGGGAAACCACAATATCTGCCTGCATGGGTTCCAGCTGCTCTACACGCACATGCATCGCCGACAAATTGGGCAGAGCCAAAGCACCAACCATTTGTCGAACAAATGCCATTTTTTTCTCGACAGCATCAATACAGCTAATGTTCCACGTGGAACATGATGCTGCCAAAACAACTCCCGGCAAACCTGCCCCTGAACCTACATCTACAATCTTTACCGATTCTTGTGTCTGTGTATTGTTGCCGGCCAGATAGTTCTGAAACGGACGGACAATCGACAGGCTATCAAAAATGTGTTGCACCAGCATTTGATCTGGGTCACGCAGGGCGGTCAGATTATAGGTACGGTTCCAACGCTGCAATTGATTTATATAATCCAGTAGCTTGCGTACCAGGACAGGGTCCTGATCCAGACCCAAATCCAGCAGGGCCTGATTCAGGCGTTTTGAAAAAATATCGCTCATGCCGTTTGTTTGTTCTTTTGCTTGCGCTTCAGGTGTACCAACAATAAAGAAACCGCCGCAGGTGTCACACCTTGAACACGCCCGGCCTGGCCAATGGTTAAAGGCTTGGCTGCCTTCAAGCGTTGGCGCACCTCAATCGACAATCCCTTGATGTCGTCGTAATCCAGGTCCTCTGGAATGGCTTGCTCTTCCAGTGCTGCCTGGCGAGTCACCTCATCCTGCTGACGCGCCACATAGCCCGCATACTTCACCTGAATTTCCACCTGCTCCACATGCACCGGATCTTCCAGACCTGGGCCTGCTACAGGCATGCCTTGGTCATTCAGCACGGCCATCAACTTGGCATAGTCCACTTCGGGCCGCTTGAGCAAATCGAAGAAGGAGTATTCCCGTTCGATATTTTTACCTAACAGTGCATTTGCTTGTTCGGCAGGCAAATTGCGAGGGTTCACCCAGGTACCTTTCAAGCGTTCAATTTCACGTGCAACCGCATCACGTTTACGATTGAAATGATCCCAACGGGCATCATCCACCAGGCCCAACTCCCGGCCAATTTCAGTCAATCGCTGGTCGGCATTATCCTCCCGCAGACTCAAACGGTATTCGGCACGAGACGTGAACATACGGTAAGGCTCGGTCACCCCACGGGTAATCAAATCGTCTACCAACACACCCAGATAGGCTTCGTTGCGACGTGGATACCACTGCTCTTTCTCTTGTGCCAAACGCGCTGCATTCACCCCGGCCAACAAGCCCTGAGCGGCGGCTTCTTCGTAACCTGTCGTGCCATTGATCTGACCGGCAAAGAACAAGCCACGAATCTGTTTGGTCTCCAGCGTGGGGTACAGGGATCGAGGGTCAAAATAATCGTATTCAATCGCGTAACCTGGACGCATGATGCGGGCATTTTCCAAACCAGGCAGGCTGCGCACCATAGCCAACTGGATATCGAAAGGCAAGCTGGTCGAGACACCATTAGGGTAGATCTCGGTCGTGCTCAAGCCTTCAGGCTCCAAAAACACTTGGTGGCTGCTCTTGTCCGCAAAGCGATGAATCTTGTCTTCGATAGACGGGCAGTAACGCGGACCAATGCCTTCGATAGTGCCTTGGTCGCTATACATGGGCGAGCGATCCAACCCGGAACGGATGATGTCGTGGGTACGTTCGTTGGTGTGCGTAATCCAGCACGGCATCTGCTGAGGATGCATGGAAACATCGCCCATATAAGAGAACACCGGAATCGGATCGCTATCGCCAGGTTGGACTTCCAGGCGGGAGAAATCGATGGTGTTTGCATCAATACGCGGAGGGGTCCCTGTCTTCAACCGCCCTTGCGGTAACTGCAGTTCCCGCAAACGATGCGCCAAGCTGATGGACGGCGGATCCCCTGCCCGGCCCGCAGAATAATTATTCAGGCCTACGTGGACCAGACCATTCAAAAAAGTGCCTGCTGTCAGAACCACAGATTTGGCTTTGAATTCCAAGCCAATCTTGGTCACAGCACCCACGACCCGATCACCTTCCACAATCAAGTCTTCGACTGATTGCTGGAACACCATCAGGTTGGGTTGGTTTTGTAGAACCTCGCGAATAGCCTTACGGTACAAAGACCGGTCCGCCTGAGCACGAGTGGCGCGCACGGCCGGACCTTTGGAGCTATTCAGAGTACGGAATTGAATACCGGCGTGGTCGGTAGCCAACGCCATTGCCCCGCCCAGCGCATCCACTTCCTTGACCAAATGCCCCTTCCCAATCCCCCCAATAGAAGGGTTGCAGGACATCTGCCCCAAGGTATCCATATTATGGGTTAACAATAAGGTAGACACGCCGGTTCGAGCTGCCGCTAAAGCCGCTTCGGTACCAGCATGTCCGCCGCCTATGACAATAACGTCAAACTCTTCGGGATAAATCATGTCAGAACAGCTAAAAAATAAAAATCAATTATACGATTACCAGCGGAGTATGTTCCACGTGAAACACATGGAACCAATATCTGTTCCACGTGGAACACAGTTTTTTGCGTAAATACCACTGTGGATAACTTTGTGGAGAAAGGGACGCTTTTTTATCCCCAGGCCACCTTGGGAAGCACAGGCAGCGCTTGCAAAGATTTTCTTCAGCCAGAACTCCCCACGGAGCGAAGCCATAAAAGGCGCGCTTATCACTCTTAAATCCCCTAAAAGGGGCTATCTAAGCCAGTACCTCACAATAGGTGGATAAAAGCAGCCCAAGCAGGCAGCAAAATTGTGGATAACAGAGCAATAAAAAGAAATACTGCCTGAGGACCACATCCACCGTTCTACAGTGTGGCGATAAGAAAATTTCCGCTGGCCTGCGGAAAATATAAGGCGTCGATTATGTAATCCGACTACCTTGGCTACAAGAAAAAAGTGTCCTATGCGCAAAAAGACAGCTATCCAGATAGAACAGGATTTACTTGAGACGACAGATACTTTGAAGAAACAACAGCAGCACCTTTAACGCCTAGCTTAAAACCTGGGACTTAATCGAGAGGCCGAAGTTAAGACACAGGTCTAGCCAGAAAATTCCCGTGGCTACAAGACGAGCCTGCAGCGCGAGAGCTGAGGAAGCAAAACAGCAGGAGAAGCCGGGCTCGGAACCTATATAGGCAATAGCTATATCAATGTAAGAAACCGATCCTGAGTGGTCAGTTCCACGATCAACAGATACGCGCAGAATCTATGGTATTTTCGACAAGAATTTGTCTGATACTTCGCCACCCAACTTTTTACTCAAATCTGAAGCGCGGGTGCATTTTTATTATTCATATCAGTAGACCCATGCAGATCACATCCAAGCTCCCTTCTGTGGGCACCACCATCTTTACCACCATGAGCCAGCTGGCTCTGGAGCATAAGGCCATTAACCTGGGCCAGGGCTTTCCAGACTTCAATCCGGATCCAGCCCTGATTGAGGCTGTGCACCAGGCCATGCTGGATGGCATCAACCAATACCCTGCCATGGCTGGTTACCCTGCCCTGCGAGCCGCCATTGCCAGCAAGACGCAGGCTCGGTATGGCCGCCTTTACAACGTGGATACGGAAATCACCGTCACCAGTGGCGCTACTGAGGCCTTAATGGCCAGTTTCCAGGCTTTTGTGCACACAGGCGATGAGGTCGTCGTAATCGAGCCCTTCTACGATCTGTATATCCCCGCCATCGAGCTGGCCGGAGGTACCCCTGTGGCTGTCCCCATGACAGCGCCTAGCGAGGCTGTACCCTACTACCGCGTTGACTGGGACCGAGTGGAGCAAGCCATTACCAGTAAGACCCGTATGCTGGTGATCAATTTCCCACACAACCCAACCTGCACCATCTTGCAGCCCCAGGATCTGGACGCGTTGGAGCAGATTGTAGAAAAACATCCTTCCTTGATCATCTTGTCCGATGAGGTCTATGAACACCTGACCTTCGATCAGAAAGAGCATCTAAGTCTTGCTACCCGCCCTCTCCTGGCAGAACGAGCAGTAATCGTTTCTTCCTTTGGCAAAACCTTCCACGCCACAGGTTGGAAAGTAGGCTACTGCTGTGCTCCTGCCAGTCTCAGCACGGAAATTCGCAAGGTCCACCAATACACCGTCTTTACCGTTCCTAGCCCCTTACAGGCTGGTTTAGCCACCTATATGCAGGATCCAGCCACCTGGGAGAGTCTGCCCGCGTTCTACCAGGAAAAACGCGATCATTTGCATCAAGGTCTGCAGAACACCCGTTTCACTCCTATGCCCAGTGAAGGGACTTTCTTCTTGCTAGCCAGCTACGAACACATTTCGGAGCTGTCCGAGCTGGATTTTGCCAAGCATTTGAACCAGAACTATGGCGTAGGCGCGATCCCCGTGTCTGCCTTCTACCTGAATCCCAATTCTGAGCAGGCTAACCATCGTTTGCTGCGTTTTTGCTTTGCCAAGCAGCTCAACACCCTGGACCAGGCTATTGAACGCCTGAAAAAGGTCTAAAGGCTTTTTTCCCTACCTTCATCAAACCGCCGTCAGGCGGTTTTTTTGTGTCCTGATTTTTGTGGACAAGTGCAGTCATCGCAATCTTGCCTAAATCTGTCACACAAGCCCTGCAACGGCGACGTAAAACAGTAAGCATTGTCCGAAGCACAAACCATCTACCGCAAACCACAAAACCCGCATCTTGTGCCCCATAGAACGCCAAACGTGAAACGGGCAATACAGCCTTCCAGCGCTGTCCTGTTGATAACTTTGGGGGTAAACCTGATTTTTTGCCCAGTTATCGCTTCTTTTCCTTTGAGAAAAGTAAAAATCAGCCAGCTCGCAGGCCTTCCTGTTTCAGTTCATGTGGCTTGCCAAAAAACAGGCCTCAAAGTTAAAACCACAAAAAATATAGATATAAAACAAGGACTTATTTCAATATCACAAGCTTTGAACAGACTTTGCAACTGTGAAAATACACAGGTCACCAAGCCTCTTCGAGCACCACAAAATACGAGCAAGCACAAACCAACGCTTTACCCACAAAATGTGGATAAGTCAAAAATTCAAACAAGATTGACCTAGTACAAGCTCCAGGCGCAGCAATCCCTGCAGCCATAGCAAACTCTTGGCCAAACATGTAGTCCAGGTAGAACACCCCTCTTTTGCCAACCCATTCCTTTGTTTGAGTTTTTCTCATGTTGAAAGAAAACTCCGGGAACAGACGACAAAGTCGATCTTGTACGGTTCTGAAAATAAATTTTCAGCCTTTGACGCTCAGATTTCTGTATGCAAAAGCCGCATAAGCCAGCTTTGAGCGAGATCGTGATTTTTGTTCATGGACTGCATCTTAGTCGAGAACTTTTAGCTTGCAAAGGGCATGGAGCTGGCCTGCAGAGAGTTGAACTTATCTTATATAACAAGCACTTAAATCTTTTATTGGAATTATTGGATGGAGCCCTGTTGATAAGTCGAACAAGTGTCTTTAGCAGCGTTAAAACAAGAGCTTAGCGCTTTTTTTTCCGGGGATAGATCTAACGCTTACCGGTGGATGGTTTAGGTACAACTTTTAGACTTCACAAAGAAGTACCTACTTATGCCTTATGTATCCACACCCTGTTCACAATGCCCTTCCTAGAGCTTATCCACAGCAAAGAAAATTGTAACAGCGGAATATAAAGTGAATTTACCGGGTTGCTTGGATAAATCCAGTGTCTGTCATGATGATTTTCTCTGGCCAACGCAAAGCAGCCAGGTGAAAAGCGGAGCCTTCAGGTGCCTGGTCCTTGCGGCGATCGCGCCAACGAGCTCCTACGGAAAAATCCACGCAAAATGTATTTTTCTTTGCTCCATGCCAGGAAAATGGATCTATATCTTTGAATAATAAGGAATATTTAGACATTTTCGCTGTTGGTTGAGGAAAAAGCTGGCGCCAATAGTGGCCAAAAACGACAGGAATATCGTCCTGGTAGTTGTTCCACCAAGGAGTTCGGTCGGAAAAACGCCAACGGTTGCCAGCAAAAAACGGACGATCTGCGGGTCCTTCAGTGCCGGAAGTCAGCAAACGGATGGGGTTGAAGTCATTTTTGACCAAGTCGTAGTCAATGTAGGCCTGCAACAAAGGTATCAGGGCCTTTGGGTCTTCAATTTTTTCTTTCCATTCTTGTTTTGCAGCTAGATATTTATTTAGAATTCCTTTTTTTTCTGCATAAGTATCAGCTTTACGCTCACATTCAAAGAAAAAATCAAGAAAATCTTCGTTTTTAACCGATCTAATTGTATCAATAGCAGGATTATTCCAGGCTGCATGCACAATTCTTAGGTCATCTCTTTCCAATGCAATGGGTAGTGTGCTTAAAAACTCTCGGATTTTGTCTCTATTTTGAGGTTTTGCACGTATAAATGGCGAGTAATTCTTTAAATCTGACTGATATCGCTGCTCAAAATACCAACCTGATCCATCTTTTGCATCATCTATCAGTAGATTGATTTCATGATTACCTAATATTCCTTTTGCTTTATTATTATTTATCAAGGACTTAAGGTATTCAATTACAGCAGGGCTATTTGGACCTCGGTCACAATAATCTCCCACGAATATCAGGCTACGTTGCTCTGGATGAGAGCCATCTTCCTGGTAACCCAAATTTTGGATCAGTTGTTGCAAGGCCTGAAGCTCTCCGTGTACATCACCGATGATGTCTAAAGAACCAGCAGGTAAAGGCTGTACAAGAAAGTTGGGCATGGGTGAAGAGATCTTTATTTAATAATAACTATATATATAACTGGTAATGGATAATGGGTGTCTGTGGATAAGTGGCATAGATAGAAATTAAGCTTTAATTTCAGTACTTTATTGACCACTTTCGCCTGTGCACCACCCCGTTGGAGTCGGTGGACCGAAACTGGACAAAATTTGAGGCCCGGCCAGACAGGCAACTTATCCCCCTTTCATCCACAGCAGGTCCACAGCAGGCCTTCTTGGAGCTTATCCACAGGGGGCCAGAGCCAGTAGCTGCCTTAAATATAGCTTTTTTGCCCCGTTCTTGACCGATTTTCTGGCCGAACTTCGCCTGTTTGGGAGACCAGGGTGGGCGGATGCAGGTGTTCTCATGAACCCGGTTTTGGGATACGGATTAAGCCTTTATAATATCCACAAATTATTCACTTTCTTATTAAGCGCTTATTTCAACCAGTTCTATATTTCCATTTTTGGTTTAATCTGTTTTGTTAATAAGATTGTGGATTTCTTTTTTATCCAGACCTGTGGATAAGTCGACTCATCACGACCGTAATTTGTTTTCTTTATCTAACAAACCCTTGTTTTTGTGATTCACTGAGCGTGGTTTGTTTTTGCTCCCAATCTTTATTTTTATTCAATTGATAAATTTCTAATAATAAAATTATTATTTTTATTTTTTCTGAATTATTTTTCTTGTTTGTTTTTTATAAATAAGAATATTTCCTGATTTTTATGTTTTTTCAAGAAAATAGAAATTAATCAATGCTCTGGGTTTGTTTTTATCCATGATTCAGAATTTTTATTTAGAGATTTCTTAATTCCTTTCTGTATTTATTGGATAAAGCTTGCTTGCCGCAGGTTGATAAAAATAGCTTGAGCAGAGTAAAAACATTGAAAGATCAGGGTTGATGCTGAAACCTATGCCGACCCGACCCGACCCGACCCGACCCGACCCGACCCGACCCGACCCGACTGCGGCGGCCAGGCTGTTCGGCGGAAATCTGGGTGTTTGCTTAGTATTGGATATAAACCCAGTCCCATGTGCCCGTTTCTCGGCACTCCCTCCCCTGCCCAAGCACTAGCACGCTTTATTGATCGTTCTCTGTCCGGATGCCAAACGTGGCTTTTTGGCGATAGTGGGCAATTCGTTTTGTCAGCTATCTACTTTGATAGGACAATCTGCTCACCGTGGAACTTTCGAGGCGTTTGGGACGACAAAGCCGTAGGTTTGAATCGCAAATTGCTGCCAAGGTGAGGCGAAACCGGCACTTACTCCAGTACATGGACAACGTATTTCTGCCTTGGCCCGTGGAATCACCCACTTATCTTTAAGGGGTATGTTTTTTCCTTGTGGGCAGCAAGGGTATTCTCCTGCTAGCCCGTGGCTTGTATCGCTATAAGAAATAGCGCGAAATCTCCCCTCATGTAACAATTGCCGCCAAGGCTGTTTAATCCTTAAGTATCGTCTCGCTACTCTCCCTGTACTTCATGTCTCAACCGAATATCGAAGAAGCCGCTCAGGACTGGCACGGCTTGCTCCAGAAAGTGCCCCTGGCGGTCCGTGCTCATGTGCTGACTATCACTCAAGATAACCAGGACGAGCTTGCGACCCACTTTTATACGCATATGCTCAAGCACCCTGCCGCACAGGTGTATCTCTCGCATGATCAGGTACATAAGCGCTTGCATCGCTCCTTGCGCAGTTGGTTGGTACAGCTGTTTTCGGTGGATGAACACAGTGATATGCAAGATCAGGTCAAGCTGCAAAATCAGGTTGGCGAGGTCCATGCTCGGGTTGGGGTGCCGGTTCACCTGGTGCTGCGTGGTGCACGCTTGCTCAAGGGGCGTTACGCCCGCTTCCTGTTTGAATCTTCGACTATTAGTTCCGAGCAGGCCTGGGAGTGCTATCGCTACATTCAGAACTTCATTGATCTGGCGATGGAACTGATGAGCCATGCTTATGCCAATTCGCGTGAGCGTAAATCCCGTGCCGAAGAGTCCTATCGCCTGTTTGCCATTGTGCAGAACGTGGCGGCCGAGCGTGGCCGACAGCGAGCCGCGCTGCTGGATTGGGAAAATCTTTTCATGTTTGCGATGGCGGTCAACAATGGTGTGACGCCTGCCCCGCGGATTGGAGATTCGGACTTCGGTATCTGGTTCAAGCATAAGGGTGCGCATGCCTTCCAGGGCACGGTAGAGAGTCGTGAGATCCTGGACTTGATGAATCTGATTGATACCGAGCTGATGCCGGCTTTCGAGCAAGGGGACGCGAAAGGACAGGTTCTACGCTTGCATGAGCTGCGTGATCGAACCCGAGCCATTGGTTTACACCTGGATCGCTTGTTCGAGCAGCAAAACGAGCTGGAGTCCGGCCGGGACGTGCTGACCCGCCTGTTAAGCCGCAAATACCTGCCTGTCGTGCTTAGCCGTGAAGTGGGCTATGCCCAGCAGCGGGGATCGCGTTTTGCGCTGCTGGCCGTGGATATAGACTTCTTCAAGCGGGTTAATGATACCCATGGCCATGATGCCGGTGATCGTATCTTGCGTCAGTTTGCTGAGCTGCTCAGCAATAGCGCGCGTGCCGGTGATTACGTGTTCCGCCTTGGGGGCGAAGAGTTCCTTCTGGTCTTGGTCGACGTGGATGCGGATGGTGCGATGCGTGCCGCCCGTAATTTGCGTCTTCGTATTCATGCGGAGACCTTCCGGGTTGTGGATGGCGAAAGCATGAATATCACCGCCAGTATTGGCGTGGCCTTGTATGACGGTCACCCGGATTACGAGCGCACGCTGCGCCGGGTTGACCGCGCCTTGTATCAGGCCAAAGAAGAAGGCCGCGACCGGGTTGTCTACGTCTGATGGGACGGGCTTGCCCGCCCTTTTATGTCGTATGGCGGCAACCTGTGCTACAAGTGCGTATTGTTTTGTTCCTGCCAGTGTTTGGTGCCTGATTCCTGACGGTTGCGCGGCCTTTGAAGTGGTGGCCCCGGCCGGATGTGGCGCGTGAAACACAATTACATTGAATGGCATAAACGCTTTGGCCCCAGGCTGAAGCAGGATTTGTTTGCGAGCTGATTTTATGCATCCCCGTTTGGCTGTTCTTCCCCAGTACCTGCTCCCTAAACAGGCTCTGACCCAGTTTCTAGGCGGTTTGGCCTCCAAGCCCATGGGCGGGCGCACGACCTGGGCTATCAAGCGTTTTATCGACCGTTATCAGGTCGACATGAGCGAGGCAGAAAACTCCGACCCAGCCAGCTACGCCACCTTTAACGAGTTTTTTGGTCGAGCTTTGCGTCCGGGGGCCCGCCCTATCGCGGAGACGGCCTTGGTCAGCCCGGTTGATGGTGCCATCAGCCAGTTGGGGCCTATCCAGGGTGCCGAGGTGTTCCAGGCGAAGGGGCATAGTTACTCGACGACGGCTTTGGTAGGCGGAGACGCTCAGGAGGCTGCCCGCTATCAGGATGGGCTGTTTGCGACCCTGTACTTGAGTCCTAGCGACTATCACCGGGTACATATGCCTTGTGCGGGTGTGCTCAAGCGCATGATTCATGTACCGGGCGATTTATTCTCGGTCAATCCGACGACGGCGCGCGGTGTTCCCGGCCTGTTTGCCCGTAATGAACGTGTGGTTTGCTTTTTTGACTCCGAGCAAGGCCCGTTCGTGTTGGTGCTGGTGGGGGCGACGGTGGTGGGCAGTATGGTCACGGTTTGGCATGGTGTGGTAAATGCCTCGCGTGACGGCAAGATCCACGAGTGGAACTACGAAGGTCAGAATATCGCCTTGCAAAAGGGGCAGGAAATGGGCCGATTTCTGCTGGGTTCCACGGTGGTGATGTTGTTCCCCAAAGAAAGCGCCTATCGTTTTGATCCGAGCTGGCAGCCGCAAGGCGTAATCCGCCAAGGTCAAGCGATGGGCTATCAGGGCTAAACCCTGTTTTCTAATGAATAAAACCTGTGTTCAAGTGGACACAGGTTTTTTTTTGTCGTCGGGTCGTCTAAAGGCTCGGCGCCTCCGGCAAAAACTCCCCCTTTGGGGAGGCAGCAAGCCGAAGGCGTTGCGTGGAGCCTTTTTTGACGGTTCAGCGCTTAAAAGTAATCTGTATTCAAGAGGTCTGTGGAGTGAGTATGAAAAGGTGGGGGGCGATGGTGATCAAGATTTTGGTCCTGTTATTGGTCTTGGCGGTAGCGGCCTGGGGCGCGCTGGCACTACAGTTTCAGCTGTCAGCAGGTCTGGGGCGCTGGCTGGCATTGGCTGGCTGGGTCGCGGTGGCTGGATTGAGCCTGTATGCCTTGAGCAAGGGCAAGAACTGGCTCTTTGCACCCCAGGCGTTGGGCTTTCTGGTGCTGGTGGTCTGGTGGAGCAGTATTGCGCCCAGCAACGACCGGGAATGGGCGCCTGATGTGGCCAGAATGAGTTACGGCGAGGTAAATGGTTCAGTAGTGACTCTGCACAATGTGCGTGACTTTAACTGGCGCAGCGAGACCGATTTTGATGAGCATTGGATTAGCCAGGACTACGATCTGCAGACGCTCAAATCGGTAGATATGTTCCTTTCGTACTGGATGGGCCCGGTGATCGCTCATACCCTGGTGTCTTTCGGGTTTGAGGATGGCCGCCATGTGGTGTTTTCGGTAGAAATACGCAAGGAAAAGCACGAGGCATTTTCTGCGATAGGCGGTTTTTTCAAAGAGTTTGAGTTGAGCTTGATTGCGGCAACAGAGCAGGACATTGTGCGTACCCGTAGCAATGCGCGCGGCGAAGACGTGTATATGTACAGCGTGAAGTTGGCGAAACCTGCCATGCAGGCCTTGTTCTTGTCTTATGTGGAGCAGGGCCAGCAATTGCAGACTACTCCTCGTTTCTACAACACCTTGACGGCTAATTGCACCACCATTGTTTATGACATGGTCTCCAGGATTGTGGACGGGATACCGTGGGACTGGCGTGTGTTGGCTTCGGGCTATTTGGCCGAGTATGTGTATGGTCTGAATGCTTTGGCGCCAGGCCATAGTTTCCAGGAACTGAAGCAACTGGGCTACATCAACCCGAGAGCCTTGTCGCAGCAGGAGGGGCAGGATTTTTCTGCTTTGATTCGACAGGATTTGCCTCTCGTAAAGCCTTTTTAAGGCTGTTTTAGGCGCTTTTGTTCCACGTGAAACATATGTTTTACTTGATACGCTCTGAAAATTAGAGCGTATCAGGAATAAAAAGAATAAATAAAAACCCCATCATATGAAAATTATGTGATGGGGTTTTTTAATCCCTGTACCCTGTTTTCCAGATTGCAGATGCGATAGAAAATAATTATTTTTTCCAAATGCGTCAGGGCTGATAACGGACAGTTTAAGGAGTGGCCCGCCACTGCACCAACTGCTCCAGCGTCGTGGTGTTGCCACCACACACAACGACCAGAATGTTGTTGTAGGGAGCCAGGGCCTCATGATCCAGGTAGAGAGTCGACAAAGCCGCGCCACATGCGGGTTCCACCAGAACGCGATGATCGGTCAGAAAGCGCAGGCATGCGCTGACGGCCTGAGCATCGCTGACCTGAACGCAGGTGGTGGGATGAGATTGGCTGATGGCGTAAGCCTGGTCGCAGACGCGTGGTGCAGCCAAGGAGGTGGCAACCCCACTGACTTCGCTAAGTGTGATGTGCTGGCGCTGCCTTACCGACTCGCCCAGGCTGGCGGTGCCCTGGGTTTCTACCGCAATAATCGGGGTTTTGTCCCAACCCTGCTCCCGCAGGCCTTGAGCCACACCGCATAGCAAGCCACCCCCGCCTACAGCCAGCAAGACGGCATCCGGCTGTACGCCCATTTGGGCCACTTCTGCGATCAGGCTGGCATGGCCTTCCCAAAGCAAAGGATCATCAAATGGGTGAATCAGGGCGTCGTCTTCTTGCACCAGGGTCAGCGCATACTCATGAGCTTCCTGCCAGTTCTTGCCGATTACGTGCAGCTCGGCTTTTTCCCGTTGAATCAAGCGTCTGGCGTGTTCGCTAGTGGTTTCGGGGACGACAACAAGGGTGGGCATGGTCAGGCGGCGTCCGGCATAGGCAAGGGCAATTCCGGCATTGCCTCCCGAAGAAATAATAAAGCGCTTCTTTCCTTGCTGGGCATGGTGCTGACACAAGTGGCCAATACCGCGAATTTTGAATGATCCGCTAGGTTGCAGCGCATCCATTTTTAACCAGATTTGTTTGCCAAGCTGCTCGCTCAAGGCGTGTGAAAAAATGAGCGGTGTCTCAAGGTGAAGAATCATTTCTTATCGTTCCAGATTTTATAGTGATCTGAGGGGGCGCGTTGGGCGCTCCGAGCGCTGTTCACCACATTTTATCGGTCTGAAACACGTGTGGCTAAAGATCCTGGGCATGGTTTTGTGACGACCAGGACAAGCGGGCGGAAAATTGTTTGGAAAGGATGCTTATATCATCGGGCCTGGATTTTGTAACTGTTCTTGTTCTCTGCCCTAAGTCCCTTTATTAGCGTTTAATGTGAGGCAGCTTACTAACTAACTACGTGTCTGCACCTACTTACAATTTTGCTTCGTCTGGACTGTAGTGTTCAAGCTAAATCAAGGGCTTATCTGATAAAATTCCAGATAAATCGCCCGACTCAAGACCCCTTTCCGTACGGAATTCAGGCCCGGTCTTAAGCGTTTAATTTTAAGTGCATGATAAGCACCGAAACTCATTCCAATCACTCGGGCCATAAAGCAGTGTTGTTTTTTGCTTTGCCTGGGCGGAATAAAAACAATAATAACCAGAACTTATTTCTAGAAAGGACGCTGTGGTAGCGGTTCTTAAAGGAATAAAGATTTTGTTATGAAAACTGCCACCAGACCTGCTGATATTTATATGCGTTTTTTGCAGCTCGCCGATTCGCTGCATACCCTGCCTTGCTTGCCTTGCCTGGACCCTCTTGAAGAGCGGATCCTGGTGCTGGTTGCCAAGGCATCGAAAGACTGTTTGCGTTTGTCGGTGCGCGATGTCATGGCCGTAGAACGGCTGGGATCGCCCGCGACTATTCATACCCGTCTCAAATCCATGCGCGAGAAAGGCTGGATCGTCCTTAGTGATACGGAGGACACTCGCCGCAAACAAGTGGACTTGAGCCAGGCTGCCCTGCTGCATTTTGATCGTCTTTCCGCCTGTCTTTTAGAGGCGGCAAATGTTTGATTGATCAAATGGCGCGGCCTGGCACCCGTTGTAATTGCTGAACCCGCAAAAAGAAGCGTTTGGCATCAGGTAAATAAGCGGGAAGCGCTCGGGTCCAACTAATGGAATGCAAACAGGCGTTTGCAAAAAGCGCTCGCGTGTCTGGTGCTTAAAAAACGGAAAAGATAGGCGGTATTAAAACAATGCCCCTGTTCCGCGGATTTACCTGCCTTCAAAGAGTCTATTTTTCTATACTGGGGACTCACCTTGAATTCCATGCCTGGAGGCAGAATGCGCTTACCCATCTATCAGCTTGATGCCTTTACTGACACCTTGTTTGCAGGCAATCCTGCCGCCGTGGTGTTGTTGCCCGAGTTCCCTGACGATGCCTTGATGCAGTCGATTGCGCAGGAGAACAATCTTGCCGAAACCGCCTTTCTGGTGCCACAAGGCCAGGACTTTCGCCTGCGCTGGTTCACCCCTACGGTAGAAGTGCCCTTGTGTGGACACGCAACATTGGCCAGCGCCGCCGTTGTGCTGCAGCATGTGCGTCCCCAGGACAGCCAGGTGGTGTTCCATACGCTAAGTGGTGCTTTGACGGTACGTCGTGACCAAGACAGCTATGTCATGGATTTGCCTGTGCGCCCGGTTCACCGTGTGGATGACAATCCTTTGCTGGAGCAAGCCTTGGGCACCAAGATTACGCAACTGTGGCGTAATGACTTCACCCATCTGGCTGTATTGGAAACGGAAGAGCAAGTGCGACAGCTGCAGGTGGATGCGGCAGCCATGCTGGCCAGTGGCTGTGACGGATGCATTGTGACAGCGCCGGGCTCGGGCCAGTTTGATATTGTCAGCCGCTTTTTTGCTCCTGGTCACGGTATTGAGGAAGATCCGGTGACGGGCTCGGCCCATTGTGCTTTGCTGCCGTACTGGGCTCCTATCCTGGGCAAAACTCATTTGCTGGCATATCAGGCTTCTGCCCGTGGTGGTGTACTGGACTGCACCTTAACGGGTGACCGCGTGTTCTTGAAAGGCCAGGCCGTCCTGTATATGGAAGGACACATCCAGATCGCCTGAGACGATGCCAAGCGGTTTAAACGGGCCTGGCGGTGCCGTGCCTGTATTGGTAACGCCCTTCCCTTGTTTTTGCCCGATCAGCACAGTAGTCAGCAAGACAGGCTGTACATTTTTTCGGCCTTCTTTATTGCGACTTTTTATGGTTTTTTGATCTCTTATGATTCCTGTCGCTCCATTTTCTTTGCTGTTTCTGCTGATTATTACGCTCGGGCCGCTTGCCTTAATTATTGTGCTGGTCTGGGTGGTTTTGCTTTTAGTACAGCCACATCGCCGGGAAAACTTTAAGAAAAAACCCTGGCCACGCCTACTGGTTTTGCTTCCTTTGCTTGTATTGGCGCTCTACTACAGTTATTTCCAGTGGGAGGTCTATCAGTTCGATAAACGTCAGGCACAGGAGCTGGCTAGTCGGCAGCATGTTTTAAAAGAGCCTGGCCGTTTTGCCGGAATTGATATGCCAGCCGGAACAGAGCTGGAGTTGAGTGTGTGGGGCGACCCGGACAGCGTGTCCTGGGCTCGTTTCCCGGGGGCGGTCATGGTAGGCAATGCTCCAGTGCTGTCTTTCAAGCGCCCCCGGCCCGATTTGCAGAACTCCAGCTGGAAGCTGCATCTGGCAGGCGATACGGAATTGGAGGGCTGGCAATGTGATGGCAGCCAAGTGCTTGAAATGGAACAAGATTCCATGGCAGAGCACGGTTTTCGTTTTGTCAGCTGCTTTTTGGCTAAAGGGAATCAGATCAGGGGCTGGAGTCCCTATGCGGCGGCTTCCAATATGAATACAGCCCCGGATTTTGTTCTGGATCTACCTGCCGGCACTTTGGTTCAGGCCAGGCCGGATGGGACTTTGTATGTCAACGGTGAGCGGGATCAGGACCGTTGGATGGTACGTGTAGAGGAAGAGGGTTTACAGGTTCAGGCATGGAATCTGCCTTTGGAACGTGCTTATTTCTCAGTCGATAAAAATAAAAATCTGCTTTATCTCTCGCATGCTCAATTGGCTCGAGAATTTCAATTCGGCGGATTTAGTTATCCAGCCGGTACGCGTGTGTCGACGCCCAACTATCGCTTTTACCCGCAGTGGCCACTTTTATTGAGAATGGTATTGCCTGCGGATGGCGAATCGGATCAAAGAAAAGAACAGGTTCATGACCTGCTTAGTGGCCAAATTTTGGACGGATTTCACTAGTTAACGACCTGATTCCGGCTTTTTTTACCTGTAATCTGCAGTTTTTTTGTGGTGAGTGTAATTAAATAAGGCGAATTTGTTTGGAATGGGTCAATTTGAGTTAATGTAAGCATTTGAAGCGAATGTATAAAATAAAAACGTATCGTTTTCAAAGGTGGAATGTAGAGGGTTGGTGGCTGCTGGTTTCGTTTTTTAAGGTTTTGGCCTTGAGCGGAAGAGACAATCCGTCGGACTGAAACCGCCCTATTGCTGGCTTAACTGAACAAGGTTAGATGCCGCTATGACGACATATCAAGGGGAACTGCTGGAGCATACGCAGGCCCACGCACAGGCTGCTTACTGGTTTACTCGCTTGAACTCGGGCGAGGCTACCGCAGCTGAATTACGGGAATTTGAGGATTGGCGCCGTGACAATCCTGAAAATGAACGTTCATATCGATATATTTGCTATTTTTGTGACGCCAGCCTGGATGCGCCCGAGCATGAGATACGCCGTTTATTGGCTGGCTCGGGGGAAAAGCCAGTGTTGCTCAAGCCCTATCACCGTGGTTTGCTGGCGGGTTTTCTGGTGTTGGCCTTGGCGCTGACCGTGTTTTTCTCCTGGCCCGAGCCGGTATTGCGAGAAGAGCACTTGGTATCGGGGGCTCAAATGCTGGAGCAACGGTTTGTCGATGGGGCCGTGCTGCGCTTGGGCCCGGATTCAGCCCTTGAAATCCGTGAATATGAGGACAGATTGAATCTGCAGCTTTTACGTGGACAGGTCACGCTGTTGCTGGCTGATCCCACACCAAAGAGTGTGACGGTCTTTTCCAGCTTTGCGCAGGCCCGCAGTAACAAGGGGCAGTTCTCGGCTTTTCTGGACAGCGATCAAATGAAATTTGCTGTGGATACTGGATCGGTCGAAGTATCTAGCGGGACATGGTGGCGTCGACAGACTCGGGTCTTGATTCCCGGTCAACATATTGATGTGGATCGATGGTCTGGAATGAAGCGGGTTCAACCCGCTCCTGTATCTCCGAATGAGGCCGACTAACAGTCGGCCTCTTACGTTTCGGAGCGTTTAGAACATCCAGTTCAGGAACAATTTACCGTTTATATCGGCACGGCTATCCCCTAATAAACGGGTGCTGGCCGACAGACCTAAACGCAGACGTTCGGATTGCTGCAAGCTGATGCTGGTGCCCAGCGCCAAAGCATGGCTATCTACCCGCGCGTAACGACCATCAAAACTCACGGATTGGGCACTGGCGAAGGCTGCCTCCTGGTTCTGGTTACGGCTTAGCAAAGCCTGCTCCCAAGCAATCGATAAGGACGTTTGCAGTTGGCGATCCTGGCTTAAATTCCAGTTTTGACGCAGGGCCAGGCCAATGGAAGCCTGCAAGGCATTTTGGCGGCTGGCGTCCAGGCGCAGACGGCTGGCGGCATCGCCGCTCTCTTCCAGTCCAGGGCGCCGGTAATGGAGGTAATCCAGAGCCAGAACCGGCCCGATGCTGCCGTTCTCGCCTAGCGCCCAGTTGTAGCCAGTCTGTACACCGAGCGAGAAGGTATGCCCTGTCCAATCCGAGGAGGGACGTGCCTGATAGCCCGCAAAGCTGATGTTGCGGTTCATCTTGCCCTGTTCGATACCCACACGTAGTTGGGCCAAGCCATTCCAGCCTTCCTGGCTGTAGCCACGGTAGCGGGCATGCACCCCCAGGCCCAGACCGGTCAGCTTGCTCTTGGCCTGGAAGGGGGCGTCTACGTTGACGCGCTGCTCGTTGGCATTACCATGCACCCCCAGGCTCCAGTCACTGCCTTCAGCCCGGTGTTCCGCCCCCAGCATTACCCCATAGGTCTCGCTGCGGTGGTCAACATCGTTGTTACCCAGTTGCCAGTGGTAGCGGCCCCCATAGGTCTGGATGAAGCTTTGCCAGCCGCTCTTGTTGATACCGTCGGTTTGGCGCAATTGCTCGGATACCAGTTGTTCGCGACGCAAGGCGGCGGCGGTTTGGGCGGCGTAAGATCCTGCACTTAATTGGTCCAAAGCCAGGCCAATATCGCTGCCATCAGTTCGAGAGAAGTCCATGGCCTGATACACCGCTGCCAGGGACTGATTGCCCGAGGAAGCTTGTGCCAGGCTGGTACCTACCGAGGCTGCATTGGGCGAAGCAGCATATTGCGCATAAGCGTCCTGATTACGGCTGACGGACCAGCCATTGCCGGTACTTTTTACATTCAGGGTGGGGGATGCCAGCGTGGCATTGAGCGCAGCAAACTGCCCTTGTGTCTGGCTGGCAGTGAACACCTTGTCCTGATTCAGTGTCCATCCGTTCTGATACCAGTCTGGCTGCAAGTCCACGTGCAGTTCACCATCCAGCTGAGCCAAGCCTTGCACATCAATATGATCGTTCTGCGTGGTCGAGGCCTCCACCAGAATCCGGCCATCGGCACCTTGGACAAAGTTGCCCTTGATCGTCATGTTCCCGTAGGAATTCCCAGGGCTGAGTGTGCCGTTATTGGTGAAGTTGTATTCAGGGTTGATCGTGAATTCGCTATTGCCGTACAGGGTGGCGCCCTGATCTACTCGCAAGCCATACAGCTCGTGTTGCCCATTCAAGGAAGTTGAGCCCCCGGCAATGACAACAGCCAGATTGTTTTGACCTTTGATATTGCCGTCATAACGCATCTGGAAGTTAGGATCAGCCGCCTTGGTGGCACGACCGTTTTCATCGGCCTTTTGACCGAAGCTGATGCGGGTCAGGAGCAGTTGCTGGTCAGAACCGCGACGGTTGTAGTTCGAGGTGATGTCACCAGTAATTTGTGCGCCCTGCAAGATATTGATGTTTTGCACCCAGGCATTGTCTGCGATATGGATGGCTGCTTTCTGGCCCGACAAGGTGCCGGACAGATCGTAATTGCTGATCAAGGCACCTTGCAAAATGGTCGGTACAGCTTGTAGCCGGCCATCCACTACGACTAGCCAGGAGCCGTGATACTCATCGTCGCTACCCATGGCGTTCTGGCCAAAGTCAAACAGGGCTCCGATGCCATCCTGGCCATCTGCCCGGACCTCACCTTGCTGAACAATATTGTGATGACGACCATAGCTGAATTGCAGGCCGCGGCCATACCAGCCCTGGGCATGAATACGCGTGGCTTCGGGGATAAGGAGAGTGTTTTCGCTACCATCCACACGTACGCCTACGCCTCCTGGCCCGGCTGTCAGTAAATCCGCCGCCTGGGTAATGGTGTTGCGTTCGCCATAAATGTGCAGCCCCAAACCTTGCGTGGCCATATTGTATTGACCGGGCAGGTAGGCCGTGCCGTTTGCATTGCGGGCAAAGTAGCCATTGGTATTGTTCAGGGTGACACCGTCCCCATAGACCGAATAGCCAAAGAAGTTGCGGCGATCAATGCTCAGCCCAATATCCTGCAGGGCGGCAAGCTCGGCTTCCATCAGATTCACATAATTGCGATAGGTCTGATGGCTCATCAAGCTGTTGCGCAGCTCGGTGTGGCTCATGTAGTTGCGATCCACTCCGTATCGCGGTTGGTCATGAACGTTCAGGATGCTGACGGGGATGCCCGGCATGGCGCCATTCAGGACTTCCTGTACATGATCTCCAGTGAAGTAGCCCTTGTCTTCGCGCAGGTCAAAAGCGGCAGGATCATATGGGTTGGTGCAGACCGAGCACAGGATTTTCTGTCCGGGGCTGGGGGCTCGACCCTGGTCATCGCGCAAGCCCAAGGCCCAGGGACTAAGGTCATTCAGGAAAAAGGGATCGGGTGGATCAAAGCTGTTTTCAGGCAGGTTGTCGGTGACTGTATTGCTGATGCCCAAAGCATGCGCCAACTCGTGGAAAATGACTGCGTTGTAGTCCGCCTTGCCAGTTAAGGGCAGTTGGCTTGGATTGACGGGGGCGGTATCCAGATCCAGCTTTCCGACGCTGATAACCGCATCGGGGTTGTTTGGGTCACCCTGGAAGATTCCGTGCAAGCGTGCTTGCAAGGCCGACAGGACGAAGTTGGGATGATCAGGGTTACTTAGTTGGGCACCATAGGCATTGGCGTTCTTGTCATTCATGGTGCCCAGGTTGATCACAGCCGGTGTGTAGCCCGCCGGCAGATTCAGGATTTCGGCCCAGCGCTCCAGTGCGGCACGAATTTTCAGCCGACCATTCTCGTCAATATTCCAGGGGGAAACGCGTGGATTGGATTGATCCGACGTATCGTAACCGCCATCATCCGGCCCATAGATCCGCAGCTCAAAGGCTTGTTGACCTTGTTTGTTCAGAATGAATTCTGTCTCGTAGGCATAAGCGCTGCCGGCCCAGCTCAAGGCCAACAGGGTGTGGCCTAGTAGTGCTTTGATTTTGAAGTCCATGGGGTTCAGATAAAGAGAAGACAATGGTTAGGGGGCACTTTTCGTATAAAAGTAAATAAAAGTGTCTTTTCTTGCTACTTATTTCTGAGCTGTGCCGAACAGCTGAGTAAAAGGCGCAACACTTGTGCACACATCACGGTAAAGAACTACCGGGTTTCAGCCGTAACCCTCTAGGGGATGATGTGTACAAGAGAGGAAAGTATGACCATAGAGATCAGTGGACAGGGTTTAATGCATAGGCAAACTATGCCTGTGGCCGAACCATTAAACGCGTCGGCCATGACGCCCCCTGTGGTACCCGAGCAGGAAGAGTCTGGTTCCATAGACTCATCGGGACGTATCAAGGTGCACCTGTCTCCCATGGGCAAAGATCTGTCGTTGACCAGTCAGCAAGCTCAGAAAAAAGGCCGCGACAAGGACATTGATGACAGCTCTTTGCCTGACGGAGTCAAGGACATACTTAAACGTATCCGCGACCTGAAAGAGCAAATTCAGCAAAAACTGATGGAGTTGCAGCGTATCCAGGCCAGCGACAAAGGTAGTGAAGCGGAAAAGAAACAGGAGCTGGAGCGCGTGCAAGGCGAGCTAACCAGCTTGAACGGTGCTCTGTCCAGTGCCCACGCCATGTTGAACAAGGTTATGGACGACGTTGAGCTGGATGGAGATAGCCGTATGGAAGTGGCAGATTTGTTGATGAAGTAAGAAGCCGTTCGACTGGCTTCGGGAGTCCTTGGGGGCGCGGGTGGTTTGTTCGGGCGCAAGCCTGTATGAACCATTGACTGCGCCCTTTTTTGACTCTGGACAGCCAGGGGCTGCCGTCACTGATGCTCAGGGCTGGTTTGCCACCGTCAAGGCCTGCGTAATTTTGTGGTTGAGCTGATGTGGAGACATCAAATCCGCCGTGACCTGTGCTTTGGTACGAATGATGTAGGCAGTTGAAGGATTCAAATCAATGCAATACACCACCAGCGATCCGCCCCCTAGGGGAGCGGCACCAATATAAACCCCTAACTGTTCGCTGGCTGCCGAGTCATTGCGCTGCTGGTAGCCTTCGCCCGCGGCGGTTTGCTGAACGGTATCCAGGCACTGGGCCACGCTGAGACGGGAGATGGAGCGCTGTTCCGCCTCCAATTCCAGAGGCATCCATTCTTGAGCTTGTGCTGCCCAAGCGCCATGAAGCAAAGCTGCCATCAAAACCCACTTGTTGAGTGTGTGCATGATGTCCTCCCGCAGGAGACGATGGAATGCTCAGCATAGTCCTGATCGATGAGGGCGAGCTTTGATAGGGCTTAATTCAGGGATGAATTTCGGGTTTTTACTGAGGTGGGGGCCTGCTCGCAGTAGTCGGGGTAGGTAAGTATCCGGCCGTCGGCTTGAAGAGGGTTTCAGGCCTTCTTCCTTTAGCTGCTAGTGTGGCTCTTGGTCTTTCTGCTTGTGGGCTGGAAGTTTCCCTGTTTGTTTCAGCAGTTTCTTTTCTTCTGTTTTGACGCGACGTTCCAGCTTTTTAATATCTTCCTCGGCAGGGAGCTGCTCAGGTTGGATACCGCGCTGACCCAGCATATCGCGCACGCTGCGGTTGTTCTGTTCATGCTCGCGGGTGATCGACGTCTCGCCATGTAGCTGCTCTTGCGTGACGTTGTGATTCGTCATTTCCGTGGCGAGGTTCTTGGCGGCAATGGTTAGCGTAGGCAGAAAGTCAGCCAAGGGGCGGGTTTGAATAATGCCGTAGCGGTCTTTCATCATCTGGGTGGTGTGCCCACCAAATAGCGCCGCATCTCCTTTTGATCGGATGCGGCCAAAGCCTTTGGCGTCTACCCCATGTTCATAGAGGTTTTGCGATAGTGTCCTTTCGGACTCGCGAAGGCGTTCGCGGGCATCCAGTCTGGCTTGCAGACGCATGCGATCTTCAATCAGCTCCTGCTTGCGGGTCTGGATGGCGAAGTAGCTTTGAGCAAAGGCAATGGCCGGCTTGCGTGGGTCGCCGTTCTGGGCGATGAGGTAGCAGGCATAGCGGGTGAGCATGATGTCTTCTATTGAACGATCTGCTCCGCTGCCAATCTGGACCATTTTCGTGACGCCACGAAAATGGTCCCCTTCTTCGTAACCCGTTGTTTTACAAGACTCCACCGCCCGATCTATCGCCGTCTTGAAGTTCTCCCAGCGCACATAGCCCAAGGGTTCCATCAAGTCGCGGGCGAACCAGAACTCCACGCCCTCTTCGGGGATGGTGTGGCTCAAGCCGTCGAACTGGTTTGTTAGCTGCGTAATGTCTTGAGATTCCACTTGATGTCTCCGGGTTGTATGACACTTGCCATCATGTCGCCAAAAGCCTTGTCTGGTTCTTGGGCCCGTGCGATGAGACACCGAGGACGTCCAGGCCTGCGTCACTTCCCAATACAAAAACTGGAGAAAATCTCCCCCAGCAAGTCATCGCTGCTGAACTCGCCGGTAATCGAGCACAGATCCAGATGCGCCAAGCGCAGTTCTTCGGCAAACAGATCCAGCACCTGATCGCTGTGTGTGGCGTGTTCCGCAGCCAGGCTCAGGTGGTACTCCGCGCGCTCCAGGGCCCGCAGGTGCCGTTCTCGCGCCAGCCAGGGGGACTCACTGCCGGGGTTCCAGCCTGCGATATCCAGCAAAGTGCGGCGCAGCGTGTCCAGACCGATATCCTTACGGGCAGAAATTGGCAGCACGGTGGCGCCGCTTTCTTGTGCCGGCAAGGCCGCCTGCTGCTCAGCTGTCAGCAAGTCTATCTTGTTATAGACGCGCAGCACGGGTACGTGTGATGGCAGGCGAGTGGTAATGGCACTGTCCAGCTCGTCTTGCGGGTTGCGAGCATCGAGCAGGTGCACGATCACGTTGGCTTTGGCGATTTCGTCCCAGGTACGGGCGATACCGATGCGCTCTACGGTGTCCTCGGTTTCACGCAGACCAGCGGTATCCACAATATGCAGCGGGATGCCATCGATGTGGATCAGCTGCATGACGCGGTCGCGGGTAGTGCCGGCGATGTCGGTCACGATGGCCACATCTTCACCGGCCAGGGCGTTGAGCAGGCTGGATTTGCCCACATTGGGCTGGCCTGCCAGTACAACGTGCAGCCCCTCGCGCAGGATCGCCCCCTGACGCGAATGCTGCAGGATGCGTTCCAGCTCGTCCTGTATACCTTGCAGGGTGGCCGCTGCCTGGTATTTTTCCAGGAAGTCGATTTCTTCTTCGGGGAAATCCAGCGTAGCTTCTACCAGCATGCGCAGGTGAATGATGCGGTCGGCCAGGGCGTTGACGTTGTTGGAAAACACGCCGGACAGGGAGGCGACGGCACTGCGGGCGGCGGCCTCCGAGGAAGCGTCAATCAAGTCGGCCACGGCCTCGGCCTGGGCCAGGTCCAGTCTGTCGTTCAGGAAGGCGCGCTGGGTGAATTCGCCGGGCTCGGCCAGGCGCAGGCCCTGATCTTTACCTGCTTCCAGGCAGCGATCCAGCAGGCGGCGCAGAACAGCCGGGCCGCCGTGGCCCTGCAGCTCCAGCACATCTTCGCCGGTATAAGAATGCGGGCCTTTAAAAAACAGCGCGATGCCCTCGTCGATTGCCTCGCCTTGTGCGTCCTTGAAGGGCAAAAAGTGCGCATGACGCGCTTGCAGCGTGCGGCCAAACAGGGTCTGGATCAGAGCATCAAGCTCCTTGCCGGACACACGGATGACACCAATACCACCCCGGCCGGGGGCGGTGGCAATAGCCACAATAGGGGAAGAACTGGACATGGGCAGATCGATCAAAGAGGCGGAACAGAGCCGTATTGTAATGGAGCAGGTGGATGGTTCGGGCTTGGCACACTAGGCCTGATTGGTATCTGAAATGCTTGTGTTTATATACTGGTGGCCCAGGCTCTTGAGAATCAGGCAGACATCTGGGTTATCTAACCGGGGCCAAAGCAAATAAACAAGCTCTTTGGTATGCCACCAAAGCGTAAAAAGCTAGCTGTCTACGCCTCTTGGGCCTAGTGATTGTTCACACAAACCACCAAGATCTCCACGCTTTCCCCGTGTTCGCACAGGTACAAGTGGCCCAGATTGCTTTTGAAGTAGATGCTGTCGCGCGCCTGCAGCACGTGGCGGCGCCCGTCCTGAAACTGCATGGTCAACTGCCCTTCGATCACAAAAATAAATTCTTCGCCTTCGTGCTGGCTGAAGTCGCTGGCATCGCGTGGTTTACCGGCCAGGACACGCCCGTGCATGGGCGTCATTTTCTTGTTGATCCATTCCGATGCCAGCATGCCATATTCATAACGATGCGCATGGTAGGTCACGGTACGTGAAGCCCGTCCCACCAGAATATCCATGCCGGATTCATTTTGATCGCGAGGCGTCTTGAACAGGTCGGATAAATCCATCTTCAAGGCCCGGCTGACGGCCAGAAATTTTTCGTAGCTCAGGCCAATCAGGCCGCGCTCTGCCTTGGACAGGGTGGACAAAGACACATTGGATAAGCGTGCCAACATGAGCAGGGTCAGGCCCTGTCGTTTGCGTTCATCACGTATGCGCGCCCCCATGGCTGTTTTGCTCAATAAGTTGGGGGCGGTGTTGGCTAAGTCTTTTGTCATAACCTAAAGAAGTAAAAAACCATCTTCTTATAAATAATATTAATTTTCTTATAAGAAAACTCTGTCCTATTGTATAGAACTACACGCTTTACGCTGGGAGAAAGAAGGCATGACTGCGTTGTTTGATCCTACTGCTTATCCCTCTACCTCGGTGGAATGGATACAAAAACTGATTGCTTATGATACGACAAGCCGGGAATCCAACCTGGAACTGATTCATGACGTGCAGGCCTATTTGCAGCAGCAAGGGCTGGAAACTGTGCTGACGCATGACGCCAGCGGCCGCAAGGCCAATCTGTTCGCTACGATTCCGGCTGCCGATGGCACGCGTACGGGTGGCATTGTTTTGTCGGGCCATACTGATGTGGTGCCTGTCGATGGCCAAAACTGGAGCAGTGACCCTTTCAAAGCCGAGATTCGCGACGACCGCCTGTATGGCCGCGGTACTTGCGATATGAAAGGCTTTGTCGGTGTGACTTTGCAATTGGTTCCTGAAATGCTGGCGACCAAGCTGGCCAAACCCATCCACCTGGCTTACTCCTACGACGAAGAAGTCGGTTGTGTCGGCGCGCCCGTCATGATTGATGATCTGGTTCGTCGTGGCGTGAAACCGGAAGGCTGCGTGGTGGGTGAACCCACCAGCATGCGCACCATCGTGGCGCATAAAGGCATTAACGCCTATCGCTGCCGGGTGCACGGTCATGCCGCGCACTCCTCGCTGACCCCTAAGGGTGTGAACGCGATTGAGCATGCGGCACGCATCATCACGGCTATTCGTGATCTGGCCGATGACTACAAGAGCATGGGCCCTTATGACCATGATTTCGACGTGCCCTTCACTACTTTGCAGACCAGTATGATTCGTGGCGGTATCGCCTTGAATACCGTGCCTGACCTCTGCGAGTTTGAATTTGAATATCGCAATCTGCCCGGCGTGGACCCCGAGCCGATCTTGCAGGAAATCCGTGAGTTCATCGACCAGAAAGTCCTGCCTGCCATGCGCCGCGAGCATCCCGATGCTTTGGTGGAGCTGGAAAAGCTGGCCAGCGCCCCCGGCCTGAATCCTGAAGAGCAGGCCGCCATTACCAAGCTGGTGCGTGAACTGACACGGGACGACACGGTGCGCAAAGTGGCCTATGGCACAGAGGCAGGTCTGTTCCAGCAAGCCGGTATCCCTTCGATTATTTGTGGTCCCGGCAATATCGAGCAGGCCCATCGTCCCGACGAATACGTAGAACTGGCGCAAGTGGAGCAGTGCGAGCAGTTCTTGCGCGCTCTGATTCGCAGCCAGGCCGTAGCCTCTTAAAAATAGACAAACAGGTTTCAAGGCAAACCCATGACAACAGAAAAAGTTACCAAGGAAAATGTGGTGCAGGCGCATGAGCGTCTGCGTCCCTATGTGCGCCAGACGCCCGTGTTCGATTACCAGACCGGGCGTCTGGATAGCGCCGTCAATTTCAAGTTTGAGCATTTGCAGGCCTCGGGCACGTTCAAGGCACGCGGTGCTTTCAACAACTTGCTGAGCTTGTCCGAAGAAGCACGCCAGCAAGGGGTGACTTGCGTTTCTGCAGGTAACCACGCCGTGGCCGTGGCCTATGCCGCCCATCAAATGGGGGTGAAAGCCAAGACCGTGATGATCAAGACGGCCAGCCCGGCGCGCGTAGCCCTGTGCCGTGAATATGGGGCCGAGATCATCTTTGCTGACAATGGCGAGCAGGCGTTTGAACTGGTGCGTCAGATAGAGAAGGACGAACAGAAGACCTTCATTCATCCGTTCAGCACCTACCCCACCGTGCTGGGAACCGCCACGCTGGGCTACGAATGGTTGCAGCAAGCGGGCAAGCTGGACGCGGTGCTGGTGCCCATTGGGGGCGGTGGCTTGGCCGCCGGTGTGTCGGCTGCCGTCAAGCTGTGGCAGCCTGATTGCGTGGTTTATGGCATCGAGCCTGTGGGAGCAAACGTCATGGCGCTTAGCCGCCAGGCTGGCGAGCCGCAAAAAATCGGCGCCATGCAGTCCATCGCAGACAGTCTGATGGCTCCGCATACTGACGAGTTCAGCTTCCGTGTGTGTCAGGACAATATCGATACGCTGGTGACCGTCAACGACGACCAGATCCGTGCAGGGATGCACTTCCTGTTCAACGAATTCAAGATGGCCACTGAACCGGCTTGCGCTGTGGCAACGGCTGCCTTGATGTTCCCCTTGCGCAAACATCTGGCCGGGCAACGAGTGGGCGTGTTGTTTTGCGGCTCCAATACGGATACCGACACCTTTATCCGCCATATCACCACGCCACTGGCGCAAGGCTAATCATGCAGCTAAGCGTTTATGTAGCAAAAGCCCAGGAAGTGTATGAAGGGCTGGATATGGGTGCGGCGATTGATCTGATGCGCCAGGGTTTTATCGCCATGCAGCAAGGGCGTATTGACCAGCCCTTGCGTACGATTGTGCGCAGCCATTTGTCCAGCGGCTTTCTGGGCATGATGCCTGCCTGCATCGACATGCCGGAGATTTATCCCGAGCCTTTGTACGGTGCCAAGATGGGCACCCTGTTTCCAGACAATGTGCGCCTGGGTAAGGACCCCCATCAAGGCTGCGTGCTCTTGATGAGCGGCTTGACCGGCGAAACACGTGCCATTCTGGATGCCAGCAGCGTGACGGCCTTACGTACCGCAGCGGTCAGTGGCCTGGCCACCGACATGCTGGCGCGCCCGGATGCCAGCGTGCTGACCTTGTTTGGTGGCGGGCATCAGGCCTTGTGGCAGTTGCGTGCCGTGGCGCAAGTGCGTCGCTTGAGCAAGGTATTTGTGATTACCCGCTCCGCACAGTCGGCTCAGCATTTCATTGAAGAAGCCCAGGCGTATCTGGATTGCCCCTTGATAGCCGGAGTCTCGGCCCAGGAAGCCGTGTCCCAGTCGGATATGGTACTGACAGCCACCAGCTCTGCCACGCCTGTCTTGCAGCGCGAATGGCTGCGCCCTGGCACGCACATCACCGCCATGGGTTCCAGCACACCCGCCAGCAGTGAACTGGATGGCCCCACCATGACGGCAGGCCGTTTGTTTGTGGACCGTGCGCAATCCACTCGTAACGAGTCGGGCGAGTTCTTGAATGCGTGTAAGCAGGGCTACTTGTCGGCCGATACCGAGCTGAACGAGCTGGGTGCCGTTCTGGAGAGGCAAGCCGCAGGCCGCATCAACAATGAAGAAATCACGATTTTTAAATCCTTGGGCTTGGCATTCGAGGACGTATTGACGGCGGCCGCCTTGTTAAGCCGTCATGCCGCACAAGGAAATGGACGAGTAGTAGAACTTTAATAGCGTCATCAAGAGGTAGGGAGACAAGTAATGAAAAAGAAATGGGCGCAGGTTTTGCTGGGAACGGCGTTGGCCTTGGCAACAGGTATGTCTGTTGCTAGCAAATTGCCGGACACCATACGTTTGGTCGTAGGTTATCCGGCCGGAGGAACAGCGGATGCCGTCGCGCGGGTGTATGCCGAGCAATTGCGTGAAAAGCTGGGTGTGAATGTGGTGGTGGATAACCGCGCAGGCGCGGGCGGGCAGGTTGCTGCTCAAGGCTTTTTGCGCTCGCCTACCGATGGCTCGGTGCTGTTGGTCGCTAATAATCACATGATGACCACCCTGCCCCTGACCGTAAAAACGGTCAGCTACGATCCAATAAAGGATTTTGCGCCGGTAGCCGTGATTGCCAAGTTCGAACATATCTTTGTGGTGGGTAAAACCACGCCTGCCAATACCTTGCAGGAGTACGTGGAGCTGGTGCGCAAAGAACCGGAAAAGTACGGCCACTATGGTATTCCCGCCCCCGGCAGCGCCCCTCAGTTCATTGGCTACAGCATCGCCAAGAAGAACGATATCCAGATGTCCCCCGTGCCTTATAAAGGGGGTGCCCCTTTGATCAACGACCTGCTGGGTGACCATATTCCCGCTGGCGTGGATGCGGTGGGCATGATTACCGAACACGTTGCCGCCGGTTCGGTGCGGGTGCTGGGGATTACCGGCGCGGAACGCCTGCCTATCTTGAAAGACGTGCCCACCTTTGCAGAAATGGGCTATGGCGACCTGAAAGCGTCGGGCTGGATGGGGATTTTTGCCCCGCTGGGCATGGAGCCGGAGATGGTCAAACAGTTCCAGGATGCCTTCAATGAAGTGGCCAAGCTGCCACGCATTGAAAGCGCGATTGTGCCGATCGGCTTCCGACCCGAGTCGGGCGATGCGCAGGAGCTATCGCGCATTGTTCAGGATGATCTGGATACTTGGGGACCCATCATCAAGGAGTCGGGGTATTTGCAGCAGTAAGACTCAGGGTGTTGATGCATACGCCTGCTTGTGATGAGCGGTGTTCATCAAGTCCGATGAGTAAAGGCTAGCGCTTCGACTTCGTTCTTATGGAACATGGGGAGCAACGGCTAGTAGCAGCTAGCAGCACAAAACTTGTTAGCGCAGAAAAGTGGGAATGCGGGCCTGATGTCAAATCAGGTCCGCTTTTTTATGGCGATTTCAAGAAGGGAACTGCCACCTTCAGAGCTTGTTGGTTGTGTCTCTTGTGAGGCCAGCTTTTGGGCGGAATTTCATCATCAGAAAGAGGCCTAGTGACCCGAAAAGGGAGCTGGTTATCTATGTGCTGAGACATCGGGTTTTCGGTTCGTAGCCAGTCTGTGGGTAGCTGAAATACCTTTGGTATACCCTTCAAATAGCACTTGAGTGTTGTCACCAAGATTAAGCCGGCAAGCAGGTTTCGCCTGGCCTCCATCATCCATGAAAACTGCTGGAAATCCATTAAGTGACTGATAGATAACAATAAAAAATTATTTTAAGTCTGTAGGGAATTCCCTATATTTTATTTATTGGCTAGTCAGTTAATAATATTTCAAACTAGAAATAATCAATCAGTTAATTAAAAACCAAGGAAGGAGATACAAGGTGCGCAAGACGATATTGACGATGGGGTTGCTCATGACGCTGGGTGCTGTGGGGGCCGTGCAAGCGCAAACCATCAAGATTGGTGTGATTCAGCCTTTGACCGGGTCGGTGGCCTACAACGGGGAGGCCGATGTGAACGGTTCCAAGTTGGCTGTCAAAGAGCGTAATGCTCATGGCGGGGTGTTAGGCAAACAGGTTGAACTGGCTATTGAGGATGGAGAATGTCAGCCCTCCAAAACCGTGAACGCGGCTGAAAAACTGATTCAGAAAGACAAGGTGCCAATTATTTCCGGCGCCTTTTGCAGCTCCGCCACCATTGCGGCTATGAGCGTGGCGCAAAAGTACAAAGTGCCTCTGCTCTCGGGCGTGTCGTCAAAAAGTGATTTGACCGAGCGTGGCAATGAGTGGTTCTTCCGCACCGCTGAAACCGATGGTTTGCTGGCCCATGCCTTCGCAACGATTCTGGTCGAGCAGCTCAAGCTGAAAAAAATCGCCTACATCGGTGTGAATGATGATTGGGGCCGGGGCGGCATGGAAGAGTTCTCCAGCCAGATCGAAGCCTTGGGCGGTGAAACCGTGCAAAAGCTGTATTTCGACCATGGCACCACGGACTTCTACACGCTGTTGACGCGGGTACGAGCCGCCAAACCAGATGGTGTTTTTGTGGCAGCCGAAACCCAGGATGGCTCGATTCTGGTCAAACAGATGAAGGAAGTGGGTCTGGAGAGTCTGATTTTTGGCGTGGGTAGTTGGGCGACGGCGGACTTTGTGAATTTGGCGGGCTCTGCATCAGAAGGCATTCATGCTGCCGTTCCTTATGCCCACACCTTGCAGCGTCCCGAAAATCTGGAGTTCGTGCAGTCCTATCAGAAAGAGTATGGCGAGCTGCCAGGCAAGTATTCGGTGGCTGGCTATAACGCGATGAACATCATCATGGACGCGATCGAACGCGCAGGGGAAGCCGATCCGGACAAGATTCGTCTGGCACTGCCGGCCACGGATTACAACGGCCCCAATGGCAACTTCAAATTCAACGAAAAACGCCAGGGCTACGGCTTTGATGCCGTGTTGGTGAAGCTTCAAGGCGGGCAGCCGGAAATAGTTGCTCAGGCCAAGGTAACGGCGGACTAAGAGCACGATGAGCTGCGGATTTTATCGTTTGATGAGGGGGCATTGTGTTTGATTTATTGCTGCAGTTCATTGCCAATGGACTGGTGAACGGGACGTTCTACGCGTTGTCGGCTCTGGGTCTGACCCTGATTTTTGGTTTGATGCGATTGGTGAACTTTGCCCATGGCGAGTTCTACATGATCGGTGGCCTGCTGGGATGGTTGGTGACCCAGCAACTGGAGCTGAACTTCTTTGTGGGCCTGGCGCTGGTCATGGTGATCGTCGCGGTGTTTGGTTGGCTGCTGGATCGCTTCCTGATTGCTCGTATCCGGGACAAGGGCCCGGAGCCAGGCATTTTGCTGACTATCGGTTTGTCGATTTTCCTGACAAATACCGCCTTGATGATCGTGGGTACGGCACCTTTGAAAGTGGTGGCGCCGGTGCCTAATACTCCCCTGTTTTTGGGACCGATATTCATCACCGAGGTGCGCGTTTTTGCGATCGGGATGTCTATTGCGGCCATCGTCGGCGCACGCCTTCTGATCCAGAAAACCCGCTTGGGTAAAGCCATGCGGGCCACGTTTCAGGATTCGACGGCGGCCAGTCTGGTCGGTATCAATACCGCCACGATTTACGCCTCCACCTTCGCTTTGGGTGTGGTTCTGGCGGCAACCTCGGGCATGTTGCTCAGCTCCATTTATGTCGCGCAGGCTTCGATCGGTGGCCTGATCAGTTTGAAAGCCTTTGTGGTGGTCATTCTGGGCGGGATGGGCAATTTCGGTGGGGCCATTCTGGGTGGCTTGATCCTGGGCGTGGCAGAAGCGCTGTGGGGAGGTTATGTGCAAACGGGGACAGCGGACATGGTGGGCTTTGCCCTGGTTATCTTGATTCTGTTCTTCCGCCCCTATGGCTTGTTTTCGGTTCGAGCGGAGCGCGCGTAAATGAAAATAGAACGTCACTTTATGGTGGGCTTCCTGGCCTTGTCGGCGTTGCTCGCTGGTTTTGTGCAGAACGATTATTTGCTGCATATCCTGGTGCTGGTGCTGATGTATAGCGTGCTGGCCAGCAGCCTGAACCTGATCATTGGCTATGTAGGGGAATTCCCGCTGGGTCATGTGGCATTTTTTGGTCTGGGTGCGTATTCAGTCGCCATTTTGAGCTCGCCCGCGGTGGGCTGGCCTGTCACGGTCACCATTGCCGCGGCGGCCTTGATTGCTGCGGCAGCGGGCTACGTGATCGGGCGTGTGACTTTGCGTCTGAATGGGCCCTTCTTTGTCATTGTGACGCTGGCCTTTGCCGAGGTCCTGCGCCTGCTGGCCAATAACTGGGTGGACCTGACCAATGGCCCGATGGGCATCTCGGGTGTGGCTCATCCTGCCTTGCTGGACATGTCGCCCTGGCTGGCTGGGAAGCGGGGTTTTGTGGTGATGGGCATTGTGCTGGCCGCCATCACTTTCTACATCTGCTACCGCCTGGTGCATTCCAGTGCGGGCCGTGCTGCCGTCACTCTGCGAGAGAACAACTACGTGGCGCAATCGGTCGGTATTGATCCTTTTCGCTACTCGCAGTTTGTCTTTGTGGTGGCGGCCTTTCTGGCCGGGATTGCCGGGGCTTACTACGCCAGCTACATCAGTTTTGTAGGGCCGGAAGTTTTCGGTTTTCCGTTTACCGCGACCATGATCATTATCGTTTTGCTGGGCGGTAAAGGCACCTTGCTGGGGCCTATTGCAGGGGCCATTGTGGTGGCCTTGCTGGAAGAGTATTTGCGCGAATTCAAGGAGTTGCGTCTGTCCTTATTTGGACTGATCGTCATGGCTTCGGTGCTGTTTGCGCCGGATGGAATCATGGGATTTGTGCAGCAGCGTTTTCATCATTTATTTGGGAGGACGCGTCATGCTTGAAGTGTGCGGTCTCAGCAAATCCTTTGGCGGTATTCATGCGGTTCAGGATATTGATTTCACCGTTCCTGCCGGGCAAATCGTCAGCTTGATCGGGCCCAATGGGGCTGGCAAAACAACGTGCTTCAACCTTATCACCGGCTTTTATCAGCCTACTCGTGGGCGGGTGTTATGGGATGGCAAAGAGGTCACGGCCAGCAAGCCGTATCGCATGGCACAGCAGGGCGTCATACGCACTTTTCAAAAGACTAATGTGCTGCGGGCTCTGAGTGTTTTCGACAATCTGGTCCATGCCCATTATTTGGCTGATCGGGCACCCTTGTGGCGCACTTTCTGGCCTAGCAAAGAGCAGGCAAAAACCGAACAGGAAATCATCGTCTCGGCCCGCCGTATTCTCGATCAGATTGGCTTGGCCAAGCGTGCTGATGTCCTGGCCAGCTCCTTGTCTTGTGGCGAGTTGCGACTGCTGGAGGTGGGCGTTGCTCTTGGTGCTAAACCCAGATTGTTGATGCTGGATGAGCCAGCCGCCGGACTTAATACACATGAAGCAGAAGGCTTGGCCGACTTGCTCAAACAGCTGCCTGGGCAGTGGGTGGAGTCCATTTTGCTGGTAGAGCACAACATGGGTTTGATCATGCGTGTGTCTGACCAGATCGTGGTCATGAACTTTGGCAAAAAACTGGCAATGGGAACACCGGCAGAGATTCAGGCCAATGAGCAAGTGTTGGAAGCCTATATGGGGAAAGCGGCATGAGTAAACAGGACATTGAACCTCTATTGGCGTTGCAGGATGTGGTGGCGGGTTATGGCAATTTGACGGCCCTGCATGGCGTCAGCTTGCATGTGCAGCCTGGTGAAGTTGTAGCCATTCTGGGAGCCAATGGCGCCGGGAAATCCACCACGCTCCGGGCAATCTCCGGTCTGATCCGCCCTACTTCTGGCCAGATCACCTGGAAGGGACAGGTGATCAGTGGTCGTAGCCCTGAACATATTCTGAAGCTGGGTTTGGCTCACTGCCCTGAAGAACGGCATGTGTGGCCTGAAATGACCGTTGAAGACAATCTGGATCTGGGCGCTTACCTGATCAAGTCCAAGACTGAAGTGGAGCGGCGTAAAGGCATTGCCTTTCATCGCTTCCCGCGCCTGAAAGAGCGATACAGGCAACTGGCAGGCACGCTTAGCGGCGGGGAGCAGCAAATGCTGGCGATTGCTCGGGCATTGATGTCAGAACCGGAGCTGTTGATTCTGGACGAGCCCTCCTTGGGGCTCAGTCCCAAGATGGCTCTGGAGGTTTTTCAGGTGGTGCGGGACATCAGTGAGCATGGCGTGTCCATTCTGGTGGTGGAACAGAACGTGCATAACGCGCTGAACGTAGCCAGTCGAGCCTATGTGCTGGAGACAGGGCGCGTTATTGCAGAGAAAGACAGCGCCAGCATGTTGAAAGACCCTGAACTCTTGAGCGCTTACCTGGGAGGCTGATGATGAGCATGAACAAGACAGTAGAGCTCCCATCGCGCCTCAGCTACGGCGCCCATGTCCATGCCAATGGCATACGGCAGCATTACTTGCGTTATGCCGGTCCCGGACCAGCCTTGGTGCTGGTGCCCGGAATCACCAGCCCTGCCCCCACCTGGGGCTTTGTGGCAGAGCGTCTGGCCCGGCATTTTGATGTGTATGTGCTTGATGTACGTGGTCGTGGTCTTTCTCAAGCAGGCGCAGAGCTGGACTACGGCGTGAATGCTTGCGCGGATGACTTGTGCCAGTTCGTTCGGGAGCTGGCACTGGAGTCGCCCATTTATGTGGGGCACTCCATGGGGGCGCGCATTCTGTTGCGTGCGGCCAGCCGAGGCTTGGCCAAGGGGGCCGCCATGGTGCTGGTGGATCCGCCAGTGTCCGGCCCAGGGCGACGCCCCTATCCGGCGAATATCGCCTGGTACACCGATTCGATTGCACAGGCTCAACAAGGTATGAGCGCCGAGCAGATGCGGCAGTTTTGCCCGACCTGGACTCCCGAGCAACTGGCGCTGCGCGCCCAGTGGCTGCACACCTGCGATGTGCGCGCGGTGACGGACAGCTATGAGTGGTTCCACACCGACGATGCGTTCCCGGACTTCAGCCAGCTCAATGACTGGAAGGTGGCCCTGATGGTGGCGGGCAAGGGAGATGTCATTCGCGATGAGGATAGTAAAGAGGCGCAGTCCTTGAAGCCCGACTTGCAGGTCTTACGTGTGCCAGAAGCGGGACACATGATTCCCTGGGATGACGAGGAAGGCTTTTATCGCGCATTGGGCACCTTTCTGGGCCTTACCTTTTAACAAGAAACAGGAGTGGAAGATGGCTGTATCTGATCATCAAATGGTTCAGGCCTGGAATGAGGTGCTGAGTCTTTCTGGAGTGAAGCCGGGGCAGATGGTCACCATTCTGACCAGTTCGCATACCCATCCTCAAACCTTGGCTACCGCCAAGCTGGCCGTGGCATCTTTGGGGGCAACCCAGATGCAGGTGGACTTGCTGCCTGTAAACGCAGAAAAAGCATTGAGCCGCGACCTTCTGGCTTACTTGGGCACGACTCCGCTGACGGGTAATCCAGCAGCGATTGCCGCCCTCAAGGCCAGTGATTTGGTGCTGGATCTGATGACCTTGCTGTTCTCTCCCGAACAGCATGAGATTTTGAAGTCGGGCACCAAAATTCTCCTGGCAGCCGAGCCGCCCGAGGTGCTGGTGCGTATGGTGCCGTCCTTGCAGGACAAGGAGCGTGTGGAGCGTTCGGCGCAGGTGTTGCAGGGGGCTCGTGAAATGCGAGCCACGTCAAAGGCAGGAACCGATCTGGTCATGCCTTTGGGTCAGTACCCGGTGGTAAAGGAGTACGGCTTTGTGGATGAGCCGGGGCGCTGGGATCACTGGCCCAGCGGTTTTATCCTGACTTGGCCAAACGAAGGTCAGGCTCATGGCCGCATCGTGATTGATCGTGGCGACATCTTGTTGCCCATGAAGTCCTATGCGGCTGACCCGATCACCATGACAGTCGAGAACGGTGTGGTGACCTCGATTGAAGGTGGGTTAGATGCCGAGCTGCTGCGCGAATACATGGCCTCGTTCAATGATCCTGAGGCTTACGCCATGTCCCACATAGGCTGGGGTTTGCAGCCCCGTGCTCACTGGTCCACGCTTGGCCTTTACGACAAAGAGCAAACCTTGGGCATGGATGCCCGTGCCTATGCGGGCAATTTCTTGTTCTCTTTTGGCCCCAATAATGAGGTCGGGGGCGACCGCACGACGGCTTGCCACATCGATATTCCGCTGCGTGCTTGCACCGTGACCGTAGATGGTCGCGAGACCGTTCGGGAGGGCAAGCTTGTGGAGGAGTTGGCATGAGCAGCCAGAGTGTTTACGAGCGTCAGGGATTTGGGCAAGGGCTGGAGCTTGAAGGCAATGTCGGGCTGTTAATTGTGGATTTCGTTAACGGTTTTGCGGACCCTCAAGCATTTGGCGGTGGAAATATTCTGGAAGCCATTGAGCAAACGCGCACGGTTCTGGCGGATGCGCGGGCACAGAACTGGCCGGTGGCGCACAGCCGCATCGTCTTTGCCGATGACAGCGCCGACCGTAATGTATTCGGCCTGAAAGTCCCCGGTTTGGTGCAGCTGCGAGAACACAATCCAGCCAGTGCCATTGTCGATGCCTTGAAGCCAGCACCGGGTGAGCTGGTCGTGCGTAAAACGGTTCCATCGGCCTTCTTTGGAACGGCTCTGGCTGCCTGGTTTGCGGAACGGGCGGTGCAAACCTTGCTGATTGCTGGCGCAACCACAAGCGGGTGCGTACGTGCCTCTGTCGTAGATGCCATGTCCTGCGGCTTGCGCCCTTTTGTCCTGGCAGATTGCGTGGGTGACCGAGCCAAGGAGCCTCATGATGCGAGCCTGTTTGATATTCAACAGAAGTACGGCGAGGTTCGTCCGTATGCAGACTTGCGCCCCTTGCTGGTGATCTAGGCTTATCTGTTTTTTTGCTTATTTATTATTTATTTGTTTAATTAATTGAGGAGGTTTGGGCTGCCCAAGGCCCAAACACCGAGGATGTACAGCATGAAAAAAACGTTGAAAGTAGGTGTGATAGGCGGTGGTATTGGCGGCGTGACTTTGGCAGCAGCCCTGGAGCAACGCGGCATCGAAGTCCATTTGTTTGAGCGTGCCGCCGCCTTTGGAGAGGTGGGTGCCGGGATTCAAATGACTCCGAATGCCGTCAAGGTGCTCAACGCTTTAGGCGCCCACGATGCGCTGGCCAAGGTGGGGTTTTTGCCCGAGGCTTTGGTGGGGCGTGATTGGTCCACTGGAGAGGAAAGTTTCCGTATCCCTTTAAAGAGCGATTGCCCGCAGCTGTATGGCGCAGAGTTCTTTCACGTGCATCGTGCGGACCTGCATCATTTGCTGACCGAGCTTCTGGGGACAACGAAGGTCACCTTTAACACGCAGTGCACCAGGGTGTCGCAGCAAGATGGCAAGGCGGTGGCGCATTTTGCTGACGGCTCTAGTTTTGAGGCCGATCTGATTGTGGGGGCTGATGGCGTACGTTCGGAAGTACGTCGCTCCATCTTCGGGGAGGAAGAACCCAAGTTCACCGGCAATATGTGCTATCGGGCAGTCGTACCTTTTGACCAGATGCCTGACTTCGTCGCACCCGAGTCTTCATTCTGGCTGGGGCCTAAAAGCCATGTGGTGACCTATTACGTAAACGGCGGCAAGGCCGTCAATATTGTGGCGGTGAATGAAACGGCCAGCTGGGTGGAGGAGTCCTGGAATGCGCGCAGTACCCAGCAGGAAATGCTGCAGGATTTCAAGGACTGGCACCCCAATATCGTCAAGCTGTTCGAGCGTGTGACGGATGTCTATCGCTGGGGGCTGTTCGATCGTGACCCTATGACTAAATGGTCGTCGGGCCGTGTGACTTTGCTGGGCGATGCGGCGCATCCCATGCTGCCCTTCTTGTCTCAAGGTGCGGCAATGGCTATCGAGGACGCCTACGTGTTGGCGGTTGCGCTAGCCGCTTTGCCAGATGATCTGGACACCGCCTTGTCGCTTTATGAAGCAGAACGCTTGCCACGTACCAGCCGGGTGCAACTGGAAGCACGTGAGCGCGGCCGCACCTATCACCTGTCCGATAGCGAAGCCAAGGCCAAGCGTGATGCCGAATACCGTGAGCAGCAGAAGAAAAACCCGCACGCGGGCGGCATCAAGACGGACTGGGTTTATTCATATAATGCTACTGACTTTCAGCCGAAAGCATTACAGGTTTAACAGGTAGGGCCGGAGGGAGCGTCTTGTTGTCGATACGTCAGTATGTTGAGAACCAGATTCACATCATTACCGGTCTGCAAGGCAGCCTGGTAGACTTTACGACGCCTGCGGGCGACCCCGGCTTGTTTGGCCCACAGTCGGCTGTGTGGCAAGTGCATGCAGATTTCACCTCCATGATGCTCGGGGGGATTTCTGCATTGTGTTTGCAGATGCTGGACCCGAAGGTTTTGGCCGGGGTCTGGGATCATTCCCGCTTTCGTCAGGATATGCAGGGGCGCTTGAGTCGAACGGCGCAGTTCATCTCGGCAGTCAGTTATGCGGGTACGGAGCAGGCTGAGCGTTGCATTGATCAGGTACGGCGGGTGCACGAGCACGTACACGGGTATTTGCCGGATGGCACGCCTTACGATGCCAATGACCCGGAGTTGCTGCGTTGGGTGCATCACACGCAGGCCTACTGTTTTCTGCAATCCCATATGCGCTGGCGTAATGCCAGACTGGCGCCGGAGCAGCAGGATCGCTATGTTGCGCAATACTCGAAAGTTGCCGTGCTGCTGGGTGCGGATGGCCTGGTCATGGATGCGGCAAGCTTGAGGGAGCTGTTTGCCCAGGCCGGTCCGCAATTACGGGTTGATGCGCGAACCCGGGAAGTGGCTACAATTTTAATGTCTTCACATACCCTGTTTAAGGGGCCCAAGGCTTGGGTTGCCAGGGTGTTTCTGTTAGCGGCATTGGATATGTTGCCAGAGTGGGCTCAACGCTGTTTTGAGCATCGCCCCAGCACGGCATCCATGTGGTGGCGTCGCAAGGTGGTGAACAGCGTTGCTTGCGTCTTGCGTTGGGCCACACGTAACGGTTCCGTGCATCGGGCGCAGCGTCGCGTCGCCAATCTGGCTTAGCTGGTAGATAAGAATGAATCAAATTTTGAGGCAAATATGGGCCGTGTAACTTTGTCGTCGGATAGCTCCTGGGTCAAGCGGGATAAGCCTGGACGCCCGGAAGGGGTAGGTGACAACACGTCAGAGCGGATTCTGGACGCCGCCGAGGAAGAGTTTTCCGAGACTGGCTATGCCGGGACCACATTGCGTGTTATTGCTCAAAAAGCGGCTGTGACCCAAGCCTTGATCAATTACTACTTTGGTTCCAAATACGGCCTGTTTGAGGCCGTGTTCATCCGCCGAGGCAAAACCATTTCCGATGAGCGTTTACGGCGCTTGCATGCTCTGCGCGATCAAGATGGCAAGGTCCTGGTCGATGATGTGGTGCGCGCGTTTTTGGCACCCACGATAGCCTTGCGCGAGACACCCGGAGGCCGCCGCTTCTTGCGGCTGCAAGCACGTTTGCACACCGAGCCAGCCGAGATTTCCTACAAACTGCGTAATGAAGCCTACGACGGCTCAACGCGTGCGTATGTGCAGATCCTGGAAGAAATATTGCCGGAGTTGCAGGCTAAAGATGTGTACTGGCGTGTGGTCCTGATGATTGGGGCCTATATGTATGCCTTCTCCGATACCCACCGGCTGGAAGAGCTGGCGCCAGGTATCTGTGACCCCAACAATACCGACGAGATTCTTGAGCAGATCATTGCCTTTGTCTCTGCCGGTTTGCTGGCTGCGCCGGTTGTCTTGCCTGGCAAGGCTTGAACCGGGCACCTGCATGTCGACCAGGGACCCTGTTGAACTCTTTGCATTGAAATGACACTTGTCCTTTCTCGCCATCAGGGCCGACGCCAGCAAATTTTGCTGGCGTTTTCGATTATTTAACCGGCGTACACAACTCCACCACAACACGCTCTGGCGTCTGCACATAAGACACCATCTGTCCCCATGGCTTGTTCTGTGGTGGCGCCAGTTCCGTGCCCCCTTCCGCCAGTGCCTTGGCATGAGCTGCAGGCACATCGTCGCAGACCAGGGCGATTTCAATGGCCAACGGCACGTCGGATGCGTGAGTCGACAAATGCCCTTTGGGGTAGTTCATGTAGGCCAGCATTTCACCCGCAAAGGCCAAGGTGGTTTGGCCGGTTTCCAGCTCACCGTACAAGCCGGTTTCATGCAGCATTTTGGTGGACAAACCAAACGCACGGTTAAAGTAATCCAGTGCCTGGCCGACGTCGGGTACGTAGATGATGGTGTAGCCAAATTTCATGGTGGGGCTCGATAGGAAAACGCAGGGCCAGTGCAAAAAAAATCGGCTCCCCGATTGTAGATGGGGAGCCGATTCTTTGATGGCTTAAACAGCCCGGTCAGGGTTTAAAGCTGACCGCGTTTTGTCAGTTCTGCCCTTACACCGGCACCGTAGGCAGGGTCTGCCTTGGTGAAGTGGCCCAGCTGACGCTCGATGATTTCCTTGGGAACACCCGCCATGGCGTCGGCAATATTGCTGAACAGACGCTGCTTTTCCTCGTCGTTGAACAGGCGGAACAGATTGCCGGGCTGCGAGTAGTAATCCTCATCCACGCGGTGATCCCAGTGATCTGCCGGCTGGCCGTCCAGCGCCAGAGGCGGTTCGCTACGGGGAGCCTGTTGCCATTCGCCCTGGCTGTTGGGCTCGTAGTTGATCGTGCCGCCGTTATTGTCGCCAGTACGCATGGCGCCATCGCGGTGGTAGCTGTGGAACGGGCAACGCGGTGCGTTCACTGGCAGCAGCCCGTGGTTCACGCCCAGACGGTAACGCTGGGTGTCGCCGTAGGAAAAGATACGACCTTGCAGCATGCGGTCGGGCGAGTGACCAATGCCGGGCACCAGGTTGGCAGGCGTAAAGGCGGCTTGCTCCACTTGGGCAAAGTAGTTGGTGGGGTTCTCGTTCAGTTCCAGCATGCCCACATCGATCAGCGGGAAGTCGCCATGTGGCCAGACCTTGGTCACGTCAAAGGGGTTGATGTGGTAGGTGCGCGCCTGCTCTTCGGTCATGATCTGAATGCGCAGCGCCCAGCGTGGGAAGTTGCCCTTTTCAATGTTTTCGTACAGATCGCGCTGCGAACTCTCGCGGTCCTGGCCCACGACTTTGGCGGCTTCTTCATTGGTGTAGTTGGCAATGCCCTGCTGGGATTTGAAGTGGAACTTCACCCAGTGGCGCTCGCCCTTATCGTTGATCAGGCTGTAGGTGTGCGAACCAAAGCCGTGCTGCTGGCGCAGGTTACAGGGCAAACCGCGGTCGCTCATCAAGATGGTGACCTGGTGCAAGGATTCGGGCGACAAGGACCAGAAATCCCAGGCGGCGCTCATATTGCGCAGGTGGCTGCGAGGGTCGCGTTTCTGTGTGTGGATGAAGTCGGGGAACTTCAGTGGATCCCGTATAAAGAAGACAGGAGTGTTATTGCCCACGAGGTCCCAGTTTCCGTCTTCTGTATAGAATTTGAGGGCAAATCCTCGAACGTCGCGTTCTGCATCGGCGGCTCCTGCTTCACCAGCTACGGTGGAAAAACGTAAGAAAACGGGGGTCTGGCTGCCTGGCTTGAAGACCTTGGCCATGCTGTACTGCGTGATGTCGTGCGTGACGGTAAAGGTACCGAAAGCGCCCGAGCCTTTGGCGTGTACGACACGCTCCGGGATGCGTTCTCGATCAAAGTGAGCCAGCTTCTCCAGCAGCCAATAATCCTGCATCAGGACGGGACCACGAGGGCCTGCTGTCATGGAGTTCTGGTTCTCCTCAACTGGGCGGCCAGCGGCGGTCGTCAGGGTTTTGTTGCTCATTGTGATTCTCCGTTGAAGCTGACCCGAACCGAGGGGGGCGGGTCGTTTTAAGAAGTTGAGATCAGTCTACTTGCCTTGGTCTAAATAGTTAAATCAAATGATTTTAGCGAACGAATAGCTTTTTGCTATTGAAAGGGGTTTTCATCCCGATCATAGCGGTAAGTAGAAACACAGAAAATGAAATTTCTACGATCGGGGCAGAGAGAAAAAGCTAATAAATGTGTGCACACAGTCTTTAAGCGCTGGGGGACAAGGCATTATTGGCGGGCAGTAGCGTTTAGTGCAATCGGGTAGATAACAGGCATAAAAAAACCCCGCTAAACGTAGCGGGGTTTTTTGTGTCAGAGCGAATTAGCTGTTGGCTGCTTTCGCGCTGTTCTTTTCGATCTGCACCATGATGTAGCGCTGCTGGGCAATGGACAGGATGTTGTTCACGCACCAGTACAGAACCAGACCGGCGGGGAAGAAGAACATCATGCCACCAAAGACCAGAGGCATCAGCATCATGACTTTGGCTTGCATTGGATCAGGCGGAGTGGGGTTCAGCTTGATCTGCAGGAACATGGTACCCATCATGATGGCGGGCAGAATCATCCATGGGTCGCGTGCGGCCAAGTCGTGAATCCACAGAATCCAGGGTGCACCGCGCATCTCGACGCTGCCCAGCAGCACCCAGTACAGCGCAATGAACACAGGGATCTGAACCAGCATGGGCAAACAGCCACCCAGCGGGTTGATCTTCTCGGTGCGGTACATCTCCATCATGGCGGCGTTCAGCTTGGCCTTGTCGTCGCCGAACTTCTCGCGCAGGGCTTGCATGCGTGGCGCAAATTGCTTCATCTTGGCCATGGAGCGGTAGCTGGCGGCCGACAGCGGGAAGAACACCAGCTTGATCAGCACGGTCAACGCCACAATGGCCCAGCCCCAGTTACCCAGCAGGGAATTCAGCCAGGTAAGCAGCTTGAACAAAGGCTTGGAGATGATGGTCAGCCAGCCGTAGTCCACCACCAGATCCAGACCGGTAGCCAGTTGCGACATGGCTTTCTGGTCTTGCGGGCCTACCCACAGGGAGGCGTCCACAGCCTTGCTTTGCCCAGCGGCGATCGAACCGACCGATTCCAGCGTGCGCACGGCGTACAGATTGTTGCCCAGCTTCAGGATCTCATTGGTGCGTTGCAGGTCCTGGGCAGGAACCCAGGCGGTTGCAAAGTAATGCTGCACCATGCCGATCCAGCCGTTATCCACGCTGCGAGCGTAGGTGGCCTTGTTCTTGTCGATGTCCGAGAAGGTGATCTTCTGGAACTTGTCGCCGCTGGAGTAAACCACAGGACCGGTAAAGGTGCTGTACAGGCGGGAAGAGTCGGGCGGGTTGTTGCCGTCGCGAGTCAGTTGCAGGTACAGGCGTGGGTCAATCGCGGTACCCGTATTGTTCTGGATGTCGTGACGAACCTGGATGTCGTAGCGACCCTTGTGCAGCGTGTAGGTCTTGGTGACTTTCACGTCGTCCGCAGTAGCTTCGAACACCACGTCCAGCGTATCGCCCGTCATGCTGCGCTGGCTCGAGACCAGGGTGAACGGGGTCAGGTGGTTGGGCAGGTTCTGGCCGGCGGCACCCACAATACCGGACTGGGCCAGGTAGGTGGAGGCAGGCGAGTTATCCAGCAGCACCATGGGCTGCTCGGGGTTCTCGGGCGAACCGTACTTCAACAGCTCGGCCTTGATCAGCTGGGCACCTTCGGTGCTAAAGCCCAGCTTGTAGACGTCTGTGGTGATGTCGATAGTTTGCGCTGTGGCAGACACCGCGCTGTTGCTCGAAGGCAAGGCAGCAGACGCAGTCGGCTCTTGAGCAGCGGGAACACCACCGTTTGCGGCAGGTTCGTCGGAGGCTGCTGGCGCTTGTGTGGTGGCTGGGGTGGAAGCGAACAGCGATGGTTTGCCGTTATATTCCTGCCAGTTGTTCCACAGCAGCAGCAGTGCAAAGGAGAAGATCATCCATAGGATGGTGCGTCGGATATCCATAGCGCCTGTATCACATTTATAAAGCTGAGCAAAAGCTTAGCAGTTTAACGTAGCTGGTCAGCAAACAGGGGGTTGCCTTGAAAAACAAGGCGCAGACCAGGACGATTTTAGAAAGTGTTGCGGTCTTCGGGCGTGCGAGCGGGCACAGGATCATGCCCTCCCTTGCACCAGGGATTGCAGCGGCAGATGCGTACACCACCAAGCCATAGCCCTTTGAGCGGGCCATGAATGTCAATGGCCTGCAAGGCATAGTTGGAGCAGCTGGGAGTAAAGCGGCAGTTTCTACCGATCCAGGGACTCAGAAAAAACTGGTAAAAGCGGATCGGTGCCGAAGCCAGTTTGCGCATCATGGCCGTACCTTGGAGAACAAGGTGTCGGCCTCGGTGCGAACCAGTTGCTTCAGGGCAGTCAGCGACACCTGGGGTACCTTGCTGTGCAGCCTAAAGACATAGGCGGCATTGGGCAAGCCTTCACGTTTGTGGCGGAAGGTTTCGCGCAAGATACGCTTGATGGTGTTGCGGGTGACGGCGCGGTTGGCAAAGCGCTTGGGGACGATCAGTCCCAGACGGGCGCCTTCGGTCTGGTGTGGATCTTCGCCACGAGAGCGAGTGACCACGAACAAAGCCCCGCGACCTACGCGTTGCCCTTTAAGAGACTGTGCGTATTCGGTGGGGCTATGTAAGCGAGCCGTAGCTGGAAAGGAGGCACGCATGATGCGTATCGTGGGAGTCGGGCTTTAGATAATAGATCCATCACCCTGGGCCCCGCATCCCGACATGGCTTATACAGCCAGACGTTTGCGACCTTTAGCGCGACGTGCGTTCAAAACAGCGCGGCCACCGCGAGTTTTCATGCGAACGCGAAAACCGTGGGTACGCTTGCGACGGGTAACAGAGGGTTGGTAGGTGCGTTTCATGGTGTATCCAAAAAAATGAGCCGCCAGAAATCGCAGAAAATCTCCACCCCGACAGCGCAAACGCTTGGGATCTGGCAACAGAAAATCGTGTTAAGCCCGTCATTTCAGCAAATTCTTTCTGTTGTGTCAATTATTTAGCCCGATATTACGCAACTAAATTTGTTAGCCTGTGGATAACTTGGCACAGCTCAGGGTAGAATCGAGGTTTACAGAAGTGATGACCGATGAATGAATTCTGGCAGTCCTGCGTTCAGAAATTGGAGCAGGAGCTTCCCCCCCAACAAATAAGTGCGTGGATACGTCCACTGGTTCCCCTGGACTTCGACAGCGAAGCCGGGGTGTTGCGCGTTTCTGCTCCTAATCGTTTCAAACTGGATTGGGTCCGCAAGAATTTCGCCACTCGCATAGAGGAACTGGCTTCGGATTTCTACGAATGTCCCGTAACGGTTCAGTTCGAGCTGCCTTCGGCCAGCGCGGCGCCTCGTCGCGCCCTGGCCGATCGTGCCGCTCCTGCGCCTGCAGGCAGCCCCGCCGGTGAAAACCTGGCCCCTCCTGTTGCCAACCCGGCCATGACGGCGGTGGTGGATGCGGTACAGGATCGTTCGCGCCTGAACGCCGAACTGACTTTCGACAACTTCGTGACGGGTAAAGCCAACCAGCTGGCACGCGCAGCGGCCTTGCAGGTGGCCGAGAACCCCGGTGTCTCCTATAACCCACTCTTTCTGTATGGCGGTGTGGGTTTGGGCAAGACCCACCTGATTCACGCGATCGGCAATGCGCTGGTCGCCAATGGCAATGGTGTGCGGGTACGTTACGTCCATGCCGACCAATACGTGTCGGACGTGGTCAAGGCGTATCAGCGCAAGGCGTTTGACGAGTTCAAGCGCTACTACCATTCGCTGGACTTGCTGCTGATTGACGATATTCAGTTTTTCGCCGGCAAGAACCGTACGCAGGAAGAGTTTTTCTACGCCTTTGAAGCGATGGTGGCTCAGCGCAAGCAGATCATCATCACCTCGGATACCTATCCCAAAGAGCTGGCCAATATTGATAGCCGCCTGATCTCGCGCTTTGACTCCGGCCTGACCGTGGCCATCGAGCCGCCCGAGCTCGAAATGCGCGTGGCGATCTTGTTGCGCAAGGCTCAGGCCGAAGGCATTGCCATGCCCGAAGAAGTGGCCTTCTTCATTGCCAAGCATCTGCGCAGCAATGTGCGCGAGCTGGAAGGGGCGCTGCGCAAGGTTTCGGCCTACGCGCGTTTCCATGGCCGCGATGTCTTGACGGTGGAAGTGTGCAAGGATGCACTGAAGGATTTGCTGTCGGTCTCCAATGGGCAGATCACAGTGGAAAATATTCAGAAAACCGTGGCCGATTTTTATAAAATCAAGGTCGCGGATATGTACTCCAAGCGCCGCCCCGCCAATATCGCCATGCCGCGCCAGGTGGCCATGTATCTGGCCAAGGAACTGACCCAAAAGAGTTTGCCGGAAATTGGCGATCTTTTCGGTGGTAGGGACCACACTACGGTGCTGCACGCGGTGCGCAAAATCTCGGATGCACGCACCAAGCAAGCCGAACTGAATCACGCATTACACGTACTGGAACAAACTCTCAAAGGATGACCATGCAACTCGTTCAAGCTACCCGCGACGCATTGCTAAAGCCCTTATCCACAGTAGTTGGCATTGTGGAGCGCCGCCATACTTTGCCGATTCTGGCCAACATCCTGCTGCGTAAAAACGGCTCTGATGTCTCTTTCCTGGCAACCGACCTGGAAGTGCAGATCACCACCAATGCCGACTTTGGTGTGGGTGAGGACAATGCAGCCACCACGGTGGCGGCCCGCAAGCTGCTGGACATTCTGAAAGCCCTGCCCGACTTTGGCGATGTGCGCCTGGGCCTGGACAGCGGCAAGCTGACCATCCAGTCCGGCAAGAGCCGCTTTCAGTTGCAGACTCTGGAAGCCGCTGATTTTCCAGTGCTGAACCTGCCAGAGCAGTGGGACGTGTCCTTGAGCATGCCCCAGCGCACTTTGAAGCACCTGTTCAATACGGTGCACTTTGCCATGGCGCAGCAAGACATTCGCTACTACCTGAACGGTATGTTGCTGGTGTTTGAACCCGGCCTGGTACGTACGGTTACCACGGACGGTCACCGCCTGGCTCATAATGCCACCGCAATTGACGGCGTGCAGGAACGTCACGACATCATCGTGCCGCGCAAGACGGTGCTGGAAATGCAGCGTTTGCTGGGCGATACCGACGATCTGGTCAACATTGATGTGTCCAGCCGTCAGATTCGTTTCCGCTTTGGCGATGTGGAGTTGGTCTCCAAACTGGTTGAAGGCAAATTCCCCGACTTTGCTCGTGTGATTCCTTCCAACTACACCCGCCACTTCGATGTCAGCCGTGAAGTGCTGCAAGGCAGTTTGCAACGTGCTGCCATTCTGACCACCGACAAACTGCGTGGCGTGCGACTGCAACTGTCGCAAAACCAGCTGAAGATTTCTGCTTCCAACGCTGAACAGGAAGAAGCCGTCGAAGAGCTGGATATTGATTATGAACACGAAAGTCTGGACGTTGGCTTTAACGTCAGCTACCTGCTCGATGTGTTGGCCAGCATCAAGGACGAAACAGTCCGCTGGTCTGTGCAGCCCGATGCCAATGCCTCTGTGTTGATGACGCTGCCCGAGCAAGAAGACTTCAAGTACGTGGTCATGCCGATGCGCATTTAATGCAGCATGTTTGACCGGTATGGCCCGCCGGGCCATACCCGCTTGAAGCAGACAGGCTATTACAAGGTTTTATGCTATGACCGATCAAACCACGACCACCCAGCCAGCCGATTACGGCGCTGATTCCATCAAAATGCTCAAAGGCCTGGAGGCCGTGCGCAAGCGTCCAGGCATGTACATCGGGGACACCTCCGATGGCACCGGCCTGCACCACATGGTTTTCGAGGTGGTGGATAACGCGATTGATGAGGCCTTGGCCGGTCATTGCGACGATATCGTCGTCACTATCCACTCCGACAACAGCATTTCGGTGTGCGATAACGGCCGCGGTATTCCAACCGATATCCACAAGGACGACGAACACCAGCGCAGCGCCGCTGAAATCGTCATGACCGAACTGCACGCCGGCGGTAAATTCGACCAGAACTCCTACAAGGTATCTGGCGGTTTGCACGGTGTGGGTGTGTCTTGTGTGAACGCCCTGTCCGAATGGTTGTTGCTGACCATCTGGCGCAATGGCAACGAACACCAGGTCGAGTTCCGCCGTGGCGAGCGCACTGCGCCCCTGGCGGTGACCGGTCCTGCAGAAGGCCGCACGGGTACCTGCGTGCGTTACCTGGCCGACGTGGAAATTTTCAGCAATATCGAATACCACCACGAGATCCTGGCCAAGCGCCTGCGCGAGCTGTCCTTCCTGAACAATGGCGTGAAGATTCGCCTGGTTGACGAGATTCAGGGTAAGGAAGAAGACTTTGCCTTCCTGGGCGGCGTCAAAGGCTTTGTGGACTTCATCAACCGCAACAAGACCCCGCTGCACCCTAACGTGTTCAGCGTGGCAACCGAGTCCAATGCCGGCGGTACGCCAGTATCGGTTGAAGTGGCCATGCAGTGGAACGACAGCTACGCCGAAACCGTGCTGTGTTTCACCAACAATATTCCCCAGCGCGACGGTGGTTCCCACCTGACCGGTCTGCGTGCGGCCATGACCCGCGTGCTGAACAAGTACATTGCCGACAACGAACTGGCCAAGAAAGCCAAGGTCGACACCTCCGGTGACGACATGCGTGAAGGCCTGGTGTGCGTGCTGTCGGTGAAGGTGCCCGAGCCCAAGTTCAGCAGCCAGACCAAAGACAAGCTAGTGTCCAGCGAAGTGCGTCCCGCCGTGGAAGAAGCCGTGGCCCGCACCCTGGAAACTTGGCTGTTGGAAAATCCGAACGACGCCAAGGCCTTGTGCGGCAAGATCGTGGAAGCAGCCCGTGCCCGTGAAGCGGCCCGTAAAGCCCGCGAAATGACCCGTCGCAAGAGCGTGCTGGAAGGCGCTGGCCTGCCCGGCAAGCTGGCCGACTGCCAGGAAAAAGATCCCGCCTTGTGCGAACTGTACATTGTGGAGGGTGACTCCGCAGGCGGCTCGGCCAAGCAAGGCCGGGACCGTAAATTCCAGGCCATTCTGCCGTTGCGCGGCAAGGTGCTGAACGTAGAAAAAGCCCGTTTCGATCGTCTGATTTCCAGCGAGCAGATCACCACCCTGATCACCGCCCTGGGTACCAGCATCGGTCCGGACTTTGATATCGACAAACTGCGCTACCACCGCATCATCATCATGACTGACGCGGACGTGGACGGTGCTCACATTCGTACCCTGCTGCTGACACTGCTGTATCGTCAGATGCCCGAGCTGATCGAGCGTGGCTATGTGTACATCGCGCAGCCGCCCTTGTTCAAGGTTAAGGTTGGGCGTGAAGAGATGTACCTGAAGGACGAGGCCGAGGAAGCGGAATTCATGTTGAAGCTGGCCCTGCGCGATGCAGTGCTGACGCCAGCTGAAGGTGCAGCTCCCATCACAGGCGAAGCCTTGTCCGACTACGCTCATCGCTACGTGAAGGCCAAGGCCGTGATTGAGCGCCTGTCGCGTCATATGGACGGCGATGCCCTGTCAGCATTGGCTGAAGGCGTGAAGTTGAACTTGGATACACAGGAAGCCGCCGAACAAACTGCTAAGGATTTGGAGAAGGCCCTGTTCGACGAAGCTGCCCCCACCGTCGTCAAAGTCTTTGCCGCCTTTGATGAAGGGAGCGAATCCTGGCGTGTGGTGGTGCAGCGTCTGCACCATGGCAACATCCGTGTCACGGTGTTTGACCGCAACTTCGTGCGTGGTGGCGATCACCAAACTTTGGCCCGCGCTGGCGAGACCTTTGCCGGTCTGATCGGTGATGGCGCCATGGTGGCTCGTGGTGAAGGCGAGAAGCGTCGTGAAACCGCCGTGGATGACTTCCGTGAAGTCATGCAATGGCTGTTGACCGAAGCCGAACGCGGGCTTAGCAAGCAGCGCTACAAAGGTCTGGGTGAGATGAACCCCAGCCAGCTGTGGGAAACCACCATGGACCCCACTGTACGTCGTTTGCTGCGTGTGCAGATTGCTGATGCTATCGATGCGGATCAGATCTTCACCACGCTGATGGGTGATCACGTTGAGCCACGTCGTGCCTTTATCGAATCCCATGCCTTGCAGGCGGGGAACCTGGATATTTAAGGCTGTCGGTGCTCACCGTTCCTGAAAGCTGTTCGGCTTGATGAAAACCGATCTCAGGAATTCGTGAAAAACCTCGCAGTGATGCGAATGAATAAAATGGGCTCCGGCGTTCCTGCTGGGGCTCATTTTTTTGGTGATGACTGATGAGCTCTGAGTCTTAAAGATTCAGCGTCTTTGGGCAGGCTCAATTAATTTTTGTCAGTAGACACGGACTGATCAATTGCCTGGTGGGTTGGTGGCAATGGCGTCACGCGCCAGGAATGGAAAGGTGCGGAATCAAGCTGATGTGGTCTACTTGCAGTGATACACCCTGCTTCAGAACGAACTAAAAGAAGGGGCGTGGGGATCTGATGGTGGTACCTGGCGTCGGCCTTGCAAGGCCTCTTGATCGATCGTAAAGACGCTGTAAATTATTCAATAATTCTTTGTTTGGAAATGGAATGCGACTGGACAAGTTTCTTGGTGAGAGCACGGACCTGAGTCGCTCAGACGCGCGTAAAGTGCTTAAAAGCGGAGAAATCACCGTCAATGGCGAGGTAGTGACCAAAGGCACTCACGTTGTACAAGAGGGTGATGTAGTGTGCTGGGATGATGAGCCGCTTGCCCTGATTGGCCTGCGTTACATCATGCTCAATAAGCCCGCTGGTTACGAGTGCAGCCTTAAAAATAGTGCTTACCCGTCCGTGATGATGCTGATCGATGTAGAAAAGCGCGAGCGCTTGCACACCGTCGGTCGCTTGGATGTGGATACTACCGGCCTGATTTTGATTACGGATGACGGCCAGTGGACGCATCGTATTATCTCGCCCCGCCATCAATGCGATAAGGTCTACGTGGCGACCTTGGCAGAGCCTTTGCCTGATAATGCAGAAGAATTGTTCAAGGCCGGTATCTTGTTGAATGGCGAGGACAAACCAACGCTGCCAGCCGTGCTGGAACGCATTGATGAACGCACTGCGCGGCTGACCATCCAGGAAGGGAAATACCATCAGGTGAAGCGTATGTTTGCTTCCCTGGGGAATCTGGTTCAGACCTTGCATCGCGAGCGTATTGGCTCTCTGTCCCTGGACGACAGCCTGGAGCCAGGCGAGTCGCGCTACTTAACGCCTGCCGAGGTGCAGCAGTTTGTAGAAGAAGGCTGAACTCCTGGCCCTTGGGTCTGGCTTTGATAAGTCAAAGGTGTATCAAGGCCAAGGCTTTGATGTCCTGACTTTGGGAAACCAGTCAAAAAAAAGCGCTCAAACAGAATGTGGTTGAGCGCTTTTTTGTACCTGCTCAATCATCAAAGGGTCTGGTGGCGCGGTGTCCTGCCTTATTTAAGCGCCTTGCGCATGATGCTGGTGTTGTGTTCATAGCCTAGTTGCTCATATAGCGCGATAGCGCCCCGATTATTGCTCAAGACCCCCAGCTCGATGTAGTCCAGTCCACGCACTTGTGCCCACTCCTGGGCGGTCTGCATCAGCAGCTTGCCCAGTCCCATGCCTCGTGCCGATTCCGTCACGACAAGATCAATCACATAGGCAAAGTCATGCGGCGTGATGCAGTTGTACGGCGGGGTCTTTTGCTGCTGAACAATAATAAAACCCAGCGCCTGATCGTCCTTCTCGGCCACAAACAAGGCTGCCTGGTCCGACTCGATCATGGACTGGATAAAGCCCTCGTCCTGCCGTGCTTGCAGGTAGTAGTGCGGTTGCAAATGATGCATGTGGGCGAATAGCTCGGCGTACATATCTCCAATCGTGCCAATGTCAGCAAGTTGGGCGGGACGTAGGGTGGGCATGGTTCGGGCTCTTGGTCAGTAATAAAGCGGAAGCGAAAACAGAAGCGTCTTGATGGTAGGCCGGGCACGGGGAGGAGGCAAATCTTCTGTTCAGAATATCCCTTCAATAACAAGGGGTAATCCGCTTTCATGCAGGCCTGAAGCTTGGGTCCGGCTTCGTTCCCTGTACACCTTTTCCCCCTGAGAGCCGCTTCTGTACATTTATCCCTGTTTTTGTAAAGTATTTGTGCACGTACTTTACGACCGTCTTTTTCCTGCAAGCTCTTTTCCCGGGTTTCATAATGAGGCTCTGAAACCCTTGTGTATTCAGGTTTTTTATAAATATTTAATGGAAAACCCCAAGCTTATTTTTTTCAAAAAACTAGAGGTTTAAAGTAATATCACACTGTTTTTGGGCAAATTTTGTGTACATTTAATGCACGAAATTTACACGAGGCACTGAAATTTACACGCAATGCCTATAGAGGGGAGGAGATTGATGCAGACCCGTTTCTTGCGTCATGTTTGTAGTTGGATGTTCGGGCTGTCCGCACTGGCCATTCTGGCCTTGATGGCGGTGGCCTTTGCCGATGTCATGATGCGCAGCTTCGTGCGGCCGCTGTCAGGCGCTTTTGAATTAACCGAGGTGCTGGTCGGGGTGATGGTGTTTGCCGCCCTGCCCTTTGTCACCTTGAGTGGCAAGCACGTCAAAGTGTCCCTGCTGCGCTCTCTGGTGGGCAAGAACGTGCTGGTGCAAGGTCTGTTGCGTTGGTGCAGTCGCGTGGCGACAGGCGTGCTGATGGCCTTTCTGGCTTACCACCTGTGGGCCCTGGGTGTGCAGTTTGCACAGACCAATTCGCGCGCGGTTTTTGCGGACCTGCCCCTGGCGCCTTTTGCCTATTTTGCAGCGGCAATGTGCGCCCTATCCACGCTGGCCGCACTGTTCAGTGCCGACGGCGACGAGCTCGCTGAGGAAAAATAATGACTGTCGTTGTCACTGGCATGATCATCCTGATCGTGCTCATGGTCCTGGAAGTACCCATCGCGGTGGCGATGGCTCTGGTTGGTATTGGTGGCTTTGCTTACGTGGTCGATTGGGGCCCGGCCGCCTATATGGCTGCGGAAACCTCGTATCGCCTGGTTCATAACTACAACTTGTCCGTCATCCCGCTGTTCATCCTGATGGGCAATCTGGTGACACGGGCGGATGTCTCCAAAGACCTGTTCGATCTGGCCTATCGCTTTGTCGGTCATCGTCGTGGCGGTCTGGCCATTGCCACAGTGCTGTCGGGCGGCATGTTCTCGGCCGTATGCGGTTCCAGCTTTGCGACGACGGCCACCATGGCCCGGGTCGCCTATCCCTCCATGAAGCGCTACGGCTATGCCGATTCCCTGGCAGGCGGCGCTATTGCCTCGGCCGGTACTTTGGGTGCCATGATCCCGCCCAGCGTGCCCCTGATTGTCTATGGCGTGCTGACCAGCAATGACATCGGCAAGCTGTTCATTGCGGCTGTATTGCCGGGCATCCTGGGCATGGTGCTGTACATAGGCGCGGTTATGGTGGCCACTCGCATGACACCCGGCCTGGCTGGCGCGGGCGAGCGCAGCTCCTGGATCGAACGTATTCGCGGCTTGAAGAGTGTGGGTTCGGTCTTGCTGCTGTTCCTGCTGGTGATTGGCGGGATTTACGGCAACTTGTTCACGCCGACTGAAGCGGCCGGTATTGGTGCGGTCGGTGCCCTGCTCATCATGATCTGGCGTCGCAAGTTCTCCTGGCAGAGCTTGATGGGTGCCTTGCGTGAAACCGCCATGACCAGTGCCGCCATCTTCGTGATTATGGTGGGGGCACAGATCTTCACCACCTTTGTGAACGTGGCCGGCTTTACCGCCCTGTTGTCCGATGCGGTCCAGCAATGGGACTTGCCGGGCTGGGGCATTTTGCTGGGCATTGTGGTGCTGTACCTGGTCCTGGGCTGCATGCTGGAAGGTATGTCCATGCTCTTGCTGACCTTGCCCATTGTTTACCCGCTAATCATCAACCAGGGTCTGGACCCGATCTGGTTCGGCATTCTGGTGGTCACCTTGATCGAAGTGGGTCTGATCACACCGCCCTTGGGGATGAACGTGTTTGTGCTCAATTCCGTGGTGCCGTCCATGTCGCTCAGCACTATTTACCGCGGCGTTATCTATTTTGTCTTTGCTGATCTGCTGCGCCTGGCGCTTTTGATTGGCATTCCCGGCATTGCTTTGTTTCTGCCCTCATTGATGTAAGCCATTTTTATTGAATCTGATTTTCTCGAAGGAATAAGCATGATTAAGCAAGTTAGCAAATGGGTGGGGGTAGCGGCAGTCGCCCTGGCAGCCAGCACCAGCGTTCAGGCACAAAACGTCACGCTGCGTTTTTCCAATTGGTTGCCACCCACCCATCCCATGGTGACCGAGATGTTGAACCCTTGGGCCAAGGATGTGGAACAGGCAACGGAAGGACGGGTGAAGATTCAGGTTTTGCCGCCTCTGGGCACCCCGGCTTCGCACTACGATCTGGTGCGTAATGGTGTGGCGGACATGACCATTGGTGTGCACTCCTACACCCCGGAGCGTTTCAAGTTGACGGAAATGGTGGAGTTGCCCATGACGGCCGAGAACGCTCAGGTGAACTCGCTGGCCTACTGGCGTACTTATCAGAAGTACTTCATGGGCAAGAACGAGCACGCTGGCACCAAATTGCTGGGCGCGTGGGTTCCTGGCTCGTACCAGTTGTGGACAGCCGCCAAGGTAGACAGCCTGGACAAGCTGGATGGCACCAAAATCCGTATTCCCGGTGTGCTGGTGGAGCGTATCGCCAAGCTGCTGGGTCTGGTGTCGATTTCCTCGACGCTGACCGAAGCCTATGACCAGATTTCGCGCGGCATTATTGATGGCATGTTCCAGAACTACACCACGGTGATCGACTTCAATCTGGCGCGCTTCATGCCGAACTTGTTCATCTTGCCCGGTGGTTTCTCTGCCTCCAGCCAGTTCATGGTGATTAACGAGCGCAGCTGGCAGCGTATCAGCGAGGCCGACCGTGCCGCGATTGATGCCTTGTCGGGTGAAGCACTGGTCAAGCGTTTCTCGGGTATCTGGCAAAAAAACAATATGGCGGCTTTTGATCGCTTGAGCGCTGAAGGCATCAAGGTGCACCGTATTGAAGGCGAGCAGCTGGAAGCCATGAAGACCAAGCTGGCGGTGATTGAGCAGCAATGGTTGAGCGAAGCCAAGGGTGTGGAGGCTCAGGAAGCGCTGAACTTCTACCGTGCCGAGCTGGATCGCGTGGCTGCTGAATTGGGCGTTCCCAAGGACTAAGCCCGTCATGACACAGCATCTGGAAAGTGAATACAACGCCAGTTGGCATGTGCCCGACCATAAGGAGATTGTGGCCTCGTGGTCGGGGTTGGCCGAGCAGTTTCGGGCTGGTTCGCGTCATGAAGCCAATCAGCCTTACGGCCCGGAAACGCGTAATGTCATGGACATTCACTTTCCGGTTGTGGAGCGCCCGGATGCGGCGGTGCTGATGTTCATTCATGGTGGTTATTGGCAATCCATGGACCAGCGTCGTTTCAGCCATCTGGCACAAGGCAGCGTGGATAACGGCCTGATTACGGTATTGCCTACCTATACCTTATGCCCGCAGGCGAGCGTGGCGCAGATCATTGATGAGCTGCGCCTGGCTTGCGCGACGGTCTGGCGACGTTTCAAGCGTCCGATCGTGGTGGCAGGACACTCGGCAGGGGGCCACTTGGCAGCTTGCCTGCTGGCTACGGATTGGCCCGGTTTTGCACCGGACCTGCCCCACGACATGTTGCAGGCGGGCCTGGGTTTGTCCGGCTTGTATGACCTGGAACCGCTGACGCATATCGGCATCAATGATGCCTTGCAGCTCAATGCCGATACCGCCCGAGCCTCCAGCCCCTTGTTCTGGCCTGCCCCTGCCAATGGGCAGCCTTTCGAGGCCTGGGTAGGCGGTGACGAAACCTCGGAATTTCATCGTCAAAGTCAGGAACTGGCCAAGGTTTGGTCCAGGCAAGGAGTGGATGCGGTGTACCGCAGCCTGCCGGGAACAAATCACTACAACGTGATCGCGGCCTTGGCCGATAAAGAATCCGTACTGTCAGCGCGTCTGGTTGCGCTGGCAAGGAATTGAGTGATCTCTGTCTTTCATTAGACACACCACTTTTACCGGGCCTTTGGCCCGGTTTTTTTGTGCCTGCTTGATTCTCTTTAACTTTGTTCATTGTTAATAATTCGTCTTTAAACGAAAATAACGCAGAAAGACTGCATGGGGCGCTTATTTATTGGTAGGACTGGCAGGAGAGAAAAGACCATGAGAAGCAGATCACATGATGAGGCTATGGCCGATCTGTATCGCAGTGATCCGGCCTTGGCATTAGAGACTATCAATCAGATTTTGGAGGACGGGGATCAGGCCGAACTCCTGATCGTGTTGCGTCAATTGGCACAGGCTTTTGGTGGTGTGCAGGCAGTTGCCGAGCAGGCGCAGTTAAATCCGACGCAGCTTTACAGGACCTTGTCCCCCAAGGGGAATCCGGCCTTGAGCAGCCTGACGGCCATTTTGAAGGCAATGGGCCTGCGTCTTGCGGTGCAGCCTTTGTAGGCTTCTGGCGGATCATGATTTAGCATGACATTTCCCGCCCTGGACTTATTGTGATTCAAAGCCATTCATGACTGAAAACACCCCTGATACTCGCCCTGTGCATAAAGCGGCCTGCCATTGCGGAGCCGTTCGTTTCAATGTGAAGCTGACCGATGGTCTGCGTTCGGCGCGCCGTTGCAATTGCTCCTATTGCCGCATGCGTGGCGCGGTGGCGGTGTCGGCTAACCTGGCCGATATTCAGGTGGAGCAAGGGCAGGATGCACTGACGCTTTATCAGTTCAACACCGGGCAGGCCCAGCATTATTTCTGTTCGCATTGCGGGATTTATACCTTCCATCAGCGCCGTTCCAACCCGGAGCAGTATGGAGTGAACGTAGCCTGTATTGAGGGCATGAGCCCCTTCGACTTTGAAGAAGTACCGGTTAATGAAGGCCGTAGTCATCCCAAGGATCGTCCGGGCGGTGGCAGTGTGATTGCTGGCTGGTTGCGTTATCAGGCAAATCCCCAGGCGCCGGACGACTGACGTTGCCTGCCCGGTGGTTAAAAAAACGCCCCTTACGGCTAGCGTAGAGGGGCGTATAAAAACAGATAGCGCGGAACAGAATCGCGTATCTACGGAAAAACAGTACAGCGAGTCAGGGTGTGGCCCCCGAAGGGGCGTCCCGCTTTAGAACTTGTGGTTAAAGGCTACGTACAGCTGTGTGGCGCGTGCGTCTGGCAGGAAGGTCAGGTTCTGTGCATAGCCGCCGTACACGTACACCATGGTGCGCTTGGACAGGTCGTACTGATAACCCACCGAGTACACATGCTGACGTTTGGTCTGCGCATTGGGGCCGGTAATGCTCTCTGGCAAGTTGCGTGGATCAGCCATGTTCCAGCCCAGCGAGAAGCGGCCGCCTGCCAATGGTGTGGTCACACCAAAAGAGTAGGAGTTGATCCGCAGGCCTGGCACTGCTGCAAAGGAAGGCAGCGGGTTGGTGACGTTGCTCAGGCCAAAGACCTGGGTGGCGAACAGGCCGTCGCGAGTCTGGCCGATGCCGGCAAACACTTTGACCACATCAAAGTCGTAGCTGGCCGCCCCCGCCCAGGCGCTGACACGGGTAGAGTCGGCGGCAGGGCGTGCGCCGCTGGCAGACTGTTTATTGATGTGCAGTTGGTCGTACACCAGAGCGGCGCTCAAGGGACCGTTGTTGTAGCGCAGGCCGGTGGTCACTGCACGGATATTGTTGTCTTTGCTGTTGGTGCCATCCGGGCGCTCGCTATCCCAGTGCTGCTGTCCGTTGATGTTGAAGGAATAGCCAATACCGAACTGAAAGCCGTTCAACGTGGGCGATTGGTATTGGATCTGGTTGTCGTAACGCACCGTGTTGGCCACGCTGAAGGTCGATCCAAAGCCTACAATTCCACCACCGCCACCCAAGGGGTGAGCCATGCTGAAGTATTCGGTAGGCATATTGTTCTTCAGACCGAAATCCACCTGACCCCAGTCCTCGCCGGCCAGACCCAGTGTGGCCTGACGGCCAAACAGGCGACCACCCTGAATGGACTTGCCGGTAGGCACATCAAAGCCGCTTTCCAGCACAAATTTGGCTTGCAGCCCGTTGCCCAGATCTTCCGTGCCGCGGATACCCCAGCGGCTGCCAAAATGTACACCGCTATTAGGACCCAGGCGCGAAGTCTTGAACTCGGTGGCATCAGTCCGGTCCCGGCTGTAGCTGCTATTACCCTTGTTCATGTCGTAGCCAACACCCGTGTCCAAAATCCCGTACAGGGTGATGGATGCGTGGGCTGCCGAGCTGGCCATCAGTAAAAACAGGGCCGTACTGACCGCGGTTTTATTTCTTGTTTTCAATTCCTCTTCTCCTTCGTGGTAGATAAAAAAAGCGTGCAGCAATCCCCCTACCGCAAGTGATGCAGCAAGAAACAGGCGCAACAAAGCAGGCAGGGCAAAGTGCCTGCGCCGTGTACCAGCGAAGGGGGTGTGGGGCGAGTACCGGCGGTACTCGCGGCAGGGGTCTTAGATCAGTTCAAGATCGACCAAAGTTTGGCGTATGACGTCTATCTCGGTGTCCTCGACCTCCAGAATGGGGCGGCGTACATAGGGCTGCACGGGTACGCCGCGCATCTTGAATGCAACTTTCAGCACCGAGGGCGAGGAGCCGTAGCGGCCGATCAGCTCGGGGGTGTACCAGCGTTGCAGAATCTGTATGTCTTTCTGGCCGCAGGCGCGGGCAGCGTCTATATCGCCGCGCCAGATGTGGTTGTAAAAATCGGGTTGATAACGGCCCAGCACACCGCCTGCGCCAATCGTGCCGTCGCCGTCCACACTTTGCAGCAAGGACAGGCCGTGCTCATCCATGCGAAAGCCGTACACACGTACTTTGTCTTTCAGGCGGAACAGTGTCTTGATGAATTGCTCAATGCTGGGGCTGGATTGCTTGATGCCGACGACACCATCGATGTCTGTCAGCTGCTCCAGCAAATCCACCGACAAATCGATTCCGGTTCCGGCAGGCCAGTTGTAAATCACGATAGGCAGGGTGATTTCTTTGGCGATCTGCTGGTAAAAGGCCAGTATTTCCTTGTCATTGGGGCGTACATAGGGGGGCGGTGCAATCACGACCCCTTCATAGCCCAGTGCCTGGGCCTCTTGAGCAAGAGCGACCACTTCGGCGGGTGTGTAGCCGGTACAGCCTGCCAGTAAAGGCAATTTGCCGCGCATGGCGTCGGCACTGGCGCGGAACAGCTCTACCCGTTCCTGGTTGGACAGGCTGGTCCATTCGCTGGTGGTGCCGCCTACAAACAGACCGTGCATGCCCTCGGCATGCAGCCATTCCAGCATGCTGTGCAGTGCCGGTACATCCAGCTGTCGTGCTTCATCAAAAGGGGTGATGATGGTTGGGATATAGCCCTTCCAGTTCACCCGGTGTTTCTTGCTCATGTGTGTCACTTGTATGGGTTGAAGAAAAGAGGAGGCCTCTGGCTCAGGGCAGACGTGCCGTGGCTTCGATCTCGACCAGCATGTCTGGCAGTGCCAGATTGGCGACTCCCAGCAAGGTGTTGGCAGCCGGTTCGGCCCCTTCGTAAAACTCGTTGATCAGCGCGCAGATGGGGCCCAGCTCTTCAGGTGTGTGGCCGACCAGGTAGGTGCGCAAACGCACGACATCGCGCGGGCAGGCACCGGCTTCTTTCAGGACGGTTTTCAGGTTCTGCAAAGCCTGGCGGGTTTGTGCGATGCGATCGCCTGCACCCACTAACTGCCCTTCACCATTCCAGGCGACTTGCCCGGCCAGATGCACGGTGCGGCTGTTGTCCTGTACGACAGCGTGGGAAAAACCGAAGTTGGTGCTGTTGTAGAGCGATGCCGGATTCACGCATTCACGGCCCTGGGGGGCGTTCAGTGGTTGGCTGCGCTGGACCAGCTCAAAAATATTGCCCCAGGGGTCGGTGAAGTACTGGAATTGAGCACCGGCGGTCGGGCCAGAATCAAAGGCGATGCGGTCCAATACTGTGCAGCCGTGCTGTTCAAGTTGTGCCACCGCCTGATCCAGATCGGCCACCAGAAAACCCAGGTGATGTGCACCCACATGGTTGGACTTCAGGGCTCTTTGGGTGTCGCTGGCAGGTTGTGCGTAGGCAAACAGCTCGATATGAAAGCCATTGGGCAGCACCATAAAGGCCAGTTCCAGCTTGGCATCGGGTATGTCCAGGTGGGCGTGGGTCCAGTCTTTGCCTTGCGCAGAACGGGGCAGGTCAGCACTGTTGATGGGCCCCAGACGGTAGAGTTGGCGGGCACCAAACAGGCGTTCATAAAAAGCAATGGCCGCATCCAGATCGGGTACGGTCCAGGCGGCGTGATCAATTTGTTCAATAGCCAATGGCAAAACAGGCGATGTCATGAAGTCTCCGTTTATGCCCGTACGGGGGCTGTATACAAGATTGTGCAATAAAACTGCACATAATTTACGGTTAAATAATACTTTAGGCCTGTAGTTTTTTGTTGAAAAACCAGACTACGTATTTTCCCTAGGTAAAATATTGTTTATAAACAATGGTTTGTGATTTGTGTCTGTGGCGCCTATATCGGTGTTGCGTGTAAAGTGCTTGTGCACACGTGTAAAGTCTGGAAGAATTCAGCACTGAAACTGCACGGTTTGTGCAGTTTCGGAACATGCATTTGCACACCATTAGGCTGCCTCTCTTACCCTATAATTCGTGAAGTTCGGCTACACATAACTACACGAACATAGGACTTCAGAATGATAGGCAAACGACTTCATGAGCTGCGCGTGGCCAAGGGTCTGTCCCTGCGGGAGTTGGGTCAGATGGTCAAGCTCTCGCCCACGCTGCTCAGTCAGGTAGAACGCGGTGTCACCACACCCAGTTTGACGACCCTGCGCAAGCTCAGCGGGATCTTTGGGGAATCCATGTCTTCCTTGTTCATGGATACCAGCAAGGGGCCGTCGGTATGGATCAGCCGCCCTGGTGAACGCATGTTGTTGCGTGGCCCGCGTGGGGGTGTCGTCTATGAACGGCTCACCCGTGGCAATGGCGAGATGGAAGTGTTCCGGGCTGTTTACGAAGTCGGTCAACAGTCCATGGACGATATGTCGCACCCGTCCCTGGAAAGTGTCTATGTGGTCCGGGGTGTCATTACTGCAGAGATTGATAAGGTAAGTTTTGACGTCAAAGCTGGCGAGAACATCAGCTTTGATGCACGCCAAAGCCACCGTTACCTGAACCGGGGAACGGAGGAAGCGGAAATCATCATGTCGATTACCCCGCCCGTCCCCTGATTTGTCTTGATCCGGGGCGAACGGTGTACCGCATCACTACACTATGAGCCCCAAGCCTGATTCTCTTTCCCCCCTACCTGCCTGTGCCCCTGGCACCCTGCCCGCCCGGACGGATGTCCTGATCATTGGCGGCGGGCTGCTGGGCTGCGCCGCTGCCTACTATTTGAGCCTGGCGGGAGTGCCCGTGACCTTGATCGAACAAGGTGAGCTGGGCCTGCAGGCATCCAGCCAGAATGCGGGCAGCCTGCATTTTCAGATGGAATACCGCATGATCGAGGCGGGGCTGGAGGCCAGCAAACGCGCCTTGCAAGCCATGCCCTTGCATGTGGACGCCATTGCCCGCTGGCGGGCCCTGGAAGATCAGTTGGGTGTGTCGGTGGGCGTGCGTCAGAAAGGCGGCTTCATGCTGGCGGAAACGGCACAGCAAGCCCAGGTTTTGGAACAAAAAAGCCGTCTGGAAAACAAGGCTGGCCTGAAGGTCGAACTACTGGACCGGGCCGCATTACAAGCCAAAGCGCCCTATTTGTCGGATTCCGTGCTGATGGGGGCTTTTTGTGCTGATGAAGGCAAAGCCGACCCTCGCCGCGCCAGTCTGGCCCTGGCGGCCGCCGCGCGGGCCTTGGGTGCGCAGATCGTCAGCCAATGCCAGGTGGTGGACTTGAAGCGAGTGGGCTCGGGCTGGCAAGCCCAGGTGCTCAGTGGCGAGCAATGTCGCAGCAAGCAGGTTCTGATTGCGGCCGGTGTCTGGTCCGGACGTATTGCGCAAATGACCGGCTCGCAGTTACCTGTCAGCCCGATTGCCCTGACCATGACCGCCACCGCACGCACCGCGCCCTTTATGGACTACCTGTTCCAGCACGTGGGACGACGTCTGTCCTTGAAGCAAACGGCTGAAGGCACGGTACTGATTGGCGGCGGCTGGCCTTCCACACTGCATCACCGTAAGGGGATAGCGGATCTGGAACGCAAGCCCAGTCTGAACCTGGATTCTTTGCAACGCAGCATACAGACCGCCTGCAGCGTCGTCCCCCAACTGGCCTCCTTGCCTGTCTTGCGCTCCTGGACCGGGGTGACCTCTCTGGTGTCGGATCAACTGCCATTGCTGGGCCAAGTGCCGCACCGCCCCGGTTTGTTCATTGCCACTGGTGGAGCCGCCTTCACCCTGGGTTTGACCTACGCCCATTTGCTGGTAGCGCAGATGCTGGGTCAGCCGCCCAGCCTGGATATCTCTGCCTACGATCCTGATCGTTTTAGGAGTTTGACCTTTGCCTGACGCACAACGCTTGCTGCATAAACGCCAGCGCTTCGAGCCAGCTGTGGTGACAATCAATGGTCATGAGACAGCCTGTTATCTCGGTGAAACCGTGGCGACGGTTTTGCTGGCGGCCGGAGTGGGCGCTTTTCGTCGCACCGCCAGTGGTGCGCCACGTCGTCCGGTGTGCAATATGGGCGTGTGCTTTGACTGCATCGTGACCATTGACGGGGTGCAGGGGCAGCGCAGTTGCATGACTACGGTACGTAGCGGTATGCAGATCGAGGTAGCCGACGATGTCTGACATTCTGGATTTATTGATTGTGGGGGCAGGTCCGGCAGGACTGTCTGCGGCTCGAGTCGCCAGCTCGCAGGGTTTAAGCGTGGCCGTGCTGGACGAGCAGCCGCGCTTTGGCGGACAAGTATTCCGGCAGGCACCCGAGGAGTTTGCGGCAGCGGACCCGGACTCCATGCACACCTATCCTTTTTCACACAGCTTGTTTGCCTGGGCGCGGGCCACCACGGCTGTGCAGTGGCATTTCAGTACCCTGGTGTGGGGGATTTTTGACGACCCGCAGGATGAGCATGTGCGTCAGATCGGCACTGCTGGTCCACAGGGCGCCTCCGTGCTGAAAGCACGCCGGGTGTTGATTGCGACCGGGGCCTATGACTTGCCCGTGGCCTTTCCGGGTTGGACCTTGCCGGGCGTGCTGAGCGCCGGTGGTGTGCAAACCATGATCAAGAGCCAAAGCCTGATGCCGGGACAGCGTTTTCTGTTGGTGGGCGGCCATCCCTTGCTGCTTCTGGTTGCTGAGTTGTTGCTGGATGCCGGAGCACAGATTGCCGAAGTTGCCATCGCCCGCAGCTTGCCGTCCATAAAGGAAATGCTGCGCGCTACGCGTGCCCTGCCCGGACAGTCCCGGCTGGTTAAACAACTGCTGGCGATCTTGTTGAAACTGCGTCGTCATGGCGTGCCTTTGCGCTTTGCAACGGGTATAGAGCGTGTCCATGGTGACGAGTCCGTTCAGGCTGCCACGCTATGTAAAGTGGATCAAAACTGGCACGCCATCGCGGGCACACAAAGACGTGTAGAGGCAGATACGGTGGTCGTGGGTTATGGCCTGCTCGCCAGTACGGAATTGGCGCGTCAGGCTGGTTGTGCCGTGCGGTGGGACAGTGCCGCTGGCGGCTGGCTGGTGCAGCATGATGATAGGCTGCACAGTACTCAGTCAGGCGTACTGGTTGCTGGAGAGCAGACGGGTATTGCAGGAGCATTCAACGCCCATCTGCAAGGTGAACTGGCCGCGTGGCAATGTGTGCTGGAATTGCAGCAGCCAGCTGCCGTGACAGAGATAGAAAAAACCATTGCCGACCTGCAACTGCGCCTGGGTCGTAATCGTCGTTTTACCGACACCGTGATTGCCTTGTCGGCCCCCAAGCTGGAGGCATTGGCCCAGGCGATCACCCCGGATACGGTGGTGTGCCGCTGCGAGGAAGTCACGGCACAGGAGGTGAATCAGTTTCTGGACGCCCATCCTTATGTGACGGACATCAATAGCATCAAATTGGCCTGTCGTACCGGAATGGGCATGTGCCAGGGGCGCTACTGTCAGCACACTGTGGCGCAGATGCTGGCCAGCCGTTTGGGCAGAGGTATAGATCAAGTGGGAATTTACAAGGCTCAAGCGCCAGTGAAGCCTGTGCCGGTCGCGGCGTTGGCGCATATGGAGTAAGAGGGGCTTCTAACAAAGGACGTACAGTGCAATGACGAACGTCCCTTTTTTACAGGGGCGCTCTGTCCTTGGTTTTGTATTGTTCTTACACTGGCTGTTCCAGTATTTCCTGCAGGCGGGTCAGCAGCTTGTCGCTGGCGTTGTGCATATGCCGTTCGCAGATGGCAAGGGCGCCTGCTTCGTCGCCCGACGCAATGGCCGCAGCCAGTTCCTCATGCTCGTCCCAGATGGACAGACGCTGTTCTGCTGATTGCAGTACAGCCCCCATGACACGTCGCAGGTGTACCCAATGAACTTGTGCGCTCTCGGCGATCATGGGGTTGCCTGACGCTTCGTAAATCGCTTTGTGAAAGGCTTCGTCGGCTTCGATCATGGCGCGTACGTCATGACCACGAGCAACCTTGCGGCCCAGGCGGATCAGGTCCGGGTCCAGTACGGCACTTTGACGTGCCGCCAGCTTGGTTGCCAACGCTTCCAGGGCACCCCGCACCTGGTACAGATGCCCGATATGTTCCAGATCCAGCGGGGCCACCATGACGCCCCGCCCTTCGGCGTCTTGCAGCAATCCATCTTTCTTCAGGAGCTGGATGGCTTGCAGCACGGGCGAGCGGGACACGTTGAGCTGCTCGGCAATGTCTTCCTGAGTGATGCGCGAGCCGGGGGCCAGAGAGCCGTCGCTGATGGCATCGAGCAGGATGCGATAGACCTCGTCAACATAGTGTGGACGGGCCTGCAACTTACCGGAAAGCTTGGCATGCATGAGGTCTGGAACTCCGCTACAAACAAAAAACAAGTTAAGGCCGCAGCCTGGCTGCGGCCCTGGGTTTACATCAGGGCGTGGTCCGCATGGATTGCAAGAGCGCCGCCATGGGGTCCTGGTCTGACGTCGCTTGTACCTCGAACGGGTTGCTTAGCGGGTCGTCTGCCTGTATTGCTCCTGGGCTGAGCATGGGGGCGGGACGGTTCAGCTGGAGCAGGATTTCTTCATCGCTCAGGCTGACTGTTTTGTGCAAGCCTCCCGTTACCAGTTGCGGATAGGCAATCACAATACCCACCACCAGCAATTGTAGTACGACGAAGTAGGCTGAGCCCTTCCAGATCTGCTGGGTACGAACCCTTGGAATAGTTTGCTGGCTAACGGAATCTACATAGTCGGATCGGGGTGCCACGCTGCGCAAATACAACAAGGCAAAACCGAACGGGGGTGTCAGAAAGGAGGTTTGCAGGACCAGAGCAATCACGATACCGAACCAGATCAGATCAATGCCCAGGCTGTTGGCGACGGGTGCCAGTAAGGGCACCACAATGAATGCAATTTCAAAAAAGTCCAGGAACATGCCCAGCACAAAGATGATGGCGCTGACGGCAATGACAAAACCCAGTTCGCCGCCGGGAATGGCATCAAACAGGTGCTCTACCCACAGGTGGCCGTCTGCGGCACTGAATGTGAAGCTGAAGACGGTGGAGCCGATCAGGATGAACATCACGAAAATAGCCAGCTTGGCGGTATTTTCCAGAGCTTGATTGAGCAAGGACCAGTTCAGGCGTTTGCGTATCAAGGCCAGTATCAGCGCGCCAATTGCACCCATGGCCCCGCCTTCTGTTGGTGTAGCAATTCCCAGGAATATGGTGCCAAGGACCAGAAAGATCAGGATGACTGGCGGGATCAGGGCGAAGACGAAGCGTTCGGCCAGTTGCGAGAGCAGACCCCATCCTGTCACGCGATTTACCGTCGCAAACAGCAGCGCACTCAGGGAGGCGACAACCAGGGCGGTGATGGCCACTTGATCCGTGGGGGCCTGAGCCGGCTGGGAAAAGACCTGGGCCATGACTTCGTTGTGCAGGCCTGCCCAGGTGAATCCGATGAAGGCGCACAGCAGGACCAACATGCCCAGCGACCGTCGTCCACTTGCGCCAGTGGCTGTCACCTGACTTCTGGCCTGTTCTGGCAGTGCGGGCATCCAGGAGGGACGGAACAAGGCCAGAACAATGACGAATGTAATGTAGATCACCAGCAGCAAGAGACCGGGGCCCAGTGCCGCTGCGTACATGTCTCCGACTGAGCGGCCCAATTGATCGGCCATCACAATCAGGACCAGAGACGGCGGCAACGCCTGTACCAGAGCACCTGAGGCGGTGATGACGCCCGTAGCAATTTCCGGTTTGTAGCCGTAGCGCAGCATGACGGGCAAGGAGATCAGGCCCATGGAGATCACTACCGCCGATGTGACGCCGGTGGAGGCGGCCAGAAGGGCCCCTACCAGGACAACCGAAACGGCCAGGCCACCACGGACAGCACCAAAGAGCTGGCCCATGGTTTCAAGCAGGTCTTCTGCCATGCCCGACCGTTCCAGGATGATGCCCATTAGCGTGAAAAAGGGGATGGCCAGCATGGTTTCGTTTTGCATGATGCCAAAGATGCGTAGCGGCAAAACCTGGAACAGATTGGTCGGAAACAGGTCCAGTGCAATGCCTAGTACGCCAAATACCAGGCCGGTGGCGGCCAGTCCGAAGGCCACAGGAAAGCCGGTCAGCAAGAGCACAATCAGGCTCAGGAACATGATGGGGACGAAGTAGTCCGTGATAAAGGTTGCAATCATCGTGCGCCCTCCTGTGCGGTCGATAGCGCTTCGGCTGGCACATGAATAGGCGTGTCCTGGGCATTATCTTCAGCAATGCAGTCCGGCCCTTTGCCTGTCAGGAACAGGATACGTTTGACCAGCTCGGCCAAGCCCTGAAGCAACAGCAGGCTAAAGCCGGCAGGAATCAGCAGGTAGGCGGGCCAGCGCACCAGCCCGCCGGCGTTGCCGGACATTTCACCCGAATGCCAGGCGGCGGTGAAAAATCCCCAGCTCAGGTTGATGACAAAAATACAGAACGGGATCAGGACGACAACAATCCCGGCGATGTCCACCAGGTTGCGTCCCCGCGCCCCCAGGCGGGTGGAAACGAAATCGATACGAACATGGCTGTTATGCAGAAATGCGTAGCCTCCTCCCAAGAGAAAGACAGCCGCATACAGGTACCACTGAGCTTCCAGCATGCCGTTGGAGCTCAGGTCAAAAGCCTTGCGAGTAATGGCGTTGCTGGCGCTCAAAATGGTGGTGGCCAGCAATAGCCATTTGATGATGAATCCGATACAGCGGTTCAGGTGGTCTATTCCCCCCACCATGGTTTTCAATGCAGTCATTGTTGTCTCCGCGAATATTGTTGTGTTCGTCGTTGTGCTGCCGGGGAGTGTTTGATGGCGGCCGTATGCAAGCCGCTCTGTAGCAGGTGCTGTGTTGACTCCTTGGGCTACGAGCGTGCCCGAAGTAAATGGGGTGTGCCCTGGCGGGAGCCAGGACCAGGAGATGGCTTTACAGGTCCAGAACCAGTACGCCCGAGCGTGCGCGCGAAACGCAAGCGGTCAGGCAATGGCTTTGCTCGTCGGGGCTGAGGATGTAGTCCTGGTGATCAACATCCCCTTGCAGGTAGTTGACGCGGCATGTGCCACACAGGCCCGATACGCAGGAGGTGGCAATAGGCACACCGGCTTGCGTCAAGGCATCGCTCAGGGATTGATCGGGAGCAACCTCAATGCATTGGCCGGTACTGGCAATCTGCGCCATGAAGGCACCGGGAGGCAGGGTATTGGCATTAGGGGCAGGTTCAGGCGCCTTGAAGTGTTCGCAATGCACGGAACCGGCAGGCCAGTGCGAGCTGGCCTGCGCACAGGCTTGCATGAAGCCGGCTGGGCCGCAGTAATACACGTGAGTCCCTTCAACTGCATTGGCCAGCAGATCCTGCAGATTCAGACCTTGTGCGGGGTTGCCGTTGTCCAGATGCAGATGCAGGCGGCCTTGTTCTTGCCATGTGAGCAGTTCGGAGCCAAAGGCGGCCGTGTCGTGGCTGCGAGTGCAATAGTGCAATTCAAAGGGCTGACCCTGAGACTCCAGAAAGTGGGCCATCGCCTTGATGGGCGTGATACCTATACCCCCGGCTAACAGAATGGAACGGCGTGCATTCGGGTCCAGTCGAAAATGATTTCGAGGCGTGCTGACTGTCACTTGCTGCTGGACCTGCAAGGCGTCGTGCAAGGTGCGTGAGCCGCCTCGTCCATTGGCATCGCGCAGGACAGCAATGACGTAACGATGACGCTCATGAGGCGGGTTGCACAGCGAGTATTGGCGGATCAGGCCGGGTTGAATATGTACGTCTATATGGGCACCGGCCTCGAAGGCGGGCAACTCGCCACCCTGAGGACAGCTGAGTTCATAAGAATTGATGCCTTGTGCTTCGTAGCGGATTTGCCGGATCCGCAGTGACAGCAGCCCGTCCGGGTTGGTAGCCGCCTGGACGGGAGTGGCGGGTTCTGCAATGGCGTTCATGGCGCTCTCCGTATGGGGCACCCGCCCCTTTGGAGCGGGTGCGGCAGGCGATCAGGATTCAGCAGCGACAGCGCTGAGCGATTGTTGAAGTTCCTGCATGCTCTGTTTGACGAAAGCCTCGCGCTCCGAGCCTTTCAGATTGTCGGCCGAGGTCAGGATGCGCACGATTTCGCGCGTGGCATGTCGGCGGCGTGCGACTTCCTGGGCCAAATCCTCGGACTCGGGAATCGCCAGGACATTGCCCGAGCAATAGCTGTTGGGGGCGCCACCACAATCTTTCAGCCATTGGGCAAAGCCTTCGGGGGTCGCGGCAGGGTTGGAGCCACGCAAGGCATCGCGCAACATCTTGCGGAATATGTACAGCCCGGCGTCGAACTTGGTCGGGTTCTCCAGAGCATGGACCGCAATCGGGCGTTGGCTGATGATGGCCTCGTAATCGCCTGGTGCCTGCTGGCATTCCTTGTAGTTGTGGCGGGCACGATGGTCGGACGGGATGGGTGGCAGATCTTCCAGCTTGTACTGTCCAAAGCGCTCGGGACGGCGCATCGCAACCTGCCCTTCCAGAAAGTCGATGGTCTCGTAGCCCACCATCTCCTTGTTACCCACTCCGCGTGTATCAATGCCAGGGCCCATGACGCGCCAGCCAATCATCTTGCTGTTCTGGTCGTCCACGGGAACGGTCCAGCGCACGATGTGAAAGCGGCTGAAAAACTTTTGCTGGGCACCGTCTTCGGACGTGTAGGCATGCAGGCTCAGATTGGGCAGGACCTGGTGCTGAACACGGATAAACAGATTGTCCTTGCTGGCACGACGGGCACCCGCGCAGGCCAGGCTGCGGCCATTGTGTACCGGGATGAACTGCATGTCGGGGGCTACTTCCATGGAGGCCGCGCCCACCTCATCAAACGTGGTGCCCTGGTAGTTGCCGCCTACCACGTTCTTGGCAGCGTGCAGTGCGGTGGGGTGGAAGTTGTCAGCGGCGTTGTCCTGTACTTGCAGCCAGTTGCAGTGCTGGAAGTTGCTGAAAGCCACCAGTTCATCACCGGGCATGACGGTGAAGTTTTCCTCCCATTCTGGGAAAGGAGGTTCGGCATCGGGTGGGCCCATATAGGCAAAAATCAGGCCATGGCGCTCGAAGGCCTTGTAAGCACCCTGGCGGATGGAGCAGGCGTATTTTTCGCCCTCGGCCTCTTCGCCTTTGGGGTAAGGGACATGCAGACAGGTTCCGTCTACGTCGAACACCATGCCGTGATAGCAGCACATAATGCCCTTTTCCTGGATGGCACCGTACTCCAGAGAAGCGCCACGGTGGGCGCAATGGGCGTGCAGCAGGCCGATCTGACCGCTTTTGTCGCGAAAGGCGACCAGTTCTTCACCTAGGATTTTCAGGAAACGCGGGGTGTCGGTCAGTTCCGCAGCCATGCAGACGGGATGCCAGAAGCGGCGCATGTACTCGCCCATGGGCGTGCCAGGGCCAACTTCGGTCAATTCAGGGTCGTGATCAGGAATGCGGTTGGTGTAATAGCCGCCGTAGGGAATCAGTTTCTTTTCGGTCATGTCGTCCTCGTGTACAGATCAATGGTGGAAAGGGTCAGGCTACTTTTCGGTCGACCAGCGCCTGGGCGCTGATCCAGGGCATCATGGCGCGCAGCTGCTCGCCGACGATTTCAAGGCGGTGGCGCTGGTTCAGGCGTCGATGGGCATTCAAGGAAGGTTGGCCGGCACGGCTTTCCAGGATGAAATTCTTGGCATAGGTGCCGTCCTGGATGTCGCGCAGCAAGGCTTTCATGGCCTGGCGTGTGTCTTCGGTCACGATGCGTGGACCGGCCTGGTATTCGCCAAACTCGGCATTGTTGGAGATGCTGTAGTTCAGGTTGGCGATGCCACCCTCGTACAGCAGATCCACAATCAGCTTCAGTTCATGCAGGCATTCGAAATAGGCCATTTCTTCGGCATAGCCCGCCTCGACCAAGGTTTCGAAGCCGCACTTGACCAGATCCACCATGCCGCCACAGAGCACCGCCTGTTCGCCAAACAAATCCGTTTCGGTTTCTTCACGAAAATCGGTTTCGATAACGCCGGAGCGCCCGCCGCCATTGGCGATGGCGTAGGACAAGGCCAAGTCACGAGCCTGGCCGGAACGGTCGGCGTGAATGGCAATCAGGTGGGGGACACCGCCGCCCTCCACATAGGTGGAGCGCACCGTGTGGCCGGGCGCCTTGGGGGCGACCATGATGACGTCCAGATCGTCGCGGGGCTGGATCTGGCCGTAATGGATGTTGAAACCGTGGGCAAAGCCCAGCGTGGCGCCGGGGCGGATATGGGGGGCGACTTCCTGCTCGTAGACGCGGGCAATGTCCTCGTCAGGCAGCAGCATCATCACGATGTCGGCTTGTTGAACGGCAGACGCGATGTCTGCCACAGCCAGACGGGCAATGGCGGCCTTTTGACGCGAGGCACTGTTGGGGCGCAAACCCACGACCACTTCCACGCCAGAATCACGCAGATTCAATGCGTGAGCATGGCCTTGAGAGCCGTAGCCGATGATGGCAACCCGGCGTTGCTGCACCAGGGCCAGATCGCCGTCCTTGTCATAAAACACCTTCATACTGCCTCCTTTTTGTGAGTTCTGTGTTCTGTATACAGAGTTCAGTATTGTGGGGCGATATTCGAGGTGTCAAGGAAAAATTGGCAGGTCGGGGGAAATCCCTAGGACGGAAATTTTGCTTAGCGCATCGGGGTCAGGCTGGCCTCGCGCAGCAGCCATTCACGCAGGTGTTCCACGCGTTTGAGCGTGTCGCGGTGATTGCGGTAGTAGAGAAAATGCATCTCGCGTTGCAGGCTGCGACCATTGGGCGCGGGCAAGACGATTAGTTCTCGATTGTCCAGTTCGCGTTCGGCAAAGCGCTGTGTTTCCAGGCAGACACCCAACTGATCCACCGCTGCTGCAACTGCCATGGCACCGCGGTCAAAGGACAGACGCGGCCCGGGGGCGGCGGCCATACCATTGCTGCCAAACCAGTCAGCCCAACTGACCGGGCTGATGGTGGAGTCGATCAAGGGCAAATGCAGGTACCAGGGCTGATGCAGAGCCAGACTGGCATAGAGTTTGGGCGAGCATAAAGGCAACAGGGGTTCAGGATGCAGCGACTCCACCACCAGCCTAGGGTCGTGGCTGGGGGCATGTCCGTAGCTGATCACGCAGTCAATGTCGGTGGACTGGTGCAGATCGGGCGGCGTGGCATCCGTGCGCAAATGGATGGCCAAGCCGGGATGATCCCGCATGAAAGCATGTAGACGGGGCCCCAGCCATTTCACCGCCAGGCTGGGAGCGCAATGCACGGTCAAGGCGTGCGTACCCCCGCTCTCGCCCTGTGTGTCCTCGCAAAGCCGGGCCAGCTTGTCCAGCAAGGGAGTCAGTTCTCGATAGAACTCCTGGCCTTGGCTGTTCAAGCTGACACGCCGGTTGTGACGGACGAACAGGCTGCGTCCCAGATGAGTCTCCAGGCTTTTGACCTGATGGCTGATCGCGGAAGGAGTCAGGTGCAGCTCATCGGCCGCCAGGCTGAAACTCTCCAGCCGGGCGGCCGATTCAAAGGCTCGTAGCCAGGCGAAATTAGGGATGGCTCGCATGAGGGTGCCTTAAACAGGTGAATATTTTTAATCAATAGCTGAAAAAGCTTCGTTTGTCATTCATGGTTTTCGACCTCTACCATGGTTTTACGTTTCACCCGTACGCTGCGCTGGATGGGCTGGCGTGCGGGCAACGCAACATCTTGCCGAACCCGAAGGAGACCTTCCCATGAACGCTAAACCCGATATCAAAGAAATTTTGGCCATGACGGGCCGAAAGTCGATTTATCAGCCCGAGCAGCAGGGCCTGATCTATCCCGAAGAGCCCCAGTTTGAGTCTTTTGAAGAAGCGCGCACGCATTTGAAGCAGCGCCTGGTGGCCGCCTGCCGTGCCTTTGCCCTGCATGGTCTGGACTATGGTTTTGCAGGCCATCTGACCATTCGCGACCCCGAGCATCCCAGCCTGTACTGGACCAATCCCATGGCCGTGCACTTTGCCGATGTGAAGGTCTCGAACCTGATTCTGGCGGACCACGAAGGCAAAGTGGTGGAAGGCGATTACGCGGTGAACCGTGCCGGCTTTGTCCTGCATGCTGCGGTTCACGAAGCACATCCCGACATCGTTGCCATGTGCCATGCCCATACGGTTTATGGCACTGCGTTTGCCTCACTGGGCCAGGAAATCCTGCCTATTACGCAGGATGCCGCCGCCTTTTTTGAAGACCATGTTGTCATTCGCGAAGAAGCGGGTCAGGTTGCCGTGGAAACCAAGGCTGGTCACAAAGTGGCTAATGCCTTTGCTGGCGTCAAGGCGGCCATCCACCAGAACCATGGCTTGCTGACGGCCAGCCGTCACAGCATTGAAGCCGCCGCCTTCTGGTTCATTGCGCTGGAACGCTGCTGCCAACAGCAATTGATGATTGCTGCAACCGGCATGACGCCCACATTGGTGACCCCCGAACGTGCCCGTTACAGCCGTGAGCACGTAGGGAGCGAATACATTGGCTGGCTGCACTTTCAGCCGATCTGGGAAAACCTGTTGCGCACCCAGCCCGATATGTTTGATTGATCCGTCCCGCAAGCAGCTTGATCCGTTGGGGGCAAGCTGCTGACTTTGCATAAATAAAACGAGGAGACACAAGCGTGGAACGACGAGCAATGCTAAAACTGACCGGCCTGGCCGGCATTGTGGCCAGTGGCATGGCCCCTGCGGTCGTCAAGGCGCAAGAGAATTTGCGCTGGCGACTGGCATCCAGCTTCCCCAAGCACCTGGATACGATTTATGGCGGTGGGGAAGTCTTTGCGCAGAAAGTGCGTGAGCTTAGCGATGACAAGTTCAATATCTCCGTGCATGCGGGTGGGGAGTTGATGCCGGCCATGGGTGTAGTCGATGCGCTGGAACAGAACTCGGTGGAAGCGGCTCACACGGCGCCTTACTATTTCTTTGGCAAGAATGAGGCGTTTGCCTTGAGCTGTGCCATTCCATTTGGCATGAACTCTCGCCAGCTGACGGCCTGGATGTACCACGGCAATGGCTTGAAGCTGACGCGCGACTTTTATGCCAACTACAACATCGTCAACTTCCCCTGTGGCAACAGCGGTGTGCAGATGGGCGGCTGGTTTCGCAAGCAGATCAATACCCCGGAAGATATACGGGGCCTGAAGATTCGGATTGGTGGTTTGCCCGGTAAAGTCATCGAGAAGCTGGGTGGCATTCCGCAAAATATCGCCGGTGGCGAGGTGTATCAGGCACTGGAAAAAGGCGTTATTGATGCCGCCGAGTGGGTGGGACCCTATGACGATTTGCGACTGGGCTTTCACAAGGTCGCGCCCTATTACTATTACCCAGGATGGTGGGAAGGTTCAGTAGGGCTGGATCTGCTGGTCAACAAGAAAGCGTATGACGGTTTGTCGCAGCACTACAAAGATATTGTCTCGGCAGCCAGCACGTATGCGCATCTGGATATGCAGGCGAAATACGATGCCCGTAACCCAGGTGCCCTGAAAGAACTGGTCGGTCAGGGAGCCAAAGTCTTGCCTTTCTCCAAGGAAGTGCTGGATGCCTCATTCAAGGCGAGTGAGGAACTGTATGCCGAGCTGAATGCAAGCAATCCGCAATGGCGTACGATTTATTCGGATTACCGTGCGTTCCAAAAGGATGAGCTGCTGTGGTTCCGCTTCGCGGAAGCACGCTTTGATCAATACATGCAGACCGTGTCTTTATGAATGAGTGGTAGGAGTAGCCGGACCTCGGGGCCGCTTTCTGTTATGGAAAGCGGCTTTTTTTGGTGTCTGGGAGCAGGTGGTTTCAACCCCACTATTTAGCGGAATACATGCCCAGGCCATGATTTTTTTATATAAATATATAGATTAACGTCCGTACAAATAAACCGACAGACTGCGTCGGTGTTTTCCCTTAAATTTAGGCGTATTCCCCTGTGGGTGCTGGTTATAAGGTCATTGTCAATCCATATTTCCATAGACAAGTATCGGCTCCTTATTATATTGTTCGTATCAAACAACAATTATGTCCGGTCAATTAATAGGAGCAGGTCCATGAAAAACGGGATACGGGGTGTACTGGCAGCAGCAGGGATGGTGGCCGCGCTGGGCGCGCAGGCTCAAACGCTCAAGCTGGGTGTGGTAGGAGGCATGACAGGTCCAGGCGCGCCCTGGGGTCTGGCTATTGATGGTGGCGTGAAAATCGCCGTGGATGAAATCAATCAGGCCGGCGGCCTGGAAGTGGGCGACAAGAAGTACAAGGTTGAAGTGCTGACCTACGACGACCACTACAAGGCAGCGGATGCAGTAACCGCCACCAACCGTCTGATCGATCAGGATGAAGTGAAATACATCATCGGCCCGATTGGCTCGGCTTCGGTCATGGCCATGAAGCCGATTACCGAGCGCAACAAGGTCATCATGCTGTCCAACAGCTACTCGACCGAAGTGCTGGATGCGAATACGCAATACATGTTCCGCGTGCTGCCTACGCAGTACGAATACAACCGTCAGCTGATCGGCTGGTTGAAGCAGGAACGCCCCGAGCTGAAGCGTCTGGCGATCCTGTCGCCTAACGATGCCACCGGCTGGAGCACGCAAAAGATCCAGACCGCTGCATACAAGGACGCCGGTTACGACGTGGCTGAAACCAAGTTCTTCGAGCGCTCGCAAAACGATTTCCGCACCTTGCTGACCAGCATTCTGGCCAAGAATGTGGACTTCATCGAGCTGGACACCGTGCCACCTGGCCCGGCCGGGATCGTGATACGTCAGGCACGTGAAATGGGCTTCAAAGGCCAGTTCACCAAGTTTGGCGGCAATAACGTGGCTGAAACCGTGAAGTCTGCCGGTGCGGACAATGCGGAAGGAACCTTGGTGTATTTGTCGGCCGATCCGTCCAGCGAACCGTACCAGAAGCTGAGCCAGGCTTACGCCAAGGTCCACAGCAACAGCATGGATGACTTCGTTTTCTACTTCTACGATGCCACCCGCCTGCTGTTCAAGGCCATTAACGAAGCTGGCACCGTGGACGATACCGATGCCGTGCGTGCCCGCATTGAAGCCAATAGCAGCTTTGACGGTATTCAAGGCGCGATTGTGTGGGGCGGCAAGGATGTCTATGGCGTGAACCACCAGATCGCCACCCCGGCCTACCTGGGTGTGATCGAGGGCGGCAAGGCCAAGGTCATCAACAAGTTCGACGCCCGCTAATTACCGGTTTTGTTTCAGTACGCACTCCGCCACGGCGGTGGAGTGCACCTTGATACGGTTAGCAATTATGCAGATCGCAATGCAAATCGCCATCATCGCCCTGATGTCCACGTTCGTGTATGCCCTGGTTGCCCTGGGTTTCACGCTGGTGTTTGGCATCTTGCGGGTGGTGAACTTCGCTCACGGCGAGTTCTACATGCTGGGCGCTTACGCCATGTATGTGTTTTATGGTCAGTTTGGCTGGCCCTACCTACCCTCTATCGCGGCCGCTGCCGTGCTGGTGGGATTTCTGGGCTTACTGGCTGAACGCGGCCTGTTCCGTCGCTTTGTGGGCGACGAGATGGGCGGCATGATCATGTCCCTGGCTTTGGCGATTACCTTGCAGGCGGGGATCTCGCTGCTGTTCTCGGTGGACGAGCAATCGGTACGCCGTCCGGTGGAAGGTGCCTGGCAAATTGGCCAAGCCTTTTTCGCCAAGGATCAATTGCTGATCGTAGGCATGAGTGTGCTGGCGCTGGCCGCCTTCTATTTTCTGATCGAGCGTACCCGTATCGGCATGACGATACGTGCGGTGGCGCAGGACCGGGAAGTGGCACGTCTGCAAGGCGTCAGTTCCTGGAAGATCATGGCCTTCACCTTTGCCTTGAGCTGCGGCCTGGCCGGTTTGTCGGGTGCCCTGATGGCGCCGGTTTACACCGTGCACCCCTATATGGGCGAAGCCGTGGTGGTGAAAGCCTTCATTATTGTGGTTCTGGGTGGTCTGGGCAGCTTGCCCGGTGCGGTGGTTGCCGCCCTGATTCTGAGTGTTACCGAGGCCGTGGCGTCCACCTTCTATAACGCGACCGTGGCCACCATGTTGTCCTTCCTGATCGTGATGGCCGTGTTGCTGGTCAAACCCAGCGGTTTGATGGGGAAATCGTCATGAGCGCGATCAAAACTGCTTCTTTCTATCCGCGTGATGGCGCCCTGCAATGGGTCTGGCATGCCGTTGTGGTCGCGGTGCTGCTGGGCTGGCCCGTGTGGGCCGGACAGCCTCGTTTTGCCCTACATCTGGCCATCATGGTGTCCTTGTACGCCTGCCTGGCCATGAGCATGAATCTGGTTTTGCGCATCGGCCAGCTCTCGCTGGCGCATGGTGCCTTGTTCGGGCTGGGGGCGTATGCCTCGGCCATTTTGAGTCGAGATTATGGCTGGTCCTTTCCAGCCGCGTTTTTGGGCGCCGGAGTGCTGACGGCAGCATTAGCTGTGATCACCGGCCCTATTTTTATGCGTATCAAGGGTGTGCATTTCGCACTCTTGACCTTCGCCCTGGGCGAAGCCGTGGTGCTGTGCTTTATCGAGTTCCACGAACTGTTTGGCGGTAATAACGGCTTTGGCCAGATTCCGGCCCTGCAAGCCAGCTTGCCGATTCCTGAAGGGCGTTACGGCGTTTATCTGGTGACGGTCAGCTTTGCTTTAGTGGTGTATTTCGTGCTGCGGGCCCTGTACCGCCGCGAATGGGGCATGGTGGCGGACTCCCTGCATCAGAACGAGCAATTGGTGCGTTCCGGTGGTTTGAATGTGCTGCGCTTTCGGGTCAGTGTGTTTGTCCTTAGCGCCCTGATTGCCGGCTGGACAGGCAGCTTGTATGCCCACTACCAAGGCTATATCTCGCCTGATTCCTTCGGTTTCTGGACAGCGGTGAATGCCGTCATCATGAATGTGCTGGGTGGTGTGGGTGCCCTGGCTGGTGCCGTGGTGGGGGCCGCAATCCTGATCCCCCTGCCCGAGTTGCTGCGCGACTTGCAGCAGTATCAGCGCCTGATCTATGGCCTGACTTTGATTTTGCTGCTCTTGTTCATGCCGCAAGGTTTGGCGGGTCTGTGGCGTAAGTGGCGCGGTGCCCGCAAGGAGGCAGCATGAGCGTGCAATTGAGTGTTCAGGGTCTTAGCCGACATTTTGGTGGGATCCGCGCGGTGGACGAGGTGTCCTTCAGCACGGCTCCCGGTCAGATTACCGGCGTGATCGGCCCCAACGGCGCCGGTAAAACCACGCTGTTCAATCTGATTGCCGGTACGACCAAGCCCAGCGCGGGTGCTGTCACCATGGATGGTGCCGCGATTACGGGTCGCCCGGCCGCGTCCTTGGCGCGCCAGGGTCTGGTGCGTACCTTCCAGATGACACATGTATTTGCAGGCCACACGGTATTTGAAAACCTGTATCGCGCGGCTCTGTTCCGTCAGTTTCCTTCGCCCTGGTCGCTGTTCAACCCTTGGGGTGTGCGTCGTGGCCGCGAAGAGGCCGCGCGACAGGCAGAACAAGCCTTGGCCTTGATTGGCCTGGAGTCTGTAGCCGATGAGCAGGCCGATTCGCTGGCCTATGGCTTACAGAAGATTTTGGGTGTGGGTATGGCCCTGACAGCCATGCCCCGCCTTCTTTTAATGGATGAGCCCGCTGCTGGCCTGAACCCGGTGGAAACCGTGGCTATGGCCGACCTGATTGAACGCATCCACGCCAGTGGCATTGATGTGGTGGTGGTCGAGCACGATATGGGCCTGGTGATGCGCCTGTGCCAAAAGCTGGTGGTGCTGGTTAACGGTCGTTTGCTGGCCGAAGGCCCGACCGCACAAGTGCGTCAGGACCCGCGGGTGATTGAAGCCTATCTGGGTGCGGATCTGGATAAGGAACCTGGTCTGGAACCAGCCGTGGAGGTCCGCGCTGCGCAAAACGGGACGGGACACTCGGCTTCGGTCTCTACGAGTGGTCAGGGAGCTGCCAAGGTCGGCAAGCCTGCGCCCATGCTGGAAATCAAGGACTTGAGCGTGTCCTATGGCGCAGTACGGGCCTTGGACAAGGTCAGTTTTGCGGTGGAAGAAGCCAGTGTGTGCGCCGTGATCGGAGCCAATGGAGCGGGGAAATCGACCCTGATGAAAGCCATTAGCGGTCTGGTGCCGGTTGCTGGGGGAGAAATCCTGCTGGAAGGCCAGCCTATCCAGAACTTGAGTGCAGAACGCCGTGTGAATCTGGGTATTGCCCTGTCTCCTGAAGGCCGTCGCCTGTTCCCGGAACTGACGGTACGCGAGAACCTCTTGATGGGGGCGTATCTGCGTCGCGATCAGGTCGACATTACGGTGGATCTGGAGCGAATTTATGGCTACTTTCCGCGCCTGCTGGAGCGCGAGCAAAGCCAGGGGCGTCATCTCTCGGGCGGCGAGCAGCAAATGTGCGCGATTGGCCGTGCCTTGATGTCCCGGCCTCGCCTGCTCTTGCTGGATGAACCCTCTCTGGGGTTGGCCCCGGCGGTCACCTTGGAAGTGGCGCGCGCGATTCGTCAGATCAGCCAGGATGGCACCACGATTGTGCTGGTGGAGCAAAACGCTCGCCTGGCGCTGAAGTTGTCGAATCACGCCGTTGTGCTGGAAACCGGGCGCTTGAGTCTGGCGGGCGACAGCAAAGACATCATGAATAACCCACAAATTGCAGCAGCCTATCTGGGCCACGCCGCAGAGGCTTCGCATCATGCCTAATATTTACCAGGTCGCCATGTTCAATGCCGAGCGCTACCCCGACAAGGTAGCGGTTTCGGACGAGCGCCAGGCCTTGTCCTTTGGCCAGTTCTGCGCTCGTGCGCGCGCCTTGTCGGCTTACTTGAAAGGTTTGGGCGTACAGCCGGGGGATCGGGTGGCCATCATGACGCCCAATTCCATCGATTATCTGGCCTTGCTGCATGCCACGGCCGTAGGCGGTTTTTCTCTGGTGCCGGTGAACACTCGTTACGGCGCCACCGAACTGCGTTACTTGCTGGATGATGCCCAGCCTACCGTGTGCATTGTGGACCCGGCCTACCGTCCTTTGCGCGAGCAGATCGAGTCCGAAGGTGGTTTGAACAGTGCTGTGCAGTGGCTGGAGCATTTGCCTGAGTCCTTGCCCGATCACCGTGCGGATGATCCGGTGCAGCACCGCTTTGGCCGTGTGGGGGATGAAGATGTAGCCATCATCATGTACACCTCGGGTACGACCTCGGCCCCCAAGGGAGCCATGCTGACACACGGCAATTTGTCGGCCAATGCGGTGAACTACATCATGGAGCTGGGCATTGATGCCAACAGCCGCTCCTTGCTGGCGACACCCTTGTTTCACATTGGCGGCTTCGGGGTGGTGAATGGCCCCATTCTGTATGCCGGTGGCAGCTTGCACGTGGTGCCACGCTTTGAGGCCGATGCCGTCATGGACGCGCTGCGTCTGTACCAGCCTACGCATGTGTTCCTGTTGTCGGCTATGTGGGTAGGCTTGACCGATCACCCTGAGTTTAAAGAGCTGTCCCTGCCCGGTGCCCAGTTTGTGCAAACTGCGGCTGCGCCTTTGGGCCAGTGGCGTCAGGACTTGATCCGAACCGTGTTTCCCAATGCTGAATTCAGCTGGGGCTTTGGCATGACGGAAAGCTGTGTCACCACCATCAAGAATCGCTACACGCAGGAGATTCTGGAGCATCCCGGTTCCATCGGTTACCTGTGGCGGCATGTGCAGTATCGACTGGTTGATGCCGACGGGAAGGTGCTGCCCGATCAGCGCGGGCCGGGCGAAATGCAGGTGCGTGGCCCGACCGTGTTCAAAGGCTATTGGCGACAGCCCGAGCTGACTGCCCAGGTGCTGGATGCCGATGGCTGGCTGCACACGGGCGATTTGATTCGGGTGGACGATGAAGGCTTTGCCTATTTCATGGGCCGCAGCAAAGATATGATCAAGACAGGTGGCGAGAACGTAGCCGCGCTGGAAGTGGAAAACTGTCTGGCCAGCCACACCGATGTGCGCGAGGCCGCCGCCTTTGGCCTGCCCCACGAGTATTGGGGCGAAGAGCTGGTTGCCGCGATTGTGCCCGCTAATGGCCGTGAGCCGGATGTGGAAGTCCTGCGCGAGTTTTGCCGGGAAAAACTGTCCGGCTTTAAAGTACCCAAACGCATCTTTATTGTGGATTCCCTGCCCCAGTCCTCTTCGGGCAAAGTGCAGAAGTTCCTTCTTCGACAAAGGTATGTCTGATGCTGACGTCTTTATCTCTGTTTGACCCTGCCGTGCTGGCTGCCTGGGCCAAGCGCGCCCGCGCCGATGATTTTGTACGGCAGCATAGTGTCCTGGCCGATGTTTGCGTGGCGCTGCGCAATACCGACACCGGCGAGCATAGTTGGCTGGCCGTGTCAGAACAGGATGTGCAGGCGGGCACAGGCCCGCGCGAGGTGCCGTTCTGGCTGGAAGGCGATAGTGCTGCTTTTGCGGATCTGGCCCAGGGCTTTCCATTTAACCGCTTGGTGCGTCAGCACCGTCTGGTTGTGGGAGGCGATTTGCGCGCCTGCGTGCAGAACTGGATGTTGTTGTACGCCCTGACCCGCCTGACGGGCGAGCTGGAGGTCTGAGCATGCCTTATGTGACAACCGCGGATGGTATCCGCGCCTATTACGATCTGGCCGGTTCCGGTCCGGCCTTGGTGATGGTGCACGGCGCCAGTCAGGACAGTCTGTCCTGGCAATATGTGCTGGATCACTTTGCGCCCTTTTATACGGTGTATGCCCTGGATTTGCCCGGTCACGGCAAGAGCGGCATGCCATTGGGTGGCCCTCATACTGTCACCCCGCAAAATGCTCAGTATTTGCTGCAGTTTCTGGATGCGGCAGGTATCCAGAATCCGGTCTTGATGGGGCACTCCATGGGCGGGGGCATTGTTGCCCAGGCCGCTGCCATGGCGCCCGAGCGTATTCGTGGCCTGGTGCTGGTCGATGGCGCTTCGGTGAACGTAGTGAAATCTTCCGGCTATAACCCGCGCATTCTGGAGATGGCGCGTATCAATCCGGGCGACTGGTTTGAAGTGACCTTCCGCACCTTGATGGGCACCTTGTCCGACCCGGCCCGTGCGCTGGAAGTGGTGACGGATGCCCGTCGTTGCATTCCGGCGGTGGCCTTTGCGGATATCTGCGCTTTTGGTGGTTTTCGCATGGAACAGATTCTGGACGATATCCGCTGCCCGGTGGTGATCGTGGAAGGCAGCGAGGATTGGTCCGTGCCGCCAGAGTCCGCCAGAGAGGTCGAACGCTTGCTGCGAGAAGGCAAAGTTCCGGTGGAATATATAGAATGGCCGGGCATCGGGCATTTTCCCCAAAGTGAATGCCCTGAGCAGTTCACCCGCGACACCCTGGCTGCGATGCGCCGCCTGTCTCTTTAAGCTGAAAACCGTATGGCAAACACCGAATCCCAGTCCAGCGCCAAGCCAACCCTGTATCAGAACATGAGCGATCGCTTGTTGGAGCTGATCCGTTCGGGCCATTACCCCGTCGGCTCCAAGCTGCCCACCGAGATGGAGCTTTGCGAGATGTATGGGGTAGGTCGGCACACGGCGCGTGAAGCCATACGCAAACTGACCGATCTGGGTTTGATCGAGCGGCGTCGCCGTGCCGGTACCACCGTGATACGCCAGCATCCCAAGCCGCAATTTGGCCTGGCGCTGGACACCACGGACCAGTTGCAGCGCTATCTGGAATTTACCGATCTGCACGTGCATAAAAAGGCGGTTTGTGTGGATAAGCAGCCGCCTGAAACCGCGCTGGACGGTGAGCCGGCAGATTGGGTGAAGGTGGAAACCTACCGCAGTGTGCCGGGCAGCAAGCGCGGCATTTCCTGGACAGATATTTATCTGCGCAAGGAATACCAGGCGGTAGCTGACCTGATTTCCACCCAGCCCGGTGGTGTGTATCCGCTGTTGGAGGAGCACTGTGGCGAAGTGGTGGAAACTATCGAGATGGAAATCTCCGCCTCGCGCTTTCCCCCGCATGTTGCCCGCTTTCTGGGCTACGAGGACTCCGACCCGGCGCTGCTGATTATCCGTACCTTCCGCAATCTGGCGGGCAAGGTCATGGAAGTGGCGGTCAGCTTTTACCCACCTTATGAATTCCGCTACGTCACGCGCCTGTCGCGCAGTGATGGGAGCCACCGCTCACAGAGCTGATTTTTCCGAACCTTTGGGGAGACATTCATGAAACGCAAATATGGCCGCAGTGTGACGGTCAAGGTGACGGGCGACCATGCGCTGGTGCGCTTTGATCGCGGCGTGAACCGTAATGCTATTGATCAGGACACTTTGCTGGCCCTGACGCAAGTGGCGCAGGATCTGGCCTTGTCGCTGGAGATTCACACTGTGGTACTGACCGGGGCCAAGGATATTTTCTCGGCCGGGATTGATCTGAAAGACCCGCAAAAGTGGAACGATGAACAGGCTGGTTTGCTGGAACGCCGTGATGTGGCCCAGCGTGGTGCGCGTTTGTGCCGTTTGTGGGAAGAACTGCCACAGCTGACCATTGCCGCCATTGAAGGCGCCGCCGTGGGTGGTTCGGTTGCTCTGGCGCTGGCGTGTGATTGGCGTGTGGCATCGCAGTCATCCTTTCTGTATCTACCTGAAGCCAAGGTGGGCCTGAACATGGGCTGGGGTGCCATTCCACGCATGGTGAACATGCTGGGTGCCGCTCGCACCAAACGTGCCATCTTGCTGGCCGAACGCTTCGGTGCTGAACAGGCGCTGGACTGGGGTCTGCTGGATGAGGTCTGCGAACCCGGTCAGGCCGTGGCGGTGGCGCAGTCTTTGGCCAAGCGGGCGTCGGAATCGCCTGCGGCGATTATCCGCATGACCAAGGAGTCGGTGAATCAGGTCGCCAATGCCATGAACCGATTGGGTATTTATATGGATGCTGATCAGGCGCTGGTGTGTCGCGACAGTGTAGAAGGAGCCCAGGCGCGTGCGGGTTTTTTGTCCGCTGGTCGAGCCTAGATAAAACGGCTCTGCTTGGGGGCGGTCAGCGGACCGGCGACCAGGGCGGGAGAAGGTATTTTGTCGGACCGCGCTTGAGTGCGCTGCGGGCACAATCTGCCTGGCGTTAGTGTCCGCAAATAGCGTGTTACGTGCCCCTATCCGCGTTTGCGGACAAGGGGCTATCTACATCGAGGGATCAGGCGGTTTGACGCTCTTGTGCCAGTCGTCCCATCCCCTGCGGAAATAAATCCAGCCCAGCCGTCGCCACCAGATCCCAGAAGCCAGCAGGCGAGCTGGACACAACAGTGACGCCCAGCTTGTCCTCGACCTGACGCACGGCTTCCAGCGACACCAGGCCGCCGCAAGACAGCAGCAAACCTTGTGCTTGACCGGGGGCCTGCTCTTGGGCGATGTCCCACGTCTTCAGACACAGGTCTACCAGCTCCTGCGTGCTGATTTTCGACATGGCCGTGACGTCATTAACGCCCAGTCCATAGGCGCAGACGGCCTGGATCTGGTTCTGGTCCAGAAATCGGACCAGGCGCTGGTTTACGTCATCAATATAGGACGAGGCCACCGCTACCCGTTCGATGCTGCTGACACGCAGACCGCGCAAGATGGCATGGCTCATGGTGGAGCATGGCAAGCCGGTGGATTCGCGCAGACGTGCCACCAGCTCTTCGTTAAAGTCCGAGCCGCGGTAAAAGCTCAGCGATGTTCCCATCAGGGACACGGCCCGGGCGCCACGGGCAGCCAGTTTCTGGGCTGCTTCCACCACCTGGTCGATAACCTGGTCATAGCCTTCCTTGTCCACCGAACTGAGCGCCAGACCTTGGGCGATGAAATCGATTTCCGGGTACATTTCCGGACCTTCCGGAGGCACCAGACCGGCGGCCGGTGGCACGATCAGGCCCAGTACGGGGCGCTTGGTATCAGAGTTGTCAGTCGTCATAACTTAGCTGCTTATTTCATTGTTTAAAGTCGAGTTGGGCGGTCTTGATGACATTGGCCCAGCGTTCTGTTTCTTCACCTAGCCATTTTTCGGTGGCCTGGGCATCTTGATAACCGGCTACCGAGCCTTGGGCCAGGAAGGCATCCTGTACTTGCTTTTGCTGCATGCTGTTTTCCAAGGCCTTGCTGACGGTGGCGATCAAGGCCGGGTCCACGTTTTGTGGGGCCAGCATGAACAGTGACGGTGTCACGCTATAGCCAGGAATGGTTTCCGAGACGCTGGGCAGATCGGGCATGCCGGGGAAGCGGCGCTCGGACAAGGTGGCCAGCAGACGAATGCGGCCGGAGTTGGCCAGGCCAATCGAGGAAGCCAGGCTGGCAAAGGACATGGACACTTCACCGGAGGCCAGAGCCTGACTGGCGGGAGCGCCACCGCGGTAAGGAACGTGCACCAGTTCGGTTTTGGTTTGCAAGGCGAACAGTTCACCACCCAGATGGTGCACCGAGCCTACGCCCACCGAGGCGAAGGTTTCTGTTTGAGGAGGCGCTTTGCGAATGGCCTCGATCAATTCGGCCACGGTTTTGACAGGGCTGTCGCCCGGAACGGCCAGCGCCAGATCAGACTGGCCCACCATACCGATAGGGGCGAAGTCACGCTGCAAGTCGTAGCGCAGAGCCGGGTAAATATAGGGGGCGACCAGCAAGGAGGTATCGGCAAACAGCAGCGTGTTGCCATCGGCCTGGGATTTGGATACGTAGTCGGCAGAAATGGTGCCGCCTGCGCCGGATTTGTTTTCCACAATTACGGTGCGGTCCAGCTCCTTGCTTAGCGCCTGAGCGGTGACGCGGGCCAGGGTGTCGACCCCGCCGCCAGGGGCAAAACCCACGACCAGGCGAATGGGTTCGGCAGCGTGTAAAGCGGCTACAGGGCTTAATGTCAGGGCGAGCGCAGCCAGCGCACGCCGTGTGAAACGGCTTGCAAACATGAGAAAGTCTCCTCGGTATGAGTGGTAGTTTTTTTAGCTAATTATTAATTCAGTGCCGCATATAAAACCCGGCTAAAGGGTTGAGCTGGGCGTTTAGCCAGCTATAGCGCTCGCGCTTGTCGAACTCCCATTTCTCGGGATGGGCCTGGGCGACACGACGCAGGGATTCGGCCCCGGACAGCACATGGCTGGCCGCTGCCTGCATGGCGCTGGGGCCGTCACGTTGGGCCAGGGCCTGGGTCAGTGCCTGATGTTCATGCCAGGACTGCTCCATGCGGTTTTCCTGATCCAGATGGCGGTGGCGGTAAGGGTTGGTCAGACGGCGCAGATGTTCAATTTGCTGCACCATGAAGGTATTGCCGGCAATGCTGTGGATCAGGGCGTGCAATTCGGCGTTGTACGTGGCGTAATCAGCCAGGCTTTTTTCTTGCAGGGCCTTGGCACCGCGCTTTTGCAAACGCTCCAGTTCGCGAATCTGGGCATTGCTGATGCGGTAGGCCGCCAGCTGGGTACAGGCGCCTTCCAGCAGGGCCAGGGTTTCCAGCATTTCTTCCAGCTCTTCAATCGTGTGCTGGGTGACAAAAATACCGGCTCGGGGGGCAATGCGCACTTGTCCGGTGGCTGCCAACTGCAACAAGGCTTCGCGTACCGGCGTGCGTGATACCCGGAAAAAAGTGCACAGCAAGGATTCATCAATGGCGCTGCCCGGCGGCAGATCACCGCTGGCAATGCGGTGCTCCAGTTCGATTCGTACCCGGTCGGTATTGCTAAGCGTCATGTCTGTCTCCCAAGCCTTTTCCTGTTTTTTAGGCTTAAATGATTCTAGGGAGGGGTTTTTGATATATCAATTAAGGCTTATCCGAGGGTAAAGAAAGTTTTGCCCCGTTTTGATTCGGGGAAATTTCACGGATAATCATTTTTTGCGCCCCCTCTGCCCCTGTTCGGTCATAGGGGAAAGCACGCTATTTTTCGGATAAAAAAACCATGAGCGAAGAACGTAAACCGCTGGATGCATTGGCCAGCGGCGCCATGCTGGTCCTGTGCCTGATCTGGAGCTTTCAGCAGATTTTGCTCAAGGCCACGGCCAATGACATGGCGCCTATTTTTCAGATCGGTTTGCGCTCGGGTGTGGCTTGTGTGTTGGTGGCTTTGCTGGTTCTGGTGCGCACGCACAAGCTGGCCTTTACAGAAGGGGCCTGGAAGCCGGGGCTGATGGCCGGCTTGCTGTTTGCGCTGGAGTATTTGCTGCTGGGTGAGAGCCTGCGCTTTACCTCGGCAGCGCACGTGGTGGTGTTTTTATATACCGCTCCTGTTTTTGCGGCTTTGGGCCTGCATATTCTCTTGCCGTCCGAGCGTCTGGCCCGCTTGCAATGGGTAGGGATCGGGCTGGCGGTGGCGGGCATTGCCATAACCTTTCTGGGGCCGGCCAGTATGGACGGGGCCAATCTGGGCCGCATGTTGATCGGGGATTTGATGGCCTTGGCCGCCGGAGCCTTGTGGGGCTTTACCACCGTGCTGATTCGTAGCACGCGCCTGTCTGCCGTCCCGCCCTCGGAAGCTTTGCTGTATCAGCTGTTCAGCGCTTTTGTGATTTTGATGGTGGCCGCGGTCGTGACCGGGCAAACCGATATTCATTGGTCAGGCTTGTTGGGTGCCAGCCTGGTGTTCCAGTCTGTGGTGGTGGCGTTCTTGAGTTTTCTGGTCTGGTTCTGGTTGCTGCGTCAGTATCAGGCGTCGCGGCTGGGGGTGTTCTCCTTTGCCACTCCCTTGTTCGGTGTTTTATTCGGCGCTTTCCTGCTGGGCGAGGCCATAGAACCCCGTTTTGTGATGGGCGCTTTACTGGTGTTGATGGGCATTACCCTGGTCAGCGCCTATAGCTGGATCAGTCAGCTGCGACGTCGCAGAGCTTGACTGAATCAGCGAGATGACGCGAATGGCCTCAAGGCGCAATGCGTTGTCGCAAGCTGCTTTTCAACCATCGGCAAAACTGGCGGGCCTCACTTTGCTGGGGTGATTGTGCGTTGACATAGGCCATGTAGGTCGCGCCTGTGGCCACTTGGCCAGGGCCGACTTCCCGCAGGACGCCATCGCGTAGATGGTCCATCACCAGTAAACGCGGCACAACCAGAAATCCGGAGCCGGCAATGGCCCCGGCAATCGCGAAAAACAGGTGATCGTAGGTGGCGCTCATCAGTAGCCGCGAAGGCTCAATACCCTGATCCAAAGCCCATAAACCCAACATGTCCGGTCGTGAGCGCGCGGTCACCATAGGCCAGTGTTCCCAGGCCTGCCCGCTGTGCTGCTGGATCAAGGCAGGTGCTGCCACGCATACCAGCTCTTCGCGTATGAGCTCCCAGCTTTCGCTGTCGGGCAGGCTCAAGTCACGGCTGATCAACACATCAAACTCTTCATTAGGACGGGGTGGCGACAGATTGGTGATCAGATCAATTTGCATATGGTGCTGGGCGGTGAACTGGCCAAGCATGGGCACCAGCACCGTCATTGAAAAGCTGGGCATGGAGGTGCGGACTCTCAGCCGTTCGTGCTGATCCTGTTGATGGGTGATTTGCTGAATGGCCATCTCCAGGGTGGCCATGGCATCTTTGACCGTGTCATACAGCTGCAAGCCGGCGGCCGTCAGCTCAATATAGGGGCCGCGTCGAATGAACAGGGCCTGCTTGCTGACTTTTTCCAGGGTGGCGATATGCCGGCTGACTGCGCTTTGGGTGATCCCCAGGCTTTGGGCTGCACGGGTGAAATTGCCTTGTCGGCCCACCGCGACAAATACGCGCAGGGGGACCAGAGGAATATTCTCAAGCATGATTAAAACTCATGATAGGGCCACGCTTAACAGGGGGTGGGTGTAGGGTGTAACAGAACGGTCATCTAAGATAAATACCATGATTTTCATGCAATTTTATTGAAATTACAGGAAATAATCATGCAAAACCGTTTCCCTTATCTATCCGCTTTGCTCATGCTTTCCTGCCTGGCTACGGGGGCTGCCAAGGCGGATGAAGTGGTGTTGTACTCCTCCAATAACATCGATGTGGTGAACACGGTGATTGAGCAGTTCCGTCAGGTCCACCCCGAGATATCGGTGTCTGTGGTGCGGGCGGGTTCCGGTGCCCTGATGCAGCGTATCAAGGCCGAAGCAGAGCAACCTCTGGGCGATTTGTTCTGGTCCGGCGGGTTTTCTACCTTGTCGCAGTATGCCGAGTACCTGGCGCCCTATTCGTCGTCCGAGGCCAGTGCTGTAGGTGCCCAGTATCAGGGAGCTGAGCAACGTTGGTTGGGTACCAATACCCATGTCACGGTGTTGATGCTTAACGAGCGGCAGTTGGGCAAACTCAAGGCGCCTGACAGCTGGGCGGATCTGGCTGATCCGGCCTGGAAGGGCAAGATCGTGATTCCAGATCCGGAGCGCAGCAGCTCTTCTTATGTTGCCTTGTATGGCCTGCAGGATTTGATGGGCCAGGAGGTGTTTGAGAAGGTTGTGCGCAATGCAGTGGTGGTCGGAACCACCTCCGGTGCCTACGAAGGCGTTGCCAATGGCGAGTTCGCGGTTGCGGTAACGATGGAATATGCCGCCTATCAATATGTGGCCGGTGGTCTGGATACGATTGACCTGGTCTACCCCAAAGAGGGCACTTTCCTGTCGCCGGAAGGCATGGCCTTGATCAAGGGCGGGCGTAACCCCGAATCCGCTCGCAAGCTGTATGACTTCCTTGCCTCCCGCCCTGCGCAGGAAGAGGTATTCAAAAGCGCGTTCCGCCGCCCTTTACGCAGCGATATTGCCGTCAATACGCTGACAAGCTTGCCTGCCATGGATCAGATCCGTGTGCATGCGCTGGATGATGATCGTATGGGTGCGGATCGTGAAGCCTTCCTGGCACGTTGGCGTGCACTGGTTTCCCAGCGCTAGGCGGGACTGGTATGCAGATACATCTATCAGGTATTGAGCAAAGCTACGGTTCACAGACTTTGTTTCACGGCTTGGATCTGGACATCCCCAGTGGCTCCTTGTTTACCCTGCTGGGGCCATCGGGCTGTGGCAAGACGACCTTGCTACGCATGTTGGCCGGGTTTGTGCGCCCTGATCATGGCAAGGTGCTGTTCGGCCAAACAGACATGACGCGAGTGCCTGTGCACAAACGCAATGTGGGCATGGTGTTTCAGGATTACGCGCTGTTTCCGGATCGCAGCGTGCTGGATAACGTCAGCTACGGTTTGCTGGCGCGTGGCCAGTCTCGCTCCCAGGCTCGTGTCCCCGCTTTGGAAATGCTGGCGCGCGTGGGCTTGAAGGACAAGTCAGATGCTTTGCCGTCCGCCTTGTCCGGTGGGCAGCGACAGCGAGTGGCCATGGCACGCGCTTTGGTGATCAAGCCCGATCTGCTCTTGCTGGATGAGCCCTTGTCTGCCCTGGATGCAAAGCTGCGCACCGATCTGCGCGAGATGCTGCGGGACCTGCAGCAGGAAGCCGGCATCACTACTGTGTTTGTGACGCATGATCAGGAAGAAGCGCTGAGCGTGTCTGATTACATTGCCGTCATGGATCGGGGCTGCGTCCGCCAGGTCGGGACGCCCGAGCAGATCTACCGCTGCCCTGACAACAGCTTTGTGGCTGATTTTGTGGGAGGGGCCAATCTGATCGAGCTGCAGGAGGAGCTCGGCCAGGCTGCAGATGGCTGCCGCCGGTTCCGTACGGCGGGGGGCATTGTGCGTATTCAGTCTGTCGGACGTTTTACCGAGCGGACGATGTTGGCCTTGCGGCCTGAAACTCTGAGTGTGGATGCTGTGCGCCCGCTGGGCGAGGGTGACATTGCGGCGCGGATTGAGAGCGTGGATTACCGGGGTCCCAGCACGGCTTATCAATTGCGCACGGAGTTCGGTTTCCTGAGGGCAGTGGTCTGGAATACCGGTGTCAGTCAGAGTTGGGCCCGGGGCGATGCGGTGGTATTGCGCGTTCCCGAATCGGCTCTCTTGGTGGAGCGCACATGATGCTGGGTTCTTTGCGACGCGATCCAGCTTGGCTGATGCTGGCCCTGGGTGCAGTGGCTTTGCTGGGCTACTTTTTGCTATGGCCAGTCCTGTCCATGCTGACCAGCTCCCTGTTCAACAAGGAAGGTCAGTTTGGTTTGCACGGCTACGTGCAGTTTTTCTCCGAGCCTGCTTATCGGGAGAGTTTGTTCAACACCTTGTGGCTGGGTGGGGCCGTAACCGTGTTTAGCCTGGTGCTTGGCGCTGGTTTGGCTCTGGCTGCGGCTCGTTTTTCCTTCCCCTTGGCTACTTGCCTGGGCGTCTTGCCTTTGCTGACCTTGGTCATTCCGGACGTGGTGGTTGCAGCAGCCTGGATTGTGGTGCTGGGTAAACAAGGCGTGCTCAATAGTGTGCTGGCTCCTTTGGGCCTGGAGCTGCCTTCTTTGTATTCGTGGTGGGGTCTGGTGTTTGTGATGACCTTGAACAACTACGTGTACGCCTATGTCGCTGTGCTGGTAGGGTTGAAGTCCATGGACCGTAATCTGGAGGAAGCGGGGCTTAGTCTGGGTAGCTCCCCGGCTCGCACCTTGCGCACGGTGACCTTTCCTTTGATGATGCCGGCTTTATGCGGTGCAGCGGTGCTGGTCTTCATGCACGTTATTGGGGATTTTGGCGTTCCGGCCATTTTGGGAGCCCGTACCCCCGTGCTGGCGGTCAAGACTTATAACGAATTTGTCAGCGAAATGGGCGGTAACCCGCAAATGCAGACCACCATGGCTTCTTTGCTGGTGTTTCTGGGCCTGGCCTTGCTGCTGATTCAAAAGTGGGTTGTAGCCCGACGCACCTACCAGATGGAGTCTGGACGAGCTCCGGAGCGCGTGCCCTTGCGTGCCTGGCAGGCCGCTGTGTGCGCCTCTTTGGTATCGATCCTGATTGTGTTGTCGGTGCTACCCGTGATGGTGGTGGTTGTCACTGCATTTACGCCCTCTATTGGACCGGTGCTGAAGTATGGCGGCTTTACCTTGAGCCATATGCAGCAAGCTCTGGTGCAGGCACCCGGGCCTTTGTACAACTCCTTGTTGCTGGGCGCCGCAGCGACCAGTGCCGGTGCCGTATTTTCCATCGTGGCCGCCTATCTGATCGTAAAGCGTCCTTCCGGTCTAAGTACAGGTCTGGATGTGCTGGTCATGTTGCCCTTGACGATTGCGGGCACCGTATTGGGCATTGCCTTGATTAATGTGTTTAACAGTGGCTGGCTGGTGCTGACCGGCAGTTGGGTCATTATGGCGCTGGCTTACTTTTTACGCCGGGTGCCCACCAGTGTGCGTGCAGCCATGGGACCTTTACATAACTTGCGTAGCTCCATCGAAGAGGCTTCCATCAGCCTGGGCGTAGCGCCGATGCCAACCTTTGCGAAGGTCGTTTTGCCGGTGGTATGGCCTGCCGTAATTGCCGCCACGGTGTTGATGTGGATCACGACTCTGTCGGAATTATCCGCCACGGTGGTTCTGTATTTTGGCGGGATGAGCACCCTGCCTATCGAGGTTTTTCAATTGGTGGACAGTGGGCGTTTGGCACAGGCCAGTGCATATAGCCTGGTGCTGTTGATGGCGATATTTTTGCCGTTGCTGCTGACCCGTTTCATTTTCAAAGTAAAAGTAGGATGGACACAATGAGCTCTGTGCAATGTCAGGAAGAGATCGCGCTAGCCCAGCGCGTGTTGGGAGCCAAGGCATCGGCCACCAAAGAGATGACGCGTCTGGCCAATCAAATGCGGCAACAGGGGCAGTCTGTGATTACCCTCAGTCAAGGCGAGCCGGACTTTGCGACCCCCGAGCATGTGCGTCAGGCGGCTAAAGAAGCAATTGATCGTAATGAGTCCCGCTATACCGAGGTCGCTGGCACCCTGGCCCTGCGTGAGGCCGTGGTGCGCAAGTTCGAGCGTGACAATGGCCTGCACTTCAGCCCCGATCAGATCCAGGTGGGCTGCGGGGCCAAGCAAGCCTTGTATAACGCCTTGCAGGCCACGGTGCAGGACGGGGATGAGGTCATTATCCCTACCCCTGCCTGGGTTTCCTATCCTGAAATGGTCTTGTTGGCAGGTGGCCAGCCGGTCATTGTGCGTTGCAGTGCACAAGCCGGTTTCAAGCTGCAAGCCGATCAGCTTGAACGCGCCATCACCCCCCGTACCAAATGGCTGATGCTCAATTCTCCATCCAATCCCAGTGGTGCCGTGTATTCACGTCAGGAACTGGAAGCGTTGGAGCAAGTGCTGTTGCGCCATCCGCATGTCTGGGTGATGGCTGATGATGTATACGAAAAAATCCGCTATAGCGACGAACCCTTTGCCACGCCTGCCGCCTTGTCCCCGTACATGGCAGCGCGCACATTGACCATCAATGGTGTCTCCAAGGCCTACGCGATGACCGGCTGGCGGGTGGGGTTCGCCGCTGGTCCGCTGCCTTTGATCAAGGCCATGAATCTGGTGCAGTCGCAAGCGACCTCTCATACCAGCTCCATTAGTCAGGCAGCGGCCGTGGCTGCACTGGATGGCCCCATGGATTTTCTGCCTGAGTTTGTGGAAGCGTTTCGCCGACGCCGTGACAAGGTGGTGGCGGCGCTCAATGCCATGCCGGGGATTGAGTGCGATCTTCCCATGGGCGCGTTTTACGTGTTTCCCAGCTGTCAGGGCGTATTGGGTTTGCGAGACCCTTCCGGTCAGTTGATCAGTACCGACAAGGATCTGTGCATTTACTTCCTGCGCAGTGCAGGGGTGGCTGTGGTACCAGGGTCGGCATTTGAACTACCCGGTCACTTCCGGGTGTCTTATGCCTCCAGCGATCAGGAGCTGGAGGAGGCGATGAGCCGCATTGCCCAAGCCATTGCTCGACTGAGCTGATCCCCTTACGGAGAAATAGTGTGAATAGCAAAAAGAATCAGGTGTTGAAAGAAGCCTTCTCCCAAGGGCGTTTGATGACGGCGATGGCCGCACATAACCCCCTGTCTGCTCGGCTGGCGCAGGATGCCGGTTTCGGAGCGATTTGGGGTAGCGGTTTTGAGTTGTCAGCCAGTTATGCCGTGCCCGATGCCAATATCCTGTCGACGGGAACTCACCTGGAGATGATGCGGGCGATTGCCTCAAGCGTGGATATTCCTTTGATTGCCGACATTGATACCGGCTTTGGCAACGCGGTCAATGTTAGCTATATCATCCCGCTGTATGAAGCGGCGGGTGCCAGTGCCATTGTGATGGAGGATAAAACCTTCCCTAAAGACACCAGCTTGCGAGCGGACGGGCGTCAGGAGCTGGTACGGATTGAAGAGTTCCAGGGCAAGATTGAGGCGGCTTGTGCTGCGCGCCGTGACCCTGATTTCTTGATTATTGCGCGGGTCGAGGCCCTGATCGCTGGCCTGGGGCAGGAGGAGGCCCTGAAGCGGGGGCTGGCTTACGAGCAGGCGGGTGCAGATGCCATTCTGATTCACTCCAAACAAGCTACGCCAGATCAGATTCTGTCTTTTGTTCAGGCTTGGCCGGGCAAGGTGCCGTTGGTGCTGGTGCCAACAGCCTACCCTCAACTGACCGAGGCGGACATTGCACAACTGGGCAAAGTGGGCGTGGTGATTTACGGCAATCATGCGATTCGTGCGGCTGTAGGGGCCATGCAAGCGGTGTTTGCCCAAATTCGTCAGGATGGCGGCATTCAGAATGTGGATTCCGGCCTGCCTTCCGTCAAAACCATTATTGGCTTGCAAGGCGATGCCCATATGCGGCAGATCGAGGCTCGGTTTCTGCGCTAGAAGGGGCAGTATTGGGCTTCGTATAATGGCTGATGGCCCGACGGCGGGCCATCAGCCGGATGAATACGATGCCCAAATCTGCACAAGGCCCTATCCCGGTCACATTGTTGACCGGTTTTCTGGGCAGCGGGAAAACGACTTTGATTAATCGCGCTTTGCAAGAAGCGCAGATGGCCGACACCCTGGTCATCATCAATGAGTTTGGGCAGACGGCGCTGGACCATCATCTGGTGGCGCATAGCCAGGAAAATGTGATCGAGGCTATGGGTAGTGGTTGCTTGTGCTGCACCATACGGCGCGATCTGGTACAGACCTTGCGCGACATTACCTGGCGTTTTTCGCGGGCAGGCCAGAGACAGTTCCGACGGGTTCTGATTGAAACGACCGGGCTGGCCAATCCTGCCCCTATCTTGCATACCTTGTTAAGCGATCCGCAACTGGCCGGGAAGTACAGCCTGGCGGGTGTGGTGACGGTGGTGGATCTGGAGCATGGGCTGGAAACGCTGGCGCGCCATGCCGAAGCGCGACGGCAGGTGGCTGTGGCTGATTTGCTGCTGTTCAGCAAGCGTGATCGGGTGGATGCCGTGGCGGAAACGGTACTGCGTGAATATGTGCGTGGTTTGAATCCTTTGGCGCAGCAGCAGATTCTGGCGGTATCGCAGCCTGTTGCGCCCAGTTTGTTGGGCTTGGGTGAGCAAGCGGGGCAAGGACGGGCCTGGAGCTTGGAAGCGTTCGAGGCATTGGGGCAAGATACTGGCGATCACGATCACGATCACGATCACGATCACGATCACGATCACGATCACGATCACGATCACGATCACGATCACGATCACGATCACGATCACGATCATGATCATGATCACGATCATGTGCATAGCCATAGCCATAGCCATAGCCACGGCACGGGCACCCTGGCTGACAACGGCAACGGCAACGGCAACGGCAACGGCAACAGCAACAGCAGCAGTCAGCCCAGCAGCCTTGAGTCTACTCACCTGCATGGAGCAAGCTCCAACGAGTCCGCGGTCGGCTTGCCTGATGTTTCCCGCCATGGAGATTCCATCTACTCGTTAAGCGCCCTGTTCCCCCAAGCTCTGCCCGCCGACAAACTGCAATCCTGGTTGTCGGATCTGTGCCAGTGGGCAGGCCCTCGCCTATTGCGCCTTAAAGCTGTTCTGCCCGTCCAGGGCATGGACCAGCCGCAGGTGATTCATGCCGTGCAACATCAGTCCTATCCTTGGCAGGCCGTGCCGCAGTGGCCCTGGCCGGATCAACAAGGGCGCATGGTAGTGATCACACAGGATCTGGATTTCCAGGAGCTTTGGGCGCGGTTGCAGGCTTTGGATACGGCGGTTCGAAAGACGGATTGATACTCGCAGAGTCCGAGCCTCTCTTGGCCGGATTTTCTCTAGTCGTTGACTTCGAGCCTTTCTTGATCGGATTTTCTTGAGTCGCCGGGAGCTTGATGGAGCGTTGTCTCTTGGTCATCCGGACAGGCTATCCACCGCTGCGGCAGACAGCACCCCAAAGCCGAAAAAAAGGACGCCTAAGCGTCCTTTTCAAAAGCCTTTGGGCTAGCAGGTTTTATTGGGGCTCTACGCCCACTTTCTTGAACAGGGCGGCCCACTGGGGCACTTGTTGCTCCACCTTGGCCTGCAAGGCGGCCGGGTTGGCTTCCTTGTCCATGACCGTGGCTCCCAGAGTGGCCATACGGCTTTGGAAGTCCTTGTCAGCCATGCCAGCTTGAAGCGCTTTTACCAGGGTATCCACGACAGGCTGGGGTGTATCTTTCGGTGCCCACATGCCGTGCCAGATGCCTACTTCAAAGTCCTTGAAGCCGGATTCCTCCATGGTGGGGACGTCCGGGAAGGTCGGGACGCGCTCGCGGCTGGTGACAGCATAGACCTTCACCTTGCCGGATTTGATTTGCTGGGTGGTGTTGGTGGTTTGGTCACACATGATGTCCACCTGCTTGCCCATCAAATCCGCGATGGCCGGGGCGGTGCCTTTGTAGGGCACGGTCAGCAGTTCAATACCCAGTGCCTCAGTGAACATGGTGCCGCACAGGTGGCTGGCCGCGCCAATCCCGGCGTTGGCCAGGGAAACCTTGTCCTGGTTGTCCTTCAGGTACTGCACCAGCTCCTGAATGTTGTTGGGTGGGAAGTCCTCACGGGCAATGATGGTCATGGGAACGTCAACGACCAGGCCGATGGGAGACATGCCGTTGATGGCGTCATAGCCGGGCTTCTTGTATAGCGAAGGGGCGGTGGAAAAGCCGATGTGCATCAGCAGTATGTTGTAGCCATCCGGCTTGGCGCGGGCGACCTGGGAAGTGCCAATGGAGCCACCTGCCCCGCCTTTGTTTTCCACCACAATGGTTTCACCCAGAACTGGGCGCATGGCTTCGGCCAGAGCGCGTGCCACGTTGTCCGTGGGACCGCCCGCCGCAAAAGGCACCACCATATTGATGGGGTGGTCCGGATAACCGGCTGCCTGTGCGGTAACCGAGCAGGCCAAGGCCGCGCCCAGACTGACAAACAGCTTGTTTAATGCAACAGCCATAATGCCTCCTTGATAAGGATTACTTATTCTTTTGGGAGATACTTGGGTCCGGTCGCTCTGTGCTGCGAAGCGTTGCAGGAGTGGCTTTATTCTACTGAGGGTGGACGTGTTTCTTTTTCAGGTCTAACCCTAGTAAGGGGCCTGAATGGACTAGGGGAATATACGGGGGCTCGCATGGCGAGCAAGCCACAGCCAGAGCTTGTGGCTTGCCAAGGTGCCTGCTCAGGCAGAGGCCGGTTTATGCAGTACCGGCGTCAGATAGGCGATGATGGAAACAGTCATTGCGGCGGTGGCGATCAGACTGCAGAAGATCATCAGGCCCTGGTCCAGACCCAAATGGTCGGCCAGCCAGCCCAGACCCAAAATAGGCAGGATGGCACCCAGATAGCCGGTGATCAGGTAGGTAGACGTCAGACCGGCACGCTGATGCGGTGGCGAGACACGCTGCACGATAGACATGCCGCCGTACATGCACAGGCCGTGGCCAAAGGCGGTCAGCAGCACGCACAGGATGAATAACAACGAGGAACTGGCCCACAGATTGATCAGCAAGGCGATACAGGCCAGGGTAAAGGACAGCAGGCCCACGATGACGCTGCGCTTGGCGGGCCAGCGGCGGATCAGCAGCTGGAAGCCCGAGGACAGGAACAGAATAATCCCGATGGAAAAGCCGCTGGTGGCCGGGCCGTGCCAAGGCACCATTTGCGCCATGAAGCTGGGCGCCAGAGAGGCGAACAGGCTGAACATGGCAAAGGCGCAACAGGCGGACAAACAGCCAATCAGATAGGGGCGGCGCAGATGGGTGGCGGGCAGTGTCAGGCGCGGCATCCAGGTGCGCCAGTTGGTCTTTTGCGGTACCGGCTGTTTGCTGGCAATGGGCTTGATCTGAAACAGGGCATAGATGGCCAGCACACCCAGGGCCATGGAGGGGATATAGCTGGAGAACAGTGGATTTGGCACCCACTGTGCAATCAGGCCGCCTACGACCGGGCCCAGGCCAAAACCAAAGGCCAGCATCAGTGAGGTGGTAGCGGCAGCGCGTTGCACGTCTCCGCCTCGGTTAAATTGCCCCAGGCCGATGGAGGCTGAAGTCACAATCATGCTGGAAGCCATCCCGATCATGATGCGGCTGAACACAAAGCTGCCTACATCCCAGGCAAAGGCGGACAGGGTTACGCCGCTGGTCACCAGAATCAGGCCGGTACGCAGCACGGGCATAAAGCCTTTCATGTCGCTCAAGCGGCCCAGAAACAGCAGGCCCGTCAAACCAGCGGCCATATAGGCCACGTACAGTTGGGTAATGTGACTGGCATTCAGGTCCCAGCGGTCCTGATACAGCGGGTATAGCGGGCTGGCCAGGGCCGTGCCCATCACCCCGATACACATGGCGATACTGATCCACACATAGGGGTCCCACTTGCTCTTCTTGCACGCCGGGCGCGCAGCCGCAGGCTTGTCAGCAGCCTTTTGCTGGGCTGGATGGTTCAGGTTTTGTTCGACCCGTGCTTTTTGCAGGGTCTGAGCGGGGGCGCTGGCGTGAAAGTCCTTGCAGCTTTGGGAGTCTCGCCAGCTTTCATGCAGCACCCATTGTCCTGGGGGCTGGTCTTTGCGCAATACATCGAAGCGTAAACAGGCGCTGTTGGCTCGGGCTTGTTCAGCCAGCGAGTCTACATAAGCGGCCTGTGCCTGAGGGTCCAGATCGGTGAAATGGTAGTTTGTAGTGCGAAAGTACGTATCGCCCATACGGCGCAATCCTTGACAGCGAAATCATTCGGGACCATCAAGGATACTCTTTCGTGTCTGCACTGACATGGCAATTCGCTGACACTAGGCTGGCTGGCGTAAATCCAGATGTATATCAGCCACACGCACAATTTCGGCTTCGTGGTCCGGGTCGCGCCAGGTGTCCTGACAGGCCATCTGGTGCCAGCGCTGCATGGCAGGCAATTCCAGTATGCGATTCATGTAGTCCTGACAGGCTTCGTCCAGTTTCAGACCATAGGTTTGCAGGCGAAATACCACGGGAGCGTAAAAGGCATCGACGGCGCTAAAGCGCTCTCCGGCCAGGAAAGGGCCGCCAAAACGGCTCAAGCCTTCTTGCCAGATGGTTTGCAGGCGTTCCAGCTCGCCTTGCAGACGCATGTCCTGCTGATGGTGGTGGGCGCGCAGGGCGACGGCAAAGGGGCAGAGATTCCGTAGCGAGGAAAAGTTGGCGTGCATTTCTGCACTGGCGCTGCGCGCCCAGGCGCGGGCAATGGGGTCTATGGGCCAGACGCCGGGATGCTGTTCGGCCAGGTATTCGGCAATAGCCAGACTGTCCCAAATGATCTGCCCATTGGTGTGTAGCACAGGTACTTGGCCCGCCGGTGCCATTTCATGGAAAGCCAGGGTGCTGAAGGAGGGGCCAAAATTGAACCAGCGTGCGTCAAAGTCTATGCCCAAGTGGCTCATTAATAACCAGGGGCGCAAGGACCAGGACGAATAATGGGGATTGCCCAGAACAAGGGTATAGCTTTTTGAGGGTTGCATGGCGGCAAGCTTTCACGAAGGTGATGGTGTTTGCACTTTAGTAGGCTTTGTTCTGCTTGGGTAGTACCAGTGCCGGCTTAGCGTTTTGGTATGCTGGTTTTTTTTGCGGATTTGGGGAGCGGTGTGTATGGCGTATGACCTGGAGAAACGGCTGGTGATTGGGCTGGCTTCCAGCGCTTTGTTTGATCTGAGCCAGTCCCATCAGGTCTTTCTGGAGCAAGGTGAGGCAGCGTATCGTGATTACCAGCTGGCGCGCGAGCATGAGCCACTGAAGCCGGGCGTGGCTTTTTCCTTCATTCGGCGCTTGCTGGCCCTGAATGATCTATCGCCCGACGATCCCTTGGTCGAGGTCGTGCTGCTGTCCCGTAATGATCCCAATACAGGCTTGCGGGTGATGAATTCCATTCGCCATCATGATCTGGACATTACGCGGGCGGTGTTTCTGCAAGGGGGCGACCCCAGCCCTTACATCCAGCCGCTGTCCATCAGCCTATTTCTGTCGGCCAATCAGGAAGACGTGCATCGGGCGGTGCAGCAAGGCTATCCCGCAGGTCAGGTTCTGAATTCCTCTTACGAGGATGCTTATGACGACCAGCCCATTCGCGTGGCTTTCGACTTTGACGGGGTGATCGCGGACGACGAGTCCGAGCGCGTGTATCAGCAGGAAGGTGGTTTGCCGGCCTTTTTCGAGCATGAAGTGCGTTTGGTGCAAAAACCGCATAATCCCGGCCTGTTACAGGCGTTTTTGCTGAAATTGGCGCACATTCAGGAAGTGGAGCAATTGCGTCAGGAGCAGGATGCCAGCTATGTGCCGCGCCTGCGGATTGCGATTGTGACGGCGCGCAATGCGCCGGCTCACGAACGCGTCATCAATACCATCCGCAGCTGGGGTATCGAGGTGAACGAGGCCTTCTTTCTGGGTGGCATTGAAAAACGTCGGGTGCTGGAGGTTTTGCAGCCCCATATTTTCTTTGATGACCAGACCACCCACCTGATTCCCACCGCGCAGACCTTGCCGTCCGTGCATATTCCGTTTGGGGTGGTGAACCATCCGCCGGCAAAAGTGGTGGTGCCGGAGAAAAAGAAAGGGCGAAAACAGGCCAAGACAAAGCCGCGAACTGATGCTTGATCAGGCGCGGCTTGGTTCCTGGGGGCACCCAGTCCTCAGACTTGGGCCAGGGCGCGGCTAACGGCGCGTGCAGCGGGCTGGATCAGGCTGGCTAGCGCTTCGGGGCTGATCGCCTCAAAGCGTTCCAGCGTACCCAACAAGGTCAGGCTGCCGAAGATACGTTTGGCATCATCAAAAATAGGCGCGGAAATACCGCCTATGCCCGGATTGATCTGCTCTTTGGTGATGCAATAGCCCGCACGGCGCAGTTCCTGCATATGGGCGGAAAACACCGGCCATTCCTTGCCCAGGCGCTGTACATAATCAATCTGCTGATTTTTCTCGTACAAGCGGCGCAGATGGCGGGTGGGCAGATAAGCCGTGACGATACGGGCTGTGGAGCTGCGGAACATATCCATGGTGCGGCCCCGGCCAAACAGCAGCTCGAAACGCTCCGGCCCGGTTTCCTGATGGGTGGTCAATATGCGTTCGCCATATTGCTGGCCGATCAGGACGTCCAGTCCGGTCTGCTCGACCAGCGAACGCAGCAAGGGGCGGCAACGGCTGACCAGCGGATCAAATTCGCGGATCAGCAGATCCATTTCTATAAACCGGGGCCCCGGCGCGTAACCTTCGGGACTGCGTATCAGCAGGCCGCTAGTGCATAACTCTTTCAGGTAGCGATAGGTTGTCGCGGGAGGGTAATTCAAGCGAGCGCAGATGGTTTCCACATCCAGAACCGGAGTGTCTGCACCGTACAAGTCCAGAATTTGCAGCATGCGTCTTAGACTATTCATGTGCCCTCGTAGAAGCGGAGTTGTTGGTTCTTTATTCTAACCATGCTGCGGCGTGTCAGTGGAGCGCAACATCGGGCATTGGCCGAGTCTACTGGTTTATACCTAAACCATCAGATTATTCAAAAATTATTCTCAGACTGCGGTAATAATCTGAGGCATAAGCGGGTCTGTTATGCATTTGCTTACACATGGCCTACTCCTTTTGTGGCGTCGGGTTCTACGCGGGCCCGGACCCGGTTTTTTTTGAGGCGGACATGGATCAGGCTCAGCCCAGTCAGGTGTCTTTAGAGATCAAGAATGTGCTGTTCATCATGTGTGACCAGTTACGTGCAGACCACCTGTCCTGTTATGCCCCTGGGGGCGCATTAAAGACCCCCAATCTGGATCGTCTGGCCGCCATGGGTGTGCGCTTTGATCGTGCCTATGTGAACTCTGCCGTCTGTGGCCCGTCGCGGGCCTCGTATTACACCGGCCGCTATCCCTTGTCGCACCGGGTCACCTGGAATCGCGTTCCCCACCCCATCGACGAGCTGTATCTGGGCGATTATCTGGCCCAGTCCGGGCGAGACTGCCATCTGCTGGGCAAGACCCATCACGTGCCGGACCCGGCCGGGGTCAATGCCCGACGCTTCCAGGTTCAGCCCGAGGCGGCCGAGCGCTTCTGGCAAGGCGGCTTTACCGCGATTGAACGCTATGACGGTCACTTTGAAATGGGCCCGGATAGTGAATACCGCCAGTATTTGCAGGCTCAGGGTTACGACAGCGAGCGTCCCTGGGAAGACTATGTGATCGGCAGCCAGGATGCCCAGGGTCAGTTTGCCTCCGGTTGGTACATGCGTAATGCCAGCCTGCCAGCACGGGTACAGGCGCAGGACTCTGAAACCGCCTACTTCACCCAGCGGGCCATGGATTTCATCACGGCCAAAGGCGAAGAGCCCTGGGCCTTGCATCTGTCTTTCATCAAACCGCACTGGCCTTATAAAGCGCCAGCGCCCTACCATGATCGCTTTGGCACGGAAGACGCCTGTACGCCCCTGCGTGCAGAGCACGAGCGCCAGAATGCACACCCCGTGCATGCGGCCTATCAGCAGCATGAAGAATCCCTGTCTTTTGCTCAGGACGAGGTCTGGCGCACGATCAAGCCTGTCTATATGGGCCTGGTTCAACAGATCGATGATGAAGTCGGCCGTTTGCTGGACATGCTGGAACAGCAAGACCGCCTGAAAGACACCCTGATTATTTTCAGTTCCGATCACGGCGATTTGCTGGGCGACCACTGGCTGGGCGAGAAAGAGTATTTCTTTGAAAACGCCATACGCGTTCCGCTGATCGTGGTTGATCCACGGACTGCAGCGAATGTCACACGTGGTCAAAGCAGTGATGCTTTTGTCGAGTGCGTGGATGTCACCCCTACGATTCTGGATGCCTTGCACCTGCCCGCCCAGGAACACCGGGTGGAAGGCCGTTCGTTGATTCCCTTGTTGCACGGCCAGTCCGACTGGGCACGTGAGTACACCGTGGCCAGCCTGGATTACGCCTATCGGGAAGCCCGCCAGATTCTGGGCCGTGGCGTGGATGAATGTCGTGGCCTGATGCTGCGCGATAGCGACTATAAATACATACATTGGCAAGGCTATCGGCCACAATTATTCGACTTGAAGCAAGACCCTGACGAGCTGCACGACCTGGGCGCAGACCCGGCGTATGCAGCGGTTTGTCGGCGTATGAAAGAAGGCCTGCTGGACTGGCATGACACCCTGAAAGGGCGTGCCAGCGAGAGCTGGGCTGCGGTAGAGGATCGTACCAATGCGCACGAGCGCATGATGAATATCTTGATTGGACGATGGTAAATGCGCTGCGGGGGGCTACCAGTCGGTGGCGGGCCGCAATCAATAACGATAAGGAGTGGACAATGAAGCAGCTTAAAAATACGACGCTGGCCCTGTTGTTGGCAGGTGTGGGTGCTTTGGCCCCGATGATGGCTCAAGCCGCCTGGCCGACTACGGACCAGGTGCGTATTGTGGTCCCCTACCCACCCGGCACCGAGCCTGACATTCTGGCCCGCGATCTGGGTGTGCATCTGAACAAGGCCACCGGCAAGGTCTTTGTGATTGAAAACCGTCCGGGCGCCAACGCCATTATCGGTACTGACAATATCGCCAAAGCCAAGGGGGACGGCTCGGCCCTGCTGATGGTCGATAGCCTGGCGGTATCGACCAACCCGCTGCTTTACAGCAACCTGCCCTACAAATGGGAAAAGGACCTGAAGCCGGTCACCACAGTCGCTGGCGTGAACCTGTATCTGCTGGTGCGTAATGATTTCCCGGCCAAGGACTACAAGGAATTTATCGCCCAGGCCAAGAAAGCCAATGGTGATACCAATGTGGGCACTGGTGGCCGTGGACACGTCACGCACCTGGGCATGGGCTTGCTGGCCCGTGAAGAAGGGGTGAACTTCACCTACATCCCCTACAAGGGTATGGCCCCGGCGACAAACGCCATTCTGGGCGGTGAGACAGATGCCATGCTGGTCGGTGGCATTCTGGCATCCCAGCACGTAGATGGCGGCAAGGTGCGAGTCTTGGCGGTAGGCGCTGACAAGCGTACTGAACTGCTGCCAAATGTGCCGACGGTGCAGGAAGCAGGTGGCCATGCCAACAGCATTCCGACGACGACTTTTGCGCTGTTTGCCCCCGGCACCACGCCGGATGACACCGTGAAAGAAATTCAGGAAAAGGTGGATGCTGCTCTGAAGACCCCCGAAATGCAGGCTGCCTTCAAGAGCCGTGGCCTGGCCCAGTTCTTCACCACCCCGGCCCAGACGCTGGAGCGCGTGCAGAACGACTCCAAGGTCTATTCCGAGCTGATCCCTACCCTGGGCATTCAGCCTGAGTAATGGGCTATCTGGCAGAGCCATACATCTGATCAGTAGCCTGGCTGCTGACGGTTATGGCTCTGTGAAGCCTCAAGGTTGGAAAGGATAAAAAAACACCACACACGCCCCGTTCAGGTGAGGCGTGTGTGGTTTCTCTTGAATCTGGAAGTCGCTACAGACCAGGTTCAGAACGCCAAGCCCGCGCTATGCAGGGTTAGAACCGATAGTGTGGCCGGGCGGGCTGCGTTTTACTGATCGTTGTAGTCGTGCTGCTCGGAGATCAGACGCCGCAAGGTGGTTTTGAGGGCGCCGACATCCAGCGGTTGCAGGCGCTGCACCACTTCCTGCTCGTGCAGGCGGGCCTTGGCAATCAGGCCGGAGATCAGCGTCTGGCCTTCTTCGGTGATGCGTACCAAGGTGATGCGACGGTCCACATCGTGGGCCACGCGGCGCAGCAAACCTTGCTTTTCCAGGCGATCGAGCAAGCGTGTGACGGTGGGTTGCTTGGTGGTGGCAATACGAGCCAGATGGCCGATGCTCACTTCGCCCGCGCCGGACAGGGTGGACAGCACACGCCATTCGGAAATGGACAAACCGTTGCTTAGCACCACTTCATGGAATTCGGCAGAGATCAGCTGGCTTGCCTGGGCCAACAAGGCGGGCAGGTAGTTTTCGACAAAGACGGTGTCGTGTTCGGTGGGGCTCATGGTGCTTATTGTCATTACAGGCTAATGGGTGCCGCAAGGCAGCAACAGGGCTCACTATAACCAAGCTGTCCGCTCGCGTGTCGCAAATAATTTAGCTACTTTACTAGGGAAAACCATGAGAATGGATATGTTGAGATATAAACATATTCCGATGAAAATAAATACCATGTTCACAATGAGCGGTAAGTAAGGAAAGAAAAATGGCTGAGCGATCGTTTGTCGAAGAAGTCAAAAAGCTGCGCCTGGGTGATGGAGACGTATTCAGTGGCGAAGGCATCCTGGCGGTGACCAAGGCCCTGCTCGAATCGGGCGTGTCCTACGTGGCCGGTTACCAGGGTGCGCCTATCTCGCACTTGATGGACGTGCTGGCAGATGCCCAGGACATTTTGCAAGAGAACGGAATCCGTTTTGAAAACAGTGCCAGCGAGGCAACGGCGGCGGCAACGCTGGCTGCGTCGGTTAACTACCCGCTGCGTGGCGCCATCACTTTTAAAGCAACCGTGGGTACCAACGTGGCCTCGGACGCGCTGGCCAACCTGGCCTCCGGCGGGGTCAAGGGCGGTGCGCTGATCATTGTGGGCGAAGACTACGGCGAAGGCTCGTCCATCATGCAGGAGCGCAGCCACGCTTTTGCCATGAAATCGCAAATGTGGATGCTGGACCCCCGTCCCAACCTGCCCTGTATCGTGCAGGCGGTAAAAGACGGCTTTGACCTGTCCGAAGCGTCCAACACCCCCGTGATGCTGCAGCTGCGTATTCGCGCCTGTCACGTGCATGGTCAGTTTGTGGCCTCGGATAACCGCCGCGCCAAATTCACCATCAAAGAAGCCATGGAGCAGCCTACACGCGACATCAATCGCATTGTGTTGCCGCCTGCCAGCTTCCTGCACGAAAAAGAAAAGATCGAACAGCGCTGGCCTAATGCCGTCAAGTTCATCGAAGAGCGTCAGTTGAATGAATTCTTTGCTGATGGCACCGATGACGTCGGTCTGATCGTTCAGGGCGGTGGCTACAACACCGTGATCCGTGCTCTGGAACACCTGGATATGGCCGACGTGTTCGGCGAATCCAAAGTGCCGATGTACGTGATGAACGTGGCCTACCCGCTGATCGAATCTGAAATCGTCCGCTTCTGTGAAGGCAAGCGTGCGGTGCTGGTGCTGGAAGAAGGTCAGCCCAACTTTGTTGAACAGAACATCTCCGACATCGTGCGCCGTCACAATGTGGATGTGACCTTGCACGGCAAGGATCTGTTGCCTCTGGCCGGTGAATACAACACCGCCACCATGTTGAAAGGCCTGCGTGCCTTCATGGAAAAATACGAGCGCATCGAGCCCCTGCCAGCCCGCAAACCACGCGTGATCCCGATGAAAGTCGAGACCGTGGAGCGTCCCAAAGCTGAGCAAGCCAGCCTGGTGGAAGTGGAAGCGGCTGAAGTCAAACCCTTGGGCAGCCTGGACGAGAACGTTCACGCCCGTCCGCCAGGGTTTTGTACCGGCTGTCCCGAGCGTCCTATCTTTACCGCTTTGAAGCTGGTGGAGCGCGAGCTGGGCGAGCACCACGTGTCGGCTGACATTGGCTGTCACCTGTTTTCCATTCTGCCGCCCTTCAACCTGGGTAACACCACCATGGGTTACGGCCTGGGTGGCGCCGGCTCGGCTGCCTTGAACGTGGATTCGGACAAGCGTGCGATCTCGGTCATGGGTGACGGCGGTTTCTGGCACAACGGTTTGACCAGTGGTATTGCCAACGCCGTGTTCAACCGCAGCGACAACCTGACCATTGTGATCGACAACAGCTACACCGCGGCTACGGGCGGTCAGGACATTCTGTCCTCCAAGGCCAAGAACGAAACGCGCAGTACCGGTCACCTGATCGAGAAAGCCGCGCGTGGTGTGGGTGTGGAATGGCTGCGTATGATTCGTCGCACCTACGACTTGAAGACCATGACGGCAACCCTGCGTGAAGCCCTGACGACCAAGGAAAAAGGTCCCAAGGTGCTGGTGGCGCAAAGCGAATGTATGTTGAACCGTCAGCGCCGCGAGAAAGGCCAGGTGCGTAAAGCCGTGGCGGCGGGCGAACGCGTAGTGCGCGAGCGTTTTGGTGTGGACCCGGATACGTGTACCGGCGATCACTCCTGCATCCGCTTGTCCGGTTGCCCTTCGCTGTCGATTCGCCCCAATCCGGACGCTCTGCGTCAGGACCCCGTAGCGAATGTGATGAACAGTTGTGTGGGTTGCGGTCTGTGTGGTGAGGTTTCCCACGCGGCGATTCTGTGCCCGTCTTTCTACCGTGCACAAGTAGTCAGCAACCCGACTGGCTGGGACAAGTTCCGCGAAAAAACCCGCCGTGGCTTTATCGGCTGGTTGCAGCGTCGTGACGCTGCCCGTCGTGAACGTCTGGCCTTCTAAGCACACCCGTAGAGATTTTTATCATGCAGATCAAACCAATCAAGATTGCTATTTTGGCCATGGGTGGCGAAGGCGGCGGCGTGTTGGCCGACTGGATCGTCAACCTGGGCGAACAAAACGGCTACTTTGCACAGACCACCTCGGTGCCGGGCGTGGCCCAGCGTACCGGCGCCACGATTTACTACGTGGAACTGTTCCCGCACTCGGCCGCCGTGGATGGCAAAAAGCCTGTGCTGGCTCTGATGCCCATGCCCGGTGACGTGGACGTGGTGCTGGCTTCCGAACTGATGGAAGCCGGTCGCGCCGTACAACGTGGCCTGGTGACAGAGGACCGCACCACGCTGATCGCTTCCACCCACCGTGTCTATTCCATTGCCGAAAAATCGGCCATGGGTGATGGCCGTGTGGACGACAACGCCCTGATTGCGCACGCAACCCAGGCTGCCAAGCGCTTTGTGTACTTCAATATGGAAAAAGCGGCCGAGGATTCGGGCAGCGTGATTTCCGCCGTGCTGTTTGGCGCATTGGCCAGTACCGGCGTGCTGCCCTTTAGCCGTTCGCAGTTTGAACAGACCATCGAGCGCGGTGGTGTGGGCGTCAAGCCCAGCTTGAAGGCTTTTGGTGCCGCTTACGCCCGTGTTGCGGAAGGTGATGCAGGTAAAGCCGATTCGGAAAACAAGCCGGTTGATATGGCGACGCTGGCTCCTCGCGATCCTGCCGTAGCCAAGCTGATTGACCGCGTCCGTGCCGAAGTACCCGCGCAGGCCCAGCCTATCGTGGTGGAAGGTGTGCGTCGTGTGCTGGACTTCCAGGACGTGGCCTACGCCAATCTGTACCTGGACCGCCTGAAAAAGATCAGCCAGTTTGCCCGCCCTGATGATGTGGCCCTGATCCGCGAAACCGGCCGCTACTTGGCGCTGTGGATGTCTTACGAGGACGCCATTCGCGTGGCTGAACTGAAAACCCGCTCCAGCCGTTTTGACCGTGTGCATAAAGAAGTGCGCGCTGCCGACGGCCAGATCGTGGCAATCAATGAATACATGCACCCCCGTGTGGAAGAAATCAGCGAAATCCTGCCGTTTGCCAGCGTAGGCCGTTGGTTGATGCGTCCTACCTGGGGCAACAAGCTGGTGAAATCCCAGACCAAATCCGGTCGTGTGATTCAAACCAGCTCGGTGCGCGGCTTCATTCCCTTGTACCTGCTCTCGGGCTTCAAGCGCTGGCGTCGTCGTACGTTGCGCTACCAGGCTGAGCAGCAGCGCATTGAAGGCTGGTTGAAGCAGATCGAGCAGGCTGCCGATGCCCATCCGGCCCTGGCTCTGGAAATTGCCCAGTGCCAGCGTCTGGTCAAAGGGTATGGCGATACCCATGCCCGTGGCTTGCGTAACTACCAGACCGTGATGTCGGCTCTGGAGCGCAACCCCAGCACCCTGTCACCTGCCATTTTGGGCGCCTTGCGCGATGCGGCTTTGGCCGATGAGCACGGCGTCAAGCTGGAGGCTGCACTGCGCCAGTACGCACTGGTGTAAGGGCAACACCGGGCCGCTTTCGGGCGGCCTTGGTGAAAACCCTTGAGGAAGCGTTTTTATCCCGCCAAATACTTTATTTCTAAAATATTCATAGTAGAATATAAATTCGGATTGGCACTGCGACCAAGGCCCTGAAAGCCAGACATCCCGTGTCTACTTGGCCACTTGTTCAAGCAAGAATATCCCGCCTGTTGGTCAAACTGAATTAGCCAAAGCTTGGGGGAAAAACAATATGAATCAAAGCGAAGCAGCACTCGAATTTTTGGTAGAACCGGCTGATGCCGGCTTTGAAGGCCGCGTCGGTCCCAAGGACCCCGCCAGCCTGAAATTGTGGTTGCGCATGCTGACCTGCACCAAGCAGATCGAAGACGAAATCCGTCGCCGCTTGCGCCAGAATTTTGATATTTCGCTGGCCCGTTTCGACTATATGGCCCAGCTGTATCGTTACCCGCAGGGCCTGAAGATGGGCGAATTGTCGCGCTATCTGATGGTAACCGGCGGCAATATTACCGGACTGACTGACGAGCTGGCCCGCGAGGGCATGGTGTCTCGCCAGAGCAGCCCCACCGACCGACGTGCTTGGGTGTTGCGTCTCACCCCCAAGGGCAAGAGCAGTTTCGAGGCGATGGCCCAGGCCCACAGCGACTGGATTGCGGAAATGTTTGAAGGTCTGGGCACGGAAGAGGTCGTGCACATCCATCAGCATCTGGGCCTGTTGCGGGTCCATCTGCAAAGCGCTGCTGGCTAGCATAAGGTGCATCCTGCCAGGCCTGTAAACCAGGCAGGATGCGGATAGCGTCACGAACAGGCGCACAAAACACTTGCTAAAAAGGTGTCTACAACATGGTTTCCAAGCTGTACGAACAAGAACATCGCATCCGTTTTTCGGAATGCGATCCAGCGGGTATCGTTTTTTATCCGCAGTACTTTGTGATGTTTAACGACCTGATGGAAGCATGGATCGACTCCATGACCCCCGAGGGTTTTCACAACATGATCGCCAGCAAACGGGTAGGCATGCCCTCGGTGCATATCGAAGCCGAGTTCAAGTCCATCAGCCGTATGGGTGATGATGTGGTGATGAGCCTGGGTGTGGAACGCATTGGCAATAGCTCCTTGAAGCTGCTGTTGCGCTGCATCGGTAAAGACGGTGTGCTGCGTATGCAAGTGCGCCAGACCGTGGTGACCACCTCGCTGGAGACGCACCTGGGTATTCCTATCCCTGATTTCCTGCGCAACCCCATGCAAGAGTATGTGATTGCCCAGCCAGAAAGCAGCAAGGCTTGATCTAGTTTGAAGTAGTAGCAGGCAGTGTGCAGGTCAGGTATTTTTTTTGATTTAAATAGTTGACTTGTATAATATTTATTAATAAATATACTATGCTCAGAAGCATGTATTCAGACCATACGGACATATCATGAATATCGTATGTATTGGCGGAGGCCCAGCCGGCTTGTATTTCGGTTTGCTGATGAAGTTGCAAAACCCTCAGAACGAGGTTTTTGTCATCGAGCGCAACCGACCGTACGACACCTTTGGCTGGGGTGTGGTGTTCTCGGACGCGACCATGGAAAACCTGCGTGAAGCTGACCCTGTGTCCGCGCAGACCATCGGTGACGCGTTCAACCACTGGGACGACATTGAGTGCCATTTCAAAGGTAGCGCCGTGCGCTCCAGCGGTCATGGCTTTATCGGGATTGGTCGCAAGAAATTGCTGAACATCCTGCAGGCTCGCTGTGAAGAAGTGGGCGTCAAGCTGGTGTTCGAGACCGTGGTCACGGACGAAGCTGAACTGGCCCGCAAGTACAACGCCGATATCCTGATTGCTTCTGACGGCATTAACAGCGCCATTCGTACCCGCTACGAAGACGTGTTCCAGCCCGATATCGACACCCGTAACTGCCGCTTTGTGTGGCTGGGTACGGAAAAAGTGTTCGACGCCTTCAACTTCATTTTTGTTGAAACCGAGCACGGCTGGTTCCAGGCTCACGCCTACCGCTTCCAGGATGGCCTGTCCACGTTCATCGTGGAAACGCCTGAAGAGACCTGGCAGAAAGCCGGTATTGGCGAAATGTCGCAGGAAGAGGCCATTGCCTACTGCGAGAAGCTGTTTGCCGACCACCTAGATGGCAACAGGCTGATCAGTAACGCGACTCACCTGCGCGGTTCGGCCATCTGGATCCGCTTCCCACGCGTTATCTGCAACAAGTGGGTGCACTGGCAAGATTACGGCACCGGCAAGAAGGTTCCTGTGGTGCTGATGGGCGATGCCGCTCACACCGCTCACTTCTCCATCGGTTCCGGCACCAAGCTGGCTCTGGAAGATGCCATTACGCTGGCCCAGCACATGGACCACGAGTCCATGGAAGAGGCCCTGAAAGATTACGAAGCCGCTCGTAGCGTGGACGTATTGCGCATTCAGAACGCCGCCCGCAACTCGACCGAATGGTTCGAGAACGTGGCCCGTTACGCCAATATGAAGCCCGAGCAGTTCACCTACTCCATGCTGACCCGTTCGCAGCGCATCTCGCACGAGAACATGCGTATGCGTGACGCGGCCTGGCTGGAAAAATACGAGCGCTGGATGGCGACCGAAGCTGGCATGAAGCTGGCCGACGGTGAAAAGGCCCCCTCGCCCATGTTCACGCCCTTCAAGCTGCGCGACATGCAGTTGAAGAACCGTGTCGTGCTCTCGCCCACGCTGATGTACAGCGCCAAGGACGGCATGCCCGGTGCGACGCACCAGGTGCATTACGGCAGCCGCGCCATGGGTGGCGCTGGCCTGATCATGGCTGAAATGACGGCCGTGACGCCTGAAGGTCGTGTCACTCCCGGTTGTACCGGTCTGTGGAACGACGAGCAGGCCAATGCCTGGAAACCTGTGGTGGCTTTCGCCCACGAACAGGGTGCCAAGATTGGTGTGCAGCTGGGCCACGCTGGCCGTCGCGGTTCGACGCAGCTGGGTTGGGAAAAAGCCAATCAGCCGCTGGCTGAAGGCAACTGGCCTTTGGTGTCGGCTTCCGCCCTGCCTTACCAGGCTGGTGTGACCGCCGTGCCAGCCGAGATCACTCGTGCCCAGATGGACGAGATCCGTGACGCCTTTGTGGCCGCTGCCAAGCGCGCTGACCAGGCCGGTTTTGACTGCATCGAATTGCAAGCCGCCCACGGTTACCTCTTGTCCAGCTTCATCTCGCCGCTGACTAATCAGCGTAGTGATGAATTTGGTGGTAGTCTGGAAAATCGCATGGCTTACCCGCTGGAAGTGTTTGCCGCTATCCGTGCCGTCTGGCCAGAGAACAAGCCCATCATGGTGCGTATCTCGGCAACAGACTGGGCCGAAGGTGGCAACACGGCGGACGACGGTGTGGAAATTGCCCGCCTGTTCAAGCAAGCCGGTGCCGATCTGATCGACGTGTCCTCGGGTGAAGTGGTGCTGGAGCAGCAGCCAATTTACGGCCGCATGTACCAGACGCCATTCTCCGACCGTATCCGTAACGAAGCCGGTATCGCCACCATGGCGGTGGGTTCGATCATGGAAGCGGATCACGCCAACAGCATTATTGCTGCAGGCCGTGCTGACCTGTGCGCCCTGTCGCGAGGCTTTCTGGCCGACGCGAACTGGCCACAACGTCAGGCTGCGGAGCTGGGTTACACCGACCTGGCCTGGCCCGTTCAGTACGAATGGGGCAAGGACTGGTTGCAGCGCCAAATCAAACGTGCGCCAGTGGCCCAGGACGGCCCTGCCAAGTCATAAAACACGAAAGGAGACAGCATCATGTCGGAAGAACGTTTTGACACCCACCGCGAAAGCGTGCTCGGTCGTGCAGATGTTGAGGACACGCCCGAATTGGTGAAGTACTACCAGGATTTGACTCAGTTTGAGGCCGGTGCTCTGTGGACCGTGGCCAACAAGATCGAGCCCTGGGAGCCCAAGTCCGAATCCGTGCCTGTGGTCTGGCGCTACCGCGACCTGCGCGATTACGTGTTGCGTTCGGTGGATCTGGTCAGCCCTGAAAAGGCCGGTCGTCGTGTGATTTACCTGAACAACCCCGGTCGCCAGGAAGTCTCGGCGGCGGTGGGCTGGCTGTACTCTGGTTTGCAGGTCATGAAACCGGGTGAAGCGGCTTCCGCACATGCGCACTCCTCCTCGGCCCTGCGTTTCATCATGGAAGGCCGCGGTGCCTACACCATCGTGGACGGCCACAAGATGACCTTGGGCGCCAACGACTTCGTGCTGACGCCTAACGGTTGCTGGCACGAGCACGGTGTGGAAGCTGACGGCCTGCCTTGCATCTGGCAAGACGGTCTGGACATTCCGCTGGTCAACGCCCTGGAAGCCGGTTTCTACGCGGTTCACCCGGATCTGACCCAGGCCATTACGCACCCCGTCAACGACGCGGTGGGTATCTGGGGTGGTCGTGGTCTGAAGCCCACCTTGCACGACTGGCAAAAACCGTACTCGCCCCTGCTCAAGTACGAGTGGGAGCCTACCTACGAAGCCTTGTCGGCCTACGCCAAGGTTACGGACGGCAGCCCCTTTGATGGCGTCATCATGGACTACATCAACCCGCTGACCGGCGGTCCTGTCATGGCCACCATCGGTGCCAGCATGCAAATGCTGCGCCCTGGCGAGCACACCAAGGCCCACCGTCACACCGGCAGCATCATTTACCAATGCGCCAAGGGTGAAGGCTATTCGATCATCAATGGCAAACGCTTTGACTGGCGCGAACGCGACATTTTCTGCGTACCATCCTGGATGTTCCATGAGCACGTGAACGGCTCCTCGTCTGATGACGCTTGCCTGTTCTCGTTCCATGACCTGCCCGTGATGCGCGCCCTGAATCTGTACCGCGAAGAAGCGCTGGCAGAGAACGGCGGCCATCAGGTCCTGCTGTAAGACTACTTGTTTAACTTATTTGGACGGCCTGCCAAGGCGGGCCGACCCGATTTATTCAAGCCATCTGCACAAGATGGCCCAATCTGGAGATAGAAATGCGTCTTGTAACGTACCGTAGTGAAGTTGCTGCCGCTGGCCGCTTGGGTGCCATTGTGGGTGATTTGGTGGTTGACCTGGGTTACCTGGGCGACGCCACAGGCCACATGCTGCCTGACAATATGCTCGATTTCATCGACCTGGGCCCAGCCGCTGTGACTTCCACGGCTCGCTTGCTGGAAACCTACGCCGACGATATGCCTTTTGGTGTGGCGCTGCCTCTGGCCAACGTCAAGCTGTTGGCTCCTATCCCACGCCCACGCAAGAACATCTTTGGTATCGGCCTGAACTACGTGGAACACGTGGCCGAATCCAGCCGTACTCTGGACACCTCCAAAGAGCTGCCCAAGCAGCCCGTGATTTTCTCCAAGCCACCGACCACTGTGGTTGGCCCTGGCGATGCCATCGAGCACAACAAGAACATCACTCAGCAAATGGACTGGGAAGTGGAACTGGCCGTGATCATGGGCACCCGTGCTCAGCGCGTGGCCAAAGAAGACGCCCTGAAGTACGTGTTCGGTTACTCCGTCATGATCGACGTGAGCGCCCGCGACTGCCGTCGTGCCGGTCAGTGGATCTACTCCAAAGGCCAGGACACCTACGCTCCTTTCGGCCCCGTGATCGTGACCGCTGACGAGCTGACCGACCCGCACAACCTGAACCTGAGCCTGACTCTGAACGGTGTGACCAAGCAAAGCTCCAATACCAAGCACATGCTGTTCAACGTGAACGACCTGATCGCTGACATCAGTGCCGGTATCACGCTGGAACCCGGTGACATCATCGCTACCGGTACCCCAGAAGGCGTGGGCGCTGGCCGTGATCCTCAAGAGTGGATGTGGCCTGGTGACGTAGTGCACGCTGTGGTTGAAGGCATTGGCGAACTGCGCCACCCCATCGTGGACGTCACCCCCCAAAACTAAGTAAAGGAGAGCATGATGCTGGAATTGCGTCAGTTCAAGGCCGCCGCCGTTCAGGCAGCGCCCGTGTTCCTGGATACGAATGCGACGATTGAAAAAGTATGTCGCCTGATCAACGAAGCGGCCGATAACGGTGCCGAGCTGATCGCCTTTCCCGAGGTGTTCGTCTCCGGTTACCCCTACTGGAGCTGGGTGATGAACCCGATCGACGGCAGCCCGTGGTTCGAGCGCCTGTGCAAATCGGCCATCGAAGTGCCCGGTCCCGAGATCCAGAAGGTTGCGCAGGTTTGTCGCCAGCGCAAGGTCAACGTGGTGTTGGGTGTGAACGAGCGCAGTCCCGTTGGCATCGGCACCATTTACAACACGCTGGTCACCATCGGCGCTGACGGTCGCATTCTGGGCCGTCACCGCAAACTGGTTCCCACCTGGGCTGAAAAGCTGACCTGGGCCAACGGTGATGCATCCTCGATGCGTGTGCATGACACCACCATCGGCCCCCTGGGCGCTTTGGCTTGCGGTGAAAACACCAACACGCTGGCTCGTTTCAGCCTGTTGTCGCAAGGTGAACTGGTACACGTTGCCAGCTACATCGCCTTGCCCGTGGCACCGAAAGACTACGACATGGCTGAAGCGATTCGCCTGCGTGCTGCTGCTCACTGCTTTGAAGGCAAGGTGTTTACGGTTGTGGCTTGCTCGACGGTTTCCGAGGAAATCATCGAAGCCATGTCGGCCAGCCATCCTGAAGCACGTGATCTGCTGGCTCGTCCCAACAGCGCGTTCTCGGGCATTATTGGCCCCGATGGCCGCGTTCAGGGCGAAGCACTGATCGACAAGGAAGGCATTGCCTACGCCGACATCGATCTGTCGCGCTGCATCCAGCCGCGTCAAATGCACGACATCACTGGTCACTACAACCGTTTTGACGTGTTTGACCTGCGTGTGAACCGCAAGGCACTGACGCCCGCCCGCTTTTACGAAGGCGACGCAGCGTCCCAGCCAGACCTGAACCCTGCCGAGTTCTCCGTTCTGGACGACAAGGAAGCGTAAGAAGGTTCAAGACGGTCCCTTTCCCCCAGTGGATTGGGGCCGTTTTTTGACGGGTCTCTTTGCTCAAGCGACCTGCTCAAAAAAACCGCCGTGGCCTTGCCGCAGCGGTCCAAGATGCAAGCTGCCTTTGTAAGGAAGGCGGTGCCGGGCCTGAAGGAGCGGGCTGTTTTAACGGCTGGTCCCTATCCTGCGCCATGCAGGGCAGGCAACGATAACGACGACATAAGACCCAAGTAGGAGATGAAATGAGCGACAAGAACCCATTGGCAGCCTTTATCCAGGCGATCGACAGCAAGCAGGTCCGTTTTGTGGATCTGACCCAGACTCTGTCTCCCAGCTTCCCCGCCTTGCAACTGCCTCCCCAATTTGGCCAGACTGCCGGTTTTTCGATTGAGCGCATCAGCCAATACGACGAAAACGGTCCAGGCTGGTACTGGAACAACTTCACCTGTGGCGAACACACCGGTACCCACTTTGACGCGCCTGCGCACTGGATTTCCGGCAAGGACCATCCAGACAACACGGTCGACACTATTCCAGTCGACAACTTCCTGCGCCCTGCCGTGGTGGTTGATGCTTCTGCTGAAGTGGCCCAGAACGAAGACTTCATTTTGACCTCCGAGTTCCTGTTGAACTGGGAAGCCAAGCATGGCCGTATCCCTGAAGGCGCCTGGGTGCTGTTTCGCACCGACTGGTCCAAACGCGTGAACGACGCCGAGGCCTTCCTGAACATGCGTGAAGACGGTGCTCACACGCCTGGCCCAGCTCAGGAAGCGGTAGAGTGGATGATTCACGAGCGCAAGGTTCACGGTTTTGGCGTTGAAACCATCAACACCGATGCTGGCCAATCCTACTCCTGGCCTATTGGCTACCCTTGCCACACCCTGATGCACGGTGCCAACCGCTACGGTCTGCAGTGCTTGTGCAACCTGGATCAGCTGCCCCCTCAGGGTGCACTGATCATGTCGGCCCCTCTGAAGATTGAAGGCGGTTCCGGCAGCCCATTGCGCGTGGTCGCACTGGTTGCTCAGTAAGTAGAAAACGGTGGGGAAGTGGCAGAACTGTGTACCATGCGGTTCTGCTGTTTTCTCACCTAGTGGTTTTCCATTATATTCGGCAGTATATATTTATCCGTAAACTATTCATCAATAAAATAAATTCACAAAAGAATGAATAGAGATCCAGCCATACAGCCAGTCTTGGTGTCAGGCAGCCGGTTTTAGCGGAGACAGTAGACGAGCCTTACGCAGCCTTTTTCAGGTTACGCGATACCGTCCCATTGCCCCCTGCGGCGCTACATCATGCCACGGCTTGGCCTTTTTGGCTGGGTAATTGATGTAGTCATGCTCAATGGTAGGCACATGATGGATACTTTTGAACTCGTTATCCGGGACATCCAGAACGCATCCCCGCTGATTCGCAGTTTTACGCTAGAGCCTGCCCAGGCCGGTTCCCTGCCCGCGTTTGCGCCGGGTTCGCACCTGCAGGTACAGATTCCTGATCTGAACGATCACCGCTGCTATTCCCTGATTTCGCTGGACGCCGACACGGCACAGGGCCCGACCTGTTACCGTCTGGGCGTGCGCCTGGAAGACAACAGCTCGGGTGGTTCGCGCTTCATGCACAGCCTGAAAGTAGGCGATACGCTGCGCGTGGCTGGTCCCAAGAATGATTTCCCCTTGCATGCTGCCGCTGAAGGCGAAACCGAAACCGTGCTGATTGCTGGTGGTATCGGTATCACCCCCATTGCCAGCATGGCCGCTGCCTTGCATCACCAGGGCCGCCCTTATCAGCTGCACTATGCCGGTCGCAGCGTGGAACAACTGGCTTTTCTGGATGAGCTGAGCGCCCTGTCCGGCCCGGCCCTGCGCCACTATGCGGACGATAGCGAAGGCCGTTTCTGCCTGAATACCCTGCTCGACGGTCTGTCCAAAGACCAGCATATCTACGTCTGCGGCCCCAAAGGCATGATTGATGCCGTGATCGAAGCCTGCAAGCAACGTGGCTGGCCTACTGACCATGTGCACTTCGAGCTGTTTGTGACGGCTGCTCCCCAGGAAGGCGACCAGCCTTTTGAAGTGGAACTGCGCCAAAGCGGCGTGACCCTGCAAATTCCCGCTGACAAGACCATTGTGGACGTGATGGAAGAGCAGGGCCTGGACCCCATGATCGACTGCAAGCGCGGCGAGTGCGGCGTCTGTACCTGTGATGTGATCGAAGGCGAGGTTGACCACCGCGACTACTTCCTGAGCGATTCGGAAAAAGCCAGCAACAAGGTCATCCAGATCTGTATTTCCCGCGCCAAGACCCCGCGTCTGGTGCTGGATCTATAAGCCCAAGGGCGACGGAGAACATGATGGAAAAGTATCGTGATAATCCCCAGGCCATCCGCGAATTGGTACGCGAGGCCGAGGTCCACAAGGATTTGTACATCAACCAGGAGCTGTTTGAACTGGAGATGGAGCAGTTGTTCGTCAATACCTGGGTCTACGTTGGCCATGCCAGCCAGGTGCCCAATAAAGGCGACTTCTACACCACGACGGTCGGTACGGAGTCCGTCATCATGGTGCGCCATACCGACGACAGCATCCGTGTGCTCTACAACCGTTGCCCACACAAAGGTGTGCAAGTGGCGGGCGAGACCTGTGGCAACACGGGCAAATTCTTCCGTTGCCCCTACCACGCCTGGACGTTCAAGACGGACGGCTCCCTGTTGTCCATTCCGTTGAAAAAAGGCTACGAGAACACCGGCTTTGAATGCACCGAAGGCAGCAAGGGCATGGCTGCGGTACAGAACGTCAAGGTGTACCGCGATTTCGTGTTCTGTCGCCTGGCCGATGAAGGCATTGGCTTTGAGGAATTCTTTGGCGAGTCTCTGAGCACCATCGACAATATGGTGGATCGCTCCCCCGAAGGCCGTCTGGAAGTGGCCGGTGGCGTGATGCGTTACATGCACCAGTGCAACTGGAAAATGCTGGTTGATAACCAGACCGATACCTGTCACCCCATGGTGGCGCACGAGTCCTCGGCGGGTACTGCTGTGAAAGCCTGGGAAGCGGCCCCTCCGGGTACGCCCAAGCCCATGGCTGTTGAATTGTTTGCCCCCTTCATGTCGCCTTACGAGTTCTACGAAGGCATGGGCATTCGCGTGTGGGAAAACGGTCACGGCCATACCGGCGTGAGCAATTCCATTCACGCTGATTACTCCGAAATTCCGGGTTACTGGGACCAGATGGTCGAAGCCTACGGTGAGGAGCGCGCCAAAGCCATTTTGGGCGATACGCGTCACAACACTTGCTACTTCCCCAACATCATGGTCAAGGGCCCGATCCAGACCTTGCGTTTGTTCAAGCCGCTGGCCGCTGACAAAACCCTGGTGGAATCCTGGACCTTCCGCCTGGTGGGTGCACCCGACACCTTCCTGGAACGCACCCTGATGTACAACCGCCTGATCAACGCACCGACCTCCATGGTCGGTCACGATGACCTGGAAATGTACGAGCGTGCCCAGCACGGTTTGCAGTCGCGTGGTCGCGACTGGATGAACCTGGCCCGTCTGGTGGAAAAAGATGAAGACCAGCAAAAGAACGTGGTGATCAACGGCACCAGCGAAATGCAGATGCGCGCCCAGTTCCGCGCCTGGTTGAAGTTCATGCTGCCCGAGCAGCAGGCCAAGAAAGAAGAGGAATAACCATGAGCGAAATCAGCCGTCAGGCCCTTATCGATTTTGTGTATGCGGAAGCCCGCCTGCTGGATGAACAGCGCTACGAGCAATGGCTCGACCTGTTCACCGAGGATGGCTACTACTGGATGCCGCTGGTGCACGATCAGCAGGACGCCCGCTTGCATGCGTCCCTGATGCACGAGGACAAGCTCTTGCTGCGTATCCGTGTGGAACGTCTGGCAGGCCGCCGTACCTTTTCCCAGCAGCCCAAGAGCCGCAGCCATCACCTGCTCCAGCAACCCACTGTGGAAAGCATGGACGAGGAAAAAGGCGAATACACCGTGCGTTGCGCCTTCCATTACACGGAAACGCGTGGCGACAACCAAGATATCTATGTGGGTTGGAATACCTACACCCTGGTGCGCCAGGACGACGCTTTGAAGATCCGTCTGAAACGGGTGGATCTGCTCAATTGCGACGCGCCTTTCGGCAATATCCAGTTGTTTATGTGATAGGACAGGAGAATTTTTGATGGCCAACACCACGGTCTACCAGGCTTTTCGAGACACCGCCCAGAAATGGGGCGACAAGCCCTTTGTATGTACCCTGCCTGAGACCGCCGAGATCTACGGTATTGAAGCGGGCGAGCTGACTTATGGTCAGGCTCTGGAGCGTATCGACGCCTTGCGCGCCGGCTACGCCGCTGCTGGCTACGGCCACGGCCACCGCGTCGGCATCCTGCTGGAGAACCGCCCCGTGTTCTTCCTGCACTGGTTCGCACTGAACAGCCTGGGCGTGTCGATTGTGCCAATCAATCCTGATTTGCGCGCTGCCGAGCTGGAATACCTGATCGGCCATTCGGAAATGATCATGGCCATCGCCCTGCCCAGCCGTCACCAGGATCTGGTGGAAGCGGCTCAGCGTGCTGGTCAGCCTTTTGCCATCATGGCCGATGGCGATGTGCCTCCTATGGTGGAGCGCGCCGCCTCCCGTTCCTGTGACATTCCTGATGAAAACAGCGAATGTGCCTTGCTGTACACCTCCGGTACCACAGGCCGCCCCAAGGGCTGCATGCTGGCTAACCAGTACTTCCATTATGCTGGCGAGTGGTACCGCGACATTGGTGGTCTGGCTTCGCTGGAGCATGGCAAAGAGCGCATGCTGACTCCGCTGCCCCTGTTCCACATGAATGCGATGGCCTGCTCGACCATGGCCATGATCAAGACCGGCGGCTGCCTGATCTCCCTGGACCGTTTCCACCCACGTAGCTGGTGGGATTCGGTGCGCGAGTCCGGCGCAACCGTGGTGCATTACCTGGGTGTGATGCCTGCCATCCTGATGAAGGCCGAGGCCAGCGAAAAAGACCGTCAACACAGCGTGCGCTTTGGTTTTGGCGCCGGCGTGGACCGTGGTCTGCATCCTATCTTTGAAGAACGCTTTGGTTTCCCCCTGCTGGAAGCCTGGGCCATGACGGAAACCGGCGCGGGTGCCAGCATCATCGCCAATCACGAGCCCCGCTTTATCGGCACCTCCTGCTTTGGCAAGGAAATGCCCGTGGTGGAAGTGCTGTTGCGCAAGGACGATGGCGAACCCGCTCAAGCCGATGAAAACGGCGAATTGCTGGTGCGCTCGGCCGGTGACAACCCACGCTACGGCTTTTTCTCCGGCTACTGGAAAGACCCGGCAGCAACCGACGAAGCCTGGGAAGGCGGCTGGTTCCACACGGGCGACATTGTTTGCCGCGACGAACAAGGCTATCTGCACTTTGTGGACCGCAAAAAGAACGTGATCCGTCGCAGTGGCGAGAACATCGCTGCCGTGGAAGTGGAAAACATCATGCAGCAGCACCCGCTGGTGCGCTCCATTGCCGTGGCCGCCGTGCCCGACGCCATCCGTGGCGACGAAGTGATGGCGCTGGTGGTGCCGCACAACCCAATTGAAACCCAGGAACAGCGCGAACAGGCTGCCCAGGAAATGGTGCAGTGGGGCCTGACCCAGCTGGCCTACTTCAAGGTGCCCGGCTACGTTCTGTTTGTGGATGCCCTGCCGCTGACTTCGACCAACAAGATCCAGCGCGGTGAACTGAAAACGGTTGCTCTGGCTGCGCTGGAAAACCCGGCCTGCGTGAACACGAATCACCTGAAAAAACGTCAGGAGGCCTAAGCCCATGGCCTTGCCGCAAGCAGCCCGCCAGGGCTATGACGATGTGGTGCTGGTCGCCCCGGTGACCATCCCCTACGAGCGCCATTCCGAGCAGACCGCGCATTGGTGGCTGGGTGCGGCATTGGGCCAGTTGCTGGCCCAGTCCGGCCTGAAAAAAGTCGATGTGGACGGCGTGTGCGTGTCCAGCTTCACGCTGGGTTCGGACACTGCCGTAGGCGTGATGCAGCATTTTCAGATGAGCCCACGCTGGCTGGACCATATCCCCATGGGTGGGGCCAGCGGTGTGGTGGCCATGCGTCGTGCGGCCCGTGCCGTGCAGTGTGGCGATGCGTCCATCGTGGCGTGTATTGCGGGTGATACCAACCACCGTGAATCCTTCAAGAACACGGTGTCGGGCTTCTCGCGTTTCTCGCAGGATGCCGTCTACCCATACGGTGCTGGTGGCCCCAACGCCAGCTTTGCGCTGCTGACGGACTACTACATGCGTCACTACGGTGCCACGCGTGAAGACTTCGGCAAGCTGTGCGTCGCCCAGCGCGATAATGCGTTGCGCAATCCGCATGCCCTGATGAAAAAACCGCTGACGCTGGAACAGTACATGGAGGCGCGCGTCATTGCCGACCCCATACACTTGTTTGACTGCGTGATGCCGTGTGCTGGAGCCGAAGGCTATCTGGTCATGCGTCGTGAACAGGCCGAAGCACTGGGCCTGCCTTATGTGCGTATCCGTTCTACCATCGAGCGTCACAACGCTTTCCCTGAAGACCCTGTGCAGCATCGCGGTGGCTGGGCCATGGACAAGGATGCGTTCTACGAACATGCGGGCCTCACCCCGGCAGACGTGGATTTCATGGAAACCTACGATGACTACCCCGTCATCAACGTCCTGCAGTTTGAAGACCTGGGATTCTGCGCCAAGGGCGAAGGCCCGGAGTTCATCCGCAAGAACACTTTTACGGTGGACGGCAGCTTTCCCTTCAATACCAGCGGCGGACAGCTATCGGTAGGCCAGGCCGGTGCAGCAGGCGGCTACCTGGGACTGGTTCAGGCCTTGCGCCAATTGACGGATACCGCAGGCGACACGCAAGTGGCCAATGCCCGCATCGGCCTGGTGTCCGGCTTTGGCATGATTAATTACGACCGCGGCATTTGTACTGCTGCGGCCTTGCTGGAACGGGGGCAGTGATGAGCGACACCCAAATCTTGCCACCGGGTGCACGCAGCGCCACGGCAGCCGGACTGACCGAAGCCGCCCAACGCGGCGAATTCGCCCTGCAAGTGTGCCCGTCCTGCGGCACGGTGCAGTATCCCGCCCGCGATGTGTGCGGCCATTGCTTGCACACGACGCTGAACTGGCAGGCCGTTGCCGACACGGGTGTTCTGCAGGCCACGACCACCTTGCATCACAGCAATGAACCCTACTTTCAGGCACGACTGCCCTGGCGTATCGGCACAGTTGCCCTGGATTGCGGCCCTTTTGCCATCGCCCACTTGCCCGAAGGCGGGCAGGCGGACGAGAAAGTGCGCCTGAGTCTGGAGCTGGATGCTGGCGGCGTAGCCGTGCTGGTGGCGCGCCCTGCGCCCTGAATTTGCCTGGAGACAATCAAGATGACACAAGCTCAATACACCGCCATTGTGACGGGCGGCAGCACCGGTATTGGTGAAGACATTTGCCGCAAGATGCTGGATCAGGGTTACACCGTTATCAGCATGGCGCGCAATGTATTGCCCTGGACGCACGAGCGTCTGCATTGCGTGCAGGTGGATTTGCTGGATGCAGCAGCAACCGAAAAAGCCGCCAAGGATATTGCCGAGCGCTTTGAAGTGACCCACTTCATCCACAACGCAGGCGTGATCTGGCCGGCCTTGCTGGACGAGGTCAAGCTGGAAGACTTGCAGGGTCTGACCCAGATTCACTTGGGCGCGGCCTTGCAGATTACTCAGGCAGTGGTTCCTGGCATGCGCGAGCGCCACTTTGGCCGCATTGTGCTGATGTCTTCGCGGGGTGCGCTGGGTCTGCAAACCCGTACCGCCTACGCTGCTACCAAGGCTGGCATGTTGGGCATGGCCCGTACCTGGGCGCTGGAACTGGCGGACCAAGGCATTACCGTCAACGTGATTGCCCCCGGCCCCATTACTACCAATATGTTCTACGACGTGGTCGAAGCCGGTAGCGAGCGCGAAGCCAAGCTGGCTGCCGCGATCCCTGTGAAGCGTCTGGGCCGTGCGGATGACATCAGCCGCGCAACCATGTTCTTCTCGGATCCTGAAAACAGCTTTATCACCGGCCAGACGCTGTATGTCTGCGGCGGTGCCAGCGTGGGTACGCTGACGATCTGATCGACGGGCAAGGGGACTGCCCGTGATCGCGCTTTGAGTGCGTTCAGGAGCGAGTCCATTTGCTTGACGGCATATAAAACCCCCTTGGTTTTCCAAGGGGGTTTTTGCTTTTGGATGGCACAGCCCCCTTGATGGACTATCTGTTCCAGCATGTCTGGCGGCGAGTGTCGTTTAAACAAACGGCTGAAGGGACCGTCTTGATTGGTGGCGGCTGGTCAGCGGTGCCGGGATTTTTTGCTGCCTAAGTTTTTTTCTTTGTCGCAGAGGCCGATTTTGGCTTTTTATCCCCGGTTTTTGGTGTCAAAAGTTGCTGTTTCAGACCTGCTCGCATCGCATGGAAGTATGTCCAACACGTGAGGGGCCTGTTCATTTTCGACTCTTTTTTTGTCACATGAAACACCTGGGCCTGAGGGTTTGGCTACCGGTCCGGATGCTGCCTGATTGCTAGTGGGCTGATTCTTTTATTGCCCTTCTTAAAGCCAATGTTCGCCTGCTCGACATTGCGCCAAGCCAGTACTCGCGCCTGTTCCAGCAATTTTTATCAGCTCTTGCACAGGACAAGCGAGGCAGTTTGTGACCGTATTTCTTGCTATGTGAGATAGAAACCACGATTCCATGATTTTGGATGGAATTAAGGGTTTCTTTCTATTTACCTGGATTTGTTCATCTATAAACTATTTAGAACAGAAATATAACAATGCGCGTCGATTTTTCGAGGTGCATGATGACCCAAAAAACGGGCCTTCGCCGGCCAAAAAGAGTGGAGCTGTAATGAACGACGATCTGCCAGGAATGGAGCTGGTGCGTTCACGTGGAGTAGTACGAGTTGTAGAGACAATTCTGGATGCTGCCTGTGTGGTCATCTTGATCCTGATGACAGGGATCACTACTGTGGACGTGATAGGCCGGTATGTATTTCACGCCCCTTTGCTGGGCGCTTATGAAGCCAGCGAACTCTTGCTGGGTGTGCTGATTTTTGCAGCCTTGCCGCGTGTTACCTGGCACCAGCAACACTTGACCGTCAGTTTGATTGACGCCTGGCTAGGTCCAGTGGCGCGTCGTATCCAGCAATTCGTGATCAATGTGGTCTCTACCGTCATGCTGGCCGTGTTGACTGTCTACCTGTGGAGTCACGCCAACGAGCTGGCCGACTACGGCGATATGAGCAATGCCTTGCAAGTGCCGATTGCCCCTTTTGCCTACATCATCGCCACCATGACAGGCATTGCCACTGTGGCTTCCCTGTTCAAGATTTTTAGCTCTCCAAGCCGATAAAGACGGAGTTTTTTCATGTTGATTTCTATTATCGGACTGGCTGTCCTGCTGGGTAGCTTATTTCTGGGTTTGCCCATTGCTTGGGGCATGTTGCTGGTTGGTACGCTGGGTTTTGCCTTCTTTACCGGCATGGAAGCGGCCTTGACCATGGCGGCACAGACCAGCTACGACACGGCCATGAGCTACAGCTTTACCGTGCTGCCGCTGTTCATCTTGATGGGTAATCTGGTCAATGCCTCGGGTTTGTCCAAGGACCTGTACAAAGCTGCCCACGCCTTTATTGGTCACCTGCGTGGTGGTCTGGCGATGGCCACGATTGTTGCCTGTGGTGCCTTTAGTGCACTCTGTGGCTCCAGTATGGCCACCACAGCGGCCATGGGTCGTGTGGCCATGCCCAATATGCGCAAGTACAACTATGACGATCGTCTGGCTACCGGCAGTATTGCGGCAGGCGGCACGCTGGGCATTCTGATTCCACCCAGCGTGATGATGGTGGTCTATGGGATTCTGACCGAAACCGACATTGGCAAGCTGTTTGCGGCAGGCTTTTTGCCCGGCATGATCGCCATGCTGATGTACCTGATCACGGTGATGATCATTACCGCGATCAACCCGAATCTGGGCCGTCCTGGCGAGAAGGCCAGCTGGCGCGAGCGCTTTGAGGCGACCAAAGGCGTGATGGCCATTACCGTGCTGTTCATCGTCATCATGGGCGGTATTTACGGGGGTGTCTTCACCCCGACAGAAGCGGCGGGTATTGGCGCTGCAGCGACCTTCTTGCTGACCCTGAAGCGTCGTGGCTGGCAGCCTCGCATGTACCTGACGGTGCTGATTGAAGCCGCTCAAACCACGGCCATCATGTTTGCTTTGGTGATTGGTGCGCTGGTCTTTACCAACTTCCTGACCGTGGCTGGTTTGCCTAATCAGTTGCTGGGTTTCATCCAGGGTATTGATGTCTCGCCCATTGTGGTGATTCTGATCATCTGCGCGATTTACCTGGTTCTGGGTTGTTTCCTGGAAACCATGTCCATGGTCATGCTGACGGTGCCTATCTTCTACCCGATTGTGGCCTCTCTGGGCTTTGATCTGGTGTGGTTCGGCATCATCGTGGTGGTGGCTGCTGAAATCAGCCTGATTACCCCTCCGTTGGGTCTGAACATTTTCATGATCAAGAACGTGATGCCCGATGTTCCTTTGGGCACCATTATTCGGGGTGTGACTCCCTTTGTAATGATGGATATCGTGCGTTTGCTCTTGCTGGTGTTTGTCCCCTGGATTGTTCTGGTTGTCCCGAACAGTATGTAAACCCGGCCCGGATGCAGTTGTGATCCGGGCAGCAGTAAAGCCGCCGGGTGTGCAGGTCCAGGACCTGCTTAACGTCCCATCAAGTGGCCAAGACGCCGGGCTGTAGTGGCCCGGCAGCAAAATAATTTACGAGGAGTCGAGATGCGTGTTTTCAAAAAATTGGCCTTGAGCCTGGGCCTGGCTGCAGCAGCCCTGGCACCGACCATGCCTTCGGTTGCGGCTGAAGTTACCACCTTGCGTTTTTCCCAGTGGATGCCTCCAGGCCACTTCATCGTGACCAATATGTTCGAGCCCTGGGCCCAGGAAGTGGAAAAAGCCACGGAAGGTCGCGTGAAGGTGGAGTTCATCAACGCCTTGGGCAAGCCGCAGGCTCACCTGGATCTGGTGCGTAACGGTATTGCTGATATGGGCATGTCGGTACACAGCTACACGGCTAACCGCTTCCCGCTGATCGAATTTGCTGAACTGCCTTTCACCACGGATGATGGCGGAGTGAACTCGGTTGCCTACTGGCGCACCTACGAAAAATTCATGATGGGTGCCAACGAGCACAGGGGCGTGAAACTGCTGGGTATGTGGACCAGCCCTGCCACCGTGATCTTCACCAGCCAGGACAATGTGCAAAGCATTGACGATTTGAAAGGCAAGAAGCTGCGCTCGCCTAGCCCCTTGTTTGATGCCATCGGTAAAGCGCTGGGTATCGTGACCGTGAACGCGCCTGCATCGGACAGCTACGAAATGCTGTCGCGTGGTGTGATCGATGGTATGTACTTCCAGTACGACCAATTGGACAACTGGAAACTGGACAAGCTGGTCAAGACCGCGGTGTCCGTGGAAGGTGGCTTTGGCAAATCCAGCCAGTACATGTTCATGAACGAGCGCAAGTGGAAGAGTCTGTCGGAAGCCGACCGTGCTGCTATCGAGAAAATCAGCGGCGAATGGATTGCCAACGACTTCGGTTCCAAATGGCAGGCTGCCGAACAGCAAGCCATTGAGAAGCACACAGCAGCTGGCCTGAAAACACTGCGCATCCAGGGTGAAGCAGCAGACCAGATGAAAGAGCGTCTGGCCTTTGTTGAAGAAGACTGGATCAAAGCGGCTGACAAGAAGGGCATTGACGGTAAAGCCGCTCTGGCCTACTTCCGCGAGCAGATCAAAGAGCTGAGCGCTGCCAAGTAATACGCAGCAAGAGACACACTACAGTCTTGGCCCCGCTTTCCTTTGGGAGAGCGGGGTTTTTTTATGTTTTTGGGAGGGGCTGTTGTGAGGGCAAAGGATAGGCAGCCGGGTTGCTGCTGTAGTCATTGTGGACGCTTCTCCCTGTAAAACGCCGCTTCAGGCCCTGGGGGGTCTGGCAGGGCTGACCACTTGCCGGTGCGGCGCACCGGTGCCCTGGTCAAGAGAGAGCTACGGGCGCATCCTGAACTCGCCGGGTACTTGGTCCCCCGGACCAAGTACAAGCGTCCGGCTCAAACAGCAGGATGCTTGCATCCCTACGCTCTCCCTTGCCTGCGGCAAGTAGTCTGACTCGCCCTGCCAGACCCCCCAGGGCCTGAAGCGGCTTGCAGCGGAGGAAATGCACAAGTCCTCAAGCTTTAAGGCGTGGGCGGTGGTGCCCCCGTCTCCAGGTCATAGTGCTGATTGACGGCATATTCATTGATCACCGCCTTGCTCCGGAAGTATCGGGCCATGGCTTTGGGGTCAAAGTGCATATCGAAGCGATCCCGCGAACGCAACGTGGGCAGGAAAAAATACTTGGGTAGTTTTACGTGATGACGCTGATGCTTGTGGGCATCGGCCAAGATAGCGCGTCGTACCTGATCCTGCTCCCAGGTGCCGTGATAGCTGCGCAACATTAATCCGCTGGACACCAGCCATAGCGTGCCGCAGGCCCCCAAGGTTACTAACAGGTTGCGCTGCATGGGTATAGCGCGTTGCCCTTGCGCCAATAAATCATGTCCGTAAATAGACAAGGCCACCAGCAGATACATCAAGCCGCCATTCAAGGATCGCTTGGGGATATTAGGTGCCAGAACCAGAATGGCATTGGCCAGAAGCGATGCGCCAATGAGCAGCCACATTGCCCGGCGTACAGATTCAGAAGACGCAGGCCCTATGGCAAAACGCCAAACCAGCATCACTAGGATCACCCCCCAGTACCGCAATAGGGCGTCCGGGAAACGACGACCAAAATGCTCCCCAATGCGCCATAACAAAGGCTGGTCATACCAATGAGCAAAGACCTCTGCGCGTACTTGATTGCCTGGCGCCAGGACCAGCACGGCGACTCCCAGCCCCATACAGAGCAACCAAACCAGATGCCATGAACCGAGCGAACCTGTGCGCTGAAAGTGCCTTAGGCCCAGATACGCCAGCAAACACCAGCTGATAATGCCGGTGTTTTCATTGGAACAACCGGCCAGCAGGCCCAGAAGGCAGAGCGCCAAGCCTGTGATCACAGAGGGCTTGCCCTTTTGCAAGTAGTAAATAAAGGCCAGCACAAAACCGAAGTTGAACAGATTGGGCCACAGGTAGTTGGCGGCGCCTACCAACCAGAATGTGGTTTGCCCCAGATGGGGGTTGACCAGCCAATACAAGGTGAACACCAGCAGCAGTAAAGACGGGCGCAAGGCTCGTCCGGCCAGTTGGGCCCCCAGTGCTGTCAGCACCGTGATCAGGCCAAACAGGGCCGCTGTATTCAGTGTGGCTTTCAGCCATCCCGGAGCCAGCGTGAGCATGGCGCTGGAGAGCGTATCCGAGACCAGACGACCGCTCCATTGCAGATAATGTTGCTTGATCGACGTCCATGCAATGCCTTTGTTGGCGTAATTGAAGTCGTCCGAGATCATGGGGGTGAGCCAATAAATGGCCCACGTAGCCATCAGGGCCAGCACCGCAAAAGTAATAAAGGCCCAGGCACCAAAACGGTGGCCGAGCAGGGGCTGGCTGAATCGGGATTCAGCAAAAGAGAGAGTTGGGCTCATCGAGATGAAGCGGCGTGTTTGTGGCCAGGTCCACGACGACGGTATTACACATCGCTCGCCGTCCTGGGTGTTCAGGCCCAGGTGATATTGATTATTTACTGGGCGGGAAGCGAGGAATTATCTCATATACCCGTTGAAACACAGCGTTTAACGGCCTTACTGATCGTCATCCTTTAAATCTAAACCAAATCGGGGTTTTCCCTGCTTTTGCGGCTTCTTGCGCTTATTGGCTAGGCGCTGCGCAAAGTGGATATACCGACAAAAAGAGCACTTCTACCATTGGCTCCATCGTCATACCTAAAAAACAAAAGGAGAACGGACGTGGGGGACATCAATAAAAAAATAGCAGCAGTGGTTCTGGGTGCAGGGGTATTGGGCGCCGGCCCGGTCTGTGCCATTGAAGGCAACGGCCTGCCTATTTATCCCGATGGTTTGGAAAACTTCATGAGTGGTGCCCTGCCGCCACCCGGAGTGCACTTGCTGATGTACGGCGGTGCCATGCGTTACGACTCGGTGCGTGACAAGAACGGCGACAAGTTGCCTATTCCTGACTTCAAGGTCGATGTGGCAATGGTTGCGCCGCGTCTGGTCTGGGTGACGGACCAGCAGGTGTTTGGCGGCCAATTGGCGTTCCACGCCCTGGCTCCCTTGCTGACCGTCAAGGCACAGGCCGCCGGTCAGTCCCAGCGCCGTAGCGGTCTGGGTGACGTGGTTTTTGGTCCGGCCTTGGGCTTTCACCCCAGCGAGAAGATGCACTACATCCTGGGCGTGGACTTTGTTGCCCCAACTGGCCGCTACAAAGTGACCGACAGCGCCAACCTGGGCCGCAACTACTGGGCCATTCAGCCCGCTGCTGCGTTCAGCTACATACAGCCCAGCGGCATCAACCTGGATTTGAAGATGATGGTGGACTTCAACTTCCGCAACAGCGACACCGAAACCCGTACGGGTAAAGCCATTCACGCCGATTACGCCGTGGGTTGGGGTTTTGGCAATGGGCTGGTGCTGGGTGTGGGTGGTTACGCCTATCAACAGATTGAAAGCGACCGTGGCCCCATGGCCGGTGACAGCAAGGCTCGTGCCTTCGCCATTGGTCCCAGCCTGCGTTATGCCAATGACAAGGGTCTGCTGATTACGGCCAAGTACCAGCAGGATCTGGGCGTGCGTGGCCGTCCCGAAGGAAAACAATTTTTTGTAAAAGTAGCGGTTCCGTTCTAAGGGCCCGCGGCAGGAGAGCGACATGAAAGGACTGAAGGATAAGGTAGTCATCGTTACCGGCGGCGCAACGCGTGTAGGCGCAGGTGTGGTCGAGGTGCTGATGGGCTACGGCGCACGTGTGGCCGTGTTTGATATTGATGCCGCAGGTGGCCAGAAAGCCGTAGGCAACGATGCCGCCAAAGCCAAATTCTGGGAAGTGGACATTACCAGCGATGACAGCCTGAATGCCGCCATCGAGCAGGTGCAGGCGCATTTTGGCCGTGTGGATGGTCTGGTCAATCTGGCCTGTTCCTATCTGGATGAAGGCATGGCGTCCAGCCGTGCTGACTGGCTCAAGGCTCTGGACATCAACCTGGTTAGCGCCGTGCAGGCGGCCAAGGCGGTGCGTCCCTTGTTGCCGCGTGGTGGTTCCATCGTCAACTTCACGTCGATCTCCTCCTCGATTGCTCAAACCGGGCGGTGGTTGTACCCGGTCTCCAAGGCTGCCTTGTTGCAACTGACACGCAGCATGGCGCTGGACTTTGCGCCTGACGGCATTCGCGTCAACTCGGTCTCGCCCGGCTGGATCTGGTCGCGCGTGATGGACGAGCTGACGGGCGGTGACCGTGCCAAGACCGACCGCGTGGCCTCGGCATTTCACATGCTGGGCCGCGTGGGCGATCCCCAGGAAGTGGGCGAAGTCGTGTCCTTCCTGCTCTCGGATTCCGCGAGTTTCGTGACCGGTGCCGATTACGCCGTTGATGGCGGCTACTCGGCCATGGGCCCAGAGCAAGGTGTACCCGCCATTCCCAAATTGGCTGAATAAGAAAAACCAGGACGCCGCCGCAGTGGTGTCCTTAGCTCCCTCAGAAGGAAAAAATCATGCGTAAAGTTGCTATTGTGGGCGCTGGCCAGGCTGGCATGCCCGTTGCATTCGGTCTTTTGGCCAAGGGCTACGACGTAGCCGTTTTCACCAACCGCAGCCCCGACGATGTTCGTGGTGGCCGCGTGATGTCCAGCCAGTGCATGTTTGCCGAGGCTCTGGACGTAGAGCGTCGCCTGGGCCTGAATTTCTGGGACGACGAATGCCCGCCTGTACAAGGCATTGGCTTTGCTCTGCCCAACCCTGAACAGCCTGACACCAAAGCCGTGGACTGGAGCGGCCGTCTGGATCGTGAAGCCCAGGCAACTGACCAGCGCGTGAAAATGCCTTACTGGCTGGAACTGTTCGAGCAGCGTGGCGGCAAGCTGATCATGGAAGATGTGGGCGTGGCCGAACTGGAGCGCATCACCCAGGAGTACGACCTGACCATGCTGGCTGCCGGTAAAGGCGAAGTGGTCAAGTTGTTCGAGCGTGACGATCAGCGTTCCATGTACGACAAGCCTCAGCGCGCCCTGGCCCTGACCTATGTACATGGTCTGGAGCCTACGCCTGAATACTCGCGCGTGTCCTTTAACTTCATCCCCGGTGTGGGCGAATACTTTGTGTTCCCCTCGCTGACCCTGTCCGGACCCTGCGACATCATGGTGTTCGAAGGCGTGCCCGGTGGCCCACTGGATCGTTTCCGCGATGCCAAGACGCCCGAAGCTCATTTGGAGCAAAGCGTTTCTTTCCTGCGCGAATTCCTGCCTTGGGAAGGCGATCGTGCCCGTAATGTGGAACTGACCGACGCCCAAGGTTACCTGTCCGGTGCTTTCCCTCCCACAGTTCGTAAACCTGTGCTGACGCTGCCTTCGGGCCGCATGGTGCTGGGTCTGGGCGATGCCGTGGTCGTGAACGACCCCATTACCGGCCAAGGTTCCAACAACGCCGCCAAAGCCGCCCAAGTGTATCTGGACAGCATTTTGCAACGTGGTGAAGGCGCGTTTGACCGTAACTGGATGCAGGAAACGTTCGAGCGTTACTGGGATTACGCCAATCTGGTGGTGCGCTGGACCAACTCCATGTTGAAGCCACCAACCGACTCTTCTTTTGCCTTGTTGACCTCGGCTCAGCAATCGCCCGCCCTGGCTCATTTCCTGGCCAACAGTTTCAACCACCCACCGGTTCTGTTCCCGGCCTGGGAAGATCTGAGTGCCGCTCAGGCATTGATCGAGAAGACTCGCAGCCAATCTGTGGCTGCCTGATAGATAGTATTCAAGGAGACGTATCATGACCCCCACCGCAACGCTGCAAGACTCCTCGTCCCAAACCGCTGCCCAGCGGCAGGCCGTGTCTGCCCAAGCGTTGGCAGCCGCTGACGCCAAACCCACACCGTCCAATCTGAATGTGGTCGATAGCCGTGCGTTTCGCCAGGCACTGGGCCATTTTCCAACGGGTGTGGCCATTGTCACGACTCGTTGTCCCGATGGCCGGGCGGTGGGTCTGACCATCAACTCCTTTACGTCCCTGTCGCTGGAGCCGCCCCTGGTGATGTGGAGCCTGGTGAATCACTCGCCCAGCCTGGAAATTTTCGAGAAGTGCAGCCACTTTGCGATCAACGTGATCAGCCAGGAGCAAGTGCCCGTGGCTTTGGGTTTTGCCAATTCCCAGGTCAAGGACAAGTTCTCGCTGGTCTCGCATGTGGATGGTGAAGAAGGCGTGCCACTGCTGGACGATTGCGTGGCGACCTTTGTGTGCGAGAACTACCGTCAGCACGAAGGTGGTGACCACACCTTGTTTATTGGCCGTGTGGTGCGCCACACCACGCTGACCGAACACGAACCTGCGGTGTTTCACCGTGGCCGTTTCGCCAACCTGACCACGCCTAGCGGAGACCGTTGAAATGAGTGATGCGCACAGCGCTGATGTAGTCATTGTCGGCAGCGGGATGAACTCCCTGACCTGTGCCGCCTTGTTGGCCCAACGCGGCTTGTCGGTGACAGTGCTGGAGCGCAATGCGGTGGCCGGGGGCTGCATCCGTACGCAAGAGCTGTTCCCCGGTTTTACCCATGATGTTCTGTCCAGTTGGTATCCCTTGTTCATGGGCGGTGCATCCTATGCCACTTTGGCTGAACCCTTGGCTAAAGCCGGTCTGGAGTTTGTCAAAGGCGAATACAGCACGGGTCTGGCCATTCCTGGTGGCCCGTCGCTGGCCTTGCGTCAGGATATGGACGACACCGTACGTCGCTTCAATGACTTGATGCCGGGTGAAGGCGATGCCTTGGGTGCCATGGCGGCTCGCATGTTTGGCCCGGATGCCGGTTTGGTATTTGGCTTGCTGGGCGGTGAGCCTTACCGTTGGCCCATGGCCAAACTGGCCTTTGGTGCCTGGCGCGAACGGGGTCTGGATGGCTTGATGTCCTTTGGCTCGCAAGCGCTGGAAAGCTTTCGGCGCTGGGCCATGCGCGAACTGCGCAGCGACCTGGCCCGCGCCATGATTGCGCCCTGGGTGCTGCATAGCGGTTTGGGCCCGGATGAAGCCAGCTCGGCCCTGATCGGCAAGCTGACGTTCAGTGCTGTGGTCAGTGGCGGTATGCCTGTCGTTAAAGGCGGCAGTTATCAGATTGTGAAAGCCTTTACCCGCATTATTGAAGAAGCAGGTGGGGCGGTACTGACCAATTCCCATGTGGATCGCGTGCTGGTGGAAGGCAATAAAGCCACCGGCGTGTGTGTGGGTACGCAGCGCTATCTGGCCCGCCGTGCGGTGGTCTGCAATGTGACGCCCGGTCAGCTGTACGGCGATTTGTTGCCGGAAGTAGAACCCGAGCTGTTGAAGTCCGCCCAGGATTATCACTATGGTCGCGGTGGCATGCAGATACACTTTGCCTTGAATTCCCCGCCCGACTGGCTTGACCCGGAACTGCGCCATGTCCCTATGGTGCATGTGACGGAAAGCATGGAGCAGGTGTGTTCCTCGGTGGTCACGGCCAGCAATGGCTACCTGCCTGCCAAACCGACCTTGGCCGTGGGCCAGCCGGTAGCGGTGGATGTGACTCGTGCACCGGAAGGTCACTGGATTCTATGGGTACAAATGCAGGAGCTGCCGCGTCACATCAAAGGCGATGAAGCGGGCGAGATTCCTGTGCCAGCGGATGGACGCTGGAACGAAGCCGTGCGCGAGGCGATGGCCGATCGCGTTCAGGCCCGTCTGGAAACCGTCATGCCTGGCCTGGCTGCCAAGATTATCGGGCGTCGTAGTGTCAGCCCGGCGGATCTGGAAGCCTTGAACATGAATCTGGTGGGGGGCGATCCGTATAGCGGGGTGTGCTCACCGGATCAGTTCTTTTTCATGCGTCCTTTTGCAGGACACAAGAACGCGCGCAGTGGCACCACGCCCTGGCGCAATCTGCATCAAATTGGTGCGTCGGTGCATCCAGGCCCTGGCCTGGGTGGTCAATCCGGCTATCTGGCAGCCCAGCGTATCTTGAAGGGGTGAGAGGACGGGTGAGGCGGTCAGCTTAGTGCTGGCCGCCGCGCACTCGTTGCAGGGTCTCGCTAGGCGTTTCGCCAAAGCGGCTGCGGTATTCGGCGCTGAAACGGCCCTGGTGTGCAAAGCCCCAGCGCATGGCCAGGTCGGCCAGCGTCAGGTGAGGTTCGTTGGAATGGATCAGTTCGTGGCGCAGACGGTCCAGACGAACCTGACGCAGGTACTGCATGGGGCTGACGCCGTAGTGGTCTCGGAAGGCTTGCTGCAAGGTGCGGGAGCTCACGCCCGCAATGGTACTGAGCTCGTCTATTGTGACCGGCAAATGAGCCTGCTCATGCAAATGGCTGGCTACTTTCTTCAAATGGCGCGGCAGGATGCGAGTGGGGTTCAGGGCCTGAATCTGAGTCGGTGGGTGCAGATCCAGCAAGGTTGTCACCGCCAATTGCTCCAGCTGGTTGATAATCAGCGGCGAGCGGCGAATGTCCTCGTAGTTGCGTGCACAGTCCAGCACGTAGCGCAGCATGATTTGCCAGGAAGGCTGGGTATGCGCCTCCAGGCGTACCGGAAACAGCAAACCTTGCGGGCCTACGTCCAGGCCCATGCCACGGGCAGCCTGTTCCACCAGATTGCGGTCTATCTTGAGCATTAATTGCTCATTATTGGCGTGCCAGACCATGTCCACATCCTCGTTGGGATTCAGGATCGTGGCGGCGTAGGGACTGGAGTCCACAGTTTGGCCACCGCAGCGAATTTTGGCGGTGCCGTATTGGGGCATCTGGACCAGGTAGAAACCGGCCAGGTGATCAGGTTGTATGTGTACGTCGGCGCCATAGCCCAGGCGGCTCAAGGCGACCTGACCAAACTGGGCGTGACGCAGCCGGGTTTGCAGGGTCTGATCGGCACGTAGCTGCTTGAGCTGGTGCGACTTGAACATATCGCTGACAGATTTGCGCACGTGTTCCAGGTCAGCAGAAGCTACACGTGCCCAGTGATCGGGCTTATTTTCCATGTTTCATGTGCCTAGATGGTTCTGAAAGGCAGGAAGGATACGTAAAACCTTGAGTTTCAACGGTTTGCAGCGGCTTTATTTTAGTTGTAAAGTATATCAGTGGGCCACCGGGATTTCCCGCAGTCCCGTTTAGTTTGTTGTGTTTATTAACAGAGAGAACCGTGCAGAAAGACTTTCACTTCTACGAACCCACACAAGGCCATGGACTGCGCCACGACCCGATCAGTTCTATTGTGGGTCCCCGTGTCATCGGCTGGATTGGCACCAAAAGCAAGGAAGGTGTGCTGAACCTGGCTCCATACAGCTTCTGCAACGTGTTCAACTATCGCCCGCCTGTCATCGCTTTTTCCAGCGTGGGCTACAAAGACAGCGTGCGTAACGCAATTGAAACCGGCGTGTTTACCTGGAACCTGGCTACCCGTGATCTGGCCGAACCCATGAACATGACCAGCCTGGAACAAGATGTGCGCGAGTTTGAAGTCGCGGGTCTGACGCCTGTGGATTCCCGCCTGATTGATGCCCCCCGCGTGGGCGAGAGCCATGCCTCGCTGGAGTGCAAGGTGACGACGCACTTTCAGTTGAAAGACTCGGAAGGCAAGGATCTGAACACCTGGATGGTGCTGGGCGAAGTGGTCGGCGTGCATGTGTCGCCCAACAGCATCGTGGACGGCATTTACCGCACTGCGATCCCACGTCCGATTTTGCGTGGTGGTGGTCCTGGCGATTACTTTGAGATTACGGACCTGGCCTTGTTTGATATGCCACGTCCCAAGTCCTGATAGCAGGGCTGTAGTCAGAAGCTGCTGGTTGGCGGCTTCATTAGGATGGTTGCAAATGCATAACGGCGCCGAAAGGCGCCGTTTGTTTTATGTCTGCTCAGAGTGTGGCCGAAGTCTTTGGGCTGTTTTACCTGTTGATATACATTCGGCTGTCTGGCGTTCTGGCGATCCGGCGGCCCGGCGATCCGGCTTTTCGATGTTTTCGTCGTGTCGCAGCTTGGCAGGCTTGGCGAACCTGCTGCTTCGCGATTGCTCGGTGACTGAACGATCTGACCGACCCAAGGGGCAGATAGCCAGTCACAGACCCGTCAGTCCGTATTGCGCGCCGTAGGCGGGCATCTTAGCTCTTGGACGAACCGCCCGCTGCCAGGAATTGTGCCAGACGAGGGCTGCGTGGCGACACCAGCACTTCTTCTGGCGGGCCTTCTTCCTCGATTTGACCTTCGTGCAGATACACCACCTTGCTGGAGACGTTGCGCGCAAAGCTCATTTCGTGGGTAACCACCACCATCGTGCGCCCTTCTTCGGCCAAATTCTGCATAACGCGCAGAACCTCGCCCACACGCTCGGGGTCCAGTGCCGAGGTTGGCTCGTCAAACAGCATCACTTCAGGTTCCAGCGCCAGCGCTCGGGCAATCGCCACACGCTGCTGCTGGCCGCCCGACAAGAAGGCCGGGTATTGTTTGGCCAGATCGCGCGACAGGCCTACCTTGTCCAGATACAGCTCCGCTTTGGCAATGGCCTGCGCCTTGTCCATGCCCTGTACATGAATGGGCGTGGCGGTAATGTTTTCCAGCACCGTCATGTGCGACCACAGATTGAAGTGCTGGAACACCATGGCCAGGCTGGTGCGCAGGCGCTTGAGCTGTTGTTTATCTACCGCAACCAGTTCGTCCGTTTTGGGGTCCAGACGGGTTTTCAGTTCCTCGCCCTTGATGACGATACGGCCGGAATTGGGCGTTTCCAGAAAGTTGATGCAACGCAGAAACGTACTTTTGCCCGAACCACTGGACCCGATCAGGCTGATGACATCGCCCGGCTCCGCGCTGAGAGAGACTCCCTTGAGGACCTCCAGGGAACCATAGCGTTTGTGAATATTCTCGATGAGCAGGTTGGGCATGGAAAACGGTATCGTATTGAAAATAAAAAAGACCGGCGCGATGCGGCAGAGGGGATTACAGCACAGACTGGCCGTCAGGCAAATCATTGATGCTGTGGTTTTCCCGTACAAATCTGTGGGTCTAAACGGATTTGCGCGCATTTCTGGGTTTATGATGCAGTCTTTCCCGCAGCCCTGATCGGGCTAAGGGCGCAGCGCAAGCCGCGTTTTAGCCAAGCTTAGGTGTCCGTTACAGGGGACCTGTTTCTAGAGAGTGTTGTCATGAAAAAAGTGGTCCGTGCCAAGCTGCATGGTATCAAGGTGACCGGTGCCGACTTGAACTATCACGGCTCGATCACACTGGATCCTGAAATCTGCGAACAAGCGGGCATTTTACCCATGGAGTTTGTGGAAATCTGGAATAAGGACAGTGGCGCCCGTATTTCTACCTACGTGATCTTCGGTGAACCCGGCTCGCGCTGTGTGGTCCTGAACGGTGCGGCGGCCCGTACCTGTCAAAAGGGCGACACCGTCATCATCTGCGCAACCGAATACGTGATGAACTCCGAAGACCTGTATTCCCTGCGCCCTACCGTGCTGACCTTCACGCCGGAAAACGAAGTGGATGAAGTCATGCACTACGAAGTGGCCAAGACCGCCCAGCGCGATTACGACTTCCGCGTGGTTCGCGACGACCGCCCTCGTGGTGCCGAGCGTCCACTGGCTCGTGTGGATGTGGACGCTCTGTCCGCCGACCTGCGCTCCCGTGGCCTGGATGATCGTGCCATTGCCGACATCCTGTCCTGCCACTTGGCCGATTTCGCGCCTGCGGACCAGAACTGATTGAATGTCACCGGGCCGCATCAGGCCCGCTGATGGCTTTATTAAAAAACGCGGTGTGCACTGCCCCTGGCAGCAAACACCGCGTTTTTTGTTTTAGCCCGTTCGTGGCCCAATGACTTCTGGCGCTCTAGCCTGAATATGGCATTTGGTGCAGCGCCGTAGTGCAGCGTATCGTCGACCACAAGATACCCAGAGCGCTGCGATCAGAGCGCTTGAGTACCTTGTTCATCACGTTCAGCCTCAATATTGGGCGCGCAGCGTCAGCATCACGTTGCGTGGGTCGCCGTAGTAGTTGTAGGCGCGTTCGTGGGCAATATAACGGTAGTACTTCTTGTCGAACACGTTGTTCAGGTTGAGGGTGGCTGAAACCTTGGGCGTGAAGTCGTAGCGCACCATCAGATCAGCCACGGCGTAAGGATTTTGCTCGATACGGATCGTGCCGGCCGTGTTCTCGTACAGGAATTTGGTCTGCCACGTGAAGCCACCCCCCACTGTCCACTGGCGCAACGAGCCGGGCAGGCGGTACGAGGTAAAGAGCTTGAACATATGTTCTGGCGTGCGCGTGTTGAAGGGCTTGCCTTGGTTGGCCGCATCTTTCACGTACTTGGTGGTGTTGTAGGTATAGCCAGCCGTCAGATTCCAGCCTGGGGCCAGTTCACCTGTCAACTCCGCCTCAATCCCTTCGCTGCGCACTTTGCCTGCGGCAATCGAGCAGTAGTCGCTGGTGGTATAGGGGCACGGTTTGGGGCCGTCCAGATCGGTCTGGGCGCGGTTGGTTTCTTCGATACGGAAGGCCGCCAGCGAAGCCTGCACGCGGCCATCCTGGAATTCACCCTTGATACCCGCCTCGTAGTTGGCACCCACGATGGGCTTGAGCAAGGAGCCGTTGCGATCGATGGCGTTTTGCGGACGGAACACGTCGGTATAGCTGGCGTACAGCGAGTAGTTATCGTTCAGATCGAATATCAGACCGGCGTACGGTGTGAACTCGCCACTGACCTTGTAGCTCGAGGAGGCCGTGTTGGCGCCGGTGAGCAGATTGGTGCTGTCGCTGCTGTAGTCCCACCAGCTCCAACGACCACCCACGATCAAGGTAAGCGGATCGGCAAGGCTTAGACGAGCAGCGGTATAGATGCCCGACTGCTTGGTGGTGGTGGCGGTGCGCGATTCATAGGGCCCAATATTGGGCGGAGGCAGCGAGGTGGGGTCCCAGTTAAAGACATCGGGCCGGATGCTGGCGTATTCACGCAGCGGCACCTGGTCGGTTTCGGTGGGATTGCGGCGCATGTTCGCACCTACTACCAGCTCATGCTTGCGGCCCAGTAAGGAGAATGGGCCCGAGGCGTACAGGTCCACGCTGGTCTGGGTGCGGTTCAGGCTGCTGGCTCGTGCGTAGTTCAGGAGTGGGCCTTGGTGCGTGTTGCGGTCCACGCCCGCGCCCGAGGCGGACAGAAACACCGTGTCTACGTCGTAGTGCTGGCGGTTGGCCGACAGCTTGGTCTGCCAGCCGTTGTCCATCTCCCAGGTCAGGTCGCCGAACACGGTGGTGCTGCGGGTGGCCCGGTGGTTCCAGTCGGCACCCAGGTAAGTGCTGCGTGGCAGTTCGAGATCGCCGCCATCGTCAAAGAAGACGACGCCAGTGCCGTTGGGCGTACCCTTGGTGCGCTGATGGTCCACCCCCACGGTGGCCGTGATCGAGGGAGTGAAGTCGTATTGCAAGACGCCATACAGCACTTCCTTGCGTTCCTTGACGTGATCCACGAAGGAGTCGCGGTCGTCGTGCACGGCCACCACCCGCCCACGCAGATCACCGCTGTGGTTGAGTGGACTGGAGACGTCGGCTTCCACACGATAGCTGTTCCACGATCCCACCATCGCGCTGCCGCTGGCGGCAAATTCACGGGTGGGTTGCTTGCGCACCAGATTGAGCGTGCCGCCCGGGTTGCCGGCCCCCTGCAACAGACCCGCCGCGCCGCGTACCACTTCCACGCGATCGTAGATGGCCATGTCGGCGGCCGCTTCCGAGCCGCCTGCGCCCAGCGAGACAGGCACGCCGTCAAGCTGTGCCGTATCCAGCGAGAAGCCGCGGATCTGATAGGTTGTGCCCAGCACTTCGCCTTCCTGCACCTTCACGCCGGTAGCTTGCTTGAGTGCGTCGTTAAGCGTGAGCAGACCCTGGTCGTCGAGCCGCTGGCGCGTGATCACGCTGACCGACTGCGGGGTTTCACGTGCGGACAGGTTCATGCGCGTGGCCGAGCTTGCCGATGCGTTGGTGTAGCTGCCTGTGCCTTCGGTCCTGGGATCGAGTCGTCCCCGTACGGTTACGGTGCTCAGCTGGGTGACGTCACCGGCAGGTGCCTCTGGGACTTGGCGCAGATGGTAGCTGCCATCCGAGCTGGCAACAGCAGTCAGGCCAGTACCGGCCAACAGTGCATCCAGCGCGGCCTGGGGCGAAAACGTGCCGGAAACGCCTGGGCTGTTTCTGTCCCTGGCCAGCTCACCGGCTCCAGCGACCAGTACGCCGGATGCGCTTGCAAAGCGAGCCAGCGCTGTGCTCAAGGGGCCCGCTGGAATGCTGTAGCTTTGTTGTTTGGCAGACGCACTATTGATGGTTTGGGCGTGGGCTTGAGGATGCCAGCTTGCCAGGCTCAATGCACCGCTGGCCAGGGCAAGTTGCAGCACGCAGGCCAAGGGGCTTAGTTTGAAACCGGGTCGGAAAAAGTGCATGGCACCAAAAGAGTTCGCCCCTCGGGCGACAGGCTGGGAATAGCCGGGCATGATGAATTCTGCTCCTTGGAAGCGGTGTAGTCGGCGAGAGCGAGCCGGTTTGCGTGTGTCCTGGTCAGATTCTGGTTTTGCGCCAGGAGACGGGTAAAACGATGCCCTCATCAGGTATATCGAACACGCCAAGGAAAAGCGGAACTCGGAAAAGTGGAAATAGCCGGTTTGAAGCATTGGGCCGCTTGAATAGGCCCGTAAACCGGCTTGTCATGCACGGCGGCTGATGCCCGTGAATGTATGTCTGAATCAAGGTCAGTGCTCGGCCAGTTCAATGCTGACCCACCAGGGCAGGGTTCGTTTGATGCGAATCGGCAGCACCCCTTCCAGCATTCTCAAGGCCCGGTCCGGGTCGGTGGAGGGATAGCTGCCAATCACAGGCAGCTGGGCCGCCTCGGGTGAAACGCTAAGGTGGCCGCCGCGATAGCGTTGCAATTCGCGCACGACCTCGATCAAGGGCGTGTTGTCGGTGACGAGGATGCCTTTGGTCCAGCTTTGCCGCTCGGGCAGGACAGCAGTGGTAGCCGCAATCTCGGTACGCGAAAGCTGTGTCTGCTGACCGGCATGGATAATGTGCTGCTGGCGCTTGTTTGCCGTGTCCACCTGTACCGCGCCTTGATACACCGCCAGAAAAGTTTCCTGACCGTCCAGTCGCACCGTAAAGCGTGTCCCCAAGGCACGCAGCAAACCTTGACGGGTTTCGACCAGAAAGGGCCGTGCAGGATCGGCCGCTGTATCGATCAGAATTTCACCCTGAACCAGGGAGAGCAGCCGTTGATTGCCTCGGTAGTCGTGGTTCATTGCAGTGTCGGAGCTGAGCCAAACGGTAGAGCCATCGGGCAAAGTCAGTTGGTGGACTTCACCACGGGCGGTGCGATGCTCGGCTGACCAGGCCATTACGGTGCCGGGCAAGGACGTATGCTGCCAAGCCAGCCAACTGCCCAAACTGCTGCCTGCCAGTGTGCCCAGGCCCAGCAGCAATTGGCGGCGGCGTCCCATTCGTCGGTTGGCCAGGCAATAGCTTTGGACGGCAGCCTGGCGGCTGTCGCTGCTTTGTATCGGTTCAAAGCGGCCACTGATGCGCTCTACATACTGCCAGGCCTTGCGATGCTCGGCCTGAGCGACCAGCCAGCGTTGCCAGCTTTGTCGATCCTGGGCCGAGGCCTCATCCGAGCGCAACAGGGCAAACCATTCGGCGGCCTGTTCCAGCGCGTCAAATGAGGGCTCCAGCGTATCGTCGGGATGCAGTTCGGAGGTGCTCATGGGGGCGGGTAATCAGCGTGGCTCGGGCAGGCTGGACGCCTGATGCACGGGCATGTCAGCGGCGGTATGGCGGGCTTCCAGTTTCAGGCAGCACAGCATGGCCTGGCTAAGATATCGGTGCACCATGCGTGTGGACACGCCCAGCGCCTCTGCAATTTCCCGGTTGCTCATGCCGTCGGCCATGGCCATGAAAAAGGCATTGCCCACTTTGGCGGGCAGGGTGCGCAACATGCTGTCTATCTCTTGCAGGGCTTCCAGCACCAGGGCCTGGTGTTCGGCAGAAGGAACCAGGGCGGCCGGGCGGTTGGCCAGCTCTTCCAGCCAGGCTTGTTCAATCTGACGGCGTCGCCATAAGTCCACGCACATGCCATTGGCCATGAGCCGCAAATACACACGGGCTTCGGGTTCGCTGCCGAATTGACGGGGTTTTTGCAGCAGTCGGACAAAAACGTCTTGGGCCAGATCGGCCGCATCAAAGGAATTACCTAGCCTGCGTCGTAGCCAGCTATGCAACCAGCCGTGGTAATTCCGGTAGAGCGATTCCGTGTCGGGTGAGAAGGCGGCATTGTGCATGATGCGTTCCAGTGGTGCCTGCTCGACCAGAAAAATGGTAGAGGATCGGGCAATGAGAACTGAGAATAATTCTCAATTATCAGAAAAAACCGCCCATTCGGCAAGTTGCCGTGGGCGGTTTTACTGTTGGCATCGCAAGCGATCAGGCCTGATCGCGCCCTTCTTCTACAGCATGACAAGCCACTTCTTGCGGCCCGGTTTGCAGCAAAGCCGGGGCTTCGCGGCGGCAGCGATCATTGGCCAGCGGGCAGCGTGGATGGAAGGTACAGCCGGATGGCGGGTTCAGTGGATTAGGCACTTCACCAGCGACCGGGATGCGGCTTTTGCCCGCTCCGCTCATGTCGGGAATGGCTCCCAGCAACATGCGCGTGTAGGGGTGGCGAGGCTGCGCGAACAAATCGTCGCGTGGCGCAATTTCCACAATCCGGCCCAAATACATGACGCCAACCCGGTCGGCCACGTGATGCACCACGGCCAGATTGTGCGAGATGAACAGATAGGTCAGTCCCAGTTCGCGCTGCAAATCCTTCATCAGGTTCAGGACCTGTGCCTGCACCGACACGTCCAGCGCCGAGGTCGGCTCGTCACAGACGATGAATTCGGGTTGCAGAGCCAGAGCACGGGCAATGGAAATACGCTGGCGCTGGCCACCGGAGAACTGGTGCGGGTAACGCTGGGCGTCGCTGGGGTTCAGGCCCACTTGCGTCAGCAGCTCGGCTACTTTGGCCTCTTGCTGGGCGCGGCTCATGTCCGTGTGGGTGACCAGTGGTTCGGCAATGATGCGGCCCACGCGCCAGCGAGGATTCAGGCTGGCATAGGGGTCCTGAAAAATCATCTGACGGCGTTTGCGCATGGCCTTCTGGCTGGCTTTGTCCATGGTTTTCAGGGACTGGCCATCAAACAGAATCTCGCCGCGTGTCAGCGAATACAGGCCCGTCAGCAAACGGGCCACGGTGGATTTCCCGCAGCCGGATTCGCCTACCAGGGCCAGGGTTTCACCCTTGTTCAAGGTGAAGCTGACGCCATCGACCGCGCGCAGGTTTACTTTGGGTTTGCGGTAGACCAGGCGCTCCAGCAAGGGCGGGGACACATCAAACCAGCAGGCAGCGTCCTTGACCTGGACCAGGGCTTGTTTAGGGGCGCTCATGCGGACTCCTGTGCATGCAGCCAACAGGCCGCCTGTGTTTGTGGGGGAACAGGCATCAGCTCGGGGCGTTCGACCAGGCAGCGATCAAAGCGACGATCACAACGCGGATTGAAGGCGCAGCCGGGCGGGATGGCGTTCAAGCGTGGCATGCTGCCGGGGATTTGCTCCAGACGCTCCAGCCCCGCGTGCAGATTGGGAATGGAACGCATCAAGCCACGGGTATAAGGGTGGCTGGGTTTCTGGATCACATCCTGTACAGGGCCGATCTCGATAATGCGACCGGCGTACATCACGGCCACACGGTCGGCGGTTTCCGCAATCACCCCCATATCGTGGGTAATCAGCATGACCGAGGTGCCTTGCGAGCGACAGAGTTTTTTCAGCAGGTCGATAATCTGCGCCTGAATGGACACGTCCAGTGCCGTGGTGGGTTCGTCCGCCACGATCAGCTTGGGCTCGGCCGCCAGGGCCAGCGCAATCACCACCCGTTGGCGCATGCCGCCGGAGAACTGGTGCGGATAGTGGTCGATACGCTCGCGCGCTGCCGGAATGCCGGTAGCTCCCAGCAATTCGATGGCGCGTTCCTGTGCCTGTTTCCAGGACAGAGGCAGGTGCGTGACGATGGTTTCAGCCAGTTGATGACCCACGGTATAGAGCGGGTTCAGCGAGGTCAGCGGGTCCTGGAAAATCGCGCCAATCTTGCGGCCACGAATCTTGCGCATCTGGTCCTGGTTCAGATTGTCGATGCGCTCGCCTTCCAGCAGGATCTGGCCGCCGCTGATGCGACCGGGGGCATCGAGCAAACCAATAATGGAGGAACCCGTCAGGGATTTACCGGCACCGGACTCCCCCACCACTCCCAGCACTTCGCCGGGGGCGATGGAAAAGGACACATGATCCAGGGCTTGGAGCACACCACGCCGGGTCGGGAATTCGACACACAGGTCTTGGACAGTTAAGAGTGCAGTCATGGCTTAGCTCAATTTGGGGTTCAGGGCGTCACGCAACCAGTCGCCCAGGAGGTTGACCGACAGCACCAGCAGCACCAGCATCAGGCCAGGGAAAATCGTGATCCACCATTCGCCCGAGAACAGGAAGTCGTTACCGATCCGGATCAGGGTGCCCAAAGAAGGCGAGGTGGCCGGAACGCCGACGCCCAGAAAGGACAGCGTGGCTTCGGTAATGATGGCGGTGGCCAGATGCACGGTGGCCAGCACCAGCACGGGGCCCATCACATTGGGCAGCACATGACTGAACATGATGCGCGGCGAAGACACGCCAATGACGCGGGCAGCCTGCACGTACTCACGGTTTTTCTCCACCAGCGTGGAGCCGCGCACGGTACGGGCATATTGCGGCCAACCGGCCAACGCAATCGCTCCGATCAGCACCGGAAAGGCGACCACATCGTGCATGTTCAAGGGGAACACGGCACGGGCTACACCGTCGATCAGCAAGGCAATCAGGATGGCCGGGAAGGACAGCTGCACATCGGCCACACGCATGATGAAGGCATCCACACGGCCACCGGAGTAACCGGCCAGCAGGCCCAGCACGATACCGACCACCATGGACAAGGCTACCGAGGCCAGACCGATCAGCAAGGAGGTGCGCGTCCCGTACAACAGGGCCGAATACAGGTCACGCCCCTGGCTGTCTGTTCCCAACCAGTATTGGGGCGACCCGTTTTCCGACCAGGCCGGGGCCAGCAAGGCATCCATCAGGTCGATGGAGGTCAGATCGAAGGGATCGTAAGGAGCCACCCAGCGGGCACCCAGCGCGCCGATAAACAGCAGCAAGGCCATGATGGTGGCCGCAATGGCGACGGGAGAGTGGCGCCAGGACCAGACCAGATCGCTATCCCAGGCGGTTTTCAATTTAGCGAACATATTAGTGCCCCTTGGCGCCCGACAATTGGGTGCGCAGACGTGGATCGACCAGGAAGTACAGCAGGTCTACCAGCAGGTTGATCACAACAAATACCAGGGCAATCAGACAGAGATAGGCCGCCATCACGGGGATGTCGGCAAATTGCACGGCCTGGATAAACAGCAGACCCATGCCCGGCCATTGGAAAACGGTTTCCGTCACGATGGCAAAGGCGATGATGCCGCCCAGTTGCAGCCCCGTGATGGTGATAACCGGCACCATGGTGTTTTTAAGGGCGTGACCAAAGTGGATGGCGCGTTGCGACAGGCCACGGGCACGAGCAAATTTGATGTAGTCGGCGCGCAGTACTTCCAGCATCTCGGAGCGCACCAGACGCAGGATCAGCGTGAGCTGGAACAAACAGAGCGTGATGGCGGGCAGGATCAAATGCTTGATCCCGTCCCAGCTAAGCAGGCCGGTACTCCACCAGCCAAACTTCAGGACTTCGCCCCGGCCATAGCTGGGCAGCCAGCCCAATTGCACGGAGAAGATCAGGATCAGCAAGATACCGATCAGGAAGGTGGGCAGAGAGATCCCCAGCAATGAAAAGGCCAGAATGCTCTGCGCCATGAACCCATTGCGCTTCAAGGCGGTGTACACCCCTAGCGGCAGGCCTATCAGCAAGGCCAGTATGGCGGCCACCACGGACAGCTCTACCGTGGCAGGCAGGCGGTCTTTCAGTAGCGTGGAAACCGGTTGGGCTTGCCGCAGGGACAGGCCAAATTCGCCTTGTACGGCCTGGGATACAAAGCGTCCGAATTGCACGGGAGCGGGTTGGTCCAGCCCCAGGCTGGCACGCAGTTCCACGCGATCTTGTTCGGTGGCGTCCTGTCCCAGCATGATGGTGACCGGGTCACCAATGTAGCGGAACAGCACAAAAGCCAGAAGGCTGACCGTCAGCATCACCAGAACAGCCTGGATCAGACGGCGAATAATAAATACCAGCATAGGCGGTCTCCTGGTAGAGCGCGAGGATCACTCGCGACCAGTGTCGTCCTTAATGTGTAGAAAGGGCCCGGCAAGGGGGCTGGTGTAGAAACGGATGACTACAGCGTAATGGGAACCAGCCCCGCACGGAGGCGGGGCTGGGGTATGAAAACAACTTAGTCGATGGTGGTCCATTGGGCCAGCATGCGGTTGTCCGCACGATGTACCACGTTGACCTTCTTGGCCATGGCCCAAGGAATGATCTGGTCATGCAGGGGAATGTGGCCCACTTCCTTGGCATGAATTTCCAGAACCTTGTGGATGGCCGCATCGCGCTTGGCGGTGTCGGTTTCGGTCTTGATCTGGTCGATCAAGGCGTCCACTTCGGCGTTTTCGTAGCCTCCAAAGTTAAAGGAGCCGTCAGCGCCCTCTCCCTTGCTGTGCATCAGGCTTTGCAGGGTGTAGAGCGCATCAAAGGTCGGCACGCCCCAGCCAAACATGTAGGCGCTGGAGTCAAAGCTTTGTACCTTGGGGAAGTAGGTGGCGCGTGGCATGGCGTTCAGGTTGGCTTTCACGCCGACCTTGGCCCACATGCCCACGATGGCCTGGCAGATGGCTTCATCGTTGATGTAGCGATCGTTCGGGCAATCCAGGGTGAAGGTCAGGGAGTTGTCGTAACCGGCTTCTTTCAGTAGTTCCTTGGCACGATCCTGGCTGTAAGGCAGGCGCTGGGCCAGTTCCTTGGTGTAGCCGTGAACCTGAGGGGCCACCATGGTGCCGGTGGGGGCGGAAGAACCGCGCATCACGGCTTTCTTGATGGCTTCAATGTCGATGGCCACGTACAGGGCTTCACGCACACGCTGGTCAGCAAAGGGGTTCTTGCCCTTGATGCTGCTGTACTTCAGTTCCGGATTCTTTTGGTCCAGACCCAGGTAGATGGTGCGGTACTCGTTGCCTTCCACAATCTTGGTTTGCTGGCGCAGACGCTGCAAGTCCTGCGCAGGCGGGTCCAGAACCAGGTCCACTTCGCCCGACAGCAAGGCGGCGGTACGGGTGGCGTTCTGCTTGATAGGTACGTAGATCACTTCGGTGACGTTACCCACCTTGTTGCCCTTGTTCCACCATTCTTCGTTTTCGACAAAGACGGTGCGCACGTCCACTTCACGCGACTTCAGCTTGTAAGGGCCGGTACCGTTGGTGTTGCGAGCCGAGTAGGTTTCTTCGTTCTTGTTGAAGTCCTGGGGCTGGGTCACATTGTTCTTTTCCGACCAGGCCTTGTTCATGATGAACACACTGGTCAATTGGCGCAGCAGAACCGGGTTGGGCGCGGCGGTGATGATGTCCACCGTCTTGTCGTCCACTTTTTCAGCCTTGACGATGCCGTTCACGTAGGCCTTGAAGTTGGACGTAGGGGCCATGGCGCGCTGAATGGAGAACACCACGTCATCGGCGGTAAAGGGAGCGCCGTCGTGGAATTTCACCCCTTCGCGCAGCGTAAAGCGCCAGACAGTAGGTTCACGCTGTTCCCAGGCCGTGGCCAGGCTGGGCACAATCTGGAAATCCTTGTCGTAGTCCACCAGCGCCTCATAGACATACATGCTGCCTGTGATCGTGAGGTTTTCGTTCTGTGCGTGTGGGTCCAGCGTCATGAAGTCGCCCTGGCTGGACCAGGTAAGCGTTTTGCTGTGGCCCACCAAGGGCAGGGCGACCAGAGCTGCCAGCGCAGCAGCCAATACTGTTTTTTTCATGAAAACCTCCTGTTGGGGTGCTTGGTGTCGCTGATAGAGAGGCTGCATAGTAACCGGGCGCTTGCTGCCGATTCAATACGTAGTTTCAGCCTGCTGTCAGCTTAATGATGTTTAGTGATTTATATCATCCCGGCGCTTATTCAGTGGCTCTCGGTGTACCGCTGACTTGTCGCTATAATGGTGTACATATATACAGTTAACAGGCTGATCAAGGTGGCGGCACAAGAAGAAAAACCTCTGGAGCGGCGTATCGCTCATGTGGATATGGATGCGTTTTATGCCTCGGTGGAGCTGTTGCGCTACCCGCATTTGCGCGGCAGTCCCGTGGTGATTGGCGGGCGCAGTGCTGATGCGCCCAGGCAATTGCCCGATGGCAGCTGGCAACATGCCCGTCTGGCCGATTACGTTGGGCGCGGGGTGGCCACGACTTCGACCTATGAAGCGCGTCAGCTGGGTGTGTTCTCGGCCATGGGTTTAATGAAGGCGGCCCAACTGGCCCCTGATGCCATCTTGCTGCCTGCCGATTTTCAAGCTTACCGCCATTATTCGCGCTTGTTTAAACAGGCCGTGGCCACGGTCTCGGACCATATCGAGGATCGGGGTATCGACGAGATCTATGTAGACCTTAGCCATAAAACCGAAGACAGCCACGAACTGGCCGAGCAGATTCGACAAGCCGTGAACCAGGCCACCGGCCTGACCTGTTCGGTAGGCATTACGCCCAACAAGCTGCTCTCCAAAATTGCCTCAGAACTGAACAAGCCCAATGGGGCCTGCGTGTTGACCATGGACGATGTGCCTACCCGCATCTGGCCGCTGGCCGTGGGCAAGATCAATGGCATTGGTCCCAAGTCGGTCGTGAAACTGACGGAAATGGGCATACAGAAGATCGGGGAACTGGCCGCCACACCTGCAGAAAAATTGCAGGAACATTTTGGCCTGCGCTACGCGCAATGGCTGATGGCCGTGGCCCAAGGCCAGGACGAGCGCCCCTTATCCACCGACCGCACGCCTAAATCCATCAGTCGTGAAACCACCTTCGAGCGTGATCTGCACGTGCGCATGGATCGGTCCCGCCTGTCTGCCGTGCTGGAGTCCCTGTGTGAAAAGCTGGAGCAGGATTTACGCAAATCCGCCATGTGCGCCCAAACCATAGGCATCAAGCTGAAATTCGAGGACTTCAAAACCGTGACGCGCGACCTGTCCCTGCCCGCTCCCGTGCTGGCGGCGGATGCCATTTTGGCCGCCGCCCGCCAGAATTTGAAACGCGCCGTGCTGGATAGACGCCTGCGCCTGCTGGGTGTGAAAGCCAGCGCTCTGCTGCCCATCAGTGAAATGCCGCAGGAGCAGCCTCGTCAACTGGATCTGGACGGTTTGTTTTAGGCAGGCAGATCCTTGGAAGGCTGCTTGGATGACAGGTTTTATACAAACGCGTCCCGGCGACTCCCACCCCGATACCGTGCAAAGATTTCAGGCTTAAAACGCTTTGGCGCCTGCCAGGGCGCGGATGTGTACCAGAAAAGGGACAATCCACGGCCAGATGGCCATTGTCCCAGGCATAAGCGTCCTGCTGGGGGTGTGCTGCGTTAGAATTAATTGTCCAGCCGCCGGGCTGGTTTATTTTTTCTTCTTTCATTTTCATCAAGGTTTGCCGTTATGGAATTCGATCGGGCCGGTGTACGTGCATTAATGGAAATTACCCAGCGTCCGGAGTTGGTCTTTGTGCGAGGAGAAGGTTCCTGGCTGCAAGATCACAACGGCAAGCGATACCTGGACACCGTCCAGGGCTGGGCCGTGAACGCGCTGGGCCACAGCCCTGCCAACGTGATCAAGGCGATCACCGAACAAGCGTCCAAATTGATCAACCCCTCGCCTGCGTTCTACAACGAGCCCTCTATCGAGCTGGCCAAACGCATCGTGGAACACTCCTGCTTTGATCGCGTGTTCTTTGCCAACAGTGGTGGCGAAGCCAACGAAGGCGCCATCAAGCTGGCGCGCAAATGGGGTCAGATCAACAAGAACAACGCTTACAAGATCATTTCTTTTGAGCACTCTTTCCATGGCCGTACCCTGGCCACCATGTCCCTGTCCGGCAAACCCGGCTGGGATCGCATGTTCGCCCCTCAGGTCGACGGCTTTCCTAAAGCCAAGCTGAACGATCTGGAATCCGTGCGCGCGCTGATCGACGATCAAACCGTGGGCATCATGCTCGAACCCGTACAGGGCGAAGCCGGTGTTATTCCTGCGACCGTGGAATTCATGAAGGGTCTGCGCGCTCTGGCTGACGAGCACAAATTGCTGCTGATCGTGGACGAAGTGCAAACCGGCATGGGCCGTACCGGCACCATGTTTGCCTACGAACACTCGGGCATCCGTCCTGACATCATGACCTTGGGTAAAGGCATTGGTGGTGGCGTGCCTTTGTCGGCACTGTGCGCACGCGAAGAAGTGTCCTGCTTCCAGCCAGGCGACCAGGGCGGTACCTACAACGGTAACCCCCTGATGACCGCTGCTGGCGTGGCCGTGTTCGATGAACTGGCTGCTCCTGGCTTCCTGGAGTCGGTCAACGCCCGCGCCAAGCAGCTGTCCGAAGGCCTGCTGGCCATCAGCGCCAAGTGGGGCATGAACGGTGAGCGTGGCGAAGGCCTGTTGCGTGCCCTGATCCTGGATCAGGACGACGGCCCGGAAATCGTCGCTGCTGCTCGCGACCGTGCTCCAGAAGGCATGTTGCTGAACTCGCCACGTCCTAACCTGCTGCGTTTCATGCCAGCTCTGAACATCACGGCCGACGAAATCGACCTGATGTTGGCCTGGCTGGACGAAATCCTGGTCAAGGTTCGCGGCTAAGCGGTCAGCTTGCTGTAAAGAAATCCGCCTTCGGGCGGATTTTTTTTGGTCTTTGGATTTTTGTAGCCCTGCGGGTCTGGTGGGCTTGCAAACCGCCGTTCCTGGCTTAGAAGTCGAGTTGCTCAGGTGTAATCCCAAGCGCGGCGGCAATGCGCTCCAGGCTGCTTTTGCGTAGCCGCTCGCTGCTCTCTTGCTGAGCATAGGCAGATTGGCTGATACCCAGACGAGCGGCCAGCTCTGCCTGTGTCAGCCCAAGGTGTTCACGCCATGCCCGAACCGGTGTTGCACCGTCGATCGTGCTGCTGACGACGGCGTGGGGGATCAGCCCGCCGTCTTGGGTCTGGCTGGCGATGTAGTCTTCGTAGGGAATCACGACAAAAGCGGGATTGCCGTCCGGGCCATTGATGATCTGAATATTAGTACGTGCGTTCATCGCGCTTTCTCACTTCCTGGATGTCGATAATTCTTATCTCTACGTCCCAATCAAACAGGACGCGATAGTTTCCGATGCGCAGGCGATAGCCATACTGGTGATTCGTCAGCGCTTTGATGTTCTGCGATCCGGAGCAATTGGGCATGTCAGCCAAGTTGCCGACACCGTCGCGGATAGCGCCTTGGTGTTGCCTGTCGATCTTGCGCAGTTGTTTGGCGGCTTTGGGTGTCCAGAATATCGAGTTCATAGACGAAATATAAGTTAATTATAAGTTAAGTTCCTTGATATAAGTTTGGAAGAATTGCGCGGAGGCAGGCAAAAAAACATTTGTGACCCCTGTTCTTGCACTTCCACGGCTAACTTGAAACGCGCATGAAATATCACAAATGCCATCGTTGTCAGTATTTAGTTTATTTTCAAAAATAATATAAATATCAATAACTTGAGGTAATTTCATCCAGCAGTTAGCCAGCATAAGTAAATGATTGTTCTGTTGTGGTGTCAGGAGAATGGAGTCGATGTAATAGAAGCTTCCAAGATTTGCCTGCAAGCGCAGGCCCACCCCGTGAGGCACTGTTTACCATGCTCCAGCAACTGTCCAAACTCATCGTAGCTAGTGCCCTTGTGCTGGCTGTTTCTCCGGCCATCGCCGCCGACTCCTTACGCATTGGCGTGGTGCCGGGCGCCTATGCCGATTCCATCAATGCCGCGGCCCAGGATGCCAAGGCCCAAGGCATTAATGTCGAGGTGATCGAGTTCACCGACTGGACCACGCCCAATGTGGCGGTGGATAACGGCGATATTGATATCAATTACTTCCAGCATCAGCCTTTCCTGAAGAACGCCATCGAGAAAAACGGCTACAAGCTGGCCAGCGCGGGCACGGGTATTTTGGCCAATGTGGGTGTGTATTCGCTCAAGCATCAGGCGGTGGATCAGGTCCCTCAGGGCGGCAAGGTAGGCATTGCCAACGATCCCGTGAACCAGGGGCGTGGTCTGCTCTTGCTGCAAAAAGTTGGGCTGATCAAGCTCAAGCCAGAGGTCGGTTATCTGGGCAGTCTGGATGACATTGTCGAGAACCCCAAAAAGCTCAGCTTTGTGGAAGTGGAAGGCCCGCAGCTGGTGCGTATTACGGGTGATGTGGATATTGCCCAGGGCTATCCGCATTTCATCGTAGCGGCCAAAGCCTTTGATCCTTCCAGTGGTCTGGCCTACTCCGGTATTGAAGATGCGCAGTTTGCCATTCAGTTCGTGGTGAAAGCGGACCGCACCAACGATCCTGTCATTCAAAAGTTCATTTCCATCTATCAAAACTCGCAGTCTGTACGTGACGTGTCGCGTGCGGCATTCAATAACGACGAACGCCTCTACACCCTGGCCTGGCTGAATACCCAAGGAGGGGCGAAATAATGACGGCGATTTTCTCCTCTCGCGTGCAGCGTTTGGCGCTGGGCATTCTGTTTGCCGCTGCCCTGCCGTTCAGCAGCTCTGCTGCCGTGATTAAAGTGGGCTCCATTCCCGGTGCAACCTCGGATGCGGTGCAAGCGCTGATCCCGGAAGGCAAGAAGCAGGGACTGGATATTCAGCTGGTGGAATTTACGGATTGGACGCTACCCAACGAGGCCGTCAATAACCGCGATATTGATGTGAATTTCTTCCAGCACGAAGCCTTTTTGAACAATGCCATCAAAGAGCGTGGCTACGACCTGGAATTGATTGGTCTGGGCTTGCTGCAAAACATTGGCCTGTACTCGAACAAGTATCAGTCTCTGGACCAGGTTCCCAAGGGCGCAACCGTGTCCTTGCCGAATGATCCGGTCAATCAGGGTCGTGGCCTGTTGCTGCTGCAAAAAGCGGGCCTGATTACCTTGCGTCATGGTCTGGATACCGGAGCCACGGTCAATGATGTGGTGGACAACCCCAAGCAGCTCAAGTTGGTGGAAATTGAAGGCCCGCAACTGATCCATTCCCTGCCGGATGTGGACCTGGCTGTCGTCTGGCCCAGCTATTTCGTCAGCGCTGGCCGCAAGGCGGATGCGGGCAAGGCCCTGGTCTATTCCGGCATTGCCGACACCTTTTATGCAATGGGTTTTGTCACGCGTAAAGACCGCGTCAACGACCCTGCCCTGAAACAGTTCGTGGAGCTGTTCCAGCAGTCGCAGGCGGTACGCAACACGATTGCAGACCGCTTTGATCACAACCCCCATCTGTACACCTTGCCCTGGCAAGGCAGCAGCACAGCGAGCAAGTGATATGGCATACACATCAGCATTACGGCGTAATTTGGACGAGTTGCGCGATACCGCCGAACAGGCCGCAGGACAGCGCGAGGTTCATAAGGCCAGTGCGTCTGTCAAAGCGGAACTGGAACAGCAGCCCAACGTCGTCAAGGCGGGCAGCGTGGCTTTTCGCAATCTGTCCAAAATCTATCAGTCCTCGGCAGGCGCCGTGCCTGCCTTGCAGGACATTGATCTGGACATCGCGCCAGGCAGCATCTTCGGCATTATTGGCCGTAGCGGCGCGGGTAAATCCAGCTTGCTGCGCACCATCAACCGGCTGGAGCGTCCGAGCAGCGGCCAGGTATTGGTAGATGGCGTGGACATTGCCCGTCTGAATGAGTCGGAGCTGGTGCAGCTGCGTCGCCGCATTGGCATGATTTTTCAGCACTTCAATTTGCTGTCTGCCAAAACGGTGTACGAGAACGTGGCTTTGCCCTTGAAGGTGGCCGGGGTGTCGGCACAAGACATTGCTCAGCGTGTTCAGGAACTGCTGCAACTGGTCGGCTTGCAAGATAAGGCCGATACCTATCCCAGTCGTTTGTCGGGTGGGCAAAAGCAGCGCGTGGGCATTGCTCGCGCCTTGGCAACCGGCCCGGAGATTTTGCTGTGTGACGAAGCCACTTCGGCGCTGGACCCGGAGACTACGCAATCCATTCTGAGTTTGCTCAAGGACATTAACCGCCGCCTGGGCATTACCGTCGTGCTGATTACGCACGAGATGAGCGTGATCCGTGAAATTGCCGACCGCGTGCTGGTGCTGGAAAAAGGCCGCATTGCCGAGCTGGGCGAGGTCTGGCGCGTGTTTGGCAAACCGCAGCATGACGCCACCAAGGCACTGCTGGCACCTTTGCAGCACACACTGCCGGAGGACTTGCAGGCACGTCTGGTGCAGCAGCCTCCTAAAACTGGCACGTACAGCCGCATCCTGCAATTGAGCTATAGCGGCGAAGGTGGCTGGGAGCCGGATTTGCTGCGCATTGCCCGCAGCCTGCCCGGCCAGCCGCAGCTGGTTCATGGTGGCGTGGACCGCATTCAGGGCCATGCACATGGACGTTTGCTGGTCGCCATTGAGGGGCATGTGAGCCTGCCCGATTTGACATCTTTGACGCAAGGCCCGGCGGCCATCGCGCATCACATTGAGGACATTGGATATGTTGTGGAATCTGAGTATCCCCGCTGAGCGTTATTGGCAGGCTTTTCTGGACACGTTGATGATGGTGGGCGTGTCTGGGGGCATTGCCTTTCTGGCCGGTATTCCGCTGGCGGTGCTCTTGATTGTGACGGCCCCCCATGGCTTTTGGGAGTCGCCCAAGATCAACCGGGCGGTGGGTAGCGTGGTCAATGGTTTCCGGGCCACGCCCTTCATTGTTTTGCTGGTTGCGCTGATTCCCTTCACGCGCTTGCTGGCAGGCACCACGATTGGGGTGTGGGCGGCCATTGTGCCCTTGGCAATCAGCGCCACGCCTTTCTTTGCCCGTATTGCCGAGGTCAGCCTGCGCGAGGTGGACTCTGGTCTGATTGAAGCGGCTCAAGCCATGGGCTGCAAGAAGTGGGACATCGTGCGCCACGTCTACTTGCCCGAGGCACTGCCCGGCATTGTGGGTGGTTTCACTATCACTATCGTGGCTTTGATCAGCTCGTCTGCCATGGCGGGTGCAGTTGGTGCCGGTGGCCTGGGTGACTTGGCAATCCGCTATGGCTATCAGCGTTTTGACACGCAGGTGATGTTGATCGTGATTGCCGTGTTGATTGCTTTAGTGACTGTGGTGCAGTTTGCCGGCGACCGCTACGTGCAGTGGCTGCGCGCACGTTGATCCGAGTTCAGCCAAGGGCTGGCGCACGTAGTGGCGTCGCCTTGGCAATGAATGTGATGTTCTTTGTTTGCTCGGACGCTCTGTCTTGAGCTGGGACGCAGGTGCTGGCAGCTGCGTCTATCCCTACCGTTTTTAGTCATTGAAAAGAGTGCCGTATGAATGATCGGATTACTCAGGGCGGAGCTTTGCCCGAAGCATCTGCAAAGCCGCGTCTGCCCTTGCCCCCCCAACAGCCTCATGTGATTGGCAGTGAAGCCGAAGCCATCGTCATTGCCCGGCAATTGGCTGCTGAATTTGCGCAAACTGCTGCCGAGCGCGACCGCCTGCGCCAGCTTCCCTGGGACGAGATAGAGCGCTATACCGCCTGCGGCTTGGGTGCCATCACTATCCCCAAAGCCTATGGCGGCCTGGAAGCCTCCAACGAAACGCTGGCGCAGGTTTTTGCCATCATCAGCGCGGCTGACCCTTCTCTGGGTCAGATCCCGCAAAACCATTTCGCGCTGATCCAGAACCTGAAAGACACCGGCACTGAATCTCAAAAGCAGCGTTGGTTCAAGGCGGTGCTGCAAGGCGCACGTTTAGGCAATGGCGGGCCGGAGAAAAAGGGCAAGGCAGCGGTGATTACCGACATCACTGCCCATCTTGCGCGGGCAGCGGATGGCCGCTTGCGCGTTAGCGGCACACGCTTTTATTCAACCGGCGCCTTGTTCGCGCATTGGATTCCTTTCCGAGCTGCGGATGAGCAAGGCCGTGGCGTACAGGTCTGGGTGCGTCGTGATGCGCCCGGCGTGCAGGTGATTGATGACTGGAACGCTTTTGGGCAACGCACCACCGCCAGTGGCAGTGTGGTGTTCGAGCAGGTCCTGGTCGAGGAAGACCATGTGCTGGAAAGCTGGCGCTTTGTGGACAAGCCTTCCCTGTCGGGTCCTATTTCTCAACTGATTCAAGCCAGTATTGATGCCGGTATCGCCCAGGGTGCCTTGCAGGATGCGCTGGAATTTGTCCGCAATCGTGCGCGCCCCTGGACCGATTCGGGTGTGGCCAGTGCCACGCAGGACCCTCACATCATTCAGGAAGTGGGTGCCTTGCAGATTGAGGTGGATGCCGCTCAGGAAGTCTTGCTGGAGGCAGCGCGTTTGCTGGATGAATTGGCTGCCAAGCCCGTGGATGCAGACAGCAGCGCCCGTGCTTCTGTGGCTGTTGCCGAGGCAAAAATCCTGAGCACAGAAGCCGCCCTGAACGCCAGCGAACAGCTCTTTGCCTTGGCCGGCTCGTCGTCCACCCGTGCGGCTCATAACCTGGACCGCCACTGGCGTAATGCCCGCGTGCACACCTTGCATGACCCGGTGCGCTGGAAATATCACTTGCTGGGCAATTACCTGCTCAATGGCGCCTCGCCGTCTTATCACCAATGGAATTGAGGCCATGACAACACAGCTTTCTACATCCGTACACATCATCCAGTCCGAGCCCGAAGCGTTGCAAGCCGCCGAGCAGTTTGCACAATCCATTGCCCAACATGCGCTGGAGCGTGATCGCGACCGTATCTTGCCGCATCGAGAGGTGGAGCAATTCAGTCAAAGTGGCTTATGGGGCATTACGGTCCCCAAAGAATACGGCGGCGCGGGCGTTTCCGCCGATGTGCTCACCCGTGTCGTGCAGCGCATTGCCAAGGCCGATGGCAACTTTGGCCATATCCCGCAAAACCACTATTACGCGTTGGAAGTGTTGCGCGTGGGGGCGACGCACGAGCAAAAGGCCTTTTTCTACGATCAAGTGCTGCAAGGCAAACGCTTTGGCAATGCATTGGCAGAGATCGGCAAGAAGGACTTTGTCCGTCGCACGCAATTGCTGAAAGAACCCGATGGCTGGTTTGTGGATGGCCGTAAATTCTATTGCACGGGTTCGCTGTTTGCACACTGGATTCCCACGCTGACGACCTCGCCTGATGATGGCCGCCTGTATCTGGTTTTTGTACCGCGTGGGGCTGCAGGCGTCACGCTGACAGACGATTGGGACGGCTTTGGCCAACGTGTGACAGGCAGCGGCTCGGTGGAGTTCACACGTGTTCCTGTGCAGCCGCAATGGGTCGTGCCGTTCACGGACTCCTTCGAGCGTCCGACCACTATTGGTCCCTATGCCCAGATCATCCATGCAGCACTGGATTTGGGCATAGGCCAAGGGGCTTTCGAGGCCACCTTGCCCTTTATCCGCGAGCACAGCCGCCCCTGGATTACCGCTGGCGTGGACAGCGCCGCACAGGACCCCTTGCTGCTGCAGGAGGTGGGCAATGTGCATGTGCGTTTGCGTGCCGCGCAAGCGCTACTGGCCCGCGCCGCCCGCTTTGTGGACGCCGCCCAGCAAGCACCGGATGAGGACAGCGTGGCTCAGGCCTCCATTGCCGTTGCGCAGGCCAAGGCTTTGGCGACCAGCGCCAGTGTGCTGGCAGGCAGCAAGTTATTTGAACTGGCAGGCACCAGCGCTACGCAGGCCCAGCATGGGCTGGATCGCTACTGGCGTAACGCCCGAGTCCATACCCTGCATGACCCGGTGCGCTGGAAGTACCACGCCATTGGCAATTACGCCCTGAATGGCGTGCGCCCGCCGCGCCATGGTGCTTTGTGATGCCACCTGGAAAGCTGTGTTTGGGCATGGCTGCAGGGGTGAAGAAGCGTTGCGCAGTATGGCTCAAAGCATGTCAGTAAATACGTTCTAGCAAGACACATATGCGCTTCGATATGGCCTGTTTTCCAGGCCATAGACCTTTCTCTTTTATCTGGATGTTGATTGATGACTATCTCGAAGATTTTGAAAAAACTGACGGCGTTTAGCCTGGTTTCTACTGCTGTTTTGTTGAGCAGCACAGCGACCGCAGCTCCTTTGAAAATCGGCGTTGTTCCCGGCATTTTTGCGGACTCGGTGGCCGTTGCCGCTCAGGAAGCCAAGAAGCAGGGGGTGGATGTGCAGGTGATCGAATTTACCGATTGGGCCACACCGAATGTGGCGCTGGATGCGGGCGATATTGATCTGAACTACTACCAGAACAGTAATTACCTGGCCAATGCGGTGCGCGACAAGGGCTTCAAGCTGGTCAGCGTGCAGCCGGGCATTTTGTCTTACCTGGGCCTGTATTCTCTCAAGCACGCCACGCTGGCCGATTTGCCCGATGGCGCAAAAGTGGCGATTGCCAGTGACGCCGTCAACGTAGGCCGTGGGTTGCGTCTGTTACAGCATGCAGGTTTGATCACGCTGCGCCCCGAGACCGGCTTGCTGGGCACTCCCGATGACATTGTTTCCAACCCCAAGAACCTGAAGTTTGTGGAAGTGGAAGGCCCGCAATTGGCACGTGCCACGCAGGACGTGGATCTGGCTCAAGGCTTTCCGTATTTCATCCTGGCCTCCAAAGCCTTTGATGCTACGAAAGCCTTGTCCTTGACCAGTTACGAGGACGACTCCTGGGCGATTCAGTTTGTGGCCCGTAGCGACAGGACGAAAGACCCGCGCATTGCCCAGTTCCTGGAGGTCTACAAAACATCGCCTGCGGTGCGCGAGGCAATCGATCAGTTCTACCAGGGCGAGAAAAAGCTGTATCGCCTGACCTGGTTGCCGCATTAAGCAAGGAGAATGCCCCATGACGCAGCCCAAGAAACACATCCATATCAACGCTTTCAACATGAATTGCGTCGGCCACATCCACCATGGTTTGTGGACGCATCCGCGTGATCAATCCACGCAGTATCACACTCTGAAGTACTGGACGGATCTGGCCCAAACGCTGGAAAAAGGCTTGTTCGACGGCATTTTTCTGGCGGATGTGGTCGGCTATTACGACGTTTACCAGCAAGGTGTGGACTTGACGCTGCGCGAGGGTATTCAACTACCGGTGAACAACCCCTGGCTGCTGGTCTCGGCCATGGCAGCCGTCACGCAACATATTGGCTTTGGTCTGACAGCGTCAGTGGCGGCGCATCACCCTTACACCTTCGCACGCGATGTCAGCACGCTGGATCAGCTAAGCAATGGCCGCATAGGCTGGAACATCGTGACTGGCTATGTGGATAGCGGAGCGCGGGGTTTGGGGCAGGATGGTCTGGATGCACACGACAGTCGTTACGACCGGGCCGAGGACTTTCTGCAATTGGCTTACAAGCTGTGGGAAGGCAGCTGGGAAGATGGCGCGCTGATTGCCGACAAGCAGCGTCGTATCCATGCCCTGCCCGAGAAAGTGCATACCGTGCATCACGAAGGGCCGTTTTATCGCAGCAATGCAATTCATATGAGCGCGCCCTCTCCTCAGCGCACGCCTCTGCTGTTCCAGGCAGGCACCTCGGCGCGGGGGTTGCAGTTTGCCGGGCAACATGCTGAAGGGGTTTTCATCGGTGCGCGGGACCCGGAAGCGGCCAGGGACTCGTCCCGCAAGCTGCGTCAGGCAGCGGTCAATGCGGGACGGCAAGCGCAGGACCTGAAGATTTATGCGGGTGTAGCGGTCGTTACGGGTGCTACGGAAGCCGAGGCTAAAGAGAAGTATGCCGACTATCTGGCCCATGCCAGTTCCGAGGGCGGCCTGGCGCATTTTGCGGCCAGTACCGGCGTGGACTTTGCCCAGTATGACCTGGATGAACCCATCAGCTTTGGCCCCAGCAACGCGATTCAATCCGCAGCGGCCGCAGCCCAGAAACAAGGCTGGACGACGCGCCGCAAGCTGCTGGAGCAATTCACGCTGGGTAGCCGCTACAAAACCATTGTGGGCGACCCGCAGCAAGTGGCGGATGCGCTAAGCACCTGGATTGATGAAGGCGAGATCGACGGCTTCAATCTGACCCGCATCGTTGTGCCTGAAACCTGGGAAGACTTTGCCAGCTACATCGTGCCCGAGCTGCAAAACCGGGGCCGCTATCGCACGGCGTATGAAGGTGGAACCCTGCGCCAGCAATTGTTTGGACAAGGAGATCGGGTATCTGCCACGCACCCTGCCGCGCAGTGGCGGCATTTGGTGCCCGGTTCGACCCCGGAGGCGGGATCGGATGAGGCGGCTACCTCTGCCTTGCAGGCAAGCTGATTAAGGCGAGAAAGAGCCAGTATCTGCTGCGTTGGATCATTTTTTACGACCCCTTTTTTAAGGTCAGGATCATGTTGTTTGCCCGTTTTTCTATTCGTGCCGTGTTTGCCTTGGCAGCTTTGAGCCTAGCGGGCCATGTGTCTGCTGCTGCATTGAAAATCGGCGTCACGCCCGGCTCTTTGGCCGATTCTGTTGCCGTGGCAGCCAAGGAGGCCAAGAAACAGGGCCTGGAGGTCGAGGTGATTGAGTTCACCGACTGGACCACGCCCAATACGGCCTTGGCCTCCGGGGATCTGGATTTGAATTATTTCCAGCATCAGGCTTTCCTGGACAATGCCGTCAAGGAAGGTGGCTATGCCATTGAAAGTGTGGCTTATGGTTTATTGCCCAATATTGGCTTGTATTCCAAGCAGTATTCGTCCTTGGATGCGCTGCCCGAAGGCGCTTCTGTTGGGGTGGCGAGTGATCCGGTGAATCAGGCGCGCGGCCTGCTGCTTTTGCAGACGGCTGGCCTGATTCAGCTGAAAGAGGGGGCAACTGCGCGTGCCTCGATTCATGATGTGACGGCCAACCCCAGAAAGCTGCGCATTGTGGAAGTCGAAGGGCCGCAATTGGTGCGCGCAGCCGATGACCTGCCCTTGGTCCAAGGCTATCCAGCCCATTTTGTGAACGCCGGGCAGGCCGAGCTAGCCAGCAAGGCCTTGCAGTATTCCACGGTAGATGACCTGTACTACGCCATCCGCTTTGTCGCGCGGAGCGGCCATAGAGATGATCCGCGCATACGCCAGTTTGTGGATCTTTATCAAAACTCCCCTGCCGTGGCCGCGCAGATCGACACGTCTTTTGCGGGAGACAAGAAGCTGTATGCCTTGCCGTGGAAGACGGCGGGTCATGCCTCCATTACGCAGGTTCCTTGAGGGCTGCACATCATGATGACTGACACTGCCGTTTTTACCTCTGATGTTGCGCCACGCCGGAGTGTGCCAGAAAGGGCAGCGCCAGCAAGTGCACGAGCTTCCGATCTGGGCGCCTTGCGTGCCCGTTTCAGCGCCCTCTTTCAGCGCATTGCCGATACTGCGGCGGAGCGCGAGCATACCCGTACCTTGGCCTATGCGCCCATTCTGTGGCTGAAAGATAGCGGTTTTACGGCTCTGCGTGTGCCGCCTCAATGGGGTGGCAGCGGTGTCTCCATCCCGGTGTTCTTTGAGCTGTTTCAGGAGCTGGCTGCTGCGGATTCAAATGTCGCCCAAATTCTGCGCCCTCATTTCGGTTTCATCGACCGATTGTTGATTGATCGGGATGAGGCCACGCAAGCGCAGTGGCTGCCATTGGCAGGCCAAGGGGCGATTTTTGGTAATGCCACGACCGAGACTGGTTTGGGCGCTGTAGGCCAGTTGCAAACCACGCTGGAGCCCGATCCAGAGCAGGCCGGTCAATGGCGTCTGAATGGCCGCAAGTTCTACAGCACGGGCACCTTGTACGCGGATTGGGTCACGGTGGTGGCTCGCAGCACAGGAACGGAGAAGGAGGATGAAACGGTACATGCCGTGGTCGCCACCGACCAGGAAGGGGTGGAGCGTCTGGATGACTGGCATGGCTTTGGCCAAAGGCTGACGGGATCTGGCACGACGGTGCTGACGGATGTGCTTGTGCCCGAGAGCGCCATCATCCGTTTTCCGCGCCAGGAGCCCACACCCTTGGTGGCTTATTTTCAGCTGGTGCATTTGGCGACCCTGGCCGGTATTGCTCAAGCCGTGCAGCGTGATGCAGTGGCCTATGTGCAGGCGCGCAAGCGTGTCTTTAGCCATGGTAGTGCGGCGCTGCCCAAGGACGACCCCTTGGTGCAGCATATTGTGGGAGAGCTGGCCAGCACGGCCTATATTGCCCAACTGGCGGTACGTGATGTGGCGGCTCATTTGCAAAGTATTGCGGATCAGCGGCAGGCGGGTGTGGAGGTCTCCCGCGAAACACTGGATGCCCTGGAACTGCGAACGGCACAGGCGCAAGTGGCTGTAGTGGAACCTGTCTTGCGGGCGGCCACGCGCCTGTTTGATGTGGGTGGCTCTACGGCCCTGGAGGAGTCCCGTCGTCTGGATAGACATTGGCGTAATGCGCGAGCCCTGGCCTCGCACAATCCGGTGATCTACAAGGCTCGGTCGGTGGGGGATATTTTGCTGAACGAGGCCGAGCCTGTGTACTACTGGCATGTGGGGACCAAGGGGAGTTGAGCTGATGCGGGTAGAGGCGGGGCCGCCTCTTGGAAACATAAAGGGCACGAATTAATCGTGCCCTTTATGTTGTCAGCCGTGAGCGCGCAGCCTCTCAAGGTAAATCAACGACAAAATAGTACGTTAAGCGCGTGATGAGGCTGGCACCCAGCGATAAAGCGTAGGAACGGATACGTCCAGGTTCTTGGCCACGTCCTTGAGTGGTACACCGCTGGCCAGCAGCTTCTTGGCTGACTTGATTTTGTTGTCGTTCATCTTGGGTTTGCGACCACCCTTGCGGCCAAGCTGCTTGGCGACTTCCAGCCCGGTACGGGTACGTTCGACTGTCAGTTCGCGCTCCATCTCGGCCAGGCTGGCCATGACGTGGAAGAAGGACCGACCAGACGGCGTGCTGGTGTCGATGGAGTCGGTGAGGCTTCTGAACTGGATACCTTGTGTGCGCAGTTTGTTGACCAGATCGACCAGTTGCTTGACTGAGTGGCCCAAGCGGTCCAGCTTCCAGACCACCAATGTGTCGCCCTCGCGCAGCATTTCGAGCGCTTTGACCAAGTCTGGACTATTTGCTCGCGTGCCACTTACCTTGTCTTCAAAGACCCTCTGGCACCCGGCATGAATCAAAGCTTCGCATTGCAATTCAAGGTTCTGATCTTGCGTCGAGACGCGCGCATAGCCGATCAGCATGGCGTGTCGCCGTCTGCATCCTGACGAACGGCAAGTAACTGTTGAAGCAATTCCGGTAGTGCTGTCTGCACGGTGTTCCACACGACATCGAGGTTGACGTCGAAGTAGCCGTGGGCGATGCGGTTGCGCATACCGCGCATATTACGCCACGGCACTTGTTCGTGTGTCTGAGCGAACTCGATATAGCCATCCATGACCTTCGTGGCAGCCTCGCCAATGATGATAAGGCTCATGATGACGGCTTGCTGGGTTCGTTTGTCCCCAAGAAAATCGTCTTTGCTCAGGCCCTCTATGAAACCGCATGCATCGGTTGCAGCTTGCTGCATGTGGTCAAGGTAATCCGGAAGACGGTACTTGCTCATACCGGTTGCGCCTCTGCAAGCACTTGGGCACGGAATTTAGGTGGTAGGTCACCGGGCGTCAGCAAATCGACGTGAATACCAAGCAGCGATTCCAGCTCGTCTTGCAGGCCTCCCAGGTCGAACAGCGTCGCACCAGGCAGTGCGTCAACCAGCAAATCAATGTCGCTGCCATCCTGGTCGGTGCCATGTAGTATCGAACCGAAGACGCGTGGATTCGCCGTGCGAAAACGGCTTACGGCTTCACGCACTGCATCTCGGTTCATGTCGAGCACAACAGATGGTCGCATGGTCATCCCTTGTTATCAAAACTCATCAAAATGGTAAGTTATTGAGAATGGGATTTCAAGGCCTGGTTCCTCAGATCGAAATTATTACGAGAGTTGAAACAGCCTGGCCGCATTGTCATAAAACAGCTTGTCCAGAATTACATCCTTGAAACCCAGCTGCTGGAAGTCCTCAATACTCTGGCGAATCGGGCGGAAGGTATAGGACGAGCCAAACAGCAATTGCTCGGACAGAAAGCTATTGGCTGCCTGCACATAGCCCTCGTTTCCCGGCTGGAAAATGTACATATCCGGCACCAGATGCACGTTCTCGTGCAGAAAGGCCAGGCCTATGGCCTGTTGCACATTGGGCCAATAGCCGTGATAGACCACTAAAGGCAGATCCGGGAAGGCTTTGGCCACTTTGGCCAGCCCGGCCGGGTCGTTGTAGCGCGGGTCCGGCGTGGTGGGGCCACTCATCAAAAAGACGGGTACTTTCAGGTGGCGCGCCAGTTCGTAAACGGGCCAGTAAACCGGGTCATCGGGGTGACGTGCTGGAACACCAAAACCCGGCTCGATATCAATGCCGGACAAGCCCAGCTCCTTGATGGCGCGTTCTGCCTCGGCCAGGGCTTGCTGCTCGCCTTGCAGAGCCGGATCAATACCGGCAATGCCCAGCAATTCATCGTGTCCGTGCACGATCTGATGAATGGTGTCGTTGGGCAAATGTTGCGACGGTGTGTGGCGGCCTACGACGACCGCTTTACTCAGTCCGGCCTGGCGCACTTCTTCCAGAAAGCCTTCCTGGCTAAGTGACTTTTCAAAGTGAGTATCGCTGCCACGAGTGCCAACGCGGCGGTTTAGCCAGCGCGCGGTGGCATGTTCTGGCGTACCAGGTTCGGCCCCGAAAAACTTGTGCAGAAAGGCAGGTCGGCAGCGTAGATCAATTATTTTTTGGCTCATGATGCAGAGGAAAGTTGCTGGTTTTGAACACCGCGCGCGTCAAAGGCGCCGCCGGTCTGGGCGCGATCACTGACGGTGACGGCCCGTTTGCCCAGAAGTGGAAACACCAGCTCGGCAAAGCGTATGGATTCTTCCAGATGGGGGTAGCCCGAGAGCACAAAGGAGTCCGCACCCAGGTCTATGTATTCCTGCAAGCGCTGGGCCACGGTTTGGGCGTCGCCCACCAGTGCGGTGCCTGCCCCGCCCCGTACCAGCCCCACCCCTGCCCACAGATTGGGCGAGACTTCCAGCTGATCGCGACGGCCACCATGCAAGGCCGCCATGCGTTTCTGGCCTACCGAGTCCATGCTGGCGTAGTTGGCCTGTGCTTTGGCAATGTCCTCGTCCGTCAATTTGCTGATCAGACGATCCGCCTCGGCCCAGGCTTCTTCATTGGTTTCACGTACTATCACGTGCAAGCGCACCCCCAGCCTCAATTTGCGACCACGGGCGGCGGCACGGCGGCGGATGTCCTCAAATTTCTTGCCCACAGCAGCCGGTGGTTCGCCCCAGGTCAGGTAAGCATCGACATGCTCGGCAGCCAGCTCATGGGCGGCGTCCGAGGAGCCGCCAAAGTACAAGGGCGGATAGGGTTTTTGCATAGGCGGGAAGAAGTTGCGGCCATTCTCCACCTTGAAGTGCTTACCCTGAAAATTTACGGTGTCGCCAGAGAGCAATTGACGCCAGATCGTCAGGTATTCATGGGCGTATTCATAACGGGCATCGTGGTCCAGAAACACGCCTTCGGCGGCCAGTTCGGTGGCATCGCCGCCGGGCACCACATTCAGCAGCAAACGGCCATGCAGGGCCTGGTCCAGGGACGCCGCCTGACGTGCGCTGGAAACGGGTGCGCCCAAAGAGGTACGCAGTGCCACCAGCAGCTTGATGCGCTGGGTAACAGGAACCAGGCTGGCCGCCACCACCCAGGGATCCAGGCAGGAGGCGCCGGTAGGAATCAGCAAGCCGTCATAACCCAGGTTCTCGCTGGTGACGGCAATGCTACGCAGATACTCGTTGGTGGGCGCGCGGCCAAAGTCGGATTTGCCCAGATAACGGGTATCGCCCGAGGTGGGCAGGAACCAGAAAATATCGGGTGTGGTGGAGGTGATTTGGCTCATGCTGCCTGCGCCTCCAGAACAGAGTTTCGCAGCGGCAAACGCGTTTGAATACTGTGCAGTACCGGCACGGCCAGATCAACGGTGCGCTGGATGTGCTGTTGCAGGGCGGCGCTGGTGACTTCGCCGTCCTGAATCTCCTCGGGCGTGGCATAGACCCCGATGGGCAGGGTCAGCGCCTGGAAGAAGCTGAACAGGGGACGCAGCTGATGTTCGATGACCAGGGCATGGCGTTGGCTGCCGCCAGTGGCGGCCAGCAGTACAGGCGTGCCGTTCAGGGCATTCATGTCGATCAGATCGAACAGGTGCTTGAGCAGGCCCGGAATGCCCGCGCGAAAGATGGGCGAGCCCACGATCAGAAAATCGGCCTGCTCAATGGCGGTGATGGCCTGATGCGCATGGGCGGGCAAGGCGTCGGTGGACAGGGCCGCGCCAAGTTCGGGCAGCAGGCTGACCAGCTCGATGTTTTGCACGTCCAGTGCCAGTTGGTCGTTCAGTGTGTCGCGTAGCGCATCCAGCAGCACTTGCGTGCGGGAGGGACGGTGCAGGCTCCCATTCACAATAACGGTTTTCAGAGGGCGGCTCATGGCAATTCCTTGCAGTGAAATCAGAACAAGGTGCCGCCAGAAAACGGGGGCACCTGTGCGAGTCAATGTCTTGTATTACATGCCTGATCGCCGCTGCCACGAAAGACAATTCGCTCATGTGTTTATGGTCGATAAGCGTCCTTACTCTTTTGATTTGCTTATGAAAATCAGTATTGTTGAATGTGAAAAAATGAGCTGCCAAATGGCATGGGCATGAACTGTGTCAGGAGTTCGTCGCCGGTCTTTTTCGGGGACAAATAAAGCGATCGGAGCGGGAGTGCCAGAACTGGATAGTGCGCCGCTACGTTGTGCCAAAGCTGGATAGTTCGGCGCCAAATGGCTTCATAGAATGAAACCAGGTCAATCCGGGGGGATTGGCATCCGACTGTGTGGGAAACACAGCGGCTTTTATTTCTATGAGAGAGACAAGTCATGACTCAAAACAGCACCCCACCCTATATCGACATTGAAAAACGCATCGACAAGGTACGCGACGAATACGCGCTGGTTGAAGGCCACTTCGATACGTCCGAGGAAACCTCCCCCTGGATTCCTTTCGGCCCCAATATCTGGCTGCGTCACCTGAGCTTTGATATTCGCAACAACACCTCGGTGCACATCATGCGCGCTGACAAAGGTGGTTCTTTGGGGCGCCATCGTCACCGCGCTGTGGTGACCGGCTACATTCTGTCCGGCAGCCTGCGCTACGAGGAATACGATTGGGTGGCCCGTGCCGGTCATTACATCCACGAAAGCCCCGGTCGCACGCACACCCTGGTGTCCGACGAAGGCATGGAAACCCTGTTCCACCTGGGCACGCCTATCGAGTTCCTGGACGAGAATGACAACATCCTGGAAATCATTGATGTGTTCTGGATGATCGACCACTACACCAGCTACTGTAAGAAGCACAATCTGCCCATCAACAAGTCCATGTTCATCTAGGACTGTTTGATGCTTGTGTGCCGTGTCTGCCCCGTTTGATGGGGCAGTTCCTTGAAGCGTTGCTGGTAGTAGGCAGAAAACCGCCCCAGATGCCCAAAACCATGCGCCAGTGCCACCTCGGTGACGTTGGGGCGGGGTCGGCTTTGCAGCACCTGATGGGCGGCGTCCAGACGCAGATTGCGTACCCAGCTCATGGGGGACTGTTTGTAGTGACGACGGCACAGCAGATGCAGGAAGCGGGGACTCACACCCGCTGCCTGCGCCAGATCATCCAGTGAGATGTTGCTGTGCAAATGCGCCAATACATAGTTTTTAGCTTGGAGCAGACGCATCTGCCCTGCTCGGGCCGCCGCTCCCATGGACTCATCCACCAGAGTCTGCACGGCTTGTTCATCGGCAGGATGACACAGCAGGAACAAGGCCAGGCTGCTTTCAATATGCTGTGTCCAGTTGGCTGGACGGTCGCTATGTTGCGTCGGTAGCAGAAGCAGATGCTGGATGAGGTTGGCCCATTGTGGGCCCATACAGGGGTCCAGCTTGTAGACGCAGCCTCGGGTCATGCCCTCTTGTGCCAGAGTCTGATGGCCCACACCGTCAAATAGGCTGTAGGGGATTTTCACGATCAGCTGTTCGCAACCGGCTTGCCACAAGGTGCGCACATGGTGGCGAGGGGATACCACCGCAATATCGCCGGGATAGGCCGTTAGTTTGTGATGACCATCGCTGATGAATTCGGCCGTACCCTGCAAAGGCATTTGCACCAGACAGAAGTCCCCGAAGGCATCGGCCTGGATTTCCACTTCGGCACCGTAGCCCAGTCGCATCAGGCTGATCTGATCAATATCGCGACGGTACAGGCTGGTGTTGATGCGCCCGCGACCCCAATGCAGGGCATGCCGGGAAATGGCCCGGCTAAGCGGCTGATGAGACAGCTCGGCGCTGTGCGAATGAAAGATTGGATGGCGGTACAACACCGACAGATCCAAGCCATTTTCTGCCGACATTGGGAACCCCTTGTTCCAGAGCATAAGGATGCGCGTGACCAGCGCCTAGTGTAAAAGTTGAGCGGCTGGGTGGGCATGGGGGCTATCCCTGATCGGGGCTGGTCGGTTTCAGAATATTATTTATTTACAGATAGATAGCCGGTTTTCTATTTTATTTAAGTTTAAAAGAAGCTGTCTGCTTCTTGGTGCTGTGGTTGAGGCTTGAAGAAGTCGGCAGCAGGAGTTTTAACGCCCCTGGGCCCGATCCCCTTTCAAGGTCATGACGGCGCTTTCCACTGTCGCAATCATCTTGCCGTCTTCTCGCTGGATTTCACAGCGGTAATGGCTGATGCTGCGCCCGCGATGCGTGGCCCAGGCATGGGCTTGCAGCCGCTCTTGCCAGACTGGCCGCAGAAAGGTGGCTTTCAGATCAATGCTGGTAAAGCTCTCGCCTTCCTGCATCAAGGTGGAATGGGCCGTGCCGATGGCGGCATCGGCCAGTTCGCACAAGAGGCCGCCATGGACCGTGCCCTGCTGGTTGCCATGCAAGGCAGCGTCTGCGTCCAGTTCCAGCGTGGCGCTGGCTTCATCTATAGCGGTAATACGAAAGTTCAGTAGCCGGGAAATCGCGGTGGGGTAACGCATATGCGTGTGCTCGCCTTCGGCCAGTGTGCCATTCAGTTGGCGTTGCAGATATTCCAGTACGGGTAAGTGGCGAGATGAGCTTGGCATGGTGGCTCCAGTCGTTGCTAGGCGATTTGAGAATGTGGTGCTGGCCGTGAGGGTGGCTCTTGGCGGATCAATACATAGTGAATGACGCTGTCGGTGTGGTGGCTTAGCTTAAAAGCGCTTGCACCGGCGGATTCACGTCGCAAACGGAGAGGGTCATGTTGCGGTCAGCCTTAAATAAAAGGTCGAATAATCAGTTGTAGACCCAGGGCCGCCAGAAACAGCAGCAAGCATTGCTTGAAGCGGCGCGGGCTGATGCGCACGCGGATCTTTTGTCCCAGCCACATACCCAGCAAAGCCGGAACAATCACCAAGGTAGACATGCCCAGCTGGTTCAGCTTGAACACATCGTGCATGAACAGACCGCCAGCCAGCGCGATGGTGGAGATTGTGAAGGACAGCCCCAAGGCTTGCACCAGCTCGTCTTTATCCAGATTCAGGGCCTGCAGATAAGGGACGGCTGGCATCACAAAAACGCCGGTAATGCCGGTCACCACGCCGGTCACCAGACCAATCAAGGGTGACAGCCAGGGCTCGAAGCGGGGCGACACGGTCAGGGCGGGGGCGATAAGCGCATAGCTTGCATACACCAGCAACGCGATACCCAAGGCCATGCCCGATAGCTGTGGTGAGGTACTGGCCAGCAGCGTTGAGCCCCAGAGCGTGCCCAGCACAATGGTCAGCATCATGGACCAGAGCCTGCGCAGCAAAGCCAGCATGGACGGCCCGACAAAGCATTGCCAGACATTGGTGATGAAAGAAGGCAGCACCAGCAAGGCGGCAGCCGAGGCCGGTGACATCATCAGGCCCAGCAAGCTCATGGCTACCGTTGGCAGGCCCATGCCGGTAACGCCCTTGACCATGCCCGCTATCAGGAAGATGGCACTGAGCAGAAGAAGGAAAGAGAGAGATTCGTGCATGCCTGTATTGAAGCGTGGCAGGCAAGTGCACACAATGTGGATTTAAGGCGCTATCCTTCGGTTTATCCGAAGGGTTTTCAGGAGTGGTGATGCGACTGGGTCTGGCCGATCTGCATTTGTTCTTGAGCATTGTGGATGCAGGCAGCATCACACAGGGAGCGGTACGCGCGAATCTGGCTCTGGCTTCGGCCAGCGAGCGTTTGCGCCGTATCGAGGACGATGCCGGCGTTGCTTTGCTGGAGCGCCTGCCACGGGGAGTCGTCACCACAGAGGCAGGCGAGGCGCTGGCCCACCATGCCCGTTTGATGCTGCGCCAGCATGATCTGTTGAAAGGTGAGTTGCAGGATTTCGCTGTTGGAGCGCGGGGGACTTTGCACCTGTATGCGAATACGGCGGCCTTAACCGACTTTCTGCCATCCCGTCTGGCTCCCTGGCTGGCACAACGGCCGAATCTGCATATCGAGCTGAAAGAGCGTACCAGCGCAGATATTGTGCGTACGGTTGCCGCCGGTTTGGCCCAGGCCGGTGTGGTGTCGGATGCAGTGCAGGCACCGGGGCTGGTGCTGGAGCCGGTGGCCAAGGATCATCTGGTGCTGATTATGGCTGCGGCTCACCCCTTGGCGGCACACAGCAAATTGAGCTTGCAGGATGTTCTGCATGAGCCCTTCGTGGGCCTGATGCCGGGTAATGCCCTGCAAGACCATCTGGACGAACATGCTCGCGCAGCAGGCCATGCTTGGGTGCAGCGCATCCGTATGAAAACCTTCGAAGGGCTGTGCCAGATGGTGGCCCACGGTGTGGGCCTGGGGATTGTGCCGCAAGGCGTAGCCAGCCGCTACAAGCGTCGCCATGGCTTTGTGGCGCGGCCTTTGAGTGACGCCTGGGCCAAGCGCTCCTTGTGCCTGTGTTATCAGGACTGGGGCGCCCTATCCAAACCCATGCAGCGCTTGTTGCAGCATTTGGGGTCTAAGGAGACTGTCTGAGCCCACCTTTTTTGTGAAAACGTGTTCACGGAGCTGCATGCTTTCCAAGCCGCCAGGGGGCAGATGCCAGGCGTAAGGTTCATGCTGATTTCCGCATTTTTTGTCGGATTCAGCGATCTGTTTTTCTATTGGTGGTGCTTTGCAGCTCTGTCGTTTGATGACTGGCTCTAATGCCGGAGCTCACCTTCCTTGTTTTCGCTTAACACCTTAGTGGGTCAGGCTGACAAATAGTGAGCGGCCGGTGATTTTATTCCAGCCCTTCCAGTTTGCTGGCAACAAGCGGCTCTTGCGATTCTGCTGGCTCTGCCAAGTTGATCTTCACTCCAATATCGGCCGGTTTCGCGTAGTGCAGGCTGCTGGTCACCAAGGCATTGACACCTGTTGCGGCATAGGCGGCTGCGTTACCTGCATGAATCCCGCCCGCTGCCAGAATGGTGACGTTGGGATGCGCTTTGCGCAGCGCAGGCACAATTTGTGCCAGGGTCTCGGGCGGGACTTTGTCGAACTGCACCACGTCCGCACCCGCCTGAGCCGCGCTGTAGGCTTCGTCCAGATCCGCCGCTTCAATCACGATTTTCTTCTCGCACAAGGCGTATTTGTGACGGGCAATCGCATGGCCCACCTCCTCCCAGCCACCCATCAGCGCGCGGTGCTGGGGGAAGATCAAAATGGTTTCGCCCAGTCCCAGCCGATGCGGCATGGCTCCGCCCGATAGTGTGGCTTTCAAGGCCAGCTTGCGTACCCCAGGCGCATGTTTGCGAGTGGTCAGCACAGCCACCGAGGCATCTACCGTTTGCACGGCTTGCACGACTTGATGTGTCAGGGTGGCGATGCCGCAGGCAAACTCCAGCAGGTTCTGGCCGACCTTCCAGGCGCGCAGCAAGGCTTTGGCGGGGCCTTGTGCCAGCAAGATGGTCTGACCGGGCATGGCCGCCACGCCGCTGGGGGTGTAGTGCTGGGTCTGGCCGCCGCAAGAGCGCACAATCTCGGCCACCTCCTCAGTGCCCGCCACGCGGATATGGTCACGCACGACGTAACGCAGCGTGGTGTTCTGGTTGTGCAGTCCCAGCATGTGGCTGGTCAGATCCAGGTAGGAGGCATCCTCGCCAATCCATTGGTCGATTTGGCTTTGTTCAAAAAAAACCGTCATTTTTGATTCCCGTAGCGCCGCAGCGCCCAAAAGCAGGCTAATGCCGTCAGCCCCAGCAAGCAGGACAGCGCATTGGCACAGTCTGTGTCGCCATCCAGGACGGCGTTGTAGATAGATAGAGACAGGGTTTCGGTACGACCTGCGATATTGCCACCCAACATCAGCGAAATGCCCACTTCTCCCATGGCCCGTCCGCCAGACAGAATCAGTCCGGTGGCCAAGGCAGAGCGCAGCAAGGGCAATTCCACCCGGAAGAAGTAGGACCAGGTGCCGTGGCCCAGTGTGGCTGCCGCTTCACGCAGCCGTGGCGACAGGCTGTTCATGCTGTTTTGCACGGGTTTGACCATCAATGGCAGCCCGGCGATAAAGGCGGCGATCAGCAAGGCCGCGGGCTGAAAAACAATATTGGGTGACCAGCCGGTGGCACTGGCCAACCAGCCCTGCCTGCCCAGGGCAAGCAGCAGCAAGTAACCGATAACAATCGGTGGGAAAACCAGCGGCAGGCTCACCAGTGAATCGAGTAATCCGTGGCCTGGGAAGCGCTTTCTGGCCAGTACCCAGGCCAGGGTTACCCCCAGAACCAATTGGGCCACCAAGGTGGCGGCCAGCACATATACACTCAGGCCCAGCGAGCTACTGGAGCAGCTCATCCAGGCGGACATCACAGGCCGTGACGCTCAAGAATGGATTTGGCCTTGTCCGAGCCCAGGAACTGGGTCCAGGATTGCAAGGCAGGGCTTGTAGGACGGTCCTTGAGCACGGCCAGGCTCAGATCAATCGGGTCGTGACATTGGGCTGGCATGGGCAGGATGGTGCCCAGCTTGTCCTTGTGGGCCAGCGCTTCGCTGCGGTTGATGAAACCGGCGTCCACCTCGCCATTGAGCAGGTAGGTGGATACCTGCGGCAGCATGGCGACTTCAATGCTGCGACCCTCGGCCTGGATTTTTTCACGTTCCATGCAGGTGGTGGCGGCGCGACCGTAGACGGTTTTCTTGGCATCGCCTATAGCAATGCGGGCATAGCTGGGCTGCTGCAAGTCCTGGATGGAATCAATGGTCTTGCCTTTGGGCACGGCCAGCATTAGGGCACCCTGGCTGATGTTCACAAACTGCTGGGTAATGCCCATGGGTTCCAGAAAAAAGCGGTCGCCAATAATGGCAGCAATGTCTGGATTTTGCTCGCTCTGAGCCCGGACCTGCTGCATATTGCCAAAGCTGCTCTCTACCGTCAGGCCTGTTTCTTTATTGAAGGCTTCCATCAATTCCGTGACGGGTTTGCGGTAGCCTGCGCCAGTAGCAATTAGCAGGTCGGAGGCCTGAGCGGTGGTGGACAGTGCCAGCAGGCTGGCGGCAGAAAGCAGCAGAGATTTCATAGGGTTTCCTGTCAGTAAAATTCGTTATGAGTTTGAGTTTATAACGAGAAGAAGCAGACAGGGACCACCAGGGGGATTTTAGGCCGTGGGTTTGAAAGTGGTATCAGACGCTGTGGCTCGACCGCAGGGTTGAGAGGTGTGGAGAGGACGGCAAACCGCGATTAAGCAGATGTGATGGAGGGCATGACAAGGAGGCAGTGTCGCCGTGTGAACATGATGTTTTCATGAGCTGGCTTACGGCTTACGGCTTACGGCTTACGGCTTACGGCTTACGGCTTACGGCTTACGGCTTACGGCTCATGGTCCATAGCCCATAGCCCACCAGAGTTCACGGCAACAATCCCGCCTCTTTCAGCAAAGGCTCCTCATAAACGGAGTCTTCAGCGGGATAGCGCAGGTTTGGCATGTTTTTGGCCTTGGCCAAGGCCCAGATGATGCTCTCCCCAGCAGGCAATGTATCGGGGGCTTGTGCGTACAAGGGGTCCTGAAATGCTGCCTCTGTTGATGTGATGGTCCAACCCTTGGCGGTAAATGCCGCGAGCACATCCGGCAATGCAGCCGCATTGATCTGGTTGGTATGCAAGAGGATTACATGAGCCGGACTGCGTCCCAGAACCTCTTGCGCCAACTGATCGTAATAGCTGGCACGGTCCAGCAGGTGAAGGATGTATTGCTCTTTCACGCGCTCTGCCTTGGCACTATCGCCTGCTTGCACATGATCTGCAAAGACCCGGCTGTAATACCAGTCGCTGGCATCAATGGATACGGGCGCGCTCTTGTAATCATGCGCCGCCATCCACTGACGGAAACCGTCGCGCTTGGCGATGGTGTCCCCTTCTTTCAGGTAAGGGAAGCGCAGCATGGGTGTGAAGGTGGGCAGGCTTTTGAACGCGGCATCGGCAAGCTGCACATCTGTAATGAAGTCCTCCAGACTGAGCGCCGGGTCGGCCAGGCTTTTGTGGCTGGCGGTATGGTTGCCGATCCGATGTCCTTCCCTAGACCAGGCCTGCACAAGACCCAGCCCCTCTTCCCCGCCCATACGGGCTAGCGATGGGAACAGAGTGGCCTTGATCTGGTGGTCCCGCAAGCTGGTCAATATTTGCTCATTCCACTGATTGGCCTGTGGCTGCGTGCTGGGGTTGAAGCCGTCATCAAAGCTGAGGGCCAGGGTCTGGGACGTGGCCCAAGTAGTGCAGAGAGCCAGAACAGCCGTAGCCAGGAAGTGCAGGGGAGAAATACGGAAAGCCATGCGAAAACGGAGAGGGTGAAAAGAGTGACGGAAACAGGCAAGCTTGCCCAGGCCTTGTCAGCATGCAGGACTGCAAGCGGCGGTGCAAGTTCGTAGTTATCGCAAGGGGCAAGTCAGCAGGCGAAAAAAATCCCCATCCTGAACCAGCAAGATGGGGATTTTGGGACACTGTTACCCGGAGTCAGGCTCCGGGCGACATCGTGTGCTTCAGGCTTGAGCGGCTTTGAATGCCAGACGCCATTGGTGCAGCAAAGGCTCGGTGTAGCCGTTAGGCTGTTCCAGACCCTTCAGAACCAGATCCTGAGCGGCGCGGAAGGCAAAGGAGCCTTCGAAGTTGCCGGCCATGTTCTGGTAGGCTGGGTCGCCTGCATTTTGCTGGTCAACCACAGCAGCCATGCGCTGCAGGGTTTCAACCACTTGTTCGTGGGTGACGATGCCGTGCAGCAGCCAGTTGGCGATGTGCTGGCTGGAGATACGCAGGGTAGCGCGGTCTTCCATCAGGCCCACGTCGTGGATGTCCGGTACTTTGGAGCAGCCCACGCCCTGGTCAATCCAGCGCACCACGTAACCCAGGATGCCCTGAGCATTGTTGTCCAGTTCTTCCTGGATTTCCTTGGCGGACCAGCTGGTGTCAGTGGCCACAGGAATGGTCAGGATGCTGTCCAGGTAGTCGTTGGTGTCGCCTTCCAGGCCCTTCTGGACGTCGACCACGTTGACTTGGTGGTAGTGCAAGGCGTGCAGCGTGGCAGCGGTAGGCGATGGCACCCAGGCGGTGTTGCCACCGGCCTTCACGTGACCAATCTTCTGTTCCAGCATTTCAGCCATCAGGTCAGGCATGGCCCACATACCTTTACCGATCTGAGCGCGACCACGCAGGCCGCACTGCAGGCCGATCTGAACGTTGTTGCGCTCGTAGGCAGGCTGCCAGTCAGCTTGTTTCATGTCGGCCTTGCGCACCACGGCACCCGCTTGCATGCAAGTGTGGATTTCGTCGCCCGTGCGGTCCAGGAAGCCGGTGTTGATGAACACGACACGCTCGGTGGCCTGGGCAATAGCTGCTTTCAGGTTCACGCTGGTGCGGCGCTCTTCGTCCATGATGCCCAGCTTGACGGTGTTGGGAGCCAGACCCAGCAGGCTTTCCACACGGTCAAAGATCTCGCTGGCAAACGCCACTTCGTCAGGACCGTGCATTTTGGGTTTGACGATGTACAGCGAGCCGCTGCGCGAGTTCTTCTTCAGTTCCAGATCGCGCATGCCGATCAGGGTGGTGATCACGGCGTCCAGAATGCCTTCAGGGATTTCGCGACCTTCGCCGTCAATGATGGCAGGGTTGCTCATCAGGTGACCGACGTTACGCACGAACATCAGGGAGCGACCAGCCAGAGTCTGGGTAGCGTCTTTCAGGTCGGTGTACTGGCGATCGTCAGCCAGGCGGCGCGTAAAGACCTTGCCGTCTTTCTTGATTTCTTCGGTCAGCGAACCGGTGACCAGACCCAGCCAGTTGCGGTATGCCAGGACCTTGTCGTCGGCGTCCACGGCAGCCACGGAGTCTTCGCAGTCCATGATGGTGGTCAGTGCGGCTTCCAGAACGATGTCTTTCACGCCAGCCGGGTCGGTCTTGCCGATGGGGCTGTTGGGGTCGATCTGCAGTTCAAAGTGCAGGCCGTTGTGCAGGAACACGATGGCTTCAGGCGCATCGGGCTGACCGCGGTAACCCAGCAGGGTCGAGGCGTCTTTCAGACCGGTGGTGCCGCCGTTTTCCAGGGTGACGCGCAAAGCGCCGTCAGCGATGGTGTAGGAGGTAGCCTGATCGTGGCTGCCTTGAGCCAGAGGAATGGTGTCGTTCAGGAACTGACGGCCAAAGGCGATAACCTTGGCACCGCGCACGGCGTTGTAGCCACCGCCACGCTGAGCACCGTCAGTGTCAGGGATGGCGTTGGTGCCGTACAGCGCGTCGTACAGGCTGCCCCAGCGTGCGTTTACGGCGTTCAGCGCGTAACGTGCGTTCATGATGGGCACAACCAGCTGAGGACCACCTTGTTCGGTGATTTCGGTGTCGACGTTGGTCGTGTTGACCTTGACGTTGGCAGGCGCTTCTTTCAGATAGCCGATGGAGCTCAGGAAGCTCTTGTAGGCAGGCATATCGGTGATGGGGCCTGGGTTGGCCGTGTGCCACTTGTCCAGTTCGACTTGCAAGCGGTCGCGTTCGGCCAGCAAGGCGCGGTTTTTAGGTGCCAGATCATGGACCAGCTTATCGAAACCAGCCCAGAAGGCTTCGGAGGAGATACCTGTGCCGGGCAGGGCTTCTTGTTCGATGAACTGATGAAGCACCTCGGCGACTTGCAGTCGCTGGCAGGAGATTCGAGTGGTCATGTGTACCCTTGCTGATAGTTAAAAGTGATTCGGTACAGCGGCAGGCCAAAACGGCCTTGCTAACTGCAATTACCTGGTCAAGAGCACGTTCAGATCTTGCTGAAATCGCGGGTGACAAGACCCACGCGGCGCCAGGACACAAATGACATCAGAGGGCGAGCAAATGCTTGAAGCGAAAATCATTAAAATACGCTAACCCATTGTAAATTAGCCTAAATACAAGCTAATTTGCGCGATGACGAGCTATGTCTCACACGCATGCCGAGCACACTGCCAGGTTGGATAACTTAAATTATGAAGGACTGACGCTAGCTGGATTTAATACTAAAAGTATTAAGACTACATACTTAATGTATTTACTGGATTTGGGCAAGTCTTATATATGAGGTAGAAGACGTGCCTGACTTCCACTTGCCATCATAAGCTGCCTCATCTGGTCCCGCTTGAAATACCTGATATGCCCGCCAAGCCGCTTGTCTAGCGCCATTAGCATAAAAACAGGGTCTTGGGTCAAGGGCTTGCGCCAGGGCTCTACCTGCCTGATCCCGGGAAAATGGAATTTGCCTAAAACCGGGGTAAAGCTGCCTGTTTAAATGGGGCCTGTGAGTAAATTCAGTCTCAAAACCAACGATAGTCGTGTCCATTGTGTGGACAGTGGGGCTTGTGATTCAGTCAAAAACCAGTAACGACATTTGCTTTGGGTGGGACTGGGACTGGGGCTGGGCTGCCTTGCTCGGATACGGCAAGACACTGGGGCGCTAAGCGAGCCATTGCAAAGGTATATGGGTGATGGCTTTAAGCACAGGCGAAACCGATAGCCGAACGTCTGTATTGGGGAGCGATGGTTCGCGAAAGCGGCAGACGGTCAGGCCTGTCTGTTCGGCTGGTACATGAGCGTCAGGATCAGGCGGCTGAATTTGTCATGGAGTCGTGTAGGAGGCGGAACAATAAACAGCTTATGATGCTTGCAGATCTGCTTGTCTTTGTTTCCCCTTGGAATACTTGTTATGTCTGATCCCAGCGGTTTTTCTCGTATCACGTCCACGCCGGAGCTGATTCCATTCAATGGCTATCAGGATGCCGGCCAGGCTTTGGAGCAGCTGCGCCATATTTACGACCGCAACACCGCTTTTTTGCGCGACTCTTTTGCCCAGTGTCTGGAAACCGGATTTCCACGCGGGCAGCGCTTCAGAGCCTGCTACCCTGCCGTGCGTTTGCGCGTCGATACCTATCAGGAAGTGGATAGCCGCCTGTCTTATGGGCATGTGGTCGAGCCCGGCGTGTACATGACCACCATTACCGCTCCTGGTCTCTATCACGATTACTTGCTGGAGCAACTGGAACTGCTGCTGCGCAATCACGGTGTGCAGGTGGAAGTGGGGGAATCCTCCGTGCCTATCCCGCTGCATTTCGCCCTGAATAATGGTGTGCAGTCCACGGTGACAACCGTGCCTGAATCGCCCGGTGACACCTTGCGCGATCACTTCGATGTACCGGATCTGGCGTATATGGACGATGCCATCGTCAACGGTACGTGGGAGCGCGTGCATAACGAACCCTTGCCGCTGGCGCCTTTTACTGCGCCGCGTATCGATTACTCCTTGCATCGTTTGCAGCACTACAGCGCTACTCGTCCCGAGTACTTTCAGAACTTTGTGCTGTTTACCAATTATCAGTTTTATGTGGACGAGTTCTGCCAGTGGGCGCGTGAAGTGCTGCAGGCGGATGATCAAGGCTATATAGATCTGGTGGAGCCGGGCAATATCATCACTCCGGCGGGTGCGAATGCATCGACAACCGGTTCGCCTTTGGCTCGCGCGCCGCAAATGCCCTCGTATCACTTGCGCCGTGCCGATCATTCCGGCATCACTCTGATCAATATCGGCGTGGGGCCATCCAATGCCAAGACCATTACCGACCACGTTGCCGTTCTGCGCCCTGCTGCCTGGCTGATGCTGGGCCATTGCGCCGGTTTGCGTACTACTCAGCGCCTGGGTGATTACGTACTGGCACATGGCTATGTACGTCAGGATCACGTGCTGGACGAGGATTTGCCTACTTGGGTGCCCATCCCTCCTCTGGCGGAAATTCAGGTTGCCCTGGAGCAAGCCGTGGCCGAGGTGGCCGGGCTGTCAGGTTGGGAGCTGAAGCGCATCATGCGCACGGGTACGGTGGCGTCTATTGATAACCGTAATTGGGAATTGCGAGACCACCACGAGCCGGTGCGGCGCTTGTCGCAGTCGCGGGCGATTGCGCTGGACATGGAGTCCGCCACCATTGCTGCCAATGGTTTCCGCTTCCGTGTCCCTTATGGCACCTTGCTGTGCGTGTCGGACAAGCCTTTGCATGGCGAGCTGAAACTGCCGGGTATGGCCAGCGAATTCTATGCACGTCAGGTTGGCCAGCATCTGCATATTGGCATCCGGGCGCTGGAACTGCTGCGCGAGATGCCCAAAGAAAGGCTGCACTCGCGCAAGCTGCGCAGCTTCCTGGAAACGGCGTTTCAATAAGATATTGCAGGCCTTGTCAGTGCCTCTGCGCCTGGGTGAGCTGTTGGCTCGTAGCACTGACTCACCATTTTTAGTGGTTTGAGAGCAGGCCGTGCTACCAAGTGGAGCACGGCCTCTTGGTTTCTTTGAGGACAGCAGATACTCATATGGTTAAAGCGTTTCAAGATTTTTATGCCGACAACTTCAGCCATTGCTACGGTTGTGGCAAACATAATCCCGACGGGCATCAGCTTAAGAGCTACTGGGACGGCGACGATACCGTGGCCCGCTACACCCCCAAGCCGATTTACAGCGGTGGCGTGCCCAATCATGTGTATGGCGGCTTGATTGCCTCCTTGTTGGACTGCCATGGCACCGCTTCTGCGGCAGCCTTCATCTATAAGGATCTGAATATCGAGATGGGCACCAGCGAGGAGCCGATCCGTTGCGTGACAGCCTCCCTGAAAGTGGAGTTTCGGCGTCCCACTCCAATGGGGACAGAGCTGACGGTACAAGGCAAGCTGCGTGAGCTGGATGGACGCAAGGTCTGGGTGGACCTGTCGCTTAGCGCGAATGGCGAAGTTTGTGCGACGGGTGAAATGCTGGCGATACGCTTCACGGAATAAGCGGGATTTTTTTGGGGCTCAGCGGTCAACGTGCTTTGACACGGTGTCTTGGACTTGCTGATCGCTCAGAAGGAAGCTGGTTTTTGATATTTGTAGGCTGTAAAGAATGCCCTCAGGTTGTGCCGCCGATTTATGGCATTTCTTTCTTCGAGGGTAACCCGGAGGTTGAAAGTATCCCCACGCTGCGCTCGTAGGCTGCTGCTTTCATGAGGTTTGTTTTGTGCGGGGCAGCCAGACAATAAAAAGCCGGGCCCATTCAGGCCCGGCTTTCAGTCTTTCAAACCCAGCTAATTAGCGGCTGGCAGCAATCGCGTCGCGTGCCTTCTTCACCAAGTCTTCACCGATGGTCTTGGTCCATTTCTCGACCACGCCTTCGGTTGCCTTGGCAAAGGCAGCGTGCTGCTCAGGCGTCAGGCTGGTGACCTTCACACCGTGGCTTTCGATCTCTTTGAGCAAGGTAGGATCTTCCGCCGTGATGCCGGTACGGGCAATCACGATTTCACGCTTACCAGCTTCAATAGCGGCTTCACGCACGATCTTCTGGTCTTCCTCGCTCCAGGATTTCCACACGTCGCGGTTCACTACAAACACCAGTGGGTCAGACACGTAGTTCCACAGGGTCAGGTACTGCTGCTGCACGTCGTACAGCTTGGCACCGGCGTAAATGGACAGGGGGTTTTCCTGGCCGTCTACAGCCTTATTAGCCAGTGCGGGTTGTGCATCTGCCCAGCTCATTTGCGTGGGGTTGGCACCCAGGGCGCTGAAGGTGTCCATGTACAGCGGCGAACCGACCACGCGCAGTTTCAGGCCCTTCATGTCTTCAGGCTTGGTCACTTCGTGCTTGGAGTTGCTGAGCTGACGGAAACCGTTTTCACCCCAGGCCAGAGGCACCACACCGGCTTTCTCGATGTAGCCGAACAGATCCTTGCCCACTTCGCCGTTGATCAAAGCGTCGGTGGCTTTGGCATCCGGTTGCAGGAATGGCAGGGAGAACAGGTTCAGCTGCTTGATCTGGGGGGACCAGTTGATGGTGGAGCCCACGGCCATATCAATCATGCCTTGGCGAATGGCGGTGAACTCGCGTGTCTGGTCACCTTGTACCAGCGAGGTGCCGGGGTAGATCTTGATATTGATGCGGCCATCGGTACGCTCGCGCACCAGGTCGGACCAGATCACCGCCCCTTGGCCCCAAGGGAAAGTGGTACCCACCACGATGGACAGCTTGTACTCGGATTTGTAGGCGGCTTGGGCAGTGGGAACCACGGCCAGGGTGGCGGCTGTACATGCCAGAGTGGCCAGAATGTGACGTAATTTCATGGGTCAGGTCTCCCTTTCTATGAGTTGTGTTTCAGTCTTGTGGTTTTAGTTAAAGCCCAGGTAGCGTGGCAGCCACAGGGCAATCTCGGGTTCTGCGATAACGAGCAGCATGGTCGAGCCCATGCCCAGCAGCAGCCAGCCTACCCAACGCAGGGTGCTTTCCATGGGGACGCCCGCGATACGGCAGGCGACCATCAGGTTGACGGCGACTGGCGGGGTGAACTGGCCCAGAGCCACGTTCAAGGTCAGCAGGACCCCGAACCAGACGGGGTGCCAGCCAAAGTTGTAGGCAATCGGCATGAATAGCGGCACGAAGATCAGGAAGATCGAAATGCCATCCAGGAACATGCCCAGCACAATCAGCATGACAATCATCAGCGCCAGAATGCCGTACTCGCCCAGACCGGAATTGATGATGGCATTGGTGACGGGGTCAATAATGCTCAGGGTGGACAGCGCCCAGGCAAAAATACCGGCTAGTGCCACAACCATCATGATGACGGCTGATAGTTCGGCGGCTTCCCGCAGGATCAAAAACAGATCGCGGAACTTGATGGTGCGATGGATGACCATGCCCACGAACAGGCCGTAGAACACGGCCACTACAGCGGCCTCAGTAGGGGTGAACAGGCCCAGGCGCATCCCGCCCAGAATGATGACAGGCGCAATCAGGCCCCAGGCGGCTTCTCGCAGGCTGCGCCAGAATGGTGGACGTGGCAGCTCGGCCTCGGCCAATCCCAGCTTGTGACGGCGCGATAGCCAGATGGCCGGAATAATCAGGCCAATCCCCGCCAGAATGCCGGGGAACATACCGGCCGCAAACAGCGCAGGTACGGAGGCCTCGGGCACCAGCACCGAGTAAATAATGAAGGCGATGGAGGGGGGAATCAGAATGTCGGTGGCTGCACCCGCTCCCACAATACTGGCCGCAAAAGGACCGGGATAGCCCGCACGTTTCATCGCGCCGATCATGACCGCGCCCACGGCGGCCGCGCAGGCCGGGCCGGAACCGGAAATGCCACCCAGGAACATGGCCACGCCGATGGCAACGACGGGCAGCATGCCAGGGCCGCGGCCAACCAGCGCTACCGCAAAGTTCACCAGACGGCTGGCTACGCCCGAGCGGTCAAAGATCGAGCCCACCAGCACGAACATGGGAATGGCCAGCAAGGGGTATTTGGCCAGACCGGCATAAAAGCTTTGCGGCACGGCCATCAGGCCAAACCAGTGCGTATCCAGGTTGGACATCAAAATCGCAAAGGCACCACCTATACCCAGGGACACGCCCACCGGCACGCCCACCAGCATCAGGCCGATGAAGATGACAAACAGCAAGGTTGCAATCATGATTTAGCCTGCCAACGACGCACCCACATGCCCAGCAAACGCAGGCTCAGGGTAGTAGACAGGATGGGCAGCCACATGCTGTACCACCAGGTCGGGACACCAATGGAGGGCGAGGTATCGCCCCACTCGAACTCGTCCAGGGCCATGCGGCCGGACAGAATGGCCATGCCGACAAAGAACAGCAGGCTCATGCCAATGCCAAACAGGGCCAGGCGGCGTTGACGACGCACCGTGCCCGCATCGGCAAAGACTTCAATACGAATGTGCAAGTGGCGCACACAGGCGCTGGCACCGGCATTCATGGTCAGGACCACCAGCAGGAAGATGGAGATTTCCTCGGTCCAGGCAAAGGAGCTATCGGTCAGATAGCGCACAAACACGTTGGCAAAGGTAATTAAAGCCAGGGCCGCCATGATCAGGACCGAAGCCCAGTCCTCTATTTGCAAAGGAATACGCAGGCCGGATTCGGCGGGCGAGGCGGCGTGATTATCAGGTGTATCTGTAGAACTTGAATCCATGAGGTCTGTCAGATTTGGCAATAAAGCTACATGCTAGCGGTCAAAGACGGGGCTGGCAGTGAGTAATTTCCCCCGGTGCAATAGCACCCGCGGGCCATCATTGGCCTGGGGAGAGACGATAGGGATGGGGGCGAGGGCACACGCAATATGGGGGTTGGTGCTTCGCCTAGCTGATGAGGTCTGAAACCTGGCCCGGCACGACAGATGGGCCTGTGTGTGGCGCTCTGAGAGGCCCGACAGGGGTGTTGCCGGGCTTGCTGTGCGGGTGATTAGCAAGGGTGCAGGCTGCCGGTGAGGCAGCCTGGGCTAATGCAAGCTGGGGGACAGCTTACTCTTTTTTACGGTCCTTTTTCCCTTTTTTGCCTTCTTTGTCCTTTTTGGAAGGCTTTTTGTCTTTATTTTTATCCTTGTTTTTGGCTTTTTCTTTTTTCTTCTTTTTGCTCTTCTTATCCTTTTTGCCTTTCTCGCTTGAGGATTCTTTATCGCTATCCGCGTCCTCATCTTTATCCTGATCGGACTCGCCCTTTTCTGCTTGCTTAATGGCAGTGGCCTTCAGATCAGCGGCTTTTTGTTTGGATGAAACCGGCGTTTTGCGGGCCTGTTCCATTTCCGCATCCAATTCTGCGGCCACTTCGCGTAGCTCGTCGGCAACAGCCTGGGAGCGATCTGATTGCAGGGCAATCATGGTGCCACGGCACTGAGGAGCGCCACACAGGCAGCGGTAGTTCTGCTTGAGCTCCTCGGTAATTTCATCGTCGATGACCAGCGAGTAGTCATACAAAAGCTCTTCCCCGGCAGGAATATCGCGCATGGCCACAATAAAGACGCGCGAGCCATCGGCGTTCTCGTGACCTTCACAGTTGGGGGCGCAAGAGTGGTTGATCCAGCGTGAATCATTGCCTCCCTGACCACCGTCCACGATTTTGCCATTGCTCAGTGCAAAGAAAAAAGTGTGGAAAGGCTCATCCGGATTGACGGGGAACAAGGCATCGGCCTGTTCCGGCGTAAGCCGCTTGCCAGCATATTGCAGGATGCGCGTTCCGGCTGGAATATCGCGTAGCGCAAAGACGCCGTTGCCATGCAGTTTGGATGGTTTAACGACGTGCCAGGGTTGGCGTTGAGTGACCATGGGGAATCAGCCTGTAAAAGGGGATAAACTGGACGGCGATCTCTATCTTACAAAACATGCAGGGCTACGCAACCATGTCACTTGAAACGACCGCCCACAACGGCGCGCAAATCTTGCTCGAAACCTTGATCGCTCAGGGTGTAGATACCATTTTTGGTTATCCTGGCGGAGCGGTGTTACCGCTCTATGATGCTCTTCATGCCCAACCGCGAATTCGTCATATTTTGGTTCGTCACGAGCAAGCTGCCGTACATGCGGCCGAAGGCTATGCCCGCAGCACCGGCAAACCTGGCGTGGTGTTGGTGACATCAGGCCCCGGTATGGCCAATACCACCTCCGGTTTGCTCGATGCCTTGTGTGATTCTATTCCTGTCCTGTGTATTAGTGGTCAAGTAGCGACCACCGCAATTGGTACCGCCGCTTTCCAGGAGTGCGATGCGATTGGCATTTCCCGCCCTGTGACCAAGTGGAATGCCCAGGTTCGTCGTATTGAAGACGTGGCCTCCCTGACGGCCAAGGCCTTGCGCCTGTGTACCCAGGGTCGCCCCGGTCCGGTGCTGCTGGACTTCCCCAAAGATATTCAGATCGCCACCCTGCCCGCTGCCAGCAGCGACGCGCCGGCCCAGGACGAGGCTGACAGCCTCTTGGCTCCTGCCGCTCCGGCCTCTGCCCAGGAAGCGGCGATTAAACGCGCCGCCGCCATGATTGCGCATGCTCGCCGCCCTGTGTTTTACGGCGGTGGTGGCTTGATCAACTCCGGGGCCGATGCCAGCCATGCCTTTACCAGCCTGGTTCAGGAAACTGGCGCACCTTGCACACTGACCTTGATGGGCCTGGGTGCCTACCCTGCACGTGATGAGCAGTTCGTGGGCATGTTGGGCATGCACGGCACGCTGGAAGCCAACTTGGCCATGCACCATGCGGATCTGATTATCTGTGTGGGCGCTCGCTTCGACGACCGCATTACCGGCCGTCTGTCCGATTTCTGCCCCCATGCCAGCAAGATTCATATTGATATCGACCCCGGTTCCATCGACAAGGTGGTGCGTGCTGATGTGGCTCTGGTGGGTGATTGCTATCCCCTACTGCGCGCCCTGCGCAAAGAGCTGTCGCATCACGAATTGCCTGAAGGTCGCTTGAATGACTGGTGGCAGCGTATTGGCGTGTGGCGTGCACAAGAGTGCTTGAAAGTGACGCCTCATAGCGACGCCATCTTGCCGCAGCACTTGCTGCAACGTCTGGACGCGCATCTGGAAGGCCGTGATGCCATCGTCTCTACCGATGTGGGCCAGCACCAGATGTGGGCTGCGCAGTACATCAAGTTTGATCGTCCTCGCCGTTGGCTGACTTCGGGTGGAGCCGGCACCATGGGTTACGGCGTACCTGCTGCGTTTGGGGCGCAGATTGCGCATCCGGACAAGCTGGTGGTGTGTGTCAGTGGTGACGCGTCGGTACTGATGAATATTCAGGAACTGGCCAGCGCTGTGCAGCATCGCACGCCGATCAAGGTGATTCTGTGCAATAACCGCCACATGGGCATGGTGCGCCAGTGGCAAGAGCTGATTCACGATGGTCGTTACAGCCACAGCTATAACGAAGCCATGCCCGATTTTGTGGCCTTGTCGCGCGCCTTTGGTTGGGAAGCCGAACGCGTGGAGCATCCCGATCAGCTGGATGCGGCGCTGGAGCGTTGTCTGGCCCACGATGGTCCGTTCTTCCTTAACGTGGAAGTGCTGGCGCTGGAAAACTGTTTCCCCATGATGCCAGCGGGCTATGGCCATCAACAGGTCATGTTGTCCGAAGATAACTGGTACGTAGAAGAATAAGGTGCCCGGCTGGGACACAGGCGTAAAAACCCCTATGTCCCAGTCCGAGCACTACGCATTAAATACACTGATCCATTCAGACAGGAGGGGCATGCATGATGTACCGTCACATGAAGAACCGTCTTTTGGCCGCAGGTTTGATGCTGGGCTTGGGCCTGGCGGCGGGAGCGGCCACGGCCCAGACTTCCTTGAAGCTGGCTTACGCTTTGTCCACCAGCTCTCACTATGGTGCGGGTGCAAAAGCCTTTGCCAGTGCCTTGGAAAAGGACGGCAACTACACCATCGAGGCCTTTCCCAACAGCGCCTTGGGCGGCGAGCGCGAAGTTATTGAAGGCTTGCAACTGGGCACGATTGATCTGGCGATTGTGTCTACCGGCGCAACCCTGAACTTTGTGCCCAAGACTGGCGTGTTCGATATCCCTTTCCTGTTCCGCGACCTGCAACATGCCCGTCATGTGCTTGATGGCAAGATCGGTCAGGACATGCTGGCTGAATTTCCCAAACGCGGAATTGTGGCGCTGGCCTGGGGCGAGCAAGGTTTCCGTCACCTGACCAATAATGTGCGTCCTGTCACCACCCCAGCTGATGCCAAGGGCCTGAAGATACGCACCACAGAGAACCCCATTCATATTGCCGCTTTCCGTGAAATCGGCATTCTGGCTACGCCTATGGCCTGGCCGGAAGTGGCGACCGCCCTGCAACAAGGCACCATCGACGGCCAGGAAAATCCCTTGTCCGTGATTGTGTCGGCCAAGCTGCCTCAGCTGCAAAAGTACCTGTCGCTGACGGCTCACGTGTATGGCCCGGCCTTGGTGCTGATGTCTCCGGCGGTGTATGACGGCCTGTCCGATCAGGACAAGCAGTTGATGAAAGATGCCGGCGTAACGGCTGCCCAGGCCATGCGTGACTACGTGGACGATATCGAGAAAACCGGCGTGGATGCCGTCAAGGCCGAAGGCATGCAGGTCAATACAGTTGACCATGCCGCGTTTGCCAAAGCGGTAGAGCCTGTCTATCCCCAGTACTACAAACAGTTCGGCCAGGAACTGGTCGAATCTATCCGTCAGACTCAGTAAACGGCATTCATCATGAAAGCTCTGTTGTCCGTTCTGGATAAGGGCCTGTTTCGTCTGGTGTCCTGGGTGACGCAGTTGCTGCTGCTCTCGGCAGTGGCGGCTGCGTTCTATCAAGTGATCGCTCGTTTCGTGCTCCAGTCGCCCGCCGACTGGAGCGAGGCCTGGTCACGTGCCGCTCTGATCTGGACAGTCATGCTGGGTCTGTGTCTGGCCTTGCGTCAGGGTGCCATGCTAAGCGTGGATGTGCTGCGGCTCTGGGTCGGAAAGCGGACGCAGCATTGGCTGGATGTGGCCGTGCTGATTACGTGTCTGGCTTTCTTCGGCCTGTTGACCTGGGTCGGCATTCAAATGACCTGGCGGGTGCGGTTTCAGACCATGCCTAGTCTGGAGTGGTCCATTTCCTGGGTGTATATCGCGATCCCGATTGGTGCCGTGCTGGCCATTTTGGGCCTGTTGGCCCGTTGGCTGGAGAAACCTGCGCCTGCTGTGGTCGATAACACGCAGCTCTAATTCAAGACCTGATTCCGTGCCTGTAAAGCACCACCGAACTCTCGATGCCCTACGGGCATCTGTTTAGACCGGAGACCGTATCGTGTCCCAGATCATGCTTGTGTCCATGCTGCTGTTTTTTGTATTGACGGTGCCCGTGGCGATTGCCGTGGGGCTGGCCAATATGGCGGGGGTAGCCTGGGAGGGGCGCATGACTTTTCTGGTCATCGCCCAGCAGTTGTATGCAGCTCTGGACAAGTATCCTCTGGTTGCTGTGCCCTTCTTTATTCTGGCAGGCAACCTGATGGAGTCGGGCGGCATGTCCAACCGTATGGTGGAGTTTGCCAAAAGCCTGGTGGGTGGTGTGCAGGGTGGTCTGGCTTGCAGCTGTGTGCTGACCTGCATGATTTTTGCGGCGGTGGCCGGTTCCAGTGTGGCAACCACTTTTGCGGTCGGGGCAATTCTTATCCCTGCTATGGTCCGGCATGGCTACCCGGCACCGTTCGCGGCATCCTTGCAGGCCTCAGCGGCGGAGTTGGGGGTGATCATCCCGCCGTCCATTCCCATGATTTTGTTTGCCGTATCCACGGACACGTCGGTAGGCGAGCTGTTCGTTGCGGGTATTGGCCCTGGCTTGTTGATCGGCGGCGCCTTGATGCTTTATGTGTGGCTGTATGCACGTCGCCATGGTCTGGGTTTGCAGGACGGTGTGGGTCGTTTGGGTGTCTGGACGGCATTCCGTCAGGCGTGGCTGGCCTTGTTGATGCCGGTGATTATTCTCGGCGGGATTTACGGGGGTATTTTCACGCCTACCGAGGCTTCGGCGGTGGCGGTAGTCTATGCCTTGATCGTGAGCATGTTTGTCTACCGCAGCGTTAAATGGGGCGACCTGTCCAAGGTGCTGCATCGTTCCGTGGTGTCCACGGCGGTCATCATGTTCATCATCGCCAATGCGGGTGTGTTTGGCTTCCTGCTCAATCGCACCGGCATTCCGGCTGCCATGGGGATCTGGTTGGGGGAATTGTTCAGTAGCCCCATGATGTTTTTGCTGGGTGTGAACGCGGCCTTGTTTGTGGTGGGGATGTTCGTTGAAACGTCGGCTTCGATCGTTGTGCTGGCTCCCTTGTTGTTGCCGGTGGCCGTGCAGTTCGGCATTGATCCGGCGCATTTTGGCATCATCATGGTAGTCAATCTGGCCTTGGGGATGGTGACACCGCCCTTTGGTGTGAACCTGTTTGCGGCTTGTTCAGTGGCCGGGATTTCTTTGGAAAAACTGATACGTCCCCTGCTGCCTTTTGTAGTCGTCATCCTGGCTTGCTTGATGCTGATCAGCTATGTGCCAGAAGTCAGTTTGTGGGCGCGAGACCTGGTGTACCGTTGATGAATCGTCTGCTTTCCTGAGCGCTGTTCATGAGCTATTTCCTCCTGTTGTTGGTTCACCTTCTGGCTGCGATTTTTTTTATCGGCACTGTGTTTTTCGAGGTGCTGATGTTGTCGCCTTTGGCGCGTCAGGTTTCCCGCCCATCGATGCGGGAGTTCGAGTATGCCTTGGGGCGGCGGGCGCGCCGCATCATGCCTTGGGTTTTGTTATTGCTCTACGGTGCGGGCTTGAGTCTGGCCTGGCAGCATCGGGCCTTGTTTGAGGTCGGCGGGGCCAGGGCCTGGATACTGGGCGTAAAGATCACTCTAGCGCTAAGCGTATTTGGACACTTTCTATCCGTTATGGTGATGAGCCGGCGCAAAACCATGACGGCGCGCCGGTCCCGGATCATTCATCTGAGTGTTTTCGCCCACGTTCTCTTGATAGTGGTGCTGGCCAAGGCCCTGTTTTACTGGCCGCTTTGAGGCGTGCCCGACCAGGGTTCAAAGCAGAGCAGGCCCACAGACTCCTGCGTCAGTTCCTCTCCTTTAGCGGGGTTTTTTAAGGACACATAGACGCGTCCGCTGCCGGTATCCAGCGCTAGGCTGTTGGTCAGCTTGTCGGTGGTGGCTGCGGCTACCGGGCGCAAGGTATCCAGTGTGTAGGCGGCAACACGTCGGTCGCTACGCTCGGACACGTAGGCCAGGTTCGCCGCGGGGTCAACGCTGATTGCCAGTGGATTGCCCTGAGCAAGCTGTGCCGCGAGAATCCGCCCATTTGTGGCATCGAGCATCAGCACTTGCTGGCGTGATCCACTCCAGTCGCGTTGGGGCAAAAGCCGCTGTTGCCAGGGAGTAATGGAATCGAGCCCCTGGTCAGTCACATAAAGGTGATCCTGGTGGTAGGCCAGATTGATGGGTTGATGCACGCCGGGCAGAGTCCAGCGTTCCTGGATGCGCAAGGCTCGGGTGTCGATTACCACGATTTCCGCCGCCATCGTGGAGACATACAATCTCCCGCCTTGTTCATCCAGGGCCAAGCCGGTGGGATAAAAGCCCAGGTCGGGGATACGGGCCTTAAGGGCAAGGTTCTGGCTATCCAGCACAAAGAGTACGCTTTCGCCGGCCGACAGGCCGGGTACAAATAGCAGGCCTTGAGTTTTGTCCAGAATAAGGCCACGCAAGTCGTGCTCGTAGCGCTTGCCATCTGCGCGGGGCTGGCTCAGTTGTACGGTGTGCAGCCTGCGATTGCGCTGTGTATCGATTACGCTGATGCGCCCTTGCAGGGAGTGGCCTACGTACAGGCGCTTGGCCTGATCGTCCAAGGCCAGACCAAAGGCGCGATAAGGCAAGAGCAGGCGGCTTTTTTCCTGCAAGTTGGCGGCATCGAGCTGCACCAGGCTGCTAGGTAGTGCATCGTCTTTGAAGCCACCGGCCACTGCCGCATAGACGGCTTGTTGGCTGGGGCTGTAGGCCAACTCGTAAACGCCCGGCCCCACGGCTGTTTGTAAGTTGCTGGCGGTGGGGCTGCACATACGTTGCGCCTGTACTGGCAAGGCCAGTGCGCCACTGGTGGCCAGCAGGGCAACTATCCAACGGGTTCGCATGGGAAAGCTCCTTAGTATTGCAGGGTGTAGGTCAGCGCGTAGGTGCGCCCTTGGCCCCGAAAATCCAGCACGCTGGGGGAGATAATGCCGCTGTAGATCAGCTTGGCCTGCTGACCCCATCGAGTTTCGTAGGATTTATTGAACAGGTTCTGAATCCCCAGTGACAGCGTGCCTTTGACTTGTGCGCTGTGATCGAACTGGTAGCGTCCCAGAAGGTCGACCAGTGTCAGGCTGGGCAAGGATTCTTGTTGCTGACCGCCGCCCACGCTGGGGATGTCGCTGCGCAGTTTCATCGAATGGGCCACCTGAGCGCGTACGGCCCAGTTATTGCCTTGCTTGCCAATATAGGCGGTGGCTTTGGACGGGCTGGAGTAGTAAATACCGCGTCGCTGCCAGCGGCCGTCTTTCAGCTCTTCATTGCGAATCAAGAGCAAGCTGGCTCCCGTGCTCCAGCCATCGTTCAGGCGCAGGTCTACTTGTCCTTCCAGACCGTAGTTACGTACTTTGGAGTCCACCAGTGAGATATTTAACGTGCTGCGGTTCAGGGCGATCGACTTGTCCGATTGCGAATGGAACAAGGCGACCTGGGCAGAGAGTGGGCCGTCGTTGTAGCGCCAGCCCACTTCGGTCGAGCGGGTTTTGATGGCCGCCATGGAGGAGTCTGTCACGCTGATGTGGCGACCCAGTGTCCAGTGATTGTCGATCAGTGAATAGCTGGCGCCTGTTCCATAGTATTTAGCAGGATCGGCCAGTTCAAAACCCTCGGAGTAATTCGCCCATACTTGCTGTGCCGGGCTGAGCTTGTAGATCAAGCCGGCATTGAACAAGGTCGTCCCATAGCTGTTGCGCCCGCCTGGAATGGAATCGGCAGACTGGCCGTAGCCCGATAGAACCAGGCGTTGCTGTATCCCCTGAACAAAGTCATTCACCTGCACACGGACGTGTTGCTTGCGCACTCCAGCGCTCAGGCTTAGTTTGTCAGTTAGATGCAGGTCAGCCTGTGCGAAGGCCCCCAATATGTGATTGCGAAAACCGGGGTAGCGCGGCAGGCTGGCCACCTTGTCAAACTCCAGGCCCCCACTGTCCATCGCTTTGTTGATGTCGAACATGGTTTGGGTGGCTTTGAAGGTTTCGTGATCGTAGTCCACACCGTAGTTCAAGCTGAAGCGGTCCCAGTCCTTGTTGAGCATGGCTTTCAGCCCGTACGTCTGGGTTTCCTGAGTTGAAACACTCCAGTTGTAGATGCGTTTGCCTGGAACAAGCGGGTTGGCGTCTGAATCCGGGTAGGGATAAAAACGCATGGATTCATTGCGATAGTAGGCCTTCAGATACAGGTCCTGGCCACCGAGCACATCACCCTTGAAGTAGTCCGCCGCCAGAATCTGGCGTTCGGTGCGGGGCTTATAGTCCGAGTCAAAACCGCTGCGTATATCCAGTTCCGACGGGTTGAGAATATTGTCATTGGGACCGGGACGTAGCCACAGGGCTTTGCCCGGTTTAAAGCCGGAATCGTAGTATTGCGCCAGTAGACGCAACTCGCCCGCCTCTTGCAGATCCACATTCAAAGAGCCCATCAGATCCAGGGACCGGTTCCATTGCAAGTCTGTTTGTGTAATGTCGGGCAGGACGCGTTCACCTTGACTGTCATAGGCGCCGCCATTACGGGTCAGTGACAAGGCCAGTCGCCCTTGGAGGGTGTCGTTGCCGCCTTCTACGGATTGCGACAGGGTGGTGTTCAGGTCATCGCCCGCTTGCAAGCCGCTTCGTACCCCCAGCTCGGAGACAAACCGAGCCGGACCGGGTTCGGCGCGTTTGGTAATGATATTGATGATCCCGCCTGTGGCGTTGCCTCCGTGGATAGCGGTGGCCCCTGACAGGACTTCAATGCGTTCGATATTGAAAGGATCAATGGAATCAAACTGTCGGCTTAACTGACGCGAGCCGTTCAGAGAAATGCCGTCGATCATGACTTGAGTGGGACGGCCTCGCAGGTATTGGCCTGCATTGGTGCGGGATTGCCCTCCCAGATCCAGTCCGGGAATCAGTTGTCCCAGCATTTGCTTCAGGGAGGCGCCTGCACCGGTTTGCTCGGCAATTTGTTTTGAGTCAATGACCCAGACCGTGTTGGCGGTTTCGTCAATGGATTTTGGGGTCCGTGAGGCCACAACGGTAACGGCGGCCAGTGTCTCACCTTGTCGGATAGGGGCGTCCTGGGCCTGCGAAGGGACGGTCTGCAAGGTGTAGGAGTCGGCCCCGACCTGCCGAGGGGCCAGTCCCGAGCCGTTCAGTACGGCGTGCAAGGCTTGAGCAGCGGTGTAGCTGCCTTGCAAGGGGGGAGACAGGCGATGCTCGACCAGATCCTGAGTGAAAAAGACTTGTATGCCTGCTTGACTGGCAATCTGGGTTAACGCGGTGCCCAAAGGCTGGGCGGGTAGATTGAAACTTAGGGTCTGGGCATGAACAGCGGTGCCAATGCTGGCCAGAGCCAGGACAGCCAAGGGAGTAGAGAGCGTCAGGCGCATGGACAAAGTACCTTGAAAGGAGGACTGATATAGCTAAGCCGATTCAGAAGACCGGCTTCCCTACCTCGCTTACAAAGAATTACTTTTTAAGGGGGAGGACCAGTAGGCTGCCATCAGCCTGTGGCTGAAGCTCGATTGACCAGACCTGGGGTAGCAAGGCTGGCAGTTGGTCCAAAGCCGTAAGCTGAAAAACGGCGCTGACTCTGCGTTGGGCCAAGGCAGGGTCCAACACCCGCAGGGTTTGCGGCAGATAAGCTTGTAGTTGATGCAATGCTTGCTCCAGGGGTAAATCATTGATCAGCAGTTGACCGCGTTGCCAGGCCAGCAGCGTGTCGGCCTGCACAGTTTCAATTTGTCCCATCCCGGCAGCATCGACTAGCAGCCGTTGATCAGCCTGCAAGACACGGAGGATGTCCGGGTGATGTGCCTGGTCGCGGACCTGCACCCGTCCTTGCTCTACGATCACGGCAACGGTATCGGGCTTGTGTTCAACCGCAAAACGTGTGCCCAGGACGCGGACTTGTACCGTGCCGGCCTGCACCTGGAATGGACGCCAGGCCGAGTGGCTGACATCGAAATATGCCCGGCCCTGCTCCATCTGTATGTCCCGGCTACGTAGCCGCCAGGTGACCGATAGCCGGGTATCACGGTCCAGGACGGCGATCGAACCATCGGATAGCGTAACGCGTTGCTGAGCGTGAGCCATGCTGCTAATCGATTCGTGTTGCCAAGCCGGGTTCCCGTACCACAGTCCTGTTGCCGCGATTGCGAGAACCAGCAAGCCGGAGCTAGCGCGTCGCCGTTCTCGTTTGCGTTTACGTTCGTTGGCCTGGCGAGCCAGTTGTTCTAGGTCTGGCAAAGGAAATTGCTCACGCAGTGTTCCCTGATTTTGATTGAGCAGTTCGTCCAGTTGGGATTCAGTAGCTGGATCTTGAGCGGGCGGGATGGGGCCAGGAGTGGAACTCATTTAATAACGCTCCATATGACGGCGACAATGCGCCATGCCCAGCCGTATATGTTTTTCTACGGTTTTGACCGAGATAGCTTGCAGGCGAGCGACGTCTGCCTGGCTGATATGGTGAATCTTATGCAAGATGAATACCTCCTGGCAGCGGGGAGGCAACGTCTGAATCGCTTGCATCAGGTGGTCCAATGCTTGACGGGTACACGCATGCTGTTCAGGAGTGGCCGCCGGGCATACCTGGTCTTCGGGCCAGAAGTGACCCTCGTCGTGCTTGCATCGGCGCTGGTCATGGCGGTAGCGATCAATCGCCAGATGGTGCAAGATGCGCCGTAGCAGGGCCAGGGGGGAGCGGGGTTCAGGGCGCTGGGGGCGTTCCAGCAAACGCAGGCAGGCGTCGTGCAGCACATCCTGTGCAAAATGATGAGCACCAAAGCGGCGGCGTAATTGAGCCAGCAGATCATCGTAGTGTTCGCATAAGGCGTCGACCAGCGAATTGCGCCGGTGGCGGGATGAAGCACGGGGTTCTGTCGGCATGGGTGGGAAGCTGCCTGCGAGGCAAAAATAGGAGCAGAATCGGCAAGGTAAATAAAAACGATTCTTATTTTAATATAAGTCGGCTGACAGAGAAAATGCGGGTGGGTCGGCTAGCGAGGTGTCACGTGGTGGGGCATAAAAAACACCCCAAAGGTTGGATCAATATCCAACTTTTGGGGTGCAGTTGATGGCGCGGGCCTTGTTGCGATCGATGTAGTGGGCCGGCAGATTATTGTGCGGTTTTAGCGGCCGTTTTTTTGGTGGCCGATTTTTTAGCGCTCGTCTTCTTAGCCGCTGTTTTCTTCACGGCCGTCTTTTTAGCCACCGCTTTGGTCGCCGTTTTCTTGGCGGCCGACTTGCGACCTGGCTTCTCTGGACGAGGCTCGAACTCAAAGCCGATCTTGCCGTCTGCCTGACGCACCAGGAAGGCTTTGAACTTGCGGTTGGTGCGCGAGGACACGAAACCATCCAGCAAGTCTGTCTTGCCCTCACCCAGCAACTTGGCCATCTGCTCGCGGGTGATCTCTTGCTGCAAGATCACCTTGCCGCTACGGAAGTCGCAGCTCTTGGAAGGGCCAACGGACTTTTCACACAAATAGCGCAAACCGTGCTCAAAGACGGGAGACTGGCACTTGGGGCAGGGGCCGACCGGGGTCTGGCCGCTGAAATCCAGGGCTTCGTCATCATCGTCGTCGTTCTGGCCGAAGTCGAACTCCAGCTTGTACTCGTCGGTAATGCGTAAAAGTGCCGCAAAGGGACGACCCATCTTGCTGATGAAACCAGGCAGTGGGCCCAGTTCTTTCTTGGCAAGCAGCTCTTCAACTTCAGGCAGCTCGAAGGTGCGACCACCGGGGTGCTTGCCGATAGAGAAATCGCAAGCCGTGCAGGCATAACGACGGTAATTTTCTTTGACCACGCCACCACACTTAGGGCATGGAGTCTGCAAGGTCGCGTAATCACCCGGAACCGTGTCGCGCTCATATTCTTTCGCGCGCTTGACGATAACTTGCGTCATCTGCGCGATTTCACGCATGAACACGTCCCGATCCAGCTGACGTTGCTCGATCTGCTTGAGCTGGTGCTCCCACTCGCCAGTCAGTTCGGGCGAAGTCAGTTCGCTCACGCCCAGACCGGACAATAAAGTCATCAGTTGACGTGCCTTGGCGCTAGGCACCAGTTCGCGGCCTTCACGACGCAAGTAGGCTTCGTTCAGCAGACCTTCAATAATGGCAGCACGAGTGGCTGGCGTACCCAGACCGCGCTCGGACATGGCTTCGCGCAAGGCTTCGTCATCTACCAGTTTGCCGGCGCTTTCCATGGCCGACAGCAGGGTCGCTTCCGTAAAGCGTGCAGGTGGCTTGGTAGCCAGGGCCTTGGTGTTCACGTCTTCAGTGCGAACCTTCTCGCCGTCAGCAACCGGCACCAGGGAGGCATCTTCACCTTGGGCATCGCGGCCATAAATAGCCAGCCAGCCCGGTTTGACCAGCACTTTGCCTTCCGTCTTGAAGTGGTGACCGGACACCTGCGTAATACGCGTGGTGACGCGGAACTCCGCGGCCGGGAAGAACACGGCCAGGAAGCGACGGCTGATCAGCTCGTAAATTTTGTGTTCGGCATCACTCAGCTCCCGAGGCACCTGCAAGGTGGGGATGATGGCAAAGTGATCCGAAACCTTTTTATTGTCGAAAATCCGACGGTTGGGCTTGACCCATTTCTGCTCGACCACTTCCTGCGCAAACGGCTGTACCGAAGCGCTGGCAGGCGTACCGCTGTCAGCCAGCGCACGCATGGTTTCTTGCACCGTACTTATATAGTCTTCAGGCAGATAGCGCGAATCGGTACGGGGGTAAGTCAGCGCCTTGTGGCGTTCGTATAGCGTCTGCGCCAAGGACAAGGTGGTCTTGGCAGAGAAGCCGAAGCGCGAGTTGGCTTCGCGTTGCAGCGAGGTCAAATCAAACAAGGCGGGCGACATCTGCGTGCTGGGCTTGGATTCCTCGGTGACTACGCCGGGTTGCTCGCGGCACGCGGCCACAATGGTTTGGGCCGCCGTCAGGGACCACAGACGCGAGTCTTTTTTCTCGGGGTCATGCTCGTCTTTGACGAACTTGGGATCGAACCAGCGGCCGGTGTACAGGCCTGCAGCGGCAATAAAGTCTGCATGTACTTCCCAGTAATCGCGCGACACGAACTGGCGAATGCGGTTCTCGCGCTCGTTCACGATAGCCAGCGTGGGGGTTTGCACACGGCCCACGGGGGTTTTGAAAAAACCGCCATCCTTGCTATTGAAAGCCGTCATGGCACGCGTGCCATTAATGCCCACCAGCCAGTCCGCTTCAGCGCGCGAACGGGCCGCCGCTTCCAGCGGTTTCATGTCTTCATCGTCGCGCAGGTTTTCAAATGCTTCACGGATCGCCGATTGTGTCATCGAACGTAACCAAAGCCTTTGCACCGGTTTTTTCGCGCCGGCGTACTGCATAATGTAGCGAAAAATCAGCTCACCCTCGCGCCCCGCGTCACAGGCATTAATAACAGCGGTGACATCTTTTCGTTTGATCAGCTTGACCAGCAGTTTCAAGCGCTCAGTCGATTTCTTGTCAGTCGGGTTGAGCTCAAACTGAGGGGGAATAACAGGTAGATGTGTGAAGCTCCACTTGCCGCGGACCGGATCATTAGGGGCCACCAGGCCCAGCAGATGGCCGATGCTGGAGGCCAGCACATAGCGATCGCTTTCGAAATAATCACCTTCTCGAGTGAAACCGCCCAATGCCCGCGAGATATCTACGGCGACTGAAGGTTTCTCGGCAATGATTAGTGTTTTATCCATATGATTCCAGTGACAGCAACTGCGCTGCAATGCGCGAAATGATACGAGGTGCTTATCCCTCTATGCAAGTTATGAGACCTGACAAGACTAACGTATGGCCCACAGACTGGCGAGTGTTTCTGACAAAACTGGCCTGGGGTTTGGCCGTTTTGCTGCTCGCTAGTGGTCTGGTGACCTGGATTGCGGCCAATTGGGAAAACTGGGGGCACGTAGCCAAATTTGCCCTGGCTCAAGGCGCCGTGCTGGTTTCTGCAGGGCTGGCCTTGCTGTTTCGCCGACGTTCCGGTGGCTGGGGTCATGATCTGGGAGTGCCTGCTGCTTTGACCGGCCTGGCCGCCGTGGCCACGGGCGGTTTGCTGGCGCTGATTGGCCAGACTTATCAGACTGGCGCAGACCCTTGGCAGCTTTTCGCATTGTGGACTGTGCTGATCATACCTTGGGTATTCACAGTGCGCAGTGTCTTTCTGTCGGTGCTGTGGCTGGTACTGATCAATACCGCCTTGTACTTGTGGATTGATGTTGCCCGCTTGGGCTGGTTCGGGCGCAGTTACACCTCGCAGACCTTGCTAGCTTTGGCAGTCAATGCGCTGTTGTTGCTGGCCGCCGAAACCATCTGGCGTGCGCGTCATGACCCGTGGCGCATCGTGCCGCGTGTGGCAGCAATTGCGGTGGGTTTTTTCATCGGTGCCCAGGTCATGGAAGGCAACTTCCTGCTGGGACTGGTCCTGTTCCTGGTGCTGTACGGTATTTATCACTACCGCCGCCCGGATTTGCTGATCATGTCCTTGGCCTCGTTCGGTGCGTATGGCTCCTTGAGCATGCTGATTATCGAGTATGCAAGCGATGCGTTTCTGCTGATCGTGGTGGTGATTGTGGGCCTGGGCCTGGGCTTGCTGCGCTTCCTGCAGCAACAGGTCGTCCATTGGCGACGGACTCATGGTGGCGAAGCGGCCGCAACTCAAGCACCAGTGAACGCAGCGATGGCAACAAGTCCTGCCGCCTCAACAGCAGAGACCCTGGCCAACGCACAGGCTAGTGTTCAAGCTGACGCTCAGGATAGTGACGAGCATCACCCCTGGTATCTGCGCGTGATCAAGCTGTTCCTCTACCTGCTGTTACCGCTGATTATTCTGCTGTACCTGGCTGTTTCTCTGGATTTGAGTCTGGAAGCGCTAGGTGTACTGGGCGGCATCATGGCTCTGGTGTCCCCCGTGCTGTTTGGCAAGGCTCACACCGTACCCAGCCGGGATCTGGTCGGCGGCTGGGTTGCGTGTGCGCTGCTCTTGCTGAGCGTGCCGCTTGTGGACATGCGCTACCCCTGGCCACCTGAGGCCAGCGCCATGATAGCCGTCGTGATCAGCACCTTGCTGTACAGACTTGCCAAAGGCCAGTTCGTATTGCGCATGTTGCTGGTGATTTGGGCACTGGCCGCGATCGAGTTTCTGGTGATCGAGCGCTTGTTTGATCGCTGGACCATGATGCCTTATTGGGTGCTGGAAATGCCCGCGGCATTCATGTTTTTTGCCGCCTTGTTGCTGGGGCATTTTTATCTGCGTGGTGAGCGCAAGCCGCATTTCTGGCTGCCCTTGTTCTGGTCCTTGCTGCTCGCTTCCCAGATTCATCTTGTTTCGGCGGGCACGCTGTTTTATTCCATGCCCTTCTGGGACGAGTCGCGGCCGTACCTGACCGTAGCTGGCTTTCTGCTGGCCATGGCTCCTTTGGCGATACTGGCGTTTTATTGGCGCGGCTGGCGTGACCAGCCCCTGGGTTATGGCATTGCCTTGCTGGGGATGGCCGCTTTGTGCGCGGTCTGGACACCCTATCCGCCAGTGGCCCTGGCCTTGAGCTGGATTCTGGTGGCTTATGCCTGGCGTTATCTCAGCTTGTTGGCGGTGGCCGTGGCAATGGGCCTGTTCTGCCTCTGGCGTCTGTATTACATCCTGAATATCAGTTTGCTGGACAAGGCCGAACTGTTGCTGGCAACCGGAGTGGGATGTCTGGTCTTTGCCTATTTGGGTCAGTTGAGCCGCAAGAAGAAAGCGGCGTTAGCAGCGCCGCAGGAGGCACCCAAGGGTATTGTTGCCAGTGTTCTATTGGGGACTGTGTTGGTGCTGGGTGTGGCCAACGTGGCCATCGTGCAAAAAGAACGTATCTTGAGCGATGGTCAGACGGTCTTGCTGGAGCTGGCTCCGGTGGATCCCCGTTCGCTGATGCAGGGCGACTATATGTCCTTGAACTTTGCCCTGTCGCAGAACTTGTCTACCCTGTCCTGGGGCTTGCCCAAGGATGCGCTTGCCAAGATGGACGCTCAGCAATGGGTTGTTGTGGCGGTGCAGCTGGATGAGAACAAGGTGGCGCAGCTCAAGGGTGTTTATCTGGAGCAGGACGGCCAGGAGCGTCTGTGGAGTGAAGGAGGCCCTGTGGCTGAACCTTCCGATGTGATGCGCTTGCGCATGCGTCGTCACCGCAGTAACTGGACGCCTGGAACAGATGCCTGGTTCTTCGCTGAAGGTTCGGCAGATCGCTTCGATGCCGCCCGTTATGGCGAGTTTGCGGTGGTCGAGGGTGGTCAAAGCCTGCTGCGCGCGATGCTGGACAAGGACAGAAAGGAAATCAAGTAAGCCTGAGCTGAACAACTGCGCTCAATAGCTTGTAGCCGGATTGTCTCTAATAAAGACAATCCGGCTTTTTTGTATCTGGGGTTTGTTTCGCTAGAGGCAGCCAAGCCAGAGCCAGTCAGCAGCAAGCCTAATCAAAAAGGCCCGAATCCGATGTGGCGTCGGATTCGGGCCTTGGCTTTTTGTGTTGAAGGACCCTCTTTATTGGGGCCGTTTCTTGAGCATAAATAGGTTCCTGTGTATCAGCTTAGTGGGACTGACGGGTGGAGTCGTCGCTGAGCAGCTCTTCAAAGATCAGGTGATCGATTTCGGCTTCGTGGCTCCACAAAACCATCAGGGCGACAATTTTTATTTTGTCCAACGAGACCGGGCTTTCGTCCACCGTCATGGCGCTTTCAATCAGGATTTCGCGCAGGTGGGCGGTAAGAGCGCCGGAATTTTGCAAAAAGGTGATGAAACCCATGGCATCAGCGCCCAGCACATGTTGTTCGTGCTCAGAAAAAATACGCTGACTGTTGGGACTGAGTTGAGCCGTAGGCTGACACTGTTGCGAGGTCTCGCCCAGTGCATGTAACCAGCCAAGTGCGTCGTTGATGTCCTCGTCTTCAAAGCCAATAGCGGCCAATTTGTGGGCCAGAACCTCCGCCTTGGGACAGGACTGGGGGTTGTAATACGTCTCGAATAGATAAACCAGGATATCAAACATGGGTATAAGGTTGCCGTCCTAAGTGATTAAAAAAACTGCGTGATTTCGGTAACCAGTGACCAAACTTTACGCTGATTTGCGGTAGGGGGCAAATGGGGTGTTCAGGGGATGGATGGGTCTTGCCTCGCGCCTCCAGACTGCTTTTTGCCTGGGTCTGCTCTGGCAGACGCCCTTTGCGGCGGGGCGTCTTTATGATTGAAACATAAATCGATTGTTGGGGCAGAAACTGTCGTTTATTTGAAACCCTAGGTGGCATCCGCATCCGCATCCGCATCCGCATCCGCATCCGACCTTGGCTCGTAACTTAGTTGTTCGGGCCTGGGTCTTCAGGTAGCGGGAAGCGTTGCGCCCAAGCGCTGATGGCCTGACTCCAGAACTCGTTCAAGCTGTTTACAGCCATGGGAGCAAAACCCAGAAAAGCCCAGACCCGTTGCAGCGTCTCCATAGGATGATCCAGGTCGAAGGCCGGGGCATGATTCTGTTTGGAGAGCTTGCGGCCTTGCTCATCACAGGCCAGCGGCACGTGCAGAGTGCGCGGGACAGGCAGGCCAAGAACTTTTTGCAGTACGCGTTGGCGGGCGGTGGAACTGAGCAAGTCGGCACCGCGTACAACATCGGTGATCTGGCTGTCTGCATCATCAATGACCACAACAAACTGGTAAGCCCAGAGCTTGTCGGCGCGCTTAAGGATGTAGTCCCCGACTTCTTTGGCTACGTCCTGTTGCTGCGGCCCGGCCCAACGATCCGTAAAGTGCTCCACGCCTTCGGGCACCCGCAGCCGCCATGCACGGATGGCACGGTCTGCCGGGATGCCGTGGCGGCAGGTGCCTGCATAGGGATATTCATGCGAATCCGGGGCAACCGGCATGGAAGCCGCCAGAATCTCCTGGCGGGTGCAGGTGCAGCCGTAGACCAGATCTCGCTCGCGCAGGCTATCAAACACTTCCTGATAGCGTGCCTGCCGCTGGCTTTGCCAAAGCACCTCGCCATCCCAGCGCATGCCCAGACCTTGCAACTGCTGCATGATGATCTGGTCAGCCCCTGCGACCACTCGTGGCGTGTCTATATCTTCAATGCGCAGTAGCCAGCGCCCGTTCTGGGCGCGTGCATCCAGGTAGCTGGCCATAGCAGCCACCAATGAACCCTCGTGCAAGGGACCACTGGGACTAGGCGCAAAGCGACCACAGTAAGGGGTAAGGGGCTGGGCGGTCATGAGTCGTTCTTAACGGCAAGAGCCCCTGGACGGGGGCTCTTGTTAGTGCGACTTTACGCCTATTTTTCCAGCCCGGCAATGCGTTTTACACGGGCTGGGAAGGAGGAGTTTCAGCTCTCCATGGTGACTAGTTCAGCGCCCTCGGGCACTTGATCTCCCACGGCAAAGAACAGCTCGGCCACGGTGCCATCAGCCGGTGCCTGAATGGAGTGTTCCATTTTCATGGCTTCCATGACCAGCAGCACATCGCCCTGTTTGACGCTGTCACCTGCGCCCACATTCAGGGCAATGATCTTGCCCGGCATGGGAGCGGTCAGGCGGCCTCCGTGGGCTTCCTGGCTGTTGGTGCCGGCACTGGCCAGGGTGTCGACCACGGCCAAGGTCCAGTCCGAACCAGCCTGGGCAACTTGCAGATGGTCGCCATCTTGCAGCACCTGGGCGCGGTATTCGACCTGATCCAGCCACAGACGCAAGGTCAGGGTGTTGGCCAAACCAGCCCTTGCCTCGGCTTGCCAGCGCAGCGCGTGTTGGGTTTCGCCCAGCGTGATCTGCCACTGGTTGTCACGACGTTGCAGCAGCACTTCGTGGGCTTCTTCACCCAGTTGCAAGGCCACTTTCTGATCGTAGTCCCCGCTCAAACGCCAGGCGTCATGTACCGCCCACGGGTCGGAGTTGGGGGCTTGCCCGCTCATACCCTGATGAGTCAGCACGGCGCAGGCGGCGAAGGCCAGCACAGAAGCTGGAACGTCCTGATTGCTGGGGAACAGCGCATCGTGGCAACGTGGGATCAGACCCGTATCCAGATCGGCCTGGGCAAAGGCTTCATCGCCCAGCAGACGTTGCAGGAAGGTCTTGTTGGTGTGTACACCGGCCACCTGAGTGTCAGCCAGCGTGCGAATCAGGCGACGACGAGCCTGTTCACGATCAGCACCATGGGTGATGACCTTGGCGATCATGGGGTCGTAGAAGGGGCTGATCACGCTGCCTTCACGCACACCGCTGTCGATACGCACATCACCGGAGGTAAAGGACGCATGGGCGGGGTACTGCAAGCTGCGCAGCGTACCGATGGAGGGCAGGAAGTCCTTATCGGGGTTTTCGGCGTAGATACGGACTTCAATGGCGTGGCCATTGATGCTCAGCTCGTCCTGTTTGGCAGGCAAAGGCTGGCCGTCGGCCACACGCAATTGCCATTCCACCAGATCGTGGCCGGTAATCAGTTCGGTGACGGGGTGCTCCACTTGCAGGCGGGTGTTCATTTCCATGAAGTAGAAACGCCCATCCTGCTCGGCAATAAATTCCACCGTTCCTGCTCCCACATAGTTCACGGCGCGGGCCGCAGCAATGGCGGCTTCGCCCATAGCCTGGCGACGCTCGGGCGTCATGCCGGGGGCGGGGGCTTCTTCAATCACTTTCTGGTGACGACGCTGTACCGAGCAATCGCGTTCGAACAGGTACACGTACCCACCGTGCTGGTCACCAAAGACCTGGATTTCGATATGGCGTGGCTTGGTGATGTAGCGCTCGATCAGCACGCGGTCATCGCTAAAGCTGCTGGCGGCTTCGCGCTGGCAAGAGCGCAAGGCTTCCAGGAACGCGCTGGACTCTTCCACAATGCGCATGCCCTTGCCGCCACCGCCAGCACTGGCTTTGATCAGCACGGGGTAGCCGATGTTGTCGGCTTGTTGGTGCAGGAAGTCGGGGTCCTGGTTGTCGCCGTGATAACCGGGCACCAGAGGCACACCGGCTTTTTCCATCAGGGACTTGGCGGCGGACTTGCTGCCCATGGCCGCAATGGCTTGAGCAGGTGGGCCTACAAAAATAATGCCGGCTTCTTCACAAGCGCGAGCAAAGTGCTCGTTCTCGGACAGAAAGCCGTAGCCAGGGTGGATGGCATTCGCGCCAGTGGCACGGGCGGCTTCCAGAATGGCGTCGATCTTCAAGTAACTATCGCGTGGCTCGGGGCCACCGATGCGCACGGCTTGATCACAAGCACGTACGTGCTGGGCGTCGGCGTCCGCGTCGGAGTAAACCGCAACGGTACGCAGCCCCAGGCTGCGGGCAGTGGCGGCCACCCGGCAGGCAATTTCACCGCGATTGGCTATCAGCAGGGTCTGAAACACAGTGTCTCCTTGTCTTACATGCGGAACACGCCAAAGCGGGTGTCTTCAATAGGGGCGTTCAAGGCGGCGGACAGGCCCAGGGCCAGAACGCGCCGGGTATCCGAAGGCTGGATGATGCCGTCATCCCACAGACGCGCAGTGGCGTAGTAGGGGTGGCCTTCATGTTCGTATTGCTCGCGGATGGGGGCCTTGAAGGCTTCTTCTTCCTCGGCGCTCCAGCTTTGGCCACGAGCTTCCAGGCCATCACGGCGCACGGTAGCCAGCACGCTGGCCGCTTGCTCACCACCCATGACCGAGATGCGGGCATTGGGCCAGAGGAACAGCAGGCGCGGGCTGAAGGCACGGCCACACATCCCGTAGTTACCGGCACCAAAGGAGCCGCCCAGAATCACGGTGAACTTGGGCACGGCCGCGGTAGACACGGCGGTGACCAGCTTGGCGCCATGACGGGCAATCCCTTCATTTTCGTACTTGCGGCCCACCATGAAGCCGGTGATGTTTTGCAGGAACACCAGAGGCGTCTTGCGTTGGCAGCACAGTTCAATGAAGTGCGCGCCCTTCTGTGCCGCTTCCGAGAACAGAATGCCGTTATTGGCGATGATGCCTACGGGCATGCCGTGGATATGGGCAAAGCCGGTTACCAGCGTGGTGCCAAAGCGGGCCTTGAATTCGTCAAAATCCGAATCATCCACAATGCGGGCGATCACTTCGCGCACATCGTAGGGCTTGCGAGTGTCGGCAGGGATGATGCCGTTCAGCTCTTGCGGGTCGTAACGTGGCTCGCGGACTTCTTTCAGCGGCCAGGGCAGTTTTTTCTCGCGGTTCAGGCGGCCGACACAGCGGCGTGCCAGTTCCAGCGCATGCAGATCGTTCTCGGCCAGATGGTCAGCCACGCCAGACAGACGGGTGTGCACATCGCCACCGCCCAGATCTTCAGCGCTAACCTCTTCGCCAGTTGCAGCTTTCACCAGTGGCGGGCCACCCAGGAAAATGGTGCCCTGGTCGCGCACGATGATGGACTCATCGCTCATGGCCGGAACGTAGGCACCGCCAGCGGTACACGAACCCATCACCACGGCGATCTGTGCAATCCCCTGGGCCGACATATTGGCCTGGTTGTAGAAGATGCGGCCAAAGTGGTCACGGTCCGGGAACACGTCTTCCTGGTTGGGCAGGTTGGCCCCGCCCGAGTCCACCAGGTACACGCAAGGCAGATTGTTCTGTTGGGCAATTTCCTGGGCACGCAAATGCTTTTTCACCGTCAGCGGATAGTAGGTACCGCCCTTGACCGTCGCGTCGTTGCAGACCACCACGCATTCAATGCCTGCAATGCGGCCAATGCCCGTGATGATGCCGGCACCGGGAGACTCGTTGTTATAGACGTCCTGGGCAGCCAGAGGCGAGAGCTCCAGAAAGGGAGTACCGGGATCAAGCAGACGTTCGACGCGTTCACGGGGCAGCAGCTTGCCGCGACCCACATGGCGTTGCCGGGAGGATTCGGACCCACCCAAGGCGGTTTTCTGTAGCTTTTGGCGCAGATCAAGGATCAGGGCCTGCATGATCGAGGCGTTGTCCTGAAAGTCTTGGGAACGCGGATTGATGCGGGATTCAATAACTGACATGGCGTGCCTGGAAAGAGAACAGAGAAAAGCCCATAAAATCAGCCGGGCCGCAGCCCGGCTGATGAGCTTGCTTTAAACCAGCTCGACGGCCAGGGCGACAGCTTCGCCACCGCCAATGCACAGCGAGGCAATACCGCGCTTGCCGCCGGTCTTGCGCAGTGCGCCGATCAAGGTCGCCAGAAGGCGAGCACCCGATGCACCGATGGGATGACCCAGGGCGGTAGCACCACCGTGGATGTTGACCTTGTCGTGCGGGATGTTCAGCTCTTTCATGGCAGCCATGGTCACCACGGCAAAGGCTTCGTTGATCTCGAACAGGTCAACGTCAGCCACGCTCCAACCGGTTTTATCCAGCAGTTTCTGGATAGCAGCGACTGGAGCGGTCGTGAACCAGGCGGGTTCCTGTGCGTGCTGGGTGTGAGCCACAATGCGGGCCAGCGGAGTTGCACCCAGTTCCTTGGCTTTCTCTTCGGTGGTGATCACCATGGCGGCGGCACCGTCCGAAATGGACGAGGCGTTGGCAGCGGTAATCGTGCCGTCTTTCTTGAAAGCGGGACGCAGCGTGGGGATCTTCTCGGGCATGGCTTTGGTGGGGGCTTCATCCTTGGCCACAACGACATCACCCTTGCGACCAGCGATGGTGACTGGCGCAATTTCCCATTCAAAGCTGCCGTCATCGCTGGCTTGGCGAGCGCGGCGCAGCGACTCCAGCGCGTAAGCATCTTGCTCTTCGCGGCTGAACTCGTATTTGCTAGCGCAATCTTCGGCAAATACACCCATGGCGGTGCCACGACTGTAGGCATCTTCCAGGCCGTCCATGGCCATGTGGTCATACACGGTGGAGTGACCGTAGCGGTAGCCTTCGCGGCCTTTCAGCAGCAGGTAGGGAGCATTGCTCATGCTTTCCTGACCGCCGGCCACCACCACGTCCACGCTGCCTGCCTTGAGCAGGTCGTGGGCAAACATGGCGGCTTTCAGACCGGAACCGCACACCTTGTGAATGGTGGTGCAAGCTACACCCTGGGGCAGACCGGCGCCCAAGGCAGCCTGGCGTGCAGGAGCCTGGCCCTGACCGGCTTGCAGCACGTTACCCATGATCACTTCGTCGACCTTGTCGGCCTGAATGCCCGAGCGCTCCATGGCCGCCTTGATGGCGACGGCGCCCAGTTCGTGGGCGGCCAGATCGGACAGGCTACCCATCATGCCGCCCATAGGGGTGCGGGCGATCGAGACGATGACAACGGAATTAGTCATGAAAGACTCCTGGTTGCAAAGAGGAGACCGGCGCGCGCTTGGCAAACTCGTGCAGCTGCCGATCTTTGTTATACGGAAAAATATTTTCGATCCGACCTTGCGTCACTCGCAAGCGGCACTGTGTCCACCATTCAGGCTCCAGCAGTTCCGCATGGTGGGCCATGAAGGCTTTGCGAATACGAGGGTCGGTCAATAGAAAGTAGCCGAATTCTTCGGGAAATACATCGTTCGGGCCGATGGGATACCAGGGCTCGCTGGCCATTTCGGCTTCTTCATTTGGTGCAGGCGGAATAGCGCGAAAGTTCATCTCGCGCATGTGCTGGATTTCGTCGTAGTCATAGAAGACAACGCGGCCCAGACGGGTCACACCAAAGTTCTTGAACAACATATCGCCGGGGAAGATGTCGGCGGCGGCCAGTTCCCGGATCGCCTTGCCGTATTGCTCCACGGCGGCGTTCAGGGCGGGGTCGCTGGCTTTGTTCAGATACAGGTTCAGCGGGGTCATGCGCCGTTCAATGTAGACGTGGCGCAGCAAGATGGTGTCCTCGGACTCTTCCAGCAGGCTGGGCACTTCGCGGCGAAGTTCTTCCAGCAAGGCTTCGGAAAAGCGTGCCTTGGGCAAGGCAACCTGAGCGTAGTCCCAGGTGTCGGCCATGCGCCCGACACGATCATGTTTTTTAACCAGCTGGTATTTGCTGCGCACCGTGGCGTGGTCCATGCCCTGCTTTTGAATCCGGTCGCGGATCAGCTTGAACACATAGGGGTAGGACGGCAGGGTGAATACCGTCATCACCATACCGGCAATACCGGGAGCCAGATCAAAGTGATCGTGCGAGTGCGACAGGTGGTGCAGAAAGTCGCGGTAGAACAGCGTCTTGCCCTGCTTTTGCAGACCGATGGCGGTGTACAGCTCGGCCTTGGGCTTGCGGGGCAGCAGGCTGGACAGGAAGTCCACATAGGCTGACGGTGCTTCCATATCGACCAGGAAATAGGCGCGAGTAAAGCTGAACAGCGTGGACAGGTCGTCCGTGGTGTGCAGCAAGGCATCTATATACAAGTGTCCCGAGGGGCGATGCAAAATGGCAATCGAAAAGGGCAGCACTTCACCCTGATTGATCAGGCGGCCCACCACATAGGCACCCTTGTTACGAAAGAACAGGGAGTTCAGCACCTGAATCTGGCAGTCCGAGCCAATGCGCGAGCCATAGCCACGTGGCAGGCGGCGGCATAGCTGACGCACGGCCATGCGAGCCAATGTGCGCACATCGCGCGGCAGGTCGGCAAAGGGGGCGGCCAGACCGAAGTCGGCCAGCATATTGGTCAGGCTGGTTTCCAGACCTTCTTCGGTGGGGTAATAGACCCGATACGAAGGCAGCGCGCCGTCCAGATAATCCGTGGCAACAGCTGGACGCACGAAAATGAATTCGTTGCGAAAATAGTGCCGGTGCAGCACGCGGCAGGAGACGGAGTTGAAGAAGGTCTCGGCACATTCCGGCTGACGGTGGCCCGACAGCAAACGCACAAATTCAGCCTTGGCTTGCAGCCACAATTGCTGCTGGGCCTCGTCCAGATGCGCCGGATCGGAAGGCGTGGGCTGATGCAAACGCAGATTCTGGCTAAGCATGGCCGCGCATTCGCGCACCCGTGTCGCGTAGTACTCGATACGTTCGCGCGAGAGCTGCTGAATACCATGCCAGTCGCCCGATTCGTACAAAGACTTGGCGCGCTGGGCACTATAGCGAAACAGCGCGTAGTGGCGATTGAAACCATCCAGCATGGCCTGGGCCACCTGGATAGCCGTCATCCCCGGTTTTTGAACCGGGGTAATGACGGTGGTTTCGCCAAAATCAGGGTTGGACATGCCTCTGCCTTTTTAGGCGGTTTCGGCGAACAATTCGCGGCCGATCAGCATGCGGCGGATTTCACTGGTGCCCGCGCCGATCTCGTACAACTTGGCATCGCGCCACAGGCGGCCTGTGGGGAATTCGTTGATGTAGCCGTTGCCGCCCAGAATCTGTATACCTTCACCAGCCATCCAGGTGGCTTTTTCGGCGCTGTACAGGATGGCGGCTGCGCAGTCTTTACGCACAGAACGTACATGGCCTGCACCCAGACGGTCCAGATTCTTGCCCACGGCATAGCACAGGGCGCGGCTGGCTTGCAGGGTGGTGTACATATCGGCCACCTTGCCTTGAATCAGCTGGAATTCGCCAATGGCCTGGCCGAACTGCTTGCGGTCGTGGATGTAAGGAATCACCACGTCCATGACGGCTTGCATGATGCCCAGCGGACCACCGGCCAGCACGGCGCGTTCGTAGTCCAGGCCGGACATCAGCACTTTGACGCCACCATTGAGTTGGCCCAGCACGTTTTCTTCAGGCACTTCACAGTCCTGGAACACCAGCTCGCCTGTGTGGCTGCCGCGCATACCCAGCTTGTCCAGCTTTTGGGCAACGGAGAAACCGGCAAAATCTTTTTCGATCAGGAAGGCGGTAATGCCGCGTGCGCCGGCTTGCGGGTCCGTTTTGGCGTACACCACCAGGGTGTCAGCGTCCGGGCCGTTGGTAATCCACATTTTGGAGCCGTTCAGCACGTAGCGATCGCCCTTTTTGTCGGCGCGCAGCTTCATGCTGACCACGTCCGAACCGGCACCGGGCTCACTCATGGCCAGAGCACCGATATGCTCGCCGCTGATCAGCTTGGGCAGGTATTTCTGCTTCTGGGCTTCCGTACCGTTGCGGTTGATCTGGTTCACACAGAGGTTGGAGTGCGCACCGTAGGACAGAGCCACCGAGGCGCTGGCACGGGAGATTTCTTCCATTGCGATCATGTGGGCCAGATAGCCCAGGTTCGCACCACCGTATTCTTCGCTGACGGTCATGCCCAGCAAACCCATCTCACCGAACTTCTTCCACAAGTGCATGGGGAACTGGTCATCGTGATCCAGTTGAGCCGCTAAAGGGGCAATTTCGGCCTGGGAGAAGTCGGCGACAGCGTCGCGCAGCATGTCCAGGTCGGAGCCAAGATCGAAATTCAGGCCGGGCAGGCTCATGAGGCACTCCGTGGAAATAAATGGGTTGTGGAATTGTATTTATATTACGTTTACGTAAACGTCATATATATGGGTTTTCCCTTATCGGGACTCCAACTTCAACTGTTCGCTCATGGTGTGACAGATGTCGAGCTGGTCCTGAATCTCCTGCAAGGTCTGATCCAGGTCCTGCCGCTGGCGCTCCAGGCGCAGGCGATGCTCGTTCAATACCTCCTGATAGTGCTTAAGCTGGGAAGCCGTGTCCATCGGGGATTCATACATATTGATCAGCCGCAGAATCTCCGATAACTGCAGCCCCAGGCGCTTGCCACGCAGAGCCAGCTTCAGGCGGGCACGATCGCGGGGCTGATAAATGCGCTGTGTACCTTGGCGCAGCGGGCTCAAGATCCCTTGGTCTTCATAGAAGCGCAGGGTGCGAGGCGTGATGCCAAACTCGTGCGCCAGATCCGATATTGTCCAGGTTGTCGTTGTCATTTTTAGTGTGATTTACGTAAACGTAAACTATCATGCCATAGAGCTAGAGAGGGAACTAGGGCCTTTTAGTATGGACAGCCCTTACGCCCTACAAGAGCCATTCATTGGAGCGAGCATGAATCCTAACGAACAAAAATTGAATTATCCCTGGGCAGATACCCTGCCCCCAGCGGGTGGCAGCCTGGAAGTCGCGCCGGGGGTGCGTTGGCTGCGTATGCCTTTGCCTTTTGCGCTGGATCACATCAATTTGTGGCTATTGCGCGACCAAATCGAGGGGCGCGAGGGCTGGACCATTGTGGACTGTGGCGTCGCCCGTCCCGAAGTGCGCGAGCTGTGGGAACAGGTTTTCCAGAACGAGCTGGAAGGCTTGCCCGTGCTGCGCGTGATCGTTACCCATATGCACCCGGATCATGTCGGTTTGGCGGACTGGTTGTGCCAGCGCTGGAATGCACCTTTGTGGATCAGCATGACGGACTACGCGACCGCCAGGCTGTGGTCGGGGACAGGTGGACGCCAGACTGGCGCGGAGGCCGGTGGCCCGAATGGTGTGGCGGCAGAAGCGCATTTTGTCCGTCACGGCCTGCAAGATGAGAAAGCCCGTGAACAGATTCGCAGCCGTGGGGATTACTACCCTTCGATGGTGCCTTCGGTGCCCGAGCGTTTTGTGCGCTTGATGGATGGTCAGCGTGTGGTGATTGCCGGTCGCCCCTGGCGTTTGATCGTGGGCTACGGCCACGCTCCCGAGCATATGTCGTTGTACTGTGAAGAACTGAAGGTGCTGATTTCCGGTGACATGCTTTTGCCGCGTATCTCCACCAATATCAGCGTGTTCGATACCGAGCCCTTTGCGAATCCCTTGCCTTTGTACCTGAACTCCCTGCTGTCCTATCAGGATCTGGCCCCGGATACTTTGGTGTTGCCTTCGCATGGCAAGCCTTTCCGTGGCATGCACGAGCGCATTCGTCAGCAGCAGGAGCATCACGCCGAGCGTCTGGAAGAAGTGTTGGAAGCCTGTGCCCAGCCCTGTACCGCCGCCGATATTCTGCCTGTGCTCTTTCATCGCAAGCTGGACTCGCATCAGATGACCTTTGCCATGGGCGAGGCCATTGCTCACCTGCACGCCTTGTATTTTGATGACCGTTTGCGTCGTGAGATGGGCGAGGATGGGGTTTACCGTTTCCAGCGCATTTAAACACTGGGGCGCCTCTTAATAAGAGGGGGCAATATAGCGACTGTTGGCAGAGGCGACTGGGCCCGCTGGCCTGTGGTAGCGTAGAGCTTTTCTTGCTACCGCCTGCCAACACTATGAGCTCTGATCTCGCCCTGGACACCGCCTTGCAACATACGGGTCTGGCCCCGTTCGATCCGCATACCGATGCGGCGCCGGTGGCCGTGCCCATCATGCGCACCAGTACGGTGCGCTTTCGCAATCTGGACGCTCTGGATCGAGCCCAGGCGGACAAGGCAGATCCTGAAAAACGCTCGGTTACCTACGGGCGCTCGGGCATGGATACCCACGCTGCACTGGAGCAGGTGTTCTGTCAGCTGGAATCTGCCACCCAGGCTTTGCTGGCACCGTCCGGCATGGCAGCGATTACCTTGGGTTTGCTGGCACTGCTGGATTCTGGCGATCACGTGCTGATTGCTGACAGTGCTTATGGTCCGGTGCGTTATCTGGAAAAGACCGTGTTGCGCCGCATGGGCATACAGGCCACGTTCTGTGCACCGACCCCCGAGGAAATGGCACGTCATCTGCAGGACAATACCCGCATGGTGTACGTGGAGTCACCCGGCTCCTTGTTGATGCAAATGCTGGATATGCCTGCCTTGGCGGAGTTTGGTCGCAAGCACGATTTGCTGCTGGTTACTGACAACACCTGGGGCTCGGGCTATATCTACCGTCCCTTGGAATTGGGTTTTGACGTGTCTATCGTGGCTGGGACCAAGTATGTGGCAGGCCACTCCGATTTGATGTTGGGTGCAGTCATGTCCGCAGATCCAGCCATCAACAAACGCCTGCACGACAACCACTATGCGCTGGGTTTTTCCATCAGTGCCGATGACGCCTGGTTGGCATTACGCGGTGTGCGTACCCTGCCTATTCGTATGCGTGAAAGCGCCGCCAATGCGCTGGCTGTGTGCCAATTTCTGGATAGTCGCCCTGAAGTTACCCGTATCTATCATCCCGCTTGGCCACAAGATCCTGGCCATGCCTTGTGGCAACGTGACTGCACCGGCTCTAACGGCATGTTGTCGGTGCAGCTACGACTGAACAATGCGCAGGCACGCGCATTCGTAGATGCCCTGACCCTGTTTGGTATCGGCTTTTCCTGGGGTGGTTTTGAAAGCCTGGTGCAGTTGGTGGATACGGCGTTTCTAAGTGGTCATAGCTACTGGCAGGACAGCCAGGACAGTCTGGTGCGCCTGCATATCGGTTTGGAATCGACCAAAGACTTGTGCGCTGACCTGACGCAGGCTTTTGAGACGGCGGCGCAGGCTTAGGCCTTTCACTGACTGCTCCAGCCAGGGACGCACCCTGGCTTTAATAAATGGCCCAGACTTGCAATGACGTTGGAATCCCGTACCTTCTTGTAAGCCGCTGTTATCGAATTACTTACGAGTTACCGGCAGCTAATAGATCACAGATATAGAAACGCCAAGGGCCCTCAAAACCGGAACGAATCCAGTCTTGAGGGCCCTTGGCGGTATGGCTCAGCCAGATCGCTAATTAGCGATTAGTGACCATCTTCACCAGCTCTTGAGCTTTGGTGATGCTTTCGTCGTAACCATTGGCCAGTGCAGGGGAAGTCACAAACTTGCCGCCTACTGCCAGACTAGGTGTGCCCTGAATCTGGTAGGTGTTGGACAGTTCGTTGGCTTTATTGGCCTTGGTCTGCACACCAAAGGAGTTGAAGGTCTGCTCGAAGCGAGCCTTGTCTACGCCTTGCGCGGCTGCCCAGGCCGTGATGGTCTTGGCATCAAAAATGCGCTCACGTTTCTGGTGGATGGCTTCAAACACCTTGGGATGCAGGTCCAGACGGTCCATGGCTTCCAGGGTGTAGTACAGCTTTTGCAGATCAGTCATGCCGGCATTGAAGGCAACAGGCACACGGCGCAGCACGACGTTGTCTGGCAGGGTCTTGGACCAGGCTTCGACCTTGGGTTCCAGGATGGCGCAGTGTGGGCAGCTGTAGGAGAAGAACTCCAGCACTTCGGTTTTACCGACGCTGTCCGAGGGCTGAGCCGCAGGCAGGGTAACGTAGCCTTGGTCGGCTTGTTGAGCCAGCGCGCTGGTGGCGGGCAACAAGGTCGCACCAGCCAAGAGACTGGCACCGACCAGGGATCGTACAAACAATGCGTTCAGCTTCATGAATCAATTTCCTTAATGGGGAAGATGAGGTCTATGACCTGTGCAATGGCGGAAAAGTTCACCTTGGGGCTGCCTTTGGCACAAATTGCTTAGGGCCGGACCACCGAAGTATCAATTTTTTCCTCGGCCAGACGGCTGCGTGCCCGGTTCATTTCGTCTATGCCCTTGAAGGGGCCCATGCGTACCCGGTTCACCGTGCTGCCATTGACCTGTGCACTTTGCACTGAAGCGTCAAAGCCTAGCATCAACAAGCGGGCCTTCATGGCTTCGGCGTCCGCATTGTTGCGAAATGCGCCTGCTTGCAGGTAGTAGGGGGTGGAGGTGGTGGCTGGCTTGGTCGCCGCCGGGGGCGCAGCCGGAGCTGGTGTGGCGGGTTTGCTGGTGGCCGGTGCCGGGGTGCTTGGAGCGGCAGGCGTTGTGGCCGGAGGCGTTACCACAGGAGCGGTATTGCGGGTCTCTGGCTGGCGAGCTGGTTCCGTGCCCATGGCGGGCAAGGTGGCGATCAGATCACCCAAGGCGTCCGGTGCAGCAGGCTTGGACGGGATGCTGGGCAAATTCACGGGGGGCAAGGTCAAACCGGGAATGGTGTCGCCCGGCGGAGGAGTTTGCCCACTGGAGCTACCATACAGGTCCCGGTTCGGGTCCAGCAAGTCTCGCCCTTCAGGCAAGGCAACGGTAGGTTTGTCCCGGCTGGCCTTGTCCACAAAGGGCATGGGCACTTTGGTGACAAACAGGGCAACGGCGACCGCCGCGCCCAGACCCAGAATCAGGCCAATCAGAATGCCGGTATACGTACCGCCGGAACTACTGGATTTTTTACGTGCTCTTGCCATATCTGCCTATGGGTTTACATACGTTCGGGTGCGGACACACCCAGCAGGTTCAGACCATTGCGAATGACTTGGGCGCAGGCCTGGGCCAGACGCAGACGGGCCAGACGCAAGGTGGTGTCGTCTACCGACACGCGCTCGGCGTTGTACCAGGAGTGGAAGTCCGCCGCGCAGTCGCGCAGCCAGAAGGCAATGTGGTGAGGAGCCAATTCGCGAGCGGATTGGGCCAGCACATTGGGGTATTCGGACAGGCGTTGCAGCAGGGCGATTTCGGTGGGGGCGGTCAAAGGCGTGATGTCGGCCTGAGGAACCTGATCCAGCAGTTCTGCCGACTGGTTCAACACGGAGTTGATACGGGCATGGGCGTACTGGATGTAGTAAACCGGGTTTTCTTCGCTTTTGGACAGGGCCAGATCGATATCGAATACGAATTCGGAGTCGGCACGACGCTGGATCAGGAAGAAGCGTACGGCGTCCTGGCCTACCCATTCGATCAGGTCACGCAAGGTGACGTAGCTGCCTGCGCGTTTGGAAATTTTCACTTCCTGGCCATTGCGCATGACTTTGACCATCTTGTGCAGGATATAGGCCGGGAATTCCTTGGGGATACCCAGACCCAGACCTTGCAGGCCAGCGCGCACACGGGCAATGGTGCCGTGGTGGTCGGAGCCTTGAATATTGATGGCGTGGTGGAAACCGCGTTCCCACTTGGCCACGTGGTAGGCCACGTCCGGCACGAAGTAGGTGTAGCCGCCTTCGGATTTGCGCATCACGCGGTCTTTGTCGTCGCCTGTGCCCAGTTCGGTGGTGCGCAGCCACAGCGCGCCGTCCAGCTCGTAGGTGTGACCGGCGTCGATCAGGGCCTGCACGGTTTTTTCAACCTTGCCGGAGGTGTACAGCGAGCTTTCCAGGTAGAAGTTGTCGAACTTCAGGCCGAAAGCCTGCAAGTCCAGATCCTGCTCGCGGCGCAGGTAGGCCACGGCAAAGCGGCGGATGTCTTCCAAATTGTCCAGATCACCACTGGCGGTGACGGAGGCGCCATCGGCAGCCTGAACCGTTGCACCGGCCTGGTAGTCGCGGGCGATATCCAGAATGTAGTCGCCCTTGTAGCCGTCAGCGGGGAATTGCTCGCTGTCGGGCTCGATGCCACGGGCACGGGCATGTACGCTGGTGGTCAGGTTGTCGATCTGGTTACCGGCGTCGTTGTAGTAGAACTCGCGGGTTACGTCGTACCCTTGGGAGCTGAATACGCGGCACAGCGAGTCGCCCAGCGCAGCCTGACGGGCGTGGCCCACGTGCAAGGGGCCGGTCGGGTTGGCCGACACAAACTCCACCATCAGTTTTTCCTGGGTAGGAGCAAGGTGACCGAAGTTATCGCCCTGTTCAGCAATAGTCTTCAGGACAGCCTGGTGCGTGGCGGTGGACAGACGAAAGTTGATAAAGCCCGGACCGGCAATTTCCGCGCCTGCCAGCAAAGCGGCGGCGTTCGGATCGGCCAGGAGGGTATCGACGATTTGCTGAGCCAGCTCGCGCGGGTTGCGACCGGCTGGTTTGGCCAGTTGCATGGCAATATTGCAGGCAGCATCACCGTGCGCAGCCACTTTGGGGCGCTCCAGCGTGATGTTGGGTTCAGCCTGGGGCAAGATGGCACGGACGGCAGCCTGGAGGCAGGCGATTAATTGAGATTGTTGCTCAGCAAGCATAGGAAAGGTCTGGATTGGTAGAAAGACAACTGCGGCGTGTGGAACACGCCCCAGATGGAAGGCGCGACATTGGCCCGCCGGATAGCCCCACATGATAGCGTGATTTGACGCCAAATTCTTTTCAAGAAGCCTAGCGCTCCCATCCCAGGTGGTTATGTAACCACGTATCGTAAGCGTCCATGTCTACCCAACCCACTTGATTTCCGGGACGGATGCGCCAGCTGTTATGGCGTTTGATCACGGTTTCCATGGATTGTTGGGTAGCCTGCCCCAGACGTGGATGCAGGTCCTGATACATCAGGTTTCGACCCGCTCCGTGATAGTCCACACCCCGCAAACTGCCTTTCGTCAGTCGCAGCCCAGGCAGGCGCATGTCCAGTAATACAGGGTGAAGGACGCTAAGGTCTGTGTGCGCCAGTTCCGCCAGCGTCAGGCCCGTCGCCCTGGCCTGCCAATGCATCCAGGCCAGCGCTACCTTATCCAGATCGCTGATGGTTTCTTCGTTTTCATCCGGCAGCACGCCGCCGCCAATCTGGCTGTGCGCGCCGATAAAAGGCATTTCCACCGTGTTCATGGCCTCTGTCAGGGCGCTTAAGGGGAAGTAGGCACGGTGTTCATGCATGGCGACGGCATGCGCAACCCAGCTCCAGGCGTCGGAGACGCCCAAGCGGTATTGGGAGTTGCTGCCGCCTCCCAGCCCGAACTGGGCCACGGTGTCGAACAGCCCTAAAAAGCGGGGCGTGATGCAGGCACGGATGGCGCCGCGCTGCGGATCATTCAGCACAAACCAGCCCTGCTGCACGTGGTCCAGAATTCGATTGGAAAAGTCTCGTGCCAGTGCCGCTCCCCGAGAAAAACCCAGCAAGTCCACGGGTACAGCGCTAGGAGCCGGGCCTTGTTCCTGCATGCGATTCAGAAAATTGTTCCATTGCGACTCCAGAATCTGCCCCGCTCGCCAAGCAGTCAGTGCATCCCAGTTCAGGGTGACTGGATCCCCCGGCCCTTCGGTGTAATGCACCGCTCCATCCTGATACAACTGCGACAGTTTCCACACATTGCTATTGGTAATAGGAGCCTGTCGTGTGCCATCAAAGGCGAACAGGAGCAGGCCGGTGGGATCAATATGACGCAAAGGCTGTTGCTGTGCGTAACCCACGGCCTGGGTCTGCGGCCATGGTCCTAGAGGGTCTGCTTCCAGATACTGCCCGTGATCGGGTAGATAGGTACGCAAGAGATTGTCGTGCCAGCCGGTAGCCGATTCCGCGTACTGCCCCGGCAGGCGTAGGTTGAATTCCAGGGTTTCAAGCAAAGGTTCGGCCTGTCCTAAAGGGTTCAGGTCGGCAGCCCAAACCGGCTGGGTTTGCTGATCGCTAATCAGCCGCACAGCCCCCATCAAATCACTATGCAGGTAATACAGCTGCCCTTGTCCGTCTGGCTGATAAACAATCATGCCTATTGGTGTCAGCCCGGCATACAGATAGCGCCGGGAGATGAGCTGGCCGGGTGTAGCTGGTAAATCCAGCTCAGCCATTAATTGCTGGCCGTGAAAGAAGAAGGCACGCTCCTGATTGCCTTGCTGGCGCCAGATACGTTGGCCAAAGGCATCGTGCCGGTATTCGACCAGTGTGGAGTTTGCTGTTTGCACACGCTTCAAGCGACGGTTGGGGCCGTAGTCCAGATTCAGGTTTCCGACGGCTTTCGCCGTGCCGGAGGAGGAACGCTGAATGGAGGCGGCTGGCTTCGGGTGGCGTGCAGCAAGTTCGCCGTTGTGCCCCCAGGCTAGCCACTGTTCTGGTTCTGTCTTGTCCTGACGGAAAGCGATTAGCCGGTTTTGGGCGTCGTAGTGCAACAGCCAATGACGGGTTTGCTGTAGCAGCGGGTATTCATGACGATCCTCCAGCACCCTGCCTTGGGCATCCAGACGGCGGGCTTGTGTCCAGGCAGGTTTGCCATCCGGCTGCAAAAGCATCAAATCCACCGCTTGCCCGGTGCTGTTCGCATGGCTGATCAGTTGCAGGCCATTGCCCCAGGCATAGCCCACCTCTTGTGCGTGGATCACGGTCTGGCTTTGCCCGGTTTGCTTGATCCACTCCAGAGACAGCAATCGTCCGCTTTTGTCCCAGTGATAGCGTAGCTGGCCACCTTCCGGCAGGGTGTGCCGCGTCAGCTTGCGCTGCTCGTCGTACTCAAAGCGCTCGGTCCAGCGTTGGCCGGGACTATGGCGGCGTTCCAAACGGCGCTCTTGTAGTAAACCGGCCCGCAATTTGAGCCATTGCGTTTCTGTGGGATGACGAATACGCAGCGCGCCAGGCCCGAGCCAGTCCAGCTCACTGCGTTCAGTGTCCTGACCTTGCTGATGCTCAAGACTGCTCAGGCGTCCCTGTTGGTCGTATTGAATTTGGAGCGCGCCTCCTTCGGCATATTCGAGGTACGTCAGTTTGCCATTCGGGTTCCAGCGCCGTGTTTCGCTTCCATGCTGGCTGGTTGCCCAGCTTTGCAAGCGCCCTTTTTCATCCAGCTCCAAACGTAATGCTCCCCAGCCGCCCTGCCTTTTCTCCAGTCGAGAGAGCGTTCCATTTGCCCGGCGTTGCGCTGTCCAAGGTCCGGCCTGCAACCAGCGCCCTTGCGGGTCATATTGCCATTCCGTGCTGTGGACCGGGCAGTCCCTACACAAACGACTTTCCAGTTTTTGTAGCCGCTGCAGGCCTTGATAGTCTCGGTAATGGAAGCGATGTCGCTCCGTACCTATGGACCATTCGCTCAGACCTGGCTCATAGCGTGCCGTCCAGTCTTGCTTGAAGGCGTGGGAGATCAACCTATTGACTCGGCCTTGGGCGTCGTACTCCCATTGTTGGACTGGCTGAGGGGCTTGCCCCGGTGCTTGCAGGCTGCTGCCACCCAAACGGTGCGACCAAGGTGCGGGGGCTGGATGATAGAGGCGTTGCATGCCGTCCGGACGGCTGACGCTGGCCAGCCAGATTTGTTGATCCTGCTGTTCCAGAAGCAAGCGAAACGGCCCGGCCGGGGTTTTAATATTGATAGCCGTAGCCGTAGCCGTAGCCGTAGCCGTAGCCGTAGTTGCCTCCGTCGTCGCTGCTGCTACTGCGGCCGTTCCCGCTGCCCTTACCGCCCTTGTGACATGGGTCAGGGAACTGGTTTTAGTTTGGGATTGAACCTGTCCTGATGCCTGAACTTGAGTTTGGTTTTGTCCTGGTTCTTTGCTCTGTTCCAGCCCTGGTAGCGACACCGACTCCTGCGTTTGGCTTTCCCAGTCAAACACCAGCGCTTGGCCCAAATGATTACGGACAGTGTTAACCGCATACGCCTGCGGATGCGTGCCCGCAAAACGTTCTATATCCAGCCACTGCTGGGTAGATATACGCACATGGATTAACCAGCCCTGCTCATCAAACCGCAGAATCAAACCATTCGGCCCTTGCCAGAACCAGCCCGAACTTTGCCGCTGTGCAGGTGGGTACAAGCGCGTTTGTCTTCCATCCGGCATGAACAAGGCATGGCCTTGCTGCCGCAATTGCAGGTCGTAATTCAAGGCCCAGCCAGTTTGCCCAAGTGTCGGTGTGGGGTTTCGCCCCTGCCCATTCCAATGGCGCTGCAATTGCAGCAAAGGCCAGGCCTGGCTTAGCGGCAGGTCTGTATCGCTTTGGTATTTTTGTCCGCTGAGCAAATCCACTGGATTGAGCAAACCCATATCCGTTGCGGGCTCGGCCTGTTCTCCCAAAGCGGCCGCTGGTGCGCAGCGGGTGGAAGATGGAGGCAATGGGCATTCAAGCGAGCTTTGTGACCAGGCCAGGGACGGTAAGGTAGTCAAGAGCAAGATTAACCATGGCAGAAACGCGGCAGGCATGAAGGACTCTCCAAGACGGGGAAAATCCTGCTATCTTGCAGGGGTGTGTATCCTGAAAGTCGAATCGGAAACACAAAGATCCATAAGGAGAAACCGTATGCTAGTCGTCTTTAAAAGCAAAGCCGCCGCCGATGTTCTGATGTTCTCTGAACATGCCATGCCTATTCTCCGGGCCGCGGGGCGTTCCTATCCTGATGGTTTGCCCGAGCGTGGCGTGTTCACGGCAGAGCAACTGTCCGAAGCTATTGGCAATATTGAGCGAGCGATCGGGCAGGACCGGGAAAACAAGCATTCGCCCCACGAGGACGAAGACGATGAAAAGGAACACCCGATTTCACAGGCCGTGAGTTTCAGCCAACGCGCCTATCCTTTGCTGGATATGTTGCGCCAGGCGAATAACACTGGCGTGCCGGTGATGTGGGAACCGGCTGATAGCTCCTGGTAGTCCCTGGAATGTCGGCCTGCCGACAATTTGGCAGGCCTTCTTTGCTTAAGCTCCAAAGTTGATCTATTTTTTTTCGGAGATCGTCTATGAGCGCTATGGTGCTTGTGATCTTTAGTCCTCGCCAGCACATAGAGCTGGTCACTCCTATACAAACCATTGATGCGGACAGCGGCAAGCAATCGCGTGATTGGTTTGATCGCACCTGGCAAGAGCTTGGCTGTGAACCCCTGCGGGCCAGCGGCAAAGTGCTGTTGCTGGACAAGATTATGGGCGTGGCCGATGCCCTGGGTTACACGCTGCTGTCGCAAGACGATGAGCGCGCCCAGGAATTTGCACGCCATTGCTTGCAAGCGGTGGGCTCCATGCAAGTTACTGTGGATTTGCCGGGTTTGGCGGTCACGTACTGATCTGCGGCAAGGCAAACGAAAACCGGCTCTTGGGCCGGTTTTTTTCTTTCTGATTCTTCGGCAAGGGTTGCCGTGTGTGCTGTGACACCCTTATCCTTGCCTGCACCATCTTCAACTTCTTCCTTCCCTGCGCCATGGATCTGAACACGCTAGAAAAGTACCTTGATGCCTCACCTGTGCTGCAAGCGCATAAACAGTATTTCCTGGACCTGGCGCAACCGGCGGTTGCCATCCGTTTGGGGAAAGGCCAGGGTCAGCCTTTGCAAAGCCGCTTTGGTGGCCAACCTATGGTTCCTCCAGGCTTTACTTGGCCCGAGCATCCGGACGGTGAATATTTATTTGTCGGCCAGATCAATTTTGCGGAGCTGCCGGAAGGACCGGATCGCCCAGCGAATTTGCCCACGAGCGGGCTGCTATCGCTGTTTTACGGTATGGATCAGGAAGACGCCATTTTCTGGCGCGATGAGGACTATCTGAAGGCTTTTTACTGGCCGGACACCACTGATTTTCACGAGCTTCATGCCCCTCATGATTGGGGTACAGCAAGTCGGGAAGTGCTGTTCGAAAACTGCATTGATATTCCTCGCCATGAAGAGCTGCGCAAGGATTGGCCAGTGGATATGGACGAGCTGTATGACTGGTTTGAGGAGCTGGAAGAAAGCGGCGACTTGCCGCGCGACTATCTGCTGGGTCGCCCCTCTTGGGACAGCCTGGGCTATGACCCTACGCCGACGCAGGACGAGTATCCCAGTCAGTCGCCATGGCGTTCACTGCTGACCTTGCAGTCCCATGATGAGTTGAACTGGTGCTGGCAAGATGGTGCCCGCTTGATGGCCTTTATTGAAGAGGACAAGCTGCGCGCCAAAGACTTCAGCCGTCTTCAAGTGGATTGCGGCTAAACAGGGGGCAAGCGCCGTGTGGTGAGATTGGTCGTTTAGAGGCATATTGGCACAGCCATTTGTACTGTGCCGCGAGCATTGGCTTTACGCTCTGGTGCCGAACAGCCGAACAGCCGAACAGCCGAACAGCCGAACAGCCGAACAGCCGAGCCAACTGGGCTAGTCAAACTGACCAGGTCCAGTCCGGTCAGACCTGGCCGAGTCCGGTTTATCTACGGTGTGGAGCCACAGACTAATGGCCCGCCCACGAAAAACCCGCCTTGTGGGCGGGTTGCGGGCAGAGCGACGATAAGCCGGGCTGCGAAAGCGGGTCAGGCGCGGTTATGGTGAACCGGGCGGGCGCTTGGGTGGGATCACCACCCAAGTCGCGACATGAAGACGGTATTAAGCCGTGGTGGCTTCAGCTTCTTGCTGGGCGATGGTGTGGCGGTTAACCGCACTCAAGATCGCCAGGAAGGAGGAAGTCACGATGTCGGCGTGGATGCCCACACCAAAGCCCGATGGGCTGTCGCCGATACGCATTTCCACGTAAGCGGCAGCGCGGGTTTCAGCACCGGAACCGATGGCGTGCTCGTTGTAGTCCATGATCTTGATGGACAGATCCAAGGCATTCACAAAAGCAGAGATTGCACCTTCGCCCGAACCCTTCAGGGTGCGAACCTGGCCGTCGTGCTCCACATCCACTTCAATCGTGAATTGCTGGCCGCTGTCGGCGTGAGGCTGGCTGATGATGTTGTGCTTGAGCAGCTTGTAGTGCTTCTTGCAGTTCAGGTATTCGGATTCGAAAATGCCGTACACATCTGCAGGCGTCACTTCCTTGCCGGAAGAGTCGGTGACGCGCTGAATGGCGCGGCTGAATTCGATTTGCATGCGGCGTGGCAAGACCAGACCGTGCTCTTGTTCCAGCAAGTAGGACACACCGCCCTTGCCCGACTGGCTGTTGACGCGGATCACCGCATCGTAGCTGCGGCCCAGATCGGCCGGGTCGATAGGCAGGTAAGGGACTTCCCAGATTTCGTCGGCTTTTTGCTGGGCCAAACCTTTCTTGATGGCGTCCTGGTGGGAGCCGGAGAAAGCGGTAAAGACCAGATCGCCCGCGTAAGGGTGGCGTGGGTGCACGGGCAACTGGTTGCAGTACTCGGCGGTGCGACGCACTTCGTCGATGTCCGAGAAGTCCAGTTCAGGGTCCACGCCCTGGGTGTACAAGTTCAGGGCCAAGGTCACCAGGCAAACGTTGCCGGTGCGCTCGCCGCTACCGAACAAGCAGCCCTCGATACGGTCTGCGCCAGCCATCACAGCCAGTTCAGCGGCAGCGACCGCAGTGCCACGGTCGTTGTGCGGGTGCACGCTCAGGGTTACGTTGCTGCGCTGTTCCAGATTGTTGTGCATCCATTCGATCTGGTCGGCGTACATATTGGGTGTGGTGGCCTCAATCGTAGCGGGCAAGTTCAGGATGACACGTTCGTCAGCGGCTGGACCCCAGGCTTTCACAACGGCGTTGCACACCTCCAGAGCAAATTCGGGCTCGGTAGTGCTGAACACTTCGGGCGAGTATTCGTAACCCCATTGGGTTTGCGGATACTTGGCCACTTCGTTCTTGACCAGGCGTGTACCGGTCAAGGCAATTTCCTTGATCTCGTCCTTGCTCAAGTTGAAAACAATCTTGCGAAAGGCGGGGGCACAAGCGTTGTACAAGTGAATGATGGCGCGTTTGGCACCGGCAGCCGCTTCAGCCGTGCGTTTGATCAGGTCTTCGCGCGACTGCGTCAGGACGATAATGGTGACATCTTCAGGAATGCGGTTTTCGTCGATCAGCTTGCGAACGAAATCGAAGTCGGTCTGCGATGCGGATGGGAAACCGACCTCGATTTCCTTGAAACCGATTTTGACGAGTTGCTCGAAAAAGCGCAGTTTGCGAGCCACGTTCATGGGCTCGATCAGGGACTGATTGCCGTCACGCAAGTCCGTGCTCATCCAGATGGGCGCTTTGGTAATGCGCTTGGAAGGCCAGGTGCGTTCAGCGAAGTCGCGATCAAAGGCGACAAAAGGACGATACTTTTGAGAGGGGTTTTTCAGCATTGCCATGGGGATACCTGTCGGACAAAAAGTGTTGATTACTTCTTGCCGTCACCAGCGATTGCAGCATTTACGTAGGCCGGTGGCGGCACAAATGACGTAGATGTGGCTGAGTATTGGCTGCCGAACTGCCACGGGACACTAGGCCCGGCAACCGGACGCTAGTAGTAGCAGCTGGGATAGGCTGGAGGCAGGGGCCGAAGAACGGCCTTCACGCACGGAACGCGACAAGGCTGCTTCAGCGGCGGGGCTGAAACCTTGGCAGGCGTAGGAGAATTGGCGTGCGTGAGTCATGACCGTTAGTCAAACACAAAAAAAACAGGAAGGCAAGCTTTAGGCTTGTGGCTCGTGACGTTCGTAGTCGGCTTGCAGCAGGCGGCTTTGCTGCTCGGCCAGTTCGATTTTGCTAAAACGTCCGGAGCGCAACTCGCTATGGGCTCGTTGTAAATCGCCCACAGTCAACGGGCTGCGCTGGTCGGGCCAGCACCACAAAATCACTTCACGGGCCGGACGGCTGAGTGATCGGGCCAGTTGAGCCACCGTGGACTCGTCGATAATGCGTTGCTGGTTGCGTCGCATGACCCCTTGTACGAAGCCATACAAAAGATAGGCAATAATGAGGGTTATGACGCCCACTACCGTCCACCAGAAAAACGGGTTGTATTGCTTGATCAGCGCCAGGTTTTGAATGCTCAAGGCCTGCAGGCCGGAGTAATCCAGGCCACGCCCAAAGCTGATAAGACGGTTGAGCAGGTCCCACCAGATAATGGCGACCACGATAGTGACTACGGTGCAGATAATAGTGGCCGTGGCGCACAGCTTGAACAGTGTGCTGCGCAGAGCCTGACTATCGTTGGCGGTGGGTGTCTGGGCGTTGTCAGTTTTCATGGAAACGATTGTACCTATGCTTACGCGTCAGTCACTAGATTTACGCCAGCAGCAAACGCTGGTTTTGACGCCGCAATTGCAACAGTCTATTAAAGTGTTGCAGCTATCGGGGGCCGAGCTTGAGCAGGAGTTGGCTCAGGCTTTGCTGGATAACCCCTTGCTGGAACGTCTGGACGTGCAGACGGATGTCGCCGCCGAGCCATTGCCCGAAGCCGCTTCGGGCGAGGCGGAATCCTCGTGGGCGAGCCTTGAGTTTCCCAAGCATCAGGGGGATTCGGACGACCCTGACTGGACTCCCGAATCGGCCATTGCCCAGGACCTGGCGGCTTATTTAAGCGAGCAGCTGGGACTGTTGCGTTTGAGCGACCGTGACCGCGCTTTGGCCCAGTTATTGATCGATGAGCTGGACGATAACGGCTACCTGCCCGTCTCGCTGGAAGAGGTGCTGGACTGCCTGCCCGACGAGCTGGATATTGATGAAAGTGATTTGCGCTGTGCGCTGGCCCAGGTGCAGTCCCTGGACCCGGCCGGTGTCGGTGCGCGGGATCTGGCCGAGTGCCTGGACTTGCAACTGATGCAACAGGCTCAGCAATTGGAACCTGCCTTGCTCGACTGCGCCCGTTATCTGGTGCGCGAGCATGTCGGCATTCTGGCCTCTCCTAGTCAGTTGCGTCAGCGCTGTGCCGGCCGCTATTCGGCCGAGCTGGTCGAGCGCGCCCATCATCTGGTCTTGAAGCTGGACCCCAAGCCGGGGCGGGCCTGGACGCAGGACGTCTCGGCTTATGTGGTACCCGATGTGCTGTTGATTCGCGGCAAGGACAATTGGCAGGCGGCCTTGAATCCCCTGGCTGTGCCGCGCCTGCAATTGGTGAATCTGCACGATTATGAAATTGAAGCGCACCCTGCCTTGCTGGCAGAGCGCCAAAAAGCCACCGGCTTGCTGCGCAGCGTTAACAGCCGTTTCGTGACGATTTTGCGGGTGGCCCAAGCGATTGTGCAGATGCAGCAGGACTTCTTCACGCAAGGTGTGTCGGCGCTCAAACCCATGCAATTGGCCGATCTGGCAGCCGAGCTGGATTTGCACGAGTCCACGATTTCTCGCGCAACGCGGCAAAAGTACATGCAAACACCGCATGGGGTGATGGAGCTTAAACAGTTCTTTACCGTGGCCTTGGCCAGTGCTGATGGCAAGGCTGATCTGTCGGCGGCTTCGGTACGGGCACAGATCGCGCAGATGATTCGTGACGAGTCGCCAGCCAAGCCTTTGTCGGACCAGCAGATTACCGACCTCTTGCAGGCTCAGGGCCTGACTTTGGCGCGCCGTACGGTGGCGAAGTACCGGGAAGCGGAAGGTTTGGCACCGGCTTCACAACGCAAGATGCGGGCGGCGGCTGGCGTTTAGGGACGACACGCCATAGCAGCTCAAAGATGCTTGGTGGGCCCAGAGGCTCACCGTTTTAGCTGACAAGACTTGTCAAAACAAAAAAAACAGGGCCTGCATACACGCATGAACAGGCCCTGCAAAAGCGGAGTTAGACCCTGCCAGCCAGACGGAGAACTGGATGGCAGGGGGATCGCTGGTCTACTTAGAATTTCATGGTGGCTGAAGCCAGGAAGGTACGTGGCGAACCTTGGCCATTGCTCAAGGGCACGACCCAGTAGGCCTTGTTACCCACGTTTTCCAGGCTGGCGCGCAAGGTCACTTCCTTGCCGGCAAAGCGCGTTTTGTAGCGCATGCCCAGGTCATAGGTGGTCACGCCTGGCATGTAGTAGCTGTTGCTGGCGTCGGCATATTGCTTGGACTGGCTGTGCAGGTTGGCATTCAAGGTCAGGCCCTGAACAAAAGGCGTATCCCATTCAATTCCGGCCTTGGCGACCCAGCGGGACAGGCCCACGGCCATACGCCCTTCGTTGCTCGGGTTGCTGGCCTTGCGAATCTTGGGGTCCAGGTAGGCAATACCACCGGTCAAACGCCAGTTCTCGGCAATTTGACCAAAGACCTGTACTTCGACCCCTCGGTTGCGCTGACGGCCGTCGTAGCTCAGGTTGGGCTTGCCGTTGAAACGTTCAGCGCTCTCGTAGCTATTGGGTTGGGTGATGTCGAACAGGGCCGCTGTCAGAGCGTAATCGCCGCTGTCGTACTTCATCCCGATTTCGTATTGACGTGTTTTCTGGGGCGCGAAGATCTGGCCTTCGTTGGCGTAGTCGTCACCGACGATCATTCCTTGTGTCAGACCCTCGGCATAGTTGGCGTACAGCATCCAGTCGTCACGCAATTGCCAGACACCGGCAATGGTGGGCGTCAGTGCATTCTTGCTGTAGTTGTCGCTCTTGCCGCTTTTGTCTTTGGTGCTGACCCACTGCTGGCGCAGGCCCAGCGTCAGCTGATATTTGCCATCCGCAAAAGACAGGGTATCGGCTAACGCTGCACTGTACAGATAGCTGACGTTAGGCGCACTTAGCCCATTCATGGGGACATAGGGACGAGCCGGGTAGTCTGGGTCGTAAATATTGATGGTCTCGGACCAGCCTTTGATGGACGTGTTGTCGCTGCGCGAGCTTTTGCGGTTCCAGTCCACTCCGGCGCTGATGGTGTGGTGCACGGAGCCGGTGTCGAAGTTGTAGAACAGACCACTATTGGCGGCCAGGTTGTAGCCGGTATTGTTGCGGCGGGTCGCAGCCAGTTTCAGGTCCCCTTGCTCGTTCAGCAAGGTGCTGCCCTTGGTGTTGTAGTTGCTCATCTCGGACTTGCTGTAACCCGCAGAACCGTAGACCGCCAACTTGTCGTTGGCAGCCCAGTCTGCACGTACCAGTGCGGTGGTTTCACGCGTCAGGCCAGCCGCCCACGGTACGCCCAGCAAGACATTGCCTTTAGGTGGTGAGGGCAATGGGTTCTTGTCCAGCCCCTTGGCCAGACGCACGCCCCGGTTCAGACCGGAAATGTATTCTTCCAGGTGGTACAGGTCGGCAGACAGTTTGACTGTGCCCAGGCGATAGTCGGCCCCCAGAGAAATCAGCTTGTCGCGATTGGTGCGGTGGTCCACCACGCCCTCGCCGTCCTTGAATACGCCGTTCAAGCGCAGGCCCAATTCATTGGATTCCCCGAAACGGCGGCCCAGATCCAGATGCGTCCCGAATTGGGAAGGCTGGATGTAGGACAGGGTGACGTTGCTAATGGGATCATCCGTGGCGCGCTTGGACACCAGATTGATTGAGCCGCCCACATCATTGCTGGCATTCATGCCGTTCAGCACGGCAGAGGGGCCTTTGAGAATTTCTAAACGCTCTGCGATGGCCATCACGCGGCGGCCACTGGTCAAACCTTGCAAACCATTTAGAGACACGTCACCGGCACGGAAACCCCGTATATACATGGTGTCTTTGCCGCCCGTTCCACCTGCACCGGGAGTCTGCACGGAAGGGTCGTTCTTGCTGATAAGAATGCGCAGTTCCTGACCTTGCAGATCTTCGATGTAGTCGCTGGTGTAGTTGATGGTGCTAAATGGGGTGTTCATGACATCCCGGTTGCCCAGCAAACCCAGGTTGCCGCCGGTAGCGACATGATTGCCTTCATAAGCGGGCGGCAAGTCAATGTATTCGCTGGCTTTGACTTCAATGGTGGACAAAGATGTAACTGGGGGAGCATCGGAAGATTGAGCCCAACTGCTGCCCGCGCTGAGCAGGCTCAGGCCAATAAGATGAGAAATGCGCATGGATCTGTAAGTTAAATATAAATAAAAATGATTCTCATTAATGTTTCATTTGTAGCATTTACTTGTAGGTGCTTCAAGCAGTTAGGCGCCTTTGTGATATAAAAAAGACCCTAAAAAACTTATGGGTATAAGTAGGCGGAGTAGTCGATTTCGCTCCGAAACTGCGCCGGAATCAGGGTTTCAGAGGGATTTTTGAGCAAAATAGAGGCCTCGTCTGACACGAGGGTGGGAGTGCGTCCCATGGAATAGTTTTGGCAAGAACAGGTGATCTTTGCTTGGCGAGGGGGAGGCAAGGGAGCGGTGATGGCTCCTGGCTAATAAGGGAGCGGCTCAAGAAATTCTTCTATTTGTGACTTGAACAGGCTTGAGCTGTGTTTCGATACTTGTCGACTGGGACTGGGACTGGGACTGGGACTGGGACTGGGACTGGGACTGCCAGGGCGGGAGGCAGGCAGCGGCAAAAGTCCCCTTCCGCCGCTGCCCCCTCTATCTATCATGCTTAGCTAAATAACCAGGGTTCCTGTTCCCGGCGCAGTTGTTCGTAAGCCTGGATCTGATCCATTTTTTGCTCTGTCACGCTGATATCGTCCAGCGCCAGCAGCAGGCGGTGGCGGCGTTCAGGCTCCACCTGGAAACGGATGTGCTGGTTGGGACCGATCAACATGCAGGCCTCCAGATTTACCGTCCATTCACCCCACGGATTTTGTGTAGCTGTGGTGAATAAACCATCAATTTGCTCCGTAGCCAGCTGGATGGGCAATATGCCGTTTTTAAAGCAGTTATTGCGGAAGATGTCGGCAAATGAAGGGGCGATCAGTACGGCAATGCCCAAGTCCTTCAAGGCCCATACTGCGTGTTCACGGCTGGACCCGCAGCCGAAGTTCTCGCGTCCGAGCAGAATCTGGGCTCCCTGGGCGTGCGGCTGATGCAGGCAGAAACTGTTGATTGGCTTACGCTCGTCCAGTGGTTTGCCGGGGTAGCCAATGTCCGCGTACCGCCAGTTGTCGAAGGCATATTGTCCAAAGCCAGTGCGCGACAAGGATGTCATGTACTGCTTGGGCAAGATAGCGTCGGTGTCTACATTGGCGCGGTCCAGCGCAATCAGGCGCGAGCGCACGGAAGTAAAAGGTGTGTTCATGCGGCGTCCCAGTTGCGGATATCGACAAGATGGCCCGCAATTGCAGCGGCAGCAGCCATGGCGGGGCTCATCAGGTGTGTACGCCCCAAGGCACCCTGCCTGCCTTCGAAATTACGGTTGGAGGTGGAGGCGCAGCGCTCGCCCGGGTTCAGGCGGTCTTCGTTCATGCCCAGGCACATGGAGCAGCCCGGCTCGCGCCATTCAAAGCCAGCTTGCGTGAATATCTGGTCCAGGCCTTCCTGCTCGGCCTGACGGCGTACCAGTCCCGAGCCGGGTACAACCAAAGCTTGCAGCACTGTGCTGGCCACGCGTTTGCCTTTGATCATGGCAGCGGCGCTGCGCAGGTCTTCAATACGGGCATTGGTACAGGAACCGATGAAAACCCGGTCTATGGTGATGCCTGCCAGCGGCTGGCCAGCCTGCAAAGCCATATAGTTCAAGGCGCGTTGGGAATCAGCTTGTTTGCCCGTGGCAGCGGCTAATGGATCAGGTACAAGCTGGTCGATGGCCGCCGCCATATCGGGCGATGTGCCCCAAGTGACTGTGGGGGCAACCTGCGTGGCGTCGATCAGCAAATGCTGATCGTATTGGCAGCCTTCATCGCTGATCAGCGTGCGCCAGTACTGCTCTGCCTTGTCCCATGCCTCTCCTTTTGGTGCCAAGGGGCGGCCGCGCACATAGTCCAGGGTCTTGTCGTCCACAGCGACCAGACCAATACGGGCCCCCGCTTCGATCGCCATATTGCACAAGGTCATGCGCCCTTCCATGGATAAGGCCCGGATGGCGGGGCCGGTAAATTCGATGGCACAGTCTCGCCCGCCATCCGCACCCAGGCGGGCAATGATGTGCAGGATCAGATCCTTGGCGGTGCTGGTGGCAGGCAATTCACCTTGCACGTCTACTTGCAGGCTGCGCATGCGTTTTGCGGCCAAGCATTGCGTGGCCAGAACATGCTCCACTTCGGAGGTGCCAATACCAAAGGCCAAGGCCGCAAACGCGCCATGCGTGCTGGTATGGGAATCCCCCGCCACGATGCTGGAGCCGGGCAAGGTCATGCCCTGCTCGGGTCCGATCACGTGGATGATGCCCTGGCGCTCGTCATCCAGGCCAAAGTAGCGCAGGCCAAACTCCCGGCTATTGATCTCCATCTGGTCGATCTGAGCCTGCGCCAACGGATCTTCCAGACGCTGATTGCGGCGGCGCGTGGGCACGTTGTGGTCCACCGTGGTCAGTGCGGTGTCCGGGCGACGCACATGGCGTCCGGCCAAGCGCAAACTCTCGAAAGCTTGCGGACTGGTGACTTCGTACAACAACTGGCGGTCTATGTAGATCAGATCATGCTCATCGTCTACCGTCGCAACGCGATGTGCATCCCAGAGCTTTTGAAAAAGGGTGCGGGCCGTGCTCATGGTTGGCATACCTTCAAGGCGTAGGCTGGTCCTGCTTTGTGCAGGCGACTTTGAATGGGCTCTTGCGTCAGGGCTGCGATTTCTTCGGCCAAAGGCTGGAGCGCTTCCAGATTCAAGCCTGTTTCCACACCGCTGATCTGGAACATATGCGCCAGATCTTCCAGGCTGGCATTGCCGCTGGCACCGGGGGCGTAAGGGCAACCGCCCAAACCGGCCAAGGCTGCGTCGAACCGACGTCCTCCTTCGCGATACGCGGCCCAGGCATTGGCCAGAGCCAGCCCGCGGGTGTCATGGAAATGGCCGGTGACGCCTTGTTCACCATACAAGCTCAAGGCAGCCTGGGTCAGACGTTCCACATCGGCGGGCGAGCCCATGCCGGTGGTATCGCACAGGCTGACGGAGCTGGCTCCCATGCGTTGCACTTGTTGCATCAGTGCAATCACGTGCGCGGGGGCGACGGCGCCGGTAAAGGGGCAGCCAAAAGCGGTGGACAGGGACACGTTGACTGGCGTTTTGCCCGCCGCTTCCAGCACTTGCTCCAGCTGGGCCAGTGATTGTGCAATATTCATGCGCAGATTGGCCTGGTTATGCGCTTCAGAGGCTGAAAATACAAAGTTCAGCTCGTTCATATGGGCTGCCAAAGCGCGCTGCGCACCGCGCAGATTGGGGACCAGTGCGGTGTAGCAAACCTGAGGGTCGCGTGTGGTCAGGCTGGCCAGCTCATCGGCATCCGCCAGGGATGGGATGGCTTTGGGCGACGTAAAGGACGTGAGCTCGATCTTGCGCACGCCGCATTGAGGCAGTGCTTGCGCGATACGCAGCTTGTCCGGCGTAGGCACCCAGCGTGGCACAATTTGCAGGCCGTCACGCAAGGTGACATCAGTTAATAACACGGTACTCATTCCACGATTCCTTGTTCACGCAGAGCTTGGCGGCGCTCCGGGCTCATGCCCAGTTCTTGCAGGATGCTGTCTGTGTGTTCACCCAACTCCGGCCCCAACCATTGGGTGGCACCGGGGCTGCGGCTTAGCTTGGGGACGATGCCGGGTATGGTCAGTTCCTGGCCGTCCTCCAAGGTGTGTTTCTCCAGCATGCCGCGGGCCTGGTAATGCGGGTCATCAAGAATGTCGGCGGCGGTGTAGATGCTGCCGCTGGGGACTTCAGCCTGATCCAGCACGCTCAGTACCTCTTCCAGACTGCGGGCGCCTGTCCAGTCGCCAATAGTCTGGTCCAGCATGGCGCTGTGCTCCACACGTCCGGCGTTGTCGGACAAGCGCGGATCGCTGGCCAGATCAGGACGGTTCATGGCCTGCATCAGACGGATGAAAATCGCGTCACTATTGGCGGCAATCACTACCCATTTGCCGTCGCCGGTGGGATAGGTGTTGGAGGGGGAGATACCGGGCAGGCTGGCCCCGGTACGTTCGCGCTGATGACCGTTCAGTTGATAGTCTGGAATCAGACTTTCCATGATGGCAAAGACAGATTCATACAAGGCCACATCAATCATCTGTCCCTGCCCGCCTTCCTGACGTAGATGGTGCATGGCCAGCAGCGCGCCAATAGTGCCGTATAGCGAAGCCAGCGTATCGCCCAGGCTGACACCGGCTCGCACAGGGGGGCGATCCGGATAGCCGGTACCATAACGCAGGCCACCCATACATTCTGCGATGGCGGCAAAGCCGGGGCGACGGTGGTAGGGGCCGTCCTGCCCATAACCGGAGACGCGCACCATGATCAGGCGTGGGTTCAGTGCGTGCAGCGTTTCCCAGCCCAGGCCCCAGCGTTCCAGCACGCCGGGGCGGAAGTTTTCAATGACGATATCGCTTTGCAGGGCCAGTTCACGAGCAATCTCCTGGCCTTCGGGCTGGCGCAGATCGAGCGCAATGGAACGCTTGTTGCGACTTTGCACGCGCCACCACAGGGAGGTGTCTTTGTGCAACTGCCGCCAGCGGCGCAGCGGGTCGCCCTTGCCGGGCGGTTCGATCTTGATGACATCGGCCCCAAACTGGGCCAGCAGGCTGCCGGCATAGGGGCCGGCAATCAAGGAACCCAGCTCCAGGACTTTGATGCCTTTGAGCGGGGGTTCGGTAAAGCTGTTCTTATCCATTTCTGTTTCCTCCAGTTATTGATTCTGGGATAGAAAAAGAAAGTAGAAAAGCAATCAAATATTATGCTGCCATCGTAAAAAACGTGGATGGAAAATTAAAAAAACCCGCATGAAGCGGGTTTTATTTTTTAAAGCGTTCTGGGTAACCAAAGAATGATTTCGGGGAAGATTGTCAAAATCACAATCGCCAAAATTTCCAGTGCCACAAAGGGCAGAGCCCCGCGTGTAATCTGCTGTAGCGATATTTGTGGGGCAATGCCCTTGATCACATACAGGTTCAAACCCACCGGCGGCGTAATGACGGCCATTTCGCAGGCAATAATCATCACAATGCCAAACCATAATGGATCGTAGCCCAGCGCCACAATTACAGGCAGTAAAACAGGTGTGGTGATCAGGATAAGAGAAACAATATCCAGGAACATGCCCACGACAATCAGGAACAACAGCACAAACAGGAGAATGACCCAGGCTGGCTGAGACGATGCCGTAATCAGGGCCACCAGCTTTTGCGGAATCATCAAGCGAGTCATGATGTAGCCAAACAGCAGCGCTGCGGCCAGAATCAGCAAAATCATGCCACTGGTGACGGCGGTGGAGCGCAGGATCTGCAAGGCCGTGCGCCAGTTCATTTCCTTGTAGGCAATGGCAATGATGAATGCCCCTGCAGCACCAATACCAGCGGCTTCTGTCGGGGTAGCAATGCCCAGATAGATCGTGCCCAGCACCAGCAAAATCAGCAAGGAAGCAGCCCAGATGTCTTTCAGGGCGGCCAGTTTCTGTGCCCAGGTAACGACTTCCGAATTGCGCGGTGCGGACTCTGGCTTGAATATCGCAACCAGAGCGACATAGATCACCATCATGACGGTGACCATCAAGGCGGGTAGCAAGGCACCAATGAACAGCTTGCCGATGGATTGATCCGCCATTTCGCCATACAGCACAAAGCCAATGCTGGGTGGAATCAGCAAAGCCAGGGCACCGGCCGCAGCAATCGTGCCGCCAGACAGGCTGGGCGAGTAACCACGCTTGAGCATTTCTGGGATGGCAAAGCGACCAATCGTGGCGGCACCCGCCACGCTGACCCCGCTCATGGCGCCGAAAACGGCCGAGCTGCCCACACTGGCTACAGCTAAACCACCGGGCAGGCGGTTCAGCCACAGATAGAACAGCTGATACAGCTTGCCGCCAATACTGGTGCGGGCAATGACCTCACCCATCAGAATGAACAGCGGAATGGCGATCAGGGAATAGCTGGCCATGCCTCGGTGCAAAGTGGCGGGAATGACGTCCAGGCCACCCAGGCCGGATTTCATCAGAATGCCGGAAATACTGGCAACACCCAGTGCGGCAAAAATGGGGGTGCCGATAACCATCAGGATGGCAAAGCAGGCCATCATCAGGCTGAAAATGAGCATGGAATCCATGTCAGAACTCCTTGATGCTGTCGTTGGATTCCACACTGTTCGGGATGAACAGCTGGCGCAGAGTAGCCAGGCCCAGCAAGGTGCCGCCCAATGGGATCATGCCGTAGGCAATCCACAGGGGGAAACGCAGCATGGAGGCCGAGCGGTAATTGCGGGCAATCGCTGTTTCCACTACGGAAATACCGGCCCACAACAGCACCAGGCAGAAGAACAAGATGCACAGCTGCGAAATGCAGGTGGCCAAGCGCTGGCCGCGTGGCGAGAAGCGCATGTGGAAGGCTTCAACACTGACGTGGCGGTTTTCCAGGTGAACCCAGCCGATGGACAGCCAGGAGCAGACCAGCAGCAAGTACACGCACACTTCGGTGATGTAGATGCTGGGGCTATTAAAGACGTAGCGTGCAATGACGCCGTAGGTGCAGGCAATCATCAGAGCGGCCAGTGCAACTTCGGCCACCAGAATGGCGAGCCGATTGCTACCGCGCGCAAATGCGCCCAGAAAATGAATAAGTGGATTCATGGTGTCTCCACACGAGGGATGCGCGCCAGCTTGTGGTCCGGCGCGCAGTCGCGCGTGATCAGGGCTGGCGGGTTTTTTCGATCAGTTCCAGATAAGCGGGACCGTTCTCAACCTGCTTGCTCCATTCATCAATGGCGGCTTGGGTTTGCTGACGCATTTCGGCCAGTTGAGCGGGCTCAACACGGTTGATGGTCACACCGGCTTGCTCGTAGCGTTGCAGGGCCTGGCCTACAAAGGCGTTCACGCGCTCAAACTGTTCTTCGTCGCGCTGGCGGGCGGCCTTGCTGATGATCTCTTGCAGATCAGGTGGCAGGGATTCCCACTTCTTGCGGTTGATGGTCAGCACGGACACATCGATACCGAAGTTGGCGATGGACAGGTACTTGGCCACTTCATACAGGTTGCGGCCAATGCCGGTCAGCAAGGGACGTGGGGTGGCGTCGATCACGCCACGGTCAAAGGCCAGGTACAGCTCGGAAGATGGCATGCCGGTAGGCGAGCCCCCCAGCAGTTGCAGGGCGCGTGCGTCCATGGAGCTGGTCGATGCCCAGACTTTGCCCTTGATATCCGCGGCCGAGTTGATCGGTGCCTTGCGGCTGTAGAACTCGTACGGGTCCCAAGGCGCCAGGCCCAGCACCACGGCATCGTGGGTGTCGCGCAGTTCCTGCTCGGCACCCAGCTTGAACAGGCCTTGATCCAGAGCGCGCTTCAAGTGAGCCGTGCTGTCAAACAGGAATGGCAGGGTAAAGATGTTCAGCGCTGGCACGGTGCCGCTGGGGTACGTGCTGGTCATATTCACGATGTCCACGTCGCCGCGTGACAAGGCTGGCAGCTCCTCGTAGCCATCGAACAGCTGACCGGAGTGGAACACGTTGATCTTGATGCGACCCTGGCTTTCTTTTTCCACGGTCTGAACGAAGTTCTCGATGGGTTTCCAGGCGTATTCGTAGGCCGGGGGCAAATAGGTTGAGAAAGTCAGCTCAACTTCTTGGGCTTGGGCGGGCGAGATGCCCAGCGCCAGGGTGCAGGCGGCCATCGCCGCTGTCAGGGCTTTTTTCATGAGAGTCTCCTGTGGTTTCTTTTTTTGTTGCGCGTTTAAAGCGTGTGTAGATGAGCGATCAAGGCGGCCGAGGGCAGGACTTCGGCGTACTTGCTGGCCATATCGATCAGATTGCTGCGATGTTGGGCTGCCGAGCGGTCAGCCACCGCATCTTCAGCCACAAACGGGGCAAATCCCGACTGCAAGCTGTCCACCACGCTGGCACGCACGCAACCGCTGGTGGTGGCACCGGCCACAATCAGCATGTCGCAGCCCTGATGGGCCAGCAAGGCGGGCAGCGGCGTGCCGTAAAAGGCGGAAGCCTGGGTCTTGTACAGGATGATGTCTTGTTCGGGGTCGTAGTCCAGCCGCGGGTCCAGCTCACAGGCAGGCGAACCACGCAGCAGGCAGCGCAAGGACGAGGCCTTGGTCAGCCACAGATTGGCGTCGGCCAGATGGGCTTCGTAGCCGATGATGGTGAAAATAACGCGACCCTTGCCACGCATGGCGCGAATCAAGGTGTTGGTTTGTTCGATCTGGCTGTCGCAGTTCGAGGCCAGTGGCGTCAAGCCAGGCTCAGTAAAGCCGCGTTGAAAATCGATAACGACCAAAGCCGGTTGTTGCCCCATGGGCAGGGTGCCGTCAAAGCCCCCTTTCAGATTGTCGCTGTCGCGCATCTTGTTTCTCCCCTCACTCTCTATTCCTGACTTAAATAATCAGGTTCCGTATTATGTGCGTAGTCTGTCATCGCTAATGACGTGAGTACAGCGTCAAATTGCGATGGTGCTATCGCAATTGATGATGGCAGAGTGCTTGTCGACCCGCCCTTCCTAGGATGGAATACTGGCTTATGAACATCGATCCCAAATCTTTACGGCTGTTTTTATTGGTGCTGGAACGCGGCACCATCTCGGGGGCGGCCGAGCAGTTTCATATTGCGCCTGCCGCGGTCAGCAAGCGCCTGAGCGATCTGGAGCAGCAACTAGGCGCAGCCCTGATCGAGCGCAGCAACAAGGGTGTGTATCCGACGGCAGCGGGCAAATCATTGGCGGCCATGTCCCAGCGCCTGCTGGACGACATGGATGCCATGGGCGCGCTGATGCGCGACTTTGCCGGCGGGGCTACCGGGCACGTGCGGATTGCGGCCAACCTGTCGTCCATCACGCAGTTTTTGCCGCAGGCTTTGAGCTCCTTTATGGCGCGGCATCCCAAAGTGCGGGTGTCGCTGGAGGAACGTATCAGTGCGGGAGTGGCCCAGGCGGTGGCCGATAACAATGCCGATCTGGGCGTGCTGATACGCGGTGTAGGCAGTGCGGAGGTGGAGTACTACGACTATCGCCAGGATGAGCTGGTGTTGCTGGTGCCTGCTACCCATCCTTTGGCAGGACGGGGAGAACTGGCCTTTGCCGACACGCTGGATTTTGACTACGTAGGTATGCATACCGGCAGTCACCCCAATCTGTTGCTGTTACGCGCCGCCAGCGAGCTGGAGCGCACCTGGCGTTGCCGCGTGCAGGTGACCAGTTACGATGCCCAGTGCCGCATGATTGAGGCGGGGCTTGGAATTGGCGTGTTGCCACGTTCTGTGGCCGAATCCTATGTACAAAGCCTGGGCCTGGCCTTGTGCGTGATCAAGGAGCCCTGGACCTCACGCCGCGTGGCCTTGTGCGTGCGTAGCCGCTATAGCTTGTCGCCCGCCGCGCGCTTGTTGATGGACCATCTACTGCAGAATTGATGCGACTGTCGTTTTCAGACCAAGACCGCAAAGGCAGGCTGCAAGCCATTCCCAAGGCCATATCGAGGTAAGACAGTTCTTAATGAGAATGACTCTTGATATTTTTAGGTTTCTTGATAATAATAGTTCTCATGTTTATCTGCATATGTAACGCGATCACCGAGCGTCAAGTACAAGAAGCAGTACGTGGCGGCGCTTCCAGCCTGGCAGACCTGCAAGGTCAGCTTGGCGTGGCGTCTTGCTGTGGCTGCTGCGCGGAAACGGCTCAGGACTATTTGCCCGGCGGACGCTATGCCAATCAGACCATGATTGCCAGTCTTGAAACCGCCCGGGTGGATTACGCTGCCAACGACAGCCTGATTCCTGCCCCTGAGTTCGGCCGTCTTGTTTGCCGCGCCTAAGCGCGTGTTTTTGATCAGGATTTTCCATTCCCGCTATTGCTAGTGGGAATGATTGTTATTGGTCCTGTTACTAACCCAAAAGTGCAACGCTTTCTGGGTGTTTAGCTGTTTTTTAAGCCATGGCACATGCGTGCATGGTAGCCTGTCACATTCATCCCCCACTGTGTTTTTGCCTGCATCGCGCCTGCGTGCGATCTGTGGCGTGAGCAGCATTTGTGGGGGCTCGGCGGCTCCTTGGGGGGAGCGCCGTCAGATTTACAGGAGAACAGCATGTTTGGCGATAAAGTGGTAATTCAGCATCTGAACAAGCAGCTAAAGAACGAACTAACAGCAATCAATCAATACTTCTTGCACGCTCGCATGTTGAACCATTGGGGCTTTAACAAGCTGGGCAAACACGAGTATGACGAGTCCATCGGCGAGATGAAGCACGCCGATATGCTGATCGAACGTATCTTCATGCTGGACGGCCTGCCCAACCTGCAGGACATGCACAAGATCATGATCGGTGAGAACGTGCCTGAACTGCTGGGCTGTGACCTGAAGCTGGAACAGGCTGCCCGTCAGACCGTGGTAGAGGCTATCGAGTACTGTGAGTCCACCCGCGACTACGTGTCGCGTGATTTGTTCTTGAAGATTCTGGACGACACCGAAGAGCACATCGATTGGCTGGGTACACAACTGGAGCTGATCGAAAAAGTGGGCCTGCAAAACTACCTGCAATCGCAGATGGGCGACCACGAATAAGTCTTTGTTTGGTCAGACCAAAAAAAAGCACCCGTTACTAACGGGTGCTTTTTTATTGTCCTTGGCAGCTTCCTGCTTTGGATACGAAGCCTTCAATTGTAAAGGCAGCGTAGCCTGGGAAGCGACTACAGACAGCTTAGAAGGACTTGCTTGGGCAGCCAGGCACCTTGCCCCAGGCATTGTTCGGACCGCAGTACTTGTTGCGAGCATCCCAGGAACAACTTGGGCGATCGAAAAAGCCTTTTTGGCTACAGGCATTCAACTCTTGCTGCAGTTGTGCCTGCCAGGCGCCGTTATTGTTGCCGGCCACTTGAATATCTTGTGGGGGCGGTGGTGGGGGCGTGCCTACATCTACCGGCTGGATAGGCTCGGAGCCGCCCAGGTTTACGCGAGCAATCCCTTGCAACTCCCGGTTCTGCTCGGTCATGGCAATTTGAATGGCCTGCTCCAGCGAAATGGACGTGGTGGCCAAGGCAATAGGTGGCTTTTCTTCCGTCAGCGTAGACGTGTCGATTTCCCAAGCGATCGGGGTGGGTGCTTGTGGCACTCCCAGGCGACCATTGGGTAAAGGCTGCGGCGGTTGCGCGGTAAAGGGTTTGCCATCGGCATCGAGCGTAGGCAAGTCTGACGGGTCGGGGGTGCTGACCGCCATGGACTTTTCAGGGCCGTGCGCGATTAGCCAGTTCCCCAGTTCCAGGCCGCCCCACACTGAAGCACCTGCGGCCAGCAGCAAGACAGCAATGATAAAACGCCAGGGCATAAGCGATGTCTCGGTTGAATCAGGGGCAATCCGGTCGGCCGGATGCGCGTAATTAAAAGAAAAGAGCCGTCATTGTAGCGAAATGTCGGCCCTGCTCTTGTGACAGAATTAGACGGCATCCCCGAAAACGTGTCCACCATGTTCACGTAATGCGTGGAATTCAATGCCTGGATTCAGCTCCTGAGCCACGCGCAACTGCGCAGGCGAGGTTGCTAAAAAGGCAATGGCCTCGACCACGTCGTAAGCAATATTGCCCGCGTTGGTCTCGATAAACTTCTTCATGTCCTTGGGGTCTTTGGCTGTTACCCAGCGAGCCATATTGAAGCGGCTGGACGACAGGCGCGCTTCCACACCGTACTCCGTTTTCAGGCGGTGGGCCACCACTTCAAACTGCAGTTGGCCAACCGCGCCCAGCAGCATCATGCCGCCTGCCATATGGGGACGGAACACCTGAATGGCGCCCTCCTCACCCAGCTGGGTCAGGCCGGTACGCAATTGCTTGGTGCGCAATGGGTCTTTGACCTCAATGGACTGGAACAGTTCGGGGGCGAAGAAAGGCAGCCCGGTAAATTGCAGGTTTTCGCCTTCGGTCAGCACATCACCCAATTGCAGGATGCCGTGGTTGGGCACACCGATAATGTCGCCAGCAAAGGCATCGTCCAGAAGTTCACGGCGTTGCGACAGGAAGGACACCACGTTATTGGGGCGGATTTCCTTGCCGGTACGCGACACTTTCAGTTTCATCCCGCGCTTGAAATGGCCGGAGCTGACGCGCACAAAGGCCACACGGTCGCGGTGGGCGGGGTCCATATTGGCTTGCACCTTGAACACCACACCACTGAACTTGGGTTCATCGGGCTGTACTTCGCGCTGCAAGGCGGCGCGTGGGCCAGGAGCAGGCGCCAGGTCAACCAGGGCGTCCAGCACTTCCTGCACACCGAAGTTATTGATGGCCGAACCAAAGAACACAGGGGTTTGCTTGCCTTGCAAGAACAGGTCCAGGTCGAATTCGGGCGCTGCAGCATTGAGCAGCTCGATTTCTTCCTGAGCCTTTGCAAAGGGCTCGCCAAAGCGTTCGGCAATCACGGGATTGTCCAGGCCGGGGATGATTTCATCCTCGCCATGACGTTCCTGACCAGGCTTGAACACACGCATATGGTTGGCGCGCAGATTGAACACACCGCCAAAGCGACGTGCCATCCCGATAGGCCAGGAAAACGGCACTACTTCCATGCCCAGGTGCGATTCGATTTCCGACAGTACATCCAGCGGCTCCTGAACTTCGCGGTCCAGCTTGTTCACGAAAGTGATGATGGGCGTATTGCGGGCCCGGCACACTTGCAAGAGGCGAATGGTTTGCGGTTCCACACCGTTGGCCGCGTCAATCACCATCAAGGCGGCGTCCACGGCGGTCAGCACACGGTAGGTGTCTTCGGAGAAGTCCTGGTGACCGGGGGTGTCCAGCAAGTTGATGACGCAGTCGCGGTATTCCATCTGCATGACCGAGGAGGCCACCGAAATACCACGTTGCTTTTCAATTTCCATCCAGTCCGAGGAGGCGTGACGGCTGGCTTTACGAGCCTTGACGCTACCTGCAATCTGAATCGCACCCGCGAACAGCAGCAGTTTTTCTGTCAGTGTGGTCTTACCCGCGTCAGGGTGAGAAATAATGGCAAAGGTGCGGCGTTTCTTGACTTCAGAGCGTATGTCACCGGACGACATTGAAAATCCTTGTGGCAGCGCCAGTCTGGCGCGTGGAAAACAGTGAGCGAATTATCCGTAAAGCAGGGCTTGGGGGCAAGCTGATGCGTGCACAAGGCTAACGCGACACGCTGGCCAATACCGTCCCTGCCAGAATAAATAGCGAACCGAACACGCGGTTCAGCAGCCGTACATGGCTGGCCTGACGCAGCAAATGCAACATGCGAGCGGCCAGCGACGTGTAGCAACCCATGGCCACCAGATCCGTAAAGCACAGGGTCATGGCGATCAGCAGGTATTGCAGCGGCATGGGCCGATTCAAGTCCAGAAACTGGGGCATGATGGCCAGCAAAAATACCAGACCCTTGGGGTTGGTGATATTGATCAGGCAACCCCGTATCAACAAATCGCGAATACGAAAGTCGCTGGGTTCCTGACCTGTGACCTGCACCGGCATGGCGTCGGTGCGCAATTGCTTCCAGCCCAGATAAATCAGGTAGGCGGCACCCAACCATTTAAGCGTGGTGAACGCCAGTTCCGAGCGCGCCAGGACTTGGCCCAATCCCAGGCTGATGATGAATATCTGGATCATGATCCCGATATTCAGGCCTATCGCCATCCAGTAGCCACGTTTGAAGCCGTATTTCAGGCCGGAGGACATGGAGGAAATCGCACCTGGGCCAGGTGAAAACGAAATAACCCAGGAAGCCGCGAAAAAGGCGAGCCAGGTGCTCAGTGCCATGGTGTGCTCGGTTCAAAGGCGGGCGCTGTGCCCGCCTTTGGCAGGCACAGCCCCTTTTCAGGGTTTAGGCTTTGGCTTGGGCAGAACTGCGGTTGCTGCGGTTCGGGCCGCGGCTGTCCTGACGGCCACCGGGGCGACCTTGGCCAGCACGGGCTGCGCCACCGCCTGCACCGCCAGGAGCGGCGCTGCGACGTGGGCGGTTGTCGTTGCCAGGACGGCGCGGACGGCTTTCGCCATTGCCACCACGGCCTTCAGCGGAGCGACCTTGACCACCACCGTTAGGGCGACGGGCACCAGGAGCACGAGCGCCAGGAGCGCTGTTGAAGCGGCGCTCTGCGTAGGTGTCTTCCTTGGCTTCTTCAGCCAGAGCGGCGCGCGAAGGAGGCGTCCAGCCTTCCACCACGATGCGTTCGATAGGATTGCGGGTCATGCGCTCGATCTGCTTGAGCAAACGCATTTCGCTGCGATCTACCAGTGACAGGGCCACGCCTTCGCTACCGGCACGGCCAGTACGGCCAATGCGGTGAACGTAGTCTTCAGGAACGTTAGGCAGTTCGAAGTTGACCACGTAAGGCAGTTGATCAATGTCCAGACCACGTGCGGCGATGTCGGTGGCAACCAGTACCACAACCTTGCCGTTCTTGAAGCCGGCCAGCGCACGGGTACGAGCCGCCTGGCTCTTGTTGCCGTGCAGGGCTTCAGCGGCCATACCGTCCTTGGACAGTTTTTCGGCCAAACGGTTGGCGCCGTGCTTGGTGCGGCAGAACACCAGAACCTGGTTCCAGCCGCTTTCGCGAATGATGTGGCTCAGCAGATCACGCTTGTGTGCCTGGTCAGCCAGAATCACTTGCTGGGTAATCAGTTCGTTGGTGGTGTTGCGGGCAGCAACGGCCACTTCGTCAGGGTTGTTCAGCGAACCACGGGCCAGTTCACGGATTTCGTCCGAGAAAGTCGCCGAGAACAGCAGAGTCTGGCGATCAACCGGCATCAGGCTGATGATCTTGCGAATGTCGCGGATAAAGCCCATGTCCAGCATGCGGTCGGCTTCGTCCAGCACCAGGATTTCCACGCCGGTCAGGTCCACGGTGCGTTGACGCACGTGGTCCAGCAAACGGCCAGGAGTGGCTACCAGAATGTCCAGAGGCTTGCGCAGCGCATGGAACTGGGGGTTGATGTTCACGCCACCAAACATGACCATCGAGCGCAGACGGGTGTGCTGGCTGTACAAACGTACCGATTCTTCAACCTGGGCGGCCAGTTCACGGGTAGGGGCCAGGATCAGCGCACGTGGGCGGCCTGGTTTACGGTTTTGCTGAGGGTTGTTCAGCAGACGGTGCAAGATAGGCAGGGTAAAGCCTGCGGTCTTGCCGGTGCCGGTTTGAGCGGCAGCCAACAGGTCGCCACCTTCAATGACCTTGGGGATGGCCTGGGCTTGAATAGGGGTGGGGTGGGTATAGCCTGCGTCGGTTACAGCACGCAACAGAGGTTCTGCCAGCTCAAGAGAGGCAAAAGTGATTTGAGAGTCCAAGAATTTTCCAGTGACTAGCCCAAAAGCCCTCTTTGGGGCCCTACCAATCCAGGCTAAGGTGTTTTGTTATGGCGACAATGCCACGGCAGGGGCAAGAACGCCGCCTGCTGCAAGAGGCGCAGTGATTGGTGCGCTGCGCAATCTGCCATTATAGCGTGAAATTAGTAAAAATCCTCATTGACCATCTTGTATCATTTTGAGCGGTAGCGTTAAAACAACCTGCTTCAAACGTAAACGGTCAGGCGGATTGCCCTGTCGGATTTGACAGAAATTGTTAAGCGCCGCCATAGACGTACTTGTTATGCTGCGGTACGCGGTTTACGCTTGGCGTGCACGGACCGCCGGGCTCTGTTTGGCACGTGCCCGAGCAAATGGGTCGTAACCCGTTTTTGTTGTTTATCTGCTTATTTTTGCAGGAAAAAAATCATGACATCATGGATACGATGGGTCTTTATCAGCAGCGTGGCGGTTTTGCTGTCGGGTTGTGGGTATAACGAGATCCAGCGCCTGGACGAGCAGGTCAAGGCCGCTTGGTCGCAAACCTTGAATCAATACGAGCGCCGCGCCGAACTGGTGCCCAAGCTGGTCAGCTCGGTCAATGCCTATATGGTGAACGAGCGCGCGGTGCTGACGCAGGTTACCGAGGCGCGCGCCAAGGTCGGCACCATTCAGATGAAAGTGGATGATCTGGACAACCCCGAAGTGATGGCTCGCTTCCAGGAAGCCCAGAATCAGTTGTCTTCGGCGCTATCGCGTCTGATCGCCGTGTCGGAAAACTACCCGCAACTGAAAAGCGATGGCCTGTTCCGCGACTTGATGACGCAGCTGGAAGGCACGGAAAACCGTATTGCCACCGAACGTGGCCGCTATGTACAGACGGTGCAGGAATACAACCTGTTCATCCGTCAGTTCCCTACCCTGATTACCGCCAAGCTGTTTGGCTACAAGGTCAAGGAAAACTACGGTGTGGATCGTCAAAGCGAAATCACGCGTGACCCCGAGGTCAAGTTTGATATTCCTGCGACCCCCGCTCCTGCTGGGTATTGATTAATTCTGGAGGTGGAGTCATGAACGTGCACGATCTTGCACTGACTGCTGGGCCTGGGTCTGCACGTTCTGGCAGGCTGGCCTGGGCCTGTGGTTTGTTGATGGCCTTGTTATTGCTGTGCTGGCCCTGGACGCAGGCGCAGGCCAAACCTGAACCGATTCCCGCCATTGCGGGGTGGGTAACGGATACCACGGGCACCCTTAGCCCGGATCAAAAAGACGCCCTGAACCAGCAGCTCAAAGCCGTGGAACAGGAAAAGGGCGCGCAGGTCGTGATTCTGATGGTACCTACCACAGGCGAAGAAACCATCGAACAATACGCGTTGCGTGTCTTTGATCAGTGGGAAATTGGCCGCAAGAAAGTGGACGATGGCATCTTGCTGCTGGTGGCCAAGGATGATCGCCGTATGCGTATTCAGACCGGCTATGGTCTGGAAGGCGCGGTCACGGACTTGCAGGCGGGGCGCATCATCCGCGAACAGATGACGCCTCGTTTTATCGAAGGCAACTTCTATGCCGGTATCCAGGCCGCAGCCGATAGTCTGGTGGGTCTGGTCAACGGCGAAGAGCTTCCCCCTCCTCCTAAAAATGCCCCTGTCACCTCGTCGGGTGAAGAAGGCGTGTTCTGGGAGCCGTTGCTGGCTGTAGGCGCGATTGTATTTTTTGCTTCGCCTTTGTTTGCCGCCTTTGCTGCTGGTGTGTTCACGCTGGTGGTGTCGGGCAGTATTGGCCTGGCCCTGCTTGCCGCTGTTGTCGGTGCAGGCTTGAGCATGATTGGCCGACTCTTTGGGGCAGGCGGCAAGTCCAGTTCCGGGCGTGCCTCGCGCCGGGGTGGTGTCATTGGCGGCTTGGGTGGTTATTCCTCCGGTGGTTTTGGCGGGAATGGCGGCAGCAGCGGTGGTGGCTTCGGCGGTTTTGGCGGAGGCAGCGGCGGCGGTGGTGGCGGTAGCGGAGGCGGTGGCGCTTCCGGTAGTTGGTAAGGCCACAGGGGAGCGACATGAGTGTGAATTGGAAAGAATTGTCGGGTTGGGCATCGGTACAAGGCCAATGGCTGCGCCGTCGTCATTTCAATGCCGAAATGTTGGGCCATCTGGCTGAGCAGATCCGCAAGGGTGAAGAGAACCATAGTGGTGAACTGGTCGTGGCGATTGAAGCGGTTTTGCCCGCCCATGAAGCCGATAGCGCCCAGCGTGCCCTTGAAGTCTTCGGTCGTTTACGTGTCTGGGACACACCCTTGAACTCCGGCGTCTTGCTGTATCTGGCCTTGGGTCAGCGCCGTATCCACATCATTGCAGACCGGGGCATCAAGGCCGATCAGGCTCAATGGACACAGATCTGTCAGCAGTTGGAAAAAGATCTGGCCTCGCGTGAGTACTTGTCTGGTTTGCTGGCCGCTGTCAGCGCGATTGAAACCGTCTTGCAGCAAGGCGCTCCGGCGCAGACTCCAGGCGTGGCGGCAGTCAATGCCTTGCCTGACGAACCTGTACTTCTTTAAGTGATGGCCAGTGCCATGAAACCGTCTGAACCCGTCGGCTCCTGGCAGCAGCAAACTCTGGTTGAAGCCATACGTTTGCGCGAGACCCTGTGGGGGCCTGTTGAAGACCTGTCTGAATCGCGCCGTGCGCGGGCTGCAGGCGGCTCCTTTGCCCAACGTGTGTCGGCTCGGGCCTTGGCGCTGGCGCGACGCGATGGGCTGGAACAAGCCTGGACGCGCTGGTGGCGTGTTGCCCGCCTTCTATTGATTGCCATGGCGGTGCTGGCTTTGCTGGCCGGGGCTGGTACAGCTGCGGGTGCATTGGGCGATGGCAGTCGAGCCGTGAATGTAGTGACGGCTTTGGGTGCGTTGCTGGGTCTGCACGTACTGACTTTTATTTTCTGGCTGTTCAGCCTGGCCTGGTCGGGCAAGAGTAGCGGCACAGGCAGTTGGGCCGGTGATGCCTGGTGGTGGCTCAGTCGCCGCTTCGTCAAAGGCGACGCCAGTCTGGTTCCCCAGGCTTTTGCCGCCGTGCTGGCGCGCCGGGGCAGCCAATCCTGGTTGGCCGGTCTGATCAGCCATAGCTTGTGGGTGTTGGCCTTTTTGTCGGCCCTGAGTACCCTGCTGCTACTGCTGGCCTCACGCCGCTATCACTTCAATTGGGAAACCACGCTTTTGACGCCGGATACCTTTGTCTGGCTGGTTGAAGGCCTGGGCGCCCTGCCTTCCTTGTTGGGCTTTGCCCTGCCCGATACCCTCACCATACGTAGCAGCGATGGCCTGCAAATGCTCGATGCCCAGGCTCAGGCCCTGTGGTCCAGCTGGCTGTTGGGCGCGGTGGTGACTTACGGTTTGCTGCCTCGTGTGCTGGCTTTGGCCTGGAGCCTGTGGCAATGGCGTAAGCACACGGCTCGTCTGAGTCTGGACGACAGCTTGCCGGGTTTGGCAGAGCTGCGTCCTCGTTTGATGCCCGTTAGCGAGCCGACGGGTGTGGATGAATTGGCGTCGCCCGACAGAGTGGCGCGCATGCAAAACCAGCCAAGCACGCCTTTGGCGGCCAATGCACTGTGTGTGGTGGGGTTGGAGCTGCCACCAGAACATAGCTGGCCCCCTGCTTTCATGCAGGCGCAGATGCAGGATCTGGGGCGGGTGGACTCGCGGGCCGAGCGTCTGGATATTCTGGGCCGCTTGCAGTCTGCCAGCCCTCGTCATTTGTTGATGGTCTGTGATGCCGCTCAGACGCCGGATCGCGGGGTGGTGGCAACGCTGGTTGAATGGGCACAATTGGCGCAGCAGTCCGATGTGGTGTTGTTGGATGAAGCTTTGGCCGACCCGGATCAAACGCGTCGTCGTAGCTGGCATGAACGTTTGGTGGCGGCAGGCTTTGCGCCTGGGCAGATTCACGATCAATGGCCTGACTTGTCTTTGAAGGAGCCATCATGAGTGCTGCGGCTTTGACGCTGGCGGTGGTGGGTCACACCAATACGGGCAAGACCTCTTTGCTGCGTACTCTCACGCGAGATACGGAGTTCGGCCAGGTCAGCAATAGCCCTGGCACCACACGGCATGTGGAAGGCGCCAGGCTGACGGTGGACGGCGAGGCTTTGGTGGAGTTGTTCGACACCCCTGGTCTGGAAGACAGCATGGCCTTGCTGGACTTCATGGATCAGCTCAGCCAAGCCGGTGAACGTATTGATGGGCCAGAGCGGGTACGTCGTTTTCTGGAATCCCCAGCGGCACAGGGCCGTTTCGAGCAAGAAGCGCGCGTGTTGCGCAAGCTGCAATCCTGCGATGCAGGCTTGTATGTGGTGGATGCGCGCGATCCGGTCTTGAGCAAGCATAAGGACGAGCTGACCTTGCTGGCCTATAGCGGGCGGCCTTTGCTGCCTGTACTCAATTTCGTTCGTAGTCCGCAGGCGCGGGTGCAGGAATGGCGCAGTGCCTTGGCACGCTTGGGCCTTCATGCCTTGGCGGAATTCGATACGGTGGCACCGGCTTTGGATGGCGAGGCCTTGCTGTACGACAAGCTGGCGGTGCTGCTGGAGACGCATGCTGGGGTGTTGCGGCAGTTGAAGGTGGATTTGGCGCAGCAGGCAGCATTGCGGCGGCGGGATGCCTTGCGCTTGCTGGCAGAGCTGTTGATTGATGTGGCGGCCTGGCGTGTCAGTACACCCTCGGACAAGGAGTCCATGGAGCTGGCCGCGCAACAGTTAAGGGAGCCGGTGTTGGCCCGCGAGGCCAAGAGTGTGCAGGCTTTGCTCAAGCGCTACAGCTTTGGCCGTCAGGATGTAGTGGCCGATTTGCTGCATTTCGAGGGCGGCCGTTGGGGCATGGACTTGTTTGATCCCCAGGCTTTGAAGGAATTTGGCGTGCAGTTGGGCAAGGGTGTGGCCGCAGGTGCCATGGCAGGCGCCACGCTGGATGTGATGACAGGTGGCCTGAGCCTGGGAACCGGGACGGTGCTGGGTGCCTTGGCCGGTGGTTTGTGGCAAGGCGCGGATAAGTGGGGCCAGCGTTTGATGGGCAAGTTGCGGGGCGAGACGGAACTTAGCGTGGATGATGCCGTGCTGCGTTTGCTGGCCGTGCGGCAGCTAAGCTTGATTGCGGCTTTGGAGCGGCGCGGTCATGCCGCACAGACGCCGATTCGCCTGGGCGAGATTGATGCCGAGAATTTCGATCAGGCCTTGCAGCGGGAATTGAATGTCTGGCGGGCGCAAGGCCTGCCGGAGGAACTGGCGCAGGCACGGATACATCCGACCTGGTCTACCTTGCGCTCAGACTATGCGCCGGATTCGCGGCGGGAGACCTGTGTGCAGAGCTTGGTGCAGCGTTTGCTGGGGGCGCGTAATGGGCCGAATGCTAACGCTGTCGGGCAGGCGCAGGAATAACAAACCCCGGCTTATTTCTTTTCATCTTTCATTAAGTGCGCATAGCAAACCGGCGAGCTGGGTTCATTGCCGTCGTGTATGCGATCTTCTTCAAGCAAAGCCTGAGTCACAGCCTGTTTGAGCACCGTCAGGTACGAGGTTTGCGGGTCGTGGGTGGCGGTTAGCAATTGCAGTTCGCCTTTGCGAGCCAGCTTCATCAAGGAGAGCAAGGAATCAGGGTCGTGCTTGAGCTGTTCCTGATAGCGACGCTGGAATTGCTCGGGCGAAATATCGCCCTTATGAAAGCTTTTGCGTAATTCACTTGTGGGGCTGGCCTCGTGCAGCCACTGGATGTCGCCCAATTCGTCTTTGCTCAGGCCGCGTGGCCAGAGGCGGTCTGTGAGTACACGGGCCGCTTTGCCGGCAGGTTCATGGACGGCGTCGTAAATGCGACTTAAGGTGATGGTGTAGGGCATGACTGGCTCCGGGAGCGTCAGGCTTTTTGTGTTCACGCGCTGGCGGTCAATGACTTATTGTCTATTTTTTCTGTGAGTCAGAGTCGCGTATCGACAGGTATCGGCGAATCGAGCCTCATCCAGACTAGCAAATTGTTGTGTAGCAGCCTTCCAGCCGTGTGTGGTGAGGTTTCGGATCGCCAATCACATTAGCTGCAAGGCTGCTGTTTTGTATTTATACGGCGTTTTACGCTTTCTTGCTGACCAGTCCGTAGACAAACAGGACGATGATGGCACCCACAATGGAACCGATCCAGCCTGCGCCTTCACCAGGCACGTACCAGCCCATGGTTTGTCCCAGGTAGCCTGCGACAAAGGAGCCGACAATACCCAGGATGGTGGTCATTATCCATCCCATTTTTTGATCGCCAGGCATGATGGCTCGTGCCAGCAAACCTACGATAAAGCCCACAATAATCATGGAGATAATACCCATCGTGCTACTCCTGTTCTGTGTTTGCCGGTCTGGGATTCGGACCGCTCTGCTTATCTTAGGTATGGAGTTTTTAGGCGTCTATCGTTTTGCGTTTTTGAAACAGTTAAAAACGTCAGGTTTTGTAAATGGATGGTGTGTAATCAGCTTTGCTTAAGTCAGCAAGGCAGGTTTACGCTTTTGCACCCACTGTGTGGCCTGCTCATAGGCGTAGGACAGCTGCAGCACCGCCATATCGGCCTGGGCAGGGCCCATGATCTGCAAGCCCATGGGCAATCCGGCGTCGTTAAAGCCCGCAGGCACGTTCATGACGGGCAGCCCTGCCAGAGAGCCGCCGATCACGATTTCCATCCAGCGGTGGTAGGTGTCCATTCTGCGCCCGGCGATTTCGCCAGGCCAGTGGGTGGTGCCAGCAAAGGGGAAGACCTGGGCGGTAGGCAGCACCAGATAGTCGTAGGTCTGGAACAGCTTGCGCAGGCTTTCGTACCATTTGCTGCGGTTGATGGAGGCTTGATAGACCTGCGCCCCGCTCAGGTTCAGGCCCCCCGCTACTTCCCAGATCGCCTCAGGCTTCATTTGGGCGCGCAGTTCCGGTTTGGCGTACAGGCCCTGTGCGCTTCCGGCTACGGTGAAGTGGCGCAGCGTCAGCCAGGTTTGCCATAGCTGCTCCATGGAGTAGTCGGGCTGGGCTGCTTCAACGGTGCAGCCTATGGCTTCAAAGCTCTTCAATGCGCTTTGGCACAGGTCCATGATGCCGGCTTCCATAGGCAGATAACCGTTGTAGTCGCCCAGCCAGCCAATGCGGGTGCCTTTGAAGTCGCGTTGCAGTTTCCCGGCAAATTGTTGTGGGTCTTGACCGATGCTAAGGGGGGCGCGAGCATCGAAACCGGCCTGGGTGGACAGCAGCATGGCCAGGTCGGACACGGTACGGCCCATGGGGCCTTCGTAGCCCATTTGCTGGAAGAACACTTCGGAGGACGGGCCATAGGGCACGCGGCCTTGGGAGGGGCGAAAGCCGTAGACGTTGTTGAAAGCACCGGGGTTGCGCAGGGAGCCCATCATGTCGCTGCCATCAGCGACGGGCAACATGCGGGTGGCCAGGGCCACGGCGGCCCCGCCACTGCTGCCGCCAGCACACAGATCGGGCTGGTAGGCATTGCCGGTGGTACCGAACACGGAGTTGTAGGTGTGCGACCCCAGGCCAAATTCCGGGGTATTGGTTTTACCGATCAGAATGGCACCGGATTGCCGCACGCGCTCCACGACGATGGCATCTTGTTTGGGCAGATAGTCCTTGAAAATCGGTGAACCGCTGGTGGTGACAATATCGACCGTGGCCGCCAGATCTTTGGGTGCCTGGGGCATGCCGTGCATCCAGCCCATGTACTGACCTGCTTTCAGTTGCTGATCGCGCTTGTCGGCCTGGGCCAGCAGGCCGCTGCGCTCTTGCAGGGACACAATGGCGTTGACCTTGGGGTTCACACGGTCGATGTGGTCCAGATAGGCCACCATCACTTCGCGGCAGGAGACTTGGCGTTGTGCGATCCAGCCCGACAGAGTCAACGCGTCGGCCATGATGATGTCTTGAGCCGTGCCTGGACCGGGAGCGGTTTTTGCGAGGGCCTGGCGTCCCAAGGAAGGGGCCATACCCGCCAGCGACAGCAGTCCGGTGGTTTTCAAAAAGCGGCGGCGTGTACCCAGCGGCGTTGGGGAATCAGTCATGTTTGTCTCCGGTGTTTTTGTAGGGCCATCCAAGTGGCCAAGCCATTCTATGCAGGTACAATGCGCGGCTCAAACGCCAAAAAATCATCAAGTTGATGCGGTCTGTGCATAAGCCGACTCAAGCGTCAGCAAGGGGACAAGCATGGACTTTCGCAAGCTGCGGCACTTTGTGGCCGTTTGCGAACACGGTACGTTTCACCGGGCCGCGCAAGCTGTCCACTTAAGCCAGTCTGCCTTGAGCCGTAGCATTCAGGCTCTGGAGCAGGAGCTGGGTGTGCCGCTGTTTGATCGCAGCAGTCAGCGCATTTTCTTGACGCCTTATGGTCGGGTACTGCTGGAGCGAGCTCCCCGGGTTTTGCAGGAAGGCCGTGCCTTGCAGCGCGAGCTGGCCCTGCTTCAGGGCGAAGACGCAGGCAGCCTGCGTTTAGGCTTAAGTTCGACCCCCGCTGCGGTCTTGCTGCATCCGTGCATGGTGGCGCTGCTGGACGAGTACCCGCGTTTGCGTGTGGACGCGGTGATTGGCCGCACGCTGGAACTGATCGAAGGTTTGCGCCGGGAACGCTACGATATGGTGGTGCTGGACGTCAGCGCGGTGACCGATGTGCGTGGCCTGGATATTGAGTATTTGCCCGCCATGCAAGGCGATATGCTGGTACGCAAAGGCCATCCGCTGTTGCAGCTGGAGTCGCTGGACTTTGCTGCGATCAGCCAGTATCCCGTGGCCTGCTCCGTGATCAGTGATGATTTGACCGACCGTCTGATTGCCGAGTTTGGCGCCCAAGGCCATCCCGATAGCTTTGTACGCTTTTGTTGTGATAGCTTCAGCATTCAGCGCGACGTGGTGCTGGATAGCGATATGGTCTTGATGAGTGTGCTGGCGGCGGTACGGCGCGATATTGATGCTGGTGATCTGGTGCCGCTGGGCCTGTTTTCTTCATCCTTGTCCGGTCACTATGCCTTGGTGCGCCTGTCGGGCCGTACGCAATTGCCGGCTCTGGATATTGTGTACGATCTGGCGCGTCGCCTGTGCAGGGCCTAGGCTAGACGCCCCGCTTTCTGATCTGCCTTGTTTGAGGGTTTGCTGATGACGATTCCCTTGCCCATTCTGGACCTGAAGCAGTCAGGTGCCGAACACGTTTTTCGCGCTTTCATCGGCTGGTGGCCAGACGCGCAAACCCGCGCCTGGCTGGCGGAGCAGGCGCTGCACGCACATGCGATTTATGGCGGGCGGATGATGCAGCCTGATCACTTTCACTTGACCCTGGCGTTTCTGGACGGCAGCCGTGTGTCGGATCTGCAGACTTTGGCGACACAGATGGCGCAATGGACGGTGCCGCAGATCAAGTTGGATCTGACCATACGGGATGTATTCGAGAAACCAAGGGTAGTGTGGGCCGGGCCGGACGAGTCGCAAACTCAGGCACTGGCGGCCTTGCAGCAGTGGCATGATGAGATCTGGGCCAAGCTGAGTGCTTTGGGCTGGACGCAGCCGCCGCGTCGTTTTCGCCCGCATGTGTCCTTGCTGCGCCATGCGCGGATTGCCGCCGATCAGTCCCATTGCCATGCTTTGCCCACGCAGGCCTTTGTGGGTGCTGGTGCCGGTCTGATCGTGTCCGTTCCCGCAGAGCTGCGTAGCCAATATCATCTGGCCGCCCTGATGAAGCCTGAAAGGACAGGTACATGAATATCCGCTTTTTAGAAACCTTTATCTGGATTGCCCGTTTGGGTAGTTTCCGTGCGGCAGCGAACAAGCAGCATCTGACACAAGCCGCCGTGTCGGGGCGGATTGCAGCCCTGGAAGCCGAGTTCCAGAAAACCCTGTTCGAGCGGGGCCACCGCGATCTGCGCCTGACTCCCGCAGGTCGAAAATTGATGCAGTACGCCGAGCAGATGCTGGGCATGGAACACGATTTGCGTGAAGCACTGGCAGGCTCCAGCCGCTTGAGTGGACGGGTGCGCCTGGGCGTGGTCGAGTCCATTGTGCATACCTGGTTCAAGGATTTGATTCGTCAGCTGCATGCGCTCTACCCCGAACTGGAAATTGAGCTGACCGCCGAGTCCACCTTGCGCCTTCATGATTTGCTCAAGCGCGGCACCATTGATGTGGCCTTGCAGACCGACCCCATCATGGGGGACGGCATACGCAACTTGCCCATGGGCTCCATGCGCATGGGCTGGGTATGCATGGCCGATGAGTCCATGCCGGTACGCAGCGGTTTGCAGGAGCTGGTGCAACGCTGGCCTTTGGTGACCTTCCCTCGTGGTTCCCAGCCGCATCTGGCCTTGGTGCAGCTGCTTGAGCCCTTGCCTGTGGATCAGGCCCGGATTCACTACGTTTCTTCAATTGCCGCCAGCACGCAATTGATCGAAGCCCAGCCTTGCATTGCCACCTTGCCCCTGGCGGCAGTCAGCCGTCAGCTGGACAGCGGTCTGTACCAGGAAATTGTTTGCGAACATGCCTTGCCTGATTTGCGCCTGGTTGCCAGTTGGCGGCCCGACCCTTTAACGCAGACCGCTCAAGCGGTGATTGGCGTGGCGCTGGAGCGCATGCACCATTTTGCTGCCCAGCATCCTGGCCTGGCTTTACCCCCGCCAGACACGCGTGTCTTCGCGATTTAGCCTTTGAGGGTTTTCCCCTTGCCTGCGCATGTGTACTGAGCGTGGGCTTGCTTGATAATCTATATACCGCGCCATTCGCTTGATCTGATCGCTTTTTCTTATTGCCCCAGGCTGAAATAAACCGTTTGGAATCTGCTTGGCAGCCGTTGGACACTCCCACAAAGAGTGTGCAATGACCTTGATTCGGGAGGGCTGTCGTGTCTGCTACTTTTCGCACTGATCGTGATGCGCCGGGGGAACTGTTCATCTGGACAGACATCGCCCCAGAGCATGAGCAGGATTTCAATCAATGGTATGAGCGCGAGCACATGGCTGAACGCGCTGCCATACCGGGTTTTCAATGGTCGCGCCGTTATGTGCGCCAAGGCGCCGGGCGCAAGTATCTGGCCTTGTATCGCACCGAGTCCCTGCGGGTTTTTGGGACGGCAGAATACAAGAAGGCCTTTGAGCAGCAAACGGATTGGTCCAATACCAACTTTGCCCGCATGAGTAATACCCAGCGGCGCGTGATGGCGGTGTCCTTGCTGGGAGGGGTTGGCACCGGGGCCGTGGTCTTGCTGGTGCGTTTGCCGGAGGCAGCACAACTGGATGTGCTGGCAGCTCAGAGTTCAGCCTATCTGGAGCAAACCGATGGCCTGCTGGCCTTGCGTGTGCTGACGCCAGACCCTGAGCTTTCGACCCCTTTGCCGTCCGAGGATACGCAGCAGCGCAGCCTGGACCCCTACCTGGTGGCGGATCTGACCACCTTGAATGCTGCTCGTACCCTGGCTGCCCGTTTGCAGCAGGATCTGGGGGTGGCGACCAACGATGTATCCGAGTTTTCTTTGTTGTGGGATCTGCAGTCACGGGATCTGAATGCAAGCCGCTCATAAGGCGGCCATCACCTCAATTCTTGGGAGAAGCGACATCATGATCAAAAAACTACTTTCCATGGCTTGCGTTCTGGCGCTGGCTGGCACCGCGCAGGCGGCGACCAACTGGAACATGAGTACCGAGCAGCCTGATAGCAACTTCCTGACGCAAAACGCGCGTGAGTTTGCGGCAGACATCAAGGCGGCCACCAACGGGGAACTGAATATCAACGTGCAATCGAACTCGGTGCTGCTCAAGCGCCCCGAGGTCAAGCGCGGTGTACAGCAAGGTGTGGTCCAGGCTGGTGAAATGCTGGTGGCGGCCATTGGCAACGAAGATCCTTTGTTCGAGGTCGATAGTGTGCCGTTCCTGGCCTCGTCCTTCGATCAGTCGGAAAAACTGTGGAAAGCCACTCGCCCCTTCCTGGCCGAGCGTCTGGACAAGCAGGGCATCGTCCTGGTCTATGGTTCGCCCTGGCCACCGCAAGGCATTTACACCAAAAAGCCGGTGGAACAGCTGTCTGATCTGGCCGGTGTCCGTTTCCGTGCCTACAGCCCCGCTACAAGCCGCCTGGTTTCCTTGATGGGAGCAGTGCCCACCACGGTGCAAACACCCGAAGTGCCCCAGGCGTTTTCTACCGGCATTATTGATGCCATGCTGACTTCGCCCGCAACCGGGGTGGATTCGCAGGCTTGGGACTACGTGAAGTATTACTACGACGCCCAGGTCTTCATTCCACAAAGCTTTGTGATCATCAATAAGCGCGCCTTCCAGCGCCTGCCTGAAACTGTGCAAAAAGCCGTGCTGGATGCGGGTGCACGTGCCGAGGAACGGGGTTGGGCCATGTCGCGCGAGCAAACGTCCAAGTTGACGCAAACCATGGCGGATAAAGGCATGGTAGTGGGTAATCTCAGCGAAAAACTGTCCAGCGAAATGCACGCGATTGGTCAAACCATGACCGAAGAGTGGCTGAAGAAAGCCGGTGCCGATGGTCAGAAGCTGCTTGACGCTTACCGTCAACCATAAGCAAGGGGTGCGTCCATGATCGTTCTGGAGCGTATGGCCAGAGTCTGCGGCGCACTGGCCGCATTCTTCCTGTGTTTGATCGGGGTTGTGGTGACTGCGCAGATTGTGGCGCGCCTGTTTTCCATGCAAATACCCGCCTCGGATGACTTTGCGGGCTGGTTTATGACGGCGTCTATTTTCCTGGCACTGCCTTATGCCATGTTGCGCGGGGATCATATCCGCGTCACGCTTTTGCTGCAGGTGATTCCCGAGCGTTTGCATCGCCCGTACGAGCTGCTGGCCACCACGATTGGTCTGGTGCTGGCCGCCTGGTGCACTTGGGAGACGGCTCATTTTGTTTATGAGTCCTTTATCTACAAGGAAGTGGCACAGGGCATGGTGGCGGTACCGCTGTGGATTCCGCAACTGGGTATGCCGATTGGTCTGGGATTGTTGACCCTGATGCTGTTGCGGCGCTTGCTGCACGCGGCGCAAGGTCAAACACTGGAGGCAACTGAACATGGCTGATTTATCTCAGGCAATAGTGCTGTTTGTTGTTCTGCTTGCCTTGCTGGCCAGTGGCGTGTGGGTGGCGCTGGTTCTGATCGCTTGCGGTATTTTGTCTATCTTTCTGTATGCCGACGCGCCTGCAGGCATTATTTTTGCCACCAAGGCCTGGGACTCTTCGGCCAGCTGGGCCTTGACGGCCTTGCCCCTGTTTATCTGGATGGGGGAAATTCTGTATCGAACGCGGTTGGCTGAAGACATGTTCAGCGGCCTGGGGCCGTGGGTACAGCGTTTGCCTGGGCGACTGGTGCACGTGAACACGTTTGGTTGCGGTATCTTTGCCGCGGTCAGTGGTTCCTCGGCGGCAACGGCGGCGACCATCGGGCGCATCTCCTTGCCCGAGCTGAAAGCGCGTGGCTATGACGACAGCATCAGCATTGGCTCCCTGGCCGGAGCAGGGACCTTGGGCCTGCTGATTCCACCGTCCATTGTGATGATTGTGTATGCCGTTGCTGCTCAGGTTTCCATCATTCGCCTGTTTGTGGCGGGGGTGCTGCCCGGCATCATGCTGATGTGCCTGTTCTCGCTGTACATCGCGATCTGGTCCTTGCGTCACCCGGACCGTGTGCCTGCTGATGTCGAAACCTTGACCTGGGGCGAGAAAATTCGCCGTCTGCGCTTGCTCTTGCCCGTGGTGCTGCTGATTATGGCGGTGATCGGCTCTATCTACGGCGGTATCGCCACCGCCACCGAAGCCGCGGTGCTGGGTGTGATCGGCTCTTTGGTCATCGCTGCGTTTGGACGATCGCTTAACTGGAAGAATTTTGTGGAGAGTTTGCTGGGGGCGGCACGGACCTCCTGCATGATTTCTTTCATCCTGATCGGCGCCGCTTACCTGACCAGTGCCATGAGCTTTACCGGACTGCCTGCGAATCTGGCCGCCTGGATCGGCTCCCTGGGTCTGAGCCAGTACGCGCTGATTGCAGTGCTGACGGTGTTCTTCATCATTCTGGGGGCATTCCTGGATGGCATCTCGATTGTGGTCTTGACCACATCGGTCTTGCTGCCTGCCGTGATCGCTGCGGGTATTGATCCAATCTGGTTTGGTATTTACCTGATCTTGACAGTGGAGATGGCGCAGATCACCCCGCCTATCGGCTTTAACTTGTTCGTGATTCAGGGCATTACCGGGCGCAACTTGTTCGAGCTGGTGCGCATGGCCTTCCCCTTCTTCCTGGTGCTGGTTCTGGCCACGGTGATTGTGACGATATTCCCGCAAATCGTCATGGTCTTGCCCAACGCCATGTAAGGGGGATGGGAGATGGCAATGGCTTACGTAACTCTGGGTTCTCAGCGCTACAAGGTAGAGCGCGCCTGGACTCAGGCGGACATCAGCAGCATCACCAGTGTGGCGGTGCTGGCTGATGGGCGCATCGCCGCCTTGCTGCGTCGCCCGGCCTGCGTGCTGGTGCTTGCTCCGGATGGGCAGGTGTCGGCGCGCTGGTCCCTGGAGGAAATTCTGTGTCCGCACCATATCAGCGCCCGGCCGCAAGGTGGGGTGCTGGTCACGGATCTGGACGGGCATCAGGTTCTGGCGCTGGACGCCCAAGGCAATGAGCAATGGCGTTTGGGCAAACCCGAGCAGCCTCGCTGGCAAGAGCCTTTCAACCATCCCACGCATGCGGTCGAGTGTGCCGACGGGGGCTTATGGGTCACCGATGGCTACGGCAATACGGTGGTCCATCGCTTTGACCCGCAACGCCAATGGCTGGCGGCATTAGGCGCGCCGGGCGCTGGTCCCTTGCAGTTCAGCACCCCCCATATGCTGGCCTGTGCCGCCGACGGCTCGGTCTGGGTGGCTGACCGGGAGAACAACCGTGTCCAGCATCTGGATGCGCAAGGCCGTTATCTGGGTGAGCTGCGCCCCATGCACAAGCCCATGGCGGTAGCTGTGCAAACAGACGGTGCGGTGTTAGTTAGTGATCAAACGGCCAGCCTGTCCTTGTTCGACCCGGATTCGGGCACCTTGGTGGGACGTTGCCGGGTACAAGGCGTGTACGGGCACGGCCTGTCCGCCGGTTTGGATGGGCGTATTTATATAGCGGAAATGTTGCCGGATTGTTTGACCTGCTTACAGCCTGCTTAATTGTCCACAAAGCATGAAAAAGTAGCCGGCGCTATGGAAGCTCTCAGAGCAAATCCATTAGACTATGCGCATGAATACGTCCGTGCCTCTGTATGTTCGTACAGATTCCTCCGGCCAGCTGCAATTGCTAGGCGATTGGTCCTTGCGTCACTACGAAGCGCTGCAAAGCAGTTTGCGCTCGCTCAGTGACAAGCAGGGCCGTTGGTCTTTGGATTTCAGCGAACTGAAGTCCTTGGACACCACGGGAGCTCAAGTTCTGTGCGAATGGCTGGGTGCCGAGCGTGTGCAGGCGGCGCTGGACAGTGCGCAAGGCTTGTCCAAAGAGCGCCATCAACTATTGCAAACCGTTGCCAAGGCGATGAGCCGCATGGACCATGAGCAGTTGGTTCCGGCGCGTTGGGGCATTACAGATTTGTTCGAACGCGTGGGCCTGTCCATGGTCCATATTTCGCGCAATGTGCGTGAGCTGTTGGGTTTTATCGGCCTGACGCTGGAAACCCTGATTCTGAACATGCTGCGGCCCAGCCAGTGGCGCGTTACGTCGATTGTGGCGCAGCTGGAAGAGACGGCCTTTAACGCCGTCCCTATTGTGGCCTTGCTGACTTTTCTGGTGGGCGCAGTGATCGCGTTTCTGGGGGCGACGGTGTTGGCGGACTTTGGTGCCACCATTTACACCGTAAACCTGGTCGGCTTTTCCTTTTTGCGTGAATTTGCGGTGCTCTTGACCGCCATCCTGATGGCAGGCCGCACCGCCAGTGCCTTTACCGCGCAGATCGGCTCCATGAAAGCGAACGAGGAAATCGACGCTTTGCGCGCCCAGGGCTTGAATCCCATGCTGATTCTGGTCATTCCGCGTGTACTGGCCATGTTGCTGGCCATGCCTATTTTGACTTTCGTGGGGATGGTGGCCGGGATCTTTGGCGGTGGGTTGGTCTGCGCCCTGATTCTGGATATTTCACCCACCATGTTCATCAATATCTTCAATCAGGATATTGATTTGCGGCACTTTGTGCTGGGTATGGCCAAGGCCCCGATCTTTGCCTTTTTGATTGCCGTCATCGGTTGTCAGGAAGGCTTCAAGGTGACCGGTAGCGCACAGTCCGTGGGTGAACACACGACCTCGGCGGTGGTGCAGTCCATCTTTATCGTGATCCTGATTGATGCGCTGGCAGCGCTGTTCTTCATGGAGATGGGATGGTAGAGGCCACCGCTCGTCCCATTATTCAAGTACGTGACCTGGACAATCGCTTTGGCGATCACGTCGTGCACGAGCATCTGGATATGGATGTGTATCCCGGTGAAATCGTGGGCGTGGTGGGCGGCTCCGGCACGGGCAAGTCCGTGCTGCTGCGCTCCATTCTGGGATTGCGCCCACCTACTGGCGGTACAGTACGCATTTTTGATCAGGAAATAGGCACGTTGTCGCCCGAAGCCCGTTCGCGGCTGGAGCGTCGTTTAGGCGTGCTGTTCCAGCAAGGGGCTTTATTCTCCTCGCTGACGGTGGTGGAAAACATTGCCATGCCCCTGATCGAGCATATTGGCTTGTCCCGGTCTTCTGCAGAACATATCGCCGCCATGAAAATGTCTCTGGCGGGTTTGCCGGCCAACGCGGCCACCAAATATCCGGCAGAGCTGTCCGGTGGCATGATCAAGCGTGCCGCTCTGGCACGTGCTCTGGCACTGGACCCGGAAATTCTGTTTCTGGACGAACCCACTGCCGGGCTGGACCCGGTCGGTGCGGGGGATTTTGACCAGCTTATTTTGACCTTGCGCGATGCGCTGGGATTGACCGTGTTTCTGGTTACACACGATCTGGATACGCTCTACACCATTTGTGATCGAGTGGCCGTGCTGGCGCAAAAGCGTGTGCTGGTTAACGACACATTGGCGCGCGTAGAGCAAGTTGATAACGACTGGATCCGGGAGTATTTCCACGGTCCACGGGGACGGGCCGCCGAACAGGCCCAAAACCGTCGTCAGGAGCATAGTTAATGGAACCGCGTGCCCATCATGTATTGATCGGGGTCTTTACCTTGGTAGTGGCTGTGGCTGCTGTCCTGTTCTCGCTTTGGCTGGCCAAGGCGGGGCAAGATGCCGAGACCCGCGATTACGATATTGTCTTTCTGGAAGGTGTGCGTGGTCTGTCTCGTGGCAGCGCCGTGCAGTACAACGGCTTGCGGGTTGGTGAGGTGCGCTCGCTGCGCCTGGACCCGAACGACTTGCAGCGTGTGCGTGCGCAAGTGTCAATTCAGGCCGCCATCCCTATTCACGAAGATACCCAGGCTCGCCTGGCACTGGCTGGCATTACCGGCCAATCCGTGATCGAACTTAGCGGGGGGACACCGAACAGCCCCTTGCTGGAAGCCACCGGCGATAACCTGCCCATGATTGTGGCTTCGCCTTCCCCTCTGGCCCAGTTGATGGCCGGTGGTGAAGAGTTGATGACGCAAATTTCCAAGCTGCTGGAGAACGCCAATACCTTCTTGTCGTCCGAGAACTCCAAGTCCCTGTCCGCCAGTTTGCAAAAGCTGGAAGCCTTGATGGGCCAGCTCTCGACCGCTAGCGAAGGCGTGCCATCCCTGGTCAAGGAGTTGTCCCAGGCCAGCCAGCAAGCCACCACCCTGCTGTCGTCTACACAAGGTCTGGTAGACCGTCAGGGTACGCAAGCCATGAATGCCATCCAGAAATCCATGGAGGATTTCAGCCGTGCCACACAAAGCTTGAACAAGCTGTTGGAGCAGAATTCGGCCGCTATTGGCCGGGGTGCTCAGGGTCTGACCGAGATCGAACCCGCCTTGCGTGAATTGCGTCAGGTGCTGGCCGGTTTCCGTGCCGTCACCTCCCGTTTGGAAGATAATCCAGCCGGCTACCTCTTGGGTCGCGACAAATTACAGGAGTTCACACCATGATGCCCACTGTTGTGCGTCGTTTCTTGCAGGTATCGCTAGTCGGTCTGGCCGTCTTGTCCACCGCCTGCTCGGTCCTGCCTCAGGCCGAATCCCTGACGTATTATCAGCTTCCCGCTACCAGTTTGAAGGCCCAGCAAGCGCCCGCTTCGCATAAGAGTCTGATTATTCAGGTGAACCGGCCCCACGCCGAGCGCCTGCTGGCCAGCTCGCGCATTACGGTTCTGCCTCAAGGTAACGAGCTAAGTGCCTACAAAGGCGTACGCTGGGGTGACGATGTGCCCGCCTTGTTGCGTAATCGACTGGCCGATGCCTTGCGTGACTCGGCTCAGTTCCGGGCGGTTGTGCTGGATACCGAATCTGTCATTGCTGATGTGGAAGTGGGCGGGACGCTGGGAGCATTCCAGGTCGAATATATTCAGGGCGCCCCACGAGTACGGATTCAGTTTGATGCGTTAGTGCGCGATCAGCGCTCGGGCCAGTTGATTCAGACCCGTCGCTTTGTCGCTCAACAGGATGTTGTCGGCACGGCCGTGCCACAGGTGGTTGAAGCATTTGGGCAGGCCACGGATGCCTTGTCCTTGCAGGTCAGCCAATGGTTAGCTTCTTTAACGGTCCAGGCTAATACTCTTTAATGACATGTATGAGTCACGTGATGAGCCCCTGATTACGGGGTGGCAATTTACCAAGCGCCTGTTGGCGCATGCCCTTATCGGTATTGTTTTTGTGGCCTTTTCTCTGATGCTGGGTGCATTGGGCCATATGTGGTTTGAAGAGAATGTGCACTGGCACGATGCGGCCTTGAATGCCGCCATGATGGTCGGTGGGCTGGGGCCGATGGCCTTGCCTGAAACGTGGGCTGGCAAGGTATTCTTTGCCATTTATGGCGCGTATATCAGTCTTGTACTGGCCGCGACTTTCGGTCTGATTATTGCCCCTGTGCTGCATAGAATTTTGCACACCTTCCATCTGGAAGACTAAGCAACAGAAAAAAGGCCCCACACTACGCTTTTCGGTTTGCTGCCGCCCGAGGGGGCTTTTTATTGGCGGCACCGAGTCTTAAGACGGTCTGGCGGCAAAAAAGGCACTGTGTTTTGAGCAGTTCCAACAGGTGGGATCTCCCTCTTTTGAAGAAACTGCCTAAAACACAGCGCCTTTTCTATTGCTTCGCTGTGAATCAGCTTTGTACCCGTTCCTGCTCCAACTTGGCGATCAAAGCGGGTAGCTCGTCCATGCGGCGGAAGGTGTCACGCACACCCAGGCGGCGCAATTCCTCCTCCTTATCAGGAACCGGGCAGTAGCCCAGCACCGTGGCGCCTGCGGCCAGGCCTGCACTTGCGCCAGTCACGCTGTCTTCCACGACCAGGCATTGTTGCGGGTCAACGCCCAGCCCTTGAGCGGCGGCCAGATAGACATCCGGGTAAGGCTTGTTGCGTGGCGTTTCAGCGCCGCTATAGATATGGGTGCCGAAGTAATCCAGCAGGCCGGTCTGGCCTAATTGCAGCACCAATTTGGCGCGGTCTGCGCCAGACGCGCAGGCAATCATGCCGGGCTTGTCGCGCAAGATCGCATCCAGCGTGTCCTGAATACCGGGAATGGCCATGACTTCATTTGTCAGGGCGTGGTTGCGGCGCATGCGAAAGGCCATCACCCATTCCATATCCAGATCTTTACCTGTCATCTTGCGCACGGTGGGCAGCTCGTCGGGTAGCGCCTTGCCAATGAACCAGTCATAGCACTGCTCATAAGTCATCACCCAGCCTTCTTCTTGCAACATATCCCGCAGTACACGAACCGTGATTGGCTCGCTGTCTACCAGCACACCGTCACAATCAAACAGCACAGCGGAAAATGTCATGGGTAATACCTTTTAAGCCAACAAAACTAGAAGACTGTGATGATACAGCAGGCCGTCCGCATACAGAATTCAGGTGCAATATCGGCGCCAGACCTTATGGGCCCGTAGCGCGCTTAGTGAAAACCCCGACTTATAAATAATTGATTATTGATATATTTATATCTAAACTAAAATTTCATAACAAACCTTTCTGCGGAAGTTCCGTCATGGTGAATAAAACAACTCGGGTGGTGGCAGCGGCCTTGCTGGCTTTGGGAATGGCTGGCGCGCAGGCAGCGGAAGTAACGCTGAAAGCGGTATCTGTCTTTACGATGGACACCTTCTTTACCAAGCGCTTCAAACAGTTTGTGGATAAGGTCAACGCAGAAGGCAAGGGCCTGGTGCAGATCAACGTGATTGGTGGTCCAGAGGCCATTCCTCCTTTCGAGGTAGGTAACGCGCTACGTTCCGGCGTGATTGATTTTGCCAATACCACAGCCGTATTCCACGCCAATCTGGTGCCTGAAGCATTGGCTTTGACGCTGACAGAAAAACCCATGAGCGAGCTGCGTCAGAACGGCGGCTACGAGCTGATGGACAAGATTCACCGCGAGAAAGCCAACATCACCTGGCTGGCTCGTACGACAGATGGTTTGCAATACCACATCTATACCAACAAGCCTGTGACCTCGGCAGACCTGTCGGGCTTCAAGCTGCGTGGCGTGCCCGTGTACCTGTCCTTCTTCCGCGAAATTGGCGCAACGCCGCTGCAGATTCCACCGGGCGAGGTCTACACCGCGCTGGAACGCGGCGTGGTTGACGGCTATGGCTGGCCTTCTGTGGGTGTGATGGAAATGGGCTGGCATGAAAAGACCAAATACCGTGTCGAGCCAGGCTTCTACAACGTGGAAGTGGGTTTCTTCATGAATCAGAAGAGTTGGGAAAAACTGGACGAAGACCAGAAAGCCTTCATGCGTAAGCAAATCGAGTGGATGGAGTCGCAGAACGTGACTGAACACCAGATGGCAATTGATGAAAAAGCGGCCACCGAACAAGCCGGTGTGCAAGCCTTGGTTCTGGAACCTGAAGTGGCTCGTGCCTTGCGTACCAAGGCTTACGAAGCAGGCTGGGCCGGTATCGATAAATCCAGCCCCAAATACGCCGCGCAACTGCGTGAACTGTTTGGTGGTTATCAGCCTTAAACAAGATTGCTGATTACGTAGTTTTTGACAGTGGACATTGCGCCCTTGGGGACAGTGTCCACTTTTTGATGGTGCCATACGGGCGGCAAGATGCCCGCCCTTTCAGTGACTTTGATCTGCGGAGAAGACGCGATGTCTGCTGCAACTGCCCCGGAAGGCCAGCCTTCCAACACGACCTGGGGGCGTCCTTACGCCCTGTTAATGAACGCTTGCGGAGCCGTTGCGGCGCTGACTTTCGGGCTGATGAGCCTGCTGGTTTGTGCCGACGTGGTGCTGCGCAACCTGGGTTACGACGCGCTGTCCACCAGCGTGGAAGTAACCGAATACATGCTGATCATTGCCACCTTCGTGGCAGCGCCGTGGGTGCTGTACCTGGGCGGTCATATCCGTATCGACGTGTTGTTCAACAATCTGCCCACGTCTGTCCAGCGCTTGCTGGACCTGATCTCCAACCTGCTGGGTCTGGTGGTTTGTGGTGTGTTGGCCTGGCAATGTGCCGTCGTCGCTCTGGATGCTCACGAGCAAGGAGCCATGGTATTTAAAGCCCTGGTGTTCCCGGAGTGGTGGCTGAATCTGCCTTTGCTGTTTGGTGCATCCATGCTGGCACTGGAATTCCTGCGCCGCCTGATTTCCCGTCCCGTTAAGCAAGGAGCCTGAGCATGGAATGGTACATGGCATTGATCCTGCTGCTGGGGTCACTTTTTCTCTTGATGGCTATCGGTACGCCGGTGGTTTTTGCCTTCTTGTCCGTGAACTTGCTGGGTGCCTGGCTGTTTCTGGGCGAGGCGGCAGGTTTGGCTCAATGGGCGCGTAACACCACCGCTTCCATTGGCAGTTTTTCCTTAACCCCCATCCCCTTATTCGTCCTGATGGGTGAGGTGCTGTTCCACACCGGGCTGGCCTTCAAAGCCATCGACTCCATCGAACGCATGATCTCGCGCGTGCCGGGCAAGCTGTCCATCGTCAGTATCCTGGGTGGAACGACCTTTGCGACTTTGTCGGGTTCGTCCATTGCCAACACCGCCATGATGGGCGGCGTGATGCTGCCGGAAATGCTGCGTCGCGGCTATCACCCCACCATGGCCATGGGCCCCATCATGGCCGTAGGCGGTATTGCCATGCTGATCCCGCCTTCGGCCCTGGCCGTCATGCTGGGTAGCCTGGCCGGTATCTCCATCGAACGACTGCTGATCGGCGGCATCCTGCCCGGCATGTTGATGGCAGCAGGCTTTCTGGCCTACGTGGTTGTGCGTAGCCGCCTGCGTCCGCAAGATGCCCCCATGAGTGACGACGATCCCGCCACCCGCCTGAAAGGCTGGGCCTTGTGGAAACCTTTCGTGTTCAACGTCGTCCCCCTGCTGGGCATCTTCATTGCCGTCGTCGGCTCAATGTTGGCCGGCTGGGCATCGCCTACCGAATCGGCAGCGATCGGCGTCGTGGCCTCGGTACTGGCAACCATCGCCTACCGTGCTCTGACCCTGAAAGCACTGTGGAAGAGCCTGATCGAAACCGCCAAAGTGTCGGTCGTGATCCTGTTCATCCTGGCCGCCTCCACCACCTTCGCCCAATTGCTGAGCTTCTCCGGAGCCAGCGCAGGCTTCCTGGGCATGATCAAAGACTACGACCTGTCGCCCTTCGTGCTGGTGATCTGCATGCTGCTGGTGCTACTGGTCATGGGCATGGTGCTGGACCAAATCTCCATGATGATGATTGCCTTGCCTTTCTTCATGCCCCTGGCTCTGGCCGCAGGTGTGGATACCGTCTGGCTGGGTGTCATGATCCTGATCGCACTGGAAATTGGCCTGCTGACCCCACCGTTCGGCCTGCTGCTGATCGTGATGCAAAGCGTGGCCCCGCCATCTATCCGCTTGCCCCACATCTACAGTGCCGCCGTGCCCTTCCTGGTCATAGAAATCGGCATCCTGGCCCTGGTCTTGTTCGTTCCCTGGATTGCCGTGGGCCTGCCAGGACTGATCGGCTAAGACAGAGCAGGCAGTCTGAAAGCGGGACAATAAGGATGTTGTCCCGCGAAGAAAGCCAGAGTCTGGAAAAGCTTTCCAAAACAAAAAAACCTCAGTTCGGCAGATGCCAAACTGAGGTTTTTTTATGCTCGATAGCGTTGATCACTTTTTGCCGCATATCTATGTGCAACAAAGTGATTTATGTGGAAGCGGCGCATAAGAACTTTAACGATCTTTCTGCCTGTTGCTGAGATCGATTTTGGGGGTGAGCAGGACGCAGGTTGTGTGCGTACCGACAGCGTTCAAGTCAGCTTTTAAGGCTTAAGCGCATAAGCCGCTACGTTTTTAACCTGTATGTATTAAAGCGCACTCAGACATTGGCAAATACGGGCTTAGGACAGCGACTGTCTACTCCTATCTTTCCAAGTAATCCCTTTCATCAAGCAGCTCTACGATCAATCATTTCTACGATCAGCGATCCCGTTAAGAACACTAAGTCGAAGCATTCAAACCCCAATCAACAATCGTCCGATAAAAGATGCTGTGAGCTGATTGAGGGGCTGGCCCGGTGTTGGGGCGGATCAGGTGACTTGCCGCAGGCAGATAATTGCGCAGGGGTGCAAGCACCTTGCTGTTTGAGTCCGACGCTCGTGGTTTGTCCGGGGGACAAACCACCGGACGAGTTCAAGGTGCGCCCGTAGCGATTATCTGACCAGGGCACCGGCGCGCAGCGCCGGCAAGTTGCCAGCCCCAACACGGGGACAGCCCCTCAATCAGCGTCTTATAGTCACCTTCTTCATCGTCTCGAACAGTGGCTGACTCCAAGCCTTGAGTCATCCCGATCTCTACACGCTGGGCATCTAAACCCAACCCCATCCAATCGAGCCATTCCAAGGAAAGCAGTTGAGAAACTGCCTTTACTCTCGCACAGGATCAGCATAGATCCCGCCATCCCGCAAAGCCAAAGCGACCTTATCTCCCCGCTGTACTGCTTCATCCAGCACACGAGCAATCAACACCGGCCCTGCATCGCTGGTCACCGTTGCCAGCATATACACGCTTGGCTCCTCGCCAGAGATGGCACTACGCGTCAGTTCTGTGACCACACCAGACGCACACGTCTGCGCCTCAAACTCATCCCCATGACACTTCGGACACAAGAACCGCGCCGGAAACACCCGATGATCACACTGCACACAGCGAAATACAGAAGGACTCATCACAAGGCCTCCAAAACAAGAGCCGTTGAACACATGCCATAGCGATACTCCACCATGCCGTATCCCGTGACCAAACCATAACGGGCCTGCGCCACCTGACGCTCCCCCGCCTGACCGCTCAACTGACGCATCACCTCCACCAGTCCATGCAGACTGCAAGCAGCCCCGGCCTGCCCAGCCGACAATTGCCCGCCAGAGGTATTCAAAGGCACACGTCCCGTTGCAATCGACTCGTGAATAAACTGCTTGGCGTTATCAGCCCGAAAGAAGCCCAAATCCTGCAATTGCGCCAGAACCATGACGGGGTAGTCATCATAAATACTGAGGACATCCATATCAGCCGGACTCAGCCCCGAGTCCGCCCACAAAGCCGGAGCCAAAGCCGCCAAACCCGTGCTCAAGCCATCGCCTTGCTGATCATCAATATTATGAAAACTGCGTAAAACCTTTACCGTAATCGCCGGCTGATTCTGCGCCGCCGGATGATCCGCGCGCATCACAATCAAGGCATTGGCTCCATCCACCACCGGCACACAATCCAGCCGCGTCAAAGGATCTGCCACTTGAGGCGCATTCAAATAATCATTCAGATTCATGGGGCTGCGATACGCAGCACCCGGATTCATGCTGGCCCATAGCCGCTGGCGCATCACCAGAGCTGCGTAGTCCTCTCGCTCCAAACCCAGCTTGCGCATTTGATTCGCCGTCAGCATGGCAAAGCGATGATTCGGACTGCCCGCGCCCAAAGGTCGCAAATGATCGTAAGTTGTCTGGTTATAGTTTTCGACCAGTTGCTGGAAGTCCTTGGCCTGAAAATGATCCCCGGCCACAATCGCAATACAGCGGGCATCACCCGCCTGTACCGCACGAATAGCGTGCTGCAGAATATTAAGACCACTGGCGCCGCCATTGCTGTCATCCATGATCCAGCCCACCTTCAAGCCCAGCTTCCAGGCCAGATCAATAGCCCGATCCGGTGCATGGGTAAAGGAGGCTACCCCCAGACCATCAATATCGCTGGCCTTCAGACCTGCTGCAGCAAGAGACTGCTTGAAAGCCTGGGCCAGCAGCTCGGACGTGCCCAACTGACCACGCCGGGTGTAGGTGACCTCGGTCGCGCCCAGCAGGCGTACTGTGTCCAGATTGAAATTAGGCGTCATATTGAATTCCTGTGGCAGCCATCAGCGGCGAACCTGATAGCCTGCTTTTTCTCTATCCCAGGTGTCGGGACCAATGCCGCGATCACGCAGGGCAAACTTCTGAATCTTGCCATTTTCCGTGGTGGGCAAGACCTGGGCAAACTCAATAAAGCGCGGCACCGCAAAGTAGGGCAGACGGCGCTCGCAATGCTGCAGCAGCTCCTCGCAGCTGACCGTGCAATCCGGACGCAACACAATCATGGCCATGACCTCGTCTTCGGCCAGCTCGGACTTGGCGGCATAGACAGCAACCGTATGGACCGCAGGATGGCTGGCCAAAGCCTGCTCGACTTCGTAGGAGGAAATGTTCTCACCACGACGGCGAATCATGTCCTTCAGGCGGTCCACAAAGCGGTAGTAACCATCCGCATCGCGCACGACGCGGTCACCCGTGTGGAACCACAGGTTTTTCCAGGTTTCGACTGTCTTGTCCGGTTGACCGTAGTATCCCAGCGCGAAGGCGTAGGGTTCATCGGCGCGCAGTAACAGTTCGCCCACTTCACCGTCTGGCAAGGGGTTGTCGTGCTCATCCACGACCAGAGCCTCAAAACCTTCCGACACACGGCCCATATAGCCATTGCGCTGTTCCTGAATGCCGCGGCCCATGACATAGTTGGTCTCGGTAGAGCCAAAGCCATCCAGCAGATGCATGCGGCAGCGCTCCAGAAACTGGCTATGAAATTGCTCGGGAACACCGGGGCCTAATGCAATGCGCGTCCTGTGCAGCTTCTCTGCCGCCGTCTCAGGTTTGGACAGCAGGATAGGCACCATTGCGCCTAGCAGATAGGTAATCGTGGCGCCGGTTTCATACAGATTGTCGAAGAAACGGCTGGCCGAGAAACGCTTGTCCACCACCATGCAGGCGTCGCTGACCAGAGCCTGGAAAAACGTGTTCAAGGCATTGGTGTGGAACATGGGCAGGCAGGTGTACAGCACATCATCGGGCTTCATGCCCAGCTTGCTGGCGGTGTAAATGCCCCACCAGTAGAACTGGGCGTGCGGGCACTGGACGCCTTTGGAAGGGCCCGAGGTGCCGGAGGTGTACAGAATGGCCAGCGTATCGCCGGGGCCTATATCGGCAGGCTCGCAGTAATCGCCCAAAGCAGGCAGATCGCAGGTGCTCACCGCCAGTGTTTGTGCCGCTTCCTGGCCTTGAATCAACCAGGCTTGCTGGACGGCGGTAGCGCCAAGGTCCACATCGGCCAGCAGCGGCGTCAGATCCGTTTCCACTACCAGCAAACTGGCTTGGCTATTGCACAAGATGTGCTGCAACTGCGCCCCGCGCGAGGCCGTATTGATAGGCACCACAATCGCGCCCAGCCAGCCGCAACCCAGAACCATATCCAGGAATTCGTGGCGGTTGGTGCACAGCAAGGCAACACGGTCGCCACGTTTGATACCGGCGCGGCTCAATCGACTGGCACTGGCAGCGGCCGTCTGCAAGGTTTGCTGGCCGGTGTAGTGAGTGTTGCGGTCTGAAAACAGCGGAGCATCACCCATGCGCTCTGCGCGCAGGCGCAACAGGGCGGGTACCGTGCGTTGCGTGGCAGGTATTGAAAACAGCGGCAATTCAGAAGCAGGAATGGAATGGGCGTGCATGATCTATCTGTCTCCCGGCCAACGCGCGATCAAGGCGGCAAGCCGATATGCATGGGTGAAATTACTAATATCCTACAAACAGTATACTGCAATATATTATTTTGAAATTCCTGTCCTTCACCGGAAAAACCCGAAGTAGCAGAGCTCACCAGGCAGTGGTATTTCGCGCAAACCAGGGGCGGAGCAAGGACAGAAAAGGGGGCGTTTTGCAGGCCGGAGCAGGATGGCCAGCAAGACGGTTGATCAGGTTTATGGACGACAGTCGATCAGCAACAAGCAGGCCAGGCTCACGTGTTTGAGCCAATGTGCTTCACAATGACTTTGAATAAGCCCACAGGGGCAACGGGGATAGAACAATGAAGGTATGGCTTAAATTAGCAACGTGTTGTGCGCTGATGTTGGGTGCACAGGCCCATGCTCAAAACAAGAATGTGACGCTGGTTGTGCCTTACCCACCGGGCGGTGCGGCTGACCAGTTGGCGCGGGTGATTTCCCAGGAAATGGGCACACGCTTTGATCAGAAAGTCATTGTGGAAAACCGCCCGGGTGCGGGTGCCCAGGTTGCCATGAACGTGGTGAAAAACGCCAACCCCAGCTCCTTGGGTACGGTGTTGTTCCTGGCCGATAGCGGTGCTTACTCCTTGAACCGCCACCTGTACCAACGTCTGAATTACGACGTGGCTACCGACCTGATCCCCATGACGCTGGCTGCCAAGGCGCCGGTGTTCCTGCTGGTCAATAAAGACAGCCCCTTCAAGACGGTTCAGGATCTGGTTGCAGCTGGCCAGAAGCAGGAGCTGACATACGGTTCGCCTGGTATGGGTACGGGCACTCATCTTTTGGGCGAGATGCTGCGTAAAGAGACCGGCGCTCGTCTGGTGCACGTGCCTTACAAGGGCGCAGGCCCCGCTTTGATTGATGCCGTCAGCGGCCAGATCGACTTTATCTTTGACGTGCTGACGGGCAGCCGTGGCTTCCTGGAAGATGGCCGCCTGCGCGCGATTGCCGCAGCGACAACGGAGCGCAGCCCTCTGCGTCCAGATGTGCCTACCATTGCCGAAGCCGGTATCCCCAATGTGGCATTCACCATCTGGTGGGGTATTTCGGCCAAAGCTGGTACGCCTGATGAAGACGTAGCCCGCCTGACCGAGCAACTGACGGCTGTCCTGAAAGAGGATGCAGTGGTCAAGAAATTCGTGGACTTCGGTATCCAGATCGAGCCTTCCACGCCCAAAGAGTTTGCTGACCTGATCGAGCACGATGCTCAAGCCATGGGACCAACCATCAAGGCTCTGGAAATCACGCTGGACTAAGACGTGATGGCTTGAAGAAAAAAGGCGCTACGGCGCCTTTTTTTGTTGTGTGTGGGCTGTCCGGAATCATGAGGGGACACTGTCTTCAACACACAAGACAGTTGCTTGGGCTGAAGGGCTAAACCTTGTCTATGGGTTACAGCCGGGGCTTTATATTGCCGGTGCTTAAGCAGGAAGCATCGGCGGCGGCAATCACAGCCTGCCTTGCTGCTTCCTGCTTATGCTGAATCATTAAGCCAGCAGCTCCGCCTGCTTGAGGCAGTAAGCCGAGCAGCAAATGACCAGATTTTCCATGATCAGATGGGCCGCCTGCTCTTCCTGACGCTCGCTGAAAGCCTGACAAATCCCCTTGGCCCGCTGCATGGTTTCCAGACGGAATTGAGGGTCTTGCAAGCAGGCAATCCGGGCCTGATCAGCCTGATCATGCAGGCGCGCCATCGTATCGACTAGTTGCTTGTTGGGCACCATGCTGATCCAGGCGCTGCGGAACGCCCAGTTGGCCTGAATATTGTCGATAGGGTCGCCCTGCTGATGCGTGGCTTCAATGCGGCTCAGGGCCTGTTCCATGGCCAGCATGCCCACTCTGCTTTGATTCATGCAGGCCAGCTTGGCGGCTGGTGGCTCCAGCAACAGGCGCACCGAGAAAATATCTTCAATATCCTGGGCGGTGTAGACCCGCAATACAAAACCGCGCGAAGTTCCTTCCAGCACCCCTTCGTTTTTCAGTTGCAGCAAGGCTTCGCGCACCGGCATGCGTGAGACATTCAGGCTGGCGGCAATTTCGTTATCCACCAGCCGCACATCAAAACCGATTTTGCCCAAGGCAATGTCCTGGCGCAGCATGCCGTAGACTTGTTCACGGATATTGGGTTCGCGTTTTTTATAAGGATTGGCAGCCATAAGCTCGCCCGGCGCCTGGCGCACGGCAAAAGACTCAAAGGGCTATAGGATACCAAGTAAGCACCGGGGACTGACGCGTTTTATGTCAGGCCAAGTTGCAGGATAATACCTTGTTTTCAGACCAGTACGCAGCAGGAGGGCCGAGCGATGCGGTGGCGGCATGTGGAAATTTTTGATGCGATTTGCCGTGGCGGCTCGTTGACGCAGGCCGCGCAGCTGCTGCATATCTCTCAGCCAGCGGCCAGCAAAATGTTGGCGACTGCAGAAATGCAGCTGGGCTTTCGATTGTTCGACCGTGTGCGCGGTCGCCTGATCCCGACGCGTGAGGCCAGCATTCTGGCCCCCTACGTTGCGCGTCTGCATCAGAATCTGGATGACGTCAGCCGCTTGGCGCGTAATCTGCGCTCCCACCATGAAGGCTTGTGGCGTATTGGCAGCAGCCCGGCTTTTGGTCTGGAGCTATTGCCGGTGGCCTTGAGCCGTTGTCGTCGGGCTCACCCGGCCATGAGTTTCGAGCTGCGCACACACCACAGCGGGGAGCTCTTGCAAGCTCTGGAGACGCGCGACCTGGATATGGTGATGAGCTTTGATCAGGGCGAGTCTTCCGGTGTGCAACAGCAGGTGCTGGCCCATACCGAACTGGTGCACGTTACCTTGCCGGGCGTTGCACCCTTACGCCATTGGGAGGAGATGGCCGAGCGTGCTTTCATCGCTTTGGACGCTGACGATCCCGTTGGCGCGATGGTGGAAGATCTGCTGCAAAGCTATGTCCCCGATGTTGCGCCCTTCATGCGTGTGCAGACCCATTACGTGGCTTGTGGTCTGGTTTTACAACAGGTGGGCGAGGCTCTGGTGGATCTGGTTACGGCCCGTGCCATGCAGGGCCGAGGCCTTGCCATACACCGCCTGCCCGAGCCTTTGCCAATTCCAGTCAGCATTTTGACGGCTCACGACGATGCCGGTTCTGGCTCGCGTGAACGTGTGTTGGACCACATCCGGCAGGCTCTGCTGGAATGCCGTTTTCCGGATTGAGTAGAACGCTGATTCCATAACCCAGGGTTATGGAATGCGCCAACTATTCATTGGCGCTCTACAGCGTCCCCCAAGACAATAGAGGCCAGTTATTGGGGGTATTTCCATGCATGTATGTATTATCGGCGCCGGTGTCATTGGGATGAGCACCGCGTTCATGTTGCGCCAGAAAGGGGTGAAGGTCACGGTACTGGAAGCCGGTTCGCAAGTAGCCGGACAGACCAGCTTTGCCAACGGCGGACAACTGAGCTACAGCTATGTGGCCCCCCTGGCCGATCCCGGTGTGTTCAAGGATTTGCCACGCTGGTTATTGAATAAAGACTCGCCCCTGCGCTTCAAGCCTGCGTTGAGCCCGCAGCAGTGGCGCTGGCTGCTGCATTTTCTGAAAGCCTGCCGAGGCGATGTGGTGCGCCGTACCACCGCGCAGATGCTGACCTTGTCCTATCTGAGCCGCGATATCCTGCACGACTGGCAAGAGCGCTTCAATCTGGAGTTTGCCCATCAAAACAATGGCAAATTGATTGTGTTCCGCAGTCCCGGCCCGTTCCAGCATGCGCGTGAACAGGCGCAATTGCAGGCGGATATGGGATCTTCGCAGCAAGTGCTGGAAGCGGCCCAAGTGCTGGAGCTGGAGCCTTCTTTGCAGGCGTTGGGCTCGCGCTTGCAGGGTGCGATTTACACGCCTAGCGAAGAAGCGGGCGACGCTTATCTGTTTTCCGTGGCCTTGCATGAGCGCATGCAAAACGACAGCGACTACCAGTTGAAGTTGAACACGCCGGTGCAGCGCTTCGTGATGGAAGGGCGTGATATTCGTGCGGTGCAAACCGCCGAAGGCGAGATACAGGCGGATCAGTTTGTTGTGGCCAGCGGTATGGGCACGGTGCCTTTGCTGCGTCAGCTAGGTGGCCGTCCCCTGATCTACCCCTTGAAGGGTTATAGCTTGAGCCTGCCTCTGGAAGGCTTGAATCAGGCCGTGCCAGCTATCAGCGTGACCGACTACGAACAGCGCATTGTGTACGCCCGTCTGGGTGAAGTGCTGCGTATGGCAGCGATGGTAGATATTGGTTTTGATGGCCTGGATATTCCCGCTGCCCGTATGGCAACTTTGAAGCAACAGGTGAAGGATCTATTCCCTGGCCTGCCGCTGGAGCAGGCGCAGACCTGGGCCGGTTTGCGCCCTGCTACGCCTTCGGGCAAGCCCGTTGTGGGGGCCAGCAAGCTGGCCGGTCGCTTGTGGGTGAATGCAGGCCACGGCGCATTGGGCTTCACCTTGGCTTGCGGCAGCGCGGCGATTCTGGCGGCTCACCTGACGGGCGAGGCTTCGCCTATTGATGATGCTCCATTTCGTCCTTAGACCTTGAAGCGGATGATGGGTACGTGGCAAATTGTCCGTGGCCGGTCATGGGTTTACGGTAGCAGGGCGTGGTATTGAACGTTTGGCGCTGGGTAACTGGCCGCTAGTAATCAGTAGCGATGATTGCGTACCAGTAGATGGAGATGGGCAAGTTTTCCCTTGGAAGCTTGCCCATTTTTTTTGACGTATTTGTTTTTAGACGGTTGCCCGCAAAACCGGCGTCGCTTTGAAGCCCGCCGTCAGCAACAGGGATAGCCCATAAATAGCTACCGCCAGCACCGGAATCGACCACAGCGCATTGAAATCCAGTGCCGTGAACAGGTAGCGGTACATCAGGTCGATCAGCCAGGGGTGGATCAAATACACCCCCAAGGTCAGCTCCGCCAGATGGGCGCTGATACGCGAGTTGATCAAAGGCTGATCCCAGTCACGCAGCAGCAGAATCAGCGCGATGGACATGGGGATGACGGTGATGCTCAGGTAATCATAAAAGTACGCACCCGTTTGTCTATCGTGCGTGATAGCCAGTGCATAAAAGCCCCAGGCCGTTGCCACGATACTGCTCAGCAGCACCGTGATAGTCAGCCAGCGGGGCACATTCACCGGTACTTTGCGCAGCAGATAACCGAGCAGGAAATAGGGCAGATAGGACAGGAACCAGGTAAAGAAGGGCGCAGAGTGGGTGTTCAAGTCCGGATTGCTGAGGGTGCTAAGGGCGGACAGCACAAAGGCCGCTCCGGTCAGCGCAGCCAGCTGCTTCAAGTTGGTGTTCTGAACCATGCGACGCAAAAAGGGCGTGAACAGGTACAGGAACACAATCATGTACAGAAACCAGAGATGGAAATAAGGCCGACCCTGTAGCAGCCGCTCCAGATAGGGATAGGGGTCCGCGTCCGGCGTCCACCAATGCTGCTTGAAGGCCGTCCAGCCCAGATAGAAAGCGGTCCAGAACAGCAGCGGCAGCAAGACTCGCGATGCTCGCTTCCGATAAAACAGCTTCATGCCTTCCTGGGGACGAGGCTCCAGCAAGAGTGCGCCGCTGACCATGACGAATACCGGCACACACCAGCGGGTGGCAGCATCGTAGAAGTTGCCACTCCACCAGTTTGCAGTACCCAACTCGGCGTTCAGGACGGCATAGGCGGCGATATGCAGGCAGACGACAGAGAAAATCGCCACGATCCGTGCATTGCTGATCCAGTTCATGACAAGACATAAAAATCAGAGACCTCCCCATCCTAACGAGCAGACGTTTCTGATTTGTCCCCCAAATACGGGATTTAGCGTCCAGTTTTATCTGGATGTGACTGCATGGCTGCAGGTTTTCTGTGGATGCAGGCTGGATGAAAACATCCCGCTCTCTTTCGAAGAAGACTGAAAAAGGGTGTATAAATTACCAGCGTTATACGGTTAAATAGCAGGCTTAGCCAGACAGACCCGCCAGGGCATTCCTGAGCGAGCGGTGCTGGGCAGGAGTACGGTAGATGGAGCTGGATTTGAGGGGCTTGGATGTGCTGATTGCCCTGGTCGCCTTGGCGCTGGGTTTGCTGATCGGGCTGTGGCTGCGGGCGCGCATGAGTGCGCCTATCGAGCAGGCACTGGAAGATCGCTGCACACGTCTGGAACAAGATCTGGCCCATGCTCAGGAGCAGACTCAGGATGCGCAGGATAGGGCAGTGGAGCTGGACAAAGAGCTGATACGCCGCGATGCCCAGTTGCAGGCTCAGGAGATGCGCACTCAGACCATACAAGAGGACCTGGAGCATAGCCGCGAGCAGATGCGTTTGCAGTTCGAGTCTTTGGCCCAGCAGATTCTGGAGGCTAAAGGACAGACCCTGCGTCAGGATAGTCAGCGCACTTTGGATGAAATGCTGCGACCATTCCGGGAGCAATTGGCAGGCTTCCAGCTGCGTGTGAATCAAGTGCACGATGAATCCGTCAAAGGCCAGACTGCCTTGAGTCTGGAGCTGCAGCGCATGCAGGAAATGGGTCTGCGCATGAGTGCCGAGGCTCACTCCCTGGCGGTGGCGCTGAAGGGCGACAAAAAGACTACTGGCAACTGGGGTGAAACTCAGCTGGAAAAAACGCTGGAAGTGGCCGGTTTGGTACGAGGTGTCCACTTCGACACACAATGGCAGGCCCGCGACGAGCAAGGCCGCTTGCGATACCCCGACTTCGTGGTGCACCTGCCGCAGGACAAGCATCTGGTGCTCGATTGCAAAGTGTCCCTGGTGGATTACGACCGTGCTATCCGCGCTGAGACTGACGAGGAACGTCAACAAAGCCTGCAAGCTCATGTGCAAGCGCTACGCAATCATATTGATGATCTGGCCTCCAAGGATTACAGCGCCTTGGCAGGCTTGAACAGCCCCGGCTTCGTGTTCATGTACGTGCCCATTGAAGCGGCCTATATGCAGGCTTTGCAGCAGCATCATGGCCTGTTTGACTACGGCCTGGGCAAGAACGTCCTGATGGTCTCGCACACAACCTTGCTGCCTATTTTGCGTACCGTAGCCAATATCTGGATGATGGTGCGCAGCAACGAGCAAGCCCATGAATTAAGTCAGCGCGCAGGGGATATCTACAACCAGGTATCCATCCTGGCCGAGCGCCTGAAAAAGTTGGGCGAAACCCTGGGGCAGGCGGGCAAACACTACAACAGCACGGTGACTGCACTGGCCGGCCAGCAAGGCTTGTACGGCAAAGTCAGCCGCTTTGCCGAGCTATCGGCCAGAGCCAAACGTACCCAGCCCGGCATTGAGCCCTTGCATACGGATATAGAGCACGAACGGCTGGATTGGGTCTTGTCGGAGGATGAGGTGCCTGGCCAAAACAAGGAAGCTGATGCCTGATGGTGTTTAGATCAGTGTTTGGGGGCGAATCAAGCTTTCGGCTGGGATACCAAGGGCGGTGTGCAAGCGCCAGATCATTGGCAGTGTCAGGCCACGTTTGCGATTCAGGACCTCGTAGACGCGATTGCGCTTACCGATCATCGGCTCCAAGTCTTTGGCCGTCAAACCACCTTGTTCCATACGGAACTTGATGGCCTCTACAGGGTCTGGCAAATCAATCGGATAGTGTTTGGCTTCATAGGCCAATACCAGTGTGGTTAGCACATCCAGACGATCGCCATCAGGCGTGCCCAGATCTGGGTCAGACTCCATAAGCCGAGAGATTTCTTTCAGAGCCGACTTGTAATCGGCCTCGGTGTGTACGGGGCGGATTTCCATGTTTACTCCATTTCAATAGTTTCGGCGTCGACCTTGTCGTACTCCTCGTGAGTGCCGACAAATTTTATGTAGACGATGCCTAGTTTGAATGCCACTGCAACAATCAGGCGGTAGTTATTGCCTTTGATGTTGAAGACGACACGCCGATTCTTCAAGATACTGGCACTACGATAGTGAGCCTTGATATCGGTGGGTTGAGTCCATTGCGCCTTAGTCGCTTCATCGACCCATGCTTTGATGGGCTGCTCTGCATCGGGGTGTTTTTCCCAGAATTGGCGAAGGGTGCTGACGGCTATAACTCGCATGATCTGATATTAGTCCCATTTTGGGACTAATGCAAGATTGTTGGAAGGGTGATGCAGGAGCTTACTGCGGCTCCACCGGTCCGCAGTCTTGCTGAATCACTTCCAGCCACTGCTCCACCAATTGCGGTGCGCTGAACAGATAGCCTTGCAGTGCATGGCAGCCGCGACGCAGCAGAAATTCTTTTTGCTGCTCGTTTTCCACGCCCTCGGCCACGACATGCAGGCCTAGCTGTCTTGCCATCGCCAGAACGGTGCGCACAATGGCGTTGGCTTCCTGTTCCATGGGTACGCCCAGAATCAGGCTGCGGTCCATTTTCAGCTCGTACAGAGGCAGGCGGCGGATGGCGGCCAGGTTAGAGTAGCCTGTGCCAAAGTCGTCCATGGAAAAGCGGATGCCCAGGTCTTTCAGCTCTCGCATCATGCTGTTTGCAGAGGCAAAGTCCTCCATCAGCACGCCTTCGGTAATTTCAAAGATCAGGCGGTGGGCGGGAGCACCGCTGGTCTCCAGGATCTGGCGTGTACGGCGGGCAAAGTCGGGTCGACGGAACTGAATCGGGCTGACGTTGATGGAAATGGGGAAGCTGCATTCCTGGGTCTGTAGCAGCAGATCACAGACGGATGCCATGATCCAGTCGCCCAAGGGGGTGATCAAGTCCGTGCTTTCGGCCAGCGGAATAAAAAGGTTGGGTGTCAGCATGCCGCGTGTCGGGTGCAGCCAGCGCAGCAGCACTTCGGCCCCGCTGATGCGGTTTTGCTTGTCGTACTGGGATTGGACAAACAGGCGCAACTGATCCGAACCAATGGCAAATCGCAGGTCGTGCTGTAGGCTCAGGTGTTCTTCAAGCGCCTCTTGCATGCCAGGTTCGTACAAGGTGATCTGGTTGCGGCCATTCTCCTTGGAGCGATACATGGCGGTGTCGGCCTGACGCATCAGGTCCTCAGAGGTCAGGGTGCTGTCGGTAATCAGCGCCAGGCCAATACTGCTGCTGCTCAGATAGGAGTGGCCTTCGATGCTGTAGGGCTCCTCCAGGCGGGTGCGTACCAGTTCAGCAAATTCCAGTGCTTCTTTGTAGCAGTCGCGCACGGTGCCCGGATGCAGGATTTTCAGGATGACGAATTCGTCTCCGCCCAGGCGGGCCACGATGTCCTGGGGATCAATCATCAAGGACAGACGGCGCGCGACTTTGCGCAGCAAGGCATCGCCAATCGCGTGTCCTCGTGCATCGTTAATGTGCTTGAAGCGGTCCAGATCCAGGAAGTACAGCGCACCGGGTCGTTTGTACGGTTCTATGGTCTGCAGGTGACGTTCCAGACGCTGCAGCAGCAGGCGGCGGTTGGGCAGCTCGGTGAGCGGGTCATAGAAAGCCAGCCGGTAGTTCTCTGACTGCGTGGCTTTCAGGGCCGAGATATTCGTGGAGATACAGTACAGACTGGTCTGCCGGGTCTCGGGGTCTTTGACCGGCATTTTGATGGAAAAGAATGTCGCGCGGATATCGCCTTTCCGGTCGCGTACCACTTCTTCCACGGCCAGGCGTTCACCGCTGTACAGCACCTGCTCGTCGTTATGGCGAAACTCGTTAATAGTCTGCTTGTTAGCGTACAAATCCTGGTCGGTTTTGCCCACAATGCTGACGGTCGTGTAGTTCAGGTCTTCGCACAGCTTGCGGTTGGCGTACTGATAACGAAACTGATCGTCCTTGATGTAGACGTACGCATCAATCGCATCCAGTACCGTATGCAGATGGTGTTCGGTACGGACCAGTTTCTTGCGCTGACGACGCAGGCCAATGCGCATCAGGGTGACAGTCAACAGGGCAATGGTCAGCAAGACACCCAGTGTCAGCAAGGCGGGGATAATCCAGGGCTTGGTCGGTTTCTCGATCAGGCGCAGGCCCCATTGGTTCAGTGTTTCTGTGTAAAACGGGTCGTTGTTGTCTTGCCATTGCTTGATGTGGGTATCAATGGCGGCCAGCAGGTCCAGGTGGCGGTCCTTGGCCGTGACAAAGTAGGTGTTGGTTGGCTCCAGCCGGATGGGGGCGGTTTTCAGGCCGTGCTCGCCCGCATGGCGCACTCCAAATAAATGGCCGACTACGGCGGCGTCGGCCTGTTTGCTTTGGACCAGTTTCAGGGCGTTGTATTGGGAGTCAGTAATGACCAGCTTGGAACCCAGCTCCAGTTTTTGCAAAATATTGTAGAGCTGGGTTAGTTGCAGAGTTCCGCTCATGACAGCAATGCGCTTGCCATTCAAGTCGTTCAGTGCACCGATATGGGTGGTTTTACCTGTGAAGATCTGGGACCAGTCCTCCAGCACGGCGCGACTGTGAAAGCTATACAAGGCGGCGCGCTCAGGGGAATAAGCCAGGCCGGGCACAATGTCCAGCAAGTCATTTTGCAGGGCATTTAAGCATTGCTGCCAGTCGCATTGCACGGCTTCCAGAGTCCAGCCTTCACGCTTGGCAATCTCCAGCAGGAGTTCGCCCATGATGCCGCCGGGCCTGGCTTGGCTGTCCAGCAGCAGTTTGGGTGGGTTTTCGTAAATACCCACGCGCACAATATGCTGCTGGGAATGCGGTGCAGCATGGGCGGCGGGGGCGACGAACCCCAGAGCGGCCAGCATGCCTAGCACGTACATTGCCCTGCGCAGCGATAGAGTAAAAAGGCGGGGCAAATTCATAGGGTAGAGGCTGCACAAAGCAGGTAAGCGGGGGCGGGTGCGGTCATGCAACAATGATGCGACTAATTTAACTGAATATTGAGATGCGGGGCGGATGCTGCCACATTTCGGGCACAAATAGCAGGGAGCAGGCTAATGGCGGATTGTGAAACGGTAGAAGTGTGTGTTAAAGGCCGGGTGCAGGGGGTGGGGTTTCGGGCAAGTGCGCTACGCCATGCTCATCTATACGGCGTCAAAGGTTGGGTCAGTAACGCGGCCAACGGCTCGGTCGAATTGGTGTTGCAGGGCAGTACGGATGCGATTGACCAGATGGTTAGCTGGCTGCATATCGGCCCTGAACAGGCCCAGGTCGAGCAGGTAGATATCCAGCGTTCTTACACAGACAAACGCTACGATTTTTTTGATATACGCTAGCTCGGCAGCGTTGACGGCAGAAGCTGGTTGGGCGCATTTCACCGACAAACAAGTGGTTACGTGCCAGATAGTTTGCGGGCAAACCCTAGGAAAACACTTGTTTTTTTTTAGTCGGTTCAGATTACCATTCGTTTTATTTCCAGCAGAACGTCGATGGAAGCCGAATGGAACCTTTGCTGCGACTGCAACGCATTTTGCCAGAATTGACGCCTGAGTTGCTTCGGGCTGCCCAGTGGGTGGAGCGCCATCCTGTTGAGGTCAGCCTTTGGTCCATGCGCAGGCAAGCTCAGGCCTTGTCAGTGGCTCCCGCCACGATGCTGCGTTTGGCACGGGCTGCCGGTTATGACAGCTATGACCGTTTCCGGGCGCCGTTTCAACAAGCCTTGCATCGCAATGACGACACCATGGCTTCGCGGGCTCAATCCTTGCAAGGTAGTCGCGCTGCCGAACAGCAGACCCAGGCCTTGGGCCAGCAGCAGGAGGCAGCGGTGGAGTCTGTCCTTCGGCTTAATCCGGCAGGCAGCCTGGATGCGTGTGCCAAAGCCATTCTGGCGGCACCCAAGGTTGGCTTTCTAGGAGCGGGCGCCAGCTTTGCCTGCGCCTTCCAGATGCATTACGCCTATCAACTGATGTGTGGCAACGGGGTGTTGCTTAACCGTGCCGCAGATGTATTGGTGGAGCTGGAGACTGGCCTGGAAAGTGGTGGCGTGCTGCTTGTGATCAGCCAGGCTCCGTATGTGAAGGCCGTCGTGAACAGCGTTCGCTCTGCGGTGGAGCGTGGCACGACCGTGGTGGCCCTGACCGATAGCGTCTTGTCACCCATTGCACAAGGTGCCAAGCATGTATTGCTGTTTGATCCTCATACGGGCAAGCAGCCCATGGCCAGCTTTTTTCATTCCTTGGTAGGGCCTGTGACCGTAGCCGAACATCTGCTGGCTCGTATCGCTGCACAGGGCGGCAAGACAGTGGTAGAGCGTCTTGCGCAGCTGGAGTCCTCATTTCGCCGTCAGGAGATTTATTGGCAGGATGGTGATGTTGCTGTCACCAATCCGCCTTGAGCACCACGATAGAAAGTAAACCGGACATTCCGGCAATTCAAATGGGGTCCACCCCAAGGGAGACAAAAGATGAAGCACACTGCAAAGAAAACAGGTAAGAAACTGGTGTTGGCATCAAGCACAGCAGCCGCTTTATGTGCCATGTTATTGAGCCCTTTGCCGGCCAGTGCCCAGCAAAAATTTGTCAGCATTGGAACGGGTGGGGTGACAGGGGTGTATTACGCGGCCGGCGGAGCTATTTGCCGGTTGGTGAATAAAGACCGTGGGACCGATGGCGTGCGATGCTCTGTCGAGTCTACCGGCGGTTCGGTGTTTAACGTCAATACCATCAAGGCGGGCGAACTGGATCTGGGGGTGGTGCAGTCCGACGTGGGCTACAACGCCTATAACGGCGAAGGGCAGTTCAAGGACGGCGGTGCCTACACCAAGCTGCGCTCGGTGTTTTCTATCCATCCCGAACCCTTTACGGTGTTGTCGCGCAAAGAAGCCAATATCAGTACCTTTGACGACTTCAAGGGCAAACGGTTTAACGTAGGCAATCCGGGTTCGGGCACACGAGCATCGATGGATCAGTTGTTGCAGGCAATGGGCCTGGATAACAGCTTTTTCTCGCTGGCCTCCGAACTGCGCCCGGACGAACATGGTCCAGCCCTGTGTGATGGCAAGATTGATGGGTTCATCTATGGAGTCGGGCACCCTTCGGCCAATATTCAGGACCCGACCACATCTTGTGGCGCCAAGCTGGTTCCTCTGACGGGGCCTGCTGTAGAAAAACTGGTCGAAACCTATCCTTACTATGCCAAGGCCGTCATTCCGGGTGGCCTGTACCCCAACAACCCAGACGATGTCCAAACTTACGGTGTTTTAGCGACTTTTGTGACGTCGGAGGATGTCCCTGAAGAGTCCGTTTATAACGTCGTCAAAGCCGTATTCGACAACTTTGATGATTTCAAGCGTTTGCATCCTGCATTGGCAAACCTGAAAAAAGAAGACATGGTCAAGAACGGCCTGTCTGCTCCTTTGCACAAAGGGGCTGAAAAGTACTTCAAGGAAAAAGGGTTGCTGTAAGGCGGCCTGATATTGACCAGGCTGGCTACGCTGGCCTGGTCGCAAGTGCCACCGCACCGGCAGTGGTCTTGCTTCTGGTTTGGAGTTCCTGGGCTGCCTGGCCCAGGTGATCGGTGCTTGGTCGTTTGACCCGGCTGCATCGGCGCTTCAAACCAGGCTTTCCTGGAGACATATGCAAATGACACAACAAGAACAGAAGAAAATGGGGCCGGACGTCGCCCTGACACAGGATGAAACGGCAGAACTGGAAAAGCTGGTTGCAGACGTAGACAGGGGCGGGCGCACTGTTGCGGGCGCAGCGGGCATGGTTTTGTTTCTGGCGGCCATAGGCTGGTCCTTGTTTCAGCTTTGGTACGCTTCCCCGCTGCCCTTTGCCCTGAATATGGGCATTTTCAATGACACTGAGGCGCGTGCCCTGCATTTGGGCATTGCCATGTTTCTGGCCTATCTGGCGTTCCCTGCCCGCAAAAAGTCGGCTCGGGACCGTATTCCAATTCATGACTGGGTCCTGGCCCTGATCGCTGCTTTTTGCGGCTCATATTTGTTCTTTTTCTATAAAGAACTGGCCATGCGCCCAGGCATCCCGACCACAATGGATGTGGTCGTGGCCAGTGTTGGCCTGGTGTTGTTGCTGGAGGCTACACGTCGCTCTTTGGGCGCGCCGATGGCCGTGTTGGCACTGATCTTTATCGCTTATATTTTTCTCGGCCCCTGGTTGCCGGATGCGCTGTCTCATCGCGGTGCTTCATTGCAGCGCCTGGTCTCGCATATGTGGCTGACTACCGAAGGGGTTTATGGGGTCGCACTGGGCGTTTCGGTTTCTTATATCTTTATTTTTGTATTGCTGGGCTCCTTGCTGGATCGTTGCGGGGCGGGCAATTACATGATGCAGGTCTCGTTTGCCTTGCTGGGGCATTTGCGTGGGGGGCCTGCCAAGGTTGCCGTGGTGTCCTCGGCGGTGAATGGCATTGTGTCTGCGTCCTCCGTTGCCAATGTGGTGACGGGCGGTATTTTTACGATCCCTTTGATGAAGAAAGCCGGTTACGGCGGTATTCGGGCCGGGGCCATTGAAACGGCGTCTTCCGTCAATGGCCAGATCATGCCGCCTGTCATGGGAGCGGCGGCCTTCCTGATGATTGAGTATGTTGGCATTCCCTATACCGACATCATTCGGCATGCGCTGCTGCCCGCGGTCATTTCGTATATCGCGTTGTTTTATATCGTGCATCTGGAAGCGCTCAAGCTGGGAATACAACCGATGATGGCATCGGGCAAACCCAGAACGTTCATGCAGAAGCTAGCCGGCTGGGGCATGGGTACGGCGGGCACCTTGATTGTGATGGGACTGGTGTACTGGATAGGCGTAGGGGTTCAGGCGGTAGCCGGTGCCGCCGCTATCTGGATTTTGTTGTTCCTGCTGCTGGTTCTGTATGTGTTTTTGCTGAAAGTGGCTGCAGACCACGAGGACCTGCCCACCGATATTAATGTCAACACACCGGTGCGCCCCGAACCGTGGCCAACGGTGCGAGCCGGTTTGTATTTTCTGATCCCTATTGGCATTTTGGTCTGGTGCCTGACGGTAGAAGTGATGTCCGCGGGCCTGTCGGCCTTCTGGGCCGTTGTGGCCATGTTGTTCCAGATGGCAACCCAGCGTCCCATCATTGCCTGGTTCCGCAAGCAGGCGGCGGCTCAGCCATTGCGCCAAGGCGTCAGTGAAGTCTGGGTGGGGTTGCAGGAAGGTGCCCGCAATATGGTGGGCATCGGTATTGCTTGCGGGACGGCCGGCTTGATTGTGGGTGCTATCACCTTGACGGGTCTGGGCCTGCGCATGACAGCCTTTGTGGAGCTGGTCTCCATGGGCAATGTGCTGGTCATGCTGTTTTTTACCGCTGCGGTGTGTCTGGTTTTGGGCCTGGGTATGCCTACCACCGCCAACTACATTCTGATGGCTACCTTGATGGCGCCGGTAGTGGTGGAGCTGGGGGCACAAAGCGGCATGATCATTCCGCTGATTGCCGTCCATATGTTCGTGTTTTATTACGGGATCATGGCGGACATCACCCCGCCTGTGGGCTTGGCCACTTTTGCAGCCGCTGCCATTTCAGGGGAGGACCCGATCAAGACAGGGGTGCAGGGCGTGACCTATGCCATGCGTACAGCCGTGCTGCCCTTCATGTTCATCTTCAATCCCATGCTCTTGTTGATTGGCATACATAGTGTCTGGGAGTTGATTATGGTCGTGGTGGGTGCGACCGTGGCTTCCCTGACATTTGCAGCGGCAACCATGGGATGGCTGCGCATCAAAACAAGCTGGCTGGAGACAGTCTTGCTCTTGTTGGTGACGTTCATGCTGTTCCGACCCGATTGGTTCATGGACCATATCAGCGAAAAGTATCAGAGTCGCCCCGCGTCAGAGTTGATGCAGATTGTTCAGAACACGCCAGACGGAGGCAATCTGGTGGTGCAACTAGCGGGGATGAATCTGGAGGGTAAAGACTTGCAGAAAACAGTGGCTGTATCATTGCCCGGCTTGCCGCAAGGAGATGGGGCGACCGGCTTGGCAGCGGCCAGCAAGCGTTTGTCTCAGGCAGGGCTGACGGTGATGGCTTTTGGAGATACGGCGCAAGTGGCATCGGTCGCTTTTGGCAGTTCAGCGCTTAGAGCCGGGTGGGAGCAGGGCTGGGATATTCTGGAGGTGAAAGTGCCGCATCCGGATCGACCGTCCGAGTTTTGGGTCTATATTCCCTCGTTCCTGATTTTGCTCTGGCTGTGGCTAAGGCAAGGCCGGCGGATGCGTCTTGATGCCATCCCACAAGCTGCAGTCCAGAGCTGAGCGAGCCAGCCGCCCTGAGGGTGGCTGGTAGTACACTGATGGCTCTGGATGTCTGGCCCGCTGCAATAGCGGGCCATTTTCTATTTGGTTTTTGTAATGACACCAACAACAAGTGCGCCGCCTGTCCCTTCGCGCGGTGGGGTCAGCCCCAGCAAAGTATGGTGCCCGCGCGGGCACTGGAACTTGCTGGAGGAGTTCTTGCTGGAACGCTTCCCCCATGTCAGCCCCGAGATTCTGTTGGACAGGCTGGCACGAGGCGACATTCTGGATCAGGACGGGGTGCCGCAACATTTTGGTTCGCCTTATCAGCCCGATCGTTGGTTATGGTACTTCCGCATGGTGGAAAACGAAGCGGTCGTCCCTTTCGATATGCCCGTTCTATACGCGGATGAGCGTCTGATTGCTGTGGACAAGCCGCACTTTCTGGCTACAACGCCGGGCGGTCGCTACTTGTACGAAACCGCGCTGACTCGTCTGCGGCGGGACTTCGGAGAGGATGGCATCAGCCCCATTCACAGGCTGGACAGGGAAACGGCGGGTATCTTGCTGTTTTGTCGTGATCCTGCGGCTCGCGGGGCCTACCAGTCCCTGTTTCAGCAGGGCGGGATCGAGAAAGAATATGAAGCGGTCGCGCCGTTTCAGGAAAAGCTGGCAAATGGGCTGCTGTACAGCAGCTGCATGAAAGAAGTGCCCGGCAAGTTTGTCATGTGTGAGGTTGAGGGCGAGCCCAACAGCAGCACCGAGATTATTTGCGAACGCCACTGGCAGGATGAGCAGGGTCAGGAGCTGGCCTTGTACCGCCTGCGTCCCAAAAGTGGCCGCAAGCACCAGTTACGCGTGCATTTGAGCAGCCTGGGGGCACCTATTATCAATGATGTGTTCTACCCTGAGCTTTTGCCGGAGCGTGACGCGGACGATTTCAGCCAGCCCTTGCAGTTGCTGGCTCGGCACATTGCCTTTGTGGACCCCATAACGGGTGAGCAAAGACGCCTCAGCAGTCAGCGGCAGCTGGAATTGGCTTGAGCCTATTGGCATTGCGCTTGAGTACGCTATTGCCGAACAGCCACAGCCAGCCTTGCCGCCCCTGGCCGTTACTTAGCCAGCGTGTCCAAGCGACAACGGCGAAAGCCCGAACCTTAATAGTCGCGGAAAGCCGCCTCTATCTCATCGTGCTCCAGTTGAGCAGCCAGACACAGCATTAATAAAATTCGGGCCTTTTGAGCAGGCAAGTAATGCGCGGCAATGGTGTTGTGATCCTGGTCATACGCACTGTCTGTCACAGGTCCTGCATGGATGCGAGAAGCCCGCACACACACCACGCCTAGTCGGTGTGCCCGGCTGACACCTTCCAAGGCTCCGGGGGTCAGGCTGCCGTTGCCAGTCGCCGCCACCACAATGCCTTGCACACCGCTTTGTGCTGCGTGGCGGTACAGTTCGGCCAAAGTATCGGGGTGATCATAAAAAATCTGCACTTTAGGCAGACTGTGCAAAGAGCGCACATCGAACAGGCTGCTGTGCGTATGGGGCAGCAGCGTACGCATCATGAAACGCGGCTGCCCGCCTGCAACCAGACCCAAGGGGCCGGCATCGGGTGAACCGAAGGCGCTGGTCTGAGTGGTGTGTTGTTTGCTCAGGAAACGAGCGCTGTGTATCTGGTCGTTCAGCAGTACCAGTACACCTTGATCCTGTGCCAGCGAAGAGCAGGCTACTTGCACGGCCTGATACAGATTCAGTGGACCGTCGGCACTCAAGGCCGAAGCCGGGCGCATCGCCGCCACCATAACCACGGGTTTGTCGGTTTTCAGGGTCAGGTGCAGGAAAAAAGCGCTTTCTTCCAGCGTATCGGTGCCGTGGGTAATGACCGCGCCGTTGATGTCCGGTCGTGCGAGCAGAGCATTGAGCTTGTGGGACAGCTCCAGCAGCATCAGCGAGCCCATGGCCCGGCTGTCCACGTTGAAAATCTGATGGCATTCCAGATCGGCCAGCTCGGTGATACCGGGCACGGCTTGCAATAGCGTTTCTACGCCCTGGGTGATGTCGTAGTCCGTCAGACCAAGATTGGATTGGGTTGTGGCGGCAATGGTGCCGCCGGTGCCTACCAGGGCCAGTTTGGGGCGAGTCGGCATGTGAGGGTGCTCCGCGTCCAGTTGTTGCGCTAGGGGGTGCGGAGAGCCTGGGGTGGCGCCGGTTTAACGGCGCACTTTCAACCAGCGCTCGACCAGGTGCACCACCGATAGCAGGGTAAAGTTGATCAGCAGGTACAGCAGACCCGCAATAACAAAGGTCTCGATGATGGCGTAGTTCTGGTTCATCAAGCGTTTGGCATGACCGGTCAGGTCCATGACGGCAATGGTCGAGGCCAGACTGGTGCCTTTGATGGCCAGCACAATTTCATTGCTGTATGCGGGCAAGGCCTGGCGAATCGCCAAAGGAAACGCCACGCGACGAAAGCGCATCCAGGCGGACATGCCGATGGACTTGGCTGCCTCGATCTGGCCCACTGGCACAGCCTGAAAACCGCCCCGGAAGACTTCACTGACGTAGGCGCCACTGTTCAGGCCAATGGCCAGAATCGCGCAGCGCATGCCGTCGCTGAACAGCCACCACAACGTGGGTGAGTCCTTTACAAAACTCAGGGTGCCCACACCGTAGTACAGCAGGAACAACTGCACCAGCAATGGGGTGCCACGAAATACCGTGCTGTAGCTAAAGGCAAAGCTGCGCAAAATGCGGCTATGGGACTGGCGCATCAGGGCCAGTGACAGGCCGATGAACAGCGACAGCACAATGCCCCACAGACCGATATAGACGCTCATGCCGAACCCCTTGAACAGGGTTTCGACGGTGGTATTGAATAATTCCAGATCAATCATGCCTGGGCTCTCATGCCTTTGCCGGTATAGCGTTCGGCCAGCAAAAACAGGGCCTGACTACAGGCACCAATCAGAAAATAAAGCACGCCTGCAATCAGGTACATGGCCATGGGTTCGCGCGTGTTGGCGGCTCCCAGGGTCGCGGCCCGCATGATCTCGACCAGACCCACCAGGGAGATCAGAGCCGTGTCTTTCAGTGCGGTTTGCCAGACGTTATTGGCGCCGGGCAGGGCGTACCAGAACATTTGCGGCAGGATAATGCGGCGCAGGCGCTGCCAGGGGGACATGCCAATGGCTTTGGCGGCCTCGATCTGGCCTTCGGGAATGGCTTGCAAGGCACCGCGAAACACTTCCACGCTGTACGAGCCTGCAATCAGGCCAATGGCCAAAATGCCGACCAGTGCGGGGAACCAGCGCGTCATCACATCTTCCATGCGCATGAAATCGGCCAGATCGGAGACGACTTGGACCGAGCCAAAAAACAGCAGGTAGATGATGAGCAGCTCGGGGATACTGCGAACAACCGTGGTGTACAGGCTAACGGGGCCACGCAGCCAGCGTGGCCCGTTGGTCTTGATGCTGGCTCCTGTAATCCCAATGACTACGCCCAGGGCCATGCCCAAAACGGAGATCAGCAAGGTCATTGCTGCTCCGCGAAGGAACATCCAGCCCCAGCCTTCGCGCAGCACATTAAAAATGGTCTCTAGCATCAAGTGGTACTTCTCGACTTATTTCTTGCAGATCTCGTAGTTGGCGATGTCGATGTCAAACCACTTTTCGCTGGCGGTCTTGACGGTGCCATCGTCGATCAGCTTGCACAGGGCAGCGTCAACCTTGGCTTTCAGTTCTGCATTGTCTTTGTGAATACCGACGGCAATGCCATAACCCAGAGTTTCAGGGTCGGAAGAGCCTTTGATGACCAGCTTGGACAGGGCAAAGTTGTCCTCGCCGACTTTATGCAGGAATTTGGACTGGGAGGTCAGGTCGGCAAAGGTGCCGTTCAGACGACCGGCGTCCAGATCGATTTGCATCTGGTCCAGGGTCTCGTAGTTCTTGACGGTGGTCTTGGGGGCTTTCTTGGACAGGAAAGCGCCGTGAGTGGTGCCACCTTGAACGCCAATGGTTTTGCCAGCCAGACCATCAAAAATAGCTTGTTCGTTGTCGGCACCGACCAGTTCACTGTTCTTGGGCAGAACGAAAATGGCGTCTTCAACGGCGTAAGGAATACTGAAATTCACGCGCTTGGCACGCTCGGGGGTGTAGGACATGCCCGAGATGATCAGGTCAAAGCGTTTGGCATCCAGCGAAGGAATCAGGCTGTCAAAGGCTTGCACGATGAATTTGCAATCGCTGTTCAGCTCCTTGCACAGGGCAGCGCCCACGTCGGCGTCAAAGCCGGTGACTTTACCGGCTGCGTCCACCATGCTCCATGGTGGGTAACCGCCTTCGGTACCGATTTTCAGGGTGTCTGCCATTGCAGCCTGGGAGCCCAACAGGGCCAGGCTGGCACAGATCAGGGTCTTGCTGAGGAAACTCATGGTCTGGCTCTCCTTTGTGGATAGGCTGGTCAGAGCCGTATTGGCCCTGCTGGTTTTCCAGCCGGTGTCGTATTCACGAAGCGATGATCTTACTGCATTGGTTGTAGAAACTGCTGTAGACGCTCGGATTGTGGCCTATCGAACAGATCTTTGGGATGGCCACGTTCTTCAATCAGGCCGTTGTGCATGAAAATGGTCTCGGAAGAGACGTCACGCGCAAAATTCATTTCGTGGGTGACCAGGATCATGGTGCGGCCTTCCTGGGCCAGCTGACGAATCACACGCAGTACTTCGCCCACCATTTCCGGGTCCAGCGCCGAAGTCGGTTCGTCAAACAGCAAGACATCCGGGTCCATGGCCAGGGCACGGGCAATGGCCACGCGCTGCTGCTGACCACCGGACAGTTCGGCCGGGTAGGCATCGCATTTGTTGCTCAGGCCCACCTTGCCCAGCAGTTCGCGGGCGTATTCAGCCGCTTCACGGGCCGGGCGGCCTTTGACATGGATGGGGCCTTCGGTGACGTTTTGCAGCACCGTGCGGTGCGACCACAGATTGAAGTTCTGAAACACCATCCCCAAGCGGGCGCGGACTTGTTCCAGCAGGCGCGGATTGTCCGTCTGGCAAATGCCCTTGCGATTGCGATGGCTGCGCAAAATGTCATTGCCGATCTGGATTTCGCCCTGATCGGGGACGACCAGATGGTTAATGCAGCGCAGCAGGGTACTCTTGCCCGAGCCGGAAGCTCCAATAATGGAGAGCACATCGCCCTTGTGAGCTTGCAGGGAAATACCCTTGAGCACCTCGTTGGTGCCAAAGCGTTTGTGGATGTCGCGTACCTGGACCGCCGCGTTCAGGTCATTGTTATTCACAGCAACGTCCTTGCGGTCAAAGAGAAAGGGGGTAAGGGTTTCATACGGGTGTCATATCCTGGATGCCCCGATTCTACCGCTTTCCCCCTGTTTTTTTTGCACAAGCGCTGTATTTTGCTCATAAAAAGCGGCATAAACCGGGTACGCCGCCTTATGATCTTATGGATACAGGCCGCGTACCTGACGAGATTCCAGAATGCGGGCGCAACCCACGATAAAGGCAGCGGTACGCAAGGTGACGTTGTGCTCTTTGGCAACTGCCGCCACCGTGGTGTAGGCCGAGCGCATCATCATTTCCAGACGGTTGTTGATCTCGTCCTCGGTCCAGAAGAAGCTGGAGAAGTCCTGGACCCACTCGAAGTAGGACACGGTCACGCCACCGGCGTTGGCCACCACGTCCGGAACAATGATCACGCCCTTGTCGTTCAGGATGTCGTCGGCTTCCGGGGTGGTGGGGCCGTTGGCGCCTTCGATCACAATGCGGGCGCGGATGCGGTCGGCATTGTTCTTGTTGATCTGGCCTTCCAGCGCGGCCGGGATCAGCAGATCGGTTTCGATATGCCAGAAGTCTTCGTTGGAAATGGCCTCGGCATTGGGCGCTCCGGCCAGACCTTTGTGCTGTTCCATGTGGTTCAGCAAGGCCAGTACGTCCAGACCGTTGGGGTTGTATACCGTGCCGGTGTGATCCTGTACGGCCAGCACCTTGGCACCGGCTTCCTGGAACAGGCGGGCAGCGGTGCCACCCACGTTACCGAAGCCTTGCACAATGACGCGGGCGCCATTCAGGTCGATACCGGCGTCGCGGGCCGCTTCACAACCCACGGTATACACGCCGCGGCCAGTGGCTTCCACACGGCCCAGGCTACCGCCCAGGGAGACAGGCTTGCCGGTGACCACGCCGGTGCTGGTGCCACCGACATTCATGGAGTAGGTGTCCATCATCCAGGCCATGGTCTGGGCGTTGGTGTTCACGTCCGGGGCTGGAATGTCCTTGTTGGGGCCAATAATCACACCGATTTCGCTGGTGTAGCGGCGGGTGATGCGCTCCAGTTCGGCTTGGGAGTGGTTGCGCGGGTCAATACGAATACCGCCCTTGGCACCGCCAAATGGCAGGTTCACGGCAGCCGATTTGATCGACATCCAGGCAGCCAGAGCCATCACTTCGGACAGGGTGACATCCTGGTGGTAGCGCACGCCGCCCTTGCCTGGGCCACGGGAAGTATTGTGCTGAACGCGGTAGCCCTCGAAGTGGGCCACGGTGCCGTTATCCAGTTCAATGGGTACGTCGACAATCAGCGTGCGCTTGGGGCGCTTGAGTGTTTCAACCCATCGGGACAGTTTGCCCAGATACGGAGTGACTCGCTCCACTTGTTCGAGATAAATACCCCACGGGCCGACGTCGTCGGCGTTCAGGTATGACGGCAAAGCATGGGTGGGACGATCTGTCATGAGCTCCTCGATAAGGTTGGGGAAACGGGATACGAGTACACAGTGAAGACGTGTGATTGCGCACAGACGCAGAACCTGGCAAACACGCTGTGGATGGGCTTAGCGGTGGCCGTGTGCAACAGTTATGCTATCGGAAATGGCCGCTGTTGTGTTTGCAGCGTTTGCGATGGTTTTATCTGGGTGCGTGTGCATTGATGGCTTCTTCTGACTCTTCCCTTTCTGGTCGCTTGGCGCAATTGCGCCAACGTATCGAACAGGCTTGCTTGCAGGCCGGCCGCCCTGCTGATGCGGTGGCTCTTTTACCGGTAAGCAAAACCTTTCCTGTGCCCGTGCTGGCTCAAGCCCTGGATTTGGGCCTGTCGCGAATGGGCGAGAACAAGGTTCAGGAGATTCGAGACAAGCAGGCAGAGCTGGCCGATCGCGCGGTGCAGTGGGTGATGATAGGCCATCTGCAGAGCAATAAGGCCAAAGATATTGCACGCTTAGCCAGCGAAGTACAGTCTTTGGACCGTTTGTCCCTGGCTCAGGCCCTGGATCGACACCTGCAACACGAGCAGCGTAGCCTGGACGTGCTGATCCAGGTCAAGACCTCGCCCGAGCCCAGCAAATTTGGTTTGGCACCTGAAGAACTGCCCGCTTTCATGCAGTCCCTGCGTTCGCTCGATACCTTGAAGGTCCGTGGTCTGATGACCATGGCCGTCAATAGCGATGACCCCCAGGCAGTTCGCGCCTGCTTTGCCAGCCTGCGCCAGTGGCGCGATCGTCTGGTGGAGTTGGGCCATGAACAGGTGCAAGGCCTGTCCATGGGCATGAGCGGGGATTTCGAGCTGGCGATTCAGGAAGGTTCCACTGAAGTGCGAGTGGGTTCGGCCCTGTTTGGCGCACGCGATTACAGCTAATCGATATCCGCATCGTTACTAATGCCCTGTGCAGGCCTGTCCGCGCATAATGTCTCTGCGCATCCCGGACGGGATGCTTAAAACTTAAAAAAAATAGCGCCAAAAGCGCTGTCTACACGCATGGAGGAGACATCATGCATTGGAAGAACTTTGGAGCCGGTGTGCTGTTGCTAAGCGCCAGCCTGACAGGAACGGCCTTGGCAGCAGACTGGCCCCAGTCTGCCGTCACCTGGGTAGTCCCTTATCCCGCAGGTGGCGGTTCAGATGTGATTGCCCGGCTGGTCGCCAAGCAGCTGGAAAGCAGCCTGGGCCAGACCTTGATTGTGGAAAACAAACCGGGGGCCGCCACCATTATTGGCGCAACCTACGTCAGCAATGCCAAGCCCGATGGCTATACCGTAGGCACGGCTGATTCGGGCACGCTGGCCTTTAACTCCTCTTTGTACAGCAAGCTGCAATACGACCCGGCTGCCTTCACCTATGTGGGCGGTCTGGCCCGCTTCCCCCTGATGCTGGCAGTGCCACAGGAGTCGCCCTATAAAACCGTGGCCGATCTGCTGGAAGCAGCGCGTAAACAGCCTGAAAAGCTGACGTCCTCGTCCGCTGGCAGTGGCTCTCCACACCATTTGGCTCTGGAGATGTTCAAGCAGCGCACGGACACCAAGATCGTGCACGTTCCTTACAAGGGAGCCGCACCCGCCATTCAGGATTTGCTGGGCGGCCAGGTGGATATGTCCTTTGTGGATTCCGCCGCAGCGCTATCCAACATCAAGGCCGGCAAACTGCGAGTGCTGGCGGTTGCCACGCCCGAGCGTAGCAGTCTGTTGCCTGATGTGCCAACCATGGCCGAAGCGGGTATTGCCGACTTCTATGCCTATGCCTGGCAAGGTTTGGTGGGCCCACCCAAGATGGACGAAGGCGCCCGTCAACGCTTGAGCCAGGACTTGATGCAGGCCCTGAAAACGCCCGAGCTGGACCAGCGTATTCGCGAGATGGGGGTGGAACCCATGCCCATGACGCCCGATGAATTCCAGGCTTACGCCCAGCGTGAACGGGCTGAATGGGCCACGGTTATCGAGCGTGCGGGCATCCGTATGGATTGACCTTGATGCGGCCCACAGTGGCCGCATAATCAGGCGGCATATTCATCGCCGTAACGTTTCAGGCCGTCCAGGTCCAGCACCTGGACGCCACCATACTTGATCAACAACAGCCCTTCGTTTTCCAGTTGGCGCAGGGCCTGGTTGGCTCGTTGGCGCGACACACGCGCCAGGTAGCCGATCTCTTCCTGGGTAATGTCCAGGCGCAGACCTTTTCCGGGGTAGAGCAGCGGGTTGAACAGCTCTGCCAGACAGCGTGCCACGCGGGCATCGGGGGTAGACAGGCTGTTGTATTCCGCCTTGCCGATAAATTGCGCCACACGTTCATTGAGCTGATGCAGGAGGTAGCGGTTGAAAGCAATGCTCTGGTCCAGCAAATCGTTAAAACTGTGTACGGGCAAGCGGGCCACCTGGCTGTCGCGCAAGGCGACCACATCGTATTTGCGCTCTTCGTTTTTCAGCAAGGAGCCTTCGCCTATCCAGCCACCGGCAGGTACCCCGGTCATGGAAGCGATCTTGCCTTCGGAATTTCCTACCGACACTTTGAGCAAACCCGAGAGCACGCCAATCCACGCGGTGGCGCGTTCTCCCTTGCGTTCGACGATGGCCCCGGCCTCGTATGCGGTGATCAGTGTGTCGCGGCGGACACGCTCTTGCAGCTCGGGTGTCAACAAGCGAAACCAGGCGGCTCGCTCCGATAAAGCATCTACAACATGCATGAGGATTAACCCTCGATAAAGGTCGAATGTCATGTCCGTGACAATCTTCGGGACGGGCAGCCGATAACTTGATTATTAACAGGCTGCAAATAGCTTGAGGGCATAACATCTGCCTTCTGCCGCAATCATAAGCAGCCTCCTGGACCATAACAAGCCGGGAAAATTCGGAGGAGACATGGTTGTGCGGATGGATAAAGAGCAGGTAGCGGGTTTACCCGGCACCTTCCCAGCCTGGATAGAACACCATGCCCAGGTGCGCGGCAACAAAGTTGCCATGCGCGAAAAAGACCTGGGAATCTGGCAGACCTGGACGTGGCAGGAGCTGGCCGAACAGGCCGAGCAACTGGCTGCGGGCCTGGCCGGGCTGGGTGTCAAAGACGGTCAGCACGTCGCGGTGATCGGTGAAAACCGCCCGCGCCTGTACCTGGCCATGATGGCGGCGCAAATGCTGGGCGCTGTGCCCGTGCCTTTGTATCAGGATGCGGTAGCCCAGGAAATGCTGCACGTATTGCTGGATGCCAGCATACGCGTGGCCGTGGTCGAGGACCAGGAGCAGGTCGACAAGCTGCTGGAAGTCTGGGATCAGTGCCCCGATCTGGATGCGCTGATCTATGACGACCCACGCGGTCTGCGCAATTATCAGCAAGAGCAGCTGCAATACATCGAGCAGGTCATGGAGCAGGGCCGCCTGCAATTGGCGCGGGATCCGGACTGTGTGCGACACATCTGGAAGGCTATTACGCCTGACCATGCTGCTGCCATGTTCTACACCTCCGGCACCACCGGCAAGCCCAAGGGGGTGGTGCTGACTCACGGCGCTCTGGTGGATCGTGGCCTGGCCATTCAGGAACTGGAGTCGCTGACCGATGCCGAGGAAGTGCTGGCTTATCTGCCTCCCGCCTGGATCGGGCAGAACATGTTTTCCTACACGCAGTTCCTGGTCACGGGCTTTACGGTGAATCACCCTGAGTCACCTGAAACCGTGTCCATCGACCTGCATGATATTGGCCCGACCTATTACTTTGCGCCTCCCCGCGTGCTGGAAGGCTTGCTCACGCAAGTGACTATCCGCATGGAAGATGCCGGTGCTCTGAAGCGCGCCTTGTACAAGCGTTTCATGTCTCTGGCGCATCGTGTGGGTGTGAAGATTCTGGACAAGCGTCCCGGCGTGGGGATGTGGGATCGCCTGTGCTATGGCCTGGGCAATATCCTGATCTACGGCCCCTTGCGTAATGCCTTGGGCATGAGCCGCGTGCGTGTGGCCTATACCGCTGGTGAAGCCATCGGACCCGATCTGTTCGACTTTTACCGTTCCATTGGCATCAACCTGAAGCAGCTCTATGGCGCTACCGAGACCTCGGTATTCGTCTGCGTCCAGGAAGACGGCCATGTGCGTGCCGACACCGTAGGCCCACCTGTGAAAGGCGTGGAAATTCGTGTGGCCGATAACGGTGAAATTCAGGTGCGCAGCCCCGGCCTGTTCAAGGAGTACTACCGCAACCCCGAGTCCACCGCCGAGTCCTTTACCGAGGACGGCTGGTACCACACGGGTGATGCCGGTTATCTGGACACCGATGGTCAGCTAAAGATCATCGACCGTGCCAAGGACGTGGGCAAACTGGCCGATGGCTCCTTGTTTGCACCCAAGTACATCGAGAACAAGCTCAAGTTTTTCCCCTTCATCAAGGAAGCCGTGGCTTTTGGCGATGGTCAGGAGGAAGTGTGTGCCTTTATCAATATTGATCTGGAAGCCGTGGGTAACTGGGCCGAACGTCGCAACCTGCCCTATGCCGGTTACACCGATCTGGCCGGCAAACCCGAGGTCTATGCCCTGATTCGGGATTGTGTGGCTCAGGTCAATGCTGATCTGGCTAACGACCCCAAGCTGGCCGGATCGCGCATCAGCGCCTTCCTGATTCTGCACAAAGAGCTGGACCCCGATGACGATGAACTGACCCGTACCCGCAAAGTACGTCGCGGCTTTATCGCGCAAAAGTACAAGGTTCTGGTCGACGCCCTGTTCAATGGCCTGGACAGGCAGTTTGTGGAGACAGAAGTGAAGTTTGAGGATGGGCGCAGCGGTCGCATTTCGGCAGACCTGCACATTGAGCGCATGACAGACGCAGCAGCAAGGAGCGCATGATGAGTGAGGCGCAAATGCCGGGCCGTCGCATTGGCCCAGTGGTACTGGATTTGAAGAATATTTCGCTGTCTTTTGGTGGTGTGAAAGCGCTGACCGACATCTCGTTCAACATCCGTGAGCACGAGATCCGCTCCATCATTGGCCCGAACGGCGCAGGCAAAAGCTCCATGCTGAACGTCATCAATGGCGTGTATGCACCACAACAAGGCGAGATTGTCTTGCGTGACCAGAGTTATGCCCGCATGAACTCGCGTCACACCGCCGAGCAGGGCATTGCCCGCACCTTTCAGAACCTGGCTCTGTTCAAGGGCATGAGTGTGCTGGACAACATCATGACCGGCCGCAATCTGCACATGAAAAGCGGGGTGTTTGCCCAGGCTTTCCGACTGGGCGGTGCCGAGCGTGAAGAGATTCGCAACCGTGAATATGTGGAAGGCATCATCGACTTTCTGGAAATCCAGGCCTACCGCAAAACGCCGGTAGGACGCTTGCCTTACGGCCTGCAAAAGCGGGTTGACCTGGGGCGGGCACTGGCGATGCAACCGAGCATTCTGCTACTGGATGAGCCCATGGCGGGCATGAACATCGAAGAAAAGCAGGATATGTGCCGTTTCATTCTGGATGTGAACGAAGAGTACGGCACCACGATTGTTTTGATTGAACACGATATGGGTGTGGTCATGGATATTTCGGACCGTGTGGTGGTCCTGGACTATGGCAAGAAAATTGGTGACGGAGTACCGGACGAAGTACGACAAAATCCGGACGTCATCCGCGCCTATCTTGGCGCTGGCCATTGAGGGGAACGGACATGGCATTTTTTCTTGAAACTTTGCTGGGCGGCCTGATGAGCGGGATGTTGTACGCCCTGGTCGCGCTGGGCTTTGTGCTGATCTTCAAAGCATCGGGTGTCTTTAACTTTGCACAGGGCGCCATGGTGCTGGTGGCCGCGCTGGCCATGGCCCGTCTGTCCCAGTGGATTCCGCAGTTGCTGGGCATGGAGCCGGGCATCCTGGGCAATGTGCTGGCTTTCATTGTCTCGGCCATCTTGATGTTTGTGCTGGCCGTCGTCATTGAGCGCTGGGTGCTGCGCTATCTGGTGAATCAGGAAGGCACAACCTTGCTGATGGCCACGATCGGTATCAGCTATCTGCTCGACGGTCTGGGTCAGATCGTGTTTGGCAGCTCCGTGTATTCCATTGATGTGGGCATGCCCAAAGATCCGGCTTTCATTCTGGAGTCCATGTTTGAAGGCGGCGTGCTGGTCAGCCTGGAAGACTTGAGCTCGGCCGTGGTTGCAGCCTTGCTGGTTGTGGCCCTGGCCATCTTCTTCCAATACACCAGCGTGGGCCGCGCCCTGCGTGCGGTGGCGGACGATCATCAGGCAGCGCAATCCATTGGTATTCCCTTGAACCGTATCTGGGTGGTGGTCTGGACCGTAGCCGGTTTGGTGGCTCTGGTTGCCGGCATTATCTGGGGCTCCAAATACGGGGTGCAGTTCACCTTGTCGACCGCAGCGCTGCGCGCCTTGCCGGTGGTGATTCTGGGTGGTCTGACCTCGGTGCCCGGCGCTATTGTGGGTGGCCTGATTATCGGTGTGGGCGAGAAAGTGTCCGAGGTTTACCTGGGCCCTTATGTAGGTGGCGGCATCGAGATCTGGTTTGCTTATGTGCTGGCCCTGGTGTTCTTGCTGTTCCGACCACAAGGTCTGTTCGGCGAGAAGATTATTGATCGCGTCTGAGGTGGAGTCGATATGATTTACCGCGAAAATGGTCAGTTCAAAAGCAGCTATCGGGCTGACCAGCAGATTTTTCCCATCCGCCAGGATCGCTATGTGGTGTTGGGTTTGTTGCTGGTGGCATTCCTGCTGGTGCCAGCCATGGCATCCAACTACTTCCTGCAAGCTATTCTGATCCCCTTTCTGATCCTGTCTTTGGCAGCGATTGGCCTGAACATTCTGGTGGGCTATTGCGGCCAGATTTCCATCGGTTCGGGTGCTTTCATGGCTGTGGGTGCGTATGCCGCCTGGAACTTTGGTGTCCGTATTCCGGAGCTGCCACTGGTCCTGCAGATCCTGCTGGGCGGCGTGTTCGCCACCTTGGTAGGCGTGGCTTTCGGTATTCCCAGCTTGCGTATCCGTGGCTTGTACCTGGCCGTCACAACCTTGGCCGCACAGTTCTTTGTGGATTGGGCTTTCCTGCGTATTGCTTTCTTCACGAACTACTCGCCTTCGGGCAACGTGTCGGTGCCTGCCTTGAGCGCCTTTGGCTTGCCGGTTCAAACCCCCATGCAGAAGTACCTGTTCGTGCTGATCTTCGTGGTGGTGTTTGCTCTGCTGGCCAAGAATTTGGTGCGTGGTGCGATTGGCCGCCAATGGATGGCTATTCGTGACATGGACGTGGCCGCAGAAGTGATTGGTATTCGTCCGGTCTACGCCAAGCTCACCGCCTTTGCCGTCAGCTCTTTCATCATCGGTGTGGCCGGTGCCTTGTGGGCCTTTGTGCACCTGGGTTCCTGGGAGCCGCTGGCCTTTGACCTGAACCGCTCCTTGCAGTTGCTGTTCATCGTCATCATCGGGGGTCTGGGCTCGATCGTAGGCAGCTTTTTCGGTGCCGCGTTCATGGTCTTGCTGCCCGTGTTCCTGACCAACGTGCCGCACTGGTTTGGTGTGTCCATTGGCGTGGATACAGCCTCGCATATTGAACACATGGTGTTCGGTGCCCTGATCGTATTTTTCTTGATTGTGGAGCCACACGGTTTGGCTCGACTCTGGAGTATTGGTAAGGAAAAGCTGCGCTTGTGGCCCTTCCCCCATTAACAGCAGGTAGGCAGTTCATTACAACAACAGCCCCGCCATCGGGACGGGGTACTTAGACAAATGGTACTTATCGGAGGACCAGGAGATGACAACACGACTGAAACGCGCTGTGCTCGGTTTGAGTGCTTGCGCTGCAATGCTGACCATGAGTACAGCCGCTGTAGCAGCCGAGGAACAGTACATTCCCTTGCTGACCTACCGCACCGGCTCCTTTGCCCCACTGGGTATTCCATGGGCGGACGGCAAGCTGGACTATCTGGCTTTGGTTAATGAACGTGACGGCGGTGTGAATGGCGTCAAGCTGGTATACGAAGAGTGTGAAACAGCGTACGCCACCGACCGTGGCGTGGAGTGCTACGAGCGCATGAAAGGCAAGAACGGGGGCGCTTCGGGTTTTGATACCCAGTCCACGGGCATTACCTTCGCGCTGACTGACAAGGCCTTTGTCGATGGCGTGACCATTGAAACCATGGGCTACGGCCTGTCGCACTCGGCTAACGGTGCGGTATTCGAGTGGAACTTCCCGCTGCTGGGTACCTACTGGACTGCGGCTGACGTCATGATCCAGGACATCGCCAAGCAAGTGGGCGAGGACAAGCTGAAGGACCAGCGCATTGCTCTGGTTTATCACGACTCGCCGTACGGCAAGGAGCCTATCGCCCTGTTGCAAGCACGCGCCAAGGAACAAGGCTTTAAGCTGGATCTGTACCCTGTGACCGCCCCTGGCGTGGAACAGAAATCCACCTGGCTGCAAGTGCGCAAGAACCGTCCTGACTTCGTCCTGCTGTGGAGCGCCGGGATCATGACGCCTACCGCCATCCGTGAAGCTCAGGCTGTGGGTTACCCACGCGACAAGATCTACGGCATCTGGTGGGCAGCTTCCGAGAGCGATGTGGTCGATCTGGGCCAGACCGCCAAGGGCTACAAGGGCATCACCATTCACAACAGTGCTGGGGACGGTCCGGTGCATGACGCTGTGCGCGAGATGCACGCCAAAGGCAAAGGCGCTGAAAACGGTGACAAGTACGTCGGCACGCTGGCTCACACCCGCGGCATGATGATCTCCATGATGCAGGTTGAGGCTATCCGCACCGCACAAGAGAAGTTCGGCAAAGGTCAGCACATGACTCCCGAGCAAGTGCGCTGGGGCTTCGAGAACCTGAATCTGGACGAAGCACGCCTGAAAGAGCTGGGCTTTGAAGGCATCATGCGTCCCGTCAAAACCTCGTGCAACAACCACATGGGTGATGACTGGGCCCGTATCGTGCAGTGGGACGGCAGCAAGTTCGACGTCGTGTCCGACTGGTATCAGTCCGACAAGAAGTTTGTCGATCCTTTAGTCAAGGAAATGTCGGCTAAATACGCCGCCGAGAAGAAAATTACGCCTCGCACCTGCGAAGGCTAAACCCAGGCGCCCAGGGTTCGCCCTGGGCACTGCATTGCGTGGGGAAGATTATGAGTGAGACCGTAGGCCAAGTGGATGAGACGCCCATCTTGTTGGACGTCAATGGCATCGAAGTGATTTACAACCACGTCATTCTGGTGCTCAAGGGCGTGTCCTTGCGTGTGCCAGAGGGGCGGATTGTTGCCTTGCTGGGCGCCAACGGTGCCGGTAAAACCACGACCTTGCGGGCCGTATCGAATTTGCTGCGCGCCGAGCGTGGCGATGTGACCAAAGGCCAGATCCATCTGCGTGGCGAACGTATTGACCAACTGACTCCGGCGGATCTGGTCAAGCGCGGCGTGGTGCAGGTGATGGAAGGGCGCCACTGTTTTGCGCACTTGAGCATTGAAGAGAATCTGCTGACCGGGGCTTATACCCGTACCTTGTCACGCGGCGATTTAAGCGCCGAGCTGGACAAGGTGTACCAGTATTTTCCGCGTCTGAAGCAGCGCCGTACCAGTCAGGCCGGCTATACCTCGGGCGGGGAGCAGCAAATGTGTGCCATTGGCCGTGCCTTGATGGCCGACCCGGGCATGATCTTGCTGGATGAACCCTCCATGGGCCTGGCACCACAGGTGGTGGAAGAAATTTTCGAGATCGTGCGTGACCTGAATCAGCGCGAGCGCGTCAGCTTCTTGCTGGCCGAGCAAAACACCAACGTGGCTCTGAAGTATGCCGACTACGGCTACATCCTGGAAAACGGCCGCGTCATGATGGATGGACCCTCCCAGGCCTTGGCCGAGAACGAAGACGTCAAGGAGTTCTATCTGGGCGTGTCCGGGGGCGAGCGCAAGAGCTTTCGCGACAATAAATTTTATCGACGACGCAAGCGCTGGCTGGCTTAACTCCCAAGGATTTCCAATGTATCAGCAGGGCCTGGCCTGTATTGAAAGCAGCAGGATCAGCACAGGAGCAGGCCACCGATCGGGATGCACACAAGGTGCCGCCCTGACCCCTTTTGACGTTTTTAGTTTTGGGCAGCTTCTGGCTACACGGGGTGTGGTAGCAGAGCTTGGTATCGACACCTGTCTGTCTGCGGACAGAACGTCGGCTGGGCGCGGGAGTGTTTGAATGCCAATTCATCCCACTGGAGGAGAGATGAGCGAATATTACGACGAGCGCGAAACCCTGGAGCCGGACGAGCGCGAAGCCGATTTACTGTCCCGTTTGCCGCAGGTCTTGCAAGCGGCCGCAAAAGGGGCCCCTGCGATTGCCAAGCAACTGGGTTCGGTTGATCTGGCCGCCGTGCGCAGCCGCGAGGATCTGCTGGCCATTCCGGTGTTTCGTAAAAGCGAGCTGCTGAAAGCTCAGCTGGAAGCACGTGAGCAGGCTCGCTCGGGCGGGCCATCGGCTGATTACGCGCAGTCCGTATTCGGGGGCTTTTCCTCCATTGCCTGGGGTGCGGCCCGCAAGGTGTTTGCCTCGCCCGGTCCCATGTACGAGCCAGAAAGCCGTCGCCCGGATTATTGGGGCTTTGCGCGCGCACTGTACGCGGCTGGTTTCCGCCGCGAGGAACTGATTTTCAACTGCTTTTCTTACCATTTCACTCCGGCTGGCTCCATGATGGAAACCGCCGCACATGCCCTGGACTGCACGGTATTTCCAGGCGGCGTGGGTCAAACCGAACAGCAAGTGCAGGCCATGGCCGATTTGCGTCCACATGGTTATACCGGTACCCCCAGTTTCCTGAAGATCATCATGGAAAAAGCCCAGTCCATGCAGATTGCTCTGCCAGGGCTGAGCAAGGCCTTGTTCTCCGGCGAAGCCTATCCGCCTTCCTTGCAAAAGTGGTTCAGTGAGCACGGCGTGGCAGGCTATCAGGCCTATGGCAGTGCCGATCTGGGCATGATTGCCTACGAAACCCAGGCCCGCGAAGGCTTGGTGCTCAATGAAAACCTGATTCTGGAAATTGTGCGTCCTGGTACAGGCCAGCCGGTTGCGCCGGGCGAAGTGGGCGAGGTGGTCGTGACCTCCTTTAACCCCGACTATCCGCTGGTGCGTTTCGGGACAGGAGACTTGTCTGCTGTCATGCCCGGCCAGTCTCCCTGCGGTCGTACCAACCAGCGTATTCGCGGCTGGATGGGGCGTGCTGACCAGACCACCAAGGTGCGCGGCATGTTTGTGCATCCAGGGCAGGTGGAGCAGATTCGTCTGCGTCACAAGGAGCTGGGCCAGGCGCGCTTGGTGGTGCGTGGTGCCAGCGGCCAGGATCAGATGGTGTTCCAAGTTGAAGTCTCCGCCAAGCCTGAGGGCTTGGAAAGCGCTTTGGCCGACTCGATTCGTGAAATTACCAAACTGCGTGCCCAGGTGGAGTTCATGGAGCCAGGAGCCTTGCCTCGGGATGGTAAAGTCATCGAGGACCAACGCAGCTACGATTAATTAGCCATGTAGATATGCACACAAGTAGCAGTCGGGCTGCGGTACTATGCTGGAAAATAGTCAATACCTATATCTTTGAGGAGAGCCCGATGCGCTTTGTGCCAGTTTCTGCTGTAGTCCTGGCCTTGATGGCCAGCATGCCTGTTGCCCACGCCGACACCCTGGACAACGTCAAACAGCGCGGTCACGTGCTGTGTGGTGTGACCACCGGATTTGCCGGTTTTTCTGCCCCTGATGACAAGGGCACGTGGACGGGGCTGGATATCGACGTGTGTCGCTCGGTAGCCGCCGCCACCCTGGGCGACGCCAGCAAATTCAAGGCGGTGCCCTTGAACTCGCAGCAGCGCTTTACGGCTCTGCAGTCCGGTGAGATTGATCTGTTGGCTCGTAACACCACCGTGACTCAGCAGCGTGACACCGCTGTCGGTGCGATCCACGCCGGTATCAACTTCTACGACGGTCAGGGCTTTTTGGTGTCCAAGAAACTGGGCGTATCCAGCGCCAAGGAATTGAACGGTGCCACGGTTTGTATGCAGACTGGCACGTCTAACGAAAACACCATGGCTGACTGGGCACGTGCCAACAAGGTTGAGTACAAGCCTGTAGTAATCGAGCAGTTCAACGAAGTGGTTAACGCTTTCGTGGCTGGCCGCTGTGATGTGTTCTCTACCGACGCTTCCGGTCTGGCGTCGATCCGTATCTCCAAAATGGAGAACCCGGACGACTACCTGGTGTTGCCTGAAATCATTTCCAAAGAGCCGCTGGGCCCATTCGTCCGTCAGGGTGATGATGCCTGGCTGAACATTGTGAAATGGTCCATTCAGGCCAGCTTCAACGCCGAAGAGCTGGGTGTGACCGCTGCCAACGTGGACGAGAAGCTCAAGAGCAACAACCCCAATATCCAGCGTTTGCTGGGCGTGACTCCCGGTGCCGGTAAAAACCTGGGCCTGGACGAAAAATGGGCTTACAACATCATCAAGCAAGTTGGTAACTACGGTGAGTCCTTCGAGCGCAACGTGGGTAAAGGTAGCCCGTTGCAAATCGAACGTGGCCTGAACGCCTTGTGGATCGACGGTGGCCTGATCTACGGTCTGCCTATTCGTTAATTCTTTCGGGATTTGCGATATGCAAAAAGCAGCTCTCTTTGAGAGCTGCTTTTTTATTGACTGTTTGATCTGGGGGAGATGACGTTGATATGTTTTTTGCCTCGCCCGGCGATATGGGCTGCCCTGAACTCTCGGTGTAGGTATCACCGTGTATTGGAACACGGCGATAGATAGGCTGCTTAACTGCAACGCACGGTTCTCGGTTTATCCCCATATGGTTAGCCGTATGGGGCAAACAGAGAGACTTAGCTCTTGCGCCGCAATACAAGCGAAATCTTGGCAAAGGCCACTTGCAGATCCTGTGTGGCACCCTGAAAAATCACAGGGCGGCCACGCCGGGTAAAGCAGATCAGGCGCTTTGAGTTGAATAGAGGTACAAATTTGGCAAAGTGAATATCCTGCCATTGCACCTCCCGTTTCATGATCCAGTTCTGGCGTATGCCATTCTGGTCAATCGTGGTGACGCCGTGCCACATGTGCCAGGCAATCAGAATCAGGCCGGTAAACAGCAGGACCAGGCAGCCCGCCAGGACGGGGCTGATGGTGGCCCCTTGTGGGGAGCTGGCCACCAGCGCGAAACGCACGCCGATCAGGGCCAGCACAATCCAGGCGCTGGCTGCTACCCATTTGGGCCAGGAACGGCCTTGAATGGGAAGCGAGCCCAGATCCTTCAACATGGCATCAATTTCCTCTTTCGAGGGAGCTTGGCTCATCAGCACGCGGCGGCCCCTTGCTTGCGGGCGGCCAGAGCGTTACCGGCGTTGCTGGCCGATTTACGCTTCAAATGAGCCGAAATCCATTGTCCCGTGTCTACCACGGCGTTCAGATCAATGCCGGTTTCAATATCCAGGCCTTGCATCAGGAACAGAACGTCTTCAGTGGCGACGTTGCCGGTTGCCCCCTTGGCGTAGGGGCAGCCGCCCAGACCGGCTACGGAGCTGTGAAAAATATGGATGCCAGCTTGCATGGAAGCAACGATATTGGCGATGGCCTGGCCGTAGGTATCGTGGAAGTGGCCGGACACATGAGCCGGGTCAATGTGCTCGGTTACCATGCGCATGACGTCATACACCTGGCGGGCCGTGCCTACGCCGATGGTGTCGGCCACGTCGATCTCGTCACAGCCCAGTTCGATCAGGCGTTTGCCCACTTTCAGCACATTGGAGGGAGCCACAGCGCCTTCATAGGGACAGCCGAAAGAACAGCTGATGGAGCCGCGCAGACGCAAACCGGCTTCTTTGGCAGCCTGGGCAACCGGGGCAAAGCGCTCCAGCGATTCTTCGATGCTGCAATTGATATTGCGCTGGGAAAATGCCTCACTGGCGGCGGCAAAGATCACCACTTCGTCAGCCTTGGCGGCCAGGGCATCTTCAAAACCACGCATATTGGGGGTCAGAACCGAATAAATCGTACCGGGACGTCGGTCGATAGCAGCCATTACATCTGCGCCGTCCGCCATTTGCGGCACCCATTTGGGCGAGACAAAGGACGCGGCTTCCACGTTCACAAAACCGGCGTGGGACAAGCGGTTGACCAGTTCGACCTTGATGTCGGTGGGGATGAATTCTTTTTCGTTCTGCAGGCCGTCCCGAGGGCCGACCTCCACAATCTTGACGCGTGATGGGTATGACATGAAGTTTCCTGGAGGGGTAGATGGCTGGGGCTGGAAGGCCCTTACGTAATCGTCATGATACCTCTTGAAGGCCAGGGCTGGCGTCCTAGGAACTGCCCTATGGTCTTTAAGGTTTCAAGCGTTGAAAGCGTCCGTCTGCCAGGGGCTCGATGCAGCCTGCCAGCTCCAGTTCAGCCAGAACGGCGGGCAGTTCGGTCGCCAGCAGGCCTGTGCGCCGCATCAGCTGTTCGGGGCTGAGGGGCGCAAAGTCAATGCGCTCAAGAATAGGGCGTAATTCCTCGGGCAAGGCTTCATAAGGATTGGGTTTTGAACCAGTTTGTGGAGCCGTATCCAGATTGAAGTCGCCTTGCACATTGCCCAGTTCATCCAGAATGTCCTGGGCGCTTTCCACCAGTTTGGCACCTTGGCGTATCAAGGCATGGCAGCCGCGAGCCAAAGGGGAGTGAATGGAGCCGGGAATGGCAAAAACTTCTCGGCCTAATTCTCCGGCCAGACGGGCCGTGATCAGGGAGCCACTTTGTTTGGCCGCTTCAACCACCAGTACGCCTTTGGCCAAGGCAGCCACAATGCGATTACGGCGTGGGAAGTGATGGGGCATGGCCCGGGTGCCCAAAGGAAACTCGCTCAGCAAGAGACCTTGAGCGCTGATCTGATGAGCCAGATCGCGGTGTGCTGCCGGGTAGACCAAGTCCAGCCCCGTCCCCATCACGGCAATAGTGCCTGCGGAAGAAGGGCCGGCTTTTAACGCTCCTTTGTGTGCCGCCTGGTCGATGCCGCTGGCCAGGCCGCTGATGATACACCAGCCTCTGGCGGCCAGAGTAGCTGCAAAATCTGTCGCGATTTCCTGGCCGGATTGGGTGGCATTGCGGGCTCCCACAATAGCCAGTCCTTTGCGTTGCAAGGCTCCCAGATCGCCATTGGCATAAAGCAGCAGAGGTGCGTCGTGCAGGTCCAGCAAGGAGGCGGGATAGGTGGGGTCAGCCAGCGTCACGATATGGTGATTGGCTTGCTTGAGCCATGCCACCGCTTGTTCAATCTGCGCCTGCAGCTCGTCCAGTGGTTCCTGGCTTAGTTGCACGGCCAGTTCGGCCGGAAGATGGCGCGACAGGGTTTGAACCGAGCTTTGATAGATTTGCGGTGGCAGTCCACAGGCAGCCAGCAATTGCCGGGCCTGGGCGGGCGCAAGCTCTGGCTCCAGCGACAGGCGCAACCAGGCACGCAATTCTTCCGAGATTTCATCCGAGCTAAAATGATCAGGCATAAGGTAGTGTGGCACGAAACCGATCTTTGTTCTGTGTGGCCCGGACGTTTGTATCCAGTGTGACTGCCGCTTTGTGGGCTAGGGCTTCATATGCTGCCGGGGCAATCGGGTGCCGCCCTGAAACTTGTTTTATTATATCGACTTATCGCTTTTTCTTCGGACATGACAATGGCTTTGCTTCCTATCCTTAAATTTCCTGACCCACGTCTGCACACGGTTGCCAAACCCGTGCAGGAGGTCGACGACCGTATTCGCAAACTGGTCAAGGATATGGCCGAGACCATGTATGACGCACCCGGCGTAGGGCTGGCCGCGACGCAGGTTGACGTGCACGAGCGCGTGGTGGTCATTGACGTATCGGAAAGCGGCAATGAATTGCTGGTGCTGATCAACCCTGAGATCACCTGGAAAAGCGAAGAGCTGAAGGTTTACGAAGAAGGCTGCCTGTCTGTACCTGATACCTACGACAAGGTTGAGCGCGCCGCCAATATTCGCTTCAAGGCCCAGAATGAAAAAGGCGAGTGGTACGAGAAAGAAGCCGATGGCCTGTTGGCCGTGTGTGTTCAGCATGAACTGGACCACCTGGATGGCAAGGTGTTTGTGGAGTACCTGTCCGTGCTCAAGCGTGAGCGTATCCGCAGCCGTCTGCGCAAGCAGCAGCGTGAAGCACTGAAGGCAGGGCAATAGTCGCCATGCGTATTGTTTTTGCCGGCACCCCGGATTTTGCCCGTATCGCCCTGGAAGCTCTGTTAGCGCAGGGCTTTGATGTTCCTTTGGTCATGACGCAGCCAGACCGTCCAGCTGGCCGTGGCATGAAGCTCAGTCCCAGCCCGGTCAAGCAAGCCGCTGTGAACGCTAATATCCCGGTGCTGCAGCCGCATAGCTTGCGTCTGGATGGCAAGTATCCCGAGGAAGCAGCCCAGGCCCGCCAGACCTTGCTGGATTTACAGCCGGACCTGATGGTGGTGGCAGCCTACGGCCTGATTTTGCCCAAGTGGACTTTGGAGCTGCCGCGCTATGGTTGCTTCAATATTCATGCCAGCCTCTTGCCTCGTTGGCGCGGTGCGGCACCGATTCAGCGTGCAATTCAGGCGGGTGATGCGGCCACGGGCATTACCATCATGCAGATGGATGAAGGCCTGGATACCGGCGATATGCTGGTGCGCAGCGAGCTGGCGATTCGTGATGATCACAGTGCCGCAACCCTGCATGACGATTTGGCGCAGCTAGGTGCACAGGCCTTACTGGAAGCCTTGCAGCAAGTGCGTGATGGCACCTTGCAGGCGACTCCCCAGCCAGAAGAAGGTGTGACCTACGCCGAGAAACTGTCCAAGGCCGAATCGGTGCTGGATTTAGGCCAACCGGCCAAGGAGCTGGAGCGCCGTATTCGCGCGTTTGACCCAGTGCCTGGCTCCACCCTGTCCCTGCCCGGTTTGGAGCAGCCCGTGAAGGTTTGGCGCGCTCAGGCGCTAGAGCAAAAGCATTCAGCAGAACCTGGTGAGGTTCTGAACGTCAGTGCCCAAGGCATTGACGTGGCTTGCGGTGAAGGTGTGTTGCGTTTGCTGGAGCTGCAAAAAGCCGGTTCCAAGCGTCAGCCCGTCGCCGTCTTTGTGCAGGGCTGGCAGTCTCGCTAAGCCTTGCCACCTGGACTCAGGCGCCAGACCTGTTCTGGCGCCGCCACTCCAGAGTCCCAATCACAATGCCGCTGGTACACACCACGGCAATCCCGATCCAGGTAAAGACATCCGGGAACTGACCCCAGATCAGCCATCCCAGCGCGGCTGCGGCCACAATTTGCAGATACACAAACGGGGCCAGCAAAGACGCCGAGGCGCGTTGATAGGCCTGGATTTGCAGCAGGTGGCCCAGACAACCCCACAGTCCGGTCGAAATCAGAATCAACCATTGGAAAAAGCTCAGCTCTTTTAAGGCAGGCAGGGCGGCGGGCAGTAAAAAGGGTAAGGCAATGGTCAGGCAGATGCTGCCGACTGCACCGCTCCAGATCAGGGTGGTCAGCGAATTGTCCACGGCCACGCGACGTGTTGCGATAAATTGCGTGGCGAACAGACAGGCGGTCATCAAGCCAAACATCACCCCTATTGGGTGCAGGCCAGCGGTAGGCCGGATGATGATCAGCACGCCCAGAAAGCCGACTCCGGCAGCTACCCAGCGACTGATGCGCGGTGGCTCTTTCAGAATCCAGGGGGCAACAGACAGCACCAGCAAAGGGGCCAGAAAGTTGATGGAGGTGGCTTCGGCTTGAGGCAGATAGCTCAAGGCGTTGAAAAACGAGAAGGTGGACAGCATCATCACTGTGCCACGCAAAATTTGTGCTTTGGGGCGGGAGCTGCGCAGGATCTTGCGGCCCTTGACCGGCAAGACCAGCGCCAGCACTAATCCCAGATGGATGACGTAGCGAAACCAGCACATCACCAGCAGGGGCACGCCAAAGCCCATGATCCATTTGCCGCTGGCATCCAGACCCGACAGGGCCCAGGAAGACAGAATCAGAATGAGCACCCCCGCCAAGGGAAAGACCGTGGGTGTCAGGGTCTGGGGCAAGGAGGAGGACTGGGGTGTGCTCATGACAGGCTCCTGACGAAAAGCACAAGGACGGCCGAATGGCCGTCCTGGAAGGAACGTAAATCTTAATGGATTAGCGTTTGCGCAGGGGTAATACCCGTTCGATTGCTGAACCTACTGCCAGCAGATGTTCGTCGTGGTAGGCAGGGGCTGCCACCATCAGGCCCACAGGGGCTTCATCAGCGGCATGACAAGGCAGCGACAGGGCGCAGCCGTCCAGGAAGTTGATCAGGGTGGGGTTGCGCAGGACCAGGCCGTTAGTAGCGAAGTAGACGTCGTCCGACTCTTTCAGATCGGCAATGCGGGGAGCGACAACGGGCACGGTAGGCATCAGGACGGCGTCGTAGCGCTCCAGACGGCTTTCCACCGCGCTGATCCAGGCCTGGCGGGTGTCTTGCAGTTCGATGTAGTCGGCGCAATCGATGTCCTTGCCGCGCAGGATGCGGGAGGCCACGCGTGGGTCATATTGCTCGCCCTTGCTTTGCAGGGTGTCGCGGTGCACGGACCAGGCTTCGGCGCAGACAAAACCGCCTTTGCGGTTGATCTGCGGCAGTTGGTCAAACTCGGGCAAGTTGATTTCCTCAACCACAGCGCCTTGCTCACGCAGCAGGGCGATGGCGCGGTCAAAGGCGGCGCGCACGGTTTCATCAATGCCGTCAAACACAAAGGTCTTGGGCACAGCCAGACGCAAGGTGTCCAGGGCAGGTGTTGCCACGGGCACATAAGGCTGGTCGGTCAGGATGGAGTCCACAATGGCGCAACACTCTACCGAGGCAGCCAGAGGGCCATTGGAGTCCAGGCTGCGCGACAAAGGCATGGTGCCTTCGCTGGGAACGCGCTCAGCGGTGGGTTTGAAACCGGTCAGGCCGTTAAAGGCCGAAGGAATACGGATGGAGCCGCCCGTGTCGGTACCAATGGAGAAAACCGACATGCCTTGAGCGACGGCCACACCGGCGCCGGAGGACGAACCACCCGGGATGCGGGCATTGTCACGGTCCCAGACGGAACGAGGCGTACCGTAGTGGGGGTTGATGCCCAGACCGGAGAAGGCAAACTCGGTCATATTGGTGGAGCCGATCAGAATGGCACCGGCGCGCAGCAGGCGCTCCACAATGGTGGCGTTCTGTTCGGCCGGTTCGGCGTCTTTCAGTACAGCCGACCCACCCAGAGTGATGTAGCCTGCGATGTCATGCAGGTTCTTGACCGACATGGGCAGACCTTCAACCAGCGAGCGGCTCAAACCGGCAGCGCGCAAAATGTCGGAGGCTTTGGCGGCGGCCAGAGCCTGTTCAGCAAACACTTCGATGAACGTGGCAGCGCCGTCACGGCTTTCGTCCTGGATACGGTCCAGGGCTTGCTGGGTCAGTTCGACCGAGGTGGTTTCGCCACGATCAAGAGCACGTTGCAGTTCGGTAATAGTCGCTAGCATGGGTCACTCGCAAAATAAATGGGTGGGGCGGGCTGGGCCAGTTTAGGCTACTTCAGGCAGGATTTCGGTTACGTAGGTATGACGGATGCTGCGTTCGCGGCGGGGGTCATACAGTTCCATGGTGAACTGGGTAGCAGGGCGAATGCCACCAATGGCACCCACGGTACCGCAGGTCATGCCAAAGCCTTCAGGCATGGTGGTGGACTGGAAGTAGCCTTCGATCAGCTCCAGCGGGTTCTTCAGGGTGGACAAGGGACCATCCTGGTACAGGACTTCCTTGCCGTCTTCCTGAATGTAGGCGCGGATGATCAGCTCGTCCCAGTAGTCGGCCACATCGCTGAACAACCAGGCTTCGCGGGCAACGGGCTTGGCGCAGATCTGCTTGGACAGGGCCACGCTGTGGGCTTCCAGCACGCGGTCCGTGTGGTCCGAGGCCAGGCTGACCAGCAGGCGGCCCTGGTGGTTGAACACAAACACTTCGGTCTCGCCGGACGAACCGGAGCCCACGACCTGGATGTCGGCATCCTGGATCATCTGGTTGGCGGCGATGCGGTAGTACAAAGGCACCGAGCTAGGGCGTGGTACGCCCAGTTCGGCCAGCTCTTCAATGTGGTGCTCGATGGCAGCCAGATCGCGGCCAGCCCAGCCGGCCACGATGCAGTGCTGCAAATCAGCTTCGATGATTTCAGTGTGGGTGGCCTGGGCCAGTTCAAAGGTCAAACGCATAGCAGTACTCGTTTACTCAAAGACAGATTGGGATTAACCGAACAGGCGTGGCAGCCACAAAGCCAGATCCGGGAAGATAGCCAGTAGGCCCACCATGGCCAGCAGCATGATCACAAAGGGCAGGCTGCCAATCATGACGTCATTCATGCTGCCGCTCTTGCGCAGGCTCTGGACCACAAACAGGTTCAGACCAACAGGCGGAGTGATCAGCGCCACTTCCACCAGAATGATGATGGCAATACCCAGCCACACCGGATCAAAGCCCAGGGCGATCATGATGGGAGCCACGATAGGGATGGTGGTGATCATCATGGACAGGGTTTCCATGAAGCAGCCCAGCACCAGGTAGAACACCACAATGATCAGCAGCATGACCATGGGCGAGACACCCAGGCCCGTGATGGCATCGGTCAGTGCGTTGGTCAGGCCGGTGGCGGCCATGACAAAGTTCAGGAAGGCCGAACCGATCACGATCAGCATGATCATGGCGGTGGCTTTCATGGTGCCTTCCAGCACTTCCTTGATCATGTTCCAGCTCATGCGGCCCGAGAAGGCAGCCAGAATCAAGGCGCCGACCACACCCAGGGCAGCAGCCTCGGTTGGAGTGGCAATCCCGGCGTAAATCGAGCCCACGACCAGCAGGAAAATACCCAGTGGTGGAACCAGATGCACCAGGCTGGCAAAACGCTGTCCCCAGGAGGCCTTGATCTTCGCACCGCCCCACTTGGGTTTGACCATACATGCAGCAGCAATTGCCAACATGAACAGCAAGGCCATACCCAAACCGGGGATGATGCCGGCCAGGTACAGCTTGGGCACAGAAGTATTGGTCAGTACGCCGTAGATCACCAGGTTGATCGAAGGCGGAATCAGAATGCCCAAGGTACCGCCAGCCGCCAGACTACCCAGGAACAGAGGCTCGTTATAGCCTTGTTTCTTGATTTGCGGCAGGGCCACGGTGCCCACGGTGGCGGCAGTGGCCACGCTGGAACCGGAGGTGGCGGCAAACAGGGCGCTGGCACCAATGTTGGCGTGCATCAGGCCGCCGGGCAGCCAGGACAGCCACAGGCTCATGGCGTTGTACATACGTTCAGCCATGCCCGAGCGCAGCAGGATCTCGCCCAGCATGATGAACAGGGGAATGGCCACCAGCAGGAACTCGTTGCTGGTGCCCCAGGAAATTTCACCCAATGCGCCGGTCAGGGGCAGCATGGAGTACAGCGGGTCCAGAATCAGGCCCAAAACACCCAGGGCAGCGCCCACGGGAATGCTCAGTCCGATCAGAACGAGCAAGAGAGTCAGTGCGGTTGTAATCATTTGGCGTCTCCTTGCACCATGCGTTTGCCAGCCTCGGCTTCTTCAGAGGCTTCTTCCTGGGTGCTGCGGATACCGCACAGGGATTGGATACCGACCAGGTCACCTGTAATCAGGGCCAGGCTGGAGCGCAGCAGCATCAAGGCCAGAACGATGCACAACCAGATCAGGCCGCCCACCCACAGGAACTGGGGAATCCACAAGGGAGTGCCCATGGCGGTGTTGGCGGTGGACTGGTTGGTCCAGGACAGGCCGGCCACGTCGGTGGCGTACAAGGTCAGGTAGACAATGAAAACAGACAGGGCCACCAGAGCAATCCAGTCCAGCAGGGCAGCCAGACGAACAGGTAAGTGCTGGTAGATGGCGTCGATACGGATATTGGCCCGTTGCAGGGTGGCAAAGGACAGTGCCCAGGAAATGCTGATGGCAAAGGCATAGCCGGACAGTTCATCCGAGCCGCCCAGAGAGCTGCCACTGAATTTGCGGAACAGGACGTCCGCGGTGATGTAGAGGGCGCTGATCAATGTCAGGCTGCCTGCGAACCAGATGGCGACGCGCGACAGGGATGTGGCGGCGGACAGCAAACGGTTCAGCATGGCGAATTTTTCGGTATTTTCCATGATGTCTACCCCGTACAGGGTCTAGGAGGGAGGGGCCTGGGGTACAGGCAGCCTGCCACCGTGAGTCTGGTGGCAGGCAGGACGTACAGATTTACTTCTTGGCTTCGAAGCCCAGGATCGGGCTCAGGCTGGTGTTGAATGCAGCCACGGTGTCGGCGGCGCTACGCTCGGCCCACTTGGGAACCACGGTCTCGCTCATGACTTTCTTGAGCAGTTCACGGTCAGCGTCGGTAGGTTTGACCAGAGTCATCTTGCCTTTGACGGGCTGCGTGCAAGCGTCGGCGCCCGTGTTGCAGTCATAGCCTTCCTGTGTTTCCTTGGCAGCGGCCACCCAGATTTCTTCGGTCATGGCCTTGATGTTGCTGGCCAGGAACTCTTGAACTTTGGGGTCCAGCTTGTTCCAGGTGCCCAGGTTGGCTGCGTGAATCTGCTGGTTCCAGTTGATGGGCATTTCGTACAGCTTGGAGCTGACTTCGTACCACTTGGCCGAGTAGCCGGACATGGAGCCGGTAATGGCGCAATCGACCACACCGTTTTGCAGGGCAGGAACCACTTCACCAAATGGGATGGTTACGCTGTTGCCGCCCAGAGCCTGAACGAATTCAGCCTGAGTACGGCTGCTGGTACGCACCTTCTTGCCTTTCAGGTCGCTCAGGCCATTGAAGTTGCCATTGCAAAACAGAACTTGGGCAGGGTAGGTGGAAAAGCCCAGAACCTTGACGTTGCTCTTGGCGTAGAACTGTTCGTAGGCGGGAGTGAACGCGTCGGTCAGCTTCTTGGCCACTTCAATATCGGGAGCCAGACCAGCCAGGTCGATCGCTTCGTTAATGGAGTTGTCGCTGGCAAAGTAAGCCAGGGTGGCGGTACCGAAAGGAATCACACCTTGGCTGATCAAGCGCATGATTTCAGGACCTTTCAGGCCCATGTCGTTAAAGCCCTTGATATCGGCCGTGATCTGGCCGCCGGACAGCTCAGGTACTTTCTTGGTCCAGAAGGGCTGCTCGGTGTTCTGGTAGGCGGTCAGGTTGCTCAAGCCACCGACAACTTTCAAAGAAGTCTTGGGCAGTTCTTGGGCCATGGCAGCAGAGCCCAGGGCCAGCGAGCCCAAAGCCAGGGAGGTCAGTACGATTTTTTTCATAAGGTGCTCCTAATAGCGGTCCAGCTGTATGGTTGATAGAGTGCGCGCCCTTGTTGTCAGGGAGCTGCATATTGAAACCAAAGGGGCGACCGGTTTTGTGTCGGTCAAAACTTGCTTAAAGCGCGGCCAGCCGTGTGTTGGGCAGATCGGTAATCAACATATGGCCAGGGGCATGTGTGATACAAAACTGCGGCTTGGCCTGGGCAGCAACGGCTTGAGGGGTGACGCCGCAAGCCCAGAAAACGGGTAATTCGTCGGGGCCGACTGGCACTGCATCGCCATAGTCGGGTTGTTGCAGGTCGTTGATTCCAATCAGGGACGGGTCGCCGATATGAACCGGGGCACCGTGCACGGACGGAAAGCGCGAGGTGATCTGAATGGCACGAATGGCATCGGCCGCACGCATGGGGCGCATCGACACTACCAGGGGGCCAGACAGGCGCTGTGTACCCTGGGTCTGGATCGAGCTGCGATACATGGGCACATTCACACCCGCGCTGATATGGCGCACATCAATTCCGTCGGCCAGCAGCGCTTCTTCAAAGGAGAAGGAGCAGCCAATCAGAAAGGACACCAGATCATCGCGCCAGACATCTTCGATGTTCAGCGGCTCGGCGCTGAGCTCGCCGTTCTGCCAGACACGGTAACGAGGGAAATCCGTGCGCAGATCAATCGAGCCACCCAAGGTTGGCACCTGAAACTGACCGGGTTCCGTCACGGCTAATAAAGGGCAGGGTTTGGGGTTGCGCTGACAAAACAGCAGGAACTCATCGGCCCAGTCTTTGGGCAGAATCATCAGGTTGGCCTGCACATAGCCTGCGGCCAGTCCTGCGGTAGGACCAGTATGAGTTTCTTGACGGATCAGCTCGCGGCATTTTTCAGCCTCGGGCGCCAGCACAGGCAGGGTTTGCAGGTTCATGATGACCACTCGCACAAAGGGGGTTGATCACAGCCTCGGATTGCAACCGATCAGATAATTTGTGTCCAATCGTATGTTTGAATCCTAGGCCATAACGATTACTTATCGGACTGCACGTATTGTTGGGCGATTTCTTGGGCGTGATTGGCCACGACGCGGGCAATATGACTGTCCGGAGAATCCATCCAGCAGGCAAAAAATTCGATGGCCGGCAGGGGTTGATCCACCTTCAAAAGGCGCAGTTTTCCCTCGGAAAGCTCGTCTTTTACGACCTCGGGAGCCAGCACGCTGGGGCCCATGGCATGACGCGTCATCTGCACGATTGTGCTTAGCGATGCACTGCCAAAAATACGTGGGGATTTGACGCCGGCACGCAGCAAAGCTTCGCGTGTGGCGAGGTAGGGAACGCTACCGGATGGATAGGTGATTACAGGGTAAACCCCTAGCTCGGAAACGCTGACTTTGCGGCCGTGCAGCTTCAATTCGGGGCTGGCGACCCAGCCTAACTGATAAGCGCACAGTCGAATGCATTGTTCTTTGGGATCCTGGCCTACGCCCACAATCATGGCCATATCAATCTGGAAGCTGGCCAGTTGCTGGCGCAGCACGCTGGTGGTGTCGACATGAATCTCGATGACCAAAGCCGGGTATTCCTGATGCAGCTTGTCGATCAGCTCATGCAGCCAGGTCTGCACAATGGTTTCAGCCACCCCCAGACGCAGCAGGCCGCGGATGGCGTTCTGCTCTTTGGCGGCGCGCAGCATCTCGGTACGCAGATCCAGCATGCGCTGTGCGTGCGACAACAACTCCTGGCCTTTATCGGTCAGCTTGATGCCCCGGGCACCCCGATCAAACAAGCGCAGCTCCAGACTGGATTCCAGTCCGGCGATACGCTGAGAAATAGACGGTTGGGTCGTGTTGAGTTTTTCGGCAGCTGCCCGGAAACCGCCAAGCTCGGCAACCCATACAAAGGCTTCGATCTGTTTGAGATCAATCATGTTTCCGGTCCAGAAAATAGGCAGTCTTATTATGCCTGATGGCAATTGGCGGGCATAAGTAGAGCAGGCGGATATTTTTCTGCATCTTTGTTTGATTGGACGCGGCCACCACTATAATTCGCCCATGACTTGCAAGATACTGATTGTGCGTACGTCCTCTTTGGGAGATCTGGTGCATATGCTGCCAGCAATCTCGGACATTGCACGCCATGTGCCCGGTGCACAAATTGATTGGCTCGTAGAAGAGAGCTTTGCTCAGATTCCGGGCTGGCATCCGGCAGTAAATGAAGTGATCCCGGTAGCGCATCGGCGCTGGCGCAAACAGTGGTGGTCTGCCCAGACACGCCAGGAACGCGCCGCCTTGCGCGAACAACTGCAATCACGCCAATACGATGTTGTGCTGGATATGCAGGCGCTGATGAAATCCATCTGGCTGGTACGGCAGACTAAAGGCCGTCGTCATGGGCTGGATTGGAAGTCGGCGCGTGAACCGCTGGCCTCGCTGTTCTACGATGTGCGTCATCGCGTCGGTTTCTGGCAGCCTGCTGTGTTCCGTCAGCGCAGCTTGGCCGCGTCTGCCTTTGGCTATCAGTTTGAAGGCGCTCCTGATTTTGGTTTGCAGGGTTTGGCCGCGCAAGCCCCCAAGGACGAGGATCCTTACGCCATCATCATGCCGTCGGCCAGCCGCGACGATAAGCTCTGGGAGCCGGAGAACTGGCAACAGGTCTTTGATCGCTTGCAAGAGGAAGGGATGGCATTGCGCTTGTTGGCGGGCAGCCCTGCCGAGTCCGCCCGTGCCGAGGCGCTGATTATCGGTCGCAGCCAGGCTCAGGTGATGCCACGAATGGACTTGACGCCTATCGCTCTGCAATTGGCTGGAGCGCAAGTCATGGTGGGTCTGGACAGTGGTCTGACGCATTTGTCAGCCGGTTTGGGCCGTCCTACTATTGGTATCTATAAAGCCTCGACCCCAGTGCGTACCCCCCTGGAAGGTTCCGCCTACACCGCCAGCCTGGGCGAGCGTGGGCATCCTCCTTCAGCGGAAACGGTGCTCTGTGCCATCGATCAGGCGCTGGGGCGGACAGTAGTGCCGGAGGCGGCCTTGTTGGACGCGCCAAAAGGCTAGTTCGGGCCTGATCGCCAATTCGTTTTTTTGTCAGCCGGCTTTGTGCTTACAATACGCGATGCTAAGGGGCCTGCAGCCCCGCCTGGGTGCAGGCCCTTTGTCTGCCTGACATTATTTTCTATTCGTCTTCCTGGTAGCGCCGAGCGTGGCTTGGCTGCTGCTGATTTCGTACTGAGGCTAAGCGGGTGAACCGATTCTTCTATACCGCCTCTATTCGCATATTGGCTCCAGCCTTGATGGCCTGGATGGGCTTGCGTGCCCGTCGAGCTGGTGGCGAATGGCAGGTGTTATCGGGTCCCCGCTTTGGTTTTTATGGTTCGCTGCCTGCGCCCAGGAAAGCCCCGGTGTGGGTGCATGCGGTCAGCTTGGGTGAAACGCGTGCGGCGCAGCCTTTGATTCGTGCTTTGCTGGATCAGGGTGAGACGGTCCTGTTAACCCATATGACAGTTACGGGCCGTACAGAAGGTGCGACTGCGTTTGCGGCTGAGATTGCCAGCGGGCAATTACTGCAACAATGGCTACCCTACGACTTTCCGGGCTCGGTACGACGTTTTTTCGCCCATTACCGGCCATGTGCCGGGGTGCTGATTGAACGCGAGGTGTGGCCCAATCTATTGGCTGCGGCACGCCGGCAAGGTGTTCCCATGATGTTGGCCAGTGCCCGGTTCTCGGAAAGTGCATTGCGTACCAGCCTGAAAGCAGGTTCGGTCATGCGAGAGGCCTACCGCTCCTTCAAGTTGATCTATGCACAAAGCCTGGCTGATGCACAGCGGCTGGAATTGGCGGGCGCACAAGGCGTGCGCGTGTCAGGGAATCTGAAGTTTGATGTGGTTTTGCCACAGGACAAGATTGCACGTGGCCGTGGCTTTGCCAGTGACCTGGGACGGCGTGTGGTGGTGATCGCCAGTACGCGCGAGACTGAGCATGTCGATTTCATTGATGCCATTGCCCATTACCTGCGCCGTGAACGAGAGCATGGTAGCGAGCTGCATAGCCCAGTCCTGTTTGTTGTGATTCCACGTCACCCGGAGCGGTTTGAAGAAGCGGCAGATTATCTGAATCAGCTAGGTTTGCGGTCCGTGCGGCGTAGCGAGTTGCTGGAGCAGGGCGATACCAGCACCAGTGCGATCAAGGCTTGTCGTGAAGTGGATGTGCTGCTGGGCGACACCCTAGGTGAAATGCACTGGTATTACGGCCTGGCACGAGTCGCCATTGTGGCGGGCAGCTTCCAGCCTTTGGGCGGGCAGAACTTTATCGAGGCCTGCGCAGTGGGTGTCCCTGTGATTGTGGGCCCGCATACTCATAATTTTGCCCAAGCCATGCAAGATGCCATGCAGGCCGGCGCTGCGATACGTGCGGGTACGCCAGCCTTGGCGCTGCAGCAGGCACTGGAGCTAGTAGATGATCCAGCACGCCATCACAAAATGGCTGATGCGGGTTTGCATTGGGTTCAAATGCACGAAGGCGCAGTGCAGCGCGTACTTTCTGGATTGGCACAAATCCGCGATTAAATACGTGGCTGTTTATTAGCTAATAAGTATTTAGTTTTACGTGTTTTGGAATTTGTGGCGATTTGAGGACAGCTCGTCTTGATTTGAATCAAGTTAAATAAAAAAGCCCGCATTTAGCGGGCTTTTTTGAGATCTAAAAACTAATCGAGATCGATTTACAGTTTTTGGATGCTCTTAGCTTGTGGACCCTTTTGGCCTTCAGCCGACACGTACGAAACGCGCTGGTTTTCTTCCAAGGATTTAAAGCCCGTGCCCAAGATGTCGGAATGGTGAACGAAAAGATCTTTGCCACCGTTGTCGGGGGAGATAAAGCCGTAGCCTTTTTCGTTATTGAACCATTTCACGATACCGGTTTCTGTTTGCATTTCCTGCATTCCCTAAAAATGACGAGCAATCTGCTCAAAAAAGATTGTCAAGATGTAAAAATCAGGGCAATGAGTATTAGAAACAATACCGTATTGAACAAACTTCGACGAACTTGAAATCCTGCACCGCCAATCGTAGGGGGTATTTAACCTGTAAGTCAAGCTAAATCGACCCTCTGCGTGGTTTTAAGGCAGTGTTTGATCAACAATTGCAACCAAGCTTGTTATCGTAACGGACCCCTCTGCGCCCCTCGTTAAAGTCCGTGGTATTTACGACCAAATTCAAGCGTAGCATGAAAGAAACCGGACTTGCTACCACAGTCGTAACGTGTGCCTTCATATTCATATGCATATACCGCACGACTTTCCAAAAGACTGGCAATTCCATCCGTTAATTGAATCTCTCCACCTACCCCTGCTTGAGTGCGTCGCAGGTGGTCAAATATTTCCGCTTCCAATACATAACGGCCTACAACGGCTTGTGTAGAAGGGGCTACTTCGGGTGCAGGCTTTTCAACAATTCCATTAAGTCGAGTTGCTTTTGAGTCGACTAAATTACCCGAAACAATTCCATATTTATTTGTTTCATTTCTATTTACATTTTGAGTTGCCACAATACTTCCGTTGTATTGATGCGCAGCCTCAACCAGTTGCCGCGATACAGGTGTGGTGGCGTCGATCAGGTCGTCCGCCAGCAGGACCAGGAAGGGCTCGTTGCCCACGATGGGTGCAGCGCACAGCACGGCATGGCCCAGACCCAGCGCGCGCGGCTGGCGGGTGTAAATACAGCTGACATGGCTGGGAATGATGTTTTGAACGGCATCCAGCAACTCCAGCTTGTTCTTGCCTTCCAGTTCGTGTTCCAGTTCCGGGATGCTGTCAAAGTGATCTTCAATGGCTCGCTTGTTGCGGCCAGTGATAAAGATCAGTTCTGTGACTCCAGCGGCGACAGCCTCTTCGACAGCGTACTGAATCAGTGGTTTGTCGACAATTGGCAACATTTCCTTGGGCATGGCCTTGGTGGCGGGCAGAAAACGTGTGCCTAGACCGGCGACGGGGAAAACTGCTTTGCGTATGGGTTTCATAGTGTCGTCAATCGAGGATCAAGGGGAAGCTGGCGTCGGATGGGCCGGGGTTCCAAGTTGAATGGCATCTTGGTTACGCTGCGAAAACTGTCTAGGCTCACGGCCTTGTTCGCTGGGGGGCGTGCCAAAAAAGCCTTGTCCAAAAGCCAGCAAGGCAAGGTTTGCCACCAGGATCAGTATGAAAAGCAGTCGCATCGCAAATGCCCTGAAAAGTACAGTTCAACCCAAGATTGTACGGGTAGGGGAGTTTAAGTTCATCCGTTTTAATGCCAATCGTATCTATGGGTCACCGGCAGTTCACAGGCAAGAGGGGGCAGAGGGACGGTTGTAAGCTCGAATCGACTTACGGGTGCGCCACAAACAGCGACAGACCCCGCAAGGCAGGAGTTTCCAGCTCGTGTAGATGGGGGGGCTCTATATTGAGCAAACGGCAATGATGACTTAATTGTTCTAACAGTTCTTGCTGCGCCAGTGCGCGGCCACCGCCCGCCAAAAAGACCAATGGGCTGTGTCCCAGATGCTGACGGCCTTTCTCCCATTGTCGCAACACGGCTCCAGCCTGTGCGGCAGCAACCCCGGTACTGATAGCTTCTTGAGTATTGCGTGGGAACGCCGCAGTTTGCCCATGCGCCTCAGGGAGCTGCGCCGTATTTTGCTTGAGTGAAGCCAGCATCAAGCTGGGACCGGGCAGAATGGAGCCACCTAAAAAGTGACGCACTCCATTTTGTGCAGGTCCCAGCAAGTCAATCGTGGTAGCAGTACCAAAGCTGATCAGCAAGGCGCCTTGGTCGACCGGGTATTCCTGGGTTAGCAAATCGCTTAACCCTAATAAGGAGGCCCAGCGATCGGCACCCAATTGGCCAGCCTGTTCATAATCGTTGTGCAGCCCAAAAGCCTGCTCTTGGGCCTGCAACCAGCGTACCGGTCCCAAGCCCAGACGGCTGACGGCCGCATCAATTTGCGCTTGGACCTGTGGCCCGGCCACATTCACTCCTAGTGCTTGTACACCTTTTTGTTGGGCGAATTCCTGCAGCGGGGCCTGGCTTGCCTCCAGCCAAACCGCCAATTGATCCAATTGGTCGGCATGCACGCTAACCGGCTGGCTTTCGCGCGCGCCGCTTAAAGGATGACACCACCCTAGTTTGATACGGGTGTTGCCAGAGTCGATGAGCAGGGTCATGCCGGATCGTCAGAGCTAAAAAGAGTGCAGTATAGCGATCAGCGGTGAGCGCGAACGGAAACTTCGCCCACTGTGACCGCACGTTCGGAACCATCGGGGTGGCGCAATAATAACTGCCCCGAGGTATTGATGCCCGTCACGATGCCTGTATGCAGGACTTGGCCATTGTCAATGATATGGACTTGCTGGCCAATTAGCGCGTCAACTTGCGCGTAGCGTGTAGGCAGATCAGCAAAACCGTGGGCTGTGACATGATTCAGGCTCAGGTACAGGCTTTGCGCGACTTTGGCCACAAGGTCCGAACAGCGTGCCAGAGACGCTTGCTGGGAGTGTTCAGCAATGCTGGTCCAGTCTGCAATGGCGCGTTGCGTGTTCTGGCTGATGGTCTCTGCTTCACGCAGGTTCAGGCCTATGCCGATAATCACCACATGATGGTCACTGGAGCTGGGCGCTGCACTGGCGCGAGTCGCCTCAACCAGAATGCCGGACAGCTTGGCCTGATCCCATAGCACGTCATTCGGCCATTTCATGGCCAGACGATTACGCACTGCCGGTTCCAGAAACTGGCGCAGCGCTTCCGTTGTTGCCAGACCGGACAGCGGCGAAAGAGTAGGCAGCTGCCGCGCAGGCAGAAAAATATCAAAGGCACAGGAAAACATCAGGTTTGCACCGACGCTGTTTTCCCATGTGCGTCCGGCACGCCCACGACCACGACTTTGCAGATGTGCGCCCAGCAACCAGGGACGCACACGCGGCCCGGATTCCTGACGAGCCAGGGCAAGCAAATCGGCGTTGGTCGATTCGGTCGAGTCTACCCAGCGTATCTGGGGAAAATGTGGCAAGCGCGTACGCAGCTCTGCCACCATATCGCGCGGGCTGGGTAGGGTGAATGCAGAAGAGGTATTCATGACAATCCGGTACACTGGATGAGTTAAACGTAATCTTATGTGATATTTGATCTGAGCATGTCTGAACGCGTAGATACAATCCAATTTTCCGGCCAGGCCGGTGTTATTGACTGTGCTCTGGACTGGCCAGCGGGCGAGCCCAAGGGTTGGGCCTTGTTGCTGCATCCTCACCCTTTGCATGGTGGGGCACGTAACAACAAAGTGGTGACAACCTTGTCGCGCAGTGCCACTCAACATGGTTTGCTGGCAGTACGCCCGGATTTCCGTGGTGTCGGAAAGTCTGCCGGGGAGTTCGATAGCAGCCGCGGCGAAACTGCCGATATGCTGGCTTTGATTGAGCAATTCCCATCACATTTCCCGCAGTGGAGTTCCGGCCCATCCATGTTGGCCGGGTTTTCATTTGGCACTGCAGTCGCTGCTCAAGTGTATGCCAGCCTGCAGGAAGCCCAGGCACCTTTGCCCGGCGCCTTCATCCTGACTGGTACTGCGGTCAATCGTTTCCGCTTCCGGGATGTCAGCCCTCCTGCCGATACCTTGTTAGTGCACGGTGAAACCGACGATGTCGTTCCCTTGTCGGAAGGCATGGACTTTGCGCGTGAGCATCAGTTGCCCATGGTTGTGCTGCCCGAGGCTGGCCACTTTTTTCATGGCAAGCTGATTCAGCTGCGTGAGTTGGTCAGCCGTCATTTGGCCGGGCTTGGAACCTAAGCCGGGTTTTGCTTTCAAATCGTTGCGTTTTCCTGTTCAGACTCAGGGGCCTTGCCCCTCACAGGCCCAGATGGCTCTGCCATAATGGGTTCTTTCCGCCACTGTCAAAGCAATCGATTTTTTCCATGACTTCTATTCAAAAATTTGCATCTCCAGTCCTCTCTCGTTGTGTGGTGGCACTTGCCCTGGCGCTGCCTATGGTGGCTCAGGCACAGACTCAAACCCCTACCCCGACAGAATCGGCTCAAGTGCTTGGCGCTCAGACGCCTGCCTTGCCAGGTGATTTGTCCGTTGTACCCGCACCTAGCCTGACGGCACGTGCCTGGTTGTCCATGGACGTTAATAGTGGCCAGATCATCGCGGCAGAAGGGCTGAACGAACAGGTCGAGCCTGCCTCCCTGACCAAGCTGATGACGGCCTATCTGGTCTTTGATGCTTTGGAATCCGGTCGCCTGAAGCTGGATCAGACCGTTGTGATTTCGGACAAGGCATGGCGCACCGAAGGTTCGCGCATGTTCGTGAAAGTTAATTCGCAAGTGGCCGTGAATGATCTGCTGCAAGGTGTGATCGTGCAATCGGGCAATGATGCCTCTGTTGCCTTGGCCGAAGCCGTTGCGGGTAGCGAAGGTGCTTTTGCCGCCTTGATGAACGAAGAAGCCGCCAAGCTGGGTTTGACGGCTACGCATTTCAAGAACTCCACCGGCTTGCCTGATCCCGAGCATCTGACCTCGGTACGTGATCTGGGCGTGTTGTCCGCGGCACTGGTTGCCCGCTTCCCCCAGTATCTGCACTACTACAGCCAAAAAGAGTACACCTACAACAATATCAAGCAGCCCAACCGTAACCGCCTGCTGTGGCTGGACAATACAGTTGATGGTTTGAAAACCGGCCATACCCAATCGGCCGGATACTGCCTGGTGTCGACGGCCTTGCGCGATGGTCGTCGTGTGGTGTCGGTTGTCGTGGGTACAGCGAACGATGCCGCCCGTACAGAAAACAGCCTGAAGCTTCTGAACTGGAGCTTTCAGAACTTTGAAACGGTCAAACTGTACGACGCCAGCAATCCTGCTGTCACCGCCCGTGTTTGGGAAGGTGAGGTCGAGAATGTAGGCCTGGGTACAGAAGGAGCCTTGTGGTTGACTGTTCCACGTGGCAAGTCCTCGGAAATCAAGCCTGTTGCCAACTATACCCAGCCTTTGCTGGCTCCGTTGAGCAAGGGTGACAAGGTCGGTACACTGACTTTGTCCCTGGATGGCAAGGTTTTGGCAGAGCAGCCTTTGCTGGTGCTGCAAGATGTGCCCGAGGCCGGCTTTTTTGGTCGTATGGCCGACAAAGTGCGCTTGATGTTTGAGTAATTCCTTGGTGCGAGGCTAAATCCTATGATTGCAGGCATTGACCCCGACAGCATTGTTTATTTGAACGGCGACTTTGTGCGCTTGGGTGAAGCGAAGATCTCGGTACTGGATCGTGGCTTTATCTTTGGCGACGGCATTTACGATGTCGTGCCTGCTTATCACGGGAAACCTTTTCGTATTGATGGGCACCTGGGGCGCTTGGAGCGCAGTCTGGCAAAAGTGGGCATCACCAACCCTTTCACTCGCCGTGAATGGGAAAAGCTGGTGCTGGATATGCTGGCCCGTTCGGGCCGGGGTGCCGACTGCATGGTCTACATTCAGGTAACCCGCGGTGTTGCCAAGCGCGACCACGCCTTCCCCAGCAATGTGCCGCCCAGCATCTTCATCATGGTCTCGCCCTTCAAGCGAGTGCAGCAAGAGCGCGAAACCGGTTTGAAGGCGGTGGCCATTGAAGATGAGCGTTGGCTGCGTTGCGATATAAAATCCGTTTCCTTGCTGGGCAATGTTTTGGCCAAGCAGCAGGCTCTTGAAGCCGGTGTGGACGAGGTTATTCAGTTCAGAGAAGGTTTTCTGACCGAAGGGGCCTCCTGCAATATCTGGATTGTGCGCGACGGTACTTTGCTGGCACCCATGCGCAACAATTTGATCCTGGAAGGGATTCGCTACAGTTTGATGGAGGAGCTGGCCGCCCAGGCGGGTATAGCTTTTCAGGCGCGTCAGATCTCTCGTGAAGAGGTCGACACTGCCGATGAAATTATGATGACGTCAGCCACCAAAGAGGTGCTGCCCATCGTTGTATTTAACGGTCAGCCCGTCGGCGACGGACGACCCGGCCCTGTCTTTGCCAAATTACGTGAAGGCTATGACAAGGCCATCAAGGCTGCGGAGCAAGCATGACAATTTCCCCCGAAGAATCGTTGATCGAATACCCCAGTGACTTTCCTATCAAAGTCATGGGCCAGACTCACGAAACCCTGCAAGACGAATTGCTGGCTATCGTGCTGGAACACGATCCAGGCTTTGACGCTGCCACTATCGAGGTGCGTCCCAGCAAGGCAGGCAACTACACGGGCCTGACTTTCACAGTGCGCGCTGTCTCGCGTGAGCAGCTGGATAATCTTTACCGTGCCCTGCATGCGCATCATCTGGTGCGTGTGGTGATGTAAAGCAGGGATCAGGCGTTCATGTCCGACTCAGTTCGTATCAAGTGGTTTGAGCGGCCTAGCGCCTATGAACCTATCTGGCAGGCAATGCGCGACTTTACCGAGCAGCGCGGGCCAGAGACTGCTGATGAAATCTGGCTTGTCGAGCACACGCCTGTCTACACGCAAGGACAGGCCGGCAAGCCGGAACATCTGCTGAACCCCGGTGGCATCCCCGTGGTGCAAACCGACCGGGGCGGGCAGATTACCTATCACGGCCCTGGGCAGTTAATGGTGTACTGCCTGTTTGATCTGCGCCGGGTAGGCCTGTACGTCAAAGAATACGTACGCCTTTTGGAAGAGGCTGTTATTGCCTGTCTGACGCATTTTGGTGTCGAAGGGGCTTGCTGCAAGCCAGGGGCACCGGGTGTCTATGTACCGCAAGGGGTGGCAAGGCAGGAGTTGGCCAAGATTTCCGCATTGGGGATCAAGATTCGCAATGGCCGCTCTTACCATGGACTGGCCTTGAATATAGGCATGGATCTAAGCCCATTTAGCGGCATCAATCCCTGTGGCTATGAAGGGCTGCAAACAACGGATATGCGTTCGCAAGGTGTTGTGGTCCCTATGGACGAGGTTGCACAGTATTTGTCTAATTATCTATCGCAAGCGATGGCTCTGCGCCTACAGGCAGCGGCAGCTTAAATAGTGCAGCGATAAAGCGCCGCATGTGGCGGCGCTCATCTTTATATTGTTATTTATTCGTCAAGTGCCGCCTCAGGTTCCGCTCCAGTGCGGCGCGCGTTTCTCGATAAAAGCATCAATACCTTCGCAGGCATCATTGCTCATCATATTGTCAGCCATGACCTGACCGGCGTAGTCGTAGGCTTGTTCAATAGCCAGGCTGCGCTGGCGGTAGAACATGGCCTTGCCTGCGCGGACGGCGACCGGACTCTTGGCCATGATGCTGTCGGCCAGTTTCTGTACGGTTTGATCCAGCTGGTCTTCGGCTACCGCGTAATTGATCAGCCCCAGCTCTTGAGCTCGTTGGGCGCTGATGAATTCGCCAGTCATCAACATTTCCATGGCGGCCTTGGGTGGCACGCAGCGTGACAGGGCAACAGCAGGGGTGGAGCAGAAAAGACCAACATTAATGCCTGATACTGCAAAGCGAGTGGACTCGGTGGCAACAGCCATATCGCAGGTAGCAACCAGCTGACAGCCCGCTGCGGTGGCCAGCCCTTGCACACGAGCAATCACCGGCACGGGCAAGGCCAGCACACCTTGCATGACGCGGCTGCAGCGGCTGAACAGATCACGGTAATAGTCGTGTTCGGGTTTGGAGCGCATCTGTTTCAGATCGTGCCCGGCACAAAAGGCCTTGCCTTCCGCCTGAATGATGACGCACTGCAAGCTGGGGTCCTGGGCCAGCTTGTCCAGAATGTGTTGTAAAGAGTCCAACACTTCTTCAGACAGCGCGTTGTACTTGGCGGGCCGGTTCAAGGTGATGCGGGCCAGTCCCTGATGCTGTTCCAGCAGGACGGGATCGGCGAGGTGCTCTTGTGACATGCAAGTCTCCGTACTTATAGTATGTGCAGGTTTTATTTTTGGGTGTTGCTGCATCGTTAAGTCGACCTCTATATTAGAGGGGTCTGGTACAAACTATCGCCCTTGTTCTAGGCGCTTGTAAAGCGAAGGGGCTACAATTGACCACTGCGCCCATCGTTTAGTGATGTTGCCCGCACGCTGTTTTTCTATTTAGACGCCTATGACCACCCCTACAGATACGTCCGTCGATTCCAAACCTACTGTGCGCCCTCGCGTTGTCGAATACGACGCAACGCAAAAGCAGAAGGCCGAGGCCAAGACCTCGCGCATTCCCATTAAGGTCGTGCAGGCAGAGCGTTTGAAAAAGCCTGATTGGATTCGGGTGAAGGCGGCTGCACCGAATTCCCGTTTCTACGAGATCAAGGAAACTCTGCGCGAGCACAAGCTGTTCTCGGTGTGCGAAGAAGCTTCCTGTCCCAATATCGGGGAGTGTTTTGGCAAGGGCACGGCCACCTTCATGATCATGGGCGACAAGTGCACACGTCGTTGCCCATTCTGTGATGTGGGCCATGGCCGTCCTGACCCGCTGGACGAGAATGAACCTGCCAACCTGGCCAAGGCCATTGGCGCCATGAAGTTGTCCTACGTGGTTATTACCTCCGTAGACCGTGACGATTTGCGTGATGGTGGCGCTGCCCACTTTGTGGAATGTATCCGTCAGGTGCGCGAGCATTCGCCAACTACGACTATTGAAGTGCTGGTGCCGGACTTCCGTGCTCGTCTGGACCGTGCGTTGGGGATCCTGAATGCCTGCCCTCCAGATGTGATGAACCACAACCTGGAAACGGTACCTCGCTTGTACAAGCAGGCGCGTCCTGGTTCGGATTACCACCACTCCTTGAAACTGCTGCAAGAGTTCAAGAAGTTGCATCCAAACATTCCAACCAAATCCGGTTTGATGGTTGGCTTGGGTGAGACCAACGAAGAGATTCTGGAAGTGATGCGCGATATGCGAGCTCACGATATTGATATGCTGACCATTGGCCAGTATTTGCAGCCATCCGGCCACCACTTGCCCGTGATGCGCTACGTGACGCCTGATGAATTCTTGATGTTTGAGCGCGAGGCCTATGCAATGGGCTTTACCCATGCGGCGGTTGGTGCCATGGTGCGTTCGTCCTATCACGCAGACCAGCAGGCGCACGCAGCAGGTGTGCAACCTTAAAGATAAGAGAACAGGTCTTTGTAAGACTTGGCTTTTATTTGAAGAACCCGGCCTTGGCGCCGGGTTTTTTTTATGACTTCCGGGTTTTCCGGTGTTGTTGATCCGCGTCTGCCTGTTTTTTTACAGGTTTCAGGGCAGCCAGCAAGCCGGAGAGTCGTTCGCGGTTCTTGGGGCATGTATCCCTGGCTGCCTGTATCACTGCTTGCTGGTGTCCTTTTATTCGGACGGTGGGCTTTCTACTGCATCACTCTGGGCCAGGGCCTTGGCAGACAAGCTCTCTATATAAGGCTCCAGCACTTCGTCGTAATCTTCGACGCCCAGATACCAGGCCGTCAGACCTTTGTTGTCTTGTTTAAGATCAGTCCAGCAGAATAAAGAGCGATCAAAAGAGTCCTTGATGGTCTCGTTCACAAACTTGAACAATTCATCCAGCAAGGGCAGGCTGCTTAAGGGGACGGCAAACGGCGTTTCTCCCTGAAATTGCCAGCCATATTGTTCGAGCAGTTCGTTCGACCAAAGAGCATGTTGTTCTTGAGAGCTTAATTCTGGATTGGCAGGGCTTAAAGGCATGGTTCTGGATCAGGTAAGGGGAACGGATGGTCAAGCGCCAGTGGCAAACCATTGTATGGGAGTGACGCCTTGCTCTTTGAGCCAGTCATTGGCCTGCTGGAAATGACCACAGCCAATAAAAGGAACAGGGGGGCGGCGAGCAGCCAAGGGGGAAGGGTGATTGGCCTTCAATATTAGGTAAGGATGCTGGGAGTGCTGCTGAATCAGTGCTTCTTTGGCTTGGGCGTGAGCACCCCACAACATATAAACAATAGGGCGTGTAGTCTGCTGGGCCAGGTTCATCAGCAGGGAGTCAGTAATCTGCTCCCAACCTTTCTTGGCGTGAGAGGCAGGCAAACCATCTTCTACAGTCAGCGATGTATTCAATAGCAAGACACCTTGTCGACCCCAGTTGCTCAGATCATGACTGCTTGGCAAGGTGGTGTCGGGATATTCCAGCTCCAGCTCTTTAAAGATATTGCGCAGACTGGGTGGGGCCGGGCAAGTGTCAGGCACGGAAAATGACAATCCCTGCGCCTGATTGGGACCGTGATAAGGGTCCTGGCCCAGAATCACGACGCTGACTTTCTGCAATGGCAGCAGTTCCAGTGCGCGGAAAGGGGCGGCCGGGTAAATAGAGGCGCCATCCTGGCACTCCTTGTCCAACCACTTGGCCAGAGTTGCCAATATGTCTTGCAGCTCCGGGCGATCCAATGTTGCACGCCAGTCGCTGGGAAGGCGGGCAATTTGATTCAGGATGTTCTCGGTCAGGAGATTGCCGGAGAGTAGTTCCTCGCCAATCAGGCTGAGCTGTGCCGCAGGGGCTTGAGAAGATGAGCGGGCCATAGTCTGCATACAGAGTTATTTGTCTGCCTATTGTAATAGGGGAGATGTGGCTTACCTATCTGCCTGGATGGGGTGTCTCTATATAGAGAGGGGTTTGTGGGTCAAAAGTAGGGCGCTTGGTATGTCTCTATATGTAGAGGGATGGCCGGCGCTCTATATAGAGTGTTGTAGACCAGGTTCTAGATTAGCGGCCCATGGTGATAGCCGGGTCTTTGTGCAGCCTTCCCCAGGATCGCAACTGCATTCTTATCTTTTCTGTCTGTCTGTCTGTCTGTCTGTCTGTCTGTCTGTCTGTCTGTCTGTCTGTCTGTCTGTCTGCGAAAACACGTTTGGGGCGGGAATTCAGCGCGAAACAAGGGAATCGATGCTGAGCTGGAGAGAAAAAGCCTGGAATCGACCTGTTCTGCGATGGGGCATCCTGGCGTTTCACCTGCCAGTTCTGGTGTCTCTCCAGCTATGAACGAGATATAGTCATTTTGGTATCATTTGGTTTCATTTAAGTTTTATCATATATAACAATGATCTAAGTGGAAAATTACTGTAAACCGCCTCTTTTACATGAAATATTCAGGTAAAAAACTTGCAAAGCGGAAAATCCTCGTGCTATAGTTCTTTTCTCGCTGCAGCACACACAGGGTTTTCCCTGAAGCGCTACAGAGAGCAGTTAGACAAGTTCCACCGCCTTGGCCAAGAGGCCCGCACCGAAGCTTGAATGACTGGTCAGGAAACTGACAGGGTGTAAAGCCTCTGCCTCTGCCTCTGCCTCTGCCTCTGCCTCTGCCTCTGCCTCTGCCTCTGCCTCTGCCTCCAACAGGCTAGTTCAGCCTGCAGAAATAATCCTTATTTGATTTGCGCATCGACTTTTCAGCCAAGCATAAATACACTACCAAAACGTTTTGGTTGAGCATAAAATCAAAACCAAATCGTTTTACTCATAAATTCGATAAAAACCTAAAGGACTGCAGCAGGCTCTTTAGCACCTGACAATGCAGCACAGGAGACACTGATGAAAGACACCCCCACTGCGCAAGTGGATGAGCTGTATTCCCCTCAGCGCATGATTGCCTTCGGGCTGCAACACGTACTGGTCATGGCCGCCTCCCCTATCGCCGCCGTGTTCTTGATGAGCAAGGCCCTGGGCTTTGATGCTGCCCTGACCACTCAGCTATTGAGCGCCACCTTTCTGGTCTGTGGCATAGGCACCTTGATCCAATCCTTCGGCCCAGCCGGTATAGGCGCCAAACTACCTTTTGTGATGCTGCCCGGTGGTGCGCCCATCATCCTGTTCATTCTGATCGCGCAACAAACCGATCTGCCCACCGCCTCCGGGGCGGTGATTCTGTCCGCCCTGCTGTACTTTCTGATCGTCCCCATCTTCAAACGCTTTTTGCGTTACTTCCCTTCGCTGGTCATCGGCATCATGCTCTTGCTGGTTGCCATCAACCTGGCGCAGATATCCGGCAAATTAATTGCCGGCACACCCGGCTCGGCCAATTTCGGTAATACCGACAATTTGCTGCTGGCCCTGATCACCATTGCGTCTACGGTGCTGTTTGCCCGTTTGCTCAAGGGCATGTGCCGCCAGTTGGCTATCTTGCTGGGCTTGATTGTGGGTGCCTTGTCCGCTGCCTTGATGGGCGACATCAGCTTGAGCGGCGTGGGCAGTGGCCCACTGCTGGCCCTGCCATCGCCCTTCCCCTTTGGCCCGCCCAACTTTGATCTGATTGCCGCTTTGCCGCTGCTGCTGTTCACCTTGATTTCCATGGTGGAAGCCACTGGCCAGACCATTGCCTTGAATGAGGTCCTGGGCAAGGAAAACGAGGCCGAACAACAGGCACAAGTGCCCAATACGATCCGTGGCGACGGGCTGGCTTCTTTGCTGGGCGGTATTTTCGGGACCTCGCTGATCATTACCAGTGGTGAAAACATCGGCATCATTCGCGCGACCCAAGTGCGCTCCCGCTATGTCACGGCCGTCGGTGGACTGTTCCTGATTCTGTTTGGCGTGTTCTCGCCGCTCTCCGCGCTGATCAGCGTCATTCCTGCCTCTGTCATTGGCGCAACTGGGCTGGTGGTCTTTGCCATCGTCGGCACCATGGGCATAGACATGTTGCGCAAGGTAGACCTGCGCGGCCATGCCGCCATGTATGTGGTTGCCACGGCTCTGGCGGTCGGTTTGCTGCCCATCGTCGTTCCCGGCATTTACGACCAACTTCCCTCCCAAGTGCGATTGCTCTTGTCCAACGGCGTTGCTATGGGTGCGCTGACGGCGGCTGTTTTGAACTACCTGTTCATTCACCTCGGCCAGCGCTCGCCCAAACCCGCTCCCCTTCAACATTCTTGATGAGCTGTGCCATGAATCACGCATCTTTATTTCAATCCCACGACCTGGCTCAGGCCCGCATTCTGGAACCCGAACACCTCTTGCTGCCGCAAGGACCTGTCAGCGGACACGCTGTACTGATTGAAGAAGGTCGCTTCAGCGATATTGGCACGGTAGAAGAGATTGCCACCCGTCACCCTGGGCTGCCACGTCTGAGCTTGCCCGGTCATTTGTTGATGCCCGGTTTTGTGGATGCACACCATCACGTCACCCAGTCATATGGGAAGTCGCTGGTGTATGGCGAGCCCTCGGAGATTTTCCGCCGGGTCTGGGTGCCACTGGAAAGCACCTTGAACGCTCGCCATCTGTATGCCTCCAGCAAGCTGTCGGCACTGGAAGCCTTGCGGGGCGGGTTCACGACGGTTTGCGACGCTGGCACGCGATCGTCCGAGGATCTGGACGCGATTGTGCAAGCCACCACAGACGTAGGTATACGCTGCGTTCTGGGCCTGATCTGCAACGACAAGCACGGCGCGGTACTATTGGACGCCGAGCCTATTGTGGCTCGCGCCCAGGCCCACCTTCAGCAATGGGAACACCATGCCTTGATCAGCCCTTCACTGGCTATCTCTATTCCCGAAGCCGCCAGTGATGCGATGTTGCATCGTATCTATTCCATGAGCGAAGAAGCGGGCCGTGTGTTCCAGACCCATGCCAACGAGCATTTGGTCGCGGTGGAGCGTTCCTTGAATGCCCATGGTCGTCGCCCGATCGAGCATCTTGCCCATATTGGTGCCCTGGGTTCGGCTTCCTTGCTGGCTCATGCCACCTTGGTTACCCCCAGCGAAATCCGGCTGCTGGCTGATTTGAACGCTGCCGTTTCCTACAACCCGGTTGCCAGCGCCTGGAAAGGCAATGCCGTCGCTCCTGCCGAAGCCATGCGCGTTCAAGGCATACGTTTGGGCATGGGGACGGACGGCACTCGCAGCGATGCCTTTCGTATGATGGATTATGGCGAGGCGGCGCAACGCTTTGCCTTCGGCATGATGGTGGGCGACTCCTCTTGCGGTGCGGGTTGGACCTGGCTGGATATGGCGACCCGAGGGGGGGCCGAAGTCATAGGCCTGGGAGCTCAAACCGGGCAAATTCGGGTGGGCGCCCAAGCCGACTTCCTCGTGGTCGATCTGCAAGTGCCCGAGATGACGCCCTCCTGGGATCTACCCTGGGAACTGGTTCGGATTGCTGCTCGCGATCAGATTCGGGCTGTCGTTGTCCAAGGCAAGCTGCGTCTGTGGGAAGGCCAGCCTGTGGATTGGGATCCCCTGCCCTTGTTGGAAGAAGTGCGTGAGCTGGCTCGCCATGCGGTCGCGCAATCGGATATCCGCAAGCTGCACGCCCCATCCACCGAACACCTGGCGCGTCACGCCGAGCAGGAAAAGGCCTTGGCATGACAGTGGGTTTGCTGATTGCTTTTGCCGCCGTGCTGGCGGGTGCCTTTATTCAGGGTGCCAGCGGGATGGGTTTTGCCCTGATCGTAGTCCCGGTACTGGCTTTGGTTCATCCCGAGGCCATACCGGGAGCGCTCCTGTTTCTGATGCTGCCGCTGAACGCCTATGTTGCCTGGCGTGAACGTGGGGCGATCGACCGCAGCGGAGCGGGCTGGATCACCGTCGGACGTTTTGCAGGGACTTTTGCCGGTTTGGGGATTTTGCTGGTGCTGTCGACTTACTGGTTAAACCAGTTTGTCGGTATCAGTACCTTGCTGGCTGTACTGGCGTCGGTACTGGCTCCCAGCTTCACGCCCGGCAAGAAGGCCTTTATTGCCACAGGTCTGGTCACCGGGATCACTGAAACCGCCACCGGCATTGGTGGCCCGCCTTTGGCTCTGGTGTACCAGCACGCCCCTGTCGCCACCTTGCGCTCGACAGTTGCCTTGTGCTTTCTGGTGGGGGAAGTGATTTCGCTGGCCGTGCTGGGTATCTCCGGCGCGCTACAGTGGTCCCACCTGAGCTACGCCGTGTTGTGCCTGCCCGCATTGCTGCTGGGGATGGGCTTGAGCAGCCTGGTACATCACAAGCTGGATCAACGCCGTTTGCGCATTGGCGTTCTGGTGTTTGCGACCGTCTCCGGTCTGGCCGTCATGCTGACTTAATCGTCCAGCTGTGTAGAGGCACGGGCCCGAAGCTCCGGCTTTGGGCCCAAAGCCGACAGGCGGCTCTTATCACCCGACAGATGCTCGAACAGCAGTTCTACCGCCAGGGTGGCCACTTGTTCCAGATGAAGATCCACAGCTGTCAACGCCGGTTCTGCGGTACGGGCACGCAAGCCATCGTAACGGGTGGCGATCATTACATCCTGCGGGACACGCAAACCGGCCTGCTGCACAGCCGCCAAGGCGCCCACTGCAAAGGCATCCACAGGCACACATAAGGCATCCGTATCGGGATACTGTGTTAAAAGCCGGGCGCAGGCATCAAATCCGCCGGCTTCACCCAAGCTTTCCTCTACCTGCATATAGCGCACTGGCATGGCGTGCGCTGCAGCGAAATTCTCGTAGGCTTTTTTATGGCTGGCGTAAGAGTCACGTGCGGCACTGCTTTGCACCAGGGCGATACGTCGCCGTCCTTGCTCCCACAAGTGATTCAATAACAAATGCGCGGTTGCGGTCGATTGCAGATCAATAAAGGGAATGCTGTCTACGCTACCGCCTTGACGCCCAATCGACACCAAGGCCACGCCACGCTCTTGCAACAAGCGCACATTGGGATCATCCGTCATGGGCTCCAACAAAATCGCCCCATCAATATCCAGACCTTCCAGAAAGGCCTGGGCATTTTCCAAAGGCGGTACGAACACCAGAGCCAGGCCGCGCCGCATGGCCGCCTCGGCCGCAATGCCCGCCACTTCCATCATGAAGCCCAGACGCGAAACGCCACCCGACACGGCAAAAGGCATGGACGATACCAGGGCAATGCTGTTGGCCGCCCCCGAACGCAAGCGCTGCGCTCGTACATTGGGCCTATAGCCCATATCAGCCGCGATCTGTTTGACCTTGGCACGCGTTAACGGGTCCACCACCCCTCTGTCATTCAAAGCGTGTGAAACCGTAGTCAAAGACACCCCTGCCGCCTTGGCGACATCGCGGATGGTGATACGACGAGGGGGGGTAGCAGAGGAACGTGGCAAGGCTGGATCAATCAGAAAAGGGAGAGAGAGGAAAATAGCATAGCGCTGGGAGCTTGTTTACGTAGAGCAAAGCAGTGAATCAGCCAAATTTAAAAACAAAGAATCTTAGCTAGAGTGTTTGGCCAAGCTCGTTCAGGAGCCATATTACAAGTTAATACCTACTCAAGGGGACACTAACATTTCGACGCCCCCTCCAGCAGACCGTTAATTATCAGTGGAGTCTCGCCATAGGCACTGCCATTGCAAACAACAGTGGCTCCTTCGGGATCGCCAGGATAAGTGACGGTGATACAGGAACAAGCAGCAGGAAGCAGGGAAAAACACAAAGCAAACAAGGCCTTGATGTCATTCATTCTTTTTCCGCTCCGTATTTTTCCAAGCTACTCCATGCATTAAAATGCAATAAAACCCAATTTAAGGTAGCCCAGTGAAACTTTCCAATCCTGAGCAATTCAGAATTTGAATCTTATCAATAAACGGCCAGCTCAATCTCAAGACATATCGATCTAAAAATCAGAACAATAAGGCGCCAATGAAAAAGCCGCCCATAGGGCGGCCTGGCTAGTTAACGGTCTCCGTTTTTTTTGAGGTTTTATATTGAATCGTGTTTGCTCGGAAAATCACTGGGCCAGTTCATGGGCGTGTCATTCATATCCAAACCTCCTGCTGTTTATTTAATCGAGAAAGCCTAGAACGAATTTTTATCCTAACAAAAAATTTACAAACTTCAAGCACTAAATAGCATATTCTGTGTTTACCCTGTACAAATAGAAACATCAAAAAGGCTCTCGCAAGGAGAGCCTTTTATTTTCCGACTTGTGCCCCAGATCGGGGCTTACATCAGGAGCGTCGAGCCATGGCCAGGATCACGCCAAAACCTATCATCATGCTGCCGCTAATGCGGTTCACCCAACGCAGACCACGCGCATTTTGCATCACGCCGGACAAACGAGTGCCTACATAGGCATACGCCGCAATCGCGATCACTTCAAGCAGCAGGAAAATCACACCCTGTGTCATGAAGCTAACCCAATAGTTGTTCATATCTACAAACTGCGGGAAGAAGGCGGTGAAGATCAGAATGGCTTTAGGATTGCCGATAGCCACAAAGAACTCCTGGCGCACCAGGCCCCAGATATCTTTTTTGCTCACCTCGGTTTGCTCTGCTGATGTTTTGCTACTGGCACGCAGCACCTTGATACCCAGCCAGATCAGATACGCCGCTCCCGCAAGCTTGACCACGGTAAAGGCCGTCTCCGAAACCATCAACAAGGTTCCCATTCCCAAGGCCGCCACCACAATCATGATGGCAAAGGCGACCAGACGCCCCATGGCCGCTACCATGGCAGTCGACACCCCTTGCTTGGCCCCTACCGTCATGGACAGCAGATTATTAGGTCCGAAGGCCATATTCAGGGCAAAACAGGCGGGCAGAAACAGCAAAAGACTACTAGCGGTCATGATTCCGGCAGGCTCCATAGATAATGCCAGCCATTCAATTTGAAAGGCTGGCATTCGTCGATTGAAAACAGTGTGTATGCACTTTACTCCAGTCAGCTTTAAAATTCAGCCCTCTCAACCGGCCACGGCATTCAGCGCCACTTTGGGCGATGAACGCAAGGACACCATAAACATCAGGAAAGCCAGCATTGCCACGACACCCGGCACGGCAAAGGCCATGAAGTTCATCTGCAAGGGCAACTTGGCCGCCATTAGCGTGCCGCCCAGGAAAGGCCCGGCAATCGCACCGATTCGCCCCACTCCTGACGCCCAGCCCAAGCCCGAGGAGCGCATGGACAAGGGATAGAACTGCGCCGTATTGGCGTACAGCAGGATCTGCGTGCCAATGGTGGTGGCACCGGCAATCACGATCAACACATACAGCACCAGAGTCGGGCTCTTGAAACCTAGCAAGGTAATGGACGCCGCCGACACCAGAAAGAACCAGGCCACCACTTTAGGCAAGCTGAAACGATCCCCCAGCCAACCACCCAGAATCGCACCAAACATGCCGCCCAGGTTCAAGGCCACCAGGAAGGACAGGCTGGAACCCAGGCTATAGCCCGCGTTGGCCATCAATTTTGGCAACCAGGAACCCAGGGCATAGACCATCAAGAGGCAGCAGAAAAACGCCACCCAAATCATCAAGGTGCCAAGCAAGCGCCCTTCCTTGACCAGATCCAGCATGGGCACACCCGCCTTTTTCCGCTCGTGCAAGGTCAAGACGGTATCCGGGGCCACACCCATTTCTGGGGCCAAGGTCTGCACAATGCGGCGTGCTTTTTCCTCTTGCCCCTGGCGCATCAGAAACGCTAGCGACTCTGGCAGTTTCCAGACAATAAACGGCAGCAGCAACAACGGAATGGCTGCACAGAAAAACATGGACTGCCAGCCAAAGCGAGGCAGCATGTAAATGCCAATCGCTGCCGACAACAAGCCACCCAATGAATAGCCGCTGAACATGATGGCGACCAAGGTGCTACGCGAGCGCTTGGGCGAATACTCGTTCATCAAAGCCACAGCGTTGGGCATCAAGCCGCCACAGCCCAAGCCGGCCAGAAAGCGGTAGACACCAAACTCGGTCGGTGAGCTCGCAAAGCCATTCAGGAAGGTCGCCAGACTGAACAAGGCAAAGCAGATCGTCACGCCCTTTTTACGGCCAATCTTGTCTGCCAGCGGCCCAAATACAAACGCGCCAAACATCATGCCAAACAAGGCGTAGCTACCCAAGGCTCCAGCTTGCACCGGCGTCAAATTCCACTCGTCCATCAGCACCGGCAAAACCACACCGTAAATAAACAAGTCATAGCCATCGAATATCAACAACAAGGCGCACAGGCTCATCACCATCCAGTGAAAGCGCCCGAAGCGCGCCTGCTCAATCACTTCATTAACGTCTAGTGTTTTCATGATTTGTCTCCCCCAAATGGAGTTTTTTTGTCTTGATGCCCTTCGCTCTACAAGCCGCCTGCATCGTTTGATCAGCCCTGGTCGCCGCCTCCTACTGGCAAGACAGTGCCGGTGATATACGACGCCTCATCCGAGGCCAAAAACAAAATGCTGGCGGCCTGTTCATCCAGGCTGCCGTAACGCTTCATCAAACTGCTGGCCACGGTCTGATCCACAATCTGCTGATACCAGATCGCTTCTTGGGGATCGTCCTGGTTCTGGGTATTGCGGGGAATACGCCGTGGCGGAGCCTCGGTCCCGCCAGGCGAGACAGCATTGACCCGAATGCCGCGCTGGGCATTCTCAAAAGCCAATGAAGCGGTCAAGGCATTGACGCCCCCTTTAGCCGCTGCATACGGCACGCGGTTAATGCTGCGAGTGGCAATCGAGGACACGTTCACAATGGCACCACTACCCTGCTCCTGCATGCTGGGTAAAACGGCATGACAGGACCACAGGGTTGGAAACAGGGAACGGCGTATCTCAGCCTCGATCTGTGCCGGTGTGTAGTGCTCGTAAGGGCGCGTCCAGATCGTGCCCCCGACGTTATTGATCAAAATATCAATACGTCCCCATTTATCCAGCGCCGCCTGGGCCGCAGCCTGAGCACCTTCAACGGTTTCCAGATCCACTTCCAGTGTCAGGACCGCCTCGCTGGCCAGTTCCCGCACCAGCTCGGATCGGTCTACGGCCAATACCCAGGCTCCTTCAGCCTGCAAGCGCTCGGCAACACGACGGCCAATGCCTTGGGCCGCGCCCGTCACAATGGCCACTTTTTGATGAAAACGCACAGGCGCAGTCATGATCTTTCCTTGTAGGAGTCATCCAGCACAGGACGCCCCGCAAAGGGGCATTGCTTGAATGCATTTACTGGCTGGTAATGAATTTTTCGTAGTAGAAATTCGCGGGAGCATGGGCTTGCGCATCAATGAACTGGCTGACGGCATCCACCATGGGTGGCGGCCCGCACAGGTACACATCCACCTGCCCGTCATGCCAATGCGCCGGATCCAAGTGCTGGGTGACGTAGCCTTTGCGCTCATGGCGGGATTCCGGGTCCACCACGCAGGTGGTGTAGCTGAATCCGGGCAAACGCTGAGTAAAGGACTCCAGCTCTGCCAGCATCACCAGATCCTGATCACGGGTGACGCCATAGACCAGATGCACAGGCTGCGTACAGCCTTGCTTGACCAGCACTTCCAGCATGGACAAGAACGGCGCCAGACCCGTGCCACCGGCCAGGAACAGCAAGGGGCGCGTTACCTGACGCAGATAAAAACTACCCAAAGGCCCGGTCATTTCTACCTGCTGGCCTAGCGGCTGCGCCGCCAGCCAGGAACTCATCAGGCCTCCCGGCACTTGCTTGATCAGGAAACTCAAACGCGGCTCGCCCGGCGCAGAGCTGAAGGAATAGGAGCGATGCGCCTGCCCGCCAGGCACCGTGATATTCACGTACTGCCCAGGCAGGAAAGGCAAGGCTTCATCAGTCGCATCAATCTTCAGTTCGTAAGCCGCATCCTCATACTGACGGCATTCCGATACCTGCCCCCGCCACTTGGCCACGGCGGTCTTGCACACACCCGATGAAATCGGCACAGCAATCACGCAGTCAGACTTGGGAATCATCTGGCAGGTCAGAACCAAACCCTTGTCCGCTTCTTCTTGCGTCAGGGCATCCTCGATGTAGTCATCGCCCTGCTCATACTGACCACTTTCAGCTTGACATTTACAGGTGCCGCACACCCCGTCCGAGCAATCCATAGGCAGATTGATCTGATGGCGATAAGCGGCATCCAGCACTTTTTCGTGTTCCCCACAATCCACGAAACGGGTGACACCGTCCTCAAAATTCAGCGCAATACGATAGCTGTTCACGACTAACCCCCGGCTTTAAATGTGATACACATCAATCACTTGACGGATGTAGTCGTTCTTGAGCACTACCTTTTTTTGCTCGATCAACCAGCCCTGCTCCTGAGGCGACAAGGTCAGGTAAATCGTGCCGAAGAACTGGTCCGTCACCCGGTAGCGATGGTTAAGCGTCAAAAAGTTGTAGCGGACGTCCACCTGCCCATCGCGCTCGGCCAGAATCTCGATATTGCTGAGCATGTGAGCGGTACGTGGCTCTGGTGTGGAGGCACCGGAGCGCTCGGTCTTGATGCGGAACACCCGATCCTCCAGACCGTTACGGTTGGGATAGAAGATCAAGGAAATCTCGCTATGCGGATCTTCGGTCAACTGATCATCATCATCCCAGCAAGGCATCCAGTACTGGGCGTTGGGGCTATAGCATTCCAGCCATTCATCCCACTGACGGTCATCCAGCAAGCGGGCTTCGCGATACAGGAAAGCGCAAATAGAGTGATACGTTGCGTTCATGGCTTAGGCCTCCCCGTTTTCTGCTTTTAACGCCTGGCTCATGGTCTTGGCCCAGTACTCGTGCTGGCAGACAAACAAGCCTTCATCTTCACTACGCCCGCCACTGATCAAGGGCTTCATGCCCATGGCTTTGGCATTCTCGTCCGGCCCGTGCACCCACAAAGGCGCACCTCGGCTCAAATCATTCCAGGGCGCCGCAATACCCGCATAGCCTTCCTGACAGGCACGGAACTCCTCCAGATCGTCTGCCGTTCCCATGCCGGACACATTGAAAAAGTCTTCGTATTGACGGATACGGATGGCACGCTGCTCAGCGCTTTCCCCTTTGGGACCAAAGCAGTAGATCGTGACTTCCGTCTTGTCCACACTGATAGGACGCGTTACCCGAATCTGGGTAGAGAACTGATCCATCAGATACACATTCGGGTACAGGCACAGATTGCGAGTCTGATTCACGATGAACTCGGCACGGTCCTCGCCCAGACGCTGCTTCAGCTCCTCGCGATGCTCGTAGACCGGACGCACGGTTGGATTCATGGTTTTGGTCCACAGCAAGATATGACCGTAATCAAAGCCATACACGCCACCCAGGCTCTTGCTCCAGCCGTTCGCATCCACCGCTTGCGTGCCGCCCTCTTTTCGGCGACCCATGGTGGCGGAGTAATTCCAGTGCACGCTGCTGACGTGGTAGCCATCCGCGCCGTTTTCCATCTGCAGTTTCCAGTTGCCATCGTAGATATAGGAAGAATTGCCACGCAGCACTTCCAGACCTTCAGGGGCTTGATCTACGATCTGATCGATGATGACTTTGGTTTCACCCAGATACTCGTCCAGAGACACCACATCCGGGTTCAGGCTGCCAAACAGGAAGCCGCGATAGTTCTCAAAGCGCGCGACACGCTTCAAGTCGTGCGAGCCTTCGGTATTGAACTGCTCGGGATACTGGGTGTTTTTCTCGTCCTTGACCTTGAGCAGCTTGCCCGCGTTATTGAAGGTCCAGCCATGGAAAGGACAGGTAAAGCTGCCTTTATTGCCATGCTTGCGGCGGCACAACATGGCGCCGCGGTGAGCACAGGCATTGATAAAGGCATTCAAGCCACCGTCTTTACCACGCGTCAAAAACACGGGTTGACGACCAATATAGGTAGTGAAGTAATCATTCACATTGGGCAGCTGGCTTTCATGCGCCAGGTAGACCCAATTGCCTTCAAAAATATGCTTCATCTCCAGCTCGAACAGATCCGGATTCGTGAAGATGTCACGACGGCAGCGATACACGCCTGTTTCTTGGTTTTCTTCCAGGGCGGTATCAAGCAAGTGCCTGATATCTTTGGTTTTATCCATAAGGACTGACATAATGTGGCCTTTATGAGAGTTGCAGCCGTCCCTGCCCATGCCCATGAAGGCATAGCAAGTACGCGTGATAGAAAAGAAAAATCGCTCCGGATTGAGACCGGACTGACTCGTGGCAGCGTATTGCTGGCTTAGCCTTGAGCCTGATTCAAACCCGATAGGGACACCGTCGGGCCGATATTGCCCAGCCCACTTTCACAAGGAAATTCGGGGCTGTTCTGCATGACGTTCATTACAGTCTTTGCTCCAGCAGGCTTCCAATACAATATCGGTCCCGCTCCATAGCAAAATGCTATAGTTTATTTTTTTTCCAATAAAATCAGCAGCTTGTGGAGCATGAAAAACAAAACCTATCGTTAACCCTAGAGCTTGTCAGGTATATGCTTGAAGCTTGGATGGTCGAGATAGGTGATATATTGGTCCGGATTTTCTGGACCTGGACCACGGGCAAAGCATATGGACTTGAAACAAATCCGCTACTTTGTTGCGGTCGCCAAAGCGCGCAATTTCACTCGCGCTGCCGAGCAGTTGCACATTGCCCAACCTGCACTCAGCAGACAGATTCAGTTGCTGGAACAAGAGCTCAATGTTTTGCTGCTGTCACGGGAGAGCCGCCCCCTGCAGCTAACCGAAGCGGGCCGCATTTTTTACGAACAATCCCTGCAATTGCTCAATCGTGTGGAGGTCATGAAAGCGGCGACCACCGAAGTCGGCCTGAACCAGCGCCCGCAATTGTCGATTGGCTTTGTAGCTTCCACCTTGTACGGCGGTCTGCCTATCCTGATTCAGAAATTCCGCCACGCCTACCCGGATATCCGCTTTCACTTTCTGGAACTCACCAGCAGCCAGCAGATCGCCGCCTTGCGCGCCGGACGCATTGATATTGCCTTTGGACGTGTGCGTATTCATGACAGCGCGGTGTGCCGTACTGTCTTGCGTGAAGAGCGCCTGGTGCTGGCAATTCCGCCGAAAATTGACTTGGCCAAGGATCGGGGGCCGGTGTCCTTGCAGGTCATCGCCGATCACGCCTTTATTGTGTATCCCAAGTCCCCACGCCCCAGCTTTGCCGATCATGTGCTGAATATCCTGCATGACAACGCCATCTTTCCCACCGAAGTGCATGAAGTACTGGAGTTGCAGACGGCCATGGGACTGGTCGCGGGCGGCGTGGGCTTGTGCCTGATTCCTTCAGCCGCACAGATACGCAGTGATCTGGTCTACCGGCTGATTGACGACGAGAAAGTGACTTCGCCCATTATTTTCAGCCACAGGAAAAACGACAATTCCTGGTACATCGCCCAGATGCATGCCTTTATTGAGGAAATGTATGCGGAGAAACCGCCCTGGCTGATTCCGGGACACAGCGCCTTGAGTAACGGGCCGCCACCCTGTTGATGGCTGCAAGCCTATGAGCAACTGGCCTGCTCAGGCTTGCAGCGAAACCTTCTGCCTCACCTGCTTGCGCTGATACGGTCAGACGGCAAAGCCGCCACCGTCTAATACAACAAGGCCCTGCAAAGCGTCGTTAACACTTCTTGCAAGGCCAGAAAGGCACGGCGTTCGCGACCACCAGGAGCAGACCTTTTCGCTGGAAAAAGGTCCGGTCGGCAGTCAGCCAAGACCGCTTAGATGCGCTTGAACAACGCCGAACGCACCTTGCCAGTAGCACCATCTGCGGCTGTCAGGAACTGTTCCATGTGAATATCGCGCTCGAAGAGGCGACTTTGCATCAAAGTGGAAATGGCCGCTTCAATCATAGGGGGCGGGCCACACAAGTAGGCCTTGTTACCCGAGCAACGCTGCTCAAAGAACTGCCCCACGGCTTCATGCACAAAGCCCACAAAGCCTTCCCAGGCATCATCCGGCAAAGGCGCATTCAAGGCCGGAATGTAGTGGAAATTGTCGTGCTTTTCAGCTAGTTGATAGAAATGATCCGCATGATACAGCTCGGCTTTATTGCGCGCACCCTGGAACAGATAAATAGGACGGGTATCGCCCTCTTCCAGCAAGTCCATAATCATGGATTCGGGGCTGGACAGGCCCGAGCCACCCGCGATAAAAATGGCGCCTTGCGGGTCGGACTTGCGCACAAAGAACTGACCATAAGGGCCAGACACATCCAGAGACTGCCCCACTTGCAGTTCATCATGAAGCCAGGTCGTGCCGGCGCCCCCTTCTACCTTACGTACATGCAAATCAATAATGCCGCTCATGGACGGCGGATTCGCGATGGAGAAAGCACGGGTGCTGTCGATGGACGGCACATGCAGGTTGATGTACTGCCCGGCCTGAAACGCCATCGGACGATCCAGCTCCAGACGGATGTGCTTGATCGTGGGCGACAAGTCTTCAATCAGGACGACCTTGCCCTGATAATCCTCGACAGGCAGGCCCTGGAAATCCGGGTCCACATCCACGTCGGCCTCGATGACCATATCGGATTCGGGCAGACAGCAGCAAGCCAGCAGCTTGCCTTCGTCCCGCTCCGAATCCATCAAGGCAAAGCTGGACGCATCGCCTGCGTCTGCATAGCCTTCCAGCACCTGCACCTTGCAGGTGCCACACGTGCCATGTCCACAGGCAAAAGGCAACCAAACCCCTTGTCGCAACGCAGCGTCCAACAAGGTTTGTCCATCTTCCACCTCTACCACATCACCTGTGGGTTCTACGGTTACCTGATACGTCATTGCTGCCTCCGCCTCTTATACGCCCGTACCCTTGTAGCCATTCAGGCCAGGGGTCTTGAAACGCAACAAGGATTTGTGATCAAAGCCCTTGGACCCCAGGGTGTCGTCAGGATTCAGTTCAACCGCCTCGCCATTCAAATTCCATTGCACCTTGCTCCATTCGATCTGCTCAAAGTCAGGATGCTGGGCAAAGCCGGCAGGCAACAGTTGCTGGATCATCTGGGACACGGTCATGTCGGGCTGAACCAGAAAGGCCTTGGCCGAGCAGAACAAAAGGTGCTCGTCCCAGCCGATATACAGCAACATGCTGTCGCCATAGTGCGACTGCTGGTCGCGCGCATAGCCTTGGTAGTCCGGGGTAATTGCAGTAACTGCCATATTGATCTCCAATTTTTATAGGTAGTGGCAGTGCCCACCAAGGCACTGCCCTTTTTCTCGCGTGACTAGGCCGTCACTCCTTTCCATTCGTTCCAGCGCGCTTCGTCCACCGAACCCTTGAAGTCCATATTGTCGACACCTACGTTCAACTGGTAGTAGTCGCTCAGGATTTTCTCCAGCTCGGGACCACCGCAGCCACCTTGCAGGATCTGGTTCACTGGCAGCCAGGCCTGGATGTACTTTTCAGGCTCGTGCTCGAAAATGTCGCGGCAGCCGTCCGAGCAGGTGTGATAGCGCTCGCCCTTGTACTGGCTTTGACGGTAGGTAATTTCGTCGGGTTTTTCCATGTCGGTAAAGGTCATGGGCACCTGACATACCTGACACAGCTGCGGCAGACCGCTGGAGTAAAAGCGCTTGCCTTCGGCTTCCATCTTCTTGGCCATTTCCCAGCGTGGGCGGTAGTACTTGTCGAAAGTATCGGGGTACTTGGCGCTCAACCAATCCAATTCCTCGTCGCTAGGGATCCAGGTGTGGAAACCGGCAGCGTGACCGAAGTTGTAGAAGATCCACCAGGCCTGGTGCGAGATGTGCTCTTTCTCTTTTTCGATCACTTCGCTGTACTTGGGCATGCGGATGCCGTAGCGGGCCAGATCCTTGAACAGTGCACCACCAGCCTGTTCGAAATAAACCTCCCAGGCTTCTTTCCAGGACATGACCTTGTTAGGCAGCATGTAATCCATCATCATGCCGACCACGGACAGCAGGCGGGTGCCGCGCCAGAACCATTTGTCGATCCACTGCTGAACGATAGGCACGTTGTCTTCGTGCTGCTCCAGCAGGAACTTGATCACTTCCAGGCCCAGCGTCATGTGACGTGCTTCGTCAGACTGCGAGCTGAAACCGAAAGTCACCGTAGCCATGTCGCCGTTGTAGGCCGCACCCGACATGAAGGGCACGAACAGCAGGTTGGTCAGCACGTACTCGAAGGAGAAGCTGATCGCCAGCAGGAACTCGAAGGGGCCGGCAGCGCGGGCATCTTCAAAGAAAGACTTGGGCACGGACAGGTACCAGACCCGGTCGTGCATATGGCTCCAGTCCTGGAAGCCATTGAAAAACTTGTTGTAGTGGCTCATGGCGTGAACCTGCGTCTGGACGTGACGCAGCTCGTCAATCGACTGCATCTGACACGCAATACGTGCGCCGATGCCGCTGAATTGACGGCCCACATGGGAGTAGCCCTGGTAAGCCTGGTATTCCAGCGGGGTCACCGCGGTCAGAAACACCTTGATCGCGTTCAAGTAACGCGGGTCGGAAATATTCATCTGGCCATTGTTCTGCGCGAAGGCATCAAAAATGGCGTACAGCTTCTTTTCTTTTTCGGCCTGGTATTTCCAGTACGCGTCCATTGTCAGACGGAACGGATCTTCCCATTTGGACCAATCGGTAATCTTGATGCCCTCAAACTCCTCGTAGGGGAAGGCGTCCTTGCGATCCTGGTAGCTGAATTCCCAGTCCAGATCACGAGTCAGATAGCGATATTTGTCTTTGATATTTAGTTTTTTCGTGGCCATGTTGCCCCCTTTTCTGATTTAGCTGTTCCAGTGCAAAAACAAGCGGTCTTCATCTTCATCCACGTTGCCACCCAAGGTGATCAGATTCAGATGCAGCTCCTGCATGTCCCACTGCTGCCCATACTTTTCTTCCACGGTCTCGCGCTTGACGGTCAGCTGGCCCACGCACTCAATGCGAATCATGGCTGGCTGATAAATCACCGTGGCGTCCGGGTTGTCTTCTTCGATGGCCTCGACGATGTAGCGCGACATGTCGTTGTCTTGCAGACCGATATAAACCTTGGATGTCATCAGGCTTCTCCACCCAGGCCCAAGCCTGCTTTAGTGACGCGTTTGGCAATGGTTTCCTGCGCTTGCTCCCAGACCTGATCCGCCTGGTCGGCAAAGGCAGCCTGGATGTACGGCATGAAGGCGGCTTGCACTTGTGGCAGCCACTGATTCAGCCAGCTTTGCAGTTGCTGCTTGTTTTCCTCACTTTCAGCCGCCGCGATCTTGAAGACGCTATCGCTCCAGTTGGACAGGTCTTTATGGCACTCCAGCATGAACTCCAGCAGCATATCCAGATCGCGGCCGCCTTCCTTGGCCAGATCCGCGACCAGACCCTGATACACCACTTGATGCACCACGGTATTGATCAACAAGGACTGCACCAACAGCAGTTCAAACCAGTCTTTCTGGACCAGCGTTTTTTCGCACAAGGCGCGCAGACCTTGCCAGGCCGCATCCTGCATCCAGGCCTCTTTGGCTTGGCTCAGGGAATCGGCGCTATTGCCATCAATCAGCAGCCCAATACGGGAGACGTATTGCGCCATACCCAGCGAGTCCATCCCGGCATAGAGACAGGCTTGGGTAATGGTGGTGCCATACCCGTAAGCCGAGCCGGACATGAAATTCAGGTTGGCGGTTTGCTCGATGTGACGCAAAGGCAGCAGCAAGCGGGTGACCTTGGCTTTGACGTCCTCGCTCAGATACTGAGCCAGTTCCCGCTTTTCAAAAAAGCCGTAATTGGTTTCAGCCGATTCCTGCATGCGGGCACGGTTTTGCACGTAAGCACCGTAGTAGAACTGACGAGGGTCACGGAACACATACCAGTCCTTCATTTGAATGGCGGTGTGTGTGGGGTCGTTCAGGGTCTTGTCCGGCATCCACAGGGGTCGGTAATGGAAGTTGGCCGTCGCCTGGGCGTCGTATGTGGCTTCCTGGTAGCGCGTGGCCGGTTTTTCGCCAAAGCGGCGGGCCACGTTGGCAAAGGTTTGCCGCACGGGCTGCAAACTGGCCGTTTTAATTTCTAATGTCATCCTCTTGTTCTCCTGAATAAAACCTACTGGGCTTCAGCCTGACGACTGTTGCCGACCAAAGTGTCATAACCAAAACGCCATTTCTCTTCGTTCTCGTCATTGACCCGCATTTGCTCATCGCTCATGGGCTGGACATTGTTTTGCAGACAAAACTGCTCAAACGCCGCCGGGGGCATGACCAGTTCCACAAACAGGTCCGGCTGGCCGATGGCAAAATCAAATTCCACAAAACGGGCGTTGGCCGGACTGCGTACGCGTACGTACTTTGTCAAAGTGGGCAAGCTCGTGTCTGACATCTGTTCTCCTCCTGATCAAGCTGTTGCATGAGTGTCCACAGCCTGTTCATAGCAAACCGCGTGCCAACTTTAAATTTGAAGGATTTAACCCTTTAGGATTAAAGAGATAGGTGAAACCCGGCTTAGAAGGAATGCGGCCTGCGAAGGGGTGACGGCAGGAAAATTGATCATTTGATCAAGTGCTTAGCGCCGTTTTCATCAAATGCTGAGTTAGGGTAAAACCTTAGAAAAATCCGTTTTATCCGTCCTCTGGACACTATTATGTTTTCCTTGAGTCACTAGAAAGACAGGCGGCATACTGGTTTTAGAACACTCAAAACCACAATAAGAAATCACAGGATGGAGACAGCCATGGGGGCTACTGAACTCACACTGCCATTAAGTCAGGACCTGATCGACGCCATTCGTTTTGATGCGCGGGAAGGCAAAATATGGTTTGGCGAGCAGCGCATGCTCTTGCTGCACGCCAGCGGTTTTGGCCAGCTACGCAAGGAACTGATTGCCTCTTTGGGCAGCGAGCGCGCCAAATACTTTCTGATGCGCTTTGGCTACCACGCGGGCATGAAAGATGCCGAGGTCTCACAAAAAGTGCGCCCGGACCTGTCACTGAAAGAGACCTTTTTGGCCGGCCCGCAAATGCACACCATCCGCGGCATGGTCAAAGTCGTGCCCACCGCCCTGACCTTTGACCGCGACGCAGGCCAGTACTACGGCGAATTTGACTGGTTTGACTCCTATGAAGTCAGCAATCACCAGAAAGAACATGGCCAGTCCAGCGAGCCGGTCTGTTGGAGCTTGCTGGGCTATGCCAGCGGCTACACCAGCTTCTATATGGGCAAGAGCATCATTTACAAAGAAACCCAATGCGGCGCCATGGGCCATAGCCACTGCAAGATCGTGGGCAAGCCAGCCGAGGAATGGGAAGATGATGACCCCGAGATTGACCGTTTCATGCTGCCCGATCCAGTCCAGGACGAACTGTTTGCCTTGCGATGTGAGCTGGTGAAGTTGCGCGAACAGGAGTTCAAGCACTCCAGCGCCAACTTCACCTTGCCCAACTCCATTGGTCAGTCCGCCGCTTACCAGGCCGCCTGTCATCTGCTGGAAAAGGCGGCGCAAAGCAAAGTCTCCGTGCTGCTGCTGGGGGAAACCGGCGTAGGGAAAGAAGCTTTCGCACGCGGCCTGCACGCCGCCAGCGACCGGGCTGATCAACCCTTTGTTGCAGTGAACTGTGCCTCCATTCCCCCGGAGCTGATTGAGTCAGAGCTGTTTGGTGTCGAGAAAGGCGCTTATACCGGCGCACATAAATCCCGCCCCGGACGCTTTGAGCGTGCCCAGAGCGGCACCATCTTTCTGGATGAAATCGTGGAGCTATCGCCACGGTCCCAAGCCGCCCTGCTGCGTGTATTGCAAGAACAGGAACTGGAACGCGTGGGTGATGAGAACACTCGCCATATCGACGTGCGCGTGGTGGCGGCCACTAACGAAGATTTGGCCGAAGCCGTACAGAAAGGCACCTTCCGTGCCGACCTGTACTACCGCCTGAATGTCTTTCCCATTCACATTCCGCCGCTGCGCGAGCGTAAAGAAGACATTCCGCTGCTGACCGAATACTTTCTGAACAAATACTCCAGCATGTACAAAAAGCACGTGCTGGGAGTGAGCGACCGCAGCCGTGAATTACTGATGCAATACGACTGGCCAGGCAATATCCGCGAATTTGAAAACATGATCGAACGTGGCGTCATCCTGACCGAGCACAATCACGAAATCGAAACTCACCACCTGTTCCCGCAGCAGAAAAGTGCCTTGCAGTATTTGAGCAGTTTGAATACGCAAGGCTTTATGGCGAAAGAGTCCTGTTTCAGCGCGAACCAGACGCAATATCTGGAGAACCTGCTGGAAACGCCCTTCAACCTGGACGACCTGGAAGAACAAATCATCCAGCTGACGCTGAAGAAAACGAACGGGAATATTTCAGAAGCAGCACGACGACTGGGGCTGACACGGCCGGCGTTGGCGTATCGCTTAAAAAAGGTGACGATGCCAGCCTGAACAAGGCATCCATAAGCCCGCTTTGGCGAGCAGTTGAAACCTTTAATTGAGTCCGCCTAATCAATCCGAAAACCCGGGCAGAAAATTATTCGTAAGGCAAAATCATCAAAATCTTATAGAAACCGACAAGCTTAAAAACCACAACCCAGCACACAAAGACAACACAGACGGCCAAGTCGCTATAATCGCCAAGACAATTTTTAAAAACAACACCAGAAAAACTGATTTTTTTAAAAATAATGCGGATTCCAGGAAAAATAAAAAATCCAAAAAATTCGTGGCAAAGCGAATAGCAAGCAGAGAAATCAAGGAGCCTTACGGCTCCTTATTTTTTATTAATCAAGTAATTTTACTTTTACCGTGAGGCCTGATATGTCTACAAATAACTCAACTGCTCAAGCCATGCTTTATGATGCCAACAAAAAAAGCCTGGGCGTGACTTACCTGCTCTGGTTTTTCCTGGGCACGCTAGGTGGCCATCGCTTTTACATGGGTAAAACAGGTAGCGCCATTGCCATTTTGGTGCTGACCATTCTGGGCGCACTGCTCAGCGTGATGGGGGTTGGGCTGATCATGTTGGGGGTTGCACTGGTATGGGTTCTGGTAGACGCCTTCCTGATCCCGGGCTGGGTACGCAACAAAAACACCTTGCTCGCCACTTCCTTGTCTAACAATGCAGGTTTGCCCGGCTAAACATGATACGAGCCGTCCTGAAAAGGTTTCTTTTAAGGACGGCTCAGTGATACACAAATGAAACGCACACTACTCATCGCATTTTTCCTTATCACCTGCACACTGAGTGCTTTATTCGCCTGGAATTATTTTTCCATCTGGCAGCCCGTTTCCCAGAGCCTTGATAAAGACCATAGAAACAAAACAATTGAAGTCAGAGCCCATTATCAGTACGCCCTCAACCCAAATGTCCTGGTGTTTGATCTACGGTCGTTCTCGGCAGAGACCAGTCAAATCGATATCATGCGCGTACTTTTTCAGACAGCAGACAGCTTGCGTGAAAAATCATTTGAACAAGTTATTCTGGCCTATCAAGGAACAGAGAAATTTGCTCTATCGGGAAAATACTTCAAGAAAATCGGCAAAGAATACGCTTGGCAAAATCCCATCGTCCTGACCCGTACCTTTGCCGAGAACGTCACGGATCTGCAAGGAAAGCCGGCTTTCGGCACCTGGACCGGGGGAATATTTGCGGTCATGAAAAACCAGCTGGACGACCTTGCTACCTTGCATCGTCGATGGTACTTGGACGACTGGTTTGCAAACATACGCTGACAGACATTTCAGCCCCTTTAGCTGCCTTGACGGCAGGCTCCTGCCCCTTGCGCTGGCCTGATTTCCCCCACCCATTACAATGGGGGCTTATCTAAGGAGTCGTATGTTGGAATTTCAGCCCCGTGAACGGGCGTATTTAGAGAGTATCCATGCCCTGTCGCAAGATCAGGACAGCAATGAAGTGTTTGTAGGACTGAGCCTGACCGAGTCCATCTGGTACGCAAACTATGTGAAGCAGTCTTACCAAGGGGACGTGGCACGCGGCGATGAGGCCGAAGCTCGTTACCTTAGCCTGCATGAGCAGCACGAGCAGGCACGTTGTGCCGTTCTTGCCGCTGAGTCGCTACTGCAATCGTTTGACACAGCGGCACAGTAGGCCCCCGTATAGCGACACGCCTCAAGCTGGCGCATCGCCCATAAAAAGCCCGCCCATGTTTCAACAGGCGGGCTTTTTTATTACATACGGATTCACGCATTTTTCAAGCTGCCCTCACGCCCCAGCAAGCTCGGCGACAACCGGGAAAGACGCTATAGACGCAGTTCTTTGGATAAAAAGGTTTGCACCCGCTGCGGCCTGCCGTCCAGATCCCCAAAGAATACATCCGTGGGCACGTCTTCCAGAATCTGGCCCTGATCCATGAAAACCATCCGATCCGCCACCTTGCGGGCAAAGCCCATCTCATGGGTCACGCACATCATGGTCATCCCCTCTTCCGCCAAACTAACCATTACGTCCAGCACCTCGTTGACCATTTCAGGATCCAGGGCCGAAGTAGGCTCGTCAAACAACATGCAGACCGGATCCATGCACAAGGCCCGCGCAATGGCGACACGTTGTTGCTGCCCGCCCGACAAACTGGCTGGATAACGATCCGCCAGCGCTTTCAGGCCCACCCTGTCCAGGTACAGCAAGGCCCGATCATTCGCTTCGTCCCGCTCCCTGCCCAGCACTTTACGCTGCGCCAAGGTCAGATTGGCCAAGACGTTCAGATGCGGAAACAGCTCGAAGTTCTGAAAAACCATCCCGACCCGACTGCGCAAGTCGGGCAGATTCGTTGCCCGATCACCAACAGAAATCCCATCCACGACAATCGTGCCCTGCTGAAACGGTTCCAGACCATTGACGGTTTTCAACAAGGTGGACTTGCCCGAGCCCGAAGGCCCGCACACCACCACGACTTCCTGACGGTCCACCTGGGCCGTGCAGTTCTTGAGCACCTGAAACGTGCCATACCACTTGGAAACACTATCGATACGGATCATTTGCCATCCAGTCGCAGATGTTTGTCATAACTTCGAGCCACACGATTCGCAATCAACTCCAGCGTTGCGCAGATCACGTAGTACATCAGCCCGACAAACAAGAAGATTTCAGTGGGGTGCACCATAACCCGGTTGCTGACCTGGGTGGCCACAAAAGACAGTTCCGCCACGCCAATAACGTAGGCCAGCGACGTATCCTTGATCAAGGCAACCCACTGATTAATAAAAGAAGGCAGCATCACCGGCAAAGCTTGCGGCAGGATGATGGACTTCATGATTTGGGCAGTTTTCAGGCCCAGGGCCTTGCCCGCTTGCCATTGCCCCGCCGGCAAGCTGCTGATGCCCGCAAATACCGAGTGCGCCAGATAGGCGCCACCAATCAAGGACAAGGCGCAGACCACGGTAAACAGACCCGGCACATCCACCTTGAACAGAATGGGCAGCAGAAAATACACCCAGAAAATCAGCATGATCACAGGGATGGCGCGGAAAAAGCCCAGAAACAGCAGCAAAGCGGTATGCGCCACGCCACGCGTCAAGACCAGGGCTATACCAAAAACCAGCCCCAGAACGGCCGACAAGCTTGCCGAGAGCACGCTTAGCAAGAGCGTTAACGCCGCACCGCCCAAAGGGCCATGCGGATACGCCCCCACCAGGAAGTACAGCAGATTGTTATGGATTACGTCGAAGTTCATTACAGCCCACCTCGCACTTGCAGACGGTGGCGTTGTAACCACTGCCCACCCACTTCAACCAGCATGACCAGCAAGACATACAACAGCGTTGCAATCCCAAAGGACTGGAAGGTCTTGAAAGTTTCAGTCTCCACCTGACGAGACGCATAAGACAGCTCTGCCAAGCCAATGGCCATGGTCAACGAGGTGTTCTTGATGACATTCATGTACTGCCCGATCAGCGAGGGAAAGGTATTGCGCAAGGCCTGCGGCATCACCACATAGCGCCAGACCTGCATGGAAGACATGCCCAAGGAGGCTGCTGCGGCCCACTGCCCTTTGCGAACTGCCCGCACACCAGAACGAAATTCTTCTGCAACAAAAGCCGTGGTGTAGATCGTCAAACCTACAAAAGCGGCCAGCATCTCGAAACTGGGCCAATGCACATCGAACAAGACCAGTTGCAAGACATGCTGGGTGTTCAACCATTGAACCAGCTCCGGCGGCATCAATGCCGAGGCACCGAAATACCAGAAAAATAGTTGCACCAACAAGGGCGTATTACGGAACAGACTCAGATAAGCACGTACCGGCCAGGCCAGCCAGGCAAACGGCGAGAGCCTGGCAATACACACCAGAAAACCCAAAACAGTTGCAGCGAAAGAGACAACTAAAGAGAGCTGGATCGTGACCCAGAACCCTTGCAGCAACCAACCCACATAGTGGGGTGCCAGCCAGAAATCAGAAGACGGCATAGCAAACACCAAAAAGCAGGATCAAGTGATCCCGCTGTTAAAAACACAAACAGGAAAAGGCCAGCCTGAACACTCAAGGCTGGCCTGCAAGCAAGTGATGACTTACTGTTGCTGACCGATGCGGTACAAGCGCTCCAGAGGTGTTTTGGACTGAGGGCCAAACCAGACGTCATAAATGGCTTGAGCCTTGCCCTGGCTTTCCAGCTCCAGCAAAGTTTCATCCACAAAGGATTTCAGTGCTGTCTCGCCTTTGGGGATACCAATACCGATCAAGTCCTCGGAAATGCTGAAGGCCGGGATTTCATAGTTTTCCTTGTCCGGCACATTGGCCAGCAAACCAATCAGCTTGGGACCATCCTGAGTGATGGCCTGCACATTGCCGTTACGCAAAGCGGTAAAAGCAAAGGGGGTATCGTCATAGGCAACCAGCTTGGCCTGGGGGTATTTTTCACGCAGAACGATCTCATTGACCGTCCCTTTATCCACACCAATACGCAGCGAGTTCAACTGCTCGGGCGAGGACAAGACGCCTTTTTTAGCCAGAAACTGCTGGCCCGATGCAAAGTACGGAATGCTGAAATCTACCTGTTTGGCACGCTCTTCCGTGATGGTGAAGTTGGCCAAAACCAGATCTACTTTATTGGACGTCAACAGCGGCACACGATTGGCCGGGTTGGTTGGCAAGACTTCCAGCTTCACGCCCAGCTTGTCAGCCAGAGCCTGAGCAAAATCCACATCCAGACCGGTGATCTGGCGGGACTTCTGATCCACAAAACCAAACGGTGGATTGCTGTCGAAAGACGCTACTTTCAAGACACCCGTTTTCTTGATGTCATCCAGACGATCAGCCTGGGCCACTCCAGCCACCAACGCCAGGGTAAGGGTCGCGGCAATGCTTAAAAACGACTTCATAGTAAAAACATTCCGATAAAAAAATGGCACGTCCGATACATACCGTCGTGCCATTCGACCACAGCCGCAAGCTCTTCAAAACGATCAAATTTCCCCATGCTTATAACTAAAAACGCTAAGAGGATGTGCTGTTTTATGCAGGCGCAGAAGCATCGATCATCGAATGCACGCTACTGCTTGGTGGAAATCACCTTTTGGACCGCAAAGCCCTGGGATGCCGCGTAATCCAGCAAGTCACTGACAAGCTGCGGATCAGCCTGTTTCTCTCGGGACAAGACCCAGAGATATTTCCGATCCGGCGTACCGACCAAAGAATACTGGTAATCCCCTTCCAGCTTCATGATCCAGTAGTCACCCCACACCATAGGGAACCAGGACAGCCATTTCGGAGCAAAACGCACTTCCAGTATCGCCGGATCAGCAGGCTCCACACTCGTCGACAAACGCCCCTGCCCGATGGCTTCCTTCACCTCACCGTCCGTACCCTGACAACGATTGGTAACAGTAATCGTCTTGTCCGCTTCCATCACGTAATTAGCTTGCACATCTCCGGCACATTCACGCTGAAAGTTATTGGGTAGACGCGCCTGCTCGTACCAGGTGCCCATGTACTTACTCAGGTCTACATCTTCCTGGGTCGCCAGATCGGCGTTGGAAGAAGCGCAGGCGACCAATAACGCAGATAGCGACAGGAAAAGAATTCTTTTCATCACGGAGTTCTCCTTGTAGGTGACCCAAGATCGAGTGTCTGGAATCGTCCTTTGATAAATCGACCGGTCCAGTTTGCAGCAAGCGCAGCCCTGGCCCTGCTTATGCATCTGGCCAGTCATAGCATCAGGAAAACAGCTTAACCACCTCTTCGCCTGTCATCTCTCGCGTTTTGTTAGCGAATGCGTAGTTGTCAGGCTTGTCATCAATAAAGACCTGCAGCTCGAACGGCCAGCTCCCGCTATCCTTGAACAAGCCAGCAGAAACAGCATGGAAACCACCGGCCTTGAGCTTGTAAAACAAGTGCGTACCGCATACATCACAAAAACTGCGCTCCGCCCACTCCGAAGAGGCATAGGAGCGCACATGCTCCGCGCCTTCAATTACTGGGGCTTCATGGGACTCCAGCGACAAGAAGGGGCCACCTGACCAACTGCGGCAGATGCCGCAGTGGCAAGCGCTGATTGAAGGCTTTTGCTGCTGAAAACTGATCGAGACGGCACCGCACAGACAGTTGCCGTGAATCGTGGATGTATTGTTTGCCATAAGAGCCTCTGTAGGTAGATGGATAAGCAATTCTAACGGCTGAATCGTCCCGTAATGGAAATTCGATATGAGGCTTTCCCAAGGCCAGGTGCAACAAAACCTGGCCCCAGAAACAACATTGCCCGCTACAAAGCGGGCTTATTCATGCAGTCCGCCATAACGGACCCTTACCCATTTACTGCTGCTTGATGCTCATGTTTTCTTCAAGGCTAATGGTGCAAGACTTCCCTTTGCCAATCGTCCTGATACGGCCTTTAATTGTCACCGTGTCACCCATATTGAACACATTCAGTTGCTCAGTGCGGCGGTTGATCAAGGAAGAAAAGACGATAGGTCCGCTGCTGACTCGAACGTCAAACTGCTTGGCACTGCCCCATACTTTTGAGTTCATGCCACTCATGGCCTCGGCCAGTGTATTTTGCTCCATGGCCACCAATTTGCCAGCCACCTCAACCGTTTTCCCACTGTATTTGTTCACAGCACGCGCATGATTGGAACGCATCTCTGAACAAATCTGTGCCGGAGTGTCAGCAATCGGGCCCGCCCCCATCGCTTCATTGACACTGGCAAACGCATCATCAATGCCTTTAGTCATGGAGTTCATCGTTTCACATCCCGCCAAGCCCACTGACAGGGCAGCTATAAATACGATCTTCTTCATTTCCCGCTTCCTTTATTACCAAAAAAAATAAGCGGCGGATATAGCAGGCAGGGTCAGCCTATTCCGGACAAAAAAGCATAAAGCCAGACGATGGACACTTTAAATAAAACTTAATTAATTTTGAGGAATTTTTCCTACCTATTGCCGTTGGAGAATGGGCTCCGCTCCCCCTCAAAAAGCCTCCTCAAAGACAAGCTCTTGCTTTCCGACGTAACGCCCCAAGGTAGGAGCATGGTGTGTAAATACACCCACTCAACTTTTCATGTATTTATCAAGATGACAAAAAGCGCTATTAATCCCTCCACCGTATTCAATTCCTTGCAATACGGTTTCAGCCAGGGCCTGGTGGTCACAGGCAACCGCCGTGTCATGCTCTCTGGCCAAGTAGGTGTAGATGCTCAGGAACAAACCGTAGCTGGTGGAATGCGCGAGCAAACAGAAGCCGCCTTGGACAATATTGAACTAGTCCTGGCCGAGGTTGGCGGCAAGATGGATCAGGTAATCATGCTGCGGATTTTCATCCGGGAAGATGCAAGCTCACCACAAGAGCAGGACGACATAGCTGCTGCGCTGCTGAAGCGATTTCCCGTCAATCCACCACCCTCTTCCTGGATCTTGATCAGTGGCTTGGCCAAGCCTGAGTGGCTGATCGAGATTGAGGCTGAAGCGATGCTGGATTGATCGCTGCTGTTAAGTCGCCTCCCGTACGGAGTCGACATAAAAAAAGACCTCGGATCTTGACGAGGTCTTTAGGCTCCCTTTTCGCTGGGGAGCTTTTTTTATTCATAAGCCTACAAGCTGCGCGTAAAAACTTAAAGAAAGTCTCTGCTTACTCCTCAACAACCGGAGCATCAGCCATCCCTTTTTTCACAGACTCAATACTGTGTTGTGCGCTCTGCTTACTGCTATAGCCTTCGGAGCTAACGCAAATAATGTTCCCATTCGCGGCCTTGAATCGCCACCGCCATTCACCACTTTTGTCCTTGTAAAGCACAAATTTCATGATGACCCTCTTTAGGTATGAGCGCACGTCGCGCAAACCGTATCCTAAAACTGGAGTTGATCAGCAGGTATTGGGGTTTACGTGGCAGGCCAACAAGTGACTGAATTGCCATCAAACCACACCTCTTTTACTGACAACGCAAGAGATATGCCATCAAGTCAGGCAAGAACCCAAGCAAGGAAAAAAGTGCAACTCATCAGGTTTTGTGTAGTGGACACTTCGACCGGCATTCCTCATCCAAAGCGGCGAACGAATGTCCCGCATTGACCTAACAGAGATCAATACGAGAGCTTGATTTATGCGCTAAGCTTTTCCGACCACGTCGACGGTCTTGCAATCGGCGTGCCGAATGTTCGGAGAGAATAAAGCATCATGTATTACGGTGAACGTTTCAATGCCTGGTCACATCTGATCGGTGCAGTTCTGGCTGTAGGCGGCGTATCCTGGCTAATTGTCATGGCGAGCTTTACCGGGGACCCCTGGCGCATCACCAGCACGGCCATTTACGGCGCCACACTTATCCTGCTGTACCTGATTTCCACCTTGTACCACTGCTTCAAGGGACGGGCCAAAAACGTCTTCCGCAAGCTGGATCACTTTTCCATCTACCTGTTGATTGCTGGCAGCTACACGCCCTTCTGCCTGGTAACGCTGCGAGGCCCTTGGGGATGGAGTCTGTTCGGCGTGGTCTGGGGTTTGGCACTGATTGGCATTCTTCAAGATATCCGCCCACGTTCGCCGGCACGCATACTATCGCTGGTGATCTATGCCGTTATGGGGTGGATTGTATTGCTGGCACTGGGTCCGCTGGCAGACAATCTGGGCTCGGAAGGCTTTTCCTGGCTGGCGGCAGGGGGAGCAATTTATACCGCCGGGATCGTGTTCTTTGTGTTTGACGAGCGCTTCCGGCATTGGCACGGTATCTGGCATTTGTTTGTGCTGGCTGGCAGCGCAGCGCATTTTCTGGCCATCTCCCAGTATGTTGTCATGTAAAAAAAGCACCCCGGGCGCGAACACACAAAAAGCCTCTCCCGAGGCTTTTTTGTCGACTGACATAAGCTCTGTTATGTCTGATGAAATCTGATTACATCTAAAGGTACGGACCTGTGGCGAAGATCTTTTCCTGCTCCTAGAATAAAGCAACGCAACTAGAAGCGAGGCTTGCATGATCACACTAGAGACGGGACTATATCTTCGTGTTCAAGAGCTGAAGGATGGGCCCAAGCCCTCCCCGCTTCAAAGCGGATTCAATATGCAGACCGCTTACCGTGCCCTGGGGATGTTCAACCCGTCAGAGACATCGGACGCCTTCTTTATTTTGGCTAACGACAGGGACGAAATCTGGTTTATCTGTAATCGCCATTTACGAGCCGTTGGGGTCAGCCCTGAGCCTAGAGAGCTTAGACGCGCGCTGGATTCAATATAGGCATTAATAGTGCAGGCTACAGCCGTAGAAAACAAAAAAGCCCCAAAGCATTGATCTTTGGGGCTTTTCTTGGCACAGCTTGGAGCTGTGTGCATGTATTCTGGTAGGCAGTACTGGAACGGGGGTGTTTTGTTAAGGTGTTGTTATGTTTGGGCTTCCGCTTTCTCGAATGGAACCTATACCCCCATCCATGCCCCCAAAAGTGAAAGTGCTTCTACAGGGAGCAGATGACTTCCCTACGGATTAAGCTCCGACACATTTCCGACAGCCCGCCCTAGAGCGGGCTTTTTTGCGTCTGGAAAATGGCTAACTCACCCAATATGCACGATTAAAGCCCTGACAGGTGCCAACCTGTCGCCGGCAATTAACCCGAATGTGCGCGCTTGCCGGGATTTTTCTTGCTGCGGGTATGTGCACCACGTTCCTTGCTTACACGTTGGCCCCGGAATTTCGTGCTGAGGTTCACGCCCTTGGGAGTGGCAGGAGGAGGAGTACGCTTACGGTCGGCCTCGGTAACAATTTTGGTGCCCATGGGAAGCTCTCCAGCTTGGTTAACTTGCGCTAATTTTGCGTTCGCTCGATCCAATCTTGGCAGCAGGAATCATCACAAAAATGACCTCCCATCTAATCTAGCATAGCAGGCATTAGTCAAACCAGTTCGAGCGGCCTCAATGCCAGACTCGACACTACATTGAAGAAGTCACCTATGTGGCGCGGCCTACTAGGCAAGCGCATTCTGGCCCCAGCTGACGGGTGGTTTGAGTGGACGGGGAAAACCGGCGATAAGCAGCCTTGGTTTATTCATGCCAAGGATGACAAGCCCATATACATGGCAGCCAGGTAAAGATGATGGTGTTGAGTACGGATTTGCTATCGTGACCGATGCATCAGCTGGCGGTATGGTGGACATTCACGACCGCAGGCCTGTGGTTTTAACGCCGGAAGCTGCTCGGGAGTGGGCTTCGCCCGGCACCAGCATCGGGGCAGCACTGGAACTGTTTAGCAGGGCAAAACCTGAGACGGCAGTTAAATGGCACACTATTACCCGGCAAATGAACAATGTGAAATACCGGATTCTGAATACAGCCCCCCCTGCCATAATCTGAAACATTAAACCTTGCTGCCTGACCAGATACCTAGAATTAAGCGGACTATTCATCGAATAGGATTCTCCTTATACTCTATATAATGCTGTATTATTCAATCATGACAGTATGACAGGCCAGTATTTAACATCGAATAAAACCACCTCAAAAAATTAAACCATAAGTAGAAATTTTCTTTTCTTTAGGTCAATAAATTAAGTAGCTATTTACCTATTCCGGCATTAGATACATATCAAAACCAAATGAACACAAAAATTGATACCGGCGAAATACGCACTGTCAACGTCGACATGGCTAGACGACAAGAAAAAAATTATCAAACAATCGAGATGGCAATTTGGACAATCGCCTCTATCTTGGTTGCGGGGGGCATAATTTTTAGGATTCTGGTGACAGAAACCAGCCCAGTAATAGCCATCATCGATAGATATCCGGATTTCCTGCTCGCGCTTGTTATCCTACTCTTTCCTTTAATCTATCGCCTCACATTTGGGACGCTACCACTGGAGGCGTTCCGTCGCCGGCGAGCGCAGCGACAGCTCGAGGATCTCGACCGTCCTAGCGATGAGTCAGACGACCTAGAAATCCGCGGAACTCACATTCAAGCCCTTCCTGACGCGAAGAGTGCCAATAACTTAACATCAAGCTCGGCAAACACGCTATTTGCATACTATGCCGACGACTCACGTCAATTGTCTAAGAGTATTTATAACCGCGCTGGCGTCTACCTGATGGTGGGGGTCATTGTTGCATTTTCTGGGCTTGTATTCTTCTATTCTCAGACCACACAAAATATATATATCACAACCACTGATGGATTATCGCTTTTAATAACCCTAGCACCAAAGTTTGGCATTCTTTTCTTCATTGAGCTTATTGCCTTTTTCTTTCTTAGGCAGTACCGTTCCGCCATGGATGAATTCCGCTATTACGAAGCAATAAAACGAAGCAGAGAGGAGACCTTCGCACTTATTAAAATTGCGAATGACGGTGAAAAGCCCTTTAACCCAATTGAACTTGTGAAGGCCAAATCCTTCTTCTCAAACGCTGGGGTTTTGGATAACGGGCAATCGACTGAGATCCTTGAGTCTCGCAAACTCGAAAAGAATGAGCTTGAGCTTTTGGAGAGGGTGATCGAAGTCGTATCTCGCAACAAAAAGTAGTCTTCCAATAACTCTACTTTGAACAGCCTTCTGTGGTCGCTGGATTCAAGCGTTACCACCTGCTGCGGGTCACCCAGAACTCACCAAAGATGATCGAGCTCATTAGCGCCAATTGAGGTCGATTAATGCGAGCCCTCGTTCGATTCGACACCAAACATTCAGAAACTGATCATTTATGCCAGATCATATAACTTCATTTTCGACATAGCCCCGCCCATGTCTCAGCCTCCGTTTCCACGTAGCGCAGCACCCTGATAGGCGTGGCGTCGATCTCGGCGTCAGAGCGCCACTGAAACGGACGCTGAGCGGCCGCACAATAATTACCGCCCTGCTGTGTCCCGCATCCGCTTACGAGCACGATCACGCACAGCATCATCACCCAAGCGCTCAATCGTTTCAGCTGCATCACGTCCTACCTCCACTGCGGCCATATCCGCCTCATGTTGTTTCTGTTCAGCCTGCACGCTACCCTGACGCCGTCCGACATGCAGCAGGGCCAGAGCGGCAATAGCCAGGCCGCCCAGCAGACCCAGCCAGCCTGCCACCTTCCCCCATAGCGCTTTAAACAATTGCCGCTCCTATCTTGATCGCCTCAGCCCCTGATGCGCCCAAGAAACGAGCGCGGTCGGCAGCGCGACGACGGCGCAGCCCCAGCAGTACCTTGCCGCCTGACTTGTTCCAGCGAAGGAACTGCTCAGCGGCACCGGCCTGGTCGCCAGCATTAAACTGGCGCACCAGCGTAGAACCTTGAAATGCGGATACGCCAATGTTGTAGGCCAGATCCACCATGGCATCGAGCTGCGCCTGAGTGGCTGGGCGAGTCAAGGCTGCCAGCACGCCGGGCACGAACTCGCGGGCCAACCGGCGCTGCAGACGTTCGTCGGCTTCTGCCTGGGTGATACGCAAACCCTTCACAACATCTGGCCCCGTGTCACCCCAGCCGATGGTCCACACTTTGCCGTCCGCATCCCAGTAGGCTTCCAAGCGGCAACTCTCGAAATACTGCAGGATGGTCAGACCGTCAGGGGACATTCCAGTAGGTGCAGCCTTCTCTGGCTCTGGTGTGACCTGTTCTGCTTTCTGTGGACGAAAAAAAAGGGCTAGCAGGCCCGAGATCACTTCAAACAGCTTTTTCATACCCTTCCTTTAGTCGTGTACGACCCGCACAATGCAGGCCACATTCCCCCGCGCTCGCCATACAAGTACAGCGATTACCGCCGCAAACCCCGCCTCCCAAGCTGTAGCAGGGTTGTGATTGAACAGCGCATCAAGCGCCTGGCCACCGGAGCAAACAATTAGGATGTACGCCAACAGCGAGATCCCGAGCCGGTACCGGGCGCAGCCGCGCCGATAGCAAATTAGCCGGCCTGCCGTAGCCAAGTTAGCCAATACAGCAATGAGCGTGAATGTCGAAACGAGCATGCTATGACCCCCGTTTGAAAATGCTGGTGATATCGAAAGATTTGATTTTCTCGATACTCGCCAGCGCCAGCGTGACCACCGTAGCCGACAGCCCGAATGCAGCTATCGTCCAGCTCTGTAGCCCGGTGTGAGTCATAACCTCACCCGCACCCAAATAGCCGATCAAAATTGATATCAGCATGTATGCCACGCGTTTGAGCAAGCTGATATCTTTGGCCTGCAGAGCAAAAACTACAGCCCCCGCAAACGCTCCGATCAGCGCATCCCCGTTCACACCGAGCAGCCATGACGTAAATGCCACGGTTAACATCGCCGCTCCTGCCGATACTGCGCTAGATGTCGGCTCCATTTCCTCTCCCTTTTATTTGTACGGTCGGCATAGCTGTCTCCCGTGAAGCGCTGCAAAAGCAGCAGACGTAAAAAAAGCCGCTCGAAGGCGGCACTCACTCAATCCAAGCGGGTTCATTCACCGGAAGTCGAATAGACGCTTCCCCATAATGAGAAGCACTTACAAATCATTTCATTTAACTACAGGTTTACCCTACTTCGCTGGCTTATCCTCTCGGCTTCAATACTTGGAGAGGCCAGATGGCAAGTCGTAACAACAACCAAACCCCACAACTCAGCAAGAATGAAGAAATTGCACTTGAGCTCACCAAAGCGGCTGTGCAAAGCGGCGCACTGCAGCGCCTGAAAGACACCAACGGTATCCTCAACCGTGCGCAGAATGACGCCAGCTATGCTGTCGCGCTGTATCAGTCTGTCTTGAGCCGTCTGGCCAAAGCCGACTCCTGATAAGCCGGACATCCCCGCACTAGCGGGGATAAGCCACGCCCTGCGTCATGCTATGGAGCGCAGCCAGCCGGCAATTCTCTTTGCCCATAGCGCAAATCCAAGTCCAGGCCGTGGGTGAATCCCATCCCGAAGATAATGTTCTGCTGTGTATGCATTGACTGTGCCGTCTCTGAGCATATCCATACTCGGGCAGCCGGCCCGTTGAGCCACATCTGCAATGGCGTCGTTTACATCCGTCAAAGCAATATTGTTTGCACGGGCAATCCAGGCATCTTCATCAGCATTCGGCCCTCCCCCAAAGGTCCTATAGGACGGAAGTTGAAACACAATGCGAATATTCGGGTAGGCCACCTGGATCGATTGAATGATGTGCGCCACTGAGCCACGTAATGTCATGCCAGTAGGGTCTGCCCCATAACCTGTCCCTAAGTCCAGATCTGGGCGAGTCCAGTCATTCGTGCCAAATGCGATCACTAAAACATCAACAGTGGACCAGTCCAAAGCAGCCAACGCCGCCGCTTGAGGCCGGTTGTCATCGTTGGTTGGTGGTTGTGCCACTGCCTCAGCACAATCCAGCAAATACGTATAGTCGCCGCTGCCAATGCAGGTAGCAATTGCGTACCCGCACATGCCGTCATAGCGACCAACACTGGTCGGATAGGCCGACATTCGACAGCCACCAAAGCCAAACTTGTGCACGATGGCACCAGTCGCTGAGGCCAATTGCTCTGGCCAGTTCCCGCTTTCGACGATGCTGTCGCCAATCACCGCAATGACAGCGCCAGCCAGCGGGTTGTCACCACCGCCAACCTTCTGATAAGCCTGCCAAGTAGCAACGCCTGCGCTTGTAATGGTGCCCGACCGCTGCCACACACTTTTCATCTGATTCCGATAACGCACGGTCTGAACAGCAAATGAGCCGTACACCTCAACGTCAACAAGCGCTGTTTCATTCGGTGCGTCTGCGGGCAGCCCCGTTGCCGGCTGCGTGAGCATGTAATGCCCTTCGTCATGCAGGTCGTCAGCGTTGCCCTGCGCGACTAATCCACGGTAAGCATAGTTACGGGTGAAGTTGGAAGGAGCGGTTAAACCAAACCCCTTTATGATGGACCAGTTGCCTCCGCCAATCGACTGCCAGCGCAACGCCTCATTCGAAGTCGTAAAAAGGGCAGTCACTCGGAAACCACCATGAATATCAACTTTTGCTAGTGGTGTGGCACCAGAGGGCCAGTCGCTGGGAAGCTCAGAAGGTGTCCCTGTTAGAACATAAGTTCCTGGCCGCAGAAGCTGTTTGGCATTAGCATTAACGACACCCGTAATGGATTGATCGAAAGGCGTCACCCAGCCAGTCGTGGCACCACTAGACAACACTCGCCTAGTCCACTGAAATTGAGGCCGATCTGTCTGGTATAGGTACTGAGTGACATACTCGCTCACACCAGAATCTAGTTGCCGCTCTACACGGATTACCTTGCCAACACCAGCTGGGAAGCTACTAGGCAAGTCTGGGTGATCATTCTCCGCGGCACTCCCATAAATCCCCATTTTCAACAATGTCGCAAGAGCTGCGTTATTAGCCACAGTCCGATATCGGTAGTCAGAAGGCTGCACCTCTGACCAGATCCATTGCGTGCCATCCGACACCCAATTGCCGTTGTTAGCTGGATCCGGGTCGTTGGTGACGCGGATATAAGTCCCTTCGGGCTGCGGCTGCGCTTCGTCAGCATCTGCTTTCGTCAGATATGTGCCCATGCTTGCCACTTGCTCCGCAGCGTCTGCAGCAGCCTCAGCACGCTCCGCCGCTTCTACAGCAGCACCAAGATTCGACAGACGCGTCATTCCCTCCCATGTCAGGCGTTTCCGGCCTAGCCGGTCATCCCAATAATCCTTGCTGGGGCTATTGGTGGCTTCATCCATGTTCTGGGAGTTATCGTACAAATCCTGTGGGCTTGTGCTCCCAATCGGGTTGCCGGTTTTATATGTCGTCATCTCAAACGCCCATAAAAAAACCCGCCGAAGCGGGTTGATTGATGCTGATACCGGGATTAATCCGGCGGATTGTTGTTGTCATCGGCGTATACACGCACGTCGTAATTAGCTGCGGTCACATCCGTAGCGTCGGTGCCACGGGCCTGAATGCTCGTGATCAGAGCTGGCTTTATCCAGTCGGCCGTCAGGCCAAAGTAAATATGCGGCAGCTCCTGTTTCAGGCTGACTTCTGGCCAGGGCAGCGGAATATTGGCAATGATCGAGAAGTCGTCAGGCCCTGGAGACGCAACGAACGGACCAACAAACTTGCCCTCTGGTGTTCGATACCCCACGGAATGCGGTACATCAGCAACCCATCGTAACGGCTCACTGATGCGCAGCAGCGCACCACCAGAGGCAGGGCTAATATTGACCAGCAAGCCCATCTGCGCATTGCCTGGCTCATCATCGAACAGGGGCACATAAGACAGGTACTCACTGTTGAAAGCATCCATTTCTGTGCCGAAGCTGTACTCACGGTTTCGATAGGCCTGCTCCCGACGCCGCCGCATACCGATTCGCCAAGCTCGGACCCGGTCCGTCACACCATCGAGTTTCAGTTTCTCCAGCTTGAACCCCTGATCCCCTGGTAGCAGGCACTTCACTGTCATTGACGTCCATGTCTCTGCGTCGATGTACTCGACTTCCACCCCATCCGGGTCCATAGGCTTGCGAGGGCTCACACTTTCACGCAACGGCTTGGTCATATTCAACGGTGAGTAGCTTTGCTCAAACTGCGTGCGCACATCATCGCGAACCGGACGAATCAGGCCATGCGAAACAGTCAGCTCAGAGAGTCCGGCCCGGAAAGCAAGTTTCAGGGCGTCTTGCGCTGTCGTGAGGTCATACACATAGTCGAGCGTTTCGCCCCTGGCCTTCCAAATTGCATCCAAGCGCCGCAGCTCGTCAGCATCCAGATTCAGGTCTGAATAGCCGATTGAGCTGGTGATATAGCGCGCAAACGCTGAGATATCCCGCGTCGGTTGTGGTTCTGACCAGGTGCCGTCGCTTTGCAACACTGGCAGGATTCGCGTAGCCACCACGTTGATCTGGTTTTCCGACTGCGCACCCAGGCGTCCACCGACTCGCAGCTTGGCCGCCATGGTGGTCCAGCGCGGGTAGCTTGTTCGCGTCCGGAGACGGCTTTTCAGGCCGTACCACTGGATTGTGTCTTTGACCTGCGTTGACGTGGCGCTGGCACCCACCCGCCGGACACGAACAGCCGGCCGCATTTGCGGGACACTGATCGACTCGGTAATCCCGATTTGATCCAGCGTCCAGTTTTCATACCACTTGCTGATCGTCGTGCGTGGGCCGCCATCTGCATTGCGGTACTGAATTTCGATGCCCAGCCCTTGGGTGGTGACATCGCCGTTATCGCGTATGTACCCCAGTCCGTTCGGAAAGAAGAAATCGATTTCTATGCCAGTCGTGGTTTCTTTACCAGGCGTGGCCACAAACTCGCTACTCCACTCGCCATAGACCGTGCCGCCGTTGAATGTGACTGTCGCTTCTGAGCTGGTCAGTTGCGGGAAGCCGCGCCAATCAGAATCGTTGTTTCCGTTGGGCAATAAACGCCAAACAACGATATTGTCTGAAGAGTATTGTTGGACTGAATAGCGTGGAACTGGAGACCGCTGGAATACAAGCGTTTGCTGACCTAACGGAACAAAATTGACCCAAGAAATTGGTTCCTCTGGATTCTCTCGTGGAAAGGTGAGTTCGATCCAACCATCCCCGTTCTCATCCAAATCCATAGAGCCGACAACCACCTCGTATCGTTGGCTGTTGAATTCCATAGAAAGACCGTTCGCGCCCAAGCCGCCCAGTGGCATTAGGTGCTTGAAAGCGCCTGTGAATCGGTTGCGTTGCGGAAGAAAAGGCGGGCTTTCCCGCGACACCTCAAATTGCTGCGGAAACCGAATGTTGACCAGTGTTCCAGCCCCCCAGCCAGGAGGAAATTCGCTATCGGAAGAGCGCCAGATATAGCTTCCATCGAACGAGTAGCTTGCAGGCTGAGTGTTCTCCCGGTTTGCCATCTCCGTGGACATTTCCAGACCTGCCGTGCCCGAAGATGTACCACCGACCGCAGGGACTGTGTGCCAGTGCTCGTGTGTAGACGTTCCCGAGAGATCTGCCCCTGGCCCGTAGATAGCATAGGAGCCGTCCGCACCCAAAGCAGAAAACGGCGTATCCCCCACTTTCACGTCTGTGTCGTTGATCTGATACTGGCCAGGCCCGATACACGCATGGAACTCCAGCCACTGCTCGCGCCAGTTCACGAAACGTCGGCGTGGCGGCGTCAGGTAATCAGGAAAGCGACGAAAGCGACCGGCCAGCTCAGGCACAACATCGCCCAGCTTGGGCTGATTGGCCTTTGCTGAAGTCGTCTCAAGACGCTGGCCCTGCTCCGGGGAGCCGTAGTTCTGGCTCCCGCTTTTAGGCATCAGCCAGCCAAAGGCAAAGTTGAAGATGCTGCCAAGCAACTTGCCCAAGCCCGAGAACACGCCTCCATGCTGTATCAGACGCATTTCCACGTCATCACCAGCATCCAGATGACGATCGGCCCACTCCAGCATCGGCAATGGCTTACCATTGACCGTTACGTGAGACTTGGGCTGCTCTGCCAGCGTATACGTCAAGCCTTTGGACGCAAAAAAACCGGCTAAAGTGCCGGTCCATTCGTGCGTCTCGCAAGGCTGCTCACACGTCCCGCTAAGAAAGACTCTGATCGTCATAAAAAACAACCCGCGTGTAGCGGGCCTCAAAAGCGTTGATTTTGGTAAGCGTTGGGCCTGTTCCAGTGTCTGTCTCCAGCACCCAGAGTCTGCCGTCTGCCTCTACGACAAGCCCGACATGCACGCAAAGCCGTGCACGCCAGCCGGTGGCGATGGCTCCAGGCTTGGGCTGCACCTCTTTGAACCCGCCCTCCTCCCGCACTTCGCTAGCTGCCGTGGTCAGGCCTGCTTTATCCTCCGGGTCCGTCTCCGAATAACTGGGCAGCATGGCCCTGCCGAACAGCGAAGCTCTGGCCAACCTGACCAGCCCCCAGCAGTCCAGCTCCGGAACGGTGCGGCCAAACGGCTTGTACCGCGTACGTAGAAAGTCATCGATCGTCATAGCCATTGAATCCCGGGTGCTGACTCTGCCGTGTAGCGCTCTCGCGGCCAAGCGGTATTGAGCAGGTCGTAATAACTGGCCTCCGCCACAAACGTGCCGTTCTCAAACTGCCCGCTCAGCACGGTCATGACATACGGCCGCTCTGCCGGTGCCGTAATGTCACTAGCCAAGTACGTACGGCTAGTCAGTGTCACCATTTGCCCGGATTCGAGCATGGCATCGACAATAGGCCGTATTCTTTCGTTGGCCCCGGCAATACCAAACCGCAACGTCTGCTGACCAGAGGCGTTACGCGACGGCAGCGATAACTCAACGGCTGCTGCCTCGAACAGCACCAGTTGCCCGTCAACTCCGAGCATTCGATCTTCATAGCCCTGAACGATCCGAACTGGAGTAACACCAGGTGCGGAAACCTCAAGCGTATAAAGCAGCATTGCATCGGCCGGAGCGCTTGCATGCACAATCTCTAGAACACTCATGCTTCTGGCCACTCCCGATTAAGTGCAATATCGATGATGCTCGCCCCCAGAACGAACTCGGGAAACTCGCCCCAGCCGACGGGCATAAGCGGACGCTCCCACACCTCCAGCTCCGCCGAAAACTGCCAGCGATCTACGCCAAGCAGCACCGGTCCCCGGTACATGCTGGAAAAGCGGCACACCAGCACAGACATCCCCAGCGGGGTCAGGCGCTTGATGTTGAACCACTCTGCCCCGTCTTTAATGGCGTCCCGAAACCACGCCTCAAATAGCGCGGCTTCATTGGCTTTGAAGATCCAGGTAAAGGTCTGCATGCTGGGAACGGAGCTAAATCGACGGCGCTGCCGTGCCCGTCCATCAGCCATGGTTGTACGCTGGAACGGCTGAACATGGTTGGCCTGGTGGTCTGCCCGAAGCCCATTCGGAAGGCCTGCAGGGAAATCAATGTTGGTTTCTATCATCGTCCCTGTCTCCTTGAGCCATACGTTCCCTCAATGGCTCCAGCCAACTGCGTACCGCCATGGATGCTGGCAACGCACACATTTAAAATATGCTCGTCGTTTAACTGCTGCTGATCGACCTGCCCAGCACGCGAGGCATCCTCAATCAGATTCAGCGTGATGCGCGGTGCGCCCTCGCCCCCTTTAGAGACAGACGCGTCCTTGTTGCTAACGACATGACCACGGGTGTTGGGCAACATAAACTGCTGACCATTTGCCGAATTGAACACCTCTGGCGCCCCGTTCTCATTGATGCGGTACATCTTGCCTGGCTGTGTGGGGCCGCCGTATTGGCGACCGCCAAACGACGCGGATGACAAACTGGACAGCAGCCCAGCACCCGCCGACGCAATCGCAGCGTAATTTGCAAGTTTCTGCATAGGCGTCAAAGCGGTGGGGTCCGCCATAGCTTGCATAATCGCCATATTGAGCTTCAGCCCAGCATCAGCAATCGCAAATGCTTTCGTCACAGCGAACATAGCCTTATACGCTCCCGACTGCTCACCCTGGGAATTTCGAATCAAGCTAGCTATGCTGCCGAAGGCAGAGCCGTAAGTACTGAGCATCGTCGATTGCCGAGCAGCATCTATCTGCCCCATACGGGCGTTGTGAGTTTCGGTCAGGCCCTCAAACTGTGAGTAGTACTCTGTCAGCGTGAGCTTCTGCGCTTCCATTGCCTCCCGTAGCCGAATAAGTGAAGCCTCATGCCGTTCCTGTTCTTTAATGGCCTCAGCGTCATAGCGCGCCACTTGGTCATCAAATGCTCCACCTGACAACGGGTCATCAGTCCCACGAATATAAGCTTGAGGATCATCACCAACTTTGGTTTTAAGTTTTTGAGCCTCGTTGACCTTATGCAACGCTACCGCTAGTTTTTCAGCACTCTCGATCTGCTCAGGAGTGGCATAGTCATTTAAAGATAGTCGCGCCTGGACTACGGCGAGTTGCTCCCCCTCTAAGTGGGCCAGCGCGAAAGATTCAGCCATCTTGCGCAAGCTTTCAGAGTTTTGCTTGTAAGAGCGCTCAGCCTCTGTTTCGGCCTTTTTACCAGCCCCACGGCTTTGGGTGCTTTTTCGCTGTGCTGCTGCAAGCCGATCAATTTCCGCTGCTTCCTTTCGGATCTGCTCTATTCGCTCCGGCGTGACGTTGTTCAGGGTTTTGATATAGCGCTCTGCCTGTTTGGTGGCACTGTTCCCATCAATAAGGGCGTGTTTTCGGTCCACCAAGCGCTTTAAATAGTCGTCCGTGGGGCTGTCATCCATCGCTTGATTCAGGCTTCGCTGTGAGGCCGCGGCCTGCTGCAGCGCTGAATTCACGTTGAGTAGCGCCGTTTCAAGTCGTGAATGCTTGTCGGCCAGCTTAGTTAACTCCACCTCCTGCTCGGTAATGGTGTGCGTGAGGTTCTTCAGATCATCGTCAGAAACGCCACGCCCAAGCTGTGCGTGCAGATCCTCGTAATCCTTGCGCAGAGCATTAACACTCACTGACGTTTCTTCAAGCGCCTCCCCGTTTTTCCTTATGGCTTCTTCTAGGTCAAGCTTTCTCAGTTCAAGCTGTTTTTGATGAAGACCATCAAGCGATCCAGTCAATTCGTCAATATCTTTGACCGCCTTGTCCGCGTTATCGCCCATCAAAAGAAAGCCAGCGGCCACACTGGCCGCTATTGCAATAACTCCAGCCGGGCCGCCCAAGATACCCAACATACCGACGCTAGCGGCACTGGCCGCCCGTTGCGCTGTGGCCAAGCCAGCGGCCGCTACTGTAGCCGCTTTCTCTGCTGCCGCAAGTGCTGTGGTGCTTGTCGTGAGTCCAATATTAGCGCGTGCGTGGGCCAATGCCGCAACGGCAGCCGCATTCCGTGCCTGGGCGGCTTGCAATGCCGTGGCGGCCTCTTGTCGTGCTGCCAATGCCTGTTTAAGGCTGGCTATGGTGGCCAAGCCTTGGGATGCAATGTATTTAGCCAATGCACCCGCGCCCAGCAGCATGAGCGACTTGACCACCAGGTCGATGTTTTCGCCTAGGGAAACGATTGCGCTGGATATAAGCTGTGTCGAGCCGCTGGCCCGGTTAGCCTCGCCCACATAGACGGCAAGGGAATTGCGCAGATTGGTAAACGCATCGGCCACGGTGGTGGCCATGTTATCGGCCGCTTCGCCATTTTTCTCCAATGAGCCCAGCAACCCTTCCGTAAGCTCCTTGGTTGTCAACTTGCCTTCAGCTCCCAGTTTTCGCACTTCTTGCGCCGACTTTCCTAGGGCGGCGCTCATGTCGTCAGCCAACGTAGGAATACTGATAAGCATCATCTCCCAGGCATCAGAATCAACCCGCCCCTTTGACAAGGACCGTGAGAACGCCCCCATTGCTATCTTGGCGCGATCAGCGCTGGTTGCGCTCTTAACAAAGGCCAAGCTCAAGCTATCAGTAACATCGAGAGACTGCTCTGTGCTATAGCCCATTTCGCGCAAGGAGTCTGCAGTTCTGATAAACAATTCCTGCGCTTCTTCCAGGCTTCGGTAGGTTCGGTTTGCGCCAGCCAGCAGCCGAGCCTGGGCCATCTCATATTCCTCGACGCTGCCAGTAGCCATCCGAATGCGTTCGGCCATCTCGTTGTAGCCTTCTGCTAGGCTGATGATTCCGCCAATGCCCTGCACAGCGATGAGGCCGCCCAACATCTTCACCAAGCCACCAATCTTTCTCTCCGCCCCCGCCCCTTCGTTTCCAAGGTTTCTCACGGCTGCGGCGGTCTTGGTTAGCTGCATATCCGCTTTTCTTGCGGACGCATCTGTTTTGTTGAAGCCTGATTCAAGCATTTCGAGGCGCTTATTAGCGTTTTCCAGATCACTAATCAGCTTGGCCGTTTCTGCCTCGACCGTATAGTAGATTGCCCCGACACTCTCAGCCATTTCTTTCGCCCATAAAAAAACCCGCCGAAGCGGGTATATAAAACATACAGTTGATTAGTGAGAATCGACCTCAGCGATAAAACGCTTCAAGGCATTAAAACCCTTACTATCTTGCGCCCCAGAAACAATGGCATCTTCTATCACGCCATCATTGGTGCTAATTCGCAGCCAAACATCATTAGAAGCAATGATGTTGCGAACCAAGTCGAGATTGACGGTGTAGTCTTTTTTTGACTCGTAGAAAGTCATGTACTGCTCTTTCACGTGGCGCGTGAGGCCTGGATTGGGCTCAAGAACACGAACATCCTTGCCTATCCGCAGCTCAACCTTTTCAATGTTTCTGAAACCGGTATAACCCAGCACGCCAATGGTCAGAATGGCCTTAGTCGGCGATTGAGAATTCCATTGCGCTCCGATCTGAGTACAGTGCTCCGCGCACGTGTTCCCATGTGGAACGATGTTCACAACAGTGGCGCCATCAAAACCGCTCTTACTTACTGTAGGCTCTAAACCTGATGTCGTGGCACAGCCAGCAAGAAATGTGGCCGATAGCAATAGGGCTCCTGCTAGTACTTTCATCTCCCCTCTCCAATCTCTATGAATAAGGAGATATTACCCAACGTAGCAAGCCCACGCTAGACAACGCTAAGCCCTGGCAGCCAGAACCCGATCATGCCAAGCCAGCGCCTCTTCCATTTCAGCCTTGCTGGGGGCTCTTGCGCCAGGCGAATCATTCTGCAAGGGCGGAAACTTCGCACGTAGCGCCCCCACTAAGCCGGTCATGGTCATCTGCCAGGCGTCCCGTTCAGAAACCCCAAGATGCGCCATTGCCATGGACACATGAGCACGGGCGTCGAACTCCTGCACGTACTCCGGCTCCTGGTCTGCTGGCCGGGGCAATTCGGGCAACGATCCGGTAATGCCATGCTTAAGCAGGCAGCGGGCAAGCAACACAACGGCCCCTGCCTCGACATGCCCTGGCTCGTAAGTCAGTTTTTCGCCTTCGGCCAACACGCAGCCAAAGAGATCGGACAAATCCTCATCCGAGCAGGCCAGTACGACTGCCAGCGCATCCACCAAACTTGGGGCCTCGCCCATCACTGCGGCAAACAACTCCACAATCTCCCGTGGCTCACCGAGTTGCGACATCGCGTAGAGTGACGGGCGCAGGATATGCACCCGCTCACCTACGTGAACGCCGACCTCACCGACATCCGTAAGGATCATCATGCGGTCACCGTAACGGCGCACTCTCCCTTCTTAGCCGAGTCTGCCGTACTGGTTGCTGTGATAGTGGCAGTACCGGCTGCCACGGCAGTGACCAGCCCCGTCTGGGAGACAGTTGCTGTGTCAGTATCCGAGGACGACCAAATAACGCCTTGGGCCGCGCCGGTGGGCGTGATCGCAGCGGTCAACTGACGGGTAGCGCCCTCGGCAATACTGGCAGTAGCCGGAGTAACGGCCACAGTGTCCACGGCTGGAGCGTCAGGATCTGGCGTATCTTCCACCATCAAACCGAAGTCACTGGCAGTCGCACTGGCCTCAAACGAGTAAGTAGCAACATCATCATAAGGCGCAGAGCGCGACATGTTTGTCACGATCGAGAAGAAGGTGAACGTCAGATCAGGGAAAGTCAGACGAATCCAAGCCACTGGCTCACCGCCCGTTGCTTCTGGCTTGATAACGTGCTTGGTCAGCGCGATCAAGGCAGCGGCGCCAGTGCCGGCAACCTTCAGGACACCATCACCGGATACGCTCAGGGTCTGGAAGGTGGCAAGATTCTCACGCAATGCACCGATAGAGTCATCAGCCGTCGCATCGGTGGTTTCCCATTCGATAGTCAGCTCTTTGGCGCGCATGGCACCCAGGCGCTTCCAGTCTGCCGCTGCGGGCATCTGGTCGCCGCAACCAATGGCATATTCCAAAATGGCCGTGCGGCCGACAAATTTCTGATTCTTGCAGGTAGCCATCTGGCCCTCCTAAATAATGATCTCAAAATCAACCTGAGCCCATGCCCGGTTTTCTGTGGTGAACCCCGGGCCGACTGGCTCGGTAATTGCTCGGATACTGGCGGCCCCGCATGGGAAGGCATCGCCCATAGCTGCCTGTAGCAACGCTTCGATGTCTGTCATGACCTTCTGCGCATCGCTGCGGTCGTTGCGCTTACCCAGCAGCACCACACGAAAGCGCGGATAGCGGGTTTCAACAATGGGGCCAGCCCCACCTGTTTGCTGGACGATGCAGTAGCGGCTTGCTGCATCCTCTGACCTCGATGACTCCACCCAGGAGAACATCGCCAAGTAATCTGCCGGCAGAGCCGCCACCACCCAGTTACGAACGTCGATCAAAAGCACGGTATGCGTTCCTTAAAATGCGCGGCACATCTGCGGCTATCTGGTCAAAGCCTGCCGTCAAAAAGTGCGGCTCGCCGTCCGGGTCCCAATACTGACCCCGGTTTCCGGGACGCTCCTGGCCCTTGAGCACACCAGGCGCGGAATGAACAGCAGCGGCATACTCGGCGCTGTAGCCGTTTCGGCCCGTCACCTTGTCGCCATCGGCTTTGATTTCCACGAAGTGGCTGTTGATCAGGGTGCTGGTATCCACCGGAGTCATCGTGGCGGCAGCCGCGCCCCCTTGAGACAGGACCGCATATACGGCAGCCTCTGTTCGACGCCCTTGGATCTCGGCCTGGAGCTTGCGCATATTGTTCTTGACCTGCTTGATTCCTCGGACTGCCATCACGTCACCAGTAGAAAGTCAGGCTCTTCGTCGAAAAAAGACATATCCCAGCCTGTTACTGCTCGGATTTCCTGCCATTCAGTCGAGCCATTGAGTTGAATCAGGTCCAGAAAGCGAGGGCGTTTGTCCTCGGTGTAGATCTGATTGCGCGTAACAAACTCCGCCCCCAGCGAATCCCGCATCTGTTCTGACTTGGCTGCCCAGGTGCAGGCGATCTCGTATGGCTCACCGTATTTGCTGCCGCCCCACTCGTCCGTGCCTATATAGGGCTTCACGGTGGCGGTGTTGGTATAGCTCCAGTTAGCTGTTTCGCTCATCAACGCCCCCCAGAATGACAGCCACCCTTGGCAATCCACAGGCCACCATGAGCCTGGACAGTCGGATCAGGCGGAATCAGTCCGGTGGCGCAGCCATGCTTGTCGAGGCCGCGCAGCAACCCAAGCATCCCGCGCCACCGGTCGGCAAAGCCTTGATATCGGAAGGAACGGGAAGCGCCGCTCGAGCCAGTTTGGCTACTGATGTACTTATCACCCTGTCCGTAAGCCATAAGGGCCAATAAGTAGGACTGAATCAGCAGCGCTACAGTTGGCGTGTAATGCTCGTCCAGGCATCCTTGGATGCTGTTGACCAACTCAATCCAAGCAGCCAAGATGAAATCAGGGACTTTGCTGATCCCTTGGCTGGTCAGATATTGCTGGGCTTGCTCAGCGGTGATCATGTGGCCCCCCCAAAAAAGAAAACCCGGCGCTTGGCCGGGTCAGTTGAGTGTTAAAGATGGCTGGATTTCATGCTCCAGCCGTTCGCGCCGCTTTTGCAGCTCGGGGATAGCCCGTTTTCGCTCAAGCATCAAGCGGGATCCGAAGGAGGCTCGGACTTGCGTCGAAACCTCTTCTGCGATCAGAGCTTGAAGCTGCCGATAGGCTCCCATAGCATTGGTCTGCGCCTGATCGTATGCACGAATTACTTTCAAGCAGAACGCAGGGCTGATCCACATTGCGTAGGCGTAAACAAGCTCCTTACACACATACGTGCCGCGCAATGGGCCGCCATTAACGACGTGAAATGCACTGCGCTGATCTGCGCACTGAATTTCCTTGGCAAGCAACTTGGTGGCGTCCAGCCGCATAAACTGCCCAGGCCGGTGCTTAGGGCTGCCACCGGATGCACGGTGCAGATCGTTCAAGCTATACCGGCCGTCTCCATCCTGCTGAATAACTGTATCGATGATTGTCAGCGAACTCATTTCGTTCTCCGAAAAGAAAAGGGCCGCCCGCTATGGGCAGCCCCGGACTTTTCAAAGCTCTTCCACCCTCTCAGGCTCGGCACCTACCGATTTAAGGTTGCTTGGAAGCGTCTGCCCGAGTGATCGGGCATAAAAAAACCGCCTGGATGGCGGTTACTTAGCTTTCGTCTGCTTACTGCCCGCATCTGGCGTTGCTGGCGTCAGCTCCCCGGCCTTCTGCTGTGCGTCTTGCTTGATACGCTCAGCTTCGGCTGTTGCTTCACTGATAATGCGGTCCGCCTCGGCCTGAGTCTCCTGCTTGGCTTCTTCCACGCGTTGCGCCAGCTCGGCTTGGGCGCGTTCGCGCATCGCATCAATTTCCGCCTTGGCCTGTTTCAGTAGATCACCGGCCTCGTCGGAGACAGGAGCAGCTTGAGTCAACGGGATGACGTTGGCCTTGAGAGATGGGTGCACCTTCTCCATCTCTACTACTTGACCAACGGATACCCCATGCCAAGCACGAACGACTTGATATTTCGCCATTCCCATCTCCTTAGCTCAGGTCCGCGCCGTACAGCACGCCGGATTTTCCATCACCGTCGCGCTTGATCTGTAAGCCCATGGCCGACATGATCTGGAAATTATGGTTGTCCTGTGGGCGCAGGCGCAGCAGCGGCACGGTGCCAACTGCCATACCGACCAGAGGGGAAACAACGTCTTGGCGGCGCTGGTAGGCGATGAACTCGTTGCCGGACAATGCAAACGTCTGACGGATCGAGCGGGCGGGGATGAAGCTCTTGACGGCGTCCAACACGGAGCCAGCAACAGTACCGCCACCAGCACCCAGTTGAATCAGGTACGGCTGAGACAGGTTGGCCCAGATCTCGGGCGACACCCACAGCACATCGTAGGCCTCGACCTTATTGTTGCGCGCTGCTTGAGCGAATGCGCCCTTGGTGAAGAACTCAATGATCTGCTGCGGCGTGGCCGTAGTCAGGTCGATATTCGCGCCACCGGCACCGCTGCCCAGGTTCAGCTTGATCGTATTGCGGTGGTTCTTCAGGCCTTGACCGGGCTTGCCGTCAACGCGGATTCGCTCGGAGCCGCTCAGCACATAGCTGACGATGCTTTTGTAGAACTTGCGCAGCTTGGCGGCTTGGGAGTCCAGCACCAGGTCGATGCCAACGGTACGCAGACCAGCATCGTGGCGCCAGTTCACGCCGTAACCTGCCGTGAAGATTGGCACCGGGTCACCATCGTTGTCGTATTCAGTGTGATCGAATGAGTACGGTGCCTGGCCGTCGATACTGATCGACACATCATCAGCGATATCGCCAGCGATGTTGTACGACTTCACCGTCTTGCCAATATCCAACACGGTCTGTACGGCCAGCAGGTCGTTGACAATTTCCATGCCGGTTTCTTGGTCACGGTAAGAGACGATCTGATTGTCTACTTCCTGCCAGAACTCACGGCCCAGGCCTGCAAGCGCGTTGGCCTGCAGCATTTCCGGCGTCATCACGGCACGGTTTGCTGCCAGCAAGGCCGCGTCTTGGTTGTTCCAGATATTGCGATTGGCTTGCAACGCCTGGAGGTGCCCCATCAATCGAGGATGGGCGGCAATAGCCGATTGGGTAAAAAACATGTGTTTCTCCTGTTATGGCTCAATGGTTGCAGCAGCCACAGTGCCGACACGCATGCGCACGCGGATGAAGTCAGCGGCGGTCAGCGTCACTTCGTCTTGGCTGTAGCCAATCACGGTGTCGGTGTCGTCGGTAGCCAAAGCGCCTTGTCCATTCGCGCCGATCTTGATGGGCGAATCCTTTTTGTAGGCACCGGCAGGACACAGGACAGCCAGCTCACGCCCCTCTTCGACGTAATCGCCAACAGCGGAATCGCCAACGGGCACAGCGTCGCGGATATTCAGGCCTTGGTGATAGGCGCAGTTGATGACGTAAACGCGACCGACTGCGGCAGTAGCCTGGGCGAACTTGTCATCGGCATCAATGACGGCGAACGTGCCAGACAACAGCGCAGCGGCAGCCACACGGGTTTCAGTGATGGACTTGCCATCGATATTTACACGGCGGTATCGGCTCATGTCTTACTCCTTTGGCAGCGCAGTGACATCAGCGGTCAGTGCGTTGCTGTTAGTTTCGATATGGCCGGCACCCAGCGGTGCAGCAGTGCCCAGGGACTTATGCATGGCATCCAGGGCTTCACCGGACAGCGCGTTGGCCACAATATCGCCATGTACGGCAGCCACAGCCTTACGCTTGTCGGCTTCTTCGGCCTTGGCGTTAGCGGTAACCGTATCCACAATGGTTTTCTGGTTTGCTTCGAGGCCATCCACCTTATCGGCAATAGGCTTGATCGCCTCAGCCACCGCAGCATTCACGATGGGAGTAACAGCGGCACCGAAATCTTTCACCAAATCGGCCCGTTCATCAGGGGTTAAAGGCATTTCGCCCTCCTTGTTGTTGACTGCAGGCCGGGCCTGCGGGGTAAAAATCTTCTGCGCGCCTTTCTTGATGCTATTGGCGACTACCGCCACCCAGGACTCTTGGCGCACAACAGCCGCGCCGGTGTCGTCAAAGACGATCTTCCCGGCCTCGGTCTTGTATCCATAAACCTCAGCAGCGCCACCATTACGCACGATGATGGCTTGGCTGTCCGTGAAGTCGGCAACCCAGGCATATTCGTCAGTGCCTTGAGCGAAACGCTCTTTGGCGGCTCGGTCCAGGCGTTGCTCGCGCTCCCGGAAGGATTCGCCCACCAACGCGCCAGAATTGGCCTGTAAGGGCTTGGCTTGGTCCGCATTGACCATGAGGCCAACGCCCTGCTCCGGCGTTGCCGCCCCCACCTCATCCATAAGAATGGCGTCGTGGTCCATGCTCTTGATCTTGGCGACCCACTCCGCGCCGGCCGCTTTCTGTTCTTCGTTCGCCTCCAGGCGATCCAGAAACACTGCCACGCTGGTGTGGATCGGCGGCACATCATCGCCACGTTCTAGGGCTTCCACACGCTCAAGCAAGGCTCGGCCTTCCTCGGTGCGCTGTGCAACCTCTACATCTACCCACTTCTCCAAGTAGATGCGGTTGCCGGACTTTTTCACGTTACGGTTGAATGCGCCTACATGGCCAACGTTGATGCCCTCGGGGCTAAAAGCCGACACGAACTGACCGTCCACCTGCGGATGCCCCAGCGGCGCCAGCGTTCCTTCCAGCCCCTGATAGTGGGCATCAATCTCACTGGCCGGGTACAAACCACCGTTCATGACCACGTTGGCTGGCAGCGTGTAGCTGGGCAGAACCCAATGCTCACGATTGTTATGCGTCACCTTGCGGATCTGCTGACTGTTGACCTGCGTGGTCACATTGACCTGCATCGGCCCGCTATTCTGTGTCTGACCAGGCATAGCCTCGTTTCTCCATATTGGTTTTTGCTTTCTGCGCACGTTGAATGATCGAAGGCACAACCGGTTTCCCCTCGTCATCGACCATCACGCTCACTGTCGTGCACTTGCAATTCACACTGTTCCCGTTCTGGCTCCACCAGTCCTGTGCCTGGTCCCGCGTGAATAGCTTTCCGTGCCGGGCTGCGTGCGTAGCCCGTGTTGTGGGGCTCAGCGCAGACAAGTGAAGCTCTTTGGTCTGCAAGCCGTAATCCTGTTCTGCATCGCTGGCCTCGTCCCACTTGGCACGCCTGAGCGCTGTGGTGATTTCAGTGCGTGCAACCCGATGCGCCCGCCGTGTTTCAATACCGGCCTGGGCGGTCAGGTTCTTTGCCACCTCTCTGGGGTTCAGGCCGCGCCCTATGCCATCAGTCAGCACACGAGTCATGTTCGCCTTCACATCTCCGACAACGCCCTTCATTTCTTCTGCTACCCGAGCACTGAGCAATGCCATACGGCGGCGATGCGGCTCACTGCGTAGAACCTCTTGCAATGAGATGCGCCCGCCCCTGTACGCTGCGGACTGCTGAGACAGATTGGCGAACACCTGGGCCGTGCCGCGCGTGGCCGCGACCTCGACGTACCGGTCAAAGAGCCAGATATTCTCGTCGCCCCCTTCCAGCAGAATCTCGGCAACGATTGCATCCAGCCTTGCCAGTAATGTGCGCAACAGATACGTATCCAGCCGAAACTGGTAGCGCCGGTTAATCACTGGCTCAGCTGGTATTTCATCCAGCGCAGCGCGGTAAGCCTTGGCTACCTTCTTGATGCGCACATTGAAGTCCCGCATTGCGCGTCGTTCCAGCATATCTACGCCAGTCGGGTCACGCAGGTCACGGGGTAGGATCGGGGGTTTCGGTTTCGTCGCCATCCTCGTCCTTATCGTCGCCTTCATCTAACGGCTCGCTGTCTTTAGGATCAAAGCCACCAGCAACCCGTATCTCGTCGTTGCCGAACACCTCTTCACCCGTCGCCAAAGCGGTCTGGTTGATCGTGCTCATCTTCGCGGCGTTATCCAGCCGCTCGGCAAAGGTCTGCTCTGTGAGGTCATCCCACATGACCGTCTTTTCGCCTGTGGCATCCAGCACACCAATGCGCACCAAGTGGTCAACCAAATCCTCGATCTCAAAAGACAGATCCATGCGGCGTGACTGACAGCGTGCGTAGAAGAACTTCAGGTCCTCGGTGCTGGCTCGTTCCCCCTGCTGATTGCCAACAAGCACGCGGCTTGGGATATCCAGACCGGCTGAAATGGTCTGCAGGTTGATGTTGTAGGTGGGGCTGGGATCGGGAACTGTAGAAACCAGCGGAGTGACTGTTGCGCCCTGAGTGTTCAACAGCACGTCGTTAGCGCGGTTCATTTCCACCGCGGCTTCGTTCATTGCCTCGCGCAACTCTTCAGGCTTCACCCCGTATAAGGAGGCGAGATTATCGAAGTTGATCTCTTTGTCGAAATTGACGTTGAGCTGGCGGGCTGCATTCTTCAGAAATGACTCACCCGAGCCGCCCTCCACTTTCTCCAGCGACACGAAGTTGTTATAGACAGGCTCAAGAAAGCCGATGGCGTCGCCGGAGTAGTCGCCCAGTATGAACACGCGGTCAGGATGAATCTTGATGTTTCGACCAGGCTGCCCGTTTGTGCTCTGCTCTACATAGCTCCAGTACTCGGGCTTGCCGTAATTCTCTGACGCCAGATCGGTATTCCACTCAGACACCCGTAGCGTTGCAGCCCACACAGGCACCACATCGACTAGGGCCTTGGAGCCGCCCTTCACTGGCTCATGCCATTTGCCGCTGTCCTTGACCCGCAACACAAGGCCCGAGTACCGGCCTACCAAGCGCCGGGCATCAGCCTCACGAAACCGACGCCACAACCGGGCCGTCAGAACTCGCTTTGCTTTCGTTTCCCAGCCCGTCTCTTTGCGGGACTCATCCTCTTCGTCACCTTCTATCACCCAAGGATTTGTTTTCCAGCAAGTCCCTGCCAACTTCTCTACCGCGCCGCTGGCCAAACCATTGCGGCGATACAGCTTGTAGAAATCATGGAAGTCCAGGTTCTGTTTAAAGCCGTACTCACACCAGGCAGCAGCCCGCTTATCGTCCAGCCCCATACCCAAAGGATTGAGCAGGTTCATGCGGGCACGCGCCAACGCGGCATCATGCATAGCATGGTTCACCGCCAGCTGTAGATTGCTTGCCGTCATGTCGTAATCCGCTTAAGTATCCCGTTCATGCCTTCGCTGAAATAGCCCAGACGCTCCGGATGGCCGACCAGTTCAACACTGGACATCTCCGGATCACGCCACAAGCGCTTTTCATGCACAGGCGACCGATCCGCCGCCAATTGCCGCGCACAGGACATGCAGCGCGCACGGATAACCAGCGAAACGCTGCCGTCTCGCGCTGAAACATTGAAAATTGCCATTTATCTGCCTTGAAGTAGGCGCTTTGGAATCATCAGGCCCACGGCTTGCGTGCCGCCCAGCTCAGTCAGCGCCCAGACCATGGCGTCAAGCCGGTCAGGCGATTTCTTGGCCGTTGCTGGCACATATTCCATAAGTTGGTTTTCGAGTAGGTACAGAGCGCCTTTGTGCGCGACCCGCCCCTGCTCATAGAGGGCTGAGATTGGCTCAGCTCGGGCAAACTTACCCTTGCTGGCATGGACACGCACGATGCGGCCCTTGAATCCAGCATTCCTCAGCGTGGACTCAGCCATGTCGCCGCCCTGGTTCGTCTCGATGACGATGGCATCGGCATTGTGCTGCTCGTATGCACCAATGGCCTTCTGCGCCCAGCCGTTCGGGCTGTACTTACCGCTGTAGTCACCATCTACCGAATACTGGCGGTTGTCGCCTGCCCCGTAGGAGCTGGCGGCCACAATGCCGGTCTCGTCGCTTTCGTCGCTCGCCGTAGTGGCCGGATCAACCGCCACCACCGTGCGTACCAACTCATGCCGGATCTGTAGAGCATGGGCCGCTGTAATCAGTGCCTCAGTCCACAGCGCCCCCTCGGCATTGAATCGGCGCGGACGCTGCATGTACTGCGCCTCTGCGGTTCGCCGGTGAGAAAACAGCGCCGTCCGGTGCGACTCGTTGTGCTTGAAGGGCCAGAGCCAGCCATCGGGTAGGCCGTGGTCAATCGGGATGCCGTGCGTGTTCTCTTCCGGGTACGGCAGGCTGTTGTCGATGATCACCGGCAAGTTAAGGTGGTGCCACTTTTCCCCAGACCCGCCACGCAGCAAGTAGCCGCTCAGGTCCTGGTAGTGAATCCGCTGCATGATCACGATCATCGGCGTGGTTTCAATCGCCAGCCGTGATTTAATCGTTTCATTGAATCGGTCGTTAATGCCGCCGCGCACCGTGTCGCTGTATGCATCATCAGGCTTGACCGGGTCGTCAATGATCAGCGCCCCCTGCCAGCCTGGTTCCATATGCCCAGCCCGAAAGCCAGTGACCTGACCGGCAGCAGACGACGCATACACGCCACCGCCGTGCTCAGTCCACCACATGGCTTTGCTATCGGCGTCGTCGCGCAGCACCATGGGCCACATGCCTTGGTAAGCCTGTGACTTCACAATCCCCCGCGCAGTACTGGAGTTCAGTAGCGCCAGATTGTGCGAGTAAGACAGGTGCATGAACCGGGCGCGATTGTTCAGCGCCAGGCCTCGCCCGATCATGTTGATCGTTGCCAGCTCGGTCTTGGTGTACCCAGGGGGGACATTGATGATCAGGCGTGTAATCTCACCAGCCACCACACGATCAAGCGTTTGCTGGATCACCTTATGGTGCGGAGCCACGATCATCTTTCCACCGGTGCGCTGCTTGAAGAAGTACCGGGCAAAGAAAAGCCCCTCGTCCTGACAACGGACCTTTGCTACTTGGCGCAGAACATCAGGCTCAACATCAGTACTCATCTTCAAGTGCTGAGACGGCGGCAGCGACTGATTTTTCATCGACCACCACCGTTCTATGCTCCATGGGCTTTCCGCCTGGCCCGCTCAGCTCCCGCTTGTTGGTGAACATGCCGCCCATCTCCTTGGCAGCCTGCTCCATCAAGGAAGCAGCCAGTACGATGTTCTTACGGCGCATCGCCTCGTTCGCCATACGGTGAAGCTGACGTAGGCGGAAGGCCTGATCAGCAATCGGGATCTCTGCAACTTCCTTCCGAAACCGCTCCCGCGTGTCGTGGAATAAGTCGCTCCACTTCTTCGATAACTGGCGGCCAGACACCTTCGTCGGGTCGTACTGGCCCACTTGGTTACGCGGAACGTCGATACCAAATTCTTCCTTGACCGCCTCTGCAACTTGAGTAGGCGTGTCGTAGCACGCAAGCGCTTGCACAATGAAGCGCTGCGCGGCCTCACTGAGCTTTGCCATAATGTGAAATCCGTCTAGGTGTGGTCTAGTCTTTAATGTCCATGTGCTACAACCTCCACTATGCCAATAATTAATCGGGTTTAGAGATGAAGAGCCAGGATAAAAAAGAGAAGGTATGGGATTTTTTAGGACTCAAGACCGACCGAGTAAGCTGGTATGCAGTGCTGCTTGGGTATTTGGCTCTAACAATTGCCTTGGCTATGTATCTCATAAAGTTTGCTCATGCCTCTGGCTTCAGTCTTTCCGACGATAAAACGGACTGGGCCAACTTCGGTAATTATTTAGGAGGCACTGCCGGGCCTTTTATCGGGTTCGCATCAATCATGCTTCTCGTGGCGACGCTTCATCATCAGAGGAAGCAGATGGGGGACCAGAGCAAATTATTAGCACTTCAAAATTTTGAGCAAACATTCTTTCGGCGCCTCGACCAATACCATCGACAGGTTGCGGACTTCGAGTTTCCTCTAGCTCTACTGCGACGACATGAAGGCAGCGACCATATCGAGCACGGTACAACTGGGCTTCGACAGGCCGCGTTCTTTATATTCAGGGGTCCTGCCGAGGAGGAGCGCTTCCCCCCGGACCTAGCGAGATTTACGCTAACCACCAATTGGGACTCGCTGTACCGCAGCAGATCCGACTGGATAGGTAGACTTCTGCGCACACTCTATGGAATCTTTGAGTGGATAGACGAGCAGTCATTCTTAAACCCCGCTCAGAAATGGCAATACTGTCGGATAATTCGCGCTCAACTATCAGACACAGAACTGTACATCCTATTCGCTAATGGATACACCAAACCGGGAAACAATTTTATCCATTACATAAATAAATATGCTCTGTTCGACAATATGACCGTGTCACCTGCCCTGGGTTTGCTCAAGTACCTGCGAGATCACGAAAACATCTACTTGGAGTCCGCTTTCTCATCCGAAGATGCCAAATCAAAGCTCGGTTTACACGAATAATACGGCGAATACGCATTCGGTTGTGTCTTACGCCGCCTTCAACAGACAGGTTCCGCATGCCCTCGCAATGTTGATATTTCCGACCTCTGCCGGCTTGGTTGCCGCCTCGACGATGCGGGCGACTTCTGAACTGGCACCGTAGCGCCTCACCAAGCCAACGAACTCTTCGACATCGTGTGAGCGAAGCGCCAACTTCGGCAGCCCCTCTTTCGTGAATTTTGGTGCGCCGAATTCGTCCAGGGCGTGGGCTATGTGGTAAAGCTCGTGTTCGACCAGCGAGCAAAACTCGATGTCGCTGCACTGGGAGCAGTAATCGGCTGCCAGGGTGATGATGAATTGCGGCACGTGGCCGAACCATTCGCGCATCTGTTGCTCCTGGCGGGCTTTCTGCCAGCCTCCGGCGCGGACCATTACTTGCTCACATTGGCCCAGTACTGTACGGCCTTGCTTTGTAAAAGCAGTCGATGCCCATAGGAAGCACGGGTCAGCATCAATCAGGTGGGAATGGTCAGGATTATGGATGGGGCCATCGTCTGCCAAGATGTTCCGTTGCACCCATTCGCCGATCTCTGGCGCGGGCCGAAGCGTTAGAAATAGCTGCGCCTCCTCGCCAACCAAATCATCAGGCGGGCAGGGTCTCGCTAGCGGGGCCATTTCTTCGATCCATAAAAAACCGCCCGGAGGCGGTGACATCACAACCAATGAATCAACTACTCGAGCCTGAGGCTATCGCGTAGACGATGCACATCAACCCCTCAAAAACTGTTCGTCTTCTGTCGCCGCCGAGGTAGTCGGTGAGATTGATGGAAAACGCCCCGTCAAGGGTCGTCGGGTTCCCGTGCTGGGGAATGCTTAACCCCCATACTGGGATCCATACAACTCGGTCCATTCTGTCCCGGCTCTTCTTTTCAACAACGAGAAGACCCGCAAGCTGGTCACGAGATAAATCCCACTCAAGCAATAAGCGGCCTTGCCCGAAATGCGTCGATATCGTAGCAAGAATATTGATATCGTTTTTATCTACTACCTCAATATCAATCGGCTGCCCATGATCGACTAGATCTTTGGACGTGCTAATCATCGCTTTCAAAAGCCTATCCGCGACGCTCTCAACGGCTTTTTTTTCCTCAACAACATTAGCTGATTTTCGCCAGGCAGTTTCTGGGATTGAATAGCCAAACATATAACCCCCTAAATGTAAAAGGTGATTAAGTATGGCTAGCAGGAGATCAAAGAGCAAATAACAAGCCCACCGATCTTTCGATGGGCGGGCCTGTTCAAAACCTATAGGCACAGTTGTGCTGCCTGTATTGTTGCGGTTCCTGTTGCGGTCGGCAAGGACTTGATGTTGCGGTTTTCCACCAATACTCAGCGTCTGCGCCATTTGTCACCTGCCCTCTTGAGCTCTCTATCTGCCCAGAGTCCTCAAGCGCATTCAATACCCGTTGAATTCCCACTCGGATTGAGGCGCGCTGTTTAGGAGTAGAGTTCGGTGCTACAAATCTAACAATATGTCGAACCTTGAACTGACGCCCCGGATACGCCGCCAGCAGATCAATCACCTCCGACGCATACTTCAAAGCAATATCTCCTTTTCTACCTTAGCCCTGAATCCTTCCAGGTGCCGTTTGTAATCCTCGTCCCGCAAAATGGCTCCCGTAATCTGGCGAATCCACCGACGAGCTACCACCAGGCGCTCAGATGCCGATAGGTTGCCAAAGTGGGAGTTCTTCCGGGTGTACTCAGCCTGCACCACCATGGCCTGATAGCGCGGCAGCCGCTGGTACAAGGCATCCACAGCCTGAGCGTGGTCTTGGTTGATCGGGCGGTAATCGTCCTCCCAGAGTACGTACCGCTCCATGTTGCCCACCGTTTCCCCGGACCAGCACCAGCGGGCCCAGTTCCAAAGCAAATCATCGCCGCTCAGTTTTTGCATGGTTGCCCTCCCCGAATAACGCTTTAAGTCCTTCCCGAGCCCGTTCCCGTTTCGCCTCGGGCTGCCGATCCTGATGCTCTTTCCGCTTCCGGCGCACGAAATCAACGTGCTTGGATGGGTCTTGGTACATCCAGCTTGGGTATGACACATCAAACCTCCCGAACAGAAATGCCGTGGACCTGAAGCATGAGCTTGCGCTTCATTACGTAGTCCCGCGTACGCATGCCCTTGGCATCCTCGATTACCTGCTGGCCGGTGGCCGTGTCCGTATACCGGAAGTCGGCCACGTACTCACAGGCACGTTCCGCTTTGCCATCGTCACGGCGCTGCTTGGGGATCAGCTCGAAACGCGGCTGCAGTTCCAGGCCCGTAATCTGCCCTGCCCTCTGCAGCAATTGGAGTTGGCTGTATCGCATGGCTTCCCTCTTGGAATCGAAGGTGTAGCCGTCCAGCGTGACTTTGCGGTTTCCGTACTTGCTCTTCATGCGGCCTCCGAAAGCTGCGCGGTTATTAGTTTTCTCATACACTGAAGCACACCGCTTTTTTTATGTAGAGGCCCCATGACTGACTCCAAAGAGCTGAAGACGCACGATGCTTTTGATGATTTATCTTTAACCCGCCATCCCCCTTCCTTGTCTGAGGTAATGAAAGGGTTTTCTATTAAAGAAATCGAGGAAACAATTTCCTTGGCACTAACTGATCTCGTGAAAGAGACTGTCTCAGTAAGAATCCAAAAATTAGAATTCGGCACTGGGAGCATGTTCAAAGATATTTCAATTTCAGACATGACTATCCGCCGCGGCTCACGTTAGCCCTATAGCTAGGCCAGTCGAAAACAATCTGCCTGCCCCCGCCCTCGCGCAATCGATCGACAGCACGCTCGCCCATGTATGCTTTTAAGCCCTCTATATTCAGATTACTTAACAGGATCGTGGGCTTGACCGATTCATAGCGCCCATTGACGATCTCAAACAGGATCAGCTTTTCTGCTTCGCTCCCGAACTGCACGCCAACCTCGTCTAGGATCAGCAGGTCAGGAGCAATCAGTGCATCGATCGCATCGCGCTCCGTGCGGTCAGAATCCCGTCGGTAGGTTTCCTTTACGCTACGTACCGCACTCATCACCGAGGCAAACACGGCTGAGTAACCTTGGGCTATCACGCTATGTGCGGTCGCAGCTGCTAAGTGCGTCTTACCCGCCCCTACCGTTCCCACCAGCAGCATGCAGCGGCCCGCTTTCAGGGTTTCAGCAAAATTCCCGGCGTACTCCTGCATGCTTGTCAATGCGTGGGCCGCGCCGTCACAATGCTGCTCAAAATTTTCAAATCGTCGGTCAGCAAAGCGAGCAGGAATAGCGGCACGTTGCAACGCGTTCTGCATACGAGCCTGCGCCCTGTTGTGCTCTGCTTGGCGCACGGCTTCTATCTGCTCCTGGTCTCGGCGCTGTTTCTCGCATGCAGGACAGTCAGTCCAGAAACCACCGCCTAGACCCCAAAAGCTGGACACATAAGGCCCATGCTGAACGCACGACCGTTCTTCGGTCTGCATCTGGCCGACCAGGCTAGAAACTGCCGTCTGCACCGACACCTGCCCGATAGTCTTGGTCTGCAAAGTTTCCATGTTTCACTGCTCCTACAATCGATTTTTTCAATTCAAACAAGCCGGTCCAGCCACGCTCAATGCTCTGCTCAATGGCGGCTGTTGGGTCCTGCCCGGCGGCATGCAGCTTGGCAAGCGTTCGCAGAGAAAGCCGTTTGGCTGCCTCCGTCCAAGCCTTACCGGATTTTTCTTTTCGGAATTCATCCCACATCGACCACGCATCAGAATCCAGCCAATCGGGCAAAACCAGGGCGCCAGCCTTTGATGGTTTATGACGGTTACTTGATGGTTTATGACGGTTACTTGATGGTTCTATGATGGTTATATGCGGGTGCAACCCGTTGCACCCTTTCATGTCGTCGTTTGCACCCTTTGTGTCGTCAGATGCGCCCTTTATGTCGTGGATTGCGCCCTTTTCAGGTGAATTAATGGGTGCAAAATCTGCACCGTTTTTTTCATCAGAAATGGGTGCAATTTCTGCGCCGTTCTTTTGGCCCGGTAATTCGCCGCCTTTAATCCAATCAAGGTTGATTCGATACTCACGAGACTGCCCCCGTCCACCATGGCCGCTATTGACCAGAATCAGCCAGCCAGACTCTTCCATCCTGCGTAGCTGATACTGGACCGTGCGGCGCGATTGCCGCGTCTTGATCATCAGATGCTCAATGGACGGGAACACCTTGCATCCGTCATCATCAGCGTGATCGGCCAGCGCCAGGGCGAGAATCATCTCCCCGCCACCAACTGGGTACCGTTCAAATACGGCCGTCATTACCTTGACGCTCATACAAACTCCTTATCCCGCACTGGTCGCCAAGCAGCGAACGCGCGTTCCCAAATAGCTTTCTTCTCATCGCGAGTGAATCGCCGTCCTTGGTCCAGCTCTGCGTGGCAGGCGTGGCAGCCAGGGACGGTATAAAAATCAGGGGCTTTCAGTCCGCCTGCCTTGTCATATTCCACCCAGTTGGGATGGCACGGGACCACAGTCGGGTCGTCGGGATAGCTGCGACACAGCCCGGGAATCTGCAAATAACAGGGGTGGCCACGCACGGCATTACGCAGCTTGGCATCGTGCCGACCTGGTCGCTTCTTGGGCGCCCGCTTCTTCCAGGCCGTAGCTTTCATCGGCTTATAAGTGCGCAGCGGTCCGCTGGCACGCAGGGTACTGTTCCAGGCTCTCATGAGAACTCCACTCCATACTCTTGGGCGGCATGAGCCTGAACACGCTCGCAGTACTCCGAAAACTGCGAGACCGTCATATCAGTGGTGGACAGCCGGCGGGTAACCACCTCACCATCAGGCAACGTGATGTCTTCGCAAACACCGAACAAGCGCCCATACAGTTCGTGCCAGGACTCTTTGCTGAACTGGCGCCCGCCCACCCAGGCCTGCTCAGCGATCGGAGTGATCACCGCGGCCCAGTAGTAGCGATTCTGGACGCTGCGACGCTTTGCCTCTGCTTGAGTCACGATGACCTTGAGCGGCTTATCGTTGTCGATCGCGGCACGCGCATTCGCCCGCACCAATGCCACAAGGTTGTTCCAACTCAGTCCATCCCGAAGCGTGAACTCCCGATAGATCAAACGCATATCAGGCTCCCACATGCTTACGCTGGGCGATCTGCTCCTCCAGAGCCGAGCGAGCCGCGCGCTGCGTACCGATGGATTCAGACAGTTCCTTGTGTGCGGCTTCCATCGCATCCAAGCTGCTGTCCTGGGAAAGGTTCAGCACCGCCGCCATGGCTTCCGAGCCTTCCTTGTTGATCGCCTTCACGCGGTCCACCACATCGAACTCTTGCCCGAAGCAGAAAATGAACTTGCGCGCGGAGAAGCCCAGCGGACGAAGCATTTCGTTCACATAGGCGTAGCGCAGGTCTTCGGGCATGGCCAGGAGAATGGACTGCTCGAAGTTCGCCGGCATGTAGTTGTTGTCTTTCGTCTGATCGTCGAGCCAGCGGAAGATCCGATCAGCTGCATTCTTGGCCAACGTGAATGTGTCACCGGCTGTCTCGAAACGGATTTTGCTGCTGGACTCCAGTCCGTGGCGTTGATGGGTTTCCACAATGGCCAGGGCCACCGCCTCCCGGCTCCCCACGCGTGCGCGCCATTGATCGACGTAGTGCAGCAACGTCTTCAGCTTGGATTTGTGCGATTCGTTTCGCATGATTGATCCGTCCTGCTTTCGTAAAGTAGCCCCTGAGACCTTTGCAATCCTCGGGAACTACGTATGGATAAGAATCTGAATGCGCCGGACACTACCGGCATGGAAGAAGAAATTGACTTAGAGCGCCTGGAGCTGCTGGATCGTGCCGAAGAGCTGGCCAGGCAAATGTTTGAATACCCAACAGAGGCCCATGTAGAGGGCGTGCTGGACAGGCTGCTGTGGAATGAGCTTCACGGCTTAGGCGAGGCCGGGGCCTCTACCCTTCACTAGATATCTGTGGGGCCGATGGGTATCGGCTCTCTCTTTTCTGGATCACACATTGGCGAGTTCCTTATCGAACTGGCTAAGAGGAGGTTTCCTAAGCTCTGGCCAAATATCAGCCCAGTCATGAGGCCGCAGATGTTTCCGGCTTAGCTTGCCATCCGTCTTTTCCTCTATACGCACGCAAACCTTTTCAGATACTGGGCGGATATCGTTCAGGAATTGATAGACCTGAGACTGGCTTACGCCAATCCTCCGGGCGAACTCAGCCTGAGTCAGGCCAGTCGCATTTAGGTAGTGAGCAATAGGGTTCATGAACAAATACTAGCATCGCTATTAAATTGAATCAATAGCTATGCTAGTTGCACGTATTAATAGCGTTGCTATATTTCGCCAATGCAAACACGCAAACCCCTGTCCCAAACCCCACAAGACGACGCTGCGCGTCTGAAACGCCTATACAACGAACGCACGTCTCTCTCCCAAGCAGAGTTCGGGGCTCGCTTTGATATAGGCAACCAGGGGGCTGTGTGGCAGTACTTGAACGGCAGAAGGCCCTTGAATATGAAAGCGGCCAAGGGGTTTGCGTCTGGCCTGGGCGTAAATATCGAAGACTTCAGCCCTTCGATCGCTCATACGATTAAGGCAGCAGAGATGTGGACCGGCGACAGCGAAGACGGGGCTGCTTGGCCGTTCGATTTGCTTGATGAGCGAAAAATCCAAGCCCTGGACAATAACGCCAGGTCCCAGTTGGAAAAGTCAGTTCTGAATGCTGCCGCCCAGCTCGGTCTGGACGTGAGAAAGGACGAAGGTTGAAACGATGAAACGTCACACTAGCCGAGTTACTGAGTTGAGTGTTGGCTTCTAATCGAATAGGGATACATGGGGTCTATACGGCCCCATATTTTTTACCTATAAAGTAACCAGAAATTTTAAATATTATTGTTTTGTGAGTGAGGCAATGGAACGGTTTATACAGCGAGTCAGTTCACATATTGAGCATGTGAACAAAGTTGGTGCCCACTGCATTTCGGAGGAGACAACCAAGCAAGCCTTGATCCTCCCGATGCTTGATATTCTTGGCTTCAGCCCATACGACCCAACTAAAGTTCAGGCAGAGTATGGCTCTGACTTCCCTGGGGTGAAAGCCACTGAGCGGGTTGATTACGCGCTATTCAGTAATGGGACGCCTGTGCTTTTTATTGAAGCCAAGGCATACGCCCAAGACCTGACGAACCACTGCCCTCAGCTATCCAGGTACTACAACGCGACCCCAGAGGTGGCGGTTGCCGCAATAACAAACGGCAGGGAGTGGCGTTTTTTCACTGACTTGGTCAACAGAAACATAATGGACAAAGATCCATTCCTGACTGTCGACTTTGAGGCTCCGCAGGAGGATGCTGCGGAGCAACTATTCCGTTTTCATCACGATAAGCTGGAAGCAGGCGCGCTACGCGCTATGGCTGAAGAGAATATTTACCTGTCATCTTTCCGAGAGGCCATCACATCCTCCCTGCGCGAGTGCGATGTGGACTTTGTTCGTTATGTTGCAACACGAGCATCCATCCAAAGACAGCTTAATGCGCGATTCCTGGAAAGCATTCAGCCCTTGGTGGTCCAGGCAGTAGCTCAATCAGTAAGCTCAATGGTCGCCACTAGCCTTTCACGACCGCAGAAAACCGAGGAAGCGCCTCCAGTGGTCGTGCTGTCCGACGAAGATGCGCCGATCATTGACCCTGACAACGAAAAGATAATCACGACACCAGAAGAGCAGAAGCTCTACCAGATCTGCCAAGAAATTCTTCCAGGCGAAGATTTGTCCATGCGAGATACTGAGACATACTTCTCTGTGGTTTCTGGTGGGAAATCGAATAGATGGCTCTTCCGCTTCTGGGGTGACAAGCGACGCCCCGCGATTCAGTTCATTGAGCCAATGACCGAAACCCACAACATGGAAGCTCAGCGGGCCGGGTTAGAGATTGGCAAAAATGGTCGAATCATCTTGAACAAGCCGGAAGACCTGTACCGACTCGCAGGCATCCTACGAGACGCTTTGATGTACTGCCAAAACGATGAGAACTTCCGCCGCTCCTCTCGTAGAGTCGAGTCAGAGGAAGAGTAAGCATGGACTCAATAATCTTGACCCAGCCCAGGGAGGCTGTACGTAAGAAGGACTGAGCAGGAAGAGACAAGGAGCCGTTCGGCTCCTTATTTTTTAAGCAGAAAGTAACATTTTTTTATGTGAGTGAAGGAGTATAAATATGACAATGACGTCCTCCCTAGCTGCAAGCGTACCCATCGAGCCGTCCCCAAGCGCTATAACTGATCCCAGAGACGGATTGCCTGTCATGAGAGTGGGGCCTTGGGCTTTTGAGAAGCATCAATTACTTCAAGATTACGTCGCCGCATCTTATGGGGTGAGAATGCGAAATGCTCAAAGCACACTTATCGATTTGTATTGTGGGCCAGGACGAGTTTTCAACAAAAATGATGCAACTGATATCCGCGACAATGGAGTTATAACTGCCTATAAAAAATCTCTTGAAGGTAAAAAACCTCATGGGAAATATAGAACGGTAATAATCGGGGATGCCGACAAAAACTCTCTCGAGGCCTGTAAAGCTCGCCTTACAGAACTTGGGGCGAATGTTATTGCACTTCATGGCCCATCAAATGAAACTGTTACAGAGGCGGTAGCACGCTGCCCGCCCTATGGCTTGAAACTAGCTTATTTAGATCCGTTTAGACCCGAAGATCTTCCATTCTCTGTTCTTAACAAACTTTCGAAATTACGAATGATAGATTTTATAGTCTATTACGGCCAGATGGATATCACTAGAAATATTGACAGTGAATACCATAAGGAAATCTCAAGATTCGACCAGTTTGCTCCCGGTTGGAAGGGGGAAATTGAAGTTGACTCAATGAAACAAGAGAATGCACGCGCACAGTTCCTTGAATATTGGTTGTCATTGATGCAGACGCTGGGCTTCGAGCATGCACGCACTAAACCATTGATGACCCTTGACAAGAATAATGCCCCTCTCTATCGCATGATCTTGTTTTCAAGTCACGCGCTTGCAGCTAAGCTCTGGAATAGTGTCGCCCAGTCGCCTCAAAGCTCCTTTGATTTCTGAGCATACACACATATACTGTCTATAAGTACAGTAAAAGAGATTTAAACATGAAGAAGACCGGCATCGAATGGACAGAGATGACGTGGAACCCGGTTACTGGCTGCATCAAAGTTAGCCAGGGCTGCAAGAATTGCTATGCCGAAAAAATGGCCAAACGGCTAGTTGCAATGGGGTCGCCAAGATATATCAACGGATTTCACCCGACCGTACATGACGATCTTATTGATGTGCCGCGTAGTTGGAAAAAACCACGGTTAGTGTTTGTTAACTCGATGAGCGATCTGTTCCAAGACGATGTCCCGCTTGAATTCATCCAAGCAGTCTTTAAAACGATGGTCGAATGCCCTCAACATACCTTCCAAATTCTCACCAAGAGATCAGAAAGGCTGCTTGAAGTAGCAAAGGCTCTGCCTTGGGCGGACAATATATGGATGGGTGTTAGTGTGGAAGACGGTCGAGTCATTCAGCGTGTTCGTGACTTAGCAAAAACTCCCGCAAAGGTTAAGTTTCTCTCTTGTGAACCATTGATTGGGCCGCTGAGCAACCTGCCCCTTAAAAATATCGACTGGGTGATTGTCGGTGGCGAGTCGGGAAAAGGCGCACGTCCAATGCTGGAGGAATGGGTGCAGTCAATCAGGCGTCAGTGTGAAAACAGGGGCGTCGCATTCTTCTTTAAGCAATGGGGAGGCGTTAGAAAGGATAGAACCGGAAGGACGCTCAACGGAACCACATACGATGCTATGCCTCAGACAACAACACAACGCATCTCAACTTCTGCAGCTACACTATAAAACAAGTTTCCACATAAAATATCCCATGTATTAACCCCAATCTTCAATAATTCCACTGCAAGCCGGACAAGGGCCTAATATATATTCAGCGTTCATACGCCGTTAAGGTGAGCGCAGAGCGTTGAACTCAGAAGGTTCAAAAATCTAAGTTAGCCCGCTAATGTAAAGACTCACAAACAATGCCTTCACGCCATATCAAATGACAAAGCCCCTCCCGGGGCTTTTTTGTTTATGGCGCCCACTTCCCAAGCGTTACCAGTTCGCCTGACTCTGCAATAGCCCTCAGCTCTGGGGTTAACCGACTCAGCATCAGTGACTGGCCTACATACCCTCGTGCTGTTTGATAGCCGAGCCTGGCGTATGGAACATCATATCCGTCCGCGGTCTTCATCGTATGGATGGATGCGTGTACTAGCTTCATTTCGATCTCCTAATGATCAATAAATTTGATTGATGAAGCCCTAGGCTAACTGGCTAGTTTCGGACAATAGTCCGAATTTTCGCCACACAGATCCAGTCTACCCATGCCCAACAGTTAGCTACATTACCTTGACCCAAAATACTGTATAGATATACAGTATAACCATCCCCCTGCCCCGCCATATTGATGCGCTCCACGTAGCTCCCACTAATCAGAGCGCGTATCTAAAACGCCCACTTGTAAGAGAAGAGCATTGCGATATGACGAGTTTCATTGACACCCCACCAACGCGGCCTCTCGGTCTATCGTTGGAGGATTCCGAGATGGCCCAAAAACGCTCTGCCCAATTAGCTGAGCTTCTCCCTGTTTTGGCTGCCGGACTACAGCCCAACTTGCTGGAACTCGCCATTGAGCTGGCGGAAGACTTGACCAGCGCCCTATCTAATCTACGTTAATAGCATCACTCCTTCCCGCTTCGGCGGGTTTTTAACCACAAATTAAATAGCGTTGCTATTGACTTTAAATTACTAGCAATGCTAGTATTCATTCCAACGCTTCACCAAAACCGCAGAACAGCCTAGCCCTCAGGGCAGCTCAGTAACGGTACAGAGAGAGCGCCAGCAGCAAAGGCTGCGCCCGCCAAGGCGGAGGCTCTTTAAAAAGACGAACGATAAACAGCGAGACCTATAGGGACTCGCCTGCCCGACTGCGCTGGGGCAGAAGTAAATCCAGCGAAATACCGGCAACCGTATCTGCCCCAAGGCGTGGGCGTGAAGGAGAAAGAAGCCGATGACTGCGAAAGCAGCGCCCAAACACCGCCCTGATGGCGACGTAATCAGGGAGAACACCATTCCCGGCCCAACCGGGAGGCGCCGTGCAAGTCGGCAGCCTGCCCCGAGCGTCGTGGTATCTCGCAGGGGCAGGAGTTATCCACCAGTGCCTTGACTCAGGGTACTGGCGGATAAATAGGAGATAGACATGGAACAGCAGGACAAACCAATGCGCTGGCCCAGCGACTTTCCGGGCAAGCATGACAAGCAGCAGATTGAGCGCTGCGATTCGTGCGGTGGAGCTGGTGATGTTCACGACTTTACAGGCGAGTGGCGCGGTATTTGTCATTGCCAAGCGGGTGACGACATTCGCGCAGACATGGAGAAGAAAGCATGAGCGAACGGAAAATGGTCGAGGGCCTAACCCACCAATTCGCATGGTCAGGTGATGACGGAAAGTTTTTCCAGAGCATTGATGACAACGGCGGTTGGCCGGTGGGCTTTAAGTATGTCGGGTTTGAGCACTCTGATGAACGCAACGCTGGTTTCACGAATAACCCCGCAAACACCGGTTGGTGGACAGTGATAGCCACAAGCGATGACTACTTTATGTGGAAGTTGTCCCCTGATGCGGTGAGGCGGATTATTGAAGGCGTCTTGCGGAACGCAACAGTTTCTGTGAACCGCGACACGTTAACCATGAAAACCAGCAGAGGGCATCTCGCTCGGTTCTCAACGGCCCTTATCCCATCAACGCCTGCATGACTCGTGGCAAGTAGTAGCGAGCCCTTCTTATGAGGGGCATCATCGAAGCGTCTTGGCTTGAACCGCCGGGCAGTTGCCCTTGCCAACGCCGACTAGTAATTCCTAGGCGCTTCGATGATGGTGAGCAGTACGCGCAGGCAAAGCGCTGGGGACGATCAAGCCAGAGCCAGCACCGATTTAGGTGTAAGGGTTTAAAGCCGGACGAAGGATGCACCCGGCCACCATCAACCTATCCATGCTCACGGCGTAGCGTCACGCCGAAACAATTCTTAGGAGACCATCATGGGCGGCGATGCATCGTAGCGGCGTAATCCGCTAAATCCCTGAGTACACACACGGGCGCAGAAAGCTGGGCGATATCGGCATGGGGCAAAAATGGCCTGACAGTTGGGGAGTACCCACCCCCGATAACTGGTGGACGGCAACCTAAAGCACAAGTGGCAGTACGCCAGCCTGTAGGCGCACAGGCCCATGGCCCGCATGGTAAGAGCGGGCACCCTCCAGCCGCAGCATTCCCACCCCCTCAACCAATTCGATATCAAACCCGCCCACGCCATGGGCGGCGGGAGTGCTGCGACTAGAGGGCATAGAACTCCAGAACCCGCCAATACCGAGTTGCGCGCGCAAGTCGTGAAGGTGGGGGATGCAAGCTAACCCTCTAACTATTCTCTTCATCAGCGCCGGACGCGGCGCAATCCCCGGAGCTAAAAATGAACGCTAACGCAGAACGCGAGGTATGCGCGTACGAGCTGGCGGAGCGCCGCCGCGAAGTTATTGCACAGCAGATCAAGGACTGCCTGATCGGAAAGTCCCAGGCGGTGCTGATGTCGTGGGGCTATCCCACGCCAGCAAATCTGAAATCACGAGCCGATCTGCTGGAAGTGCTGAACGACCAAATGATCGCTTATGAGAAGTCTGATGCGATCGGGCCCTTTGTTAAGAGCGTCCTGAATCACGACCCCGTATATCGAGACGGCCTGAATGCGCATCTTATAGCGCTTATCCAAAGTTGGGCCGACGCCAGCCACGACGCAATGACCGCGCAGGAACTGGAGGCGCTGCCGTGTTGATCAAGTATTTCATTTTCTCCGGCTTTTTCAGCTGCGCTGCTTTCTTTATTGCACTCGCAGCCGAGACCGTTATCAGTATCTGGAGGCAGTCGTGAGCGACATCATGCTGAACGCAGTTATTCACATGCCCTACGAAATGGCGATGAAAGACGAGCTATCCCGGCGCCAGTTCTACGAGCGGGCCAACCAAGCCCTGAATGAGCGCAACGCAAAGTCTGCTGAGGTTGAGCAGCTCGAAGAAGCGCTCTACCTGGCGCTTGAGTATTGGACTCACCGCCAGCAGCGATACAGGAACCGCACTCCGACATGGGTCCAGAAAGCCCGCGCCGCCCTATCGGGAGAACCAACATGACCCCGCTTGAAGCCGCCGTTATCGCCATGGTCGAAGCCAAGGATGTGGTTGATGGGTTCTCCCGACAAATCGGGAAAGCGATCAGTGAGAGCTTGTCAGTGCAATACAGGCCGTATGGGCCAGAGCCGAAGGACTGGTTGAAGCTCGCTTATGAGCGAGATTACGAGTCGGACGGGTGTTATGGCAGACAGTACTACTACGTCAATCACGATGACGATATTGAAGGCTACTTGGCAGGGAACTGCGAACACGCTCTCAAAGCACATCAGTTGATCCAAGAACGCAAAGAAGCTCGAAAGGCTCTTGCTATCGCCCGTCGACGCGTTTCTGCGATGGGTCGGAACCTAATCAAAGCGAGGTCTGCAAATGCCACATAGCCAAAACCCCGGCTTCCCCCGCACTCGCCGCCGTAACCCTTTCGATGGACAGGGATGCTACGCACCAAATAGCAGCAAGATCCCGGTCAAAGCCTGGGTCGGCGCTGCCCTCGTAGTTTTTATCTTCATCGGCCTGTTCGCCAGACTGGGCGCAGCCGCTGGACTGAACTGAATTTCACGAATTGCACGAATCGGAGAACATCATGAGCACCGTAACCATGGTCCTGGGCGAGTCCGGGACAGGCAAGACCACCAGCCTTCGCAATATGAACCCAGCAGAAACACTGCTGATCCAGGCTGTTAAGAAGCCTCTGCCCTTCCGCGCCACCGCTTGGCAGCGATTCGATCGGGAAGCCAACAAGGGCGGCAACATCTTCCAAACGGACAGCCCCGCCGAAATCATTCACCTACTCAAAGGCACGCGCCGCAAGGTAATTGTGATCGATGACTTTCAGTATGTGATGGCAAACGAGTTCATGCGGCGCACCAGCGAACGAGGATTCGACAAGTTCACCGAGATCGGCAAGAACGCCTGGGACATTCTGAATGCTGCCGCCAGCTTGCCTGACGATACCCGCGTCTACATCCTAAGCCATGTCGAAACCACGGATCAGGGCCGCACCAAGATCAAGACAATCGGCAAGATGCTGGACGAAAAAATCACGCTGGAAGGCATGGTGACCATCGTTCTGAGAACCCTGGTCCGTGACGGGCAGTACCTGTTTTCAACACGCAATAACGGCAGCGACACCGTCAAAACCCCGATGGGTCTATTTGACTCCGAGGCCATCGACAACGATCTGGCCACGGTCGATCAGGCCATTCACTCCTACTACACCCCCACAGAGCAGCCCGCTTAAAAGGAATTGCAATGCGTAGCTACACCCTGGACACAACCGCCGCTCAACAGGCAAATCAAAACTCATACATTGACCAGACCGGCAAGTACATCGGTGCCTTCATCGTCGCCAAGGCGGTGACATCACGCAGCGGAACAGAGGGCATTGAGTTCTCTTTCAAGGCTCAGGATGGCCGACAAGCCAACTACCTGACGCTGTGGACATTCAACAGCCAAGGCGAAGCGCTCTATGGCTTCAAAGTCCTCAATGCCCTGATGACAGTGATGGGTGTTAAAGAACTACACCCGAAAAAAGGCAGCGTGGCGAAACCTGATGGCACGCGAGAAGAAGCCATTGCCTACCCGGACTTGCACAATAAGCCGGTGGGTATCGTGCTGCAGAAGGAATTCTATATCAAGGACAACGGTGACGAGGGCTACAAGTTCAATATCTTCGCACCCTTCCAAGCCAACACCGAACTGATGGCTAAAGAAATTCTGGACAACAAAACTCAACCCCAGGCGCTGGCCAGCATCATTTCTAGCCTCAAAGACAAGCCTGCGCCAGCCCAGCAGCAGCGTGGCGGGCATACCAACAACACCTATCAGGGTGTACGCAACGGCGTGCAGGCCGACGATCCTTTTGGCAGCGACTTCGGAAACTTCTAATTATGGAGCAGGCGGCCTGTCCGCCTGAGCAAAAATGAGCACACCTGCACTTTACACATTGGCTTCTGAATACCGCGCCCTGGCTCAGCTTCTTGCAGAGCGAGACTTCGACGCCGAGACCATCGCCGACACCATCGAATCGACCGGACTGCCCGAGCAGATTGCCGAAAAAGCACAGGGCTGCGAAATGGTCGCCCGCGTTATGGTGGCTGACCTGCCCACGATTGACGCAGAGATTCGTCGGCTACAAGATCTGAAAAAGGCTCGCAAGGCCCGCGCTGACGCACTGCGCAAATACGTGTTGGACAACATGCTGGCCAGTGGCATCAACCGAATCGACACACCGCTGTTCAGTATTAGTGTCGCAAAGAACCCACCTGGCGTGGATATCTTTGACGAGCGGCAACTTCCGGCGGACTACCTGACTGACCCTGTGCCGCCAGCTCCCCAACCAGACAAAAAGCTGATCGCTCAGGCAATTAAAGATGGCGTTGTGGTGCCAGGGGCAAAGCTAGTACAAAAAATGTCACTACGAATACGCTAAGATCTTCTATTTACTTATGGCAACTCATATGACTTACACCGAAGCAATTACTTTATCAGTAGCTGTTCTTGGCGCTGCACTTGGCGTAATTAATACTTGGCAGAGTCTTAGCCAAAATCGCCTTAGACTACGCGTTACACCCAAACATGCGTTACCGTTCGGAAACACCCCAGAGCATATTAACTTTTGTATAGAAGTTATCAATCGTAGTTATTTTCCAGTCACAATAACTGAAGTTGGAGTTTTATATTCAGGAACAACAAATAGGGGAGCGTATATTTCGCCCATCATTCCAGACGGGCGCCCTTGGCCACGTAGACTTGAGCCGAGAGAGTCTGTAACTGTATACGGCCAGAAGCCGGACCAATTAGACGGACACTCTATCCGATGCGCCTACGCCCAAACCGATTGTGGAGAACGTATCACTGGAAATAGCGCCGCACTGAAACAAATTTCTCGAGGCCATTGATTCCTCTATTTCAATCCTGACCAAGTCTAGGGCAACTACGTATACGTAAATAGACAGGCCAGGACGGTCAGGATCGCTTCACCACCGAAGTTATAGCGGAGCAAATGCAGATGCTTCCAGGAAAAGAGCAGGACTAAATTTGGCCTGATAGATAAGTGTCGATTTCATTGACTAATGAATGGGACAATTGCTCCGCCAAAGCGTGATGAATCTCAACTATCTTATAATTTTCAATAATATGGGCTTTGACTAAAGGAATATTTGAAATATTAAGCTCTGCCGCTTTATTAAGTTCACCTTGCAGAGTCCTAATTGAATAAATCAGGCCCTCCATTTCGGCATAAGTCTCAACCACCAATGCTCTAAGATTGTCGTTTTTCACAAGGCCTAAGTCGTTGCACATTGCAGTATATACATGGAAAGGATTGTCTGGTGCGCCCCACACAAACGGCCCCATATTTCTTATATGTCCATCAGCAATACTATTACCAATCTGTTTCATGTACTGCCCTTGACGAATAACAATTTCCGTTCTCAACGCCATCAGAAAACGCGCCTCGGCAGTCGTAATCGCATTTACCTCTCCTTGGATCATGTCCTGCCTTTGTTTGTGCAAGACATAGATGGCTGCTACCACGGCTCCAACTGAGCCAAGAGCCTGGACCCAGGCTGCTGCGCCATCTTCAAGAGCCACAGTCACTGGTGAACCCCAGAAGACCAAGGCCATTATCCCCAAAGGAATGGCTAAAACTAAAGCCATACGCCACCAACACTCTTTCACGCACCTGATCAGCTGATCAGCGTCCTCTTTCTTCATTTCCATTTCACCCCACGCGATGATTTATCCGCGTGAGCATAGCCCATCCTGAAAGGAATACACCCATGTGGTTTAAAAACTTGCGTATCTTCCGCCTGGACCCTCAATTTGAGGTCTCAGCTCAAGCACTGGCCGAAATGTTGGCGAAGCATCAGTTTGCCCCTGGCGGCAGTCAAGAACCCTTAAGCCTGGGCTGGGTGCCGCCGCGTGAAGGTGGTGAGCTGGTCCATGAAGTGAACGGGCAGTATCTGATCTGCCTGCGTGCTGAAAAGAAGCTGCTACCCAGCGCTGTAGTCAACCAGGCAGCCCGCGAGAAGGCCCGCGAAATCGAAGAGCAGCAAGGCTACAAGCCAGGCCGCAAGCAGATGAAGGAAATCAAAGAGCAGATCATCATTGATTTGATGCCCCGCTCTCACGCTGTGCAGCGCGACACGTTGGTGTGGGTCGACACGCGAAACCATTGGTTTGTGATTGATACCGCTGCCGTGGCTAAGAGTGATGAGGTGCTGGGCCTATTCGCCAAGAGCGTGGAACCCTTCCCCGTGCAGGCTCTGTACACCGAACAATCGCCCGGTGCGGCCATGACCTCCTGGCTGGTAGACGAAGAGCAACTGGCGAACTTCACCGTGGACCAGGATACAGAACTGCGCTCCACTGGCGACAGCGGTGCTGCCGTACGCTACGTGAAACAAAGCGCCGACATTGATGAAGTGCGCAAGCACGTGGAAGCCGGCAAGCAATGCACCCGTTTGGCCATGACCTGGGCCGATCGCATCAGCTTTATTCTCACCGATGCGTTGGACGTCAAACGCGTGGCCCCGCTGGACATCCTGACTGAAAAACAAGACGTGAGGGCCGTCAACGATGACGAAATCTTTGATGCCGACATGACCCTGATGACCTCTGAACTCGCCAAGATGATCAGCGATCTGGTCGTGGTGCTGGGTGGGGAGCGTTAGCAAACTACTATGCATTAACTCAGATTTAGCCTAACAGACGCTGCTAGATATATCGGGCAGAAAGCGGCCCCCAAGTAGACAACCAAACTACTAACGAAAAAGCTAAGTCGACCTGCCTTCGGCGGTCGGCTTGAACGAATTGTTATGAGTGTTTGCGCACGTCACCCAACTTTCCGGTATCAACTACCACCTCATACTCACTTGATTGACACGAAAACAAAACATCAGTTTTATTGTATCTAGTTTCCAATACGATTCTTTTGCTTTCAACAAACCACGCTTGGTCTCTGTAGTGCACGTGCGCGAATTCTCTAGCGCTCTCTAACGACGTAGTCCACGCTTGCCCGAAGGTGTGACTTTCAAGCTCCCCTATATCGCATCCTCGATATAGGGTCAAAACATTCGGTAGCGATTCAATGTCATTTGGCTCTAAAACTTCTGTGAGCACTATTTTTGGGTGCCAAGATTCATTTTCCTGGTAAATATAGAGTTGATGAAGCCCATTGTACGCATAACCTAAAAATGAATGTCGCAAGGCGTCGAGAACTTGAATTACATCCTCATTGGATATCTTTTCAAAAATCTCACTGAAGTGAGCTTTTATAGCCACTTCCGCTTGATTACCTATTACACACATCAAATCTCGTTGTTGTCCCGATGCCTCAAAAACCTTAATTGCTTCTATACACTTGGAAATTGAGCGTATCGCTATTTCCTTGAACTCAGCAAAGAAAGGCTCATTGATTTTCGACTCAATAGACTCAACAACTATTTTCATCTTTTTCGTCATGAAGTCACGATCTGAATCTGTAAACACTTACTGGACCCCTAGATACACATAACTAGATTTAGGATACATGCGGTAGACATGTCGAGCTTTTCCAACGCTATCTAATTGCAAAATTCTACAGGCAGATCGCTGCCCGAAGGACTGATTCCGAACAGAAGCAGCGGTTGCGAACACAACTATAACCAATCTCTCGCGCCTTTATCCGCAAGGATCATAGTCGATCCTCTGTGGCTAAAACATAGGATGCCTCCCCTATGAAGCATCACGACTACAGCAACATCCCATAAATGGACATGCCAATCGGGTCAGCGATTGGGTTGAATCTCTCGACAATGATGGGATTCGCTCAAAACTTATCGAGCAAAGGCCCGTGGCTCTTCGTGAAGCTCAATCAAACTCATTGGAGGGGGACTGACCAAGGTAATGATCATTCTTAAACTTTACGATGTCGTCGACACAACCTGAGCGATGAATCATGCGATGACAGTTAGCACAAAGCACAGCAAAGTCCTTCACCGGATCCAAGGCAACTTTCTGCCCCTTGAGTGTCGATAGAGGCTTGAGATGGTGGGCCTCAATATATTCCTTGCCGATTTCACCATAGCGCGCTTCGAAGTTGATATTGCATACCTGGCAGGTATAGCCATGGTATTTTTTGACGTCTTTAGCTAAGTTAGCGTTACGTTCGATGCGTTTATGCATACGAAAACGGGTAGCATCCTCATATTCCATCGACGGCGGCTCATCACCTTCTACGGTCGTACTACTCACCTCGCTATTAGCCTCGACCTGAATTAGAGTCTCATAGAGCCGAATCATATTGACAAGGTCTTCAATTAGCTGAGCCTCGTTTGGCAAGTTCCCTTTGGGGTAAAACTTGGCACATATATTCGCGGCTTCGTAGAACGCGGTGTCATTAGATTGCTCAAGTGGGCGCAAATCAATGTTCAACTCTGGATAACCAGCACTCTCCTTCCCGAGCATGGCGCGAAAATTGGCAGCCCGTGTTTTCAAAGCGGTTTTGGCATCCGACCTGTAGAGCCGCTTTGCTTCAGTCATCCCTTGATTGAGGCTAAGGTAAAGCCCGGTCATATCCTCACAAAACAAATAAACCGGGTAATAACCACTTTGTGCACTAACCGTAACGAGCTTATCAAAGATGGCCACCCAAGGACCGCGCGCCCAGTTCCCCTGGCCGGCGCTTCCTTTGAAAAGCAATCGCTCATTGTCTCCAGCTGCATTAGCTACAGCATCCCGCAACTCCCGGCGGATGTAATTGGCTAGTGCATGTTGAGTAAAGCCTTCCTGGCTCGCTACTTGATACTCACTGAGTACTCGTTCAAATCCATCACGTAAAGCCACAGGTGCCTCCTCCTTCGATACGGTTAAGCCAAATAACGCGCATAGCATACCCGTAGAGTTATCACCTGTCCGCCTAAGGACTGGGTAAAGAGCAAATAGCTACAAGCCGGGAGTTCAATAACTACGTACCCAATACCATCAAAATTACAAAGAAAGAGAAAAGCCAGTGAGCAGAACGACCGCAGCCATACCAGTCACAGCCCTTAAAGAATGAAATATGCCCGGCCTTGCGCCGGTTTTTTAATGGAGAACAGAACCATGCCACAACCCAACAATTCGATGGCAGCGGCTCACAAAAGCGCCCCCACCATCCACCCCGAAGGCCTGTACCGATGGGACGAGTTCGCCGACCGCATCCCGTTTAGCCGCGAGACCTGGCGGAAACGAATCATCAATGGCCGTGCACCAGCGGGCGAGGCCTTGAGCTCGTCTTGCACGGTATGGCGTGGCCGAGACATTCTTGCCTGGCTAAGCAACCCCACCACCTACTCTAAAGAGGTAAATAAACCGTAATGGCCAAGATCATTCCTCCCTTGACCGATTCGCAATGTAAATCCGCCAAGTACAGCCCCGACGGCAAGAATCGCTTGTTCGATGGAGGCGGCCTGTACCTGGAGCTGCTACCCAGCGGGGCCAAGCGCTGGCGTCTGAAGTATCGCCGCCCTCAATCGAAAGCAGAAAGCCGGCTGACCTTTGGCTCTTATCCCGAGGTCAGCTTGGGCAAAGCTCGCCAGATGCGCGAAGAAGCGAAAACGGAATTGGCGGAGAACGTGGACCCAGGTCTGACTGCCATCGCCACCGCGGCGCACCTGCCGCCCTCTTTCGAAGTTGTGGCCAATGAATGGCTGGAGGTCCGCAAAAAGAGCTGGAGCACCGGATACTTCCAGCGGATACGTAACGCACTCCAGGCGAATGTGTACCCCGTCATCGGCAAGATGCCAATTGAGGCAGTCACTGGAAAAGCCGTGTTGAAGATCATTCAGACAGTGGAGCATCGCGGCGCACTCGAAATGGCATCACGGATCTTGGAAGCCGTCGGCATGGTCTTTCGCTATGCGTGCGGAGTCGGGTTGGCCAACAATGATGTCACACACGGGCTACGCCAGTTCCTGCAGGAGCGGCCACCGGTGCAGCATTACCCCCACGTTGATGCAGACAACCTGCCTTTGCTGCTACAGCGCATCATGCAGTACCACGGCCGCCCCGAGACTCGATACGCACTACAACTTATGATGCGCACTTTTCCGCGTACGAACGAACTGCGCTGGGCCTGCTGGGAAGAGTTTGATATGGCCAATGCGCTGTGGACTATTCCGGCAGAGCGCATGAAAGGTCGTCTGATCCAAAAGCAAAGCGCCGCCGATCACCTAGTCCCCCTATCGCGTCAAAGTGTTCAAATCTTGGAGTCACTGCGAGCGTTATCCGGACGGCACTCGTTTCTATTCCCGGGCGTGCACAACCCTCGCTCTACGCCTATCAGCAGCGAGACAATGAATCGGGCGTTAAAAATTATGGGATTTGGCGGCCTGCAGACGGGCCATGGATTCCGAGGGCTTGCATCGACCATCATGAACGAGCAAAGCGGCTTTCGCTCAGAGGTGATTGAGCGTCAGCTGGCACACCGTGATCGCAACAAGGTACGCCGTGCATACAACCATGCCCAGTACATGGCAGAGCGTCATGATCTGATGCAATGGTGGTCGGACTATCTGGATGAACAGCTCGGGAAAGCACCAAAATAGCCATGCCCCCATTCATTTCGTCCGTGCCCCCATTCATGCCCCCAAAATACCTTGGCGAGGCTTGGCGCAGCTTGGAACGCTGGGCAACAAAAAAGCCCCAAAGCATTGATCTTTGGGGCTTTTCTTGGCACAGCTTGGAGCTGTGTGCATGTATTCTGGTAGGCAGTACTGGATTCGAACCAGCGACCTCTACGATGTCAACGTAGCGCTCTAACCAACTGAGCTAACCGCCTGCGGTGAAGAAATGAAATAATAGATCTTCCCTATTGGGCTGTCAACACTATTTTGCGTTTTTCTATAAAAAAGATGATCCTTTTTATATATCTTAGCTGGAAAAATTGCTCCCCAAGACCGATAAATCTTGTAATCCATTGTTTTATAAGAATTAAACAAAAAACTGACGAATTTCCATAAATTTATGTGCTTCCTGGCAAGGGAGAGCCAAGAAACATATAGATACACTCAATCTGTCTCCAGCCAGCATCAAGCCACCTTACTGGCGCACGATTTTTCTATTCAAGTTCTTCGGGCAAAAATAAAATGATTGCTTTACGCCTGCAGATCATCAATCTCGTCCGAAACAGATCTGCGGCTACTACGGGACACCTACGCACATGACTTGCTCTTCTCTCCCGCCTACCCCGACTCAACTACTGGATTTACCCGGCGTTCAGGAAACTACGCTGGAAGCGGTGCTTTATACGCCGCCCAATGACGAGATTTTTGATGAAAACCCTTGCTTAAGCTGCGGCGTGTGCTGTTCGCACTTTCGGGTGTCTTTCTATAGTGGTGAGTTAAGTGGCGAGACTGGCGGTACGGTGCCGGTCGAGTTGACCACCAAGGTTGGGCCGTTGCGCGCCTGTATGAAAGGAACCGAGCAAGGGGAAGGTCGTTGTATTGCCTTGCGTGGCACCTTGGGCCAGCCTGGGATTCATTGCGCTATTTATCCGGATCGCCCTACCCCCTGTCGTGACTACCAAATCTGGGAACTGGATGGCAGCCCAAATGTGGATTGCCAGCGTTTGCGTAGCAAACACGGTTTGCCTTTACTGCCTAACCGCCCACTGCCTGCTCCACCCGCCCTGCCCGAGCATGATGAGGCGGCCTGACACCCGTAGCTGAGCCTCTCTTGGAAAGCCTTCACTGCTGATGCGTGAAGGCTTTTTTGTTGGCTACCAATTGACACATAAAGCTTCTTTCACACGTTCAGAGATATTTTATTGCTTGAATAACTTTGGGCATATTCGTAGATCTCTCATTGTGTTTTTACCTATAGAACCCCCTGCTCCAGAGCTGTAGCCTTGAGGTGTTGGCTATCGCTTTTTTGAACTCTCAAAAACACAAGCAAGCTTTATCCAACACCTCAAACATCGTCATAACAATACTGGAGCAAAGAGACATGCGTTTTAGTCGTTCACGTTTAGCAGTTGCCTCATTGGCATGCCTGGCTGGGATCAGTACCCTCAGCCCAGTAACATTGGCGGCCTCACCTGCCGCCGACCTGCTAATCGTGAATGGGCGTATTTATACGCAGAACCCGGAACAGGCTTGGGTTGAAGCCATTGCGATACGTGATGGAAAAATTGAAGCCGTGGGCAGTACAGAGCAACTGCAATCCAGACGTGGAGACAAGACTCAGCTGATTGATCTTGGCGGGAAAATGGCTATGCCAAGTATCAATGAAGCACACTCCCACCCTGTATGGGGTGGCTTGAAGCATCTGTTCCAGTGCAACTTCCCTTTCACGGTAACGCCGGATGTATTGGCAAACACCTTGAAAGCCTGCGTGGCGCGTAGCGAAACGCTGTGGATTCAGGGAGGCCAATGGGACAGTGATTTCTTCAAGACTCACAAAATTGCTTCGCCGCGCGCATGGCTGGATGCCGTCTCTGGCAACAAGGCTATTGTGTTGACCGACGATACGGGTCACAACGCCTGGGTCAACTCCAAGGCGTTGGGCCTCTTGCAGATTGATGCCAACTTTACGCCTCCTAGCGGCATGACCGTCAAGCACGAGCTTGATAGCCGCGAACCCAATGGGGTTTTAGTCGAGGCCAATAGCTATATCCGCTCTTTTGTACCGGACTGGACAGAGGATCAATACCTGAAAGCAGCGCGGTATGCCATCTAGGAGTCCAACCAATTCGGGATTACGGGTTTAAAGGATGCCGATGCCAGCGAGGCTGTTGTGCGCTCGTATTACAACCTGGCCAAGCAAGAGGGTTTGAATGCCCATATCGCCACCGCTATCCGTATCTCTGGCAAGGACAGCAAGCATGTTTTTGATTTTGCTGAAATTGACCGCATCAGCAAGCAGTATGCCCTCCCTGATCTGAAGACCAACTACGTCAAGATCTATACCGACGGGGTTCCTACCGCGGCACATACAGCCGCCATGCTGGAGCCCTACGCGGACACTCACCAGGATGATCCTTTGTCCTTGGGGGCATTGGTCGTTCCTGAAAATGAACTGGATCGCGTCGTCTCTCACCTGGATGCAGCCGGTTATGGTTTGAAGATGCATACCGCAGGTGATCGGGCTATTCGCGTGGCGTTGAACGCTATTGAAAAAGCACGCAACGCTAATGGTCCTCAAGGTTTGATGCACGAGCTCGCGCACTCGGAGTTTGTGGACGATCAGGACAAACCGCGCTTCAAGGCTCTGAATGTAGCCGCCGACTTTTCTCCCTATATCTGGTATCCCTCCGGTTTGACTGACGCCATCAGCTCGGTAGTGGGTAAGCGCAGCAGGAACATGTTCCAGGCCCGTATGTTGTTGGATCATGACGCCACCATTATTGCCGGTTCAGACTGGCCCTCTGGTGTGAAGGACAACAACCCTTGGCCCGCGATTGAAGCTCTGATGACACGCGCCAATCCCTTCGGGCAGCGGCAGGGTGAACAACTGGGCGCTGAACAAGCCTTGAATCTGACCGAAATACTGCAGATTTTTACGCAAAACGGTGCCAAGGCTTTGGGCCGCGAAACAGAAACAGGGTCCTTGGAAGCTGGGAAATCTGCTGATCTGATTGTGCTGGATCGGGACTTATTCAAGATTGAGCCTAGCGAAATTAGCGACACCAAGGTGTTGATGACTATTTTCCAAGGTCGTCTGGTGTACACAGCTACAAAATAAGCTGCCCGGCAGGCTGACTAAATACGCTACCATGCACGGTTTGTAGGGCCGCCCGGCCCTGCGCTTTCGGGAGTCGAAGCAAATGAAATACCGCAAGCTGGGCAATACAGACCTGGATGTCAGCCTGATTGGCTTGGGCACCATGACATACGGGGAACAGAACAGCGAGGCCGATGCGCACGCTCAACTGGACCTTGCTTTGGAACTGGGTGTGAATCTGGTGGATACCGCCGAGATGTACCCTGTGCCCCCTATGGCGGCTACGCAAGGTTTGACCGAGCAATATATCGGCACCTGGCTGGCTAAAACCGGCCGCCGCAAGGACATTGTTCTGGCCAGCAAAATTGCTGGCCCCCAACGTGACCCCAAACGCCCTGGTCATATCCGCAATGGCGGTACCAGCCTGGATCGCAAGAATCTGGAACAAGCCCTGCATGACAGCCTGCGTCGACTGCAAACGGACTATCTGGACCTGTATCAGCTGCACTGGCCAGATCGCAGCACGGTGACATTTGGGCAGCGCAGCTACCCGTGGAAAGAAGAAGACACTATCCCCATCGAGGAAACCTTGTCGGTACTGGATGACTTTGTGCGTCAAGGCAAGATACGTCACATAGGTGTCTCCAATGAAACGCCTTGGGGTGTTTCGCGATTTCTGGAGCTGTCGCGCTCCCGCTCTCTGCCTTTGATTGCCACGATCCAGAACCCCTACAACCTGCTGAACCGCGTGTTTGAAGAAGGGCTGTCCGAATTCTGCCGTTATGAAGGCCTGGGTCTGCTGGCCTATTCACCTTTGGCGATGGGTGTGTTGACGGGCAAATATGACAACGGAGCTCGTCCCGAGAAAGGACGGTTGACGCTGTACGACCGTTTCACGCGCTACGATGCTCCCCGCGCTCGTGAGGCCGCGTTGGCCTACAACGAACTGGCTCGCGAATACGGTTTGACGCCTACCCAATTGGCCTTGGCCTGGGTGAACCAGCAAGCCTTTACCAGCAGCAACCTGATCGGTGCGACTACGCTGGAACAACTGCGCGAGAACATCGCCAGTGCAGATGTTCAATTAAGTGATGAGTTAGTTGCCAAGATCAACGCTATTCATCACCACACTCCGAACCCAGCGCCTTAACTGGCTTTCACCCCGCCTTGGGCCCAGGCGTCCAAGGCGGGGCACCCCTCTTTTTTCTTTCCCTACCCTGCTCTTGTGCTTGCAGTGTGCTGTTTTTTTATTTATGCTCAAAAAAAGCATAACAATAGAGACGCGCTTCTTTCGAATCAGAAATTCATATTCCCCATTTTTTTATTCTATTTATGCTCAAAATGAGCATCAAGGATGAACATGATTCAGCATTTCCCCGTGGATGTCTGTCAGCCCGACGCCAAGGACACTTTGAGCCGTCAGATTACCTGGCATGAAGTTCCTTCCAAACTCAATCTGCAAAGCGATAAGGCCGCTTTGAAGCAAGCTCTGGCCAAGCAGTTGAAAGAGCAAGACGCCGTACTGGTGGCCCACTACTACACAGACCCGGATATTCAAGACCTGGCCTTGGAAACCGGTGGCTGCGTGGGCGACTCCTTAGAAATGGCGCGCTTTGGGCAGGAACATGAGGCCAGCACGGTCTTGGTAGCTGGCGTGGGCTTTATGGCTGAATCCGCCAAAATTCTGAGCCCTGAAAAGCGCGTACTGGCCGTACATGACGAGGCGACGTGTTCTCTGGATCTAGGTTGCGCCCCCGAGGATTTCAAGCAATTCTGTGCTGCGCATCCGGATCGGGAGGTGGTGGTGTATGCCAATACCAGCGCGGCTGTCAAAGCCCAGGCGGATTGGGTGGTGACGTCCTCCATCGCCCTGGACATCGTGCGGCATTTACATGCCCAAGGGAAAAAAATTCTGTGGGCACCGGATCGTCATTTGGGCTCTTATATCCAAAAGCAAACCGGCGCAGACATGCTGCTTTGGCAAGGCTCCTGTCTGGTCCATGACGAATTCAAGGCCGATGGCTTGAAAGCCTTGATGAGCGAGCACCCCGATGCCCAGGTGCTGGTGCATCCTGAATCACCCGCTTCTGTTGTTGCGCTGGCAGATGTGGTTGGTTCGACAACGCAGCTACTGCGCGCTGCCATCAATCGTTCTGCCGACACCTTTATCGTCGCTACCGATCAAGGAATTTTGCATGCCATGCGCCAGCAAGCGCCGAGCAAAACCTTTTTGGCCGCCCCTACCGCGGGCGAAAGTGCTACCTGCAAAAGCTGCGCCTTTTGCCCCTGGATGGCCTTGAACAGTCTGGAAGCACTGCATCAACGATTAAGTCAACCAGGCCCTGGCATTCAAGTAGATCCTGACCTGCGTGAAGGCGCCCGACGTTCTTTGCAACGCATGATGGATTTTGCTGCCGCTCAGCAGAACAATTTGCGCGTTAGTGCTGACCTGGCCGAGCACAGTCAGCAGTTCCAGCATGTAGGAGCTGCTTGATGCAATCAGGCTCGACACAGACGGAGGTGTTAATCATCGGTGCGGGGCTGGCTGGCACCAGTCTGGCTCTATCCTTGCCCTCCACCATGAAAGTGACTCTGCTCAGCAGCGCCCCCGCTCCCTGTGGGGCCAGCCCGATGGCCTTGGGAGGTCTGGCCGCCGTACTCAGTGCCCAGGACAGTCTGGAACAACACATTGAAGACACGCTGGAAGCGGGTGCTCGGCACTCGGATAAAGAAGCGGTGCGCGGGATTTTGCAAGCAGCGCCAGAAGCGGTGCATTGGCTACTGAAAAAGCGGGTTCCTCTGGACAGAACGGAAGATGGCCAATTGCACCTGACTCGCGAGGGTGGGCACAGCCAGCGACGCATCGTACACGCGGCCGATGCCAGTGGTTACGCCATCATGCAGGCTCTCCTGCCCCAATTGACTCAAGCCTCTCATATCCAGCAGCGTACAGACTGCCTGGCATTAGACCTGCGCCGCAATAAGCAAGGCGCGGTGGCTGGCGTGGATATCTACGACAAGCACACTCGTCGCTACGAAACTATGTTGGCGGATCATGTCGTGTTGGCAACTGGTGGGCTAGGTAGCCTGTACGCGCACAGCACCAATCCCGATAGCGCCTTGGGAGAAGGCATTGCCCTGGCCTGGCGCGCTGGTGCGGCGATACGCGATCTGGAGTTTGTGCAGTTTCATCCGACCTGCTTGCATGCCGAGGGTCCCACCTTCTTGCTAACCGAAGCCTTGCGTGGTGAGGGTGGACATCTGCTGGACAAGCAAGGTCGCCGCTTCATGCCGGATTACGACGCCAGAGCGGAGCTGGCTCCACGCGATATTGTGTCGCGTGCTATTGCCGCACAGATGCGGCAAGAAGGTAGCAGCCATGTCTGGCTGGATGTACGCCATCTTGGTGCGGACACTTTGCAGCAGCATTTCCCGAAAGCATTGGAAGAAGGTTTGCGGCGAGGACTGGATTTACGTCAGGATTGGGTGCCGGTAGCACCTGCCGCGCACTACAGCTGCGGAGGGATTGAAACAGACTTGTCAGGCCGCACGACGGTAGCTGGTTTGTACGCCGTGGGTGAAGTGGCCTGCACAGGTTTGCATGGGGCAAATCGATTGGCCAGCAACTCCTTGCTGGAGTGTGTCGTCATGGGGCGGGCGGCTGCCGAGGCGATTGCTGGAAGCAAGAGAAACCAGCGTTCAGCTTTGGTCCCTGAGACAGATGTTGCAAATACAAGTTCGATGTCACGTTCATGTTCATACAAGAACTCCAATCCAAACTCCAGTTCCAGTTCCAGTTCCAGTTCCAGTTCCAGTTCCCAGGCTAGTGTCGGCCCGAATTGGGGTTTGAGTTTGAACGCTAGTTCGCGCTCGACCCCAAACCCAAGACATTCCCTTATGACTGCGGCGGCAGCCAATGCAATGGAAAACATAATCAACGACAAAGGACGTCACTATGGCAAAAACAATAGCTATAGCAACGGCAACAGTAAAAACCGCAGCCCATCCACAAACAATCCACCCTCCCTGCCCGCCTTGCGCAGCTTGATGCAAGAGCATGTCGGCCTGTTGCGCAATCGCCAGGGCCTGACCTTCGCCCTGCGCACCCTTGATGATTGGCGCGAACAGATCCGCCAACTCCCCTGCACCCAAGAACAAGCCAGTCTAAGCCTGCAACTGGACACCGCCTGGCTGCTGACCCAGGCTGCCTTGGCTCGTCCACACAGCCTGGGGGCGCATTTCAGGGTCGATTAGGTGCCTGCCCTCCATGGGATAGAATAAAAAATCAAATCAAGAGGCACCTCAACATGCAGGAGCCCATCCGATGGAGGCAATATGCGATTACTCATGGTCGAGGACAATGAGGATTTGGGAGAGGCCATCGCCAGCCGGCTCAGCGCGGGCGGTCATAGCGTGGAGTGGGTCATGAATGGCGAGCAGGCCCTGCGCTATCTGGAAATGGATAATTGGGATGTCCTGCTCTTGGACATCATGCTGCCCGATCAGGACGGCTTCAGTATTTTGCGGCATCTACGTCGGCAAACGCCCAGCTTGCCCGTACTGGTAATGACGGCTCGATCAGAAATCGAGGACCGTGTTTCCATGCTGGACCTGGGGGCGGACGATTATCTGGTCAAACCCTTTGATCTGCGCGAACTGGAAGCACGGCTGCGCGCCCTGATGCGTCGCCCCGCTACCACGCAAGCAGAAATCTGGCAGTTGGGACACGTCAGTATTGATATCGCAGCGCGGCGCATCAATAGCCGGGATCAAACCGTGGAGTTTGGTCAGCGCGAATTCTGCCTGCTGGAATTGCTCCTGAGTCGTGCCGGGCAAGTCGTCACCAAAGAACGGCTGATGATGCAGCTATTCAACTTTGATGAAGACTCCAGTCCCAATGCCGTAGAGCTGCATGTCTCCCGTCTGCGGCGCAAGCTTAGCGATATTGCCATTCGCATCGACACGGTGCGTGGCACCGGCTACATGGCTAGCCTGGGCGATGTCAGCTAATGCGCCGCGCCCTATCCATCCAGCAGCGTGTGCTGGCGCTGGCGGTGTGTCTATTGGCCGCCGCCCTTTTGGCCCTGGGTCTGGCGTCACGCCAATACGCCCAGCGCGCTGCCGATTCCGCTTATGACCGGCTTCTGAAAGCCTCCGCCCTGACCATTGCCAACGCCATTCAAATTGATGAAGGCGAGCTCTCCCTGGAACTGCCCTACTCGGCCATGGCCATGCTGCCCGAACAGGAGCACATTTTTTACAGTGTGCGCTCCACCAGTGGGCTGATTTCCGGCTACCCGGACTTGGGAGAGACTCTCCCACCCGCCAACAGTTCTGACCCCCGTTATGACACGATCAGCTATCACGACACGCCCGTGCGGGTCGCCACGATCGGGCGCTTGCTGACGGGCGAGCACTCGCTAGGCCGGGGCTGGATCACCATACGCGTGGCCGAAACCTTGGGAACCCGGCAGGCGCTGGCCGACGAGCTGCTGGGCCGCAGTACCTTATCGCTAACGGGCCTGATTTTGCTGGCACTGATGATTACCAGTCTGGGAATACGCCGTGCCTTCGCCCCCTTGGCGGAATTGGAGACCGCGCTAAGGGAACGCTCTCACGACAACCTGCAGCCCATAGACACGCCAGTACCCAAGGAGATTCACCGCCTGGTCGACACTCTGAATGCCTTCATGCAGCGTCTGCAAACCGCGGTAGGCACCCTGAACAACTTGGTCGCCGATGCGGCCCATCAGATTCGCACGCCTTTGGCGGCCGTGCACCTGCAAACCCAGCTAGCCATGGATCAGCCCGGCTCGGAGGCCGTACGCCCGCGTCTGCAACGGATTCTGAACAACACCACCCATGCTACCCATTTGCTGAACCAATTGCTGATGGATGCCACGGTCAGCCATCGTCTGGATCGCAGCACCATGCGCCCCTTGGACGTGCCCCCACTGATTCAGGAAATCCAAGGGCGTGTGGACCCGGACCGTGCGCATCGGCTGCAAGTCCACATTACTCCTTCGGCGCGGCGTGCCCAGGTCTTGGGCGACCACGTTTCACTGCGAGAAATGCTGCGCAACGTGATCGACAACGCCATGCTCTACAGCGAGGAGCACATTTCGGTACGCATCTATACCCGGCCCAGTGGCTTGGTGGTATTTGATGTTTCTGACCTGGGCCCCGGCATCAGCGACGAGGACAAAACCCGCTTGCTGGAGCGCTTTCAGCGCGGCCCCAGCAGTCAAGGTAGACCAGGCTCGGGCTTGGGGCTGTCGATCGTGCGCACAGTAGTGCAAGCGCATCAGGGAACCCTGCTCTTGCGTGATCACTCGCCGCAAGGGCTGACGGTCCGCATCGAAATCCCGGCGCTGATCCAAGGTCCCAAACCTGCAAACACCCTGCCACAGACGCTGGCGATTCTGGCCTTGGCATTGACGGGCCTGCTTGCAAACCCCGATACCACTCATGCCCAGGACAAAATCGCACGGCCTGATATGGGTATACGCAGTCATGAGTACCCGGCGCTTGCTCCCAAGCAAAAAACAGACGATCAGCCTTTGTTGGTGATCGCGGGTCCTACCGATACGGAGCTGTTTGAAGTGCTGGTCCACGACTTCCAGCAAATCCAGCCTCAGGTCAGCATTCTCTACCACGAAATGGACTCCACGGCCCTGTATCGGCATACCACTGAAGGCAGCCTGCCTGACACGGATTTGCTGATCAGCTCGGCCTCGGACTTGCAGGTGAAGCTGGCTAACGATGGCTACGCTCGCCCCTACTCGTCCAGCCTGACCAATGCCATGCCCAACTGGGCACGCTGGCGCAATGAGGTGTTCGGCTTCACACTGGAACCGGCTGTCATCGCCTACGCCCCGTCCCGTTTACCGCCCGATTTACCCGCCTCCCGCGAGGCCCTGCTCCGACTGCTGGAGCGCAATAGCGGCAGCTTGATGGGACGCGTCGGCACCTACGACATCCAGATCAGTGGCGTGGGCTATCTGTTTGCGCTCTACGACGAACGCACCTCCTCCACCTTCTGGGGGATGGCCAATGCCCTGGGGCGTGTCGGCACCCGCTTGTATGCCAATACCGGCGCCATTCTGGACGATCTGGACAATGGCACGCTGGATGTGGCCTACAACGTGCTGGGCTCTTATGCCCGAGCCCGTCAAAAAGCCGGTTCGGACATTGCCATCGTCGTTCCCAGCGATTACGTCTCGGTGTTTACCCGCAGCGCCCTGATTCACAAACAGGCTCGTCGACCGGATTTGGCCGCCACTTTTATCGATTATTTGCTCTCGCCCCGCGGACAGCAAACCATTGCGGGTCCAGCTGGATTAGGTCCGCTCAATGCCATCGAAACCGGCAGCTGGTTTACAAAACTCGTTTCAAATCAATCAATTGGAATCGTTCAACCACTTATCCTGAACCCTTCCTTGCTGGTGGGTCTGGACCCCACTCGACGCCAGCGCTTCCTACAAAACTGGCGGCGTCTGGTCACGGACACGCCCACCGGACTAGGGGATGTTCCCTATCAGCAGTGACAGGATGCTGACAGCTAGTGTCAACACAATGGAATGACATTGATCCTAAAAAAGTCCCGCATCATGACGGGACTCCAAACCAAGGAGACTCGAATGTCAGCATTCACCATCCCTAGCCGCCTTAGCCTGCTAGCCCTGTCACTCAGTGCCAGCATGCTTGCCGGTCAAGCGGCCTGGGCACAAGGCGATCAAGCGCAAGCCGCCGAAAAAGAAGGCAAGGTCATCGTCTACTCAACGACCGATACCAAGGCAGCCGCTCCGCTGATTTCCGCCTTTGAAGCGGCCAACCCCAAGATCAAAGTCGAATACCACGACATGAACAGCACCGAGCTGTACAACCGCTACATCAGCGAACAAGCCTCGGGCAGCAATAGTGGTGACGTGGTCTGGAGTTCGTCCATGGATTCGGCCATGCGCCTGGCCACGGACTACGCCGCCAGCTACGCCTCCCCTGAAATTCCCTCCCTGCCCAGCTGGGCCGTTTGGGAAAACAAGGCATTTGGCACCACCTACGAGCCTACGGTGTTCATCTACAACAACCGTTTGATCAAACCCGAGGAAGTGCCCAAGACCCACGCCGAACTGGCTAAATTGGTCGAAAGCGATAAGGACCGTTTCCGCAACAAGGTCACCACCTACGACATCGAGAAATCCGCTGTGGGCTATATGCTGGCCGCTCAGGACAGCAAGAAAGGCGACAGCTACTGGGATTTCATCAAGGGCGTAGGCTCGGCCAATCTGGTTCTGCAATCGTCCACCGGCACCATGATGGAGCGCGTCAGCTCGGGTGAAAACCTGATTGGCTACAACTTGCTCGGTTCGTATGCGGAAACCCGCGCCGCCAAGGATAAAGCCATCGGCATTGTGTACCCCTCGGACTACACCCTGGTTCTGTCGCGCGTGGCCTTCATCAGCAACAAGGCACAAAACCCCAACGCTGCCCGTGTCTTCCTGGACTACATGCTATCCAAAGACGGTCAGGACATCCTGGCCAACAAATCGGAACTGGCTTCGATTCGCTCTGACGTGGAAGGCGATAACGACGTGGACGGCCTGACCAAGAAACTGGCGGGTGTGGAACTGACCCCCATCCCGGTGGATTCGTCCCTGCTGGACTTCCTGAAACAAAAGGAACGTCTGGACTTCATCAAGCAATGGCGCGCTGCCGCCAATAAGTAAGACGCTTCGCCTTTGAATCGGGTGGCGGCCCCTGCCGCCACCCCGCCTCTTTTCCGCCTGGAATCCTTATCATGCAAGCCTTACGCCTTCGGTGGCAGGCCTGGCCGCGCCATGTCGTTGTTCTGATAACGGCATTGGCCATTTATGTGCCGCTTAGCCTGATCATCATCCAAAGCCTGCTATCCGCCCCTTTCTTCGCGGCTGACAAGTCTCTGGGGCTGGATGCCTTCCGTTTTATTTTCGACGACCCGGACTTTTACAAAGCCCTGGGTAGCGGTTTCATCATGGCCTTTGGCCTGGCCGGTATCTCGATTCCTTTAGGTGGCATTCTTGCTTTCCTGATGGTGCGTACCGATTTGCCGGGTCGTACCTGGATTGAACCGCTGATTCTGGTCCCCATTTTTGTCTCTCCCATGGTGCTGGGCTTTGGCTACATTGTTGCCGCCGGGCCTGTCGGATTTTTCTCCACCTGGACGCTGGACCTGATCGGTTTTGTGCCCTGGAACATTTATTCCTTCACCAGCATTGTCATCATTGCCGGTCTGACCCACGTTCCACACGCCTACCTGTACATTTCCTCCGCCCTGCGCAGCATGGGTTCGGACGTGGAAGAAGCCGCCCGTAGTGCCGGTGCCAGCCCTTGGCAAGTAATGCGCTCGGTCAGCCTGCCCATGGTTCGCCCGGCCATTCTCTATGCCTGCGTACTGCTGTTTTTCCTGGGCCTGGAAGTGTTTGGTCTGGTTCTGGTGCTGGGTGATCCCGAGGGCCACCTGGTCCTGGCCACCTACTTGTACAAGCTGACCAACAAGCTGGGCATCCCGTCCTATCACCTGATGGCCGCGGTTGCCGTAATTCTGATCGCCATGACCATTCCTCTGGTGATGCTGCAACGCCGTCTGATGCGTACCGCCAACCGCTTTGTAACCGTCAAGGGCAAGGCTTCCCAAGCACGCTCGCTGCCACTGGGCCGCTGGCGCTGGGCTGCCGCCACACTGGTTGCACTGTGGCTGTTCTTTACCGTGATCGTGCCGGTTGTCGGCGTGGTGCTGCGTGCCTTTGTGTCCAACTGGGGCATTGGGGTGTCGCTGATGGACGTGCTTTCTCTGGATGCATTCAGACAAGTCTTTGGGCAAGCCAACCTGCTGCGCGCCATTCTGAACTCGATCGCGATTGGTGTGTTTGGGGGTGCCTTGGCAGTGATCTGCTACACCTTTATCGGTTTGGCCATGCACCGCAAGCCAGACGGCATCACCCGCTTCCTGGACTACAGCGTACTGGTGCCACGTGCGGTGCCCGGTCTGCTGGCCGGTCTGGCCTTCTTGTGGATGTTCCTGTTCGTGCCCATGTGGCTGGACCAGTCCCTGGAAAACGGCTGGTTGTCGGTATTGCCCATGGCGGAATGGCTGCGAGGCTCGGTCGTCGGTCCCATGCGTGCCCTGCGTAGCACCATCTTCAGTGTGTGGCTGGCCTATAGCGTGGTTTGGATGGCTTATGGCTTGCGCCTGATCTCCTCCACCCTGCTGCAAGTGGGTCCTGAGCTGGAAGAGGCGGCCCGCAGTACGGGTGCCCGCCCCGGTCAGGTCACACGACAGATCACCCTGCCTTTGGCGAAATTCGGCCTGATTGGCTCCTGGTTACTGATGTTCCTGATTTTCGAGCGGGAGTACTCCACCGGCGTGTACTTGCTGACGCCTGGTACGGAAACCATTGGCTCCATGCTGGTTTCCCTGTGGGCCACGGGTGCCATCGACATTGTGGCTGCCCTGTCTTTTATTAATATCGTTCTGGTGGTCATTGGCCTGACCATCGCATTGCGCTTCGGAGTGAAACTACGATGACCGAGCTGACTGTAGACAATATCCACCTGGCCTACGACCGCAACCCCGTTTTGAAAGGGGTCTCCATGAGCCTGAACAAAGGCGAAGTGGTTTCCCTGCTGGGTGCCTCGGGCAGCGGCAAAACCACCTTGCTGCGCGCCGTTGCCGGGCTGGAACAACCATCCCAGGGCCGCATCGCCATCAATAATGACGTGCTGTACGACTCGCAGGCCCGTATCGACCTGCCCGCCGAAGCCCGCAATCTGGGCCTGGTGTTCCAGTCCTACGCCTTGTGGCCACACATGACGGTGCAGGAGAACGTCGCTTACCCCTTGACGCTGCGCAAGACACCCAAAGCGGAAAGCCGCCAGAAAGTGGATGCCATTCTGGATCAGCTGGGCTTGAAAGGCCTGGGCGAACGCTATCCCAGCCAGCTGTCTGGCGGGCAACAACAACGTGTCGCCATTGCGCGTGCTCTGGTCTATAACCCGCCTGTGATCTTGCTGGACGAGCCGCTCTCCAACCTGGATGCCAAGCTGCGCGAAGAAGCCCGCGTCTTCCTTCGCGAGCTGATTGTGCAGATGGGTTTGTCGGCTTTGATGGTGACCCATGACCAGGCGGAAGCCATGGCAATTTCGGATCGGATCTTGCTGCTGAATGGTGGCGAAATCGAGCAGCAAGGTAGCCCGCAAGAGGTCTACAGCAATCCCAAGACACTGTACACCGCCGAGTTCATGGGCTCGAACAACCGTCTGCAAGGCAAGGTGACGGAACAACGTGACCAGCAAATTCGCCTAAGTGGGTCCGGCTGGGAATTGTGGGGCCATGCCGCCGCTCCCCTGAACGCTGGCCAGCAAGCCACCGCCGTGATTCGTGTCGAACAAGTGCAGTTGAATGCACAACCCGGCCCCGATACGCTGCAACTACAACTGTCCACCAGCATGTACCTGGGCGACAAGTGGGAGCACGTTTTCCGCATGGCCGACCCGTCTGCCGGCACCTTGCGTGCTTTCGGGCCCGAGCCCCTGCCCAGTGGTGTGCATCACCTGCAATTGCCACCCTCCAAACTGTGGATTTACCCCTCCTGATCCCCAGCCCAAACCGGGAGTTGCCCCCAGCGGCTCCCGGTTTACCCTGATTGCAAACTTTTGTAAGCACAGCTACTGTAGTCGCGTCACTACAGGCGGTATGAAAGAGACCTGTTCAGTCAGGCGCCGACGGAGCAACCACCCCGGAATCTCTCAGGCAAAAGGATCGTACCAGCCCGACACTCTGGAGAGCGGCGTTTGACGCCCACCGAAGGAGCCCAGCCAGACACACAGGTTGGATAAACTCTCAGGTCACAGGACAGATGGGGTATTGCCACTACTCGGTGGTAATTCACCTGTCAGGAGCCTGTTATGTCGCATATTGCCGTCATTGGCGCCGGTATTTCCGGAATCACCACCGCCTACGCCCTCAGCCTGAAAGGCTATCAAGTTACCGTTATCGACCGCCTGCGCTACCCCGCGATGGAAACCTCCTTCGCCAACGGCGGACAGCTGTCTGCGTGCAACGCCGAAGTCTGGAACAGCCGCAGCACCATTCTCAAGGGCTTGAAGTGGATGATGCGCAAAGACGCCCCACTGCTGTTCAACCCCAAACCAAGCTGGCATAAATACAGCTGGATGGCGCAATTTGTGGGCGCGATTTCCGGTTACGAGCGCAACACCGTGGACACCGTCAAGCTGGCCATCAGCGCCCGCGAGAATCTGTACCAGTGGGCCAAGGACGAAAACATTGATTTCGACCTGGAACAGCGCGGCATTCTGCACATCTACCACACCCCCGGCGGCTTTGAATCTGGCAAGAAAGTCAGCCAGCTGCTGCACAAAGGCGGCTTGGAACGCCGCACGGTTACCAACGAAGAAATCCACCAGATCGAACCTGCTCTGCAAGGCACCTACTACGGCGGTTTCTTTACGCCTTCGGACGCCACAGGCGATATTCATAAATACACACGCGGCTTGGCCGATGCCTGCGCCAAGCGCGGCGTGAAGTTCCTGCAAGATACGGAAGTCCTGGGTATTGATTGCGGCCCACCACACCGCATCCAGTTGCGTACCGGTGAAGGCGCTGAAGCCCACACCCATACACTGTCTGTGGATTCCTTGGTAGTTTGCGCTGGCGTGGGTAGCCGTCACTTGGCCCATATGCTGGGCGACTACATCAACATCTACCCGGTCAAAGGCTATTCGATCTCCGTGTACCTGGATACGCCGGAAGCCCAACATGCCGCCCCTTGGGTCAGTTTGCTGGACGAAGAAGCCAAGATTGTGACCAGCCGTCTGGGCAAGGACCGCCTGCGTGTGGCCGGTACGGCGGAATACAACGGCGCCAACAAGGACATTCGCGCCGACCGTATCGCCCCGCTGACCAACTGGACCCGTCGCAACTTCCACGACGCGGCTACCGACCGTGTTGTACCGTGGGCTGGCTTGCGCCCCATGATGCCGGACATGATGCCGCGCGTAAAAGCAGGCAGCCGCCCTGGCGTCTACTACAACACCGGCCACGGTCACTTGGGCTGGACGCTGTCGGCCGCCACCGCACAAATCATTACCGAAGTGATTGCCCAGAACGAGCGTCAGTCCGCACCTGCTCAATTTGCCACCAGTCCGGCAGCAACTGCTGCACCCGCCGCTGCCCATAGCGCTCGTCCAGCAGATACACAAAGCCTTGATCCTGTTCATCGCGAATCACACGACCCGCGGCCTGTGTAATCTTGCGTAGTCCCGGATACAGATAGGTATAGTCATAGGCCCGCCGCTCCCCAAAGAGCCGGGCCATGACTTGTTTGACGGACTCATTAGCCGGATTGAACTGCGGCAAACCCAAGGTGGCAATAAAAGCACCGATCAAGCGTTTACCGGGTAAATCCACCCCTTCTGAAAACGCCCCACCCAGCACCGCTAAACCCACTCCCTTCCCATCCAGCGTGAAGCGGTCCAGAAACTGCGTTCTTTGCAGATCGCTCATGCCCGGTTGCTGATGCCAAAGCGGCATATCCGGCCAGCGCTCCTGCAAGGCCTGACTGACCTGCTGCAGATAATCAAAGCTGCTCAAAAACAAGAGATAGTTGCCCGGCTGCTCCTGATACGCCTGCCCGACAATATCGCAAACGCCGCTCAGGCTCTGGGCCCGGTCGGCATAGCGCGTGGACAGACCGGCATATTGACGTACCCGCAACTGCTCAGCCCGATAAGGAGATGCCACGTTCAACTCTGCTGTGCTGGGCGGCAGACCCAAAACATCACGATAAAACTGCGAGGGGTTCATGGTGCCAGAGAACAGCACTACCCCGTGCGCGTCGCCATAGCGTTCGGCCAGAAACGGAGCAGGCACGATATTGCGCAAGTTCAGGAGCACGCCATCGCGCTGCGCCAAAATATCGAATAAGGAATGCGAGCCGAACTGTCCGGCCAGGTCCACAAAGTACAGCAGCTCGAAATAGAACTGCAGCAAGGGGCTGTCTTGCGGCATGGGATTCTCGGCCACATAAGCCCCTAAACGGGCCGCCAGATAGTCGCACTGCTCCAGCAGATCCTCCGGGATCTTTTCCAGCCCCCATTGGTCGCCGCCTTCCTCGGGTATCAAGTCCTCCATCAAGCGAGTCAAGGGGGCGAAATGACGCTTCAAGGCCGAAGGCGAGGCTTTACGCGCCATGCGCAACTGCACTTGCGAGAAAGACGCGGAATACATGGAACGGGCACGTTCAACCAGATTGTGAGCCTCGTCCACCAGAACCGCGCTGCGCCATTGCTGGGCCAGGGTCTGGCTATACAGCACCGCATGCGTGTCGAAAAAGTAGTTGTAGTCGCCCACAATAGCGTCTGCCCAACGCAGCATTTCCTGGCTCAAATAATAGGGGCAAACCTGATGCTCGCTAGCCACTTGCTGCAAGCGCTGGCTAGTCAGCATGGGTTGTTCCAGAGCTTGCTGACGAGCAGCCGGAAGGCGATCATAAAATCCTTCGGCCAGGGGACAGGATTGGCCATGACAGGCTTTATCCGGATTGGGACACTGCTTGTCGCGAGCCACCATTTCCAGCACCCGCCACGCACCCTCGCCTTCCGGGCTTAAGCGCTGCAAGGCGTCCAGCGCCATTTGCCGACCGGAGTTCTTGGCCGTCAGATAAAACAGCTTATCCAAACCCGCCTCGGGCATGGCCTTCAGGCCTGGAAATACGACGGCCAAGGTTTTGCCAATACCGGTGGGCGCTTGGGCTAAGAGGCACTGTGCGTCACGTTGGGCCCGGAACGCGGCCACGGCTAGCTGTCGCTGACCGGCACGAAATTGTTCATAGGGAAACTGCAACGCTGTACAAGCTTGATCGCGCGCCAGCCTGTGTTTTTGCTCCTGCCGCCCCCACTCTACATAAGCGCGGCATTGCTCCTCGAAAAAGGCCCACAGCGCTGCGCGCTCCAGATACTCGGAGATGCTGGTCTCTTTATGCTTGTCCACGTGGTAATACACCACGCTAACCGTCATCCCCGGCAAATCACGCTCCTGGCACAAGATGGCGGCATAGACCTTGGCTTGTGCCTGATGCAGACGTCTATGGTGCTCGGGGATAGCATCAAAGGCCCCACGATAGGTTTTCAGCTCCTCCAGGCAGTTGCTGACAGGATCAAACCCATCGGCTCGACCACGCACCAGCAGTCCTTCCATCTCGTACGACAGGGGCACTTCGGCTTCATAGTGCTCGGGGCGACGCAGCTTTAGCTGCTGGTGGCCAAGGATACCTTCCTGTGCTGTGGTCGCAGGCGTAAAGCGCAGGTCCAGATCCCCGCTACGTGCAGTAAATTCGCATAAGGCTCGTACACCTACCGTCCAGGCTTTCATGGCGATTCAGGCCGGGTCACATAGCAGACACGCGCAGGGATGGCATGTTGCTCGAAATAACTTAACCAACGCCGCTGGTTGTCTTGCAAGCGGTCTCCGGGGCCTTTTACCTCAATCAATTCATAGCTTTGCTGGGCGGGCATGAAGCGCACCAAATCCGGCAAACCGGAACGGTTGTCCCGCCAATCCTGCAAGATACGCTTGAACACCAGCTGCAAATGCTGGGCGGGGATGCAATGCAAGGCCTGTTCGATCAAGGATTCGTTCAGGGCAGGCCAGATCAGCAAGGGACACTGTATGCCGCGCTTTTGCTGCCATCGTTGCCTGATCACGGTTTTATAGTCTGCGCCATCCAGCACACTTAAAGATTGATCAAACAAGTTTTGCCTGCGCGACACAAAGTCCGGGTTACCCCAATCGGCCGGACAGGCTTGATAAGGGTGGAAAAATGCACCGGGCAAGGGAGCGAAAATGGCATCCCAGCTCAACAATCCCAATAAGGCCGGAAACAAGGCGTTTTCTACGTAAAAAACCGGAGCCAAGGGACTATCCCAATGGGCCAACACCTGGGATTCGACCCGATTGCCGTCATCAAACAAAACCAGATCACTACGCTGCGTGCGGCTTGTGGGCTTAGTGGATGGCGAGCTGGGCGGAGCTTCTACCGCCAGTTTGCGACGCAGCCGGGGCAGCATACGCAGCAGCTTCTGGGTTTCACTCTCATTTTCGGGCTGCTCCCACGCCTGACAAAACAAGGGCCAGGCCCCTTGATGCTTGTCCTGACGCTCCAACACCCGCAATTGACGGTAACGGGCGCCCGGCCAGTTGGTCTGCACATAGGCTTGCTCGGCCAACGGCCACCAATGTTGGCGCTCGGCTTGCTGGCCTAGCTGAAACAGGGTTTTCGCCTTGCGTCGTTGAAGCCAATCACTGTCGGTCTCAACAGCCTGAACAGCGGCAAAACGTTGGGCCCACAGATCTGGATCGGCCTCGTCTTGCGCATCACGCAGCTCGGACAAGGCTTCATACAGGCGCACGTCCTCATTATGTCGAAACGCCCGACTAGACTGATCCAGAATCACAGTTTCGTATCTATACAAGCCAAGATCGCTGAGCACGAACTCGGACCAGTCCTGGTAATGATTGCCAAAGAACAGCAGTTGCAAACGCTGCGCCCAATGCATGACTTGTGGTGAGAGACGAAGCGTCGGGGCTTGCAGGCCAGGATCTGTGCACCACTGCGTAAAAGGCCGGGCCTGTTCACCCTGCGTCTGGCCAATCCATTCCAGATAGTCTGACTTGCGCCCGGTGGCTGGCAGCTCACTGAACAAGCGGCGCAGCTCGGGAACGGTATGGACAGCAAACAACGTTTCCAGATCAAGCTCAGGATCGGTTTCTATCAGCTCGCAGGCCGCCAGCTCTTGCACGGCCTCTTCCAGATTTTCGATCTCGGCATAACGCAGCTTGTCGATACGGAACACCGGGCCTTTACGCATCAGCAAGCGTACCAGCAAGGCTTGCGCAGGCTGGGAAGCATGTCCAAAACGATGGCCACATTGGACGTGTTCAGGCTCCAGCAGGTCGGAACTGGCGTGCTGTACCCACTGCAAAACCTGGTGGAAATTGTGCAGATAATAAAAAGGAGGAAGCTCGGGCGGAATCATAAGCAGGCTGTGTATATATCCAGCTACTTTAGCACTCCTTCAAGCCGGGCGCGACTCCAACAAGCGCATCCAGTCCCGTAACAAGGTATTGAGGTTGTGGCGCTGCGTGGCATCCAGCCCTTCCAACAAATTTTCTTCATTGGCCAAATGATCCACCACGACCGCATCTACACAGGCCAGGCCCGCAGGGCTCAAACGCACCAGAATACGGCGGGCGTCTTCCGGGTCAGCAATGCGTTCGATCAAGCCCTGCTTTTCCAGGCCCTGCAAGCGATGCGTCATGGTGCCGGAGCTAACCATCAAGGTGGAAAACAAGGCGGTAGGCGCCAAGGTATACGGCGGGCCGGAGCGGCGCAGACTGGCCAGCACATCAAATTCGCCCAGCTGCAGGCCGTGACGCCTGAAGTTCTCGCTCATTTGTTTTTGGACCAGTTGAAAGCAGCGTGTCATGCGGCCCAGCAAGGCCATGGCGTCCAGGTTCTGCAAGTCTGGCCGCTGCTCGCGCCATTGATTGATGATCAGGTCTACCGCGTCGTGTTCTTCGCTCATGATTTCTCGATTTCGATATTTATCTTGATATTAAGATAAATCATCCCTACACTGGCATTTATCTCGATATCAAGATACTTTCATCATGAACCGACTTTCTCTTTGGCTGGTGACGGCCTTGACCGCACTAGGTCCCGCCATCTGGGGTTCCACTTACATTGTGACCACAGAAATTCTGCCCCCCGACCGCCCTTTTATCGCGGCCTTTTTGCGCTGCTTTCCCGCTGGCGTGATGCTGCTCTTGTGGAGCCGACGCATGCCCGCCCCAGGCGACTGGGGCAAGACCCTGATTCTGGCAGCCTTGAACATCGGGGCATTTCAAGCCTTGCTATTCGTTGCGGCCTACCGCCTGCCGGGTGGATTGGCTGCCGTTGTGGGTGCGGCTCAACCCTTGGTGGTGATTGGCCTGGCCTGGGCTTTGGAAGGCAAACGTCCGGTGACCATGGCACTGGTCGCCTGCGTGATCGGTATTATCGGCATGGGTATTTTGCTGCTATCGCCAGAGAGCCAATGGGATACCTGGGGCATGGTCGCGGCCATTGTCGGGGCCCTATGCATGGCCTTGGGCACGTACCTGTCGCATCGCTGGCGCAGTGGCATGCCCATTCTGGCCTTCACGGCCTGGCAGTTGATGCTGGGTGGACTGATGCTGGCCCCTCTGGCCTTGTGGCTGGACCCACCGCTGGACAGTTCCTTGAGCGGCGTGCAAATCGGTGGCTATCTCTACCTGTGTCTGGTCGGTGCACTCCTGGCCTATACCCTGTGGTTCCGAGGGATAGCCGTTTTACCCTCTGTGGCCGTGTCTTCGCTGGGTCTGCTTAGCCCTTTGACCGCTGTAATTCTGGGGTGGCTGATTTTGGGTCAGGCCATGACAGGCTCCAGCCTGCTGGGCATTATTCTGGTGATGGGCAGTGTGCTGGCGGTGCAGTGGATCAGCAATCGTCCCGCCAAATAAGCATCTCGCGCCCATAAAAATAGCGCCCCTATTAACTATCTGGATGGGCGCGTAAGAGAGTTCACTATCTTGCCACTCCGCTAGAAGCAGCAAGATAGTGACTAATAGCGTTCTTGCAGAACTTGAGCTAAATCGGTTGCAAAGCGTTGAGCGTCTTTGGCATTCAGATTCGCAAAACTGACACGCAAGCCTTGAGCGGGGTTGCTCACCCCAAAGACTTGGCCGGATCGAACCAGCCAGCCACGTGCGGCTAAGCCTGCCAGTACCGGCTCGGCTTCCCGATCCAGCGGAATCCACAGATTGAAGCCTTCCTCGCTATCCCAAAAAGGAATGCCCTGCTTTTTCAGGGCTTGCATCAGATCGATGCGAGCCTGTACGTAAGCGGCTTGTGCAACACGAGTCTGCGCCTTGATGTCGGCATCGGTCAGCCCATGAACCACCATTTGCTGCAACAGATGGCTGACCCACTGAGCCCCCGAAGCCAGACGTTGCGACAAGCGCTCGCTGGTTTGCAGGTCTGACGCGACCAGAGCCACGCGCAAATCCGGGCCCAGGCCTTTGGACACCGAACGGATCAAGGCCCAGCGCAAATGATCGGCAGGAATCACATTTCGATAAGGGCTGCTGGCCAGCATCCAGAAGTGGTCGTCAATCATCAGCAACAATTCGGGATACTGCTTCAGAATTTGCTCAATCTGCTTGGCACGGGCACGGCTTAAGGAACATCCCGTAGGGTTGTGCGCACGCGGGGTCAGAATCAAGGCGCGCAGACCATCTTCCAAAGCCGCCTCCAGCGAGGCCGGCACAATCCCTTCACTATCAACAGCAATACCCACTGGCTTGTAGCCCAGCGTATGCACGGAGTTGATGCTGTTCAGGTAGCCGGGATCTTCAATCCCGACCTTATCGCCCGCCAGCAAAAAGGCTTGCAGCAAGCGCTCGATCGCGTCGACTGCGCCGTAACTGACGTGGTAATCGGTATCGGGGGGGGTGTCTTTATGGAACACCTGCTGACATACGGCGCGCAATTCGGGCACCAACGGGTCGGCGCCGTACAAAGCCTGGGTTTGACCACGCACCCCAGCTATCAATTGGGTAGGTGCAGGCAAATAGCCTGGCGCCGGATTGCCACTGGCCAGATCCTGCAAAGCCGAGCTGGCCCCATGCCCTTCCCGCGCCAGCTCCCGGATCGCCTCACGAATCCGTGTACCGCGACGGCCTTGTGCATCGGCCACCCCGGCCGAGACCAGGCGCTTGTATGCCAGGGCAACCGTATTGCGGTTCAAGCCCAGTGTTTGAGCCAGTTCGCGTACCGGCGGCAAAATCTGGCCCGGAGCGATTCGCCCCAGTGCCACTTGCTGTCGGATATCATCGAAAAGTTCCTTCGCATTGCTTCCCTGGATATTCATTTTGACCTATGACATAATAGTTTATGCGCGACCCGCAGGGTCGAGTTTATCTTTTTTTTCTTCCTTACTGGTGCGCCATGTCCGAATCCGCCCCTGATCTACTTCACACCGAGCATTATCCCACCTCCACCAGTGTAGAGGCATTTCGGGAACGCATTGCCCTGGTACAACAAAGAATTGATGCCGCCTGCGTGCGCTACGGGCGTGCCGCTGGCGATGTACGTTTGCTCACCGTCAGCAAAACCTTCGGAATTGACCGCATCCGCCTGGCTTACCAGGCCGGTTGTCGCCTGCTGGGCGAGAACAAGGTGCAAGAGGCCGAAGGCAAGTACGAAGCCCTGCGCGAAGAACTACCGGATTTGGAATGGGCTGTTATTGGACACCTGCAAAGCAATAAAGCCAAGTCCGTTGCACGCTTTGCTTCTGAATTTCATGCACTGGACAAGCTCAAGACCGCAGAAGCCCTGGACCGCCGCTTGCAAATTGAAGGCCGCAGTCTGGACGTTTTCGTGCAGGTAAACACCTCCAACGAGGACAGCAAGTTCGGTTTACCCCCGGAAGAAGTCCATGCTTTTGTGCGCGAATTACCACAGTTTTCTGCTTTGAAAGTCAAAGGCCTGATGACCTTGGCCTTGATGGACGCTGACCCGGAACGGGTACGGCCTTGTTTTGCCCTGCTGCGCAATTTGCGCGATCAATTGCGCAATGACATTGCCCACGCGGAAAACATCCGTGAGCTGTCCATGGGTATGTCGGGTGACTATGAAGTCGCTATTTCCGAAGGCTCCACGATTGTGCGCGTTGGACAAGCCATTTTTGGTGCTCGCGCCACGCCCAATAACTTTTACTGGCCCGTCTCCGATACGGCAACAACATCATGAATCCACTACGCCTGATCATCCGCCAAAACGGTAAAGAAATCGGACACTTTGAGTCCAGCCCCTGCTGCCCGCCCGAGCAGTTGATTACCGTGGCTCGCCACCTGATGACGCTACCTGACAGCGAGCTGGAACTGCAACAAGCCAAAGGCGAACACCGCATCCTGGATAGCGGACCGCATGGCTTGCGCGTGCTCAGCGCACAGGTTCTGTACGAGACCGTTGATTTGCAAGCCTGGTTACAGCAAGGCAGCAAAGTTACTGCCTGAATCTGATCGGTACCCGGCCACAAGCCTACTACCCTGATTCGGCAAAGCGGCGTACCCAAGACGCCGCAACCATAAAAAAACATACCCGGCGAACAGCCGGGTATGTTTTTTGTGTTTCAGACAACAGGAGTGAACGGAGACTTAGCGGTTCACCTGTTTGGCTGGCAAGGCGAATGCCAACAAGCAGCTCACCATCAAGCTACCGGCAAACAGCCACAAAGCGGCGCTGCCCGAGCCTGTCAGGTCGGTCACCCAACCAATCAGGGAGTTGCTGACCAGACCGGCGATATTAGCCAAGGAACATGCCAGAGCAAAACCGGTCGCTGCGGCAGTGCCTTTCAGGAACGTCGCTGGCAAGCTGAAGAACACAGGCACAGCACCCATAATCACAGCCGAAGCCACGGTAAAGGCCAGAACGGTCAACCAGGCATGATGAGCCACAAAGGTACTGGCAACCAGCGCAACCGCACCGATAGTCAGCGGCACGATCAAGTGCCAACGGCGTTCACGGCAACGGTCCGAGCTCGCACCAATCATCAGCATGCCCACCACACCGGCCAGCGATGGAATCGCCGTCATCAAGCCAATCTGGAAAGGATCCTGCACACCTGCCGCACGGATAAAGGACGGCATCCAGAAGCTGATGGAGTAGGTACCCAATAGAATGGAGAAGTCGATCCCGCCCAGCATCCACACTTTCAGGTTGAAGAAACCATCTTTAAAGCTGTGCTTGACGCCCTTGCCTTCGGCATCGTCGGCAGCCAGGTCAGCAGCCAGACGAGATTTTTCATCATTACTCAGCCATTTCGCAGACTGATAGTTGTTTGGCAAGGCCCAGAAAGTCAGGAAACCGAGCAGCACGCTAGGAATCGCCTCCAAAAGGAACAGCCACTGCCAACCACGCCAACCGTTCATGTGATCAAAGTGACCAATAATCCAGCCGGACAAAGGACCACCAATCACGCTGGACAAAGGCAGGCCAATCATGAACAAGGCAATGATCTTGCCGCGTCGGTAAGTAGGAAACCAAAGGGTCAGGTAATACAACACACCTGGCAGGAAACCGGCTTCTGCCGCACCCAGCACAAAACGCAGAATGTAGAACTGCGTCGGCGAGGTGACAAACATGGTCAGGCCAGAGAGCAGACCCCAGGTGATCATGATGCGGGCAATCCACAGCTTGGCACCCACACGTTCCAGAATCAGGTTGCTAGGTACCTCAAACAGGATGTAGCCCAGAAAGAACAGGCCAGCACCCAGACCGTAGGCCGTTTCACTCCACTGCAAATGATCGAGCATCTGCAGCTTGGCAAAACCCACGTTGATGCGGTCCAGATAAGCAGCCAAATAACAAAAGCACAGAAAGGGGATCAGACGCCAGACGATCTTCTTATAGAGATCTCCGTTTCCGTCCCGACCTGCAGGCACAGCCGTGGGACTTTGGATGGATGAATGCACCTTGTATATCTCCAGATAATTATTGGTATGCCTGGTGAACCAGAAAACTGTCTAAGAACAGCGCCTGACAGAACACAGCAGGGCCCTGAACGCGTCCGCATTCCCCCCATTGGGCTGCAGACCGTTTACAGATGAAGAATGATGTATCAACGGTGACTCCCTGCTGGACATGCCTGCTCTATCTATAGAGACAGGTCAGACACAGCGGGACCCGATCAGATTGATGCGCTGAGCCCGGATCGCTCCCGGACTCAGCACCGTGCACTGCTTAGCTGGACTTCAGGTCCTGACCGTACAGGTCGTAGCCGTAAACCCAGGCCGGATCTTCTTGCGTGCGCAAGAAGGTATTGGCGTTGGAGACAGACTGAACTCGAGTCGCACGCTCTTTGCGGTTGAGCTCGTACAGATCGAAAGCCGTACGGAAATCCGACAAGCCGGTCTCTTGCAAGCAGCGCGTCAACATGGCGGCATCTTCAATCGCCATGCAAGCACCTTGAGCCATGTGAGGCTTCATGGGGTGACATGCATCGCCCAACATGACCAAACGACCACGGCTCCACAAAGGCAACGGATTACGGTTACGCAATGGCCACTTGGTAATGCTTTCAGTCGATTTGATCAGATTCTGAACCGTGGAATGATAGCCTTCAAATGCGGCCAGCATCTCTTCTTGCGAGCTGTCTACGTAAGCACCCTGAAAATCCCAGGCAGGATGTGGCACGCCAGTCACAAAATAGTATTCATCACGTTTGCCAGTGGTGTAGTACACCATCATGTGACGGTCGTCTGTCCACCATTTCACACAGTCCTCGAACTCGTCGGCAAAGCGGGCCAGGTTTTCGCCACGGATCAGGGCACGGTGTGCCACCCAGCCGCTGTAAATCGGGTCTTCTACACCCAGCAGGGTTTCACGGATCTTGGAGTGGATGCCATCGGCACCAATCACAATGTCAGCCGTTACGCTGGTGCCATCGGCAAATTCCAGCAAAACGTCGTCACCACGGTCCACCAGATTTTGCAAACGCTTGCCAAAGTGCACGGTGCCCGGCTTGATGCTGTCAATTTGCAAAGCGTGCATATCGCCACGGTGCACGGTGATGTACGACGCACCGTATTCTTTCTTGGCAAATTCACCCAAAGGGATACGGGACAGGTAGTCACCCGTTTCGCCATCACGGCTGAACCAGAAATCCGGGTGCGAACCCATATCGTCCAGCGCTTTTTCCAGACCCATGCGGCGGAAGATCTTCATCACGTTGGGGCCCACGTGGATACCGGCACCCAAACGCGAGAATTCTGGCGCCTGCTCAAATACTTCTACCTCAAAGCCAGCTTGCTGCAACAGAGTCGCCGCAGCGGCTCCGCCAAGACCGGCCCCTACAATCGCAATCTTGACTGTTTTTTCCATCGTTAGCTCCAAATCACGGCACTCATCAAAAGTGCTCACCACATGTTTTTTAGTAGTGTACACACTAAGTTTAAGCATGAAAACAGGTGATTGAGCTAGGGTTTATACCTATCCAAAGGGGATTTAAACAGCCTATAAAGAAGCTTTAAACAAGCTATTAAAACAACAATATCAACAAGTTAATTAAAAAATCAAAAACAAAAACGAGCCTTGAATATCCGTACTTCAAATTTATTTAATCTTCCGATTTAACAGTGTGTAGACTCATTTATTGCGGTGCACACCCTGAAATAACAGATACTTTAAACGCGAAATAACTGATCTGGATCAGACGTGAACCGGTCCTCGGGAAGGTATACTTGCTCAGTTGTTCTTTAACTGGCCTGCCCATTCCACAACAAGACAGAAAGACTATGCAGCCTACCTCCCCCGTTTCTGAGCCTCAAACCTTGTCCTACGATGTCACCGAACAAATCGGCCACCTGCTGCGCAAGGCGGGCCAGCGGCATACGGCCATCTTTCAGCATTACGTGGGCGACAGCCAACTAACTGCGATTCAGTTCGTGACGCTCTGCGCTCTGCGCGACCATGGACCCAGCTCGCAAACCGAGCTGGTCGAAGCGACCGCGGTCGACCAGGCCACCATACGGGGCATTATTCAGCGCCTGAAATCACGCAACCTGATTGAACTGGCACCGGACAAGGACGACAGACGCAAGGTCATTGTGGAGCTGACCCAGGAAGGACTGGACCTGCTTGATCGTGTCATCCCTCGTGCCCATACCATCAGCGAACTGACCATGGGCAATCTGAACCCCGCAGAACGCGTGGCCATCGTCTATCTTCTGCGTAAAATGATAGACAGCACCCTGGATATGAGCGACAAAGAATAAGGCTGAACATCACTTGAAGAGACTATGTTTTATTCGGCCTTTAAGATATATTTAAAATACATCTTATAACTGATCTGCCATGACTCCTTTGACTGCCTCCCCCGCCTCTACCCGCCCAGAATGGCGCGCATTCCTGGAACTGGGATTTCGTCCCCTCTATCTTTTAGCCACGCTTTGGGGCGCTGCCAGCATTGCGCTCTGGCTCTATACGCCCGGATGGCTGGCCAATGCGGCCATCCCTTCCCTGTACTGGCACGCCCATGAAATGCTCTGGGCCTTTATCGGCACCATTGCCGTGGGATTTTTGCTGACTGCCAGCGCCACCTGGACGGGGCAACCCACCTTGCGTGGCCCCTCTTTAGGGGCCTTGTGTCTGATCTGGATTCTGGCGCGCTTCAGCCTGCTACTTCCCAATGGCATGATGGCGGCATTGCTGCTCGATGCCCTCTTCTTTGCCATTGCCGCAGCTGAACTGGGGCGCGTCATCCTGATCGCCCGCAACAAGCGCAATTACGGTATTCCGCTAGCCATGCTGGCTTTGGGTCTTAGCCATGCGCTGTTCATGTACAGCCTGATGCAAGGGCAAGACCCCATGCCCTACTTCTACAGCGGCTTCTGGACCATGGGCTTGATCACCTTGCTGATTGCCCGTCGCATCATCCCCTTCTTTGCCATGCGCGCCTTGCCGGGCCTGAGCCTGCCTGCTCAAACTCGTAGCGGCCATTGGCAAATGGGCTTGAGTGCCATCGCCATTGCCTTGTCGCTGAGCCCCTGGCGTTTGCCCTTAGCCCTGGTTCTGGCTGCTTTGGGCTTGATCGCCTGCTTCCAGTGGGTACGCTGGAAACCCTGGGCCAGCCGCAATACGCCACTGCTGTGGATTCTGTACCTGGGCTATGCCGGTCTGGCACTGGGTCTATTAAGTGCTGCGGCATATGAAGCAGGCTGGATTCTGCGCGCAGCCTGGCCGGTACATATTGTGGGTCTGGCAGGTTTCAGCGTGATGATTATTGGCATGCTGACCCGTACTGCCCTGGGTCATTTAGGCCGCCCCTTGCGTGCCACACCCAAAGTGGTGCTGGGTTACGGTTTCCTGATTGCCGCCTGCGTCTTGCGCTTGCTGGCCCTGATCCCAAGCAGTTGGAGCCTGCCCTTGCTGCATGCGGCTGGCCTATGCTGGATTCTGGCCATGCTCAATTACCTGCATCAGTTTGCCCCCATGTTGATTCGCCCCAGATTGAACTGATCGCAGCGTCGGCACCACACTTTAAAAAGCAAAGTCCCTGGCACCGTTTATCTTTATTTTCTGCCTGACCGTGCCTGCTTATACTAAGCAGGCACGTTGTTTGCACCCTCTGCAAGCAACGCGGGACGGATCGTTCTGATCCTTGTTCATTCCGCGCTCTCATCCTCATGTATCTCGCCTTTTCGGCTGGTCCTTCCCTGAAACACAGGCTGCTTGGCGGACTGTGTGCTTTGCTCTTGTCGTTTTCTGCCCAGGCCGCCGACGCTTGTCACGGCAGCCGGGATCTGGTCGTCGTGGGCCATATGGATGACGATCTGCTGTTCATGAACCCGGACCTGTCCAGCAATATCCAGGCAGGTGGCTGCATGCAGGTTCTGTATCTGACCGCCAGTGAACGCAAAGGCGGGCTGGAATATATGTATAGCCGCGAGCAAGGTGTGCGCGCCGCCTATGCCTATATGGCCGGGCTGGTCAATGAATGGCAGCAAACCCGCTTGATGGTCGGCAGTGCCTCGATCGCGCAATTTACCTTGCGAGCCAGGCCGGGCATTCAGCTTAGTCATTTGCGTCTGCAAGACCCTTGGCTGGGCCCCGGCTGGGGAAGCCTGACTCCCTTGAGCCGTGCAGAATCCGTACCCGGCCAAACCGTACAAACACTGGATAGTCCTCAACAAACATTGAACCGCGAGCAACTGGTTCAAACGCTGGCGGCCTTGATACGACTGTATCGGCCTACCAGCGTTCGCTATCTGGATGACACCAATCCCGTGCCTTACACCCAGCTGTGCTGGCGTTGTAGCGGACACGGGCACCCGGACCATATCGCCAGCGCCCGACTGGTTCGGGAAGCCATGCTGGCCGCCCCCGGCAATTACGCGCAAATTGGCTATGTGGACTACCCGATTCAAGAACAGGCCCGCAATCTGACCTTGAATGAAATTCACAGCAAAACCGAGATTTTCCGGCGCTACGCCTGGCATGATCAACACGCCTGCAAAGGCCCCGCTGTGTGCCAGGAACCCGCTGGTCCTGCCGCCGCCTGGGTACAACGTAGTTACTACACCAGCCGTGCCGACTATCCGGCCAGCCTGTTAAGTGACAAGGAAGGCAGGCTCAGCTTTTTCGTCTCGGGCGAGCAAAACGACGCCATCAATCAATGGGATGTGCAAGAGCAGCGCTGGACCACTTTGGGTGGGCGCACGGCGGATGCCTTGAACGCCTTCCAGTATGCAGACGGCAGCCCCGGCCTGTTTGCACGCGATGCAAGCGGGCAAGTCTGGTTCAGCCGTGCCCCCGATGAGGACGACTGGCTCGCCTGGCAAAAAATACCCGGCCCACGCGTACTGCACACACCGATGGTCAGCCGCCGTGACAGCCAGGCTTTGGCCATGGGCACCGATGGCCGCTTTTACTGGAGCGCCGCCCGCCAGCCTGATTACGGCTGGAGTGCCTGGAAAGCCCTCCCTGCACTGGATCAGGCCGCCTACCCCGCCACTCTAAGCCTGGATAAACAGGGACGCACCCATGTCTTTGCCAGCAATCTGCAAGGCCAGCTTTTCCAGACCTCTCAGCAAAATGATTCGAAATGGCAGGCCTGGCAAGCGGTTCCGGTCCCTCCCATCAGCGGCGGACTGGCTTCTATCCTGAATGCGCGAGGTCAGATTGAGCTGTATATGCGCGATCGCCAAAGCCAGCACTTGCAGCGCCTGAGCCAAGACAGCCAGCAACGCTGGTCTCATCCGCAAGATCTGGGTTTGAACTACGTAGGCACGCCCGCTCTTAGCCTGGGCGAAAAAGAACAGGTTGTTGTGGCGATTCAAAAGAGTCCGGGTGGTGCCATTGTGCTGCTTGATCAAGGGCAGGAACAGGAAGTGGACAAGCAATCCGCGTCCCAGCCCGTTCTGTACAAACAAAACGGCACCCTTTACCTGGCCAGTCGTCCGATTGGTCCCGAGCAGCGCTATCGATTATTGGAACGCCGTCACGGCAAATGGGTGCAAGTAGCATTGACCCAGGCTCCACCACCAGGAGGTGGACAATCCTTTAGCGAGGCCCCTGCCTTCATCAGCCAAGACTATGTGCAGCCTTGAGGAGCGAAGCATCCGCTTAAAACGTAACAAAGTACGCAGGCATGCGCCGGGCTTTCAAGACAAAGCCGGGCCAGGAAACGAATCCAGTTATTGATCCAAGCCCCAACCATAAACCCGGAATCCAGGGCCATATCGTAGTATCTTGTTGCAACAGTGTGCGCTGGCTCTCTCAGCTCCAGTACAATCGCCCGCTAACGGCCGCCGGCTTATCGGTGCCTTACTCTTTTAGCTACTCTTCAGAGATCATGAAGCCAACTACCTTATTTGCAGCCCTGTTGGGCGTCGTCATCGGCGCCGGTGGCGCGATTTATTACGCCAAAAACGTACCCGTACCGGCCAGCGGCCCGGTCAGCAGCGCCCCCAGCAGCATAGGTGCTGCTCAAACCCTGGTATTGGGCCAATCCGTCTCCGGCGAATTGACCAGCAAGAGCTTCTTGAACCTGAGCGATGGCGTACGCAGCAGCCTGTTTGATGTGAAGGCTGAAGCCGGCCAGATCATCAAGATCAGCGTAAGTGGCCCCCTGCGCCCGCAAATCAGCGTGCTGCGCAACGGCGAACTGGTCACTCGTACTCAGCGCTGCGAAGACTGCCCCGATAGCGAAACCAAAGGCCAGGCCACCACACTGGGCTTCAAGGCGGATTTCAACGACACCTACCAAGTGGTTGTCAGCGGCTTCAACACCAGTTCCTACGGTCCGTTCCAGGTCGTCGTCGATACCCTGAAAGCCTACACCGGCGAGCCTTTGACTCAAGACCAGACCATTCATGACTGGGCACTGGGCGGCCAGAAGCGTTACCGCTTGAATATCGACAAGGACGGCTTGTACAGCCTGGCCATGAAGGCCGAGCAAAACAGCATGGACGCCTATCTGAAGCTGATGGATCGTCGCGGCATGGAATTGGCCTCGGACGATGACAGCGGTGGCGGCACCGATGCACGTCTGCAGGTTTATCTGAAAGCCGGCGAATACATCGTGCAGGCCAGCTCGGCCATGGGCGCACAAAACTTCCAGGGCGGCTTCTCGCTGGAGATCAAGCCCGAAGAAATGACCGGCGAGATCGAGCTGAAAAACGGCGACAGTCTGACTCTGGACGGCAATGGCAAAACCGGCCTGTTCACGGGTGAAACCCAAACCTACAGCTTCACCTTGTCCGAACCCAAACTGGTCACCGTGCAAATGGACGCCCAAGGCTTCCAGGCCACGATGGAAGTAGACTCCACCAGTGCCAACCAATACGGTGATGAAGCCGGCCAACAACGCGTCCGCGGCGTACTGGCTGCAGGCGAACACCAGGTGAAGATTTCTGGCTCCAACCAGGCTGGTCTGTTTGCCCTGTCCGCCTCGGCTGATGAAGTCCCTGCCAATGCCGGCGGCGGAACCATTCGTGTGGGTGAGCCTCGCCAAGCTCTGATGCTGCAAGGCATCACCAGCGACAGCTACCAGTTGACCGTACGTCAACCTGGCAGCTACGTCATTGACATGACCTCGCCTATCTTCGATACCTACCTGGTGCTGCGTAAAGACGGTCAAACCGTTGCTGAAGACGATGATAGCGGCGGCGACATGAACGCACGTCTGGAAGTCCAGCTGGAAGCGGGCGAATACGAAGTCAAAGCCATGTCCTTGGGTAGTTACGACCAGGATATGGAATATGAGCTGTCGGTAAAACGTCGTTAAGACGGTTCAGACAAGCGGAAATCAAGGCTGAAAGCTCCCGGGCTTTCAGCCTTTTTTCTTGCCTGGCGGCCATCCTGGCCTTGATCTGAGGCAAGAGTCTTCACGCTACAGGGTATACACCTAAGCACGCTCACCCTGCCCGCAAAGCCGCACTGATATTGGCTTTAAGAAGTGCTCCCCCTCCTTTTTTGCCTGACGTTTGATCTGCTTACGATTTGCTTTTGGGATTACCTTGATAATATAAATGCAAATCATTATCATTAATTTCATTATTGATGCGCTACCTTTTATCAGGAGCAATGCATGCAGACACTCGCCCAACAGTCCCAACACGCTCTTACCCAACGCGACGAACTGGCCTCCTGGCGCAATTTGATCACACAGGGCAACCAGGCCTTTCAATCCCACAATTACACCGATGCCATCACGCACTATCAGCAAGCTCGTGCGTATGTGAAACCGCTGCTGTTTGGCTCTTGCGAAGGGGCCGACGCCACCATTGCCGCCTGGGTCATTGCCCATTTGAATCTGGCCGATGCCTGCGAGCAACTGGGTCAAAGTGACGAACAGGGTCTGCACCTGTGCACAGCTCATGAAACCTTGTGCTGCGCCGCTGCCAATACCCGTCTGGCGGATGACTGGCGCATGGCTGCCTGGCAACACAGCCGCCGCACTTATGCCGAACTGGCCCGCTATGCGCGACGCTACCCCCATCATGTCCCTACCTGCTCTGCCCTGTTCTTAGGGGCGGTCAGCCCGCAGGAACGCTCTTTTTCTCATTAGTTTCATTCTGTCCCCCAGGCGCCACCGGCCTGGGGTTTATCGAGGAGTGCGTCTTGTCTTACACCTTACCTGCCCTGCCTTATGCCTACCATGCTCTGGAGCCGCATATCGACACCCAGACCATGGAGATTCACTACAGCAAACATCATCAGACCTATATCAATAATCTGAATGCGGCACTGGAAGCGGCCAACTTGCCCTACCCGCCTATTGATGAGCTGGTAGCCGGGCTGGACACCTTGCCTGAATCCCTGCGCAATGTCGTGCGCAACAATGGTGGCGGTCATGCCAACCACAGCTTGTTTTGGACCGTCATGACGCCCGATGCCGATAGCACCCTTCCCAACGATCTGGCTTATGCCATAGACCGGGATCTGGGCGGTTTCGAGACATTCAAGGATGCCTTTACCAAAGCGGCGATCTCACGTTTTGGTAGTGGCTGGGCTTGGCTCAGTGTCACCCCGGAAAAGAAGCTGGTGGTAGAGAGCACCGGCAATCAGGACAGCCCGCTGATGCACGGCAACACGCCCATACTGGGCCTGGATGTGTGGGAACACGCCTACTACCTGAAGTATCAGAATCGTCGGCCTGAATACATTGCGGCCTTTTTCAATGTGATTAATTGGCCCGAAGTGCTAAGACGATACCTGGAAGCCGTTAAATAAAGCGGTTTTACGCCCCGTCAAACCCTGTCGCCTTACTCGGAGACAGGTAGCAACAAGCACTTTAGCTTGTCGCCTTTCCAAGCAACCCTCCACTTTCGGAGGGTTTTGGCTTTAGGGGCACATCCCTACACAGTCCAGCATCCACGCCTGGGTTTGGCCCAATTGCGCAGTGCATCACCAAACGCTATGTTGATTGTTAGCGCCCTTACCACACACATCCCCAGGCCCCCACATGTTGAGTCTCTGCGATCGTATTCAATCCCTACGTTCCCTGTTTCACTTCGATGCGGTGCAGCTTCTGGGCTGTGCACCACAAAGCCGTACGCATCTGGAATTGCATTGTGAAGGCTATAACCTGAACTGTGCCTCTGCCTTGGGGACAGGCTTTCCGCAAATCTATCCACCCGGATTTACGGCGCAAGCCTCTCCCCACGATTTGCTACCCCCCTCCATTTCCGAGTGCTCGGACACCATGGATCCTCCTTTTCGCAGCACTGCTATCTATACCGATGCTCTGCTGCGTGGTGGATTTCAGGATGGCATGACGGTAGAACTGCAGCGAGGGGATTCCTATCTGGGGATGATTCACTTTTCTTCCCAACAGGCCGGCAGCTTCAATCGCCACGTCCGCACGCTGGCGCTGGGCGCAAAAATCCTGCTGGAAGAGGCCATGCAAAACATGGTCGCGCAAAACGGCATCGTCTTGCATTTGGTGCCACAGGCAGGCAGCCTGATCATGCGTGAAGACATGCTCTCCAATGCCTCCCAATTCAGCCCCGCACTGGCTAAAGCCTTGTCCTTCATGGGCCAGGAGACCTCAACCTTGCAAGCGTTCTGGTTGGAAGGCAAACGAAGCTATCGACTGCAAGCACAGCGTTTTCCCAAGGGGGATGTTCTGGTTCGACTGGTCCCCGCTCCCTTGCCCGCCGCGCTCAGTGCCAAGGAAATGCAAGTACTGGGCTGGCTGGTAACGGGCTATACCGACCGGGAAATTGCGGCCAGTCTGTTTTTAAGCGAACGCACTGTGCATTCGCATGTCACGTCCTTGCTGCGCAAGCTGGGCATTACCAGACGCACAGAAGCCGCTGTTAAAGCGGCTCTGAATCACTGGTATGTGCCGGATGCGCATGGTGCTATCCTGGCTGCCGTGCCCGCACTCTGCCATTAAACGACAAGGTCCGGGGTAGCATTCAAACCATGAACATCACAGCGTATTAGCGTAGACCGCTCAACAAGCCTGCGGCTTCGTCCACGCAAGCACGTTCCGCATCCAGTAGCGTATCGCCGCCCATCCCGCCCAGAAAGTCCGCGTAAGGATCAGCCAGCGTACGTACACCGGTCAGCTCCTCGATGACAGCCTGACCGCAGAATGGCAAGTAATGCGGGCTGTACCCCCCTTCCTGCACAAAAGCGATACGACCTTCACACACTTCCTCGGCGCAGTCGATAATTTGACGTGCCATCTGACGGAAACCGGAAGCCGTCACCATCATGCGTGCCAGCGGGTCCATCATGCTGGCATCAAAACCCGAGCCCACGATAATCAGCTGCGGTTTATAGGCGCGCAGCGCAGGCAGTACCACTTTTTCCATGGCATAGAGGTAGGCGGCATTCCCACCGCCAGGAGGCAATGGGATATTCAGGTTGTAGCCCAAGCCTTCGCCCTCGCCGCGCTCAGTCGTAAAACCGCTATTGGCCGGGAAGCATAGATGCTGGTGAAGGGAAATGGTCAGAACCGAAGGGTCATTCCACCAGATATCCTGCGTACCATTACCGTGATGCACGTCCCAATCCAGAATCGCGACACGATCCAGGCCCAGCTCCTCACGGGCATAAGCCGCGGCCACCGAGGTGTTATTAAAAATGCAAAAACCCATCGCACCAGCACGGGGTGCGTGGTGGCCGGGTGGGTTTACCAGTGCGTAGCCATTACTGACTTCACGACTGACCACTTTCTTGACCATCTCAATGGCGCCACCGGCAGAAAGCATGGCAATTTCAAGGCCGCCATTACCCATGGTGGTGATGCCGTCGCCGGTGTCGCCGCCGGTTGGCAAGGCACTGACACGCTTCATGTTTTCCAGATGCTCTGCCGTATGCACACGCAAAATATCCTTGTCGCGTGCAGGTTTGGCCTGGATGCTGGTCAGATGATCAATTTGCCCGGAGGCGCATACCAGCTCGTGAAAGCGGCGCTTCGTATCGGGATGGGCCAAGTGGTGGCTGATCGGTTGTAAACGGGCCCCCAGATTGGCCGAGGCAAGACTGCCCGTCCCCGTATCTACCCAGCCGTAAAGAGTGTTCCAAATATATCCTGTTGCCATGTCGTCTCCTTTCTTTTGGTTTGTTTGGCAGAACCATAGTAGGGATCTGAACGGCGGAAAGAATCCGTAGGATTGCCGAATTTATGGGCTGACGGCCCCCCCCAAGGTCTAAACCAGCTCGGCAATATTGATTATTTCTGCTCCGCAAGCCTCAACCAACTCGGCATCGTAGCTGGCGAACAGCACAACACGGTCTTGCGACCAGATCTGGAACTGCTCCGCCAAAGCGGCACGAGCCTGCGTATCCAGGCCATTGCTGGGGCCATCGGCAATGATCACTGCCGGGTCACCCAAGGCCGCCGCCGTCAGAAATACCTTGCGGCGCGTGCCTGTCGACATCTGCTCAAAGCGCTTGTCCAAGTGTGGCTCCAGCCCTAATCGGCAGGCCAGATCCAGCGCATTGTCATCCACATGGGTGTTCTTTTCTGCGGCGATTTGCGCCAGCAGTTCACGGCCCGTCTGGGACGGAAACAGCATGCAGTTGTCGGGTACATAAGCCATACGAGCGCGGGCTTGTCGGGGTGTTTTCATTAGCGACTGCCCATCTATCCACACTTCCCCCGTGTCCGGCTCGAGCAAGCCTGCAATGATGTTCAGCAAGGTAGATTTGCCGGTACTGTCTTCTTCACAGAGCGCCACGCAGCCAGGCTGAAATGTATGAGTCAGCCCCTTGAAAACGGGGTAGTCGCCATAGTTTTTACTGAGATTGTCTATGCGTAGCATGCTGGAAATCACTGCCAAAGAAGCGCCTGGGCAGACAAAAGATGCTCTGACGAGGCGGGATAAAAAACAAGTACGGGACTGCCCCGAACAGGGGCCTTAGTATAGGTCTTTATGGGCTGATGTTTGGACTGCTTGCTGTGCTGTGGCCATGCAGGGTTCAGCAGCTATGGAGCAAAAACCTTGTCGGGCACAGCCTTGCCAGGCATTCATGCGCGGGTCTACAGCCAAAACCAAAAAAATAGCCTGAAACAAGACAAGCTTGTTCAGGCTATTTCTCCGCGTGGACTTGCTTATCCCAAGGCCGTATCCAGCAACATCATCAAGACAAAACCGATCATCAAACCGCCGGTTGCAAAGGTTTCATGTCCTTGCCGGTGCGATTCGGGAATGATCTCGTGGCTGATCACAAACAGCATGGCACCCGCTGCAAAGCCCAGACCAAAAGGCAGAAGCACCAGCGAGCTGCTGACGGCCACCGCACCCAGCACGGCCCCAACCGGCTCAACCAGACCACTGGCCATACCCAAAACTACCGAGAAGGTACGGCTATAACCAGCAGCCAACAAGGCCAGTGCCACCACCAAACCTTCAGGCACGTCCTGAATGGCAATACCCGTAGCCAACGCATTGGCACGCACCCCTTCATTGCCCACATAGCCCACGCCAATGGCCAGACCTTCCGGGAAGTTGTGCAGCGTAATGGCGATCACAAACAGCCAGGTACGGCGCAGCTTGGTGGACGTCGTACTGCCAGGACCTTCACGCCCTTTGATGAAGTGTTCGTGCGGCAGGATGCGATCAAGCAGCATCAAGGCTGCAGCACCCAACAAGATGGACAGGCCCACGGCGGAGCCCGCGCCCCAGGCACCACCGCCAAACACTTGCTGGTTCTGTGCCGCTTCCAGGCCCGGCAGAACCAGCGAGAAAGCACAAGCGGCCAGCATCACCCCCGCCCCAAAGCCATACAGCGTATCTTGCGTACGCTGCGACATGGTTTGAGAAAACATGACGGGCACGGTGCCCAGTGCTGTGGCCAGTGCCGCGATGGAGCCGCCCACCAGGGCCTGCAAGACCACCGGGTGATCTTGTGCGTACAGCCAGAACTGATGACAGAGCGCCCAGACGCCCCCCATGGAGATGATGAGTCCAACCCACAGGCGCAGGTGTTGGCGCCAGTTAGGCGAGCTTCCCTTATTGGGTGAAAAGTAGTGGCTTGTTTTCGGTTTCATAGCCGTGCGCCCCCAGAAAATTACGCAATCCAGGTTTGCCTGATACAGACGCAAAGAGCCGTAAAACGGCTCTTGCAAAGGCATGGATGCTGTACAAACCATCATAGCGACTTCATCTTCGATTTAAAACATAAATATCGAAATGCTAACAATTCTCATTAGCATTTCAACAAATAAGCCACAATCCATGAAATCAGCTTGGGGTTTGACAGCCATCCAGCCTGTTATCTGCGCTTTGCATGGCGATGCAAAACCGAATGAATACTAGCTCAGGCAGTATGCAATTGATGCTTGATTGCCTCCAAAGCCTGGGCCTGTTCAGCCACAGCATTTTCCAATTGAATCAGCTCTTGCTGGAGCTGTTCCAGACTTTGCTCAGCCTGCTCCACGACCTGTTCCGCCAGCTCCTGGGCACTATTCATCACCCCATCACTCAAGCTCATGTACAGACGGTTGTAGTCGATCAACGGCGCTTGCCCTTCCCCCTGCTCCTGGAACACTTCATAGCCAATATGCGCAGGCAGATTCAGTGTCGGCACGTCTGGCTGCATCAACTGGAAATTCGCCAGGATAGTCTGGCTTAACTCCGCAAACGCCTCGCTCAAGTTCTGGCCAAGTTCGGTACGCACAGCGGCAACATCTTGCTGGGCGGCATGTTTTTCCAGTACTTCGGGCAATTGGGGCACCACTCGCCGCCAGGTGCCTTCTGTCAGAGCTTGCACGGCTCCTTGCAGTACCAGCGTTTGCTCTTCAATACGCTGACGCAATTGGGTAGCGGCCTGCTCCAGCGTTTGCGTCAAGGGACTCAGAATCACTTCTTCTATATGGTGCAATTGCAGCTCGGCAGGTTTACGCTGCTTGTATGCCAAGGCAGGCTTCAGCAGGTTCTGCACTGCCAGATACAAGCGCTCGAAGCCCGCCTGCTCCAAGCCCTGCTCTTCATCCTGCTGACTGCGCGCCATATGCACAGACAGGGACAAGGCCGGTTTGAGCAAGTCACTGCCCAAGCCCCAATGGTTCAGGGCCTGCGCTGCCCGCGTCATCACGTCCTCTTCCTGCAACTGGCGGTTATCGGCCGTCTTGTTGCAAAGCACTTTGACAATCTCGTCGTCGATCTCATCTTCCTCGATGCGATCGCTGCGGGTAATCACCGGCAGCAAGGGCTTGTTGCGGCGCAATTCCACCAGCAAATCGCCCAACTCCTGTACTTGCCCCGGTGCGCTGGAACTGCTCAACCACAAGAGCGCATCCGTGCTTTCCAGAAACTGCTGTGTCAAAGCAGCGTTATGCGCATTGGCCGAGTGCAAGCCGGGGGTATCCAGCAACACCAGCTTCTCGCCCAGACACACCCCTTGCAAGGCAACCGTGGTTTCTGTTGCCCCTTCCTGGAAACCTTCAGGCATGGGCTGCATCTGCCCATCGGCCAGACGGAAGAAATCCACGCTATGACCCTGACGACGAAAGCGGTCCGCCAGGAAATTACACAAGGAGCTTTTACCGGCATTAAAGGAGCCAAACACCAGCAACATAATGCGATCGCGGAAACGATCCGCCAACTCCTGCGCGGGTGCCAATGCAGACCAGGAAGCCGCCCAGGCCTCTTTTTGTTCTTGCAACTGCTGATTCAGTTGTCGAGCACTGTGCGCCAATGTCCCCTGCTCGGCCAAAGCCGTGCAGGACAAGGCTTGCGCCACGGTCGTCTGGCCCAAATCCGCCAGCCACTGCTCCATCTTGGCAATAGCGGGCTGCATATCCTGACTGGCAGGATTGAGCTGCGCAACCGCCTTGATAAACGTGCTTTCCACCGACATTACGCATGCTCCAATGTGGACAGACCTTCCAAAGCCTGACGCGTTTGCTCAAGCTGATTTTCAGTCGCCTCGATCTGCTTCTCCAAAGCAACACGGCCATCCGAGACTTCAAAATAATGGGTGAAATCCTGAACCAGCTTGTCGCGACCCGCCTGCTCGCAGAAAATACGACGCAGATCATCTCGGTACTTCACCGACACACCCATCACCGCAATCATGACGGTATCCATGCTGCGCACCGAGGTACGTTGGGCCGCTGGCAAGCCTACGGCACCGTATTCCACCAGATGCCCATTGATCGCAATACACGCACGCGAATAGGCAATCTGCAAACGGGCACGCTCTTGCTTGCCTGCCGTCATCTTGAAACCAAACTCGAAGGTATCCGGCACCAGGGAATGATCCACGCCGGGGGCATTGACCACCGGCTCCAGATCCTTCTCGATGCCTTCCAGAATCTTGCGCAGACCGTCCACAAAATCAATGTGCTGCTGCTTTTGCGTCTGCTGCAGGCTATGCAGACTTTGCTCTTGCGTTTGCTGCAAGGCGTTCAGTTCTTGCGTCAGTTCGGTCAGCAAGGCTTCACGCTCGAACTCGCGGGCTTGCGGCACACGTTTCAAGGCCGCTTCCAAAGAAGCCTGCAAAGCGGGAATTCCGCTTTTCTCCAGCATGCGCTGCTTGCCACCATCACGGCCCTGGCGATAGCGGGTGCTGGACACGGGGTGCAGTGTCACGCCGGCACACTGTTGCGCAATCGCGCCCAGGACTTTCTCTTGCTGCTCGTCATCGGCCAACTGGTCAATCTGACTGATGACCATCAGGTTCTGACGCTGGGAGCGTTGATGGTCTGCGGCCAGCTCTTGCAGCAAATTGCTTTCCAGCGCGTCCAGCTCGCCCTCTTTGGCCGCGTGGACGAACAGACGAATATCCGCCTGCAAACCCATGGCTTCACGTGCCAGAGCATCGTCCTGCAAGGCCACGTCTGCGTACAGACCGGGCGCATCCAGCCAGCGCACCCCTTCATGCACATGCTCGGCCAATGCGACAGTTTCACGGCGATCAGCCACATTGAAAACATCACTGCCCATCAACTCATTGAGCAGACGACTTTTGCCGTGATTGTATTTACCGACTACGGTCACCGTTGGCGGCACGTTCAATTGCAAGAGAACGCGCAAACGATCCAGATCCCAGCGGCGCTGTGGCAACACGGCCAACACAGGCTCCAATACTTGATCAAGGGATAGTGCCAACTGATTCATAGTCTCTTCCTTTTGTTTCACTTATGTTTGGACCCAAGCAGGCGATAAGCCACCAAGCCAAACACCACGCCCCAAAATGCAGCGCCCAGTCCAAACAAGCTCATACCTGATGCGGTGGTTAAAAATGTGATGACAGACGGCTCGATATAGCCGCTTTCACTGACCATCACCCGCACATTGGCCACAATGGCCCCTATCAACGCCAGACCCGCCAAGGCTGCAATCAAGGAGGCGGGCAAAGCTGTAAACAAATACACAATCGAGCCGGCAAAGGTGCCGCCCAAGAGATAAAACACGCCATTGGCAATACCAGCCACATAGCGCTTGTCGGGATCAGGATGGGCATCCTTGCCCGTACACAAAGCGGCGGTAATGGACGACAGCACAATGGTGATGCCCCCAAAACAGGCCACCAACATCGAGGCCAAACCGGTGCCAGCCAACACGGGGCGGGATGGCGTGGGGTAACCCGCCAACTGCAAGACCGCCATGCCGGGCAGATACTGCCCCGTCAAACTGACCAGCACCAAGGGCAAGGTCAGGCTCAACAAGGTCGCGATATTGAATTCGGGGCTGACCCACACCGGACTGGCCAGCTCCAGCTGGAACGCTTCCATATGCACTTGCCCGCTGACCATGGCCATCACAAATCCGGACAAAGCCACCAACACAATCGCATAACGCGGCAAAAAACGCTTGCCCAGCAAGTACACCGCCAACATCACCAATACGATGGCGGGCATGTCGCTGCTGGACTTGAACGCCGCCATACCGAACTGGAGCAAAATACCGGCCATCATGCCCGCAGCAATACCCTTGGGGATGAAGGAAAGAATCTTTTCAAAACCGCCTGTCAGACCAATGACGACGATAATCAAGGCAGCGCTAAGATACGCCCCCACCACTTCAGGCATGGTGATGCCTGGAAACAGAGTCAGCAGCAAAGCCGTTCCCGGTGCGGACCAGGCTGTAATAATGGGCAGCTTCAAATACGCGCTCAGGAGCAAACCGCTCAAACCAGCGCCTATGGAAATCGCCCAAATCCAGGAGATCAACTCCGCGTCAGCAATTCGGCCCACTTGTGCGGCCTGAATAAAGATCAGCAAAGGACCGGCATAGGCGATCAATACCGACAAAAATCCGGCCACCCAGACCGACGCCGATCCACTTTTCAATCCCATCGTTTTGTCTCCCCAGTCTTTTTTTTTGAATTCTCAACTTTACTCGGTGCTCAGGCTGCGCTGGGATCGCAGCCTGAGTTTTTTACTGCTGCGTAACTTAAATAGCCGACGGGTGCGTCGCCAAGGGAGTCACGGAAATCTGCATGTAAGGGAACAAGGGCAAGGCGCTGAGCAGATTGTGCAGCTCTTCATTGCTCTCGACATCGAATACGCTGTAGTTGGCGTACTGACCCACCACGCGCCAGATATGCGGCCACTTGCCCGAGCGTTGCAGATCCTGCGAGTAGGCTTTTTCTTCAGCCTTGATACGGGCAGCCTCTTCGGCTGGCAGGGAGTCAGGGATATCAACAATCATGTGAACCAGATAAAGCATGGTGTTCCTTTCTAAAAACAAGCGCTCGGGCACTCAGGCCTGGGCTAAAAAATTCAATACGGCGCGCTCGAAGGCTTCGGGCGCTTCCAGATTGGACAGATGCGAGGCCGGTACGACCGCCACTTTGGAGCCAGGAATATTGGCTTGCATAGCCTGGGCATCGGCCACCGTGGTGACCGGGTCCCATTGGCCAGCGACCAGCAGGGTCGGTGCCGAAATACGGCTGATCTGATCACGCAGATCCGACTCGGCCAAGGCATCGCAGCAGGCGGCGTAACCCAGCGGGTCCAGCTTGGCCAGACTATCCTGCATCGCTTTTACCAGCTCCGGCGATTGCTGGATAAAGGCTTCACCAAACCAGCGCGAAGGCGCCGAATCCGCCAAAGTACGCATCTGAGCGGCGCCGCCTTGACGCAAGGCTTCGGCGCGTTCCTGCCAGGCTTGAGCGGTACCAATCTTGGCAGCGCTATTACACACGATCAGCGCATTCAAACGCTCCGGGGCATTCACCCCCAACCACAAGCCGGTATGACCGCCCATGGACAGACCACAAAACGCAGCCCGCTCAATATCCAGCGCATCCAGAATCGCCAGCACATCACGCCCCAAGTCCTTGAAGCGGTATGGGCCAGGCGTGACCGGACTGCCGCCATGACCACGGGTGTCATAACGGATCAGACGATAGGACTGGGCGAAACCTGCCACCTGCGGGTCCCACATCTCTTGCGTGGTGCCCAGGGAGTTGCTCAGAATCAGGGCCGGGGCCAGCGGATCACCTTCCACGCTGACGCGGAACATGCCCCGCTCGGTATTCAAGGCGCTGGGGCTGACCGTCATTGGCCCTCTCCCTGCTTTGCCGCGGCAATGGGCAAACCAATCATTTCCTCCAGCGCTTCATGCGTCAAACCAGGCACCAGATCAATCAGCTGCAAACCTTCTGGCGTGCAAGCCAGGGTGGCCAAATCGGTATATACGCGCTTCACGCAAGCCAGGCCGGTCAAGGGGTAGCTGCATTGTTCAACCAGCTTGCTGACGCCTTGCTTGGTCAGCACATCCATCATGACCCAGGTTTGCTTGGCACCAATGGCCAGATCCATGGCACCGCCTACGGCGGGAATCGCGCCGGGCTCACCCGTGCTCCAGTTGGCCAGATCGCCGGTTGCCGACACTTGGAAAGCGCCCAGCACACAAATATCCAGATGGCCGCCACGCATCATGCCAAAGCTGTCGGCATGATGGAAAAACGCGCCACCGGGCAGCAGCGTCACCGCTTGCTTGCCCGCATTGATCAAATCGTAATCTTCCTGCCCGGCGGCCGGTGCCGGGCCCATGCCCAGGATACCGTTCTCGCTATGCAGTACCACTTCCACACCAGCGGGCAAATGGTTGGCCACCAGGGTTGGCATGCCAATACCCAGATTCACATAGGCGCCGTCATGGATGTCCTGGGCGACGCGCTGCGCCAATTCGTCTTTACTGCGGCGCTGATAATTGAGCATCATGCTGTCCCCCTTCATGCTCTGTCCGTTCATGCCTTGAACCCACCTGCTTCTGTGCGACTGCGTGGCACCACCACGACGCGACGCACATGAATGCCGGGCGTCACAATGGTTTCGGGGTCCAGTTGACCCAGTTCCGCCAGTTCAAACACACTGGCAATGGTGGTACGAGCTGCGGTCGCCATGACCGGACCAAAGTTGCGCGCCGCCATGCGGTAGGTCAAATTCCCCCAACGGTCCCCCCGCTCGGCCTTGATCAGGGCGACATCTCCATGAATGGGCTCTTCATAGACATGCCAGCGACCATTGATCAAACGTGTTTCCTTGCCCTTGGCCAGTTCTGTGCCATAGCCTGTCGGGCAGAAAAAGCCACCGATACCCGCACCGGCGGCGCGCAATCGTTCGGCCAGATTGCCTTGAGGCACCAACTCCAGCTCGATCTTGCCGCTGCGATACAAGTCATCAAATACCCAGGAATCAGCCTGACGGGGGAAGCTGCAAATAATTTTGCGAACCCGGCCTGTTTTAAGCAAAGCCGCCAGCCCCACATCGCCATTACCCGCATTGTTGTTGACGATAGTCAGGTCGCGAGCACCTTGCTCGATCAGACCGTCGATCAACTCTGTGGGTATGCCAGCCGTTCCAAAACCACCGACCAGAATCGTGGCGCCGTCCTGCACATCATGCAAAGCCTGTGCAACACTGCTTACCTGTTTATCGATCACTCCGTTCTCCGTATAAAGCACTGACGCTACGGATGGGCTCAGCCCTTACGTCAGGCACAGCAAAAACAAGTCAGCCCAGGGCCTGGTTTGACTTGGCAAACACAGGCCCTGGACTGAAGCAAGACTTAGGCAGCCAGACGTGGACGATTCACGATCTGGTTGTCCTTGCCATCGACCAAGGGGGTCAAGGAAATATCAAACACGATCTCTGCAAAAGGACCATCCAGGTTTTCGGCAGCGATGCGGGCAGGATCCGTGTGCTCGGTCAGCGGTGGCACCAGACCATCGCGAGTAGCGTAGGCGAAGTCGTCGTACACCAGCGGATCGCCGTCGATATTGATCTGCGTGGTCAGCTTGCGGTGGCCAGGAGCCGTCACAAAGAAGTGAATGTGCGCAGGACGGTTACCGTGGCGGCCCAGCTCGTTCAGCAGGCCTTGGGTAGGACCATCCGGAGGACAGCCGTAGCCCTTGGGCACAATGCTCTGGAACTTGTAGCGACCGTTTTCATCGGTAATGATGGTGCGGCGCATATTGAAGGGCTGTTGCTCGCCGGTGGGGTCAAAGTGCGAGTAAAAGCCTTTGGTATTGGCATGCCAGACTTCAACCTGAGCACCCGCAATAGGCTTGCCGTCCGCACCAGCCACGACGCCGTGCATGATCAGGGTTTCGCCAGCGGTATCGGAACCGTCATCCAGGCGAACAAAACCTTGCGCCACAGGAGCGCCCGACACGTACAAAGGACCTTCAATGGTGCGTGGCGTACCGTTGTCCAGACCCAGTTCCTTGTCCATGGCGTCCATGCGCATGTCCAGGAAACGGTCAAAGCCCAGACCGGGAGAAAGCAAACCGGCTTCGCTGGCCGTACCCAGACGGTTCAGGTAAGCCACGGCTGCCCAGTACTCGTCGTTGGTGATTTCCAGATCTTCAATGGTCTTGAACAGATCGCTGATGATGCGGTACATGATCTGCTTGACGCGTGGATTGCCACCGGGCTGATCCAGGCCAGAGGCCAAACGCAGGAAGTCTTGTACATCGGGGGTGTCAAAAATTTTAACGCTCATTCTGTGTCTCCTAATATCCTGAAAAAAGTGTTCCAAGCAAAGCCGCTACGACTGGCTTCTTATTGCGCCTAGGCAGCCGAGCCAACACTGACTTGTGTCCTGTCGCGGCGGAAATACTGGACACGATCCTCGTCCAGTACGATACCCAAACCCGGCCCTTGAGGTATCTGTAATTCAAAATTGCTGTAATTCAGTGGCTCTGCCAGGATTTCCTCGGTCAAGAGCAAGGGCCCGAACAGTTCCGTGCCCCACTGCAATTGGTTCACTGTGGCAAACACATGGGCTGCGGCAATCGTGCCGATCGCGCCTTCCAGCATGGTGCCACCATACAACTCAATACCGGCGGCTTCGGCAATCGCTGCTACTTGCAAACCTGCACGCAAACCACCGGACTGTTCAATCTTGATCGCGAACACGTCGGCGGCGCCATCACGGGCCAGCGCAAACGCAGAGGCCGGGCCGGTCAGGGATTCATCGGCCATCAAGGCAATCGGGAAACGACCTTTCAGATCGGCCAGAGCATCAGCACGACGCACTGGCTGCTCCACCAGCGAGCACCCGGCATCGACAAGGCCAGCCATACCATACTGAGCCTGCAAGGGGCTCCAGGCCATGTTCACATCTACGCGAACATCGGCGCGATCACCCATCGCTTTCTTGATAGCCGCTACATGCGCCACATCGTCCTTTACCGGGCGGCGACCAATCTTGAGTTTGAAAATACGGTGACGAGCCTGCGCCAGCATGCGCTCGGCTTCATCAATATCCTTGGCGGTGTCACCCGAGGCCAGTGTCCAGGCAACAGGCAGGCTGTCGCGCATGCGGCCACCCAGCAGGTGCGAAACCGGCAGACCGGTGCGCTTGCCCAGGGCATCAAACAGCGCGGTTTCTACCGCACTCTTGGCAAAACGGTTATCCTGAATCGCCGTGTTCAAGCGAGCCATCAAAGCCGGCACGGCGCTGGCATTGGCGCCCAGCAGCAAGGGAGTGAAGTAGGTGTCGATGGCCAGCTTCATACCTTCGGGCGACTCGGCACCGTAGGCCAGACCACCAATGGTCGTGCCCTCGCCTACACCCACCGTACCGTCCGAACAGTACAAGCGCACCAGCATCAAAGTCTGGCCTTGCATGGTCGTCATCGCCAATTGATGAGGACGGATCGTAGGCAGATCCAGCAGCAAAGTCTCCACCCTTTCGATCAGGGCTGGAGCTGCTAATAGTTGAGAAGATCGCGTGTGTTCCATGCCTTGATTGAACACGAAGCAGGCCCGTTATTTCCAAGACTAAATAGGTCTAGTTCTATACCTTTAGAGTATAGTTTCTGATATAAATATTAAAAATCAAGAAACTAAACACCATCAATTCAGCCTAGGTATGGTTTTCCCTTATGGATCTACGTCAGCTCAAATATTTTGTGGCCGTTGCCGAAACCCGCAACTTCACTCGGGCTTCGGAGCGCCTGCACATGGCCCAGCCCCCGCTTAGCCGACAGATCCAATTGCTGGAAGAGGAGCTGGGCGTCACACTGTTGCTGCGCAATAACCGCCCCTTGCGGCTGACCGAAGCCGGACGGGTATTTTATGAGCAGGCCTTGCAGATCTTGAGCCGGGTCGATCAACTGGTGCATACGACACGGCAAATCGGACTGCACCAACGACAAACTCTGTCGATAGGCTTTGTGGCTTCTACCCTGTACGGCGGCCTGCCCGCTTTGATGCGCAAGCTGCGCCATCAATATCCGGAAGTGGATATGCAAACGGTGGAGCTCACCTCCATGCAGCAGCTGGAAGCCTTGAAGTCAGGACGGATTGATGTGGGGTTCGGACGGATACGACTGAATGATGCGTCGGTGCAAAGAACGGTGTTGCGGGAAGAACAACTGGCCCTGGCCATTCCCCCCAGCTCGGATCTGGCCAATTCAGACAAGCCATTGAGCCTGAAAAAAGTGCAAGGCCAAAAGCTGATTGTGTATCCCAAAGAACCCAGACCCAGCTTCGCAGACCACGTTCTGCACCTGCTGCACGATCACAGCGTGCGCCCGGCCGAAGTTTATGAGGCCGGGGAAATTCAAGCGGCCTTGGGATTGGTGGCTGCCGATTCTGGCTTGTGCTTGATCCCAACCTCGGCTCGTCTGCGCAACGATCTGCACTACCGCTTGATCGAAGAACCGCAGGCGACTTCACCGATTATCTTGACGCACAGGATGAACGATCAGGCTTGGTATATCGAGGCGATCAAGGGGTTGGTCGCTGAAATGTAAGGTCTGACTGTCGTCACTAACAACCCCCTTCCCCTTTGGGCCCGGATTGACTCACTTCTGAAGCCACTCTAATATCATTAACACGTTAACTAAAATTAGAGACAAGCATGCAACAGGTGACGATTCAGCAGGCTGGAAAAGACCCGATCAGCGCGACCTTATGGCCAGCTCCTGATGCCAAAGCGTCCATCATCATTCACCCCGCCACCGGCGTCCCACAGGATTTCTATCGTCCTTTTGCAGAACATCTGAACAGCCTGGGATTCATTGTTCTGAGCTACGACTACCGGGGTATAGGCCGATCTCGTCAGAAGGATATACGCCAATGCGATGTTTCCATGTCCGAGTGGATGCTGGAGGATGCGGTTTACGTCACAGACTGGGTCGCCCATCGTTTTAACGGCTTGCCCATGTTGGCTGTTGGTCATAGCGTTGGCGGCCATGCGATTGCTATCTCCCCCGCGACTCGCTCCGTGAAAGCTGCCGTGATGATTGCGTCACATGCGGGGGTTACCGCTTTAATTGAAAAGCCCATGGAGCGCTTTCGGGTGGGGCTGATCATGCGGGTACTTACTCCCGTACTGTGCGGCCTTTACGGCTATATGCCGACCCGGCGTTTGGGCTTTGGCGAGGACCTTCCACGTGGCGTCATGCAGCAATGGAGCCGCTGGACGCAAAAGCCCCATTATTTTTATGACGATCCACAGCTGGATGCCAAACAACGCGCTAGCCAGGTCGATATTCCCTTGCTGGTTCTGGGTTTTGATGATGACCCCTGGGCCAATCCGCGAGCTATTTCCAGGCTGTTGGAACCACTAGGCAAGGCCCGTATAGAAAGGCATCAACTGGAGCACAAGCAGCTGGGTTTGGCGCATATTGGTCACATGGGCTTCTTTCGTAAACGCAACGCCGAGGCACTTTGGCCTATAGTGGTCGACTGGCTGATCGCACAAAGCGAATCCGGCCCCGCATCGAATTCCTGACGTCTAACCGATATCTATTCAGCCATCGCCACAATGAGCCAGAAATCACAGCCACGTTTTGTCTTTTTGTTGAACCATGCCCACAAGGCTTTGCAGCGCTGGATTCAGAAGCAGCCCTCGGCATGGACAGATATCAGCGCGGCCCAAGTTGGCATGCTGTTCTTGATTCGCTCTCAAGGCTCGGTCACGGTGGGAGAAGCAGCCAGCGCCTTGCAAGTGGCTCCGGCTGCAATTACAGGATTGTCCAAGCGCATGCAGGCAGCAGGCCTGATTCAACGCCTGACGGACGATGTGGATACACGCAAGATTTGCCTGACGCTGACTCCCGCCGGAGAAGAAGCCAGCATCAAGGCCAAATCAACCTTGCAGGACTTGAATCAGCAACTATCCGACGGCTTTACGGAGGATGAACTGAAGGTGGTGGCACGCTGGTTAAGCCAGGTGGTGAATCTAGACCTGCCCACAGACAAGAATGTTGATCAAAAAGACGAACTGCCTGCTTGATCGCATTTACTTGAATGTAAAGAGTGTCCGTTTTTCGTAAGCCAGGGACGTGAATGTGGTTTTATCCGCTCGCTATGTGAAGCAGTCTTCAAGCAGAGTCGCCCCCTGACTCAGAGCCACTTAGCCGTCAAAAGTGGCCCGCGCTGTTGTGTTACACACAGAAGCTAGCGCGGCCCACCGCAGCTTGATGGCTGCTTAAGCCTCGACCTCCTCAAAACGTGCCGCCGCATTCATCACCGCCATCACACTGGCCGTAATGATATTCGCGTGCTTGCCCACACCAAATTTCGAACCAGGCACACCGGGCATGACCGCTTCCACAATCGCCATCGCGCAAGCGTCCGCTCCTGAACCCAGGCTGCGCTCCTCGTAACTATCGATACGCAAAGGCAGGTTCAAGGCCGCCACTGTCGCCGCAATCGGGCCATTGCCCGTTCCGGTATAGATTTCAGTCTCGCCATTGGCATTGACGCATTGCAGCTCTATGCCCTGCTGCCCTTGTGCCTCATCGAACAGGCGATGTGCTCGGTAGCTGTTGTTCCCCTGGCGCTGATTGGCTTGCAGATAGGTGGTCTCAAACAGTTCCCAAATCTGCTGGCTGTTCAGCTCCGTTTCGCTGGAATCGGCAATCTGCTGAACAATGGCACTGAACTCCACCTGCATGCGGCGCGGCATCACAATGCCGTAGTCGCGTTGCAGCAGAAAAGCGATGCCTCCTTTGCCGGACTGGCTGTTGACACGCACGATACTGTCGTAGGTGCGGCCCAAATCCTTGGGGTCGACTGGCAGATAAGGTACACGCCAGGGGGCATCTTCTTTCTGCACCGCAAAGCCCTTGGCAATCGCGTCCTGATGGGAACCGGAAAAGGCGGTAAAGACCAGATCGCCCACATACGGGTGACGTGGGTGAATGGGCAAGGACGTGGCCTCTTCCGCGATACGCGCTACTGCCGAGATGTCAGAGAAATCCAGATTCGGAGAGATACCCTGGGTATACAGATTCAGGGCCAAGGTCACCACATCCAGATTGCCACTGCGCTCGCCATTGCCAAACAGACACCCCTCGACACGCTGTGCGCCGGCCAGCATGGCTTGTTCAGCGCAAGCAACGCCCGTTCCGCGATCATTATGCGGGTGTACCGACAGAACGATATGTTCGCGCCTATTCAAATGGCGATCCATCCATTCAATCTGATCAGCAAAGACGTTCGCTGTCGTCACTTCCACCGTGGTGGGCAAATTGATAATCATGGGCCGCGCTGGACCCGCGTCCCAGGCATCAATAGCCGCATTGCAGACAGCCAGCGACACCTCCAGCTCTGCCATGCAGAACGTTTCAGGTGAGTATTGCAGCACCCACTCCGTTTCCGGGTGCTTGGCCGTCAGGCGCTTGAACACCTCCACATGGTGACGCACCATCTCGATGATTTGCGGCACCTCCATCTTGAAGACGATTTCCCGGAAAGCAGGAGCAATCGCATTGTAGAAATGCACAATCACACGACGCGCACCCGCCACGCTGCGTACCGTGGTTTCGATCAAATCCTCACGCAGTTGGGTGATGACCATAGGCGTGACGTCGTTCGGGATCATGCCCTCGTCAATCAGTTGCCGGACGATATCAAAATCGGTTTGCGAGGCAGACGGAAAACCCACCTCGATTTCCTTGAAGCCAATACGGACTAGCTCCTGAAACAGACGCAATTTACGGTCGCGATTCATGGGTTCAAACAGGGCCTGGTTGCCGTCGCGCAAATCGGTAGACAGCCACACGGGCGCTTGGCTCAGGGTGCGCTGCGGCCACTGGCGATCGGGCAAATTGACGACAGGAAAGGGACGGTATTTGTGGGAAGGATCAGTCAGCATGGGAACCTCGAATATAGGGAATGACATGCCTGGCTTCCCTACTCCAAGGAGCTGGCTACAGTCGGGGTCTGGGGAAACCAGGATAGGACCATTCGCACACACAGGCGTACGGACCCCGACCGGATGTCAGGGCTAGTAGGCCTAGCGATAGCAAGTGCAAATGAGTCACGACAGGTTCAATCCCAAAGTGCTTGATGAAGACGATAAAAGCACTTTAGACTGCAAGACACTTGGCCTTCTATCAAAAAATAGTCATTTGTTTTATTTTTTTGGACATTTCTGAATATGGGCTACGCATCCCCTGAACGCGGTGGGCGAGCACTGGACTTGTCTCACTCCGATACCTCGCCCTTGCTGGTCAGCGGGGTAATCGAGCATTACCCTGCCGGCCATGAAGTGCCCCGCCATCGCCACCACCGGGGGCATCTTTTGTATGCCACGGAAGGGGTGCTGCTGGTACAGGCCGACACCGGCCAGTGGCTGGTGCCCCCGACCACCGCCGTCTGGTTGCGACCCGGCGTGCCGCATCAGCTCAATGCCACCACCGCCGTGAATGTGCATGGTTTATTTATTGATGAAATTCTGGCCGCACAATTACCGGACCACGATTGCGTGATCCATGTCACACCACTGGTGCGTGAATTGATTGCAGCACTGGTGCGGGTGATTCCGCAAGAGAACCCACCGTTACGAGACGCCTTACTGGGACAGCTATTGATAGAAGAGTTGCGCGTGCTGCATCCCCTGCCTTTTCATTTGCCCTGGCCGCAAGAGGAATTGATGCGACGGATTTGCGAAGACCTGGTGCGCTCGCCAGCCCAGCAAAAAACGATGGATGAGGTGGCGCAGCAATACGCCTTGACGCCGAAAACCTTGCATCGGCGCTTTCTGAAAAGCACGGGGATGAATCTGGGGAAATGGCGGCAACAGATGCGCTTGATGGCCTCGATCCAGTTTCTGCTGCAAGGCAGGTCCATCACGCAGGCGGCGCTGGAAAGTGGCTATGAAAGTTTGAGCGCTTATTCAGTAGCCTTTAAAAAGACCTTTGCTTATCCGCCTTCGGAGTTTTTGGCGACTTTGAGCCAGTACCCTGATAGGGAGCATGATGCGGGCATGGTCTGAAGCCAATCTCGACGACAAGGATGTCTGGCAGATTGGAGTAACTACTTAGTCTGCCAGCCTGCTTTCTGGCTGATTCCATGCGCTATACGGATATTCATGCGGCCATCTCAGGCCTGTCTACAAGACCCATCGCCCTCTTGAGTCCCTCACAACACCAGCTATTCAGCAGCAACAAAAGTACGACGCGAGCAGGCCAGGACCGCGATCGCAGCCCAGCGTCATCAACTCTTGCAGACTTCCTGCCGCAGTTGCTCTGCCGAGAGCTTGATCATCTTGCCGTTCTCTACCAAGACCACCGAGGTATTGGTTTGCATGGCCACAAAACGTGCCGACTGCGCTGCACGCTCCAAGGCGGCCAACGAAGCCCGCAAGTCCGGGTTTTTTGCTTTGGAAATATCTTCTTTATTCATCTTTCTCTCCCCACTCCAACAGGACTGGCACACTGCCTGCGTTATCGTACAAAACCCAATCATCCACGGTATCCCGATAATGATGCAGGAAGTTCTTCATGCCAGCCGCAAAGCGGCGACGAATGACGGGCTCAGGGATGTTATGGCCACCCTGACGTACCCGTTCTGCCACTCGCGCGATCGCCATATCCGCATCGGGCAGACTTAAAAAATACAAGCTGACGCGATAGCCCTGCGCCTGCCATTTTTCAATATGGCGCACATAGCCTTGGCCAGACAAGGTCGTTTCCAGCGCGAAGCTCTCGCCCAGGCGAACCGCTTCTTTCAATTCATCCAGCATCAAACGACCCGCTTTGATGGCCGCGCTTTCTGGCGCAAAAGGCGACAAACCTGCAGCAATCAGATCTGCATTGATAAAGCGCAGCACCTCCGCCTCGGCCGGGAGGAAAGAGCGCGCAAACGTCGTCTTGCCTGCCCCGTTCGGGCCAGCAATGATCAGAATCTTTTTGCTCTTGCCCGTGTCAGCGTTGTTGCCAGACATAAATACACCTAAACAATGTCCACATTGAACAGATTTGTATCATACATTGGCGAAAAGGCCAGCCAAACGCCTTGCTTTGGCCGCCACGCATCCGTTGGCCAAGGCGAGTTTTCAGGCGATAAAAAGGCTCCTTGAGCACAAGGAACCTTTTCAAGGAGCAGGCGGGAATGCCCCGCTACTAGGCCATAGCGAGTGATCTATTGACGCTTTTTCAGCGGGCAGGTGCTCAGGCCCAGCATGGGGTACAGCGGGCAAAAACCGACCAGCCCCGTGATCAGAGGAATCAGGCCCAGCCACCCCCACCAGCCGATGACGTTCGTGACTGCCAGCGCAATCAGCACCACACCCACAACGATACGAGCAATACGATCCAAACCACCTACATTGCTTTTCATGGCGAATCCTTTTAACAAAGAAGCAAGGGGAAAACGGGTCGGGCGATGGCCTGCAGGCGATGCGCCCCGCCCCTGATGCCATCAGGCTCAGGGACAGAAAATATCTTTCAAGGTGCCAATCAAGGTGGCGACATTCGGGTCCTCAATGCGGTAATACAGGGTTTGCGCCTCGCGCCGGTAGCTGACCAAACCTTCCTGGCGCATGCGCGCCAAATGCTGCGACAGGGCCGAGGGGCTTAACGCCACCATCTCGTTCAGTGCTCCCACACTCATCTCGCCTTGCTGAATCAAGAGACACAGAATCACCAAGCGTTTGGGATTGCCCACCGCCTGCAACAAAGCGGCCGCTTGATCAGCGCTCTCTTGCAACAGCTCGATGTCGGATTTGCTTTGGATCATGGTTTATCCAGCTTTTCTTGCGCATTAATTTAGATAAATCTTAATTTAGCATATACTGAATTAATGCAGTCAACAATTTCAGTATTCCTTTGCTTTTGTTAATACGACAGGAGTCATGCATGAGTGAAACTAGCTACAAGCAACTGACCCAAGGCATTTCCAGCAATCTGGCGCAGCTACGTCAGACCCAAGCCGACGTGATGAAAGGGTTTGGAGATCTGGGCAAGGCCGCCATGACAGGCGGCGCCCTCGATGCCAAAACCAAAGAATTGATAGCCTTGGCAATTGGCGTAGCCACCCATTGCGAGGGCTGCATAGGCTTTCATAGCAAGGCCTTGGCGCAGATGGGAGCCAATCTGGAAGAAGTACATGAAGCCTTGGGGGTTGCGATCTATATGGGCGGTGGTCCATCCGTGATGTACGCGGCCAATGCCGTTGCCGCATTCAATGAATTCAAGTCTTGAACCGAAACAATGAATTCAAGTCTTGAACCGAAACAAGGAGAATTGTGATGCCTAAACCCGCTGCTTTTGTATCGACGCTGTTCCATGCCCAGGGCAATCCCGACAAAGTAACCGTGGCCCTGACCATGGCTGTCAATGCGGTTCAGAAGGGACATAGCGCCTGCCTGATTCTGATGGCTGAAGGAGTCGCGCTGGGTGTACCCGGTGCCGCCGACCCCATCAGTATTGGCGCCCCCTTTGAACCGGCAGCAGAGCTGTTGAAGAAGTACCTGGAGCAAGGTGGACGCGTGGCCGTGTGCAAGTCCTGCATGCTGCATAACGGCCTGAGCGCCGAGCAGATGGACCCACGCTTTGAAATCATTACCGCGCCGGATGTGATCGACCTGCTGATGGGCGCAACAGGCTCTTTGCAGATCTCCTGATAAGCTGCATCGTCAAATGCAAAGCAGGCCACAACCATTTCTGTGTTTTGGCCTGCTTTTTGCAATACAAAATACTGGCATTCAATTCAGCAAGTCTGCCTTGGCCCCTATGCTTCTGGCTCTGAATTAGCCAGAGAAACGTACACAATCTCCGGGTCGCCTTCATCCAGATTTTCAATCACGCCGCTACGTCGAAAGCCCAATTTCTGAAACATGCCATGCATGGCCTGATTGGATTGGTTGGTAGAAGAAAACAGCTTTTCTGTCTGACTAATCTGCCGGAAATATCGCAGCAAAGCCGAGCCAATGCCCTGCCCCCGACCAGACTCCCCCACCATCAGCATCTCGACAAAGCCGTGGCCAAAGAAGTGGTAATTCAAGACGCCATAGCCCAGCAAGACGCCTTTCCGTTCAGCCACATAGCACTGCGATTGCCCAATCCAGTCCTGAATCTGCAAGGCGCGATCGGGCTCCTGCGACGCTACCGTGTCAAGGGCCAGCAAGCCTTCATAATCTGCCTGAATGGCGGATCGGATCTGTATAGAAGTTTGTTCTTTTACGGCTGCCATAGGATGAAAACCCGCTCCTTGTGTTTGATGCTTTCCTGCATTGAAAGGCCATCAAGAACACTCAAGCGCACATCATACCGATAGAGCCGCCCCCTTGAGCATTCAAGGGGAGCAAGCAAGCTGTCTATGGCCTATCTTCAAGCCGAATGCGCCAACAAAGCCTCCAGCAAAAAGAAGCTGGCGCAGGCCGATTCCACCAGTTCAGACTGCCCCGGCGCAACTTTGTAAAGATGTCCCACAAAACGCCCTGTTTCACTTAACTCAGGGGTCAGCAAGGCATCCAGATACAAGCGCGATTGCTCGTGCAGCCATTGTTGTTCCGGCAGAATCTGCGACAGCTCATACATAGCCAAAGAAGCAATCGCCCAGGCTGAACGGTCTACCGGACTTAGTGGGGACTCCTGTGTCAAAAAGCCATGCGCAAATCTCCCCCAACGCTCGTGCCAATATCGGCAGGCATTCAGGGCTGCTTGAGCATAGGACTTTCTGTCATACAAGCGCGTTGCGGTTGCCATGCCCAACATGGCCCAAGCCTGCCCTCGTTGCCAGGTTTCAGCGCCCAGCTCGGCCAACACATCATTCCCGCGCAACAAGACCGTATCGCGCCAGGCTCCGCTGCGTTTTTGCAGATAACGCAGGCAGGCATCCACATGCCATTGCCCAAACTGACGCGCCACCGGCCCACCCTGCGCATCCAGCACTAAAAGCGTGGAGCCAGAGACCACATTCACCATGTGATTGCCCGCCTCGCCCCATCCTGGAACCCAAGGCCAGAAATACTGGAGGCATCAGCAGCCTGATCGACATGGGCTTCGGCCTCTCTATCCCCATGCCAGATGCTGCCCAGGCCGGAGCCATACCAGAACACAAAGCTTCGATTGATGCTGGGCTCTTCCAGCCAGACTTGCAGCTTCTGACTCCAGTTCAGCGCCTGCTCCCTATCCTGCTCCTGACCGCTGATCAGGGCGCGTCGCCACCACAAGCCCGCCCAGAAGCCCCCTAACCAGGAGCCACGTCGCGACAAGGTCCATTGCTCGGACGAGGACTGTCTGAACAAGGGAAACTGCTCTCCACATTGTTCTGCAACCTGGTCCATATTCGCAAAAATGGACTCGATGCTGGCTGATCCCAATACCTCTACAGACATTCCATCATTCCCCTTTCGCCATGCGACGAACCTGGTACAAAATCAGGCACAACAAGCTGGCGCATACCAGAATACCCATCAGGAAAGGCCAGGCAGCGGCAAAGCCTTCGGGCGAGCGCAGCAGCACACCAAACAGTGGCGGACCAAAGGCAAAGCCGCCAAAGAACCCGACGGACAACAGCCCTGCGGTACGAGCCGGCGCCCCAAAACGGGCATCCCGCAGCAACATGCTCATGGCAATGGCATTGGTGGCAACCAGGGTCAGGCCAATGGCCAACACCCCGGCTCCCAGGGGCCAGAGCCTGTCCGGCGCGGCCATCATCATCAGCAACAAGGCCACAATCGGGATGACAAACAGGATGCCCAGCAACAAGGTTTCATCCCCAAAGCGGGCAGCGATAGGCGTCAAGAGCACTCGAGACACAATCCCCATCACCCCAAAGCCACTGACCAGCATCCCTATCCAGTACGGCGACACGCCCAGTTGCTGCGCAAATACGCCCAGAAAAGTGATGAAGGACGACAGCACCAGACCCGCGCACAGCTGAATGGCCATTAACAGCCAAAGTTGTTGGCTGGGCCATGGCAAGCGCCAGGACATGCTGCCGGCTGCGGTGCTGGCTCTGGCTGGCAAAAGCTGCAGGGCAAAGTAGGACAGGCACAGCATGGCCGGTACCCACACCACAAACGCCCCCCGCCACCCCAATTTGTAGGCCAGGGTGGGTAGGACCAGACCGGCCAGCAAGGCCGAAGCCTGCACGCCGGACTGCTTGATACCAACCAGCCCCGCCTTGCGCTCTGCCGGTACCAACTGGGCAATGACCTGATTGGTCACCGGGTTGGCCAAGGACTGCGCCAGGCCGCACAAGAGCAAGGCCGTCAGCACACCCCAGAAACCCGGCAACACCGCAATCAGGCTAAAGGACATGGCCACCAGCAGGAACAGCAAAAACAAACCGTGCCGATTGCCCATGCGCTGCACCAAGGCCCCCGCCCACGGCGAAAGCAAGGCAGCCAGCCCAAAGGTGCTGGTGGTTAACCACCCCAGTTGCTCGCGCGAGATGCCCAGATCCTGAATGATTTGCGGACCCAGCACGCCGATGGCGTAAAACACCATCATGGGCATGCCCATCGCCAGAGTCATCAAACTGGCCAGCACCCAGGGTGAACGACTTGCCCGTGTCGATAGCATCATGCGACTGCCTTGTTCATATCTGCCATCTCTTGTGTGGCGTAGTGGGCTTGCAGCAAGTGCTTGCCAACGGTACTGATCAAGGCGTCGTCCGCCCCATCCAGAATATGCGTGGTACGTGCTGCCCGGTAGATGCCAGACAAGGGACTCCAATCCGCCAGCCCTTCGGCCCCCATGATCTGGATAGCGGAATCTGCCGCCTCGCTGACCGCATCCGACGCCGCCAGCTTGGCCACATTCACCTCCACCGCATTGGGCAAACCCGCGTCGAACTTGACAGCCGCTTCACGCAGCAAGCAACGGGCCGAGGTAATGGCCCGGTACACCTGATAGACCCGCGCCCGAACCAGTTGCTTGTCCGCCAGACGGGCCAGTTCTCCGCGCTCCGAGTGAATGCGCTCGCACATGATTTCAAAGCTGCGTTGCGCCAAGCCCAGCCATTGCACGGATCGCAAGATACGCCCCAAGGCCAGGCGCTTTTGCATCAGGGCAATGCCCTGCCCGGCGCTACCCAGAACATAGTCCTCCGGCACGGTCACATTGTTGAACAGCAGCTCGTTCTGCCCCTGATAACGCCCCAGCAAGGGCAAGGGGCGCACAACTTTAAAGCCCGCCGCATCCGTGGGCACGATCACCATGGACAAGGACTCATTCACGGGGCCGTCCGCGCTGCGCGCCACCACGGTCGCGAAGCTGGCCTGTTGCGCCCGACAAATAAACCACTTGCGGCCATTCACATGCCATTGCCCGTCTTTCAGGCGAGCCTGACATTGCATGGTGGCCGGAATCGAACCAATGCTGTCCGGCTCGGACATGGCATAGCTGGACACTGCATCCCCCTTGAGCAAGGGCGTCAGAAAGCGCTGTTTGACGCTGGCCGAGCCATGATGGCTCAACATATACGCATCCAGCGTGGCATCTGCCCCGAAAATGCCGGGACCATATTCGGAGCGCCCTTCCTGTTCAGCCACAGGCAAGTATTCGACCAAACTGGCGATCCGACCACCACGATGCATGGGGTAGAAACTGCCGAACAAACCCGCCTGTTGAGCACGACGTGTCAGGTCCAGAGTCAGCTCGCGGGCCAGATTATCCCCCTGGGCCAGAATGCCCTCGTTGGGGATGATCTCGGTATCCACAAACTGCCGCAGCTTGCGGCTCAAGGCCGCGCTGGAAATGGCAAGGTGATTCATGCTGCTATCCCCGCTGCAGTCTTGGCCCCAGAGCCCAATGCAGCAGCATCAGCAGCCAAGGCGCGCTTGTCGATCTTGCCTGCAGGCGTCAGCGGCAGGCTGCGGTAAAAGCGCAGATACTCCGGCAGCTTGTTCACTTCGAGACCCTGCTCACGCAAGAAGTCGGTAATCTCTTTCAGGGAGAAACGTGGCACGCCTTCACGCACCGTCACGCACAAGCAAATACGCTGGCCCAGATCCGCGTCGGGAACCGGCACGCAAGCCACAGTGACTACATCCGGGTGAGCCATGACCAGGCCTTCAATTTGCACCGGGCTGATGTTCGCGCCACCACGAATGATGATGTCTTTCTTGCGACCCGCCAGTACCAACTGCCCTTGGGCATTGATGTAACCCAGATCGCCCGTTTTCACCCAACCCTGTTCGTCCCGATACTGGGCATCCAATTCCGGGGCGTTCACATATTGCATGGGGCTCAAGGGACCACGAGCGGTAATTTCGCCTACCTCGCCTTGCGGCACTTCGGCACCCTCGTCATCAATCAGGCGGATCTCGCACACTTGCGGATTAGGGGTCCCCACACTGCTCAAGACCACGTCGATGGGATCGTCCAGCGTGTTGTGGCAGTTCACCCCATCGGCCGAACCGTACAGACTGATAAAGCCGCAATCAAACGCTTCCACGCAACGACGCACCGTGGCTTCATCAATCACTGAACCACCCACAATCAAGCCGCGCAAGCTGGCTTTATCGGCCTTCTCCAGCTCAGGCGCTGCCGCAATACGCTGGAACATGGTGGGCACGCCCAAAATAAAGCTGGGTTTGAAGGCATTGATGGCGGCAATCGCGCTAGGCACATCAAACTTGGGCAAGACCACCAAAGAACCCCCCAACCAGCACAGCACACCGAAGGTGGCCGTAGAGCCAAATGAAGAACCCAGCGGCACCAGATACATGCCCCGGAACTCCACATCATTAGGGGAAATGCGTTGCAGGAATCGGCCCCGCCCACCCACCAGCGCATTATGCGAATAGGCCACCAGCTTGGGCTCGGACTCGGTGCCCGAAGACACCAGCAAACGCACTGGCGAATTGGGAGACACCACCGGCAATTCGGACAAGGCCAGGGGTTCGCCCTCGAACAGGGAATCCAAAGTCATCCAGCCCGGACGCGATGGGCCTTGCACAATCAGGACACGTAAGGACAACAGCGTAGGTCGCAAGGACTCGATCACTTCGCACAAATCAATGCCTGCATATTCATGCGGCACAATCACCGCCCGTGCATCGCAACGACGCACCAGCGACTGAATATCCAGCTTGCCCCGTCCGGGTGGGAAAGGCGCAACAATCGCCCCCAAAGCCGCGGCGGCCAGGTCAATGGCGCAGCACACCCAATGGTTGCTGAGCTGATACGCCACCACGTCTCCCGCCATAATCCCTGCCCGACGCAAGCTGCCTGCCAGACGCAGAGCCGCGTCCATCAAGGCGCTATAGCTGATATTGCCTTGCGGCGAGAGCACCGCCAGTTTGTCCGGATGAGCCTGGGCTTTTTCCGCGAACAGCGTAAAGACCGGCTTGTTCGGGTAGGTACCGTCCTCTATCCAGCGTTGGCGCAATGACGCAGGGACCAGATCGATGATGCCAGCGTGATTCATAAAAACCTCCAGGGAGAATTAACAGACGAATAGCCCTTGTCATGGAAATGGGACGCCAGGCATGGATCAGCACGCAGTTGCGCCAGATTGCTATGGACGCGGCGGGCCGGTATGCCCAGCACATCCAGTTGCGTTTCCAGGCTACGGGCAGACTGGGACAGAAGACGATCCGGCAAGACCGTCCAGACAGCATCGGGCGACACATTCAGCCACCCGGCCAGGGCATGCAGATGCGTTTGATCCTGGCAGTCGATGACGATGAAGCCCTCGCCCGTCTGGAACACCGCCGACACGCCAGTTTTACTGATGGGAGAAACGGCCTGGGCCAGATGATCGGCCGTGGCCAACAAGGAGCTGTCTACCCGCAAGCCCGACCCGCTCAGGCCCCGGCGCAGCAAGGCGGCACTGATACCCAGCGCGGCCATCACCCCGCCCAGCACATCCAGCACCGTAAACAACGACCCGCCCCGTGCATCCGAGGTTTGAGAAATGGTGTGAGCAATACCCGACCAGGCTTGCACCGTGAAGTCCGTCCCCGGCGCGTCCACTTGCTCCTGACCCCAACCGCCCGCATAGGCGTAGACCAGATCCGGGCGCACCGCGTGCAAGTCCTGGGCATCCAGTTGCAGCTCGGCCGCCTTGCCCGGCGCCCAGTTATGCAGAAACACATCGGACTCGCTCACCAGCTCGTAAATGGCCTGGCGGCCTTGAGCCGATTTGATGTCCACTTCCTGCACCGTCTTGAATTGATTAAGCGCATCAAAGCGCACCGAGCAGCCATCCACGCACGGCGGCATGGCGCGCAAGGGATCGCCACCGGGCGGTTCCAGACGAATCACCTCCGCCCCCAGCAGCGCCAGCAAGTGACCGGCAATAGGCCCTTGAATCCGACGGCAGGACTCCACCACCCGCAAACCACGCAGGGGCAAATCGGCCTTGGACGGCAAGGTGCTCAATGAGCCGGGCGCGGCATGAATCTGATGCTGCCACAGACCGGCCAAGGCCGCGTAATCACTATCGCTCTGGCGTTGAGCCGGTGTACGTACCGGCAAGATGGCCATGCCGGTCTGCAAGGCCAGTTCCTGTAAACGGGCAAAGTTCAGGGCTTGCAGACTACTTAAACACGCCGCGGGCATGGGGCACACCGCTTTGGCATAGCGCAGCAGAAATGCTTTCCAGGCCTGACCGGCCAGATCGGCCGGTACGCCCACTGCTTCCCAAAAGGCGCGCCAGGGTCGCGGGTCCAAGGTTTCCAGTTCAAAGACCACGCCGTCTTGCGAAACAAAGGGGGGCCGCAAGCCGGGATCGTAACTACCCGCCAATAACTGTTCGGGATCTTGAGCCGCCGTTGCCCCGGCCAGATACTGCCCGATACTGAGCAGGCCGCAGCCCAAGGGCGAAACCGACACCGTAGAGAAACGCCCGCCGCGCAATTGGCCCAAGGCCGCCGCCAAGGTCGCTTGCAGGGTCATGGCTGAACTGAGCACGGCCAGATAATCCAGGCCCAGCGTGCCCGAAAGCCCACTGGAGCGTCCATGCACGGACAAGATACCGCTGGCAGCCTGCATGCTCAGCTCGCTGATCGCGGCTTGCGTCATGCCGCCCGCCTCGGTTTCCAGATGCGTGCTAATCGTTCCAAAATCAGGCGAATACAGGCTGAATGCTGCTTCGTCTTGATGGCCTGCGGATTGTCCTTGTTCAGATAAACCCAGCAATCGAGCCTGACGGCTCAAGGCAGCAGGCAAGCCCGGCCAATACGGGGGCTGTGAGCCCATCTGCCAACGTAATCCGCAGCCATGTAGTAATTCAGACATAGTTCCAAACCAGAGTGATGCGCACGCCAAGTGCTGATTGCAGAAACCAGCACTTGCACCATGAAAATCCAGACCAGATGGTCTTAGCCCCCTGCTACGGCAGGCAGTACGGTCAGGCTGTCGCCAGCGCGGGTGGCGGTTTTCAGACCATCGCTGAAACGGATGTCCTCTTCGTTCACGTAAATGTTCACGAAACGGTGCAGGTCTTCGCCGCTCATCAGGCGCACCTTGATGCCGGGAAACTGGCCTTCAAGATGCTCGATCACTTCGCCTACCGAAGCGCCCTGGGCCTGGACTTTCTTCTCGCCGTTCGTCAGTGGACGCAGCAAGGTCGGGATAGAGACTGAAATGGACATGTTTAAAACTCCTTTGAAATAGTGGTTTCCAACAGCCGGGACGCACGCCCCCTTGGGGGAGCGACGCTGCTCCCTAGACAATCACGATGGTTTCTTCGGTCACACCGCCGTCGATAATCCGGAAGGATCGAACCGGCACGGTGGCCTGATCCCAGGTGGACACGATCAAGTAATGCAGTTCGGGATGGCCCGCAAAATCAATGTCATCCTTGCTCGGGAAAGCCTGGCTGGCGGTATGAGAGTGATAGATCACGCAGCACTCCTGATCGTCCTCATCCAGACGGCGGTAGACCTGAAATTGCTCGCGCGAATCGAACTGATAAAACACCTCCGAGGCCGCCCGGTTTTGCATGGGCAGCACGCGTTCGGCCACCAGCGAGCCCTCCTGGGCGGCAATCAGTCCGCATGCCTCAATGGGGTGATCCTGCTTGGCATGATTCAGAACTTGCTCCAGAGCAGAACGACGAATCTGCAAGGCCATGATGTGCTTCCTCCCGAACTTAGTAAGACGCCAATTCGGGAGCGACCTGCTCCACCCAAGCCAGCACGCCGCCTTCCAGATTGCGCACCTTGGGGGCCTTCAACTTGATCAGCTCTTCGCACACGGTCCTGGAACGCGCACCGGAGCGGCACGAAATCACCAGATCCGCATTCGGACCAAAGGCAGCCAGAATCTCGGCGGCGACGGTGGGCGATTTGGGCATCAGAATCGCGCCAGGAATATTCACGATTTCCCATTCATTGGGATCGCGCACGTCCACCAGGACAGGGGCCTGCTCTTGGTCCAGCCGTTCTTTCAGCTCCAGCACAGTCATGACAGGCACGGGGATGGCCATGGCATCAGCCGGTGGATTCAGGCCGCAGAAGGTTTGGTAATCGCCCAGCTCGGTCACGGGCTTGCGATTGGGCAGGCGGCGGATGGGCAGTTCGCGGTAGCACATATCCAGTGCGTCATAAGCGATCAGGCGGCCGATCAAAGGATCGCCAATGCCGGTAATCAGCTTGATGGCTTCGGTGGACATGATGGAGGCAATCGAGGCGCACAAGACACCAAACACACCGCCCTGCGCGCAAGACGGAGCCAGCTCGGGCGGTGGGGGCTCGGGGTACAGGTCGCGGTAGTTCAAACCTATGCCACCGGGCGCGTTTTCCCAGAACACCGCGACCTGGCCTTCAAAGCGGAAGATCGAACCCCAGACATAGGGTTTATCGGCCAGCATGCACGCATCATTGACCAGATAGCGGGTCGCAAAGTTGTCGGTGCCATCCAGAATCAGGTCGTAGCGCGAGAACAGCTCGACCGCCATGTCAGGTTCCAACCTGTCGGTATACGTTTCTACCTTGATATGGGGGTTGAGCTTGTGAATCGCACGCTTGGCGCTTTCCACTTTCAGCTCGTCAATGCTGTCTACGGTGTGAATGATCTGGCGCTGCAGATTGGATTCATCCACCCGGTCAAAGTCGATGATGCCCAGTGTGCCCACCCCGGCTGCGGCCAAGTACAGCAAGGTGGGCGAACCCAGCCCCCCTGCCCCGATAACCAGCACTTTGGCATTTTTGATGCGGCGCTGGCCTTCCATGCCCACATTGGGAATCAAGAGGTGACGGCTATAACGGTTAACCTCTTCGCGGCTTAAAGGCTCACCGGGCTCAACTAATGGGGGCAAGGTCATAATGACTCCTGGTTAAATACATATGAATAAGAACAAGACTTATTCTCAAATATGACTGAAAATGACACAATAGCCTTTGGGTTCTAATTTCTATGCGAAACGGAGCAAAAACGATGAACGCCAGCGCAACCTGCACACGCTGGCGTTTTCAGACCCTGACTTACTGGCTACGCAGCAAAACTTCGGTGCTGGCACCGACGCTGTGGCGAACGCGCCAAGCCAGTACAAAGGCGAACAGAACACCCAAGGTGAGCACGCCCAGCATGACAACCTGACCGAAACGGTCCAGCACGATGCCGGCGACAATGGGAACGGCCATACGGGCCAAGGTGAAGATGGTCGACTGCAAACCGTAGTCCGATGCATTGCGCTGTCTACGGGTAAAGAACATGGTCAGCCCAAAAAGCAATGCGGACACAGCCCCCATGCTGGCCGCAATCAACAGGGCGCTGCTGATCAGCCACACCGGCCCCAGCTTGGCCCAGACGGAAACCATCAACAGAATCAGAGACAGCAAGGCCGCCAGCAGATAAATCGGAATGGCACGCGCGGCACCCAGAAATGACGCCAAACGTCCGCCAATCAGGCTGAACACGGCACCGGTAATGCCACCGGCAATCCCGACCGTCCAGGCCACCTCTTCCAAAGGCATGCCCTGGTCCAGCATCAAGGGTTTCAAGTAGAACCAGACAGCGCCAATAAAGGGGAAGCTGGTCAGTAGCAGGCTGGTCCACTGCTTGGCCCCTTCCTGCCCGAAGAAGCTGACCCAATCGGCAACAAAACCGGGCGTTGCCTGCTCAGTCTCAGCCGCTTGCAAACCGGCTTTGGAACGCAAAAAGACAAAGGGCAAACAACCAATCACCAGCCCCAGGCCCATCAAGACAAACGGTGCCTGCCAACCCCAACGGGCCTGCACCAGCACCATCACCCCCGCCCCGACGATCGCGCCCAGAAACAAGGCGGCAGAACGAATACTGCCTGCACGCAACTGCTCGTCACGCGGCAGGTATTGCACCGCCAAGGCATTCAAGGGGATGTCCATCCAGGTCGCCACAATGCTGATGGCAAAGGTCAGGGCAAACAGCAGGGTCCGCTGATCAATCAGATTCTCGCGGCCTATGCCTACATACAAAGCCAACAACAAGACCGCCATCAACCACAGCCAATGCACAAAATGTCCGCCACCCAGGCGGACACGCTGCACCGGCATGGCCAGCACCAGCTTGAAAATGGCGGGCAAGGCCGCCAGCTGGAACAAACCTATCTCGGTGCCGGACCAGCCATGCTGTCGCATCACCAGGGGCATACCCAGCATCAGGTAAATACTGGGGACAGCCAGCACCAGATTCATCCAGCCAAACAGCAGTTGCGCCCCCCATGCTTTCCACGTCTTCATTCTCATCACCCTTTGCACGCCTTGCGCGCAATCAATGCAGTGACGGGCGCAACCGGAAAGCGCACCTCATCAAACTGCTGAACATCATCAAATCCGGCTTGTTCCAGCAACTGGGCCAACTGCCCTTCCGGCAGCACATGGCGGCCTTGCATGCGCATATGCAGGTAGTAATGCAAAATCCGTTTGGCCTTGCTGACCTCGGTATGCACTTCGGCGTGACAGCACACCAGCACCCCACCGGGGCGCAGCGCGCGATACAGACGGGCCAGCAAAGCAGGAATATCCGGTACAAAATGCAGCACGGAAGAGCACCAGATCAGGTCATAATCCGCCCCGAAATCGTCCACCAGCAGATCACCGGCCAAGGTGCTGACACGGGCCTCCAGACCCGCATCAAGAATTTTTTGCTGAGCGACAGCAGCCGCCGCTTTGTACTCGAACACCACGGCATTCAAGTCCTGCTGCTGTTGCGCCAAGGCGATGGCTACCAGTCCTGGCCCACCACCCAAATCCAGCAGACGTTGCGCCTGCCAGAACTCCGGCACGGCTCCAAAAATCTCACAGGCCACCTCGGCCGTCACCGCCGTTTGTTCCTGGGCAATTTGTGAACGTGCCGCCGCTGCCCAGCCTTGCTGAATCAATGCCGGATCCGCTGGAGGCGATTTGCCATTACGCAGCAGCTCATCGAGCTGATTGCCCACCTGACGCAAGACACCATGCCGAAACAGCAAGGCATCGCCACAGTATTGCGCCGAACCCGGATTCAGATAACGCGCCGTTTGCGGCAGGCTGCGATAGCGTCGCGGACAGGTCCACTGACACTCCAGCAGCTCCAGACTCCACAGCAACTCCAGCAGGTAGGCGGTGTTGTCGGCGTCCCACTTGAGCACAAGCGCAAGTTCCTCCGCAGCGATAAACTGATCCAGATGCGCAAACACGCCATACCCCAAAGCCAGGTTCAAGGCATCTGCACTTAAACCCGCCAATTGCGCGTCCCAACAGGCTTGCAGAGCATGCGACTCCAGCAATTGCTCCGACAAAACGACTTCTCCTAGCGATCGATCCAGCACTGTTTTTTACCTCCGTGAATTCCACAATGGCCCTTCCCTCTGCCATCACAGCTAGAAATGATATATATTTAATGAGAATTATTTGCATTAAGATCTATGCTGAACGGAGCAATTCATATGCGAGGCGCTTTTAGCAGGAGAAATGATGAACACGCGCAAATTTGGCTATCGCTTAACCACGGATGAACCCAGGTCATGCCGCGCTCTGAGCGATGGCCGAGTCCGGCTGCAACTACCCGAAGAACTGGGCCACTGCTATTCCGAATGCGTGGAACTGGAACAAGGGTTCTTGTTGGGCCGCTTGCACTATCACCCCAGCCGATCGCTGGTTGAAGAGAGCAACGGCCCGCACGCGGGCCGTGTCATTGTGGTGACGGTGGGTCTGCAAGGACAGTCGGCCTATCAGGGTCGGGAGAGCTCAGATCTGCTGTTCAAGGCAGGCCATACCACGGTGACGGCTTTTCGATCCCTGCGGGGGGAACGCCACTATCAAGAGGACCAATCCGTATCGCAATTACGGCTGGTCATCAGCGAGGCGGCCTTGAACAAATACGTGGGCCCGGAACGCGCCACCCAGTTGATGGATTGCGTGGGACTGCACCGTCTGTCCTTTCATGCCAGCAGCCAGGCCACCATGGCCCATGCGGCGGCACTGGCACGCTATATGCAGCCGTGCACCCCGGAGCAGCCCATTCATCACCACAGGCTGAACCTGCAAATCCATGCACTCAGCTTGCTGGCCGAGCAGTTCAACCGCCTGGCCCCACCCGACGCCCCCAACAGCGCCCCGCTGTCGGTGGATGATATTCAACGGGTCGAGCGAGCACGCGATTTGCTCAGCTCGCAACTGGACCAGCAAATCACGGTGGAGTATCTGGCCACGACGGTAGGCATTAACGAGCACAAACTTAAAGAAGGTTTTCGCTATCTGTACGACAACACGCCTATCGGCCTGCTGCTTGAACTGCGTATGCGCAAAGCCTATACCTTGCTGGAGTCCGGCCAACAAGTGGCCCAGACCGCTTGGCAAGTCGGCTACAAATACCCCAATAATTTTTCCGTCGCCTTTACGCGCTACTTTGGCCGCTCGCCCAAATCCATTTTTGGCAACAAGCGCGCCTAAACCTTTGTATTTCCGCTGTTTTCGGCCTCTGCATTCATAGAGGCCCACCCTTCTTTCGGGCCGCCCCCTGCGGCCCTCTCCCTGAAAAGTTCCCCTTCTGCTTTGACAAATTCCTGCAATTGCAGCGGATTTCCGGTCCTGCATAGGAATTGCTCCGTCCTGCATATCAATCTAAGTGATAACTATTCTCATTAATGTGAATAATATCCCCGTGCCTTTCCTCACCTTTTGAGACAAGGGGTGAGCCTGGCCAGCAAACGGGAAGTATTTCCTCACGACAGATTGTTATTTTTCGCACGGAGCCCTGGTTCGTTTTATGTCCGCTACCCTTTCACCCTACACAAAAAAACACGCGCTCAAGCCGCTGGTGTATGCCTTGATTCTGGCCTCCTGGGCCGGGCAGACACAGGCCCAAAGCGTGGGCAGCGCCCCACCCTCCTTCCGTCAGGACGAGAGCCGGGAAGACACGGACAGAGCCACTCGTCTGGACACTATTACCGTCGTACGTGAAACCCGCGATGAGGCCGGCAAAACCGATGTATTCGAGAAAGACGTCTCCAATGTGTACGCCGGCAAGGAAGAAATCGAGCTGTACAAGGGCAGCTCCGTGGGGGATTTATTCAAGGGCCTGAACGGTGTGTATGCGGGGGACTCGCGCAATAGCGGCGCGCTGGACCCGAACATTCGCGGTATCCAGGGTGAAGGCCGAATTCCCCTGACGATTGACGGCACGGAACAGGCAACATCAGTCTGGCTGGGACCGGCCGGGGTGGCCAACCGCAACTATGTTGATCCCAATATGATCAGCAGCATTCTGGTGGAAAAAGGCGTGTCGGCAACGTCGGGAGCTAGCGGGATTGGCGGATCGGTGCAGATCCGCACGCTGCAGGTTGAAGATATTGTCAAACCGGGCGAGACCTTCGGGATTGAGCTGAAGGCGGAGACAGCGACAAACTCGACCAAGCCGAATGAGCGGGCTTTTGGGATTTTCGGAAAGGACTATCGCGATATTCCGGGAGCAACCTTTCATAAAGGTGGCACGAATGGTGTTGTTCTACCTGACAACATCTCGCCAGACCGTATGCCGAAAGTCGGAAATAGCGGCAAGAACTTCAATTTTGAAGACCACTCCTATCGCCTGGCCATCGCCACACAGCAAGAAAATTTTGATCTGCTCGCCGCATACAGCTACCGCAGTCGCGGCAACTATTACAGCGGTAAGAAAGGTAGTGACAAGTACGAGAACGACACCTGGCAAGAGGACGCAAATAGCGACTACAACCCGTCGTACTCCTTCCCCAGAGTGAGCTACATCGCCAAGTACTACCGTCCTGGTGAGGAAGTTCTGAACACATCCAGCGAACTGGAAACCACGCTGCTGAAAGGCACTTTGCGCCTACCTCACGATCAAGCCATTGATATGAGCTACATGCGCAGCAACCATACCTTTGGCGAAAACGTGCCATGGAACGTGGTCTGGGCAATCCATGCCCTGGATGGCTATGGTGAAAAAAATATCCTCCAAACCGAAAACCCATATAGCAAGGTCAAACAAGACACCTGGAACCTGAACTACTCCTGGAATCCCGAAGGCAGTCGTTTCATCAACTTGAAGGCCGGAGCCTGGATTACCCAAAGCGATAGTGAGCGTCATCAGAATGGCGACATCATTTATGGGATTCAAGGCCAGGGCTTGAACAACGGACGCGATGGTGACTGGGACAACTACACAAATTGCCATGTCCTGGGCACAAACGGCTCTGAATGCGCTTGGGTACCTCCTACCGCCCCAGAAAAGCTCCCCAATACAGATGGGCGCTTCAACATCGTCCCCAGAGCTTTGCAAATTACTGACCATAGGCGTAGCGGGCTGAACATCAGCAACGCCATGACATTGCACCCAACTCTGGACCTGGGCTTGTTCGCTGATTTCACCCGAGAAAAACTCAAGCAGCATGATGCTTCGGAGAAGCTCGAGAACCTGAATGAATTGACCTGGGGCGTGAACCACATGGGGCCTCGTTCAGGCACCCGCCAGCAATGGAATTTTGGTTTTAACTTCGACTGGCGGCCTGTGGACTGGCTGCAAGTGAATGCTGGCGCACGCTATAGCGACTACTGGTCGTACGACGACAAGCTGGCCGAGATGCGTAGTCAGCAGCATAAGGACTGGGCTATTCAGCCTGCCCTGAAAGGCTATAACTACCAGGTTCAGCGCTTAATGAGCAATCAAGAAGTTGCTGATTACGAAGGCCAAATCATTGAAAAAACATTGCCCATTTACAAGCAATATGAAGAAAACTGGCAGTTCATTTCTGACTTAGATCCAAGTCTACTAGAGGCCGTCTTCGGGCATACAAGCAAAAAAACATTTGAAGAAATATTAGGTAATACATTCCATGAAGGAAAAATCAACGGCTATCGCTATATCGAAGAAACGGTTTTTGTTCCCTCTGGAGAAAGTCACAAAGGTTTTACTGCCAATAACCCCTTTACCAATGGAGAAATTGACTCAACAGAGCAAGTCACCGATGCGCAGGGACAAAAGGGCACAGTAGACAAATACATTGCCTCGATAAGCAATCGCAAACCTGTTTACCAAGACGAATCTGAAATATCCAATAAATGGGAAGAACCTAAAAAACAAAAAGACCATGCATGGGTTCCCCACATCGGGCTGACAGCCTTCATTACAGACGATATTCGTCTTTATGCCCGATACAACGAATTTGTACGTTTTCCAAGCCTGTTCGAGTCCTCCATGGCCTTGGCTGGCGGCAGCAAGCGCTCGACCGGAACCGCTAATCGTCCTGAGCATGCCTACAACTGGGAAATCGGCTATGTCCACAATCTAAGCAGCTACTTTCCAAGTCTGGAATATGCAGACATCAAAATCAATTACTTCAACAACCGGATCAAAGACTATATAGACCGAGACTGGGACTTCAATACCGTGCAGTTTGACGAGAAAAAGATGTCCGGTATTGAACTGCAAGCTCGCGTGGATAGCGGTAAATACTTTGCCAACTTTGGCGGCACATACCGCTTGAAGCAGCAGCTATGCGACGCCGATTACGCCCAGACGTTTATGCCCATCCCTGGAGCCGCAGGAAGCGACCGCATACCTGCCTGCGTTGATGGCGGCTTCCCTCGCACCTTTGCCAGAACCAGCCTGCAACCGCAGTACTCCCTGAATCTGGATGTCGGTGCACGCCTGCTGGAAAAGAAACTACTGCTCGGAGCACGTGCGGTGTATCACAGCGCTGCGAAAAACAAAGATGAAGGGCATTTTGGTGGCCTTGGCTGGGCATTTAACAGAACGAACTACTGGAACCCCATTTTGGTCTTCGATGCCTACGCCAGCTATCAGGTACAGAAAAACCTGAATGTGGACGTGGCGATCAGCAATCTAACTAATCAGTACTACCTGGACCCTATGGCCCGCACCTCCATGCCGGCCCCCGGACGAACGGTACGCGTCGGTATGACAGCACGTTTTTAAGTTAATCGGTTTTTTTGGTCGTTTTCGTAAAAACGCCCTTTTTCTTCACTTAATGGAGTTCGTAATGAAAGCAAGTCTGAATGTACAAAAACTGGCTATTGTTTCGGCTTTCCTGCTGGCCTCCGCCAGCAGCTTCGCTGCCCCCGTCGCGGGTGGCTCCTCGAAAGCATTTGTAGTGGCGGATAAGCCGTCCACGATGATGGCTCAGGGCGAAGCTGGTATCTCCATGCCAGGTACTGACCCTTATGACGCCACCAAACAATCAGGAGTGGTGAGCTTCAAAAGCGGTCCTCTTTGGCAAACCAATCAAGTGCTGGGTGGTTCTGATGGCAATGGATATATTCAAATGCCGTTAGGAACAAACATTGCTGAAACATGGCGCCATACCATCACCAGCGGTGTAGGAGCAGGCACTCAAATTTACGCCTATCGCCAACTGAACAATCCTCTGCCAGGCTACCCCCACTTCGGTGGCGAAGTAGTTGCCAAGGTTTCCGGCCAGGAAGTGTATTTTGGTGAGTGGGCTCCCCGCATAGCCGGCACACCCCCAGCAAGCAGCACGGATCTGAACCTGAGCCATGCTGACCGCACGGTGTTCTACACCGGCGAAAACCCAACCACAGCCATGCCTAACCTGGTCAATGCCAAGTACGACGTTGTAGGTGTCAACCAATACAACCCCGGCACCCAGGCTGGTATCTCCAAAGGTACCCTGACCGCTAACTACGCTGGCGGCTCAGGTACGTTGACAGGCTTGGTCGGCACCGTACTCTTCAATGGCACAACCATTAGCTCCAACGGTACCTTCGCCCAAGATCTTGCCGATTCTTCCAAAATCCGCGGTCAGTTCTACGGCGCTGCCGCTGATGCGCTGGCTGGTATTTACTACAACACCCCTGGTGGCACTAAAGACATGGCCTTCGGCGGTGCCAAGCAGTAATCCGCCTCTGACAACACGCTAGTTTTGCCATAAGAAAAAGGGATCGACACGCTCGATCCCCTTTCTCTCCGGACCCTGCGTCCATCTCCCCTTTTTCTTGCAAGGTTTTCATTCATGCATGGGCGAGCCCTTCCCCTTTTGTGCCTGCTGCTGGCCATGGCATCCAGCGCGGTGCAAGCCAACGACGACGATACGCGCCGACTTCTGAATCAAATCGACCGCAATCTGAACGAACGCGAACGCTCCCATTTAGTGGAAGAAACCCCGCCCGATGTGGACCCGTCGGCCCTGATCACCATCAACGGCACAACCTATAGCGTCGATGCCACGCTGACCGATCTGGAACCGGCCATTTATGTCGCCATCAATCTGCAGCAGTGGGCCAAGGTGGATCAGTTTGTAGAAAAATATCAGGAGCTGCCCGGCCACAACCCTGCCCTGGTGCTGATGGCTCAAGGGATGGTGGCCCGTAGCAAAGACAATCACAGCCTGGCGATCAGCAAGCTGCGCCAGGCTCAGGAAAGCGATCCCAATATGATGCGCGTCAAGCTGGAACTGGCCCGCCTGTTGTTCGAGGACTATCAATCCAGCGAAGCCAAGGAGCTGTTCAGCCAGATTTCCTCTGCCGGTATTCCTGATGAAGTACGGCCCGTAATTGAAGGCTTCCAGGGTGCCTTGCAGGACCGCAATGCCTGGCACGGTTCCGCCTCGATTGGCTTGGGCTACAACAGCAATATCAACAAAGAAAACGGCCAGCAAGACACCTTCTTTACCTGCTATTTCTTTGGGTGCTTTCCGTCAGTGCGCAAGATGCCGGACCCGGTCAAATCCACCGCCATGGTCTACGACCTGACCTTGAACCGGCGTTTCCAGCTAAGCGGCAACCACAACCTACTACTGCGCGGCCTGAGCTACGGCAATCTGTACGACAAGCACAAGGAAGCCGAGCCCAAGAATATTTATTACAGCGACAACACCAGCATTATTTACGCGGGCTACAACTATCAGGACGCTAAAAACGATCTGTCGATTACGCCCTTGTTCGAGAACAATTACACCAACCGTCGCACCAGCTATCAGTCCTGGGGCGGGCGCGTGGACTGGAAGCACAATCTTAGCGACAGGCTGCAAGTAGGCGTGAATGCCCAGCACAAGAGCCTGTCCTACAAAGGCGATTTACGGCAGTACTTTGAAGGCGTCAAAGAGAACCAGATAGGCTTGTACGGCTCGTATCTGATTGATGCCAAAACCGTGGTCTACGGGGGCCTGAATTACACCCGTAATCTGCAGTCTCAGCAAACCGCGCAAAGCCGCAGCTATATGGCAAACCTGGGAATTTACAGGGCCTTTGATGCGGGTTTCAATATCAATGCCACGGCCCTGTACCGGCAGACCCGTCACGATGCCGAGGACTTGTTCCTGGGCGGGCTGCGCAAGGACCGTCAGCAGATTTATATCCTGAACGTAGGCATGCCGCGCTTTGCGTTCAAAGGCATTACACCCAATTTGTATGTGAAGCACACTTTCAACAACAGCAATATCGACTGGGCTTTCAAATACAAGCAAACCGAAGTCGCGCTGAAGCTGGAAAAGCGTTTTTAAGCAAGGACTTCTTCGACCTCGGCGGCTGATCGGGTGCCGTCCCTTTTTAGCATCAAGCGCCTGAAGCGACAGGTATCTTTTTTAGTGACAGGGAGCGTCGTGCCACTGTTGAAAGAAGCGTTTTCAATGAGGTATCGGGGTTCTGTGGCAGGTCTCAAGGCCCAGCGGCCGCGTGTAGATCAGCCCTTCCCGTGATGCTGCTCCAGGAGACAGGGCGATAAGGTCTTATTCCCTGGATCAAACACTTAACAAGCATGAGACTATATGAACTTGCGGGGCAGACCGCCCTGCATTTGCTTTGTCTGCTTGCGTTGCGCCCTATTGCGCCCCCAGCGCGGACAAAAAAAACCACAAAAATTGCCAAGTGAAAGCCCGGTTGACCATCAGTCGGGATATAGTCGAGCAATCGATTTTCCTTAGCAGACAGAATACTTATCCCTTGGAGTCTTTCCCCATGCTTGGCCAAGAAAAAGAAACTCGCTCTGATACCAGCCCTCAAGACAGCGCCTTTCTGGAAGAAAAAGCCTTCCGCGCCCGTACTGTGCTGGTCTTTGGCGCCATCACGGATAAGCTCGCCTCGGAAACCGTGCGCAAGCTGCTGGCGCTGGATGCCGAATCCACCGCCCCTATCACCATGATCGTGTCCTCGCCGGGTGGTCACCTGGAATCGGGCGATGCCATCCATGATGTGGTGCGTTTTATTTCCTCGCCCGTCACCATGGTGGGTACCGGCTGGGTGGGCAGTGCTGCTACCCACCTGTTCCTGGGTGCCGCCCGCGAGCGTCGTGTGTGCCTGCCTCAAACCCGTTTTCTGATTCACCAACCCAGCGGTGGCGCCGGTGGTCAGGCCAGCGATATGGCCATTCAAGCCCAGGAAATCATGAAAGCGCGTGAACGTATCGCCCAGGTAATTGCCCGTGAAACCGGCCAGCCTATCGAGCGTGTGCGTGACGATATCGAGCGCGACAAATGGATGAGTGCCGAGGAAGCCATTGAATATGGCCTGATCTCACGCATTATCGAACGCCGTGACGAACTGCTGCCTGCCAGCAAGTAATGACCATTTGAGGGCCCCATCATGCTGACTATTCTTGGCAGAGAATCCTCCATCAATGTACGCAAAGTCATGTGGACCTGCGCGGAGCTGAATCTGGAATTTGAGCGGCAGGATTGGGGCATAGGCTTCAAGGACGTCAACACGGACGAATTCCGTGCGCTGAACCCCAACGCAAAAATCCCCGTCCTGCTGGATGGGGAACGTGTGCTGTGGGAATCCCATACCATTGTGCGTTATCTGGCCAACCGCCAGGCACCGACGGCCTTGTATCCGCAAGATGCCTGGCAAAGAGCCAAGGTGGATCAGTGGCTGGACTGGCAGGCCTCCGAGCTGAACCCGACCTGGACATATGCGTTCTGGAGTTTGGTGCGTCAATCGCCCAAGCATCAGGACGCCGCACAGGTTCAGGCATCCTTGGCTGCCTGGACCCAGGTAATGGGAATTTTGGAAAAACACTTGGCGCAGACCCAGGCCTATGCCGCCGGAACGGAATTCACCCTGGCCGATATCATTCTGGGCCTGTCCATTCACCGCTGGCTGAATACGCCGTTTGATCGCCCGGTACTCAAGGCAGTCGAAGACTACTACCACCGCCTGGCCGCGCGGCCTGCCTTTATAAAGCAATGTGCCGGTTTCCCTTAAGCGGTACTTTGCCTTAGCTGACCAAAGCCGCCCACTATGTTCGCGGCTTTTTTTATGTGTCATTGACGCTCGAGGCCACTTGACGCCCTTTTAAAAACTAGAGATGTAGACATGGACGAAACCATACGAGTTGGCTGCGGTGCAGTCATTATGCAAAACGACAAAATCCTGCTGCTCAAGCGTGTGCGTGCACCAGAAGCTGAGCACTGGGGGATACCGGGCGGCAAAGTGGACTGGCTGGAAACCCTGGAGCAAGCCGTTACACGGGAGATTATGGAAGAAGTGGGTTTGCGTTTGGAGACTCTGGAGCTACTGGTCAATGTGAACCAGATTGATGCCGACAAGGGCGAGCACTGGGTGGCGCCAGTTTATTTGGTCAAATCCTTCACCGGCCAGGCCGTGGTGCAGGAGCCTGAAAAGCACAGCGGCATGGACTGGTTTACATTGGATCAACTGCCAGAACCCTTGACGGTGGCGACCCAGGTGGCGGTGGCTGCAATAAAGAAACGTAGGGAGTGAAACTGCCAAGTCAGAAGCAGCACTAATACCAAGGTGGGCGGCAGGATCAGGAACAAAGACAAAGATAAACCAGCCAGATCAAGATCAAGATCCACGTGTAGTTTGGTGCCAGATAACTGGCGAATGCCTCATCAGTCGGCCCCCACTTTTGTAATATACTTTTCCGCATGCGCGCCCTGGGTCCCCGTTTCGTTTCCCGCGAAATCCGAGTTTGGCAACTTCTGTTTTGCCTGGCTCTGCTGACCTACGTCTGTCGCGCCATCGTCCCGGCAGGCTACATGCCTACCCGCTCAGGACAAGACAATGGCTTTGCCATTACCTTCTGTACGGCTGGCAATGCTGCCAATACGCTCTGGATTGATCTGGTCGGCCAGGATGGCCAGGCGGATTCCGATACGCATCACAATCAACAGGACTGCCCCTTTGGTATCGCGGCCTCCCCCGCCTTGTTGCCGACCCTGGATGCGCCTGTTCTGATCAGCCTGATCAGGTACCGGCCGGTTTTGTTAGCCCAGAGCAATCAAACCCTGCCACCGCTGCCGGCACAAGGCCCTCCTTTAGGTTCACGCGCCCCGCCTTTATTCCTCGCTTGATGTGTTCCCGTCCTTTGACGGTTTCTCTTTTTTATCTAGCCGAGGTTTTCAATGTCGATTTCTTCTACGTCTTTCCGTGCCACTCTGGGCATGGCTGCTGTGCTGTTCGCCTCTTCCGCTGTGGCACACGTTTCCCTGCAAACCAAGCAAGCCCCGGTGGGCAGCAGCTACAAGGCGGTTCTGTCCGTACCGCATGGCTGCAAAGGCTCTGCCACCACCAAAATCCGTGTCCGTATTCCTGAAGGTGTGGTCGGTGTCAAACCACAACCCAAAGCAGGCTGGACTCTGGAAACAGTAAAAGGTGACTACAAGCAGGCTTACACGCGTTGGGGTGCCAAGGTCAGTTCCGGTGTTCAGGAAGTGGTCTGGGCTGGCGGCCCTTTGCAGGACGAGCACTATGACGAGTTCGTGTTCATCAGCTACCTGGCCGATGAGCTCAAGCCCAATAGCACGCTCTACTTCCCGGTTGTTCAGGAATGCGAACAAGGCGTGGAGCGCTGGATTGATCAAGCAGCTCCGGGCACCAAGGAAGCGGCTGACCATTCCGACGCCCCTGCTCCTGCGCTGCAACTCTTGCCCAAGCCTTAAACACCCAGGCGGCTGATGCCTTTGGGCATCAGCCTGAAGGAGATCTTATGCAAATGCATACCCTGCGTAGGCAGGCAGCTTGCCACCCACTGCTCGTGCTACTGCTTGCCTTGCCGTTGCTGGCCTGGGCGCCGGTGCTGTATGCCCATGCCTCCTTGGTCGCCAGCAAACCCGATAGCGGCACGGTGCTGGCCCAGGCTCCCAGTACAGCCAGCCTGAGTTTCAATGAGACCGTATCGCCCTTGCTGATGAAGTTGATTCGTCCGGATGGTTCCTCCAAGGAGCTGGAGGACGTTCTGACACAAGACCAGCGACTGGAACTGGCCTTGCCGCCCATGGAAACCGAAGGCACGTACGGGCTGAGCTGGCGGGTTATTTCTGCTGACGGCCATCCCGTAGGCGGAACGCTGACGTTTTCCATTGGGGCGCCCAGCTCAAATCTGGTGGACAGCACCCACAGCAATCCCCTCAGAAATGGACTGATCTGGCTTGCCCGACTTCTGGGCTATGTGGGCCTGTTTACGGGGATAGCTTGGGTGGTCTACCGCGCCCTGGCTCCAGCATCAAACAACACATCAGCGAGTCAAGCTCATATCGCGCCACGCATGCTGACTTTAGGGGCCGTCGCCTTATTGCTGAACCTGGGCTTGGTGGGTGTCGATGCCTTGGACTTGCCTCTGTCCGCCCTGTTCGGCACGGCCGCCTGGCAAACGGCTGCATCGACCTCCATGGGCCTGGCGGTGCTGCTGGGCTGGCTAGCTCTGGCCTGTGCCGCCTTATCCTGGAAAGCGACACACTCCGCTAGCCAGAAATGGCTGGCTGCTTTGGCGCTGATTCTTCTGGGAGCTTCCCTGGCGTCCAGCGGACATGCCAGCACAGCAGATCCCGTCTGGCTATCTCGGCCCAGTGTCTGGCTGCATGTCGTGGCGCTGACACTGTGGATTGGTTCCTTCCTGCCTTTGGTTTATGCACTTCAGCATGCTCAGGACTCCCGCTTGCTGACGCTGTTCTCGCGCTGGATTCCCGCTGTCCTGCTGGTTCTGGTCCTGAGCGGAGCCGCGCTGATCTACGTGCAATTCGATCAACTCGCTTCGCTCTGGGAAAGCCGATATGGACAAGTGCTCAGTGCCAAGCTGATTCTGGTCCTGCTCTTGCTGGGTTTGGGAGCCTACAACCGCTATCGTCTGACTCAAGCCGTCTTGCAACAGCGTAGCGATGCCCGACAGGCTCTGCGACGTGTGGTTCGTCTGGAATATGTGTTGGCGGTGCTGATCCTGGCCGTGGCCGCATTATGGCGCTTCACCCCGCCCCCGCGCGCCCTGGCCCAACTAGTTCCACCCAGCGTTTCCAGCCATATTCATACCGAAGCCGGTATGGCAGATCTGTTGTACATCCCGGCCTCCACCCAGCACCCCGCCATTCTGACCGTCTCTTTATACGAGCCGGATTTCAGTCCCCTGAAGGCTCAAGAAGTGGAGGTGATTTTCAGCAACCCGCAAGCCGGGGTGGAGTCCATTACCTTTCCGGCGGAACTCACGCGACAGGATCAATGGGAAGTGAGTAATGTCGAGCTGCCGCATCTGGCCAGCTGGAATATTCGTATTCAGGTGCTGATTTCAGACTTTGAACGCATACACCTGGATAGCACGCTGGATTTGCAAGCCAACTAAACCCGGCGTCCCGGAATCAGAACGGCTTCATAAAACGTTTGGTGGCCTCAATAAAGGCGCGAACATTGGGATGATGTTTGCGCCCGCCTTCAAACAGTAAAGACACCGGCAAGGCAGGCGCCTCATCATCGCGCAGCAAAGGCACCAGCCGCCCTGCCTCTATCTCGCCCGCTACCTGGTAAGACAAGGTGCGCAACACACCCAGACCATCCACCGCTGCGGCAATTGCCGCATCTACATGGCTGACAGACAGGCGCGGTACACCACCCACACGGCGCACTTCGTCCAGCCCCCAACCGCGATGCGGCCCGCCTTCATCCTCGACCCAAATCAAATCGTGATGCCGTAAATCTACCAATGAAGCCGGTCGGCCTTTACGCACCAGATACTCGGGACTGGCGCTGAAAACACGTCGAACTTCTCCGACCGGCACCACATGCAAGGAGCTGTCCGGCAAGTCGGCAATGCGGACCGCTATGTCAATCCCTTCCTCCACCAATCGCACCAAGCTGTCGCGCAGGATCAGGCGGATTTGCAATTGCGGATACAGGCGCAACAACTCCAAAACCACCGGCATCACATACATTTTTCCGAACATGACCGGGGCCGTTACCGTCAGGGTACCGCTGGGCTCAGAACGACTCCCCTGCACGCTTTCCACGGCCTGATCGATCTGGGCGATTCCCGCCCGACAACGCTCCAGAAACAGGCTGCCCTCTTCCGTCAGCCGCACGCTGCGCGTGGTGCGCATCAGCAATTGCACGCCCAAGCTGGCCTCCAGCGCCGCGATGGTGCGCGACACCGTAGTGGGCGACATATTCATGCGCCGCCCGGCTTCAGCAAAGCTGGCCTGCTCTGCCACACAGATAAAAGTACGTAGTGTTTTCAGCCTGTCCATGCGCCCCGCCTTTAAAGACTATGCTCAAGAATAGCAATAATGAAGTGCAATTCTAGGCGATTGTTTCGTACTGCCATAGAAAGCAGAATGAATACCTCTTGTTTATGACTGGTGAACTGCCATGAAGCTCTATCACTACGCCCTGTCCGGGCACGCCCATCGCGCCGCCCTGTTTCTGTCTTTAAGCGGCTTGCCCCATGAGTTGATCGAGGTCGACATGGCGGCCAAAGCGCACAAGCGAGCAGAATTTCTAGCCTTGAATGCTTTTGGGGAAATTCCCGTGCTGGATGACGATGGCCGGATCATTGCCGACTCGCTGGCAATTCTGGTCTATATCGCCCGCAAGATCGGACCCTCGCACTGGCTGCCCAGCGATCCCTATCAGGAAGCGCAAGTACAACGCTGGCTGTCTGTGGCCGCAGGCAAGATTGCCTACGGCGCTTGTGCAGCTCGATTGGTGACTGTGTTTGGCGCCAACTTCAACCCTGAAGAAGTGATTACTCGCGCCCATGCCACCTTGGCGACCCTGGAACACAGCCTGAAAGACCAGCGCTGGATTACCGGAACAGAAGAGCCCACGATTGCGGACATTGCCCTGTACAGCTATGTAGAACGCGCCCCCGAAGGCAATGTGGATTTGTCCAGCTACCCCTGCGTTCAAAGTTGGCTACGCCAGATCGAGGCCTTGCCCGGCTTTATTCCCTTTCAGAAAACCCGCGCCGGGCTACAAGCCTGACGGACGCCCTTGGAGCAGAAATACATCATGAACTTCAACAAACTGGAACTGGACCATATAGGCATACGGGTAACGGACCTGGACATTGCAGAGGCCTTTTACGCCAAGCTGGGTTTTCTGCGCGACCCCGACGAGTTTGCGCCTCAAGCCAAAGCTTGCGGCCTGGTTCATGCCAACGGAATGCGTATTCACTTGATCTATAACGGCTTGGCCGCAGAGGAAGGCAATGTATTGCTGGATGCACCTGTGAAGCGGCCCGGCTACACCCATGCCGCCTTCATTATCGACAGCATGGACGAGTTGCTGAGTTGGCTGGCGCGGGAGAATATTCGCGTCAGTGAAGGCCCGGTAATGATGGGGCATGGCCGTCGCATGGTCTGCTTTATCCGCGACCCGGATTTGAATGTGCTGGAATTTAACGAGATTCTGGCGGCCTAGCTTGGTCCACAACGTAGATCCATTCCAGCCCCGGCAAATATCCAAAACTTGCTGGGGCTTTACCCCAGCTTTTTCTGACAAACCTATCGCAGACTAGCGCATCAAGGCTTCGATCGTCGCAACAGCCACCGCCACCCCATCTTCCTGCTCCATATCCTGCGCGATGTGTTGAGCACGTGCCCGCACATCGTCTTGCTGAACAAAGGCCAAAGCCGCTTTCAGCTGAGCACTATTGACCCGTTTGCCCGATAAAGGCTCCGGCGCCACACCCAACAACGCCAGCCTGTGCGCCCAAAAAAACTGATCACCGGCAAAGGGCAAAACAATGGACGGCACACCCGCTCTGGCGGCTGAATGCGTGGTTCCCGAGCCGCCATGGTGGATAACAAGGGACATGCGGGGGAATAAATGCTGATGCGGCACCTCGCCCACCTTGAAGAAATTGTCTGGCAAGACCGCCTCTTGCATACCACTCCAACCGGGGCTGAACACCACGCGGCGACCTTGCATGGCTTCAATCATCATCTGGATAAAGTGCGCGCGATCAAACCCGGCCATACTGCCAAAACCTATATAAATCGGTGCCTCCCCCGCTGCCAGAAAAGCTTCCAGCTCCGCATCCATCGTCCAGCCCCCAGACGGCATGATCCACTGACCACACAAGCGCGCATTGTCTGGCCAGTCCCTGGGCGGAGCCAGCAAGCTGGGAGAGACACCGTACAACATGGGATGGTCGGACCAGACCTTGTTCTGGGCGGGCAGCCCACAGATTTGTTGCCGAGCCTGATTGGTAACTCGCTTGAACGCCCGCCACAGTAGCGCATTTACCCACTCATGACTGCGTTTGTTCAAAAAGCGCGGCACCTTGGTCGGTGGCAAGAAGGGAGAGGAAAAGGCAGCGGTGGGAGTGATGGGTATCAGCCCGGTACCAATGGCCTTAATGCCGCGACGCTCTGCCACGGACAGCCCCACAAAAGCGGCCAGACCCGAAACGATAATCGCGTCACAACCCTCGCTGGCATCCAGCACGGTTTGCATCCAAGCGGGTGTGTTGACATTGGCAATCGCCGACAGCGCCTTGGCCGTTTGTTGAAAACCGCCCTTTTCCTGCACCGCACTGGACAGAATCTGCCCAGGCATCAGGGCCTGCCGTATATCACCGGCCAGAGGCAGACATGGCACACCCAAGGTTCGAGCAGAGCTTAAAGTACCACCGTCCGCCAACAGGCAGACTTCGTGCCCCGATGCCATCAAACCCGCCGCCAAGGTGGCAAGCGGACGTACATCCCCCTCGGTACCATAAGTCACAAGCGCAAATTTCATGATCTGGCCTTGAGAGCGATAACAGCAATGGCATCATAATATTGCACGTCGTATACTTATGCAATTCGTATACTTTTTTAAACTAACATGACTACAGACCATGATCCGGGTCGCCGGGAACGCAAACGCCTGCTGATGCTGGAGCAGATACGCCAGACAGCGGCCACCCTGTTTGAGCAGCACGGCTACGAGGCTGTGACCATGGAGCAGATTGCAGACCGGGCCGATATCGCCAAGCGCACCTTGTACAAACACTTCCCCAGCAAAGAGGCGGTGCTGGCGTTACATGTGGATGCGCAGCTAAAGCAGGATCTGGCCTATCTGCAACATGAGGTGGCTCAGTGCCCTACGTTTCAGACGCAGGCTTTGTGCATTCTGCGTGCCTCGGCAGACTGGTGCACCGAACACCCAGAGTTCTTGAGAGCCTATCTGCGCCATCAATTGCTGAATACAGGCACAGCCAGCAAGGACAGTGACATCACTCAAACCTGGCAGGCATTGATTGCCTTAGCCCAAGACTCGGGGGAGTTGAATCCGTCACTAAGCCCCGAGCAACTGGCCCACTGGTTTCATCACCTGTACTTCGGAGCCATGCTGCGCTGGCTGAATCAGCCCGAGCTGTCCTTGCATCAGGAATTCGAGGACATGACCCAGTTGTTCTTGCAGGGTGCAGCAGTAAAAGGCACGGCATAAAAAAAGCAGGAAGGGCCCCTGCTTTTTCGTGACTGACCTGACGAATCAGAATCAAGTCGCGTCATCGTAAATAGCGCGGCAAATCAGAATCAAGCCGCACTATCATGGCTAAGCAGGCAAATCTGAATCAAGCCATACCATCGTGACTATCCAGGCGAATCAGGTTCAAGCCGTACCATTCAGCGCCATCAACAAGCGATCCAAAGCCTGCTCATAAACACGCTGTGCCGCTTCATCTTTCGTAATAGAAGCAGGCAGACCGCTACCATGGGCATGGTCGATCAAGATGCCCAGCCATAGTTCCGGCTCCTCGGTGCAGTCCGCCAGTAAGCTACGCAAGCGCTGGGTAATCTCCTGCGTCACCCCGGCAAAGGCAGCTGGATCGCTGAAGATGGCCACGGTCAAATGCGGATGACGGCTAACCGCCTGGTGATAGCGCAGCAAAATCCGGCGCAGTTCCGAGCCTTCCTGCTCATCCAGACCTTGCAGCACCTGGGCATACACCCGGTCGGACAAGACGCGCAACAAGCCTGCCCGATCCGGCACGTGGTTGTACAGACTCATGGGGGTCACGCCCAGACGGGCCGCCAAAGCACGCATACTCAAACCTTGCTCACCGCCCTCGTCCAGAAGCGCCAGCCCAGCGTTCAGAATATCGTCCAATGTCAGGCCGGCACCTCCAGCCGGACGTCCTCGCCCCCGGCTCATGACTTGAACTGATAACGAGACTGTACCAAGCCGGAAGGAAAGCTCTGGCTGGAGAGCAAACGCCAATCCATATCCTGATTCACATCGCCAAACAGTCGGCGGCCTTCACCAATAAGAACCGGCATGGTGGAAAGAATCATCTCGTGCACCAGACCAGCCCGCAAGAAGGACTGGATAAGCTGGCCGCCGTCTACATAAATACGTTGCAGATTTTCTGCTGCCAATTGCTCCATCAGTTGCTCGGGAGTCTGGCGGGAGAAACGGACTTTGCCTTGCAGATGCTCAGGAACCGACGTGTCGGCCAGTTGTCTGGACAAGACCACCACAGGCAGCTGGTAAGGCCAGACGTCAAAAGTCAGGACTTTCTCGTACGTCCCACGTCCCATGACCACCGCATCCTTGTCCGCAATAAAAGCCATATAGCCGTGATCTTCCGCAGGATCGCTGCGCTCCAGTAACCAGGCAATGTCGCCGTCCGGTTTGGCGATGAATCCGTCCAGGCTGGTTCCGATGAAAACGTGTGCAGTGCTCATGATCTACCCTATATATATACGGTGTATATTTTATAGATAAATCTGCAACTGGAAATAAAAATCTGCGCTCAGCTCTCTCCCGCTCCAGCGCTGTCTGCCTTAGCGCACAAAAAAACAGGCCGCATCACACGGCCTGTGGTCCCTCTGTTGATCGAATACCCTCTTTCTGGCAGCCATGCCGCCCGCAATTTAACGGGCCAGTAACCGACTGGCCTCAAGCCTGGCTTCGCCTTCATCAACGACAAAGCTGAATTGCAGGCCCAGCACCCGGCCCAAGGTCTGCTGTGCCAGGCGTGCTGCAGCAGGAATGGCCCGCCCCTTGTTGATCACTACCATGCCAGCGCACAAATCCTTCAAGCGCTGCTTGTTCTGCTTGAAGAACAAGGCGCGTTGCTTGCGATCCTCGTGGCTTTCCTCATGGGCATGGTCCCCACCGCCCAACCTGTCAGTCAGCAAGACAAAGCGTTGGCCCCGATTCAACAAGGCCTCCAATTGATCCTGCGCCTGTTGCGGCGTTTGCTGCGAGCTGTGTTCTCTTAGAAACACCAATGGAAACTGCGTGTCATCAACTTGCATAAGCGGCTCCTTGCCATCAATAAAGACAGCCAACATCGAAGCGGCGCACGCCCAGATGCGGAGGGCTTCCGAAAGCATGCATCAAGCCGCTAGGTAAATACAGCCAAGCGGTATCGCGCAACAAATACGGTCGAACCGTTGCGCCTTCACCTCTCATCACAGTCTGGACTCCACAAAATCGCGCAGTTGGGGATCTCGAATCTCCAAGGCATCAAACAAACCTAGTGCTTTCAGAGCCGGCAAGGCCGCCACAATATCGTTCAAGGCGCGCTGGCGTTGAGCGTCGCTGACATCAGGCTGGCGCAAGGCAGCAGCATTAGCCAGAAACGCGCCTACCGTGCCTTTGCGAATGGTGGTGCCATCAATCTGAACTTCACTGGCGTGATCGGGAAGAATGTCATGGGCTTGCATGTGTCACTCCTTTATTCATCAAGGTTTTCAGTGTAAGCAGAAAGGTTTTGGCAGCTGTACACTATATCGGTCAATAGATAACAAAATTACGCCATGCCTGAACGCAAGATTGGTTTGCATGATTTTCTGAACTTTCCCGAGCACCCCGTCCTGTTCGCCGTCACCGGCAACCATGACTCGGAGCTGTCCTCGCGCCCCCATCAACACGCTCGCGGGCAGTTGTTCGGCTCCCTGCGCGGCCTGCTTTCCGTTGGAGTGGAGGACGCCGTTTGGGTAGTACCTGCCATCCATGCCGTCTGGCTGCCGCCGCACGTCCTGCACTCGGGCCAATCGCATGGCCCTTTTCATGGCTGGAGCGTCTATATAGACGAAGCGGCCTGCGCCGATCTGCCTTCCCAGGCCTGCACCTTGCGCACCTCCGGCCTGCTGCGTGAAGCCGTGCTGCGCGCCTGCTCCTGGGATTTGATTCCCGCCGCGCCCTTGCCCCAAGCCCAGGCTCATATTGCCTCCGTCATTCTGGACGAAATCCGCAGTCTGCCCATCGAACCTTTTGGGCTCCCGCTCCCCCAGGACCCGCGTTTGCAACGCATTGCCCGCGCCCTGATTGCCGACCCCAGCAACAATCAGGGCATGGAACATTGGGCCGACTGGGCGGCGGTCAGCCTGCGCACTTTAAGCCGCCGTTTCGTGACAGAAACCGGCTTTAACTTCACCGCCTGGCGTCAACGCGCCCGCCTGATGCGCTCCCTGGAGATGCTGGCAGCCGGTGTGCCGGTCGCTACCATTGCCTACGATCTGGGTTATTCCAGCCCCAGCGCCTTTATCAGCCTGTTTCGGCGCAGCTTTGGTCACACCCCGGCGAACTACCGCAATCAACTGTAAGCCCCTCAAACCGCTTTACGACTCATCAGGAATGCCATAAAGTGATTGAGTAATAATCCACGCATCACTTTCAGACATGGGATGACCGAGATGGAAATGCGCCAATTACAGATTTTTTGTGCGGTTGCAGAGCATGGCAGCTTTACTGCCGCTGCCCAGAAGGTGCACACCGTGCAATCGAACGTCACCATGCGCATCAAAGAGCTGGAGGCCGAACTGGAACAGCCATTGTTCATACGCCAGAAAAGTGGTGTGTTACTGACTCCGGCTGGCCATACCTTTCTGGCCTACGCCCGCCGTATCTTGCAACTGACCGAAGAAAGCCGTGCCGCCCTGCAAGACACCGGCACTCCCAGCGGTCTGCTGCGTCTGGGCTCCATGGAGACCACGGCCGCCATCCGTCTGCCCCAGGTTTTGACCCAATACCGCGAACGCTATCCCCAGGTTCAGTTGTCCTTGCAAACCGGGACCACGGCCGAGCTGATCAAGGCCATTGAGACCCACCAGCTCGATGGTGCGTTTGTCGGTGGCTTTCATCAAAACGCCGCCCTGACTCAAGAAGAAGTGTTTGAAGAAGAACTGGTGCTGGTCAGCAGCAAGGCGGTGGAATCCCTGCCTGCCCTGATTGAAAAAATTCCCCAACAAACCGTACTGGTCTTTAGAACCGGCTGCTTTTACCGCTCTACGCTGGAACACTGGTTTTATCAGGCTGGGCTGGTGCCCAACCAGATCATGGAAATGGGCACACTGGACGGCATTCTGTCCTGCGTAGCCTCGGGCATGGGCATTACCTTGCTGCCCAAAGCGGTCGCCCAGAACAGCAGCTTGCGCCTGCCCGTGCAATGCCACGAACTGCCACCTGACGTTGCGCGGGTAAAAACCGTGTTTATCCGTCGTGCTGATGCCAATCCTGGCTCGGCCCTGCGCAGCTTTGTGGCCCTGGCTCAAGCGCAGTTCGCCCAATTACCGAAACTGGATCAAGGCGAAGCCGCACTGTTGAGTTGACCGGTCAGCCTGTGGGTCTGTCCAGCCGCTCCGCACAGGCTATGCCGCAGTAAAGCGTCAGGACAAGCCCAAAACCAGCTCCTCGACCCGCTCTGCCGCAGGCACAATGCTGTGGATCTTGCCCACGCCCTGACCGGCATACAAAGACAGTTTCCTGGCCATTCTGTCCTTATCAATTGCCCGCACCCCACCCCCAACCAAACGCAGCACATTCCACTTGTCGCGGTTGGGAATCACCCGATGCGGCGTGCCGTACGTCCAGCCAAAAGAATAGCCGGTGCGATATTCCGTATCGTCCGTGCTGGCTTCCAGAATCTTTTGCTTGTAGAGCGGATGCGCGTTGGACTCCTTGCTGGCCAGAAAGGCCGTGCCCACCAATACGCCGGAAGCCCCCAGGCTCATGGCCGCCCTGACATCCTGGCGGGTCGTAATCCCGCCTGCCGCCAGTACGGGACGACCTTGCGCACAGTCCAGAATCGCGGGTAGTAAAGACATCAGGCCAATGGTGCCGCGATTCAGATGGCCACCAGCCTCACTGCCTTGGGCGACGATAATGTCGGCCCCATGCGCAATCGCTTTACGAGCCAGAGCCACCGTGCCGGTTTGCACCATCACAATCATGCCGGCGTCTTTGGCGCGGGGAATCATGTCGGCGGAATAGTCCTCGGCATAGAACAGCGACAGGATGCGAGGCCGCTCCTGCAAGATCACTTGAAACTGAGCCTCGAACACCTCCGGGCCACCAAACTGCGGCACTACATTCACCCCGAAAGGCTGGTCCGTCAGTGCCCTGGTTTCGCGCAGCCATTTACGCAGCATCAAAGGTGCCAGGCGCAAGCCGCCCAACACGCCCATCCCGCCCGCATTCGCTACCGCCGCCACCAGTTGCGGCCCGGAAATAGCGGCCATGCCTGCCAGAAAAATCGGGTACTGCACTCCGCACATCTGCGTGATGACATTGCCCGCAAAGTCTCGATTTGCTTCGCTCATGATTTACAACTCCACCTGTTTGCCCAAGATGCGACGCAAGGCCAGATTCTTCAGTACAAAATGATTCTTGAATGCCCCGAAAAGGTGCAAGGCCAGCCCTGCCAAAAAGGCTGTGGCGCCAATATTGAACAGCACATCAACCACGGCTTTGACCTGCTCATTCGGGCTGATCACGGTCGGTAACGCCAGGCCACCGGGCAACTCCACCGCCACGCCAGCCGCCGCACGGGATAGCCAGACGGCGACGGGCAGCAGCACCATCGCCAAGGCCAGGGCTGTCGCCACGGAGCGGGCCACTATTACTTCCACCGGGTTGGGCGAGCCCACCGGCAAGGGGTGAAAAGAAGTCACCCGCGCCCAGAAGCGGTAGATGGAAATCAGGAACAGCAGCGTCCCCAGCAGATTTTGCAGCTGCACCAATCGCACATCGCCGGGGCTTTGGGCCAGGGCCACCCCCAAGCCCAGAATGGAAAACAGCAAGGCCGCTACAAGCCAGTGCAGCACAATAGTGATGGGCGAGAACCTGAGTCCGTTGTCTCGCAATTGCATGATTAGCTCCTTGAAAAGGTCACCGGGGGGCAAGTCCTCTACAGTGCAATACCAAGAGTGATACGTCGTGAGCCACTTGCCCAACAGGTACAAGCGGCCAGTGTCGGCAGTCACCTTGTCGCCTGCAGGCCTGGGCCTGTGTCACAGTGGCCTCAGAGCCTTGGCTGTGCCAAGAACCGTCGTTTAGAAGCCCTGACGATAGGCGCAGCAACAGATCAAGTAAAATGATGAATACTGATTAATAAAATCTTTTTTAGTGATTGATAAACAGAAAGTTCTTCTCAGAACGCCAAGCGACAGGCGTGCAACCTTCATCATCAAGCCATCCAAGGGCAACAAGTAACACCCGCTGATCGTTCGCAAGAAACCGCAGGCTCATCCAGGCCTCGCCTACATGAATCGCTTTTTTATCATTATTAGTGATTCATATAATCATTATTCATCATTTTACTTGATCCAATCAGTCTTCTATCTTCCCTATCGATAGCCCTGCTATCCCGCCCTCAAACCAGGAGACTGAAACCATGACTCGCCCAGCTGTCTATCTTGAACACTGTAAAAAAAGCCACGTCTTGCCCGGCTTTTGAATCTTATGGTGACGGACGCTCAACGCGACATCATCAAGACCGCTGCCCCGCTGCTGGCAAGCGGCGACAAAGCCCTGACCACCTATTTTTATGAATTGATACTGCGCGACTCCCCACCGATGAGCCCCTTGGCCAGCCAGATCGCCAACAATCACCTCGCTCGACAGTTCCAGCCCGAGCATGACCCAATGATGAGCACTTGCCAGCTGCAAGCCATACGCGAAGAGCTGATCGCGAGGATGACAAGCAACGAGCTCATAGATGGATGGGTCGCCGCCTATCAACAGTTATCGAATTTGCTAATCGAAGCCGAACGTCTGATTTACGACGATATGGCTATCACTTCCGGCGGCCTTGCAGACCGCAGCCCCAATCAAGAATGAACCATCATGCCACTACTGAAATTTGATCTGATTCAAGGCCGCAACGACAAAGAGCTGCGCCTGCTGCTGGACACCGCGCATCAAGCCATGGTGCAAGCCTTTGATGTTCCCGCCAGCGACCGCTACCAGTGCGTGACCCAGCATCGTCCCGGCGAGCTGATACTGGAAGACACCGGCCTGGGCTATCCGCGTAGCGACAAGGTGGTACTGCTGCACATCGTGTCCCGCCCCCGCAGCGAGAATCAAAAAATTCAGTTCTACCGTTTGCTGGCAGAGCGGCTGGAGCAGAACTGTGGCGTCTCGCCAAATGATCTGATCATTGCTCTGGTCGAGAACAGCGATGCAGACTGGTCCTTCGGGCGTGGACGAGCGCAGTTTTTGACGGGGGAGCTGTAATCCGATTGCTGCGTCTCAGCTTTCCTGCCAGCCTGCTCCCAGGGATTTATACAGAGCAATGGCAGCCAATACCTCGTCCCACTGGCTAAGCGTCAAGGCATCTCGTGCCTGATTGGCGCTACGCTGTGCCACCAGGATCGGCAAGTAGGCGCTTAAGCCTGCTTTATACAGTTGCGTCGCGTGCTCCAAAGCCTGTTCGCTATCGAGCAGTGCGGCCTGCAAAGACTTCTGACGTTGTACCTGGCTATGCAGAGAGGTCAAGGCATCTTCCACCTCCCGCAAAGCCAGATGCACATCACGCTCATAAATCAGTTCAGCGGCTTGCGCCTTCGCTTGTGCCGCTTCGATGCCCGATTGCGCAAGGCCACCATCGTACAAGCTGTGCTCCGCTTGCAGCCCTGCCGCCCACAACAGACTGGCACTGGAAAAGATGTCGTGAATCACGCTGACGGCAGTCCCTATTCCCAAGGGAATCCGGAACGTCGGAAAGCGTTGTGCCTGGGCTTGACCTATATGCGCCGTGGCCGCAGCCAAACGCCGTTCATCTGCTCGCAAGTCTGGCCGGGAGCGAATCAGATCCGAGGGCAGGAACGCGGGCAATTGCGGCGGCACGGGCAAGGCAGGCGCGGGTTGCGTCAGAACCGCATGCCAGTCGCCCGGAAAGCCGCCCGCCAACACACCAATGCCATGACTGAAACGGGCAATGTCGGCTTCCAGTATCGGGAGCTGCGCCTGTGCCATTTCACGCTCGGCTCTGGCCTGCAAAAGTTCAGACTGACGAGCCAACCCGCGACGTCGGGATTGCTCCACCAACTGTTCGGTATCGCGCAGATTGCGCACATTGTCCCTGGCAATATCCAGCCGTCTTTGCGTCGCCCGCAAACCGGCGTAATGGCTGACCAACTCGGCAATCAAGCTGACCTGCAAAGCACCGTGGTCCTGCGCCAACGCTTCAATACCGGCATCGGCGGCCTCTATCGCCCGGCGAGTGCCACCAAACAAATCCAGCTCCCAACTGACATCCAGCCCCAACTGCCAATTTCGTAACTCCCCTCCAGGTGGCGAGTCCAGAGCTTTACTATTGCGGCGCGCCTGCCCCGACGCCCCGGCTGATACCTGGGGGCCAAGATCGGCTGCAATCTGGCCGCGTTCCGCCTTGGCCTGCTTCAAACGAGCCACAGCAATATTCAGATCCTGATTACGGCTCAACGCTCTTTCCACCAGCGCATCCAGCGTCGGGTCCTGGAATTGCTGCCACCAGCGACGCAAGCTGTCCTGATCCTGCCTGGCAAAGCCTGTTTGTTCATGTAGCCACGTCGCAGGAAGCGGCTGTTTGGGCTCCACATAATCCGGGCCTACCGTCGTGCAAGCTGACAAACTCAGGAGCAGCACCACATAGGGTAAAAAGCGGCGTGCGCGGTGACGTTCAGGCATCAAAAAATTATCCATACCTGCCTCTTAAAGCCAGCGCTGCAAAAAGGAGCTGATGCGGCCTTGTGCACTGCCCGCACCCAGCGCGGGGCCGACAGCCACACTGCCTGTCATCCCGGCCGCCAACAGCACATCCGCCGGCAAATCATCAAACTCCACCCGTACCGGAATCCGTTGCGCTAAACGAATCCAGCTGAAGTTGGGCTCCACGCTGGGCAAGCCCTGCGCATCCGCTTGCTGATTGGCATCAGTAATACCGCGCCCGATGCTGCTGACATGGCCGGCTATCAAGCCTTCATAGCCCATCAAACGAATACGAGCCTCAGCTCCCGGCTCAATACCCTGCAGCTTGGTTTCCTCAAAATAGCCCGTCATCCAGAAACTATGGGCATCCAGCAAAGCCATATTGGCCTGCCCCGCCACCGCATAATCACCCGCGTTCAAACGCAGGCGAGTCACATAACCATCAACAGGCGCGTACAGCACCGAACGCTCCAGGTCCAGCTTGGCCGCGTCCACAACCAATTGCCGGCTGCGCTGCTCGGCCTGGGCAATACGCACTGCGTGCTGAGCTTGCTGGATTTCTTCAGCAGGCAGCAGGCTTTCCATACCGCGACGGCGTTTGGCCTCTGCCGCCCTCTGGTTCAGGATGGCTGTTGCCGCCGCCAGTTCGGACTGCGCCTGCTCCAGCGCCAGCTGAAAACGCGCCGGGTCCAGGCGATACAAGACATCCCCCTTGTGAACCCGCTGATTATCAGTAACCGCCATCTCCCGCACCGTCCCCGAGACCTCGGGCGCGATACGCACAATTTGTGCGCTGACCCGGCCATCCCGCGTCCAGGGCGCCCGCACATAGGCGTTCCACAAAGCCATCAGCAAATAGGCTGTTATCAACAGCAAGAAGGCCGTCAGCACAAACCGGCTGACTGGCTTGATCAAAGCAGGAAATTTAGACATACAGAATCAAGGCCGAGACAAGGGACAAGGACAAGGCAAACTCAAACAAGGCCGGGTGCCAAACATGGCGCAACACTCCCGTGCGCACCAGCACGTAACGCAACCCTAGATAAATAGGCACCGCCAGGCAGACGTAGACAAAAAAAGGCGGGACATACATGCCCGCCAGGGCAACTTCACTAAGCATGAACAGCACTTCCTGATTGAAGGGAAACAGACGCCGGGTGGCGCTCCAGCAGCATCGCAATATCCAGCAGCACAGCAGCCAGACGCAGGCCATCATGTTGCGGCTCAGCGTCCCGGCACTGCACGGCCTGAGCAAGACGCCGGGCATGGCGCGCTGCCAAACGGGGTTGATCAGCCCGGCGAGCCATATGACGCAAGGTAGTTTTCAGGGGCTGGGACACATGGGCAGGCACCTGGGCTTGTCGTACATACGACTGCAAGCGCAGCAGTTCCCAACCCAGATGCACGCTGTCCAGAGCCTGCGACAAGGCTTGCTGCATTTGCGCAGGCTGCGCCTTTAATCCGGCTCCCAATTGCGCAAGGCGATGTTGCTGTCGCCAGCGCCAGATCTGCGGTTGGAAACGTTTGCCCCGCAGAACCGCCAGACTGTTGGCGCGAATACGCATTTGCAGACGGCTTAGATCCCGACTCAGTTTGCGAGGCCAAAACAGCTGAAAACCCAGCAAGGTAAAGAAAGTGCACAGCAACCAGGCCACAGAACCATTCACGAACAGTTCGAAGTCGTAGTGCATGGGGTTGGATGGCGCTGCCAAGGTCGTAAACGACACCAGATAGGCCACACCGACCATGGCGTATTTGGGCACCGTGGTGGCATAAATGGCGGGTAACCAGAACAGCGCCAGCACAATCAGCAGCAGTGGCAAGCCTTCGATCAAAGGCAGGACCACAAAGGTGCATAAAAAGGCCGCCACAATCGAAAGCGCAATGCCCTTGATAAACGCCATCGCCGCCGCAGGAGGATTGGGTGCCGGGGACAACAAGGCGCAGGCTGCCGCCAGACCGGCTAGCATCATATTGCCGTCCGTCCAGCCCGTCAGAATCCAGAATGTGCCCCCCAAGAGCACCGTCAGCATGGCGCGAACCCCGTTTTCCAGTGCCAGCGAAATATCCCGATAAAAAGGAATGGCGGGATATGTGCTTTGCGTGGGCAAACGATACAGAGCACGCAAGCTATCCAGGGCCGCCAGATAATCATCCAGCTGCTCAATCAGACGATCCCCGGCAATCAGAAACGGAGCCGGTTCTGCCAGGCGCTCCAAAGGACCGGTATTCAAGATTTCCTGCAAGCGGGCACGCAGCGGCATCAGCACGGCACTGGCCCGCTCCAAGCCGTCCGGGCCCTGTGAAACCAGTTGGGCAGCCTGCTTCCAGGCCTGCTCCCATTCTTGCCGCAAGGCCGCCAGGACGGGCATGGGTGTCAAGGTTTGCGGAAGCGGGCCCGCGCCCCCCAACATGGCGGAAAACAGGCAGGCAATGGCATGCCGCAAAGCGGTTGCCCGGGCGGCCAAATCGGCAGACTCCGCCTTGCCAACCGACAACAAATCATCCGCCCCGTACACATCCATCATCAATTGATGCCGTACACGCTCCTGCTCACTCTCTGCCGTCTTGCACGCATGAAGGGCCGCTTGTCTGCCCGCCAGTACACGGGCTGTTTCCGAGGCCAGGCGCAATAACTGGGCCTGCAAGCGACTGCGTACGCTGCGGGTACTGAACAAGGCAGACACCACGCCCAGGCACAGCACGCCCACCAGCACCGAGGAACCCCGCCCAACAACATGATCAAAGCTCAGTTGCGCTTGCCCCATGGCGCCGTATACCGCCAGGCCAACCGTATAACCTGCCAAGGCCGCCCCGTAAGACTTGTAGTGGCGCAGCAAACCCATTGCCATCACACACAGGCCCAGCCAGAACGCAAAGCCCAGCAAGAACAGCCAAGGTTCCTGCCCGAAGGCACTCATCAACACAAAGGCGGCCAGCATTCCGACCAGGGTTCCCAGCACCCGCCAGGTTCCCTTGCCTATCACCGCGCCTTGCACCGGATTGATCACCAGTAGCACGCTGGATGCGGCAGAAAAAGGCGCATGCAGATCCAGCAAATAGGCTACTGACAAGGCCAGCCACGCGGCCAGAATGGAACGCAGGATGTAGCCTGCACGAGGGCTGGTGATATCCACGGAACTGAGGGCCAGACCCATCCGAACAAGAAAGGCTTTCAGCCCGGAGGCAGACTGCGGTGAGGGACTGGCAGACGACACAAGAGGACTCTTTACAGTGATGAATGAAAATCACTATAAAAGTCCCCAATGCGTCCGAAAAGTGAATTTATTGCACTCACTCAAGTGCGTGAAACGCACTTGAAAACCAATTTAAATTACAGCTTGCTGCGTTTGGCCGTCTGCGCATCGTCCTCGGTACACAAGCGATGGATGGTCGTGCGTAACCATTGGTGGGCCGGATCTGTCTGCAGGCGCATGTGCCAGGCCTGCACCAACATGGCTGTCTCCATGGGCACAGGCAAATCAAACACTCGGATCGCCAAGCCCGCCGCTTTGGCACTGCTTGCCAGATGCTTGGGTAGCGGCAGCAAAAGATCGGAGTCATGCAAGGCAAACAGCGCGGTGTAGGGATTGGACACCACCAAGGCCACATTGCGCTGCAAGCCACTGGCTTGCAACAAGGCGTCCAGGTTGGATCGGCCCTTGCCCCGCCGTGACACATTGATATGGTCCCAGCGCACAAAGCGTTCCAGCGAAATATCTTTGTCGAAGATAGGATGGTGCTCCCGCGCGACACCCACAAAATGCGTCGTGAACAAGGGCTGTACGTGAATATCCGGCGCCAGCTTGCGTGAGGCGCTGATAAACAGATCAATACGGCCACTACGCAAGGCATCGTCATCCATATCGTCCTCTTCGGGAGACAGGCGCAGCATGGCTTTGGGCATTTCCTTGGCCATGGCCTCCAGCAAATGGCCCAGATGCACATTCACAAATTCGTCCGTCGCACGCACATTGAAACTGCGCTCCAGGGACAGCAGATCAATCTCGGTATTGGAACTTAACACCTGAGTCGCCTGCTCCACCGCCGCCCGCACTTGTTCGCGCAAGGCATAGGCTCTGGGTGTAGGCAACAGCTTGCGCCCCACTTGCACAAACACGGGATCACCCAGCGTCTCCCGAATGCGGCTCAAGGTTCGACTCATGGCAGGCGGGCTCAGATTCATGCGCCGTGCCGCTCCCATGACGCTGCCCTCCTCCAGCAAGGCATCCAGTGCGAACAATAAATTCAGGTCAGGGCGAGCCATAGTCGAAGCCTTTCATAGTTGCGTCAAACGAAATCGTAATGCCATTCAGATGATACCCAAAGCATGCACCCGCCTGCCATGTCTGGGTACGAAGACAGGTATACTCGCCCAGACCGTTTTTACAGAAACGGTCTTTTCACCGAGGGGAGCCTGGCGAGCAGGCTGAGAAACTGCCCGAGCAGATTGCACCGCAGTGACCCGTTGAACCTGATCCGGGTCATGCCGGCGAAGGGACGGGTCTGTACCTGCTCGACGCTTGCTGCCGGATGGCTATCCTTGACTAGGAGTTGCTATCTTGTCTTCTGACCACTCTCCCTCCCCCGTCGGCCCGGTTGCCGCCACCCTGGCTGCCGTCATCCATCAAGACCGGATTTTGCTGATACGCCGCGCCAATAGGCCCGATGCAGGACGTTGGGCCTTTCCCGGCGGCAAGATTCGCGCGGGCGAAACCATCATGGCGGCGGCCCACCGGGAACTGGCCGAAGAAACCGGCGTACAAGGCCAGGCCATGCAGATCTTTGATGCGCTGGATGTATTTGACCGCGAACCCAGCGCCACACCTTTGGCCTATTCGCATTTCATTCTGATTGCCGTGCTGTTCCGCTGGCAGCAAGGCGAGCCACAAGCGGGCGATGATGCGCTGGACGCGCGCTGGTTCAGCAATGCGGAGCTGGACAGTCTGGATGTGGCACACAGCTTTGATGTAGTCCGAGTTGCCCGTCGGGCACTGGCATTGGCTGCCACTCAAGATCAAGCAGGCCAAGCATGATTCCCAATGTCTTGAGTATTGCGGGCACGGACCCGACCAGCGGTGCCGGTATTCAGGCTGATCTGAAAGCCATGTATGCCTTGGGCGCTTACGGCATGAGCGTGATTACCGCCGTGGTCGCGCAAAACACCCAGGGTGTGCGGCGTTTTGTGGCGCTAGAGCCGGACTTTGTGGCGGACCAGTTGGATGCGGTGTTTGAGGATGTGCGCGTGGATGCCATCAAGATCGGCATGATCGCCACTGCAGGGATTGCGGAAGCAATTGCAGACCGCCTGCACCATCACGGTCTGGACTGCCCGATTGTGCTGGACCCGGTCATGGTCGCCAAAAGCGGGGATCGTTTGCTCAGCCCCGAAGCCGTGTCCATCGTGCGCGACAAGCTGCTGCCCATGTGTACCCTGCTTACCCCCAACTTGCCCGAAGCGGGCGATCTGCTGCACAAACCGGAACCCGCCTCGCTGCAAGAGATGCACAGCACCTTAAGCGAACTGTGCTTGCTGGGCCCTGAGTGGGTGCTGCTCAAGGGCGGTCATCTGGATGGCCCGGACAGTGTGGATTTGCTGCAAGGCCAGGGGCAAAGCCATGTTTTTCAGTCGCCTCGCATCCCGACACGCAACACGCATGGCACGGGCTGTTCGCTGTCCTCCGCCATTGCTGCCCTGCTACCGGGCCGCAGCGTGCCGGCTGCGGTAGGCTTGGCCAAGGAATACTTGAATGGAGCTTTGGCCGCGGCTGACCAATTGCAGATCGGCCTGGGGCAAGGTCCGGTCCATCACTTCCATGCTTTGTGGCCAAAGCTGGAACCCCTCAAAACATCTTGAACTCAAAAGCCAGGCCGATTTCAACCTGTGGACCGCAGCACATCAAATCGGCCCGGCTCTCTGGCCCAGGCTCCCCTTTTAATGCGCCCGCTCCCCACTGGGGTAGGCCGGCCAATCCGCTGTAACCCGTAAAGCAATCAAAAGCGCAGCAAACAACATCACGCTCCCACCCGTGAGGAACACCATAGGAACACCGCCCAGGCCGAACATGAAGCCACCCACTGCCGCCCCCGCAGCAATCGAGGACTGCACCGCCGCCACCACCATGCCGCCTGCCACTTCCACCTGATCGGGCATGGCGCTGGCCACCCAATTGGACCAGGCCACTGGCACCCCTCCGAAAGCCAGTCCCCATAACGCCACCAGCCACATCAAGCCCATATTGTGCACCGGCAGCCAGACCATGCCCCAGGCCGCCAAACCCACCAAGGCGGGCATCACGACCAAAGTCACCCGCAAGCTGCGTTCCATCAGCCAGCCCGCCAACAAGGTGCCTACGAAATTCGCCAGTCCGAAGCCCAGAAGCATCAAGGCCAAGCCATCCATATCAATAGAGGCAAAACCTTCCAGCGCCGGACGAATAAAGGTGAACAGGACAAACTGCCCCCCATGGGCCAGCACACAGGCAAACATACCGATCGCAATACCGGGCCTGCGCAGCAAATCCAGTACCATTGCAGTGCGTGCATGCTGACGCGGTGCCATGCTGGGCAAGGTCAGCCACTGAAACACCAAGGTCAAAACACCAACCGCCGCTGCCGCAAAGAACGCGCTGCGCCAGCCGAACAGGCCCCCCAGATAACTGCCTAAAGGGACCGAAACCACCGTCCCCACGGCAATCCCGCTAAAAATAATCGACAAGGCACGCGGCACTAATGTGTTCGGCACCAAACGCATGGCAACGGCTGCCGCCATGCTCCAAAAGCCGCCCAGGGCAATCCCCAGCAAGACCCGCATCAAGAGCAACACTGTCAGGCTGGAGGACAGCGCCACCAGCAAGTTCGATGCAATCATCAGCAGCGTAAAACCAAGCAACACATTACGCCGGTCAAAACGACGGGTCAGCGCTGGAACCAGCAGGCCCGAAAACAAAGCGACCACCGCCGTTACTGTGACGGCCTGCCCTGCCAAGCCTTCCGATACACCCAAATCTACGGCCATCGGTGTCAGCAAGCTGGCGGGCAAATACTCCGCCGTCAACAAACCAAACACACCCATGGCCAATGAAAATACAGCCACCCAGGCAGGTTCCATGACCGGGGCCCGCAAACTGGCATTACATACATCACGACTCATCGCTACTTCCCTGGAGAAACAAAAACAGCTCCCAGTCTAGAGATCAGAAACCGGATGATCTATGATGATCAGTCTTGAAAATTTGATCGAAACGCCGAACATGACCGAGCAAGAACAATTCGCCCTGTCCTCCGACCTGATCAGTGAACTGCTGACCGGTATGCGCTTGCGTGGGGTGCAATACCGCCGGATTCAAACTGGGCCTCATTTTGGGCTGGGTTTTGAAGAACGACCCGGTCATGCCTACTTTCACTTTCTGGCTGTAGGTTCGGCATTTCTACGTACCCGTGATGGCACGATTCACAAGCTTTCAGCAGGCAGCACCGTGTTTCTACCGCAAGGTGAAAGCCATCAAATTCTCTCCAAAGAAGAAGTCTCGGTTCAACACATAGACAGCTTTGAGGCCGCTCCACTGGGACAAGCCGTCAGCGGTGTCAGCACATGCCCTAGTTCCTACCCCACCCCTAGCGCAATTTTGTTCTACGGTTGCATGGAGTTTGATCTGGGCGGCATGCACGGACTGGGCAAACTCATGCCCAGCGCCATGATTGCCAATACTGGGGCCCAAAACTATCCTGGCCTGCTGCCCATTCTGGATTCCATGAAAGGGGAAATCTGCGCGGGCCGGATTGGCTATGCCGACATCATGGCTCGCTTGGCCGAAGTGGCGGCCGCCATGATTGTTCGCGGCTGGATTGAATCCGGCTGCGGCAATGCTTCCGGCCTGGTGGCTGCCTTGCGCGATCCTCGCTTGGCACGTTCCATTCTGGCCCTGCACCGCCAACCTGGCTACGAATGGACAGTGGCAGAGTTGGCAGCACAATCTCACCTGTCTCGTTCCGTCTTTGCCCAACGCTTTCAGGCCACCTTGGGCATGTCTCCACTGCGTTACGCCACAGAATTACGCATGGGTCTGGCCAGCCAATGGCTGAGTCAGGAAAAACTGCCTATTGAAACGATTGCCCAGCGTTTGGGCTATACCTCACAGGCGGCGTTCAGCCGGGCCTACAAGCGTCTGAAAGGACAGGCTCCCGGTGCCAGTCGGCAGTCCAGAACCTGACCCGCCCCCTCCTTCCCGGACAGACGCTTTAGCCACCAGACAAGCATCCCAGACAATTTCCGGCGCATTTCTGGATTTCCAGCCCGACAGCCCTGAGATTTTTATTAGAATAATGTGCTGACTAATTACTCCTATAATTCAGAGCACATGACGGTGTTAACAGGATGAATCAATATTTATATTTCCTGACATCAAACATTACCGTTTTGTCATGTTCACCTCATAGTCGGCATTAGCCTTTTTGATCAATCCATTCCTGGAATGGATGAGTCTGCCACTTCATAAATCTCCGAGAAGCCAAATGTGGAATTGCTTACTGATTGAAGACGACCGGGAAAATGCCCGGTATTTAGTGAATGGCTTATCCGAGCTGGGCTATTCGGTGGTAACCAGTCATGATGGCGTTTCCGGTTTGGAAAATGCCATGAAAGACGTATGGGATGTGATTATTCTTGATCGCATGCTTCCCAATAATGTCGATGGCCTGTCTATTCTTTTTACTTTGCGATCTTTAGGTAAAAAAGTCCCCGTACTGGTATTAAGTGCCTTATCCGGTGTGGACGATAAAGTTGATGGTTTGAAAGCCGGTGGCGATGATTATTTAATCAAGCCCTTTTCCTTTCAGGAATTGGCCGCCCGCCTGCACGCCCTGATACGCCGCAGCAGTGACAATGCAGAAATCAAGAATCTGCAGGTGGATGATCTGGTCATGAATATCCGCAACCAGAAAATCTCCCGTGGCGACGAGGTGCTGGAACTACAACCTCGCGAAATCAAGCTGCTGTCCTACCTGCTGATGAACAGCCACAAGATCGTTACCCGCACCATGCTGCTGGAAGTGGTCTGGGGCTATAACTTCGACCCGCAATCCAATGTGATTGATGTGCTGGTCAGTCGTTTGCGGCGCAAGGTGGACAAGGAAGGCGCCACTCCCCTGATCCATACCGTGCGTGGCCGTGGCTATGTACTTAGCGACAAGGACAGCATCGACGGTTTCAAGCTAAAGCGCTGCGATGATTGATTTCATCAAACGCCTGTGGGAGTCCACCTCCTTCCGGCTGACCTTGAACTACAGCATCCTGGCCATCTTCACCACGCTGTTTTTAATCGGCTTCTTCTACGTTCAGGTGTTTGGAGCCTTGCGCGACGAGCACCTGCGGCAAATCAACGTCGCCGTACAGCGGCTTAGCATTGCCTACGAAGTCGGCGGGCGCGAAGAGATCCTGCGCATGATCGAGCTGACCCTATCGGACCGGATTGATTCGGGCCAGGAAATCTATCTGCTGCTGGACGAATTCAATCACACCCTGGTGGGCAATATCAGCGAGATCCCCGGCCTGAACAACCTGCCAGAACGACAAGTGGTGGAAGTGCAGATCAAGCATATCGACGCGCTATCCGAAGGCAATGTCCGCGTCACCAAACTGTCCGGCGGCGAAACCCTGGTGGTCGGCCACGAGCTGGGCACCTTGATCGAGCTGCGTGCCATGCTTAGCCGCATCATCGTCACCTCCATGATCCTGGCCTTGATGCTGGTAATTCTGGGCGCCTATGTCTTTAGCAATGAGCTGAAATACCGTGTGGGCCGCATCCGCCTGCTGACGGAACAGGTGGGTGCGGGGGATATTTCCAAGCGCATCACCTCCGAGAGCGAGGACGTCTTTGGTCTGATCCACCACGACATCAACCGCATGCTGGACAAAATCGAGAGCCTGATGCAAGGCGCGCGGCATATCTCCGATACCGTGGCCCACAATATCCGCACCCCGCTTACCCGCATCGTTGGCAAGCTGCGCGAGACCCAGAATCTGCCCGGCGTCCCCCCGCATGTCCGGGAAGCACAGCAAGACGCGATTGAAGAAGTAGAGAACCTGAGCGTGCTGCTGGGCAAGCTGCTACAAATTGCCGAGCTGAATGCCGGTGTGCAAAGACAGAACTTCAAGGCCTGCGATCTGGAAGTGATTGCCGAAGACGTTCTGGACTTGTACAGCTTTTTCGCTGAAGAAAAGGGCGTCACGCTGCAGAAAAAGAAAATCGACAGAGTCATTATTAATGGCGACAGCAATTTATTAGCCAGTGCTTTAGCCAATCTGGTGGATAACGCTGTTAAATACGCCCATTCCCATGCCAGCGTAGAAATTAAAAAGCGCTTTGACAATAAAGTCTCCATCATTGTGGAAGATGATGGCCCGGGATTACCAGAAAGCGAATATGAAAACGTAGGCAAGTATTTTTATAGATTCAATAATGATAGTGAAGGATTTGGATTGGGATTAACCAGCGTTGCCGCCATTATTGAATTGCACCGAGGTGAGCTGATTTTCTCCAAAGGAGTATCCGGCTTGAAAGTCACCATTGTGCTGCCTGTTTAAGCCTTACCAAGCCATTCAAACATGACCAAAAGGTAATGAAACTGTCACCCTAAGCCCTCTCCTGCTCCGCTAAGCTAGCCTCATTTTTAATCGCTCTTTTTCAGGGTTTATAAAAATCATGCTTGCTTTAGGGGAATGAGGAGATTCATGAGCAGACAAAAATATTATTCAGCCGGCCTGATGGTGGGAGTAGGCGTATTTACCGTCCTGATGGGACAGAAATACTCCTTGGGCACCATGGCCCGCATGGGACCGGGCTACTTCCCGTTTCTGCTGGGCATCGTGATGATTGTGCTGGGCGCTCTGTACCTGTTTGTAGAGACCGCCGCGCACGACGATGAGCAGGAGGAGGACTACGGCCCGCCGCAATGGCGTGGCTGGATGGCGATTGTGGGTGGCATCATCGCCTTCATTATTCTGGGTCGCTACGGCGGACTGGTTCCCGCCACCTTTGCCCTGGTGTTCATCTCTGCCATGGGCGACAAGGAACATTCCTGGCTCACCGCCCTGCTGCTGTCCATTTTCGTGACGCTGCTGGGTGTGGTTATTTTCTCCTGGGGGCTGGAGCTGCAATTCCCCCTGTTCACTTGGGGCTAAGCCATGGAAATTCTATCTAACCTGATGCACGGCTTTAGCGTTGCCTTTCAACTGGACAACCTGATGTGGGCCGTGTTTGGCGTGTTCATGGGGAACCTGATCGGGGTGCTGCCCGGCATGGGTGTGCTGGCAGCCATCTCCATCCTGCTGCCCCTGACCTACGCCATGACCCCGACCGCCGCCCTGATTATGTTGGCCGGTATTTACTATGGCTCCCAGTACGGTGGCGGTATTACTTCCATCATGCTAAATCTGCCCGGTACCGCCTCGCACGCGGTGGCGTGTCTGGACGGCAACCCCATGGCCCGCAACGGCAAGGCCGGATCGGCCCTGTTCATGTTGATGTTGTCCTCCTTTTTTGGAGCCACCATCGGCATTCTGGCCATGATTCTGTTCTCGCCCGCGCTGGTCGATATTGCCTTCAAATTCGGCCCGGCTGAATACTTTTCCATGATGATGCTGGGCCTGCTGGCCGGCGCCACACTGGCCAAAGGTTCTGCCATCAAAGGCGTGGCCATGGTCGTCATGGGTTTGATCTTTGGCGTGGTCGGTACGGATGTGAACAGTGGTGTATCGCGCTTTGACTTCAATATTCCGGAACTGCAGGACGGCTTGCAGATTGTGGCGCTGGCCATGGGCCTGTTCGGTATTGCGGACTTTCTCAAGAACATCAACCGGATCAATAGCGGCCACACCAAGGCCATTGGTAAAGTCTCCACCCGTTCCCTGCGTCCGGAAAAAGGCGATATCAAGCAATCCAAAGGCGCTCTGGTGCGCGGTACTGCGATTGGTGCGGCTTTCGGGATTCTGCCCGGCACTGGCCCGACCATTGCGTCTTTCATTGCCTACGCCACGGAAAAGAAAGTTGCCAAGAACCCCGAGCGCTTTGGACGTGGTGCGATTGAGGGCATTGCTTCGCCCGAAGCCGCCACCAGTGCCTCTACCCAGACCAGCTTCATTCCTACCCTGAGCCTGGGTATTCCCGGCGACCCGGTCATGGCCTTGATGCTGGGCGCGCTGATCATTCACGGCATCCAGCCTGGCCCGCAAATGGTGGTCGAGCATGCCGATATGTTCTGGGGCCTGATCGCCAGTTTCTGGGTGGGCAACATCCTGCTGCTGGTGCTGAACCTGCCCTTGATCGGCATGTGGGTGCGCCTGCTGTCCGTGCCCTTCAAGTACCTGTACCCCGCTGCCCTGTTCTTTGTGTGCGTGGGTGTATATAGCACCAACAACAACCTGTTCGATGTGAATATCGTGCTGCTGTTTGGGGTGCTGGGTTACTTCTTCATGCGCCTGCGCTTTGAGGCGGCCCCCTTGCTGCTGGGCTTTGTCTTGGGACCGATGGTAGAAGAAAACTTCCGCCGCGCCCTGCTGCTCTCGCGTGGTGATCCGATGATCTTCCTGGAGCGCCCGATCAGCATGGTCTTTATCATTGCGTGCATCTTGCTGATGCTGGGACTGAGCTACTCGTTCTGGCGCTCGAACAGCCAGAAGAAGCTGGGAGCCCTGGCCAAGGCTTGAAGCGCTGGCAACCACTAGTCATGGGGGATAGGCTAAACGCATTGCTTTTACCGCAGCTTCCATAAGAAAAAGCCGGGCTCATGTGCCCGGCTTTTTTGTGCCTGCCCCTATCCAGGACTGCAACACGCCTGTGCACTCTTCCTGGCGGAACCAAACACCAGATGACTTAAGGCAGCCAAAGCAAAGGCAGTTAGCGCACCATACACCATGACCCAGCCAAAACCGACAATCAGGGCTGCATGAACCGCCTCGACAGGATCGGCGGCATTCGCCAGCAAGGCGCTACTTTGCGACACGATATTGATGTCGCCAGAGGCTACTTTTTCAGCCAGATGACGCAGTTCGCCATCAACAGAAATACCCAGGCGAGCACGCAGATCACTCATGATGCCTTGCACCAGAACAAAGCCCATCACGGCAATATTGAAGGCCAGGGAGATCATGCGGGCACTGGTATCCGCCCCCGACGCCATACCGGCGCGTTCAGCCGACACCGAGGCGGTAATTACATTGGTGGTCGTAGTATTGGCCATGCCCAGACCAATCCCGGCCAGCACACAGCCTGGCAGAATCAGCCAGCCCGGTTGGTCGGAAACACTGCCTATCTTCATCACTACAAAGCCCAGGCCAATCAAGAACAGACCTAGCGTAATGACTCCACCCGGCTGCCAACGCTGTGCCAGACGCTCGGCAAACGGAGGCACAAACAAGGTCGGCAAGGTGTACGCCAACAAGGCCAGGCCAGTTTGCACACTGTCATACCCCAGCCCCACATGAAAGTAGATGGGCAAATAGATGATGAAGGGCCAGAAGCTGAAGTTCTGCCCCATCGAGCCCAACAAGGCACCGGAGAAACTGCGGATACGAAATACGGAGAACTCCAGCATGGGCCTAACACTGCGCTGCTCCACGATTACAAAGGCAATCAGGCTAAGGACGGACAGGGTAATAATGCTCAAGGCTGGCAGGCTGGCAAAGCCCAGCACCGGCCCCTGAGTGACAAACAGCACCAGGCAAAACACGGCCAAGGACAAGGTGGCAATACCGGCTACGTCCAAGGTGCTGGCGCCCGGATCACGCGACTCCTGTACGCCAGCGCGCGCCAGCAGCAAGGTAATAATGGCCAGTACGGCGTGAATCAAAAACACCCATTCCCAGCTGGCCAGAGTCAGAATCAGGCCACCCACAATAGGCCCAAAACCCAGCCCGGCACCAAAGACCACACCCCACCACGCAAAGGCCTTGCCACGCTGTTGTCCGTCCCGAAACTGGTTCGACAAAATCGCGATCTGGCAGATCAGCATCATGGCAGCGCTCAAGCCTTGCAGAAAACGTGCGCCAATCAGAACAGCAGCACTTTCCGTCAGTCCGCACACCAGGGAAGTGATCCCGAACGCCACAATCCCGATCGTAAAAATGCGCTTGCGGCCGTAGCGATCCGCCAAAGTGCCTACCCCCATCAGAATGGTCGTCATGGCAATGGTGTAGGCTGCCATCACCCATTGCAGTTGCCGGAAACTGGCCCCCATGACCTGTTCTATGGTGGATAAAATCGGCGGCACGCTGGAGATCTCCAGGCCCAGCATCAAGGCTGACAAGCACACGGCAGCCAAGGCGTAGCGGCCCTGACTCGAGATAGAGGGAGTCATCGTTATCTTTCCAAAAAGTCGTCAATACACGTCGCCGTCCCGGCGAGCCAAAGTGCGGACACCAAAACCCAAAAGCTCGGGACCGCTCAGTCAGGAGAGATAGTAGGGACGGGCCAGCCATTCATCAATGCTATGATCGGGCATATCAGAAACAACAAATATGGATAGATCATGAGCCGCCCTGTTCTGGATGTGGAATCCGTACAAGCTTTTGTGAGCATTGCCGAGTTCCAAAGCTTTACCAAAGCCGCAGAAGCCTTGGGCACCACACAAGGCGCGATCAGCGTGAAGCTGAAACGCCTGGAAGAGCGCCTGGGTTACAAGCTGATCGAACGCACTCCAAGGCTGGTACGGCTGTCTGCTCAAGGTACGGTTTTCATTAATCCCGCACGGGAATTCATTGCTGCACACGACCGCGCCAGAGCCGCCCTGCTCTGCGATTGCCGCCGCTTTCGTTTGGGAATTGCCCAGCACGTTGCCGGGCCGGAAGTCCCTACTTTGTTGTCCCGTTTGAATGAACGAGACCCTGCCCTGACGATTGAAGTTCGCCTGGAAAGCTCGCATCGCTTGCTGGAAGATTTTGACAAGGGAGAGCTGGATGCCGTCATCGTGCGCCAGGAGGATCATCGCCGTGACGGAGAGGACCTGGGGCCTGAACACTTTGCCTGGTTTGCGGCACCCTGCTTTCATCAGCAAGAAGGCAAACCTTTACGGCTGGCCGCCCTGGCTCCCTGCTGTGGCGTGCGGGATATTGCGACACACGCGTTAAGCACTGCCGGGATTGAGTGGAATGAAGTGTTTGTGGGCGGTGGCCATGCGGCCGTGATGGCGGCGGTCTCTGCCGGTTTGGCGGTCGCGGCATTTTCATGCCGCCTGGCGCCGCCAGATGCAATTGATGTGGGCCAACGTCTGGGACTGCCAGCCCTGCCCCCTTCCCGGATTGTGTTGCACTCAACACTGACCGATCAACGCTCGCGGGAAGCCTTGCGGACCTTGGCAGCCGCGTATCGGGAGCATCGCTCTACCCGACTGACGGGGGCTGCATCGTCCTGATCAACACAGGTTCAGGCGGCCAGAAGTAAACGTGAAGTTCGCCCAGCCCCGCCAGCATGAGCACCCTTTAAAGCACAGTGGGATTGGGCACATCCCCATACACGTCTTTGGGATCAAAGGTCTTGGCGGACTCCACAAAAACCAAATCCTGACCCTTGCTATGCTCGACACCAACCGGCACCTGTCTGTAGAAACAGGAGTAATAGCCTACGTGGCAACTGGCCCCGGAACCGGCTACCCGCACACGTAACCACACCGCATCCTGGTCGTCGTCGATACGCATTTCCTCTACCGTCTGCACCAGTCCACTGCTGGCACCTTTATGCCAGAGCATTTGACGCGAGCGGCTCCAGTAATGGGCTTCACCGGTCTGTATGGTTTTTTCCAGGGCTTCCCGGTTCATGTAACCCAGCATCAAGACCTCGCCATTGTTAGCGTCTGTCGTGATGCAGGCAATCAGGCCCTGTTCGTCAAATTTGGGGGCCAGTTCGTGGCCCTCCTCCACCTGCTCTACCGAGATTCGGCGGTTTATTTGTACTGCCGTATTTTCAGCAGATCTTGTTTCTTGTCCTTCAGTCTTCACGTTTTCTCCTTGTCATCATGGGTTCCGGGCGATATTCACAATCCGGCTTCAGGCAGCGTCCGTACACCACATGACTATGTTCCATAACCTGAAAGCCCCGCTCCTGAGCAATCATTTTTTGCTGCTGCTCGATCGTCTGATCATGAAACTCCTGCACACGCCCGCAGTCCGTGCAAATCAGGTGATCATGGTGTTCGCCATCGTCCAGCTCATACAGCGCCCGGCCGGATTCAAAATAAACCTGCTTTAGCAAGCCTGCCTGTTGCAGCTGGGTCAGCACCCGGTAGACAGTCGCCAGGCCAATCTCACTGCCTTGCCGGATCAGTTGGCGATACACATCGTCTGCCGTCAAATGACGAATGCCGGGGGCCTGGAATATCTCAAGAATCTGGATACGAGCCGTCGTCACCTTCAGGCCTCGCTCTTTAAGCTCTTTTGAATCCGTCACGACGTACTCCTTGCTGAACGGGCGGTTAAGGGACTTCCAGAAAACGCAGCGGCCTGCCTTGAGCCTGCCCTTCCAGGACTTCATCACGAACAACACAATGGCCGCGCACAATGGTGTGAATCGGCCAGCCCACAACTGGCATGCCGTCGTAGGGAGACCAGCCGCTGACGCTGGCAATCCAGTCATTGCGGACGCGGCGGCGTGCCTTCAAATCCACAATACTGAAATCCGCATCAAAACCCAGGGCTATGCGTCCCTTGCCTTCCAGTCCAAAAATCCGGGCAGGTCCGGCACTGGTCAAATCCACCAGTCGCTGCAAACTCAGGCGGCCTGCGTGTACATGGTTCAACATCACGGGCAGCAAGGTTTGCACGCCAGTCATGCCACTGGGTGAGGCGGGATAGGCTTGAGACTTTTCCTGCAAGGTATGAGGTGCATGATCGCTGCCAATGACATCCACCACGCCCGAACGAATCGCCTGCCACAGCGCGTCTTGATGAACCTGCCCGCGCACCGGGGGATTCATTTGCGCCAGGCTGCCCAGACGCTCATAACAGTCGGGAGCTTGCAGACTGAGATGGTGTGGGGTGACTTCCACCGTTACGCGATCTTTGTGCGCGGCCAGAAACTGCATTTCCTCTGCGGTAGACACATGCAACACGTGCAATCGGCGCTTCTCCTCTTCCGCCAGACGAACAATGCGTTGGCTTGCCTTCAAGGCACTTTCCACATCACGCCAAACCGGGTGTTGGCGCACGTCGCCACTATCCAGGGCGATATATCTGCGTTCACGCAGCCTGGCCTCATCCTCGGCGTGTACTGCCAGCCGTCTGCGACCATGACGCAAGATGCGACGCAGCACGTCGTCCTCATCCGCTAATAGGTCTCCAAAGGAGCTGCCCATAAAGACCTTGATGCCTGCACAACCTGGGAGCTGTTCCAGTTCCTGCAAGGAATCGGCATTCAAGGCAGAACCACCGATATAAAAGGCGTGATCACACCAGCTTCGGCCTTGAGCAGCATCCAGCTTGGCTCGCAAATCGGCAGCACCCAAGGTCAAGGGATAGGTGTTGGGCATTTCAAAAACCGCCGTCACGCCGCCCAGGACTGCGCCCCGTGTACCCGCTTCCAGATTCTCTTTGTGCTCCAGCCCCGGCTCTCGGAAATGCACCTGACTGTCGATCACCCCTGGCAAAACATGCAGGCCATTAAGGTCCAGCACACAGTCTGCACTCCAGCCGGGCAACAAATCACCAAGAGCCGTAATCCGGCCTTGCGCACAGGCGATGTCGAGACGCTCGGCCCCGTTAGGAGTCATTACCGTAGCGCCACAGAGCAGCAAATCGGCATGACGCAAAGTATGCTGCTTGGCGGTTTCTGCAGCCTCAGAGGTAGAGACCTTCGGGATTACTGGCGTCATGGTTTTACCTTTGAGGCTTCTACATCCAGAGCGTCTTGTGCCGTCAAACGAATCCGCTCCATCATGTGAAACAGACCATTGGCGCGATTCGGTGACAAGTGCTGCTCCAGTTCAATTGCCCGTAAAAAGTCAGGGGGATGGGACAGGATTTCTTGCGGCAAACGCCCCGAGTACACCTGCATCAATAAAGCCAATAAGCCGGTGACGATGGCGGAATCACTACGGGCCTGAAAAAACAACTTGTGATCACGCAATTCAGACACCATCCAGACCTGTGCCTGACAACCGTGCAGACGGTTCATCTCGGTACGCCATTCGTCCGGGAAGTCCGGCAAGGAGCGCCCCAGATCAATCAAATATTCGTAGCGGGCCATCCAGTTCCCCAGGAACTGGAAACTCTCCACAATGGCTTGCTGGGCTTGAACTATGGACTCTTCTGGTGCTGCATCCTTACCCACGGTCTTCTCCTGCTTGCTTGAGCGATTGCCTACCCCGATCATCAAGAGCTGGAACAGGGTCATGCCCGCCCGGATGCCAAGGGTGACAACGGACAAGGCGCCGTGCAGCCAGCCAAGTTCCTTTGAGGGGGCCATGCACCTGCAAAGCCTGAATCGCATACTGGGAGCAAGTTGGATAAAAGCGGCAACGTGGCCCCAGCAAAGGGCTAATAAAAAGCTGATAGCCGCGAACAAGCAGGACCAGAACAGAGACAAGAACGGTTTTCATGGCAGCTCCCAAGCACGGGAGCGACATACCCGCTCAAATGGACATAGCGTGAGCTTGCTTGGCTGCGCCAATAGCAAGAAAGTTTGACTCGTGGAGTGTTTCTGGCACGGAACAGCAAGGACTAGAACACTCATGGCGCCACGCCCCCGCTCAGCCGCAGAAAAGGCATCCCTTCCGATACAGGAGTTTTGAACGCCACTGCATCATGGGGATGCAGACTCTCCAGATGTCGGACCTGAACACCAGGATTCTGATAGTCCCCCAAGGCCGCTTCTATACGACGCGCCGCGTCTTCCACAAACATCAGGTTCTGACCATTCAAGGCGGCAAAGGCTTGCTCGTCTGCTCGTTTGACGGCAGTTTGCAAGGGTGTTGCCAATGACTCTTCGATGCGATCAATCAGCGTCAAAAACCCAAAGTCCTCACTGTCTTCCGATACTTGAATCTGAACCAAAGCCTGACTGCGTTGGCTATGGGGAGTGGCTAGGCTAGCGTGATTGTGCAACCAGGCAGCTACCTCATCTGCATGCAAGACAGGCTGCTTTCCAAAAGCCTGCATAAAGCCCTGTTCAATCAACTGCCGAGCCAGCGCAGCCGAACAAGGACAGGTCGACGAATAAGCTATCTGAACCTGCACCTTGCACATAAACATATCGTCCGAAAGCCTGGCCTCCAGCACGACGGGATAGGATTTCCAGCCGGCCAGACCCTGCGTGACCAAGGCAGGCCGTCGCACCAATAAATCAAAGCGAAAACACAGTCGTGCACTGCGCGTTCCACAGTCCTGCTGGCTATCCACCATGCCTTGCAAAAGACGCCGCAGCCCTAACGGTGACAAGGACTGTTCTGGCGGCAAGTCATTCAGCAAGCGGTACAGCCTGGACATATGTATCCCTTTTACATGTGCCAAGGGCAAATCAACCTGAGCATCCACCCGCGCATGCAACTGCTGCTTATAGCCTCGTTCAAGCACGGTAATGGGCAGGTCGATTCCCTCCATACCCACCCAGGAAAGCGGAGTCAGGCCATGAGAGAAATCATTCAAAGCCGGGTCGGGAAGTACAACAGTCATACTCAACATCCAATCAAAAGGCCTTGCTCACGCTGGCAAAGACCTGGCAAGACCTCAACGCCATCAAGGCCAGTCTGAAAACGGATTCGTCCATGTTGTCCAGGTGCTGGGGCCGCTGGCCATTTCTTCATCGCTTAACAGGCAGGCATCGAAACGGGCGCGCAGTGCTTCCTCGTCCATATCCATACCAATCAGAACCAGCTCCTGACGCGCATCCCCTACTCGTTCGTCCCATTTTTCCTTGATCAGCGCTACCGCTTCGGGATCCTCCGGCCAGCGTTCAGGCGGCATGGACGCCCACCAGTAACCCGCCACGTGATAGCGAGCCACCGCGCCAGCCTGTGACCAGGAGCCAGCCAGAGTCGGGAAGTTCGCCAACCAGAAAAAGCCTTTGGAGCGCACCACCCCAGGCCATTCACTTTCGACCAGTGCCTTGAAACGCTGCGGGTGGAATGGACGGCGGGCGCGGTAAACAAAATTGCCTATGCCGTACTCTTCGGTTTCCGGGGTATGAGTACCACGCAATTCCTGCAGCCAGCCTGGGGCCTTGGAAGCCTCTTCAAAATCGAACAAACCGGTGTTCAGAACGCGGTCCAAGGGCACCTGGCCGAACTCGGCTGTTTCAATACGAGCGCGGGGATTCAGACTGTTCAGAATGGCCATCAGGCGCTCGCGTTCTGGCTCGCTGATCAAATCAATCTTGTTCAGAACCAGCACATCACAGAACTCGATCTGCTCAATTAACAGGTCCACAACGGTACGCGCATCTTCTTCACCCAAAGATTCGCCACGGGACTGGATGCTGTCTTGCGAGCTGTAATCGCGCAGAAAGTTAAAGGCGTCCACTACCGTGACCATAGTGTCCAAGCGCGCGACTTCACCCAGGCAGCGGCCATCCTCGCCCTCAAAGGTGAACGTTTCAGCCACGGGCAGTGGCTCTGAAATGCCGGTGGATTCAATGACCAACTGATCAAAACGCCCTTCCTCGGCCAGACGGTCCACCTCCAACAACAAGTCCTCGCGCAAGGTGCAGCAAATACAACCGTTGCTCATTTCCACCAGCTTTTCATCGGTGCGCGATAGTTCGGCACCGCCATCACGAACCAGAGCGGCATCAATATTGACCTCGCTCATATCGTTCACGATGACGGCCACGCGGCGGCCTTCGCGATTGTTCAGGATGTGGTTCAGCAAAGTCGTCTTGCCCGCCCCCAGAAAACCGGACAAAACTGTTACGGGAATGCGGGCTGCGGGATCGACTGGCGTGTTATCGAGGGTCATCGTCATTTCTCTTCTTCCTTGAGGCATCAATGGGCAGTTCCTTGCAGAGGACTCCTGTCAATTTTGAGATGTTATAACATAACAATAATTGACCAAGAAAAAACCCTCTTGCAAGGAGGACTTGATCGCCTTAGAGACAATTTGCCCTTCTCTTTGTAAACAACATCCAGCTGCTAGAGCTGAGCCACTTGTGGGCCAACACATAAGTCCGTTAACTACCCGCACCCTTCAAGCCCAAACTCTCTTCTGTTGGTGCTTTGAGGTCCGATAAAACCAATAACAATCCACGCAACATAAACGTCGCGCTGACATTCGGCCTGCGAATCTTCCCTATCAATCCCCCAGCTCTCTAAGACAACTAGAAGTTAGAAGTCTCGAAGAAAGAGAAATGGTGAGGGTTTAAAAATGACACAAAGATTTTTGATCCATACCCAATATAAAATCGCCAGAAACCAAAAAAAATACAACCAATAAATTTCATTTGACTTATAAAAAAAAATAAATTATATATGGGGCTAGTAAAAACACCTTAAAAGGAAGAGGAAATGAGAGACCAGAAATTCATAAGTGAATTATTTTCTGAAAATAGTGAGTTTATCTTAGTAGGTTTAACAGGTAGAACAGGCTCTGGATGCACTACCACCGCTGATATACTAGAAAACAAGAAAATATCACTTCCCGAGTTAGAGGACATAGATGATTTTTATCAAGGATTAGACAAAAAAAGATACTCAATAGTAAAAAAATTTGCGGAGGAAAACTGGCATGGATTTCACTCAATAAAAGTAAGTGATTTAATATCCATGTACCTAATAAACATGGGAGAAAAAAAACTATCTGAATTTGTATCTAAAAAAATAACTACCAAGAAAAACAAAACAAATGAAATAAGATTAGAAACAATAGAAAAAAACAAAGAGAAAATAAAAGACCAAATAGGAAAAATACTAAATCACAATGAAAAGACAGAATCTATAATATCGGAAAAAGAAGATTTTTCTGAAACCATAAAATTAACCAGAAAAATAACTGAAAACATAAAAAATGAGCTAAACAAAATCGAAAAAGGTTTATATGTATCAGTCTACCAATCAGCAGGAAAATCGATAAGAAGAATAGGGAAAGTAGATATAGACTATGAAAAACAAAAATTCATACCAAAATCAGTTTTCCATCTACCAGAAACAATTAACAGAGCAATAAAAATAATAAGAAAAAAAGAAAAAAAAGCATACATAGTAATAGACGCAATAAGAAACCCATACGAGGCCAAATTCTTCAAGGATAGGTATGCAGCATTTCACTTGATTTCAATAAATGCGCCAGATGAGCATAGAACAAAATACCTTCAAGCACTACATAAATTCTCTGCAGAACAAATTGAAGCAATCGACACTGAAGAATCAGGAAAAGGGAATGGAGAATACAAACACCTAACCAACCCAGATGTAAAAAAATGCATTGAACTATCAGATATTCATATATATAACCCAAAAAATGAATTTGACAACACAAACATACTAAAAGCGCAACTAGCCTGGTACATATCGCTCATGCAGCATCCAGGCCTCATTTCGCCTACATCCATGGAGAGAGTAATGCAGGTCGCCTATTCCGTCAAACTCAACTCAGGATGTATATCTAGACAGATTGGAGCGACAGTGACCGACAAAGAAAACTCAATAAAATCGGTTGGCTGGAATGATGTCCCCAAAGGCCAAACTCCTTGCTCAATGAGATCATTAGATGGATTAATGAGCAAATTCGATAAAAAAACATATAGCTCATACGAAAGAAACAACAAAGATTTTAGAAAAAAAGCAAAAGAAAAACTGGAAAAATTTGAAGCAAAAGAAAATAAAATAGAAGTATTTAAAGGAAGAACCCTATCCTATTGCTTTAAAGATATTCACAACAGCATAGACAACAAAGGAAATCAAGTCCATACTCGAGCCTTACATGCAGAAGAAAATGCTTTTCTACAATTAACAGGAAGTGGAGTAGATGGAATAAAGGGTGGAAAACTGTATACAACAGCCAGCCCTTGCGAACTCTGCGCAAAAAAAGCTTACCAACTGGGAATATCAGAAATAGTTTTTATAGACCCATACCCGGGAATAACAAAAGATCATATTATAAATATTGGAAACAACCCTCCAAAACTAACTCAATTTAGAGGATCAATAGGAAAGTCATACCATAGACTATACGAGCAAGTAATTCCAATAAAAGATGAATTAGAAAACATGCTGGACTAAAATATACCCCCCTTTAAAAAAAGGGGGGTTAAAACAATAGCAAAATAATAATATCTGCAAAATTAGGTTTTCACTGTATCTTATTATGATTTATTCCATAATAAGAAAATCAGGAAAAATTAATTTTTATAAATTTAAATCAGATTTGATTCGATATAAAATTAAAAAATTATCAAAAAAACCAACAATAAATAGAATTTTAACTATCAAACACGTAGCGTAGCTCTGTTTGTGTTGCGCGCCACTGCTTGAACAAATCAGACCGATGCCGGGAATAAGACTCCTCCAGACAGACCAAGCGCTGTATCCTGTCCGTCCGGAAATGCCGAAAATCCCCTTTCAATTCGCACCAGCCCACCAGAATCCGGAAGTGCTGAAAGTAGCCCAAGGAAAAAGGCCAGATCACTCTCTCCGACTCCTGGCCTGCCCCGTCTACATAAATGATGCGCAGCTTGCGCTGCAAACGAATCGCTGTACGCGCAATGCCGAGATCAACAAGCTCAGCATCCTGAATCACTCTAGGCCCAACCCGTAAAGCGGTGCTGTCCAGGCTGTCTCTCAAGCTATCGGGCAAGACCGCAGAGATCTTGGCCATGGCATCGCCAGCCGCTTTGGTCAGCGGCTCGTCCGCAAACTTTTCTACCCAGCGAAAGCCCAGTATCAAGGCCTCCAGCTCTGCTTGAGAAAACATCAAGGGTGGCAGCATGAAACTAGGTCGCAACACATAGCCGACTCCCGGCTCCCCTTCTATATCGGCACCTTGCGCCTGCAAGGAAGCAATGTCCCTATATAAGGTCCGAATGCTGACGCCCAACTCTTGGGCCAGCCGCGCACCACTCACCGGACGTTTGTGCCGGCGTAGCACTTGTAAAAGGGAAAGAAGTCGTTCTGCTCGGGCCATGCCAGATACTGCCATTTTTTGGCAGTATGGTCACCCATAATGATCTGCTCAATCACCTTGTTGGAGCGATCATGAATCACCCAAACCTTTTGCTGCTCTATGTCCAAGACCCCGCCGCCAGCAGCCTTTTCTATGAGAAGCTGCTTCAAAAAGCGCCCGTTGAATCCTTCCCCACCTATGTCACGTTTGAACTGAACAAGGGCCTGACCCTGGGTTTGTGGTCTACCCAGGCAGCCAGCTTTGTCTCATCCGGAACTGGGCATCGCTCCGAGCTTTCTTTTTTAGTGGACGATGATGCGGCTGTTGATCAGCTGTATCAAAACTGGGTGACAGCGGGTATCACCATAGAGCAAGAGCCCATGACAGCCGTTTTTGGGCGCACATTCGTTGCACTGGACCCGGATAAACACCGATTAAGGGTCTGCACAGCAGCGTAAGACTGACCCTGCATTACTTGCAAAGCCGTCGGACTCCAAAGAACAAGGGCTATCCCGGACTTGATCCAGATAGCCCCTGCTCCCTCCAGGCTCTGCGAACAGCACAAATCAATCTGTCACCATCGCTCTGCGCATAATTTTCTGCGCGACTGACGAAGATGCCATCATTCCCAAGGTGCCGTAATGCACTCCCCAAGCCCCCACTTCCCCGCCGCTACGCGTACTTAAAAACACATCCGCCACTTCTTGAGAGCTATAGCGCAGCAGCTCGGCCGCCTGCAAGACGCGGGCGACGGCTTCGGTCATGGGGCGGGCCAGGAACTCATCCTCGATTGCCGCCCGAACCAGGCGCTCAGTGTGCTGTACCAGAGCATCGAATCGCTTGTCTTGCCCGGCCAAGGGTCTGATTTCATTGAAAACCGCCTCCACCGTAAGCGGATCTCTGATCATGGCGCGCCGCACATCCATGCACATCATATTCGCCGTCCCTTCCCAAACACTGTTCAAGGGGGCCTCTCGATACACACGGGCCATGGGGTTTTCTTCAATAAAGCCATTGCCGCCGTGACATTGCAAAGCCTCATTCGCAATGGAGGGGGCGCGCGAGCAATTGAAGTACTTAGCCGCAGGCGTGGCCACCCGAGCCAGCAGCCTTTCGTGGTCACTGCTTTGCATCAGGTCAGTGGCCTTGGCCACACGCAAGGACATCAAGGTTGCCGCTTCCACTTCTACCGCCATATCCGCCAGCACATTGCTCATCATGGGCCGATCGGCAATGGAGGTTCCAAAAGCCTTGCGTGATGTCGTGTGACGCAGGGCCAAGGTCAGTGCCTGTCGCATCAAACCCGCCGAGCCAATCGCAAAATCCAGACGTGTCAAATGCGAGTGCGACAGAATTTCCCGAATACCGCGCCCTTCTTCCCCAACCCGAATTGCCAGCGTACCCGCATACTCCACTTCACTGGACGCGTTGGAACGATTGCCCGCCTTGTCCTTCAGGCGTTGTACAAAAAAGCGGTTATAGCTGCCGTCCGGCAAGGTACGGGGCAAGAAGAAACAAGTAACACCGCCATTGACTTTAGCCAGCGTAAAAAAGCCATCAGACTGCGGCACTGAACAAAACCACTTATGCCCCGTCAGCTCATACCAATGCGCCGTAGCGCCGTGATAATCCGCGCTATGGGAGAAGCGCGCAGTAGTCTGCGTCTCACGCAGATCTGAACCGCCCTGCTTTTCTGTCATCGCATAGCCAATGACCACCGAGGGTTTATCGCCCACTTCGCGACGACTGTATTCGTAGCGCGTCCCGTTGAGCTTGTCCGCCCAGATCGCCAAAGCAGGTTCAGCCTCGAAACCGGCATACGCCGCATACGCCATGCCAGTCGGACAACCCGTACCATGCTCCACCTGATTCCACAGATAGGACAAGACCGCACGAGCGAAGTGGCCGTTTTTCTCTTGCGTACGCCAGCTTAAATTCGGCACCTCGTGCTGCCAGGCCAGGGTCATCAATTCATGCCAGCTGGGGTGAAATTCCAGCCAATCAATCCGGTTGCCGAAGCGATCATGCGTTTTAAGTTCAGGGATATGACGGTTCGCCAAACGGGCCAACTCCTGAACATTTTCATCACCAGCCATCGCCCCCAAAGCCTGACAACGCGATTCGGCCCACGGGGCTTCGCGGCGAATGGCCTCGGTTAAAACCTGATCACCCGTAAAAGCATTGAAACCACTGGCGGGCAGAGCCTGATTCAAAACCTGATGCGTACTGTAACGATACTCGGGCGCATTCAAAATGCTGGGGGGAAGCGCTTGGTTCATGGTTGTCTCCGAACTGTTTTTCTAAGGCGTGGCAGAAAGGACTGCCACGCTGGCGCACGCCATCTGGGCAATCTGGTCAGCCAGCGCAGCCACTTGGCGCTGGTAACTGTCCGTGCCATCGTGCTGCTGACGGCTTAAAGGAGAAAGCGGGCCAATCAGCCCTTCCATGAAACCGCCCACAATGACGGTAGCCGCAATATCGGGCTGCACATCCTGGCGCATTTCCTGGGCATCTTGCCCCATGGAAACAATGGAGTGAATGACCTGGCTGATCGCGGCGCGATACACCAGACGAGCCGCGTCGATTTCCTTATCGCATGGCTCGGCAATCAAGGCATACGCCAGACGAGGATTACGCATGGCGCGTTTTACGAATGTTGAGACTGCGGCATGCAGGCGCAGCATAGAGGCTCCGTCAGCCTGCGCAATGTCTGTGAGTACATCCACCTCCCGCTGAGACACCTGCGACAGCACTTGCGCGAACAACTCGGCCTTGGACGGGAAGTAGCGATAGACCGTCCCAGTGGCCATACCCGCCGCAGCCGCCACACTGGCCACCTGGGCTTCCTGCCAGCCACCTTCACTGACCAAAACACGAGCGGCTTCCAGGATACGGCTACGATTGTCTTGCAGACGAGCTTCAACGGCGGGGGTTTGACGATAGGCCATAAAGAAGTGAACCTCGATTCATTACATGAGTGAATCCTAGTTCATTTCTTTATAGTGGACAAGAATTTCTTTAAGCAGAGGTGTCAAAATACTCGCCTACTGGCATTGCAGGCGGCTTGAGAGCATCTGTCATTTAAAGCAACACAATCAGCAGCCCCAATAAAACTGCCCCCAGCAACAGCGATGGCAAAGCCATCAATACTGTTTGCTGGGGGCAGTCTGAAACTAGCTAGCGCGAAGGTATCAAACCTATCAGGCCGACAGTTCCTTGCGAACGATTTCAGCACCGGCGCTCAGGGCGTGCAGCTTGCCACGAGCCACGGCGCGTGGCAAAGGTGCCATCCCGCAGTTGGTGGAGGGGTACAGCTTGTCAGCGTCCACAAACTTCAGCGCCTTGCGCAGTGTGTTGGCCACTTCGTCAGCGGTTTCAATCACGTTGGTGGCCACGTCAATGGCGCCAACCATCACTTTCTTGCCACGGATCAGTTCGATCAAATCCATAGGAACATGGGAGTTCTGGCATTCCAGCGAAATGATGTCGATCTTGGATTGCTGCAGCTTCGGGAAGGACTCTTCGTATTGACGCCATTCCGAACCCAGGGTCTTTTTCCAATCGGTGTTGGCCTTGATGCCGTAACCGTAGCAAATGTGCACGGCGGTTTCGCATTTCAGACCTTCAATGGCACGTTCCAACGTAGCAATACCCCAGTCATTCACTTCGTCAAAGAACACGTTGAAAGCAGGTTCGTCAAACTGGATGATATCCACGCCTGCGGCTTCCAGCTCTTTGGCTTCCTGGTTCAGGATCTTGGCAAATTCCCAAGCCAGTTTCTCACGACTCTTGTAGTGGTTGTCGTACAGCGTATCGATCATGGTCATGGGGCCAGGCAGCGCCCATTTGATCGGCTGCGAGGTTTGCTGGCGCAGGAACTTGGCATCGTCCACAAATACGGACTTGGGGCGATTCACAGCACCGACAACGCTTGGAACGCTGGCATCGTAACGGTCACGAATACGCACGGTCTCACGCTTTTCAAAGTCCACGCCTTCCAGATGTTCGATGAAGGTAGTGACAAAGTGCTGGCGGGTTTGCTCGCCGTCGCTAATCAGATCGATACCGGCGTGCAATTGTTCTTGCAAGGACAAGCGCAGTGCATCTTTCTTGCCTTCGACCAGGTCCTCACCTTCCAGTCTCCAGGGCGACCACAGTTTCTCGGGTTCAGCAAGCCAGGAGGGTTTAGGCAAACTGCCAGCGGTGGAGGTGGGTAGCAATTTTTTCATATTTAAATAACCTTGTTGTTTTTGATGAATCAAAGCGCGTAACTGGCTGCCCATTGATCAAGAATAACTTTGTATGGCTTGATAAAACTCTCTTCGGTAAACCGGCCCTGCTCAACCGCCAGACGGCTACGTTCTTCACGATCGTAGACAATTTGCGTAACCGAATGATCCGCATTTTTCAGGCTGGGCTGATAGCGCATTCCTGCTGCCGAATTGGCATTGTAAATCTCGGGGCGGTAGATTTTCTGGAATGTCTCCATCGTGCTGATGGTACTGATCAATTCCAGATTCGTGTAGTCACTGAGCAAATCACCACGAAAGTAAAAGGCCAAAGGCGCAACGCTATTTGGGGGCATGAAATAACGAACCTGCAAACCCATTTTCGCGAAGTACTCATCGGTCGGCGAGAACTCATTTTGCTGGTATTCGACGCCCAATACCGGATGCTGATTACCTGTACGGTGGTAGACCTTGCTGCTGGATACGCTCAGGCAAATCACGGGGGATTTGTTGAAGTTTTCCTGATACAGCGTGGAGTTCACGAAAGCCTTGAACAACTTGCCATGCAAGTCACCAAAGCCTTCCGGGGCGCTGAAACCGTTTTTGTTCTTGTTGTGCTCCAGCAGAACCACACTGAAATCGTAGTCACGCACATACGAAGAGAAGTTGTTACCCACAATCCCTTCAATACGCTTGTTTTCTTTGTGATCAACGATACTGGTTTTCAGGATTTCGATGGTCGGAAACGTAGAACCATTGCCTTCAACATCAATATCAACAGAGACAATATCCAGTTCAACTGAATAACGGTCCCCATTCGGGTTGTCCCAATGCGCCAAACTATTGAAGCGATTGTCGATCATCTTCAGAGTATTGCGCAGGTTTTGCTGACGGCTTTCACCACGGGCCAAATTGGCAAAGTTAGTGGTGATACGTGTGTTATCGGCTGGACGGTAGTTTTCATCAAAACGGATGCTTCTGATGCTGAACGCGAATTCTTTATTCATTTTTATGTATGCCCTAATTTCTGATTTCAATCTCGAATTTATTTTCGAGCCAAGTCATTGATCTTGAAAAATAAATTCATCTTATTTATGTACACTCTGTGCTGATTGTCTGAGCTGCTTCGGGGGGCTGCACTGCTTACTCTCTTCTTCCTGGTGAAGCCAGAAAACAGGTTTGAATCAGCCTCAAAAAAAGTCCCGGCATTTGGCCGGGACTTTCCGCCAAACTCAGCTCATGACCTGATCAGGCACTTGCCCGCAAAACTTTCGCTGCGGCCACCATATTGGTCAAAGCGGGAATCACCTCAGCCCATTGACGTGTCTTCAAACCGCAGTCGGGGTTCACCCACAAACGTTCTGCTGGCACGCGCTCGGCGGCTTTTTTCATCAAATTCACAATGTGCTGCTCGGTCGGAATATTGGGCGAGTGAATGTCGTACACACCAGGGCCGATCTCGTTGGGGTACTGGAAGTTCTCGAAGGCTTCCAGCAATTCCATGTCCGAGCGGCTGGTTTCAATGGTGATCACGTCCGCATCCATATCGGCAATGGAAGAAATGATGTCGTTGAATTCCGAGTAACACATATGTGTGTGGATTTGCGTCTCATCGCCCACGCCGTTGGCGGTGATGCGGAAGCTTTCAACGGCCCAGTCCAGGTAGCTTTGCCATTGCGATTTACGCAGAGGCAAACCTTCACGCAAGGCGGCTTCGTCAATCTGAATCACATGCACACCGGCCTTTTCCAGATCCAGCACTTCTTCGCGAATGGCCAGCGCCAGTTGCAAGCAAGAGGCCGAGCGAGGCTGGTCGTCACGCACAAAGGACCAGTTCAAGATCGTCACGGGGCCGGTCAACATGCCCTTCATGGGTTTTTGAGTCAGCGACTGGGCGTAGGTGATCCATTCCACCGTCATGGCTTGAGGGCGGCTGATGTCACCAAACAGGATGGGTGGTTTCACGCAGCGCGAACCGTAGGACTGCACCCAACCGAACTGGCTGAATGCGTAGCCGTCCAACTGCTCACCAAAGTATTCGACCATGTCGTTACGCTCGGCTTCGCCGTGCACCAACACGTCCAGACCCAGTTTCTCCTGCTCACGCACGCTGCGCTCAATCTCGGCACGCATTGCGGCCTGATAGCTGTTTTCATCCAGACGACCGGCCTTGAACTCGCTACGAGCACGACGGATTTCTGCCGTTTGTGGGAAAGAACCAATCGTGGTGGTGGGGAATGCGGGCAGTTTCAGGAATTCAGCTTGCTTGGAAGCACGCTGTTCGTAAACGCTCTTGCGCTTGCCCAGCTCGGCCGAGATGCGCGCCACCGCTGCTTTCACAGCACGATTATTCACACGGGGCGAGTTGCGACGGGCAGTCAAAGCGGCCAGGTTATCGGCCAGCTCTGCCTTGACGGCATCACGCCCTTGGCTCAAGGCTTTACCCAATACACGCAGTTCATCCAGCTTTTGCAAAGCAAAGGCCAACCAGGACTTCACATCGGCATCCAGCTTTTCTTCGCTGTCCAGATCAACCGGCACATGCAGCAGCGAGCAGGAAGGAGCAATCCACAAACGATCACCCAGTTGCTTGGCGATGGGCTCAACCCAGTCCAGTACAGCGGTCAAATCTGTTTTCCAGATATTGCGACCATTGATCACGCCCAGAGACAAGACCTTGTCGTCACCCAAAAGCTTGAGCAGTGCATCCACACCATCACGATCATTGATGGCATCCACATGCAAACCGGCAACAGGCAAGCTGGCGGCCAAAGCAGCATTTTCCAGCAACTGACCAAAGTAAGTGGCTACCAGCAACTTCACGCCAGCAGCTTTCAGTTGCTGATAAGCGGTCTTGAACGCTTGCTGCCAATCGGCATCCAGCTCGGTAACCAGAATAGGCTCGTCAATCTGCACCCACTCCACGCCTGCTTTGGCCAGCGTCTCCAGCAATTGGACATACACGGGCAGCAAGCGATCCAGCAGAGCCAGCTTGTTGGATTCATCCTTGGCCTTGCCCAATGCCAGATAAGTCACGGGGCCAATAATCACAGGCTTGGCTTTCACGCCTTGAGCCTTGGCTTCAGCCAGCTGCTCCAACAAACGCGAGGCATCAAGCTTGAACTGGGTGTCAGCCGTAAATTCGGGGACGATGTAGTGATAGTTGGTGTCGAACCATTTGGTCATTTCACCGGCAGCCACGCCACCGCAGCAAGCGCTGTGATCTTCCAGCCCCTTGGCCGAACGACCGCGCGCTACACGGAAATAGTTATCCAGCTCGTCACCATGAAAGTCCTGCACACGTTCAGGCAAGTTGCCCAGCAAGAAGCTGGCATCCAGCACCTGATCGTAAAAAGAAAAATCTCCAACGGGCACCAGATCCAGACCTGCCTGATTTTCCCAGTGACGCTGACGCAGTTGTGCGCCCAGAGCCTTGAGTTCGTCACGCGAAGATTCGCCCTTCCAGTAAGACTCCAAGGCGAACTTCAGTTCCCGTTTGGCGCCAATGCGCGGAAAGCCAAGATTATGAATCGTCGTCATGTGCTGCTCTCTAAAGGCCAGTGGATGAATGAATGACTTGCATTGTAGGAAGCCGTATCAATGAAGTAAAATGGTCTTATCTCACCAACCCATGAATATCATTCACGTATCATGTTAGAGCGCATCCACCTGGCCGTTGTGCAGCAAGTTGACAAGCAAGGGTCCCTGACCGCCGCCGCTGCCGTGCTGCACGTTACCCAATCTGCCCTTAGCCACACCATGCGGAAACTGGAACAGCAACTGGGCACAGAAATCTGGCGTCGCGAAGGCCGCAGCCTGCAACTGACTCAAGCCGGGCAGTATTTACTGGCTGTTGCCAACCGCGTCCTGCCGCAGCTGGATCTGGCAGAAGAACGCCTGGGACAGTTCGCCCAAGGCGAGCGAGGATCACTGCGCATCGGCATGGAATGCCACCCCTGCTATCAATGGCTGCTGAAGATCGTCTCGCCGTACCTTAGCGCCTGGCCAGACGTGGATGTGGATGTGAAGCAGAAATTTCAGTTTGGCGGGATCGGTGCGCTATTTGGGTATGAAATTGATCTGCTGGTCACCCCAGACCCGCTCTATAAGCCAGGCCTGAAATTCGAGCCCGTCTTCGACTACGAGCAGGTGCTGGTAGTGAACAAGGCCCATGCCCTGGCGAATGTGGACTACGCCAAGCCTAAGGACCTGGACAGGGAAATACTGATTTCCTATCCGGTGGACATAGACCGGCTGGATATCTACAACCAGTTTCTGCTGCCTGCTGGTATCGCCCCCCGACGTCATAAAACGATTGAGACGACGGACATCATGATGCAGATGGTTGCCAGTGGCCGTGGCGTAGCGGCGCTGCCGCGATGGCTGGTGGAAGAGTATGCGGAGAAACTGGACGTAGTGCCGGTCAAGTTGGGCAGGCACGGCATCGCCAAGCAGATTTTTCTGGGGATGAGGGAGACGGAAACGGTGATTGATTATCTGCAGGCGTTTATGGATCTGGCTCGGGGGTCTGGGCCTGGAGGGGGGCAAAACTGTATTCGAACCTATCCGTAATCTTGTGGATGAGACATATTATGCAAGCTTACCCGCATGGATATGCCTATAAAGAAAAGATGCACGAGCGCCCCTTTAACGGTTTTGATGAGCGCATCACCACGCTTTATGCCCGAGGCATGAGCGTGCGCGAGATTCAGGCCTTTTTAGCCGATAATGACGGCACACAGGTCTTGCCGGCCTTGTTCAGTTCGGTCACCGACGAGGTAATAGTCGAGGCGATTAGTTGGCAGACTCGGCTCTGGGATGTCCTGTCCTCGATCGTGTTTTTGATACGCTGGATGAAGAAATATTTAGAGCCCACAGCCGTGTTGTCCGCACTGTCGTCAATGCTGAGGGTCCGTACTACTTTGCCAGCATCGGGATCGATGCCCAGAGTTTCATTCTTATCCCCTGACTGACATATCGCATGCCGATAATAGTGTGATAGGTGGCACGGGCCGTCCAGATGCCTTCGCTGGGGATGTGGTGTATACAAGCATATTCGTCGCAGCATCGATGATCCAGACCAGACTACCTTATACAGGGTGGATAACGAAAAAGCGGTTGTGCGTGTCATCGACGATGGCCTTGCGTTTGGGGGCAAAGATCTCTTCGCCTTTGGCGTTCGTTTTCGGCTGCGCCAACTGAATCTGGTCTTTAGGCATGACATATGTGGCATCCGCCACTGAGAGCGATCCCTCCATCAGCTTGCCTAAATAAAGCGTAGAGGTCGTGTATTCAGGCCACGTGCGAAAGAATGCCGTGGCACCCAGGGCGAACAAAGGTAAGGAATGCCGGATTCGATTGAGTATGGTGTCGGGGAAAAAGTAAAATGTGAAAGCGGGTTATCTGAAGGATGAACCCGCCATGGGGTGCGAACACCGAGCGTGGGATGTTGCAATCAAACGGCGGCATACACGGACGCTATTCCACCCTACGAACTAGAACTTGTATTGCGCCGTTAGCATGAAGCTACGCGGCTCACCCAGCAGATTGCCATTACGAGGGTAACTGACAGTGCGGTAATAGTATTTATCGAACAGGTTATTGACGTTCAAGCGCAAGTCAAGATGAGAGTTCGGGCTGTATCCGATCATGGTGTTGACAATACCATAAGCGCCTTGTCTGACCGCTGGCCCCTCCCCAGCAATAGAGCTGTGCACCGCACTCTGAAAGCGCGCCGATGCACCAACCCGCCAATTGGCCAGCGCCCCAGGCAGTTGGTACACCGTGGATAAGGTCAGCAAGTTGCGAGGCGTCGTCGTGGCATAAGCATCACCCGCTTTACCATTGACCGAATCCTTACGGTATTCGGCCTGCTGATACGCATATCCGGCAAACACGCTCCAGGCGTCTGTCAGATTACCGGAGACTTCCAGTTCCACCCCACGGCTACGAATTTCACCCGCTGCCGCGTAGCATGATTGCCCCGAGCGACACAGCAACAAAGGCAGGCTTTCCGGCAAATTACTTTGGTTAATCTGAAAAACGGCCAGACTGGCATTAAGCCTGCCGCCTAGGTATTCGCCCTTGATGCCCAGCTCATAATTGGTACCCTCAACGGGGTCAAGCAAAGCGCCTGAAGTCGAACTGTAATTCTGTGGCCTGAAGATACCGGTGACCGAGCCATATACCGTGTGCTGCTCAAACAGATCATAGGTCAAGGCAGCATAAGGGGTAAACTCCCCTTTAGCCTCATAGGCTGTCTTGCCAAGGTAGGTACCGCTTTTGAGAGTCTGATCCAGTTCATACCAACTGAAACGCCCGCCAGCGAATAGATTAAGCCCATCCAGCAAATTGAACTTGCCCGTGAAATACGCACCATACTCTTTCACATCTCCGTCACTCGACCACATCCAGTTCATTTCGGGCATAGGTGGGGCTACGGTCTCCTGCCAGTGCATCGGGTCAAAGCCATACTCATAGGCGCTCGGCCAACCGCCGGGGCCGTCGCTATCGACGCGATGGCGATAGTTGGCGCCCACCGCCAACTGATGAGATCTTCCGAACAAAGTGAAAGGCCCTGTCGCACGCAAGTCCAACGAGGTATTCTTATGGTGGTAGCGATACTGCCCGACGTTATAAAGAAACGTATCCTCCGCACTACGCCCCAGCAATGAAGTACCTAACATATCCAGCTTGCCATCTAGGTACTGTCCCTTCAAAGACACATCCCAATCATTCTCAAACGTGTGCTTGAGCTCACCGAAGAAATTCACATTTGTCTTGTTCCAGTATGACCAGGTCGGGCTGGCGCGCACCGAACGATCAAAGTCATAAAAGCTACCGTCAGCACGCGTGGGCAAACCGTTCCAGTCAGCGCCAGGGTTGTCTTCCTTGTTGTAATACCCCCCCAAGGTCAGCAAAGTGCGGTCGGTCAAATCCGCCTCTACGATGCCATAGAACAGCTCGCGCTTGTGGCCATACCCTTGAGTGAACGTATCGGCATCCTGCAAAGAGGCCACTACGCGGCCGCGCAAGGTGCCACTGGCGTTCAGGGGACCGCCTGTATCCACGCTACCCGAATAATCATCCCAACGCCCCAGTGCCGCCGTCAAGGAGGTCTGCCAGGTCGACGTCGGCCGTTTACGTACCAGATTGATGGATGCCGACGGATTTCCTGCGCCTTCCAGCAGGCCCGCCGCCCCCCGCACAACCTCGATACGGTCGTACATAGCCAAACTGGCTGACCCCAGGGTATCCGAATCGTGATCAACCGTCAGACCATCCACCTGGATATTGGAGACATCAAAACCTCGAGCACTATACGTATTGCGTTCACCGCCCGTGGCCTTCACCGTCATCCCTGTCGTAAAGGCCAAGGCATCCTCCACTGAGGTCATGCCCGCATCCGTCATACGCTCGCGCGTCACCACACTGACCGACTGTGGGGTTTCGCGGATGGACAAGGACAAGGGAGTGGCCGTGTTCATGCTACCAGTCGTATACGAGCCGGTGCCTTCGGTGGTAAGGCCAAGCTGACTGGCACTGACCGTCACAGCGTCCAGGATTGGCACGTCATCGGCGCGCGTAGCGGCTTTTATGACAATGCCGCCACCTTCCTGCGTGGCAAGCAGCCCGCTGCCAGAAAGCATCTGATCCACCGCCTGCTGCGCCGTCAGCTCGCCTCTGACCGCGCGCGCAGTTTTACCCGACACGAGTGCTGGAGAAAAACCAATTGCTGTACCAGTAGCTGCCGACAGTTCGTTGAGCGCAGACGATAAGGGTTGCGCAGCAATGGAAAGCGTAACCGCTTGTGTGCTGCTTACGGTAGCCTGTGCATAGGTGATGCCCGGCGTAGCCAGTGCAAACGTGATGGCCAACGCAAGCGGGGCCAGACGGAAATGAGGGTGCGCCAACGGCATAGAAACGTCCTTTACAAATCGAGCAATGAATAAAAATACGACTCACTACCCTTAAAGACGCACCAGCCCACCCGAAACTACACCTGTGTCACGATCTTTTTTTTTGCCCAGCAGATGTAGGGTCAACAAGCCTAGCGCTGCAAGGTGATTTCAAACTTTCCGGCTTCGCGGGGTACCAGCCTGACGGGCAGGATCTGTCTCACCATCCGGGCAAACTCATCGGGGCGGGTCACCTGAAAACTGCCGCCGATGGGCATGGCGGCGACAGCCGGATCACGCACTACCAGCCCCGTCGAGCCGTAGCGCTCCAACTCCACCAAAGCATCGCCCAGTGATGTATTCTCGAAGTGCACCAGCCCTTTGCGCCACAGTGCAATGCTACCTGGTGCAACTGCCGAGACCTTGCCCATGTGGCCATCTGCCGCCATGCTCAGACCTTGCCCTGCTACCAAGTTGACCTCGGCACCGGCCCGTCTGCCAAACCAACCACCCACGTCAGCCACTCGCACATGCCCTTCTTCCACCGCGACGTTGACAGTGTCGGCATCCATGCCCGTCTGGTGATAGCGCACGGAGAAACGTGTCCCCACAACGGTGACTCGCGCACGGCCCACCAGTACCTGAAAGGGGCTGTCACGGTCAGGCGCGACGGAAAACATGACTTGCCCCTCTTTAATACGCACCTCACGCCGATCACGGTAAAAGATGACCTTCGCCTGCGTTTCTGCATCGAGCACTAGCACGCTGCCGTCGGGCAAGGCAATCGTCTGGCTTTGTCCGCGCTTGACCGCGTACTGCGTCGAGAAGAACCGACCCTGCCCCCATTGGTGCCAACCGATACCAACGGCCAAAAAAGCCACGAAACAGAACGCGAACCAGTTTCGGCGTGATGACAGGCCAAAGAGTGATGACCACCTGCCCAAGACGTTAACGGATTTTTGGCGCCGGGCCGTATTCCTATCAACATGCTCGAACTGGCCCGAGGCATGATTGAAACAAGATGGACGCCCCTGAGCCATGTGCTGCGTCTGCTGTGCTGATGCGCTATGCAGCACCATCATGCCGTCATCAAGATGGGCATAGGCAGCGGCATGTGCCGGATCCGTATTCAGCCATAGCTGGAATTCTGCCTGCTCGGCAGCGCTCAAGCCCCTCTCCCAGCGGGTATGCCAATCCACGGCGGCAACATGCACAAGATCTTGCTGACGAAAGAACTCTTCATACTCGCGCGCCTCCACAGCCTCATCAAATGGGACTGAAGATGCATGCGAGGATGGAGAAAAACGGCTCATATTATTGGTATAGACGCACTATCAGGGGCAAAACCACACCCCCACAGGAAATGTTGGCCACGGAAAGCATGTACTCAATTGTCACTATCGAGCTCCTCCCGGCAAGCCATGCAAGCGAGTTTACCGCGCTTGATGTAACGATCCACCATGCTGACCGACACGCCCATACGGTCAGCAATCTCCTGATTGGTGATATCTTCGAACAGATACAGGAAAAAGGCTTCGCGGCACCGGGGCGGCAAGGCTTCGATAGTGTCGAGGTAGGCTTGCACGGTTTGAGACGCAGCATAGGCCTGCTCGGGCTGCAGCGCTTGCGGGCCGCGCGGCTGATCTGCTTCCAGCAAGGCATGAATGTCGTCGTGCTGGCGGATGCTGGCACGGCGTTCCCAGTCGATTCTGGTATTTAACGCCACCTGACGCAGCAATGCGCCGGGCTCGCGAATGGCCTCACCGGTCTGCTGCATGGCCAGCACGCGCGCATAACTTTCTTGCGCCAGGTCAGCCGCGATGTCACGGTCACGCACCTTGCGCATGCAAAAGTTCAGCAAATCTCTGTAATAGCGGGCTAACACGGCTCAGTCAAAGTCACATCCATACGACGGGACCCGTCGTACCATGCATGTGCTGCGGCTGGCTCTATCGCACCAGAAGAAGCGGACGAACGAAGGGTTACTTATTGTACGCCACAGATGTTAATAGTTCTCATGTAGATATAGAATATCGAGCACTTTCTGCTTACAACGCTCTCGCGCATCGGATTGACACTCCGCATTGACGGCCCATCTCTCACAAGTCACCGTTGCCCCACACCGTGGCGACAAGCTCAAATCCGAACTGTTCTATTTGCATTGCTTCCTGAGCATCGAGCAGCTAGGAAACAGCATCCGTCAATACATCCACTATTACAATCATCACTGCATCACACTTTACGCAAGGCTTATGAGGTCGCGGCTCGGTAGCTATTTGCATCTTAGCGGCCTAGGAATGCCAGACAGAATTGCGCAAAAAAGCCCGCAGTTACGCGGGCTTAGCGGCTTTTTATGCCATCAGTTGCCTGGCCGTGCCAGACGCGGAATCACTCCCACTCAATCGTCGCTGGCGGCTTGCTGCTGACGTCGTACGTCACACGGTTAATGCCACGCACTTCATTGATGATGCGGCCAGAGGTACGCTTCAACAACGAGTATGGCAGTTCAGCCCAGTCAGCCGTCATGAAGTCTGTTGTCTGCACGGCACGCATGGCAACAACGTACTCATAAGTACGGGCATCGCCCATCACGCCTACGCTTTTCACTGGCAGGAAGACGGTGAAGGCCTGGGAAGTCAGGTCGTACCAGTTCTTGCCGGTTTCTTCGTCAATCGTATTGCGCAGTTCTTCGATAAAGATAGCATCAGCTTGACGCAGCAAATCTGCGTATTCGCGCTTGATTTCACCCAGAATACGGACACCCAAGCCTGGGCCTGGGAAGGGGTGACGGTAGACCATTGCTGGTGGCAAGCCCAGGGCTACGCCCAGTTTGCGCACTTCGTCCTTGAACAATTCACGCAGGGGTTCCAGCAGCTTCAGGTTCAGTGTGTCTGGCAGGCCGCCCACGTTGTGGTGGGATTTGATGCCAGTGGCTTTGCCGGACTTGGCGGCGGCGGATTCGATTACGTCCGGGTAGATTGTGCCTTGGGCCAACCAGCGGGCGTTGCTGAGTTTGGCGGCTTCTTCCTGGAAGATTTCCACGAATTCACGGCCAATGATCTTGCGCTTGGCTTCTGGATCGGTAACACCGGCCAGTTTGCCCAGGAAGCGGTCGGAAGCGTCGATATGGATGATCTTCAAACCCATATTGTCGGCGAAGGTGCTCATGACTTGCTGGGCTTCATTCAGACGCAGCAGGCCGTGGTCCACGAATACGCAGGTCAGCTTGTCGCCGATAGCCTGGTGGATCAGAGCGGCAGCGACGGAGGAATCCACACCGCCGGACAGAGCCAGAATAACTTCTTCGTCGCCGACTTGTTCGCGGATATTGGCGATAGCCTCTTGCACGTAGTCCGGCATGTTCCAATCGCCCACGCAGCCGCAGATGTCGCGCACAAAGCGCTCGAACAAGGCGCCGCCTTGAACGGTGTGGGTGACTTCGGGGTGGAACTGAACCGCGTAGAAGCCGCGATCTTCATCAGCCATACCGGCGATGGGGCATGTAGGCGTGGAAGCCATCAGCTTGAAGCCGGGAGGCAAGGCGGTAACTTTGTCGCCGTGGCTCATCCAGACTTTGAGCATGCCGTGGCCTTCTGCCGTAGCGAAATCCTGGATACCATCGAGCAGCTTGGTGTGGCCATGGGCGCGGACTTCGGCGTAACCGAATTCACGCTTGTCCGAACCTTCGGTAACGCCGCCCAGTTGGCGGGCCATGGCTTGCATGCCGTAGCAAATGCCCAGAACGGGTACGCCGGCTTCAAACGCGGCGGTAGGAACTTGCAGAGCGTCTTCGGCGTAGACCGAGGCGTGGCTGCCCGACAGAATGATCCCTTTCAGGCCTTCTTGGGAACGGATGAATTCATCGCTGACATCACCGGGGTGAATTTCACAGTACGCACCGGCTTCGCGTACGCGACGCGCAATAAGCTGGGTGACCTGGGAGCCGTAATCAAGAATCAGAATTCGCTGGTGCATGAAAGTATCGAGCCAATAATAAAGCGGTAAAGGATCTATTTTACGCTGTGTAGCGCCGCTTAGGGAGTCGCAGAAATACTCCAGGCCGAAATTGTCCTGCATCACTGGCATTCATGCGGCAAGGCAGCTACAGTACATGCAGCCATTTTGGGAGTTTCAGCATGTCTTCGAGTCGTACCCCTCGTCCGAGCGAACTTAATGAACACCAGGAATCCCGACCTGCACAGGCCACACAACAACAAGGCGGCGGTAGCTATATCCCTGCTCCCGGCCCCTCCGGTGCCCGCTCGCACAGCTTTGCCTATGAATGTCAGGAAGATACGGACGAAGTCTCCGACAGCCTGACCTTTGTGCTGGTTCACGGTGCTTGGCACGGTGGCTGGTGCTGGTCCAGACTGGCTGCCCGGCTACGGGCCAAGGGGCATAAAGTCTATACCCCCACACTGACAGGCCTGGGCGAACGCAGCCACTTGCTTAGTGCGGACATCACCCTGAACACCTTTGTAGATGATGTCGCTAATTTGATACGTTGGGAGGAACTCTCCAACGTGGTTCTGGTGGGCCACAGCTTTGGAGGACTGGTCATTAGCGGCGTCGCCGACGTCATGCCGCGCTGCATTCAACAACTGATTTACCTGGACGCCTTTATCCTGCCCAGCGGCACCAGCACCTTCGACACCCTGCCAGAAAAGATTGTCGACAGCATGGTGGCCTCTGCTGGGAAAAGCGCCATTCCTGCCGTCCCCCCTCCTCCACTGAGTGCACTGGGCCTGCATGCCACAGAAGATCTACACTTTGTCGGTAACCGCCTGACGCCACAGCCGCTTAGCGTCTACCGCTCTTCCCTGCGCTTACAGAACCCCGTCATCGGCAATGGCCGCCCTTGCTCCTATATCTCCTGCACACAGCCTACGTTCAGAGGGGTGGATACCTCGCGCGAATGGGCCCGTCAGCAGAAAGACTGGGAATTCCGAGAGTTGGAAAGTGGGCACTGCGCGTTGATGACACACCCCGATATACTGGCCCGACTGTTGCTGGAGTTGGCGGACTAATCTGCCTCGTCCGCGCTGTCTTTAGAGCGATAAAACTCTCTGGGAGTGACCCCAAAATGCCGCCGGAAAACGGCGGCATATGCGCTTTGGCTGGCGTAACCGTGCTGCAAAGCCACTTGCACAACAGGCTCACCGGCTGCCAAGCCCTCCAAAGACCCCAACAAGCGAGCGAATTGACGCCATTGCCCAAAGCTGATGCCGGTATGGCGACGAAACAGGCGGTGGAAAGTTTTGACGCTCATGGCCAGTTGCCTGGCCCAGGCATCTGCATCTCTATCATCATCGGGGCTAGCCTCCAGATGTCGACACACCAATAGCAAGCGCGGCTCTTCGGGCCAGGGCAGATGAAACGGCAATACAGGCAACTCGCGCAGTTCATCCAGCAATAAACGCATCAAGCGGCCATCGCGACTGTCTTGCGCATACACCAAAGGAATTCGGCTGGCCTCCAGAATCAGCTCCCGTAGCAAAGGGCTGACATCCAGCACGCAGTTACGCGCCGGCAAGCCCGGAGCAGCATCCTCATCCACAAAGATCGTGCGCATTTTGACCTGCCCGCGCATGCGAACCGTATGAGGACGACCCGGTTGCAGCCAAACGCCACGGCTAGGAGGAACCACCCAGCGCCCTTCCTGGGCATCAATCACCATCACCCCTTGCACGGCGTACAAGAACTGCGCACGTACATGCTGATGTTCGTGAATAAGATGGCCGTCCGGATAGTCTGCTGCCAAACCACTAATAGGCATCTTGGCCAGCTCAACCGGAATATGAATAAGAGGATCAAGCACAAGCTGTCCCATTTGCGCTAATTCAAGTCAGTTTAGCGAAAGACAGGCAAGTCGGTCTACAGCGAGCATACGTCTTCCTTATTGATGGATGCTTCCAATGCGCAACTATGCTTATCCGCTGGTGACCATGCTGTTGTGGTCCGGCAATGTCATTGTTTCCAAAATGGCGCACGGCCTGATCGCCGCACCTGCCATGAGTTTTTATCGAGTCGTGCTGGCGCTGGCCATTATGAGCCTGTTTGCCGCTCGCCCTGTCTGGCGACACTGGCACTCGATCCGTCCTCAACTACCCAAACTGCTGTTTCTGGGATTTCTGAGTATGGCGTTTTATCAATGCCTGTCTTATTGGGCAGCAGCCAGCACCAGTGCCACCAATATGGCCGTGATTACCGCACTGACACCCCTACTGACCCTGTTGACCACACGTCTGCTGCTGCCAGGATCTGGCCCTCGCGGCATGCTGCCCGGCGCCCTGCTGGCCTTGTTTGGAACAGTCTGGTTGATTAGCGGCGGCCATCCCATGCAACTGCTAAGCCAAGGAGTCCGCTCTGGCGACTTGCTGATGCTGACAGCGGCATTGAGCTACGCCTTTTACAGTGTTTTTTTGAAGAAATGGCATATCACTGTGCCAGCCTGGCAATCGACCTATCTTCAAGCCTGGGGAGCCTTGATCACCCTGCTGCCGGTCTTCTTCTGGCTACCGGCTGAACAAACTCAATTGAATGAGCAAACAGTCCCCCTGATCCTGTACGCAGGCATCCTGGCCTCCGTCCTGCTGCCCTACTGCTGGATCCAAGGCATCACACGCTTGGGCCCGGCCCGATGCAGCCTGTTCCTGAACATCCTGCCCTTCATGACCGCCATGCTGGCCATCCCATTGCTGGGCGAACAACTGGGCGCACACCATGTGAGCGGTGGATTGCTGACTCTGGCAGGGGTGATTTTGGCTCAATGGCCGCCTCAACAATGGCTGTTCAAAACCAAAGCAGCCCCTGCTAAATAAGAAATATGGGAGTTTTATATTCAACTCCTGATATGAAATGATTTTCCAGCTATCCGCCACTAATTTGTGAGCTAACGAGTGACGAACTAATGAACTGAATAGCTGAATAGCACTCTTAGGGTAAGCGCACCCCGCAGCATCCAAAGCAAGGCGTCCCGTCATAAACGGGGCGCTTTTTATTATTTAGAGTTCTCTGCATTCCCATCCCTCCCACCTCATAAAGAGTCGCTCCCTGAATGAAATAAGGGCTACACAGCACCAGCCAAGGTGGAAATAGCAAAGGCTGAGATAGCAGTAGTTACTGCTATTGCTGTTGCTGTGATCTTGATGGTGGCGGTGACGATGACGGTGACGATGACGGTGACGGTGACGGTGACGGTGACGGTGACGGTGACGGTGACGGCAGTGATTGTGTAGAGCCCTGACCAAACAGCCAACACACCCACAAAAATCCTAAGTGCAAGATACAGGCAGGGCTATATATTTCTCGATCTGAGCCTCTTGCGGCCTGAGTGGGGGCGTGGGGCGAGTCAGACTGCTTGCCGCGGGCGGTGTCGGGATACGGGATGCAAGCACTCTGCTGTTTGAACCCGACGCTTGTGATTGGTCCGGGGGACCAATCACCGGGTGAGTTCAGAGTGCGCCCGTATCTCGACACCGCCAAGGGCACCGGTGCGCAGCATCGGCAAGCGATCCGCCCCACGCCCCCACTCAGGCCGCAAGAGGCGTCTATCCTGAGACTACCCCCTACCCCACAACACAAAGGCGATACACAAAAAAACCGCCAACCCAAAGGCTGGCGGTTTCTGGCATGCAAGAGACTGGCTAAGATCAGTCAGCGCGGTAGTTCGGCGCTTCCTTGGTGATCTGCACATCATGTACGTGAGACTCACGTACACCCGCAGCCGTAATCTCCACGAACTCAGCCTTGGCATGCAATTCCTCGATGGATTTGCAACCGCAGTAGCCCATGGAAGCACGGATGCCGCCAACCAATTGGTAAATAATGGCAATCACACTGCCCTTGTAAGGCACGCGGCCTTCAATACCTTCTGGAACCAGCTTGTCCGCGTTGTTCGAAGGATCCTGGAAGTAGCGATCAGCCGAACCATCGACCATGGCGCCCAAGCTACCCATACCGCGGTAGGACTTGTACGAACGGCCCTGGAACAGCACAACTTCACCTGGAGACTCTTCAGTACCGGCAAACATACCGCCCATCATGCAAGCGGAAGCGCCAGCAGCCAAAGCCTTGGACACATCGCCGGAGAAGCGGATACCGCCATCAGCGATCAGAGGTACGCCTGTACCTTCCAATGCCTTGGCAACGTCAGCGATCGCTGTAATTTGAGGTACACCCACACCGGCTACGATACGAGTCGTACAAATAGAGCCAGGGCCAATACCGACCTTGACACAATCTGCACCGACCTCGACCAGAGCGCGAGCTGCATCAGCGGTAGCAATGTTGCCACCAATAACCTGAATGCGAGGGAAATTTTTCTTGACCCAGCGAACGCGCTCGATCACGCCACGGGAGTGACCGTGAGCAGTGTCCACCACCACCACGTCCACACCGGCTGCGGCCAGTTTCTCGACACGTTCTTCAGTACCATCACCCACACCGACCGCAGCGCCAACGCGCAATTGACCGTGGCTGTCTTTGCTAGCCAGAGGGTGCTCGGTGTTTTTGACAATATCCTTAACCGTTGCCAGACCACGCAGCTGGAACTGATCGTTAACGATCAGCACGCGCTCCAGACGGTGGCGGTGCATCAGGGCCTGAGCTTCGTCCAGCGTGGCGCCTTCATGCATGGTGATCAGACGCTCTTGAGGCGTCATGACATCACGCAAAGGCAGATCCAGGCGGTCTTCAAAGCGCAGATCGCGGTTGGTAACAATACCCACCAGCTTGCCGGCCTCAACCACAGGCAAACCGGAAATACCGTGTTGACGCTGCAGGTTGATGGCATCGCGCACCTTCATGGTGGGCGTCACGGTAACCGGATCAATCACGATACCGAACTCGTGACGCTTCACTCGTGCAACTTCACGTGCTTGAGCATCCGCCGTCAGGTTCTTGTGGATGATCCCGATACCGCCTTCCTGTGCCATGGCAATAGCCAGACGCGCTTCGGTTACCGTGTCCATGGCAGCCGAAACCAGCGGGATATTCAGGGTGATGTCCCGCGTAAAGCGGGTGAGCAAGGATGTATCGCGAGGCAGAACCTCGGAGTAAGCGGGAACCAACAACACATCGTCGAAGGTCAGTGCTTTCTTGATGAGACGCATGCTTTTATAACTCCGTCCAAAAATCGATTATACGCGTAAGCAATTACGCAATCCAGACCCGAGCGTTGCGAAACATCCGCATCCAGGGAGTAAATCCACCATTTGTCATCTGATCAGCACCCTGATCGGCGGCGCCCCACTGCTCTGGAGTCCAGGACATCATGACGTTACGCGTCACGCGTTCCGGGTGAGGCATCATGATGGTGAAGCGGCCATCTGCCGTGGTTACGCCGGTCAAACCGTAAGGGCTGCCGTTGGGGTTCAGCGGGTACTGTTCGGTGCGCTGACCGCGATGATCCACAAAGTGAACCGCAGCGGCGACCTTGGACGCATCGCCTTGACGTTGGAAGTTGGCAAAGCCTTCACCGTGAGCCACGGCTACTGGCAGACGGGTCCCTTCCATACCCTTGAAGAACAAGGATGGCGAAGAGGCAATTTCCACACTGGAGAAACGAGCTTCGTATTTTTCCGACTGGTTACGGGTAAAGCGTGGCCAGAATTCTGCACCTGGAATCATGGGAGCCAAAGCGGCCATCATCTGGCAACCATTACAAATACCCAGACCGAAGGTATCGCTGCGACCGAAGAAAGCAGCAAACTGATCCGACAACTGGTTGTTGAAACGAATGGTCTTGGCCCAGCCTTCACCAGCGCCCAGAACGTCGCCGTAGCTGAAACCACCCACAGCCACCATGCCCTGCATGCCTTCCAGCGATGCGCGACCCGACAGCAAATCGGTCATGTGTACGTCAACGGCTTCGAAACCGGCCGTGTCAAAGGCCCAGGCCATTTCGACCTGGCTGTTGCAACCCTGTTCGCGCAAGATGGCAACGCGTGGGCGCTTGCCGGTAGCGATGAAGGGAGCAGCAATATCTTCCTGCGGGTTGAACATGACACGCGGCGAGATGCCTGGGTCTTGCACGTCTTCCCAGCGATCGAATTCGGCCTGTGCGCAAGCGGGGTTATCGCGGCGCTCCATGATGCGGCGGCTAACTTCGCTCCACTGTTGCGCCAGTTCCACACGAGGGGCCTGGTAAATGCAAGCGCCATCGCGGTAGAACTCGACCTGATCAGTCTTGTTCAGGCTACCAATCACGTGGGAGTGAGCCGACAAACCTGCCTCACGCAGAATTTGCATGACCTGATCACGCTGGGCCAATGGCACCTGGATAACAGCACCAGCCTCTTCGTTGAACAAGGCGCGCAAGGTGATTTCATCACGCTGCACGGAAACCTGTTCGGCACGAATCTTGTAATCGCCCCAATCGGCAGCATGAGGGTCGATCGTCAGCATGTCCAGATTCACGGACACGCCGGTGTGACCGGCAAAGGCCATCTCGGCCACGGTCGCGGCCAGACCACCGTCGGAACGGTCGTGGTAGGCCAGGATCAGATCCTGGTCGGCCAATTGGCGAATCACCTTCACAAACGCCAGCATGGCTTCGGCGTCCTGCATGTCAGGTACGGACTGGCCAACCTGATTGAAAGCGTGAGCCAATACGGAAGCGCCCATACGCTGTTTGCCCTGTCCCAGATCGATCAAGACCAAAGCGGTATCGCCCACATTGGTTTGCAGTTGGGGGGTCAGCGTGCGGCGCACATCCGCCACTTGAGCAAAAGCGGTCACCACCAGGGAAACTGGCGAAATCACCTGACGGGACTCACCGTCCTGCTCCCAGCTGGTACGCATGGACAGGGAGTCCTTGCCCACAGGAATGGACAGGCCCAGGCTCTGGCACCACTGGCTGACAGCCTGAACCGTGTCGAACAAGGCAGCGTCCTGGCCATCCACGCCGCAAGCGGCCATCCAGTTGGCGGACAATTTGACGTCTTTCAGGTCACGCACATCGCTGGCGACCAGGTTGGTCAGGGCTTCAGCCACAGCCATACGGCCGGAGGCAGCAGCGTCGATCATGGCGCTAGGGCTACGCTCGCCCATGGACATGGCTTCGCCACGTACGCCTTCAAAGTCAGCCAGGGTCACGGCGCAGTCGGCCACAGGCACTTGCCATGGGCCAACCATCTGATCGCGACTGCACAGGCCACCCACGCTACGGTCACCAATGCTGATCAGGAAAGTCTTGTTGGCCACGGTGGGGTGACGCAGCACCCGATGCATGGCTTCGGTCAAAGGAATAACGGTCAGGTCCAGCGGTTCGGCCACGCCGTCCAGACGCTTGACGTCGCGTTCCATGCGTGGGGCTTTACCCAGAATCACATCCATAGGCACGTCAACAGGACGTTCCTCGATGCTCTTGGGGGTGTGCACTTCGTCCACGCCAGGCAGGCCTTCGCCGAAAGTCACGCGCAATTGGCGCTCTTCAGTCGCCACACCCACGACGGCAAAGGGGCAGCGCTCGCGCTGAGCAATGCGCTCAAAACGCGGCAGATCCTTGGGCAGAATGGCCAGGACGTAACGCTCCTGGGATTCGTTGGACCAGATTTCAGCAGGTGACAGACCCGACTCTTCCAGAGGAACGCGAGTCAGTTCAAAAATAGCGCCACGCTCGGCATCGTTCACCAACTCAGGGAATGCGTTGGACAGACCACCCGCCCCCACGTCGTGGATGGCAATAATGGGGTTATTCTCGCCCTGTTGCCAGCAGCGATCGATCACTTCCTGGGCACGGCGTTCCATCTCCGGGTTACCACGCTGCACGGAGTCAAAGTCCAGTTCGGCGCGGTTGGCCCCCACGCCCATACTGGACGCAGCACCACCACCCATACCAATACGCATGCCGGGACCGCCCAGCTGAATCAGCAAGGCGCCCACTGGCAGAGGATCTTTGTGAGTCAGGCGATCGTCAATCGAACCCAGACCACCGGCAATCATGATGGGCTTGTGGTAGCCCCAGCGCTGATCGCCAGCCGTTTGTTCAAAGGTACGGAAGTAACCCAGCAGATTAGGACGACCAAATTCGTTATTGAAGGCAGCACCACCAATCGGGCCTTCAATCATGATGTCCAGGGGGCTGGCGATACGGTCAGGAATACCGTGGGAGTCTTTTTCCCAAGGCTCCATTTGCTCAGGGAAGCACAGATTGGACACGGTAAAACCGGTCAAACCTGCTTTGGGCTTGGAACCACGGCCTGTTGCACCTTCGTCGCGAATCTCGCCACCGGCACCGGTAGATGCACCGGGGAAAGGAGCAATTGCAGTTGGGTGGTTATGAGTTTCCACCTTCATCAAGGTGTGAACCAGTGCTTCGTGGCGCTGATACACAGGCTCGTTGGCCTGATCATCAATACCGGCATGGAACAGAGTAGCGGGGCCGCCCGTCATGATGGCGGCGTTATCCGCATAAGCCACCACAGTGTTTTCAGGTTGAGCCGCGTGGGTTTCGCGAATCATGCCAAACAAGGTCTTGCCCTGGTTTTGACCGTCAATTACCCACTGTGCGTTAAAAATCTTGTGACGACAGTGTTCGCTATTGGCTTGCGCGAACATCATCAATTCCACATCGTGCGGGTTACGACCCAGACGCGTGAAGGCATCCATCAGGTATTCAATTTCGTCCTCGGACAGCGCCAGACCCATTTCCTCGTTGGCCTGCTTCAAGGTCGCCACGCCACCGCCCAGAACATCCACGGTCTGGATGGGCTTGCCTTCCAGTTGGGTGAACAGCGCCTGACCGTCAAACTCCAAACCAACAACAGTTTCGGTCATGCGGTCGTGCAGCAAGGCAGCCAGTTGCTCCAGCTGAGCCTGATCCAGTTCCTTGGCACCCAGCAAGCCACGCTTGGGGGTGATGATGTAACGCACGCCACGCTCGATACGACGTACCGCTTGCAAGCCACAGTTATGAGCGATGTCAGTCGCTTTACTGGCCCAGGGCGACACGGTACCCAAACGAGGAATGACACGCAGAACCAAGGCGCCTTTAGGCGGCTGAGGGTCCAGCGCAGGCAGACCATCGTCCAGCAAGTCGCTGAGGTGCTGACGCGCACTGGCATCCAGGCCGGACTCTTCAGTCCAGACATAGTATTCGTGCAAGGCAAGAATGTCGGCAACAGGCAGTTGACGCTGCTCGACACGCTCTAGCAAACGCTCACGACGAAATGCGGAGAGCACGGACGAACCGGGAAAGTACAGGATTTGGCTCACGATACGGGAGGGGCAAAAAAGGTGGGAGAAATAGAAAACACGCCATTTTAACCGGAAGCGACACAAGAGGTCACATCGGTAAATGGCGTGCACAAAAAGGGAAAATTCAGTTCAAACAACGGGGCCGCAACAAGCGGGGCTGGAGACACAGCAAACCCGGCAAGCTCGACAAGACGTCTTGAGGGGCCGGAGCGATTCGCGCCCCGTAATCTCCAATACGGACCCGGTACGGCGTTCAAATCGGGCTGTCTCCATCCAGATCAGGAGCTGGCGCGGGCTCGGGATAGGACACTTCCAGAATATCCAACTCTTCTTTGCCGGCGGGGGTACGCAGCACCACGGTGTCGCCTTCACGCGCCTTGATCAGGGCCCGGGCCACCGGCGAAATCCAGCTGATACGGCCTTGCAAGGGTTCGGCCTCGTCCACGCCCACAATGGTGATGGTGAACTCTTCACCCTGGCTGTCGCTATAAACAACGGTTGCACCAAAGAACACCTGATCGGGATTGGGCTGCAAGCCGGGATCGACCACTTCAGCAATTTCCAGACGCTTGGTCAGGAAGCGGATACGGCGGTCGATTTCCCGCAGGCGTTTTTTACCGTACAGATAATCGCCGTTCTCGGAGCGATCACCATTGGATGCCGCCCAGGAGACGATCTGCACCACCTCGGGACGCTCCTTGTTCATCAAATGGCTCAGTTCGCCACGCAAACGGCGATACCCCAGGACCGTCATGTAATTCTTGGTCCCACTGGGTAGCGCACTGGCCGGGGCGTCCAGATCGTCGTCATCGTCCTGATCGGACTCTTTCACAAAGGCTTTATTCATCGTTTTCAAGGCTCCTGCTAGAGCCACTCCTGCCAAACGGGTTTCAATCCCGAGGGCAAAGGCGGCAAACCGCCTAAATCAACACGCCCTTCGCTGGGACCATGAAAATCCGAACCACAGGACACTTCAAAACCATAGCTGCGTGCTACCTGGGTATACACGCTGTATTCCTGCGGAGTGTGACTGCCCGTCAGCACTTCAATCCCCACACCACCCAATTCCAGAAACTGGGTATACAAAGCATGGCTGCGGGTGCCGTCCAATTCGTAACGTCCGGGGTGGGCAATAATGGCCTTGCCGCCCGATTCACGTATCCAGCCCACCGCTTCTTCCAGGCTGGCCCAGACGGTTTCCACGGCAGCAGGCTTGCCATCCGCCAAGTAGCGGCGAAAGGCCTCATTCATATCAACGCAGTAACCTTGCTGTACCAGAAACCGCGCAAAGTGCGTGCGGCTGATCAGTTCCGGATTGGCCGCAAATGGGACTGCACCTTCATAGGCATTGGGAAAACCCAGTTTTTCCAAGCGGTCACCCATTTGACGGGCGCGTTGCTCGCGGCCAGCACGCACATCATGCAGCGCCTGCTGCAGGGCAGGATGGTCCGGGTCCACGCCCAAGCCAACAATGTGGATAGTCTTGTTCGCCCAAGTGACGGAGATTTCTACCCCGTCCACAAAGCGTATGCCCAGATCCTCGGCGTATTGCCGGGCCAATTTCAAGCCACCGATTTCGTCATGATCCGTCAGGGCCCACAGTTTCACACCGTTAGCATGCGCACGCGCGGCGAGTTCCGCGGGGCTGAGCACACCATCTGAATAAATGGAATGGCAATGCAAATCAACGGGCAAGCGGGCCTGAACACTCATAAGGGGCTATCCAGCTAGAAAGTAGTCGATGTGGTCGATTTGCTCGGCATTGCGCAGCATGGGCGCATGTCCCACATTGGGAATAGTCACCAGTTGCGAATTAGGATTGCGTTGCAACATTTCCTGGGCCGCTTCTGGCTTCAAGAGATCGGACTCTTGGCCGCGCACGATCAGCACCTTATCCGGCAAACCCTCATAGGCGCCCCACAACAAGGCCTGTGCCGCTTGCAAGTCCACATCCGCTTGCTGAGCAAAGGCTTGCGACAAGCGCAAATCGTAATGGCGACGCCATTTGCCTTCATGTTCCACAAAGACGTGGCGGGACATATCGGCCCACTCTTCAGCGGAATGCTCCCCGAAGGAAGCCGAGACGGAACGTACATACTCCACCGCCTGTTCGAAGGTATCAAACAGCACGGACTGCCCAACGTACTCACTGATGCGTTGCAGCCCTGTCATATCCAGCGCCGGGCCTACATCGTTCAGAACGACTCGACCCAAAGGCAGTTGCAAGGGCTCGACACCCAGACCTGGTCCGGGGCGAGCCGGACGCAGCAAGGCTGACATGGCTTGCGCGCCTTGCAAACCCAAGGCAATCAAACCGCCCATGGACGTGCCCACCCAATCCAGCCGTGCCGGCTGCAATCGGGCAATCAACACCAACATGTCGGCAACGTATTGAGGAATAGCGTAAGCGGCAGGATCAATCAGCCAATCAGAGCGGCCACGTCCCACAACATCGGGGGCTACCACACGGTAACGTTTGGACAGGCGCTGAGCCAGTTGATCAAAATCCCGGCCAGTACGCGTCAAACCATGCACGCACATCAAGACCTGATCGTTACCGGGATCGCCCCACTCCCAGTACGCCATGCGGTGCGTACCGGAGGCACTGGCACACATAACCCAATTAAGGCGCGGCTCCTGAAGATCAGTTGTCATGAACGCTCAGACCAGAATTTGACAGATAAAGGACTATTGTAGCCCAGCCCGAGGGCTTTACTATGCCGTTTCTGTCCTGCCGTCAGGGCGGTGCTGGGGACTGCCAGTAGCGGGCGTGACGATCACGCTCGCCAAAGTAATACAGGGCCGAAGGACGCGACTCCACAGTCAAAGCGCCCCAATGATCGGTACGCAGGAATAAAGCGCCGGAGCGTTCCCAACGCGTTTGCACCTGCGCATGTGGATGCCCAAAGCGATTCCACCATCCTAGTTGAGCAATCGCCAACCCCGCTTGCATGTGTTTCACAAAATGCGCCCCCGAGGAGGTCCGGGAACCGTGATGCCCGACTACAACGACATCAACAGGCCCCAAACCCGCCGCCATAATGGCTTGCTCCTGCGCCACACCGGCATCGCCCAAAAGCAAGGCGCTGTGTCGGGCACCTCGAATTTCCAGCACACAGCTGATGGCATTCTTATCTTCCTCGCTACCATAGGCGGCCTTGAATCTGGCTTCATCCGCAGGGGGCCACCAGAACCGGAAACGTACGCCGTCTATCTCCCAGTGCACATCCTGCTCACAGCGCAGGGCCTGCTCCGGGCGAACAGTGGAGCCAGCAGGCACAGCCAGCAAACGCTCCTCCCGATTCAGATGCGCGTCCAGATCAAAGCTGCTATAGGAGCGGCTAACCGGTACCGCCTGCAATACGCTGCGCGTCCCGCCCACATGGTCCATATCGGCATGAGACAACACCAAGGTATCGATCCGCCCTATTCCCTTGGCTTTCAACCAGGGGGCAATGCTGCGTTTGCCTTCATCGGAATCAGGGCCGTAGCGGTTTCCCACGTCAAACAGCAACACCTGACTGCGTGTACGCAGCACCACCGCACTACCCTGGCCTATATCCAGGGCAAACAAGTCCCAGTCCCCTTCCTGCAATAAAGAAGGTCGCAAAGCCAAGGCGGGCACCAACAGAGACAGGCCGCTCAAGCGGGACACAAAGCCTTTGGGCAAAAGTAATAGCAGTACCCCCAGCAAAGCCAGAACTGTCCAAGCCCAGTGCTGGGCAGGCACTGGCACACTGGCAAGGCTACGCTCCGCCAGCCAGATCGTAGGCTGCATGGTGAAATCCAATACAGCATGAGCAAGATTGGCGACAGACTCGCACCAGCTTGGCGGAGCCTGTAGCGCCGCCAAAATCAACAAGAGCAGCACCAGCGGCGTCACAACTGAGCCGATCAAGGTGATGGCATACGCATTCGCGGGCAAGGAGGCCAAGGATATTTCATGGAACAAGGGGGCCAGTGCGGGCAACAAGGCCAAGGTAATCAGCACCTGCAACTGAGTCGCAAACCAGATCCGCCGCCCCCAGCGCTGCCACCGGGTGCCTGGCTGCGGCACCTGCCCCATCAAAGCGCCAAACGCGAACAAGACCGAAACAGCGGCGAAAGACAGATAAAAGCCGGTGGTCAGCCCCGCCCATGGATCATGCAAAACCACAAACAGAGCTGCAATCATCAAAGTCCGGCTGGCTCCCAGGTGCAAGCCCCAAAGACGGCAGACACCCAGCACCAGCAACATCAAAAAAGTACGCTGGGCAGGAACACCCCAGCCTGCGATGACGCAGTAAGTACCCGCCCCGGCAATACCTACCCAGGTCGCAGCAACCTGAGCAGGAACTTGTTCGGCCAATACCCAGCGCCCCCAACGAACACGTCGCCAACACCAGGACACTAAGGCAGCCAACAACACGGCCAGGAACGTAACGTGCGTGCCGCTTATCGACACCAAGTGCGTCAGGCCACTGCGGTTAAAGATCAGCCAATCCGGTGCCGCGATACTGGCCTGATCTCCCAAAGACAAAGCCAGCATCACCCCGCCCCAGCGTTGTTCTTGTACGTAGGGCATCAGGACGTTGCGCAAATGTTGGCGTAGACGCTCCGTCCATGTGAACCAGGACTGCGCCGGATCAAAGTCCAATCGTTGTGGCTGACCCCGCACACTGCCCACAGCCCGCCAGCCTTGAGTCATGGCATGACGTTCTGCGTCAAAGCCATGAGGGTTACGGGCTCCTTGAGGTGGACGCATCAATAAAGACATGCGCCAGCGCTGACCGGGCATCAGCTCGGGGAAGCTTTGTACAGACGGCTCACGGTACAAGGAGCGATGGCCTTGAGCCGCATTCCAGCGAACCAGAATCTGCTCGGGCAAACCGGGCGGCTGGGAGTTCAGGACGCGTGCCTGAAACTGTCTGTAATTCGGCCCGGCCTGTATCAAGGACTGGATTCCCAGCTCTACCCGACTGACTTTATTGATGTCAGTGACCGGGACGGATTGAGCCAGCCGGCCCTGTATATGCCAAATGCTGTAGCTGGCTCCCAAGCAGGCAAAGACCAGAACATAAGCAAAAGAAAAACGCTGCGCCAGCAAGATGCTCACAACCACAGCACCCAGCCACGGCCAAACAGGCAAGGCCAGATACGAAGGCTTCAGGAAATGGGTGAATGTGGCTGCGGCCACAAAAGCGGCTAAACACGCACGCCCTGTCATGGGCTCTGCCCTGCCATAGCGACCTCCACGCAAATCTATAGCGTAGAGTTCAGGTGTGCCTCAAAGGGTCGAAACAAGGACACTTTGCTCATATCGGCTTGTACCGATAGGCAAAACGCGCCTCTTATCTGATGGATAAACCAGGAGTGAAAGCCCAGGGGAAAAGCAGTTCTGGCAACATCAAAAAGCCTGTCCCCAGCCTAATACCCCTGGGTAGACAAAAATGCATCCAGCCTTGGCAAGACTCGTCGTGCCGTGGCCCCGGTCTGGCGAATGACATCAGCCACGCCCGTCCCCCGCAGCTCTGCAAGACTCTCCGCGACTCCTTTCACCTCAGCCGGCTCATTGCGAACCGATGCCAAGGGAGTCCCCGGCTCCACCAGCCAGGACGGCGCCAAATCCGGCGCATCGGTCTCCAGCACAATATCATCAAGACTCATATCCTGCGCCAGACGGCGAATCTGCTTGGCTCGGCCAAAGGTCATGGCCCCACCAAAACCCAGCGCACAGCCTTGGCGTACGAACATCTGCGCCTGCTGCTCACTACCGTTAAAAGCATGGGCGATTCCGCCTACTCCCGAAAACTGCCGCAGATATTTCAGTACCCGGTCTTGAGAGCGACGCACATGCAGGAGTACAGGCAAGCCATAGCGTTGCGCCATGGCCAATTGAGCTTCATACAGCCATTCCTGATGACGACTAGCCTCTTCGGTTTTCAGCTCTGGCACAAAGTAATCCAGACCGATTTCACCCAAGGCGACAAAACGCGGGTCGTCCAGACGCAGCTGGATTTCCTGCTCCAGGGCTTCCAGATCTGCTGCCCCCGCTTCAGGAGTAAACAGGGGGTGAATCCCCAGCGCATACACGCCCCCGGGTGCTGCCATCGCGGTCTCACGGGCAGCTTGAAAGTCAAATACACCTACGGACGGCACCACAATCGAACGTACACCCGCCACGCGAGCACGCTCAATCACCTGCTCTCGGTCTTGAGCAAATTCGGGAGCATCCAGATGACAATGCGTATCGATAAGCATAACGAGACTCCCCACAAACCTCAGCCCCTCAAAGGGAAGGACGCGGTATGACAGCCCCACGCCCCTGCCAGGTATTAGACCCGGCGCTCGGACCTGATTTCCTGGGTCAGATAGCCCTTGTCCATGACCAGCTGACGATGGGCCAGGGAGGCCAGGGCCTGGTCATGGGTCACGATGACAAAAGCCGTGCCGAACTCTTCATTGACCCGGCTTAACAGTTCAAACATGCCTTCAGCGGTGTAGCGGTCCAGATTACCGGTCGGCTCGTCCGCCAGCACGCAGGCAGGTCGTGTGACCAAAGCACGCGCCAAGGCCACTCGCTGACGCTCGCCCCCGGACAACTGACCCGGATAGTGATGCACGCGCTGGGACAAACCCACTTGTTCCAGAACCTGCTGAGCCTGCTCGCGCGCCTCTGGACGCTTCATGCGACGCACGATCAAGGGCATGGCCACATTGTCCAGCGCATCAAACTCAGGCAGCAAATGGTGGAACTGGTACACAAAGCCCAGCACCTTGTTGCGCAGCTGACTGCGTTCGCTTTCATTCAGACTCTCTGTCTGGGTGCCGTTAACCTCGATGCTGCCTGTATCAGGCTTATCCAGCAGGCCCAAAGCGTGCAGCAAGGTACTTTTACCCGAGCCGGAAGCGCCGATAATAGCCACCATCTCGCCACGACACACTTCCAGATTCACCCCGGAAAGCACTTGAATGCTGTTGCCACCTTCCTCGTAGTGGACGCTGACATCGCGCGCGCGCAGCACGGTTGGAGCGATAAGATCAGTCATGACGCAGCACCTGTGCAGGTTGAAGCTTGGAAGCACGCCAGCTTGGGTACAGCGTGGCCAGGAAGGACAAAACCAGCGAGACGATAGCAATCAGCACAATGTCATAGACCTGCGGATTGGACGGCAATTCGCTGATGAAATAAATCTGCTGAGGCAGGAATTTACGGCCCATCAGGTTTTCAATAAAGGGCACGATCACGTCGATATTGTAGGCAATCAAGGTGCCCAAACCGACACCCAACAACGTGCCCACCACGCCGATCAAGGCGCCCTGCACCAGGAAAATACGGGCAATCTCGCTGGGGGTGGCGCCAATCGTACGCAAGATCGCAATGTCAGACTGCTTGTCTTTCACGGCCATCACCAAGGAGGACAGCAGGTTGAAAGCCGCCACGGCCACAATCAAGGCCAGAATCAGGAACATCATGCGTTTTTCAGTTTGCACAGCGGCAAACCAGGTACGGTTATTGGCCGTCCAGTCCGACACCAGCACGTTGCGCGGCATTTTGCTGGCCAACTCCTGAGCCACCATGGGGGCCTGCTGCATATCTTTAATACGCAGACGCACACCACTATTGCCACTGTCGCGGAAAATCTTGGAAGCATCATCCACGTTCACAAAAGCCAGGCTGGCATCGTATTCGTAATAGCCGGAGGAAAACACGCCGGTTACCGTGAACTGGCGCATGCGTGGCGAAAAGCCGGCTGGCGAGATCGAGCCTTGCGGGGCCATCAGCATGATCGTATCGCCCGTACTGACACGTAACTGATTGGCCAACTGCTCGCCCAGCACAATCCCGAAAGTGCCTGGCTGCAGATTTTCCAGTCGGCCCATGACCATTTGCTGGGCCAGCTCGGACACCTTGCTTTCCTGATCAGGCTCAATGCCACGTACCTGCACGCCCATCAATTGATTACTGCGCACCAGCATGCCCTGCCCGGCCACATAGGGGGCCGAGCCCACCACCGCCGGATTGGTCTGGGCTTTTTGGGCCAGCGACTTCCATTCATTCAGGACTTGCTGATGATCGGCATTGCGCACAATCAACTCAATATGCGGCAAGACCGACAGCATGCGATCACGCACCTGGGTCTGAAAACCGTTCATGACAGACAGCACGACAATCAGCGCGGCTACCCCCAGGGCAATCCCCGCCATCGAGCTGCCCGCAATAAAGGAGACAAAACGGTCTTTTCGTCCCCCACGCCGTTTGCGGCCCTTGGCCAGGCCGGCATACCGCGCTCCAATCCAAAATTCGTATCCCATGCGAGCTGCTATCGCCTCAAAGAAAACACTACAATCGCTGTCATGCAGATCGTAATCAACGGTGCGCTGCCGGAACCGGCCATCGCGCGCGAACTCATCAAACACTTGCCCCAGACGGCCCCTTCACTGGTTCAGTTACTGACTCAGGGCAAAGGCACGCTGTCGGTACGCGACCCGTCCGAGGACCTGTGCACGCCAGCACAAGCCTGGCTTTTGCACGCCCACGGCTTTACGGCGCACCAAGCCCAGCATCTTAGCGCAGGTCTGGCCCCTTTGCGGCTACGCCAGTTGAAACAAATCCACTCGGTGACACCTGAAGAAGCTGTCTGGCTGGCAGAGCTGGTGCACATTGCCCCCTCTCGCGAGGGCGCCATGCTGATACCCAGCGAGCAACTGGCCTTGACTGAGTCCTATAGCCGCGCCTTGCTGGAGGCCATTCGCCCTTATCTGGACGACACCGGCTTTCAATTCGAGTACATCAGCCCGGCCTTGTGGCGTGTCACTCCACCGGCTGATTTTACGGTGCAAGCGGCCTCCACAGAACTGGTCAGCCAAAGCAATTTGAATAATTGGTGGACACAGGATGTGCAAACCCGCCCCTGGCGTCGTCTTATCAATGAATTTCAAATGCTGGCCTTTTCCCTGCCGGACAATCAGGAGCGCGAACAGGCGGGTCTGCCCAATGTGAACAGCTTGTGGCTGTTTGGCGGAGCGTCCTGTCAGCAATTAGGCCCCGAGCCCGCCGAACTGCGCATTATTGATGACTTGCAAGACAGCCTGATACGTCAAGACTGGGGGCTTTGGCTGCAACAACTGGCCGAGCTGGATCGTACCGTGCTCGCCCCCCTGGCCGCAGGGCCCATGCCAGAACTGGTGCTGACCGGACTGGACCGCTATGCTCACGTCGGTCCCGCCTCGCGCCGCATCTGGCCCCTGTCCCTGTTCAAACAAACCTCTAACTGGAGTCAGTGGTGGTCACCCCTATCCTGAAAAACCGTCCCGCTCAAGAAGCCGCCAGCCACGCCCTGAAACAGGCCGGGATTCACGATTTAATGGCCCGTCTGCTGGCCTCCCGGGGTGTAACCGATGCCGCCCAGATCGATCCGGCCTGGCGCAACATGATTCCGCCCAATATGCTGACCCAGGCTCGTGAAGCCGCCGTCTTGCTGGCCGATGCCATTGCCCGCCGGGACCGCATGCTGATCATTGCCGACTACGACTGTGACGGCGCTACCGCCTGTGCAGTCGGCCTGCGCGCGCTGCGCAGCATGGGCGCAGTCGTGGACTTTCTGGTTCCAAACCGTTTTGAAACCGGCTATGGCCTGTCACCCGCCGTGGTCGAACTGGCTGAGCAACATCCCTCGGGCAAACCGGATCTGCTGATTACCGTGGATAACGGCATTGCCAGTATTGATGGTGTGGAAGCCGCTCATATGGCGGGCATGAAAGTTCTGGTCACAGACCACCACCTGCCCGGCGATGAGTTGCCCAATGCCCTGGCGATTGTGAACCCCAATCAGCCCGGCTGTGAGTTCCCCTCCAAGAACCTGGCCGGTGTGGGCGTTATTTTTTACCTGATGCTGGCTTTGCGTGCCGAGCTGCGTCAGCGCGGGGTATATGAGGCCAATGCAGGCCCACGCCTGAACGAACTGGCCGATCTGGTCGCCCTGGGGACCGTGGCCGACGTAGTCAGCCTGGATGCCAATAACCGCCTGATCGTCACCCAAGGGCTGGAGCGCATGCGCAAGGGCCAGATGCAGGCTGGGCTGCGCGCCCTGTTCCAGGTTGCTGGCCGTGACCCGCGGCAGGCCAGCGCCTTTGATCTGGGTTTTGCCCTGGGGCCACGCATCAACGCCGCCGGTCGACTGGCCGATATGGCCTTGGGCATACGCTGCCTGATCACGGATGACGAAGACGAGGCCGCTAATTTGGCTCGCGAACTGGAGGACATGAACCAGGATCGCCGCTCGATTGAGCAATCCATGCGCGAAGAGGCCCTGCGCGCAGCCGAACTGGCCGAACCGGACACCAGCGCCACTGTGTGCGTGTTCCACCCCGAATGGCACCAGGGCGTGGTTGGCCTGGTCGCCTCGCGTTTGAAAGAAAAGTACTGGCGTCCTACCCTGGCGTTTGCACAAGGTGACGAAGGCGAGATCAAAGGTTCGGGCCGCTCCATCCCCGACGTCCACCTGCGCGATGCGCTGGATCTGGTCTCCAAACGCTACCCCGGCCTGATTCTGAAGTTTGGTGGCCACGCCATGGCAGCTGGCCTGACAATCGAAGAAGATAATTACGATGTGTTTGTGCAGGCCTTTGAAGAAGCCGTACAGGAACTGACCGGCCGCTATCAGTTTGATCCCGTCATCGAAACCGACGGTTCGCTGGAGCCCGAGCACATCAATATTACGGTGGCCGGCATGCTACAAAAACAAGTCTGGGGCGCAGGTTTTCCAGCACCAGTATTCCATGACCGATTCTTTGTGCGCCAGCAGCGCTTACTGAAAAACAAGCATCTGAAATTGAGTCTGGAGCGTAACGGCGAATACTTCGATGCCATTTGGTTCAATCGCGATACCTTGCTGTCCGAGCATATCGAAGCCGCTTATCGCTTGGACCAGAACGAATGGAATGGAAACGTCAGCGTGCAATTCATTATTGAATTTGCCCAGGACTGCCCCAACGATCCATCCCGCTGACCGAACCCAAGCACTGCCCTTCCCAATAACATATCCGTGACCGCTATCCCTCGCTCATCACACACAAACAGGGGTAGCGCACTCACGATGGGAGAATACGAGGCAAACCTACGCAGAATCAGCACTGCCCTCAACAATGATGCGCCCCATTCGGATAAAACCCTTAGCCTGCCAGGGTGCCTGGGGCATATCTCGTTTGAGCTGAACCAATAAAGAGCGCTCGAAAAGGGCTGCTGTTCTGGTCCGCCTATGCACTGCCCAGCGTCAGAACCCACCTTTTGGACGGCTTAGCTCAAATGCTCACGGAAGAACTCGCGAATGCGTTTATAGGCCGCTTCGCGGGCAGCGGGATTGGCTCCCACATGCACTCCTGCCTGACCATTAACACCGTTAGGTACATTCTTACGGACGTAGACTTCATTTTCGCTGTCAAAGGCATGATAGGCGCCTTCATACACAATCAGTTCAACAGGCTCGTTGCGCTGCTGGCTACGAGTCGTCAAATCTCTGCACGGCGCTACCGGCGTCCAGTCGTCTTTCTCGCCAGCCAAAATCAACAAAGGGCCATACGCAGAAAACTCGGGGCGCTTGCGCGACTGCCAGCCGCAGCCTGGGTATAGGGCCACCGCCGCTGCAAATTGCTGTCCCGAGCGCTTATACGCTTCGCTTGTCGCGTCCATTGCCGACAACGCACCGCTACCCCCGTGCGAAAACCCGATGGCACCGATCTTGTCAGTCACAATGTCAGGGCGCGAATTTAAGTACTGCAAGGCCCCATAGGCATCCCTGATCCGGTGTCTGTTCTTAATATCCCGGTCCGCAAGAGGTGTCGTGCATATTTGTGACACGCCACGTGGATTAAAGCTGTCCACAATCAACACCGCATAGCCCATCTCGTTGAGCAAGTGCGCCATATTGGTAAATCGCGAGGTAATGCGCCCAGTCTTGACGGATAATGCACCGGCGCAGCCATGAAACATGACAACAGCAGGGAAAGGCGCAGCGCCTGCGGGCTTGAACAGGTATCCGTCCAGCGTTAAAGCCTGATCGCCCTTCCACTTATCCAGACTAGGAAAACGAAGCTGCTCAGGCTGTACCGGTTCCCCCTGCGCTACTCCCAGCATGGCCCCGCCCAACACAAGAGCCAAAGCCGCTGAGACCAGGTTCCTGATCCGCGAACCAGACCTAAAGCTGAAGTCTCTTACTATATATCCCGCACCAATCCGATTATTTACCAGGTTCTGCCTACTCTTCTTCATCGCCACCACTACCAGAAAATCTCGTTCAAAACACAAGGCCAAGCGCTGCCGCCAGACAGTACGACAACAATGCGGCTCCAAGCCTAGTGCAACATAATTGGAACTGCGATTCAACCGAGGTTAACAACCCCTTAAGCCTATTGGCGCTCTCAGAACATGGCGCACGGTACTGCCTCGAACAGGCACAATCCATACCTTAGGTAACGAAATACCTAGCGCTAATCCTTGAATTTTGTGTCCAGACAAGCCCCGGCACTCACCTGATCAAACTGAGCCGTTCAACTTTGGGCTTACCCTCTCTTGCCTTTTGGCTTAGTTAAGGCGTCCAAGAAATAAGCTCAACACACCCACAGGCTAGATCACCTATTTATTCAGGCTCCGTTACTTTTCCGGGACCTTATCTTTCCGGTACGAATTTGGGGCCTGCTTAGGCAAGGCCCATATGGCCATTAACAATGAGGTGCCGCCTCCCAGTAACGCACTCGCCCAATCCTTCAGGCCTGGAAATACAAACATGTTCCACAGTAAGGCGGTCAATGCTCCTAGAAGCGCAATTAATAAAACGTTAAGCCATGTTCTGGTAGGTTTCACCACGCTATAGATCAAGGCCAGTAACAGCGCTGGGGCGCCATAAAAAGCAAGTGCATTAAGAGCGGCCAACAAACCACCTGCCATACTGCCTACCAGCACCACCCAAGCCTGATCCCCGGACTGGGCCCCCGAGAGCGCCAGCCACACCCCAATAAACAGACCCGCCAGCATGGGACACAACAAGAAACCCAAAAATACCCGCAAGCGTGGGTACGGACTCATGCTTCGCCCCCCTGATTGGCTATACATCAAAAACTTATACGCAAAACGAACCTAAGCCCTTCTTCCAAGATGAATCAACTTATTCGCCTCTAGGGTACTTAGGCAAGACCCATAAGCCATCAAGGGCTGTCATGGCGCTATTGATTACCATGATTGCTCGCACCGTTATGCTCTTCGCTCACCCGCTCCAAGTGGACAGGGTGTTAAGAAAATGATCGATCTATCGTCTTAATATTTAATAAAACCCATTTACGTTGGCTTTCACCAATTCATGACCGGGTTAATTTCAACTATTTCACTGTTTTCTGTCGCTTACTTCAGACCGTTTAGGCAAAACCCAAAACGCCATCACCAATGACGAAATCGCGCCAAGTACAAATGCACTGGCAAACGGCGTGGTTAACCAATTTTCAGAAATTGCCTCCCAATAACCAAGCCCATCATTAGCAGGAGATATATACTGACCCCAGAAAAAAGCCAGAAACCCACCAAAAATAGAAATAAACAACAAACTCATCAACGATCGAAAAGGACGAAAAAACAACAAAACCATAGATATAATAAAATCCGGTGGAATATTAATAACGATAGTAAAAAAAACTATTACCGGCAAAGAACCAGAAAAAAAAAAACCCAAAACCCCAAGCCAACTTATTTTCGGATCTATTATTTGATAATAGGTTCCCACTAAAGTTGCAATAACACCCGCAATTCCAGGGCACAAAATAAACCCCAGACCAACTTTCCAGTATGGATAGCCCTTCATGGTGTGCAACCTTGCTGTTCAGAATAACCTAGAAGCCTACATCCGTATCTAACACGAGACTGATAATCCAAGACATCAATCCCACCAGGCTGCCCCTGCTTATCAGAAGTAACAAAATTATTTCCAGCACCTAATATAGAGTTTGTATTAGTCTGCCATTCGGACATCAACCCAAATAAAAATCTATCCTTAAGATAACCTTCATGGATAGGCCGCAAAGTTTGCTGCTCACTTATTAACTGATTAATATCCCACCGCACCGGGTCGCCTCCGTGGTTATCCAGGGCTTTGAAGTTGCTAAAGCCCGCATTCATCAAGGCGCTACCCGCTTCTGCCCGCCAATCATAAATAGTATCTGCGTTTATTCCAGCTAAAGCAGACCCGAACAGAAAAGTCTAAAAACAACCATCAACTTTCATCCAATTCTGTTCAATTTCATTCCGTATCTTTTATAGTCGGACCACATAATCATCTCAGCACGTTAATCAAGCATGAACACAAAAACTCAGTGCTTATCACCTATTGCAAATTGCCACTGATGCTCAAGCCCTTTTCCTTGCCGTGAAACTTGCAAAGAAAAATCCTCTGAGTAGAAACGCGTAGGTGGAGGCTATATGTACTAGCCTCCACCTTAGTTGAAGAGTTCATAACACAAGCTCAGCATGCCTAGGTTATGTCACTTACGTCCCCAGGCTGTGCTACGTGTCCGACATCGTGCCTTTCAGGTGCGAATTTGGGGACTGCTTAGGTAAGGCCCATAGGGCCATGAATAGTGACGTGCCCCCCCCCAACAACGCGCTCGCCCAATCCTTAAGACCGGGAAACACAAACATATTCCAAAACAACGCAGTCAGCGCCCCCAGAATGGTAATCAATAAGACACTAAGCCCTGTTTTTGTAGGTTTCACTACGCTATAGAGCAAGGCTAATAGCAGCGCTGGAACACCATAGAAAACAAGCGCATTGAGTGCGGCCAGCAAAGCACCTGCCATACTGCCTACCAGTACCACCCATGCCTCATCCCCGGGCTGTGACCCCGACAAGGCCAGCCACACCCCAATAAATGGGCCGGCCAGCACGGGACAAAGCAAGAAACTCAAAAATACACGCCAGCGTGGGTATGGACTCATGGTTTGCACCCCTGTTCCTGGCTATAACCTAGCAGCTTACATCCGTAATTTATCCGCGAGTTATAGTCCAGAATATCGATCCCGCCGGGTGCGGTTTGTCTATCTGGCAGTATTGCGCCCAGACCATCACTATTGGTCATCGTTTTAGATACCCATGTAAACACTACGCGGTCCTTCAAGTATTTTTGATGGATAGGCTGCAAGGTTTGTTGTTCACTTCGTAGTTGATTGATATCCCACTGCACTGGGTCAAGATCTTGGTTATACAAGTCCTTGAAATTTGAGAACCCGGCGCTCATTAGCGAATTACCAGCTTCTTGCCTCCAATCATAAATTGTGTCTGCATTTACCCCCGCGAGAAGCGAACCGAACAGGAATGAATATCCTGAACCCTTTCCGTCCGCACCCAGGCCTGTTAAGGCTGCACGCGATACATCTTCCGCACCCCCATACCACTTCGCCCCCGAACCGACATGTTGCTCATAGCGGTCCGATGCACCAAAGAAGTCCGCCCGGTTATCAATGGTGTTGTAGTACAGCGCAAAGCGTGATTCGGCCCCGAGGCTGTTGTAGACATAATCAAAGGTGTTTTTGGACGAACGGGTCACGTCTCCATTCAATAAGGCCCAGGCATCTTGCATGGCTATGTACTGCGTAGCCGTATTGACCGCAGTACGACATGCATCCCCCACCGGATTGGCCGCGCACAGCGCATTCATTTCTCGATCAAGCAACTGACTGAGACGTTCAGCCTCTTCCTTACTGACCCTCTTTTGCTCCTCGGACGAGCAGGTCTTGCCGCTCAGGCAGGCTTTCACTTTATCGACAGCCGATTGCGTCAGATAGTTGTTATCAAGGGCAGCAATAGCGCTGTTGGTGGCGGTAGCCGCCTCCAGGCCACCGGTCGCACTGATGCCGGCCACCAGCGTTGCAATCAGATTGCGCTTCGCTTCTTTTGCCTGCGCCGTCTCTCCCGGTTGATCCAAAAACAAATTGGTCAACAAGCTACTGCTTGCAGCGCCTAACGCACCGTCGGCACAACCTTGATTACTGGCCGCCGCTCCCGCACACGCCAGCACACCGTGCAAGGCGGCATGCAAGGCACTGCCTTCGGTCAGTGTGCCGTCTTTAACTAAGCCGCCGATATACCCTGCCCCTTGCTGTTGCAGGTAATTGACCACCAGATTCTGGGCAAACTGGGATGAAGCACCAGTCACGTTGCCGCCCGCAGCTGCCGCCAAGGCCGTTAACACCTGACGACCCGTACCACCCGGGGCCCAGATTGCCGTGGCTTTTAGCTGTTGCTCAAGCGCTGCCAAACGTGCAGGATCACGCTCACCTTCCGGTTTGCTTCGTTCACGATCCAATGCCTTCTCAGCGGCAGTGGCTTCGTTGGCCCGATTATTCAGGAATACGCCGGTCTCGCGTTGCAACGCTCCGACAATCTCAAAGCCCGCCTGGATTTCTCGCTCGTTGAAAATCGGCTTGAGGGCATTGCTGCCGTCCTGGCCCGTCAATACGTCACGGTTCAAACTGGCCAGACGCTCATCCAGTGTTTCCCCGGTGAGAAGCTGTTGTTTAGCTTGATCCGTAATCGTGATTTGGGCGCCACTAATGCCGCTATACGTGGTGCTGCTGCTCTTGCCGCTGGCCGCCATGACCATTGGCGGGCTGGCGCTAAAGCCGCCCGTGTTGGGCAAGGTGGTGCCAGGCACCTGCTCGCCCGTGGCAGCTTGGCCTTGCTGGTCCGTACCTACACCCGATGAGGTATCACTGCCGCCTGAACTATACCCAACCCCCAGACTCATACTGCTGGCTTTGTAATGGGCGTAATTGTCTATATCGCTTGCGGTCAGCGTACCCGTCGTCAAGGTGTTAAGCCCGTCCTTGACGGCTTGCTCTGAAGCGGTGATGACGGCCCCTTTCAGGTCCGTATTCCCTTTGACCGTGATTTGGAAGCCCGCATCCCCAGCCTCAATACGAGACTGCTCGTGAACGCTGGCGTAATCACTATTGATCTTCTGCTTGCCAACGTTGGCACTGGCCGAAAAACCGACTCCTACCATCACGCTGCCACCAACATTACTGTCCTTGCTGGTAAAGCGGCTCGTATCTTGCAGGCTCTCTATATTGAGATCGCCCCCCACATCCGCCACCACTTGCTGACCACGGGCTACCGCGCCGCGCAGATTCGTATCACCGCCGGACTCCAGCACCAGACGGTCTCCCGCGGTGACATAGCTATGACTCCAGGTCAGGTCTTTACCCTCGCCTTTGCCCTTGCCACGACTGGCGTTAGCCGTCACACCAAAGCCAATCCCATTGGACCCCAAGGAAACGGCCACCCCCACGCCAGCACTGGAACTACTGCTGCTGCGGTCAGTCTGGACCGTGTTTTCTGCCGCCAGCAAGTTGATGTCGCCATCAGCCTTCAGATGAACATCGCCCCCTGCGCTGACCGTACTGCCACGCGCCGTCAGGTCGGAATCCTGGCCCGCACCCGTCGCACTAATACGGACATTTCCACCTGCTGCCACCGTAGAGTCGGCGGCTGTGTCGTAGGAGGTCTTGGACTTACTGTCGCTTTTACTGGAACCGACCGTAATCGAGAGGTTGATCCCCCCGGCCGTTGTAGGGTCAGCGCTGACCGCATCGTAGGCATTGACGGCCGCCAGCCCCGTCGTGGCGGCCGCTAAGGCTTTCATTCGGGTATCAGAGGTATCGCTGGAGGCCCGCTTCATCTGCTGACCTGTCTGAATAGCGGAAATGACCGGCGAGGTCAAAGCCACTGTCAGGCCCGACTGGCGAAACTTACTTTCCTGAATGTTTATGCCGGTTTCACGAGCCTCAAGAATATCCACCCGCTTAGCATGAATGTCGATATCGCCTTTGGGTGCCAGAACATGGCTACCTGTCTGCTGATAGCGATTACCCGCTGCCAACATGACATCCCCATCCGTCGAGCCGATTGTCGAGGCCGCTGCCCGTGTGCTGGCATCCTGTTGGTCAGCACTTTGCATCTGCTTGCCAATCGTGAAACTCAAACCGCCGCCAGTCATGAAACCGGATTTGTCGACCCGCTTGAAATGGCTTTCCTGCTTGGTATCTGTTGCGGCCTGAATGGTCAGATCATTGCGGGCCGCAATAACGGTACCCGCATCAGACACCAGATTGCTGCCAGTGACCGTGACATTTTCCCCTTGCACAGCCACGGTCTTACCACTGAAGGTACTGGATACGGCCGTTGTTTCCTCCAGACTGTCGCGGGTGGTCATTTTCTTGGAACTGAGCAGACCACGACTTTTGATTTGCCGGCCTTCACTCCAGTTACGACTATCTTGTCCGGCCAAAATCTGGGCCTCGCCTTGCGCAACAGCGACCACAGCGCCTTGCTCACTGGTCACGGTCGCGGCAAGCGCTGTCAAGTCTCGACCTGCTTGTACCCGTACGTCCCCCGCGGTCGTGATACTGGTGCCTACCTCCCGCTCATAACCTTGCTTCAGGTAGTTGTTGGCATCAAGAACATTATTCTCTTGTTCTGCAATGGCGACGGTCCCCAGACTGACATCACGACCGGCCACCAGCGCAGTCTGGCCGTCCTTGCCGCTATTGATCACTTGTGCTGCATTCAGTGTGAGGTCACGACCGGCTGCCGCCAACAGAATGCCATCAGAATTGGTCACGTAAAGGCTCGCCACCCGGTCTAGGTTGGTCCGGCTAAAGTCACTTTTCCCTGCCTGCTTGACATCACTGTGGGTCGTGCTGACCACGTTAAGGTCGCGTCCGGCATCAAGCAGCAAGGCGCTCTTGGCCTGGATCGTGCCACCCACATTGTCAATATCCTCACGGGCACTAAGGACCACTGCGTCACTGGCAATACGCCCTCCCAGATTACGCAGGTTCTGTCCCGTGATCCGGACGGCTGTACGCCCGGCAATCATTCCGGAATTAAGCACATCATCCTTGATAGCAAGATCGATCGCGTTGGCCGCCACTAAGGTGCCGCTCCCATCAAGATCATCCGGTCTGACGCGAACATAGACTTGCGGCACTAAAGCACGGGCCTTGCTGCCATCCGGTAAGGTGACATCACGCTCGACCAGCCAAACCATATCGCTGGTCAGTTGAGCCATTTGCTCTGTACTGAGCGCGACTCCAGGGCGCAAATTCCATTTCTTGGCATAGGAGCTGCCCGCCTCCAGCAAAGCACGATACTGCTCCTCATCATTGACGTAGCCTTCCAAAAAACGGCGTCCCGTTAATTGATTGATCTGGTCACGAACCAGCTTTTGCTCATAAAACCCATCGCCCAGACGCTTGAGCATCGTGACAGGATCATAGCCAAGCCGGGTCAACATATAATCCGAGCTGAGCCATTGGCGATAGTCGGTAAATCGCGGGTCGGCCTCAACCAGATAAGTACCAGCATCGGGGCTGGTGCGGAACAAGCTGTTAGTGGGGATCTCGGTATCGACCTGAACCATCCGGATGTGCTCGAGCGTATCACCATTGAAGCCAGGGGCCTGAGCCTGAACTTCACTTATTGGCTTGCGCTCCACGGCGCCATTGCGCTCCAGTTGCCCCCCCACCTGAGCCGTCTGTCGATCATCAATGGCAAAGCCACTGCCTTGTCCCGCCGCATTCTCGATAAGCTTAGATACATCCAGGCTGAATGTAGTGACGCTATCAGCCGGGTTATAGGCAATTTTCGAATGCCATTTGCGCTGGTGATAACGCTTGAAACCACCCCGCCACCGGCTGTAGGTGTATTGGCTGGTTCCAGCCTGGCGAATGACATGCTGCCCAAAGACCGCTTCATTCTTTAGCTTATCCAAATCACCCTGAAGAACGCCACCAGCAATGATCTGACTCTTGTCGTTCAGCAGCTCATTGCCATGTAAAGTGAGATTACCACCGGCGCGAATCAGGGATGGAGCACTTTCGGTCACCTGGGTTTCATATTCGCTGCGGGTAATCTCATACTGAGTCCAGTTGCGCACCTCGGCACCCGTTTCCCGGTGACGATAGCGTCCAGCGCGGCTCCAGCCTTCCCACCGATACTCACTGATATCATGCTTGTTCGGATCCCCCGAGGGCTGAATATAAGTATGCTGTGTCGGTTCGCCTACCCGGACCAATTCGGTATTGAAATGCAGATTGCGATTGAGCAAACGGTTGGCATCGATGCTTATGCCACCCAAAGATTCAATGACGGCGCTGTCATTCAGAACCAGGACCGCGCGACCGGTCGCCTGCCCCTGCCCATCCAGTGCACCACCGACATTAAGAGCATCAGCACCTGGGCCAGCACTGAATATCAGCGCTTGCTCCCGATTATTAATAAGCTTGGCACCGATGTCCAAGCGCTCTCGTGCGGCGATGACAGCAGCACGATCACCCTCTTCCCGGTTATTAACAGTATCGGCCTGAATGCTTAGATGATCCCCATATAGGCGACCCGTACCCGCATTATCCAGCGTGCCCACATCAATATGAGTTCGAGCGCCATCGATAAGGCCACGATTACTTAACGTTCCCTTGGCAACAACGGTGGTGCGCCCCCCGCTGATCTCCCCCGTAACCGTGTTATTGACGTGTTCGCCACGCAGTTCAAGCGTACCCGCCTGAATCACGCCCTGATTGTTCAACTGTGCAGCCGAGTGAATCACTGCTTGGCCGTTAGCCCGAATATCATTCAGGTTAGTGAAATTCTGCTGAACAGACAGGCTCAGATCGCCTTTTGAATGCAGGCTGCCATCACCTCCTACCGTGTCTGCGGCAAGCGCTAAGGATTGGCCGGCAAGCATCGTACCTGACTGGTTAAGCACCCGATGGGCAGCCAGTTCAATACGGCCATCCGAATACAACTGGCCTGCCGTGTTATCCACCACACTGGCCGTACCGCTTCCACGAATCACCAGGGAGTCATCCGCAGCCAACGCACCCTTGGTGTTATCAACATGACCCGCCGTCAGCGTGACCTGTTTGCCTTGTATGCCCCGAGAGGGGCTGGCATCTGTGCCTTGAGTATGCTGATTAAGAATCTGCTCCGCTTGAAGGTGTAGCGCCTTACCTGCCGCTATCAGCCCAGCCCTATTGTTCGCCACGCCCGACAGCTCCAGATTGGCATCACCTTGGCTGTAGATCACCCCTTCACGGTTATCCACATTCGCACTGGTCAGCGTCAGGGCCTGGCCGCTCACGATCCCGCCCGCACTGCCCGAGCCTGTGTTGATCAGTTCCTGCCCATGGGTATCCAGACGCAACGCTTTGTTCGATTGCAGCAAGCCGCCGGCATTATTCAATGCTCCACTGTCCAGATTCAACGTGCCATCCGTGCTAGCAATGGTGCCGCCGGCATTGTCCAGCGAGGCCCCTTGGGTATGAACATCAACACGAGAGCCCAGCACGATGCCCCCCGCATTGCCCAACCCAGCATTCATCAGGCGGGTAGCCGCAGCACCTTGTACTATGCCGTTGGCGTTCTCGGTACGGCCCTGTGTCCGTACCTCCATGCCACCGTCCGTGGACACAAGCAGACCGCCTTCACGGTTATCGACGGTTCCGGCGTCAATAAACACATCGGCCACACCCAATACCTTGCCACCTTGATTATTGAGCGACTCTTGAACATCCATGCTCAATGTCTGTGCGGACGATACCGTACCGCCCTGGTTGTGAAGCGCGCCCGCTTGCACTTGCACGTGACCATTGCCGATGATCATTCCGTCACGGTTATCGATTGAGTCCTGCGCCTTCAGTACCAGGGCATCCCCGCCCGTGGCCAGCAAAGTGCCTCTGGCGGTATTGAGCGTGCCAGTCTCAACGCTGATTGTCTGTGCCTGCGTCGTGGCCTGTTGCAAGTCTGTCGTTGTACCGCGAAGATTCAAGGTGCCATTACTGGCAATATGGCCTTGCTGCCCCTGCAAGTTGGCGGCATACAGGTCAAGGTGCCCACTGCCTGCGTGCAAAACCTCACCTTCCTTGTTTTCCAAGACACCGGCTCGAATGTTCAGATCAGCATTACTGGCCAGTTTTCCCCCGTCACGGTTATCAAGTGTGCCCACCACCTGCACACGAGTCGATTGATCGCCTGTAGCGACAAGCTGGCCGCCACGATTGGACAGTTCCTGTGCGCTCAGATCAAGCGAACCGGCCGATTGCAACAGGCCCTTGTCATTACGGAACTGCCCGACGGCAATTTGGGCCTGATCGGCAAGCTTGATTTCCCCCTGACGGTTACTCAAGTCGCCGCCGCTAACCTCAAGCCGCCCTAGGCCCAGGTGTCCCCCATCATTATTCAGCCCCGCTTTGGCAAGCATATTGATATTGCCACCAGCCACAATACGGCCACCCGTATTGTCCAAGCTAGTCGCAATATCAAGCTGTCCCGGCTCCAGCGGCGCAACGCTACCAACGCCCGTGCCTTCCTGGCCAGTGCCCGGCGCCGGATTAGCGCCCGTACCGCCCGTTTCCCCATCCACACCGGTCCCCGAAGGAGGGGGCTCTCCTGACGATGAGTCCTGAGCAATCAAACCAATACGACCGCCCTCCCGGTTGCTGATTTGAGCGGCTGACAATGACAAACTCTGGGTTCCAGCCTGCTCAATGGTGCCTGCCTGATTATCCAAAGACTGGGCTTTAATCGCCACCCGCCGCGCGTTCAGCGTCCCCTGGCGGTTATCAATATCCTTGACACTGTCTATGGACAGTTCACGGCCCGCACTAATGACGCCGGTGTTTGCCAGGCCATCATTTGCCTGTATCTGCGTATCTGCCTTGGCCTGTATCGTGCCACTATTTTCCAAACGACCATCGGCAGTCACCACCACCTGCCCCACATGAGCACCAATCGCACCAGCGTTACGCACCCCGACCCCACGCTCGGTCCCCACGAGAACAATTTTCTGGCTGTACATGCCCCCCAAGGCGCCGACATCCAAGGCAAATGCAGGCGCCCCGCTATCGGTATCGACGGCTTGCACCTTGCTGTGGTCGGCACTGACTTCATTGGCACCCGTAGTGACCTGTAATTGCTGTGCCCAGATGCCTGCATTGACTTGCACCGAGCGGGCGATTAAATCCGTATAGTCAGCGGCACTGGCATCCAAACCTTGACCCAAAACCGAAATGCTGCCGCCTTGCACACGGTAGCCCTCCAGCGCCCCACCATTGATAATCGGTTTGCCGGTGGTCAGCGTGCTACGGTCAGCATTGATAAAACCACAACCATCACACGAGATACCCGCAGGGTTGGCAATGATCAGTTGCGCACGATCACCCGCCACTTCCACATAGCCCCGCAACAGGCTGGGATCGTTGGAGTTGACCTCATTTAAGATAACGCGCGCCGTCCCTTGCGCCAGCCAGGGGTTGCCTTGCACCCAGCCTCCCAATTGGGACTGCACACTTGTACGGGAATTGTTAAGAATCGCACCTTGCGTATCGACATCAAACTGCTGATAAGTATTGCGCGAGACACCCGCAGCGCTAGGCGTTTGGATGTTAACCAACGGCACCCCATTGGCTGCTTCCAGCACCGTTGGCTGCTGATTGCCCGGAGCATTCGGATCGGCTACAAGCTGAGCATGGGCTACCGGCACCATAAAAACCTGACCAAGTGCCATCGCCAAGGCAAAGTAGACAGGATTGACAACGGCCAGGAAGCGACTATGCGCGGTGGTGCTCGTACCAGCACGCCCACCGGGTCCATTGCGGCGCACAATTTCCGCTACAACCTGGAATAAGCCCAACGTACGGTTAAAAACAATACGATATAAATTCTTGTTCATATCATCACACTCTGGATCTGGCGCGAAATAAGAAAGAAAAGTTCAGTTCAGTAGGACCAGCTCAGGGTAAAGCCCGTCGTGACCGAATCGGTCTTGAATCCTTCAGGCTTATGAAGAGGCACACCGGCGTACAGATCCCAGTAAAACCCCTTGGCCCCTCCTCGCAGCCCAATCACGGAACCCGCTAAGTTGCGTCCCTGAAGCCAGCGTGTGGATGGCCCACCTACATGACCATAGTCGGCACCCAAGTACAGTTCCTGGCCGGCACCAACCGCTACACCGATTTCATTGCGCCAGACCCAACCGCGCTCACCCATGAGCATCAGCTCACCATCAAAGCCACGCACCGAGTAACGGCCGCCAATAGAGAAGCGATCCTGCGGGACCAGAGGCGTACGATTCCATTGCGCTCGCCAACTACTGATGTAGCGGGCGCGCTGAGTTCCCAGCGAGAACGGCGCCATCAACTGCACATCGGCAGTAATCAACTTCATCCGTGAGGTGCCTTCTCCGAAGGGCTCCTCAGGCGCGCTTTTCGCTTTAAAGGCTCCCGTGCCACGGCGATAAGCCACACTCGCATCCAAGGTACTGTTACCCAAATACTCACGATGGGTCACCCCCAGCTCCCAGCCACCCGTGCGACGGTTCTGGACCTCGATTTCCACATCGTCAATAAAGTTACTCGAGCGACGTGTCCAGGCTCGGCCAAACAAGGCTGTTTTTCGTGTTGCGTCACGGTAAACCAAACGTGACAAGCGTAACTCTGCATTGTCACTGGTGCCGCTGTACACATAGCCTTGGTTGTAGCCCGCAATCGTTTGATGATATTTATAGCTACTGATGGTCGCGCCCAGCGTCCAGTAACCATAGGGCACACTGTAATGAAAGGTCTGTGCCCGGTTACCTTTGCCACGGCTGCTGAACAGGTCGTAGTTAAGGTTGACGTAAAACAAGTCGTTCAGCATCAACAGGTCATCCAGCGAGACGGTCACGCCCCCTTGCAGCTTGCCTGTTGACTTACTGCCAGAGTCATCTAAATGGGCCGATAAACGGATCGGCGGCGAGCGTTGCTGCCATGCGATTAATAGATCACTGTCGCCAGGCCGGGCATCGTCGCCTTCAGCGGGAACAATCTGAATATCTGCCTCTACGGTGGGAACACGCTTGAAATTCTCCAAAGCCTGTTCAATATCGCGCAAATTCAGTAAATCGCCCCGTCGGATAGGAACCGCGTTCCAGGCTGTCGCCTTCAAGGATGTTTCTTCGGTAAAACGTACGTCACGCACACGACCTGGAACCAGCGTTAAGGTCAGTTGGCCCGCACGCAAATCTTGTGCAGGCGCCAACACACGCGTTGTGACATAACCACGCGCGATAATCGCATTCTGAATACGGGCCATCACCACGTTGATCCCGTCCGTACCCAGGCAACGCCCCGTAGCGGGATCATGGGCCGGGTCGGCTGCCCTCAAGGCCCAGGTAAAACGCGGGGACTGGTCCCCCTCCAACCGTATTTGTGAAATAGGAAAGCAAGGACTTTCCTTATCAGGCAATTGCTCAGGAGCAGGGGTCTGCACAGGCGGCAAACGCACATCGGGCAAGGTTTCTTGCTGTTCACGCAGGATACGTTCCCGTTCCTGCTGCCGCAGCAATTCCTGCGCCATACCATTTTGTGTCTGCGCCAATGCAGGAATAAACGGTGCAAACAAAACCAACAAAGGCCACCTCTTGGGCCAAACCGTGCCCCTCATCACCTATATCCTTTTGCGTAAGCATCAATAGTTTTTTCTAATACCTATAAACTGGCGGGACTAATGATACCCAAGTAAACAAAGGGTGAGCACAGCAGTAATACTTTGTAGAACCATTTACGGATGCGGACAAGTTGTGTGGGTATAAGTCAGGGCGATTTGGCTCCTGAACGCTGCGGCAACGTCGCCAACAGCAAACCCGCCAAGGCCAGGATGAAGGCGTAAATATGCACGGTCGTAAAGCTCTCACCCAGCACCAGCACACCTACTGCTGCGGTGCCCAGGGGCATCAAGACCATAAACACCGCGGCTTGCGAAGCAGGTACGGAACGCACTCCCGTCATCCACAGCCAGACCGTCCAGACACTTGCAGCCAAGGAATAAAACACCAGCAAAGGCCAGATCCAGCCTGCCGGTGCCGTGAAATCGAAATCCCAGGCGGCGTATAAACCTAGGGGCGTAATCAGCACCAGGCTACACAGATTGATAATCGCGCTGATGCGCTTGGGACTAAGCACGGCGGTCAGGCGCTTGCCTATGACCGCATAAGCCGACTCGCACAGGACGGCACAAAAGATCAGCGCATTGCCCAGCCACATTTTTCCTGGGTCCAGTTGACCCACACCGTGATCATCCGCCTGTACCAAGGCCAATAAGGCAATCCCGCCCATCCCCAGGGCCAGTGACACCCAGGTGCGCGGCCCTATGCTTTCTTTCAGGAAGTACCAACTGAACAAAGCCACCATGCCGGGGATGGCAGACAAAATGACGCCTGCAGATACCGCACTGGTCATGCTGATGCCCGTCACCATGCACAGCGTGAACAGGAAATTACCCAAAAAGGATTCCAGAAAAATCAGGCCACGGGTACGCAGGTCCAGTGCGGGTTCGGTCGCCGGTTTGCGCAGCCAACGCAGCATGGCTATCGCGCCAATGCCGAAACGCAGCCAGGCCAGCAAGAACACCGGCAGTGCCGCCACCAACGGCCGTGTCAGGGCGATATAACTGCCCACCAAGGACATGGACAAGGCCAAACAGGCGTATGCCGCCAGACGTGATCCCGCTCTATTCACCCACCCTCTCCTAATACACACATTTGCAAGGCAGCTAATCAAAATACCACGGCGGCCAAGGTCTACAATACGCCCGAGCTCGGCCTTCCAGGATAAAAAACATGGCCTGCCATGTTGTCCGTTTCGCTCACCACCGCCTGTACCCCTGACCTTACCCAGATCTGCCCGTACAGCCCCGTGTTGCCAGCGCTTTATCCCACCCCATCGGAAAGTCGCGTCGCCAGCCCTTAAGCAGGTCTGCGATGGACGGCCCTACACCCGGCCCGACCCATGCTGCTCCCCATAACAGACTAATCCGCACCGCGCCGGCCCACCGGCCAGCCGTGCTCCTTGAAGGATATTTCATCATGCAGGCTATCGCCCGCCTGAGCCGTTTTGTTGGCAATACCTTTGCCATCTGGGTTCTACTGTTTGCCGTACTGGCCTATTACTTTCCCGACCACTACCGCTGGTTAGGCGCTTATATTGTTCCACTTCTGGGCATCATCATGTTCGGTATGGGACTGACCTTGTCGCGCCAGGACTTTGCGGAGGTGTTTGTACGCCCTGGCCGTGTGGCTATTGGTGTATTGGGACAATTCATCATCATGCCCGGTCTGGCCTGGTTTCTGACCTACGCCTTTTCCCTGCCACCCGAATTGGCCATTGGCGTGATTCTGGTGGGCTGCTGCCCCGGTGGCACCTCGTCGAACGTGATGACTTTTCTGGCCCGTGGCGACCTGGCCCTGTCGGTTGCCATTACGTCGGTCACCACCTTGCTGGCTCCTATCGTCACCCCTGCCCTGATTTACTTCCTGGCCAGCCAATGGCTGGAAGTCAGCGCCTCGGCCATGTTCTGGTCCATTGTTCAGGTAGTGATTCTGCCAATTGCCCTGGGCATTATTGTGCAATCCCTGATGGGTGAAAAGATCAAAGCCGGTGTGGCGGCCCTGCCCCTGGTATCTGTGGTGGCCATTGTGGCTATCGTGGCCGCTGTTGTCGCGGGTAACCAGCCCAAAATTGCGACCAGTGGCTTGTTGGTGTTCTCGGTTGTCGTTGTACATAACACCCTGGGCTACATCCTGGGCTATGTACTGGCACGCTTGAGCGGCATGCCTTTAGCACAGCGCAAGACGCTGGCTATTGAAGTGGGTATGCAAAACTCCGGGCTGGGTGTGGCCCTGGCCAGCGCCCACTTTTCGCCATTGGCCGCCGTGCCCAGCGCAATCTTCAGCGTCTGGCACAATATTTCCGGTCCCTTGGTCGCGACAATTTTCCGTCGCATGGGCGATGGCAAGTAAACACCTGCAGCCAGGTGCAAGGGCTTGAACCCAAGTCCACAAAGTAAAAAGGGACGCTCTACCGGGCGTCCTTTTTTTGCATCCAGCGTGTCGCAAGACACCCGCATCCGCTCAAGCCTCAGCTTTTACGCGAAGACACATAAATCCCGCCTACGATCAGCAAGAAAGCCGCACCGTGGTAGAGCTTGGGGGTATCGCCCAGAATAAAAACCGACATCAAGGCGGCAAATACGGGCATCAGATTGACGAAGAAACCGGCCGTGGCAGCGCCCACTCGCTGGACAGCCACGCCCCAGCATCGCAAGGCGATCAGAGCCGGGCCTGTCCCAACATACAGAATCGCCAGCAACAAGCCCCAGGACCAGTCGATATGCCAATCGGTGAACTTCCACTCCATGGCGGCAAAAGCACCCGACCAGATCAAACCGAAAAACACTTGTGCCATCACTACAGTGGCCCAGGTTTCTGCGATTGCACCCTCATGGCGGCGCGTACTGAGCATCCAGCTATAGATCGCCCAGGCGATAGTGGCAATCACCATGTACACATCACCCGGCACAAAACGGAAGGCCATCAGCTCCTGCCAGTCCGCACGCGTCAGCACCAGCACCACACCCAGCAAGGACATCAAGCCCCCCACCAACTGACGCCCATTGACGGTAGATTTGAAGAACAGGCGTCCAATGACCAGCATCCAGAACGGCAAGCTGGCGTTGACCAAAGTCACGTTAATGGGGGACGAGCTTTGTAGTGCCAGGTATTGCAAAGCGTTATAGATCCCTATGCCCAGCAAACCCAGAATCGAGTAGCGCTTCCAGTTGGTCCACAAATTACTGCCGCGTCGCAGCACTTGCCGTCCTACAAAAAGCAGAATGGTGAAAGCTACCAGCCAACGGAAGAAATTCAGGGTAATGGGCGGAACCTGATCATGAATCAGGCGCCCCACAATAGCATTACTTGCCCACAAGATCGTGGGTAAAACCAGTAAAGCCGTCGTGCCAGGGGTCAATTTCTGAGTGCTCACAAGCATGTCCTAAAAAACGGCAACGGCGCATGTGATCCCTCCTCAGGTCAACTCTGCGCCGTTACGATTGGCCTAGTATATAGGCAAGCATGCCCTGCCCTCTACGCCTTTACCTACCTGCTTGTGACGATGAGAACTGGTCAATCTTTGACCAATCCATAAATATTATTTATAATCATACAATTGTCACGTCATGGCGCTGATTGAATTGTATTGGCCCATCCCATCCACGCTCGTCTGACTTTAGCAACATCAGATGCAGCTACCCAGGGTAAATCGACCTTGAAACACCCCCACTTTTGGGAATAAAGCTTGACCCGATCAAGCGCCCCAAGTGCATTACTTGGCACCACAACCAGCACCTTTAACCGCAAGGGCCTGTCCCGCGCGTCGTTATGCAGGTCTCTGTTCCTGGCAAGTATTCGTGTTTTTGCCCGTTTTTCAGGTAGGCAGACCTTGTCTGCCCCGGCTGGATCCCCCTATGAACGGCGGGCGTGTTTTCAATTTGATCCACCTGACCCTGTCTGGAACCAACCATTCCTGACAGACACAGATTCACCCCGATTTTTATGGGCCTAGTGCAAGGCTGGGCTCCAGACACCGCTTGTCCGGTTTGTCGGTCTGCCTTGTTTCCAAGCCCGTCCCCGTCCCGCCCAGCAAGGCCAGACGGGAATTATTATTTTTAAAGGAGTCCCGATTTATGGCCAAAGAAGAGCTACTTGAAATGCAAGGTTCCGTCACCGAAATCCTGCCTGACTCGCGCTTTCGTGTCACCCTGGACAACGGTCACGCCGTTATCGCCTACACGGGCGGCAAAATGCGCAAGCACCACATCCGTATTCTGGCTGGCGACGCCGTTACCCTGGAAATGTCGCCCTACGACCTGAGCAAAGGTCGCATTATCTTCCGCCACCTGCCCAAGCGTATTGGCGCGCCGACCTCTGCCCCTCGTCGCACTCCCCACCGCCGTTAAGACATATCGCCACACCCCTGTCACAATTAGATGCAAAGATAGGCGCGCCTGACAGGGGTGCGACAAGAGCCATCAGCGCTCGGGCGCACCCCACATCTTGTGGGAGTCGCCTTGAAAAAACTACTGACGCTCAAAACGGGCTTCATCGCCTATTTTGCAATTCTGAGCCTGTTTCTAATCCTGATGCTGATTGCCCTGCAACATTTGAGCAGCAGCATCGAACAGCGCAAGCATCTGGAAGCCCAGCGCCATCAAACGACGGCGCTTAGCAAAGACTTCAAACGCATCAGCGAATTGCTCAGCCGTCAGGCCATCGCGTTTGTCTCCAGCGAACAGATCGAATTTCAGGATAATTTCCGCCACCTTCTGGCGGTGTTTACGGGTGCCCAGGCGGATCAGGACGGCGTCGCCCTGGCGATGCTGGACCGCTTCAGGGATCTGGAGCTGGAGCCGGCTGAACAGGACCTGCTGCGCTCTGCTTATGAACAGACCCTGGCACTCAGCCAGGTTCAGTCCGAAGCCATTCAAACCGCCAGCGGCCAGTTTGAAGATGGCAACGGCGCTATCCGTATCGCCCTGCCCAATGCCTTGATGGCCAAAGTGCTGGTGTTCAGCCAGCAATACATTCAAGCCTCGGCCCAAATCACCAACACACTGGATCAGTTCGAGCACCAGTTCAGCGAGCGCCTGGACAGTTCCCTGGATCTGGCTGGTCGTAGCAGCGACAGTGCGTTCAGCCTGGCCTTAGCGGCACTGGCCCTGTTCTTCATGGCCAGCACCATTGCGCTACGCCTCTTGTATCGCTCCATCAAGCAGCCGCTGGATCAAGGGGCTAATCTGGCCAAGGAACTGGCCCAGGGCAAGCTCAATGCGCAGCTCAGCGTGCGTCGCCATGATGAGTTCGGGACCTTACTCACGGCACTCAATGGCATCGGCCAGGGCGTACAAACCGTGGTGCATCAGATCCGCGAACAAACCGGCTTGATACGCGACGGCTCGCATGCAATTGTGCTGGGCAGCCAGAACCTGAGCGAGCAAATTCTGGATCAATCGGCCGAACTGAATCAGACCGTCAAGGCCATGAATCAACTGGCTGACACCGTGCGCCAGAACGCGGAGCAGGCCCAAACCGCCGATCATCTGGCGCAAGACACCTCCAGCCAGGTGGCCCAGGGCAATCAAGCTGTACACAGCCTGCTCGATACCATCGACGCAATTGCCGACAGCTCGAACAAAATGAGTGAGATCACCAAACTGATCCGCAACATTGCCTTTCAGACCAATATCCTGGCCCTGAATGCCGCGGTGGAAGCCGCCCGCGCCGGAGTCCATGGTCATGGCTTTGCGGTTGTTGCTGCCGAAGTGCGCAACCTGGCTTTGCGCTCCACCGACGCCTTACAACAGATTTCCACCCTGATTTCCAGCTCAGTCGAACAAACCGAGCAAAGCTCGGCTGCCGCCCGAGGTATGGCGCAAGTCATGGCCAACACACAACACAAGGTCAATGAAATGCGCAGCATTGTGGCCGATATTGCCCAAGCCTCTCAGGAGCAGGCGACGCATATCGACTACGTGAACCAGGTCATGACGCGCCTGGACCAGCAAGGCCAGTCCAACCGCCAACTGCTTGAACACAGCGCGCACACCGCTCAGGAGCAGCTGGAGCAAACCACTTTGCTGGCCCAGGTGGTGGCGCATTTCAGTCTGGATAGCGATCTTTCCGAGCCCGATGCTCCCGCCCTGCCCGCCGCCCCCACGCAGCCTTCTTACCGATCCGTGTCCGCCTATCGCACAGCCACGTGCACAATGTCCGGTTCCTGAGCGGCCAATACGTGCCATAGACCTCCGATAAGGGTAAAATCGGAAGTTTGCCGCGCGCCGCCTTGCTGGCTGGCGTGGGTGGCACATCAAATATAGGAAAGCCGCTGAATCATGGAATCGGAACGACTTAATCAACTGGAAGCCCGCCTTGCCGATTATTCGGAGCGGGAAAATGCCTTACGGAGGTATCTTTGACTACGATGACAAAGCTCATCGTTTGCACGTAGTCAATGCCGAACTCGAGGATCCCAACGTCTGGAACGATCCTCAGCACGCTCAGGATCTGGGCCGCGAAAAGAAAAGTCTGGAAAACGTGGTGCATGTGCTGGACGCCTTGCACACGGGTTTGAAAGATTCGCAGGACCTGTTTGAGCTTGCCGCGATGGACGATGACGATGCCACTATCGCCGCCATCGAAGAAGATTGTGCCGCCATGGCCAGCCGTATTGAAGAGCTGGAATTCCGCCGCATGTTCTCCAACCCTGCCGACCCGCTGAATTGCTTTATGGATATTCAGGCCGGTGCGGGTGGTACCGAAGCCCAGGACTGGGCCTCCATGCTGCTACGCATGTATGTGCGTTATGCCGAACACAAGGGCTTCAAGGCTGAGATCCTGGAACAGTCTGACGGCGACGTGGCGGGTATCAAATCGGCCTCCATCAAGATTGAAGGCGATTACGCCTACGGTTTTCTGCGCACTGAAACCGGCGTGCACCGCTTGGTTCGCAAGAGCCCCTTTGACTCCTCCAATGGCCGCCACACGTCTTTCACCAGCGTGTTCGTCTACCCGGAAATCGACGACTCCTTTGAAGTCGAAATCAACCCGGCCGACTTGCGTATCGACACTTACCGCGCCAGTGGTGCCGGTGGTCAGCACATTAACAAAACCGACTCGGCCGTTCGTATTACGCACGAGCCCAGCGGCATTGTGGTGCAGTGTCAGAACGACCGCTCGCAGCACCGTAACCGTGCCGAAGCCATGCAAATGCTGAAGTCCCGCCTGTACGAGCTGGAAATGCGCAACCGTATGGCCGAGCAGCAAAAACTGGAAGACTCCAAGAGCGATGTGGGTTGGGGTCACCAGATCCGTTCCTACGTGCTGGACCAAAGCCGCATCAAGGACTTGCGTACCAACTACGAAAGCTCCAATACCCAGAAGATTCTGGATGGCGACCTGGATGCCTTTATTCAAGCCAGCCTGAAACAAGGTATTTAATATGCACACTTCCACGCTGACTGTTCTAAGCGGTGCCTCTCGCGGTCTGGGCTTGTCCCTGGCACGTCAGGCACTGGCCGCTGGCCATCAGTTGATCACTTTGGCCCGCAGCGAACTGCAACTGGATGCGCCCCAAGGGGCTCATCAACATCTGCAAGTGGATCTGGCCAGCGCGGAAGGCGCACAACAGGCTGCCAAGGCTCTGCAAGCCTTGATCAGCCAGACACAGGCTCAACGCTACGTCCTCATTAATAATGCGGGCACGGTTGATCCCGTTGGGCAGGCCAGCCACCTGCTCGATGCCCAGGCCATTACACAGGCGCTGCAATTGAATGTCGCCAGTGTCATGAGCCTGACCGCCGCCTTCTTGCAAGGCGCCCCCAAGGATGCCCAACGCCAGGTGCTCAATATATCCTCTGGTGCTGGCCGCAAACCCGTCTCGGGCTGGGCCGTGTACGGCTGCAGCAAGGCAGCGCTGGATTTTTATACGCAAACCCTGAAGCTGGAGAATCCCGAGCTGGCCGTTTGCTCTCTGGCCCCTGGCGTGGTCGATACCGATATGCAAGGCCATATCCGTAGCCAATCCCGCGACCAGTTCCCGAACCTGAGCCGCTTTATCGACCTGCATCAACAAGGTCAGCTAAGCAGCCCGGACGATACGGCCGAGCGCATTTTGCGCCACCTGAACAGCCCGGATTTTGGCCAGCACGTCCTGGATGACATCCGCCACTACGAATAAGTACTGACACAATGACTGAACCGCTAGACACTTCCGCCCCCGTCGTAGACGAAAACCGCCTGATCGCCGAGCGTCGTTCCAAACTGGACCGCCTGCGCGAAAACGGCATCGCCTACCCCAACGATTTTCGCCCTGACGCCCACGCTGCCGAGCTGCACAGCCAGTACGGCGAGCAGGACAAGGATGCCCTGGCTGCAACCAATAAAGTCGTGAAAGTAGCTGGCCGCATGATGCTCAAGCGTGTCATGGGTAAAGCCAGTTTTGCCACACTGCAAGATGCTTCCGGCCGCATCCAGATCTACCTGGACAAAGCCGCACTGGGCGAAGAAAACTACGCGGAATTCAAGGGCTGGGATATCGGTGACATCCTGGCCGTGGAAGGCACAGTCTTCAAAACCAATAAGGGCGAGCTGTCCGTACATGCTTCCAGCGTGCGCCTGCTGGCCAAGTCCCTGCGCCCCCTGCCCGACAAATTCCACGGTCTGGCTGACCAGGAATTGAAGTACCGTCAGCGCTACGTAGACCTGATCATGGGTGAAGACACCCGTCAAACCTTCCTGGCCCGCAGCAAGGTCATGAGCAGCCTGCGCCAGCACATGGCCCAGGCCAACTTCCTGGAAGTGGAAACCCCCATGCTGCACCCCATTCCGGGTGGCGCATCGGCCAAACCCTTTGTGACCCACCACAATGCGCTGGACATGGAAATGTACCTGCGTATTGCTCCCGAGCTGTACCTGAAGCGTTTGATCGTGGGCGGTTTCGAGCGCGTGTTCGAGATCAACCGCAACTTCCGTAACGAAGGCGTCAGCCCTCGTCACAACCCCGAATTCACCATGATGGAGTTCTACGCAGCCTACACGGATTACCAGTGGCTGATGGACTTCACCGAAAACCTGATACGCGAAGCCGCGATCAGCGCCCGTGGTACCGCTACCCTGCAGTACCAGGAACGCGAACTGGATCTGAGCCTGCCTTTTGATCGCCTGACCATTACCGGCGCCATCATGAAGTACGCTCCTTCCTACCAGATCGAGCAACTGGAAGACATCCAGTTCTTGCGTACCGAACTGGCTCGCCTGAAAGTGGACGTGAACTCGCCGCCACTGCGTGATGCCGGCCTGGGTGCCTTGCAACTGGCTCTGTTTGAAGAAACTGCAGAATCCAAGCTGTGGCACCCTACCTTCATCGTGGACTACCCCGTGGAAGTGTCGCCACTGGCACGCGCCTCGGACACCCAGGAAGGCATTACCGAACGCTTTGAGCTGTTCATTACTGGTCGCGAAATTGCCAATGGTTTCTCGGAGTTGAACGATCCTGAAGATCAAGCCGCACGTTTCCAGGCCCAGGTTCAGGCCAAGGACGCTGGCGACGAAGAGGCCATGTTCTATGACGCGGACTACATCCGTGCGCTGGAATACGGCATGCCCCCTACAGGCGGCTGCGGTATCGGTATCGACCGACTGGTCATGTTGCTGACCGATAGCCCTGCTATCCGTGACGTAATCCTGTTCCCGCACCTGCGTCGCGAGGACTAATCAGTCTCAAGACAGAAAAACGCGCGGTCAAGACCGCGCGTTTTTTTATGCATCCTCGACCCCGCATACACATACACATACACAGATACGCAGCTATTCTTCCCGGTCCCTGAACAAACCCCCGCTCCAATCTCATCATTAGCCAGCCCTACACCTGTAAGGGCAGACTTCATTCGGGCTTGATGCCAGCAGTTGCCGCCACTTTACGAAACAGGGCAATATCACGTGCCACGATCTGATCCAGAGACTCAGCCGAATCAGGCGCGATCACAAAGCCCTGCTCCTCCAATGGCTCAGCAAATTCGCGTGAACGCAGTACAGCCGTGATATCGCGATTTAACACCTCAACTACCTTATTGGGCGTGGCACGTGGCACAAAGACGCCCTGCCAGCTTTCGATCACGAAATCAGAAACACCCAACTCATGAAAAGTAGGAACATCCGGTAAAACCTTCGAGCGCTCCGGCGAGGTCACCGCCAGAGGGATGAGCTCACGCTTCTGAATGTTCTGGATTGTTCCAGAGATATCAATAAGTGCTCCGTCAACATGCCCGCCCAGTATGTCCAACATAGCGGGGGCCCCTCCCGCGTAGGGAATGTTATTGGTTTGCGTACCCAAACGCTGGTTAAGCATCTCGACGGCCAGATGATAAATACTGCCGTAACCAATCGGCAGCGCTGCAGATACTTCGCCAGGCTGACGTTTAAGAAGTGCCACGTAGTCATCAAAGTGCTTAACGCCCAGACCGGGACGCACCACCAGCACCTGCGAATTAACAATAGTGCGGGTCACGCCACGGACCTCCGTCTCGCTATAGGGCAGCTTGCGACCGAGGGCAGCGTTGATCGCAAGCTGATCCCCGCTAGACAAGAGCGTATGCCCGTTTGGGGCTGCACGAACTACCCGGTTGACGCCAAGGCTGGTGTGAGCGCCGGGCACATTATCCACAATCACCGTTTGTTGCCACAATTTGGCAAGATTTTGCGCGAGCATCCGTGCGATACGGTCAGCGTTGCCGCCCGGATTCACCGGAACAACAATACGCACAGGCCCGGAGGGAAACGTATCGGCCTGCTGCGCACGTGCCGGAGCCGTGGCAAACATAGCACCCAGAGAAGAAACAGGAACACCAAGCCGGGCGGCGATACCCGCGCCGGTCGCTTTCAAGATCATGCGTCGATTCAAGCCTACCTCCAGTATCCACAAACTGCCCATTGATCAGGCGACATTGTGTTTGCAGTGCTTGCCAATCACGAACTGTAGTCTAGAGAGCCCCCATGCGCGAATCAAGCAGCCCCCGTCCCGGCCGTTGCTAAAGCAGCTATCAGCGACTTTCGCGCAGTCTGAAAACTTGCTCAGCAACACGTCATGCCGAAACAAAAAAGGACGCTCGAAAGCGTCCTCTTTTTATTGCGAATCCAGGTTCATAGCTTCACCGTGTTGCACCTGTGCTGCGAGTACGATTTGCAGGCAATTAATCCACCGGCAAACGCATCACCGCCTGCGCCCATTTATGAGCTACCTCAGGCGAAGAAAAACACGAAGCCTTGTCTGCCACCACGCGCACCGCACGCTCCAGCAACTGGATGTCAGCCTCGTGCTGACGCGCAACGTGCGGGTCTTCAAAGAAGATGACACGTTGACAACGATTTTCCAGCACCAGCTCGGCAATTTGCGCATCGCCACCCAAAGGACCACTTAGATATGACTGAATCCAGGGTGTGTCCTTGGGCCAACCTTTAGACCAGGCCAGCTCATTCAACAAGCGGCTTGTCGTCCCAGTTCCCACGCGTTGGCCAAAGCGAGACAGCAAATCAAAATGCTTGTCGGCAAACTCAATCATCTTGTCCTTGAGTGCATCGTGCGCAATCATGGCCAAGGTTTGATTAGGGAAGTCAAAAATACGTTTGCAGCTGGAATCGGGCCACAAACCGCGGCTGACACGCTCCACTTCAATCCATTCAATTGCACCCATCAAGGTAGAAATGAAAGGACGGCCATGCGTGATGCATTGGCGCTTGAGCGCCAGTGCTTCCGGAAAAATGGAGGAAGGGTCTACCGGGTCAATCAGGTAAATGGCGCCATCAAAAGGCGGTGTACCATCCGGGCTTTGCGTGACCCGGGCCACCAGCTTCATCAAACCGCCATCACGACCATAGGGATAGCGAACCAGGCCGCCATAGCCTTCCAGCAGGCCCGACCGCTCGATGGCATTACAGGTACGACCGACCGTGTAAAGCTCAACTTCCAATTCGCGAATACCGCTGGCTGAGCGCCGCAACCACTGAAACAAAGCCGCATCTGCCGAATCATGGTGCAATTGATTGGCCGCCAAACCGAAACGTAATGACATGAGTTCCTACACGGTAAACGATTCGCCACACCCGCAGGAGGCTTTCTCGTTTGGATTGATGAACTTGAAACCTTCATTGAGGCCATCACGGCCATAATCCAGACGCGTGCCGTCAATAAAGGGCAGGCTTTTAGGATCAACAAACAGTTTAACGCCGTGCTCTTCAAACAGTTGATCGCCTTCAACCGGCTCATCAACAAAATCCAGCTTGTAGGCCAGACCCGAGCAACCGGTCAGACGTACACCCAAACGTAGCCCCAAACCGCCCCCGCGTTTTTTCAAATGACGCTGGATATGTTCTGCGGCGGGCTGAGTAAGAGAAATAGACATAATCTTTTCCTTTCTATAAACCTGAAAGAATATTCAGCCTTCAGGCTTGGACAACTAAAACGCGCCTTTGTTCTGTACCGAGGCAATAGCGGCCTGAACCGCCTCCTGGGCCAACAAAGCACAATGCACTTTGACCGGCGGCAATTCCAGCGCTTGCTGCACATCTGTAGACGAGAACTGAGCTGCCTGCTCCAGACTGCGACCTTGCAGCCACTGTGTCGCAAACGAGGCGGCAGCGATGGTACAGCCACAGCCATAAGCCTTGAAACAGCTATCCTGAATCTGGCCCTGCTCCGATACCTTGAGCTGGATGCGAATCAAGGCCCCGGTTTCGTGACTTCCCGCTTCCCCTGTACCTACGTCAGCATCACTGCTGTTCATGACACCCACATGACGCGGGTGCAGGAAATGCTCCATGACAGCGTCACTATATATCATTGCGCGAACTGCTCCGAAGCAGGCTCACTCCACAAGGGAGAGATGGCCCGCAATTGTTCAACCACACGACGGATGGCCGCAATCGTGTCATCAATATCCTGCTCGGTCGTGAAACGGCCCAGACTCAAGCGCAGGGAACTGTGCGCCAACTGATCACTACGACCCAGAGCCGTCAATACGTAGGACGGTTCCAGGCTGGCCGAGGTACAGGCCGAGCCACTGGACACTGCCAAATCTGTCAGAGCCATCATCAGAGCTTCGCCCTCGATGTGATCCACGCTGATGTTCAGGTTGTGGGGCACGCGCTGATCCAAGGTGCCATTCAGGAACAGATCAGGGATAGACTGCAGGCCGGCCCATAGACGATCTCGCAGCGCGGTGATGCGCTGATTGTCTTGGTCCATCTCCTGGGCAGCCAGTTCAAAAGCACGTCCCATGCCCACGATCTGATGAGTGGCCAGCGTACCGGAGCGAAACCCGCGTTCGTGGCCGCCACCGTGAATCTGCGCTTTCAGGCGCACCGCCGGTTTACGACGGATATACAAGGCACCGATTCCTTTGGGACCGTAAGTCTTGTGGGCAGACATGGACATCAAATCCACCGGCCATTCCTGCAGATTGATCGCCACCTTGCCGGTAGCCTGGGCGGCGTCCACATGGAACAGCACCTTGTGCTCCCGGCACATTGCCCCCAGGGCCTGCACATCTTGAATCACGCCTATTTCGTTATTCACCAACATGACCGAGGCCAGGATGGTGTCGGGGCGAATGGCTTGTTCAAACGCCTGAGGATCAATCAGACCACTGGGCAGGACATCCAGAAAGGTGACTTCAAACCCTTCGTCCTGCAAGGCCAGACAGGTATCCAGCACGGCCTTGTGTTCCGTACGGACGGTAATAATATGGCGGCCCTTGGACTGATAAAACTGCGCGGCACCTTTTAACGCCAGATTGATGGCTTCGGTAGCACCGGAGGTCCAGACAATTTCACGCGGCTCTGCCCCTACCAAAGCGGCAACCTGACGGCGCGCCTGGTCCACGGCCTCTTCCGCATCCCACCCATAGGGATGGCTGCTGGAGGCCGGATTGCCAAATCGTTCCGTCAACCAGGGAATCATGCTGTCGGCCACACGCGGGTCTACCGGTGTAGTGGCGGCATAATCCATATAGATACGCTGAGCGCGACTCATACAAAACTCCGGGTCAGTAGCGGATCTTGCCCACTACAAAGTACATTCTTCTGGCTGGCCGGCTTCCTGAGCGGCCAACTTGAGCTGACGCAGACGCTGCTGATCAACCAAGTCCTGTAGCGAGACAGAATCCAGATAATCGACCATTTTACGACTAAGCGTCGCCCAAAGCTCGTGAGTCATGCACTCGCCTTTCTGCCCGTTTGTGCCCTGCTTGCAATTACCCTTGCCACCGCATTGGGTGGCATCAACGGGCTCATCGACCGCAAACACAATGTCAGCAACGGTGATGTGGCGAGCCAGACGCGCAAGCGTATAGCCACCACCCGGACCACGCACACTATCGACCAGTTCATGGCGGCGCAACTTGCCAAACAACTGTTCAAGATACGAGAGCGAGATACCCTGTCGCTGGCTGATGCCTGCGAGCGTCACCGGTCCACTTTGCTGGCGCAGCGCAAGATCGATCATCGCGGTTACGGCGAAACGCCCTTTTGTCGTCAAACGCATGATAGTTTCCTTGCCAAAGGCGAAAGCGGCCGGACTGCCAACGGCAAATCCGACCAATTTGGTCCAGTATAGCAAATACAGGGGAAACTACCGTGCTTGAGCGTGTGTTTTTACACTTATACTGAAGTGTTATGTAGCCACTCAGGCAGCACGGTAATTGGGGACGCGCTTGCGAACCAGTTCGAACACGCCCTGGCAGGCATCTTCGATATAGTCCATGACCTTATTAAAGCCATCCTGGCCGCCATAATAAGGATCGGGCACGGTAGCCGCTTCATAGTCAGTGGCAAAGCGCATCAGCAGCATGAGCTTGTGACGATAAATGGGAGGACACATTTGCTGCAAGGCAGCGTGGTTTTCCCAGTCCATGCTCAAGATAAGGTCGAAGTTGCGAAAGTCCTCGCGCTGGACCTGTCGGGCCTGATAGGTAGAGATGTCATAACCGCGTTTACGAGCGGCTATCTGTGCGCGTGTGTCAGGATGCTCGCCAACATGAAAGCCATGCGTGGCGGCTGAATCCACCAAAATAGCCTCCGACAAACTGGCCTGGTCGACCAGTTGGCGCAAGACACCTTCGGCGCTGGGGGAGCGGCAAATATTCCCTGTACAGACAAACAGAACCTTACTCATAATGCGTCAAAGTCTGCGGGAAAACCCCAAATAAGGCAAGATGAAACCGGGGTGAAAACAGACCCCGAAAATCGCCTTGAAAACAGCAAATCCGTATCGTTTGGGAGCTGCCAATAAAAACCGGTCGCAGCTGCTTGAAGTTTGGAATAAACCAAAGGCGCAGCAACCTTTGCTTAGCGGATACACCACTTTCTCGAGATGAGATAAATCAAGCAATACACCCGAGTGATGAAAGCCGGTAGCAGAACGGTGTTTTTTCTGAGCTTTCGTCCAGCTTTAGTTGCAAATACACAACAATCATCAAGCCATCAGCAGTTTGGCCTTCAGTCTTTGCAACTTGTCGCGCGCGGCTGCCGCTTGCTCGAACTCCAGGTTGCGGGCGTGGTCCATCATCTCTTTTTCCAGACGCTTGATCTCGCGTGCAGCGGCCTTCTCGTCGCGAATCAACTCGTCCGGCACATCCTCGCGCAAGCTGGCAGTTGGATCCGAGGCAACAACACCATCAATCAACTCACGGACGGCCTTGTTCACGCCGCGCGGCGTAATACCGTGCTCTTCGTTAAAGGCGATCTGCTTGGCACGACGGCGCTCGGTTTCTTCGATAGCGCGGTGCATGGAGTCCGTCATTCTGTCGGCATACAGAATGGCTTTACCGTTCAGGTTACGCGCTGCCCGACCTATGGTTTGAATCAGGCTGCGCTCCGAACGCAGGAAGCCTTCCTTGTCCGCATCAAGAATCGCCACCAGAGACACTTCGGGCAAATCCAGCCCCTCACGCAGCAGGTTGATCCCGACCAGCACATCGAAGACACCCAGACGCAGATCCCGGATGATCTCGGCCCGTTCCACCGTATCAATGTCCGAGTGCAAGTAGCGCACGCGAATACCGTTCTCTGACAAGTAGTCGGTCAGATCCTCTGACATGCGCTTGGTCAGCGTCGTCACCAATACACGGTCTTCCTGCGCAGTACGCAGCTTGATTTCACCCAGCAAGTCATCGACCTGCGTGGTAGCCGGGCGAACCTCGATCTCCGGGTCCACCAGTCCGGTAGGTCGCACCACCTGTTCAACCACATTGTCTGCATGCTCTTGCTCGTAGGCAGCGGGTGTAGCCGACACGAACACGGTTTGCGGCATACGGCGTTCGAACTCTTCCAGTTTCAAAGGCCGGTTATCCATGGCCGAAGGCAGGCGGAAACCGAACTGCACCAGGGTTTCTTTACGCGAGCGGTCACCGCGATACATGGCGCCCAACTGCCCGATAGTGACGTGGCTTTCATCGATAAACATCAGGGAGTTACGCGGCAGGTAGTCGATCAGTGTCGGCGGCGGATCGCCAGGCGCTGCTCCTGACAAGTGGCGAGAGTAGTTCTCGATGCCTTTGCAAAAGCCCAGCTCCTGCAGCATTTCCAGATCAAAACGGGTGCGCTGCTCCAGGCGTTGAGCTTCAACCAAATGCCCTTCCCGTGTCAGAAATTCCAGACGCTCGCGCAGTTCGAGCTTGATGGTTTCAATCGCCCTCAACACGGTTTCGCGTGGCGTCACATAATGCGAGCTAGGGAACACGGTAAAGCGGTTCAGCTTCTGCACGACCTTGCCTGTCAGCGGATCGAACAACTCCAGCTCTTCAATCTCGTCATCAAACAGGCTGACTCGCAAGGCCAGCTCCGCGTTTTCTGCCGGGAAAATATCGACCACTTCACCACGAGCACGAAATATCCCACGCTGAAAATCCAGATCGTTGCGCTCGTACTGCATGGCGACCAGACGCGCCAGCAGCTCCTGCCGGGCAATACGGTCGCCCTTGCGCAACGTCAGCACCATCGCATGGTAGTCGCCGGGATTACCGATACCGTAAATGCAGGACACAGTGCCCACAATAATGGTGTCCGGCCGCTCCAGCAGGCTTTTGGTGGCCGACAAACGCATCTGCTCGATGTGTTCATTGATGGACGAGTCCTTTTCAATAAACAGATCGCGCGATGGCACATAGGCCTCGGGCTGGTAGTAATCGTAGTAAGACACGAAGTACTCCACGGCGTTGCGTGGAAAGAACTCGCGCATCTCGGCGTACAACTGCGCCGCCAGGGTTTTATTGGGCGCCAGAACAATGGCCGGACGCCCGGTGCGAGCAATAATGTTCGCCATCGTATAGGTCTTGCCCGAGCCCGTTACCCCCAAAAGGGTCTGGTACATCAAGCCATCATCAATCCCCTCAACCAACTGCTCAATCGCCGCAGGCTGGTCGCCAGCAGGCAAATAAGGTTGGAAAAGTTTGAAGGAACTCCCCGGAAATTCTTGAAAGGCAGGCTCAAATTTCATGCTAGACACACTTTAGGGTAAGCCCGTATTATCACATTAATGCTTTGTTTTTCTACCTTTCTGCACTAACGCCCCCATATCATCATGACATCGCTCTTCGAAACCGTCGAACTGGCTCCACGCGACCCTATTTTGGGTTTGAACGAACAATACAATGCCGACGAACGCAGCGGCAAAGTTAATCTGGGGGTCGGTGTTTACTACGACGATCAAGGGCGTATCCCGATTTTGCAGGCTGTTCAAAAGGCTGAGGAAGCCATGATGAGCAAAGCCGCCGCGCGCAGCTACCTGCCTATTGAAGGGATCAATACCTACAATCTGGGTGCTCAAACCCTGTTGCTGGGTGCCGACTCCCCCATCATTGCCGAAGGCCGCGCCTTGACCGTGCAATCCCTGGGCGGTACCGGTGCGCTGAAAATCGGTGCTGACTTCCTGCAGCAACTGCTGCCCCAGTCCGAGGTTTACATCAGCGATCCAAGCTGGGAAAACCACCGCGCCCTGTTCGAGCGCGCCGGCTTCAAGGTCAACACCTACGCTTACTACGATGCCGCTACGCATGGCCTGAACTTTGACGGCATGATCGCCTCGCTGCGCGCCATGCCGGCCCAGTCCATCGTGGTCCTGCACGCTTGCTGCCACAACCCGACCGGCGTGGACCCCAGCATGGAACAATGGGCCCAGATCGCCGAGCTGATCAAAGAACGTCAACTGGTTCCTTTCCTGGACATCGCTTACCAAGGCTTTGGCGCCGGTCTGGAAGAAGACGCCAGCGTAGTGCGTCTGTTTGCCAAGCTAGGCCTGTCCATGTTCATCAGCTCCTCGTTCTCCAAGTCCTTCTCGCTGTACGGCGAGCGCGTTGGCGCCCTGACCCTGGTTACTTCCAGCAAGGACGAAACTTCCCGCGTACTGAGCCAGGTCAAGCGTGTGATTCGCACCAACTACTCCAACCCACCCACACACGGTGGCAAGGTTGTGGCCACGGTACTGAACTCGCCTGAACTGTTCCAGACCTGGGCGACTGAACTGGCCGGCATGCGTGATCGCATCCGCGAAATGCGCGCCCAACTGGTTGCCAAGCTGAAAGAGCACGGCGCTACCCAAAACTTTGACTTCGTGCTGCAACAGCGCGGCATGTTCTCCTACTCCGGCCTGACTGCCGAGCAAGTCGAACGCCTGCGCCAGGAACACGGCATTTACGCTGTCAGCAGCGGCCGTATTTGCGTTGCTGCATTGAACAGCCAGAATATTGACGTCGTGGCCAAGGCCATCGCTCAAGTCCTGAAGTAAGCTGTCCCTCAGTACAGCCCCAACGCCCTTCTTCGGAAGGGCGTTGTCGTTCCAGCCCTTGGAGCACTACCATGACAGACACGATTTCCCTGAACACCGAACGCCTACTCCTGCGCCCCTGGAAAGCTTCCGACCTGGAGCCCTTTTTCCGCTTGAACAGTGATCCTCATGCGCTGCGTTTTTATCCGGCCACTCTGGACCGTGAGCAAAGCGATGCCATCGCCCACCGCAGCCAAAGCCTGATTGACCAGCATGGCTGGGGCCCCTGGGCAGTCGAGCTGAAAGAAAACGGGGCCTTCATTGGCATGGTGGGCTTGAACCGCCCGACCGCCGATCTGTACTTTCAGCCTTGCGTGGAAGTTCTTTGGCGTTTGCTGCCTGAGTACTGGGGCAAGGGCTATGCCACCGAAGCGGCACGAGCCTGCATGGACTTTGGTTTTGACAAACTGGGCCTGGATCAAATTGTGGCGTACACCGCTCAATTGAACTTGCCTTCGCAGACCGTCATGCAACGCCTGGGCATGACAGAGCAAGCTGGTACCTTTGATCACCCCGGTGTAGCGGCGGGCCACAAACTCGTCCCCCATGTGCTGTACACCCTGGACCGCAAGGATTGGCCCCAGTCTGCCTGAGCAGCCCGAAGGGTCAAAAATTAAGCCTTTAGGGCCCTCACCGCTTGCAAAAACGCCAACTGTAACGCACAATCTTTACTGTATATATATTCAGCAGACAATACTATGACCGCCAAGCTCACTGCACGCCAACAACAAGTGCTGGACATCATTCGTTCTGAAATCGAACGGACGGGTTTCCCTCCCACTCGAGCAGAGATTGCTCAGGTGCTGGGTTTCAAATCCGCCAATGCGGCCGAAGATCATTTGAAAGCTCTGGCCCGCAAAGGCGCTATCGAGCTGACTGCCGGTGCCTCGCGCGGCATACGCCTGCTCGGTACGGATACCCGCGAAAGTGCTGCTCCCAGCAGCAACGCATTGGCCAATCTGGCTGACGCCCTCTTGCTGCCCATTATTGGTCGCGTGGCTGCCGGTAGCCCTATTTTGGCCACCGAGCATATCGAGCGCGAGATTGGCGTCGCCCCTACCCTATTCACCCAAACGCCTGATTACCTGCTGCGCGTACGCGGCTTGAGCATGAAAGACGCGGGCATTTTTGACGGCGACCTGCTGGCCGTCAAGAAAGCCAGTGAAGCGCGTAATGGGCAGATTGTGGTGGTACGTATTGGCGACGATGTCACCGTCAAGCGCCTGTCGCGCTCCAGCAATCAAGTGGTCCTCCTGCCCGAGAACCCGGACTTTGAACCCATCATCATCACCGACCCGGACTCCCTGTCTTTGGAAGGCATTGCTGTGGGTCTGATTCGTACCAGCCCGCTGCATTAAGCTTCCTCTCTCTTGGTCACCAGAGCTGTTTTACAGGCTTGGTGCTCCTGACAAGAGAAAAACCCCATGTACCAAACGGTATATGGGGTTTTTTATTGGTCGAAGTGCATGCCGATATACAGGTTTGAGCAGCCGTAAACCCCTCGCGCAAGCTAGCGACTTTCAACTCCCTCAATATCGTTGCCCAAAAATCTGGCTCCCACTGCTATCAATATGACTAACCTCGAAGCCACGATCAGCCTGACCAAAATGTAAACAGGCTACCTTGAACCCAAGGTAGCCTGTTTCACTGCTTGCTTACTACTGCTGATGCTTAGTGCTTGAAGGACTCGGAACCCGCCCCAGCAGCACGCGTGGCTGCCAAGGCCTCAGCGGCCAGGCGAGCTACTTCTTCGTCGCTCAGGGGCGTTACAGCGTCTTGCAGGGCCACTTCCAGTACACGATCAATCCAACGCACCGGGATGATCTCCAGCGTGTTTTTCACGTTATCTGGAATATCGGCCAGGTCCTTGATGTTTTCTTCCGGGATCATCACGGTTTTGATGCCGCCGCGTTGCGCTGCCAACAGCTTCTCTTTCAAGCCGCCGATAGGCAGAACTTCGCCGCGCAAGGTGATTTCACCCGTCATGGCCACATCAGCACGAACCGGAATACCCGTCAGGCTGGACACGATAGCGGTCGTAATGGCGATACCGGCCGATGGACCATCCTTGGGCGTAGCGCCTTCAGGAAAGTGCACGTGCAGGTCACGCTTTTCAAACACGCTATTGGCAATGCCCCATTTCTGAGCACGCGAACGCACAACCGTACGAGCCGCTTCGACCGATTCTTTCATCACATCGCCAATCGAGCCGGTGCGCAGCACATTGCCTTTACCGGGCATATCCGCGACTTCGATGGTCAGCAATTCACCGCCCACCTCGGTCCAGGCCAGACCCGTCACCAGGCCAACCTTGTTCTCTTTTTCGGCCAGGCCGAAGGAGAAACGACGTACGCCCAGGTAATCGTTCAGATTCGCCGCATTCACGACCAAGGTTTCCTGGGTCAGTGTCTTGTTGCGAGCCGCACGCGTACCGGCTTGTGGATTGGCCACCAGCAGCTTGCGAACGACCTTACGGCAGATCTTGCTGATTTCACGTTCCAGGGAGCGCACACCCGCTTCACGGGTGTAGTAACGCACGATGTCGCGCACGGCATCTTCGGTCACTTCCAGCTCGCCATCGCGCACGCCGTTGTTCTTCATCAGCTTGGGCAAGAGGTAATCGAAAGCAATACGCACCTTCTCATCTTCGGTGTAACCAGACAGACGAATCACTTCCATACGGTCCAGCAGGGCCGGTGGAATGTTCAAGGTGTTGCTGGTTGCCACGAACATCACGTCGGACAAGTCATAGTCCACTTCCAGGTAATGATCCTGGAAGGTGTGGTTTTGTTCAGGGTCCAGAACTTCCAGCAGTGCCGAGGATGGGTCGCCACGGAAATCCGCGCCCATCTTGTCGATCTCGTCCAGCAGGAACAGCGGGTTACGTACACCCACCTTGCTCATGTTCTGAACCACCTTGCCCGGCATGGAGCCGATGTAGGTACGACGGTGACCACGAATCTCGGCCTCGTCACGCACCCCACCCAAAGCCATACGAATGAACTTGCGGTTCGTTGCCTTGGCAATGGACTGTCCCAGCGAGGTCTTACCCACGCCTGGAGGGCCAACCAAACACAGGATTGGAGCCTTCAGTTTGTCGACACGTTGCTGAACAGCCAGGTACTCGACAATACGTTCCTTGACCTTTTCCAGACCAAAGTGGTCCGCATCCAACACTTCCTCGGCATTGCTCAAGGAGTTGTTGATACGGCTCTTTTTGCGCCAAGGCAGGCCAACCAGCGTTTCAATGTAGTTACGCACCACGGTTGCTTCGGCTGACATCGGCGACATCAGCTTAAGCTTCTTCATTTCCGATTCGGCTTTCTTGAGCGCTTCCTTGCTCAATTGAGCCTGCTCGATGCGTTTTTCCAGCTCTTCAACATCAGCGCCGTCTTCGCCTTCGCCCAGCTCTTTCTGAATCGCCTTGACCTGCTCGTTCAGATAGTAGTCGCGCTGGCTCTTTTCCATCTGCTTTTTCACACGGCCGCGAATGCGCTTCTCGACCTGCAAGATGTCAATTTCGCCTTCCAGTTGCGACAGCAGGCTTTCCAGACGCTCCAAAGCCTTGGGCGTTTCCAGCATGCCCTGCTTTTGTTCCAGCTTCAAAGGCAAATGAGCGGCGATGGTATCGGCCAGACGGCCAGCATCGTCAATCCCGGTCAGGGAAGTCAGAATTTCCTGAGGGATTTTTTTATTCAGTTTGACGTACTGCTCGAACTGACCCAGCACCGCACGACGCAGGGCTTCGGTTTCAGCAGCATCACCGGAGTCGCCGGGCACTTCGACCACCGAGGCCATGAAGTGGGTTTCGGCATCCTGTACCTGGGTGATTCGAGCGCGCTGCAAGCCTTCCACCAGCACTTTTACCGTGCCGTCGGGCAGCTTGAGCATTTGCAAAATACTGGCCGCACACGCAATTTCGTAGAGATCCTCGGGAGCGGGATCGTCCTTGCCTGCGGACTTTTGCGCCACCAACATAATGTTGTTGCCGGACTCCATTGCCAGCTCAAGGGCTTTGATCGAGCGAGGCCGGCCAACAAAAAGCGGAATCACCATGTGAGGGAACACCACTACATCGCGCAAGGGAAGCAGCGGCAGCTCAATAGGTTCCGTAGAAAGAATCTGGCTCGCAGACATAGTCATTTCCTATAAATGTCCTTAGACGCAAAAGGGAAGCCTGGGCTTCCCTTTCACGGTTTAACCTGTTGTAGCTCAGATTGTGGCGAATTTTGATATTTCAAGTAGGCCGAACGAACATTAGAACAGAACTTTACAGAGTAAAAGAGAGACAAGCCCTTATGCCTGGTGGTCTTCATAGGTCCACTCCTTTCTCTTTACCTTCGCCTGTCGCCCTGTCCCGCCTGCGCCTGTCCGACCAAAGCCAGACAGTGCACAAACGAGGAGATATCTCTAAGCTACTGCGTTTTTCAAGGGCGACTCAGTGTCACTGGCTTCACTATCGGACAAAGGACGACCCAAAATCAATTCGGGTTTACTCTTTCCGACAATGGCGTCCTCGGTCAGCACCACTTTGCTGACGTCTTTACGCGAAGGCAGTTCGTACATGGTGTCCAGCAGCGCTTGCTCGACAATACTGCGCAGGCCGCGAGCGCCGGTACGACGCTTGATGGCACGCTGGGCCACCGCACGCAGGGCTTCGGGCTGAACTTCAAGCTCTACGCCTTCCATGCTCAGCAGCTTCTGGAACTGCTTGACCAAGGCATTGCGCGGCTCGGTCAAAATGCGGATCAGTGCGTCTTCGTGCAGCTCTTCCAGAGTGGCGACCACAGGCAAACGCCCCACCAGCTCGGGAATCAGACCAAACTTGATCAGATCCTCGGGCTCGGCCTCAGAGAATAGCTCGCCTACGCCTCGTTCGGACTTGGCTTTCACGGAAGCAGAAAAACCGATACCGGATTTTTCTGTACGGTCGCGAATCACCTTTTCAAGGCCATCAAAAGCACCGCCTACGATGAACAGAATGCTGGTGGTATCCACCTGCACAAAGTCCTGGTTCGGGTGCTTGCGACCACCTTGCGGAGGAACCGAAGCGACTGTACCTTCGATCAGCTTGAGCAGCGCCTGTTGCACGCCCTCGCCCGACACGTCGCGGGTGATCGAAGGGTTATCCGACTTGCGGGAAATTTTATCGATTTCATCGATGTAGATAATGGCGCGCTGCGCTTTTTCCACATCGTAATCGCAGTTTTGCAGCAGTTTTTGAACGATGTTCTCGACGTCCTCACCCACGTAACCGGCTTCGGTCAGTGTGGTGGCGTCTGCCATCACAAAAGGCACATCCAGCATGCGGGCCAGTGTTTGAGCCAGCAGCGTTTTGCCCGAACCCGTAGGCCCGATCAGCAAAATATTACTTTTGGACAGTTCCACATCGTCACGGCCTGCCTTGCCGCTACGAATTCGCTTGTAGTGGTTGTACACCGCTACCGCCAAGGTGCGCTTGGGCATTTCCTGGCCAATGACATACCCATCCAGAAACTCTTTGATTTCCTGGGGGGTGGGCAATTCTTTACGTTCACCATCAGGAGTGGCGCCCGCAGCTTCGTCACGAATGATATCGGTACACAGATCAATACATTCGTCGCAGATGAACACGGACGAAGGTCCAGCGATCAGTTTCTTGACCTCATGCTGGCTTTTATTGCAAAACGAGCAATGCAGAACTTTCTCGTCGGCCGATTTCTTTTCGGACATAAATTTAAATTTCACTTCAGGATGGTAAAAGGACGGGAACAAGTCCCGCCCCCGAACAGCCATAGTACTGCGTCAGATCGATCCCTGTAGGGACAGATGATTACTCGTCACGAGTGTTCATCACCTTGTCGATCAGGCCATAGGCCACAGCGTCTTCAGCTGCCATGAAGTTGTCACGCTCGGTATCCAGCTCGATACGCTCGACAGGCTGGCCGCAGTTTTCGGCCAGGATCTTGTTCAAGCGTTCACGCAGGCTCAGGATTTCCTTGGCCTGAATCTGGATATCGGAAGCCTGGCCTCGCGCACCGCCCGAAGGCTGATGGATCATGATGCGCGAGTTAGGCAAGGCAAGACGCTTGCCCTTGACGCCCGAAGACAGCAAGAAAGCGCCCATGCTGGCAGCCATGCCGGTACACAATGTCGAGACTTCCGGCTTGACGAACTGCATCGTGTCGTAGATGGCCAGGCCTGCATAGACCGAACCACCGGGCGAGTTGATGTAGAGCGAAATATCCTTTTCAGGATTTTCCGACTCCAGAAACAGCAGCTGGGCCACAATCAGGTTGGCCGAGTTGTCATGAACCGGGCCCACCAGAAAGATGATGCGCTCGCGCAGCAGGCGGGAGTAGATGTCGTAAGACCGCTCACCACGACCGGACTGCTCGATCACGATAGGCACGTAGCCCAAACCCGTAGGGGCAACGGATTGCCCCCCATGCATTGAGGCGTAGAAGTCGACAAAGGTTGACGACATTAGTTGGTTCCCATGATTTGGTCGAACGCCACCTCCTCGTCGGACACCTTGGCCTGGGACAGTACGTGCTCGACGACGTTATCTTCGAGTACCACTGCCTCAATCTCGGCGCGACGCTGGCGATCGGACAAGTAGTAGGCCACCACTTGGGCGGGCTGTTCGTAGTTCTGGGCAAATTCTTCGATGCGGGCACGAACCTGTTCGGGCTTGGCTTGCAGTTCAGCAGCCTTGACCAGTTCGGAGACCAGCAGACCCAGACGCACGCGGCGAGTGGATTCTTCCTTGAAGGCCTCGGCAGGGATAGGCATCTTGTCTGCGTCAGGCACGCCGCGCTCTTTCAGTTCGGCGCGAGCCGAAGCGATGCGACCTTCCACGTCGTTGTCCACCAGAGCGTTAGGCACGTCAAATTCGCTGGCAGACAGCAAGGCGTCCATCACAGCGGATTTGTTACGGGCGTGCACACGAGCCTTGATTTCGCGTTCGATGTTGGCACGAATGTCGGCCAGCAAAGCGTCCACATCACCTTCAGCCTGACCCAGGGACTTGGCAAACTCAGCATCCAGCTCGGGCAGAACAGGCTGGGCCACGTCTGTCACGGTGATCTTGAATTCGGCAGTTTTGCCAGCCACTTCCTTGCCGGTGTAGTCGGCAGGGAATTCCAGAGGGAAGGTTTTGGTTTCGCCTGCTTTCATGCCGGCAACGGCAGTCTCGAACTCGGGCAGCATGCGGCCACGACCTTGCAGGTACTGGAAACCTTCAGCGCTACCGCCTTCAAAGGCGACGCCGTCAATGGTGCCCACAAAGTCCAGAGTGATGCGGTCATCTTCCTGAGCTTGGCGATCAGCGCTGGATTCGTAGTTGGCGCGTTGCTTGCGCAGCACGTCTACGGTGCGCTGGATGTCTTCGTCGGTCACAGGCGTGTTGGCACGCTTGATTTCCAGTTTGGACAGATCAGGCAGAGCCACTTCTGGGTAAACTTCGAAAGTTGCGGTAAAGGCCATGGTGCCTTCAGCAGGCTCGCCTTCTTTGGCTTCCAGATTAGGAGTGCCGGCTACGCGCAATTTGGAGTCCTGGATCACTTTGTCCAGGGCTTTGCCGATTTCTTCGTTGATGGCGTCGTAACGGATACCAGGGCCGTGGCTGCGCTCGACAACGGACAAAGGCGCTTTACCGGGACGGAAGCCCTGTACCTTGGCCGTACGAGCCACACGCTTGAGCTGGGCCTGGACTTGTTTTTCTACGTCGGCCACCGAAACGACCACATCGACTCGGCGCTCCAAGCCGGACAGAATTTCAACCTCGGGCTGCATTGAAGACCTATATTAAATTGAGTAATTGATAAGAGTAATCCGGCATTTTACCGGAAACTGGCACGGTAAATCCAAACAAACGTATTTTGAATCATAATTTCCTGTCAAGACAATACAGCCGTGCCGGACTATGATCCCTTACTTTACCTTCCCTACGCAAGACTGATATGCACATGAACTCCCCTTTAGGCGGCATCCGGGTCCTGGAACTGGGCCAATTGATCGCCGGCCCCTTTGCCGCCAAGATCCTGGGCGAATTTGGCGCGGACGTCATCAAGATCGAATCCCCCAAAGGCGGTGACCCCTTGCGTAAATGGCGTTTGCTGCATGACGGTAACTCGGTCTGGTGGGAGGTGCAATCCCGTAACAAGAAGTCTCTGGCCCTGGACCTGCGACAGGCGGAGTGTCAGGACGTGGTGCGCACACTGGTAAAAGAATGTGACATTCTGATCGAGAACTTCCGCCCCGGCGCCCTGGAAGAATGGGGGCTAGGCTGGGAAGACCTGAAAGCCATCAACCCCGGTCTGATCATGTTGCGTGTATCGGGCTACGGCCAGACCGGCCCTTACAAGGACAAGCCCGGTTTCGGCGTGATTGGCGAGGCCATGGGCGGCTTGCGCCACCTTAGCGGTGAGGCCGGACGGCCACCGGTACGGGTTGGCGTGTCCATTGGAGACTCTCTGGCAGCCTTGCATGGTGTCATCGGCATCATGATGGCCCTGCGCCAGCGTGAACAGAACAAGGGCGAAGGTCAATATATTGACGTGGCCCTGTATGAATCCGTGTTCAACATGATGGAAAGCCTGCTGCCCGAATACTCCGCCTTCGGCGCCATTCGGGAGCCTGCCGGCAGCAGCCTGCCCGGCATTACGCCCAGCAATGCCTACGTCTGCAAGGATGGCAAGTACGCCTTGATCGCCGGCAATGGCGACAGCATTTTCAAGCGCTTGATGAACGCCATTGGGCGCGCTGATATGGCTGACAATCCCGACTACGCGCACAATGATGGTCGCGCCCGAAATGCAGGCGTGATCGATGCCGCCATTGGCCACTGGGCCAGCGCTCTGGAACTGAACAAGGTACTGGAAATTCTGGACCAGGCTGGCGTTCCCGCAGGGCGGGTTTATGACATTGCCGATATCGCAGCAGATCCCCACTATCAGGCCCGTGACATGCTGCTGGACAGCAGTCTGCCAGACGGCACACCGCTTAAAGTACCCGGCATCGTTCCCAAGCTGAGCCACACCCCTGGCGCCATCTACCGCCCTGCTCCGCACCTGGGCCAGGACACCCAGGAAATCCTGGATAATCTGGGGATCAGCGCCGAACAACAAGCCGACTGGCAAGCACGCGGCCTGATCGCCAAGAACCCAAAACGCAAGTAAAACAAAGCAGTACAAAAGAACCTGGGGGCCAGTACAAGATGGCCCCTAATCTATTTGTTTTTCATACGGAGCAAGCACTTGCCGAGGATGAAAATCCAAGCTAGAATCTACTTCTTTCGTGCTGCGAACGTGGCGGAATTGGTAGACGCACCAGATTTAGGTTCTGGCGCCGAGAGGTGTGAGAGTTCGAGTCTCTCCGTTCGCACCAGAGCATGAAAACCGTTGATTCAGAAAAATCAATTTTAAGCAAAATCAACGGCTTAACTTTCATACCCTAACAGCTTTTAATAGCCTGTTTTCAAGTATTCAACATCGTAGGCCCCATAAAGGCCCCACGAATTCCTCAAAAAAACAAAAATAGCCACATCGCCTAGGTATTGAGTCCAGTTCAATGCTGTGAGCGATGCACATGACTGCGAGTGCGTCTATTGATTTGGTTCCCTTGTAATTGTTTGGCCGCTAATAATTGCCACTCAATCAACTCGCTGCACGTCTTGTATTGTTGCGTACGAAAGCTAGCCCATTCTCACAATCATTAGTTAAAGCTTGTCCGCGCTAATAAAGTTATTTTCAGGTAACAGCCCACCAAAGCTGCGCTATATAGATCTGATAAATCCAACGGTATTTACTGAAATCGACCTCGAGACTGCTGAGAAAAAGCACGTGCCGGGGGGGCAGAATCGCAAGACCCCCGCTGGGCACTGTGCTTTTCTCCTGAACACCTCTACTTAAACATCAGTTGTAGCGATCGTGCTTTCCAGGAAAGTCACTGGGCCAGCGCATGGGTTGCGGCTCGGGCTTGGGAGCCGGATCAGGACTTGGGCTGGGAGCCGGATTTGGGCTTGGCTTTGGATTGCGATTCATCCCCATCTTTCCTTTACAAAAAATCAATAATGACAATCATTCGCAAGTAATTATATTACCTAGTCACATTTGACAATAAATAACATTTATTCCTGTTTTTTACTCGATAACTACATTTTTCATTCATAAAGAGGTCATAAATTTGCCTGAAAGACCAATAAACCGAAGAATATTTGTTACCTTATACTACATTGATGAGCTGAAAGGGAGTATGGACATTGTTCTATAGACGTAGGTCAAAGCCGGTTTGAAACCAGCCCAAGAGGAAGGGATTTTGTCGTCAGGGAGTCTCAGGGGAGGACTTCAACACGGCCAGCCAGACAAGACAAAAACCATGCCCTGCATAAAGAGAAAGTCGGCACAGAGATGGCTGGGCCACAACAAACAGCTTAGTGAAGCAGCAAGAGCAACGGGCACGTCACCTGATATTCCTACTATCAAGCCCGAAAGATTCCCCCACCCCCTCATTTCCGAGCCCCACAAAAGAAAGCCTTGAAGCGCAGACACAAAAAAGCCGCCCTTGAAGGCGGCTTCCCGATTAAATCCGGAGCTTATTCCTGCCGATCGTGTTTACCCGGAAAATCGCTAGGCCAGCGCATGGGCTTAGGCTGCGGATCGGGTTTGGATACCTGATTAGTAAAGGGGGCACTATTCACAAGGCAACCTCCTTCATGAAAATTAAAAATATAGAACCAGGCTTCAATTGCACTAAATCTTTTATCAATAAGAGCTAATTAATGGACGCTCTAGTATTAACCCTAGCAGAATGCTGAACAAATTAGCTGGCTCATAATTAATCAGACAGCATTCACGCCCGACAGTTCCTTGCCACTCCTATCCCTAACAGCGGTGCCACAGCAAAAACTCCAAATAAATAATAAGCCGCTTGACGCGTTCCCTCCACGCCACCGGGATCAATAAGTCCACCCGCATTGGCAATCATTCCAGCCAAGGCTGCTCCGCTTGCCGTTGCAAAGAGCTGAATGGTTGTAATCGATGCCCCCGCCAGTTCCTGCTCTTGGGCTGGCACTGCCTTGAAAACCCGCACCAGCAAATGGGGCCAAGCTACCCCTACTCCCACGCCTATCAAGGCCAGAGCCAGACAAATCGGTGCCAGAGCCAGGACGGAACCCGTACTGGTATCTGGCAGTAAAACAACAAGCCCCACCATACCCAGCAGTCCCAGGATAGGCCCAGCCATGATCGCCCGCGTAATGGCTTTTCCCCCCAGGCCCGAGCTGATAATTGCCCCTACCGTCCAGCCCGCCCCCATCAGCGCCGTCAGGTACCCCGCTACTAACGGGGACTGTTGATGCAAGACTTGCAGAAAAAGCGGTGCAAAAACTTCACCACTGGTCACCGTCAGCACTAACAAGGACATCAAGGCATAGAGTTTGGCAATAGCAGATCTGAACTGAAACGCCCCCGATGGCAGCAACTTGGTAGACGAACGTTTTTCCACTACCAGCAAAGCGACGGCCAACCCCCCCGCCAAGCCCAGGCCAAGCGCATTTTGCAGTACATCTGCCGAGGTACTACCGGCAGAGATCGCCAACACCGCCAGCGTCAACAACAGCAGTTGAATCACAGGAATAGCCACCTTGCTCACCGCCGCGGCATGTTGCTCGCGTTTGGGGAGGACTACTAATGCCAAAGCGGCAAAAAGTACGGCAATCAAGGCGACCGATCCAAAAGCCGCACGCCACATTCCCCACTGCGCAAACACGCCACCGACTGCCGGCCCGGCCAACGTTGCCACGCCCCACATCGCTGATACCAACGCCATGGCTCGAGGCCACAAGGGCTCTGCAAAAACCAGACGAATCATGGCGTACGCCAGAGCAAAGAGAAAACCACCGCCAATCCCCTGGACGAAGCGCCCGAACAGCAAAAGGGACATATTCGGCGCCAGCGCGCAAACAAGCGCCCCCACCGCAAAGATCAAGGCTGCGACGGCATAGCTGCCTTTAGGGCCCGTCAAGGCCAGCAACTTGGGTGACAGAGCCGAACCCAGAATAGACGCCACGACAAACAGGGTCGTATTCCAGGCATATAAATCCAGCCCACCAATATCCCGCACAACCGTGGGCAAAATGGTGGTCACAATGTAGACATTGACGGCATGCAATACCACTCCACCGGCCAGGACGAGGGCACGCATAGCATTGGCCCCCGACAACAAAGCACCCCACCCGGTCGGTACCCCTTGCCCGCTACTCGCGCAAGCTTGCTGATTCTTCATAAGATCTCGACTCATTCTTTTAAAAGTAGCCCTGCCGCTTGAAAAGCTTGCATAGGCAAGAGTGGTCTTTTATAAAACCTCATGTATAGATGAGGTCAAGAGATCCAAACACCATGAGAATCGATACCAGCATCCCTCTGTCCGTGGGTGAAGTCGCCCGCCGCAGCGGGGTCACCATTGCAACCGTGCATCACTATGAAACCAAAGGTCTCATTCATGGCTGGCGTAGCGATGGTAACCAGCGCCGCTATCACCGGGATGTTCTACGGAAAATTGCGGTCATCAAAATTGCGCAGCGCGCCGGCATTCCGCTGGCCACCATCAAAACAGCCTTGGATGAATTACCTACTGGCCGGCCACTGAACGCAAAGGACTGGGCGACCTTGTCCACGAGCTGGCGGGATATGTTGAATGAGCGGATTCTCAGCCTGACACAGCTACGCGATGAGCTGGATGGCTGTATAGGCTGTGGGTGTTTGTCCATGACGGACTGCCCACTTAGAAACCCGGGGGATCAGTTATCCCTGTCAGGCGCGGGTGCTGTGCTGCTTGATGCCGGACGACACAATCAGAAGCGGAAGAAAAGAGCGGGGCAAATCTGATCGCTGTGTGTGAAATCCAGGCTGAACACGCAGCGCATCAGGGTTGGAAATCAGCGAAAACCGACTCTTACTTCACTATGCCAGAAGGCATCAGGCAGCAAAAAGGCCCAGTTTTCACACCAGGCCTTTTTTACTTTCCAAGAAACGCCCTGCTCTCTTAGATCACTCCCCAGAAATACAGCAGCGCGGGGAGCAAGGCTGTCAGCACCCCTTGCACGGCAGACACCAGCCCAGTCAGGCGGGCAATGGGTTTATTCAGCACCAGCAGCAAGAAGAACATGAACCAAAGCACTGCCCAGGACAACCAGCTCAGGACTTGCCAGTAGTCAAAAATCCGCTCGGCTACGCTCAAATTTGTAAGGGCGGCGGGAACAGCGATGCAGGCGACCACCAGGGAATACCAGCCCAAGGCACGCCCATCACTTCCTGTAAACGCGTTCACCCCTACCCAAAAATAGGTCAAGGCAAACAGGCCCAGATAAATGGCCGACAAGGGAGAGTACACGGTGCTATTGGCGGGGTTCAAGATATGGGACATGCAGATGAATCCCAGTACGGCCGTGAACAAGTTGACGATAGCAGCATCTTTGGCATCCACCAGCCTGCCAGCATGATGGCCTTCAGAGTAAAAGAGACGAACACCATTAACGAACAGGCACAGGCCTGCAAACGCCAGAAAAGCGGCAACTAGCATTTTGAAGATATCCTAAGTAATAGAAGGCGGACACAGAACATGCCCGCAACATGATGTTGCACTCAAGGCTGAGGCGGAGCAGATCATAGAGCTTGGCTACACAATTGCCATGTGATTTTTTTTATAAGCTCTATAAGAAAAAACCGCGCAATTTTGCGGCGGTTTTCCAGTGAAAATTCTGGCTGAAAAATGAGCGGTTTGCACAGGCATTAGCAGGCTAACGCCCCCTTCTCCATTTTGAAAGCAAACTCAGCCCAGGGACAAACAAAATCCCTTTTAATCAATGAGTTAAAACCTGATCGGAGCCTGGGCAAGGCCGCTACAAATGAGGTCTGGCAACTGACCAAACCATAAACAGCGTGCCTGCTCAAGAACCCGCTCAAGCCTGTTCGTTTTGGCCCCAGCGAGCCAGCACACGCACATAGACCAACTGTGCCAGCAGTTCCACCAGAGTCTGCGTCAAAATGATGGCTGGCAACAACGGCAAAGCCCCCGGAATCGCCAAAGCCAGAGGCAGCACCACCAAAGAATTGCGAGTTGCACTGCTGAAAGCCACCGCACGTCGCAACGGGACGGCCAGCCGCGCTTGCCGTGACAGCGCCCAGCCGATGACAGGAGCCAGAATGGCAAACAGCGCATACACCGGCAACACTCGCCACAAGACATCCAGTGCAGGCTCCAGTTGTCGCAGAACAGCCGCCACGACGATGAACAAGACCAAAGCAGTGGCTGGAACGGGGGCCAAGCCCAAACCCGTTTTTATCTGCGTCCAACTACGGCTTTTACCTGCAAGATACTGGGTGGCCCCCGCCAGCAACAGCGGAATCAGAATCAGGTAAAAGAAAGCATTCAGAAACGGCCCGGCTTTGATGTACAAACCGAACTGTTCCCCCAAGGCCAATTTCAAAAACAAGGGCAGGAGCAGCATTTGCACAAGCAGCAGTACCGGCGTAGCGGCTAGAAGTGCGCGGGCGTCGGCACGACCTAATTGAGCAAAGGTCACGACGTAATCAATGCAAGGAGCCAGCAAGACCAACAGCACGCCCAGGCGCAACATGGTGTGGTCTGGCAGCAAGGGCACCAGCGCAAAGACCAATAGAGGTATCAGGAGAAAATTGGCCAGAAGCAAAACGGCCAGAAAGCGCAGCTGGGTCAGCGCTTTGCCTAACTGGGCAATAGGCACCTGCACAAAGGTGACATACAACATGAAAGCCAGCGCTGGATTGATCCAGTCGACCAGACTAGCTGGCATCACCCAGACACTGGCCATCCAGGCGGCCAGCAACATCGCCACACAATAAATAGCGGTTTGCCGGCGCTCTAACACATCACGAATCACGGCCAGTACCTCGTTTGGCAGAACAACTCCGGCACTGCCGTGAGAACTCCCTTTTACAGACCGCTACGGCGCAAACGTGCGGCGGACTGACGGTTCAAATCTCGAGCCTCACGCTCGGCATACTCGCTTTCTCCGGCTTCGTAACGGCCCTCGTGCATGCAGGACTCACGGTCCCAGGTGCATTCATTAAAGAGTTTTGACACGGGGCCACCACCGGGCTTCGCGGAGGAACAAGCTGCCATCAAAGCGGCCAGACCGAGCACCGCGCAACTTTGAATCAGACGTCGAACCATCATTGTGTTTTCCCTACAAAAAATCTTTATTGCAATTACCGCGAATCGAAATCAGAACCGATCGCGGACAATAGGAACACTGTACCCTGAGCCTCCAAAGCCCGTCGATTCCCTTTCCTGATAATTTGCAATTTATGACTCACGAACAATTTTTGCTATTGGCCCAAATCTTGAATCTGACGCCCAATCCCGAACTGGAGCAGGAAGTCCGACATCCGGGCGCGCAAATCAGCACACAAGCACAACAGATCCTGACTCTACATCTCCAGCTGAAGGAAGCCTATGTCATTCACAGGCCCACTGCATTCCGAGTTGTAGTCAGCCATGACGATCTGGACCGTTTCCCAGGCGCCCTGGATTTGAAGCAAGGTATGCATGTACAGCTGGTTTCTTACACCAGCGAGCGCTACATCAGTGTTCGTATCACCCAACTGCCAGCCACCCCCAAGGCGTATTTCAGGGGCGTCGTCAGCGAGCAGAACATCAGTTACCACGTTTTCGAGGTAGGGGACAGCGTGTATTTTTCTGAAGATCAAGTCCACGCCATACTCAATAAATAAAACGGGCTAGTGCCCACACGCCAAGGTGCCTGCTTCAACCCGATCTTTTCAGACTGGTGTCAGGCAGCAAGTGCAAGCCTGTCCGTCTTACAAACTCCTCGTAGCTGATGGGTGGTCCAACACGAGTGGAAGCCTGGTTAGCCTGCCAATGTACCCAGGATCGCCCTGTTGTTGCGTCATACACCAGCTTGAACAAATGACTGGGAACGGCAACCTGGCTGGAACCTATCGTCGCGGCATTGCGCTCGTACACAGGTCCGGTGAACACATACACATTGCCTGCGGCACGCGCCACATATTTACGGGTATCGGCTTCGATCTTGTTCCAGGGGCCGGCGTTGTGGACCTGATTTTGCGGCACCATATTGGCCAGAGAAAAGCTCTGCGCCATGCTCTGCTCCGACGCCATATCCCCTGCCGGAGCCATATGCCCGCGCGAAAAGCCCGAGCCTCGATAGTCATTCAGCTCGGCTCGCTCTGCCTGCGGCAAACGGCCTTCAGCATAAAAACGATCCGTGCGCTTCAAGCCTTTGGCGGACTGAATCTGCTGACGGTTCAGACGCTGGACGACAAACACCGGCGTCTTGGTTTGGCCGCTATGCAAAATCGCAAAAGAGCTGAAGCACAACTCTCTTTGCGTGTAAGCCATGGGCACGACAGGTCGCGAGCCGGGAAAGAACTGGGGGCAATGTGCAAAAGAGGTTTGAACATACCCCTCGACCGAGGCCGGAACAGGCACACTATCCTGCTGCGTCGCACCTGGCCAACCCAAGGACACCAGAAACGGTTCAAGACTTTGCCAGTTCAGCCCTTGGGGATGAAGCCAGGCCGTTGCAATCCCGAAACTGGTCAGGGCCGCGGCAAGGACGGACTTCAGAAATCGGGACGGGTTTGCCTGCCCTGTCTTTTTTCTACTACTGGTTTTTTTAACGCTACGACCTGTACTTTTTCTGCTCATACCACTCTTGTTTTATGCTTGGTCGGCTTACATCATTGCGCCGACTGCACCTGTGATTATAAGCAGTCCTTTCAGATTCAAAAGAACGTGCCCCCAGTGGGAGCACGTATTTATTTCTGACTCCGGCTTTTTTAACGCGATCAATCGCCAGAACAGGAAAAGACTCAGGACTTGCGGTGACGCTTTTTACTGAGCACCCAGAGCCTGCAATTCTTTCAATTCATCTTGCAGTTGTTCCAATTTGGCACGATCACGTTCCAGTTTTTTCTCCAGCTTTTCCACCTTGTCTTGTCGCCCTTCAGCCCGTTTCTCGGCGATTTCATCCAGGCGTTCCTGGATGTCCTCTTCCTGCTCGCGGATATCTTCCTGTACATCACGCAGCAAATCCGCGTCCCGGCAATGCATCTGCACATTGGTCAAGGCGCGCTCCAGGCCACGCTCTCGATGAACATTGCCATGCTGGCGAGCATAGTTGATCTGGTTCTGAATTTCGGCCGCCCGATACTGGCAAGCCGGGTTATCAGCCCAGGCGGGCAAGGCCATCACACTTAATACAGCACTCAAGCACCGTACGGAACGTTTCATCCTTGTTACTCCTGCAGTGTTCATCCAGATAGCCATCATACAATCCAGACTCCAATTTACCTCAGGTGGACGATTGGAATAGACTTCGTCAATTTGTCACGAAAACGTGATTAAATTCGAAAATTCTTCTGTTTATGTCATATTCAAGTAACAAAATTGTCGCAAATTGTGCCGAGAAATTTACACAACTTGTCTTTAAGCATAAAACAGTTCAGTTACACTCGAAATCCTCATAAAGCAAACTTTTACTTTTAATCGTGTTCAACATCACCACCAGGAAACTGATTTTTTTCCTGTGCGCTGCTTTGATTGTGTTGTGGCTCTTTCCCTTTGCGCACGTCAACGAAAGTTTGCTCAACTCCTCCCAGGCGTATTCAGCCTGGCATACCAGTGTGCTCAACTCCTTGATGCCCTTGTCCATTCTGGCCGTTGCCAGTCTGATCTGGGCAGAACGGGCGGTGTCCGCTTGTCTGGCCATGGCCGTCAACACCGTCTTGTTTGTACTGGCTATCAAGAATATCTGCGATACCGCGGACCGCTTCTCGCGGGTCTGCGGTATTGATATTTCTGTTTCCTATGGAGCCATGTTGTACGGACTGGGCATGGCCACCCTGTGGGTGCTGCTGCTGAGCTATCGCTGGAAAGATCCCAAGGAACAATCCGGCCCCTCGGGTGATGCAAGCCTGTAATCAGGTTCCTCTCGTCCCTGCATCATCCGGATGGTCTGCGGGGCCGGTGAGGCCATGACCAGGGCTTCTTTTATTCTTGCCGTATAAGTAGCGGGTTCAAGCCGGATTGAAGGGCCAGAAAACGGGGATCAACAACACGCCCAACACCCAGAAAATCAGATTCAAGGGCAAACCCACTTTCAGGAAATCCACAAAACGATAGCCGCCTGCGCCATAAACCATGGTGTTGGTCTGATAACCCACAGGCGTGGCAAAACTGGTGGAAGCCGCGAAGGTAACGGCAATCAGGAATGGAGTGGGATCGACGCCCATCATTTTCGCCGTGGACATTCCTATCGGTGTCAGCAAGACAGCAGCAGCGGCATTGCTCATGAACTCCGTCAGCATCAGGGCCATCAGGTAGACCACGGCCAACACGGTCAAAGGTCCAAAGGACTTCACCAGACCAACGGTATTTTCGACCAGGAACTGGGCCGCGCCAGTCTCGCTCATGGCCATACCCAAAGGCAGCAAGCCCGCCATCAAGATGATGATGCGCCAGTCTATGGCGTCGTACACATCATCTGCTTTCAGACAACCGGCCAGTGTCATGGCCACGGCACCGAACAAGGAGGTGATGCTGATAGGCACCCAGCCCAAGGCAGGCAACAAAATCACCAGGGCCATGGTGACCAGTGCAAACGGCGCACGCCAACCCATTTCCTTTTCGGCCTCGCGCTCGGACAGCACGATGATATTGCTGTCAGCCCGCAAATCGGCCGCCTCTGCGGCCGGAGTCAACATCAACAAGATATCGCCCACCTGCAAACGCACAGCACGCAATTGCTCACGCAAGACCTGACCACGGCGATGAATGCCCAGCACGGTGGCGTTCTTGTGCCAGCCTGCTCCCAAACTGCCCAAAGTACGACCACTGATACGCGAACGCGGCGCAATCATGACCTCGGTCAAGACCTGATCAACCTGCTCGAAAGACTGTTGTTCCAGCTTGAACTGGGGGTCTACCTCCAGACCCGCTTCTTTGCGCAGCTCGTCCAGCTTGGTCCAGTCTCCGCGCGCCAACAGCACATCGTCCTGCTCGATCTTCTGCTCTCGCGGGCCCCACACTTTGGTATCGCCGCGCAACAGCTCCAACACAAACACCCCGTATTGCTCGCCCAGCTTGGCATCGCCCACCGATTGGCCAATCAGGGAAGAATCGGGCATCACCCGCAGCTCGGTAATGTATTTTCCCAGCTCATATTGCTCGACCAACTCGCCGCCACGGGCATCGGGCAGTAACCAGCGCCCTATCGTCAGCAAATAAAGACACCCCACAGCCATACAGATCACCCCCAAGGCGGTGAACTCGAACATGGTGAAACCGGGATGGCCCAGATCGCGGGCAATGGCATTGACCAGCAGGTTGGTAGAGGTCCCGACCAAGGTACAGACCCCGGCCATTTGCGAGACATAGGACAAGGGGATAAGCGCTTTGGAGGCCGACATGCCTATCCGTGCGCAGGCGGCCATGACGATGGGAATGAATACCGCTACCACCGCCGTGTTGTTCACGAAAGGAGCAATCACCGCCAGAACCAGAAACAACAGCAGCAGAAACTGCACAGGGGAGCGTGCCTTGCTCAGCAAATCCCCAATCCCGGACAGCGCCCCGCTATTTTGCAGCCCGGCAGCCAGCACAAACATGGCCGCGACGGTAACCGTGGCCGGATTGCTGAAACCACCCACGGCCTGCTCGGGAGTCACCAAACCCAGAACCGCCAAGGTGCTGAGCACCAGCAAGGCGATAGCATCTATTCGGAGTTTTTCTGTAGCAAACAAGACAATCGCGATTAAAGCCAGACCCAAGACCACTGCAATCTCTGTTGTCATGTTGCCCCACTCCTGTTTGTGCTGTGCTGCTCAGTATAGGGAAAAATGCAGCACACCAAGCACTGCATGTCGCCGCACTCAACAAAAAAACACAAGTTTTCAAAACAGGAAAAGTGAAGCCTTCAAGCTTGGAGAGATCGGTGGCGCAAGGCCACCCCTGCAACGCTTAAACCAGCAGCATCACCAAAAACACCAGCCCCAACAAGGCGATATAGGCTTTGGCATGAATGCTGTCCGGGATCTTGCCGATCCAGCGCGAGGTGAAGCGAATCCCCAGCCAGGAGCCAATCACCAGCACCAGGCATGCGCGCAAGTCGATATAACCTGCATGCCAGGCCCCCAAGGAATCGGCATTCCAGGCCAGCATGGCGTAGGTCAGGCTCCCCACCACCGCCATCGGCAAGGACAAGGGGTTGGCTGCGGCCGTGGCAGCGGTCATGCTGGCACCGCGTCGACGCATCAGGGGGACGGTGATCACGCTACCACCGACACCCAAAAAGGCGGCAATCGCACCAATAATCACCCCGGCCCCAGCGCTACTGGCCTTGCTTAAAGGGCGCATGGTATTGCTGGACTCTTGGGTGAAGCCGGAACGAAACAGGCTATCCAGAATCGTCAGGCCCAGATACACCACAAAAACCCAACGTACCCAGGACCCGCTCAAGGCCATGGCTGCTGCCGCACCGGGAATCGCCCCCAAGGCGATGAACAGGAGCAAAGGACGCACTTGCCCCCAAGGCACAGTGCCCGCCTTGTGGTGGCGCCAGGTAGACAGGCCAGCACCAAAAATCATGACGCAGGTGGAAGTGGCCACCGCAATATGCATGGCCGCCTGCCCCATCTGACTGTCCACGCCATACATGCCAATCAGCACCGAATACAGCACGGGAACCACCACAAAACCGCCACCGAAGCCAAACAGCACGGTGGTCACGCCAGCCAGCAAACCAAAAAACAGCAATAGAAAATACATAGCCGCCCATCAACACAGATGACAAAACCCAAGAATAGGTCGCCCTGCTTTGGCTGGCATGCTAAAACCGGTCAACAATACTTTCGTTTCGGCCAGAGGCTTGCTTATGCACAATGTACGACTGGATAGCGTAGATGCCACCCCTCGCCCCTTGCTGGCGATTGGCACGGACTACGCGCCGGGCACGCTGCTGGACTTTCATGTGCACCGACGGGCGCAAATGCTCTATGCCATGACCGGGCTGATGGAAGTCGAAACCGACGATGGCGCCTGGGTAATTCCACCTTATAGCGGCGTGTGGATTCCAGCTGGCAAACGCCATCGCGTTCGCATGCAAAGCGCCAGCACCCGAAGCTTATATATAGAGCCGGAAGCAGCACCTCGCAGCAGCACACACTGCGAAGTGCTGGTCATTACGCCCTTGCTGCATCACTTGTTGCTGGCCTCCCTGGCCTTGCCCGCTCTGTACGAGGAAGATGGCCGCGACGGCGCCTTGGCTCAACTGCTTCTGCATGAAGTCGGTTTGGCGCAAACCATGCCGCTCTTTGCCCCCATCCCTCAAGACCCATCCCTGGCCCAGCTCTGCAAAGACTTTTTAAGTCAGCCCAATATTCAAAGCACGCCAGAACAGTGGGCCGGGCAAATCAATAAAAGCCTGCGCAGTTTTACGCGCCTGTTCCGGCAACAAACCGGCATGAGTTTTAGTGAATGGCGTCAACAAGCCTGTCTGCTGGCGGCTCTGGCCAAGCTGTCGGCCGGCCAATCCGTCACACAGATTGCACTGGATCTGGGTTACGACAGCTCCAGTGCCTTTTCCACCATGTTTCGTCGCCGCTTGGGGCAAGCACCCAGCAACTTTATTCGTGTTCCTTGAAGGAACTGACCAGACAGCAACTTGATGGAAGCAGAAACAAAAAGGCCCCCGGAGCTCTGACATCCGGGGGCCTGCACTGCCCGCCTCAACTTATAAGCGGCCTGGCATCATGACTGGGGCTTAACGCGTGATACGCGCCCGTCCACCAATCGTTGCAGCCAGACTGGCCACGAAGGCACCTACCAGCAAGGACGCAAATGCCCACAGCGCGAAAGCAGCGGCTGCCTTGCGAGCGGTGTCAGCCGCTTCACGAGCTTGCTGCTCCAGCTTGTCGGCTGTTTCCTTGGCTTGCTTTTGCACGGAGTCCAGGCGCTCCTTGGCTTGCTCGGGCGTCAAGCCGGTACGGTTGGCCACCAAACGCAGCAAGTAATCCTGATCCTGCTGGGACACCTCCCCTTCTTTGAGGCTGCGAGCCAGAATCCGGCTGACCTCACGTTCCGGGTTGCCAGTCTGAGCAGGCGCATTGGCAGGATCTGCCGGACGCAACAAGGTGTCGGTGAAATAGCCCAAGCCGGGGCCTTGCGCCTGATCCTTGCCTGCCTGGCCTACGATGGCCGATGCCGCTCCCACTCCAGCCCCGGCCAGATTCGCCCCTGCCTGAGCCGTACCCGAGACCAGCGAGGCGACACCCGAGCCCAGCAAGAAGACGCTGACAACCGCACTCACGGCCCAGACCAGAAAACCATGCGCCGTATCGCGGAAATGAACTTCGTCACCGTGAACACCTGTCCAATTGGTACGCAGACGTCCAGTGACATAGCCCGCAATACCGTAGGCAATGATCTGCGTGACAAAAAGCCAGATAATCGTCCCGATAGCCATCGTGGTGCCTGAGGCCCCGTCATTACTCCACGGGGAAATCGCCATGAAACCCAGGCCGGTCCCACCTACCAGCAAGGTCACCGTCAGGGCAGCGGCAATAACCGCGCCCCCGATGACAGCGCCCCAAGACACAGCGGAGTGCGAAGACTCCGCCACGGCTTGCGTCCCCAAACCTGCATCCGAACCAAATTGCGTTGTAGCCATGATGATTCCTTATTTCAGACTGTGATCGCACGCACCTTAGTGCCAAAACAGAGCCAGCAAAATGATGATAGGGATAGGAACACCCAGAAGCCATAAAAGGATCGATCGCATAAGCCCTCCGTTTGAATGAAAAACAAGAACTGAATGCAGCAAAAAAACACTTCACGATCATTCTAGGCAGATAAAAAATCGATAAATTTTATAAAATGTAAAAAGAGAAACCGAATCAAAGCGCATGGCTGCAGGCCACCTCATTCTCAACATGGATAGACTCATGACCCTGGACGAAAAAGGGTTAAACCCTTGTTACATAAGCCCTACAGAGACAAGCGAGAAAGAAGCAGGCTATACGATCAGGCAGCACACACCCGCAAACCAGGCCTCGCCCAAGAATTTCACACAAAGCTTGTATGGCAATACATGCTTATTTTTTATTATCTTGAAATACTTGATTACGTAGCTGATTGAATTGAGCAGCAGCAATAATAAATAAACAAAATAGCTGGGATAAGAAAAACAAGGGTAAGTAGAAAAATAATTATCGAACCACAAGAAAAAAGAAAAAAAAACTTCAGAAATAAAGTAAACAAAAAAAATCCAATACAGATATTGCAGACCTCCGCATTCACATCTGCACATGAAGTTCACTTGGCCAACACACCACCTTCCTGGCCTTGCTGACAGACTGCATCCCACACGCATCTGTCCTCAAAAGCGACAAAGAAAGCCACAAAACCGTGCATGGAAGGGGCAGACTCGGTTATCCTGTTGCCTCCATTCAAGCTCGGCCGCTGCGGTGGTAAACCGCGCATCATGCGCCTTCTGTATCCTGATACTGCCAAAGACGGCCTGCATTCACAGAGCCTAGCCTATGAGCGACCTCCAAAGTCTGATCGAATCGGCGTGGGAACAGCGAGCTTCCCTCTCCCCCCAAGAACACAGCATTGAACTGCGCACGGCCATCCATACCGTGATCGAAAAGCTGGATTACGGTTCCCTGCGTGTGGCGGAAAAAATCGACGGACAGTGGCAGGTCAACGACTGGGTCAAGAAAGCGATTCTTCTGTCCTTCAGGATCAACGAAAACCGCGTCATGGCCAGCGAGCCCGCTCCCTTCTATGACAAGGTGCCTCTGAAATTCGAGCAGCACGACCAGGCTGCGTTTGCCCAGGCAGGCTTTCGCGCCGTTCCCGGTGCTGTGGTACGCCAAGGCGCCTATGTAGCACCCGATGTCGTGCTGATGCCCTCGTTTGTGAACATCGGCGCTTATGTCGGTGAAGGCACCATGGTAGATACCTGGGCCACCGTTGGTTCCTGCGCCCAGATCGGCAAGCATGTTCACCTGTCGGGTGGCGTCGGTATTGGCGGGGTATTGGAGCCTCTGCAGGCCAACCCCACTATCATTGAGGACAACTGTTTCATCGGTGCCCGTTCCGAAGTGGTGGAAGGGGTCATCGTAGAAGAGAACTCGGTGCTGGCCATGGGCGTCTTCCTGTCGCAAAGCACCAAAATTTACGAGCGCGAAACAGGCAAGATTTACCAGGGCCGTGTCCCTGCCGGTTCGGTAGTGGTCCCTGGTTCCCTGCCTTCGGCCGATGGGCTCTACAGCCTGGCCTGCGCCATCATCGTCAAGCGTGTGGATGCCCGTACCCGCGCCAAGACCAGTATTAATGATTTACTTCGCGCCTGAACATGAGCACTGACAATTCTGTACTAGACACCCTCAAAGCCCTGATTGCCCGCCCCTCGGTCACCCCTGAGGACGCCCACTGCCAGCAATGGCTGGGCGCAAGGCTGGAGCAAGCGGGCTTTAGCCTGGAACATCTGCCCAGCGGCCCGGTGTCCAATCTGTGGGCCCGCCGTGGCACCCAGGCGCCCTTGTTTGTTTTTGCCGGTCACACAGACGTGGTTCCTACCGGGCCGGAAGCGGCCTGGGACTCGCCCCCGTTTGAACCCACCGTGCGCGACGGTCAGCTGTATGGCCGTGGTGCGGCGGATATGAAAGCCTCGATTGCGGCCTTCATCCACGCAGTTGAGGAATTTACCCAGGCCCATCCTGAACACAAAGGCTCGATTGCCCTGCTGCTGACGTCGGATGAAGAAGGCCCCGCAACCGACGGCACCGTGCATGTGTGCCGTGTCCTGAAAGAGCGTGGCGAACAACTGGACTACTGCATCGTGGGCGAACCTACCTGCTCGCGCCAATTAGGTGACACCATTAAAAATGGCCGTCGTGGCTCCCTGTCCGGCCACTTGATCGTAAAGGGTCGCCAAGGCCATGTGGCGTACCCGCAATTGGCCGTCAACCCGCTGCATGTATTCGCCCCTGCGCTGCACGAACTGACAGACCGCATGTGGGACGCCGGCAATATCGATTTCCCGCCCACCAGCTTTCAGATTTCCAATATTCATGCCGGCACCGGCGCGGGTAATGTGATCCCCGGTCAGCTGGATGTGCATTTCAACTTCCGCTTCTCCACCGAGCAGACACCTGCCGGTCTGCAAGCCGAAGTGGAGTCCATCCTGCGCCGTCATCGTGTGGACTTCCAACTGGAATGGACACTGGGTGGCGAACCCTTCCTGACTGAGGCCGGACCGCTAAGCCAGGCTCTTGCCAAGGCCATTGAAACCGAAACCGGCGTGGAAACCGATCTGTCCACGACAGGCGGCACCTCGGATGGCCGCTTTATCGCTAAAATCTGCCCTCAAGTGGTCGAATTTGGCCCGCTCAACGCCAGCATCCATCAAATCAATGAACACGTTGCTGTGGCTGATCTTGAGCCTCTTAAAAACATTTATCGCCGTACATTGGAATCCCTGCTTTGTTAAGCCCTTGCATCGATCATTCCTCCCTGCTGGAAGCCCAGCAGGAACTGCGCACCGTGCGCGACTTGTTGCGCTGGTCTGTCAGCCAGTTCAACCGCTGTCAGCTGGCCTTTGGCCACGGCAGTGACAATGCCTGGGACGAGGCCGCCTATCTGCTGCTGCACACCCTGCATTTGCCCCTGGACACGCTGGATCCGTATCTGGATGCCACCGTGCTGGAGTCCGAGCGCGCTGCCTATCTGGCCCTGGTCGCACGACGCTGCAACGAGCGCGTGCCCGCCGCTTACCTGACTGGCGAAGCCTGGCTGCAAGGCCATCGCTTCCGCGTCACCGCCGACACCATCGTGCCGCGCTCTCCCATTGCTGAATTGCTGGCAGAGCAGTTGCAACCCTGGATTGCGGACCCCGATGCCATCTACAACGCCCTGGATTTGTGCACTGGCTCGGGCTGTCTGGCTATTTTGACGGCACTGGCCTTCCCGCAAGCCCAGGTCGATGCCGTGGATCTGTCCGACGCCGCGCTGGAAGTGGCCCAGTCAAACATCGATGCCTTCGAGCTGAACGATCGCATGAGCTTGTACAAGAGCGATCTGCTGGATCAATTGCCGCCAACCGCTTACGACCTGATCATTTGCAACCCACCGTATGTGAATGAGCAGTCCATGCAAAACCTGCCCAAGGAATACCAGCACGAGCCACAACTGGCCCTGGCTGGCGGCGACGATGGTATGGATCTGGTGCGTCGCATTCTGGAAGCGGCCCCCAACTTCCTGGCACCCGAAGGTGTGCTGGTATTGGAAATCGGCAATGAGTACGACAATTTCATCGCCGCTTTCCCGGAGCTGGAGCCGATCTGGCTGAGCACGGAAACCGCTGAAGACCAGATTCTCTTGTTAAGCCGGGAGCAACTGGCTCTGTGATACGCGCAACTGGAATTACGCTGCGTCGCGGCGTCAAAGTCCTGCTGGACAATACTGATTTCATCGTCAACCCGGGCGAGCGCCTGGGCATTGTGGGCAAGAACGGTGCGGGTAAATCCTCGCTGTTTGCCTTGCTGCAAGGCGAGCTGGATCTGGACGGGGGTGACCTGAGCATCCCCGAAGTCTGGGAAGTGGCCAGTGTGCGCCAAACCATTCCAGACCGTGACCGCCCTGCCCGCGAATTTGTTATCGATGGCGACGAGCGCTTGCGTGCCTTGCAGGAAAAACGTGCTAATACGCCCGACAGCGATGGCCAAGCCATTGCCGAACTGGAAAACGCCCTGATCGAAGCCGATGCCTGGTCCGCCCCCTCGCGTGCCGAGCAACTGCTGGCCGGTCTGGGTTTCCGCCCCGATCAGTGGATGCTGCCCGTGCGCGAGTTCTCCGGTGGCTGGCAAATGCGCCTGTCCCTGGCCCGCGCCCTGATGGCACCTTCTGACCTGCTCTTGCTGGACGAACCCACCAACCACCTGGACTTGGACGCCATGCTCTGGCTGGAACGCTGGTTGGGCTCCTACCCCGGCACGGTCCTGCTGATTTCGCACGACACCGAGTTTCTGGATGCCGTGGCCCGTTCGATTCTGCACGTGGATCAAGGCAAGCTGGTTCGCTACAAAGGCGGCTACAACGACTTTCTGGTGCAACGTGCCGAGCGCGTTCAACAAAGCCAGATCGCCTACGAGCGTCAAACCCGTGAAGCCGCGCGCCTGCAAAGCTTTATTGATCGCTTCAAGGCCCAGGCCACCAAAGCCAAGCAGGCACAAAGCCGCGTCAAGGCGTTGGCCCGCATGCAGACCGTGACGCTCTTGCGCGACGACTCAAGCGTTTCCATTCGCCTGCCCTCGCCCGAATACACACCCGATCCCTTGCTGACATTGGATCAAGCCGATCTGGGTTACCCCGGTCAGGACAAGGCGATTTTGAGCCAGGTCCGTCTGATGGTACGCGGCGGTGCCCGTGTGGGTATTTTGGGGATGAACGGTGCGGGTAAATCCACACTGGTCAAAACCCTGGCCGGCAAGCTGGAACCTATCAAAGGCGAACGCCTGGAATCCAAAGGTCTGGTAATCGGCTACTTTGCCCAGCACCAGCTGGACTCTATTGACCCGGACTCCACTCCCCTGCAACATCTGGCGCGCCTGGCTCCGGATGTCCGCGAGCAGGAACTGCGTAATTACCTGGGCTCCTTCGGTTTCAGCGGTGATATGGTCACCAGCCTGACTGCCCCCTTCTCCGGTGGCGAAAAGGCACGTCTGGCCCTGTCCCTGATTGTTTGGCAAAAGCCCAACCTGCTCCTGCTGGACGAGCCAACCAACCACTTGGACGTGGATACCCGTGAGGCCCTGGCGACAGCCTTGGCTGATTACGGTGGCAGCGTGCTGCTGGTATCGCACGATCGCCATTTGTTGCGTTCTACCGTTGATTCTTTCTGGATTGTGGCCGATGGACAGGTTCAGGAGTTTGACGGCGACCTGGAAGACTACCGCGACTGGCTACTGGCCCGCAGCGCGCAATCGCGCTCGGAAGCTCGCCAGGAAGCGCGTGCGGATACAGGTGCTGAAGGCACAGACCGCAAGACCCAACGCCGTCAGGAAGCCGAACTGCGTCAACGGCAAGCCCAACAACGCAAGCCATTGGAAAGCCGCTTGAAGAAAGTGGAGTCAGCCATGGAGAAAGCTCAGCTGCGTTTGCAGGAACTGGATACCTTGATGCAGGACCCCGACTTTTACTCCGACAGCTACAAGGACCAACGCCCCGCCTTGATGACCGAACATGGTGAACTCACCAAGACGCATCAAACGCTGGAAGAAGAGTGGTTGGAAATTCAGGAAGCAATGGAAGAAATCGGGCGACAGGTCTAGGCCTATCGACTCCGTTCTGCTCGTAAACTCCTGAAAAAGAAGGCGCCATATCCACAAGGATTGGCGCCTTTTTGACGGAAGCTCTTGATGGTCTGTAAAACACACATTGGGACCATGCGAGACTGCAGGCACCTGATTGCTGGCACCTGGGGATCTGAGGCAGGACCCCGAGCACCGGGGATATACACTCGTAAAGCTGACTATGCTCCCCCTATCCTTCGTTTTGCTGCAGTACATCGTCCACTGCATGCCTTAGCGAAGGTGATTCCGGCCAGCAAACAACAAACTCATATGAGCCAAAACTCACTCGAGAACCGGCTCGACAACTCAGCTCCCTTCACCCCCATTCCCACAGCCCGCACAGCCCAAATATCCACACAGCAAGTCCACAATGGCCTCTTCCACCTGCTCCGGTGGATACGGCACACCGGGCGGAATGATCGCACCATGAATCAGGGACTCCAGACTTTGCATTACTACCCAGGTGGCTAAATCCAGATCCTGCGGGGCAACCTCGCTACGGTGCTCTTCCAGCAGTTGACGAATGCGGTCACGAATACTTTGATCAGCCTGGCTCTCGCTGGCTGGCGCATCAAAGAAAGGAAAATCCTTTTCCAGTACCCGATGCAATTCCGGGTCCACCCGATGCGCGGCCAACCAGGCTTTGACCAGATCACTCAAACGCCCCCGCAACCCCAGGGACTGCGTATCGGCCAGACTGCTTTCCATAGCCTGGTTCATTTGCAAAGCATGGCGTTCATGCAAGGCGGCAATCAGTGAGTCCTTATTCGGGAAGTACTGATACACCGAGCCCACGCTGACTCCAGCTACCTCCGCGACCACATTGGTATTGGTACCGGCATAGCCACGCTCAGACAAAACGCGAGCCGTTGCCTCCAAAATCGCCTCCACCAAAGCCCGGGAACGGCTTTGACGCGGGATACGACGGGCTTGAGGGAGCGTTTGCATAAGGACTCCGAATGCGAGTTTTCGATGTGAGCAATTATTCATATTATCTCAAATATCGAGCAATTACTCATGTTTGGAGTGTTTCATGTCTGTACCCAATTCGGCGCAAGCCACCTCGAAGGCGCAGTCGCCACCTGCCGCCCATGTTTTTCTAACGCTACTCCCTATCACGCTGGCCGTGTTCGTCAGCTTTCTAAGTATCGGGCTGCCCCTGCCCGTACTGCCCTTGCATGTACACAATGTGCTGGCGATGAGTACGCTGGTCGTGGGCCTTGTTATCGGTGTTCAATTCGCAGCCGCTTTGCTCTCCCGTGCCTGGGCCGGGAATCTGGCTGATACACAAGGCTCCAAGCACGCCGTCATGCTGGGTTTGATGGTGATGTGCTTGTCCGGCCTGGCCTATCTGGCTTCGTTGAGCTTTGTCAGCACACCAACCCTATCGGTCTGGGTGCTGGTGATTGGCCGTATCTTGCTGGGTTGCGGTGAAAGCCTGATTGTGACGGGTGCCTTGAGCTGGGGCATCGGCCTGGTTGGCCCGCAAAATGCAGGCAAAATCATGGCCTGGGTGGGTGTGGCCATGTACGGCGCCTACGCCGTCGGCGCCCCTCTGGGTGTTGTGGTGAACCAGGATTACGGTTTTAACGGTATCGCCGTCGCCGTCACGCTGTTGCCTTTGATTTCCCTGGTGATGCTGCTTAAGACCCGCGCCACCGCCCCCACTGCGCTGCGTCGTACCCCTTTCTACCAAGTCCTGGGATTGGTCTGGGGCGCCGGTGTGGGCTTGCTGCTGTGCAGTGTCGGTTTTGGCAGTCTGACTGCCTTTATTGCCCTGCTCTTTGCTGATCGCAACTGGGGCAATGCTTCGCTGGCATTCACAGCCTTTGGGCTTGCCTTCATTGCCGCACGCATGTTCTTTGGTCATCTGCCTGACAAGCTGGGCGGGGCACGCGTCGCTTTGCTGTGCGTGCTGGTGGAAGCAGTGGGTCTCTTGCTGATCTGGGGTGCCCACAGCCCTGCGATTGCGTACCTGGGTGCAGCCTTGACCGGATGGGGCTATTCCCTGGCCTTTCCTGGTTTTGGTGTCGAGGCCGTACGCCGCGCACCACCCGAAAGCCGAGGTGTCGCCATGGGCGCCTATGTCGCCTTTCTGGACATTTCTTTGGGCATCACCGGCCCTGCCCTGGGCGCAGTCGCAGGAACCTGGGGGCTGGAAGCGATTTATCTGTTCAGTGCAGTGGTCGTTAGCTTGTCTGTACTGGTGGCGCTGCGTTTGATGCGTCATCCTATAGCCCAGGTTTGAAACCCGTTCCCGCAAAAGCAATTTCATAAAAGCAAAAGGGACTGAGCTTGCCGTTAGGCAGTCTCAGTCCCTTTTTAAACCTTAAACAAAATACCGCAAAGGCAGCTCAAGACAGCCTATGGGGCTACATACAAAAGGCGGCCCTGTTTTCTGGCTTGTTCCAGCTCCTGCACAACCTGCTGACGCGTCTTATGAACACTGCCCGCAGGCAGGACTGGATATTCATCGTCTGCAAAATCCAGCAAACCGGCTTGTTGGGCCTCTTGCAACTCCTGAACCACCTGAGCGCGCGTTTTAGCCGGGCCTTGTGGAACTTTGGGGTAACCATGCGCAGCGACACTGATCAATCCCTGTTCCCGAGCTTGCTCCAGTTCCTGCACAACCTGGGCGCGACTTTTGCTGTAGCTCTGGCCCTGCACCTGTGCAGTTCCGTCAGCCGCCCAAACAGAGTTTGAAGCGATCAAAACCGTGCAAGCCACTGTCCATAAACCTAATTTCATAATGAATCTCCTTGATTAAAAAAACCGCCTCTCCGCCAGGACCTAAACAGGTCGAGCAAAGGGAGGCGCAATGGGATTGGGGGGTGAAGAACGCAGCAGCACGGCCAGACACAAGGCCAGCAAGCTGCACCAAAACACCAGGTTGTAGGCGCTGATCTGTGCAGCGACCTGCGATTCACGAGCCAGAACGCGAGCCAAGGCGGCCACGCCGTCCGAAGCCCTCTCCATAACCAGAGGGTCACCCTCTACAAGATGGCTACTCAGACTGCTGCGGCTGATATCGCCTGCCATGCGCAGCCAGGTAGACACCAGCGTGGCGGCGGCAACAGGCGTAAAGACACGAGCAATGGGGACATACACACCCAAAGCCACTCCATGTTGAGGATTCAGATTGGTCACAAAAGCAGCGATCAACCCGATCAACATGGTGCTCTCGCCCACAGACTGCAAAATCAGGATCGAAACAAACTGCTCCACACGCCAGTCATGGCTAATATGAGTCCCCAGCCAGGCGGTGAAGGCGATGATGCTTAAACCGAGAATCATCATCAGGCGTGGCTCAAGACGTCGGGCCAGATAGATCGCCAGCGGAGTCGAGGCCAGGTAAGCCCCAAACGCAATCCAGGTGGCAGCACCCGCTTGCAGGGGCTTCAAGTCCCCCATCTGGGTCAGAAAGCTGGGGATCAGCAAAGACGTCGGTGTCATCAGCACGCCGAACAGGCAGGCAATAATCAGGCACACACGGATATTTCGATTGCTCAAAGCCATCAGGCTGGCAAAGGAGTTCTGCCTGCGCATGCCACGTCCTATGGCGGCCACCACAAGCACCACGCCACCGAGCAGAGCAGAAACAACCAGACCGGAATCAGTCCAGCCCAGCCGTTCCGCGGACTCTATCCCGACAAAGGCCAGCACCAAACCCGTACAAAACAAGGCCATCCCGCCCCAATCGGCGTTTTGCAATTGGTCGCGATCTATAGGCGTCAACGGCATGGCTTTCCAGGCCAGAAACGCAATCACTGGCCCCACAAAAGCAGTGGGCCAATACACCCAATGCCAACTGAACTCCTCCAGTAAAAAACCGGACGTGCCATAGCCCGCATCCATGCCGGTTGAAACACGCAAGCTGTACGCTGCCATGACAGCCAGCCAAAGCCGAGGGTGCACACTGCGCAAAGCCAGGGACATCGTCAGTGGCAGGTAAATCCCCAGACAAAGTCCGGCCAGTCCGTGCAGGCTCAACAAGACGGGGTAATGATGGGCAAAGAAAGGGATCAAAAAGGCGGCCAAGCCCAACAGCAGGCTGGGCACCAGCAGTACCCGGGTCGGCCCGATTACGGTTGCCAGCCACGGCGCAATCGGCATGGAGATCAACTGCGCCGCATTCAAGGCCGTTCCCAACCAGGCCGCCTCCAGCACATCCAAGCCAAACTGGCCGCGCAAGTCCGGCAAGGCAGCGGAAAACAGACGCCCTTGCACGGTAGTCAAGACCGCGCCCAGGAAGATCGCCATCACGGTCAGGATGGGGCGAGCGGTTTGCGTATTAGCCATCAGCCTGGAGAACGGCATAGTCAGCCCTCCTGAGCCCGAACGACGGCCAGTTGACGAGTCTGTTTCAAACCCGGCATGTCATAAGCCGCAACGTGGGAACCCGCCGTGTCGATTCCGGCCTGTGCCGACATACCGGGGCGCAGACGCTCCAACTGTGCCTGGCCCGGCTCCAACTCAATACGCACCGGTATGCGCTGCACCACTTTGGTGAAATTCCCGGAGGCGTTATCGGCAGGCAATAAGGAAGACTCGGCCCCGCTCATAGGTGCAATCTCTACTACGCGCCCCCGCCAACTGCCACCGGGCAAGCCATCCACGGTCAACTCCACCGGCTGCCCAGGCTGCACATGCGCAAGCTGCGTTTCCTTGTAGTTTGCAATGACGTAGGCCTGCTCCAGGGGGACGATGGAAACAATCTGCGTGCCCTGGTTCAACAAGCTGCCTACTTGCACATGACGCTTGTTCAAAACCCCGTCAAAAGGGGCCACAATCCGCGTATAGCCCAAATTGCGACGAGCAGACTCCAAGGCAGCTTCAGCCGATTTCAAATCCGCGGTACGAATCGCACGCTGCCCCTGCAGAACCTTCAGGGAGTTTTTCGCCAGCTCCACTTGCGCGGTAGCGGCCTCCCCTTGGCTGATTGCCTCATCCAGATCGGCCTGGGCGTTTTCATAGCCTTGCCGTGACAAGGCACCTTCCTTGACCAGCCTTGCCTGACGCGAAGGATTATTACGATATTGCCGCACGCGCACCTGCACGGAGCGCAGCTTGGCTTGCGCCTCTTTAATACGCGCCTGTTGCTGTGCAATTTCACCGTCCAGATTGTCCAGATGGGCCTGCGCCTTGGACTGTTCCGCCCGCGCTGCCGCCACGGCCAGCTCGTAATCGGCCGGATCAATCTGCGCAATCAGATCCCCCGCCTTGACCTGCTCATAATCCCCCAAGGGCAAGGCTTTCACGTAGCCCGAAACCTTGGCACTGAGCACCGCAAAGTCGGATTTCACGTAAGCATTCTGAGTGCTCTGTATACGGCGGCTACTGGTCCACTCGTTCCACTGCGTGGTCGCCAGAATCAGCAGCCCAATCATGGCCAGGCAGCCCAGCCAAGGAGCCAGCCGCAGGCCCAGCGCTTTGCGTTCCGTTGAAGTTGTTGAGGTGCTCATAACCGTATCCCTGCTCAATCAAAAATCACAACCTAACACCGTTAGTCTATGAGCGAATGATACACTAACAGCGTTAGGTTGCAAATATCGGAGAGAACATGGCAACAAAAGCGCCCCGTATTCAACGTGAACACATCATCCAGACAGCGCTGGACTTGCTGGACCAGGAAGGGCTGGAAGGCCTGACTTTGCGCAAACTGGCTCAGGCCCTGAATATCCAGGCCCCCTCGCTGTATTGGCATTTCAATGCCAAGCAAACCTTGATTGATGGCATGGCTGACGCGTTGGTAGAAAACGTGGCGCGACACAGCCCAAGCAACCAAGCCTGGGATGAACAAGTTCGGCATCTGGGTCTGGAGTTCCGGCAGGCCCTGTTGCAAAGACGAGACGGCGCTCGAGTCTTTGCGGGTACCTATGTAGTCACCGACAATGTGCTGCGCACCAGCGAAGCCTTTTTGTCCGCTTTCATGCAGGCAGGCGCAGACAGCCAATTTGCTGCCGAGGCCAGCTTTAGCCTGATTTACTACATTCTGGGTTTTGTCATGGAAGAACAGGCTCTGGGGCCTGGCAGCACATTGGACCTGTCTTTACGCAAACAGGCTTTTTTAGAATTGGCTCAAGAAAAGTACCCCAGCAACTGGCAGGCACGTGAGGCGATTTTTTCCGATGACTTTACGGGCCGTTTTATCACTGGCCTGAACCTGTTGATTGATGGTACAAAGCAGCGCATTCAAAACAAATCATAAACAGACACTCTCAGGACCCGCACATGCACGTTGCTACACAGGAATTCCCCCGTATCTGGATCTCGAACAGCGCCCCATCCAATTGGAAAGCGGAACTGGAAGCCTTGCTGGAGCAAGGACAACGCTTTGTCTTGCTGACCCGCGAGCTGCCTGGTGCAGAGGAAGGCACGGACAAGGAGGAGTTCTCGCAATGGATCAAGGCCAACCGCAGCCGTCTGAGCGTGTCCTGTGCCGCCAGCCTGGTAGTTGTCAGCAATGCCTTGATGGCCTTTTCCTTGAATGCCTTTGTCGCCCCTTTGAGCGAAAAATTCGGCTTTCCAGTCCGCGTAGTGCATGAGGACGATCTGGACGCGCAAGTTACCGCTTTTCTGACTGCCAGCCCGGAAGTGGCAGACAGCCAAGCAGTACGAGTTGCAACTTTATAGGCCCTACACTGTCCATTATCTTTTCTGATTTTGGCTGTCACCCGTTTGAGTCTCTTCCCACTTCCGTCCACACTGCCGCCTGTACTGGCAGGCCCTATTTTGCGTCGCCTCGATCCCCAGCGCCTGGTGCTATGGCTGGTTGGCAGTTCGGCCTTGACCCTGGACCTGGTCCTGCAAGCAGAGGGTGCCGCTCCCCAGCGTATTTCGCTCAGTAGCGAGCACTGTCGCATCGTACAGTTGGGCAAGCAGGCCTTTATCCACTTTCTGGATGTACCGCTAACTACAGCCCTACCCCAAGACACGCTTGTTCACTACGATTTGCTCGCCTCCATAGACGGTGGACCGGAGCAAGGGATTGCTGATTGGGCTCCCCATCTGCTGCACCAGGGTCAAACCCGGCCCAGCTTTGTGCTGGCCAGCCGCGCTGACAATCTGATGTTTGGTTCCTGCCGCAAGCCTCATCACGCCGCACGCGATGGTTTGGCTCAGGCAGACACAGTCCTGAGCGAGCACATTACCCAGGCCCATGCCCGGCCTGCCTTGCTGATGCTGTCCGGAGATCAGGTTTACGCCGACGATGTGGCCGGTCCCATGCTGGCGGCCATTCATGCCTTGATTGAGCGGCTAGGCTTGTATGGGGAATATCTGGAAGGCGCCGTCGTCTCGGATAGCGAATCGCTTTACCGGCACCCCGCCAGCTACTACCGACGTGCGGATTTGCTGCCTGCCTTCAAATCCAACGAGGATCTGCGCGAGCGCTTTTTTGGTGGTGTGGAAAAACCGATTTTCACCACTGCCAACGCACACAATCACTTGGTCACGCTGGCCGAAGTCATGGCCATGTATTTGCTGGTTTGGTCCCCCATCCCATGGCAAATCATTCCAGAGCCTGAGCCTCCCCAATTGGAGCCCAAGCATCAGCAACGCTGGCAACGCGAGGCACTGGCGTTGGAAGGTTTCCGTCAGGACCTGCCCCAAGCAGCACGCCTTCTGGCCCACGTGCAAACCTTGATGATTTTTGACGACCACGACATCACCGATGACTGGAATCTGTCTGCGAAATGGGAAAGCGTCGCCTATGGCCATCCCTTTTCACGGCAGATCGTAGGCAATGCCCTGATCGCCTATATGTTGTGTCAGGGTTGGGGCAACCGGCCCGAGGTGTTTGAGTCGGTGCTGAATACGGTGACCGCCTGGACCAGCCAGCCGGATGAACATCAGCGTCTTGAACATGAAGCTCAAGATGCGCTGATCAAGGAACTGCTGGAGTTTCGCCAATGGGACTATGTGCTGCGCACCCAGCCTACCCTGATCGTGCTGGATACACGCACGCGCCGCTGGCATAAACGCCGTTTGCCCAGTCGCCCGTCCGGACTGATGGATTGGGAATCCTTGACCGAGCTTCAGCACGAATTGCTGGATGAGCGCGCCGCCATCATTGTGTCGCCCACGCCCATGTTTGGCGTCAAGCTGATCGAAGTCATACAAAGTATCTGCACGTACGCGGGTTTTGCCCTGACGGTGGACGCCGAGAACTGGATGGCCCACAGAGGGGCTGCCAACACCATGCTGAACATCTTCAGGCATTCACGCACGCCCGGAAACTACGTGATTCTGTCCGGCGATGTGCACTATTCCTTTGTCTACGATGTACAGGTACGCCATAGCGGGCACATTCCACATATCTGGCAAGTCACCAGCAGCGGCATCAAGAACGAATTTCCGGAAGCTTTATTGAACTGGCTGGATCGGCTGAACCGCTGGCTCTACTCGCCGCGATCCCCTCTGAACTGGTTTACGCAACGCCGTGACCTGAGCATCAGCCCGCGTCTGCCGGATCAGCGCAAACAGGGGGAACGGGTATGGAATGGTTCCGGAATCGGCCAGATCTGGCTGGATGAGGAAGGTCGCCCCGCCCGCATCCTGCATCACAATGCCAACAAAAAGCCGCCTACCGAATTTCTGCCTCCGGATCAGGAGAAGAAAGGGGAAGGCGGCTAGCGTCTGACTACAGCAGGTGGAACTTACTGACCCGCTACAGAGCTGACATAGGTGGCGACAGCATCGCGCTCTTCGTCACTCATGGTTTGTGCAAAAGAAGGCATGGCGCCCATGCCTTCTTTCATGACCTTCAGGATCTGCTCCTTGCCTGGCTTGAGTTCATCCAGATCCGGACCAATGGCCCCGGCTGAACCAGCATCAGCCAAGGTATGACAGACCGCACAGGCAATGGGTTTGGCACCTGTCAGAAACAGTTCCTTGCCTTGCTCCTGAGCGTAGGCTTGAGTACTAAAAACAAATACAGATACTGCAGCAACTAGATATTTCTTCATGATTCCCTTCCATAGCCGCCCCGAGCTGACGGGGCGGGTACAACATTCAAGACTTAAACGACCGTGACAGCCAGCATGTGGTCGCGCCAGCTGTTGTTCAGATAGCCACGGTTATTAGGTACGCGCTCTTCAGGCTGTACCGTGCCTGCTTCGCTGGTCGCGCGACTGGCAATCTCATACTTGCCTGGTTTCAAATCCACGCCTGCAACGAACTGACGCCACGCATACTTGCCCAGATCAGGGCCTACAAACGTCGCTTTCACCCAGTTCTTGCCACCATCCACGGACACTTCCACTTCTTTGGCTGCCGACATGCCTCCAAAAGCCAAGCCCTGGATCTGTACCTTGCCGGCCTTGAGTTCTTCGCCAGGCTCACCACTAGGGCTGGTCACCCAGGACTTGACAGGCATTTCCCAAACCGACTCCTGATTGGGGTTGGACTTCTCACCCACAGGCGCCAAACGGTAGCTGTTTTGCTGAATGTTGGCAGCAGACTGCTCTTTGGTAAACGCCAGTTGCTTGATGTACTTGACGTTATTGACCCCGGTGTAACCCGGCACGATCAAGCGCAAGGGGCCGCCGTGAGCCAAGGGGATGGGCTGACCATTGATCTCCCAGGCCAGGATAGCGTCATCAATGGCTTCCAGGGGAATCGAACGCTCTACCATAATGGTGTTCGGGTCCAGCCCTTGAGGAATTTCCTCGCCGCCCTGACCGGTCATGTACTTGGCGCCCTCCTCCATGCCGCCCACAGCCTCCAGCACGGCCTTGATCGGCACGCCGGTAAAGACCACACAGCCAGCGGCACCTACCGTCCACTGAGTACCACTGGGTTTTTCAGGGAAAAAAGCACGACCATTACCCGAACACTGCAGCACCATGGGCACAGCCACCAGACCCAGGCGTTTCAGCTCGGCGACGCTCATGTCTTTCGGGTTCTTCACGCCCTTGATCGACAGCACCCAGGCGTCCGGATCAGCCACGATCTGCTCGGATGGGGGGGCCACGTTATTACGCACGAACAAGCGATCCAGCGGCGTGATCAAACCCGAGCCAAAAGCGCTGCGTTTGGTTTCAATAGTGTTGGCACTGTGCACGATCAAGCTGTCGGCATGTTTCCAGGATGCATAGGCTGGCAAGGCTTTGGCCTGCGTTTTTGCCTTTTCCTGAGCCAGTGCCGCTGACAAGGGTGTCAGGCTTGCTGTACCGGCCAGGGCCATCACCCCGCCCGTCGACAAAAGCATACGCCGGCGTGAGAGATTGCTAGGTTCCATGATCGCCTCCATGTGTGTTTGTTATCTGTAATTAATTTAGGCTTCGATTTTATGGGGGCACCAGCTTTATAACTAGAATCTATAACCCTTATATATAACGATCATATAGAGCTTTAAAGAAGGAAGACAAAAACGGGAAAGTCGCTTGAAACAAGGGTTTCCCTGCAATCTCTGTGTTTATCCAAAACGTGAAATAAGGTGAGAAATTTTTCCTGGGAGGCATCCGCGTCGAGCACGATGAAGAGTAAAAATGAAGGGCTTGAAATAAAACGGCTGTAAAAACTGCGGCTGTTTGAAAATTTCCATGACATAGGGCAGGCCATAAAAAAGCCCCCGGAGTTTCCGGGGGCCTTCAAACTACGATTGACTGATTCAGTCGTTGCTTCGCTTTTTAGCTAACAGGATCCAGTTTGGCAATGGCCAGGGCCAGAGTCTTGCTGCCGACTTCACGAAACTGAATCAAGGCCTGGGCATCGTCACCCTGACCCGTCAGATTAATAATGGTGCCTTCACCAAAGCGGTTGTGATGCACCCCCTGCCCCACCCGGAAAGTCTGGCCATTCACTTCCAGCACGCTGGTGTGACTGCGACCGCCGTAAGGCTGGGCTGAATAGCTCTTGTCCTTGGACTCCCAGCTTTGACCACGACGGAAGGCCCCCGAACTGGCCTCTGACTGCACGGGTGTACTGGTATAGCGGGCCGACAACCATTTGATGTGTTGCTCCGGCAGCTCTTCCAGAAAGCGCGAACGCATGGCGTAACGCGTCTGGCCATGCAACATGCGGCTTTGCGCCAGAGTGATGTACAAACGCTGACGCGCCCGCGTAATCGCCACGTACATCAAACGACGCTCTTCCTCGATCCCACCGGGGTCGAACAAGCTGTTCTCATGCGGGAACAAGCCCTCTTCCAAACCAGTAATGAAGACGGCATCGAACTCCAGACCTTTGGCTGCGTGGATCGTCATCAACTGAATGGCGTCCTGGCCAGCCTGGGCCTGATTGTCCCCTGCTTCCAGAGAAGCATGAGTCAAGAAAGAGCCTAAAGGCGACATGGGAGCCAGCACAGAGGCAGCCGGTTGATCCGGGTTCTGCATGGCCTGCTCGGACTCGCCCGCTACCGCTTCAGGGACTCGACCTGCGGGTAGCTCGGCAAAACCTTCTTCACCCACAAAAACCGTGGCCGCGTTGACCAACTCCTGCAAGTTCTCCAGCCGTTCGGCACCTTCGCGGTCGGCCTGGTAATGGGCCAGCAAGGTACTGTCGTGGACAACGTGCTCAATCAGCTCGGGTAAGGACAGGATCTGCGCCTGGCTGGCCATATCCTGAATCAGGTTCGAGAAACGCATCAGGCTGGCAGCCGCACGTCCTTGCAGGTAAGGAATGGCACGCAGCAAGCTGGTACCGCGCTCACGCGCCAGATCAGCCAGTTGCTCCACAGAGCGAGCACCAATCCCACGAGTCGGGAAGTTCACGACGCGCAAGAAAGCGGTGTCATCATCCGCGTTGTCCATCAGACGCAAGTAAGCCAGTACGTGCTTGATTTCCTGACGCTCGAAAAAGCGGTGGCCGCCATACACTTTGTAGGGCAAGCCTTGGGAAAACAGTCTGTGCTCAATCACTCGGGACTGGGCGTTGCTGCGATACAGGATGGCAATTTCACGGCGTGGCTTGCCTTCGGCGATCAGGGCGCGGACTTCGTCCACAATCCACTGAGCCTCCAGGGCATCCGAGGCCAGTTCGCTGATGCGTACCAGCTCGCCTTCGCCACTATCGGTCCATAAATTCTTGCCCAGACGGCCGCTATTGTTCTCGATCAGCGCGTTGGCCGAATCCAGAATATGGCCGCAGGAACGGTAGTTCTGCTCCAGGCGTATCACATTGCCACGGGCATAGTCGCGCTCGAAGTCGGCCATATTGCCCACGTTCGCGCCACGGAATGCGTAGATGGACTGGTCATCGTCGCCCACGGCAAACATGCAGGCCTGATCACCGGCCAAAAGACGCAACCAGCGATACTGCAGCACGTTGGTGTCCTGGAACTCGTCGACCAGAATGTGTTTGAAACGGCGCTGATAATGCTCGCGAATCGGGGCATTGCGGGACAACAGCTCGTAGGCACGCAGCAGCAGCTCGCCAAAGTCCACTACTCCTTCACGTTCGCACTGCTCTTGATAAAGCTGATAAAGCTCGATCAGGCGGCGGCGGTGAGGGTCGTGCGCTTCCAGGTCGCCAGGACGTTGGCCATCTTCTTTACAGGCGTTGATGAACTTCTGAATTTCCTTGGGCGGAAATTTCTCGTCATCCACATTATTGGCCTTGACCATACGCTTGATGGACGCCAACTGATCTGCCGTATCCAGAATCTGGAACGTCTGCACCAGACCGGCATCACGGTAATGCATGCGCAGCAGGCGATTGCACAGGCCGTGAAAGGTCCCGACCCACATTCCGCGGGTATCGATAGGCAATAAAGAAGTAAGCCGCGTCAGCATTTCGCGCGCGGCTTTATTGGTGAAGGTAACAGCAGCAAGGCCATGTGGGCTGACCTGCCCGGTCTGGATTAACCAGGCCATTCGGGAGGTCAGTACACTGGTTTTTCCGCTACCCGCTCCGGCCAGCACCAGGGCATGGCCAGAGGGTAAAGTAACGGCGGCTCGCTGTTCCGGGTTTAAGCGATCCATCATGCCGCGTAGCGGCGCAGACGCAAGGCGAACTGCTCAAGACTTTCAATACCACTTTGCTGAGCGCGCTGGCACCAGGTGCGCAGGTCGGACAGCAACTGCTCGCTGGAGGCACTGGAGCTTTCCCAGATACCGGCCAGTTCACGCTGCATGCGAACCAGGATGGACAGGCGGGAATCGCCAGCCGCTACGGTTTCCAGTTCAGCGCGCTGCTCGGGAGCCAGAACATCGTCGCCGCGACCGATCCAGTCGTTGCAGCTTTCCAGCAGGGACCAGGAGCAATTCGGGTTGTCTTTGTTCACTTGTGGCTTCAGACGAGCGATTTCTTCCGAGGCCGTGGTTTTGATGATGTCCGCATAGCGGGCCAGAATTTCATAGCGGTGAGTAATCACGCCCTGCAAGGTGGCCAGGCTGATGCCTTCCAGCGGAGCATTCGAAGGCACGCTAGGCTCCAGACGCAGCTTGGGAGCGACCTTCTTGACCTTGGCCAGACCCAGTGCCTTGAACACCGAGATGTAGCACCAGCCCAAGTCAAATTCGTACCATTTGCTGGAGAACTTGGCGGACGTACCGTAAGCGTGGTGATTGTTGTGCAGCTCTTCACCACCAATGATGATGCCCCAAGGGAACACATTGGTGCTGGTATCAGGGCTGGCAAAGTTGCGGTAACCGATAGCGTGACCCAGACCGTTCACCACACCAGCTGCCCAGAAAGGAATCCAGGCCATCTGGATAGCCCAGACAGTCAGACCCAGCAGACCGAACAGGAACAGATCAATACCCAGCATGATGGTAATACCCAACATGCTGTATTTGCTGTACAGGTTGCGCTCGAGCCAGTCATCGGGCGTGCCGTGACCGAAACGCTTCAAGGTTTCAGGGTTGGTGGCTTCCTGACGGTACAGTTCTGCACCACGGAAGAACACCTGGCCCAGACCAAAGACCACAGGGGAATGGGGATCGCCTTCACGTTCGCATTTGGCGTGGTGCTTGCGGTGAATCGCAACCCATTCTTTTGTGACCATACCGGTGGTCATCCAGAGCCAGAAACGGAAGAAATGCATCAGCGCAGGGTGCAGGTCCAGCCCGCGGTGCGCCTGACTGCGGTGGAGAAATACGGTAACTGACACAATAGTGACATGCGTCACCGCCAGAATGACAAGAGTGAGCTGCCACCAAGACAGTTGCAGCCATCCGTCAGCAAGAAAAGAAAGAAACGATTGCATAGACCCTTTTAGACCTGATCTTTGTGTTAAGGGAAACCGGAAAAGTGTAGCCCACCTAACCAGTTAACAATAACACTATTTAAGGACGAACTTGCTTTAAATCAAGCACTTTCCGTGATTCGTTCAAGTGCCGCACCAAAGAAACAGTCGGTTTGGTGACGGTCCGTGCGCAGATTCAAATAAGGCCCCTCTAGCGCGAGGGCCGGACATTTGTCCTTCAAGATTTCCCGGGCATCCAGCAGCTTGAACTCGGGATGCTTGTCCAAGAACGCCTGCACTTGCTGCTCGTTTTCTTCAGGCAAGAAACTACATGTTGCATAAACCAAACGACCTCCTGGTGCGACACAAGCCGCGGCTTGCTCCAGAATGTCGGCCTGCATCTGAGTGTACTGCTCCAGAGCTTGGGGGTGTTGACGCCACTTAAGATCAGGATTTCGACGCAAAGTTCCCAATCCACTGCAAGGAGCGTCTACCAACACACGCTGTGCCTTGCCATGCAGGCGGCGAACACGCTGGTCGCCCGCTTCCTGAATCACGACAGGCACCACATTGGACAGACCAGCACGGGCAAAGCGCGGTTTGGCCTTGTTCAAGCGGGTGGCCGACACGTCAAAGGCGTACAAACGGCCTGTAGAGCGCATCAAGGCACCCAGCAGCAGGGACTTGCCACCAGCACCGGCGCAATAGTCAATAACCATCTCGCCACGGCGAGGCTCCAGCAAGGCGGTCAGCAACTGGCTGCCCTCTTCCTGAATTTCCAGCTCGCCCTTCTCATACTGTGGCCATACTGCGACAGATGGGCGGCCTTCAATACGGATACCCCAAGGCGAAAAAGGCATGGCAACCGGTTTGAAACGAGCCATAGGGCCGTTTTGCAGCTGACGCAACACAGTATCGCGCTCGGCTTTCATGGGGTTGACGCGCAGATCCAGCAAGGCCTGCTCGTTCATGGCGGCCATCAACTTGTAGGAATCGGGAATCTCTTTCAGACGCTCTTCCAGCCACTCGGGCAGGCTCAGACGCACGCCAACCGGCAGACCGTCCACATTCAGGGCGCGGATATGGCCCAGCCACTGGCGCTCTTCTTCCGTCAGCCCCAAAGACAGGGATTCCTGACCGATAGCCGTAGACAGGCCCAGAATGGCCAGACGACGGGTAGATGGGCCTACGCCGCTTTCCGCCCAGTTACGGTACTGACGCAGGTGGCGCAGCACATCAAACACGGCCTCACGGATCTCGGCACGGTCACGCGAGCCCATTTTGGGGCGTGTACGCGCCCAGCGTGTCAAGGCCAGGTCGGCGGGGTGCTTCCACTGCAAAACTTCACCCAGGGCGCTGGAGACCTGCTCCAGACGGCGCTGTGCCATCGCGCCCGGCTCGGGTGGACCCGAGGGTTTGTCGCGGCGTGCTGCATAAGGGCGACCACGCGCTCCGGACTCGTTACGTTGGGCAGACGAGGACGGGCGCTTGCGGTCCGAGCGGCCGCGGGATTGTTGGTGATCAGACATGAATATTCAAAAATTCCAAATAGCCCGCTCAATCAGGCGGGGAAATAAAAGCCGCGATGCGCAAGTCCGGCAACCTCGACACGGCCATCAGCCTGCAAACGCACCCGTCCCTCGATCAGCCAGCGTACGGCCTCGGTATAGACGTGGTGTTCGGTTGCCAAAACGCGCTCTGCCAGAGTCTGTGCATCATCGTCGTGCAGGACGGGCACGATACTTTGAGCAATGATGGGACCATCATCGAGCACAGGGGTCACAAAGTGCACCGAGCAGCCGTGAAACTGCACGCCCGCGTCAAGTGCCTGTTGATGGGTATTCAAACCGGGAAAGCTAGGAAGCAAGGATGGGTGTATATTGATGAGCTTGCCTGCATAGTGCTGAACAAAATCGGTGCTCAGGATGCGCATGAATCCCGCAAGTAGAACATAATCTGGCTGGTAGCGGTCGATCACGCGTGCCAAAGCCTGGTCAAAGGCTTCACGTGTTGCAAATTCGCGATGCGAAACCGTCTCGGTAGGCAGCCCTTGACGCTGCGCCCATTCCAGTCCGGGCGCATCGCCCTTGTTAGAGATGACCGCCTCGATACGGCCATTTAAGCCCGCTGTCTTGATCAGTTCGCCTATGGCCTGCAAGTTGGAGCCCCGGCCTGAAATAAGCACAACAAGGCGACAAGGTAGGGTGGAATCGGTCAAAATCCTGTTTCCCGAGAAATAACGAATCCAAAATTGTAAACTCTCGCTTGTGAAATCTGATCTAAAACTCTATCGCTCTCTGCCGCGGCGCAACAGCACGGCCCGCAGCGCTGTCACCATTGGCAATTTTGACGGGGTCCATCTGGGCCATCAGGCCATCTTGCATCGCGTCAATGAAATGGCGCGCCAGCAAGACCTGAGCTCCTGTGTAATGACCTTTACGCCCCACCCACGCGCCTTTTTTGCGCAGCGCGGCCAACGGCCCGAACTGATCCCCACACAGATCAGCGGCCTGCGCGACAAGGTCGAAGCCCTGCATCAATGTGGCATTGAACAAATTTATCTGGCCCGCTTCAATCAGGCCATGGCCGATATGTCGGCAGCCACCTTTATTGACGAGATTCTGGTCCAGGGCCTGAATACGGGTTGGCTGCTGGTGGGCGAGGATTTCCGCTACGGCCACAAACGGGCCGGCGACATTGAAATGTTGCGCGAAGCGGGCAAGCGCCATGGCTTTAACGTCGAGACTCTGCACGATGTCGCCGATGCCGATGGCCGCCGCATCTCCAGCTCGGAAGTGCGCACCGCCCTGGCCGTGGGTCAACTGGACCGAGCCCGTGCCCTGCTGGGCAAACCCTTTCATATTAGTGGTCATGTCATTCATGGCCAGAAACTGGGCCGGGACATTGGCTACCCGACCCTGAATGTGCGTGTTCCTGAACACTGTGCCGCCCGCTCCGGCGTGTACGTGGTCCGGGTGCACGGACTGACCGGACAGGCTCTGCCCGGCATTGCCTCCTTGGGGGTACGCCCAACCGTCATAGACCAGGGACGGCTGCTGTTAGAGGTGCATTTACTGGACCAACGCCTGGATGCTTACGGTAAACTTGCCCGTATAGAATTTCTGGAATTTGTCAGGGACGAGGAAAAATTCCCGGACCTCATCACAATGATCGCCGCCATCGACAACGATGCACAACGCGCTCGCGACTACTTTGCTTCAAATGGACTATAAAAACTCTCTCAATTTGCCCGACACTCCCTTTCCCATGCGTGGTGACCTCGCCAAACGTGAGCCGGGCTGGATTAGCCAGTGGGAAGAAAACAAAGTCTATGCAGCAATTCGGCAAGCCAGTGCCGGTCGTCCCAAATTTATTTTGCACGACGGCCCTCCCTATGCGAACGGCGACATTCACATTGGCCACGCAGTCAACAAGGTTCTGAAAGACATCATCGTCAAAAGCCGCAATATGGCTGGCTTTGACGCGCAATACGTGCCCGGCTGGGACTGCCACGGCATGCCCATTGAAGTTCAGATCGAAAAGAAATACGGCAAGAACCTGCCTGTGGCTGAAGTTCAGGCCAAGGCGCGCGCCTACGCTCTGGAGCAGATCGACAGCCAGCGCAAGGACTTCAAGCGCCTGGGCGTGCTGGCCGACTGGGAGAACCCTTACCTGACCATGAATTTCAGTAACGAAGCCGACGAGCTGCGCGTGCTGTCCAAGATCATGCAAAAGGGTTTCGTGTTCCGTGGCCTGAAGCCCGTGAACTGGTGTTTTGACTGTGGTTCCGCCCTGGCAGAAGCCGAGGTTGAGTACGCCGATCGCACCGACCCGTCCGTGCACGTAGCCTTCCCCTTCGCGCAAAAGGACAAACTGGCCGCCGCCTTTGGCGTGGACAGCGTGGACGATGGCGCCATCGTTATCTGGACTACTACCCCCTGGACCATCCCTGCCAACCAGGCCTTGAACGTACACCCTGAAATCAGCTACGCCCTGGTCAAGCTGGACAGCCCACGCGCCACCGGCTCCATGCTGATCGTGGCCGAAGAGCTGGTGAAATCCTGCCTGGAACAATGGGGCCTGAGCGGCCAGGTCATGGCCACCGCTACCGGCAAAGCCCTGAACCTGATCGAATTCAACCACCCTCTGGCTCACGTGGATGCAGGCTACCAACGCCGCTCCCCCGTGTACCTGGGCGACTACGTCACCCTGGACAGCGGTACGGGCGTGGTGCACTCGGCCCCGGCCTACGGTATTGAAGACTTTATCTCCTGCAAAGCCCACGGCATGAAGGACGACGACATGCTCACGCCCGTGATGGGCAATGGGCATTACGCCGAAAATCTGCCTCTGTTTGGCGGCCAGATGATCTGGAAAGCCAACCCGCAAATCGTGGAAGCCTTGCAGAACGCCGGCACCTTGCTGAAAACCGAACAGCACCCGCACAGCTACATGCACTGCTGGCGTCACAAGACGCCCATCATCTACCGCGCCACCAGCCAATGGTTTGCCGGTATGGATAAGGAAAACAGCAGCGGCCGTACCCTGCGTGAAATGGCGCTGGAAGCCATTGATAACACCGAGTTCTACCCCTCCTGGGGTCGTGCCCGCCTGCACGCCATGATCGCCAACCGCCCCGACTGGACCTTGTCGCGTCAGCGCCAATGGGGTGTGCCCATGGCTTTCTTTGTGCACAAGGAAACGGGTGAACTGCACCCCCGCACGCCCGAGCTGATGGAGCAAGTAGCCGAGCGTATCGAAAAGAGCGGTATCGAAGCCTGGCAGAACCTGGACCCACGCGACCTGCTGGGTGACGAAGCCGATCTGTACGAGAAAAACCGCGACACGCTGGACGTGTGGTTTGACTCGGGCACCACACACGCTACCGTGCTGGGCGGCAAGGATCACACCACCCACGGCTCGCACGCTGACAAGCTGCAATGGCCTGCCGACCTGTACCTGGAAGGCTCGGACCAACACCGTGGCTGGTTCCACTCGTCCTTGCTGACGGGCTGCATGCTGTATGGCCGCGCGCCCTACAAAGCCCTGCTGACCCACGGCTTCGTGGTGGACGGCAATGGCCGCAAGATGAGTAAATCGCTGGGCAACATCATCAAGCCGCAAGAAATTGCCGACAAGATGGGTGCCGAGATCATGCGCCTGTGGGCCGCCTCTACCGATTACTCGGGCGAGCTGTCCATCTCCGACGAAATTCTGAAGCGTGTTGTGGAAGGCTACCGCCGTATCCGCAATACCTTGAAGTTCCTGCTGGGTAACCTGGCCGACTTCGATGTCACCCAACATGCTGTGCCTGTCGATCAACTGACCGAAATCGACCGCTACGCCCTGCAAATGACCGCCGACATGCAGGCCGAGTTGCTGGAGAACTACCAGCGCTACGAGTTCCACCCCATCGTGGCTCGCTTGCAGACCTTCTGCTCCGAAGACCTGGGCGCGTTCTACCTGGATATTCTGAAAGACCGTCTGTACACCACGGCTAAAGATGGTCAGCCACGTCGCTCGGCTCAAACGGCGCTGTACCACCTGACGCAAACCCTGCTCAAGCTGATGGCTCCTATCCTGTCTTTCACGGCAGAAGAAGCCTGGCGCGACATGCACGGCGGTTCGGTCCCTAGCGGCACCATCTTCACCGAGCTGTTCCATGCCCTGCCGGAGCAAGGCGAACAAGCTGCACTGAGCACCAAATGGCAGCGCCTGCGCGCCATCCGTGCCGACGTGATGCGCCGCATTGAAGACGTACGTAGCACCGGCGCCATCGGCTCCTCCCTGGCGGCCGAGATCGACATCTACGCCAACGGCCAGGATCTGGAGTTCCTGCAGTCTCTGGGCGAAGATCTGCGCTTCATGCTGATCGTCTCGCGTGCCGATGTGCACGCTGGCGAAGGCGATTTGCGCATCGACGTTACCCCTACCGAACAGGCCAAGTGCGAGCGTTGCTGGCACCACCGCCCTGACGTAGGCCAGAGCGCTGAGCACCCCACCCTGTGTGGTCGTTGCGAGGACAATCTGTTTGGCGAAGGCGAAGTACGTCACCATGCCTGATAAGGACATGGCCCCTTCTCCCGGCCAGGCCCGACTGCCCTCGCGGCAGTTCTGGGCCTGGATTGGTCTGGCCGCCTTTATTGTCGGCCTGGACCAATGGACCAAACAGTATTTCGACAGCAACCTGTTCTATCAGGAACGTTGGAATATCCTGCCCTTTTTTGATTTCACCCTGCTCTACAACCCCGGCGCGGCATTCAGCTTCCTGGCCGGTGGTCAGGGTTGGCAGCGCTGGTTCTTTGTCGGCATCGCAGCCGTTGCCACGGTATTTATCGTGACCATGCTGCGCCGTTCGGCCAAGCAACCCTTGTTTTGCCTGTCGCTTAGCCTGATTCTGGGCGGTGCCATCGGCAACGTGGTGGATCGCCTGATGCACGGGCACGTGGTAGATTTTCTGCTGTTCTACTGGAATCAATCCTACTTTCCGGCCTTCAATATTGCCGACGTCGCCATCAGCTGCGGCGCTGCCCTGTTGGTGCTGGACGAGTTCATGCGCATGCGCCGCAACAAACGACAGCGCTCCTGAGTCTGTAAGGATCATGTCCTATGCTTAGCAATAAAAAACTGGTGTTTGGCATCACCGGCGGCATCGCTGCTTATAAAACTGCCGAGCTCTTGCGTCGCAGCCAGGACCTGGGTGCCCGGATTGATGTGGTCATGACTGAATCGGCCACGCGCTTCATCAGCCCGGTGACCTTTCAGGCCTTGTCGGGCCGTACCGTCTATACCGACCTGTGGGATGCACGTGTTCCCAACAATATGGCCCACATCCAGCTTAGCCGGGATGCGGACGCCATCCTGATCGCCCCCGCCAGCACCAACTTCATGGCCAAGCTGGCCTACGGCCTGGCCGACGACTTGCTCAGCACCCTTTGTGTAGCGCGTGGGCACTGCCCCCTGCTGATCGCCCCAGCCATGAACCGAGAAATGTGGCTGCACCCGGCCACCCAGCGCAATGTCGAACAACTGCGCCGTGACGGTGTGCACATTCTTGGCCCTGGCAGTGGCGACCAAGCCTGTGGTGAAACCGGCGATGGCCGCATGCTGGAACCTGCCCAATTGCTGGCAGAGCTCACGTCCTTCTTTCAGCCCAAGCTGTTGGCGGGCAAACGCGTCCTGATCACCGCTGGCCCGACCAGCGAGCCGATTGACCCAGTGCGCGTCATCAGCAACCGTTCCTCCGGCAAGATGGGCTACGCCATTGCCCGTGCGGCTCAAGAAGCCGGTGCGCAAGTGACGCTGGTCTCCGGCCCCGTTGCACTGGAAACGCCCTACCAGGTACGTCGCATCAATGTAGAAACCGCCCGTCAGATGCACGCCACCGTCATGTCCCAAGTGGATGATGCCGATATCTTTATCAGCGTTGCAGCGGTCGCAGACTGGTACGTCAGCAATGCCAGCGACATCAAGATCAAGAAGACGTCCGAACAAGCCACACCAGACCTGCAATTCAGCCCAAATCCCGACATTCTGGCCGAGGTTGCCGCCCTGAAGAACGGTCCTTTCTGCGTCGGCTTTGCCGCCGAGACAGACAACTTGATCGAGCACGCCCAAGCCAAACGTCAACGCAAGAACGTACCCTTGCTTGTTGCCAACCTGGCCCAGCGCGCCATGAACGCCGATGACACCGAACTGGTGTTGTTTGACGAGCAAGGCCATATGCAATGGCCCGCCCAGGACAAACTGCTGGCCGCACGCCAGCTGGTGCAAAACATCGCCCAGCGGCTTTAATCCCTTTTCTCTTTTATGATGACGGGCAGCGCTAAAGCAGGTGCGCTGCCTCTTTTTTTTCAGGATACCGTCTATGCACCGCCGTATTGAAGCTCGCATCGTCAATGACTTGTTGGGCACGACCATCGAAGCCCCCAGCTACGCCACGGACGGCTCCGCCGCCATGGACCTGCGCGCTTGCCTGAGCGAAGCCGTTACCCTGCCTGCAGGCGGCCGTACGCTGGTTAAAACAGGCCTGGCCATCAATATGATGGACCCTGGCCTAGTCGCTATCGTCGCTTCACGTTCGGGCCTGTCCCTGAAGCATGGCGTGCGTGTAGCACAAGGCATTGGCGTCATTGATGCCGACTACCACGGCGAAATCGGCGTGATTCTGGCCAACGACAGCGATCAGGACTACGTGATCCAACCCGGCGAGCGTATCGCCCAGCTGATGTTCCAGCCTGTGGTGCAAGTGGCACTGCAGTTTGTGAACGAATTCTCTACCGAAACCGAGCGCGGTACGGGTGGCTTTGGCAGCACGGGCAAGAACTAAGCTTTAAAGCTGGAGAAGGACGCGATGCGAAATGCCTTGTCGCAGTCAGCATCGCTCCTTCTTTAGCCCTGATGCTTTGCTTTAAAAACGTAGCAGCGCCACGACTCAGACTTACCCCGGCCAATTTCGGATTCCAATGCCATCTCCAAAAAAAGGTAATTCCAACGCCGAATTACCCACTTCAAATAAAACGGCGGCTCAGCTCCACCCACGCAACCGCCATCAGGGGCGTTACGACTTTGATGCCCTCATCAAAGACACGCCCGAGCTGGCTGAATTCGTTTTTGTGAATCCCTACGGTGATCAAAGCATCAACTTCGCCGATCCGAATGCCGTCAAAACCCTGAATCGTGCTCTTCTGAAGAGTTTTTACGGCATAGCGCATTGGGATATTCCTGCCGATTACCTCTGCCCTCCTATACCGGGCCGGGCCGACTACGTGCACTACCTGGCCGATTTGCTGGCCAACAGCAATAAGGGGAGCATTCCCCGTGGTGAGGCAGTACACGTCCTTGATATTGGCGTAGGCGCAAATGCGATCTACCCATTGATCGGCCATACCGAATATGGCTGGCAGTTTCTAGGGTCCGACATAGACGCTGATGCGCTGACTTCTGCACGAAGCATTATTCACGCGAACCCGGGCTTATCGGCTGCAATCAAATTGCGCCAGCAAAAATCACCCAGACATATTTTCAAGGGCCTGCTAGGCGCGAATGATTACTTTGACCTGACGCTCTGCAACCCGCCCTTCCATTCATCGCAGGAAGAGGCAGTAAGCGGTAGTCAACGTAAATGGCGTGGTTTGGGTAAGGCCGCGCCCAAGCAGAATGCTCCCGTGCTGAACTTTGGTGGACAGAATACGGAACTCTGGTACGAAGGCGGCGAGGCGCTTTTCATCCGCCGCATGATAGAAGAAAGTGTGACCGTAGGCGGGCAAGTGCTTTGGTTCAGCACCTTGGTGTCCAAAGCATCGAACGTACCCGGAGTGTTGAATGCCTTGAAAAAGGCCAAAGCGGTTAAGGTCAAAACCGTAGAAATGACGCAGGGACAAAAACAAAGCCGCTTTGTCGCCTGGACTTTTCTGGACGCTGTGGCACAAGAAGCCTGGCGCAAGGAACGCTGGAAGTAGGCGCGTATCAAGTCGGGATGCTAGATAAGCTGATGGCATTAGCTGCAATCAGCTACCGACGCCAAGCCCCCGACTTCTAAACCCTTCACCAAACAACTATTCCCAGCGAGTACCGGCCCTAGCGCGCAAACGGATCAATCGTCGGATCACTGTTCCAGACGTACTCGGTCCAATGCGCAATGCTTTCAGCTTGCTCACGGTTGTAAAGCTTCTCGACCAGGGCCAAAGCCATATCCGTCCCCGCCGATACCCCCGAGGATGTGACGTACTTGCCATCAAACACCCATCGGGCCTGCTTTTGCCACAGCACATCCCCATCCTGAGCCACCGCAAAATCAAACGCCAGCTTGTTCGACGTAGCCCGGCGCTGCTTCAGAACACCCGCCTTGGCCAATAAAGCCGCCCCCGTACACACCGACACCGTCCACTGCGTTGCCTTGTCCTGCTTCTGAATGAAGGCCAACATGGCAGGGTTGTTGATTTCGCTACGCGTTCCCATACCGCCGGGAACCATCAGAATGTCGAACTGCGGAGCCGTCTCGAAACTATAGGAAGTCTGGGTTTCTATCCCTTGAGACGACCGAACCAGCCCACCCTGCTGAGACACCATGAGCATCTCGTAATCCGGCATCCCACCCCACATTTCCACCGGCCCGAATACATCGAGAGTTTCAAACTGATCAAACAGCACAATGCCGATTTGTTTTTTTGTCGTGTTCCCTGTTGTGCTGGTGGATGTAGCCGATGCTGCCTTACCGCTCATGGTGTGCCCCTTCATGGTTGAAACTCAATAACTCAGATCGTAGCTCGTACCAAACCGCCATCAATAGCCAAATTCTGACCTACGATAAAACCTGCGACCTCGCTGCACAAGAAGGCACATGCAGCACCAAATTCGCTCGGCGTTCCAGCTCGTCCTGCTGGTACAGACGCAATCATCTGCTCTGCCACAGACCCCAACTCTCGCAAGCGATCCGTCATGATGGTGCCGGGCAATAGGTTATTGATCGCCACGTTATGCTGGGCTACTTCGCGAGACACACTGGCGACGAAGCCAGTCAAGGCCATACGAGCGGCAGTGGACAACTCCAAGTTGGTCACAGGCGAACGGACAGAAACCGAAGTGATATTGACGATGCGGCCGAAGCGGCGGCTCACCATGCCTGGCAATACAGCCTGAATTAACTCCACCGCTGCCAGGAAGTTTTGCTCCAGAGCGGCTTGCCAATGAGTGGTCTCCAACTGAGCAAAAGGCATAGACGGAGGCCCGCCCGCGTTGGTCACCAGAATGTCGATGTCTGAGCACGCGGCAGCTACGGCTTGTCTGTCGGCTGCCTGAGAAAGATCAGCGGCAATCCATTTAGCTGCAATACCGGTAGAGGCTTCAATCTGTTTGGCAGCTTCTTGTAGCTTATGTTCACTACGGGATACTAGGATAACTTGCACGCCTTCAGCGGTTAGTGCTTGAGCACAGGCCAGTCCCAAACCACTCGACGCGCCACAGATCAAGGCACGTCGTCCAGTAATTCCTAAATCCATTTTTGTTCTCCTTAGCGGGTCTGTACAGCGGAGTCGGTCGCATAGGAATGCAGTCTGAACCCGCTGTCTTTTTGGATGGCGCAAGCTACCTTTATCTACATAGCGACCTGTCGGCTGCATCTTGTAGTTGTTATGGTAAAGGTTTGCAGCCTCCCAGAGCCCACTCAAAACCCCTAACTGCTATTGGCACCGCATATATCCACCAACTAGTAGCTATCTCTACAAAAAATAAAACATTATTTAATGCTATCAAAGCATTAAATTGCTCTCTTTAAAGGTTTTTAAAACTTCTCTGTAATTACTGACACTTTAAATAAAAAAACTAGCGAACGATCCAGTTTTCTATTCATTCGATATAGAGACACATTTCTTTTTTTTAGTTATTATTCTGTCTGCTTTCGACTAGGAGCGGAAGTTCAAAAATGCAATTGAGGGTCTGTTTTGCAGCGACTGCTGACGATCAGCTTTTATAATGCCAAAAGGGATTAATTTGGAGCCGAGGATGCTGGAGGTAGACAAGAAACGCGAAGCGACCGCTTCGATCAGAGGGTATTTTTACCAACTTGACGCTGCCTTGCTCGAAATCCTAAACGCGGACCTGAGCGATGAAGTCGTTATCGAGGGAATTGAAGATTTCGACCGCTACACCGATGAAGGCGTCATTTACGGACAGGTAAAATACTATGCAGCGCAGAACCTGACAAACTCGGTGTTGCGTGATCCCCTGCATAAGCTCTTTACCCATTTCATTGGGCTCGAAGAGGCGCAACGGGTAAGCCGAAAATACCGGCTGTACGGGCACTTTTCAGAAGTTAATATCGATATTAATGAGTTTTCTGTCGAGCGCTTTAAATTGGTGATGGAATATCGCAAAGAAGCGAAGGCTGCTGACGGTACGAAAACATACGAAACAAAATCTCTACTCGACGGAATGGCCGCGCCTGATGAGTTGATTGAGGCGTTTTGTAAAAACTTCAGCATACAAATTTCGGCAGAATTTTCTGAGCATCGCACCATCGTCATCGAGGCAATAAGAAATAGTCAACGCGTCTCAGAGTTTGAGGCTGAAGGTTTTTACTATCCAATAGCCCTTGATTACATTGCGAAATTAGCCACAAAAAAAGATCACAACGATCGCAAGACTACCCGTCGTGATTTGCAGGAAGTGCTCAAAGGCTCTCAGGCTGTCCATAATCGTTGGCTTCTCCGAGAGAAGGAAGCAACCGATTATGCAAAGCATATGAAACGCCTCTACTTCTCGCCCACGAACGGCGCAGGAATCGTCCGTGCTTTCATCATTGAATGCAGTGCGTCAACCGACGGTTCGGTTGTCTGCGACCAACTCAGAGCAATCGGCAACAACTGGAGCTCGGCAAAGAAGCGCCGCATCCAGAATTCCGAGCGCTACGCGCCATTCATCCTGTTACGAGGCGCGGATGAAAAACTCATAATGCAAGTGAAGAACATGCTTTTCAATACTGGAACAGTTTTCGTAGACGGTTTCCCATATCGCGGATCGCCATTCCGCATCGATCACGTTCACAGCCAGCAGACCCAAGAGCACCAGATCGAAATTCGTTTTGTTGACGACGTTGACCAGTTGCTGGAGGTCCTCGATAGGGTGGGGCGGAAGTTATGTCATATATACGACTTCTTCCTTGAACGCCCTGCAACCATGGCGCTGCCGGGTCCAAATAGTAGGATGTATTCGATCCCCATCAGTAGCATCTCCACAATCACGAAAATTATCTGAGAACGAACAATGACTGAAGAAATCGCCAATGCTGAGGTTGTCGCCGTTTACCCCAACAAAGTCCGAGTGGCCGTCGATGATCTTTTGAACTTCCAGGCGGCTGGAGAGTCTCTTCGTGTTGGGTCATTTCTCAAGGTATCGGACAATGACAACGTTTCTCTCATCTGCATCATCGAAAGCTTTTCAATCGAAATGAAAGAGGTGAAAGGTGACGGCAGCAGTGACTACAAGCGCGTCTATATGATTGATGCGTATCCTCTCGGGACACTTAAAGACGGGAAGTTCAATCGCGGCGGTGACGAACTCGCCATTCCGCCAAAGAAGGTCGTCCCGGCGACGAAAGCGGAAATCGCAGCCATCTATGCAGACTGCTATGCGGCTGAAGACCGCTTTTGCTTTTCTTCATTGACCAGGCAACGTGATATCGTTGTACCTGTTCATGGCGACCGGTTTTTCAACAAACATATTGCTGTTGTCGGTGCTTCGGGATCAGGAAAATCGTCGAGTGTGTCGTCGGTTCTGCAGAAGGCGGTATCCGCAAAAAGCGGAGAGTACCTAGGACTCAACAACTCCCATATCCTGATATTCGATCTTCATTCCGAATATGCTACGGCTTTTCCAAAGGCGAATATCATCACTGTCGAGGATCTTATCCTGCCATATTGGCTTCTCAACGAAGACGAGATGGAGGACATGTTCCTGGAGTCCGGTGACAACAATAACTACAATCAGGAGTCGCTGCTCCGTTCCGTGGTGACTATTGCAAAGAAGATCAGCAATCCTGCGGTCGAGAAGGTCAACTTCGACAGTCCGCTTCGATATGACATTCAGCACATAGCGAACGCTTTCCGCAACCTGACGCGCGAAACAAAGGATGCCGAGAACTCACTGCATATCAAGTTTAAGGATGGAACGACCGAAACGTTCAATGATGTTGAGGGGCAGCTGGAGCACTACTGCAAAGCTTTGCGTGAGTTCGCTGCTCCGGAACGGGGAAAGATCAACAAGGGCTCCTATGCCGACGGCAGCATCGACAAATTCGAGCGGCGAATTAGATCGAAAATCTCGAACTCCCGGCTTGACTTCATATTTGGCACGAAGGCCCAAGCTGCGACCTTGGAGCAGGTGCTTGAACAGTTTACCGGCTATAAGACGGGAGGCGAGTCGAACGTAACAATCATCGACCTCAGTGGCATTCCCTTTGAGCTGCTCAGCATTACCGTTTCGCTGATCTCCCGTCTTATGTTCGATTTTTGCTATTATGCTCGGCGCGTTGAAAGCAAAACTGATCAACCATTCTTGATGGTGTATGAGGAAGCACACAAATACGCGCCAAAGAGTGGTCTCGCCCGCTATAAGGCTTCCCTGGCTGCCATCGAACGCATTGCCAAAGAAGGACGAAAGTACGGGATCAGCCTTCTGATTTCGAGCCAGCGACCGTCTGAAATATCAGAGACTATCTTTTCGCAATGCTCCAACTTCTTGGCAATGCGTCTTACCAACCCCGATGATCAAAGCTATGTCCGCCGACTACTGCCGGATACGCTTGGCAATTTGACCGAGGGCATGCCCGCGCTGGAACAAGGGGAGGCGCTTCTGATCGGGGACGCCGTCATCATGCCGTGCGTCGTGTATGTGGAAAAATGCGACCCCGAACCCTCGTCTAGTGACGTGAAATATCTCACACTCTGGAAAGCGAAGTGGAAGGAGATCGACTTCAAAAAGCGTGCCGATAGCTGGCGAGGATGATGGGGGACATCGTTGCACAAATTAAGTTTGAGGCGAACTACCCAAAACCCTAGTTGTGGCTATACCACGGTGCAAAACGAACTTGCAAAGAAGGTTCAATGCAATGACTGCTTTGAGTGGCAGCAGTCATTGGCCTTGTTGAGTTGAAGGGCAGCAACCAACCTTCACCGGACATCGTGAATCAGCCTGTGAAGTTCCGCTTTGGGTCGAAAGCAGACACCGGTACGTTAATCGCTGCTACTTAATAAGACTCAACACAAAAAACAAAAAAGCCAATCAACCCAAAGCTGGTTGGCTTTTTCTCCAAACCTAAATCCTACCTACGCCGCAAAATCCTCTTCCCCCAGATAAGCCGCCCTCACCTTCGGATCATGCAGCAACTGCGCAGCCGGGCCTTCCAGGATAATCCGCCCTGACTCCATCACATATCCCCGATCTCCCAGCTCTAGCGCCAGTCGCGCATTCTGCTCAATCAGCAAAATCGTCACGCCTTCTTTAGCAATCGTCTGGATCAGCTCAAAAATCCGTTCGACCATGATGGGAGCCAGACCCATGGAAGGCTCATCCAGCAGCAGCAATGAAGGCCGGGAAATCATCGCCCGTCCCATTGCCACCATCTGTTGCTCCCCGCCAGACAAAGTCCCTGCCGATTGTTTTTTACGCTCGGCCAGACGCGGGAACAGGGTATAGATACGCTCGATATCCTGGCGTACTTCGTGGTGGTCCTTGCGGGTATACGCCCCCATGGCCAGATTCTCTTCAATCGTCAGCTGCGGAAAAATCCCCCGCCCTTCCGGCACCATGACCACGCCACGGCGCACCAGTTGGTGCGACGGCAGGCCGACGATGCTTTCGCCTTGATGTTCAATCTGCCCCGCAGCCGCAGGCACCAGACCTGTGATGGCTCTCAACGTCGTGCTTTTACCAGCGCCGTTAGCACCGATCAGGCAAACTAGTTCGCCCTTGCCCACTCGCAGGTCCAGGCCGCGTACCGCCCGGATGCCGCCATAAGCCACATCCAGACCCCGAATATCCAACATTAACGGTTCTGTGCTCATGCTTTTTCCTCTTCAACGGTAATGCCCAGCTCTTTGGCTGCACCTGCGCCCAGATAGGCTTCAATCACGCGCGGGTTATGTTGGACTTCGGCTGGCTTGCCTTCGGCCAGCACCTTGCCATACTCCAGCACCAGAACTCGGTCGCACAGGCCCATGACCAGCTTCATATCGTGTTCGATCAGCAGGACGGTAATGCCGTCGCCACGGATTTTTTCTATCAGCTGGCGCAGGACTACGGTCTCGGACGGGTTCATACCTGCTGCGGGTTCATCCAGTGCCAGCAGCATGGGATCGGTTGCCAGTGCACGGGCAATTTCCAGGCGGCGCTGGTCGCCGTAGGACAAGGAGCGCGCAATCTCGTTAGCGTGCTGGGCAATGCCTACGTAATCCAGTAGCTCGTAGGCACGGGCCTCGATCTGTTCTTCTTCCTGACGGGTAGCACGGTTACGCATCACTGCCCCCAGCACGCCAGCACGGGTGCGGACGTGGCGGCCGATCATGACGTTTTCCAGGGCAGACAGGCTGCCGAACAAGCGGATGTTCTGGAAGGTACGCGCAAAACCGGATTCAGCGATTTGATGGGGTTTGCAATCAGTCAGGTTGCGGCCTGCAAAGGTGCAGCGGCCCGACTCGGGAATGTACAAGCCCGTCATCACGTTGAACAGCGTGGTTTTACCCGCGCCGTTCGGGCCGATCAGACCGTAGATATCGCCCTTGCGAATGCTGAAGCTGACTTCGGACAAGGCCTGCAAGCCGCCGAAGCATTTGGACAAGCCTTCTGCCTGCAACAACACCTCGCCGTTTTTTACTTGTTGGTTCATGCTCAGACTCATGCTTGCACCTGTTTCATTTTGCGTTCACGACGGCGCACTGCAGAGGGCCACAGGCCTTCTGGGCGATAGATCATGACCAAGACCAGGGCAAAGCCAAACAAGAGCATACGGATGCCGTCCGGGTCCAGAATCACGTCGCCGAACACGCTTTGCTGCAGAGGTACGACGACGGAGCGCAGCAGCTCAGGGAATACGGAGAGCAGCAAAGCACCCACAATCACGCCAGGGATATGGCCCATACCGCCCAGCACCACCATGCACAGCACGGAAATGGACTCGGTCAGGCTGAAACTCTCTGGGCTGACGAAGCCTTGCATAGAAGCAAACAAGCCACCGGCCACACCACCAAACGTTGCACCCATGGCAAAGGCCAGCAGTTTGACGTTACGGGTATTGATGCCCATGGCCTTGGCGGCGATTTCATCTTCGCGGATCGCTTCCCAGGCACGGCCAATGCGGGAGTGCTGCAAGCGCACGCAGATGAACACAATCAGCAGCGTGATCAGCAGGAGAAGGTAATAGTATTTTTCTGGCCCCGTTATCCGTATGCCAAAGAGGGTTTCCGCCTTGCCAAAGATGAAGTCGCCAATCTTGAAGGTATCAACCCGGTTGATCCCTTGCGGACCGTTGGTGATGTTGACCGGCGCATCCAGGTTGTTCATGAAGATGCGGATAATCTCACCGAAGCCCAGGGTCACAATGGCCAGGTAGTCGCCTCGCAAGCGCAGGACTGGAAAGCCCAGGAGCACACCGAATACGGCGGCCAGAGCAATACCGGCTGGCAGCACCATCCAGAACGGCAGGTGCAGACCAAAATGCGGCGATGCCAGCATGGCCCAGACGTACGCCCCTACCGCATAGAAAGCGATATAGCCCAGATCCAGCAGACCGGCAAAACCCACCACGATGTTCAGGCCCAGAGCCAGCATCACGTACAGCAAGGCAAAGTTCAGGGTGCGAATCCAGCTTTGTCCCGCCATGCCCAGCACGAAGGGCAAAATGGCCAGCACCACACCAATCAGCAGCGCACCGACCCAGACTTTGGCGGGCGTTGCGGGGCGCTGTTTGGAGCCAGCGCCACTTAATGTTTGATTCAGACTCATGCGCGATCTCCCACACGTTCACCCAACAGGCCCGAGGGACGGAAAATCAGCACCAAGATCAGCACGATAAAAGAGAACACATCCTGATAGTTACTGCCAAAGACCCCATTGGTCAGGTCGCCGATGTAGCCTGCGCCCAGAGCTTCGATCAAGCCCAGCAGCAAGCCACCCAGCATGGCGCCACCCAAATTACCAATGCCACCCAGAACGGCGGCGGTAAATGCTTTGAGACCCAGCATGAAGCCCATCGTGTATTGGGCAACGCCGTAGTAAGTCACGATCATCACGCCTGCGACGGCAGCCAGGGCCGAGCCAATGACAAAAGCGGCGGAAATCACGGTATTGATATTCACCCCCATCAAGCCAGCTACTTCGCGGTTCTGGGCGGTTGCACGCATGGCGGTGCCCAGACGGGTGCGGTGCACCAGCACCATCAGGCCGGACATGATCGCAGCGGCACCACCGATAATCAGAATTTGCAGCAAGCTGATGCGCGCGTCGCCCAGCTGGAACACCATGGGTTCAATAATGTGCGGGAAGCTCAGGTAATTGCGCCCCCAGATCATCATGGCCAGGTTCTGCACAATAAAGGACACACCAATAGCGGTAATCAGTGCGGCCAAACGAGGCGCACGACGCAAGGGACGATACGCATAACGCTCGGCAGTCCAGCCTATGCCCATGCAGACGGGGATAGCGGCCAAGAGGGCCAGCCCCACCATCAACCAGGCGGACAGGCCTGCCGGGTCCGCGCCGACCAGCGATAACACCACTGTCGTGGCCAGCATCGCCCCAACCATGACTACATCACCATGCGCAAAATTAATCAGGCCAATAATTCCATACACCATGGTGTAGCCCAGCGCCACCAAGGCGTAGACACTGCCCACGGTCAGGCCATTTATTAGTTGTTGTATCAGGATTTCCATAGATTGGGACTCGTGGTCATTGCTCCCTGCCCCGGCGCACGGCGATAGAACAGGGAGCGCGGGCCTGCCAAACACAGGCCACGGTAAAGATGAGCCCCGAAGGGCTCAAACTGCAGGATCAAGCGTGCTTAGTTAGCCTGACTGACCATGGTTTTCACCATCGTCCACTTGCCATCTTTAACTTCGTAGATGGTGACGGCGATTTCTTTCAGGTCGCCATTCTGGTCGTAGGCAATGTTGCTGCTGGTTGCGCCGTTGCGTTTCAATGCGGCCAGTTTGGGCAGGTAGTCTTCTGCCTTGGAAGAACCGGCTTCCTTCATGGCGGTGATCATGTTCCAGGCGCCGTCGTAGGCATACGGAGCGTAAACACCGGGCTCAGCCTTGAAGCGGGCCTGGTAGTCTTTGGCGAATTTCTCGCCAGCCGCCATGGTGGACAGAGGCACACCTGCCAAGGAGGCGTAGGTGCCATCAGCGGCTGCACCGGCCAGACGCAGGAAGGTGTCGCTGCGCGTCATTTCGCCCGAAACCAGCGGGGCCTTGATGTCCAGCGTCTGCATTTGACGCTTCATCGGGCCGGACTGAGCATCCAGACCACCAAAGAAGATAGCATCGGGCGCCTTGGACTTGATGTTGGTCAGAATGGAGGTGAAGTCGTTGGCTTTGTCCGTGGTGTATTCACGGGCCACGATCTGGCCACCTGCTTTTTCTACCGCACGGGCAACCTGGTCAGTCAGACCTTGGCCATAAGCGGTACGGTCGTCGATCAAGGCTACTTTCTTGGCAGCCAAATCCTTGACGATGAACTGACCCACAGCCGCACCTTGCTGGGTGTCGCTGGTCATCATGCGGAAGGTGTTGTCGTAACCTTGCTGGGTGTACTCAGGCGAGGTTGCCATGGCGATCTGGGGGATACCCGCGTCGTTGTATACGCGCGAAGCAGGAATCGTGGTGCCCGAGTTGAAATGGCCCAATACACCATCCACACCGTCGTCCACAATTTGCTGGGCGACCTGGACCGCTGTACGCGGGTCAGCCTGGTCATCCTTGGCCACCAGTTCAAAACGGGCGGTTGCGCCATCAATTTCAATTTTCTGGGCGTTGGCTTCTTCCAGAGCCAGCACCAGACCATTGCGCATGTCTTCACCGTAGTGAGCCTGCGGGCCGGTCAAGGGGGCCGAAAAGCCCAGCTTGATTACCTTGTCAGCGGCAAAGACGGGGCTAGCCGCCAATGCACCAAAAACCGCTGTCGAAACCAAGGCCAATTTAAAGCTCGTGATGGACTGCATATTGTTCTCCTTCGTTTTTTAATATAGCCGCGCTACATGTCGGCCCGTGCCGTGAGAATGAACGCAGGGCCGCCGCTCCAGGTGAAATGTGCGACCAAACGTGTGCATAGAAATGGGTGCCATCTGATGTCAACCGACCATCATCAAACTGGCATTGCCCCCAGCTGCCGCTGTATTGGTACTGACCGAGACTTCGCGCAACAAACGCTCGACGAGGTAAGTCGCGCCCCCCTCCAATTCCTGCGTCAACAGCCCTTGAACCCCAACAATGGGGCCACGGCGTTCAGCCACTTGTCCCAATACTTGCCGGAGTTCGTCGCTGTCGCCTTCAAACAAAACAGCATCATAATCTGCCTCACCCAAATCGGACATGGCAATTTGCTCGGCAGGCGCGTCCTGCCAGCCTCCCAGACCCAAACGGTCCAGTAGGATGGCCTGGTTGCCGCTACGTGCGCAGGCCTCGCGCTGAGCTTGCCAGCCGTGCACGCTGACAGGCATGCACAGAACGCGACCTCGTGGGTGCAACTGATAAATATTGGACTCGCCCGTCGGACCAGGCAAGACCGCGCCCTGCTCCTGCCAAGCTTGCAAAGGCAGGTTCTGCGGGCAACGGCTAAGCAGTCGGCGCAAGTACAAGGGGCCGCCTGCTTTGGGGCCGGTACCCGACAAGCCCTCACCACCGAAAGGCTGTACGCCCACCACCGCGCCCACCATATTGCGGTTCACATAGACGTTACCAGCGTGAATGCGCGAAACGACACGCTCCACGGTTTCATCCAGACGGGTGTGAACGCCAAAGGTCAGTCCGTAACCACGTTCGTTGATCTGATTGATCAGGCTGTCCAGCTCACTACGCTTGAAACGCATCACGTGCAGAACGGGACCGAAAATTTCGCGTTCCAGATCCTTGACCTGCTCGATCTCGATAATGGTCGGCAAGACAAAGGTACCTGTCAGGCTGCGGCTTTGTTCACTTTGCGTGATACGGAAACCAGCCTCGCGCATGGCGCTGATGTGCTCTTCGATACCGGAGCGGGCTTCTTCATCAATCACCGGACCTACATCCGTGCTGAGCAGATCGGGATTGCCCACGCTCAGCTCCTGCATGGCACCGTTGAGCATGTTCAGCACACGCTCGGCCACATCTTCCTGAATGCACAGCAGCCGCAAGGCGGAACAACGCTGGCCTGCCGAGTCGAAAGCAGAATTCAGTACATCAAACACCACCTGCTCAGGCAAGGCCGAGCTGTCGACCACCATGGCATTCAAGCCACCAGTTTCTGCAATCAGCGGGACGGCCTGACCGTCTGCCGTCAGGCGTGTAGCCAATTGACGATTCAAGCCCATGGCAACGGCGGTCGAGCCGGTAAACATCACAGCATTAACCTTCTCACTGGCCGCCAAAGGCGCGCCCACGGATGGGCCATCACCAGGCAGGAGCTGCAAGGCACCGGGAGCAATCCCTGCCTTGTGCAGCAGCTCGACAGCGGCCGCCGCAATCAGGCAGGTTTGTTCAGCAGGCTTGGCCAGGACGACGTTGCCTGCAGCCAGAGCCGCCGAGACCTGACCCAGGAAAATAGCCAAGGGGAAGTTCCAGGGGCTGATACACAGCACCACACCGACGGGACGATATTCGTCATTATCAAAGTCGCGCAGAACCTGTCCGGCGTAGTAACGCAGGAAGTCCACGGCTTCACGCACTTCGGCAATCGCATTCGCATAGGACTTGCCGGCCTCACGCACCAGCAGGCCCATCAAGTCCTGCATATTGTCTTCCAGCAGTTGGGCGGCTTGCTGCAGGGCGGCGGCGCGTTCTTCTACCGGCGTGGCCTGCCAGATTGGTGCATAGTGGCTGGCGGCGTCCAAAGCCTGCTCCACATCCTGTGCAGTGGCAAACATGACCTGCCCCACTACGTCCTGATGATTGGCCGGATTACGCACAATCGTTGCCTTGGACTCGTCCCAGACCGGATTGCCCTGCCCCAGGATAGGCTGAGCCTGACGTGGCAAGGCAGCGGTTTGCATCAAGGTAGCGGCCAAAGAACCCAGGCGGTGCTCGTTGCTTAAATCCAGGCCAGCCGAGTTCAAGCGCTGCTCCGCATCCCAGTACAACTGGCGCGGCAACGGAATCTTGTCATGTGGACGACCCAAGGGTTGCAGGCTCAGGGCCTGAGCCACGGGGTCGGCAATCAGCTGCTCCATGTTCACATCGGCATCGCCAATCTGATTCACGAAAGAGGTGTTGGCACCGTTTTCCAGGAGACGACGCACCAGATACGCCAGCAAGGTTTCGTGAGAACCAACGGGTGCATAGATACGGCAAGGACGGTTCAGCTTGCCGTCCTTGATCGGGCCGACTACCTCGTCGTACAGGTCCTCGCCCATGCCGTGCAGGCACTGGAACTCATATTGGCCGGTGTAGTAGTTCTGGCCAGCCATCACATAAATAGCAGCCAGGGTTTGCGCATTGTGTGTCGCAAACTGCGGGTAGACGGCTTCTGGGGCCTGCAAAAGCTTGCGAGCGCAAGCCAGGTAAGACACGTCCGTGTGTACCTTGCGGGTGTAGACGGGATAGTCTTCCAGGCCATCAACCTGGGCACGTTTGATCTCCGAATCCCAGTAGGCGCCTTTCACCAGGCGCAGCATCAAGCGGTGACCGCTACGGCGGGCCAGATCAATCAGATAATCAATAACAAAAGGCGCGCGCTTTTGATAAGCCTGCACCACAAAGCCAATGCCGTTCCAACCTGCCAAAGACGGGTCAAAGCACAGCTTGTCCAGCAGATCCAGGGACACTTCCAGGCGGTCTGCTTCTTCGGCGTCAATATTCAAGCCCACATCGTAGTGATGCGCTAATTGTGCCAAGGACAATAAGCGCGGGAACAACTCCCGCATGACGCGATCGCGCTGGGAACGGCTGTAGCGCGGGTGCAGTGCGGACAGCTTGATGGAAATGCCGGGGCCTTCGTAAATCCCGCGGCCCTGGCTGGCACGACCAATCGCGTGAATGGCCTGCTCATAAGCCTGGTAGTAACGCTGGGCGTCTTCCGCTGTCGTCGCGGCCTCGCCCAACATGTCGTAGGAATAACGAAAGCCTTGCTCTTCAAACTTGCGGCTATTGGCCAGTGCCGAGGCAATGGTTTGCCCGGTCACGAACTGTTCGCCCATCATGCGCATGGCAACGTCCACGCCTTTGCGGATCAAGGGCTCGCCACCCTTGCCAATCATGCGGGTCAAGGCGGAGGACAAATTCTTTTCACTATTTACACTGACCAGGCGCCCCGTCAGCATCAGGCCCCAGGTGGCGGCATTCACAAACAACGAGGGGGACTCGCCCATGTGTGCACGCCAGTCGCCGTGGCTGATTTTGTCGCGAATCAAGGCATCGCGTGTCGCGCGGTCAGGGATACGCAACAAGGCTTCGGCCAGACACATCAGGGCAACGCCTTCCTGGCTGGACAAGGAGAATTCATGGATCAAGCCTTCTACGCCGCCACCACGGCGCTTGGCGCGCAAGGCTTTAACCAGACGAGCGGCCAACTCCTGGGCACGCGCACTTTGAGAAGAACGCGCTGCACTTAACAGCAAGGGCAGACAGTCGGTTTCTGGACGGCGGTAGGCGGCGGTAATGGCAGCGCGCAACACACTTTGCGGTTGCACATCCTGCGCAAAGCCGTAAAACGGGATGGAAGGCATGAGTACACCTTCTTCGGCGGCTTCGGCGTCCCCCCCGCTTAGCAGCGCCAATTCGCTGGGCAACACACCGCGCTCGATTCCTTCGATATAAGACAGCAAGGCCTGCTTATGCAGCCAATGCGGGGTGCACTGCAACTGATCCGCCGCACGCCGCAGGCGCTCGCGCAGTTCTATATCGACTTTAATCCCTAAGGTTGTGCTCGCCATGCTTCTTATCCCGGTTACGCTTTGTTGACTGCGATAAGCCGAAATAATACTGACGGTTAACCCAAATTCGTATTCAGGTTAACCCGCACAGAAAAAAGTTAACCAACAAGGTTAACTAACGCAGAGCATGGCTTTGCTCAGGTTAACCGGGACAGATTTACCTTGCATTTGTGCGGCCAGTGCATCCGCCCAGCGCTGCTGCAATTGGCGATGCGCCTGCACCAGTTCTGGCACAGAGGACGCAGGCTCGGAGTCCAGCCAGCGGCATTGCTGGGCCTCCCCCTCAAAGCCAACTGGCGTCAGTGTCCAGCTCAACTCCAGGGTAGCGCGTTCGCCATAGACAGATTCGAAGCGCTGTACCAGCACATCGATCTGCCACAGCGGTGTTTTCGGAGCAGCGCTGGCCAACTGGGGAACGCCCAGGCGATCCTGCAAACCAGACGCCAAAGCCAGGGACATTTCATCAGGTAAAGGTGAGGCCCACTGGCTATCGTTGAGCAGGTTGACCTGCCCGCCCGCAGTCTGCGTCAGTACAAAGGAGCGGCGATCCAATTGAGCAGGCACATCCATGCGTCGCAGCTGAAAGCCCTTCCACACTTGCGTGGAAGGAGCCGCAGCCGCCGGAGCGGCATTGGACGCTTGCAAGGTGTAGTAAGTGGGCGTGGTCGAGGCGCAAGCCGTCAGCAAACCGGCGAACGCCACGGGAATCAGAAAACGAGACATCATGGCGCAGGCTCCGGCAGCACGTCAGGAGAACGACCTCGCAGGACCGCCGAGGGCTGGCTTTGCAAGGTATCGCTTAAATCACGCAGGGATCGCAAGGAGCGTTTCAGTTCGCTCAGGGTTTGATCCACAGAGGTATTGAAGGAAGAATCCGAATCCAGCATGGCACCCAGTTTCTGAACAGCGGCATCCATGGACTTGAGCGCACCATTCAGTTGAGGCACCGTCGTCTTGTCCAATTGCTTGAGCACCTGACCCAGCTCCGTCAGCCCGCTTTGCAGATTCTTGCCGATCTGATCGAACGGGATAGCAGCAATCTTGGTAACGATATCGCTGACCTGCTCCTGCAAACGATCAAAATCCCCGGCGATCACAGGCACCACCAAAGGTTTGGCGGTCTCGTCGAACTCGGCTTCAGGGGCCTTGTCGAAGAATTCCAAAGCAATGTACTGCTGGCCCGTAATCAGGCTGGCAGGACGCAATTGACCACGCAGACCACGCTCAACCATCGGTTTGAACAAGGCGCTCATTGGATCTTTCTCGTCCGGTCTAGCCTCCACCACCCGCTCGTACAGGCGACCAAAACGCTGCGGGTAGATACGTGCCTTCACCAGGGCAAAGAAGCGCTTGCGCTCAAAATCAAACTCCAGATCCACATCGTAGACCTGCCCCAGCTCCAGGCCCCGGAACTCCACCTTGGAGCCTGGCACCAGGCCACGCACGGATTGATGGAAATGGAAGCGCAATTCAACCGCGGGACCATCCGGCTCAGCCATCGCGCGCTCTTGTGTGGGGAACAGTTCGTATTGCGAATCGGCCTGAGCAACATCCGTAGGCTCGCCTTCCATCTGATCAAAGGCCAGACCTCCTGCCAAGGCAGAGACCAAGGAATGCGTACGCACATTAAATCCGGTGGAATCCAGCGACATATTGACGCCGCTGACGTTCCAGAAGCGCGAGCCCTGCGTCACGAATTTGTCGTTAGGAGCATCGACAAACACCTGCACACGCACGCCATTACCTTCTTCGTTCAGCTCATAACTGCTGACTTGCCCAACCTGTATGCCCTTGTAGTACAAGGGCGAACCCAGATCCAGCGAGCCCAATTCGGGCGCAGTCAACACGTAACGCTTACCAGCACGGCCACTGGTTACTTCCGGCGGACTTTCCAGGCCCACAAAGTCCAGTTGCTCGCCTTTTTTATTCACTTCAAAAGGCGCGTCCACACCGATATAAACACCCGACAACAAGGTGCCCAGACCGGAGACCCCACTTAAACCCAAACGCGGGCGCACCACCCAGAACCGCGTGTCTTTTTGGGTAATGAACTCGGAGCCATCACGCTCGAGCTGCGCCGTGACCAAAACCCCTTTTCGATCCGGAGACACCTGAATGTCCGAAATCGTACCCACATCCACTTCGCGATAACGTAACTTGGTTTGGTCCACGGCCAAGCCCTCGGCTGAATCAAAGCTGATCGTGATACGCGGTCCGGTCAACATCCAGTTGCGCAGCACCAAAGACGCCCCCACCACGGCGGCGGCTATGGGCAAAATCCAGATCCAGGAGAATCGGGATCGCTTGGCAGGAATCAGTCTAGGCTGCGCGGGCTCGGTCTGACCGTCAGGCTGATTAGTTGTAGGATCGTGCACCTTGTTTCCTTCAGGAAGTCGCCTGTGAGGCAGGCGGAGACGGCGTAGTTTGCGGTTCTATTATTGGTTCTTCGTGGGTATCCTGGTCCCAGCCTTGGCGAGGGTCGTAGCTAAGCGCGGCCAGCATGGTCAAAACCACCACCATGCCAAAGCTCAAGGCCCCCGCTCCAGGAATAATCTGCGACAAGCCTGGGAAGTTGGCCAGTGCTGCCATCAGAACCACCACGAATACGTCCAGCATGGACCATTGCCCAATCAGCTCGACCATGTCGTAAATGCGATTGCGTTGACGCTGTACAGCATTGCCACGCCAACGACGCCCCAACAAAAGAATCATCAAAGCCAGGAGTTTGGTGATGGGGACCACAATACTGGCGATGAACACGATCAATGCCAAGTCCCAGGAGCCCAGTTGCCAGAGTTCAATGACCCCACCCAGAATCGTATGCGCGCTACTGCCTAAAATGCTGCGCAGCTCCATGACAGGCAGGACATTGGCGGGAATATAGAACACGCAGGCCGTCAACACCAGAGCGGCCACCCGTGTGCGGCTATTGGGCTTGCGTTTATGCACAGTTGCACCACAACGGTCACAGTCCGGTTTCTGGCTGGACTGCACAAAGCCACAGTGGGTACAGGCACTCCAGATTGGATGCTCTTTCAAGACCTGCCGGGTCGAAACCGGCACCAGATCACGATCCTCTGCCCAGCGCCACAAGCGCCCCGCCGTAATACGGCTCAAGCCGGTCAGCAGGAAGGTCAGAGCAAAAAAGGCGTACAGACCTGGCGCAATCGTCAAATGCCCGATCCCGGCAAATTTCACCATGGCCACAATCAAGCCCAGGAACAGCACAGCCGTCATGGACCAATGCTCCAGATGGCTCAAGGCCCGCAGGCCAATACCGAAATCACCCGGCAAGGGCTTTTCTCGGACAATCAGGCCCAAGGCCCAGAACTGGAAAATCAGTTGAAACAACGGCAGCCAGAATCCCACCAACCCCGCCATGACGGACAAGCCCCAATACCCCTGCTGCCAGATCAGCAACAGGGCTTTGGGAAACGTGGGCGACACTGTTTTACCCGCCATGCTCAGATAGACGACGGGAAACAGATTGGCAATCAGAAAAAGGATAAAAACCGCCAAGACCAGCGCTTGCCATTCACGTGGTGAAAAGCGGCTGTGGCGGTAAAGTTCAGTATCGCAACGCACACAACGAGCGAGCCCCGCTCCTTGAACGGGGACTCGCTCGTGTACGGTGTCACAGTGCGTACAGACGATTAAGGGGCGCGATGCCCTCACGGCTTAGTCGACTAATTCCGGCTCGGGACGCGAAGAGGCCTTGCTACCGGGCTCATCAGGTCCTGAAGAAGGATATTCCAGTACCACCTCGCCGTTCTCGTCCAGATCCACCTCGACCTGACCACCATCGACCAGACGACCAAACAGCAGCTCGTCGGCCAGGGCACGGCGAATAGTGTCCTGAATAAGCCTGTGCATGGGGCGGGCACCCATGGCTGGGTCGAAGCCCTTGGCAGCCAGATGTTCGCGCAAGGCGTCCGAGAAGGACACTTCGACGCGTTTCTCGTGCAGCTGGTTTTCCAGCTGCATCAGGAACTTGTCCACCACGCGCAGGATAATGTCGCGCGACAAAGGCTTGAAGCCAATGATCGCATCCAGACGGTTACGGAACTCTGGCGAGAAGTGACGCTTGATATCCTGCATTTCATCACCCGAGCGCTGGGGCTGGGTAAAGCCAATGCTGGTCTTGTTCAGCGCTTCGGCTCCGGCGTTGGTGGTCATGATCAGGATGACGTTGCGGAAATCAGCCTTGCGACCGTTGTTATCCGTCAGCGTGCCGTGATCCATCACCTGCAGCAGGATGTTGTAGACGTCCGGGTGCGCTTTCTCGATTTCGTCCAGCAGCAGCACGCAGTGCGGCTGTTTGGTAACGGCTTCGGTCAGCAAACCACCCTGGTCGAAACCGACGTAACCAGGAGGAGCACCGATCAGGCGCGACACGGTGTGACGCTCCATGTATTCGGACATGTCAAAGCGCAGCAGCTCTACGCCCAGCACAAAGGCCAACTGACGCGCCACTTCGGTTTTACCCACGCCGGTCGGGCCGGAGAACAGGAAGGAACCAATAGGCTTGTCAGGCAGACCCAGGCCAGAGCGCGCCATCTTGATGGCAGCCGCCAAGGCGTCAATGGCTACATCCTGACCAAACACCACCGATTTCAGATCGCGGGCCAGGGTTGCCAGCTTGTTGCGATCATCACTGGAGACCGTCTGGGGCGGAATGCGTGCAATACGCGAAACCGTTGCCTGGATGTCGGCCTTGCCGATAACCTTTTTCTGCTTGGAACGTGGCAGCAAGCGCTGCGCTGCACCAGCCTCGTCGATCACGTCGATGGCCTTGTCCGGCAAAAAGCGGTCGTTGATATAACGGGCGGACAACTCCGCTGCCGCCGTCAGGGCCGCTGCCGAGTAACGTACACCGTGGTGCTCTTCGAAATTGGACTTCAAACCACGCAGAATCTGGATGGTTTGCTCCACCGTCGGCTCTGCCACATCGATTTTCTGAAAGCGACGCGACAAGGCGTGGTCTTTTTCGAAAATTCCGCGGTATTCCGAGTAGGTGGTCGCACCCAGACACTTGAGCTGACCGGAGGACAGCGCAGGCTTGAGCAGGTTGGACGCATCCAGCGTACCGCCCGAAGCCGAGCCGGCTCCGATCAGGGTATGGATTTCGTCGATAAACAAAATGGACTGTGCCGTTTCCTTGAGCTGCTTGAGCACCGCCTTCAGACGTTGTTCGAAGTCGCCCCGATATTTGGTACCGGCCAGCAAGGCACCCATATCCAGCGCGTAAACACGCGCTTCGCTAAGAATATCCGGGACGTCACCACGCTGAATGCGCAGTGCCAAGCCTTCGGCAATCGCGGTTTTACCCACGCCAGCCTCCCCGACCAGCAAGGGGTTGTTCTTGCGGCGGCGGCACAGCACCTGGATGACACGCTCCACTTCCTTTTCACGGCCAATCAAGGGATCAATGCGACCCAGGCTGGCTTCGGTATTCAGGTCTGTAGCGTACAGATCCAGAGGGGACTTCTGGGCGTCCGAGCGCGTGTCGGCTTCCGCAGCAGCGGCGGCCTTGGGTGGCTCGGGGGCAGCAGGTTCCGGATTGGCCTTGGTGATACCGTGCGAGAGGAAATTGACAACATCCAGGCGCGAGACACCTTGTTGCTGCAGGTAATACACCGCATGCGAGTCTTTTTCCCCGTACATCGCCACCAGCACATTGGCACCGGAAACCACATTTTTACCGGAGTTGCTGGACGATACGTGCATGATGGCACGCTGTATCACACGCTGAAAGCCCAGCGTGGGTTGGGTATCGACCTCGCCTTCACCAGGGAAAGTGGGCGTATTTTCATTAATGAATTTACGCAGATTCTGGCGCAGTGCATCAATATCGGCAGCACATGCTTTCAACACTTCCAGCGTGGAGGCGTTATCGAGCAGGGACAACAGCAGATGCTCTACCGTGATGAATTCATGGCGCGCGGCACGAGCCTCGACAAAGGCCATGTGTAGACTGACTTCAAGTTCTTCGGAGATCATGCTTCCTCCTACACGGCAAGAGTAAAACTAGGGGTTAAAGCTATTCTATGACTAATTTGCCTGATCTGAACAATACGGTAAACCATTAAATGGTCAAGCATCAGGCACCGGCTCCATCACACACTGCAAAGGGTGCTGTCGCGACTGCGCCAGTTGTCGCACAATTTCCACCTTGGTGGCGGCAATGTCGCGTGGATACACACCACAGACCGCCCGACCCTCGTAATGTACTTTAAGCATAAGCTGTTCGGCCTGCTCCGGGGTCTTGGCAAATACCCGCTCCAGTATATTCACCACGAACTCCATGGGTGTGTAGTCATCATTGAGCAAGATGACCTGATACATGGGTGGTGGGGCAAGCCGCGCGGATTGGCGCTCTACCGTTGTGGCGCCTTGCTTATCGATCTCAATGGCCATAATACAGAACTAGGTGCTTTCCATAGGTTGACTGGGGGGAACAAAATTCAGCATCATCCGACTGATCGTGTCAACTTCACAATAAAAAGTGAGGTGCCGCGATCACAGGCCCAGGGAGGGGCCGAAAAAAGTATCAACCATACACTAAGTTGAGAGGCAGCAAGCATGTCGGAAACTACCACCACCGCAGGCACTGGAGACAATCAAAAACTATCCGGGACCGTTAAGTGGTTCAATGATGCCAAAGGCTTTGGGTTTATTACACCCGATAACGGCGGCGAAGATCTCTTCGCTCATTTTTCATCCATTCAGATGAACGGGTTCAAGACTTTGAAAGAAGGCCAGAAAGTTCTGTATGAAGTCGCCCAAGGCCCCAAAGGCAAGCAGGCACTTAATATTACTTCGCCTTAAGATCTCTTGCGCTCTCGATTCTAACAAAAGCAGGTTCGCAACACACATGCAGTATCGCACTACGACTACGGGGCCTGCGCGCCCTGTTTTTTTTGCCTGTCTTCTGGCTGCGCTTTGTTTTAGCGCCCCGGTCCAGGCGGATGAGACTCTTCCCACCCTGACACTATCCCTGGGTTCCAAACAAATCCAGGCGGAAGTGGCCGATCGCGACGAGACTCGTGCACAAGGTTTGATGCATCGAGAAAGCCTGGCCCCCGATCACGGCATGTTATTCGTATTCGAGCAAAGCGGAATGCCTTGCTTCTGGATGAAGAATACGCCTCTGCCGCTGGATATCGCCTTCATTACTGAAGAAGGCACGATCACCAATATCGAGGCCATGCAACCCTTTGATCTTCAATCCCACTGCCCGGTGCGACCTGTGCGCTATGCCTTGGAGATGGAACAAGGCTGGTTCAAGCAAGCAGACAAAAAGGCCGGTGAGACAATCACCGGCCTGCCTGCCCTGCAACCTTAGTTAGACGCGCTCAAGAATCAAGGCCACGCCCTGGCCGACACCAATACACATGGTGCACAGGGCGTAGCGTCCGCCTGTGCGATGCAACTGGTTGATAGCCGCAATCGCCAGACGCGCACCACTGGCACCCAGAGGGTGACCCAGCGCAATCGCGCCCCCGTTCGGGTTCACGCGAGGATCGTTATCAGCCAGACCCAGCATGCGAGTCACCGCCAGACCTTGAGCGGCAAAGGCCTCGTTCAGCTCGATCACATCCATTTGATCCAGAGTCAGACCCGCCAAAGCCAGCACCTTCTGGCTGGCAGGTGCCGGGCCAATACCCATGATGCGTGGCTCCACACCGGCAAACGCCATGGCCACCACACGAGCACGCGGAGTCAGGCCTTGGGCTTCGACGGTTGCCTTGTTGGCAACCAGCAGCGCGCAAGCACCATCGTTCACACCCGAGGCGTTGCCCGCGGTCACGGTGCCATCGGCACGCACGACAGGCTTCAAGCGAGTCAGGGACTCCAGAGTCGTGGCACGTGGGTGCTCGTCCTTATCCACCACAATGGGATCGCCCTTGCGCTGGGGAATGATCACAGGGGTAATTTCTTCAGCCAGAATGCCGGCTTCCTGGGCAGCGGCCGCACGCAGCTGGCTATTCAGGGCAAACACGTCCTGGTCTTCACGGGACACATTGAACTGCTGAGCCACGTTTTCAGCCGTTTCGGGCATGGAGTCCACACCGTACTGCTCTTTCATGGCTTTGTTGATGAAGCGCCAGCCAATCGTGGTGTCATAAATACCCGCGCTGCGGGAGAACGCCGTTTCAGCCTTACCCATGACGAAGGGAGCGCGGCTCATGCTTTCCACACCACCGGCCAGGATGAAAGAGGCATCGCCAGCGCGAATGGCACGAGCAGCCGAACCAATCGCGTCCAGGCCCGAACCGCACAGACGGTTCAAGGTCACGCCAGGCACGTACACGGGCAAACCGGCCAGCAGAGCGGACATCCGCGCCACGTTGCGGTTGTCTTCACCCGCCTGGTTGGCGCAGCCGTACATCACATCATCCAGCTTGCTCCAATCGACTTGGGGGTTGCGCTTCATCAGCGCGGCAATAGGCACCGCACCCAGGTCATCCGCCCTCACAGCGGACAGCGAACCGCCATAACGTCCGAAAGGCGTACGAATTGCGTCACAAATAAAGGCGTCCTGACTCATGAAATTCACCCTGATATCTTGAATAAAATCACGCGAGAGCACTATGAAGAGCGCTCGAAATCTACTGTTTTGATAGTAGCGCTTGAGTACAGCCGGGTTTTTTCTGGTGATTCAGCATGTCCGCAGTGCGGTCATTTTAGCGCGTCCAGTCCCGAACGATCTGGCGGTCTACGCGCCAAAGCGCCTGGTACAGTGACAAGCCGAATCCACACCAGGAAAAAGCTTATTCAATTCTCATACCCGCAACGCCAGGTAATCACGGCATTAAGAAAACAAGGCGCCCTCGCACAGGAAAGCAGACGGAAGCCCTCTTTCCTGCACTCAAACCAATATGAGGGCACTCGTTTTTACAATCGCCAGCCGAACGACCCACTCAAAGCAGCGCTAGAACGGTTCGGTGCAATTAAGCGCTTGACCACTTGAAGCAACTTTCGCTTGTGCCAATTCTAGTCGGGCGGCCAGGATGTCAGCCTGGAAGGCCTCCTCACTCTGCACACGAGCCACCGCGGCGGCGCCTATCACACGCCCCGCCTCCACATCACTTTGCCAATGTACATTGCAAATGACACGGCTTTGACCGAAAGACAGGCCACGAGCCAGCAACTCATTACTTCGTTCGGGGCTGATCTGCGCCAACACTAGTGCCCATGCCCAGCCAGCAGCCGCATGGCCCGAGGGATAGGAACCATCATTGCGCAAAAACTCCTCATCCGCTGGCGTGCATGTATCTTCATTATGAAGATCGAAAGGACGCACCCGCTGATACTTGTTTTTGGCTCCGTAAGTGGATAGACCCGCATCAGGCAACAAGCGACGCATCATCTGATAAATAACCGGCGTGCTCTCTTGGTCGATTTGAACTCCCAATGCGCACGAATAATTCTGAGCGGGCCGTGGAAATACCAAGTCTGCATCTTGTTTAGCCAATGCCCAGCGAGCTGACCCTTTTAGCTGCCCGGCAGCCCGACGCGCTTCTTCATCCCGGGCAAAGGCCGCACTATCTGCAGCCGGCGGCGGATCGAGGAGCATCACACTATCCGGCAGTTCAGTTTGGTCCAAGTAACCAGCCACCCGCTTGACGGAAGAGTGACTTTCCTTGACTTCCAAATGTGTAGAAGGCTGAGCGCTCAACTGACCCGCCGACAAAAACAAGACACTGCCCACCAGGCCCAACAAGGCAGGACGAACACGCAAAGCAGCAGACATAGCAGACCTCGACTAAAGGAGCAAAAAGCCCCGGTTTCGGAAAACGCCAACGGTCGCGTGTGGAGCTCTTGACCCGGCTGAGACCGGTAAACACTGAAGCTGCACCCCGGCACGATTGGAAGACAATCCGCGATCTTGCCATTGCAGCCGCCAAACTGAATAGAGTGCTTGCCATTTGGTGCCACAGATCAAGCACCCTCATGGCCTGCTCATGGCATACTTCCCCCGTTGACATCCTCTACAGGCTCATCACCATGCAAGGCAACCCCGAAGTCCTCGACTATCTGAATCAACTGCTGCGCGGCGAACTCGCAGCGCGCGACCAGTACTTTATCCATTCCCGCTTTTACGAGCATCTGGGCTTCACGCAGCTTTACGAGCGCATGAACCACGAAATGGAAGAAGAAACACAGCACGCTGACGCCCTGATACGCCGCATCCTGATGCTCGACGGTATTCCCGACATGCGCCCCAATGCGTTTGAACCCGGAAAGGACGTGGTCGGCATGTTGCGCAAGGATCTGGAACTGGAATATGAAGTTCGCGCGGCTCTGCAAAAAGGCATAGCACTGGCAGAATCCGCCAGCGATTTCGTGACACGCGACATCATTCTGGCCCAGTTGCGCGACACGGAAGAAGACCACACCTACTGGCTGGAGAAGCAATTGGGCCTGATCGAAAAAGTGGGCCTGGAAAACTACCAGCAATCCCAGATGTAAGGTCTTCAAAAACAAGGCATGGCCGCACACGCCCTATGACTTGTTTTCATTGAAGCCATAAAAAAACCGCCAGCATGCGCATGGCGGTTTTTTATTGCCGGGTAGCCCTCCAATGAGCGCTACCCTCAACCTGGACGATTAACCCAGGTTCTTGGCAGCAAAGTCCCAGTTCACCAGGTTCCAGAAAATTTCCAGGTACTTGGGACGGGCATTGCGGTAGTCGATGTAGTAGGCGTGTTCCCACACATCACAGGTGATCAGGGCGACGTCGTCGGAAGTCAGCGTCGTGCCAGCGTTGCTGGTGTTGACGATGTCCAGGGAACCGTCGGCCTTTTTGACCAACCAGGTCCAGCCCGAACCGAAGTTGCCAACGGCAGACTTGGTGAAGGCTTCTTTGAAGGCGTCAAAGCTGCCCCATTTGGCGTTGATGGCATCAGCCACTTTGCCGGTAGGAGCGCCGCCGCCGTTAGGGGACAGGCTGTTCCAGTAAAAAGTGTGGTTCCAAACCTGAGCAGCGTTGTTGAACACGCCACCGGAGGATTTCTTGACCACATCTTCCAGGGAAGCGTTTTCAAATTCGGTGCCAGCAACCAGATTGTTCAGGTTGGTGACGTAAGCCTGGTGATGCTTACCGTAGTGAAACTCCAAAGTTTCCTTGGAGATATGTGGCTCAAGGGCGTTGAGTTCGTATGGAAGAGCTGGAAGAGTGAATGCCATTTCAATTCCTTCTAAAAAAAAACCGTGTTTGGTATCCAACAAGGACGACGCAGCCTAGAGCAGATCGTGCGTGCGCACCACATCCACCGACACATGACCGCGACTCAACTCGACATCGAGTCGTTCACCAATCTTTAAGTCTAACGCATTTTTTACAACTTTCCCCTCGCTATCCCTGACTATGGCATATCCACGATTGATGATAAGGCGCGGGGACAAGGCTTGCAGCGTTTGCTGGGCCGCGGCCAGGCGCTGGCGACGCAAAACCAGCGCATGATCCAGACCTTTTTCCAGCCGTTGGAAAAGCATATTCAGATTTTGCTGTCTTGACGTCAGCTGAGGAATGCTGCGCTCCAAACGCGCCCTCAAGGTAGTCAGGCGCAACGCAGCAGTATCGGGGACGCTGCGAGCCACACGTTGCAGTCTTTGGGTGAGATGATCCAGACGTTGCTGCTGCTGGGCCAGGCGTTGATGCGGAGAGACCAATTTGGCTACCGCCCGATCCAGACGCAGAGAGGCCCGGTCCAGATGACGCTGCACACCGTGGCTCAACGCGCCCATGCGCGCAAACACCTGTTCCAGTAACTGATCGCGCCCCAGACAGGCCAGTTCGGCGGCGGCGGTTGGCGTGGGTGCGCGCAAGTCAGCTACAAAATCAGCAATGGTGAAGTCTGTCTCGTGCCCCACCCCACTAATAATAGGGATAGGACTGGACGCGATCAGACGCGCCAGACCTTCGTCGTTAAAAGCCCAGAGATCTTCCAGACTTCCGCCCCCACGCACCAGCAAGAGCGTATCAACCTCGGCCCGCTCAATCGCCGTTTCCAGAGCTTGCCGCAATCGCGGCGGTGCTTCTGCTCCTTGAACCGGAGCAGGATAAATAATGATGCGCACGTGCGGAGCACGACGCTCCATCGCTGTCAGGACATCCCGCAAGGCCGCGGCTGCCAGGGAAGTGATAATACCTATGCTGCGCGGCAAGGTGGCGATGGGGCGTTTGCGCTCGGGATCGAACAAACCTTCGCTTTGCAACTGCCCTTTCAGCCGCAAAAAGGCTTCGTGCAAATCCCCCAGCCCGGCGCGGCGCATGCCTTCCACCTGAACCTGGAAGTCCCCGCGTGCCTCGTACAAGGTAACCGAGCAGCGAAACTCGAAGCGCTCGCCCGCACGCGGCACAAAGCCGACGGCCTGGGCACGCCCCCGAAACATGACGGCACGAACCGCGGCCTTATCGTCCTTGATGGAAAAGTACCAATGCCCCGAAGCGGCCTGGGTAAAGTTCGACACCTCACCACTGACCCAAACGACGGGCATGTGCTCGTCCAGCAACTGGCTGACACGGCGATTCAACTGTGCCACGGTCCATACCGCAGGTACTCTAGATTCTTGATAATGCATCATATTCTTTGTTTTTGACTCGCCCCGAACGAGTTTTCCACCGTTCCGTATCCACAACTGTCATGCTTTTGTCAAATAGACGCCAAGACAATGGCTTCCGTTGAACACCTGATGCAGCACTTTATCGAAACCGGATAAGCCATTGAAATTAAAGACTATTTATAAAAACACCAAGATGGTCGAAAATTAGCCAGAGAACCTCTAAACCACCGCCCGAGCCACTATGGGATGTTTTATACACAGAATTATCCACAGTTTTTGTGGATAGTTTTAGCACTACACCTATTACTTCAAATACATCAGGGGTTTGGCCGTGCTTTGTGGGAAAAGACCGCAAAGTGTACCGCGCTCGCGCCGGAACATTCCCGCAATGCGGACAGGGGCTCTACAATAAGCGCTGATTTATTTCGTGACCGGATAATAGACTCGTGCTTACTTTGATCCATGCCGCTGGCTGGCCTGTCTGGTTCCTGCTGGCCTGCTCCATTCTTGCCCTGGGTTTGATCCTGGAGCGTCTTTTAGCCCTGCGCAGTAAACGAATTCTACCGGCCGGACTGGCACGCCAGATCAGCGAGCTGACGGCCCAGAACCGGATTCAGGACGAGTCCCTGCCCCGCCTGTACGATAACTCCCCTCTGGGTCGAGTATTAGCCACCGTACTGAAAAACCGCCACCAAACTTCCGCCGTGCGTGAGTCTGCGGTCGAAGCAGAAGGCAAAGACATCAGCTACCAATTGAACAAGTACATTCCGGCACTGGGCACCATTGCCGTGATCGCCCCTTTGCTGGGCCTGTTTGGTACGGTTATTGGCATGATCGACATTTTTGCCGCCTACGACCCCGCCGGTGGCGACCCCAGCCTGATTGCCCGTGGCATTTCCGTGGCCCTGTACAACACCGCCCTGGGGATTCTGATTGCCGTCCCGGCCATGATCTTTCACCGCTATTTTCGCAGCCGTGCCGACTATCTGCTTCACTGCCTGGAAACGGAAGCGAGTGCGCTGGATCGTCTGTTGGCTCAGAGGGCCGTCTGATGCGCTTTCGCCGAGCCCAAGACCAGGACACGCTGGAACTGAATCTGGTGCCCTTGATAGATGTTTTGCTGGTGGTGCTGATTTTCCTGGCTGCCAGCAGCACCTTCGTGCGCTATCGCCAGTTGGATGTTTCCTTGCCCCAGGCTCAGGCCCAGGCCGCACAAACCACGGAACTGTTACTGGCTATCAGCCAGGACGGGCGCTACGCCTTGAACGGCATGTGGCTGGATGCCAGCAGTAGCTCTCCCCTTAGCCAAGCCTTGTCGAGCGAAAAGACTGACGAAAACAGCAGCCTGCTGATTCTGGCCGATGCCCAAGCCCCCCACTTCGCGGTGGTACAGGCTATGGAGGCCGCCCGTCAGGTTGGCATTCATCGCATTCACTTTGCAACCCAGGCCCCATGAGCGTGCGCGTCCGCCTGACTCATTGGCTTCACCAGCAGTGGCAGAAAAAAGGCTGGTTCAGCCTTGTAATGCGCCCGCTTTCAGCGCTGGCTGCGCTCTTCGTACAGCGCAAGCAGCAACGCTACGAGCAAGATCCCGCCGCATCCTACCGCAGCCCGGTGCCGGTGATCGTGGTGGGCAATATCATCGTGGGTGGCGCAGGCAAAACCCCCGTCGTCCTGGCTCTGACCGAGCAGTTGCGCGCCCTGGGATGGACACCCGGCATTGTCAGCCGAGGTTACGGGGTAGAGATCGGCCCCAGCCCGCGCGTAGGCCAGGGCCAATTAGCCGCCGAACAATTTGGCGATGAACCCGCCCTGATTGCCGCCCAAACCCGGGCCCCCATCGCCGTTCACCCTCGCCGTGCGCTGGCGGCCCAGGCTTTGCTCGAGAAATTTCCGGCAGTCGACCTGATTATTTCGGATGACGGCCTTCAACATCTGGCCTTGCAACGCGATATGGAAGTCGTGGTACAGGATGCTCGCGGTGTGGGAAATGGCTTGCTGCTGCCAGCGGGACCATTGCGTGAAAGCCCCGAACGCCTGCGTCGCGTGGACTGGCTGATCAGCCAGATTGTGGCCGACCAAACGCCGCCTTCCACCCCTCAACCCGCCGAGCCTGGCCGCGCCCTGAGCATGAGCCTGCGTCCTTATCAGCTGGAACACCTGAGTTCGGGCCGTCGCCTAAGCTGGTCGGACTGGTATCAGGAATACGGCCAGCAAGAACTGCAGGCGCTGGCCGCCATTGGCCAGCCCGCCCGTTTTTTCACGATGCTGCGCGCTTGTGGTCTGCATCTGAGCCAGACTTTCCCCCTGCCCGACCATGCCGCCTTGCAAGCTCAGGACTTTCAGGCCCTGCATGAGGGGCCGATACTCATTACCCGTAAAGACGCCGTAAAATGCCAGCACCTGAACGACCCACGTCTGTGGGTTGTGGATGTCCAGCCCGTGTTTTCACGCCCGGACTGGATTGCTGAACTGGATAGCCTGCTGCGCGAACGGCGCTCAACCTTACCCACATTACCCGGAGTTCAATAATGGAAGCTCGCCTACTCGAAGTGCTGGTCTGCCCCTTGTGCAAAGGCCCGCTGCGCCACGACCGCGAACAGCAAGAATTGGTCTGCAAGGCCGACAAACTGGCCTTCCCCATTGTGGACGGCATCCCTACCATGCTGATCAACGAAGCACGTCAACTGGACGCGCAGGAACCTTCCAGCAACTGATATGACTTTTTCCGTCATCATCCCTGCCCGCCTGGGTTCAACCCGTCTACCGAACAAACCGCTGGCCGACATTGCAGGCCAACCCATGATCGTGCGTTGCGCTCAACAAGCCGCGCAAAGCGGGGCGCGTCAGGTCTGGGTGGCGACGGACTCACCGCAAGTGCTGGAGGCTGTCCGGGCGCATGGTTTCAATGCCTTGCTGACCGATGCAGAACACCCGACCGGCACTGACCGTCTGGCCCAGGCCGCTCGCCTGCTGGAGCTGTCCGAGGACGAGATCGTGGTCAATGTGCAAGGTGACGAGCCCCTGATTCAGCCCGAACACATCAATGCCGCCGCCGAGCTGCTGGCACGCAGCGAACAGGCCGACATTGCCACGCTGGCCGCGCCCATCAAGAACGCCGAGACACTCTTTAACCCCAATGCCGTCAAAGTGGTTTGCGACCTGCAAGGCCGCGCCCTGTACTTTTCCCGCGCTCCCATGCCCTGGGCCCGCGACGCGCTGGCCGGTGGCGAACAGGTACTGGCCGACGGGCTTCCCGCATTGCACCATATTGGCCTTTATGCCTACCGAAATCGCTTCCTGCAGCAGTACGCCCAGCTACCTCGTGGGCCACTGGAACACTTCGAGTCTCTGGAGCAACTGCGAGCCATGGAAAACGGCTTCCAGATTATGGTTCACCGCCTTCAGGAGATTCCTGCAGCCGGGGTAGACACCGAACAAGACCTGGAAAGAGTACGCGCTCACTTCGCAAATCGGTTATAAAAGATCTTTTTTCTGCTCTATCCGAATAAAAAATGCGCTAAATATGCTGCAACGCATCATACTGAAGCGAGAATCGGATCGACGCATTTCCTGGAGGAATTCATGCGACTCATACTGCTCGGGCCCCCTGGTGCCGGCAAAGGCACTCAAGCTGCTTTCATCACCGAGAAATTTGGTATTCCACAAATTTCCACGGGCGATATGCTGCGTGCCGCTGTCAAAGCCCAAACCCCGCTGGGTGTAGAAGCCAAAAAAATCATGGACGCCGGCGGCCTGGTTTCGGATGACCTGATCATCGGCCTGGTACGCGATCGCCTGCAAGCAGCCGACTGTGAGCCCGGCTACCTGTTCGACGGTTTCCCACGCACGATTCCCCAGGCCGATGCCTTGAAGGATGCCCAGGTCAAACTGGACTTCGTGATCGAGATCGACGTTCCTGAAGAAAGCATTATCGAACGCATGAGCGGCCGCCGTATCCACGCAGCCAGCGGTCGTAGCTACCACGTCACCTTCAATCCACCCAAAACCCCCGGTGTGGACGACGTAACAGGCGAACCCTTGCTCCAGCGCGACGATGACCGCGAGGAAACCGTACGCCACCGCTTGTCTGTCTATCGCGAGCAGACCCGCCCTCTGGTCGATTACTACTCGCAATGGTCAGCCACTGGCGACCCGCAAGCTCCGGCCTATCGCAAGATTTCCGGCGTGGGCAGCGTCGATGAGATCCGCCAGCGCATTGTGGACGCCCTGGCAAGCTAAGTAAGTCAAGATTCAGCCGGCCCCAAAAGGGCCGGTTGTTTATTATCCAAGGGAGACAAGCTCATGCAAATCAATAACAAGACTTTTATTGTCACCGGCGGCGCATCGGGTCTGGGCGCAGGCACCGTACGTATGCTGGTTGAAAACGGCGCCCGCGTGGTGATCGCCGATATTCAGGACGAGGCCGGTGAGGCTCTGGCCAAAGAGCTGGGCCAACTTTATCAGCGCTGTGATGTTACTTCCGAGCAAGATGCCCAGGCCGTCGTGGATCTGGCTTGCCAGGACAGCGCCCGCCCCCTGTTCGGACTGATCAACTGTGCCGGCGTGGCTCCCGCCTCGCGCACGGTAGGACGCAATGGCCCGCACACGCTGGACCTGTTCCAGAAAACCGTCATGATCAACCTGGTCGGCACCTTCAATATGTGCCGCCTGGCCGCTGCGGCCATGGGCAGCAACACCCCCGAAGCCTCGGGCGAGCGTGGCGTGCTGATCAACACCGCTTCGGTAGCCGCCTATGATGGCCAGATTGGCCAAGCCGCTTACGGTGCTTCCAAAGCCGGTGTGGTCGGTTTGACCCTGCCTCTGGCCCGCGACCTGGCCCAGACCGGCATCCGTGTCATGACGATTGCTCCCGGCATCTTCGGCACCCCCATGATGTTTGCCATGCCTCAGGAAGTTCAGGACTCCCTGGCGGCCAGCATTCCTTTCCCATCGCGCCTGGGTCGCCCTGAAGATTTCTCCCAACTGGTGCAGAGCATCATCAATAATGAAATGCTCAATGGCGAAACCATCCGTCTGGATGGCGCTATTCGTATGGCACCAAAATAACTTTCTGTATCGGCTCCAATGGGTTTGTTTCGCTCGGCGGCCACAATTAGTGGCCTGACGCTGCTGTCTCGTATCACCGGACTGGCACGCGATATTCTGATTGCCCGTGCCTTTGGGGCGGGCCCGCTCACCGACGCTTTCTGGGTGGCATTTCGCATTCCCAATCTGCTGCGACGCCTGTTTGCAGAAGGAGCGTTTTCACAAGCCTTTGTCCCCATCCTGGGGCAGGTGCGCAAGGAGCACGAGCAGGACAAGGTCCAGCAATTGCTGGACCGCGTCGCCCTGCTGCTGACCTTTGCTGTCATGCTGGTCACTGCCATTGGCATTGTTGCGGCCCCCTGGGTCGTCAGTGCCATGGCCAGTGGCCTGACCGCCCCCGAGCGACAAACCGAATTTGGTGCCGCCATCACCATGACGCGCATGATGTTCCCCTACATCATCTGCATGTCGCTGGTGGCTTTTGCCTCTGCGGTACTGAACACCTGGAGCCGCTTTGCGGTTCCGGCTTTCACTCCTATCCTGCTGAATCTGTCCATGATTGGCGCCAGCCTGTTTCTGGCCCAGCATATGGAAACACCCATTTACGCCCTGGCCGTTGGGGTGATGGTGGGCGGTCTGGCCCAATTGCTGGTGCAATGGAGCGCATTGGCCCGTCTGGGCCTGTTGCCACGATTCTCGCTACGACTGGGTGAAGCGCGCCGCGACCCTATCGTGCAGCGCATTCTTAAACAGATGCTGCCCGCCATTCTGGGCGTTTCTGTTGCGCAGATTTCCCTGCTGATCAATACCAATATCGCCACTTGGCTGCAGTCCGGCAGCGTGACCTGGCTGTCCTTTGCCGACCGTCTGATGGAGTTCCCCACTGCCCTGCTAGGTGTGGCACTGGGCACAGTCTTGCTGCCCAAGCTGTCGGCCGCCCATGCCGGCAAGGACGACAAGAACTACAGCGGCTTGCTGGACTGGGGCCTGCGCCTGGTCCTGCTGCTGGGCCTGCCTGCCGCCCTGGGCATGGCCTTGCTGTCCGACGGCCTGGTCGCCACCCTGTTTCACTACGGTGCGTTTGCTGCCGCTGATGTTGCCCAGACCAAATTGGCAGTCGGTGCCTATTCGGTTGGCCTGGTGGGCCTGCTGGCCATCAAGATTCTGGCCCCCGGCTTTTACGCCCGCCAGGATATCCGCACTCCCGTACGCATCGCCATTGCCGTTCTGATCATTACCCAGCTCTTTAACCTGGTACTGGTGCCCACGTTTGCCCATGCCGGGCTGGCCTTGTCGATTGGCCTGGGTGCCACTGTCAATGCGCTGACCTTGCTGGTCATGCTGCGAAAGCGCGGCATTTACCAGCCCAATCATGACTGGTTACGTTTTTTCCTGAAGATTATTCCCGCCCTGGCTGCTCTGGCCGCCGTCCTCTTGCTGGCTGACCGTTATATCGACTGGATCAGCCTGGGAGCCACGCCCCTGCTGCGTGTGCTGTATCTGGGCGGCGTGTTGCTTGCCAGCGGCATTTCCTATTTCGGCATGTTGTTTATCGTAGGCATTCGCCCCTCTTACTTTACAAAGCGGGCTTAGTATCCTAGAATAATTGTCTTTGCCGATTAAACTTTAAAACTTAGGCTTTATTAAAAATGGCTAATTCCGCACAAGCACGCAAGCGCGCCCGCCAAGCAGTGGCTCGCAACAAACACAACGCCAGCATCCGTTCCATGCTGCGTACCGCTATCAAGCGCGTTCGCCAGGCTATCGAAGCCGGTGACAAAACCGCTGCTAACGAAGTATTCCGCAAAGCGACCAGCATTATTGATCGCGTTGCCGACAAGAACATCATTCACAAGAACAAGGCTGCCCGCCACAAGAGCCGCCTGTCTGCTGCTATCAAGGCCCTGGCCTGATTGCTGAAGATTTTTAATGGTTTAATCGGCTCTGGCCTAAAAACCAGTTAGAAAGGGGGTGCTTAGCACCCCTTTTTTATTAGCCACAAAACCATTGCCTGAACATGCAGGCCAATCATGCTAAGTTATGGATTTGCTTTTTCATTAGCGAGTCCCCATGACACGTCCCATCGTGCTGCAACTGGCATCTTTGGCCCAGCACCCTTCTTTTGACGAAATCGACCGTCATTTCGAGCGCATTGTCCTCCAGGACCTGAACCAGCTCTCTGCCCAGCAGATCGAACGCGTACAGGTACTCCTGACCAGCGCTGTCACTGCTACCCCCGCTTCCTTGATGGACCGCCTGCCCGCTTTGAAAGCGATTTGCAGCGTAGGGGTAGGCTACGACTCCATCGACGTACAGGCCGCCAAACAGCGCGGTATTCAGGTCAGTACCACTCCTGATGTTCTGAACGATTGCGTGGCCGATATGGCCTGGGCCTTGATGCTGGATGCGGCTCGCCGTGTGACGGAATCGGATCGCTACGTGCGTGCCGGTCTGTGGGACAGACCCAATGGTTTCGGGCTGGGGACACGGGTCAGCGGCAAGAAGCTGGGCATTGTGGGCCTGGGACGCATTGGCCAGACCATTGCCCGCCGCGCCAGTGGCTTTGATATGGAACTGCGCTATCACAACCGCCGTCCACGTCACGATGTACCCTGGCACTATGAGCCTTCCCTGATCGAACTGGCCCATTGGGCAGACATCATGGTGATTGCTGCCGTCGGTGGCGATGAGACACGGGGGCTGATCAATATAGACGTGCTGAACGCCTTGGGTCCCAAAGGGATTCTGGTCAATATTGCCCGCGGCAGCGTGGTCGATGAAAGCGCACTGATTGCCGCCCTGCAGGAAGGACGACTGGGCTCTGCCGGGCTGGATGTGTTCGAGAATGAACCCCAGGTGCCCCAGGCCTTGCGCGATCTGAACCAGGTCGTTCTGGCACCGCACACGGCCAGTGCAACGCACGAGACACGCGAAGCCATGCTCTCGCTGACGCTGGAAAATGTATTGCAGTATCAAAAAACCGGCAAAGTGCTCACGCCGCTTACCGTATAAAAAACAAGTCGCCTACCGTTTTCGCGGTGGCGACTTATTGAATGCGCTGTCTGAATCAGGAATCGACAGGGTCCATATTGTCGGGATCAATGCCGCTGGTTTTTAAATTATTATCATCGGCAAAGCCACAGACGAATTTCCAGGCCAAAGGTTCAAGCTCTCGCAGGCGCGCATCCACCACCACACATCGCACGCCGTCAATCAATCGCGGCACCACATAGGGCGAATAAGTCAGATGACCACCCATCGCCCCAGCGGGACGAAACTGGGACATTACACCGGCCAAGCGTTCTGCCCAATCACTGGGACGAAAGCGCTGATCCTGCCGGGTCACACCATGGATTACAAGTTGCTTCACTGGCTCTGTCATAACAATTAATCGCTCATCGTGCAGTTCAGGTATGCTGCACCTTTTCCTTTCTCGCCACGCATTGTATCCGATCGCGGCCACGCAAAGCCCGGGATTCAATAAATTAGCCGCTTGACAATTTATTGCTAATCATTACTTTGCCCTCTCGCTTTATTCCAAAACCGAACGGTTTCCCCTTCCCCGCCACAGGCCGGCTTTGCTCTTAATAGCCGGACAGGTTAAGATGGCTTTCTTTATCCGCAGGATTTTTTTATGGATGCCATCGTGCAAGCAGGACCGCTTCGGCACTTTCTGCAATTTCGCGACTTTTCTCACGACGAAATTTTATATGTGCTGGAACGCGCACGCCTGATCAAAGACAAGTTCAAACGCTATCAGCCGCACCACACATTGCACGACCGCACCCTGGCGATGGTTTTTGAAAAAGCCAGCACCCGTACCCGTGTTTCGTTTGAAGCTGGCATGTATCAGTTGGGCGGTTCGGTCATTCACCTGACCACCACCGACTCGCAGCTGGGCCGCTCCGAACCTATTGAAGATACCGCCCGCGTGGTTTCACGCATGGTCGATATCGTCATGATTCGTACCTTCGAGCAGACTCGTCTGGAGCGCTTTGCCTCCCACTCGCGGGTGCCGGTCATCAATGGCCTGACCAACGAATTTCACCCTTGCCAGATTCTGGCCGACATCTTCACCTTTATCGAACACCGTGGCGATATCAAGGGCAAGACCGTGGCCTGGATTGGTGACGCCAACAATATGGCCTACACCTGGCTGCAAGCGGCGGAAATCCTGGGCTTCACCCTGCATGTGTCGGCCCCTAACGGCTACCACCTGGAGTCGGATCGCACCGGCAACCCGGATTCCAGCATTCTGCGTGAATTCGACGACCCACTGGAAGCCTGCAAGGGCGCGCACCTGGTCACCACCGACGTGTGGACCAGCATGGGTTACGAAGACGAAAACGAAGAGCGTCGCAAAGCCTTTGCTGACTGGTGTGTGGATCAGGAAATGATGGATGTGGCCAACCCAGAAGCCATCTTCATGCACTGCCTGCCCGCTCACCGTGGCGAGGAAGTAACCGGCGAAGTCATTGACGGCCCACAAAGCGTGGTCTGGGACGAAGCCGAGAACCGCTTGCACGTACAGAAAGCATTGATGGAGTTCCTGATTCTGGGGCGTCTGGAAGCCTGAGTGCTTCTACCCGGAGCAGACTTTGCTCAATGACATAAAAAGGGGATACGTCGTATCCCCTTTTTAATACCGGATCGCTTCACATGCCTATCCAAATGTGATTCACATAATCCCTTTGAATATACGTTCCAAACTGGCGTACTGCTGATCCTTTAACCGCCAAACTCAAGTTCTCAAAGCGTCAGGCAATGCGATAAGCAATCTCAAACTACACCGCCCACATCAACACCAGATTCGCTTTACTCCTGGATTTCCAAACCCGCCAAACGATAGCCAACCTGCAACTCAGTCAGCAGATACTTGGGTTGTGCCGCATCCTCTTCCAGCTTTTGGCGCAGTTGCATCATGTACACCCGCAGGTAATGAGGCCGATCGGAATACGCCGCTCCCCAGGTTTCATGTAGTAAGTGTTGATGGGTCAGCACCTTGCCATGTCCCCGGATCAAGGCCGTCAGCAAGCGAAACTCGATCGGTGTCAAATGCACCGCCTCCCCGTCCCGCGTGACCTCATGGGAGGCCAGATCCACCTGCACGCTCCCAAAGCGAACCCGCGAAGACGCCGCCTGAACATTCGGAACCAGCTGAGAGCGTCGTAGCAAGGCCCGGATCCGGGCCAGCAGCTCCGGCACGCCAAAGGGCTTGACCAGATAATCGTCCGCCCCGGCATTCAAGGCTGCTACTTTTTCTTCCTCTCGCTCACGCGCCGACAGCACCAGAATGGGCGAATACACCCAGCTGCGCAGATCACGAATCAAGTCCTTGCCATCCCCGTCGGGCAGACCCAAATCCACAATCATCAAATCAGGGCGACGGGTTGCCGCATCCATGCGCGCCTGCGCCAGCGTGCTGGCCTCAATCACGGACATGCCTTCCTGCTCCAAGGCAATTCGCACGAAACGACGAATATTGGATTCGTCCTCCACGATCAATATCTGGGCTTTATTCATGTCAGTAGCTCGTCACCATCCATACGGGGGGCCGCTTTCCAGGGCAGGCGAATCTCGAAGATCACGCCATGGGGCATACGCGGCTTGGCGCTGATCGTACCACCATGTGCGGCAATAATCGTGCGGCACAGGCCCAGACCCAAGCCCACACCTGCCACAGAGGACTCTTTCTGCCCCCGGGTAAACGTATCGAACAAGCGCTCGGGATCACCGGGCGGCAGGCCTGGCCCGTCATCACTGATCATTAAATACATGGACTGACCAGAACACAGGCCGCGCAGGGAAATCGTACTGGTGACGGGCGTATATTTGGCGGCATTATCCAGCAGATTCGTCACCACTCGCTCCAGCAAAACACCATCCACCTCGATCAAAGGCAGGTCGGCCGCAAACTCGGTCACCACCTTGCGAGGCTGCAAAGCCGCTGAGCAACGGGCAACGGCAATCCCCACAATCTCGCCCAGGGCATGCCATTCCTTATGCAACTTCACCCCTTCGCTTTGCATACGCGCCAGATCCAGCAGGTTGGATACTTGGCGGCGCAATTCGTCCGATTCAATGCGGATCGATCGGGCAATATCCGTGCGCTCGGTTTCGCTCAAACCCTTGGGCTGCTCCAGCGTTTCTGCCAGGCCTCGAATCACGGTCAAGGGCGTGCGTAAATCGTGCGAGACAGCAGATAGCAAGGTATTGCGCATTTTCTCCCCCTCCATGCGCAGCACCGTATCCTGGGCGATTTCCACATAATGAATTCGCTCCAGAGCCTGGGCCAAGATAAAGCAACAAGCATCCAGCAAGCGCCGTCCATCCGGTGTCCTCAAGGAAGCGGCTGCGCCGGACTGCACCACCAAGACCCCACGCGGGGCCATGGGACCTTTCAAGGGCAGATACAGGGCACTGGCACCGCTCAGGGTTTCAGTGCCATTACCGGCGGCTTCCATATGATCAAACACCCATTGCGCCACCGATAGCTCTACAAAGCCTGTATGACGAGTCGCTACCAACTGGTTTTGCTGATCCGGCACCACCAGTACCACCTGCATCTCGAACAAAGGTTCCAGCGTATCGCGGCAGACCGCCAGGACTTGTTCCAGGGCCAAGGCTCCGGCCAAGTCCCGGCTGACACGAGTCAATGCCGCAGCACGGCGTTCACCATCACGGGCAGCCCTGGCTTCGGCCTGCAGCTTGGCAGCCAGTTGGCCAATAATCAGCGCCACTCCCAGCATGACGCCGAAGGTAAAGACATATTGGGTATCCGTTACCGAGAAGGAATAGCGCGGCTCGACAAAAAAGAAGTCGAAAAACGCCACTGACAGCAAAGAAGCCCATACCCCCGCCAGTCGTCCCAAACGCAGGGCAATAAAGACCACAGTGATCAGGAACAGCATGATCACGTTGGAGAGCTCGAAAAAGGGCAAGAGCCTCTCGGCCAGCAAGGTGGTCACAACACAAATAATGGACGCAATCGACAAGGCCTTGCCTTGTGCCATGGGTTGTTCCAGCTCCAGGGGCCGTATGGGCCGCTGTACCGTATCCATACGCAGCAGCAGCAAACCAATTTCAGGGTTGCTGCGCGCCAAGCGCTCGGACAGGCGAGTGCGCCAGGGCCAGATAGATCGCGCTGACGAGTTTCCCAAAATCAGCTTGGTCGCATTGCGTTGACGGGCATAGGCCAAAATCGTATGCGCCACATCCTGCCCGGCAATATTGGCAAACTCGGCTCCGGCATGCTGAGCACTGGCCGCCAAGCGCACCAGTGCTTCCTGCGCCTTGATCTGCCCGCTTTCCTGCGGCGTATCCACATGCAGCACAATCCAGGGCGTCTGCAATTGCTGGGCCAAGCGCGCCCCCTCCCGAATCAGAGCTTCCTGGGCGCTATCGGCACTGACGCATACCATCAGTAACTCACGTGTCGGCCAAACTGTCCGGATCGCATGGGAGATCCGATACACATGCACGTCCGCATTGACCCGATCCGCCACCCGGCGCAAAGCCAACTCACGCAGAGCAATCAGATTGCCGCGACGAAAGAAGTTCTGACGCGCGTGGGCCACCGAGTCGGCCAGATACACTTTGCCCGCACTCAGACGAGACAAGAGATCATCCGGCGGCAGATCCACCAGCAAGACATCGGCCGCCCGATCAAAAATCCGGTCTGGCACCGTCTCCCGAACCCGTACCCCAACAATGCCGCCCACCACCTCATTCAGGCTGTCCAGATGCTGCACATTGAGCGCGGTATACACATCAATGCCCGCATCCAGCAACTCCTCCACATCCTGCCAGCGCTTGGCGTGTCGACTGCCTTCAATATTGGAGTGCGCCAGCTCGTCCACCAGTAGCAGCTGATAACCCGAGGCCAAGGCGGCATCCAGATCAAACTCCGTCACCACCCGCCCCTGACGTTGATACTCCTTGCGAGGCAGCACGGGCAAACCGTCAATCAGAGCCTGGGTTTCCTGGCGGCCATGGGTTTCCACAATCCCGATAGCCACGGACACGCCCTCGGACTGGCGTTGATGCGCCTCCTTGAGCATGGCGTAGGTTTTCCCTACGCCCGCACAAGCGCCGAAGAAAATCTTGAGCTGCCCGCGACGAGGCTGGTGCGGATCTTCGCCAATCACCTGCAGCAGCTCATCCGGGTCCGGCCTATCCTCAAGTGACATGAATCTGCGCACTCCATCCAGAAAATTGCTATTGATCTTACGCTCTTATCCAAAAAACGGCGTCAGCAGCAAATCAATCAGCTTGATGCCTATGAAAGGGGCGATCAGCCCTCCCAAGCCGTAAATCAGCAAGTTGCGTTTCAGCAAACGGCTGGCCGGTTCGGCCCGATACTTCACACCCCGCAAGGCCAAGGGAATCAGGGCGATGATGATCAAGGCATTGAAAATGACTGCCGACAGGATGGCGCTAGCCGGACTATGCAGTTGCATCACATTCAAGGCACCCAAAGCAGGATACGTGACCACAAAAGCCGCAGGAATAATCGCAAAGTACTTGGCCAGATCATTGGCGATACTGAAGGTGGTCAGGGCACCGCGCGTCATGATCATCTGCTTGCCCACTTCCACCACACGCAGGAGCTTGGTGGGGTTACTGTCCAGATCCACCATATTGCCGGCTTCTTTGGCCGCCTGGGTGCCGCTGTTCATGGCCACGGCCACATCGGCCTGCGCCAGAGCAGGCGCATCATTCGTGCCGTCGCCGGTCATGGCAACCAGGCGACCTTCATCCTGATAGCGCCGAATCAATTGCAGCTTGTCCTCGGGCGTGGCCTCGGCGAGATAATCATCCACCCCGGCTTCGGCCGCAATGGCAGCGGCGGTCAGCTTGTTGTCCCCGGTAATCATGACAGTCTTGATGCCCATGGCGCGCAACTCGGCAAAGCGCTCCTTGATACCGCCTTTGACGATATCCTTGAGCTCCACCACACCCAGCACCTTATTACCTTCAGTGACGACCAGCGGTGTGCTGCCCCGGCGGGCGACCTCATTGACCAAGGTGTCCAGTTCGCGAGGAAACACGCCGCCCAGGGACTCGATATGGGAGCGCATGGTATTTGCCGCCCCTTTACGAATCTGACGACCATCGATATCAATGCCGCTCATGCGTGTATGGGCGCTAAAAGCAATGGTCTGCGCACCTTGCAATTCACGACCACGCAAATTGAAAAGCTGCTTGGCCAGCACCACAATGGAGCGTCCTTCGGGGGTCTCGTCCGCCAACGATGCCAATTGGGCTGCGTCTGCCAAGGCCTGTTCCGATACCTGCGGCGCAGGCAAAAAGGCCGAGGCCTCCCGATTACCCAGCGTAATGGTGCCTGTCTTGTCCAGCAGCAGAACATCCACGTCTCCCGCCGCCTCGATAGCGCGGCCCGAGCTGGCCAGCACATTGGCTTTCATCATGCGGCTCATCCCGGCGACACCTACCGCCGACAACAAGGCACCGATGGTAGTCGGAATCAGACACACCAACAGAGCAATCAAGGCAGTAATCGTAACGGGCGAACCTTGGCCAGTCAGCACCGTCGCAAAGCTGGAGAAAGGCAGCAAGGTCACGCAAACCAGCAGAAAGATCAGCGTCAGGGCAACCAGCAAGATATTCAAGGCAATCTCGTTTGGCGTCTTGCCGCGCTTGGCGCCCTCCACCATCGCAATCATGCGATCCAGAAAAGCCTCACCCGGTTTGGCGGTGACCCGCATCACGATCCAGTCGGACAGAACACGGGTTCCCCCCGTAACGGAACAAAAGTCGCCCCCCGACTCCCGGATAACCGGCGCCGATTCACCCGTAATCGCGGACTCGTCTACCGACGCTGCCCCCTGCAGCACTTCGCCATCAGCCGGAATAATCTGGCCCGCCTCAACCAGCACATAGGCACCGGGCAGCAGTTCGTCGCTGGGGACAGGCCAGGCGCGGCTATCACGGGCGGGGTCTTTCAGAACCTTGGCCATGACCCGCTTGCGCGTAGAACGCAGCGCGTCGGCCTGCGCTTTACCCCGGCCTTCTGCCACGGCTTCGGCCGCATTGGCAAACAGGACTGTAAACCACAGCCAGGCTGCAATAGACCAGATAAATCCAGCGGGAGCCTCACCCTGCCCCATCAAGGCCTGCACGCCCAGCAAGCTGGTGACGATACTGCCCAGATACACCACACACATCACCGGGTTCTTGAACTGCACCCGAAGCGACAATTTCTTGAAGGCTTCCTTGCACACCGTGCCCCAGGGCACGGCCTGAAATGCCGTCGAACGCTCGGCCTCTTGCGGGGCTTTCAGATCAGTAATAGACATAATGACACCTGCTCCTAACGCACTGCGGGCTGGGCACGCTTGGCCATGTCCAGCGCCAGATTAAGCTCCAAGACCTGCACGCGTGGCTCGCCCAGCACCCCTAATTGACGAGCACTGGTATAGCGATCAATCAGGACCTGGACCTGAGCCAGCGGCAAACCGCGCACTTTGGCGATACGAGCGGCCTGCAAACGGGCATTGGCCACCGAAATATGCGGGTCCAAACCCGATGCCGACGCTGTGACAGCATCTACAGGCACGGGAGCATCCTCTGCCAAACCGTTCATCAGGCGATATGCCTTGCTGCGTTCTGCCACAGCCTCCAGCAAACTTTTGCTTAATACCCCCTGATTGCTGGCACCACTGGCCGCCGCGTTATAGGGCTGCGCAATGCTCTTGGAAGGGTCAGCCGGATCGGCTCCCAACGTCGCGCTGGGACGCCCTTGGAAATACTCGGGCTGACTGAAGTACTGACCAATCTGGCGTGAACCCACGAGCTGGCCGTCACGCAGAATCAGGCTGCCCTTTGCCTGCTCCGGGAACAGGGCGGTGCCGATAAAGGTCGTGGCCAACGGGTAGGCTATGCCCGTCAACAGCATAAAAAACAAGGCGGACAGCAGCACGGGACGCAACAGGCTTTTCATCGTCGGTGCCGCCGGTGTCGAAACCATAAATTGATGGGTAGACATGACAGTCAATCCTCAAAAAGTAATGCCATCGAGCATCAACAGGTGCTCCACAATCGGGCCCAGCGCCAGTGCAGGCAGGAAAGTCAGCCCGCCCACCACCAGAACCACGAAAATCAACAGGCCGGTGAACAAGGGGGTGGCCGTCGACAAGGTGCCTGGTCCGGCAGGAACCGCTTTCTTGGCAGCCAGCACACCGGCCAGAGCCAGCAGGGGCAGCAGGGTCAGATACCGCCCCACCAACATGGCCAGCCCAATCGTTGTATTGAAGAAAGGGGTGTTCGCGTTGAAACCTGCAAAGGCGGAACCGTTATTCGCCGTACCCGAGGTATAGGCGTACAGAACTTCGCTGAAACCATGCGGCCCCATATTGGACAGACTGTCCATGGTGGATGGCAGCACGCTGGCCAAGGCCGTAAAACCCAGAATGCTGAAGGCATGCGCCAGCATGGCCAGCATCACGTACTTCATCTCCCGCGCCTCGATCTTCTTGCCCAAGAACTCCGGGCTGCGCCCTATCATCATGCCCACCAGAAACACCGTCAGAATGGCGTAGCTGACCAGGCTGATAAAGCCCACGCCTATCCCGCCAAACACGTTGTTCAGCATCATTTGGGCAATCGGCACCAGGCCACCCAAAGGCGTCAGCGAAGAGTGCATGGCATCGACCGAGCCGGTAGTCGCAGCCGTGGTCACGGTGGCAAACAAGCTGCTTTGCGCCACACCGAAGCGCAGTTCCTTGCCCTCCAGATTGCCACCGCCCATCGTGCTGCTTTGGGTTTGGTCCACCCCCAGGGAAGTCAGCAAAGGATTGCCTGCCTGTTCGGCGCTATAAATCAGGGACAGAAAACCGATGAACATCACCAGGAAGGCCGCAAAGAAAGCCCAACCCTGGCGACGACGAGCCAGCATGGAGCCAAAGGCGTAAGTCAGGGCCGAAGGCACCAGCAACATGCTGAGCATATGCACGGTATTGGTCAGCGGCGTAGGGTTTTCAAATGGATGAGCCGCGTTCATACCAAAGAAGCCGCCCCCATTAGTCCCCACATGCTTGATGCTTTCAAGGCTGGCTACTGGCCCCAGAATTATCTGCTGCTTGAGACCTTCCAGCGTATTGACCACGACATCCGAGCTCAGTGTCTGTGGCATCCCCTGCCAGATATACAGCAAGGCCAGCAGGAAGCTGCACGGCAAGAGCAAGCGATACAAGGAGCGGGTGAAATCCACCCAGTAGTTGCCAATATCCGCCGAGCTTTTACGGCTTAAGCCACGGATGAAACCTCCTGCCGCTGCCAGACCCGTTGTGGCACTGATCATCATCAAAAAGGTGATGGCCGCCATTTGGGAAAAATTGGACAGACTGGATTCACCCGAGTACGCCTGCCAATTAGTATTGGTCGTAAAAGACACAGCCGTATTAAAGGCCAGGTCAGGCGTTTGTGCGGCGCGCTGCAGGCTGTCGCCGGGAATCCAGCCCTGCACCCGCAAAAGAATATATCCCAGAAGCAACATGGCGGCATTGCTCAACAAGAGCGCCAGACCATATCGCTTCCAGGACATTTTCTCTTCAGGATTCACGCCCAGCAGCCGATACGTGCCACGTTCGATCAGGCTGTGATTGGGGCTACTGAAAAAATGGGCAATCCATTTACCCACCACCACTAACAAGACCGTAGAGACGGCCAGAATAACTAGAAACTGCATCAGATCGTCCAGCATGACAGCTCCTCTTACAGCTTCTCGAGACCAAGAACCAATCCGGTCGCCATCGCAAAGAACGCGAACAGCACCGCTAAAAATAGAAAATCACTCATATGCACACCTGTTCCCACAATGAACACTTGCTGGCCTGAACTTAGAATTTTTCGGCCTTGAGCAAGGCATAGAACAAATAGATAAACAGCCCCAGAGAAATCCCTCCTGCCAGAACCGTAAAAAAGGACGCACTCATCCCGAACTCCTGATCAATGCTGACTTGCAGCAGACAGAGAAAGTCTAGGAGTGGCGGCATAAATTCAGAGCAGTGTTTACTGGCCCGCGTATAAAGACGGCATATGGATTTGGGCCAGGGCGACACCGGCACGCTCCAGCAACTGATCTGTCCAGCGTTGATAAGTCTGTCTGGCAATAAGGTGCAAAGTGCTCAGATGCTGATCCAGGCCCAACAAGATATGTTCCGCATCCTGGGCCGCCGGACCGTATACCTGCTCCAACTCGCAGCGGCCGTGATCACACCACTGACGGATGCTGTCGGCAGTCACTTCCAGGTGGCCTTGAAAGGCCCAATGCGGGCCCAGGCAAAAACCTTTATTCAGGCAATGTGGGCCGTATAAAGTCCGGCTGGCCCCCGAGGGAATCTGGAAGGTGTCGTAATGCCAGTTGAACAGCATGGCACGCCTGGGCAGGCCCATGACACGCCGGGCGTAGGGACTGCTCCAGACCTGGCCCCAGCCTATGTTCGGATACGGATTGCGCTGCACGCGGGCCCCCAGGGAACGCGCCAGCAGTTGTGCCCCGAAGCAATGCCCCAAAACCGGAACATGACGCTGAACCGCATCCTGCAACAAGGCATGCTCCTGCTCTATCCAGGGCAAAAGATCATTGACACTGCGATCACTGCCCAGCACCACCACCCCGCTGTAATCACGAGCCGACACGGGCGCCCGGCCATCCAGCGGCGACATGCACAAGTGATAGGGAAGACCGTGGCTCTCCAGATGATCCAGCAGCACCCCCGGCCCTTGCGTGACCTCGTGCTGCAAAACAAGAATGGGTTTCATGAGATGAAAGCCTGACCGCGCAGGCCTGTTGTTCAGGAGAACTCACTGTAGAACTGGCCGTATCAAGACCAGGATCTGTTTGCGATCAGGCTCGTATAAGTGGCATCAAGGGGGTTCCTGCTGCACACAAAAACCCAGGACCGTCATTTGCCTGACATATGCCTTTGCTCAAATGTAATCGTTTTCATTTTGACGGCTGGGTGTCATGGCCAACATAGGAATACTGGATGTCGCCAGAGCAGCACAGGTATCGGTTGCTACGGTCTCGCGCGTGCTCAATGAGCCGGAAAAGGTGGGTGAGAAAACCCGCCTGCGCGTGCAAGCCGCGATCGACGCACTGGCTTATGAGCCCAATGCCTCGGCACGCAGTCTGCGCAGCCAGCGCAGCCGAGTCATCGGCGTGGTCTTGCCGACCTTGCTCAACCCCGTCTTTGCCGAGTGCCTGAAGGGCATCGCCGATACCGCAGCCCGCGGCGGCTATGCCATCCTGCCCTTCTTTACCGACTACCACCTGGAACGTGAATCCCAGGCAGTGGCCTTGCTCCTGGCCAGTAATGTGGAAGGCATTGTGCTGGTGGTCTCCAACCCGGCTCACTCTCCTGCTTTAGGTCGGCTGAACAAGACACGCTGTCCCTACGTACTGGCGTACAACCTGCATCCCGAGCATCCTTGCGTCACCGTCAACGGCGAGCAGGCCATGATTGAATTGATCAGCCACTTGGCAAGGCAAGGGCATCGCCGCATTGCCATGGTAAGCGGTCATCTGCACGTGTCTGATCGCGCCCAGCAACGCAGCCGTGGCTATCTGAAAGGAATGGACAAGGCTGGCCTGGTGCCCATGCCACTGCTGGAAGTGCCTTTCATGGATCAAGGAGAGCAAGAGCAAGCACCGTCTTCTGAGGACGTGCATCTTGCCAGCGTCGCCCGACTCTTACGCCAACCGGAACGCCCCACAGCCATGATTGGCTCCAACGATCTGATTGCCATTCGCTGTCTGCGCACGGCACAGCAGATTGGCCTGCAGGTTCCCAACGATATCAGCGTGATCGGCTTTGACGGCATCGCCCTGGGCGCTGAACTGTTTCCACGCCCGGCCACCATCGCACAGCCCAATGAAGAAATTGGTCGCCAGTGCATCGGCCTGCTGCTGGAGGCGGTAGCCCAGCAGAAAACAGTTCCCGCGCAGGCCTCGGTTCTGCTGCCCTACACCTTCAACCCGGGCGAGTCCTGCGCCCCTGCCCCTTGTTCACCACGGGCGCATCCAGGATGAAGCCCCTTTCCTCTGCGGGACCCGCTCCCGCCCCCCTGCGTTCAAGCCAATCCCGGCTTTTGCCTGACACCACTTATTGACTGGAGTGATCAACCATGAAACATATGCTGAGCACATTGGCTTGCCACCTGGCACTGCCTCTGGCCCTGATGACAGTGGGAAGCGCGGCTGCCGCGCAAACCGCCATTTGCTACAACTGTCCACCAGAATGGGCCGACTGGGCCAGCCAGATCGAGGCCATCAAGGCACACACCGGCATTACCGTCCCGCCCGACAACAAGAACTCCGGCCAGTCCCTGGCCCAGCTGGTTGCCGAGTCCGCCAATCCGGTCGCCGACGTGACCTATCTGGGCATCACCTTTGCCATTCAGGCCCAGAAAGAAGGCGTGACCCAGGCCTACAAACCCCAGGGCTGGGAACAGATTCCCGAAGGGCTGAAAGACCCGCAAGGCCATTGGTTTGCAATCCACTCCGGCACCATGGGCATCATGGTGAACAAGTCGGCCCTGGGCAATGTGCCGGTGCCTGCCTCCTGGCACGACCTGCTCAAGCCCGAATACAAAGGCCTGGTCGGGTATCTGGACCCCTCATCGGCCTTCGTGGGCTACGTGGGTGCCGTTGCCATCAACGAAGCCCTGGGCGGCAATATGGACAACTTTGATCCCGCCATCAACTGGTTCAAGGCCCTGCAAAAGAACAACCCCATTGTTCCCAAGCAAACCGCCTATGCCCGCCTGATTTCCGGCGAAATCCCCATCTTGCTGGACTATGACTTCAGCGCCTACCGCGCTCAGTACAAGGACGGCGAGGACGTCGCTTTCGTGATCCCCCAGGAAGGCACGATTGTGGTGCCGTATGTGATGTCCCTGGTCAACAAGGCTCCACACACCGAACAGGGACGCAAGGTGCTGGATTTTGTGCTGTCCGAGCAAGGGCAGTCCATCTGGGCCAATGCTTTCCTGCGCCCGGTTCGCAGCAGCGCCGTCAGCAAGGAAGCCCAGTCGCGCTTCCTGCCCGACAGCGAATACGCACGTGCCAAGGCCATTGACTATGAGCGCATGGCACAGGGTCAGAAACCCTTTGCCGAGCGTTATCTGGCAGAGGTCCGCTAAGCGGTCCATGTGGAGTTAGCGTATGCAACGCAAATACCTGCTGCCCTTGTGCTCGGCCCCTGCCGTCGCTTTCTTTGCCGCCTTCTGGCTCTTGCCTGCGGTACAGCTTCTGGCCCTGCCCGCACAAGAAGGCATGCACACCTACTGGGTCGTGCTGACATCAGGACGGTACTTGCAGGCCTTGCTGCAAACGCTGCTCCTGTCCGCCATCGTGACCCTGGCCACCTTGGTGCTGGGTGCCATGGTCGGTATCGTGATGGCTCGCTATCACGTGCCGGCCAAGCGCCTGCTGCTCTCCCTGATGACGTTGCCCCTGTCCTTTCCTGGCGTCATCGTGGGTTTTTTCATTATCTTGCTGGGTGGTCGGCAGGGGCTGCTGGCCCAGATCAGCCAGAATCTGGGCCTGGGGCGAGTGACCTTTGCCTACGGCCTGCTGGGTTTGTTTCTGGCCTATCTGTACTTTTCCCTGCCCCGCGCCATTGCTACTTACACCGCAGCCGCCGAATCCATAGACCGCAATCTGGAGGAAGCCGCGCGCTCCTGTGGAGCCACACGCTGGGACATTGCCAGAGATGTCTGGATACCGGAACTGGCTCCCACGTCCCTGTCTTGCGGTGCCATTGTTTTTGCCACCTCCATGGGCGCTTTCGGTACGGCCTTCACCCTGTCCAGCCGCTACGAAGTGCTGCCCATCACGATCTATAACGAATTTACCAACTATGCGAATTTCACCCTGGCGGCCAGCTTGTCCATTTCCCTGGGGCTGCTGACATGGTTTACCTTGTGGCTGGCCCGGCGTCTGGTCCGCGATCCCTCGGTCGTTATTTGAGGGCACCATGACACTGAAAACGGCTTCAAACCCCCATCGCCCTGCCCCCCTGCTTCTGGCTGTCACCGGACTGACCGTGCTGTTCCTGCTCGGCCCCATTCTGGTTTCCGTGCTGGCCGGGCTGGTCAACAATTATCGTATCGGACTGAAAAGTGGCCTGACCCTGAAATGGGTGGAGCAAGTCTGGGCCAACTACGGCAGCACAGTCTGGCTATCCCTGCAGCTGGCGCTGCTTTGTGTGCTGGCTGTCATTGTGCTGGGCGTCCCCTGTGCCTATGCCCTGGCACGCAGCCGCTCCCGTCTGGCACGCAGCTTTGAAGAACTGCTGACCTTGCCAGTGGCGGTCCCCGGCATGGCCTCGGCCCTGGCCCTGCTGCTGGCCTATGGCTCCTTGCAAGGCTTTCGTCAAAGCTTCTGGTTCATTCTGGTGGGCCACATTGTGTTCACCCTGCCCTTTATGGTGCGTACGACCACAGCAGCTCTGCAAAAACGCAGCCTGATCGATCTGGAAGAAGCGGCCCGCTCGCTGGGAGCCAGCTTTACGCAAATCTTTTTCGGCATCCTGCTGCCGGCCATCCTGCCTGCGATTGTGGCTGGCAGCCTGATGGTCTTCACCTTGTCGCTAGGCGAGTTCAACCTGACCTGGATGCTGCATACGCCACTGACCCGCACCTTGCCCGTGGGGCTGGCTGATAGCTATGCGTCCATGCGTATCGAGGTGGGCTCGGCCTATACGCTGATTTTCATGCTCGTCATCTTGCCCGTGCTGTGGGGGCTGCAGACCTTGGCGCGCTTGCTGGAGAAACACTATGGAAAATAAACACATACCGGTGCGTATCGAACACTGCGCCAAAACCTATGCTGATGGCACACGGGGATTGCATCCCAGCACCCTGGACATCGCCCCCGGTGAAGTCATGGCTTTGCTGGGGCCCTCGGGATGCGGCAAGACCACCTTGCTGCGACTGATCGCCGGTCTGGAAATGCCCGATGCCGGCAGCCGCATTCTGTTCGACGGCCAGGACGTCACCCATCTGCCGATTGAAAAGCGTGAGGTCGGCATGGTGTTTCAACATTACGCCCTGTTCCCGAACATGACGGTGGAAGCCAATATCGGCTATGGCCCGAAGATCAAGGGAATGGATCTGGCCGCACGCCAAAAACTGGTGGGTGAGCTGGTCGATCTGATGCGCTTGAACGGTATGGAAAAACGCCAGCCCTCCGCCTTGTCGGGTGGGCAACGACAACGAGTTGCCATCGCACGTGCCATTGCCAATCAACCCCGCGTTCTGCTGCTGGACGAGCCGCTGGCCGCCCTGGATGCCAAGCTGAAAGTCTCCTTGCGCGACGAGCTGGCCGAGCTGCTGCGACGCCTGCGTATCACGGCCATTCATGTGACCCACGATCAGCAGGAAGCGTTTGCCATTGCCGACCGTCTGGCCGTCATGCACGAAGGCCGCATCATTCAGATTGGCGATGGCGAAAGCCTGTACCGCCATCCGGCCCACCCTTTTGTCGCTACCTTCCTCGGGCGGGTCAACGTCCTGCAACGCAGCGAACAAAGCCTGCTCAATAACGAAATCCGTCTGGCAGACCTGAGCCTGACTTGCCCCGAGACCTTGCGCGGGGCGCAGGAGTTGCTGGTTCGCCCGGAGGACATCAGCGTTTGCATGGATACACCCAGCGGCTGGGCACGTGCCAAAGTGCGACAACGCAGTTTCATGGGCGGACGGGTGCAACTGACCCTGGACGTGGACGGACAAGCCCCTCTGATTGCCGAGGTAGACCGTGATCACGGAGCCGTCCTTGGCAGTACAGTGGGAATTCACATCAACCCCGGCAAGCTGATGCCCGGTACCGTGCCACTCTCTTAACGCAAGCGGATAACGATGCTGAAAACATTACTGATTCAAATGACGGACCCGCATATTCGGGAAGAAGGTCGGCTGGCTTATGGCCGTCTGAATACCGCCCCCTATCTGCAGGACGCCATCAACCACGCTCTAGCCCTGCCACAGAAACCGGATGCCCTGGTGTTGACGGGCGATCTGACCGACTTTGGTCGACCACAGGAGTATGCGCACTTGCGCCGCTTGCTGGCACCGCTGGGCTCCATCCCGGTGTATTTGTTGCCGGGCAACCATGATGACCGCCAGCAACTGCGCGAGAGCTTTCCCGAGCATACCTATCTGGGTAAGGCCGGGCCCGTTTGCTACAGCGTGGACATTGGAGAGCTTAGACTGCTGGCCCTGGACAGTGCGGTATTGGGAGCCAGCGCGGGCAGTCTGGATCAGGAACAACTGGACTGGTTACGTACCGAGCTGGCCCAACAGCCTGAGCGCCCCACCATCATTGCCCTGCATCACCCTCCTTTCAACACCTTGATCGGCCATATGGACAAGATAGGCCTGCTGCAAGGAGCGGAACAACTGGAAGCGATTGTGCGCCGACACAGCAATATCGAACGTGTGATCAGCGGGCATTTGCATCGCAATATCCAGATCCGTTTTGGCGGCACCATTGCCAGCACCGCCCCATCGGTGGCGCATCAAGTCTGTCTGGATCTGGCTGAAGACGCAGCGTCGGCCTGGACACTGGAACCGCCCGGCTATGCCGTTCATGCGCTGGACAGCCTTGGCCAGATCGTGACCCATACTGCCACCGTCGGCCAATTCGACGGCCCCTTCGCCTTCCATGAGCCAAGCGGGAAACTGATCGACTGATTGGATGCACGGCGTACACCAACGGCTGCTTGGCCTTGATGGTCTCGTCAAACCAAGTTGACCATAGGTCCCTCTTTGCTAGCTCAAGGCTGTAGCAAACACTGACAGCATTAAGCAAAGCCGTTCAAGAACGCTAGGCCCATCCCATAAAAAAACACCCCAATATCGGTTGCATCCGATATTAGGGTGTTTTGATACTGCTGCTTCAGATCAAGAGGGCTGCCCAGAGCCACCCCGATCTGCAAGCCATGTCTTACTTCTTGCTGTCTTTCAGCTGAGGCACAGCCGAACCAGCGGCAGGAGCCAACAGGCCAGCCTGGGTGTAGGTGAACAGCTTGTCGCGGGTGTCCACGATGTCCAGGTTACGCATGGTCAGCTGACCGATACGGTCGCGTGGCGAGAACATGCTATCCACTTTTTCCATGCTCAAACGCTCGGCCTTGTAAGTCAGGTTAGGCGAGATAGTGTCCAGAATGGAGTAGTCGTTACCGCGGCGCAGTTCCAGTGTCACTTCGCCAGTTACGGCACGAGCCACCCAGCGCTGGGCGGTTTCACGCAGCATGATGGCTTGTGGGTCGAACCAGCGGCCTTGGTACAGCAGACGGCCCAGACGCAGACCGTTGATGCGGTACTGTTCGATGGTGTCTTCGTTGTGAATGCCGGTGACCAGACGCTCGTAAGCGATGTGCAGCAAGGCCATGCCGGGGGCTTCGTAGATGCCACGGCTCTTGGCTTCGATGATGCGGTTTTCGATCTGATCGCTCATGCCCAGACCATGACGGCCACCAATGCGGTTGGCTTCCAGCATCAGTTCCACAGGGTCGGAGAATTCCACGCCGTTCAGGGCGACAGGCTGACCTTCTTCAAAGCGCACACGCACTTCTTCAGCAGCCACGGCCACATCGTCACGCCAGAAAGCCACGCCCATGATGGGCTTGACGATATTGATACCGGCGTTCAGGTACTCCAGATCCTTGGCTTCGTGCGTGGCACCCAGCATGTTGGAGTCGGTGGAGTAGGCTTTTTCAGCCGACATCTTGTAGTCGAAGCCGTTTTCCTGCATGTACTCGGACATCTCGGCGCGGCCGCCCAGCTCATCAATGAAGGTCTGGTCCAGCCAAGGCTTGTAAATCTTCAGCTCAGGGTTGGTCAACAAACCGTAGCGGTAGAAACGCTCGATGTCATTGCCCTTGTAGGTGCTGCCGTCGCCCCAGATATGGACGTCGTCTTCTTTCATGGCAGCAACCAGCATGGTGCCGGTTACAGCACGACCAATAGGCGTGGTGTTGAAGTAAGTGACACCGCCGGTGGTGATGTGAAAGGCGTTGCACTGCAAAGCGGCAATCCCTTCAGCCACCAGTTGCTGACGGCAGTCCACCAGACGGGCCAGCGTGGCACCGTATTCCTTGGCCTTGCGGGGGATCGCATCGTAATCGGGTTCGTCAGGCTGACCCAGGTTCGCGGTGTATGCGTAAGGGATGGCGCCTTTATTGCGCATCCACAAAAGTGCAGCGCTGGTGTCCAGGCCACCGGAAAAGGCAATGCCGACCTTCTGGCCGACTGGAAGAGATTCAAGGATGGTTGTCATTATCGCGTCAGTAGTGGTGTGCAAGTACAGTTCCGCCCGTAAGGCTCTCTTGTAGAGCCCTGCCCGCGGCAGGATCAATATGTCATTATATCGTCTTGACCGACCCTGGACACCTTTGCGTAGCTGGATTTAATTACTCGATGAACTAGAACATCCTTTTTTACCTGGAGACAAGCCATGCCCGAGACTCACGCTCAACCCGCTATCAGCCGTTATCCCGTCCCCACGCTGGCCGAAATGCCCGAGGATATTCGCAGTCGAATTGAAGCCGTGCAGGAAAAATCCGGTTTTATTCCGAATGTGTTTCTGGCTCTGGCCCACCGTCCTGACGAATTCCGCGCTTTTTTTGCCTATCACGACGCGCTGATGGAAAAGCCCAGTGGTTTGAGCCATGCAGACCGGGAAATGATTGTGGTGGCCACCTCCGCTGCCAATCAGTGTCATTACTGCGTGATTGCCCACGGTGCCATCTTGCGCATCCGCGCCAAGAATCCCCTAGTGGCAGACCAGGTTGCCGTGAACTGGCGCAAGGCCGATATTCCGGCACGCCAAAAAGCCATGCTGAGCTTTGCCATGAAAGTCTCGCAAAACGCTCAGGAGATTGAAGACGCCGACTTCCAGGCCCTGCACGAGCACGGTTTCAGCGACGAGGACGCCTGGGATATTGCCGGCATCAGTGCCTTTTTTGGCCTGAGTAACCGCATGGCCAACTTCATGTCCATGCGCTGCAATGACGAGTTCTACATGCTGGGACGCGTTCCCCGCTAAACATGATGCGTTACGCCCTGTTGTTTGCCGGGTGGATTTGTGTGGCGCTGGCGATTGCCGGCGCTGTTTTACCCTTGCTGCCTACCACGCCATTTGTACTATTGGCCGCGTGGTGCTTTTCCCGTAGCTCCCCCCGCTTTCATCAATGGCTGCTGGATCAACGCCATCTGGGCCCATACCTGCGAAATTGGGAGAACGGCCAGGGCTTGACCCGCCAGGCCAAACGCCGGGCGCTGATCATGTTGTGGCTGTCGCTGGCCGTCTCGGCCTGGCTGACCAGTCACTTGGGCTGGTATCGACTCGGGCTCTTGATTCCGGGCATTTTCGCCACCCGCTATTTGCTGCGTGCCAAAACCCTGGATGACACCCCTTCCGAGCCTGTGCAAAAATAGCCTGCTTGAACCGATCCTGGCTTGTCCCTTTTTGCTTGAAACACCTATGTCCAATCCTGTTATCTTGCTGGCTGCCGCCTACATCACCAACTCTGAAGGCCAAATTCTCCTGGTCCGCAAACGTGGCAGCGCCTATTACATGCAGGCAGGCGGCAAGCTGGAAGCAGGTGAAACGCCCTTGCAAGCCCTGCAACGCGAACTGGACGAAGAGCTGGGCCTGACAGCGGAAGAAACCGCCTCTGCCCGCTACGAAGCATACTTTGAAAGCCCCGCCGCCAATGAACCTGGCCACGTGGTTCATGCCCACGTTTTCACTTTGACGGTAAACCGGGAAATCCAGGCCGCCGCCGAGCTGGAAGAAGCGCGCTGGGTCAGTCCGCAAGAAATCCGCTCGCTGACGCTAGCCCCCTTGCTGGCTAATCACATTCTGCCGCGCCTATGTGCCCAGGCCGCCGCCTGAGCTGCAGCTTGCACAAGACGTCCTTCCGTCTTGTGCCGTCCAAGCCACGAACCGCCTATTTTTTGGCATAATGTCGCCCTTGAGTCCCCTCTTTGGGGACGCAGCTATTTGCCCGACCAGCCCGCAACGGCGGGCTTTCTTTATTGAGCGCTAATTTATGTCCTCTTTGCCCTGTCAAGGCGCAATCGTCACCTTTACCCTGCAGCAGCTGCGTGCCGCCACGCAAGCCGGGGGGATTTTAGGTGTGTCCATCAAAGGACAAGGCAATCATTTTTTTGTACAAGTGGCCACGCGTGCCGGTCAGGCCGTGCTGGTTACAGCCCGCAGCAAAGATCCGCGCAGTTTCAAGAGCCCCTTGCAGGCCATGGTTCTGCTCAAGCAAGTTGGGATCGTCACAGGCCAGTTTGATCTGACCCAGTACTCGCCTGACCAGCACGAAACCGCCCCGCGCAGCCGTCGCCGCCCGGCCAAACCCAGCAAACTGGGACTGCGCTGGAACCGGATTGCAGAAAGCATCTCCAGCCCCGCTCAACCTTCTTTGGATGATCCCAGCCTGGACATCAGTGAAGAACAGACGCGTCGCCTGATCGCCAGGCAGGAAAACCAGCAGTTAAGCCTGCTGGGCAACTAAACGCAGCCCACTTGTGCTTCTGGACGTGTTGAGCGAATAAGCCGCGTCCAAAGCCTGTTCCAGGTCTTGCTGCAAGTGCTGGGGCTCTTCCAACCCCACATGCAAACGCAATAACTGCCCTTCCCCGAACAAGGCTTCCCCATTGCGTTTGGGCATCTCCATGGGCAAAGCCAGACTCTCGAACCCACCCCAGGACAGACCGATGCCAAACAGGCGCAAGGTCTTGAAAAAGCAGGATAACTGCGCTTCGCTCAAGGGTTCCAGCACAAGGCCAAACAAGCCGGTAGAGCCGGTGAAATCCCGCTTCCAGATGGCATGACCGGGATGCGATTCCAACGCCGGATGCAACACCCGCTGAACCTGCGGATGATTCTCCAGAAAACGGGCAATCTGCAAAGCACTGGCTTGGTGCTGACGCAAACGCACACCTAAAGTACGCATGCCGCGCAGCGCCAAAAAGGCATCGTCAGGACCGGCTGTCTGACCAAAATCATGTGCAGCACGGCGCAGCAACGGCCAGGCACGCTCATTCGCGGTGGCAATTCCCAGCAAGGCATCGGAATGCCCGGTCAGATACTTGGTGGCCGCCTGAATGGATACGTCCACACCATGCTCGAAGGGCTGGAAGAACAAGGGAGTAGCCCAGGTATTGTCCAAGAGCACATACGCCCCCACCGCATGCGCACAGCGAGCAATCGCAGGAATATCCTGAATCTCGAAAGTGGCCGAACCGGGCGACTCTACGTACACCACCTTGGTATTGGGACGAATCAGGCTGGCCATACCGTCACCCAAAGACGGCTCATAGAACTGCACCTGAATACCCATGCGGCTGGCCAGCACCTGCTGGGCAAACGCGCGTACCGGTCCATAGACTGAATCCGGTATCAGCAAATGATCTCCAACTTCCAACATGCCCAACAAGGCATGAGTACAGGCCGCCAATCCAGAGGGAAACAAGCTGGCCTGAAAACCGCCTTCCAGCTCGGCCACGGCCTGCGTCAAGGCTTGCAAGGTGGGATTGGTGAAACGGCCATAAGAGGCGTAGGGATTGTCAGGCTCCTTGCGCTGCGCCCATTGCTCCAGATTGTCGGCCAGGATCGTGGAGCCGCGACAAATGGGCACATTCACAAAGCCAGCCGACACGCTGGTGTCCCGTCCTACATGGGTCAAACGGGTATGTTGATAATTGCAGTCCTGCATGCTGTTTTCCTGATCCTGATCGCTAGAGATGAATGGAAACAGTCTACGCAAGAGCCCAAGGGCAATTATTGCGTTTTCACGCTACTGTAGGCAGAATTCGGAGAATAAAAACCTACAATCAGCAAGATTATTGGGAAATTATTTTATGCTGGATAAATTCGACAAGCACATTCTGGAGATCCTCCAAAACGATGCCACCTTGGCCATCCAGGAAATTGCCGATCGGGTGGGTTTGTCCAGCACACCCTGCTGGCGACGCATACAGCGCCTGGAGCAGGAAGGCTATATCGAAAAACGGGTGGCTTTGCTCAGCTCTGAAAAGCTGAATGTCGGGGTGACGGTGTTTGTGGCCATCAAGACCAATCAGCACAACAAACAGTGGTACAGCCAGTTTTCGGCCGTGGTGGAGGCGATCCCGCAAATTGTGGAGTTCTATCGCATGAGCGGCGATACCGACTATTTGCTGCGCGTGGTTGTACCTGACATCAAAAGCTTTGACCGTGTTTACCAGCGCCTGATCTCGGAAATAGAGCTGACCGACGTCAGCTCCAGTTTCGCCATGGAGCAGATCAAGTTCACGACCCGTCTGCCCCTGGACTACGCCTGATCCAGTGTGGTTCAGGGCTTAAAAGCTGTATTCCACATCCAGCGTCTGGCCGATACTCAGTCTCTGAGGTTTGGATTCAACCAGCATGGCCTGCATGCCAAACAAGGTCCCTTGCGGGAACTGACGGCTTTGTGCCAAGGCCAGGCCGGGTTGGGTACCCACATCCCCTGTCAGCTGATTCACATTGGGCATAGGGCAACGAGTACAAGGGCGGATAAAGGCAAAGCTCAAGCCTTCACTGCTGACACCCAGCACATAGTCTTCTTCATACGCGGGCAGGCCCTCAAAAACCACATTCGCGCGGAAACGATTCATGGGCACGGCCTGCTCACCTGACTGTTGCACCAGGCGGTTCAGCTCTTCCAGGGACGCCTCATTGGTAAACAGAAAAGGCAGCGCATCTGCAAAACCAAAACCGTTGATCTGATCACCAATCTGACGCCAGCCCTGGGACTTTTCTACCCAGGGACGCACACGCTCGGTCAATACATAACGCCTGGCGCGGCTATGGTTACGCAATACCCGGCAAGGAGTCTGCAAAAAGTCGCTAAACCATTGCGCGACCTGATCGCCCTCGTCCCGGCCCAAGGTATCTGAACTCCAGATACGCACGGACACAGCGACGTTATCCCCTGCCGGGGCATCCAGAGACCAGGACAAAGGATCCATACCAGGCGCTTGCACAGTAATCTGCCCGTCCTGCACCACTGGCTGAATCAAGGCCATGCGCGGCCAGCGACGCTGCGTCATGAATACGCCCTGTTGGTCAACAACAACCCACTCTCGGTCAAAGGCCAGGCCCGCAACGCTGACCTCCACGCCCTGTGGATGGGCCTGGGCAGCACAGGATTTGATGGGATGGGTAAAAAGGCCAGTGATGGTAATCATGAGTCGCAACAGAAAAGGCAAGTTAAGGGACCTATTCTAAAACAGCCGGAGCGCCTGCCTGCCCCTGCTTTGGAGACTGATTGCAAAGAAGTGGATCAGAAACATCGACTCTGAAAATCTATTTCGCACCAACACTTGACAACAGCGCAAAGCCATGAGTTAATAGTTGATTGATTGCACCAACATATCCATTACATCAAGAAAGTGCGATCAACATTTTTTTGAATGTACCCACGCAAAACAGGTCCCTTTGACCTTCTGGCATGTCCCCAAACATGCGGGTATTCATTCACCACGGCGACGACAGCCACATCCAGACTTATTTTTTGCATCGTAGCGGACTCGCTCCGTCCATTTGCTTGGCAAACGAATAAGGCGCTGTCCATGCTGCCACAGAGCACGTCTGCCTGACATTTGTTCGACCAGCGCGGCTCTACATTGAAATAGCAATGGCTTGGCCTCCGTGTGGAGACCGATCCATCATGGTGTCATCAAATCTCAATAAAAAAACGATGTAATGACGCCACACGATAAGGAAAAAAATTATGAAAAATATCTATCCAACCGGTTTGGTATCGCGCCCTGAGCATATTGCCTTGAACAAGACCGATATTCGCATTGGCGATACCGTTTACTTGCAACCCAAGAACGGCCCTCGCATGGCGGGTACCGTGATTTTCAGCTCGCCTGTACACGGCTGCACCACCTATACGGCAGACGCGCAGAACCAGGACGCCAACGTGCGTTTCCGTTTCCGCCTGCAGGACGTGCATCACGTGGCTCCGCGCCACCCTTTGCCAGCCTTGAACTAAGGCTTTGCCTGCCAATTAATACGGGGAACCCAACCCAATTCCCCGTATTAATTTCATTTACAAACATATAATTACAATTTGCAAGAAACATTCCTGCTTTCATCCTAAAATAGTGGCGGCTTGAAACTTATCCGACGCTGTAAAGCGTCCACGACGAGCGTGCGCTCCTATGGCAACGGATATGAAATCAAAGCAGGCTTCCTGCTTGCGCCCGCCGCGGCGCTATTCCTATCTCTCCCGTTTTTTCCTGTTCAGCCTGGTCTTGATCCTGACCCTGCTGGGCACCAAGCTGCGCCATTACGACGCCCTGACCATCTTCTGGCCTGCCGAGGCCGTGCTGCTGGGCCTGTTCATTCGTCGCCCGGATTGGGCCAGCCAGTTTCTTAACTGGGTCATTGTTGTGCTGGCCTATCTGTGCGCCGAACTGATCGCCCGCAACCCCCTGCCTATTGCCCTTTTGCTAACCTTGGCCAATGTCAGTGGCGTCGGGCTGGCATACTGGCTGATCACCCGCAATCCGCTGCTGGACCTGTCCTTGCGCCGCCCTCAGGCCATGCTGACCCTGGCCGCCTACTACGGACTGGCCTGTATCCTTTCCGCCCTGCTAGGCGGCATTGCCCTGTCTTTGCATACCTCTCAAGCCTTGTCGCTGGCCATCCTGTCCTGGATGCTGACCGGCATGATCTCCTACACCGCTATTTTGCCCGTCATCCTGACTGCCCCGGCCCGCCCCATACGCCGTTTCATGGAGTACTGGAACGAGCCCCATTTGATGAGTCTGGCCCAGTTGGCACCCGCCCTGTCCTTATTACTGACCAGCTTGTTGAGTTTGCTGATTGACGGCCCCGGCTCCCTGGCCTTTCCCGTCCTGCCCTTATTGTGGTGCGCCCTGAGCTACTCGCTCTTTTCCACTACCTTGTTGACCTTGTTCTATGTGCTCTGGACACTGTTCGCCCTGAGCCAGCCGGTCTACTTCCTGCCCAGCCAGCTATATACCTCACTGGATCTGCTGTCGCTGCGCATCGGCATTGCCTCCATTGCACTCGCCTCCATTACCAGTGCCAGCTTGATCTCAGCCCGTAATCTGGCAGTGGAAAAGCTCCAGCGGCTGGCTCACCACGATGCCTTGACCGGTTTGCTCAACAAGCAGGCCTTTTATCAGCAAAGCCAGACCATGCTGACTCAATGTCGCCTACGGCACGTTCCTGTCAGCGTCATTGTTCTGGACATCGACCACTTCAAACCCATTAACGACACCCACGGCCACCATGTCGGTGACCTGGCCCTGAGCGCCATCACCCAGCGTATTTCCCTGGCTTTGCGCGATACAGACTTGTGCGGTCGATTGGGTGGCGAGGAGTTTGGCATCTTGCTGCCCGACTGCAGCGCCACCCAAGCCCATGCCGTGGCCGAGCGTGTCCGCAAAAGTATTGCCCTGCGGCCCCTGGCCCTGGATAACGAGCAGCAACTGACCATGACGGCCAGCCTGGGTATCGCAACTCTGGAAGCCTCCACGCTGGATCTGCATGCTCTGCTTCGTCAGGCCGACACGGCCTTGTACGAGGCAAAACGTGCCGGTCGGGATCAGAGTTTTTCCTATCATTTCCCCGAACCAAAAACGAAGACTTGACGCTATCCGTAAGCAAACCGATACTGATGTGTCAATACGAAACAAAACATCAGGGAGCGGTGATATGGCGTCAGTTTACGGCTCGCCCTTGTGCCAAGCGTGTTTGACCTTGCCACAGGGATTAAGTACTAGCCAAGCGCATGCTGACTTGCGTTTACTGGGACAGCATCCTCCCTCTCCGGACGGGGCTCATGAGACCCAGTACCGCTGCCTGAGCTGCCAGACACACTGGCTGCTACGCACCAATCGCTGGGGCGTTCCCGAAGGCTTTCGCCTGAAACCCGTATAGGCAAAGCGGGGCACATGCACTACCATGACGGCTTTGTCTGTTAGCGATTCCCGTATGTCTGCCCTGCTGTTTGATACTGAAACCACCGGCACTGCCAAACCTCAAGTCATCGAGGCAGCCTGGCTGCGTTTAAGCGACCCTGTCTTCTTGCTGGTCAATGAAGAATTCGAGCAACGCTACCGGCCTGATGAAGCCAATTCTCTGGGTGCGCTGGCCACCCACCACATTTACGACGAAGAGCTGCAAGACTGCCCGTCGCATACCGAGTTCAAGCTGCCTGCCGACACCCAATACATCATTGGCCATAACGTGGACTACGACTGGGGCGTGGCCGGTTCGCCCAATATCAAGCGGATTTGCACTCTGGCCTTGGCCCGGCACTTGATTCCAGGCCTGGACAGCTACAGCCAGTCCGCCCTGATCTATCACATTGATCGCGCCAACGCCCGCGAGCGCCTGCGCAATGCGCACAGCGCCTTGGCCGATGTACGTAATTGCCTGGCACTCCTGCAATACTTGCTGGGCCTGACGCAAAACATCAATACCTGGGAACAGTTGTGGCAGCTCTCCGAACACGCCCGGATTCCCACCATTTTGCATTTTGGCAAACACAAGGGCATGGCCATTGCCGATGTACCACAGGACTACAAGAACTGGTTGCTGCGTCAACCAGACCTGGACCCCTATCTGGTCAAGGCCTTGAAGGTCTAAACCTCAAGGTTCGTAAAATCCCTAATGGCTGTCAGCCATCATATGCCCAATGATGAAGGTCCCAACAAGAACTTCATGAGGTGGCAAATGATCGAGGTTGCATACGTCACGAAAGATATGCGTCGGGACCCTTACGAACGAATCACCCATCTTGGAGGCGCAGGCTGGCAACGCTCTCAACCGGATGTGGTCCAGCAAATTGAGCAGGGCCAGGAGGACTATTACATTCTTCTGGATGGCATTCCCGCCAAACTGATCGTGGCGCTCAGCCGTTTTGGTGCCAAGTACCTGAAAACTGAGCTTGAAGTTGAAGAGCCTCATATTTTGCTCAGCCTTCCCAGCCAGGCCGGTTAAGCAGGCCGGTCCTCCCTCCACTTTCCCTCAAGGAAAACAGAAAACGCGGCTTTAAGCCGCGTTTTTCCATACCTGCCTGTCCACCTGCTTAGGGTTTGAGCAAGTGCCATTGGCCATTACGTACCGTAATCAGCTCGCGACCACGCTCGTCAAAGCCGCTATGGTCTTCGGGCGACATGGTATACACACCTTGGGTAGCCACCAGATCACGGGTTTGCTCCAGCGCATCGCGCAAAGCCGAACGGAACTCCGGCGTTCCGGGTTTGGCCTTGGTAGCCGCCTCAGGAATTGCCTTTTCCAGCAAAAGACCAGCGTCGTACACGTTGGCACCAAATGTAGCGGGAGCCTGACCATAACGCTCGGTATAGCGCTGGATGTAGTCCTGCGCGATAGGCTTGGACGGATTGCTATCGGCAATTTCAGGCAAGACCAACATCAGGCTGGCCGCCAGAATAGTGCCTTCAACCTGCTCGCCACCCAGGCTCAAGAACGCAGGAAGCGCAGCACCGTGCGTTTGATAAATCTGCCCTTTGTAACCTTGCTTAACCAGCGTCACTTGCGGCAGAACAGCCGCAGCGCCAGTGCCGGCTACCAGGACTACGTCCGGTTTGGCAGCATAAATCTTCAAGGCCTGACCTGTTACCGAGGTATCGGAACGCACATAACGCTCGGTGGCCACAATCTTGATATTGTTCGCCTCGGCCAGTTCCTTGAACACGGTCAACCAGCTCTCGCCGTAGGCATCGTTAAAGCCCAGGAAACCGGCTGTTTTCACGCCGGTATCGACCATATGCTTGACCAGGGCCTGAGCAATAATGTCGTCGTTCTGGGTCGTTTTAAAGACCCATTTCTTTTGCTCGGTCATGGGCAGCACGACGGACGCCGCGCCCACCGGTGCCAGCACAGGCGTGCCCGAATCGGCCGCAAACTGAATCAGACTCATGGCATTGGGCGAGCCGGTAGGCCCGATCAAGGCATCGATCTTGTCCTCGGAAATCATTTTCTTGAACAGCGTCACCGTTTGGTTCGGGTCGCTGGCATCATCCAGGGAGACATATTCAACCGTCAGATCGCCGACCTTGGTAGGCAGCAAAGGCACGGTATTGCGCTGCGGCAAACCGACCACGGCGGTCGGTCCAGTGGCCGAGGCGATCACGCCAATCTTGACCTGTGATTGAGCCGGTGTGGCCAGAGCGGCCAGAACAACGGACAAAGCGAAAGCAGTTCGAGTCAATTTCATAATGTGCAGAGCCAGTTAAGCCCTTCCCCCTTGATATCAGCGCAGCCGCGCTTATATGGATTGATCTGGGCATAAGATACCAAATTCCCCGTGCCGCACACGTCTTATTGAACGATTTGCTCCGGCAGGTCTGCTTACAATTGTACGCGGGCACACACAATAAAGTAGTTTATAACGAAGCTACTGTTTACCTTTCATAGAGCGAACCCATGTCACTTCAGCAAATGCTGCAACAAATTCTGCAAAGCGGCCAAAGCGCACTAAAACAAGGTCAAGGCCAATTGAACTCCTCCGGCCTGGGTAAGAAGATCAGTGAACAAGCCGGTGGTTTTGGTGGCGGCGCTGTGGTAGGCGGCGTTCTGGGCGTCCTGCTGGGCAACAAGAAGTTCCGCAAAATGGGCGGCTCCATGGCCGCGTACGGCGGAGCCGCTGCCTTGGGTGCCCTGGCCATCAAGGTCTATCAGAACTGGCAGGAACAAAACGCGGGCCAGCAAGCGGCCCCAACACCCGTGCAAGCGGTCCCAGCCGCCCCGCTGCCGCTGGCTTCCAACGGCCCGGCCGATACCCATGCCATGGTCATCCTGGCCGCTCTGGTCTCCGCTGCCAAGGCAGACGGCCATATCGGTGATGCCGAGCGCGAATTGATTGACGCGGAAATCAGTAAAATGGCCGCCCCCGAACAAGCCCGTCTCTGGCTGTCGCAAGAACTGCTCAAACCGGTTGACCCGCAAGCCATCGCCCAATTGGCGCAAACGCCCGAGATGTCGGCCGAAATTTACTTGACCAGCGCCATCGTCATTGACGAGCAAAGCTATATGGAACGCGCGTATCTGGACGAGCTGGCACGTTTACTATCCTTGCCGAACTCCTTGCGCGAAAGTCTGGATAATCAAGTCCAAGCTTTACCCCAAGCTTGATCGGAAGTGGGACCGTTCCACCAGAACACCCCCACTCTGATTGTTTTATTTTTCAACCCCGGGCTGACACTCCCAATGCAGCCCACGACTCATCAAGGAAACCACTCATGAAAAACACCCTCAAGTTGACGATTGGTACATTGGCCTTAATGGGTCTGGCCGCTTGCGCGGCTCCAAACAACAGCAACACCGCGACTTCCGAGCGCCAAATGGATAAAGAAACCTCTCTGCAGGCTTATCACTGGCGTCTGTTTGCCACTACCGGCAAAGACGGCCAGCCAGCCCCTGCCATACCTGGCGCAGGCGGCGAGCAAGTCACCTTGAATTTCACTGACACCATGATGTCGGTCGACAATCTGTGTAATGTCTTGGGGAGCGGCTACACCATCAGCGGTTCCAAAATCACCTTTACCTCGCCGGTCAGCACCCTGAAAATGTGCTCGGACCCCGAGTTGATGCGCAACGAACAAGCCGTTGGCAAATTATTGCCTACAGCGACAGACTGGAGCATGGCCAAGGCCGATTCCGCACCGGATAATCCAGCACCGGTCCTGACCCTGAACTTTAAAGACGGCACCAAATGGCGCCTGAAAGGTGAGCCTACTGCAACGACCCGTTACGGCAGCGAGCCAACCCGTGTGTTCCTGGAAGTGGCTGCACAAAAAGAGAAGTGCTCCCACCCCCTGATTCCAAACTACCAGTGCCTGAAGGTACGCGAGATCCAGTACAGCGATTCGGGCGTCAAGACCTACACGGGTGACTGGATGTACTACTACGGCGACATCGAGGGCTACACCCATACTCCTGGCGTTCGTAACGTGCTGCGTATCAACCGCTACGAACTGAAGAACGTGCCTGCAGACGCCTCGTCCAAGGCCGATGTTCTGGACATGGTTGTCGAGTCCGAACAAGTCAGCAAGTAATTCACGCAGCAACGTCGTCCAAGCGCTTTTTGCACTGACGACCTGATCACATAGCCCCAAGGTTGGAGTTGATTCCGACTTTGGGGTTTATTTATTTCAGAGGCATTCTTTATTCGGTTCAGATGACAGACTGTCCTGGTTCAGATCCTCTAAACCCCATAAGAAACAGCACATTCGGAGCCACAAATAGTTACTCACTGCTATGCTTTGAACCTAGTCAGCAAGCCTGCCCATCCGTAGTATGGAAATACCGGATAACATTTTTCACCTCCCTATTTATCCGGCTTCAGGCCTTGCGACATGCGAGGCTTTTTTTTATGCCTGAACGGTGATGAGGCTTGCTCTTACTTCAGCGGCCCGTAAAAAATAAAAAACGCGCCGGCACCAATCAGTGTGAAGCCAAGCAGGTGATTCAGCGTAAAGCTCTCTTTCAGATACAACACCGAGAACACCACGAACACCAGCAAGGTAATGACTTCCTGCATGGTCTTTAGCTGCGCGGCACTGTAGACGGTGTGCCCCAAACGGTTGGCCGGCACCGCCAGGCAGTACTCCACCAAAGCAATGCCCCAGCTGATCAGAACGACTTTCAGCAAGGGGCTATTGGGATATTTCAGGTGCCCATACCAGGCAATGGTCATGAACACATTGGAGACGACCAACATCAAGATGGGAAGGATCTTAGCCATTCTGGACACGAAAATAAAAAGCGGCCTGCACCGCGACCCGGCCAGTGTAGCGTCACATTTGAGCAGCGCCTATGGGGATAATCAGGCAGCAGAAAGACGGGGCATCAAGCAAGGGCTATCTGTCCACAACTTTCAAAAAATCCACCTCAATCTCGGGAGGATGCTTGGAACTGGTATCGACCTCGCCAATCAGCTCCACCCTGGTTTTCTCATCCAGAGTCTGACCCGCAAAATGCTTGGCCTTGATCTCCGCCACGATTTCCCCGCTGCCATCAGAGAACAGAAACTTGTCGTGGGCCGTTTGACGTAGCAAATGACCTTGCACCCGCACGTCCTGATCATCGACAGGATTTTTCAGGATCTCCGCAACCGTCGTTTGACCAATCTCCGACGGGCCCGTGTACTGGGCATGGGCAGGAAACGACAACGCGCTTGATAACAAAGCCAGCGCCACGGCCGAGCGCAATTTAACGTAAGCAGACATAATGACTCCTGTTGTTCATGGCTTGAAACTTAACCATAACAGCAGATATCATCAGCGTTCTTATTAAAATGGCGGTGTTGGGCTTGCCTTGTTACCAAGCGCGACATCACACCATCACTGCACCATGCCCCTTCTTGAGAACTTAGGCCCCCGCATCTGCATTCTTGGCCCATCCAATAGCGGTAAATCCACCCTGGCTGACGCGATCGCACGCAAGCTGGCCATCCCGGCCGTGCATCTGGATCAGCTCTACCACCTGCCGCATAGCAACTGGGTGCCCCGCCCCGAAGCCGATTTTGTTGCGCTTCACCAGGCAGCTATTGCGCAAGAACAATGGGTGATGGAAGGCAACTACACGCGCCACCTGGCCCCACGTCTGGCTCGCGCTACAGGTTTCATCGTGCTAGAGGTCTCCACCGCTACCAGCCTGCTGCGCTACTTCCGGCGCACCCTGTTTGAGCGCAACCGTCGTGGAGCCCTGGAAGGCGGTAAAGATAGTGTGAAATGGCAAATGATCCGCCATATCGCCATCGTGACCCCGCCCAATCGCCACAAGTACTTGAGCATTTTCGAGGCAAGCACCTTGCCTAAAGTCAGACTAGGCAGCCCTCGCGACCTGAAACTGTTTTATCAAACCGAAGGCCTGCAACGCTAAGCGCACGAAGCGCTAACTCCTTGGGCTGTTTCCATCCGTGGCGCCCTATTTCCTCAAGGCCAACACATACCCCTGCAAACCGCTTAAAGCGCTCCGGTATCCATCAGCAACTCCTGCCATCTCTGTATATCGCTCTGCGCACAGGCCGACCACGTCGCGCAGCTGGCTGGCAATTCGGGCGTTTGCATCCAGCGCATGTCCGGCTCGGGCAGCCTGAGCGGCGACACGATCATTGGCGGCGGCGAGCTTGCTGCGCAAGCCGTCAAGATCGGCGCGAGCAGCCACAGCAACACGCTGGGCCGCACCCAGCTGCATTTGATAAGTGACTCGAACATCCTCGACCTCCTTTTGTAATCGTTGCTCCATCAAGCGCGCACGAACCTCGGCCTGCAACTGTGCCGCCCTGGTCTGCGCCTGGGCCAGCTCATAGCCTTTGCGATACTGCTCCTGACCATAAAGCGCCCCCCATAAAAAAAGGGCTGCCAGAACAGCAGCCCCTACTAATGCAGACTTGATAGACATAACTGCCTCTCGGCCTGACGCCGCCGCTCCAGCCCCCGCAGTTTGCGGCCACCAGCATAGACCCAACGATCCAGCTCCTGACATGCTCCGGCTATATCCCGAGCCCGTAGCTTGCGCAGCAAGGTCGAATTGGCATAGGCCCCGGCCCCCACGTTGTAAACAAAGCTGCTCAGCGCCACACGTACCTCATCCGGCAAGGGATAGCTAACGGAGCGATCCACCACACTCAAAGCGCGACGAACCTCCTGCTCCGTCAAGGCGTCGCAACGCTGCGGACTGGCCATATCACCCAGCTTGACTCCTTGTGTGTAGCCGTCGCAGATAGTCGGAATGCCGACGGGGTCCACATAGGCGATCAAAGAGCGCCCCTCCCAGGCGGCAACCAAAGCAATCGCCGCCGAGACTACCCCTGCACCCAGCTTAGTCTTCAGATCCATGCTTCCACTCCTTGAGCTGGCGCCAGGCGCGCTGGATCCCGCCCACAATCCGCGCGGCCGCACGAGTAAAGTCCGGCAGCTTGGTCACAATCAAAATCACCACATAAGCCGCCCATAAAGTCAGCACAAAATCCTGCATCGTCCAACCATAAATAAGCAGGGCCGAGCCGGTGCTTATGGGTAGGTGAGCGGCGTCGTTATTCAGCACAGGCCCTTCTCCTTATTTAAATTTGCCCTGTCTGCTGCATCCCTTTTATGGGTGCAGCAGACATAAAAAAACCCGCTCAAGCGGGCCGGGGAGCAATTTTCAAGAAGTAATGGTAAGTCTACGCAGACCACTCAAACTGATCCACTTCGGCTTTGCTATTTGCTTGCTGAACCTGCTCAGCCAACAGCGCATTACGCTGCATCAGACTCACAATGCGTGCCTTGGCCTCTCGACCCAATTGCTGAATCTGCTCAGCCGTATGCATACGCATAGCCCAATCGCCGGCGTGGTTCGCGCACCAAAATGGTGTAGACCAGTTAGCGGCAAGACCAGACAACAATGAATCAGCCAAACTACTGGCCAGATTCAATTGATCAGTTTCATTACTAGGGTATCGGTGAAGCTCACCCAAAACCTCGGACTCAAAGCCGTCCTTGATAGCCGCCCGGCAAGCTGCCGACAAAGCGGTAATCTTGCTTTCCTTATACGTCTGCAGTTGAGCTGCTGCCGTCACGACCTTACTACTATCAATATTGATCTGCATCGGTTTCCTCCTTTACTTCAAATTCAGGGTTTGTTTCAAAGTCAGCTTCAGGAGGCAACTCTGGGGCGGGCGCTGGCGATGGACATTGCTCAGGTAAAGCAACCAAGCCGTCCTCACTGATCACGACCGGCTCAGGAAAGCATGCTGCCGGATCTGTTTGATCCGCCGCGATATGAAAAAGCAGTTGATCAATCTCGACGCTGTCAGCATGACGGGTAACTGAGGCCTGCTTCAATAAGGGATGCTCGATTGCGCCGGCTGGCAGAACATCGCCAGGGGACATAAAGGACAAATCAAGCTCTTCCTGGTTAATTTTTAGAATGGTGCCCGAACGCTCCAGACTGATCTTTTGGACCATATCCACAGGGACCTGGGGGCATAGTTTGATGATGAAATTCATTATTTCCACACTCCAATTGCTACATAGTCAACTGCGGCACTTGTGCCAGTATCCACAATGCCGGCAGTGTCGCGAATAAAGAAACTACCCGCCCCTGAACCCATCCCCATTTGAGGCACGGCATAATATCCAGAGCCGTCAGACAGGGGCTGGATCACCGTGGTGGGAGGCGCTATAAACGCCATGGGATAAGAGATCACTGGACTGGAAGGCTTCCAGCCATTACCACTGAATGTGACTTGCCCACGACAAATTTGAGTGCCATTGGCAAGCCGTATCCAATTGCCATTTGAATTTGACCCCGACTGCACAACCGATCCACCTGCCACATCACCCACAATATTCTTGTCGTGAACCAACTTGCAGGCTGGGCGGTATTCCCTCTTGCCCGAGACCCCACCATTTAAATAAAAGTTATCGGAGTAAGGATCGGTAGAAAGGCGCAGCCCCGCATTCATATTGCTGCCGTAGGGCATATCAAGAAAGAAAGAACCACCACCCCACGTTACCGCCCGTGTTTGGTAGTACCAGCCAAATGGATTGGAACTATCCCTGCCATTGGATGGGGTGGTTGTAGCACCACCTAATCCAAATTCACCGACATTCAAGGTGCTCAGCCAGGCTCGATATGTTCCGGACCGGCGCCCTCGGTGAACCACACCACCATCGGAGGAGACATAAATTTGGGCTCCCACCGTACCGGTCTGACGATGCCATACAACACCAGGCGCTGTGGTCGGTCTGTCGGTAATCGCCGTGCTTACGTAATACATGCCTGCCGGGACATCTACATCGTCAAGCGATGCCGTGGGCCAATGATCATATGAGTTTGCCGCCCCAAAACTACCCAAGCCGAATGCTCGACCATTAGTAAGAATTTTCCAGGCTGTCGGATCGTTAGGAGCAGCTTGCAAATCTGTCTTTTTTAAAACCGAATCCCACTCCCATTCAGTTTGGGAAAGCAGAAGTAGCGACGCGACGCGATCTGCCAACTCCTTGACGTAACCCTGCATGGGAGCCAAAGCATAGGCCTGCCCACTGGCAGACGCACCACGATAAACCTGCGTCAGCGTTAACGATGTGTCTGACGCAATATTCTTTACTTCATAAAGCTGCCCATCAGGTGCCACAAATGCCTCACCCTGACGCGCCCCAGAGAGCCACTTTGTTCCGGTTCCGGTGACCGTGGCATTGTTTGCGGCGACCTTGACGGTCCCGGCGGTATACCAAGCCATTGCTATCCTCCTATGTATCGTATGCTTGCCACCTGGCTACAAACAATCAGCAAAAAAAACCCGCATGTGCGGGAATTATTAGAACTAGGCACTACTGTCGTAGCCTCAAACGTCATGCTTTCCACCTTCCGATAGCGATGACAAAAAAATCGGCCCAGTTATCGTTCTCAACTGAACCGGTCACTTTTCTGAAAATCACTCCTGTATTTTGGATCTCCAAAATTGGCGCTGCCGCAAATCCGCCATTGTCCCCTCCACCACTGACAGCAACGACAGGTCTGGATATGAATGCCAAGGGATAGTGCCAAGGTTTGGCATTCCATCCGTTGCCAGGGAAATTTTGATTGCCGTAGCAAATTTGGGTGCCATCTGCAAATCTCAGCCATTGACCACTTGCATTGCTCCCACTCTGCACGACGGACCCACCAGCAACATCCCCAACAATATTTTTATCGTGAACAAGTTTGCAGGCATTGCGGAACGTCTTTTGACCAGATACCGCACCATTCATATAAAAGTTATCGGTATAGGGGTCCGTCGAAATACGCAGACCAGAGTTAAAGGAGGTTGTGTTATAGGCCAGGTCTAGGAAAAACCCCCCGCCCCCCCAAGCCGGTTTAGCTCCAGATCGGTAATACCACCCAGTCTTTTGGGCGTCCCATGAGGTTGGGTTAGCTTGAGCACCACCAAATCCGTATTCACCTACATACATGGCCTCGCGCCAAGTGTGATAAGCACCAGCACGCCGACCGCGCCAACCTAATCTGTTACTGGAGCTGACCGCCACTTGCCCCCCGGCTGTGCCCGCCTGCCTATGAAATAAAACCCCAGCGTTGTATCCGGTCACATTAGGGTCAAAGGGCAATTTCGACGCATCACCAACTAGGGGACCATAGTAGTAGGATCCCGCCCCCACACCCAGCGCATTCAGATCTGCTGCTGGAAATATGTCTAAATTGGCGTCTGCGCCCGAGCGGCCCACGCCATACTGCCCCACTGTCATAAGCTCTTTCCAGGCATTGGGCTTAGCGTTATTGACTGTGCGTATGTAGAACTTGTCTTGAACCGGCGATGCATACAATAGACCGTAATACGTACCGCCCCACCCAAACTTGAAGTAGCTTGATCCGGAGCTGGTGCCATCAGGTTTACCCACATCGCTTGAGCCCGATCGGTAAATCCCATTAATGGGGTTTTTCAGAATGTCTTGGTCTGCAACCGCTCCCGAATTACCTCCAAAACCCCAGTCTGCATTGCGCATCACGCGCCCTGGGACAGGATCGATCGTTGATGTGGCCAGAGTACCCTTGGCGGCGCTCCCCATATCCGACAGTGCGGGCAGCAATTCTGCTGCACGATCTGCCAACTCTTTGACATAGCCTTGCATGGGGGCCAAAGCATAAGGCTGACCTGTAGCCGTAGCACCGCGATAAGGCTTAGTCAGCGTCAAGGAGGTATCCGACGCAATATTCAACACCTCATACAGTCGACCGTCAGGGGCAACAAAGGCCTCGCCCTGCCGGGCACCTGCCAGCCACTTCGTGCCGGTGCCCGTCACAGTGCTGCTATTTACGGTGACTTTTACAGTCCCCAAGTCATACCAAGCCATTCCATACTCCTTGCTGACAGTGATGCCCCTCAGCCGCTACTTGGGCACATACTAAAAACGGCGCACCAGAATGCTGAGTGTTCATTATTCGTACTCCATAAAAAAAGCCGCTATTCAAGCGGCTGGATACTCGACAGGATCACAATCCTGTAAAGCCGGAGATGGCTCCTCGGCAAATCGCAAACTTACAAAACGGTCGGGAAGGATATCAAGGGCTTTGCCATTGATCGCTGGTCCAGTACTGTAATCAGGCTCATAGGTACGAATCGTCAGTGTTTGGTCCTGCTCGCACTCTTCGTAGTCCAAGGTGAAATACACATTGCCATTTCGATCTTTCGGGGTTTCGATATACCAGCCGTCACGACTCAGTAGCGGTACCTGGCGCAAGAGATAGTGGCCAGCTCCAAGGCGCTCAAACTTGGCTGCGGCAATTTCAGGATGCATGGTCTTCTCAATGCCCGTACTACCAAGCTGAATGACAGGGGATGCCTTTTTAATAAAGCCATTGCTGTCGACCATCGTATTTCGATGCGTCAAGAGTTCCTGCCATGGCTTGGCAACCCGGTTCTGGACGTTTCGAATCCAGAGCTTGTCGCTTATTGGAGAGGCATATAGCAAGCTATAGTAGGCTCCACTCCAGCCAAATTTAATGTAGCCAGCACCGGTATTGTTGTCAGGGGCTTCCGTATTGCCCGAACCAGATCGATAAAAACCGTTGACTGTGTTGTTAAGAATATTAGGATCAGCCGCGATTGAGCTGCCAACACCAAACCCCCAGTCACCAATGCGTGCGACTCGCCCTGCAGTCGCGTCCTGGTTGGAGTCTGTCAGAGTTGCTTTGGCTGCCGTGCCCAGATCAGCCAAGACGGGCAACAGTCCTGCTGCTCGGTCAGCCAGCTCTTTGACATACCCCTGCATCGGCGCAAGTGCATATTTCTGAGCGGTGCCTGTGGCACCTAAATAAGGTTTGGCCAGGGTCAACGAAGTATCAGAAGCAATATTCGCTACCTCGTATAGCCGACCATCCGGGGCTACGAATGCCTCACCTTGTCGAGCACCTGACAGCCACTGTGTCCCGGTTCCTGTAACAGTCGCACGATTTACCTTGACTTCAACTGTTCCTATGTCATACCAGGCCATGGCTCTCCCTTTGCGTGTTCAATGCTTTGTTCTGGGCTTTCCTGACTCGTGGCGGCCACTTGGACTCCGGCAGCCAAAATAGCTACTAATCCACGAATCATCCCAGCCGCCAGCTCAGGCGTAATACGGTTTCCCATATTGCTCTCAAAGAGCTGAGAAATTGAGTGCTGTAGATTCACTTGTCACTCCTTCAGTTTTTCTTGAATTCTGTCTTTACCGATTCGCAGTGCTCAATCCATTTCACCGTTTCCTCTGGTAACGCTATACCTTGCATCCTTAACGCTTGTGCCATCTTGAAAATAGCATCCAGCTGATCAGACTTCTCCATATAAGATTTCCTGCGCAACGGCGCATAGGGTTCACAATGCTTGAGCTTCAAGGACAAACTCCTTATCAAGATAAGGCCAGGCAATGACCTTAATGGTGTACATTCCCGGTTGATCAAACTCCAGCTCGGCACTGACACTTTCCCAAGCGTAAGTCCTGGTTGTATTGATCACGATCTCGCAGGGCTGTGGCAAATGATGCAATGTATTGCCATCCAAATAGGTCTCTTGAGGCGGACGATCCTGCAAGCCCTGCTCAGTCACGAATTGACGACTTGGATCAGCATGACCACGGATCAGCTTAAGAGAGCCTTGATTGACTTGGAAAAACTCTTCATTCTCCGTAAAAACACCGGTGATTCGACCATTTTTATCGTGTGTATAGAAATTTCTTATATCCATTAGTTATCTCTGAATAAGCAGGTAATCCAAAGTGAGACTAAAGGGGCCACCAACCAATTGCGACTTGGAGCTAGGGGTTTCAAAAGAAACTCTACTCGAGTACACAGTGACATTAACTTTCGCGTAAGGATCGATGAGACCAAGATCTACCCATCCAGACAGCCCTCCAAAATCGTAGGTATATGTACTTCCCCAATCCATCCCACCTGGCACGATGTGTTCAATCACAAGACTGCCCACAAAAATTTTGAACTTAAAATAGACCCGATCGCTGTTGTAATAGTTGTAGTTATACGTGTATTGAAACTTCAATTTCAAAGCGATCAAACCTGGAACAGCATTAGTGAGTCGATAGCTTGGGAAGGTAGTCTCTCCGCGACTATAGCCCTCTGTATAGTGTGATCCCAACTTGGTAATCGCCCCCGGCTTCAAGTTCAAAGTATCGATTGTTGCGGTACCAATCTTGGCACTTGTAATGGACGCATTGGCCAACTTGGCTTCCGTAATCTGGGCATCCACAATTTTGGCAGTTGTAATTGCCGCATCAGCAATTTTGGCTGTACCAATAGATGCATTGCCGATTAAGGCCGTATTCAGGATACTGGCGCCTCCTTGTACAGAAAATACACTGGTAGGATTCCCGTTAGCCGCATGCATCACCGCAAACCGATCCGCCAAAACAGCAAAGGTCGACTGCATGACGCCAGATTCATTGGTCAAATCCAAACCAACACCGGAGACATACTTCACCCCACTCTGGTTTGCCTGCAGCTTCACGCCCCAGCTGGAAGCAATCTTCCCATCCAGCTCCGTCAAAGAACGCGCAACCTGCTCAACAGCCGCCGAATTACTGCCGATACCTGTTTCCAGCGTCGTAATAGACTCAGCCAACGCACGATTCTCGTCAGCCTGGACATTCTTGAACTCAGCCAAAGACGCCCGGATTTGGGTTTGCTCTTTCTGAGTATCAAACTGATTCAGCACTCGTTCCAGGTCAGCATCCTCACCCGCCTGTTGACGTTTGATTTCTGCATTCAACACCAGCTGACTGGTAGCCAAGGCTTCTTGCTGGCCCTCTACGCTAGTTACCCGAGAGTTGGTTTCGTTCAAGGCCCCCGCTGTAGCTGCCAAACCCGTCTTGGGATCATGGACGGTATTTTGTAGTGCCGTGATATCCCGACCTTGAGAGGTGATTGTGTTCCCTTGCTGAGTCACCTTCCCACTCAACACACTCACAGATTCAGCGGTCGCAATTTCTGCTGGATCAATATCATCGCGCTGCGTTACAGCTGTGACGCGATAACCCTGGATATCCGCCCACCCAGCAGTGTTGATATAATTAATCGCAAAACCAAAACGGACGCCGGTAAACCCGTCAGCAACCACAGTTGCATTCGGTTTATAGACAAAGTTCACAAGGTGCCACTCACCATCAGCAGGTACTTGGGAGGTCACATCCATTGAACTGTAGTTCGTCTGCAAACCTGAATCAGCGTCAGTTGTCTTGCGATATTTCGCGGTAAACCGCATCGTGCCATCAGAATCGGGGGATCGACGCATCCAGGCCCGCAACCTGTATCGCCCTGTGATGGGTACAGTCACTCGGTTGAAGTTGAAATTGCGAGTCGTTGTCTCCCAGCGGAAAACAGTATTCGCAACCTTGCCATCAGCAACTTTTACAAAGTACGGACTTAGATCCCCACCTGACGCAGAGTAGTAGCTATACCAACTTCCCGGATCTGCCATCATGTAGTCTGGTAGCAAAGAATCACTATCCAAACCAGCCGTCAAACGAGCATCAATTTTTGTGATGCTATCGCTCTGCGCACTGACATCCTGCTCTGTCGCCGTTACACGATTGCTCAAGGCCTGTACCGCACTGGCATCCGCTTTCTGATTTGCAGTAGCCTGCGCCGCATCAGCTGCAGCTTTTGCAGCCACCGCAGCGGCTGCCGCGTCCGTTGCCGCTTTATCCGTTACGGCCACCCAGGCACTGCCATTCCAGCGCTTGGGAGTATTGGCATTGTTTTTTGTGTCGATCCACAGATTTTGTGCCAGGCGCTTGGCAGCCGCAGGAGCTGCTGCTGCAAAGATCACCTCCCCTTTTGCCCCAGCGGCAGTGGCGGCAGCCGCTGCCGCATCTTGCGCCGCAACGGCTTTGGCATCGGCGCTGTTCACGCTGGTCGTCAACTGCGTGATACTGCTTGCTTGTGCATCAAGCTTGCCCTCGGTCGCCGTCACACGGGTACCCAAGGAATTAACGGCCGTTGCCAAGCCACGCTGCGCGGCATCCAGACCATCTACCTTGCTGGCCAGCGCCGTGGTGGAGTCAGACAAGGAGCGCAGGCCACCCTCCAGTTGCTCAACCTGAGTGCGCATGGATTGCACGGAGGAAGCCAAGGCACCAAGGCCCGTTGCCGGATCATTCACCTGGCCTGCGACCGTATTGATCTGCTGAGCATTAGCCTGGATCCGGCCTTCTGCACTCTCTACTCGGCTGATCGTCTCCTGCGACTGGACCGCCAGAGCAGCAAGACCATCAGTGATCGAGGCGAAGTCTCCGATCAACACCCAATACGCCGCATCCGTTATCTTCTTGCCTGCCGGCACAGCCTTTTTAGCGCGGTACATCTTGTCATTGGCAAAGACGACAGCACCTACTGCATAGGTTTTTTTCGAATCCCATTTATCAGCAAGAAGCAGCTCTTGCACTTGGCCATTGACCTCATCAACCCGTTGATTCAGCTCACCGAGCTCAAGAGTCAGATCTCCCACGGAGTCGCGGATTTTGGGGATGTCGCGGATGTTACCCATCAGCAGCTCGCCCAAGCCGCCCTCCACAATGGATGGGGTGATCAGCTCGTTATAGTCACTGGCCGATGTAGAAGGCACACCCCGAATGCCGGGTTTTGACTCTGCCGGAAACCACGGTCCTTGAGTCCCGTTTTTATCAATCAGACGTGCCCAGAAGAAATGCTGAGCCGTCACCGCCAAACCTGTTTGCTCGAATGAGTCCGTCGGATACGCAAAACCACCGGCACTCAGCGAATCTGCAAAGCTTTGTGTCGAGCTATACCTGATCTCGGTGCGCTCAATGATGTTCGGATCCGCTGGAAAACTCCATTTGACTTGTATACCCCAAGGAATGGAGCTGGTCCTCAGGTCGGTCACAGGCAAAGGCGCAGACAGCTTGCCAGACAACTCTGTCAGATCTGAATTTCCCCACAGGCTGGACACATCCAGGACGTTAATCGCGCGTACACGCGCACGATACGCACCGGCATAGATGTTAGGAACCTCAACACTGGTGGAGCCCGTACGCGGGACTACAACCCACTCGGAATTATCCCGACGCCACTGCACCTCATAGGCGACAGCATTGGGAACGGCATCCCAGGAAATCACCGCATTATGTCGGGCCTGCCCCTGATCAATGACATGATAAGAGGTGATTGAAACATTACCCGGAATGCTCTGAACAGGCGGGGGAACAACGCTAACCGGTGGAGTTTCCACGCGGGTTTCATAGTCGATCGCGGCATGTTTGCCATCCACATACTGGACAGCTTTAATTGTATATTTCAGGCCGTCCCCTTCCGACAAACTAACTACTCGGTACTTCTGAGTCGACAATTCAGCCGAGCTGATAGACCAAGCCGACTCTGGCTCAGGAGTCTGACTAAACGGTGAGTCAACCAGCAGGACTTGTCCTTCTATTTCTTCACCATCCTCAACAACCACAAGGCGAGACTGAGAAACACCATTCGGTAATACGACCGTCAAACGATCACCCGATACGACTCGAACAGAAGCATCCAGTGTCACTTCAACATCAGTTGCTGCTTGAATCAAACCACCAATACGACGCCCAGCCAAATGTGAATCGGCAATTTCAATAATTTGCCCTGGCTGAGCCAAATTACCTGACAAACCCACCGCAAAAGTAACTGCCTCAGTTTCCATACGGGAGGTAAACAAAGCACTCCGTCCCATACGTTGGGCCTGACCTTGAGACGTACACCCAAATGCTGTTAGCTCAACTTGTCTTACGCCGTAGCGGACCATGCCTTCCGGGTCTTCAACAACCTCCACCTTGGCCCGCCCCATATCAGTCTCATCATTCCAGGAGACCAAAGCAACAGTGTGACGAGTCGCCAAACTGGATCCGACATAATTGAACACGCCATCAATTACGTTGGCATTCGAGTAGGTATAGACCGGATCCCGTGGCATATCGGCTACTGCTTGCACCGACCCTTGAGCGTAATAAGCAATCCCACGAAAAACCGATGCCAAATCCTGTAAGACTTTCCATGCTTCCGCTTTATCCTGCAAATACACATTGCAGGAGAAGCGGGGCTCGGTACCACCTTTTCCGTCGGGCACCTGCTCATCACAATATTGTGCAATTTGATAAAGAGACCACTTATCCAACCAAGCTGCGGGCAGAAGACGCCCCAAGCCATCACATGCATTCGTGGCCAGGTCATAGAAGATCCAGGCAGGGTTGTCTGTCCAGGAAACTTTAAAAGTACCATCCCAGCTCCCGGAGTAAGTATGTGTCCACGCATCATAGTTGCTAGGTACTCGTACCACCCGTAAGTACAAATCAAAGGCACGCGAAGGAATACTCTGAAACTGCTTGGCATTCACACGCAGACCAACACAAGCCGACATCGGACGACGCAACTTGGCATCAGTGACCTCTGTAATGGAATCAACGTATGTAACGTCACTCACCGTAGAGTTGTTGGCATTAACGGTAGTCCGACGCACGCGCAGCATCCAACCTACCTGCGCACGTGGCAAATCAATGCGATGAGAACGTGCATATTGCTGGGTTGTCTTACCGTCGAAGGCAGCTCGTAGCACTTCTTCAAAAGCTGAGTTATCGGTAGACAACTCAATCACATACTCAACACGATAGCCAGATATGTCACCGGTTGTAGCGGATTGCTGTTTCAGACCACGCACCGACAACCCAACTCGTACAGCCGAGATATGTATGTTCTGGATAGATCGTGTGAATGGCTGGTCTGAACGTAGCTCTACATTCACCGCCGAACTAGCTTCCACAGCCGGGAAACCAGGAATGTACCGTTGGTCCTGTGTACCCGCACGGAACTCCAATTGAACATCTGTAAAATTCAGGCTGCCATCGTCATTCTCAATAGGCGTTTTGTCCAGGTATACAGAGCGCAAAGGGCTGCTACTGTTTGCAAACCCATGAATAGGACCAGCGCTGACCAGATCGATAATCGAGGCATAAGCAATACTGTGCAGATTATCCTGGTCCTCAACCGGTGTACGAGTCGAGCCACCGCCCCCCTTCCCGCCCTTGTGACCTTTGACGCTGTAGCCCCCAGAAACAGGAACGGCGCCCGCAGGCGCCGCAATGTTGTAATCAAGAAGTCTCATCACATCTGATCCTCTGAATAAATCCCAGCTGAAACTACAGCACTACCTACTATTTTTCGCCCATACCCTAGCGGAACAGGGTTCCCCTGGGCCGTCGTATTAATTGGACCATTAAAGTTGTAGGACGCTTTATTCTCTGCTTGATCCGCTGTTCCTAACCCCACCTGCATAGGCATGATCATTTGAAATACCCCGCCCAGGGTCATGCCAGCACCAGCAGCCATCAACCCATATCCAAGCACAGGATGACCACCGACAACCAAAGCACCAACAATGACTAAGCTCACACCCAGTATTGTTTGAAAAAGCCCCCCTCGTTTCGAGCCTCGAATCACGGGCGCAATCCGTATTTCTTCCTGGCCTACGGGTGCTTCCAACGCTTCCTCGTTGATATTCGTTGTGGATAGAAAGCATGCATAAGAGATGCCTCGGTCCCCCGAGGTCAGTAGTTCTCGCTCAAAACCAGGCAATAACACACACAAAGCCCGCACACCTTCTGCCAGAGAATTAACTGCCAAATGATGAACCCGACCAAAACGGGTACCGAGCTTGCCATACAACCGTATCGTGCGTAGCTCTTGACTCACCGATGCTGTGGCCATCACAACAACTCCTTATGTCGAATAATCTTGCGAGTAATCTGTGCCCAATAACCGCCGTAAGGGACTCGTTCAGATAAGTAACCATAGGCATGGTGCAGCATTGCATCGGGCACAGGGTGTAAATGCGAGGCTTCAGCCAAGGAAGAGGCCCCCAAATACACCCCCGCATGATTAACCCGATCGCTACGCAGCTGCATAAGGATCACATCACCAGTTTTGGGACCATCCTCAACTTCTACAAAACCAGCTTTGGCAAAGTTATCAAGATACAGTTCTTCATCCCCCTCCCACCAACCATCCTCACGTTCAAAGTCTGGCAAAACCACTGCCCGTTCACGACGATAAAAATCCCGCACCAGGGTGTAGCAATCTAGTACCCCGTGATAAAACTGACGACCAATCAGAGGGGCCTGATAACCTTCTGGGCGGAAGGACTCCATCTCGCGTACCTGAGGAGTACCTGCACCTGGCATCACTGAAACAATCAACCACTCCAAAGGTTTTACATATTCAGCCATTGCCTCGCATGCCACACGATCCGCCTGGCTGGGCGCAGCCGACATATTCGGATGTGAGTGCACAAAAGCGATCAACTCACCTTGCTCCTGGGCTTGCACCCAATCCTCCGGACGAGTTATGAAAAAATTTTCAGGCTCGCTAGCCACATTCACTCCGGGCACATAAATTTCCTTGCGTCCTTTAGCCACCACAAAACCCACTGCCTCACGTGGATACTCAGCCAAGGCGTGCGCATTAATCGCTTCTATGGTTTTTTTATTCATATGACACCCATAAAAAAAACCGCCTATAGCGGTCATCCAATACATCGCAATCGTTAACGGAGGCGATCAGCCGCCGGTTCACCACCAAATGAAATCTCTGCTTCCTCAGGTTGACAGTTCTGAACACTAGCCCACCGCAACTGGCAACTACGGACAAAACCAGGACAACGATCTAAAGCAGGGTCCTGCACTGGCTGATCATTCTTATCAAACATGGCTGAACCTGTGTAACCACAATAAGGCCCACGATAGCCACCGATACGCGTCCAAGAGCAATACGTCATAATTTGGCGTCCTGGCAATCGCTGCCCCTGGAAATCCAACGGGCTGGATAACTCAAACTCTACCGCTTCGGCATTACTGGCAGACCTCTGCTCAATCAGCCACACCTCAAGAGGAAAAGACTGCGTAGGATCTGCCCCAGGATTACCCTCCGGGAAATTAGCCTCATCAAGATATTTCACTAAGGTACGATGCCGAATAAATCGTGTACCAACTAAATCCCCATACATCCGGCACAAGGCGGAAATCACCCCTGGCACAGGCTTGCCCTGAGCATCCACACCAATGTTTCCCACCTGCACTTTAGGAGTCGCTTGGCGCCCTTCACCTGCGCGTTTAAATCCTGTCGCTTGAATAGCCCATGGCTCATACCTTTTTCCTTGCCACCAAATCGGTGTATCTTGCGAATAGCCATGAAAACGAAACGTGCCAGCACCAATTTCTTCAGCATCAAGCTCAAACAACTCCACGATGGCACCAGGCTCCAACTTTTGTAGATCTGCAGTAATCGTCATGGTTGAAACCCCTTCTCAAAAGTTGCGGACAGTCGCCAAACATCGGCGCCTTGATGTTCCTGCGAATAGGCACCACAAGTGGTAACAATCGCCGTGCTCTGCCCAGGTGGGGTCCAAAGAAAAGAGCACCATCCAGCATGTTCATCCAAAAACTCTGTGATCTCATCAATACGCTGCTGTCGCCCCAAAAACACCAAAGACCACTTGGCGTCTTTGGAGTTCATCCCTTTGCCCACCCGTTGTACATAACCATCACCCAGCTTGGCTGACAAAACCTGGAACTCAACCTCTTGCACCATATTTTGCTGTTCCGCCGCCCAAGTAAATGTATTCATCATGCATACCCTTGTTGTTGATTCCACAGTAAGCCGCCTTGCCGCATTTCACTGGCCAGCACTTTCTGAACTTGCCCGGCAATCAATTCACCTAGTTGCCTGGCATCTGCCTGACTGCCACCACTAGTCTGCATTTGGGCTGAACCATTACTAGAAATATTCACCTCGACATTAATTGGAGCTGACTGTGCGCCCCCTGCAGAAGTCTTGTTAGCTCTTTGAAGATAAGAAGTGAGATCATTATTTTGTCTAGAACTAAGCACCCGCTCACCTTTATCCAGCAACCAGGTGCCCTCACGCGGTATCTGGTCAAGACCGTCATGAGCCATCCCGCTCAAAGAAGTAGCCGCAATCATAGCGACCGAGGCGTAGCCCATCCCGCGAATCCACGGCGCTATTGCCAGTCCCTTTCCACCTGGAATCGCCATAGCCTGGGTGTAAGCGACTTCTGTATTAATAATTGCTTGGGCAATGCTAGCGGCCTTATTGGCATAAAAAAGAACCTTATAAGCTGTCGATCCCTCTTGCCCCAACGCTTTCAGCATTTGCATAGCATCACTAGTCACAGTCGAAAAACTAGATAATGTCGCTGACCGCCATGCTTCAGATAGAATCGACTGCTGCTCGTTGTAACGCGTATTTATTTCCAAAATAGCTGCAGCATGTTCCTCCTCCATACCTTCCAAGGTCTCAAAGTACGCAGCCTTTTCTGCCAACTCTTTTGCACGCCACTCATCCAGTGCAGCCTCACCTCGTGTGACATTCAATAACTCTCCAATCCCCCCTCCCAATGTACTGGTAGGCTCATTGAACTGAGGTGCTACAGAGATGCTGCTTTGCACCAGCTTTTGTATTGCATTGGAATATTCATCGGCAGACAATCCCGCCTCATTCAAAACACGGACTCTATTTTTAAAAGTATCCGTACTGCGCTCTTCCTCTGTGCTCAACTCCAACATAAGCGACTTATATGCGTCCTGGGCTACTTTTGCCTGCTCAAAAGCCTCTTTAGTTTCGAACAACGCATTTGCGAGCCCCATCTCCTTCTCTGAGGCTCCTGAAAGTCGCAGCTGATAGTTAAACATCTCACGCTCAGACATCCCGAGCACTGCTACCTGATCCTGCAACCCCTGAACTAACGGATTCACTCCCTTCTTTTGCTGACTTCCCATATCAGCCCCAGCAGCGTTGCGAGCAGCCTCTTCCGCACGCTCAACAGCTTCTAACATCTCGATCTTCTCAAGGGCTCGCTTGTGCTCTTCATCACTCATTTTCCCAAGCAGACCCTTTTCCAGATCATATCGAAGCAATGCAGCATTACTAGCTTTACCAGTGAGTGCAATCTGACGATCTATCTGGGATTCAAACTTCACAAAGTCCTCCGATGCTTGTTCCACACCAGCACTGATAGGAGCACTGAGCAACTCTGTAATCTTTTCAAACTTTAATCGCAAGCCCTCCGCCCGCGTCATCGCTACTTCGTACGTCTCAAAAAGATCCCTACTCTGGCGACTCAACTGCTCATATAGAGGCGAACTCTTATCTGGCATCGCATGCATCTGCGAGCCCAAACTCTGAAGCTGAATCTTGTAAAAAGCTATGTCCTTCCCTAAACCAACCAGTTCTTCTCCGATTTTCCACTTGGTATTCTCAAGTGCAGCCCTTCCCATTTTATTGAGTGACACACTAAGCAAATCGACCGAGCCACGGAAACTATTTGCACTTTTCTCTGCAGTATTTGCATTATTACTAAAGAGCAAAAACGACCCAGCTGCGAGTGCTGCTGTAACACCAAGCCCTACCGGCCCCCCCAACACGCCCAGCAATGCTCTACCAGTACTTACACTGGTTGATTGCACGGCTACCAAGCGCTTTGTGGCAGCCTCGTCCGCCAGCTTTGCTGTTGCCACCTGCGCATGGGTCGTAGTCAACCCAAGATTCGCTTGTGCGCTTGTCAAAGCCGCAGCCGCAGCTTGTGCTTCCGCTCTGGCAGCAGCAAGCGTAGCAGCAGCCTTGGTATGGCTCGCCACAGTGGCACTCACAGTTGCCGCAACAGCACCAATCGTCCGCGACGTATAGACCCCCAGTGCACCCAGGGCCACAGTCCCCAGAACATCTGCAAACGACTCAAAATTCTGGGAAATGAAGTTGATTCCCGAAGCCAACAATGTCGTTGCTTGCAAGGAGTTATTCGTATTGCCTACGTACTCGCTAAATGCCGAGTTCAAGTTTGTCAGCGCGCCACTGACTGTCTTGGGCATCAACTCCAGTTGCTGCAAGGCAGGGATATAAGAAGATGCCAACCCTTGAGCCAACATCTGGGCAGACATCTGCCCACTCCTGCCCAACTGATCAATCTCTGCCGTCGTTTTCCCTGTGCTGTCGGCCATATGGGAAATCAGGGAATCAACAGTACCAGTAATCTGCGCCCAGTCACTGGCATTAACTGCACCGGTACGAAACGAATTGGCAAACGCCTCCATGGCGACTGCGCCGCTATCTGCACTAGCCCCATTCGTTGCCAACAGTCCAGAAAAAGCCCCTACTGCATCCATGCTTTGATCAAAACCAAGACCGATCTCCCGCAAAGCCGGGGAAAGTGCGATGAATGCTTCACGTGTTTCATCAATAGGGCGGGATGTCGCCTGAGCAAGCTGCGCCACCCGTGCCTGGGCCTGGTCGTACTCGCCTAAAGACTGCGTCGCAACCGCCATGCGCTCGGCATAGCTATCCCACTGCTCGGCCATCTCAATCAAATCCATGGCCGAAAAACTACTTAAGGCAGACTTCAACACTCGGTCCATCACAGCGGCTGAGGCAGCACTTGAGAGGGTCGCATGACTGACGCCTGCCATACTGCCATTGACTCGATCCGACATGGCCGCAACACGAATGCCAGCCGCCTCCATTGCATTTAGGGCAAGCGTCAGATCTTTGGCACCTTGCTCCGCCGACCGAGTATCGAGCGTAATAGTCAATCGAGACTCTTGCGCCATTCAAATTCTCCAGATAAAAAAAACCCTGCCAAAGCAGGGAAAACCGCACATAGACGCTGATTCAAATCTCAGGACCTGAACCCTATCAAAACAATTGGGCCAGCCAGGTAAACGTGCAACCCCAGCTGGCCCACCTCCTGCTCCCACCACCAGGCAATCAACTGCGTTCCAAGCGATCAAGCTCAAACACAGCCATATCCAACTCTTGCCGGGGCAGTGGGGTTCCGTATGCCTGGACCACGGCGCTTATGTTCTCGGTAGAAAGGGGCAATGGCACCGCCCCGCCCATTCCGACAATCACACTTCGACAACGGTCTGCAGCACAATAAACACGGATGACATGATCCGTAATGGGATCACTGGGAGGTTCATCCGGGATCTGAGCACCGAGAGTCGAATGAATCAGCTTGCGCTTTTCATTTTGCCCGGCCCACTCTTTTTCCCACTGGAACCGGGCGAGGACTTTTCCACGGTTTCCTGGGCCTCCTTCTTCGCATTGGCCGCAACATGGGCCGCTGTCGCAATCACCCAGACAAAAAGGTCTGTGTTCTCTGACAACAACTTGGTCGCATTCTCGGGCGAATAAGGAATGACATTGCCCGCTTCATCAAGGACCTCACCCTTCCAGTCCTTGACGATATACGTGCTCAACAACTGGCACTGAACATCGTGCTCGCGGACATCGTTACTTGAAACACGAATAGCCGCCAGTGAATGCCCTGCATCTTCCCGTGCAATCAAGCGGCGAGCTCGCTCCAAGGCTATTTGATAAGCCTCGGTATCAAGCGCCGCAATCTTGAAAGACACGTCCTCGTCATAATCCTCCCACCGCTCCTGACTCAGCACCGATTCCAGGCGATTAATCTTCAAAGCCATGCCATCACTCCTTAAGGTGCAGGCGCAGCAACAGGACTACGCGTCAGCACAGGGGTTTGCTTGGCCACAGTGAAGTTCAGCTCCACTTTCAGAATGTCGCCCTTGGCACCGTTAGGCAGGTCACCATCGACCTCAATGGCGGGCAGATCGATCTCGTACTTGTTGCCAAGGGAGTCGGTGATCGGGAAGGAAATGGCGATCGGGGTGCGTTTGAACTGGTTCTTCCACAGCTCCCAAGCCTTCTGGGACCAAGCCAGGGTCACTGTGCCGGTGATGGCTGCTGCGGTCTCAATCAGGGCGCCGGGGCCCAAGCGCTCGGCACCAAAGCAGCGTTGGGTCTGCAACTGATTGTCGATGTTCAGGGTCAGGCCCGATACGCAAGCCTGACCAGCCAAAGACACACCATTGGCTTTCACATCGCCCACGCTGATCGAGGACATGAAAGGTGTTTGGCTGGGCTCGGCCGGATCGGTGGCAAAGGGAGTTTCCTTGTCTTCGTAATCCAGGCAAGACATGGTGAAGGTTACGGTGGCTTTGCCTTCTTCAGGCACTTCCAGGGCAAAGGTGCTGACATGTGCACCCTTGAACAGCGCGTAGACATCCACGTCACGATAGGCTTTGGCCAGGCTGAAGGTGCTGCGGGTCTCGCCCACGCTCAGCTTGCTCTCTTTCCACTCGCCGTAGAAGGCAGCGGCCAGCAGCTCGTCAAAGGTGCCGTAGGACAGTTCGCCCGTGATGTCGCCACCAATATCAATACTGGTCACGATCGAACCCTGACCAATACGCGAATCGGTGATTTCTTCGGACTCCTCTTTGTTCAGGGTAGGAGTCAGTGTGTTGCCGGTAACGCGCAGCGTCTGCCAGCCCGAACCGGGGGTTACACCGGGAACGGTTTCTTTAACCAGGTAGCTAGTAACTTTAGCGCCAGAACTCATAATGCATCTCTCCTGTATGCAGGCAAAAAAAAACCGACGCGAGGTCGGCACAAAAAAACAGGTAAAAAATCAACCGGCCCGAAACGGGACGGTCAGGTTGATCTGGTAAAACTCTTCGCGTTGTGGCCGTTTTTGCGGGTCATCCGCTGCCACGTCGACCTGGCTCAGGCCCAGGCATTCCAACTCTCCTTCAGACCAGAAGGAAAAGTGTTCATCTACGGCATCGCTCAGGCGATCCAGCTCCTGACGGCCCTGACCCAAACGATCAAAACACTCGATCAGAATCTCGCCCAATTTGCGGGTGTAGGGTCTCGCACCCATGCCCGAGATTTCCGAATCGGTATTCTTGATCAGCAAACGGCACCAGACGCCCGTATCCGGCGGGGTAAAGACTGCATGGGCATTGGGATACTCGATGCGCTCCTGAGCAATCCCGGTCAATGCCACCATGTGATCAATAATGGCTTTACTGATCTGTTCAAAGTTCATCTTGTGTAGTTCTCCTGAACGGTCCTGGCCATCTGCTTGACGGCCAATCGACGACTGTGCGTGGGTTGCTGTGACCAGGCATAAAAAAACCCCGCAGCAATTTCTTGCTCGGGGTTGTTTCGTTTGCATTGGACGCAACTTTGCACGCCCATTATTGCAATTAGCCTTGCAGATTCATAGCGGACCATGTTGCAGACTGCAACGCCAGGCGTAAAAGGCAGAGGTTTCACCCTCTTTGATCTTGTCCACCTGACCTGAATCCTGCAATTGCGCCAGCACACGCTTGACCCCTTCGCGCATGGCGTTGCGTTGGGCCGTGGACAGCTCCATGCCTTTGCTGACGTGCCGCACAATCTGGATCATGCGGAACTCTCGTCCCGGATAGGCCGCTAACAGGTCTATGACTTCGGCTGCATACTTCACCGCAAAATCTCCTTCTCGACTGTGATTCTGAAATCCATCAAATGGCGGCGGTAGTCTTCATCCCGAAGGACCGCGCCAGTCACCTTTTTGATCCACAAACGGGCTGTGGCCTGGCGTTCGCTGGCGGTCAAATGACCGTACTGAGCGTTCTTGCGCGGGTACTCGGCCTGGATGACCATGGCTTGGTAATGCGGCAGGCGCTGGTAGAGGGCGTCAACCGCCAAAGCGTGGTCTTGATGTATGGGCCGAAAGTCCTCTTGCCAGGGAACGTAGCGTTCCATATTGCCCACGGTCTGCCCGGACCAGCACCAACGGGCCCAATTCCAGAGCAAATCGTCGCCGCTCAGACCCTGCTTTTTTTCTGCTTTGATTGTCATGTGGGTTCCTCCTTCAAGCCCGATGAACGGTGATGCCGTGCATCCGGGTCAGCAAAATTCGTTTGATGCTTTGGAACAGGCTTTCTGGATCGCCGCTTAGCTGCACAATGCGATCGCCGCTGCTGTTGTCCGTGTAGGCAAAATCCGCGATATAGCAAATCCTGCCGGCAGGTATCAGGTGGCTGAAAAGCCGTGGCACCAGACTCCAGGATGGCTGCTGTACCAAATGCCTGATCTGGCCGCTCCGCTGCAAAGCCAGCAGTGCTCTGTAGCGATGGGCAGTTGCTCCGGTGATCGCCTGATGCACCTCTTGATGAAGTCGTGTTGTCAGATCCATGGCTGGTTCACTCCTTGCCCAAGGCTGCTTTGGCCATCTTCAGCACGGCCAAGGAACACGCTTCCGGGCGGGCCAAGATCCGATTCGCCCAGACTCGCGGGTCCTTGTTGGTGTCGCCCGAAATCACCTGAGCCAGATCGCGCACGCGTCGTTGCCCTTCCCGGCGCCCTTGCTCCCAGTCTTGCGGGGAGGTCAGGGCCAATCGAGGCGGCGGGATTTCTGGCCACTGTCCTTTGGCCAGGTGATCTCCCAGCACTTTGTGCCAGCGTTGTTCCAGCTGCGTGTAGGCCTGATTCAGCATGTCAAACTGTCCAATGCTGATTGCTGCGTGATAGATAGCCGGGTGTGACCACTCGCCCATTTCTCCTCGCACTCGTGCTTGCATGCCACGCACAGCCTGGAAAAAGGCGGTTTCTGGTTCCAGTTGAGGGCGGCACGCGCGCAAGAACTCCGGCAAGCTGGGGGGCCAATCAAACATGCGACGGCAATTCTTGATGCCTAGTGCCACGTCATTGGGCGAGACACCTTCCTCGTCAAAAGCTTCGGCCCAGGCCTGTTTCCAGTCTTCAATGGCTTGCTTGTCCCGAAAGTTGGAGCGGAACTTGTTCGGATAAATGCCATTGAGCCGGTTGTACAAATGGTCCATCAGGCTGATGCCTTCCAGCTTGGTATGACGCAGCAGCCAGGGGTTGGAAAAATCAGATATCGATGACATCGTCTATCTCCTCGCGTTGCCGATGACGGTTCACATAAGCCAGGGGATCAAAGCCCGACGCCTGACCTGCACGGGGCTCGTTGCGTCCTTCCAGCCAGCTGGCCTTGCCCCCGCGCCAGCCACGCAACATGCACTCGGCCAGAAAGTCGTCCACGCTGTAGCCCATCTCCAAGGCACGGTGGGCTTCGGAACCCAGGCGGTTCAGGGCGGTTTGCGTCAAGGGCGCTTTGATCTCGCGGCGATGGCGCAGATAATCTGCGATCACTTCGGCACGGGGTTCAGCAGGCCAGGCAGAGAACTCCAGCGCCGGAGCCTTGCGACCTGCTTTTGTTTTTTCTGTATCTGTCTCTCCTTCTTTATCTGTCTCTTTATCTAGCGCGTTACCCGGCCGTTTCGGTAACGTTACGGACGCGTTACTACCCTCGTTACCGTCTTGCTCCTGTTTTTTTCTGGCCCGAAAACGCGCCACCCGCTCCGCGCTGCTGTCGGATTTCATCTGGCGTTTGTCCCACGCCAGAGGCTGCAAAGTTTCCTGGTCGATCAGGCCCACTTCGCTTAAGCGGCGCACCACATCGTCCAAGGTGCGCAGGTCCAGGCCCAGCTTGACGGCCACCTTGCGCAGCATCAGCGTGTCTTCGCTGTCTAGCACGCCCTGCCCTTTAAGGCAGAGCAAGGCCACGTAATGCCATCTGTCCTCGAAAGCCAGCAGACGCAACTTCTCGTCGTCCACCATCTCGGTATAGGCGCGAAACCACGGCATATTGCTCATAGGCACGCTCCTGACTGTGTGAGCCATCGACAAGCAAACTCGTGTCGATGGTTGTGAATACGTGTTTTCATGGCACCCCCGCCTGAAAAACCGCACGCCTCTGATGTATTTGCAAAAATATGACGCGCAGCAGGACCCCTGGCCCAAACAGGCCACGAACATCCGATTGATAGGCAATGCCCCAAGGGCACAAGAACTGCGTCACCCCATGACGCAATCGAACTGTCAGGCATGGCTTGCAAGCCAAACCCGTCGTAAATGCTTAGATATTTCTAGAGCTTTCTTTGGGTGCTGGGGCGGGCACCACCGGGTTCATGTGATGGAAGACCAGTTGCCAGACGCGCGGTATGACACCAGCCTTCTCCCATTGAGATATGCGGCCTTTGCTCAAGCCTGTGATACGCAATACGGCTCGGCGACCGCCCATTTCTTCGATGATGTGTTTAGCGTTCATGCATTGAGTATAGATAGTTCTAAACGTAAAGAAAAGAAATATCTAAACCTATGTTTAGTTTTTTCTTGTTTTAATGTCGGGTATGGATATTTACTCGATTCGCCGCAGAAACCTGCAACGCCTGATTGAAGACCGCGCTCACGGCAACGCGGCTGACTTTGCGCGCTCTATTGGGCGCACACGGGCGCAACTGGCCCAGTACCTGTCATCCACCTACAACGGTGGGCGCAGCATTGGCGAACGAGTGGCGCGAGCCATAGAAAAAGAAGTGGGTCTGGAAGCGCATAGCCTGGATCAGCAAGGCTATGGTTTTGGGGCCAAGCACGGTTTTGACTCCAACGTGCAAGACGCCATGATGGGCGAGCGGCGTATCCCCCTGCTGAACTATGTACAGGCAGGTGTGTTTCGGGATCCCGGTCAGAACTTCACGTTTGAAGAAGTGGAATATCTGCTGACGGACCTGTGTCTGTCCGAGCGTTCCTTTGCCTTGCAGATCAAGGGCGATTCCATGTTGCCGGACTTCAAGGAAGGCGACCGGATTATTGTGGATTGCGAGCTCACGCCCCGCCCCGGTGATTATGTGGTCGCCAAAAACAGCGAAGAAGAAGCCACCTTCAAGAAATACCGGCTCTTGTGCATAGATGAAGGTGGGCAAGAAATCTTTGAGCTGGTGCCGCTGAACGAAGACTATCCTTCCATTCGCAGCGACCAGCATGCTATTGAAATCATCGGCACCATGGTGGAGCACCGGAAATACTATCGGCGTTCGTAAAAAGCTGGCAGCGCAGGCTGCCATGCATGATGCGGCTTAACGCTTTTTCATTTCCTGATCAACCTTCTCCATCCAGGCCTGATCACAAGGGACGGGCTGTGCTGAGCGCTGACCATACAAACGGATATGCACCACGTTGCACCACTCCTGCGAGCCATAGTCAGGGCCATGCCCTTGTCCATCAGAGACAGCCAATTGACGATCCACCTTTTCCAGCCAGGCTTCGCTGCCGACTTTCTCGGTGGGCGCCGTAGTTTGGCAAGCGGCTAACAATAAAGCGGGGGCAAGCATCAAGATTCGCATGGCAATACCTGAAAAGAAGAGGCGAAACGTCCTTTATAGCAGAGTGCAAGAGGGTGGGTTGGGTTTTAGGCGGCGACAAAAGCGCAGGCTACCGGCCTGTCTCGGATTGCTCGAAGGCCTGACCCTGGATCACCCGGTTCAGGCGCACCGCCACCCCTCCTGGCCCGTTCCGGGCTGTTTATATTCCGTGTTCTTACCGACGCCGTTTGGCCTAAGCCTAGTAGGTTGGTCATGACATTCTGTCCCGGCACCATAGGATTGACGGACAATGCGTCGCTGTTTACCTTCAGAATGCTCGGTCGTTCTACTCTTGCTGTGCCGATTGTTTGTTGTTGAGACGCGGCGACAGACCACTTCTTCTTCTTCTTCTTCTTCTTCTTCTTCTGCTGCTGATTGCCACGGGTAGTGACTCTAATCGGCATGCACGGTGCCTGTTCTATGATTGGTGCGCATAGCGTTTAATGCTTTAGTTGCAGACAACGTGGCTGGATCATCGCTGCAGAGTGGTCGCTCTACTCTTCGCGCTCGTAGCATTAGCAGCTGAGCTTTTCGCACCAATCAGCTTTGTCTACCAAGATGGGGCCTGCAACTGCCGACATCTGTCTCCTTAGCTTAGGGCTGTAGCGTACTTAGTCACTGCCTGTATTCGTCCTCCCTGAGCCCTCCGAAATTCCTACTCAGTTTTCTCTTTAACGTCGACGTAGCTGGCTCTGCTAAGGCCTATTGCATCCATTCAGAATTCAAGTCGATTTGGAAATGAGGCTGTCCCCAATCAGTTTCCCCTCTCAATATTCCCTACCTCTAACATGGTCAAATTTGACCGCTTCTTGCTTGGATCTGTTCCTAAGTCATGCTGAACTAGCAGTTCTGACTATCTTTTTACGTCCTCTTTAAAGCCTCGATTTATCTGTTTGACGTGTATCAATCAGGCACCGAGCTAATCTGAACAAGAGGGAACGGAGTATGTCAGTCTAGCTATGGTTCTATTTGGCATACGGAAAAGATATGGCGGCTCAAGATATGGCCTCGCAGGCAAGCAATGAAGAATTGTCAGACACCAGGCTAGTGCAGGGTGAAGGGCCGGGACGCTGGAAGCGGATACAGGCCCAGCTGGCTCATCTGCCTATATTCAAGGAGCTGCCACCGGAACAGCTGGAGCCCATCGCTAAAGGCACTCAGGAAATACATGCTTTGCGTGGGACGACTTTATTTCACAGTGGTGACCCTTGTTTGGGCTTTCACATGTTGGTCTATGGTCGGGTGAAGCTGGTATTTGTCTCGTCCACGGGCTCAGAGCGCGTCGTTCGCCTGGTGGGGCCAGGAGAGGGGTTTGGTGAGGCGCTGATGTTCATGGGCCGTAATTACATTGTGACGGCCCAGACTTTGGTGGATTCTCTGCTCTTGCATATCAACAGAGACACCTTGATGGAGCAGCTGGAGAAGGGCAGTGATGTTGCTCGCCTGATGCTGGCTGGTTTAAGTGAGCGGCTTTATCGCTTGATGGGCGAGTTGGAGGCCTATACGCTGCAAAATGGTGTGCAACGTCTGGTGAATTACCTTTTGCAGGAGTGGCCGGGCGAAGAGGGTGTCCCCTTCAGGATCGATGTCGGTAAGTCCGTCATTGCTTCCCGCCTGAATCTGACCCCGGAGCACTTATCACGTACCTTGCGTGATTTGATGGACCGGGATCTGATTCGGGTTCAGCGACGTAATTTTACGATTCTGGACAGCGCGGCTTTGCGGCAATATGGTGCTCTGCCTGATATGCGCGGATAGCGCGCAGGCTACGGCGATAGCGCTGCCAGGCTGTGCATAGATTCCAAGTCAAGCTTGCAAAAGACAGCAGCAAAGCAGGAGCAGCTATCCAGGCGAAAGACTCGATCCCCAAGCTCGCACCTGTCCAAAGCACCAGACTTAGGCTATGCAAAGCCCAATGTGCTCGGGCGCTGGATGCCGGGATGTAGTTGGCAGTCTTGGGAATAAGGCGCAAGAGGGCACGCGTGTGCTCGGTATTGTCCGTATCCATGCTGACATACTCCTGGGCCTCTCGCCAAAGTAGAAAGGGCACGATGGTATAGAGCATCCCACAGACGACGGAACCCAAGGCTCCCATAATGAGCAAGACACCAATCGCCAGCTCTGCGTTGGAGGCGGCGGGATTGTGGGTCCAGAAGTTCAACAGAACAGCAATCAACAGGCTGCTTAAGGAGCTATACCAGAATAAAGTGCTGGCTCCTGCTGTCGGACGCTTGCGTTTCCAGAGGCGCGCCCACGTAATCACCGCCCATAAGCCGTAGCTTAAAAAGATCAGGTAGGTGACCAGATCACGCACAGGTAACCAGGAGCCAGGTAAGGAGGCCAGGGCCCACTGTGCAATCAACAGGGCTCCTACGACCCAAGGTAGCCAACGTACTAGAGGCGCTGGGTAGAGTTCGGTGATTTGAAAAATAGGCAGCAGTTGGAACGACATGGCAATCAGCAGCAAGCCTGCCCAAGCTGCCAGGCCCATCGTCATGTGCAGATTCAGCAAATTGGCGACGGCTTGTTCGCTTGCCAGGGCGACCAGCATGGCAAGCCCCGTTGAGACAGTCAGCAACAGTCCCAGCAAAGCCAGTCGGATAGGAGCAACTATTTCTTTGGCGCCGCGAAAGACGTCGCGCCGAGAGCGCCACAAGGCCAGCATGGCAGTCAGTAGATAAACCCCCAAAGCAAAGGCAAGACAAGCGCCTGCCAGCGTGTAAGCCCAGCTTTGCCAGCTAAGAAAGCCTGTCATCAGAAATAGTGTGCCAGCGCTGAGCAAGCCCCAAAAAGCTAGCGCCTGACCGCGTGACACCTGAATACGCACATTGCAGGCCACGGCCAGAATATGTGCCAAAGAGGCAAACATGGCACTGCCCACGATCCCCAAGGTCCAGGCATGGGTTATGGCCAAGGTGGCGGGGTGCCAGCGGGAGTTGAATAATTCCGGTCCGCTATAGAGCGCCAGCATGGCAGCCAGCAGTCCAAAAAAAGGGACATTCGCAAACAAGGGCAAGGTCAGTGACAAAGAGGGTGACTGATCCAGCGATAAAGCGCGTTGCATAGACTTAGTTCCTGCGGATGATGAGCTTGAAGCCGTTTTCTTGGTGGGTGCCGTGATACTTGAAGCCGCTGCGTCGCAGGATTTCATACAAGGGGAAAGGTTCTCGATCCAGCCACATGAGCAAGGCCTGGGTGGGAGCCAGTTCAGCCAGTGCTTCCAGGCAATGCTCCAAAGGCTCGGGTGCGGGCAGGCCGCGAGTATCCAGCGTGATCTCAGTTTGTGTCATCAAGACTCCAGCACGAAAGGCTTGGAAGGCATTGTGGACCATTCTGCCCGCCTATGGCGCAGGCAAAGTGGGACTTGTTTGCCACGGGTCAGGAGGTGGGAAGAATTTGATATGCGTTAAGGCCCCTTAATTTCAGAGCAGGCATAGTGGTGGTCTTGTCGAGCCAGGATCCACCCTGGCCAGATTGCTGATCGGGGAGTGTCATGAATACAGCGTCCACGGCTTTAGCCGCGTCCGATAACCCGCAGATGGAACTGGTTTGCCCAGCGGGCAGCTTACCTGCCTTGAAAGCAGCCATTGATAACGGAGCCGATAGTGTCTATCTGGGGTTCCGGGATGCCACCAACGCCCGGAACTTCGCCGGGCTTAATTTTGATGCACAGGCGATTGCACAAGGGATTGATTACGCACACCAGCGCGGCCGCAAAGTTTTGCTGGCTCTCAATACCTACCCGCAACCCAATGCCTGGCAACAGTGGCGCGACGCGGTGGACCGAGCTGCCCAGGCTCAGGTCGATGCGGTCATCATGGCAGACCCAGGATTGATGGCCTATGCCAGTCAGGCACATCCCAATCTGCGCTTGCACTTGTCGGTGCAGGGTTCAGCCACCAATCCGGAAGCCATCAAGTATTACCACCAGAACTTCGGTATTCAGCGCGTGGTTTTGCCGCGTGTCCTGTCCATGACCCAAGTGGAGCAGGTCTGTGAGCAGGTCCCTGTTCAGGTTGAGGTTTTTGGCTTTGGCAGCTTGTGCGTGATGGTGGAGGGCCGCTGTGCCTTGTCCTCCTATGCCACTGGTGAGTCCCCCAATACACATGGAGTCTGTTCCCCCGCCGGGCATGTGCGCTGGGAGCAGACAGATCAGGGTCTGGAGTCGCGTCTGAATGGTGTGTTGATCGACCGCTATCAGGATGGTGAAAACGCGGCTTACCCCACTTTGTGCAAAGGGCGTTTTGATGTGGCGGGCGAAAACTATTACGCACTGGAAGAGCCCACCAGCCTGAACACTTTGTCCTTGTTGCCACAACTGTTGGCGGCGGGTGTCAGCGCAATCAAGATTGAAGGCCGACAGCGCAGCCCGGCTTATGTGGCTCAAGTTACTCAGGTATGGCGGCAAGCCATTGATTCGGCCAAATCCACGCCAGCCCGTTATTCAGTCCATCCGGCCTGGATGGGTGCTTTGAACAAACTGGCCGAAGGGCAGCAACATACGCTGGGTGCCTATTCTCGGCCCTGGAAGTAGAGCATGGGAGGCTCAATCATGAAATTATCTTTAGGCCCCTTGCAGTATTACTGGTCCCGCGTTGCCACGATGCAGTTTTATGAGTCGGCCTGCGACTGGCCGATCGATGTGGTGTATCTGGGCGAGACCGTATGTTCGCGTCGTCACGAGCTACGACTGGATGATTGGCTGGATATTGCCCAGATGCTGGCCCAGGCTGGCAAGGTGCCGGTTCTGTCTAGTCAGGTCTTGCTGGAGTCCGGGCGGGACGTGAATACGCTACGCAAGGTCACCGAACAGGCTGATTATCTGGTCGAAGCCAATGATATGGGAGCAGTACGTTTGATGCAGGGTCGGGACTTTGTCGCCGGCCCTTTTTTAAATGTTTATAACGGGCCAGTGCTGGATTTGATTGCTTCTCAAGGCGCGGTGCGTTGGGTGATGCCTCTGGAAATGGGCCGTGCAGGATTGGCGCAGTTGCAGCAAGACAGACCTGCCGGTTTGGAAACCGAGGTCTTTGCCTTCGGGCGTTTGCCCCTGGCTTTCTCGGCCCGTTGCTTTGCGGCGCGTAACCGCAATCTGCCTAAGGACAATTGCCAGTACGTGTGCATGGACTATCCCGATGGCTTGCTGCTGGAAACCCGTGAAGGGCAGGGTTTTCTGACGATTAACGGTATCCAGACTCAATCCGCCTGGGTGTACACCTTACTGGAGCAGGTACAGGATTTGCGCGATTTGGGTGTGAATATGCTGCGTTTGAGTCCGCAATCTCAGCATATGGATGCGGTCGTGCATTTGTTTAATGACGTGATTCAGGGGCGTATTCAGGCAAGGGATGCCCACGAGGATATGCTGCCTTTACTGCCCGCTAAGGCCTGCAACGGTTTCTGGCATGGTCGCCCCGGTTTGGAATGGGTGTCGCCGGTGTCAGAGCGTTTTTAAGGGAGGGATGGAAGAATGAATGAAATAACGACTCCCCGTTTACCCGCTGTTGTGGCGGGTGTTTTAAGCCGATTACCTCCGTGGCCCGGCTCCCGCTTGTTTTGTACGGGCTTGAACGTGCTGATGCGTCCGCACTTGCCGGCTGACATTGCGGAACGGTTGGAAGGGCGAGCTTTACGCATACAGGTGGCGGATGCCGGCTTAGCGTTTGACTATACGTGGCGCCAAGGGGCTTTTTATCCTCTGTCGGCACGCGTACAACGTCCGGATTTGACTCTGAAAGCGGATCTTTGGGCTTTTTATCAGCTTTTGCAGCGGCAGGAAGATCCGGATACCTTGTTCTTTAATCGACGTCTGTCGATTGAGGGTGATACCGAATTGGGTCTGATGGTGAAAAACACCCTGGACGCCTTGGACCCCGATATTCTGCATCCGCGTGCAGTGCTTAAACAGGGTAAAGCGGCTTTACAGGATGTACTGCGCCGCCCGATTCGCACCCCCGCTTCTTCCTGAGACAATTAAGAGCGTCGCACTTCAAAGTGCGGAAACAGCTTCTGGAGGTTTTCCAAAATCTCCGCTCCTGGGTAGGCCTGCAAAGCCTGCCCAGTTTCATTCAGGAAATCGTCATCACAGCCTTGTGTGCGGAAAATCTGCACGGCATAGCGCTGGACGCCCAGCTCATGCAGGTGTTGTCCCAAAGCTTGTACCGAGGCGGGACTGTGCAACTGGGGATGAATAGTGCTGCGGCACTCAAACAGAACGTCTTCGTTCAGCAGCAACTGCAAACTGCGTAAGGGCGCAGCGGCACTATTGCTGCGTTGAGTAATGGCGTCGTAGTGACTGAACTCTGCCTTGATATCCAGGCCTATCCAGTCCACCCAAGGCAGGATTTCCAGCAGTCTGGCCGGATGTGTGCCGGCCGTGTGTAAACCGATTTTGAAACCCAGCCTGCGCACCGCGCGGATGGCGGGGCCCAGGGCCGGGTCCAGTGTGGGCTCGCCGCCGCTAAACACGACGGCATCCAGCAGGCCGACGCGGCGATTCAGAAAGTCCAGCAAGGCGTTCCAATCAATAGCACTGTCTGGTGTGCGCTCTTGCAGGTGGGGATTGTGGCAGTAGCCACAGCGCCAGGGGCAGCCTTGCACAAAGATGACAGCGGCTAATTGGCCGGGGTAATCCGTAGCCGAGAAAGGGGCGCAGCCACCCACTTTCAATGCCACTTTGTGGGCAGGCGTGGCCGGGTAAAGATGGCGCGTGGCGTAAGTCATGGAATTTGACCGGGCTGTTTATAGGGTGGGGACGGCATTGCTTGCGCAGGCGCTGGCTTCGGTGAAGTAGCGTCGCTCATGAAACTCACCTTGCTTGCCAATATTGAAAGACGACATGGGACGGTGATAGCCCATGACGCGTGTCCAGATTTCGCAAGGCTGGCGTTCGGAATCTTGAAGAGTGATGGTGTCGGTATTCATGAATAACTCCTTGGAAAAAAGGGCCGTCACGCTATGCGGATGTGACTAGCCTGGGTGTGTGCCAAGAGGCTGGTTGTAGATAAAGGCTGAGGACAACTAAAAGCCTGGTTTTAGTTGAGCCAAGTGGATTGGGTTTAGCCTGTCTTGGTAAAAAGTTGACTTGAAGAGATCGGCTTTAATGGACTGATGTCGGTGTCGGTGTCGGTGTCGGTGTCGGTGTCGGTGTCGGTGTCGACGACGGCGTTGACGTGTCCGCAATAACTTCGTTTTGAACGTCAGCCTCGGCCCGAGCTTGAGCTATCTTGTTGGCCAGCAATTCGCTGTCGCAATGCGGGCAAAACTCATGTTTTCCAGACAGATAGCCGTGCTTGGGGCAGATAGAAAATGTGGGCGTAACGGTGATGTAAGGCAAGGAAAAATGGTTCAAGGCTCGTTGCACCAGATTGCGGCAGGCATCAGTGCTGGACAGTGCTTCGGTCATATAGAGGTGCAGCACGGTGCCGCCGGTGTATTTGCCTTGCAGCTCGTCTTGTCGCTCCAATGCCTCGAAGGGGTCTTCAGTAAAGCCCACCGGCAGTTGTGAGGAATTGGTGTAGTAGGGCATTTGCTCGGTCCCTGCTTGCAGAATGTCGGGCCAGCGGGCGCGATCTTCTTTGGCAAAGCGGTAAGTGGTGCCCTCGGCAGGGGTGGCTTCCAGGTTGTACAGGTGGCCGGTACTTTCCTGAAACTCCACCATGCGCTCCCGAATATGGTCCAGCAAACGCAGGGCAAAGCGGTGCCCCCACGGCGTGCAAAGATTTTGCTTGTCCTGGGTAAAGTTGCGGATCATCTCGTTAATGCCGTTAACTCCCAGTGTGGAGAAGTGATTGCGCAAGGTGCCCAGATAGCGGCGTGTGTAGGGAAACAGCCCTTGGTCCATATGCTGCTGGATCACCGTGCGCTTGATTTCCAGGCTGTCGCGGCCCATTTCCAGCAGTTCATCCAAACGGGCAAACAGTCCGGCTTCATCGCCTTGATACAGATGACCCAGGCGGGCGCAGTTCAGGGTGACCACTCCCAGGGAGCCAGTTTGTTCGGCAGAGCCAAACAAGCCATTACCGCGTTTGAGCAGCTCGCGCAGATCCAGCTGCAGGCGGCAGCACATGGAGCGGATCATATTGGGTTCCAGCTCGGAGTTAATGAAGTTCTGGAAGTAGGGCAGGCCATATTTGGCCGTCATGGCAAACAGGCGCTCGGCATTCGGGCTGTGCCAGTCAAAATTCCGGGTGATGTTGTAGGTGGGGATCGGAAAGGTGAAGGCACGGCCACGGGCATCGCCCTCGCTCATGACTTCGATATAGGCCTGGTTGATCATGTCCATTTCGGTCTGCAGATCCCCGTAGCAAAACGGCATTTCTTCGCCACCGATTTGCGGAACTTGCTCGCGCAGGTCGTCGGGGCACACCCAGTCAAAGGTCAGATTGGTAAAGGGCGTCTGTGTCCCCCAGCGCGAGGGTACGTTCAGGTTGTAGATCAGTTCCTGCATGCATTGGCGCACCTGCTTGTAGCTCAGGCCGTCCTTGCGGATGAAGGGCGCCATATAGGTATCAAAGGAGCTGAAGGCCTGGGCACCGGCCCATTCGTTCTGCAGGGTGCCCAGGAAATTGACGACCTGACCGACCGCACTGCTTAGATGACGGGGTGGGCCGGATTCGATTTTTCCGGGTACGCCATTGAGCCCTTCGTTCAGGAAAGTGCGCAAGGACCAGCCGGCGCAGTAGCCAGAGAGCATGTCCAGATCGTGGATGTGCAGGTCGGCCTGACGGTGTGCCTGGCCGATCGCTTCGGGGTAAACGTGGCTGAGCCAGTAGTTGGCAATCATCTTGCCCGAGCTGTTCAGAATTAGACCGCCCAGCGAATAGCCCTGGTTGGCATTGGCTTGCACGCGCCAGTCCTGGCGGTCCAGATATTCAGTAATGGAACGGATGATGTCCAGCTGAGCAGCTGGACGCGATGCAGTTTCCTGGGTAGCCATATTTTTCACCAAAACCTATATGTAGTGATTTTTAGGATTCACGACACTATATATGGTGGTTTTTGGAGAGGCTAGGCGATTGTCGTCCAGGCTTGATCTAGGTTAATTTTGTGCTCGAAGTGACTGGATCAAGGATTTTGTCGGAAAGAAGTCGTTGGGCACTCCTTAGCCTGATCGTTCGTAGGTGGAGATTTATGAAGTCGAGGTGGTCGTGCTGCCAGGTATAAAGAGTTGGCTATGGCCATGCTATGCAAGCAAGCAAGCTGTTTATGTGGGTTGCGTGCAAGTAGCACAACAGCAGCTTGGCTCCTGCCGGTGGAGTCGCACTGTAGCGGGCTCCACGGATAAGCGGTGTACTTGTCTGTTACAGTGCGCCGTCTCTTTTCCGAGAGGCAAAAAAATACCCGCTGACTTTTTACAGGCCAGCGGGTATTTCTTGAATAGCAGGACTTGAATAGCGGGTTTAGTGCTTGAATCGTGCTTTTAGCGCAATACAAAGTGCCTGCTGATACTGGCTGACTTGCTCAAGCAGGCGTTCTTCGTGGGAAGCCCAGCTTTGTTTCTGCTCTTCGGTGCGTGTGGGGGCGGGTGACCAGGCAGAGTCCGGAAAGAAAGGGTCGTCCTTCCAGCGAGGGATGATGTGCCAATGCAGATGCGGCACTTGATTTCCGAATTGAGCCAGATTGATCTTGGCGACTCCCAGTTGTTCACGCTGAGTCTGCTCAACCACATATACGGCTGCCATGATGTGCTGCCGTTGTTCTTCAGACAGGTCTGTCATTTCAGCCACATGATCTTGCCAGATTACCCGTGTATAGCCGGGAAACGGGCTGTCCGTGACGGCCAGTACCTGCAGCCCTGCACCCGACCATAGCAATTGATCGGGTTTCAAGGCACACAGGGGGCAAGTGTGGGTGCTCATGCAGGCTGACCGAAGAACAGGTTCTGCAAGGCAACGCCTGGATCAGGTTCACGCATGAAGGCCTCACCGACCAGGAAGGCCTGCACCTGGTTCTCGCGCATCAGGGCCACATCTTCAATGGTGTGAATACCGCTTTCGGTGACAACGCGTTTTTCGCTGGGGATAAAAGGCAGCAGGTCCAGCGTGTTCTGGGTGCTGGTTTCAAAGGTGCGCAGATTGCGGTTATTGATGCCCAGCAGGCTGGTCTTCATTTGCAAGGCAATATCCAGCTCGGCGCGGTCATGTACTTCAACCAGTACGTCCATGCCCAGTTCGTGGGCCATTTCTTCGTACTCCATCAGCTGATCCTTCTCCAGCGCGGCGACGATCAGCAAGATGCAGTCGGCACCCATGGCTCGGGCATGGATGATCTGATAGGGGTCAATAATGAAATCTTTGCGCAGTACGGGCAGTGCGCATACGGCACGGGCCTGGCGCAGGTGGTCGTAGGAACCCTGGAAATACTGGATATCGGTCAGGACCGACAGGCAGGCCGCGCCGTGGGCGGCGTAGCTGGAGGCAATCTCAGTCGGGTTGAAGTCGGCACGGATCACACCCTTGGACGGGGAAGCCTTTTTGACTTCCGCAATAATGGCAGGCTTGCCTTGAGCAATCTTGTCTTCAATGGCGCTGGCAAAGCCGCGCAGGTCGTTCCGGTTCTTCGCTTCGCGCAGCAGATCGGACTCGCTGCGCAGTTGGCGGGCGGTGACGACTTCAGCTCTTTTGGTGTCGAGGATCTTGGCCAGAATGTCGTTCATGGATTTAACTTCCTTGTATAAGCGCGGAATTGTTCGAGTTTTTCGCGTGCGGCACCGTTGGCAATGGCCTCAAAAGCCATGCGCAGGCCTTGTTCAATGGAGTCGGCGTGGTTGGCAGCATAGATGGCCAAACCAGCATTGAGGCCCACGATATCACGAGCCGTACCCTCTTGGTTATTGAGGGCTTCCATAATCATCACGGCAGATTCTTCCTTGCTGGAGACGCGAATGCTGCGGTTGGAGGTCATGGCCATGCCAAAGTCTTCGGGGTGAATTTCGTATTCCCGCACCTGACCGTCTTTCAGTTCGCCCACCAGGGTGGCCGCACCCAGAGAGGCTTCATCCATACCGTCCTTGCCGTGCACGATCAGCACGTGCTTAGCGCCCAGGCGTTGCATTACGCGCACCTGAATCCCCACCAGGTCCGGGTGGAAGACGCCCATCAATTGGTTGGTTGCTCCGGCCGGGTTGGTCAGTGGGCCCAGAATATTGAAAATAGTGCGCACGCCCAGCTCTTTGCGGACAGCAGCCACATTTTTCATGGCGCCGTGGTGAGCGGGGGCGAACATGAAACCAATATTGGTTTCGGCAATGCTTTGCGCCACTTGCTCGGGCGAGAAGGTCAGGTTCACGCCCAGGGCTTCCAGCACGTCCGCACTACCGGACGAGGAAGAGGCACTGCGGTTGCCGTGCTTGGCTACTTTCACTCCTACGGAGGCGGCCACAAACATGGAGGCGGTGGAGATATTGAAGGTATTGGAGCCGTCGCCACCTGTACCGCACATATCCAGCAGTTCGTCCGGATTGGGCGTAATGACGGGGGTGGCAAATTCGCGCATCACCTGGGCGGCGGCAGAAATTTCACCCACGCTTTCTTTTTTCACGCGCAAGCCCATCAGCAAGGCAGCCGCGATCTGAGGCGACATTTCGCCGCGCATCAGCATGCGCATCAGATGCAGCATTTCGTCGTGGAAGATTTCCCGGTGTTCGATACAGCGCACCAGTGCTTCGGTAGGAGTGATGGTGTTCATGATTTAAAGGTCCAGAAAGTTCTTCAGTAAGGCGTGGCCATGCTCGCTTAGCACCGACTCGGGGTGAAACTGCACGCCATAAATAGGCAATTCGCGGTGACGGACACCCATGATCTCGCCGTCTTCGGTTTGCGCGGTTACCTCCAGACAGTCGGGCAGGCTGTCGCGCTCGATGGCCAGGGAGTGATAACGGGTGACGTTAAAGGGCGAGGGCAAGTTGCTGAATACGTCCGTGCCCTGGTGAGTAATAGGGGAGACTTTCCCATGCATGATTTGCTGCGCACGGATAATGCGCGCACCAAAAGCATGCCCGATCGCCTGATGACCCAGGCAGACGCCCAGAATCGGTAGCTTGCCGGCAAAGTGCTGGATCAGTGCAACCGACAGGCCCGCATCCGCAGGGGACTTGGGGCCGGGCGAGACGCACAGATGGCTGGGATTCAAGGCTTCAATTTCTTCAAGTGTGACTTGATCGTTGCGTCGTACCACTACTTCCTGACCCAGTTCTCCAAAGTACTGGACCAGGTTGTAGGTAAACGAGTCATAGTTATCGAGCATGAACAGCATGGGAATACTCCGGCAAAAAAAGGATGGCAGTGGGGCGATTAAATAGGCTCGTCCAGACCGAATTGCACTTGTTCGGCAGCGCGGATTACGGCGCGTGCCTTGGCTTCGGTCTCTTGCCATTCTTTTTCGGGATCGGAGTCGGCCACGACACCGGCGGCGGCCTGCACATAAAGCATGCCGTCCTTGATGACGCCGGTGCGTATGGCAATAGCCAGATCCATTTCGCCCGAGTAGCTCAGGTAGCCAGCGGCACCACCGTAAACGCCACGGCGCACGGGCTCCAGTTCATCAATGACTTCCATGGCGCGTACCTTGGGGGCGCCGGTCAGGGTGCCCGCGGGGAAGGAGGCGCGCAGCACGTCCATCTGGCTCATGCCGTCTTGCAGTTCACCGCAGACATTGGAGACCAGGTGCTGAACATGCGAGTAACGTTCGATTGCCATGGTGTCCGTGACTTGTACCGAGCCGGTTTTGGCGATACGGCCAATATCGTTACGGGCCAGGTCGATCAGCATCAGGTGTTCGGCGCGTTCTTTAGGGTCGGACTTCAGCTCGGCGGCCAGTGCGGCATCGGCTTCAGGTGTGGCACCGCGTTTGCGAGTGCCAGCCAGTGGGCGAATAGTGACGCGCTCCATGTTGCGGCCATCCTGACGGTGTTCTTCCTGACGCACCAGAATTTCTGGCGATGCACCCACGACCTGGAAGTCGTCGAAGTTCCAGAAGTACATGTAAGGCGATGGGTTCAGCGAACGCAGGGCGCGGTACAGGGATAAGGGCGAGTCGCGGAAAGGTTTGGTGATGACCTGGCCGATCTGCACTTGCATCAGGTCACCGGCTGCAATGTATTCCTTGGCGCGGGCCACGGCCTTCAGGTAATCCTCTTTGTCGAAGTCGCGCTCGCATTCGGTTTGCATGCTGGCGTAGGCGTAAGGGATCACGACGGGTGAACGCAGCTTTTCGCGCAGATCTTTCAGACGACGCTTGGCCAGTACGTAGGCTTCGGGCTGGGCGGGATCGGCGTAGACCAGCAGGTAGGTGCGACCAGCCAGATTATCCACAATCACCAGCTCGTCCACTTGCAGCAGCATGATGTCCGGCACGCCTTCTTCCTGGTCGGAAGGGAAGGGTTTGCGGTTCATACCCAGGGACGGTTCGATGTGACGCACCGTGTCATAGCCGAAGTAACCAGCCAGACCACCCGCAAAGCGGGGCATGCCAGGACGCAGGGCTACTTTGAAACGGGCCTGGAATTGCTCGATGAATTCCAGCGGATCGCCTTCGGCTGTTTCGACAATCTTGCCATCGTGCAGCACTTGGGTATGACGGCCGTAGCTGCGGATCACGGTACGGGCAGGCAGGCCAATAAAGGAGTAGCGACCGAACTGCTCGCCGCCCACAACCGATTCCATCAGGCAGCTGTAACGTCCGCCTTCGGGGCCGTTGTGCGCCAGTTTCAGATAAATCGACAGGGGCGTATCCAGGTCGGCATAGGTTTCCGCAATCAGGGGAATGCGGTTAAAGCCTTCTGCTGCTAGGGCATTGAATTCTATTTCTGTCATTGGGATCTCGAGGGTCAGTGGGTACGACGAGCCGGACAGAAACAAAAAAAGCCCGGTCGTTGTGATTACCGGGCTTATTTTCCTGGAGGCGGTCCGCTGTGTACTACTTTGCAGGGACGCCAGACTTCAAGGTTATATCTACCCGATACACGAACGCCACCAGCGCCAATAAGCGCCGTAGATTGTGGATGCGTGAGTGCGAGTAGACATGAATTTTATGACGTAAATATGGTGTTGCGTTTATTGCGCAGCCAGGTGGCCGCGTCGGCAATAGAGGCAACTATACCATCGGAATCCAGGCTTTGCACATCCTTGCCTTCGTTATAGCCGTAAGGAACCAACAGTACGGGGATGTTCGCCGCACGCGCTGCCTGGGCGTCATTCATGGAATCCCCAATGACCAAAGCCTGTTCGGGAGCCAGTTTCATTTGCTCGCAGGCGTAGACAAAAGGCATGGGGTCGGGCTTTTTGCGCGGGCAGGTATCACCGCCCACCACCAGTTCGAAGTACGGGCCCAAACCTGTTTGTTCCAGTAAGGGGCGGGCAAATTGTTCGGGCTTGTTGGTGACCACAGCCAGACGCAATCCCTGGCTTTTAAAGTCATCCAATCCTTCTAGTACACCCGGATACAGGCGGCTGTGTTGGCCATTACATAATTGGTAATGGTAATAAAATGATTCCAATGCCGGGGTGTAGTCGGCAGGAGGTTCAGGTAGATCGGTCAGAGCGCGTCGCACCAGGTTTTCCGAGCCTTTACCCACGAAAGTGGCGATGCGCTCCTCTGGGAGCGGGGGTAAACCCAGGTCGATACGCATGGCATTACATGCCGAGGCCAGATCGGGAATGGTATCGAGCAGGGTTCCATCCAAATCAAACAGCACAGAGAAAATATTCATCTTTTTGTAGCGGACTTGTGACAAAATATTGTCAAATTCCTGTTAAGGTCGAGCAGAAAAAAGTTTTCGGAACGTCGGGTTTTCATTTCGTTTGATTCATCATGTTAAAGCTCCTTACTGCACGCGGGCTTATCAATTTAGTGAGCAAACCGTATTTTGGTACAAGATTGGCTTTCGATAGTCCGTTCAGAAAGGCCCTAGGAGCGGAAGTATGATGCTCGATACATTTCATCAGATTCTCGTAGAAAAACAAGTTACGCCGGTCTTTCAGCCCATTGTGGATTTGCAGTCCGGCTTGATTCTGGGTTACGAGGGTTTGATTCGAGGGCCAAAGGACAGCAGTTTTTATTCGCCCTTGGCCTTGTTTGACGCCGCCCGGCAATGTGGCCGCTTATGGGATCTGGAAGAGCTGTGTTGCCATACCTTGGTCAGCAGTTTCAAGCAGCAGGGTTTGGCGGGCAAACTGTTCTTGAACTCCAGCCCGGATGTGGTGATGCGCATGTTGCCTTCGGCCCGCATCGAACCGCGTACCGGTATGCCACAGCTGGATGGCATTGACTGGAGCCGGGTGGTGGTCGAATTGACCGAGTCCGAGCGTACTGACAGCTACGACTATCTGAATCAGGCTATTGAGCTTTATCGAAAAGAAGGCCTGCAGTTTGCCATTGATGATCTGGGTGAAGGCTATGCCTCGCTGCGTTTGTGGTCCGAGTTGCGGCCCGAGTACGTCAAGATCGACAAATACTTTGTGCGCGATATTGATACCGATGTGCTCAAGCAGCAATTGGTACGCTCCATTTGCGATATTGCCAGCCATGCTCAATCCGTTGTGATTGCAGAAGGGATTGAAACCGGCGCGGAACTACGCACCTTGCGCTACTTGGGCGTGGCCTGTGGGCAGGGCTATTTGCTATGTCGCCCTCAACCTAACCCCCCGCCTCAGCTGGAGCCCGCTCAAGCCGCGCTGTTTGGACCCTCCACTGTGCGCACTCAGCGTCAAGTGCAAGGCCGTGATTCCATGAGCGTGCGGCGTTTACTGCGTGCCGCGCCAGCGGTGCCTGATAATACACCCACGAATCGTGTGTATGAGCTGTTTCAAAGCCACCCAGATCTTAGTGCCGTGGCTCTGGTGCGAGGGGATCGACCGACGGGTATTTTGCGTCGTAGCCAGCTTTATGATCAGCTTGCCCGGCCTTATCACCGCGAACTGTATGGCAACAAGCCATGCTCCCTGTTTATTGAAACCCCACCGCTGATTGTTGACTGCGATACCAGCTTGCTGGAGTTGGGCACCTTGATGACGCAGGGAGCGGGGGATGCCTTGAGTGATGGTTTCATCATTACCGGGGCGGGTGAGTATCTGGGCCTGGGCTCCAGTGTGGAGCTGATGCGTGAAATTACGCAGATTCAGATCATGACGGCGCGTTATGCCAATCCACTGACGCAATTGCCGGGTAATGTGCCGATTGATGAGCATATTGATAGTTTGCTGCGTAATCGGCAGAACTTCGCTGTGTGCTATGCGGATCTGGACCACTTCAAACCCTACAACGATTTGTACGGCTATCGCAAAGGCGATGAGCTGTTACGCTCCATGGCCGAGCTCTTCACCCGTTACGCGGTGGCTCGCATGGACTTTGTGGGCCATGTGGGGGGGGACGATTTTATTTTGGTGTTTACCAGCCCGGACTGGGCCGAGCGCTGCCAAAGCATTCTGGACGAGCTGGAAAAAGAGCTGGAGTCCTTGTATAGACTGGAGCATCGGCAAGCAGGCGGCTATTTGGCTGAAAACCGTCAAGGCGTGCTGGTGTTTCACCCGTTGGTGAGCCTGTCTTTAGGTGTGGTCACAGTCGAGGAGCCCGAATTGTATTCGGGCTCTTTAATTGCGGAGCTGGCCAGTTCTGCCAAGGCACAGGCCAAGCGGGTGCAGGGCAATGCCTTGTTTGTGGAGCGCCGCCGCCCCGACAGTGCGGTTCGGCAGGGCAGTTATAGCCGCAATACGATGCTGCAGTAGCGGGAACAGCAGGCCGAACGCAGGATTTAGGCCTGCTCTGCCAGAGCGATTTGCGCGCGCATGTCGCGGATGACCTGAGCGTAGTCGGGCTGACCAAAAATAGCCGAACCGGCCACAAAGGTGTCAGCACCGGCTGCACGGATGGCGCCGATATTGTCCACCTTCACGCCACCGTCGATTTGCAGCAGGATGGGCTGACCACCTTCTGCAGTCCACGCATCAATGCGGGCGCGGGCTTGGCGCAGCTTGTCCATGGCGCTGGGGATAAAGGCCTGGCCGCCAAAGCCGGGGTTAACGGACATCAGCAGGACCAGATCCAGCTTGTCCATCAGGTGATCCATCCAGTTCAGCGGGGTGGCCGGGTTGAATACCAGGCCGGCCTTACAGCCGTGGTCACGGATCAGCGACAGGGTGCGGTCCACGTGGCGCGAGGCTTCGGGGTGAAAGCTGATGTAATCGGCACCGGCTTTGGCAAATTCGGGGATCAGCGCATCCACGGGCTCCACCATCAGGTGTACGTCGATGGGGGCAGTGGTGTGGGGGCGCAGCGCAGCACAGACCATGGGGCCGAAAGTCAGGTTCGGTACAAAGTGGTTGTCCATGATGTCGCAGTGAACCCAGTCGGCACCGGCGGCGATAACATTGCGGACTTCTTCACCCAGGCGGGCGAAGTCGGCCGATAAAATACTGGGAGCGATACGTGTGGAGCTGGCTTGGGACATAATAGGTGCCGTAAAGATTAGACATCACGAAAATCGTGGCCATATGTCATCATTATAGTTTCAAGCGGGGGGCTGTGCAGCGCCCCGTATTTGTACAGCCGTAACCTGGAATCCATCATGAAGCCTGACGATATTGAGGTGCAGATCACGCCCCAGTACCTGCCTGAGCAATCCGAGCCCGATAGCAATCAATATGTTTTTGCCTATACCGTACGGATTACCAACAATGGACAGCAGACGGCCCAGATTATCAGTCGTCACTGGATCATTACGGACGACAATCAGCAGGTTCAGGAAGTGCGTGGCCTGGGCGTTGTAGGACAACAGCCGGTGCTGGCTCCAGGTGAGACCTTTGAATACACCAGTGGTTGCCCCCTGAACACGCCGTTTGGCACCATGCGCGGCAGCTATCAATGTGTTGGTGAAAATGGTGTGCCCTTTGAGGTCGCCATTCAGGAGTTCATCCTTTCCTCTCCCCGTACCTTGCACTAAGGGCCAAACCCAGCCATGAAGATAATTTATTGCGTGCCAGCCGTACTGCTGGCATTAAGTGCCTGTTCCACCATTCCTGGGGATCAGGGTTCTTCGTCAACGGCTCCGGGTACAGCAGAAGGCGGTCCTGATATCGCTCTGCAACCGTTGCGCGTGCCGTCCTTGTCGGCACTGCCGGAAACCCCGGCGCGTGCGTTGGCAGGGCGTTATCAAGCTGTGAACTGGTCCGCCTTGCCGGGCTGGCAGGCTGATTCGCTGGACCATGTCTGGAAAGGTTTCATCAATAACTGCAAGGGCCTGATGCGCCCTGTCAGCGGTTCGCTGGCCATGCCCGCACGTGCCAATCCCCGTGCCTGGCAGCCCGTTTGTCAGGCTGCGGCTTCTGCCGGTCTGAACGCTGACACCAAAGATACGGCCGCTGTACGTGATTTTCTGCAGCAACAGTTGCAGCCCTGGCGTTTGCTGACCGGCGACGGCAAGGTGGCCCAAAATACGGTCACGGGCTATTACGAGCCTTTGCTCAAGGCCTCGCGTACCCGTAGTTCCAGCTATCAATGGCCGCTTTTCGCTGCGCCGGATGATTTGCTGACGATTGACCTGGGTAGCTTGTACCCCGAGCTGGCTGGCAAGCGTATTCGCGGCAAGCAAGTGGGCAAACGCATTGTGCCCTACGACACACGCGAGCAGATCGTGTCCAAGCAGGATCGCCAGCCACCCGTGATCGTGTATGCGGAAGATCCGGTAGAAGGCTTTTTTCTGCAGATCCAAGGCTCGGGTCGTGCGGTCCTGCCCGATGGCAGCGCCGTGCGTCTGGCCTATGCCGACCATAACGGTCGCCCTTATGCCTCGGTAGGCCAATGGCTGGCCAAGCAGGGCGAGATGCCTTTGGCGCAGACTTCCATGCAAAACATCAAGGCCTGGGCCAAGCGCAATCCGCATCGCGTTCAGGAAATGATGAATGTAAATACCGCTATGGTGTTCTTCCGCGAAGAGGCCATTGTGGATCCGGAGCTGGGCCCTAAAGGTGCCTATGGCATTCCCTTGATTGGTCTGCGTTCCGTGGCTATTGACCCCACTTACGTGCCTTTGGGTACGCCTGTGTACTTGGCTACCTCGCAGCCTGCTTCTAACCAGCCTTTGCAGCGACTGGTTTTTGCTCAGGACACGGGCGCGGCGATTAAAGGTGCCGCACGTACCGACTTGTACTGGGGCACGGGCGATCAGGCTGGTGCGCAGGCAGGGCGCATGAAGCAGCAAGGTCAAATGTGGCTGTTGTGGCCACGTCAGGCAGGAGCACCGAGCGCACGATGAGCAAAGAACGAATTGTGGTGTGTGGCGGGGCCTTGGCCGGTATGGCCAGCGCTCTGGGTTTACGCAAGGCCGGGTTTGATGTCAGCATCTTGTCCCCCGCTTACAAGCCTATGGAACTGGCGGCGGGGCAGTATCACCCCCGTGTCTACGCCGTCTCGGTCGCCAGCCAGCGTTTTCTGACGCAGTTGGGTGCCTGGAACTTGATGTCGGCCCAGCGCATTTCGCCAGTGCAGGCCATGGAAGTACATGGTGATGGCGGCGGTTGCCTGAATCTGCATGCTTGGCAGGACGCGCAGGATTATCTGGCCTGGATCGTTGAGTCCGGACAGATGGAGCAGGCGCTGTATCAGGCCTTGCAAGTGTTTGGTGTGCCCTGGATTGAAGACCGTTTCGAGCGTCTGGAAGGCAATACCATCATCACCGCCGGACAGAAGCGCATCAGCGCCGATTTGTTTGTGGGGGCAGATGGTGCCCGTTCCGGCCTGCGGTCTGCTGCTGGCATTGAGCATCATGGTCGTGAGTATGGGGACGCCGGTTTGGTGGCCCACTTCAACGTGGAGCGCCCGCACCAGCAAGTCGCCTTGCAGTGGTTTACTGGCGATTCGATTCTGGCCTTGTTGCCTATGCCGGATGTGGATGGCAAACCGCAAGTCTCCATGGTCTGGTCCGTGCCGCAAGCGCAGGCCGACAAGGTGTTGGCCATGCCCTCAGAGGAGCAGGCGCAGTATCTGCAAAACAGCTTGTTCTCTTTATCCAATGGCCGTTTGGGGCAGTTAAGCTTGCGTAGCCCGGTACACGGTTTCCCTTTGACCTTTGAGCGTAGCGGCCTGGTGTCGCCCGGTGTGGCCTTGGTGGGTGATGCGGCGCATCGCGTCCATCCTTTGGCTGGCCAGGGTTTGAATCTGGGTCTGGGCGATATCGAAGCCCTGATCAAGGTCTTGTCCGAGCGTGGCCCGCATTATTCGGTCGGTGATATGCGTGTACTCAATCGCTACAAGCGCGCTCGCGCTGAACCGATTGCGGCCATGCGGGCAGCCACCGATGGCTTGTATCGTCTGTTTGCGGCACCGGGAGCACCGGCTTCCATGCTGCGCAATGCCGGTATGCAAGTGGTGGACCGCCTGCCCTGGGTGAAACGCCGCCTGATTGCGCATGCTGCCGGCGTCAGCCCCGGCGCGCTCTTGTTCTAAGGCCGCTAGGGTCTTGTCGATTAGCAAAGGAAGTACGTCATGATGTTGCACCTTCGTTCTGTATTGGCTCTGGCGTTTTTGTCGCTGTGCAGCCTGGCTCAGGCCGCCAGCCCCGCCAAAGTAGACACACGTTTCGAGACTACCCGCCAGGCCTTTGAAGCCGCTTTCCCCGGCGTGACGGTCGATGGTATTCGCGCCACACCATTTCCCAATTTGCTGGAAGTGGAAGTGGGCGGCACCTTGCTCTACACCGACCCGCAGGCCAGCTTTGTGATGCAGGGTTCTTTGCTGGATAGCAAAACTCGTGTTGATCTGACCGAGCAGCGCATGCAGGAACTCAATCGTGTGTCGCTGAATGACTTGCCGCTGGATAAGGCCATCAAGCTGGTAAAAGGCGACGGTAGCCGTCAAATGGTGGTTTTTGAAGATCCCAATTGCGGCTATTGCAAACGTCTGCATACAACTTTGCAGGAGATCGACAATGTTACGGTTTATAGCCTGATGTTTCCCATCCTGGGACCGGACAGTCGCCGCAAAGCCGAGGACATCTGGTGCGCCCAAAACCCCGCTAAAACCTTGAGTGATTGGATGGGGGGCGGAGCGCGACCCGAGAAAGCCTCGTGTGAGCATCCATTGGATCAGTTATTGGCAGTAGGACAAAAACTGCGCGTTCAAGGCACCCCGGCCATTTACTTTGCTGATGGCAGCCGCGCTGATGGCTGGCTGCCTGCTGCCCAGTTGCAGTCTCGCCTGGACGCTGCCGCCCAGTAAGTATTCTGGTTGGTCTTGAGCTAGAACAACCCGCTTTCGAGCGGGTTTTTTATGTCCCATCGTTATGGAAACTATAATTATTTGTGGGGCATGATTTTAAAAGAGCAGCGATTAGAAAATAATCCCGAGATGGTTCAGGCGGTAAGGCGGACGTTATTTTGAAGACAAAAAATTTCAAACGCCACATTTGACCATTCTTTACTTTGTGCTCCGTATTCTAGAAGTGATAATTCTAACTATTGATAAAAATAGTATTGTCGGCCCTCGCCGGGACCGTCGTGGGACTGACAATAATTAAATAGTAGGCGCTTATGGAACATGCACGCTGCGTGTTGATTGTTTTGGAAGAAGGCGAAGGCTTGCACTACTGGCTGGAGCAACTGCGGGTTTTCGGTACCAAGACAAGCGTTGTCAGATCCCTGGAGAAGGTAGCCGAGGCGCGTCTGAGCCAGGCCGATCTGTTACTGTTTCCTGTTGAGACGGGCTACGTGCCTTTGATGGTGGCCAAATTGCGCAATGACTTTGGCTCGCTGGGTATTGTGGCCGTTCAGTCCGGCCTGTCTGCCAGTGCTCGTGTGCAGTTGCTGCTGACGGGCGCTGATGCGTGTCTGGCTATGGATGTGCAAGTTCCCGAGCTGATGGCCTGGTGCCATGCCGTGCGCCGCCGTAATGTTTATGCCGCCGTGGGTGCCGCCCAGGCGATGGAAGAGGTTCAGGATCAGAGTGGCCAGCAGGAATGGATCTTGCGCGATAAAGGCTGGACTCTGGTGGCTCCCAATGGGGTGGGACTGGAACTGACGCATAGCGAACGTCAATTGATGGACGCATTCATCCGCCATGCGGATGCCCGTTTCAGCCGTGAAGACCTGATGCGCGACAAAGGCCTGGCTGCCAGTGACAGCCGTGCAGTGGATTCCCTGATCAGCCGTTTGCGCCGCAAGGCCAGTCAGGCAGGGGTGGCCTTGCCGATCAAGTCGGTGCACGGCTGGGGCTACACCTTTACGGGCAAGTTGATCGCCCAGCAAGAGCCGCAAGATACTGAAATCATGGAGTTTTACGCCCAGCGCGACGAGCAGGAAGCATCCCAGCCCACGCCGCTGGAACTCTTGCGTGCGCTGGAAACTCTGGATGTGCTTGATCCGCAGGCCAGCGAAGCGCTGTCTTTCTCTTATCAGTTGCGCGTGGCGACCAGTACGGGCCAATACAGTGGTGTGGACGCCCAGGTGTTCTGGACCTCGCCCACAGGCTTGCGTCTGTCATCGGATCTGGTGCTGCGCCATATGCCTGACGCCATTCACCGTCAGGCTTTGTGCGAATGGATGCTGCGTACTCTGATGGCTGACGTGCGTCGCTGGTGGCAGGAGTATTCGCTGCGTGCCAGCCATATTGGCCTGAAGTTGCCCATCGATATGCTGCTGCCTATCTATAAGCGCATGCCCAGCATGTTGCGTCAGTTCGAGCTGCAGCCTTGCTGTGTGGAACTGGACTTGTTCAGCGACGAGGAATTGGAAGAAACACCAGAACTGATCCAGGCTTTGCAGTTTCTGAAAGAACAGGACATTCAGGTCTGGCTGACCAGCCCCGATATTGAGAACAACAAGCTCAACCGTTTGCGTGGCTGGCCAATCAGCGGCGTCAAACTGGAAGCCGAGGTTATTCAACGCGCCTGCCGTGAACCGACGTTCAAGGCATTGCTGGAAACCGCGTGCCATTTACTGAGCGAGCAGGGCTTTGAGCTGGTTATCAAAGGCGTCGATAACCTGGAACTGCGCGATCTTGCCTTGAATCTGGAGCTGGGTCATTACCAGGGGCGTCTCACCTCGGAATTGATGTCTGAAGATGGCTTCTTGCTGACTCTGGCCAGCAGCGAACCCTCTTTTGGCCAAGGCCATGAAGCTTCCCGACGCTTGAGCGGTAGTGTTTTATAAGCCGCCTTAGCATCCAATTATCTCGATATGTAACTTTAATTAAGTATTTCAAGCCCGAGGCCGTTACCCAGCTTGTTCGATGGGGCCTCCATGTAGGCCGACCGTGGTGACACGGTCGGTTTTTGCGTACCTGGGACCTGTCTTTTCAGCGTTGCTCGGGGAATATGATGCGTTTGGGCTTGAAACAGAAGTTGTGGTTGCCATTGATCTTGTGCTTGATGGCGTTGGTGGCGGTTTTTGCGTTTGTGAACTATCAGCTCTATCAGGCACAGATGGAGGAGCGAAAAAGTAGTTTGCAGCACATCGTCAATATTGCAGCAAACATTACGCAGGACTATCAGCAACTGGTCAGCAAAGGCGTTCTCAGCAAGGAAGAGGCGCAAAAGCAGGCGCTGCAACGCATCGCTAGTATCCGTTTTGGGCAGGAAGGTTATGTGTCGGTGTTATCGACCGATGTGGTGTCCATCATGAATCCCAGCCGACCGGAGCTGGACGGCCAGGACGTCAGTGCCGTGGTCGATAGCAACGGCGTGCACCCTTTTGCCGAGATGAGCCGCATCGGCCGCAATGGTGGCGAAGGTTTTCTGGAGTATCACTGGCCCAAACTTAGCGACAAGAGCAATGCCCCCAAACTGGCCTTTGGCAAAGGGGTGACACAGTGGGATTGGGTGCTGACCTCGGGCGTATATATCGACAATATTCAGGCGCGCTTCCTGAGCAATCTGCTCAGCTCGTCAATCGTGTTTGTTCTGATCGTGCTGCTGGTATCAGCGGTTACTGTGTTTCTGGCGCGCCAGATCTTTGCCGAGCTGGGGGCTGAGCCCAAAATTTTGCATGAAGCGGCCCAAGCCATTGCCAATGGCGATTTGCGTGTGACTCATTCCCTACGCTCGATTCCGGACAATAGCGTGATGGCCTCCATCGAGCAGATGCGCCTGAAATTGAACGAGGTTATGCGCACGCTGCAACACAGCAGTGGTGTGATTGCGGACGATACCGCGCAACTGTCTGTGGGCAATCTGGAGCTGTCCAGTCGCACGACTCAGCAGGCCGCGGCCTTGCAGGAAACAGCATCGGCCATGGAAGAGATGACGGGCACCGTTCGCATGAGCGAAGAAAACGCCATGCGTGCCGAGGAAGTCTCCAGCCAGGTGCAGAAAACGGCCCAGCATGGTGGTCAGATGGTCAGTGAGCTGGTGGACCGCATGGGCGCGATTCGCGATACCAGTGGCAAGGTGGCGGACATCACCACGGTGATTAACTCGATTGCCTTCCAGACCAATATTCTGGCCTTGAACGCGGCTGTGGAAGCGGCGCGAGCCGGTGAGCAAGGTCGAGGCTTTGCGGTGGTGGCGGGTGAGGTACGTGCTCTGGCGCAGCGCACGACGGCGTCAGCCCAGGAGATTGCTCAATTGGTGGAAGCGTCCTCCAATAGCACCCGCGAAGGCGTGCAATTGATGGGGCAGGTCGGTGAGGTTATTGATGAGATGGTCACCGGCAGCTCGCAAGTGATGACGATTGTGCACGAGATTGCGGCTTCTACTCGCGAGCAAACTATTGGTATCGAGCAAATCAACGTGGCGGTGGGGCAGTTGGATTCGGCCACTCAGCAAAACGCGGAAATGGTGAACCAGGTGGCGCACACCTCCAGCGAGTTGCAGGAGCAGGTGCAAGAGCTGGATCGTTTGATTCAGGCTTTCCGTCTGGGGTGATAAATGGCGCCGCCTCGCGCCAGCCAAGGGGTGCGCTGATTATTTTTGATCGTATACTGCTTCTTGGTACTGGGCTTGTCCTGCGGCAAACCGGCATTTAGGAGGATGTATGTTGCGCGCACCTGTTGTTGCTGTATTGATGGTGGGAATGGTTGGGTCGGCTTGGGCGGCTACGCTGCCTTCGGCTCAAGGTGAGGTTCAGGCGCACGAACATCATGAACGAATACTGAGCTTGCAGCAAAATGAGCTGGTGCAAGGCAGTTGGCAGCACAGTGGTGATGTGGCGCTGGAATTGTTCGGCCCGGATGGCAAGGCGATTCGTCATTGGGCAGATGCACCGGAACGGGGTGGCCCTTTTGGCTTTATTGCCAGCACGGCGGGCGAGTATCGTTTGCGTGTGCAAGGGCAGGGCGAGTATCAGTGGCAGGTTAAATCGGTTACGGCTCCCCAGGCGCCGGCTCAGGCCGAGCCTTTGCAAGGCGATGTGATCCGTCAGTGGAGCATGCGCTTGCGCGCGGGCGAGCCGTCTCGCGGTTTCTGGGACTATGTGCAGCGTGTAGGTTCGCCTTTGGTGGAGCGCTACAGCACTACGCATGATCGCGTCACATTTGTCTGGCGCGGTGCCCAGAACGAGGTGCGTCTGCATGGCGGGCCTTTCTCGTATACCGATCGCATGCATCGTTTGGGTGAGTCGGATATCTGGTACATCACCTACGATTTGCCGCGTGATGCCCGCTTTGCCTATCGCATGGCGCCGGATGTGCCTTATGTGGGCCAGAACCTGGCGCGCGAAGTGCTGCGGGCGGCGTTGCAGCGCGATCCTCATAATGCCAAGGCTTTGCCGGAAAACAGCAAGGATCTGTTTGATGGTGAGTCTGTCTTGCGTTTGACGCAGGCACCTGCCGAGGTGGTGAGCCTGGAGCCGCAGCAGTTGGGGCAGGGGCAATGGCGTACGGAGCGCTTGCCCAGCGAGGCTTTGGGTGTGGAACGGCAGGTGCAGATTTATCAGCCTGCGGGCACTCGGGCTCAGGAAATTGATCACACCTTGATTTTGTTCGATGGTCGGGACTATCGGGATTTGGCGCGCGCGCCGGCCATGCTGGATACCTTGATTGCGCAGGGGCGCGTGGAGCCTATGTGGCTGGTCCTGGTGGACAATCCGGGCATGGCGGAACGGGCTCGTGAGTTGCCGCCTAATGAAGCGTATATCAAGTTTCTGGATAAAGAATTGATGCCTTGGCTCAAGGCCCAAGGGGTGCAGTCGACAGCGGACAAGACGGCGATTGGTGGCTCCAGCTACGGTGGTTTGGCTGCCATGAATGCCGCCTGGCGTTTGCCGCAGTGGTTTGGCAACGTCTTGAGCATGTCGGGGTCGTTCTGGTGGGCTCCGACGGGTGATGCTCGTGGGCAGTGGCTGACGCGGCAGATGGCGGACTCAGAAGCTGTGCCAGTGAAGATTTATATGAGCGCCGGGGTGTTTGAGTCTTCAGGCTCCAGCCGGGATGTCAGCCTGGTGCAGGCGAATCGTCATCTGGATGATGTGCTGCGGGCGCGGGGGTATGACGTGCGTTACGTGGAAAGTGCGACGGCGCATGATTTTGTGGCGTGGCGGGATGCTTTGGCTTTGGGTTTGGAGCATTTGTTCGGGATTGAGCAGGTTGAGGCTCCGGTCGAGAACAAGAAGTAGCTGGACTTAAGCTGTGAGGGACGGGCTATAGGCGGGCTCAGGAGGCTGGACCGGGGGGCTGTTCGGGTGGGGGGGGGGCGGGGGGGGGGGGGGGGGCAGG